>CP070702.1:0-2533 GCA_020349905.1 Candidatus Eiseniibacteriota bacterium
AATTTCATCTCGCTCGATCCGGACAACCACGACCCCTGTGATGACAGCTCGAACAGCCACGGGCCCCACGTGGCCGGAATCATCGCCGCAGAACACAACGGAGAGGGGGTGGTCGGGGTAGCGCCGGAGGCGTCGATCTATGCCATCAAGGTCCTGGACGGCGCGGGATTCGGAAGCGTCAGTACAGTGATCGCAGGCATCGAGTGGGCCTTGGCCCACGGGATGGATGTCGCCAGCGTCAGTATCCAAGTGGGGATGCACTTTCAGTCCCTGGAGCAAGCCTGCAATGCCGCTTACGATGCGGGCCTCCTGCTGGTGGCTGCCGCCGGGAACACCTTTGGGGGAGACGTGATGTACCCGGCAGCGTACGACTCGGTGATCGGCGTCACGGCAACCAACATGGACGACCTTCCTCTTTCCCTTTCTCCCGTGGGTCCCGAATTGGAGCTCGCCGCTCCCGGAGCCGCTATCCCCTCTACCATCGCCGGCGGCGGTTACGGCCTCCTGAGCGGCACCTCGCAAGCGGCTCCCCACGTTGCCGGCGTGGCAGCGCTGGTCCTGTCCTCTGGTTTTGAGCAAGATCTCAACGGCGACGGAACCGTGGACCACAGGGACATAAGGCTCCGCTTGCAGGAGACGGCGCTGGACATGGGAGAACCGGGTCTGGACCCTGTCTACGGATACGGGCTCTTAAGCGCGGGAGCAGCCGGCCCGGCGAGTCCGGTGTCCCATCTCTCGGTCACACGCCTCCCGGGGACTCCCTGGGCCAGTGCGAAGAGTGCGACCCTGTCCGACGGGGTCTTTGAGATCACGATCGTCAACGATGGGCTTCCCAGAATCGACGTGGAGGTGTTCGAGGACGACGTGCACCTGAAAGAACTCTCCGAATTCTACAACTTCTGCGCCACAGGATCCTCAGAAGTGACGTTTCAGATGGACTCCACTGCCCCGACCCTTGTCGTGGTCTTCGTGCCCAGAGGAAGGCCAGGGGCTTCTGCAGACGTTTACATTGAGCGACTCTAGCCGAGAGGACTGGGCATGAACAGGAGGACAGTATGACCTCAGGCAAGGGCAGTTGGCTGGCAATGTCACTCGTTGCGGCAATCGCCACGGTGACCCAGCCCGCACAACCTCTGGCTGTTTCGACGGAACAGAAGACGGCCACAGAGGCGAAGGCAAAAGAAAAGACCGTGATTGCCAAAGTCAACGGTCAGGCGATCTATGAAGATCAACTGACGCCCCAGGTGAAGGCAGACCTTCGCAAGTTCAAGAAGTTCGGCGCACGAAAGCCTTCCGCAGAACTCATGAAACGGTTGCGAGAGAAGGCGCTGGACAGACTCATCGCCGTGGAGTTGCTCTATCAGGCGAGCCAGGACCTCCAGATTCCGGATATCGACCAGAAGATCGAGAAGAAGATGGAAGAGATGAGGCATCGGCACGCCTCAGGGCTGAAGAACATGAGCGAGCAGGAGATCAGAGAGTCCGTGAGACGTCAGATCTATGTTCATGAGTACTTGCTCAAGAACGGTTTGTCCGAGCCGGAGATTCCTGAAGCGGAAATCAGGGAATTCTACGAGGAAAACAAGCAGGGCTTCGCCAGCAGGGGATATGTCCATGCGCGACACATTCTCCGTACCGTCGCTCCAGACGCAACCCCTGAGGAAAAGGAGGAGGCCCGTCGCAAGATTGAAGAGGCACGCCGGTTGATCCTGGAAGGGAAACCCTTCGCCGAGGTGGCAAAGGAGTACTCCCAATGCAACAGTGCACAGACGGGCGGCGATCTCGGCCCCAGGGAGAAGGGTTACATGCCGCCTGAGTTTGATGCCGTAGCGTTTTCTATCGATATCGGCAAGACGAGCGATGTCATAGAGACCAAGTTCGGCTACCATATCATACAGGTGCTCGAGAGAACGCCGGAAGGCACCATAAGCTCCTACGATCAGGTCCGAGATTTCATTGCCAGGTTCCTGCAGAAAGAGGCGTCCCAGAAGAAGACCAGCGAGCATGTTCGACATTTGAGGGAATCGGCCAAAATAGAGGCGTTTTCAGAATGAAAGGCATACTCTCTGCGAGGACTTTGCCGTTGGCGATGGCTCTCGTTTCCGCAACCTTCGTTCTGGGGGCCCTGAGCCATCTACCCCTCTATGACGCTTCCCCTTTTCACGGCAACTTGTTTGCTTCGGACCTGAACCTGACCGAGGTGGACTGCAGGTGCTGTCACAGCGAGGAAGTCCCGGACAGACACCACCTCTTGGTAGAACCGACATCACCCGAATGTACAGACTGCCACGAGCTGAACTGGAACGAAATGATTCAGCAGTATTCTGTTGTTGTTACCCGGGATTGCCTTGTATGCCACACAGGGTCGCTGGCCGACAGGCATCACACCCTTCCTGATCCACCCGGCTACGACTGCTTGGACTGCCATGCGCTCAAGCTCGATCCGGAGACAGGGGACTATTTTCTCGATTTCCCTGATAATTGCCCGGTCAGAGACAGCGTTTTCGGGAGCATCAAAGGCGTGGTGGCCGCC
>CP070702.1:2633-5669 GCA_020349905.1 Candidatus Eiseniibacteriota bacterium
ACGACAGGTCCTTCTACGAGGTGCTGAGGACCAAACTGGGACTGGGCGGTCTGGCGAAACGCTAGGAGAAGCTTTTCCGGATGCTGACACAGCTTTCCATAGCCGGCCTGGCGGTGGTCAAGGAGCTCTCGCTTGATTTCGGGCCGGGCCTCAACGTGTTGACGGGCGAAACCGGCGCAGGGAAGTCCATCATCGTCGGCGCCATCGGACTGCTCATCGGGGAAAAGGCGGGAGCAGAGATGGTCAGGACCGGAGAGAAAGCGGCCAGGATTACAGGAGTGTTCGAACTTGCCGACGCCAGGGCCATTCTCTCCGAGATGGAGGCGGCGGGGATAGTCCTCGAGGGCGACGAGGTTGTCATCAAGAGAGAGATTTCCTCGGAGGGCAGGACGCGCGCCTTCGTGAACGGAGAGCCGATCTCTCTCGCCGTTCTCAAACGACTCGGAGATTTGCTCGTAGATTTCCACGGTCAACACCAGCATCAGTCGCTTCTTCGCAAGCCTACCCACGTAGAGCTTCTGGATTCTTTCGGCTCACTCGTGGAGCTGAGAGAGCGCACCTGGCAGGCTTGCGCAGACCTTCGCAGGCAAAGGCAGGACCTGGAGGCTTTCCTTGCAGAGCAAAGGGAGGCGCAGGCGCAGGTCGACTTCATGAAGTTCCAGGTTTCGGAGATCGGCGCGGCTCAGCTCAGAGAAGGGGAAGAAGAGGAGCTGGAGGAGGAGAGGGCCGTCCTGGCCAATTTTGAGAAGCTGGCCTCCGCGGCGAGAGAGGCGAGCGACCTCTTGTACGAAGACGAACCCGCCTGTGTGGAGAGACTGTCCAGGGCATCCAGGGCTTTGAGGGAGGCGGCCGCCGTGGATGCGAAGCTAGAGCCCCTTCAGGCCGAACTGGC
Source organism: Candidatus Eiseniibacteriota bacterium (assembly GCA_020349905.1). Taxonomy (GTDB): domain Bacteria; phylum Eisenbacteria; class RBG-16-71-46; order JAFGJU01; family JAFGJU01. The sequence goes on from CP070702.1 coordinate 3,526, forward strand.
CAACGCGGAGATCAGCGTGAGCGAAGTGGGGCGCGCGCTGGCAGGTTATCTCCAGTCGCTGGAGTTCTCTCCCGGCCGGCTCGACGAGGTGGAGACCCGGCTCTCGGTCATAGCCAGGATGAAGAAGAAGTACCAGCGGAGCGTGGCCGGGATCATCCAGTTCGCAGAGGAGCTGCGTGAGAGACTCTCTGCGGTCGAGGGCGGGGGAGATAAGGAGGAGAAGATTCGAGCGCGCATCCGCCAGAGCCAGTACGAACTGACCGAGCTTGCGAGCTCGCTCGTGAAGAAGAGGCGTGCGGCGGCCCTCAAACTGGAAGCCGAAGTACAGAAAGAGCTGGCGGGCCTGGGAATGAAAGGTACCAGGTTCCTCGTGGAGATGGAACTTGAAGAGAGTGAGCCGGCCGACATAGAGCTGGATGGAAACAGGATTCGGCTGGGGACTCAGGGGCCGGGAGAGATCCAGTTCCTGCTCTCTCCCAACGTGGGAGAGGACCCGAGACCCCTGGTCAGGATTGCGTCCGGAGGCGAGGTTTCCAGGGTGATGCTGGCCCTGAAGAGGGTGCTGGTGAACGCAGACGTGGTGAACGTTCTGGTGTTCGACGAGATAGACGTAGGAATCGGAGGCAGGGTGGCGCGCGTTGTGGGAGACAAGCTCAAGGCCGTCTCTCGCGCGAAGCAGGTCATATGCATAACACACATTCCGCTCATTGCCAGCCTGGGGGACAGCCAGTTCTCCGTGTTCAAGGAGGTGGAGGGTGGCAGGACCTACGCCGGCGCGCGAGCTCTCGCCGCGAAGGAAAGAGTCACAGAACTGGCGCGGATGCTGGCCGGGGATAAGGCTTCCGACGTCACCCTCAAGCAGGCCAGAGAGATGCTGGAGTCCGGCTCCGGCAGAGGTCGCAGGAAGAGTAGCAGCCGCACCGGTGTCAAGTGCGCCCGTAGCTCAGTTGGATAGAGCGGCGGACTCCGGATCCGCAGGCCGAAGGTTCAAATCCTTTCGGGCGCACCACACTCCTCAACGAGACGGACAGACGGTGTCCGGGAGCCCGGGTAAGGAGTCAGGCCGTGGGAAGAAGTCTTGCGAGAGCATTTCGCTGGGGCCTTCTCGGCCTGGCCGTTGTCTGGCTGGTTGTCTCAAGTGTTTCCACACACGCCGGGCAAGCGGAGACGCTGCTCCTCAAGGTCCGATGGCAGGAGCGATTCGAGTTGAGTTGCCTGGAAAGCGGGGGCTTCACCCCCCGCTACTGCCAGGACGACTTGGTCATCCTGCAGGTGCCGTCGTGGCAGCTCGACGAGGTCGGTTCCTGCACGAGCGGGTTCACGGTGCTGGACACGGTGGCGGCGGGCGAACGCTGCTGGCTTGTCCACCCTGCTGAGGCTCCTTCCAGAGATTCACTTTCCCTCTACGCGAAGCTACACCCTCTGGACGAGAACGGCTTACTTCTCTTGCGGGTTGAGGAAGGGCTGGAAGCTCGCCTGGCTCCCTGGGTCACGGCGATGATGCCTCTTCCCGAGAGGGCGTCTTGCAGTGCACTCCTCCCTCCTGCGGGTCCGCCCGCAGCAGTTGCAGCCAGGGTCAGGGAGCCGCTCAGCCAGGGTCGTGCCCGGTTTCTGGCGTCGGTATACAGCCAGGTGAGCCTGGATTCGGTCGCGGCAATCATACACTTCCTCAGCGTGGACGATTCCTCGGGAGAGTTGAGGACCAGATTCACGTTTCGAGACGAGACGTTCCAGATGGCAGAGCTTCTGAGGCAGAGGCTGGCGGGCGCCATGGGAGGCAGGGGAGAAGACTCGCTGCACGCCTTCACATTCTGGTTCGGGGGAGCGGATTACGATAAGTACAACATCATCGGTCGACTGCCCGGGCGGGTACCGGGCAGCGGCTTGTTCGTGATGTGCGCCCATTACGACTCCTACGCGGGAAGGACCGCGTACGAGGACCCCGAAAGGAGATGGAACTGGCGCACCGACCCTGCCCCCGGGGCGGACGACAACGCCAGCGGAGTCGCCAGCATACTGGAATGCGCCCGGGTTCTCAGCGCATTGGACTTTGATTTCGACATCGAGTTCGTGTTGTTCACAGCGGAAGAGCAGGGGCTCTTCGGCAGCACTGCCTACTCGGAAGAGCACCAGGCAGCGGGCAC
>CP070702.1:5769-9265 GCA_020349905.1 Candidatus Eiseniibacteriota bacterium
GGCCGTCGGCGAAATCATCTGGAACTTCACCAACCTCATGCCCGGCTGTCTCATCAAGTCCGTAGACGGTATCCGGCTCAAGAAGAAGTTCTTCTGGGACCAGTGCAAGATAGCCAACCGTCACTGGCTGGCGGTCAACATGAACACGGAGGCGTTCCTCGGATTCACTGCATTCAACACAAGGAAGCTCACCGGAAAGGACGTCATCGACTTCGTGAAATATCGCCAGCTTCTGGCCGAGGCCCATCCGATGGACGACGAGCTGGCGGAAGAAGTTCTGGGGAAGCCACAGAAGTGAAGGTAATGGTCGCGAACCGTACAGCCGTGGCAAACCACACAGCCGCGACGAACGATGCAGCAGTGATGAACCATGCAGCCGTAGCTAACTCTGCGAAGGAGGAAAACCTATGATTCTGGAAGGCATGGCTTCGATTGTGACAGGCGGAAGTCTGGGCATCGGTGCAGCTATTGCTCTCGACCTGGCCAGGAACGGTGCTGACGTGGCGCTCAACTACAGGAAGCACAAGGAGGAAGCGGAGAAGATAATCGCCGAGGTCGAAAAGCTGGGCCGTAAGGGTCTGGCCGTGAGGGCCGACGTCTCCAGCTTCAGTGACGCTCAGAAGATGGTGGACGAGGTCAAAGAGAAGTTCGGACGGCTGGACATACTCGTCAACAACGCGGGGATAAACTGGGACGGAGTCATCTGGAAGATGGCGGAGGACCAGTGGGACACGGTGATAAGCATCAATCTCAAGGGATATTTCAACTACATCAGGGCCACCTCGCCACTGTTCCGTGAGCAGAAGAGCGGGAAGATAGTGAACGTGACGTCCATAAACGGGCTCCGAGGCAATTTCGGGCAGTCCAACTACTCTGCTGCCAAGGCCGGGATAATCGGCCTCACCAAGACCGTGGCGCGCGAGCTGGGCAAATACGGAGTCAACGTCAACGCGGTCGCCCCGGGACTGATAGAGACGGACATGATGAAGGACGCTCCGCAGAACGTGAAAGACGCGGCTCTACAGGAGATAGTCCTGGGAAGGCTCGGCCAGCCGGAGGAAGTCGCTCACGTCGTGACGTTTCTGTGCTCTGAGGCCGCACGTCACATCACCGGCGAGGTCATCAGGGTCGACGGAGGCCAGTACATCTAGAGGACGGTGCATCCAGACGGAGAAGCGTACATCTGGAAAAAGAACGGGAGAGAAGACATGGACCTGAAAGACGTAGTTGCGATAAGCGCCGTACGAACACCGATGGGGAGGTTCGGGGGAAGTCTTAAGGACATCGCCTCCTACGACCTCGGTGCCGTTGCCGTTGCAGGAGCGCTGGCAAGGGTGGGCATAGAAGGAAAGCAGCTGGACGAAGTGATACTGGGTAACTGCCGCCAGGCAGGAAACGGTCCGAATCCGTCCAGGACAGCTTCGGTCAGGGGTGGGGTCCCCACTAGCGTTCCCACGCAGACCATTAACATGGCTTGTCCATCCGGCATGAAAGCACTTTCCCTCGCAGCGCAGGCAATCCGGCTGGGAGAGGCGGAGATCGTGCTGGTGGGCGGAATGGACTCCATGAGCACGATCCCATACCTGCTCAAGGGAGCCAGGTGGGAAGGATTCAAGATGGGCAACAAGACCATCGAGGACGGCTGGAGCGATAGCATCGACCCCTTGATAGGCCAGGGAATGGGCGACACGGCGGAGAACCTGGCGGAGAAGTACAAGATTCCGCGCGAGGAGCAGGACGAGTTCGCGACGAACAGTCACCTCAAGGCGGCAAAGGCGCAGGACGAGGGATGGTTCGACGAGGAGATAGTCCCGGTGGAGATTCCTGCGCAGGGCAAGACCCCTGCCTCCACCTTTTCAAAGGACGAGACCATCCGTCGCGACATCTCTGCCGAGAAGATGGCCAAGCTCAGGCCCGTCTTCAGAAAGGACGGATGCGTAACAGCCGGGAACGCCTGCGGTATGACGGACGGTGCCACGGCCATGGTCGTCACCTCCAGGCAGAAGGCCAAGGAGCTGGGCAAGGCACCCCTTTTCTCCATTCTCTCCTACGGCTCCGCGGCGGTGGAGCCCGCCACGATGGGCGAAGGGCCCGGCGTTTCCATTCCGCTCGCTCTCAAGCGCGCAGGAATGAAGCTCGAAGACATGGACCTCATCGAGGTGAACGAGGCCTTCGCCGTTCAGGTTCTGGCCAACGAGAGGGTCCTCAAGTGGGACCGTAAAAAGCTCAACGTACACGGAGGTGCCATCGCCCTGGGCCATCCGACCGGCATTAGCGGCGTCCGCATACTCGTCACGCTCTACCACGCACTCAAGCAGCACGGTGGCGAGCTCGGCATCGCCGGTATCTGCGGAGGCGGAGGGGTGACGATGGCAACCGTGATAAAGAGGGAAGACTAGAGATGGAAAAGAAGAACAAGCACATTGCCTTCGAAAAGAAGGACAACGTTGCCACAATCACGCTCGACCGTCCGCCGGTCAACGTCCTCAACATAGAGATGATGCGCGAGATAAACGACGTCCTGCGCGGGCTCAGAAGCGACTGCGAACTGAAGGCAGTCGTTTTCAGGGCGAACGGGAAAGCGTTCTCGGCGGGAGTGGACGTATCCGAACACACGGCCGACAAGGTCCAGGAAATGATCGAGGTCTTTCACGAGATATTCCGCCTGCTCAACTCAATCGCTGCCCCGTCCGTAGCCGTCGTCGACGGGGCCGCCCTGGGCGGTGGCTGTGAGCTGGCGACCTTCTGCGACATCGTGCTGGCTTCGGAGAAGGCCAAGTTCGGCCAGCCCGAAATAAAGGTGGGAGTCTTTGCTCCGGTCGCCTCGGCCATCTTTCCCTGGCTCGTGGGACGAAACAGGGCCCTGGAGCTTCTTCTCACCGGAGAGAGCATCGACGCCAGGGAGGCCGAGAGGATAGGACTCATAAACAAGGCCTTAACAGTGGATGAGTTCGACGCAAAGGTGAGCGAATTCCTGGGGATGCTAAAGGAGAAGAGCGCCGTGGTGCTTCAGATCGCCAAGAAGTCGGTCGACGCTGGACTCTACATAAGTGTGGGAGCAGCGCTCGGGAAGATAGAGGAGATTTATCTCAACAAGTTGATGAAAACGGAGGACGCTACGGAAGGCCTCAAGGCCTTTCTGGAGAAGAGGCCTCCTGTCTGGAAGAACAAGTAGGGAGTCGCGTGAGGTGGCTCTGAGGGAGCTGCCTGAGTGGACGGGCAGCGATGAGGAGCAAGAGCAGCGTGACCGGGAGTGGAGCGGCTCGCTGGTCTAGCCTCGAACCGGCCGAGAATCGAGAGGCCCACGCTGCCTAGCCTAGCCGCGGGCCGACCCAGAGCCCAGGAGTTTCAATTGTCTGACCTCGAAAGCATCAGCGGAATCAAACAGCACCCGTGTTTCTGTACCGGGGAGGAGCACAAGAGGTACGGAAGAGTGCACCTTCCCGTAGCCCCCAAGTGCAACATCAAGTGCAACTACTGCGACCGCAAATTCGAC
>CP070702.1:9365-12873 GCA_020349905.1 Candidatus Eiseniibacteriota bacterium
CGCTGAAGGGCTCGACACTCAAGGAGTCCTGGCTAGAAATCTTGTTCCTTGTCCTCCTGTTCACTCATGACACTCCTCCCTCCCCGGAGACCAGGGGGCTCTGCAAACGTCAGTCCTCGGAGGGACTCGTCACGCTCTGGCCAATGCTCCGCAGGGATGTGAATACGTAGACCAGCAACTCGACGCGGTCTTTCACTGCGAACTTCTGAAACATGCGAGTCATGTATGTGCGCACTGTGGGCACGGAGATATCCAGTTCACGGGCAATCTCGTTATCTGACTTTGCATGCAGGAGGCGGTATACTATATCGGCCTGCCGAGGGGATAGACTGAGATTCTCCCTGAGCGCATCCCACTCCCCCTCAGAGACCAGTTCTGAGTGCAAGTTCCCCATCACCCTGCCTCCTTGTGGCGTACCCGCGGACTCCGTCAGTCCTTACGCGCGCACAAGTAAGCCGTAGACGCATATTCCCGGTGACGCGCTGTCGCCGTATGTGACATCCGGGTCAATTCCTGGGACTACGTGTTTTTGCACGAGAACGCCTGCGCCGCCGGCGGGAGTTCCTCTGTCCCGTCAACACCTTCGCCTCTCCTTGCTTAGTACGCCTCCGCAGTTCGTCACAGAGGACCGTCGGGGGAATGCATGGTGTCAACCGCGGGTGGCTCCCATCCGACATCACCTAGCCTCCAGATATTGAAACTACAGACACGTACGCATTATCGACGGTCGACGTATGGCGTCAATCGTGGAAACTACGTAATTTGCACGACAAAATGAGGGGCGACCGTCCTTGGGGTCAATCCATCGGATCAGCAGACGTGCCGCTTCGCCAATACTCCCGCAGGAACCGGACTACGCAGACCAGCAGCTCCACGCGGTCATTCACCTCGAACTTCTGAAACATGCGCGTCATGTACGTGCGTACCGTTGGCACAGAGATATGCAGATCATGGGCAATTTGCTTGTCTGATTTGCCGTGCAAAATATGGCCCACTATCTGCGCCTGTCGCGGAGATAGCCTGAGATTCTCCGCAAGCGCATCCCACTCCCCCTCAGAGACCAGCTCTGAGTGCACATTCTCCATCATCCTGCCTCCAATTACCCGGAACTCCCGGCCGCCTGGCCCAGCCAACCATCAACCACATCTGTCCGGCCTTCCCGGGTCGCGCAGCCTGGTTGCGTATATCCACCTATACGCACTCTCATACCTCGTATTATAGGGCTTTTCGAAGTGTCTGCCCATTGTGGAAACTACGTATTTCTGCATGAAAGGCGCCGTATCGGGTTACGAATCTCTTGTACTCAGAAACACGCATGGTGGGGCGCCGACCGCTGATCGGGCCTCCCTGGCACGAGAGGCACTACCGGCAAAGCCGCCCCTCCCGGACCTCTTCGACCCTCTGCGCAACCTGACGAATCCCCTCTCGGCCAGCCGCCAGATGCCCCCCGCACCCCATCAGACTCTCCGCCCCAGACACCGATAACCTACCCGGCGTCACTCCCACCAAAGCCACTCCCCGCCCATTCACAGCCAAAAGCTCGTCGATATCTTGTCGCCGGTAAGCTCCTAAATCGCGAGCATGGTCTTGCCCACCCCCGGAGGCCCGATCATCATGATATTATCGATGGTTTAATACGCCCCCATACCCAAACAACAACTTATCAGATTCAGCCACAGAGCTATCATTGACCATTCCTGTGAGCGGAGGGTGGGATAATCAGACGGGGCTATTACGACGGAGACACCGATGGACTCGGACTGGGTTCGCACTCGGGTGGCTCCGCCGAGGGCACAAATCTCACGTTGACGCCATAACTCTCTAGCAACTCTGCCCGTAGAACTTGCTCGACGTCAACATCGAGCTCTGCTCGCAGCTCGACGTCGATTCGGCGTCGATTATGAACAAGTGACATACGTGGATCGGAGCCGGTCATCGCCCGAAGCCTCCTCTCCAAGTACTGAGCCGCCTCACGAAGACGAGTGCGGTACGGGCTACGAGCATGGGCAGGAGAATCAGCTCAGTAAGCCGCATCCAACTTCCTAGTCAACGAATCAACCCGCAATGCAAGCATATCCACCTTCTCACCCACGTCCCCCGTGCCTTCATATGGCTGCGACTGCGACTTGACCCCGAAGTACTTCCACAGTGTATTCTGACCGTCGCTACGCTTGGCGGATTTGGCCAGGTGCTGAGCGAGCCTGCTAATCTCTGAGTCGAGGACCCACGGGTTAAGGTTGCTGTCATACTCTTGGTGGTTTATCACACCCGCATCGAAAGGCACCTTCTTCGTCAATACATCTTTGACGACGCAGACCGGCTTGTTGAGCGATGTCCTGATCCCAAACTCGAAAAACACATTCGGATTCAGGCACGACATATCACACAAGACGAGGTCGGCAGTTTCGAGATTCTTCACGATTTCAGCATGGATAAGATCCGAGCCCTCTGCTATTGGGCGAATCGGTTCGTACTCAGCCTTCTTCACGCTTGGCACGAAGAGACATTCCAGGACGTGCTTGAAATGCTCCTTACCATCCCGATAGATTTCCACCATCGAATCGGGTGTAGTGATCGGCATGATGATGAAGCATGTCTTCTTTTCGTCGTCAGTCATGGTACTCTCCCGGATACCTACTTACGTCTCCCGCTCATGCAGTTTGTTCTTCACTACGTACTTTCGGCCCGCACTGGTAATTTGATACGTAGCCTCCTTCACGAGGCGTCGATTCGCATACTCTCGTCTTGACATCTTCATGACAAACCCAGCTTCCTGCAGTAAATCGCAGTGGTACCTCGCAACCGAGGTTTCACGTACAGCAGGATGTGTGGCGACTGGTCCCAACTCCGTTCTCCCTCCAACCTTAAAGAACGCAAGCAGCATTTGCTGCGTCACTTCGTCGAAGTCGGGGGTGATATCAGGTTCAGCCGCAAGGGCCTGCTCCAACTTCTCGTTCTCTTTTTCTAGTTGGGCCACCTGTCGGCGGAGGGTTTCGTTCTCCCCCTCCAGCTCGGCATTCTTCCGTTCAAGTGCCTCGTACTGGTCCCTCGCCAGATCCAGTCGTTCCCGGAGAATCGTTGCCGAACCGTGTTCGTTGATAAGCTTCTCTATTTGCCCGAAAATCTTCGCCATACGACCCCTTTCGTCTCATACCACACGCCTCCGGGATTCACTGGCAGAAGGTCTCGCCCCTGCCACGCTCATCCCCGGCAGGACCGCTCCAATCTATCGTCCACCCCAATCAGATGGCAAGTGAAAACGGCCCCACCTCGCCTCTCTTCGACAGCGGCACGGGACTAGAGCTTGCGGTCCAGACGCCGATAACCTATCGCCTCGGCCACGTGTTCGGTCTGGATCTCCGCGCTACCCGCCAGGTCGGCAATCGTACGCGCCACCTTGCAGATCTTGTCGTGCGCGCGGGCGCTGAGACCCAGCTCGGCCATCGCCCCCTTGAGCATCAACTCGCCGGCCGCGTCCAGCTTGCAGAAGCGCTCCAACTGCCGGTGC
>CP070702.1:12973-63805 GCA_020349905.1 Candidatus Eiseniibacteriota bacterium
CTCCTCGAAACCCGAGGTGGTCAAGTCGATGCTCAGGTTGGACCTGTCCAGGATTCGCATCACGACCTTCTCGCCGAATATCGTCGGTAGAGTGGAGACTCGAAGGTCGATGGTCTTGCCGAGAGTCCTAATCTTTATCCTCCCGTCCTGCGGAACCCGACGTTCCGCGATGTCCAGCTCGGCCATGATCTTCAGACGCGAGACGATGGCCGCCTTCATCCTGAAGGGAGGGGCCATCATCTCGTACAGCACGCCGTCTATTCTGAATCTGACGCGCAGGTTCTTCTCGTACGGTTCGATGTGAATGTCGCTTGCGCGCTTGCGAACCGCGTCCGTGATGAGCGAGTTGACAAGTTTCACTATCGGCGCCTGTTCGGCCTCGTCGGCCACCCCCGTCGCTTCTTCCTCCACCTGGTCCTCGACGAGCTCCACGTCCTCCTCCATGCTCTTCATCACCGTGGCCAGGGAGTCGGCCGAGTCGTAGTACGTGTCGATGGCCTTCTTGATGTCGCTCTCGGGCGCGATGAGAGGTTGAACCTCCAAACCGGTGAGGAACTTTATGTCGTCAATCGCGAATATGTTGCTCGGATTGACCATGGCGACCGTCAGTCTCCGCCCCACCCGCTCCACGGGAACCACCTGGAACTTGCTGGCCACGTCCCCGGGGATGAGCTTGATGACGGAGCGGTCAATTTCCATCTTTGAAAGATTGACGGTCGGAACGTTGTAGAGCTCGGAGAGGAATTTCGTGAGGTCTTCTTCCGTTATTGCCCCGACTTTGACGAGATTCTGAGTGATGCTGCCGCCGCTCTGCTTCTTCTGTGCGGTCGCTTTGTCCAGGCTCTCCTTTGAGACGAGCTTCTCTTCAACCAGTCTAGATGCGACGCTGTCGTGCAATGTCGTCCCCCTTGTGTAGATGGAAAGGCATGGTACACGTCCAACGTCACTCCAGCATGATTGGTGCCAACCAGGACCCGTGCCCCGGGCCCACGGCTCGCACCGTGTCAAAGTCTAAGCATCCACGTCCAGGGATCTTACGAACCTCGAAGCGGCCACCCCACCGCATCTTCTCCATTCCACCGCGGAAGCGAGTGTCTTTCTGCAATCCCGGTGTGCAGAATGCAACTTCGGAAACCTGTCAGAGGAAACGCCGCGGACTCAAGCCGCAAGAATGGGATAGACGGGAGCTACTTGCGGGGTAGGACGCAGACCCAATCACGGAACTTGTCCAGCGTCTTCCTCCCGATGCCGCGCACCGCCAGCAAGTCCTCGACGGAACGGAACTGGCCGGAGCGAGCTCTTTCCTCCAGGATCCTGGCAGCCAGCGCCGTACCAATGCCGGGCAGTGCCTCAAGCTCAGCTGCGGTGGCCGTGTTGAGGTCGAGCCGTCCCGACGCATCGTGGGAGGCTCGCGTTTCTTGTTGCTCCTCGGGAGGCGAATCCCACTGGGCCTCTGCTGCAAGCGAGTCGTCCGAGGCTGTCTCCTGGCTGATCGGGGGCGTGAGTGCCGCAGGAAGCTCGAAGAGCGAGCTTGCCATCTGGAAGAGGCCTCCGCCTATGAGGCACACCGCCAGAGCGAGGAAGACGACTCTTTCCTCCTTAGTGAGGAAACCCGCCTTCATCCTCACCTCCACCTGCGGACTCCTCCGCCCACCGGGTCAATCTACGAGCCGCCACGTCATGCCGATTTCGTACTGCCTTCCCGGCATCGGGTAGTAGACCGGCCGCCCCAGCGCCTCGGTGTATGGAGACTCCAGGTACCTCGACGGATACTGCTCATCCGTCATGTTTCTGACGCGAAGATAGGCCGTGAAGCCCGCGACCGAGGCAGACAATCGCTCTTCCAGCAAGAAGAACGGCCCTTCGGACCAGAACAAGGGGGGCTCCGAAATCCCGGTCGGCTCCAGGTATTCCCCGACGTACGTGGCGTCGAGCCTGAAGGTAACGAACAGCTCCGGAAACGGCTCAAGGCTCCTCGTGAACCAAGAGTTAACCCTCAACTCAGGCATGTATGGCAGCAGTTCCGCTGTCTCGCGCTCCACTCTTTGAAGGGTCACGTTCAGGCACGCCACGTCTTCTCCATCACTGGTCACCACAACGTGTCCCTCGACGCCGCGCACGTTCACTTCTTCCAGGTTGAGAGGCGTGTAGGTGGTCATCGAATCTGCTTCCGATTCCACGGAGCTCCACTCGATGAAGTCGGAGGTCCCTGACAGAAACGCCGCGAGCCCTCCGCGCAGCGCTCCGTTTCGAACGGCGAAGTCCGAGCCCAACTCCACCATCCAGCTGGACTCCGCATCCAGGCCGCGGTTGCCGGTCGTGACGTATGTCCAGCCGGCCCAGACGCTTCTCTGCGTCGGCCAGAAGAGGTCGTTCAACGTCGGCGGATTGAAACCCCTTCCGAAGGAAAGCCATATTCTCTCGTTCGCCCCTTCCCGCCACAGGCTGGCGTGCGGGCTGATTTCCGTGCCGAAGGTGGAGTGGTTGTCGGCTCTCAGCGAGAAAAGAGCATTCAAATCCTTCCCCACGGCCACCTGGTTCTGCGCTATCAAGTATCCCTGCCGGGTGTCGGGATTCCAGGACCCCGAGGCGTCTTTGCACGAGAGATGGCTTTCAGTGTAGCCAGCTCCCAGCCCAACGTCGCCAAGAGTCGTGCCGTAAGCGTAGAGGTCCAGCAGAGTCCCGTAGCGCTCCAGTTCACTCACGGTCGAAACGAAGGGGTCCACGTAGTCAGTCATTTCCATCGACCTGAACGCCCTCACCTCCAATCGCTTCTCCGCGCCGATGGACATTGAACTGACCACCTGAAAACGGTCCACGTTCGATTTCTGCTTCGCCTCTCTGACGGTCCTCAGCACCCCGGAATACGCTGAGAACAGGCAGGCGATCCTGCCCCTCGCCCCGAAGTCGTAGCTCACCTTTGCGAATCGGTTCTTTCCTGAATAATCCCTGTAGGCGCCCGCGCCGTCGCACGCGCCCTCTTCTATTCCAAGGAACGTGCCCAACCCTCCGTATCGTCTGGCGAAAGTGGCGGCCACCTTTCTGTATGCGAGACTGCCGGATGAGACGCCCACCGTGGCAACGGGCTCCTCGCCACCGGTCGGCTCCGCCGACACGAGATTGACGACACCGGTAACTCCGTTCCCGCCGTGCAGAGAGCCCAGCGGACCTCTCAGTATTTCGACGCGCTCGAGCAGGAAGGGAGACACCGAGTAGAGGTCCGCGACTCCGTTCTGGGTGTTGTTCACGGGTACCCCGTCCAGCAGCGTGGCAGTTCTGCCCGAACGCCCGCCCCTCAGGCTCACAAGCTCCAGGGCCCCGAAGGACCCGTAGCTGCCGGAGTTGACCCCTTCCCTCTCCTCGAGAATACCGAACAGGCCCTTCTCCGCGCTCTGCTCTATCTCCCTTCTTCCGATCACCGAAACAGCTGCCGGGACCCGTTCGAGAACGCTGCTGAGTTTAGCCGCAGTGACAAGGACCTCCTCCAGTCTGTAAGACGGCAAAGCCGAGGTCGAATCGGAGCCGACCTCGGACGTATCCGCGCTCTCCTGAGCAACGGCCCTGTGCACTGACACGGCAGGCACCAGCAACAACAGGAAGACTAACAGGCAGCGTCTTAGCATGGCTTCCTCCTACGTGAACTCAGTCCGACTGCTCAGTTCCCGACCTCCAGTGACAGGAGCAGGTCTGCCAGGAAGAAGAATATCAGCGCGTTCGATACGAAGTGAACGGCGGCGAACACCAATCCCCCCGCCACCACAGCCGCCACACTGCCCACCGAGACCCCCAGAGCCAGATTGGTGACAAGGTCGTACTGGAGAGTCAGTGCAACGCCCAGAGCTGCGAATACGGCGTTTCTGGCCACCCGAGCCGTCAACGTACGTCTCACCCACGGCCCGGCGACCCCGGCCGCGCCCACAATACTCAGACCCACCACCTGCGACGCCGTCACGAGAGGAATCGCGCCCCCCATGGGATTGGCGACCGAGTAAATCAGCATGGACACCGCTCCCACCAGCGCTCCGCCTCGAGCCCCAAGAAGACCACCCGACACGAACACCGTGAGGGTCATTAGCTCCACGTTGGGAATCGCCAGGAACAGGAACCCCAGCGCCACTGCGAGGCTAGACAACAACCCTGCCAGAGCAATCTTCTTCGTCGGTTTCACGCAGCGGGAGAAGTAAAAAATCCCTCACCTGCGACAGTGAAGGATGATGGGCCGTCAACCTTCCGTCGAAGGTCTTGGGCAACTACGTGGACAGGTCTCCTGACTCGCGGATCATCGGAACTGACCGCGCCTTCCCGGAAGCGACGCTCCCAGTGGCTCGCTGCGGGTTCCTAACCGCTTACAGTGGCGGGGCCGTGCTGGATTCACACCAGCTTCCCAGTGCTTGTTAGCACTTTCCCACGCAGAGCTGAGCTTTCGGACTTCGTCTCTCCCTCTCTCACCTCCTCGTGACGTATCGACGTCAACTCATAGCAGTGCTCAGGAAGAGTGTCAACCAGAATTTTGAGAAGTGTGGGTTGCAGAGCGGAATGCGCTATCTGGAAGCGGTGGACCGGGCTGCTGCCTCCCTCAGACTCACCAGAACTGAATAGGGCACTCTCTCGGAACCGATTCCGGCGTGAGCAGTGCGGGAGCCGTGCGAGTCCGAGCCTCCAGTGACGACCAGCCCGTGCCTCCTTGCCAGTTCCATGTAGTACCTCACGGTGCCGCGGTCGTGCTTGGGATGCCAGACCTCGATGCCGGCCATGCCCAGTTCTACGAACTCAGGTATCAGGTCGTCTCTCTGAACGGTGCCCGGGTGCGCCAGCACCGAGACCCCACCGGCCCTCTCTATTAACCTGAACGCGTCGCTGGAAGAAAGAAGCATCTTGGGCACGTAGGCGGGCGACCTGTGACCTATGTATCGGCGAAACGCCTCCTCAAACGTGTCCACGTATCCGCTGTCCAGCAGTGCCTCGGCCACGTGGGGTCTGCCGATGGAGCCGTTGTCCGCAATTTTGAGAACCGATTCCAGGTCTATGTCGACCTCCAGCTCCTTCAGCTTGGCCAGGATCTTCTTGACTCTCTCGAACCGGGCGACTCTGAACTTCTCCAACTCGCGCTGGAAGACCTCGTCAGCGTGGTCGACGAAATAGCCGAGTATGTGTATGTCGGAGAGGCCGTCACTCACGCTCAGTTCGACGCCGGAGACGACCTCTATCCCATACTCAGCCGCTTCATCGATGGCCTCTTCCACTCCGGCGACGGAATCGTGATCGGTTACTGCGACGGCCCTCAGGCCCTTTTCGCTTGCAATGCGCACCACTTCCCGGGGAGACAGAGGGCTGTCCGAACAGCTGGAATGTATGTGCAGGTCTATGTAGCCCGAATCCGATGCCTTCCTGCCCTTGTTAGGCGATCTGCTCACTCGTCCCCCCGCCTTGCCGGCCCAGAATCAGCAGCTTCGACGCCAGTCCAGGGAATTCCGGGTTTATCGAGGCCACTTCCTTGAACGTGTCCAGTGCCTCCTCCGTCCTGCCCATGGCTTCGAGCGTCACGCCGAGATTGAAGCAGAGTCCCGGATAATCCTCATCCTGTCTCGTCCTCTCCTGGAGGGCACGGCGGAAGGCCTCGAGAGCCTCCTCGTACTCGTTCATCTCGAAGTGGCAGAGACCGGCCATTTCGAACGCCTTCGCTCTTTGCTTGTCGTCGGCCGCTGCAACTCGGAACTCGTTGAGGGCCTCTTCGAAAAGCCCCATCTCCTTGTACGTTACACCCAAGTCGTAGCGGCACTGGTAGTCGTCCGTGCCCACCTTGCTGTCAACCTGAGCCTTGAATTGTTTGAGAACCTCGGCTATGTCAATTGCGGGAGGTCTGAAGCGAACCTTCTCCTTGACGTTTATCGAGCCTGACCTGAACTCCTCGGGGATCTCCACGGGAGAATCCTTCTTCGCCTCCTCTTCGTCGGTGGCAGAAACCTCCCCCGGAGCCTCGATCGTCTCCTCGGCCGGCACGGCGGAAGACTTTTCCGGCGCCGGCTCCTCCGTCCGGCTCTCTTCCTCCACGACGGGCATCGAGAGCGCCTCTGCATCCAGCTGGAGGGCCCTCTCATAGAACGACGCCGCCTTCTCCTCGTCGCCCCTGTCTCTCATCACCTGTGATATTCGGGCGAGTTCCCTGGCGGCGTCAGCCGTCCTGTCGGCTTCCTCGTAGAATTTGGCGAGCTTCTCGGAAAGTGCGGCGTCGCGCGGCATGGCCTTGCAGGCCAACTCGAGGCCTTCCGTGGCACCTTCGCGGTCCCCGTTGCGCAGCATGATCTCGTGGTACTTGAGGAAATCCTGCGCGGCCTCCGTTACCAGGCCTTCGCTGGCGCGGATTCTGCCGAGCCGCTTGTACATCTCGCACAGCGAGGGGTCCAGCCTCAACACTCTCTTGCCGATTGCCGCGGCGTTCTTGTACAGACCCACTTTCTCGTACGCGTCCACCGCCTGACCGTAGAGGACCAAGGCCTTGTCCGTCGCCCCTTTCTTGAGCTGCACGTCTCCGGCGAGGACGAAATCGTAGGGATCCACGTCGTCCATGGCCAGCAGCTTCTCGTATTCGGCCAGAGCTTTGTCAAGATTCCCGCCGGACAGGTACTTCTGGGCCTGCGCCTTGATGACAGAGGATTTCTGCAACTTATGCTCTCCCTACGATGCCTGCCGCATCCAGCGTCATCCCGAAAGTAACTTGCCTTCCACCAGGTCTCTTACCTCCCCGTACAGCTTTTCACCCGTTTCCCTCAGGGCCTCAGTTTCCTGGCGCATAGCGTTCCGATTTGACTCTTCCTCGATGGAGCTCAGGTTTATGTAAACGTTGAGCGAGGCGCCTACCAGGGCGGCGTGAGCCATACACGCGCTGACCCCGGCGTCGCTCACCGAGTTCACGTTGCCCTTCTCGGCGACCACTTTGCTCTGTCCAAGGACTCTCACGCTTTCCCGGCACACTTCCAGAGGCACTTCGGTCGCCTTCGTGGAAGCTGCCCTCACCGCGTCCTGCCTGGCCTTCTCCTCCGGTCTCACGGTCAGCGCGCGCCGGGACTTGAGTACCTGCTGGTAGGCGTGAGAATCCTCCTCGGTAAGCTTCAGTAGCTTCGCTCTGGAACCTTCGCACTCGCTTCTCAATTCCTGCAGCTCTTCCGAAACAGCGGAGTACTTCTTCTTCCCGATGGTCAATCCGCACACCATCGCCGAGAGTGCCGCGGCCAGTGCTCCGGCGAGGGCAGAGACACTTCCCCCACCAGGCACTGCCGTACCGGCACTGACTTCCTCAACGTAGTGAGACAGACTCGACTCCGTGCTTCCGGTCTCCCCGAGAAGTCGTGTCTCCAAAATCTGGTCCCTTTCGAACCCTTCAAGTCTCAGATGGTGTTCGGCCACGTCCACCAGGGCGTTCATCGGAACGAGCCCCACTATCTCACTTCCTACTATCGGCACTCCATACCGCTCAGCTTCAGACTTTATTAGGGCAAAAACGCGCTGTATCGGGGTGCCCTGCGTGTTGACCAGGTTCATCGAAATCTGCACCAGACCGATGTCCTGCAGCTCGAAGCCGAGCGCCTTCACGTAGCGCAGGCCTCCATGTGAGAACCTTATGGCCCTGGCTATCTTACGGGCGACCGACATGTTCTTGCTGCCCAGATTCACGTTGAACGCCACGAGCGGCATCCTAGCCCCTACCGCCACCGCGCCTGCGGTGGGGTGAATTCTCTCGGGACCGAAGTCGGGCTTCTTGCTGGGGTCTTTCCCTATGGCGTCCCTCAACCCCTCGAATTCGCCGGACCTGACCTGAGCAAGGTTCTCCCTTTCAGGTTTGGTCGCCGCAGCTTCATACAAATAGACGGGAATAGCAAGTTCCTCGCCAATTCTTTGACCCAACGTTTTCGCCAGATCGACGCAGTCCTGCATCGTGACGTCTCTCAACGGTACGAGGGGAATCACGTCCGTGGCCCCCATCCTGGGATGCTCGCCCTTGTGCTTGGTCAGGTCTATCAGTTCCGCGGCCTTCCTGGCGCCCCTGAAGGCCGCCTCGACCACCGCCTCGGGCTCCCCCAAGAAACTCACGACCGCTCTGTTGTGAGAGGCGTCCATCTCCTTGTCTAGGAGCTTGATTCCCTCGACGGAAGTAAGCTCGGCAACTATCGCGTCGACCACTTCCGGCCTGGCACCTTCGCTGAAATTCGGCACGCATTCTATGAGTCTCGCCACATTTCCTCCTTTCGCAGCGGGCCTTTCGCAGCTCATCGCGGCAGCTCTCAGTCGCAGCGCTGCTGTCTGGGCCTCTCGTTCTCCTCTCGTCTTGGGAGGCAACGCCGCACCACAACACCCGCGACGAAACCTCCGGGCGGAGACCGGTGATTGCAGATCGCAACTCAGGAACGGACGCGAAGACCCGAGCGCACCACCAACCGTCCGTTCTTGATCACGTGTTGTACGTTAGATACTCCGTAATGGTAAGGCAGCTCGCGGTAGTCCTCCATGTTGAGAACCAGCGCGTCCGCCCTCTTGCCGGCTTCCAGTGAACCACATTCCATCCCAAGGCCCACCGCGAACGCTGCGTTTGAGGTCGAAGCCGCGAGGGCTTCGGCCGCGGTCATCCGCATTTCTACACAGGCCAGCGTGACTATCATCTGCATGGATTCGGTCATGGAGCTTCCGGGATTGCAGTCCGTGGCAAGGGCGACCGGAAGTCCCATCTCTATCATCGTCCGCGCCGGAGCGTACTTACTCAGCCCCAGACTGAACGATACTCCGGGAAGCAGTACCGCCACGACCCCTGCTTCTCTCATGGCAGCGATGTCGTCCTCGTTCACTTCCAGCAGGTGCTCCGCGCTCGTCGCTCCCAGGCGGGCAGCCAGGGCCGCGCCACCCGACCTGGTGAACTCTTCCGCATGTATCTTTAGTCCGAGCCCGTGCCGCTTTGCAGAAACCAGCACTCGCTCAGACTCTTCCACGGTGAAAACGCCCTCCTCGCAGAACACGTCGCAGAAGAGAGCCAGCTCCCTTCGGGAGACCTCCGGCACCATCTCCTCAGCCACCAGGGCCACGTACTCGTCCCTCCTTGACGCGAACTCTTCCGGGATTTCGTGCGCACCCAGAAAAGTGGGGATCACGTCCACGGGGTGGGCACCGTCGAGCTCTCGGGCCACCTCGAGCGCCCTCAGCTCGTCGTCCAGCGACAGGCCATATCCGCTCTTTATCTCAACCGTCGTACTCCCCAACTCCAGCATTCTGTCGAGCCGCTCCAGAGCGGTCTCCTTAAGCTGCTCGGTCGTGGCCGCGCGAAAGGCCCTCACGGAGGAACGGATCCCTCCTCCCTGGGCGGCGATCTCCTGATACGAACTACCCTGCAGCCTGGCCTCGAACTCCTGAGGTCTGCTGCCCTCGAACACGGCGTGGGTGTGGGCGTCCACAAAACCAGGCGTCACGACTCTTCCGGAGGCATCGACCGCCTCTCCTCCGGGGGCCAGCCTGACCTGCCTGGATACCTCTTCGGTCGAGCCGACGCGCACTATCCTCCCGTCCTTTGCGGCGAACGCCCCGTCCCGGATGATTCCAAGTTCACTCATCCCCCGCCCCGCCCTGGGTGAAGGCTCCCCTTCCCCCCGGAGCGTGACGAGCTGCCTGGCTCCTGTAACCAGAAGGTCAACGGTCTCTATCGGGCTCACTTCCTTTCGGGCCGCCTGCTTGCGGGCCAGCCTGCTTGGGGGCGCACTCTCATCCAGAAGACACGGTCAGCGGCACAAGTTCCCCTCGGCCCGCGCCGCGGTGCATCCGGGCGGGCTAGCGCGTCCGCTAGGTATCCCGGGGCTGCATGGGGACCCTCACGCCCTTCTTCGCCGCCTCGTCCCTCGCCTCATCGTAACCGGCGTCCGCGTGCCTCGCCACGCCTATTCCCGGATCGTTCGTGAGGACCATCTCGAGCCGTTTGTCAGCGCTCACGGTCCCGTCCGCCACTATCACCATGCCTGCGTGTATGGAATTCCCTATGCCCACTCCCCCGCCGTGGTGAACCGAGACCCACGAAGCTCCGGAGCACGCGTTCAAGAGAGCGTTCAGAACGGGCCAGTCGGCGATGGCGTCGCTTCCGTCTTTCATGCCTTCGGTTTCTCTGAAAGGCGAGGCAACGGACCCGCTGTCCAGATGGTCTCTTCCTATCACTATGGGACAGGAAATCTTTCCCCTCTTCACGAGTCGGTTTATGACTCTGCCAAAATGTGCGCGCTCTCCGTAGCCGAGCCAGCAGATTCGCGCGGGCAGCCCCTGGAACTTCACACGCTCCCTGGCCAGAGGAATCCACCTCTTCAGAACCGCGTCGTCCGGGAACTCCTTCAGGATCACCTCGTCCGTCTTGTGTATGTCTTCCGCCTCACCCGAAAGCGCGACCCATCTGAAAGGGCCCTTGCCCATGCAGAAGAGGGGGCGCATGTAAGCCTGTACGAATCCGGGATAGGAGAAGGCGTCCTTCACGCCGGCCTTCAGTGCCTGCTCCCTCAGGTTGTTGCCGTAGTCGAAGAGGACCGCGCCTCTCTTCTTCATCTCCAGCATCGCCTCCACCTGGATGCCCATGGACTCAACGGCCCTCTCAACGTACTTTTTGGGATCTCGCTTCCTGAGAGCCATGGCCTCTGCGAGCGTCATCTTGCCCGGCACGTATCCTTCCAGGGGGTCGTGCGCGGAGGTCTGGTCCGTGACGATGTCTGGCTGAAATCCGCTCGCCACTATCTCACGATGCACCTCCGAGGCGTTTCCCAGAAGGCCCACAGAAAGAGGGGTGCGATTCTTGCGGGCCGACTCGCACAGCTTGAGCGCGGCGTCCAGGTTGCTCACCATCATGTCGCAGTAGCCGGTCTTGAGCCTTCTCTCTATTCTGGCCTGGTCCACCTCCACGTCCAGGCAGACGCCGCCGTTCATCGTAACGGCCAGCGGCTGCGCGCCTCCCATCCCTCCCATTCCGGCAGTGAGCACCACCTTACCCTCCAGACCTCCGCCGAAGTGACGCCTGGCGCACTCCGCCAGGGTCTCGAAGGTCCCCTGCAGAATCCCCTGCGTGCCGATGTATATCCAACTGCCGGCCGTCATCTGCCCGTACATCGTGAGCCCCGCTGCCTCCAGCTCCCAGAACTTCTCCAGAGTGGCCCAGGCCGGCACCAGCATGGCGTTGGAGATGAGCACACGGGGAGCGGCTCCGTGCGTCTTGAACACGCCCACGGGTTTGCCCGATTGCACCAGAAGGGTCTCGTGGTTCTCCAGCCTCCTCAGCTCGTTGACTATCGCATCAAAGCACTCCCAGTTCCTGGCGGCCTTCCCGGTGCCTCCGTATACGATGAGCTCGTCCGGCTTCTCCGCCACCTCGCTATCCAGATTGTTCATCAGCATCCTCAGGGCCGCCTCCTGCTGCCAGCCCTTGCAGGAGAGTTGCGGCCCCCTGGGCGCTTTGACTTTCCTCTTCATTCTCATCAACCTCTCTTTCGGCCTGGCTTGCTCGAGCGTCTGCGACCTTTGGTGGTCCCCGCCTCCTTGAACCACGCCGATACTCGCTGCGGTATCTCTCCGGCGGGGTAAGGTTGCACGCGGGCCGGAAGTGACTTCGTGAACACGGACCCGTAGCCCGCCCTCATAATTCTCGGGTCAAGTATGATGACCGCGCCCCTGTCCGTCCTCCTTCTTATCAGTCTCCCGAACCCCTGCCTCAACCTGATGACGGCCTCGGGGACCAGATACTCCGTAAACGGTTCCCTGCCCTCCCTGGCCAGCGCCTCGGAGCGGGCCTGAACAACAGGGTCGTCCGGTACGGGGAACGGAAGCCGCACGAGTACGAGCAGCTCGAGTGCCTTTCCGGGCAGGTCTATTCCCTCCCAGAAGCTGGCGGTTCCCAAGAGGACGGCTCTCCGCGAGGTCCTGAAGGAATCTATGAGCTCGGACCGGGAACCGTTCACACCCTGTGCCAGGACCGTGAAACGTTTTCCTTCCAGGGTGCGGGAAATCGAACGGTGCACGTCCCTCAGCATATCGTATGCGGTGAACAACACCAGGGTCTTTCGCGGGGCCGCATCCAGTAGCGCGGTCAGAAGCCGAGCCACGGAGGCGGAGAACTCCGAATGCCTGGGATCCACGAAGTCCTCAGGCACGGCCACGGTTACCTGGCGCGAGAAGTCAAAAGGCGAATCGATGACGACGCATTCGGGCTCGTATTGGCCTTCCAGACCCATCCTGAACGTGAAGTGATCCAGTATGCCTGCAACGGCCATGGTGGCCGAAGTGAGAACGACCGACCTGAGATGCGAGAACACGTGCTCCTGCATCTCCGACCTGATCCAGATCGGGCACGCTTTGACCGCGAACTCGTCTCCCTGCCTGTAGTCGATCCAGTACACGAACTCCGGGCGCGACGACTCCCACAGAAACGCTATGTCCGCAGAGAGAGCCTTCCACCGGTCGGCGCCCCCGGCTATCTCCACCACCAGGCTCTCCACCTCTTCCAGGGCCTTCGAATACTCCCTGACGCTCGTCAGCAGACCGGCCAGGCGGTCCTCCACTCTTGAACACACGAAACTCGATTCCTCGAACTCCGCTGGCAGTGCCGCAGCTTCGTCCCCGAATCGCACGGTCCCGGATGCCTCGCCCTCCGCGCACAGCTCCGGAAGTCGAGAGAACGCCCGCTCGCTCACGCGAAGAAACTCCTCCAGCGCTTCTTCCACCTCCTGAATCCGCGTCGAAACCGCGAGCCTGCTGACCTTGGGCAGCTTGCGCCTGAGCCTCCTTCGCACCGACGGCAGAAGCCCGCCGGCCGAGACAAGCCTCTCCGCCTCTTTCCTGATCCTCTCGCCCGTTACCTCCACGCCGAAGTGCTCCGTCGCCACCCGCTCCACGTTGTGCGCTTCGTCCATGACGAGAGTGTCGTGTTCTGGAAGCAAGGTACGCTCGCAGCCCACGTCGGAGAACAGGAGGGAGTGATTGACAACGACGACGTTGGCCTGGGAAGCTCTCCTCTTGGCCTTTCGCCAGTAGCAGCTGGCGAAATGCGGACAGGCCGCAGCCAGGCAGGCCGTAGGGTCCGAGGCCACCTGAGCCCACAGGGAGTGGTCCAGCGAGGCGGCTGTCTCGGAGAGGTCGCCGGCGGGGAAACGCGGAAGCTGGGCAGAGATGTGCTCCAGAAACGCACCCGTCCTCTCCTCTGTTCCCGCCTGGAGAAGCGATTGCCAGCGCCGCAGGCAGAGGTAGTTTCCTCTTCCCTTCAGAGTGGCTGCCGTGAAGCCGCTCCCAAAGACCTTCCTTACGACGGGAACGTCCTTTTCGATGAGCTGCTCCTGGAGGTTCTTGGTGTTCGTGGATACGATAACGGGAGTCTCTCTCAGGAGAGACGCGGCGACGGAGGGAATGATGTAGCCGAGGGACTTGCCAACGCCGGTCGCGGCCTCAATGACCAATCCGCCTCCGTCCCTCAGAACGTCCAGGACCCGCCGCGCGAACTCGACTTGCTGCGGTCTTCTCTCGTATCCAACGATTTCCTGCGCCAGCTTCCCGCCGGGTGCAAAGACGTCCTTTATCTCCAGGTGAGAGAGACGCAAGGGGAGAAACCTCGCTCAAGGCAGAAAATCCGTTCAAACAGCAGTATCAACTCTTGTTCCGGAAGACAGGGGAGCTCTTCTTCATGGCGCAGAAATCAGAGCACATCGTGCAGAGCTCTGGATCTCTCGGGGGGCTGGAGGCGCGAAGGCTTTCGGCTCGCTCGGGATCTATCGCCATGCTCAATTCCTTCTTCCAGTCAAGCGCACGCCTGGCCTCTGAGATGCTCCTGTCCCATTCGGCAGCCCCGGGCACTCCACGTGCCACGTCCGCGGCGTGTCCCGCTATTCTGGAGGCAATCACGCCGACGCGTACGTCCTCGACGCTCGGAAGCCTGAGATGCTCGGAGGGCGTAACGTAGCACAGAAAGTCTGCTCCCTTCGCCGCAGCCAACGCCCCACCAATGGCCCCCACTATGTGGTCGTATCCGGGAGCCACGTCGGTCACCAGCGGACCCAGGACATAGAACGGCGCCCCGTCGCACGTAGTCTTCTCCAGCGCGACGTTTGCCTCCACCAGATGAATGGGAACGTGCCCGGGCCCCTCCACTATCACCTGCACGTCGGCGCTTCGGGCTCTTCGGACCAGCTCGCCAATCACGAGAAGCTCGCCGAACTGGGCGGTGTCGTTTGCATCCGCCAGGGAGCCCGGCCTCATGCCGTCGCCCAGACTCAAAGTCAGGTCGTACTTCCTTGCGATATCCAGAAGGTCGTCGTACCGGGAGTAGAAGGGATTCTCCTTCTTGTTGGCGTGCATCCACTCGAGCAGTATGGCCCCGCCACGGCTGACCACGTCCGTCACCCTCCTGGCCTTCTTGGCCATCTCCATGACAGAGAGAGTGACCCCGCAGTGAACGGTCACGAAGTCGATACCGTCGCCGGCGTGTAGCTCCACGGCGGCCAGCATCTCGTCCCCGGTGACGTCCGCAATCTGCTTGCCGGAGCGAGCTGAGTCCACGGCGATCTCGTAGACCGGCACACTTCCCAGGGGCACGTCGCACTCGGATACGATGGCCTTCCTGATTTCCCTCAAGTTCCCGCCCGTGCTGAGGTCCATCACGGTGTCCGTTCCGGCCTGGATGGCGACCCTGAGTTTGCACAGCTCGGTCGTCAGATCTGACTCGTCGGGGGACGTCCCTATGTTGGCGTTAACCTTTGCCCGCAGGCCTTCCCCTATCCCGCACGGTCTCTTGAGCTCCCTGAGGGTGCTGCTCGGAACGACCATCCTCCCGGCCCTCACGCCCTCCACTATCTTCTCCACCGGAACCGCCTCGGTGCGAGAAACGAACTCCATCTCCGGGGTGGCCTTGCCCTTACGGGCGGCTTCCATCTGATTCATCTTCTCACGCGTCCTTTCAGGATGTACTGCACTGAGTGACTATACGCCGGAAAGACTTGAAAGTCAAGGAATGCCCTGTCAGAAGGTGCTCTCGAGGCCAACGTGCACCTTGCCGGAGCTTAGGGATTCGCCCGCCGGAACGCCGAAGTCAACGCCCGCCACGCCGAAAGGCGAAGGTACCCTGAGGCCCACCCCATACCCTACGTGGAATCTATCACCCGTGGAGAGCGCCTGAGTCGAGGCGTATCCGCAGTCCAGAAGCGCGAACGCCCGCCCCCCTTCACCCCCTATCAGTATGCCGTACTCCAACTGAACAGAACCTACGGTCGGGGCAAGGAATTGCCTCTCGGAATAGCCGCGCAGCGTTCTCTTCCCACCCAGAGCGAAGAGCTCGTCCAGCGAGGCCGACTCCCTGCCTTCGGTTATGGCGAAGAGCTTCACGTCCACGAGCGCGATCTGGCTGAGGCCCAGCCGCCTCTGCAGAAGCGTGCGTCCCTGCAAGGTGGAAAAGACATCTCTCGCCTCCTCACCCTCTGAGACGCGGCTGATTCTCTTACTTCCCCTGCTTCCCCTGAGCGCCGCCAGATAGGAGTCCCCCGTGCTCCAGTGAGGTTCTCCTGTTGCCAGCTCGAGCCCTCCGAGCCAAGCGACGCGAGACGTTCTCGTGACGGGTCCGTTGGTTTCGAGCGTCTTCTCGAAACTGGCGCCGGCCTCCGCTGAGAGAACGGGTGAGAGCGGAACCTTGCAGAGCAGCGAGACCGAGGTCCGTGCGAAGAAAGTGTCTCTGACAACGTGCTCGAAGGAGACCGCGGATGAGAACGGTAACCCCATCACCCACGGCTCTGCGTAGGAGAAGCTGAGACTGGAGACGTTTCCTCCCGCCGCTTCCCAGCTGGCGCTTGCGCTTCTGCCTGTCCTGGCGATGTTGAGTAAAGAGAGCGAGAGTCCTCCAGTAAGCTCGCTCGAGCGTCCTCTGAAACCAACGGCTCCGGCCACGGACGTGGTCTTTCTGTCCTTCACGGGCACGAGGACCCTTGCCGTATTCCCGCCGGAGACCGATACGACGGGCTCCCCCACCTCTGCGAAGAGAGCTTTCCTTCGCAGGGAGTTGATTCCGCGCCTGAGTCTGGATTCGCAGTACGTCTCTCCCCGAGCCACGCCCAACGCGCGATGGAGGGCCGTCGAAGTCAGGGCGTTCGACTCTCCGAGCACCACCTCGCCCACGGCGCACCGGGGACCTTCGTCTATGAAGAACACGAAGTCCAGCCTCCCGTCTTCCAGGGCGAAGGCCCCTGCCCTGGCAGCGGCGAACGGAAAGCCCCGGTCCGCCATGCAGTTCACGAGCTTCTTGAGAGCCTCATCCAGCAGCCTGGCCGAGAGCACGAGCCCGGGCCTCAGGCCGCAGGCCGCGGTGAGCTCCTCCGAGTCAAGGTGTCTGTTGCCCGAGAATCTGAACGAGTTCACTCTCGACGGTTCGCGTTCCTCTATGTAGACCACCAGCCTGCGAATCTTCTTCCGTGTTCGCACCGACAGGCTCTCGACCGACGCCTCTAGGTAACCCTCGTCCCTGTATGCCTGGAGAACCGCCTGCTCCACGGCCGAGAGCGCCTGCTCCTCGGTGGACCCCAGCGGAAGCGCGCAGAGCGAGCGAAGCGTGGAGCTGCCAACGGCGCTGTTCCCCTCGAACTGTACGCTGAGCCGAAGCTCAGAGCCCTTCTCTTCGGAGGTGGCGGCACGGCAAGCAGGTGCGCCCGCGAGCCAGAACGCTGCGCTCAGGACCGCCGCCAGAGCCAGCATGGTCTTGCACGGGCGGGGCAAGAGCGAAGGCATTCTCACGCGGGCAGAACGGCGCTCACGCCGAACGTACCCGGAGAGCCCTTTTCTTTGCCGCTTCGATTCGTCCTCTCTCACGTTCATTCACCCGATTCACGGACCCGCGGGAAACAGGCCCCGGAGCGATGCGTCACTAGAAGTGAGCTCTCATCTCTACCCTTCCGTCGGTAACGAAGGTCTCTGCGCTCTTGCGCGAATTCACGCGCGCAGAAATCGTCAGATGCTGACCCGCCCTGTGGTCCAGCGAAAACAGAATCTCCATACGTCCGGGTTCGACGAAGGCACCCGAACTGGCCGCTCCCAGAACCCCGATGTCCCCCTTGAAGGAGGAGAGAGTGAGCATGAGCCTGGCCCTGGTGGCTCGCCCGGCGCCGTAGGTGGCCGAAGGAGAGAGCTTGGACACTGTAAGGTTCCTGCCCTGAAGGGGGTCTTTCATCCATTCAACGGCTCCGTACAGACCCAGCTCCACCGTGACCGAGGGGAAGTACTTGAGTTCCACGAGCGTCTCGGAAGCGTCCACCCTACCCCCGACGGAAGAACGTGACTCAAACTCGACCGCCCTTTCCTTCGTCCGCCACGCCTGCTCCATTTCCATCGTGACTGCTCGGGCCGGCTGACTCCTCAGTCTCACGCCCTGCCTTCTTTCACCGCTGACCTCCCGCACGTTCTGGTATTGATGGTTGACGGAGCTCGAAGTCTCATATCTGTATCTTATTGTCATTTGTCTGGTTAGCGACGCCACTTCGAGTTCTTCTCGAAATAGCGAGTTGGCCCGAATGGCCCCCGGCTCCCGGGTGTAGACGGGGTTTCGAAGCGAAGAAAAGAGCCTGCCCGCCCCCTTCATCGTGCCGGAGGACCTGAAGAAGCTGGTGGACGAAAGCCCCTCCATGAGGGCGTCCAGGACGCTCTGCTTCTTTCCTCCCTTGAACGGTCTCAACGTCAACGTGGCGCTCGTGGTGGCGTCTGCGCTCATGACGGAGGCCTCAAGGTCGGTAATCTGTAGCTCGTAGTCCCCCCTGCCCGTGAACGTTCCGGTGCTGTCGTAGTGTCCCTGGTCCTGCCCGAGGTACACGATATTCTGCGTGCGCGTCTGAGAGTGCAGGGTGGTGACAAGATGGTTGGCTTCGCAGTCCACCTTTCCCGAGGCACTCCTCTGGGAGAAGAAGAGCCTGCCAAGCTCCGTCTTTCTGCTTTCCAGACCGGCGTAGCCGGTGAGGTCTCGCACGGAATACTCGCACGAGGCGCTCACGGACCTCCAGCGGGTGAGCTCCAGCGCGGCCGAGTGCGTGACGGCGTCGTAGCTCCTGGTGCGATTGCCGCCAGCGCCGAGGTGCTCCACCCTGTATTTTTCCTCGACTCTCACGGCCAGCGGAAAGGACCAGGCCGAGGAGAGACCGCCCCCCACTTCGTCCGCGGTCATTCCCGTACCACCGCCGCTCTCCCGAACCTCGGAGTAGTATTTGAACGACGGCACGACGCGCCAGCCTGTCAGACGTGAGTTCAGCGATTTCACGGTTCTGGTCGAGACCGACCCTCCGGCCCCGCCGGCATCGCTGGCAGCAGTCTCGAGGCGACCGGACAACCACAGCCTGCCGGAGAGCTCCGAGGAGTAGACGTTTCTCGTGGAGCTGAGGCCCGAGGGCGAACTGAGCCGGCCGTGCTGAACAGAAAGGGTCAGGTTTTCCACAGGACTGTAGTCCGTCCCCATCTGAAACCTTCTCTCTCCTTGCGAGCGCAAGGAGGTGTCAGGGATGGCCCAATTCTCGTTGTCGAAGGCCCTGTTCAGATTTCCGAAAGTCCTGAAGTTCTCATCCAGGGTCCTGAAGTCTCCCCTCAAGCGCACGCGCCCCAGGGAACGATTCGCCACGGACAGCTCCCTCTGCCCGCTGCTCAGCGAGACGACTGCCGCCCTGCCCAGGTTGTCGTCGTCGTTCAGGGAGGAGAACGTGTTGAGGTCGTTCCTGCTGAGCGCAAACTCCCCGGCTACGTCGAACCCTCCGACCGAGACGGTCGTCCTTAGGTCCGCCACGCTCTTGGAAGCGGGAGGTACGAGCCGCCTGCCGGGAACGTACTCGGCCTGTCCCAGGCCCGCATACGTGTAGTAGACCCGCCCGGTGGTGTCCACGGACGCAAAGTAATCACCCCGGCCGGCTCCCACGTGGACGAAACTCACCAGGTATGGTCCTACCTCGGGGGCCAATCGGTAGTAGCTGGCCCCGGACGAGTCCTCTCTCACAAGTTCATACTCTCCCTTGCCCGGACCCACGTAGACGGCCCCCGCGGCACTGCCGCCGGCCGCTGAGTCTCCCAGGTCCCTCAACATGAGCTCCTCTTGCTGGCTCAGAGTCCCGAGCAGGGAGTTTCTCTCGTCGGCCTCCGAAACAAAAAGCAAGTCCACTCTGCCTGCTTCTCCCGCCAGCTTCGTGCCCAGTCCTGCTGCGTAGAAGTTCTTCTTGTAGTCCCCGGACGCGAACTCGTACTCCACCGCTATCCTGCTGTGCCCCTCGATGGGCCGCTTGTTGGTGAAGTAGAGCTTTCCCGTCCCGTAGTCCATCCAGTAGTCCGCGCTCTCCCCCCGCCTGAGCCGTGTCCCGTCCAGCCAGACCTTCTCGGTTCCGGCCACCACGACGCAGGGTGCGCCGCCGTCGGTGGTAAGTTGATACGGCCCCTGCTTCCCATCCGTGCCCCGGAATTCCTTCGTAACCCAGCGCCCTCTCAGGGTGCTACCCGCCAGGACCACGTCCATCGCCCCGAATTGCCCGCTTGCCTTGGCGCCTTCCAGTTTGCGGGAGACGTTCACAAGGCTCCGGCCGTCCAACATGAGGTCGCAGTCTCCGAGAGCCGCGCGGAAGGACTCGGAACGCAACTCGACCCTTATCTCGTCCAGCTCGCTGAGAGATTCGGTCCTTCCGTCCGGTTGCACGGGAAGGTCCCTGTCCGTCAGCATCGCCGTGAGCTGAAGACCCTTCGATATCTCACCCGAAACATTCATATCCAGGGACTGCTTGAGCGACGCCTCACGATTGGAGCCCAGTTCCAGAGAAAACGTCTTTGTGCCCCGCAGTCGAAGCCCTCCGGCACCCTTGCCCGGAGTTGCTCCGGTAACGGCCGTCCTGCGAGTCTCCTGGTCGTGGCCGGAAACACCGGAGGTTTTTCGCGAGGCGACGCTGGGGAGCCTCAAGCTGTATGAGCTTCTCAGGTGGAAGGGAAGAAAACGATAGGAGACTCTTAGCTCGGAGCCGGCTGGAAGCGGTTCGTTAAAGAAGATGGTGCCCCTTTCGCAGTCCAGGAAGTAGGCGCTTCGCGGAAGCAGCGTTCCCTCCAGGCTCACCCGTTCGCTTCCCACGAAGACGGACGCGTCCGGAAGCCGGAGCGTGTCCACCTCACACGCAAACCGGTACTCGATAACTCGACTCGAGGCATCGGGGGCCGCAGACGAGACGACGGAGCTGTCCGATTCTGCCGGCCCCGCTCCTGACGCTGCAATGCCCAGTGGGTGGCCACCGGAAGACAGAAGCACCAGAACGAGGAGCGCGAGCGCCACCGAGTGACCTCTTCTGCGCGAGCGGCTCTCGTTCCCCCACCCGAACTCGCCGACCCTCGAGGCCTCGGGATCCGGGACCGCCGGTCTACTCCGAGGAGCTCCCGCGGGCATCCGCATGAATTTTGAAAACGTGAACCACATCTGCACCGCCGTCCACTACGTAGAGAAGGCCTTTGGGCGAAACAGCCAGTGCTGAGGGAGAAACCAGGAACGGGCCCTTCGCGCCTGGCAGCTCGCACTTCACGGTTCCCGCCGCGTCAAAAACAAGGACTCTTCTGGCAGCGGCGTCTGCCAGGTAGAACGTGCCGCCCGGCGCGACCGCCACAGCCACCGGCTCGCACAGCGAACGTCCGGAGCAGAAGTCCAGGACGCCCCTGGGATTTCCCACCGAATCCAGCTTCTGAACCCTCTTGTTACCGGTGTCGCAGACCAGAATCTCCTCGCTCTCCCCTCGCGCCAGTCCGAGTGGGTCCGAGAAGCGACCCTCTGCAGCCCCGAACCCGCCCACCATGGACACGGGCTCCCAGAATCTGGAAAGAACTACGACGGCGTCGGCCTCCACGTCGCTGAGGAAGGCGTAGCCGGTCCCCGAAAACGCCAGCTTCCTCGGTCCGAAGCCGCGACGCGAATCGGGCAGGTCGTCAGCAGAAAGACAGACAGAGAGAAAGCGACCTTCCGTATCGTATTCCAGGACCCTCTCGTTCCTCGAGTCCACGACGTATATCGAGAGCGCGTTCTCCACCGCGTCTGTGGGCCCGTTGAGCCCGCCCCCGCCGGTGCCGAGCCCACCAAACTCCGAGAGGAAGAGGCCGGAGGAATCGAACTTCTGGATCCTGTTGTTGCCGGTGTCCGCTATCAGGAGATTGCCGAACGAGTCGATGGAAACTGACGAAGGTGACCTGAACTGTCCGGGCGATTGGCCGCTGGACCCGAAGGAGAACGAATAGACCGCGCCCGGTGCACAGTCTACGTACGAAGCCACTCCCTGGGGTCCTCTCGCCAGCTGGCTCGAACAGGAGAAAACTGACAGGCAGCAGAAAGCCGAAACCAGAGAAAAAAGGACGACGTCTCTCTTTCTCATGACGACCAACCACTGTCTCCGGAATTCGGGAGCGATGCGACGCGGTGCCGGTGCTTCAGAAGGACTTGCTCAAGCACACCACCACGTCGGAAGGACGTTCTGGATGGGGTCGCAGCTCGAATCTCAATCCCAGAGGCTCCCCGGGCGACTCAGCGGGACCGGCGACGGAACGGGCTGCGTCCATGGCGGCGAGGATTCGGTTGGCAACAGCGAGGCCAAGCATGTAGGTGGCACGGCGAAAGGACAGCTGGCTCTTCCTCCTCAGGCTCTTGTAGCGAGCCTGGTCCTCCTCCGACACCCACTCCCACGCGTCCTCTCCGAAGTAGCCGTTCTCCAGAAGGTATTGCTCCTGCATCTCCCTATCGTCCGGATAGAGTGCTCTTGCCTCCCTCCTTATGCTCTCGTTGTAGCTTCCAGGTCCCGGATCACTGCGCATGTATTGCCCAAGAGCACGGTAGAACTCGTCCGGCTTGCCCTCTGCATCGACACCGGCCATCAGTTCGGCGTACTCCCTGTAGTTGCCCTTCCTCAGATATCCCTGCACTTCAAACACTACGAAGCTGGTCCAGATGGCTGACTCGGTGAGGAAGAAGATATTCGCGCGCCCCTTCTTGCCCGCATAGTAATGTCCGGCTCCGGGCAGAAGAACCGAGAGGGCCATGGCCTTGACCCTGGAGGGGCCGCTTCCCTCACCCCCGGACGAGACAGCGTCCGACACGTCCGCATTGGATGCCCCGAAGGGAGACGCCTCCGACAACGCAAACGACAAGGGGTCGCGGGCTTCAAGCGACATCCCTGTCGAAGGCACCAGCGCGTGCTCCGAGGCCGGGGCAGGGCCAGGCGCCACCAGCAACGCCGCAAGGATGAGAGTGAAAGAAAGAGACTTCAAACTTCCGACCTCCGGCACTCCCTCACTGCTTCTCTCACGGAGACTGACGCCACTCCGGCACGACGAGCCCCCCGGCACAACGCTCCCCCCGGCATTCCAGCACACACCGATGGGTGAGCCGCGCGCTCGAGCTAGGCGCCTGTCAGAACTTGCGCGACGCCACCACCATGACTCCGGGTGATTCCGGACTTCCCTCGAACTTGAGGTCCAGTTTCACGCCGTTACTGAGCTCCATGTTGTAGTTCCGCGCGAGTCTCAACGCGTCCACGGCGCTCACGACGTGGTTTATCACTGCGGCCATTATGGC
This sequence comes from Candidatus Eiseniibacteriota bacterium, assembly GCA_020349905.1. GTDB lineage: Bacteria > Eisenbacteria > RBG-16-71-46 > JAFGJU01 > JAFGJU01. Next base: position 35,559 of record CP070702.1, read on the forward strand.
GTAGTTGGAACCCTTCAGCAGCCGGTTGCTGTCGTCCCTCATGCCCAGATAGGACTGAAGACTCTGCGGAGAGTCCCAGCCACACGTATAGTACGGGTATTTCCCGATGTCCTCGTAGTAATGCTCCTTGTCGTACAGATAGAACTCGTAGAGTCTCTGGTTCGCCTCTGGGTTATAGCAGGCATCCGCGCTGTCGGGAAAACCCCAGTGACCGTCAGCGAAATCCTCGTACTCGTCCTTCTTGTCCTTACCGCTCCTCCAGAGGAAATAACTGGAAGTCCACGCTATTGCTTCAACGCCCAGGAAGATGTAACCCCTCTTGGCACCCACGTACAGTTGCCCGCTTCCGGGGGCCAGCAACGAAAACACGAAGGCCTTTCCCGGGGATTTCTCAGATTCGACGGCCTCCTCCTCTTCCGGAGAAGCGGGCCTTTCCTGCCTGATGGCTCTTTGTGCGAGGAGGAAACGGGGAGGTGATTCGAGGTGCCCCATGAGAGGGTCAGAAAGTACGAGCCTCCCGCTCGGCCGCACGAGGGCCTCGGCGCACTCGGCCGTGTGGGTCGCCCCCGCCAGAAGAAGTATCATCAGGGTTGATAAGAGCCCCAGTCGCACCGACAGGGCCATGATAGGCCTCCTAACCTGCCCACGGGACACAAGATGTCGTGTTCCCCACAATAAGGCATACCACCCGAATGCCCGGGTGGTTCCCTATCAGTGTAGCACAGACGCCTTGGTGAACGCCAGTTCTTTTCTGCCGCCCGCCTCTGCCTCGACCCTGACCAGATAGACCCCCGGAGGTATCCGGTTAAGCGACCACAGGAAAGCGTTCTCGGCCGGCTGGCAGAGCCGCTTCATGGAATGCACCTTTCTCCCCGAAAGGTCGAACATCTCCATCGTCACGGTGGCAGATGCCGCGAGAGTGAACCTTATGCTGGCGGACCCTCCTCGCGCCGGGTTGGGCTGGCAATGCACGTGCCCCCCCAGGATCAACCTGCCGCCGCCCGCCACCGTGAGAGTCGCTGGCTCCTCGAGGCAATTGGTACGCGCACCGCTGCCGCCCGCGCAAGGCCACTCGCATGCCGACACAACATAAGGAAGCTCCGCGCACCATAAAAGCGTGTCGCTCGAAGAGTGGAACAGCTCCGGTTTACCGTCTCCCTCCACGTCGCAGAGCATCATCCCGCCGAGGGCGCGCGCGCCCACGGCCACTGGCCAGTTCTGAAGACGCGCTCCCTCTCCTGTCACGGCCGAGACCTGAGACTGCATCGACGTGAAGAGAATCTCCGCGGCCGTGTCTCCGTCGAGGTCGCAGAGTGCGACCGTCGAGGCCTCTTCCCTCACGAAGGTTTCCGTCGCCAGGGGCCATCCCCCAGAGACCACGCCCGTCCCGTTGACGACGTACAGATTTCCTGAAGAAGAACTCACAACCAGCTCCACTAAACCGTCCCTGTCCACGTCCCCGGCCGCGGGCCAGGTCCAGACCGAATCACCGAGCGACGCAGGCCAACCCTTCAGGGGCTCGCCGCGCGCATCGATTGCGTAGACCACGCCGGGATGGGTGGTCACAAGGACTTCGAGCGTGCTGTCCGGCTTTCCGTCAACGTCTGCAGCGGTCAAGAACGGACCGGTGGGAAACGCTGCCTGCGACTCTGGCAGTGCAAGCGGAGAGAAGATAAACTCGCCGTCCGCCGAAGAGGCCACCGCTACGAGACGCTCGCCCACGGCGAAGACCACCTCGTACACGCCGTCTCTGTCTAGGTCGCCCGCCGCGATTGAGCCACGCACGGGCCCCTCCAGGGCAGGATTGCTGCTCCACGCAACCGCGCCAGACGCATCGATTGCGTAGACCCGCCCGTCTGAACAACCCACCACGAACTCGTCCCCGACCGCGCACGGAGACGTGGTCACTGAGGGAATCGCAGGAGGCCAGCCCTCCAGCACGTCGCCGGGAGAGAGCGGAAGACGGGAATCATCCAGCACCCAGCCGTAGAGGATTCCAGAGTCGCCTCGGGTCGCCGTAGCCGCCATGGCGGAGACGGCCTCGCTGAAACAGACCGCGGGGAGAAGGTCGCCCTGGGTTGCCGCGAACCTTCCTCCCGTCTCTCCGGCGAGATAGGTGGAGCCGTCGGCCCTCCAGACCCTGACGACCGAGTCCTGCCCTGCGGCGAAGACTTCGGCAACACCGTCGCCGTCCAGGTCACCGAAGCCGGGGACCGGGCCGACGGAGTTGGCAACAACGGGCCACCCCTCTTTTGCCCAGGTTCTCCGAACCGAAACATACATCCCGGTCTGTCTGGGGCTTCCAACGTCCACCGTGACGTGACTTCGAGCTCCGGAGTTCGCGTTGCTGTTGGGAACGGTCGCCGGGCCGAACAGCGTGGCGTTGCCCCGGAAGTAGGGGTCAAACTCACTCCCGAGCCAGTACCACGAATAAGGATTGCCAAGGTCCTCGATGCCGTCCGCTTCCTCGATGTCGATGCCCCTCTCCTCTGGGCCTCCGTTCGGAGTCTGAAGGCGTGAGCTGCGAAGGGCGATGAGGCCGTCGTCGATGTGCCATATCAGTATTCCCGAACCGGGCAGAAGCGCGTCGTATTCGCCCGACTCGGGCCCGAGAATCACCCCGCTCGCCGAGTCCGCCCTCACCTCCACGAGCCCGTTTCCGTCAAGGTCCGTCTGGCGGTTCTCTATAAGGAAGTACTCCGAGCCGCTCGCCGGCACGTTGAGCACCACAGAGCCCAACCCCGCGGCGAAAAGCGTGTCCGCCCACTCCGAACCCACCACGGTCTCCTCCTGCGTCTGCACCCCGAAGACGTCTCCCAGCAGCCTTCTGCTCCAGGGATCCAATCCCCCGGGAAGAAGACCGAACACGTAGACCAGCTCGTGAGTCGTCGGATTCTCCACGAACCCTCCCACGTAGTTGCCCGTGTCCATGAGACTCCAGTAGCCCACGGACGGAAGGAAGTTGTCCGTGTCGTAGAGGTCGGTGAGCCCGAGCATGTGGCCGAACTCGTGAGCTATGACTCCGTTGATTGCACCCGTCAGGCCGTCCTGGGAAGCGGTCTCGGGAAGCACCGAGGCAGCGTAAACGTACGAGGACGAATTGTCCACGGGGATGGGTTCTTCGAGGCCCGCAGTGAAAGAGGGAATATCCCAGGGCGAATCGCCGTTGATGTCGCCCTGCAGTTCGCCGCCGGAATGGAAGATCACGACCGCGTCGTAATCGGAGAAGACGATGGGCTCTGCGCTGTCGTCTGCAGCGCGCACCGCGTCGGTAATCAGTGCCACGGCCAGCTCGTAGTCCTCGTACGTGAACGTCCAGGGCCCGTAGTCGGCCGTGTCCGACAGATGAAAAGCGGAATCCGCCGCCTCGGGAAAGACGCTGTATTCGAACTGGAGCGTACCGAAGCTGGCAGCCGACCAATATCTAGAGAGCGCCTCCATGTGCGCCTCGAAGTAGTCCCGGTTGTGCGGGGGCGGGTCGATGAGCTCGCCGGTCCCACGTCTGAGGTCGAAACCTCCTCCTTCCGTGGTCGTGAGAGTACCCATGCGGTCCTCGAGGAAGTCGACCCTCAGCGCTAGTATCCGCACAGTGATGACGGTTTCAGCTGCAGAGACCGAGAAGCGCCAGCCTGAAGGCCTGTCCAAGCCAATCGCGGGCCGGCCGAAGCAGTCCATTGCGGCCCGGCGCCTCATGACCTCTTCAACCAGTTTGCGGTCCGGTACGACCGTCCTTTCTCTGTCGGATTGGACCTCGTGCGCCGGACTGACCCTCAGCAGGCGAGAACCCGACTCGACGGGAACCGTGGCGTGCGCAGCGAAAGGCAGGGTGAGCAGGGTGAGAGAAGCAGGCACGAGGCCCGCCAGCAGTATAAGAAGACCCCTCAAATCATCGTCCCTGGTCTAGAACCTTGCCGAAACGGAGAACTTGTTTACCTTGTCCTCGAGCGCTGTGGATTGTGGCACGTTCGCAAAGTCGAAACGGAACCCCTTGTATTGAAGTCCCATACCGAACGTCAATCCTTCGGCAGGGAAATAGTCCGAATAGTATCTCTCAGTCAGGAAGCCCAGGCGAAGCGCAAGAAGCTCGCTGAAAAGAAACTCCGCCCCTCCGTTCAGGATGGGACCGTCGTCCACGTATACGAAGGGCTTGTTCACGTCAAAGGCCACGATGCATCTGCCTACGTTCCCTTCCCACACGTTCGCCGCCACGCCCACCTTCAGGTTGCGGTATATCGGGCTGGACTGGTCGGCGTCTATCAGCGTGAGGTTCGGGCCGATGTTCTGAAAGCAGGCGCCCGCGCTCCACCTCGCCCTCCTGTAAAGGACGCCTATGTCGGCTCCGAAGGTGGTGCCCTTGCCCGCCTTGCCCTCGGTCACGGCCCAGTCCGGGGCGTAGTTGACGTGCACAGCTTTCAGGTTGATGCCCACGCCGAAGTCTTTCCACAAGGTCGTGCCGTAAGCAACGGAAGGCACTATCTCGTAGCTGTTGAACACCCCGGTCTCGTAGGGGTCACCGCCGGAAGTCACGCCGGTGCCCTGTATCTCTCCGTACGTCAGGTACACGAAGCTGGCGGCCAGACCACCCCAACCCTTGGCCGCCTGCGCGTAGCCGAGATACTCGTAGTAGACGTCGTCCGCCATGCCCGGCAGGAGCTTCACGTGCATCACCGAGATGTTCCTGTCTGCCAGAAACGCAAGGCCGGCCGGGTTCCACCACGAGGAGGTGGCGTCGTCCACCAGGGCAACGTAGGCTCCACCCATGGCCTCTCCCCTGGCACTGGGGGCGAACTTCACGGAGGGAGCGATCGCCTCACCCACAGCGAGCGCCTGTGCGGGCAAGACCAACAGCGTGGCAACCAAAAGCAGAGCGAAACGAAAGTCAATTCTTTCTGTCGTCATCACAATTCCCCCATTCGGGCTGTCCATCCACACGGGTTTGCATAAGTCTATCACGCGACTCGGCGTCAAGTCAATCTAAACCGCTCGAAAGGCAGCCACCTGACTCGCAGCGGCGTTGCCAGCCGCTCCGGTCGCCCTCTACTTGAGGACGGCGGCTCTCCCGACAAACGAATCCTTCTTCCCCTCTCCGTCAACTACCTCTATCTTATAGAGGTACACCCCGTTCGCAACGGCGTGCCCCTCCGCGTCTCTTCCGTCCCATCTGAACTGATTGTTCCCGCTCGTGGCGGGACAGCCCTGGCAGAGCTCCCGGATGAGCTTGCCGGAAACCGTGAATATCTTAATGGTGGCCGACGCGTTCCTGGTGAGTTCGAACGTTATGTATGTTTCCTCTTCGAAAGGATTGGGATAGTTGATGACATCGCGCAGCGCCAGGGTCCCGTGCTCCACTATCTCGAAATCCAGCTCCGCGCTCTCCCTGTTGCCGAGGTTGTCGTACGCCACGAGCACGACGCTGTGCGGGCCGGGGGAGAGGGTTGGCAGCACGTAGTCTATCCGGCCTTCCTGATAGCTGTCCGGTGAGTATCTGAAGCTCCCGGTGAGGTCCACCGGCTGAAGCGCCCGGTCTATCTGAAGGAGAATTGAGCCCGACGTGCCGGCGCCAGTAGCGTTTATCCCGTGCTCGTCTCTCAGGAGAATCCTCAGGACCGACTGAGGCGGGACGTAGAGAGCGTCGTTGTCGAACCTCAGCACTATGAGCGGACCGGTGGTGTCAGCGAGGCCTGAGCTCGTGGTATCCACGACCACAGGATAGACTACGCCGGCGCCGTCCAGCGGGCCCGTGGAATATCCCCTCACTCTGCCTCTCGGTCCGGCCACGGATGTGTCCGCAGGCACAACGAAGGTGAAGTCAAACGTCCCCTGCTCCACCGTCGCCGGACCCTGGAACAGCGGGTAACCCGGAAGATAGTACGTGACCCACGAAACGGGCCTCCTCCTTATCTCGGAACCCGCAACCAGTATGTCCACGCTACCGTCATACCACGCCGCCCGGGTCCCACCTTCCCTCACTTCACCGCTCACACTGACGACCTCTCCGAGTCTCACAGTATCTATCCCGGTGGTGTCAAACGCCACCTCCAGGTCCGGCAAAGCCATGACCAGGGCAGGGTCGCCCAGCAGCACGTATCTCCTGTAGTTGAAGTCGGTCCCCGAAGCCGCCCAGAAATTCTTGGTGGCCAGCATTGCGGAGCCCAGGGTGCTCACGGTGTCCGGAGCTCCATCCGGAAAGATGATGTCGAAAAAGGTGTAATTGAACTCGTAGTTCTCCTGGCTGAACGCCAGAGCAGTCGCCGCCACGGAAGCCACTGCACCTCCTCCTTGGAGTCTCAAGAGGGCCTCCCCCAGTCCTTCCTCGCTGGGCTCGTCGAACTTGGCCACCTTACACGAGCCCGCGAAAAACAGGGGCAGTCTGCCTGCGTTGGAAACGGAGGCAACGTCCCTGAGTTGAAATACCTGCTCGTGGGCCAATTGGTTCCAGCTTCCGTGGCCTATGTAGTTGACCACCAGGGCTCCCTGGGAAAGCGAAGAGATAAACGCCCTCTTGGCCCGGGACTTGTAGCAACTCAGGGTGTCGTACGGGAATTCGGTGAGGTATATCTTCACCCTGTCTATGACGTGCGGGAGGTGGTTCGTGGCGATGTCCTCGGTCTGGGTAACGTGGACGTAGCCCAGAGGGTCCAGCGTGCCCGTGCAGAACGTGTTGTCGTCAGCCACCAGTATTGCCCTGTTGCGCCACGTGCCGGGTTCCGGGGAGTTGGTGTAGGGAACCACCTTTTCGTCCAGGACCGTGCTCATGTCCGAGAGGTTCCTTGCAGTGACTCTCCCCACGCACACGTCCACGAACTTGTCGCCGGGACCGTCCAGCAGGACGAAGAAGTCGTCCGTCACGAGCTGCTTCTCTATCTCAAAATCGTATAGTCCCTCCCACGCCGGGACGATGTTGAGAGAACCCAGGCCGTAGTAGTTGCGAAAATCGTACGAGGCGTCGCCTGCCAGCAGAACGTAAGAGACCTGCCTGGGGTTGCCTGCCCAGTACCAGTACGAGTACATGATGAAGTCTCTGAGCGCGCCCGGATCCATGCGCCCCCAAGAGAACTCATCGAATATCTCGGCCGTCGTCACCACTTCGACGCGCGGGTCAGCTATTCCGGGGAGAGTAGTCTCCCTCAAGCTCCGGAGGCCGTCCGCCCCCTGAGCGAGGGACTCGTGGGTGATGACGAGATAGTCCGCCCCGTTTGCGGTGTCTCTCAGGTAGCGGTCGAACGTCCTGAGCGCGGCACCCGCGATTGGCTTAAGACCCGCATCCGAAACCAGCGAGTAGTACTTCCGCTTGCCCGACAGAAGGGTGTCCTCGAACTCCAGCGTGAAACTTCCCCCTGCCCAGGAGAGGGCGAACTGCACTATTTCGACGGGGCTCAGGTAATCAGTGACGTCCAGAAGCCTGAGGCCGGCCGTGTCGGTCACACCGCTGAACGAGAATTTCACCACGCCGGCGGTGTCCGGGCTGGAGAAGCCGAAGGAGTTGGAGTCGACTATCGGTTTTCTGCCGTAGTGAAACTCGTACCACGCAAGGTAGACTTCGTCTCTGGGTGAGCTGAGTGTGACGATGACCGAGTCGTTCTCCTGTCCCCAGAAGCCGCTGCCGGCAAGGTCCTTTCGCACGTTGGTGCCCAGCCATTCCGGCTCAAGCACCTCGTCCACCAACTGCCTGTTCAAGAGGACCCTTGCGCTGTGTCTGTAGGAGCTGCACCACGGGTCGTACAGCGTACACGGCGCCCAGAGTCTGACCGTCAGGCTGCACCTCGCCGCCGGCTCGATGTTGGGCGCGCCGAACGTGTATAGATAGGACGTGGACCCAGTGGAACCTGGATTGGAGAGGCTCTGATACCACCATTTCTCCCACCTCTGTCCGGCCTCGAAGAGCGACGGCTCGTAGAAGCTGTTCTGCTCCACGTGGATTCTGGCCGGCAGAGAAGCCGGCACGTACGCGCCCGCGGTGAGCGGCGCACCCGTCTTCGTCCCTACACGTCTCGGTACCGGATTTCCGGAGAAGCTCCCGTTCCAGGTGAGCCAGTAGACGTTCTCTGCCGTATACGTGTTCTCCCTGTAAACGCGCAGCGTGTCTGCCCTGAAATAGTCCAGCCAGTCCGAGGTTCCCAGCCCGTAGAAGAGAACGTAGTCGCTCTCGTCGAACCTGCCGTCGCCCCCGTCGTACACCCGGATGGCGCACTCGTTCATCCACGCATCAAGTGAAGAGGGATCTCTGTCAGCAGGAACGGGTAGCCCCCCTCCGTTGAACAACCTCAGGGAGGCGGGATTTATGCCTCCCAGGTCGATCACGCCGGCTGCCAGAAGATCCAGTCCCGTGACCCTGTAGACTCCCCGCTCGGTGACGGCCAGCCTGCACCAGTCAGTTGAAGATGCGAAAGAATCCAGGGCCTGCAAGGCCGCCCTGGGATACGACCTTCCTCTCCAGGTTCTGGACTGCTCGTAATTGAGCAGCGTGGCCCGATACATAGACTCCAGAGCGTCCGACCCCGGAGGGCTCGTCTCCGGACTCTGACTCCTGCCCGGGGGGCCTCCGCGCAAGTCGACCCTCACGGAGAGTCTCTCGTAGACCACGAGAGAACCGGAGGAGGGGTTGTATCTCACCGCAGAGACGTCGATGCCGACGACCCTTTGGTTTCGCATCCATGCTTCGCTCACGCCCAGAAGCGGAGAGGGGGGCAAGAACTGGTCAGATTCGTAGTAGGTCTTGGAAGGAACTATGCGGGCCGTGCTCGTACCGTCGCGCGCCTCGACGACGGCGGCAGACGGAAGGATTCTCTTGGAATGAAACCTTCTCTCTCCGACGGGCGTCACCGTCACCTCGTAGTCCCCTTCCGGCGGGATGCCCACCAGAAAGGCCCTGTGAGGAAGCTCCGCCTCGCCGGGTCTTCCGTGTGAGAAGAACAGGGGGATGCGGATGGTCTCGTACTCGCCGTCCTGGCTCTCTGTTCTCGTGAAGATCGGGACCCCGACGTCGACCTCGAATTCTATCGCGTCGTCCCCCGCCCGAATGAGGCGGGCCGGCTGCCGTTCACTGTCCGGCCGGCCCACGGATGCGTGCGACACACCGGACGCCGCGACCAGGGAAATCGAAAACAAGACAGTGGCGACAAGCGCCAGCGCCCAGATACTCAAGCCTACTGGTCTGCTATGACCGTTCTGCGACACGGCCTGGATTTCGTGAAACATGTTCCGCCGTCCCCGCGTTGAGTTGATGTTCCCGAAGAGCTCTGGCTCTCTTGCCCCACGGGTCTCTAAAACTTCTCAGCCTCGTCGATCAACATGATTGGAATGTTGTCCTTGATGTCGTAGCGCAGCCTGCACGCGTGACATATCAACTTCTCATCCGTCCTGTTGTACTCCAGCTCGCCTTTACACTTCGGGCAGGCCAGCACCTTCAAAAGTTCCTCGCTAAGCATAGACTACCCCCAAACATGAAGACACACTCGCCACCTCGGCGAGGGCAGGACACGGCGCGTCCGTCCTTGCTCTAATCACCCTCTCTCGAAGACTCCCATTGCGCGATACTTGGCGGCTCGTCGGGACAGGAGTTCCTCTGTGGAAAGTCGCGAAAGGTCATCCAGCCAACGCAAGAGGGCTTCCTTCAGGGTGGCCGCCGCAGATGTGACGTCCCGGTGCGCTCCACCCAGAGGTTCGGGCACCAGCTCGTCCACGACACCCAGCTCGTGAAGATCGGTGGCCGTCAAACGGAGCGCTTCGGCAGCCTGCGGAGCTCGTGCCCGGTCTCTCCATAGGATGGCAGCGCATCCCTCCGGCGTTATCACGGAATATATGGCGTTCTCCATCATCAGAATGGCGTCGCCGACGGCCATCGCCAACGCTCCCCCACTTCCTCCCTCTCCTATCACCGCCACGACAAACGGAACCGGGACAGTCGCCATCTCCCGGAGGTTTCGTGCTATGGCCTCGGACTGCCCTCTCTCTTCAGCCCCCACTCCCGGGAACGCGCCGGGAGTGTCAATGAAGCTGACTATCGGGCAGTTGAATTTGACGGCCACGTGCATCAACCTGAGTGCCTTTCTATATCCCTCGGGATGAGGCATTCCGAAGTTCCGATACAGGTTTTCCTTTGTGTTCCTTCCCTTCTGCTGTCCGATGACCATGATGGGCCGCCCTTCTATCTCCGCCAGGCCTCCTATCACGGCCTTGTCGTCCCGGAACGTCCTGTCACCGTGAAGCTCCACGAAATAGGAGCAGATACTCTCTACGTAGTCCAGCGTGTACGGACGCCTCGGGTGACGCGCGAGCTGCACCTTCTGCCAGCTGGAGAGACCCGAATAGATCTCCTCTTTCAGCTTCGCAAGCCTGTGCTCCAGTCTCTTCAGCTCTGCGCTGAACTCGATGCTCTCTTTGGAGCCGAAGTCCTTGAGATCCTGCATGCGGCGCTCGAGTTCGATTATCGGCTTCTCGAAGTCCAGCCACGTGCTGTCCGTCGCCATCAGCGGGTCCCCTTCCGGTCAGAGGAGCTGGAGGAGTGGAGCGCGCCCAGCAGGTCACGAACTTCCCCGTCTGACCAGCCCACCCTTACGCAATCGGGGCCCACGACCTCACGCACTGCCTCCAGCAACAGGTCGTCGACCGTCACCTTCAGCGCGCGGGACCGTACCCTGACCGGTTCGATGGCCCCACGAGGCACCACGAGAATGACCTCGCTCGGCCCCGGGAAACCGGCCAGAACCTCCCTGAGCCTGCCTGCCAGCTCGGAGCGACAGGAAGGCAATTGGATTTCCAGCACCGGCTTCTGCACCGGTTCGCAGCCAACTCCCTCATTCTGCTTTACACCGCTCCCGTGAACGAGGTCCGTCCCGGGAGTTTTCTTCGGCCTCTCCTCCGCGGAAGCCGAGGCGGTCTCCTGAACGTGCACAGGCTCGACCGCGTCTTTGAACTCTTTGACCTCCTGTGCAACGAGCTTCACCTCTTCCTCCTTGCTGCTCGTCCTCCCCCTCACAATCACCACAGAGTCCGTGCCGATTTCCCGTCTCACTTTCTCATAGAGGTCGCTGAACACTACGCACTCCAGCGAACCTGAGAAGTCCTCCAGCGTGACGAAGGCCATGGGCTTGTTGTTCCTTCCAACGATCGTCTTGCTCGCCGAGACAACGCCCACGACCGTGAGGTTCCTTCCGTCCGACAATTCCCGCACCCTCTGAATCTCGCAAGACGCGATCTTGCGTATCCTGTCCTTGAAGGGAGCCAGCGGATGGTCGGAGAAGTAGAAGCCCAACATCTCCTTTTCTCTCGCCAGAAAGATGCTGCGGGGCCACGGGCTCACCTCCGGCAACTCCTCCCCCGCAAACTGGCCCTGCCCCGAATCGAAGAAGGAGGCCTGGCCTCTGGCCCTCTCCTTCTGCTTCTTCTGTCCCATTTCGTAGGCCGAAGAAAGAGCGCTCAGAAGCTGTGCCCTGTGGCCGGGCAGGCCGTCGCATGCACCCGCACATATGAGGCTCTCCAGAACCCTCTTGTTCACCAGCCGAAGGTCTATCCTCTCGCAAAGTTCGAAGATGCTCCTGAACTCTCCGCCATTCTCTCTGGCCTGGATTATGGACCTTATCGCCCCGGAGCCCACGTTGCGCACTGCCCCGAGGCCGTAACGTATGCCCGAAGGCGTGACCGTGAATTCCTCAGCGCTCTCACATATGTCGGGCCTCAAGATTCTCATGCCCATCTTCCCGCATTCTTCCACCAGGATGGCGATGCGCGCAGTGTCTCCCATCTCGCTGGTGAGCGATGCGGCCATGAACTCGGCGGGGAAATGAGTCTTCAGATACGCGGTGCGATAGGAGATCATTGCGTAGGCGGTGCTGTGGGACTTGTTGAACCCGTATCCGGCGAAGTTGGCCATCAGGTCAAAGATGCGCTCGCTTGTCCTTTGGTTTATGCCGTTCTTCTTGGCCCCATCTATGAAGGCCCGTCTCTGCGCGTCCATCTCCTCGGGCATCTTCTTGCCCATGGCCCTGCGCAGAATGTCCGCCTGAGCCAGAGAGAAACCGGCCAGCTTGTGGGCGGTCTCCAGAACCTGCTCCTGGTAGAGAATGACGCCGTGCGTGTCTCTGAGTATGGGCTCCAGGAACCGGTGTTGGTACTCTATCTTCTTCTTCCCGTTCTTGCAGAGAATGTAGTCCTTCACCATCTCTCCCTGCAGAGGACCAGGCCTGTGCAGGGCGTTCACCGCGATGATGTCCTCAAGGCAGCTGGGCTTCAACCGTCGCAGCAGGTCCCTCATCCCGCTGCTCTCCAGTTGAAACACTCCCACGGTGCGGGCTTCCCTCAGCAGCTCAAAGGTCCTCTCGTCGTCCAGCGGAATGCGGTCGAGCGAGAGGGGTTGCTCTTCCCTCCTGTTAACCGTCTCGACGCTCCTGTCTATGACCGTCAGCGTTCTGAGACCCAGAAAGTCCATCTTGAGGAGTCCGATTCGTTCTATGGACTTCATGTCGTACTGGGTGGTGACTTCGTCCTTGCCCGACTTGAAGAGCGGGACGTACTCCGTCAGTTTTCCAGGAGCGATGAGTACGCCGGCGGCGTGAGTAGAGGCGTGCCTGGCCAGGCCCTCGAGCGTGAGCGCGCACCTGATGAGCTTTTCGTACGTGCTGCCGGACTGCGAAAGCTCCCGCAACTCCGGCACCATGTCCAGGGCCCTCTTGAGCGTCATCCCGGTCTCCATGGGTATGAGCTTGGCCAGCCGGTCCACCTCCGAATAAGACACGCCCAGTGCCCGCCCCACGTCCCTGACCACGGCTCGAGCGGCCATGGTGCCGAAGGTGATTATCTGCGTCACACTCTCCCGACCGTACTTCCGCACCACGTAGTTGATGACTCTGTCTCTGCGCTCGTATCCGAAGTCAATGTCTATGTCAGGCATGCTGATGCGTTCGGGATTAAGGAATCTCTCAAAGAGAAGCCCGAACCTCAACGGGTCCACGTCCGTTATCCGGAGGCAGTAGGAGACCAGGCTCCCCGCAGCAGACCCCCTGCCCGGGCCCACGGGGATTCGCATCTCCCTGGCTTTCTGAATGAAATCCCTTACGACGAGGAAGTAACCTGCGAAGCCCATCTGGCAGATAGTGTCCAGCTCGAACTCGAACCTCTTCCTGACGTCCTCCCCTGTTTCCCCGTACCGCTCGGCCAATCCCTTCTCCGCCAGCTCACGCAGATAGGCCTCTGCGCTCGTGCGGCCCTCGGGTAGAGGGAAATGAGGCAGATGCATCTTCCCGAATTCGAGTTTCACGTTACACTTCTCTGCCACCTCCACGCTGTTCTCGCACACCTCCGGAAGTTCCCTGAAGGTCTCGAACATCTCCTCGGCCGACTTGAAGTAGACTTGGTCGGTGTTGAAGCGCAGGCGCTCCGGGTCGTCAACGGACTTGCCGGTCTGAACGCAGAGCAATACGTCGTGCGCCTCGCTGTCCTCGCGTCGCAGGTAGTGGCAATCGTTTGTGGCAACGAGGGGGATGCCCGTCTTCTTTCCCACCTCGATGAGCCGGGGCAGAAGGTCAAGCTGTTCCTTCAGCCCGTGATTTTGCACCTCTATGTAGAAGTTTCCGGCGCCGAACATGTCCTCGAATGCGCCCGCCGCGTTCGCCGCGCCCTGCACGTCGCCCGCCGCAGCCAGACGGGCAACTTCACCGCTCAGGCACCCGCTGAGGGCAACTATCCCCCCGGAGTGCTCCGCCAGGACCTCCTTGTCTATCCTGGGGGTGTAGTAGTAGCCCTCCAGGTATCCGGTCGAGACAAGAGAAAGCAGATTTCGATAACCCTCGCTGGAAGAAGCCAGCAGCAGCAGATGGTCGGTCTGCGAGCCGGCTCCCTTCTTCTTCTGGGTCCTGCTGCCCCGCGCCACGTAGACTTCGCAGCCGATCAGGGGTTTCAGTCCGGCCTTGGCCGCCTTGTCGTAGAAATGAATCGCCCCGAACATGTTACCGTGGTCGGTTATTGCCACGGCCGGCATCTTGAACGACTTGGCCGTGTTGACCAGGTCTCCCACCCGGCACGCTCCGTCCAGGAGACTGTAGTCCGTATGATTGTGAAGATGAACGAAGCGACAGTGTTCCATCCGAGTCACCCTGAAATGCTGAAGTGCGACGACTGAGTGGTCGTGTTGCCTGCTCGGTCCGTCACCTCGAAGGTAACGATGTGTCTTCCTGGAGAAAGAGGCTCGTGATGCTCAACGGTGAGCCTGGACACCTTCGGATCCCAGATGCTCAGCACCTGCTTTCCGTCTATCAAGACCCTGGTCCCGTGCCAGGTCACTCCTGAACCTACGTCCTTCACCGTAGCATAGATTGGAGGCCTGGCCGTTCTGTAAACGGTTCCGCTCACCGGGCGAACCACAGAAACGGAAGGAGGGGCTTCGTCCTTCAAGAGCGCGAATTCCCAGAAGTTCCTTACGTCCGCCGAAACGCTCCTGTCGAGGGTGTCCACCTTGGCCCCAGCATAGGTCCACTTCCCCCGCCCCGAGGACCTCCAATAGACGGCGATCCTGTCGCTCACCGCTACCTCACCGTCACATCTTATGATTACCGTACCATGTTTGTCAAAGGCAACATCCGAGGGGCCAAAAGAAAAAATATCACTGGCAAACGTAAGGCCTGTGCGGGCCGCCTCCCCCCTTCCCCTGGCCTCGATGGTGACGTAAGTGTCGTTGTAGAACGTCTCGGGCCCGTATCTGAAGCCCGCCCGCGCGTCCCTGCCCCAGAGAGTCCCCTTCCATCCCTTCCTTACGGTCTGCACGCCAAGCGGCGCAGACCGGCTGACGCGTCGCGAGCCCCCCTCCTCCACCAGGCACACGGCCGACGCGCCGTCCGCGGAACCGGGCTCGAACTCGTACCTGGCCTTGAACAGGCCCTCCGACTCTTCCTCCACCTCGAGCCACAGGGTGTCTCCCCTGGCCACCCCGACCCTGGGTCTGGACACAGGGGGGGAGACCCGGACCTGGATTTCCGCATGACCGGCGAGGGGCCTCACGACCATATCGACGGAGACAGTTATCGGACCGCCCGGCCCCGGGAGAGTTCTTGTGAATGGTCTGGAAGCGGCGCCACGCTCGTCTTCGGCCACCACCCTGAAGACCCCCCTGTCGTGGCCGTCCTCTGAGAGCCCTTCCTTCTTCGGGAGCTCAAGCCGGGCCACGTACCTGTGCCGGCCCGTCTGTCGGATCTTCTGAGGGTCTTGTGAGCGCACTGGCGTCATGGGGATTCTTGCCAGCTCGCCAGACCCTCCGAGAGCGTAGTCCAGCCATACGGACCTGAGCTCTCCGTCAGGGTCCTCGACCTCCGCCTCCACGAAGGCGGAACGTCCGTCCGCTGAAGCCTGAACGTCTCTGACCACGGGTCTGCGGTTCGCGATAAACTCCATCGTGGCGCGGCTCGTGTTTCCGGCGATGTCGCTGGCCTCCACGCGCAGCGTGTGGGGCCCTGTCAGTCCGAGCGAGTCGACGTCGATGATGCCTGCACCGGGTCTCAACCTCTGCAGTAGGCCCATCCTGCTTCCATGGAACCGGCAGAGGTTAAGCGTGAAGTTCTCCCCCCTCTTGGCCAGCCGGTGGTTGTACGCCAGCTCCACCTCGTGCGTCCGCGCGTACTCCACCTCATCAAAGCTGTTCTGGAAGAGAAGAGAATCGTCGAGAAAGAGTCTCACTCTGTATACCGAGAGCTTGTTGGGCCGCTTCTCCGTTCTGTCGAACACGGACGCCGAAACAAAGAAGCGTCCTGCCACGGTGGGCACCAAGGAGCTCCCGTACTCTCCGCGTTCTCCCGTTCCCGCCAGCCGAAGCCTCAAGGGAGAGTGACTCCCGTCTATCTCCGACCGGGACCCGACGGGAGTCAGTTCCGCGAACCTGAAGAAGGGCCGAACCTCTTCCTCGAGCGGCAGGAATCCCGCCAACGGATTCAGGGCTCGCCCACCCCTCCTCAGCTCGAAGTGCAGGTGGGGACCGAACGAAGAACCGCTGTTCCCGGAACGCCCCAGTATTTCTCCTCGCTCCACCGGAATCTGGAACGGAAGCGGAAAGACGTCTACCTCGTACGCGTTTCTCTCCATCTGTTTCGACAGCACGAAGGACTGGATCTTCTCCGAGAAACTCTCAAGGTGGGCGTATACCGCGAACATCCCGTTGTCGGCCAGAAGGTATAGGGCCTTGCCGTACCCCACGCCGGAAGCTCTCACTCTGTAGACGTACCCTGAACGCACGGCCACAACGGGCACCCCCGTCTCCTCGTTCGTCGACAGGTCAATGCCCGAGTGGAAGTGCCCGTTTCTGTATTCGCAGAAGGTGGAGGTCAGGGCAGGAGGCAGAAGAAGCGGGAACAACATCTCTTCGCCCGCGGCCACGCCCCGAGACGAACAAGTGAAGGAGAGCGTGAGCGAAACGAGAAGAAGGACCGCCGCCAGCTTGCCGCCAGGCCGGCCCGAAGCACGACGTGCACGAGACACTCTCGCTTTGGCTCTCACCTTGGGCTCCTCCAGACTCGCACAAGACGAACCCCACCTCACCGGAGCGGAGGCGGCCGGATTGGACGGGCCAAAACCTACCACTGCCCGGGACTCCGTGTCAACACGTGACCGCTATCGCGCTTGCCGCTCGCATTTTGCAAAGCTGTAGTGCATCTCGCTACATGGTGCGCGCCGGGTCTCTTAAAGGGACACGAGGGAGAATCACGCAGGCGGAATCCTCCCAGGTCAAATCCCTTTTAGTTTCAATCGGATGCGGGATTCAAGCTTCGGGGCGAGACCCCTGTCGGGGCGCTGGTACGCTTCTTGCGGTCAGCGGGTCTCGTTCGGAGGCTAGCCAAAACAGGCTTCGTGCGCTTCAGGCGGGTTTCACATCACCACGTCTCTGAAGACCAACAGAAGAGGGATCGGTTCACCACTCACAAGGAGGTAGGTCCAGATGTTTAACAGGCGATCCACCCTCGTTGTTCTTGCTCTGCTTCTCGCACCCTTTGTACTGGCCGGATGCAGCAGTAACGAATCCGGACCGGTCGAAGCGATCGACACGGCTCCCCCGGCGGCCCCGGTCGTTACCGGCATCAGGGCGCAGGGAACGTCTGCCGTGCTGCACTGGGCAAAGAACATCGAGACCGATGTTGCAGGGTACAACATCTACTTCTTCACGCCGGATCCGGGGTCAGACCAGAGCTACACCAAGCACAACACGGGGTTGATAACCATCAACTCCTACACCATGTCGAACCTCACCGTCGGGACAACCTACTACTTCAAGATCACGGCCGTCGACTGGACCGGCAACGAGAGCGCTGCCTCTCAGCCGGCGTCTGTCTACATGGCCGCGGCCGAGTACGACAACCACGAGTCCCGCGCCGGCAAATTTCGAGAAGTGGAAGAGTAGTCTGCGATCCACCCGTCGCATCGCAATCGGACGACAGAAAGAAGGAAAGGAGGGCCTGTTCCCTCCTTTCCTCTTTCCTTCTCAGGATTCCTCCTGTTCTCAGTGCTCCTGGCCCCTACTGCTTGAGGAAGACCACCTTTCCCTTCTTCTCGAGTCCGTCGACCTCTGCGCTGTAGAAGTACACGCCCGAGGCCAGCTTTCTGGCCGCCTGATTGATTCCGTCCCACGTGAGATTGAGCGTGCCTCCGCTTCCGTTCACCGGAATCTCGCCCACTCGCCTCCCCGAAACGTCGTAGATGCGAATGACTCCCCGCTTGCCGTCGGCGACCGCACCCTCCACGAGGCATTCAAACGTGACCGTGCCGGCGAAGGGATTGGGATAGACGTTCACCGCCAGGGAGGGCCTCACAGGGGGAGCAGGCAATTCCACTTCAAACCCCGAATTCCCGCTCCTGTGCGAGTCGTGCCTGTACATGGGCCACGCCAGCAAGCTGTCTGCGGCAACCGAACCGGGAATATTCCAGAAGTGTATCTTGCGGTCGCCGGAGCCGACCGCGACCTCCAACGAGCCATCACCGTCGAAGTCCCAGAAACAGGGGGAAGAACGTACCGTGCCTCCCGTGCTCCTGGGCCAGCCAGCGTACGCCTGGCCCATTGCACCGGACCACAGGTGAAGATCCCTGTCGTCTGAACCTACGGCCACTTCAAAGGCTCCGTCTCCGTCCAGATCCACGAGCGAAGGAGACGAGACGACCGCGGCCCCCGTCTCCGCCGGCCAACCTGAAAGAGGAGAACCCGTGAGAGCCCACGCGTAAACTCTTCCGTCCGAAGCACCCGCCACCACGTCGGGAACATCGTCTCCGTCTACGTCCCCCAGGCCCACGGACCGGCTTATCCCTCCTCCTGTGCTTCGGGGCCAGCCTCCCAGAACCGCACCGTCATCATCAACACCGTAGACGGTCCCGTCCGGGGCGCCCACGAAGATCTCGCTGCGTCCGTCTCCGTCCATGTCGAGCCCCACCGGAGAGCCGGGAGAAGGCGAGCCCAGTGTGATGGGCCAACCAGCCACCTGGGTTCCGTCCGAGGTGAGGGCGTTAAGTCTGGAGTCCGAGGTCGCTACAACCACGGCGCGCGCAGTATCCGCGCCCAGCAACGCGTAGCACGGCTCCGACGTGATCGCTCCGCTGACCGCCACGGGCCAACCGGGCTGGACCGAACCGTCCCCCCGAAACGCATGGACCACCGAATCCGCCGTTGCGCAGAATACTTCCAGGAAGCTGTCCTCGTCGATGTCACAGAGCAGCGGGCCGGAAACCACGGCTTCGCCCAGAGCCACCGGCCAACCCGCGACGCTGGCGCCGGACGCCTCCCACGCGTGCAGGGTTCCGGTCTGTGTACCCACCAGAATCTCGGCGTCGCTGTCGCCGTCTATGTCGCCTGCAGCAGGTGAAGTGGGTTCTCCAGCCACGCACCGAGGCCAACCCACAACCGGGACACCAGAAGAATCCAGGACGTGAAGGCAGTTGTCGGCCCCGGTAACGGCAACGTATGTCACAGACCCGTCTTCGAACGGGAGAGGCGAACCCGTCACTTCTCCACCCGTGCGCGCCTGCCAGTTTCCGCTGCCCCAGCTCAGGGCCGCGTACGCGTTTATCCTGCCGCCTCCCAGAAGCCCGGCGTAGCCCGGATTGAGGTCGTCTATGGAATCGCAAGTGTTCCGGATCAATGTGCGGACCTGCGTCCTGCTCCAGGACGGTTCCTGCGAAAGAAGCAGAGCGCTGAGTGCCGAGACGTAGGGTGCCGCCATCGACGTGCCGGTCATCAAGGCGTACTGGTGAGAGCCGCCGAGGGTCCTGTACGTGCTGGCGACGCTTACCCCGGGTGCACAGAAGTGGACCCAGGTCCCGTAGTTGCTGAGCGAATACTTGACGTCGTTCGAATCCGTTGCCCCGACCGCGAAGCAGTCACCCCTCGTGCTGAGATAGTTGAACGCCTGCGAGGAACTGCCGGAGTTGCCGGCGGATACCACGATGATGGCTCCCCTTGCGATGGCAGTGTCAGCTGCGGCGCTCAACCCCCCGGAGGAATCGTTGGCCCAGCTACAGTTTATAACCCTTGCTCCGTTCCTGGCGGCGTAGAAGACGCCCTGGGCACAGAAGTCCATCCTTACCACACCCGTCGAACCGGTGTGCCAGCCTGCCCTGAGGGGCATCACCTTGCAGCCGTATGCGAGACCCGCCACTCCTTCCGTGTTGTCTGCTACGGCGGCCACTATTCCCGCCACGTGCGTTCCGTGCCCGTGGAAATCCATGGGGTCGTTGTCCTCGTCGTACAGGTCCTCGCTCGCATGCCCGGCCACGTTGTGAACGAAGTCCCAGCCTCTGACGTCGTCTATGAAGCCGTTCCCGTCATCGTCGCTCCCTTCCGTCCCGTAGAACTCGCTCCAGTTAGCCCAGATGCTGCCTCCCGTAAACGGGGCCACGCCTCCCAGGTCCGGATGCTCCCAGTCCACGCCGGTATCGATGACAGCCACCACGATGGAGGAATCGCCCTTCTCAACGTCCCAGCATTCGGGTGCGTTCATGTCGTGGTCCTCTCTCTGATTGAGAGGCCACTGAATTGCAAACCAGAAGTCGTTCGGGTAGTGGTCTACGGGATGCAGACCCACGGGCTGGACGCTGTTTACTCCCTGCGCCTCCCCCAGCTGGCGCATCAACAGGGCGAGGTCCGAACTCTCGGGAAAAGTCAGCCTGAAGAAGTTGCAGTGGCCCCCTCCACCTTTCTCACAGTCCCAGGGAAAGAGCCTCTCTGCCTTCTTCAGCCCCCGCCCCTCCAGCACTCTGTCCAGCTCCTCGAGCCCGGTAGAGAGCCGCCTTCCCTGCGCGAATTCAGGCGCCGGGCTCTCGGCCAGCTCCACCACCAGGAGACCCTTCACGAAACGTATTCCGGGCCTCGAGGGGAGAGAGGTCGTGTGATTCAGGGCGTACGGACTGGAATCAAAACCTGACGGGTCCGCCCACACCCGGTGCGGGCTATCCGCCAGGCTCCCGGGGTCTGGCGCCGCAGCGGAAGGCGCCGCAACCAGAAGAGCCGCCGCAAGGAGAATCGCGCACGACACAGAAGAACCGATCCGTCTCGCGCGAGGAGCGGTTGCGTGGGACAGGAACATCTTCATCGTTCTCTTCCTCCTGGTTTGTGTACGGCACGCAGCTGAATCAAGAGGAATCTGACTGGTGTTACTGATTCACAAGAAACCTGACTCGTCCTAGAGTATAGCAACTGCGGCCCCGGTGTCAAATCGTGGCAGAAGAGAGCCGGCTCGGTGCCTCCTGCTTTCGCTTGACAGAAGGTCCGTGCCGGGTAAACTCCCATGCGGCCGCCGTGGCGGGATTGTCGAGGAAGACGCGGGCTGCATCTTCCTCATCAGTTTATCTGCTTCTCATCTTCACAAAGCAGCAGGGGGGCACAGTGCAGGACGCTCAGAGAGAAAGACTGAAGGCGCTTCTCAAGGAACACTGCCTATCGTTCGGAGATTTCGTGCTGGCTTCGGGAAAGAAGAGCAACTACTACCTGGACGTAAGAAAGCTCACGACCCTTCCAGAGGGGGCCTTCCTTCTGGCCCGGATACTCCTGGACATGCTGGGCGATGGCCAGGTCCAGGCCCTGGGAGGGCCCACCATCGGCGCGGACCCCATAGCCGGTGCGGTGGCGGCGGTCAGCTTCAGCGAAGGCAGAGAACTGCCGACTTTCATGGTCCGCAAGGAGTCAAAGGCGCACGGCACCGGAAAGAGAATCGAGGGAAACCTCCGCAAGGGCTGGAACGTGGCCATAATCGACGACGTCATCACCACTGCGGGTTCCATCCTTTCGGCGGTCAGGGCAGCGGAGGAAGCCGGGTGCGCTGTGGAGAAGGTGCTCGCGGTCGTGGACCGGGAGGAGGGAGGAGCCCAGGAAATCGAGCGGGCCGGTTACCGGTTCGAGGCGATTCTCAAAGTCTCGGAGATTCTGCAGCCGTAGAGGGCCGCGTTCACACGCGGGTCTCAGAACCCTCCGTCGCCTCACTCAGGTCCCCTGACCTCTTACCCGCCCGCTCTCCGGGCGAAAGGATCGACGGTCTTTTGCACCCCGGGCTACTAGCACAGCGCCCCCTCCCGGCCTCAGACTCACCCCCGTCCTGTTTCCCTTTGACCAATAACCCGTTGTGTGGTACAATGCTAGACGAGAGACTCAAGATAGGGAGCGTGCTCAGAGGGAAGCCCCGCCGCACGAGCACGTCCAGAGAGAGCACGAGAGAGAAACTCAGCCGGAACCTGGGAGATTGTCGTGAGCAAGTGCGGTCGTTTCCTTTTGCCTGTCTTTGGCTTCCTCTTACAAGTGTTGCTCAGTCCCCTACCCTGCCACGCCTCCGAAGCTCTCGGAGCTTCCGGGAAACTGGGACCCTCTCTCAGGCTTCTCGCGGCCTCCAGAACAATGCTTCCCGAACTGGCCGACGGTGCCCTGCCGGTCCAGGCAGCACAGGATGCATGCCGCGTAACCATAGGGTTTGACAAAGAATTATCACCATCAGATATTGCTTTACTTGAAGTCGAGGGGGTGGAGTTTGAGAGGTACGGTGGAAGTCTCTGCAGGGTGGGCACGGTCTACGCTGCCTCGGTCCCGTGGGCCCTTCTGGAGCAGCTCGAGCTGAGGCCCGAAGTGTTGGGCGTGGAATCTGTCTGGCATCCAAAGAGGATTCCCCCTCTCGACCTGAGCGCTCCCGAGATCCAGGCGCCGGAGACGTGGGAACAGGTGGACGGACTCGGTGAGCATCTGACCGGAAAAGGGATGGTCATCGCGGATTTCGATACTGGGGTGGACGTGTTTCATCCTCACTTCTGGAGGGCCGACGGAGACACGCTCCAGTGGCTGGACGTGAATTCGAACGACACTTTCGACCCCGGCGTGGACGGAGTGGACCTCAACTCCAATTCCAGCTTTGACGCAGGCGAGACGCTCCGCTTCTTCGACGGAGAGATCTACGACCCGGCAGGCACTTTCGGCGGAGGCGGAATCAGCAACAACGACGGCGTCTTCCAGTCAAACTGGGACTGGCTCTACAATGATGCCAACGGAAACGGCATCAGGGACTACGGAAGGTCTGCGGGTTTTGACGAATCCTCTCCCACGTATGGAGAGTTGATGTTCGTGCTCATGGATGCGGACAGCGACCTGGCCGTGGACCCCGGCGAGGAGCTCGTTGCTCTTAACAGCTGCAAGATCATCGCCACGCTCGGCTCCGGCACCGTGGAGAGGGTGAGAGGCGTCGACTTGATAGACACTGAAGCCGACTCCCACGGACAAGGCACCGCGGTGTCCGGAATCCTCGTGGGAGGCGTGCGCGGCTTGAGCCGTTTCTGCGGCATCGCGCCTGACGCCGAAATCATAGTCGGGAATTTCTTCTCAGACGTTTCCCTCGCCACCCTTCTCACGTGGGCCACGGCCAGGGGCGCGGACGTAGTGCTCTACGAGGGAGCTGGCTTCGTGTTTGAGCCCCTGGACGGCTCCACCAGCGGGGAGCTCCTGCTGGACGCCGCCGCGGACAGCATCCTTCAGGTGACACCTGCCGGAAACCTCTGCCGCGGATACAAGCACGCTCAGCTCTCTCTTGCTCCCTCCGGCTCCGAGGATCTCACCTTCACGGCTCCTGCCACGTACGGAGGCACCTCGCTCCGGTACATCTGGGAGACGCTCCTGTGGAGGACTCCCTCCCACGACGTTACATTCTCACTCACGACGCCCGAGCTTCTGAGCGCCACCCTGCTGGGCGACGGCTCCTACCAGAACATCGGAACCTACCAGGTCTACTCGCTCAGAACCACCTCCCCCAGGGGCACGGCAGAATTCGACATACAGATATACCGCAACGCGGGGGTGGGCGGTGACTGGACGCTCAACGTGCAGAGCTCTTCCGGCTCCGAGGAAGAGGTCAACACCTACATAGCCGACAACGCGAGCTCGTGGGCAGGAGGAGTGGAGTTCACGAATTTCAGAAGCACCGACAAGACAGTGTGCTGGCCCGCCACGGCCGACAGCGCCTTCACCCTGGCTTCCTACAGCACGCGCGGGTACGAAGGATATTCAGGAACCGGTGGGGGCAGCATACACCCGGGCGCCCTCAGTGCGTTCAGCAGCAGGGGCAAGAGAGTGGACGGTGTGTCCATAATGGAGATCGCCTCTCCAGGCAACTACGACGTCTACACCTCCAGGTCTCAGTACCCGTCGGGGTCGTCCCTGGGCGCCTACCGCCAATTCAGCGGAACGAGCGCCGCCGGGCCGCACGTCGCAGCCTGCGCCGCCATAGTGCTGCAGGCGTCTCCGGGATTCATGCCGTTTGAAGTAAAGGAAAGAATTACGACTTCCGCGGCCCGCGACACCTTCACCGGGCCGAACTACAACGACTCCTGGGGCTACGGGAAGATAAGAATCCTGGACGCAGTGGCCCCGGCCATCTTCGTGGCTGAACAAACCGTCCCGGTTTCGCCCGGACCGTCGGCCCTGAGACAGAACTTCCCCAACCCGTTCAACCCTCTGACCAGGGTCGTGTACGTGCTTCCCTCCGTCGAGAGCACGAGGGAGTACGCAATTCGCGTGTTCGACGCCCGCGGGCGGCTGGCCAAGACTCTTAAGAAAGGAACGTGGGGTCCTGCGCCGATCCAGGAAACGGCCGACTGGGACGGAACGGATGAACGAGGCAGACCGGTTTCTTCCGGCGTCTATTTCATCCGGCTCGAGGCAGAGGAACTTTCGTCCTCCGTGAAGGCAGTTCTGTTGAGGTAGCTCCCCAGCCCGCCTTTGTTCGGGCGGGGCTCTACGGACGGCCACACATACCAAGGAGCGTCCCCGGCTATTCGACCATCTTGAAGACCTCGTCGTGCTCCCTGGCCTTCTGGGAGACTTTTACGCCGATGTCCGCCCCCTTGTCCGCCTTCTGGACAGAATCGTGCTCTATCTGAATGGACTCGACCGCTTGCTCGAAGTCAGAGGTATGCCCCTTGATGCGGATCTTGTCGCCAACGGCCAGCGAGCCACTCGTGAGCTTGATGGCGGCAACGTTTATCTTGTCGAAGTAGTGTTCGACCACGCCCACCTTCTCTTCTTTCACCGTCTTCACCCCCTTCCGTTGCAGCAGACCGTTTCCGAGTCCTCCTGTCTCAAGAATATGCGCTCTATCGATTCATTTCAAGCCCCCCGCGACCCCCCACGAGGTCCACGGGCCGAGGTCTTCTCACGTCGAGAACAGGGCAATCCGCCTCAGGTTCTCCACATCTATGAGGCCCTGGTCAGTGACCTTCAGCTTCGGTATCACGGGCAGAGCCAGGAAGGACGCGACGGTGAAGGGGTCAGTAGTGCCTATTCCCAGCCTCTGCAAGGAGGCGTTGAGTTTCTCTAGCTTGTCCCTCACGTGCGTCATGGGTTCCATGCTCATGAGCCCGGCGATGGGAAGAGGCAGGGACTCTACCACCTTCCCGCCCGCGCACACGCAGAGCCCCCCCTGCATCTCGTCTATGCAGGCTACGCAGCAAAGCATGTCGGCTTCGTCCACCCCCACCACGATGATGTTGTGGGAGTCGTGTGCCACGCTGGAGGCGAACGCTCCCTGCTTGAGGCCGAATCCCTTCACGAGACCCAACCCTATGTTGCCGGAAGCATGATGCCGCTCAATGACGGCGACCTTCACGACGTCCTTTGTAGTGTCAGCCACGACAAAACCGTTCTTACTGCGAACCTTCTCGCGCAGCCACTCGGTCGTGATCTGCCCTGGCACAAGACCGATTACGTTTGCGGCCGTGTCGCCGGCCGGAATGGCAAAGCTCTCGGAGGACAGCGCCCTGACGTTCACCGAACTTCTGAGGGGAAGCTTGTAGCCCCCTGCCAACTCGTAATCGGGGACCCCATCCTTTGCCACGATCTCGCCGCTCTTGAGCACGAATGCGGCGCGACAGCTCTTGAAGTCCTCCAGGACCGCAACGTCGGCGTAGTACCCCGGAGCCAAGGCCCCTATCTTCTCCAGACCGTAGTACTCAGCCGCGTTGAGCGTCGCCATCTTGACAGCAAGGGCCGGTTCCACTCCGTTGGCCACGGCAAGCCGGAGCATGTGATTCACGTGCCCCTCGCTCAGCAGGTCACCGGGATGCTTGTCGTCCGTGACGAAAATGAACCTGTCTGCGTTTCTCTCGGTGACGAGAGGTAACAGGTCAAGGAGATTCCTGCTCGCAGAACCCTCTCGAAGCATCACGTGAAGGCCCACTCTGAGCTTCTCCCTCGCTTCTTCAAGGCTCACGGATTCGTGGTCAGACTTTATGCCGCCCGCGACGTAGGCGTTCAACCTGAGCCCCGTAACACCAGGAGCGTGCCCGTCTATTCGCCTTCCGTCCGCTATCTTGAGCATGTCCATCACGTCTTCGCTCCTGGTGATAACGCCGTGGTAGTTCATCATCTCGCCCAGACCCAGGACCCATTTGTCGGAAAGGAACGGAAAGAGGTCAACGGCCTTGAGCTCGGCCCCTGCGGTCTCCAGGTCCGTAGCCGGAACGCACGACGGCAGCATGACAAAGACGTTCATGGGATTGTACTTGCTCGCCTTCAGCATGAAGAGGATGCCTTCCGCTCCCATGACGTTTGCTATCTCGTGCGGGTCCACGACGACCGTCGTCGTACCGAGCGGCACCACGACCCGGGCGAACTCGGGCACGGAGACCATGGAGCTCTCCAGGTGCACGTGGCCGTCGATGAGTCCAGGGCAGACGTACTTCCCCTGCACGTCCAGATGAACCTTGCCCGAGTAGGAACCCACGCCGGCAATTCTGTTGCCGTGTATGGCCACGTCCGACTCGTATATCTCGCCGCTGAAAACGTTTACCACCTTCCCGCCCTTAAGGACGAGGTCGGCTTCCTGTTCTCCTGCTGCGACGGCTATGAGCTGCTCGACGGACACTTTCCAACCTCCCTCCACAGCACGGGTTTCGCCTTGAAAGGTCAACGGAAGCGATTCGATGCGATTCACACTGCTTACAGGGGGAACGGAGCGATTGTAGTTGAGAATATAGCGGGTAAGTCGCAGGAATGTCAAACTAAAAGGGTCTTCCGGGCGGACGTCACTTCAGCGCCAGCACTGCTGCCGTGCTGACAGGCAAGATGCGGATTGTTTGGTAGGTCTGTTGTTTTGGCAGCTTGCCTCCCGGACCCGAGGGCTGCTGACGGGAGGGGCTGACAGCTTCCGCGACGTCCACCCGGAAGACCCGGATGACCCAAACACGATATTAGGTTTTTATTTGCACAGCTCCTGGCTGCCCTGAGCACGGGGCACTGATCCGGAGCCATTTACTGATACCCCGAAGTGTCCCGTCGGTTCCAAGCGGAACAGAGCCCATGCCTTCCTCTGGAAGGCGGAGCGAGTGTCCGTTTCAGAAACGCGTGGCTAAGAACGTTGAAGCACGTCAGAACATGCAGTCAGCGAACCGCATCTTACTAATTATTGTCCAGACTCGCGTCGCTGTCAAGCGAAATGCCTGTCAAATATGTGACACGGTCGTCAGGTCAAACGCGTTCAGAATCTCCGGCCTCGCGTTTGACTTAGTGAGCGCGGAGTGTTAGAGTCCGTGGATTGAACCGGTCAAGTTCCCTCTTGCCGTTTCCGAAGGCAGGGTCCTGACCCGAAGCCGCGTCCTGATTCTCTGAGCGCATTGTGAGAGGCGCGACGGCACGGCTGAAGCACGAATGAGGAGAAGAATCAGATTGGACCAGAAAGAACTCTCATCCAGCGCGAGCCATACTCAAGCGCGCCTGTCTCGCCTGTCGCCGGAAGACGTCGACCTGGTGTTCGCTCTCACGCAGGAACTGGACAGGACGTGGGTGTTCGAAGATCTCGTGGCAACCATTCTCTCCCGGCTCAAGGAGTTCCTCAAAGTTGAGAGGGCGGCTCTCTTTCTCATGGGAAAGCAGAGCCGGCTGTTCAGCGCGTTCGTCGGCCCTCTCTCCTCCAAACGGAGATTCTCCACAGAGACACTTCCTGTGAACGATCCTCTCCCGGGTTTCCTGCTTAACTCGGAAGGGCTGACCGTGGCGAAGAAGGACGCTCTTGATGAGAGCGTCTCCCGGCGGATCGAGGAGCTGCTGGGAAGGAGCTTTGGCCCTGTTCTGTATGCCCCGCTTTCCGGCGAGGAGGGGAGGTTCGGAGCCTTCTGCGTGTTCGGGAAGCCAAGCCACGACTCCTTTTCCGAGCGCGATTTCGTGCTGTTGAAGACCGCCGCTCCTGTCATTTCTCTCGCTCTCAGGTTGTCCCGGCACAAGAACGAGTTCAGAAAGAGCGTTCTTCAAAGAGACATGTTGGCCGAGGTCGGCAGAACCGTGGTCTCCTCGTTCGACCTCGAGTCTGTTCTCAACTCCACCCTGGATACGCTCCACCGGATACTTAGCTACGACAGCGCGGCGATTGTACTACGTCGCCCGGAATCCGGCGAGATACACAGCCTCGTCACGCGGGGGCTGGATCCCAAGTACGAGCAGCGGATCAGGCTCAAGGCGGACCAGGGTCTGGTGGCCTCGGCAATAAAGACCGGCAGCGGCTTCACCATCCCCGATACGCGGAAGGACTCGCGGTACGTAGAGGCGAGAGCTTCCTCCCGGTCAGGAATGTACGCCCCTCTCATAGTGGGGGACCGGGCCATCGGTGCGCTAAGCCTGGAGAGCGACCGGCTCAACACCTACACGCAGGACCACCTGGACCTGCTCACGGCCTTCGCCAACCAGGTGGCTATCATGATAGAGCGCACGCGTCTTCACGAGGAAGTCATGAAGACGCGTTGGATCGAGGAAGAGCTTAAGATAGCGAGGC
>CP070702.1:63905-84775 GCA_020349905.1 Candidatus Eiseniibacteriota bacterium
AAGAATCGCTAACACCGTGATCGCCACTGCCCGGAACAGAGAACCTGCCGACATCGCGCACCTCCTTGCTCTCTTCAGTACGTTCCGTCTCTCAACTCGCCTCACCTTGCCCTCCGCGCTCCACCCTCCATCCTATATGCCCTTTCCCTCATTTATGCCCTTTCCCTCATTCCCTACTATCGCGGAGAGTTCGCTACTCCTTCCAGTATACGTAGAGATAGAGCGGCGCCTCTTCTCCCGCGCGACCTGCTCCCACGCGCGTCTTGAGAGTCCCGGGTGCAGGTTCAGGCTCGGTAGGAGCCGCCTCGTCTTTCTCGCTTTCCCGCGTCGCCGGAGAAGGCACCTTGTCAAAGGCGGCCTTGAGGAGTGAACCTATCTCTTCTAGGGAAAGTCTCTGCGCGTTCTCTTCGGTCACTCCCTCTGCCGCGGGCAGGCCCAGAAGCTTGCAGGCAGGCAGATAACCGCCGCTCAGTTCGACCCCTTTCTCCAGGGGCTCCTCGGCCCCAAGCGTGTCACCTGACACGTGACGAACAAGCGCCATGTTGAGCCAGATGCCCGGGTCGGTCGGGTCGATGGCAGCAGCCGCAGAGTAGTGTTCCAGCGCTTGAGCTATGTTTCCGGTCGCCACGAACACCGCTGCTAGGTTGTTGTGCGCCCTCGCGGATTCCGATTCGCGCACCAGCATGCCCTTCAGCCTCTCGTGCGCTTCGTGAATCTTTCCGGCCAGAAGGTAAACCCGGCCCAGCTCGTTCAGGGCATCCATGCTCACCTCGATGTTCTTGCTGGTTTCTCCGTAACGCGTCGCCAGGTATTCGCTTCTCCACGAACCCAGCACCTCGGTGTCCCTCGCCACGAGCTGTCTAAGCTGAGAAGTTTCAAGGTTGATTTCCCGGACCACCTCGGCCGGCAGCTCGGCCGGCTCGTAGCGGGCCTGAGACGCGGCAACATCTACTAACTGAATCTGTCCCCGAGAGGCCCAGCTGGAGTAGGATTCGGCACCTATGCGCCAGGCCTCGGAGAAGCCTTTCCCGAGGGCCGTGGTCTCAAGGGGAATCCACACCTCCTCGTCGCTTATCACGTACGAGTCCTCACTGAGTCCGAGCGCAAGACGATTGCGTTCGTGTATGCCAGTTCCAACCAAGAGGAAGAGATGGCCGGGCACGTCCACCAGCTTTGTGGGAATGCCGACGTTTCCTAGCAGCGCGGCCATGAGCACGCAGGTGTCATCGCAATCCCCGGAGCGCTTCTGTATGGTCTGCCGCGGATAGTGAATCGTGTCGACCGCGTGAGGTGTCTGTGCCATTGCGGAATACGGATTGTACGGGTCGGGAACGTAAGTGACGCCCAGAACTGCCAGTGCATCGAAGACGGCCGCCGCGAACCCGATGGTTCTGTTACCCAGCGGGAACTCTGCCTCGGCCGCGAACCCCCTGGTACATGCCCCGCGGGCGACGGCGTCAACCACCGGGTCCTGAGTCGTGACGAAGGCGGCCACCTGTGCGACCCCCTCTCCCCAGTCTATGGCCCCGGGCCCGTATGCCACGCATTGGGCCGAGCCCTTCTCTGCTCTCACGAGCCGGTGACTTTGATACGTTGCCGACACGTTGACCTGCACAGGACGGTCGCCTGTCTGATTCATGACTTTCTGCGGAAGAACCAGGGTCAGAGGAAACTCCTGCGTCGCCTTGGGACGAAGCAGGATTTCCCTTTCCGAGGGAGAGTCCATGATCTCGGAAACGAACACCCCCAGCTTCGCTGTGAGGGGCCTGTCTTGAAGATTGGAGAGTCTTACCGTTCCCACGGGTTCCTTTACGTAGTTCTTGTGGAGCGAAATGTATAGGTCTCGCGCATTTACTTCCTCGATACGAATCAGAGACGGATTGAAGTTGAACGCCATGGAAAGAGTGAAGTGATTCGTACTTCCCAAAACAGGATGGTCCACGTACGCGTAATCTACCCGGAACACCCCAACCTTAAGCCCAGTGCCGAACGAGTATATGGCACGCTCGGAGCCGCGGCGGTCGTCTTCCATTCCCGCCCGCAGTGCGATCTGGTCCAGCACCCAGAACTCCCCACCCAAATGGTAGCGGTCGTCTATGTCTGCAGCGATCGTGGCCCGATCACCGAACGTGTACGACGCCCCAAAGCGCACGTTGCGCGGATAGGCCACGGCAGAGCCGTCGTCCCCGGAGTAGTTGAGTTTGGTGTCGAACAGATCCTGCGCGACCAGGCCCAGGCGAAGCTTACTCAGGGGTGACGCCAGGATGCCGAGGTCCATCCCCACTCCCTTCCCGTCCCGGACAGTAACGCCGTCCAGGTCGGTGCCTCTCGTGAGGAGTTTGCCCGTCAGCCCCAGAGAGACTGACGGCGTCACCTTGAAACCGTACGACAGGTCGAAACGGTTTTCCCCGAAAGCGAGCTCGTCGTCGTCGAATCCCGAGTGATACCAGTCGCCCGCTACGACGTGACCGCGCGAGAGGGGCAGAACGAAGGCGGCGTAGTTGTCTTTGATGCCTGAGTCGTACAGGTTGGCGTGAGCGGCGGTTATCTCCTGGTAGGTGATCTGCGCCAGCCCCGCAGGATTCCAGAAGAGCGCCGTGCCGTCGCTCGCAACGGCTGAGAAGGCACCGCCCATCGACATGGCGCGAGCTCCTATCGGAACCTGTTCGCTCGTGCCAGTCGCGCCCTGTGGAACGAACACCGTCAGGAAGAACACCCCGAGAACAACGATGAGAAGACCCATCGAGCTTCGAACAACTGCGCTCGGCCTCATGATCGCCTCCTTAGTGACCCTTTCGGCTCATGACCGACCCTGTTCGTACCACACCGTAGCTATTAACACATATCGAGGCTGCTTCAATCGTGCCTCTGCCTCTGTCCTAGAAACCTCCTACCTCACCACTGCGATTGTTTTAACCTGCTTCTCTCCCAACGCCTCTACACTCACCAAATAGAGCCCATCTTCAACAATCACCCCGTCCCTATCCCTACCGTCCCACCTGACAAGATTCGCGCCAGCTCCCATCTGAGCCCCAGAGATCACCTCACGCACCAAGCGACCGGCACGGTTGTATACCTTAACCGTCACAGCTCCCGCACGACCCAACGCAAAACCTATCGCCGCCTCCGCATTCGCAAAACCACCAGAAGGAGAGAACACGCGCGGCGTAACAGAAAGAGCGGAGAGCGTGTTGACACCGGGAACCTGTGCCGTCTCCGCAAAGACCGCATACCGGCCAGCGTTCGTTATGGGAGACGAGATGCGTTCGTTCAACGCATCCACAGTCCCTCCCAAACGGCGCCAGGTGGAATCAGCGCCAAAGACGTAGAGCGACAGCGCCCCGCCGGATGGGGTCAGCTCCAGTCCCCAGAAATGCATGTCAAGCATCGCAGGCTTCGCAAGCGAAGCACCGCTCCAAGAGATCTCGTGGCCCGACAAGAAACGAACAGCACCGCTCTCGAGCGTGTCCGGAACCTCCCCCTCATCCAACTCATCAATCCTGACCTCCGTGTCCTGAGCAAAAGCGCGCGGAGGAAAGTACAGATGCACGTTACCATTCGTCGTATAGATGCTCCCTCCACTTACCACACTGACGATCGCCGGCGCAGTTTCGTAAACCCAGGGAGCGTGGTTGTCAACGATCACACGCACAAGGTAAGTCCCCGTCAAACCAAGGGCGTCCGTTACAGAAAGACGAATCTCGTAGTCTCCGTCAGGCAAAGGCAGCGTGTTCCAGCCCGCCAGAACGCCGTTGCTCACAGGTACGTTCGATTCCAGGAGCAGATCCCACGCTGCAGAGCCAACATGATGGACTTCGACTCGATACTTCTCAAAACGCAAGTCTGACGCGGTTCCAAGAATCACCACGGAATCACGCACGGCCTCGCCGAAACCGGGAGATGCTATTACCGGCACCGGCGGAGCGGCGTCTATCTCGAACTCACTCACGGCAGCCGTGGAGTCAATGTTACCGATCTTGTCGCGCGCCCTGACCATGAAGGTGTGAACGCCGTCCGCAAGATCCGTCACTTGCCAGAAGTTAACGGGCGACCAGTTCGACCAAGGCGTGCCATTAAACGAGTGTGAGTAGGTGATTCCCTTGTTATCGCGAAACGCCGCCGCGAACGAGACGATTTGCGTCGTACTCGTTGAAAGCTCGGGAGGTCTGGGCGAAATTACTGTCTGGGGGTGAACCCTATCTGGCTCGTGCCGGGTGACTCCGTCAGAAGTTCCAAACCAGAGGTCACCGGCGCTATCTTCAAGGATCTCATTGACATTGACGCTTCCCAACCCGTCAGCAGTTGCATACGTTCCCCAACTGTCTCCGTCGTAACGGGTGACACCGCCGAAAGTGCCAAACCAGAGATTGCCGTATTGATCTTCTATGACTGACTGCACGAGCCTGTGTGCCAGGCCATCCGAGGTCGAGTATGAGATCCAGCTAGTGCCGTCATAGCGAGTCACACCTTCGCCAGTTCCGAACCACAGGCTCTCGGAATTGTCCTCAAGAACATCAAATACGAAGTTGCTTGCGAGGCCGTCTTCCACTCTGTAGTTTGTCCAGCCAGTGCCGTCAAACCGCGACACTCCAACGCCCTGTGTTCCGTGTGCAAACCACAGATTGCCCTGACTGTCCTCCAGAATAGCCCAGACCGTGTTGCCTGCCAGGCCGTCGGCCGTCGTGTACGTCGTCCAGCTCACGCCGTCGTAGCGGGTCACTCCAGCTCCGTACAATCCGTACGCAAACCACAGATTGCCCTGACTGTCCTCAGACACAACCCAAACCGCGTTGTGAGCAAGCCCATCAGCCGTTGTGTACGTCTGCCAGCTCAGACCATCGTAGCGAGTTACCCCGCCCCCCCCCGTGCCAAACCATAGATTCCCGCTGCTGTCTTTAGTGATTTCTCTCACCAGGTCAGCACCGAGCCCGTCAGCCGTCGTGTAGGTCTGCCAGCTCAGACCGTCAAAGCGGCTTGCACCTCCTCCCGTTCCGAACCATAGATTTCCCAAACCGTCCTCTGCGGCCGCACCCACCGTTTGACCACCCAGTCCGTCCGCCACCCGGTAAGTCTTGAAACTCGACTTGTCGTAGCGGCTCGCACCACCGGTGAAAGAGCCAAACCAGAGATTTCCAAAACTGTCTTCCAGAATAACGTGCACGTCGTTTGCGTGAAGTCCGTCCACGGTAGTGTAGGTCCTCCACCTGGAACCGTCGAAACGACTCACTCCCATCATGGTACCGAACCATATATGTCCGTCGCGATCTGCCACGGCCGATTTCACGCGTTCGTCCACCAGTCCGTCAATCGTCGTGTACGTAGTCCAATTTAGACCGTCGAAACGACTCACTCCTTCCCACGTCGCGAACCACATATTCCCGGAACTGTCATCGGTCATGGCCCTCACGTCGTTACTTACAAGACCATCTGCCGTCGTGTACCCCGTCCAGCTGGTACCATCAAAACGACTCACACCACCTGTGGTGTCAAGCCATAGATTGCCTGAATTGTCTTCCAGCATCGAATGAATCTGATCGTGGGCCAGGCCGTCTGCCGTAGTATACGTAGTCCACGTCACGCCATCGAAGCGGCTTACTCCGAACTCTGTCCCAAACCACATGTTCCCGGAGCTGTCCTGTAAGATCGTTCTGACCTCATTGCTCGCCAAGCCATCCGCTCTCGTGTATTTCGTCCAGTTTGTCCCGTCATATCGAACCACACCCCCCCCGCCGTAAAACGCGAACCACATGTTTCCGGACTCATCCCCGGAAATGACCTCGATGCTGCGCCCTTCAAATACGGACGGCTCGTGTCTCGCCCAAATCTCGCCGTCGAAGTGGTATACCAGGCCTTGTGTGCCCAACCAGGTCCCCCCTGAATTATCCACATATATCGAGTGGAAAGAGTGGCTGTTACCAGTCGTCCACGTGTTCCAGCTCACGCCGTCATACCGGCTAACCCAATTGTAGAAATTCGTGAACCACATGCTTCCGAAACCATCCTCCACGATCTCGGTCACGCTGCTTACGCCCAGTCCGTCGTCCGCAGTGAACACTTGCCAGTCGGCTTCGCCTGCTCCGGGAAAGAGCAGAATGCCAACGAGAAGGAGTATGAGCCTGTGTGCTCTCATAAACACCTGCCTCGCTCCCCGGGGCTTCGAGATCAGACCATAGTCCTTCATCGCTACCTCACCACAGCCAGTGTCTTGACCTGCTTCTCTCCCAACGCCTCCACTGTCACGAGGTAGAGTCCGTCCTCTACCACTTGGCCGCCCGTGTTCCTTCCGTTCCAGCGTAGGAGATTTGTACCGGCGCCCATGTCCTCCCCGGAAACAATCTCACGCACCAAACGACCGGCGCGGTTGTATACCTTAACCGTCACTGGACCAGGTCGCGCCAGGGCAAATCCTATCGACACGTATTGACTTGCGAAGCTCCCCCGCGGCGAAAAGACGCGCGGTGTGACCGAAACGGTCGTCAACGTGCTGACCGGGATTGTAGCTCCACCCGTGCCTGAGAATGCCGAGTACCATCCGGGTTCGTTCAGAGGCGAGTGTATGCGTTCTGCAGGCACGTCCACCGTCCCGCCCAGACGTCGCCAGGTCGAATCCGCCCCGAAGAAGAAGAGTGCGAGATTCTCTCCGATCCCCTGCAGCACGCTACTGCCGCTCGGCGAAGTTGCCGATGCTGAGGCGCGACCTGTCGGTGAGACGTGACTTCCTGCAGCAGGCCCCACACCCGAATACGACGTTCCCGAATACCACATCTCAAGCGTTGCGGGCTTCTCAAGAACCGCTTCTGTCCAGGTGATCTCGTAGCCCTCGCTTACACGGTAGAGTCCCGGAGCCAGACTGTCTGGAACCAGTCCCTCATCGAGCTTGGCAATCCGGACCTCCGTGTCCTGACTGAAAGCGCGAGGGGGAAAATAGAGATGCACCCTTCCATCCGTTGTGTATATGTGCCCGCCGGTCGCGGCGCGCACAAAGGCGGGGGTGGTCTCGTTCACCCAGGGCTCGTGATTGTCCACTGTCACTCTCACCAGGGCCGTTCCAACGAGCCCCAAAGTGTCTTCCAGTGAGAGGCGCAGTTCATAATCGCCGTCCGGCACTGACCCCGTGTTCCATCCGGCAAGCACGCCGTCCATCACCTGAGTGAACGACTCGCCGAGCAGGGTCCACGAGGCGACTTCCAGGGACCGAGCTTCAACGCGATAAGTCGCAAATCGTAGGTCGGTGGCCGTACCCCGGATAACGACCGAGTCCCGCACTGCCTGGCCGTAAGTCGGAGAAGCAATGACCGGTGAAGGTGGGGTGGCGTCTATCTCGAACGTACACACAGCCGGCGTTGGGTCCAGGTTGCCGATCTTGTCGCGCACTCTGAGCTGGAAAACATGATGTCCGTCAGAAAGACCAGTACCCAGCCAGGAGTTGCTCCGCGACCACTCGGACCAGGGCGAACCGTCGAACGAATACGACAGCTCAATCCCTTCCACCTCCCGATAGCCGGAAGCGAGCGTAAGGGTCTGGGAGGTGCTCGTCGAGATACTGGGGGGCCGCGGAGAGATCACGGCCTGCGGAGAAACCAAGTCTGGTCCGTGCCGCACAACTCCAGCCTCCCAACAGGAGAACCAGAGGTTCCCGCGACTGTCCTCCAGAACGTCTCGCACGTAGCCGGCGGACAGACCGTCGTTCGGGTCGTAGACGCCCCAATTTTCACCGTCGAATCTGCTAACGCCGGAACCAAGAGTTCCAAACCAGAAGTTGCCGAAATGGTCCTCGAGGATAGCGTAAACGTGGATGCCGGCCAGGCCGTCCGCCGTGGTGAGCGTCTGCCAGTTGAGGCCGTCGTACCGGACCACTCCGCCATCTGTCCCAGCCCATAGATTCCAGTCCCTATCCAGAATCAGCTCGGCGATGTTGTCGTTCGGCAGGACGTCTGCGGCAGTGTAATTCTGCCAGCTCCAACCGCTGAACCGACTCAATCCTCCCATGGTCCCGAACCACATGTCCCCACCGGTGTCCTCCAGAATACAGCCCACGTTGTTGTTCACCAGGCCGTCGGCCGTCCTGTACGTCCTCCATGTCAAACCGTCGTAGCGAGTCACTCCGTCAATCGTCCCGAACCAGAGATTCCCGGTGCTGTCTTCGAAGATGTCCTTAACAAGGTTGTTGGCCAGACCGTCCAGAACCGTGTAATTCGTCCAATCATTCCCGTTGAACCGGGTCGCACCACCAGCCGTCGCCACCCAGATGTTTCCGCCGTTGTCCTCGCAAAGGGAGTACGTGGTGTTGCTGCCCAGGCCGTCAAACCTGGTGAAAGTGCGCCAGCTCAGACTGTCGAGGCGAGTCACTCCGCCGCCGCTAGTCGCAAACCAGAGGTTTCCTTTGCTGTCTTCGAGAATCTCGATGACGCTGTCGTTTCCAAGGCCGTCTGCCGAACTGAAGGTCTCCCAGCTCACACCGTCGTATCGTTTCATGCCAGAATACCACGTTCCGAACCAGAGATTCCCCCTGCTGTCCTCGCTCACCACTCGCACATCGAGTTCTGCCGTGATGTCATGGCCCGTGACCTTTTGCCACTCCGCACTATCGTAGCGACTGATGCCGAACTGTCCCCCGGTCCAGAGAGCCCCGTGTCGGTCTTCGATGATGGAGTAAACCTGATCTCCAGCCAGCCCATCGGCTGTAGTGTACGACTGCCAGGTTATCCCGTCGAAACTGCTGACCCCGCCTAATGTCGTAAACCACATGGACCCGTTCTTATCTTCAACCATCGAAAACACGCTGTTGTGAACGAGTCCATCAGCGGTGGTGAATGTCCGCCAGCTCACACCATCGTATCGAGCCGCACCCTCGTGCGTGCCGAACCACATGTTTCCGGCGCTGTCCTCCAGGATATCGCGCACATTGCCGTGCGGGAGTCCCTCCGCGGTTGTGAACGACTGCCAGGTCGCGCCATCGAACCGGCTGACTCCGTTCAGAGTGCCGAACCAGAGATTGCCGTGAGTGTCCTGGTAGACGCAGTTCATCGTGTTGTAGACGAGACCGTCGTCGGTGGTGTAAGCGCGCCACGTCACCCCGTCGTAACGCGTCACTCCGTATTCGCGCGTAGCGATCCAGATGTTTCCGGCTGCATCTTCGAAGATATCCTCAACGCGATTCTGGTATGCGGCCGAGGTGTCCACTGCGGACGATATTTCGGCCAGATCGTAGGTACGCCAGCTAACCCCGTCGTACCAGACCAGCCCGCCGTCGTAGGTCCCGATCCAGAGATTCTCCTTACTGTCCTCAAAAATGCGACGGACGTTGTTGCTGGGAAGGCCGTGACTCGTGTTGTACGAGTACCAGCCGGACGCCGCGGGGTTGATGCACACCGCAATGAAAAGCGCCGCGAGTAGCAATGGCTGCCAAAGTCTCGCGGCGCACGTTTTGTCTTTGAGAGCCACTCCGTTGGCAAATGAGCTCAATGTCCGACCTCCATCTGTTTGAGCATTCGGCCGATCCGCGACCTGAGCCGCGGCCTGTTGACAGCCTGCGGCCCGACCGACAGCTTGAGCCCCGACCGACCGCTCAGCGACTCCCTACGCGACGCCTCCTCCTACACAGCACCTCCCCCTACGTGTTCAGCCCCACACTGTACCCCCTCTGGACGGGACACCCCTCTCACCCACAGTCAAAGCAAGGGCGAGGCGCGCGTCCGCCACCTCGCCAACCTACCGCACAATCGCGAGTGTCTTGACTCTCTTCTCACCCAGGGCCTCTACCACTACCAAATACAAGCCATCTTCCACCAAGTTGGCGTCGAAATCACGTCCGTCCCACGTGGCCAGGTCCGCCGTCAGCGTCACTTGTTCTCCCGAGACAACTTCCCGCACTGCTCCTGCACCGTGCGGCCCGGTGACGTACTACAGCAGAAAGTCTTCAAGCTCTTTCTTGCCGGAGCCTGCCTCGTCGTGAGGGGTGGGCTGCCTACGCTTTGTCTTCCGGGGCGGGACGGTGCCAGGGGGAGCCGGGCGGGCCTCCGGTGCTTTGTGCGTGGCCCCCGGGGTAGATTTCCTATTCGCTGCGCGCTGCGCCGCGGACCTAGGTCCCACTTTCCTGCCGCCACTCCGTCGCGAGCCTGGCGCCTGAGCACCTGCGGTTCGAGAAGAGGCCGCGCCCGAGACTCCGTGCCGGAGCCGGCCATGCGGGCGGGCCACTGACCCGCGGGAAGCCACTCTGGGCGGGGTCGCGTGGCGCGACGCGATGCGGGGCGAGACTTCACCGCTCACGGTCGAACCGGCGAAGGGAGCCGTGTCTTCTCCGGAGAGCTTCTCCCCAAGCGAAGCCAGCTCCTCCCGCGAGCCCGTGGCCGAGAAGAGCTCGGATATGGCGGAGACTGCCTCGCTTCCTGCCCGGTCTTTGGGAGAAGCAGCCAGCTCGTACCAGACCCACTTGCCGCGTCTCACGTCCCTGACCAGGCCGGCGTCTCTGAGAATCCTGAGATGCCTCGAGACCTTGGGCTGAGAGACGCCCACGAGGGAGGTGAGTTGGGTGACGTTTCTGGGGGCCTTTGCCACCAGTCGAACAATCTCAACTCTGGTCACGTCCGACAGGGCGCCAAATACTCTCGCAGTCTCTCTGGAAGAAAGTCTCAATGTGAGCTCCTTTCTGAGGAGGGCTTGCGCGGTCCAGGCACTTCGGCGAGGCGGACCCCTCCCACTTTCCGAGGCGCATCGTCACATTTCAGATGAGCCTCCTTTGAGTGGTCAGCGCAGCTTACGCCCTGTGCGATGCGGAATAAGGCCGTCTGGTAATGGCCATTCTCATATGCACATGTTTGGCATATGACGCAATGCTTGACTGGTAGTCATGGGCAAGCTATCATACGCTCCAATTGCTGTAAAGCCCAATCGATGATGCGCTAAGGATTATGTGCCGCCCGGTGGAATATGTCCCCCCGACCTGGTGGGTTCCGCATGCCGGCGACACTCCAAATACATAACCATTTGTAAGACAGGCAGATATGGAGACTCCCGACCCACAGAGACGTCCAGACCTCCTGGGGCTTGACCTTGAAGAGCTGAGGAAGTCTATTGAACCCATTGCGCCCCAGCGCTATACGGCCGGGCAGCTATTCGGTTGGATCTATGCCAAGGGCGTCTTCGACTTCAACCAGATGCACAACCTCTCCAAGACCCTGAGGGCTACCCTTAACAGCAAGTATCGCATAGAGTTACCCGCCCTCGTAAGAAGTATCTCCTCCGAACGGGACCGCGTGTCCAAGTACCTGCTCTCCCTCTTGGACCGAAGCTCCATCGAGTGCGTGCTCATCGGGATGCGAGACAAGGATACGTTTTGCATTTCCACCCAGGTTGGCTGCCGCTTCGGCTGCCCCTTCTGCGCTACCGGGCGGATGGGGTTTAAGAGGAACCTGACGCCCGGGGAGATCCTCGGCCAGGTGCTCTTCTTGCGGTCTGCCTCGGGGCCTCCCGGAGGCGGGGCACGCCCGGAAGGAGGGGCACGCCACGCTCACGAGAGCCAGGCCGCAATCGCACCCCCGCCCCCCGCAGAACGCAACGAAGGCCACCGTGACCAGGCCGCCCCCACAGAGGGGCAGCGAGAGGGGGCACCGCGCGCGGAGACACCACGCGCGGAAACACTGCGCGCCTTCAACATAGTCTTCATGGGCATGGGCGAGCCGCTGGATAACTACGACAACACGGTCAAGGCCATCCGCATAATGCAGCATCCTGACGGGCTGGCAGTTGGAGGCCGGAGAATCACGGTTTCCACCTGCGGCATCCCCTCCGCGATAAAGAAGCTGGCCAGGGAAGACCTGGGCGTGGGCCTCGCCCTCTCTCTCAACGCCACGACTGACGAGCTGAGGGGCAAGCTCGTGCCCGCTGGTCGCGAGTTCCCCCTCAAGAAGGTCCTGGAGGCCACGAGATATTTCGCCGAGAAATCAGGTCGGCGTATCACGCTCGAGTATGTTCTCATCGCCGGTACAAACGACAGGCCGAGCGACGCCAAGCGACTCGCCGCCATCGCATCTTCCATGCCGTGCAAGATCAACCTCATTGCGCTCAACGTGTCCGCCGGGGTGAAGCACGAGCCCCCATCGGAAGAAGCGGTGCAGCGTTTCGTTGGACTACTCTACCCGCACGCCCCCGCTGTCACCTTGAGAAAGAGCAAAGGTAGCGATATAATGGCCGCCTGCGGTCAGCTGAGGACGGACATCGGGCGCGCCGAACGGCCAACGCAAAGGCGACCGACACCCAAAGCGCGAGCCGCCGGGCGGGCGGGGCCGCGGACCGACAGGAAGGCCAGGCCCGGCGCACGAGCCGTTGAGCGGGCGGGACCGCCGCAGGATAGAGGAGCGCGGCGTGCAGGAAAGCGCAAGGCCGCAGGGGCCGGCGGACCGCGCAGCCGAACACGACCAAAGACGCCACGGGGCGCACCCGAAGCACACGAGAGGCGCGGACGCGGACGAGCGGACAGAACAAAGGCGAGAAGGCAAGCCGCCAACGCGAGAGGCCGACCGCCGCGCGGAGCAGGCAAAACACAGCGCACTGGCCGGGCCGACGGCCCTCGTCCGGGAAGCAGGCGCCCGCAGGAAGGACGTGGCACTTCGCCACAACCACGCGGAGACCGCAAAGGGACAGCAGCCCGACCCCGACGACGGAGGAGTGAATGAACATCTACTTCGGAATGATGCTGGCCTACATGTTGATTCTGGCTGTCGTGGGGACCATCAAGGGCCGTTCCATCAAGACCCAGGAAGACTTTGCGGTCGCAGGCCGCACACTTTCGACGTTCGTCGTCTTCGCCACCATGCTCGCCACCTGGACCGGAACCGGCTCCATTTTCGGAAACGCGGAGAAGACCTACCGCGTCGGCATAGCGGCCCTCATCCTGCCTCTGGGCGAGCTCACGGGCATCGCGCTTCTCTCGCTCGTGGCAGCCAAAGCCAGGCGGCTTTCCCAAATAACCGTGCAGGACGTATTGGAGCAGCGCTACAACGCCACCGCCAGAGTCTTCGGCGCCATCACGCTCGTTGCGGCTGCCGTGACCATCGTCTCCTACCAGTACCGCGCGGCGGGCGCTATTCTGGACCTGGCTCTTCCCGGCCTCAGCGTGAGCACGGCCATCATCATCGCAGCGGTGTTCATCGTCATCTACACCGCTTTGGCGGGCATGTACTCGGTCGCCTACACAGACGTCGTGATGGGTGTAACGATGATAGTGGGAATGACCGTCGCCCTTCCCTTCTTCTGGGCGAAGGCGGGGGGCACAGCCGGGGTAGCCGGAGTCCTTCCGTCCGACCATTTAAAGCTCTTCGGACCCATCGGACCCATGGAGGCCCTCTTTCTCTTCCTTCCTCCCATGCTTCTCGCGCTGGGTGACGCCAACATGTACCAGCGCTTCTTCTCGGCAAAAAGCTCAGGAGTGGCGCGAAAGGCCACCATCTGGACTCTGGTCGGAGTGGCGTACATCGACACCGTGATAGTGCTCACGGCCTGGGTAGCTTCGGCCATCAAGTGGCAGAGCCCCGATTTGGGCGGCATAGAGGGAAGGATAATCGCGGTGGCCGCACGCTACGAACTACCGCAAGTGCTGGGTGCGGTGCTTCTAACGACGATTCTGGCGATAGTCATCTCGACCGCCATCGGTTATCTCCTGGTTCCGGCGACGGTCATAGTGCGCGATATATACCACAGGTTCATCAACCCTGAGGCCTCCGGAAGGAGGATTGTCTGGCTCTCGCGGGCCTTAGTTTGCGCCCTGGGGGCGATAGCTTTCGGCATATCCACTCTCTCGGACGAGTTTCTCTCGGTGGCCCTCTACGCCTATACCATCTACGGCGCGGGAATCACCCCCGCCCTCGTGGCGGCGCTGGTCTGGAAACGGGCCACCACACCCGGGGCGATCGCCTCCATTGCGGGAGGAACCGGTGTCACGCTTCTCTGGAAGATAACCGGCCTGGAGGGAACCACCGGCATCGACACGGTGCTTCCTGCCATAGCCGTGTCTCTGGCGCTTCTCATTGTGGTATCTTTGGCGACGCCGCGGCTGTCGCCTGAAAAGCTGGCCCCGTTCTTCGGCAGTGAGGCCGAGGGGGCTTAAGGCGTGCTGGACGGCTCGGCCCACTAATGCGGCCAGCAGCGGCCCAAGACCTTGCGAAGACGGCTCAAACGGCTCACCGGCCCCAAAACCTCTTGAAGTGAACACATTTCTGCGGTATAATTGAGGACGCCGGGGTAGGAGTTCTTCTTAGTGGGGGTAAGGCTTGCGGCCGTTGCCCGCGAGAGGAGAAGATTACTATCTTCGGACGTACCCCTGGTTTAAGAACAAGGCTCACTCTACTTTTTCTCGCAGCTTCGCTTTTACCCTTTCTCGGGCTGACCATCGTCGCCTCGAGAAGGCTTAGTCAGAGCATAGACGTTTGGCAGAGCCCCGGCACCAAGAGATCGCTCGAGAGCTCTCTTGTGCTGGCAAGGAAGTCGCTGAGCAAGTATGAGGCGGACCTGCGCTCTCTCTCAGGACGGCTCACGGGCGATTCTCGTCTGACGCCGCTCCTGAAGGCCGGTCGCTGGGACGACGCAGAGCATCTTCTGGCACCCAAGCTTCAGACTCTTGCCGTCGACTTTCTCCAGGTCTACCAGAGAGAAGAAGACTCTTGGGCTTTGCGCTCGGAGGTAGCCAGCGCGACAGCGAGCGCACCAGGCGCCTTCTCGCCCGAACTCATAAGGCGTTCCCTGGAAAGCGGGGACGCCATCCGGAGCGAGGCGGGTTACGTAGCGCTCCCCTTCGCCGAGGAAGACGCCGAGGGGATCCTCGTTGTCGCGGGTTATTGGCTCGGAGAAGACTTCTTCACGAACCTTGGGGAGGTCACCGAGGGGCTCTTTCGGCACGGACAGCTGGAGATATACAAGCGCGTGGCCAAGCAGTCCGTGTGGGTGAGTGCGGCGATTCTTTTCGGTGCCGCTGCGCTTGTGTCTTTGTTGGCAGCGGCCCTGATTGCGCGCCAGCTCAGCAAGCCGATCCTGGGTCTCACCCAGGGTATGAAGCGCGTTGCGCTGGGCGAGCTGGATGAAAAGGTGAACGTGAAGGCCGGGGGTGAGGTCGGGTATCTGGTGGACTCGTTTAACAGGATGACGGACGACTTACGACTCTACAAGGAACAGCTTGCTCGCGCCGAGAGAGTCGCCGCGTGGCAAGACGTGGCTCGTTACGTGGCTCACGAAATAAGAAACCCTTTAACGCCCATCAAAGTGTCTCTCCACCGCCTTCGCTCGTCTCTGGAAGACCTGGAGGAAGGAGAGAGAAGTAGATTCTCCGAGAGTCTGGATTCCATCCTGGGTGAAGTGAACTCCCTGGAGAGATTGGCCACTTCCTTTTCCGAATTCGCCAAGCTGCCCGAGCCGGTTCTGGCTCCCGTTGACGTAAACAGGATACTTAAGGAGCTGGCCGAGCTTCACCAGAGCGAATCGATAAAGATAACGCTCGCGCTCGACGCTTCCCTGCCCCTCGTCTACGCCGATGCCCAGCAGATACGGATGGCCTTTACCAACGTGATGAAAAACGCGGCCGAGGCCATGCAGGAGGGAGGATTTCTCGAGGTCTCCTCCGCTCTCGGCCCTGTCCCGGGGGCCCAGGTATCTGCCCGGGGTGCGGGAGTACCTGCCGGCACGGGCGGAGTTTCTGCGCGCGGCGCCGGGGTGCCTGCCCGCGGGACCGGGGTGCCCGGCCGTGGGGCGGAAGTACGATTCGTCGAAGTGCGCTTTAGGGACACCGGCTGCGGGATACCACAAGAATTGATCGAGAAGGTCACTACTCCTCACGTCACCACCAAGAAAGGCGGGACGGGCCTGGGGCTGGCTGTCGTGAGCAAGATAATTTCGCAGCACGGTGGAAGAGTTTTCATAGAGAGCCGGGAGAACGAAGGCACGCTCGTAAGAATGCTGTTGCCGATTCAACTGCCGACGTAGAAGGACAACTCAGAGGGATGCTCACCAGGAGACTTTGCATACTGCTACTTCTTCTCATCGCCGTCTCTGCGGCCTCCGCCCGGCTTACCGCCGAAGTGAGCTTAAGCGCTTCTGCGTCCGGCGAGCTGGGAGATCCT
Source organism: Candidatus Eiseniibacteriota bacterium (assembly GCA_020349905.1). Lineage (GTDB taxonomy): Bacteria > Eisenbacteria > RBG-16-71-46 > JAFGJU01 > JAFGJU01. Next base: position 80,012 of record CP070702.1, read on the forward strand.
CCTAGTCAACTCAGCACGTCTCCATTGATAGGTAGAGAGCTCGAAGAAATCGCCTCCATGCTGGAACGGATCCTCCCCGAGCACTGGGAGATTACCAGCATCATGCGAAGACAGGTTCCCCGCAAGTGGAACGGCTCGGCTGACGCAGTTCTCGTCAAGCTAGAGAATTGCTCCATAGTCGTCCATCATCCGCGGGGCTTCGTCTATCATCCTTTCTACAAGATATGGCTCTGTCCTCCGCGCTGGGAAGGAAACATGGAAGATGTTGAGATTCTGGGGGACGAAGGCCCGTCAGTTCTGCTGGGACAGAACCACAAGATGAAAGTCTTCTACTTGACTCTCGGAGCCAACAACTGGCCAGAGGGCCCTGCCAAGCTCAGGGAAGCGCTCGACCTTACGACCCTGCCGATAACGGACGTTCTGAGGCAGAAGGTCGACCCGTCCATGAAGATGAAATTGCTGCCCGGCCTTGCCTCTTACTCCGGCGGGGTCTCGGGTCTACTCTCCAGGGTCGTGGGGATGGAGAAGGAAGGCCCGCTGGTCTACGTGGAGTATGCGACCGGCACGGAGAGAAAGATCGACGGACACACGCTACCTTCCAGGTGCAAGGAACCGCGCGTGGCGCGCCTCATGGAGAGGGAGAATGTATTCCTTGCAAACAAGATTTTCCTCGCCTATCCTGAGGTCAAAACCGTCTACCTGCGCAGGGTGTGTGACTCGTTTCTCTCTGACAGGGTTATAAACAGATCTGATGAGACCTCCGACTCTCCTTTCGTCGTTTCCAACTCCTCCCACTGACGTCAGCTCGTCCCACACTTCTATTTCACGCTCACTCGTTCGTCTAAGCCCATTCATCCGTCCTTGCTCAGTCCTCCTTCAGCGCTCACGCCTTCACCCGGGTTTAGTCTCTCAACTGAATTCGGATTTCCGTCGTTGTTCAGTCCTCCATCGACGCCCATTCCTCCATCTAAGCTCGGTATTCAACCTGCGCCCAGTCTCACATCTACTCTCACTCCGCAGTCTTCAGACAAACGAACCGAGGTTCCAGCCATGACGAAGAGCCGGGAACGAAACAAGGGGATCATTCTGGTCGTGGACGACGAAGAAGAGATTCGCCGTTCGCTTAAAGGGTTGCTCCAGGACGAGGGCTTCTCGGTTCTCACGGCATCCAGCGCCGAGGAAGGCGAGAGCGCGCTCAAGGAAAACCAAGTGGACCTGGCCCTGTTTGACGTCTTCCTGCCCGGGATGAGCGGCCTTGAGCTCCTCAAAAAGATGAGGCCGGATTTCCCGGATCTTTCGGTAATCTTCATGACAGGACAGGGAAGCTACGAGGCCGCGTTCGATGCGCTCAAGCACGGAGCATACGATTTCTTCGAGAAACCCCTTGCTCCTGAGCGGCTCATCGTCTCCATAAAGAACGCACTTCAGGCCGCCAGGATAAAGACCCACCGCGACGAACTTCTCAGGGCCGAGCGCGAAGACTTCACGATGATAGGCGAGAGCGAGCCCATGAAGAAACTCGCCCAGGAGATCCAGAAGGTGGCGGTCTCGGATAGCAAGGTGCTCATCGTGGGAGAAAACGGCTCTGGGAAGGAACTTGTGGCCAGGGCAGTTCACGAACAGAGTGCGAGGAAGGACTCTCCCTTCGGCAAGATAAACTGTGCCGCCATCCCGAAGGACTTAGTCGAGAGCGAGCTCTTCGGTTTTGAGAAGGGCGCCTTCACAGGGGCCGCGCAATCTAAGAGGGGGAAGCTCGAGCTGGCTGACGGCGGCACGCTCTTCATGGACGAGGTGGGCGACATGTCCCTGGAGGCGCAGGCCAAGTTTTTGAGGGCCGCCGAGTTTAACGAGTTCGAAAGAGTCGGCGGAACCAGGACCATAAAGTTCGACGTGAGGATTATCGCAGCCACGAACAAGGACCTCGCGGCGGAGATGCGACGCGGGACTTTCAGGGAGGACCTCTATCACCGGCTCAATGTCCTGGCGCTCCACGTGCCTCCGTTGAGGGAGAGAAGTGACGACATTGCACTTCTAGCCCACCATTTTCTGGAGAAGTCCTCGCACGATAACGCCAAGGAGGCGAAGAAGCTCTCTCCGGACGCGCTCGAGCTGCTCAAGAAATATCACTGGCCTGGTAATATTAGGCAACTCAAGAACCTCATGGAACGAATTACTATAATGAGCGACCAGACTCTCATCTCGGGCGAGGAAATCCTGGCTCTCTGCCCTGATTTGGCTGAGGGGGGGGAAGCGGCGGCGCGGGATGATGCTGTCGGCGGCCAGGCTGCAGGGGAAGCGCGGACGGGCGGCGGGCGTGAGGCGGGGACGGGACGGCCGATCGGCGCAGGGGGCGCACAAGCTGATGCCGCTGGGGAGGCGGGAGCGGGCGACGCCGAAGATGCGGGTGACCTCAAGTCCGCCGTGGCGGCGGCCGAAGAGGCCACGATACGAAAGACCCTTGCCCAGACCTCCTGGAACGTGAGCCAGGCAGCCAAGATTCTGGGCATAGACAGGGTCACGCTGCACAAGAAGATGAAGAGACTGGGAATCGAGAAGAAGATAGTAGACGGGTAAGCGGGCAACCCGGGTGTACATAGACGCTGCGCGCTCAGACATGCTAACGCAGGACTCGGCGCTCAGAAGCGCCGTCACGAGGCAACGAGAAGCTGTAATTTGTACGTAGGAGAGCGCGGCACCCCCGGAAGGAGGAAATACATGAGCTGCCCCCACACATCTGGCTTTTCCGCGAGGCTAAGGCTCGCGTGCGTCAAGTTCCGCACCTTCATCGCATCCCGAGTTTTCATCCCGTTCGCCGCGACCCTGGTCCTTTCCGCGATCTGGCTCGCGGCCCCCTTCCCCGCCTACTCGATACAGAGCGAAGAGGCGAGCAGTGTCGCTGCAATCGGGAGCGATACCACCGACGTGCCGGAGCGCACGGAGGCGGGAGAGGCACTGTCGCCAGGGAGCGACACGCTCGCTGCGCCTGAGCGTCCCCAAGCGAGGGAGGCGCCAACTGTCAAAAGGGATACGATCTACGTCCCAGATCTCGTCGAACCGGAAAACGAATGGCACTACGAGGGCGGCATCTCGCTCGGAGAAGGACCAGACATCGAAGTGCGCTTCGGAAGGTCTGTGAGATCGTTCGACCTGTTGGACGACGGCGAGGGCGCGGAGTTTTCAACGGGCGGCTCGGCCTCGTATGACAGGGTGGACGGCTTTGCCCTCTTTTTCCACCAGGAGTTCAGCCACTCCGAGAAACTGTACCCCAGGGTCCAGCTCTTCGAGGGCTACGGCTTCGGGCGCGAAAACTGGCAGTACCGGGCCGATTTTGAACAACCACTCTTCTCGCAGGAGAGCTTCTCGTTCGGAGCTTCTCTCTACCTTTTCACCGATACATACGACATGGAAGTTATGGGAACTCTCGAAAACACGCTGTCTTCGCTCTTCTTCAAGCGGGATTGCAGGGACTACCTCGAGAGAGAAGGCGGGTCAGTTTTCGCCAGGCAGAAGGTCGGGGGTCTCCACACTGCCACGGTCGAATACGCCGAGGAGACTCACCGGTCCCTCGGAAGCATCGCGAAGGGTCTCTTCTTCAGGCACAGCCGTGACTTCAGAGAGAACCCGCCTGTTGACGAGGGCAAGTGGGCAATAACGACCGTTGCCTACGAATTCGACTCCAGGGACGAAGAGGGCCTGAGCCACGCGCAGTACTGGCACCGTGTGAAGTTCGAAAGCGGGCGCAACAAGGACGTGGCGGACTCGGACTACGATATGCTGGCCGCAGACCTGCGCGCTTACCTCACTCTCAGCCCTGGGCAAAGGCTTCGCACAAGGCTTCAGTACGGAGCAACGCCCGCTGGGACGCTCCCATTTCAGAAGGAGTTCGGAGTGGGCGGCATCGGCACGCTGGGGGCTCACTCGTTTAAGAAGTATCGCGGCGACCACATGCTCTTGCTGAACGTGGAGTACGTCATAAACGTCGTGAAGAGGTTTCAGCTCATAATCTTCACTGACGTCGGCAAGGCCTGGTTCGGCCGGGATGCGCTCAAAGACCAGAGAATGGAGCTGGACGTGGGTCTCGGAATCGGACGCGAAGAGGGCTTGAGACTCTGCGTAGCGCGCACGCCGCGCGACGAAGCCGGCGGGCTGTCCTGGATACTGAGATTGAACCACCCGTTCTAGGGTCCGTGCTCGCGCCTGAGCTTGGGCGGCGCGGCACTTCTTCCGGAGCCGTTTGGGGAATCGACAGAGCCATGTCAAGCGTTCGCAAAGAGAGCCCGGGTGCATTTCCGGCGCTTCTTGCTTCGTTCCTCTTGCTCCTCTTCGTTGCGCCGGGATTGTGCGCGCCCGGCCCAACGCTGACGGTGGAGAGAGTCCACGAGAATTCGGGCATCCTGGCCGTGACTTTCACGGTCGAGAACCTGTTCTCACCCCGCATCGTTGAGACCCTCGAGCGGGGGCTTCCCGCCACGCTCAGCTACGAGATACAGCTCTGGAAGTCCCGAAGGATGTGGTTTGACAAGCTGCTCTGGGTGAACCGCCTCTATTACAGGGTTAGGTACGATCCCTGGGAAGGCGCGTACATCATAGAGACCCGCGAGGGCAGCAGCCCCGCCATCTTGGACCTCGTACACGTCGAGAACTCGCTTTGCTCTCACGTGACCGGCCGCCTGGGCGGCCTGGAACTCTTGGAGCCTTACGCGACTCACTACGTGGTGGTGCGAGCTTCGCTCAAGCTCCTCTCCCCCGAAGACGTGGAAGACG
>CP070702.1:84875-90570 GCA_020349905.1 Candidatus Eiseniibacteriota bacterium
GAAGTCAGGGGAAGCAGGGACACGTTGCGTCACTGGGGCTTGGACCCGAGGGTCTGGGTTGCGCCAGGAGGAACCGGCTATGCGAACTGGTGGTCCCAGCTAAGGGAGACGGTCGCAAGGTATTACCCGTTTGCCGTGATGCCGAACGGCTGGAACAATGCTAATCCCGCTGTCGGTATTGACAGCGTGGATGCGTTCCGTATTGGTACCTACCCCCCGGCTCCCAACCTAGGATGGTCAGTTGAAAGTGTGAAGGCGGAGCTTGCAACCAAGCTGGGCAGACACGAGTGGGTAGTCCTCAAATTCCACGGGACCCCGGACACAGTCATCACGAAGATACTTGAAGTTGTTGATTGGCTTGTCGCCAACGACATAAAGATACTCAAGCTTGAGGACGCCGCTGCTTTATGGTTCTGTTCAGCGTTCGATCTGCCCGATGACCTCTTCACCGATCCAGAATTCAAGAGAGACATAGACGCCAATGGCATACCCGACAATTGCCTCTCGGTCGGTTCGGGCAACTATCTCGAAACGTATGGCAGGTTCGGGACCGATCCCTTGGGCGGCATCCGCTATTTCGTTATCGATGGAAGCCCGTGTCAATTCGCCCTTGGAGGAGTTTCTAGGGGTCGCTCGTATTCCATCTCCTTCTGGGCCAAAGCGGTGTCACCAGGTGGCGCAGTCGTGGACTGTAGAGTATACCAGGAGAAGCATGGTTGGGTTCCTGCGAATTCGGGACAGGGTACGCGTCTTGCTTTCACGCTTCCAGATGACTCATGGTACCGCGTGGATTCGTTACTTGCGGCCGAGTGCAACTTCACCGCCAATGACTCAACAGAGATTCTCAGAGCAGTCTTTTCATCGGGGCAAGGAATTGACAAGACGGTCTGCATCGCGAAACCTTCTGTTCGCCTGATTCCGGAAGAGGGCACAGTTACTAGGTCGGGGCTTGCCTATCGCTGTTGGCCGAACCCAACCAGACAAGAAGTCACGTTCGAGTATCATCTCCCGGCACAGGCAAGCGTGACGCTGACTATTCTAGACGTTCTGGGACGTGTGGTAAACGTGCTTGATGAGGGGCGTAAGTCCCCTGGGCCTCATGCGGCAGTGTGGAACATGACAAGTCGGAGCGGTGCAGCGATCTCTCCAGGAGTCTATGTATCCGTGCTAGAAGTGGATGGCAGACGACAGACAAAAAAGATCGCGGTAGTCAGATAGGACCTCACACCTACCCCAGGCCTTCATATTGATCAAAATGCCTCAGCCTTCTCTCGACAGAGACGTCTTCCTGGACCGAGCCATCAGGACCATCATCCGGGTCGCTTTTCTAGTCTTTGTTACTCTTCAGATTGGAAGCTTCTGGCTGTCGGATACGCCACAGCTGGTGACCAGGTTCGCCGATGACGCCTACTTCTACTTTGAGATTGCGAGGAACGTGGTTGAGACAGGAAATCTAACTTTCGACGGTCAGACTCAAACCAACGGATTCCATCCACTGTGGCTTATCGTCTTACTTCCGATTTTCAGGCTGGCGAGCAACCCGGTTGCCGTTCTGCGCATAATAGGATCGTCAAACGTCTTGCTTCTAGGGGTAGCGGGCTGGCTAGGCCTCCGTCACATAAGTTCTAGATACCCACTCTTCACGTTCGCCTTGTCGGCTCTAGTGATGATCAAATTGATTGGGGCATTCTGTGAATACAGCATGGAAACAAGTCTCTTGGTTCCACTCTGCATTGTATCCCTTGTGGGAATTGGCAAGGCTAACCACGCCTCCCTCGTTGCGTCTCGGAATCGTCTTCTCCTCGGTGTCGGTGTGGTCCTGTCAATGGTTCAATTGGCAAGGCTGGATGCAGTTCTACTCAACTTCCTAATGCTGGTGGTGGTTACGGGGATGAACTTGAGCTCGGGCAGGAAGGCCAAGCTGCTGGGAAAGCTCTTTCTTCTTGCCGGTCCGGCCTTCCTGACTGGGTTGGCCTATTTCATTGCCAACTACTCGATGTTCGGCCATATCGTTCCTGTATCTGCGATAGCGAAGTCAATGGGCGACGGTCTTCTTAACAAGAGCATGATACGCCAATTTATCGAGGTAGCTGCCGCAAAGAACCTCACAAGTGTATGGGCCGTATTCTCCTGCATGCTGGTGCTTGCGGGTGGATACGTTGTCTTGTGGATCTGCAGCAGAAGAAGAATGACTTCTCCTGCCAGGTTAGATGACTCGTACTGTATACCGCTGACGGTATCGCTGTTCTGCCTTGCCTTTGCGGGTTACTATCTGATAGGGACCTCCTGGAGACTTTGGGGATGGTACTCATACCCTGGCCTGCTAGTAGGGATATTCGTCTTTCCACTGATGGTGGCATTGGTCGAGGACCGCTTCTTGAACTGGAGCAAGACGAAGGCGGCCTTCCGCGCAGCAAGGGTGGTCTTGACGGCTGTGCTGGCTATCACAGTGTGCGTAGTAGCGGTCAGGTGGGGATATTGGCTAAATGTACCCGTGGAAGGGAATTTCAAGTATCAGAACTTCCTCTTGGCAGAGTCACTGAATGCCAACTTGGCGCGCCCAAAGCTGGTTGCTCAGGGCGATAGGGCCGGCAGCTTTGCCTACTTCTTCGACGGAAATGTTCTCCAGCTCGAGGGCCTCGTAGGTGACTACGAGCTCCTCGAAGCCATAAGAAACAACACGCTTATGGACTACATGAGCACGTCCGGTGTTGAATACGTTATCTCCCACACGGGCCCGTCCTCTAATTACGACCGATGGACAATGCTTGTCCCTTACGCAGAGTTTAGTTCCGGGCCGATTGCCGAGGTTCTGTTGTGCAAGACGACAGAGAAACTCCGCAAGGAGACCGGGGCCGGTCTAATTATCATCTGGGCTTGGCCGAGTTGCGGTTTGTGAATCACCATTTGCGTGACAGGGGAGGAAGCCGCTGCTGCCCCGCACCAGCAGTATTCAGCTTGCTTCGCTCCTGTTTTCGAGCCCGTACAGTTGTTCCGGCCGTGCGTGTTGAGGTATATGTCGGCACAGTACGCGGGGATCGATGGGAGGAATTGTGGAACAGAGCAGCGCCAGAATCGAAAGGTCTGCGATGTACGCTGACTGTTTCACCAGGGAGCACCAGGCAGCCGAACGGAGACCCGCAGTTTCTGCAGCAGAAGGCATGTCATAGATGGGCCATTTGAAGATCTTGGATTCTCGGTCCGGGCATGCCAGGAATGTCTCAAAGAACCAAAGGTCAACATCGAACCGTCCAATGGTTGGCCGAAGCCCGCCTGCACAGCCTGGCCGGTCCAGACAGTGCCGCTTCCCTTGAGCACGTAATTGTGTTACACTTACGGTATATATCCTGGGGCTCGCAACCAATATCCTGAGGGAAGAAATCTACTTATGAACCCTGCGGACCGCAGAAAGTCGCACAGAGAACCCAAACGCATCTGCATGGTCGCCTACACTCACTACAGGAGTGACCCGAGGTGCCGGCGCGAAGCTGAGGCTTTTGTCCAGCGAGGCGACGAGGTGGATTTCGTATGCCTCGGCCAGGCAGGAGACCTGAGAGCCGAAGAGATAGGGGGCGTGAGGCTAATCCGGCACCGCATGAGGCGGTACCGCGGAGACTCTGCCCTAGCCTACCTTCTCTCGTACGCAGCGTTCTTTGCGAGAACTTCTGTACTGCTCTTGAAGCTTCACTTGAGGCGGCGCTTCGATGTCGTGTACGTTCATAGCTTGCCTGAGCTCATGGTCTTCGTGGCTCTCCTGCCACGACTACTGGGGGCGAAGGTCGTGCTTGACCTTCACGAACTGTCTCCGGAGCTCTATGCCGATAGATTTAATCTTTCCTTCAACCATCCTATGGTGAGATTCCTCCTGCTAGCCGAGAGAATCTGTGTCAGATGGGTCGACGGGACTGTGCTGTGCACCCATCCACAGGCGGAACGCCTGCTCTCCAGATGCTCTCCGCGGCGCGGGGTTAGCGTTGTGATGAACGTACCCGATCCGGAGCTCTTCCCCTGGCGAGGAGAGAAAGCGCCTCCGTCTGCTGCCAACGGGGTCTTCAGAATAGTACATCATGGAACTCTCGTTCAGCGAAACGGTGTGGATGTTGCGATCAGGGCCTTCGGCCACTTGGACGGTGATATACCCGGAGCAGAGCTGTCCATATACGGCTCCGGTGATTTCCTGCAGGCTCTCAAGAGGGAGACTGAACTCTCCGGCGTGAGTGAACGCGTGCACATTTCGGGTGAGATGCTCCCGGTCGAGGCAATTGCACCAGCCATTTGTGACGCTCAGGTCGGGGTTGTCCCGAACATGAACGGGCGGGTAATGGAACTGGCCCTCCCTACTAAGCTCATTGAATACGTGGCTCTCGGGATTCCTGCCGTGGCGTCTAGGACTCCCGCCGTGTCCAGATACTTCGACGAGTCCATGGTGATGTTCTTCGAACCGGGAAACGCATCAGACCTCGCTGGTTGCATCGTCAAGCTATACAGGGAGCCGGAGCTTGGGCGCTCGATGACCCGTAATGCGATGAAGTTTCTTGAAGAGTACTCTTGGGATAAAGAGAAGCAGAAGCTCTTCTCCGTCATCGATGGTCTGGAAACCTAGCACTGTCCTTACGTGAGGTGATGCCTGGAAGTCTTTTATCGACAGGGGTTGGAGGAACATCTTTGCCGGCTGGCCATTGCCGGGTAGGGCCACCATCTTTGATGCGTTGGGTGTCGCAGTCTGCAAATCCTCTGTTGCGGGCTCGTGTCTTCCCGTGAAAAGCGGAGTATCCCGCGCTCCGTCGGGCAGACTGTGATTTCGTGACTGATACTCCCGCCTCTGATTACTGGCGTTCTCTTATCTGTGCGAGACGGCTGAGAGAATTCAGCGTTCCAACTGACTCTCGTCTTGTGACCAGCGTCCGGTTCGATTCCGGTTCGACCCGTGACGCACGAGTCGTTGAGCTATGCTCGGAAAAGGTCGTCACGTCGGGCGGCCCGAATCCGGGCAACAGTTCCACGCTTCTTCCTTCTTTCGGTTGCGCCCGCTGAAGAAGAAGCCGTGATTCCGGGTTCTGAGACAACATGAAAAGGCCCAAAGCAACAAAGCTAACGCTTCTAGCGGTTTTCGTGTCGATTCTGCTCGGCCTTCCCCTGCGCGGAGGCGCCTCTCTGGGACCCGTTCCTCCGGGCCTGGGTGTGGATGGTGAGCCACGCGCAGCGAGCCCCCTGCTCCCGACTCTGGAACGTCGAGGAGACGTCTACGTTGCCAGCGAGATACAGGTGGAGGGCGAGAGGCTCTCTCTGCCCTTCTCTGTCCTGCTGGAGGAGCGTCTCGCAAAGAGGACTCCCGCCACGTTTTCTGACCCGTTTCGTGCAGCGCTCTGGACGATACCCGGCGTTACACCGAGAGACGAACTCTTCGTGCGCCCGAGTCTCCACGGTGGCCTGCCAGATTGGGTCTCGGTCTACTACGGCGACTTTCCTGATTGCTATCCATACATGCTCTACGGCGCCCTCTCGGTGGCCAATTCCCAGTTCGACGAGCTGCGGCTGCTCAAGGGCGCGTTCCCCGTGGAGTACGGCGACGCCCTTGCGGGAGTTGTGGTCATAGAGCCGCGGGGGCGCGATGCGACGGGGTCTGGGGGCCGGCGGGGGGTGGTGATGTTAATAAGGAGAGACCACCGCCACGGACCAATAAAGGAGAGGAACA
>CP070702.1:90670-102173 GCA_020349905.1 Candidatus Eiseniibacteriota bacterium
AGTTCCCGTCCTTGAGGCAGAACCGCGCTATTTCCAGCCAGCGCCTACCGAGGATCTGGCGGCCGGTGAAAAAGCCCAGGGCCTCGATGGCCTCGCGGTGCTTCCTGATGAACTGCTGCGCCGAGAGCTCGATGTCGCGGCCGGACACATGCCCGGTTTCGAAATGAATGCGCGCCAGAGGCTGATCGACCACCGAAAGGGCGTACTTGCCCGCGAAAGCCATTGTCACTACTGGATTCGGATTCACGCCCCAGGGCATCAAAAGCAATGATTTCGTAGAGGTAGGTGTTCTCTGACCCGGGCACGGCTGTGGTATCTTCAAACAGGCTCTCGTTGGCGCCGGTCTGGCCTATAAGAATGTCGTCGCGCTTCACACGATAGCCGACCTCAACCGCAGAGACGTCAGTCCAGGTTATGCGCACGAACTGGTCGTACTCCCCGTCTGAGGCCCAGACGTCCCTGGGTGGAAAGATGATGCAGCTACCTGAGTCGCACTTCGCTGCCGACTCTTCGCCCCACATGTTCTTGACGACAACGCAGTAGTTGTAGACGTCGCCAGGAACCGCCGTGTTGTCCATGTAAACCGAATCCATGCTGGACGCCACGGACAAGAGCACGCCGTTACGTAATATCCTGTATACGATGGCGTCTAGACCGGCGTTCGACCACATCACCTGCACGCGGTCCTCGAACGTTCCGTCTGTTGCTATCACGGTATCGGGTTCCGGTGGAGCAGTAGCAGGCAAGAGGAATGGGTCGTCGCTATCGAGAGGGAGAGCCTCGATCAGTGCAAGCACGTCATCGCTCGCCGGAGAACTCTCCGCCACCCAATCGCTTGTCAGAGACTTGCCAGTCGCAGACTCGAGGGCAGCCTCGCCCACACCGGCAGTGCTCCCTTCGGGGGCTGCTTGCCCAGTCTCAACGATATCGACAATGCTCTCTTTCAGAGCCGGTTCGATAGTCTCCTCCTCAATCCAGATCTCACCGGCTCGCCGGAAGCGGTAGACAGTATTCGGCCGGGTATCCCGGCCGGCGCCCAAGGCGCCGCCCACAGTAATGTCGTCTCCTTCGATTCTGACAGACCCTCCAAACCGGCTATCCGGCATGGCGTCGCGGGGCGTGAGCTTCTGCTCTTCGACCCAATCGCTCCCCGCACGCTTAAACACATAAACCGCTCCCCTGGAAAGATTCTGCCAAGTCGTACCGACAACAGCGTAATCCCCACTAATGGACACAGAACTCCCAAAATGATCGAAGCGCCCGAGATCGGCAGGCGACAGCTTCTGCGGCTCTCCCCAGCTCCCACCACTACGTTTCAGTACGTAGGCTGCTCCCCTAAAGCCATCGTGCCACTCTGCGCCCACGACGGCGTACTCACCGCTTAGCGCCACGGCGTAATCGGCCGTCTTCGATTGCGCCCACACCTGCGGCGCAAACAAGACACTGAGTAGCACAAAAACGACTGACAGCCGGGTCGACAACGTAACACGAAACGGTATACGAATGCCTCTGCTAAGAGTCATGTCGGACTGCATGGTAACCTCCTCCGAAAACGGTAAGCTCCAGCCGAAAGACTTGGATTGCCTCGGACTAGTCGCTCTTAAGCTCAAACCAAAGAAATAGCTCACCATCTAGACTATCCCTCGCCGCCTACACCATTCCTGGGAGCCCAAGCGTTCCTGGCCATCCGAACCATCCCTGCAGAATCACAGAATGTGCACCAAGCGTCTGTCTGGTTTGAGATTAGACCTCGCTGAGGAGAGAGAATTTCTGCCCAATTGGCTCACATATAAACGTAGAAAGGCCCCATCGCTGCACGATGAGGCCTCGAGTTCGGTTCTGCGCAAACGCAAAGGAAAAGATCAAACCGGGCATGACTCTTCCAGGCGTTATGCTACTTAGTATTCACGGAAGCTCCGAAGGGCAGGTCTCTCACATTGCCTAGTTCGGACTATATCACATTCTCACTAAAACATCAAGCACGAACAGGCTTGGCGCTTAGACATTACGGGTTTCTCAAGACATGCAAGCGTAAGAGCCTACGTCTCTAAGAGTCCAAGCTTTTCCTCCATACCCCACTTAGTGTCGGTACGGTGATACTCCGGACCTTAGGCAGATGCGGACCGTCCGCCCGAGGCCAGCATTACAGCACGATCGACTCAGTGAAATCAGGCAAGACGAGATTCGTGGTAATAAACTGGTGAAGCGCAACTAGCGTTGGCTGTGTAAACGGCTGGTTGTGAATGGCACAGAGAAGATCTGAACAAAAGGAAGGTGTGCGGGGAGCGGGATTTGAACCCGCACGGGGGTTACCCATACGCCCCTCAAACGTACGTGTCTACCAGATTCCACCATCCCCGCATCAGACAACAAGAGGGATTATTACCGGGAGCTTTGTCAGGGCGAAGTGGGTTTCTGCTCTTCGCTCTGTTCCTGGCCCCGGTCTTCAGAGGGTAATACTTCGGAAGGCACCACGCCCGCTGCAGGAGCCTGCTGCTCACCGGCCGGAGCCGTCGGCTCCTGAAGCCCGCCCTCGGGAACAGGGCCGCTCGTGGCTTCCCCGGGCTGCTCTGCGCCCTCACGCCTTATGACGTCCTCGATGACGCTCCTGCCAGCCCTGGCCGGACCCCTTCTGGAAGAGAGAACGGCCAGCGTCAGGGCGCTCAGCATGAACGCCGCGCCCAGCACGGCTGTGGCCTTGCTAAGAAACGAAGCCGCTCCCCTGCCGCCGAAAACGGTCTGGCTCCCCCCACCTCCACCGAACACTCCGGCGAGACCGCCTCCCCGGCCGGCCTGAAGGAGAACCACAATGACGAGAGCAGCCGAAATCAGTAGATGTAGACCGATGAGAAAAGCGTACACTTCAAACCCTCTCCCTCAAGAACACCCTGCCAAAAACACCCAATACTAGAGAACACTCCGGAAGCACCTAAAAAACTACCAGAAACAGGCCGGTTCGTCAACAGTTGTTCAGGCCGCCGCGATTCTCAAGAAGGAATCGACCTTAAGACTGGCCCCTCCCACAAGGGCTCCGTCTATCTCAGGTTCCTTGAGGAGCTCTGCCGCGTTCTCGGGCTTCACGCTGCCCCCATAGAGGATGCGCGTCTCAACACCGAACGCCACGCCGAACATCTCACCCAGCAGCTTCCGGGCGAACCTGTGGGCTTCCACGGCCATCTCCGGCGTGGCCGTCTTACCTGTTCCGATGGCCCACACCGGCTCGTAGGCAACCACGAGTCCCCTGAGGTAGCGGGCGTCGAACTCGCCCAGCGCCCCCTCGATGTGGGAGCGGATGACGTCCTGGGTTCTTCCGGCCTCCCTCTCCTCCAGCTTCTCCCCGATGCACAGGATGGGACTCATCCCCTCCTCCACCACTGCCCTGAGCTTCCTGGCCACGGCAGGGTTGTCGTCCGCGAAGTACTGCCGGCGTTCCGAATGCCCCACTATGACGTATTCGCAGCCCACCTCTCTCAACATGGAAGCCGATACCTCCCCGGTGAAGGCGCCCTCCTTTTCCCAGTACACGTTCTGCGCTCCCAGCTTGACCGGAGAGCCCTTGAGCAGATGTGCGACTCGCGAAAGGGCCACGAACGGTGGACAGACCACCACTTCCCTGTCGGACCTGGGAGGGGGGGCAGCCAGAATCTGCGTGACGAGCGAGACTGCCTCGCCCGGAGTCTTGTACATCTTCCAGTTGCCGGCCACGAGCTTCTTCCGCTCCGTTCCCATTCTTCTTTCTCCTCTATAGCTTGTCCGAAAGAGCAGCTATACCGGGCAACTCGCGCCCCTCCAGGAACTCCAGAGACGCGCCGCCGCCCGTAGAGACGTGGGACACTCTGTGCTCCAGACCTTCCCCTGTCACGGCAGCTGCCGAGTCACCGCCTCCGATGACGGTGACGGCTCCCGAAGAAGTGAGGTCCGCCAGCATCCGCGCTATCTCTACCGTGCCCCTTGCGTATCGCTCTATCTCGAAGATGCCCATGGGTCCGTTCCAGAGGACTGTCTTGGCCCCTGAGAGGGCCTCTCTAAACTCCTCAACGGAGCGCGGACCTATGTCCACTCCCACCATGTCAGCCGGGATTTCCTTCACCGAAACCGCCCTCGTCTCGGCCTCCTCGCTCGCGGACGAAGATACCAGGCAATCGCTGGGCAGAAGAAGTGCCACGCCCCTCTTCTTCGCCTCTTCCATTATTTCCTTTGCAACGGGTACGCTCTCGGTCTCCAGAATGGAACGCCCTACGTCCAAGCCGGTCGCGACAAGAAAAGTGAACATCATCCCGCCGCCTACAAGAAGCTTGTCCACCTGACCGAGCAGGTTCCTGGCTACGCCTATCTTATCGGAGACCTTCGCCCCACCCAGAACTGCAACGAAAGGCCTTCCGGGCTGCCCGAGTATCTTGCCCAGGTACTCCACCTCTTTCTGCATGAGGAACCCGGCCGCACAGAGCTTGATGTGCTTCGTCACTCCGACTGTCGAGGCGTGTGCCCTGTGCGCTGAGCCGAAGGCGTCGTTGACGTAGAGCTCACCGAGCGAGGCCAGCTGGCGAGAGAACCCGTCGTCGTTCGCCTCTTCCTCGGGATGAAAACGAAGGTTCTCTAGCAGAGCCACGTCACCATCTTTGAGCGAGTCCGCGGCCCGCTTCGCCGGCTCCCCGATGCAGTCGTCAGCGAAGACAACCTTCTTGTGAAGAAACGCGCTGAGCTTCTCACCCGCAGGAGCCAGGCTCTGCCCCTCCACGCGCTTTCCCTTTGGCCGTCCCAGATGCGACATGAGAATAATGCGGGCCCCCTTTTCCATCATGTATCGAATCGTGGGCAGAGAGGCCTCTATTCTGGTCGCGTCCGCGACCCTGCCCTCCTTGTCAAGAGGAACATTGAAGTCCACCCTGGTAAGAACCTTCGCACCCTTAAGAGGAAGATCCCTCACGGCCAGTTTTCTAAACATGTTCCGTCCCTCAGCCGGACTTCATCATGAGCCTGATAAGGTCTATCACGCGCCGGCAGAATCCCCATTCGTTATCGTACCAGGACAGCACCTTGACCATGTTGCCGCCTGCCACGGAGCAGAGAGGGCCGTCCACGATGGAGCTGTGTGGATTGCCTATGATGTCAACGGAGACTATGGGGTCTTCGCAGTACTCCAGGTATCCCTTCAGACTCCCAGACGCCGCGGCCTTTAAGGCACCCTGCACGTCCTCCGTTGTCGTGGATTTCTTCACGTTGACAACGAGGTCTACAAGCGAAGCGTCTGGGACCGGAACCCTGACCGCAAGGCCATCCAGCTTCCCGTCCAGCTCCGGCATCACGAGACCGATGGCGCTGGCAGCGCCAGTGGAAGTGGGAATCATCGAGACAGCCGCGGCCCTGGCCCTTCTGAGGTCCTTGTGAGGGAAGTCTAGAATCTGCTGATCGTTCGTGTATGCGTGGATCGTTGTCATGAGCCCGTGCTCTATGCCAAATCCGTCGTTGAGCACCTTGACCACGGGAGCGAGGCAGTTAGTGGTGCAAGAGGCGATGGAGACTACGTGATGCTTCGAAGCATCGTACACCTGGTGGTTGACTCCCATGACGATAGTGGCGTCGGCCTTCTTGCCCGGCGCCGATATCATGACCTTCTTCGCACCGGCGGACAGGTGCTTTGCGGCCTGCTCTCTCTCCCTGAACTTCCCGGTGGACTCTACTACCAGGTCCACGTTCAGAGATTTCCATGGCAGGCTGCTGGGCTCCTTTTCGGAAAACACCTTGAAACTGGCGGCCGAACCCACGCAAATGGAATCTCCCTCTGCCTTCACCGTATCCGGGAAGATACCGTGGACTGAATCGTATTTCAGAAGATAGGCAAGGGTCGTTGCGTCCGCCAGGTCGTTTACTCCCACGACCTGGATGTCCTTTTCCCCGTAGGCCGCCTTATATACCAGCCTTCCGATTCTTCCGAAGCCATTTATCCCGACTCTAATCGCCATGGTCTCTACCTCCATGAGTAGCGCACTTAGACGAGCTCCAACGAGACAATGTCCCTCAATCCCTGGAGCACTTTTGACGAAATGGGGGACCCGTAGGTACTGCCCCGAGCGCACCTTACCACAGATTGGACTCGAAGGAAACCAGGAAAAGGGTCGTCAAGCCTAGTCCCCCAGGTGGGTCCCCACGGCGCGCGCAGCGCTCAGCAGCCTGTGATTGCGCGGCACGACCCTGGGCCCCTTTGCCACGACCTCCAAGGGCACGTCCACGAGCGAGCCGCCCTTAACACCCACCATCTTCCCGAATCGCTTCTCCTTTATCATCTCTACGGCAGCCACTCCCAGCTGAGTGGCGAGTACCCTGTCGAAGGAGGTGGGAGGTCCTCCCCTCTGAAGATGTCCCATAACGACGGTCCTCGTGGCAACGCCTGTGGCCGATTCCAGTTGCTCTCCCAGAACGAAGCCGATTCCACCCAGGCGCACGGGGTCCGAGCTCTCCTCCACCACCCTGCGAATCGTCACTTCCCCTCCCTTGGGCTTTGCTCCCTCGGCCACGACCACGATGCTGAATCTTCTGCCCTTCTTGCGCCTTTCCCGGACCGTCCTGGCTATCTGCTCCACGTCGTAGGGTATCTCGGGGATGAGGATTATGTCGCCGCCACCGGCAATCCCCGAGTGAAGAGCTATCCATCCCGCCCTGTGACCCATGACCTCCACTATCATGATGCGATGATGCGACTGAGCGGTCGTGTGCACCCTGTCGATGCCGTCCGTGGCGATGGTCACGGCAGAATCAAAGCCGAACGTTATCTCTGTTCCCCTGATGTCGTTGTCTATTGTCTTCGGGACTCCCACTATCGGAACCCCGTCGTCGTGCAGGCCGCTTGCGATGCCCAGCGTACCGTCGCCGCCGATGCAGACGAGACAGGCTATGTCCAGCTTCTTTATGTTCCTGAGCGCGGTGGCAGAGGCGTCCACGAAGTCCAGCTTTCCCTTCTTTCGCACCGGGTACCTGTAGGGGTTAGCCGTCTTGCTCGTGCCCAGTATCGTGCCGCCGAGCGTGAGAATCCCCGAAACGTCATCGTACGTGAGTCTCCTGAAGCGGTTCTGTATCACTCCTTCGTACCCGTCCAATACCCCCACGACTTCCAGGCCCAGTTCCAGGATGGCCCTCTTGGTGACGGCTCTTATGACCGCGTTTATGCCCGGGCAGTCTCCGCCCCCGCTCAGAACTGCGATTCTCTTCTTCTTACTCACCTTTTTCCCTCGCTTCCTCTCGAAGTGTAACGTTTTCCGCACGCCCGACAACTGAACACCCGGCGGTCCGGTACCCACGTATTGTGATGTGCTATCTCACTATCCTACAGAACGTTTCGCTCTACTGACTACCAAACAGGAGGCTCGCCCGCCTCCACGCGCCTCTCGTACTCTTCCGTGAATTCTATGATTCTACTCATCATCCGCACCACTTTGACGGGGTGTCTGCCCACCGCGGTCTCCCCGGACAGCATGAGATAATCCGAGCCGTCGAGCACTGCATTGGCCACGTCGCTCACCTCCGCGCGGGTGGGCCTCGTGCGTTCGGTCATGCTCTCGAGCATCTGGGTGGCGGTGATCACGAATCTCCCTCTCTCCTTGCACCTCCCGATTATCATCTTCTGCAGCACCGGAACCTCGTAGATGGGAAGCGAGACTCCCATGTCTCCCCGCGCGATCATTATCCCGTCGGAAACCTCCAGGATCCCGTCCAGGTTCTGAATGCCCTGCCGGTTCTCTATCTTGGCGACCACCTTCACCTGCTCCCCGTAATCACCCAGGAAGCCCCTGAGGTTCAGGATGTCCCTCTCGTTCCTCACGAAGGACTGAGCTATGAAGTCCACACGGTTCTCCACACCGAAACTCAAATCCTCCCTGTCTTTCTCGGTAAGTCCCTCGAAGCTCATCTCCACGTCCGGAATATTGACTCCTTTTCTCTCTCCGATGACCCCCGGAACCACGACTTCTGCCTCGATACGGTTCTGACTACAGCCCTTCACCACGAGCGCTATGCTTCCGTCGTCGATGTAGATTGAACTGCCGGCCCCTATCGTGCTCAGCGAGCTGACGTAGTCGAGCGGGATGGTGCCTTCGCCTTCCAGGTCTTCCCTGTTGCTCAGAAAAACGGTCTGCTTCTCTTTAAGCTCGATGCCCCTGGCGCTTCCGAGCTTGCCGATTCTTATGCGAAACCCCTGAAGGTCTAAAAGAACCTTTACCTCTCCGTCGCCCTCCCCGCTCACGGCTCTGGCTGCGCCCAGCCGGGAACGCCGGGCGGCCTGGGTGCCGTGCGAGCAATTGAGCCTCGCCACGACCATTCCGGCGCGCGCCATATCCCTCAACACGTTCACGTCTTCCGTGGAAGGGCCCAGCGTGCATACTATCTTCGTGGCTGACACGTGATTCTCCGCACTGAGGATCGGCAGAACTGGTCTGCCCTCGGGGCAGGTACAGACCGGCAGGTACAGACCAAAGGAAGTCCGGGCGGGTCAAGCCCGACCGCGAGTACCCTGCAGGCAAACTGACCTGTCTCCACCGCGCGGTCGGTGAGAACGGCGAAGCATGGCCTCAGGCGACCCTACCGCTGCTCCCAAAAAGCCTCATCTTGCCCGTGACAACAGCCTTGACCGCTTCCCGGGCAGGACCGAGTATCTTGCGAGGGTCGAATTCCGATGCCTTCTCGGCGAGTGTCTCCCTGAGAGAGGCCATGAAGGCCAGCCGCATGTCAGTATCTATGTTGACCTTTGCTATGCCTAGCCCGATCGCCTGTCTTATGCTCTCGTCTGGCACGCCCGACGGCTTTCCCAGCGTGGCACCGAACCGGGCGGCTTTGCTCACGGTCTCCTGGCTCACGCCCGAGGCCCCGTGCAGCACCAACGGGATGCCTGTGCTGTCCCTTATCTCGCGCACCCTGTCGATGGCAAGAATCGTCTCGCCTTTGAACTTGTAGGCCCCGTGCGAGGTGCCAATCGAAACGGCCAGGGAGTCCACACCCGTCTGCTTAACGAAGCCGGCCGCCTCGGAAGGGTCCGTCAGAAGAGCGTCTCTCTCAGTCACCGATATTCCCTCTTCGATACCCGCCAGCCTGCCCAGCTCGGCCTCCACGGAGACTCCCCTGGGCCTCGCGAGCTCCACGACGGACTTGGTGATGCGCACGTTCTCACCGAACTCCTTGTCCGAGGCATCTATCATGACCGAGGTGAACCCGCCTTCGATGCACTGTTTTATGACGGAGATGTCCTTGCCGTGGTCGAGATGAAGCGACATGGGAACGGACACGTCCTGGGCCAGAGTGCGGGTCATGGTCACTACGAGCTCGAAACCCGCGTACTTGATCGCACCTTCGGAGACGGCGATTATGACGGGGGACTTCTCCTCCCGGGCCGCCGAAGTGATGGCCTGAAGAAACTCCATGTTGTTAACGTTGAAGGCTCCCACTGCGTAGCCTTCTTCGAACGCCTTACCCAGCAACTCGCGATTTGTTACAAGCGCCATCTTCTCGCCTCCCTTTCGTTCCCGGCGTGTGCGGTTCCCTCATCCAAAGAAGATCTTCGCCATCTCGTATAGCTCCATGTCCACCGTCTTAAGCTCGCCCACCGCGTCCTTGAGCTCAACGCTGCGCACCTTGTTGCCCTGGAGACTCACCATCTTCCCGAAATCTCCCTTCACGACCAGGTCCGCAGCCGCGACTCCGAACCTGGTACCCAGAACCCTGTCAAAGGCCGTGGGAGTGCCACCCCTCTGAATGTGTCCCAGAACGGTGTACCGGGTCTCGTAGCCCGTTCTCTCTTCTATGGCGCGAGCCAGGATGGCCCCGATTCCACCAAGGCGGACGTGCCCGAACGCGTCCACCTTCTCGTCCTGGACCACCATGTGCGAGCTGTCCTTGTCCTGGAATCTGGCTCCCTCTGCAACCACGACGATGCTGAAGTCCTTCCCTCTGTCGTGGCGATGGACGAGGAGTTTACACACTTCGTCCACGCTGATGGGTATCTCTGGTATGAGCACCACGTCCGCCCCTCCGGCCATGCCGGCCTCCACGGCAATCCAGCCCGTGTGCCGTCCCATGACCTCGACGACCATGACGCGGTTGTGCGACTCGGCAGTTGAGTGAAGCCTGTCGATGGCCTCAGTGGCAACGTTTATGGCCGTGTCAAACCCGAACGTGTAGTCCGTACAGGAGAGATCGTTATCGATAGTCTTGGGGACTCCCACCACCTTCACACCCATGTCGCACAGTTTGGCGGCCACGCCCAGGGTGTCTTCACCCCCGACCGCGATGAGGGCGTCTATCTTGAACCTCTCCATGTTTGTCTTTATCTTCTCCACGCCCCCTTCCATCTTGAAGGGATTCGTGCGGGACGTGCCTAGTATCGTGCCTCCCTTCGGGAGGATTCCCGAAACAGACCTCAGGTCAAGCTGTTCCACGTCTCCGTCGACGAGCCCGGCCCAGCCGTGGCTGACACCGAGGACCTCGCCTCCGTGTCCCTGGACCATCCTTCTTACGACTGCCCTGATGACAGCATTTAGGCCGGGACAATCCCCGCCGCCGGTCAGTATCGCGACTCTCACCTTAACCTCCGTAATCGAAAAGGACACGACTCACGTTGGACGGGCTGGAATATAGCCGGGGGCCTGCCAGGTGTCAAGGCAAAAGCCTCCGCAAGGAGAAGCCGCGAGCGCGTTCGTACGCGTCCCGCGGCTCTTACACCGGCCCCGTAGCGGGGAGAACGGACCCGCCGGAAAGGGGCTAACGGTATTTGCTGTAGTCGGTGCTGTACTCGAGGATGTAGTTTCCTACGCCCGTATCGTCCACGAACACGAACTTCATTCCGAGGGTCTGCGTCATGGTCTTCTTCTCTTCGGACTCAAAGAGCGGGTTGCCCCTGAGATTGTATAACCACACCTCGTAGGACCTCTTGTCCCTACCCCCCAGCTTCCTCTCGATTCGGGGCTCTATGTTCTCCCTGCCGATAAGTTCATCCACCACCACCTCGGCAGCTCCACCGGTCGTGGGAATAACCTGCTGTTCCACCAGGTCAGGCTCCCCGTACCTGACGTAAACACGGCCCCGATCGGTCAGAATCCCCTTCTGCAGGAAGGAAAATCGTGCGTTCGCGTACGCTACTCTTCGGTAGAACTCCTCCTTGATCTCGTTTCTGGCGGTCCCGGTCGTGGGGTCGTGCTCTCTCCAGAACTCCTCCAGATAACTCTCGCGCTCTCCGGAAGGCAAGGCTCTGAATTCCTCGAGGCGTTCCCCATCGAGAAAAAGGGCGGCCTCATCCAGGAGGTCCTGGTCGCTTTTCTTCCAGGAGGCGTCGAACCCGAGTATGTCGAATTCCCTCTCACGCGTGGCCCTGCTGCCCTCGTCGACCGCCTGCGCAACTTCCATCCTGAGCCAGTAGCGACCGCCCGGAAGCTCAGAGAGGTCCAGCCCCACGGTATGCACCCACTCATCGGCGGAGGAGACCACGTTCTCGGTGTCCAGGAGAACCTCCTCCCTCTCGGCG
>CP070702.1:102273-110522 GCA_020349905.1 Candidatus Eiseniibacteriota bacterium
GGTGATGGTGGCCATCAATTCACTCACGATGCTCCTCCTTTACGGCCCGCTGGGAGGCTTCCTTCTGGGTGTGGGGCGCCTGCCGATGCCCTGGCAGGCGCTCGCGATGTCCATCGGTATCTACGTTGCACTGCCGTTGGTGGCAGGTTACTTCTCACGAAGATGGCTCATCGCCAGCAGGGGCGAGGTTTGGTTCAGGGAACGCTTTCTCCCGGTCCTGACTCCGGTCACGATAGTCGCGCTCCTGGTGACGCTGGTGCTGCTCTTCTCCCTTAAGGGCGACGTGATAGTGGCAAACCCTTTGACAATCCTCTGGATAGCAATCCCTCTTTTCATACAGACGAACCTCATCTTCTGGCTTGGTTACGGGATGGCCAAGCTCCTGCGCCTCACCTACAGTGACGCGGCGCCGTCGGCCATGATAGGGGCGTCCAATCACTTCGAGGTGGCGATTGCCACGGCCACGTTGCTCTTCGGGCTGTCCTCCGGAGCCGCGCTGGCCACAGTCGTGGGGGTCCTCATCGAGGTCCCGGTGATGGTGATGCTGGTCAAGATCTGCCTGCGCACAAAGCAGTGGTTTCCGGGCGAGACGGGCTGATGGAGGGAAAAGTGAGGCGGGTCGGAAGGGGCACGGGTAGGTGACCCCTGCCCGAATCCGGTCCTCTTTCAACTGCCCCGAGCCCGCGCGCGGAACGCGGGCGTAGCCTCAGAAGCTTACCAGCTCCTTGAGCAGCGCCCTGGCCTCCTCAACGGATGCCAGCCTGAACCGGGCCCTTGAATCGCTGGGGCCCACCTTTATGGAGTATCCTGATTTCGGAAGCGCGGAGAAGAGGTCCTCGTCAGTCAGGTCGTCTCCCATGGCCAGCACGAAATCCCAGACGTCCCCCCCCAGCCAGCGCCAGGCTGCGTGCCCCTTGTTTATCCCCATATTCTTTACTTCCACTATCTTAGACCCTTCCAGAACACCCACCTCCGGGCTAGTCAGGACCTGGGACAACACGTTCTTGAGTTCCAGAGCTTTCACTGAGGCCTCCTCGGGGTCTGCCTCCCGGTAGTGCCAGACCAGGGAAAACTCTTTTTCCTCGACGTGTGAACCCGGAGTCCTCTCAACGTAGAGGTCCAAGATGGGGCGTATTTGCTCTTTCCAGTCCGTCCTCAGGTGCTCCATCACCTCCCACTCCCCCTCCTTGTCTCGGACCCAGGCCCCGTGCTCAGCCACCAGGCCCAGACCCAGTTCCCCGAGCCAGGCATCCAGCGTGTTTCTGTCGCGCCCGCTCACGATGACGACTTCGTTCTTCTGGGAACGACAAAGCGCCTCCAAGAGGCTTAAAAGCTCGTCATCCGGTCGGGCTCCCCGCGGTTTCTCGGCAAACGGGGTGAGAGTGCCGTCGTAATCCAGGAACAGGAGACGCCTCTGTCCTCTAAAATACGCTTCTACGAGCCCTTTCTGCGCCTTGATGCCCAATTTGCCCATGTGACTCTCGCGGTAGGTGGTAGGTGGAGGCGGCGCGGGACCCGACGGGCCTGAGGGCCGCTCCCTTACAGGTCCCCAGCCCCTGCCAAGGGGTCAGCCATGACTTCCTACGCCCCTTTCCCTGGCGCCCCATCCCCGGCCCTTCGATTATAGCGCCCCCGCGCTAGACTGTCAGCAGGGATGTTGAGCGAGAACCGCACCGGGGAAGCGTATCCCCCGGGCCCAGGCGGTCACCAGGCATGCTAGGAGGACAGGCGAGAG
Organism: Candidatus Eiseniibacteriota bacterium; assembly: GCA_020349905.1. Taxonomy (GTDB): domain Bacteria; phylum Eisenbacteria; class RBG-16-71-46; order JAFGJU01; family JAFGJU01. Next base: position 104,009 of record CP070702.1, read on the forward strand.
CGGTGGCGGAAGAACACACCGCGGAGAGGCCATTTCCCGGCGCGTCGTCCAAATTCCTTCTTGACATTAGTCAAATGCCTGTGGTAGATTTGATAGGTTTTGTTGGAGGTTTAGCATCTTGCTGCTACTAGAGTTGTGAGGCCGACGACGTGTGTCGTGTGGGCGGGGAAACCCGAAAGCGCCGCCTCGCACACGCGATTGTGCCAAATGACTCTGGAATGGCGTTTTTGCTGAAAATGCTTGAGCTTGGACTGTGAGAGGTGGAGAGGTTAGGGACATTCGCTGGGCCTGTCGGGGAGGGCGCTTCGCTCTCACGCGCGAGGCAAGGTGTCTGTCTGCGCCCGGTCAGACTTCGGCGCACGCTACGAGGCTTCCGCGACCCCTTCATTCCATCCGCCTTCTCTCTCGTCGCTCTTGTTTTCTTGTCGAACAAAGAACTCGAGACGCCCGGCCGAACTGGGCCGTGTAATATAGCTAACGTACGCCGATACTCAGATGGGTTCATTGTTTTTAGGGTTAAGTGAAGAGCTACTTACGGGAAGCTCCCCAACGCAAGGAGGACGAGAGTGGCTGAGATGCAATTGCCTGCCGGCAAGCTGGCGGAACTGAGTGAAAGATTCCTCCAGGACGTCTATTCCATCCCTGACGGAGAAAAGATCAAACTCTGCCTTCAGTGCGGAACTTGCAGTGCTTCGTGCCCTACAAGCTACGCCATGGACTACACCCCGCGGGAGATCATCGCCGCCTTTAGGGCCGGAATGCTCGACCGGGTGCTGAAGAGCAACACGGTGTGGATGTGCGCGTCCTGCTATTCGTGCACCGTGCGCTGTCCGGCAGGGATAAAGCTTACCGACGTCATGTACGAGCTCAAGAGACTCGGGATAGAGTATGGACTGTATGCCAAGCAGGCAACGGCCCCCGTGCTCTCCAGGGAATTCGTTAAGATGGTCGACAAGCACGGTAGGAATCCCGAGCTTAGTCTTCTCGGCACGTTCTACTTGAAAACCAACCCGTTCGGCCTACTGAAGATGGCCCCGCTCGGGCTCAAGCTGTTCAAGCGCGGGCGGCTCGCTTTCCGTCCCAGCAAGGTAAAGAAACAGTACGAGCTTGCTCGAATCACGAAGAGGCTCGAGAGCAAGGAGGGCAAGTAATGGATTACACGTATTACCCGGGCTGCTCCTTGGAAGTGTCAAACAAAGCGTACGACATTTCTGCACGCAATGTGGTTAAGGCCCTCGGCGCGAACCTGGTCGAACTGGAAGACTGGAACTGCTGCGGAGCCACGAACTACATGTCGGTGAGAGAGCTCCGTTCGTTCGCGATTTCCGCGAGGAACCTGGCCCTGGCGGAGAAGCAGAACAGGGACGTGGTCACCGCCTGCAGCGCCTGCTTCACCACCTTGAACAAGACGCACAGCTACATGGAGGGCAACGCCAAGCTGAGGGGAGAAGTGAACGACGCCCTTTCGGCGGTGGACCTGAAGTACGACTGCAAGATCAAGGTCAGGCATCTTCTGGACGTGCTCGTGAACGACATCGGCATCGAGAACATCGCATCGAAGACCAAGGTGAAACTGGAAGGGCTTCGCGTGGTCCCGTACTACGGGTGCCAGCTGACCCGCCCCAACGCCACGTTCGACGACGCCGAATTCCCAACGACCATGGACGCTCTCTTCAAGGCGCTCGGCGCCGAAGTCGTGGACTACCCCCTGAAGACGAAATGCTGCGGCGGCATGCTCATGACGACCGCGGAGAAGGTGGCCTTAAAACTCGTCAAGAACCTTCTGGACTGCGCGGTCAAGAGACAGGCCCACTGCATCGTTACGCCTTGCCCGCTCTGCCATTTCAACCTGGATGCTTACCAGGATAACGTGAACAAGATGTTCGGCACCAATTTCGCCGTGCCGACTCTGTTCTTTACCCAGCTTATCGGTGTTGCATTGGGACTCTCTGGCCAGGACATCGCTCTCGGCCAGGAGATAGTCCCTGCAGGTGGAGTGCTATCGTCCTATATGGGAGGCAGACAATGATAGAAGACGCCAATCCCAAACGCGGTGACAAGAACCAGAAGGGCTCCAATCCGAGCTCGGGGGACACGACTCCGGAACCCAGCACCAACGGAAAGGAACGGATCGGAGTCTACATCTGCAGATGCGGCACGAACATCTCGCAGAACGTCGACGTCGAGGACGTCGTCAAGTTCGCCTCGACGCTTCCCTACGTGGTGGTGGCGAAGGAGAACAAATACATGTGCTCCGACCCGGGCCAGGAGTTGATAAAGAAGGACATCAAGGACTTCGACCTCACTCGGGTAGTTGTGTCGTCCTGTTCTCCTCTGATGCACGAGATAACCTTCCGGCTCGCGTGTGCTGACGCGGGACTGAATCGATTCCTGTTCCAGATGGCCAACATAAGAGAGCACGTCTCCTGGGTCACGGTGGACAGGAAGAAGGCCACCGAGAAGGCCAAGAAGCTCGTGAAGGCCGCCGTCAGCAGGGTGCGCTTCCACAAGCCGCTCGAGCTGAAAGAGGTTCCGGTCGCCCCGGCCACACTGGTCGTGGGCGCAGGAATCGCCGGAATCCACGCCGCCCTCACTTACGCCAATTCGGGAAAGAAGGTCTATCTTGTGGAGAAGGACGCGTCCATAGGCGGGCACATGTCCCTTCTGGATAAGACGTTTCCCACCTTGGACTGCTCGGCCTGTATTCTCACCCCCAAGATGTCCGAAGTGGGAAAACACCCGAACATCGAGCTGCTGACGTGGAGCGAGGTCGAAGAGATTTCCGGATACGTCGGCAGTTTCAAGGCGAAGATCAAGAAGAAGGCGCGTTTCGTTGACCTGGAGAAGTGCAACGGATGCGGCGCGTGCTGGGAGAATTGCCCGACGGTCATCACGCCTTCGGAGAGAATCATCAGAAAGGGAGACGTCGTCATTGGTTCGGTCGAGAACGAACAGTAGGAAATGACGTTAAGAGACGTAAAGGAAATCTTGCAGGCCCAGGTTGTGTGCGGGGAGAGCCGTCTCGACGAGGAGGTGAAGGTCGCCGGAGCATCTGATTTGATGAGTGACGTTTTGGCCTTCGGCATGCCCGGGCTGCTTCTTCTGACCGGCCTGTCCAACGCCCAATCGGTCAGAACCGCAATCATCATAGATGCCAAAGCCGTCGTCTACGTCAGAGGGAAGATGCCGGACGCTGCGGGAGCGAAGCTCGCCGACGAAAAGGGGCTTCCCATTCTGTCGACGAAGCTCATGATGTACAAGTCCTGCGGGCTTCTTTACAGCCGCGGGCTTCCCGGAATCTCCGACTTCCTGGCACAAGGGCGATAATGGCCGAAGAGAACGGACTTTCACAGGTCTTCGAGATTACGGGGAAGGATTTCGGTAGGGCCGGGACGATTTCGACGAAGATAAAGGAGATACTGCAGGAGATCGGCATAGACTCCGCCGTCATAAGAAGGGCGGCGATCGCTGCCTACGAGGCGGAGATGAACATCGTCATGTATGCGCAGAGGGGAACCCTGACTTTGACGTTGACCCCCACGGCCATCCGCCTAGACGTGGACGACGAAGGTCCGGGGATAGAGGACATAGAGCTCGCGATGCAGGAAGGGTTTTCCACCGCCACGGATGAAATGCGTGAGATGGGGTTCGGAGCCGGGATGGGACTTCCGAACATCAGGAAGAACTCCGATGAATTTGCCATCTCTTCCACGCCCGGCAAGGGGACGTCCATCGACGTGGTTCTCAATCTGAACCAAGTGGCCGAGTGATGAATCGCTATTACCATTCAGTCAAAGTCGACCCGACTAAGTGCAACGGCCGGATGAAATGCATGCGTGTTTGTCCCACGCAGGCCATACGGGTGAGGGACGGCGTTGCCAGCATACTCGAGGACAAGTGCATAGACTGCGGGGAGTGTTTGACCGAGTGTCCCGAAGGGGCCATCGTGGCCCTCACGGACCCGGTGGGAGAGCTTTCTAAGTTCAAGTACACGGTCGCCATTCCTTCCCCCGCGCTCTACGCGCAGTTCGGAAGGCAGATTCTGCCGGACGAAATCCTGGCGGGGCTGAAAGACCTGGGATTCAGCGACACCGTAGATCTGGCTTTTCTCTGCGGGGAGGTCAGTTTCGCCATCCAGGAGCATCTGCGCGAATACGAGGGTCCCAAACCCATAGTTTCCAACGCCTGCCCCACGGTCGTGCGGCTCATCCAGGTGAAGTACCCGTCCCTGGTCGACCACATCTCCCCCATAGACATTCCGAGAGAACTCGCCGCGCGTGAAATCAAGAAGGCGAAGGCCAAGGAGCACGGGTTGGACGAGAGGGAAATAGGGGCGTTCTACATCACGCCCTGCCCGGTGAAGATGATATCCATAAAGCAGCCGGCCGAGAAGGAGAAGTCCTATCTCGACGGAGCCATCTCCATAACTGACATATACGGGCCCCTTCTTTCCGCCATGGATGGAGGCAAGAGGAAGGAGAGAAGCTACAGGAAGGCCCTGGAAGACATATGCATCCTAGGCATAGGATGGGCCATCGTGGGCGGCATATGCCGCACGCTGCGGCTCAAGAACTCGCTGGCCGTCTCGGGGTTGACGGAGATACTGGAGGTCTTCGACGACATCGAGCGCGGGAAGATGAGGCACATAGACTTCGCGGAAGCTTACTCCTGCTGGCAGGGATGCGTGGGCGGCTCTCTCACGGTAGAAAACCGCTACGTCTCCTACAACAAGATTCTCAAGCTCATCGAGACGCTGGAATTCGAGGAGATCAAAGCCTGTCCGGACATACGAGAGGTGAGAAAGCGGTACGCCCAGAAGTACTTCTTCAGAACCGGTATACTGGAACCCCGCCCCCTCAAGCCGCTCGACACGGACCTGGCCAGAGCCATACAGAAGAGAAAAGAGAAGCAGGAGATATTCGAGACGCTTCCCCAGATCGACTGCGGAGCCTGCGGCTCGCCCACGTGCCTGACGTTTGCCGAGGACGTGGTCACCGGTACGGCGGAGCTCTCGGATTGCCTGGTCATGGTCGCGCAGAAGTCCGCAGGGGTTTCGCGGAAGCCCGCGAGCCCCCCAAAGATCGTGGAGCTCAACCCGCCTGACGCCAAGGCGAAGAACAAGAAGGTGGACTGAAGGGGAAGATGAAACTCAAAGATGTCGTGGACAAGCTCGAGCTTAAGGTTCTCACGTGCGAGGACAAGGTGGGGGCCGAGGTCAGCGGCGGCTACACGAGCGACCTTCTCAGCGACGTTATGGCAAACAGCAAGGAGGGCAATCTCTGGATAACGCTCCAGACGCATCAGAACATCGTCGCCGTGGCCAAGCTGAAGGACCTATCGGGGATTGTGCTCGTCAACGAACGTCAGCCCGACGTGGACACTGTCCAGAAGGCAACCGCCGAGGGAGTGCTCTTACTGCAGACCTCGGAGCCTGCTTTCGTCATTTCGGGGAAGCTGTATCAACTATTGGGTGCATAGGAACAACGGATGCTTAAGACGTTTCGGGCAGACCTCCACATACACACGTGCCTGTCTCCGTGCGCAGACCTGGAGATGTCTCCGAAGGCAATCGCCGAGCAGGCAAGAATAAGGGAAATCGACATACTGGGCATCTGCGACCACAATTCGGCGGAGAACGTGGCCGCCCTGGTCAAGGCGGCGGAGGCCTACAAGATTAACGTGTTGCCGGGGCTGGAAATCACGTCACAGGAAGAAGTGCACGTCCTGGCCCTTTTCGACGAGCTGGGGCCGGCGCTCGAGCTCCAGGAGATGATCTACAGCCATCTTCCCGGGGAGAACGACGAGGACGCGTTCGGGATGCAGGTGGTCGTGAACCCGGAGGGCGAGGTGCTCCGTTTCAGTAACAAGCTCCTCATAGGCGCGTCGACCCTGACCATAGAAGAGGTGACGGAGGCGATTCATTCCCTGGACGGACTGGCTATCGCCTCCCACATCGACAGGGACGGTTTCAGTCTCATCGGACAGCTGGGCTTCGTTCCCGAGCACCTGAAGCTGGACGCCCTGGAGATTTCACCGAAGACTTCGTACGAAGAGGCGATGAAGAGGTTCAGCCCGCCGTTTCCGCTGACGTGCGCCTCGGACGCGCATTTTCTGAAGGACATCGGTACGGGATTCACGTCCTTCCGCATAGAGAGGCCGACAACGGGAGAGATAAGAAAGGCTCTTTTGGGTCAGGACGGTAGAGAAGTTGTTCACTGAAACCGGTAATGCAGGACTTGTCGCTACATATTTTGGACGTTGTTGAGAACTCAATCAGGGCCGAGGCCGGTAGAATTGAGATAGTCATCGAAGACGACAGTGAGAAGGACCTCTTGACTCTCGAAATCAACGACGACGGAAAGGGAATGGACCAGGAGACGGTGAAGATGGTTCTGGATCCTTTCTTCACAACGAAGGACACGCGCAGGTTCGGTCTCGGATTGCCCTTGTTGGCCGAATCCGCCCGCATGGCGAACGGCGAGTTTTCCGTCACGTCAGAACCCGGGAAGGGAAC
>CP070702.1:110622-118110 GCA_020349905.1 Candidatus Eiseniibacteriota bacterium
GGAGACGGTGAAGATGGTTCTGGATCCTTTCTTCACAACGAAGGACACGCGCAGGTTCGGTCTCGGATTGCCCTTGTTGGCCGAATCCGCCCGCATGGCGAACGGCGAGTTTTCCGTCACGTCAGAACCCGGGAAGGGAACGAGGGTGAAAGCCACGTTCCAGACGAGCCACATAGACACCCGCCCACTGGGCAACGTTGCCGAGACTATCGTCACTCTCATCATGGGACACCCAGAGGTGGATGTCCTCTATCGTCACCGCGTCGACGGCTCCGAGTATTGTCTGGACACCAGGGAAATGAAGGCTCAACTCGACGACGTGCCAATCAATACACCGGAAGTCATTCAGATAATAAGGCGAGACTTGGACGAAGGTTTGGCCAATCTAAGGAGGAAGCAGTGAGCGACCAAAGAACTTCTGCCATCGTGGAGAAATACGGGACGGACGAGAGTGCCACCCTGTCTGCCCTTCAGGACCTCCAGGAAGAGCACGGTTACCTGCCGAGAGAAGCTCTCCTGGACGTGTCCAAGCGGATGGAGGTGCCTCTGAGCCGAGTTCTGAGCCTGGCGACGTTCTTCAATGCATTCAGTCTCAAGCCCAAGGGGAAGCACCACGTCAACGTCTGCATGGGAACGGCCTGCCACGTTCGTGGCTCTCAGTTGATCCTCGAGAAGCTCGAAAGGGAGCTCGGAATCAAGTCCGGCGATACCACCCCCGACCGGAACTTCAGCCTGGACGCGGTCCGCTGCGTGGGCTGTTGCGGGCTCGCCCCGGTCATCATGGTCGGCGACACGTTCCACGGAAAACTCTCCCAGGCGAAGGTGCCCGGAGTTCTTAAAAAGTATGGCAAATGAGGAGGCGACCAAATGCCAAAGCTGACAGTCGAGGACCTGAAGAAGATAAGAGAGAAGACGAGGAGAACGACCATGCTTCGAGAGGGAGGAGAGCACAGGGCCAAGATCACTGTGCACATGGGCACGTGCGGCATTGCATCCGGAGCGCGAGATATCATGAACGCTCTGATAAAGGAAATCGAAGCAAGGGACATCACGGACGTCATACTGACCAACTCCGGATGCGCCGGTCTTTGCAGCCGGGAACCCATGGCCACGGTTGAAATGGCCGGAAAGGCCCCGGTGAAGTACGTCGACCTGACCGCGGAGAAAATCAAGGAAGTCCTCGAGAAGCACGTTCTCGGCGGGAAAATCGTGGAGTCCTATGCTCTGGGCATAGGTAGTGAGAAAACGGATCTCTCATAAGGGGCAGAAGTATGGAAGAGAAAGAAAAGGCGTATAGATTGCACCTAATGGTCTGCGCTGGAACAGGATGTGTTTCCAATCATGCCTTCGAGATCAAGGGAGCTCTCGAGAAGGAGATCAAGAAGCAGAGTTTGGAAAACGAGGTCCTGGTCGTGACGACCGGCTGCAACGGCTTCTGCGAGAGGGGCCCGTTGCTCGTCGTCCAACCGGGAAACATCTTCTACCAGCAGTTGACCGAGAAGGACATCCCGCATCTGGTGGAGGAGCACTTCCTAAAGGGGCGTCCGGTTCAGAAGCTCATGTACACGCCCCCCAAAGAGAAGACTCCCATCCCGGTGCTCAGCGACATCGACTTCTTCAAGGGCCAGGTCCTGATCGCTCTCAGGAACCGCGGGCTCATCGACCCGGAGAAGATCGAGGAGTACATCGCCAGAGACGGTTATACCGCGATGGCAAAGGCCCTCAATGAGATGACTCCCGAGGGCATCATCGAAGAAATCAAGAAGTCCGGACTCAGGGGAAGGGGCGGGGCAGGATTTCCCACCGGAGTAAAGTGGGAGTACGTGAGAAACGCTCCCAGCACTAACGGCGGTGTGAAGTACCTGGTGTGCAACGGAGACGAGGGAGACCCGGGAGCGTTCATGGACAGAAGCATCCTGGAGGCGGACCCGCATTCGGTCATCGAAGGAATGGTCATCGGGGCCAAGGCCATCGGTGCCAGCGAAGGCTTCGTCTACGTCAGGAACGAATACCCCCTGGCCCTGAGCAGGTTGAACCTGGCCCTCAAGCAGGCCCGGGAATACGGGCTTCTGGGAAAGGACATACTGGGCTCGGGCTTTAACTTCGACATAAAGGTGCACCGCGGAGCCGGAGCGTTCGTCTGCGGCGAGGAAACGGCACTCCTGCACTCCCTTGAAGGCAGGCTTGGAGAGCCGCGTCCCCGTCCTCCGTATCCGGCAGAGAAGGGTCTCCGGGACCAGCCGACCTGCATAAACAACGTGGAGACCTGGGCCAACGTGCCCGTCATCATAAGCCGCGGAGCCAACTGGTACTCCAGCATCGGGACCAAGACGAGCAAGGGGACGAAGGTCTTCTCGCTCGTAGGCAAAATAAACAACACGGGACTGGTCGAGGTCCCCATGGGAATCAGCCTGAAAGAGATCATATACAACATCGGCGGCGGGATTCCCGAAGGGAAGGAGTTCAAGGCCGTCCAGACCGGAGGCCCCTCCGGCGGCTGCATCCCCAAGGAGAAAATCGACCTGCCCATTGATTTCGAAAGTCTCACCGAAGCCGGTTCAATGATGGGTTCAGGCGGAATGGTGGTCATGGACGAGGACACCTGCATGGTGGACGTTGCCAGGTACTTCCTCTCCTTCACGCAGGACGAATCCTGCGGGAAGTGCACTCCTTGCCGCGAAGGTACGAAGGCGATGCTCAGCATCCTCACCCGTATCACCGAGGGCAAGGGAACGGAAGGGGACCTGGTGCTTCTCCGGGACTTGGCTGAGTCCATCAAGGACTCGGCGCTGTGCGGGCTCGGAAACACGGCTCCCAATCCTGTCCTCACGACCATGCAGTACTTCATGGAAGAATACGAGACGCACATCAAGGACAAGAAGTGTCCCGCGAGAGTGTGCCGCCAGCTCAACACGTATATAGTCGACGAGAACACCTGCGTGAAGGACGGCCGCGGGTGCGACCTCTGCAAACGCAACTGCGCGACCGACGCCATCCTGGGAGAGAAAGGGAAGGCGCACAGGGTAGTCCAGGAAAAATGTATAAAGTGCGGCGTCTGCTATGATGTCTGCAATTTCAACGCCGTGAAGATCGAGTAAGGAGGTACCGACAGTGGTCAATGTCACGTTAGACGGCAAGAAGATCCAGGTTGAGGAAGGGACCACGATACTGCAAGCTGCCGACAAGCTTGACGTCAAGATCCCGACCCTCTGCTACCACCCCCTTCTCGATCCCTACGCAGCCTGCCGCGTGTGCGTGGTCGAGGCCAGCGTGAAGGGGAAGACGGACCTCGTGACTTCCTGCAACACAAAGGTCCTGGAAGGAATGGAGGTCAAGACCGCCTCTGAGCGTGCTCTCAAGGCGCGCAAGCTCAACGTCGAGATGTTGATGGCCCAAGCCCCCGCTGCGGAGCCGGTGAAGGAAATCGCGAAGGAGCTGGGCATCACGAAGACGAGGTTCGAGATAAAGGACCCCAATGAGAAGTGCATCCTCTGCGGGTTGTGCGTGCGGACCTGCACGGACGTCGTTGGCGCGGAGGCCATCAGCTTCATCGAGAGGGGAAAGGACCGTACCGTGGCTCCTCCCTTCAACGAGCCTTCCGAGGCCTGCATCGGCTGCACCGCCTGCGCCTACTTCTGTCCCACCCAGGCCATAGTGTTCGAGGACAAGTACGGCAGGGAGATCATCCACGACGAGCTGCATCTGGGCCCTGTAACCGCCATCCGGGTCCCGATTCGCCAGGCGGTCCCCATGGTTCCCTTCATCGACAAGGACGCGTGCATCCACTTCAAGACCGAGCAGTGCAAGCTCTGCGAGAAGGTCTGCGAGCCGGAGGCCATTAATCACGCGATGGAAGACGAAGTTATGGAGATAGACGTCGGCTCCATAATCATCGCCACCGGCTACGACATATTCGACGCCAAGAAGAACGCCGTATACGGATACGGGCGGCTGGACAACGTCCTGAGCGGGCTCGATTTCGAGCGACTCTGTAATGCCGGGGGACCGACCGGCGGCAACATCCTGCTCAAGGACGGGAGAAAGCCGGAGAGCGTGGCCATACTCCACTGCGTGGGCAGCCGTGACCGGAACTACAACGAATGGTGCTCACGAGTCTGTTGTATGTACGCCATGAAGTTCGCCCACCTGGTGAGAGAGAAAACCGGCGCCAAGGTCCACGAGTTCTACATCGACATAAGAGCGTTCGGAAAGGGATACGAAGAATTCTACAACCGGCTCATGGAGGAGGACGTCATCTTCATCAGGGGCAAAGGAGCAGAGGTTACGGACGTGGCCGAGACGCCCGAGGAGGAAGGGAAACTCGTCGTCGTGTGCGAGGATACTCTCCTCGGTCTTGTCAGGAGAGTGCCCGTCGACATGGTGCTGCTCGGGAACGGTCTGGAGCCGCGGCGTGACGCCGACGAAATCGCCAGGAAATTCAACATCGGCTGCAGCCACGAAGGGTTCTTCCTGGAGAGGCATCCCAAGCTGGGTCCCGTGCACACGGCTTCCGACGGCATCTTTCTGGCGGGCGCCTGCCAGGGTCCCAAGGACATCCCCGACACCGTCGCACAGGCAGGGGCCGCAGCGTCTGAGGCCATGGCCATGGCGGACAGGGGAACGTTTGAGCTCGAGCCGATCACGTCGTTCATAAATGAGGAACTCTGCGGCGCCTGTAAGACGTGCGTCGCATTGTGTCCGTACACCGCTATCACGTTTGACGAGGAGAAGAACGTTTCGGTTGTGGAAGAGGCACTGTGTAAAGGCTGCGGCACGTGCGTCGCCGCCTGCCCGGCCGGAGCCGCAACCCAGCATGGCTTTGACGACGAGGAGATGTTTGCCGAGATTGAGGGTGCCCTTTCGGTGGTCTGAGGACGCGGCTGAAAGGGGCGTGCCTCTCGCCTGCCGAGACTGAGTCGACACAGGGTGAGTGAGCACGTTGACGCTCATTACGTTCGCGGGCCGGCGCCGCAGAAGAAGCGCCTGCCCAGTCTAAGCCGGAAGGAGTGTTCCGTGGACAGCGCGAATTTTGAACCCAGAATCGTTGGCTTTCTGTGCCGGTGGTGCAGCTACACAGGAGCGGACCTGGCCGGCACGAGCAGGATGAAGTATCCGCCCAACCTTGTGCCCATCAGGGTGATGTGCAGCGGCAGGGTGGACCCCACTTTCGTCATAAAGGCGCTCAAGGAGGGTGCCGACGGGGTCCTCATTGCCGGATGCCACCCCGGAGATTGCCACTACACCAGCGGCAACTTCAGGACCCTGGGCCGGTACACGCTTCTTCAGATAATGCTAGAGCAGCTCGGAGTGGAGAAGGGGCGTGTGAAGCTGGAGTGGGTCTCCGCTTCGGAGGGAGACAAGTGGGCGCGCGTGGTGAAGGAGATAACGGAGGAGGTCCGAAAGCTCGGCGCTCTCAACTGGGACGGAGTGGTGGAGCAGACCAAGCAAGAAGTGGCAGAGTGTGCAGACGAGAAGGTAAAGATCTGAGTGTCTAAGCCCGGAGGGAAGGCGATGAGCGAAAAGTTGAAGATTGGCCTGTACTGGGCAGCTAGCTGCGGCGGATGCGAGATTGCGGTGCTCGAGATCAAGGAGAAGATCCTGGATGTCGCGGCCGCATGCGACATCCTGTTCTGGCCCGTTGCTCTGGATTTCAAGTACAAAGACGTCGAGGCCATGCCTGATAAGCACATGGACGTCGTGCTTTTCAACGGTGCCATCCGCACCAGCGAGCAGGAGCACCTGGCGAAACTCCTGCGGCAGAAGTGCAAGGTCCTGGTGGCTTACGGCTCGTGTGCCAGCGAGGGCTGCATACCGGGACTGGCGAACCTCTACTCCAGGCAGAGCATTCTGGACAGGGTATTCAAGGAGACCCCGTCCACCGACAACCCGAACGGCACCATGCCTCAGCTCAAGGTCAAGGTGGACGAGGGAGAGCTTTGCCTTCCTGAGTTCTACGAAAGAGTTGACACGCTCGCTCAGACGGTTGACGTGGACTACTTCGTGCCCGGCTGCCCGCCCGTGGCAGACCAGACCTGGGCAGCTCTGGAAGCCATAGTGAGCGGCAAGCTGCCTCCGAAGGGTTCCATCGTGGGGGCCGGAGAGAAGACCGTCTGTGACGACTGTGAAAGAAAGCGCGAAGAGAAGAAGATAAAGAAGTTCTACAGGCCTTGGGAGATAATCGCGGACAACGAGAAGTGTTTCCTGGAACAGGGAATCATCTGCGCTGGTCCCGCCACGAGAGACGGCTGCGGCACTCCGTGCATAAAGGGTAACATGCCGTGCAGGGGTTGTTACGGCCCCCCGCCTGAGGTGGTGGACCAAGGAGCGAAACTCCTAAGTGCCCTGGGTTCAATAGTGGATTCAACAGACCCGGACGAGATCCAGCGAGTCGTCGGAGAAATCGTGGATCCCGTGGGTTATTGCTATAGATTCGGGCTACCGAACTCGATGTTGAGGAGAGCGAAGGTAGGTTGAGGAAGGGGAAGACAAGATGACGAAGGGGAAGACAACATGAAAAAGGTATCAATCGATCCCATAACAAGGTTGGAAGGGCACGGAAAGATCGAGATATTCCTCGACGACAAGGGCAACGTCGCGAACGCCTTCCTTCAGATACCGGAGCTGAGAGGTTTCGAGAAGTTCTGCGAGGGAAGGCCGGTCGAAGAGGTGGCACGCATCACGCCCAGGATTTGCGGCGTCTGCCCGGAAGCGCATCACATGGCTTCGCAGAAGACCCTGGATGCGGTGTTCCACGTGGACCCTCCGAGCGCGGCCAAGAAGCTGAGGGAGCTTCTCTACAGCGCGTTCTACACGGCAGACCACGCAACCCACTTCTACATTCTGGCTGCGCCTGACTTCGTGGTAGGTCCAACCGCTCCCCCGGCTGAGAGAAACATCCTGGGCCTCATAGGAAAGGTGGGTGTGGAGGCCGGCAAGACGGTCATCAACGCTAGGGCGATGGGACACGAGATCGTGGCCATGCTGGGCGGCAAGGTCATTCACCCGGTCTCCGGTCTTCCGGGCGGAGTGGCAAAGGGCCTCAACGAGGAAGAAAGAGACAGGTGCATAGAAATCGGAAAGGCCTTCGTTGAGTTCGGAAAGTTCACGCTCCAGATCTTCGAGGACGTGGTGCTTAAGAACAAGGCCTACGTGGACCTCATCCTGAGCGACACGTTCACGCACAAGACTCACTACATCGGCCTGGTTGACAAGAACAACAAGGTCAACTTCTACGATGGCGACGTCAGGGTCGTGGATACCACCGGAAAGGAGTTCGCCAGGTTCTCCTGTGCGGACTATCTGGACCACCTGGCCGAGCACGTGGAACCGTGGACCTACCTCAAGTTCCCCTACCTGAAGAAGATCGGCTGGAAGGGCTTCGTGGACGGTGAGGAATCGGGCGTGTACAAAGCGACCCCGCTGAGCCGGTGCAACGCGGCCGACGGGATGGCCACCCCGCTCGCCGACGAGGCCTACCAGCGCATGTAC
>CP070702.1:118210-137759 GCA_020349905.1 Candidatus Eiseniibacteriota bacterium
GGACGAGAACGGAATCGGCAGGCCCAGCACGTACGCTACGATTGTGAGCACCATCCACACGCGCAGGTACGTGGGCACGGAGAAGGGGCGACTGAAGCCCACGGAGCTTGGGATGACCACGTCCAAGCTCCTGGTGAAGGCGTTTCCCGATATCTTCAACGTGGAGTTCACGGCCACGATGGAAGACAGCCTGGATCTCATAGAAGAAGGCAGCAAGCAGTGGGTTGAGGTTGTGAGGCAGTTCTACGTTCCTTTTCAGCTGGACCTCGAAAAGGCGGAGAAGGACAAGTCCAAGCTCCGCTCCGAGCTCTTTGAGGACACCGGAGTCCTCTGCGAGGAGTGCGGCAAGAAGATGGTGAAGAAATTCGGTCGCGCGGGTGCCTTCCTCGCATGCAGCGGCTATCCCGACTGCAGGTTCACCAAGCCGCTGGATGCCAGTGAGGAGGAGATGGCGACCGACGAGAAGTGCGAGGTCTGCGGTGCCCCCATGAAGGTGAGGGAAGGAAGATTTGGCAGGTTCCTCTCCTGCTCCAGGTATCCCGAGTGCAAGGCCACCAAGTCCGTGACTCTGGGAATAGAGTGCCCGGAAGGGGGCTGCGGCGGCTCACTCGTGGAGAGGCGCTCCAAGGCCGGAAGAGTGTTCTACGGATGCAGCAGCTACCCCAACTGCAAGTTCGCCTCGTGGAACAGGCCCGTCAAGCAGGAGTGTCCCGACTGCGGATATCCAATCCTCGTAGAGAAGACGACGAAGACCAAGGGAACGACTCTCCTCTGCCGCAAGTGCAAGCATGAGCAATCCTAGTGAAGTCCGCGTGATCGGCGGCGGTCTGGCGGGCACCGAGGCGGCCTTTCAGCTGGCCAGACGGGACGTGCCCGTCACTCTCTATGAGATGAGGCCCGCCAGGATGACGGAGGCGCACAGGACCTCCGGGTTGGCGGAGCTGGTGTGCAGCAACTCGCTGAAGTCGGAGTCCCTGACCACGGGCTCGGGCCTGCTGAAGGCGGAACTTCTGGCCTACGGCTCCGTGCTGCTGCGGATGGCCCACGAGACCCGTGTGCCGGCCGGGACAGCTCTGGCCGTTGACAGGCACACGTTCTCGCAGAGGGTGGAGGAGGGACTTGCAGCGGAGAAGTACGTCCGGGTGGTCAGGGAAGAAGTCGAACGGGTCGAGCCTGCCGGCCTCACCATCGTGGCCAGCGGCCCGCTCACTTCGCCCACGCTCTCCGGCTGGATAGAGCGCTTCCTGGGGCAGGAGAATCTCTTCTTCTTCGATGCCATCTCTCCGATCGTGGACTCTCAGACGATCGATACAGAGAGGACGTTCCTCGCGTCCCGCTACGGCAAAGGCGAGGGTCCGTACCTGAATTGCCCTTTCACGGAGGAGGAGTTCGATAGCTTCTGGGGTGAGCTGGTAAGAGCCGAGCTGGCAGAATGCCACGATTTTGAGACAGCGGCGTTCTTCGAAGGGTGCCTTCCCGTCGAAGAGGTAGCCAGAAGAGGCAGAAAGAGCCTGGCTTTCGGGGCTCTCAAGCCGGTGGGCCTTCTTGATCCCAGGACCGGCAGGAGGCCTCACGCCGTGGCCCAACTTAGGGCCGAGAATCTGGAGAGGACGATGTACGGGATGGTGGGATTCCAGACTCGGTTGAAGATACCCGAGCAGAGGAGAGTCTTCAGAATGATTCCGGGACTTGAGAAGGCAGAGTTCCTGAGGTACGGTAGCATTCACCGGAACTCGTTCATCAACGCGCCGGCGTGCCTTCTTCCGACCCTGCAGTCCAGAAAGCGCTCCACGCTGTTCTTCGCGGGTCAGCTTTCGGGCGTGGAGGGTTACGTGGAATCGATAGGAAGCGGGCTTCTGGCCGGCGTGAACGCAGCAAGGATCGCAAGGAGTGAGCCGCCCGTGACTGCGCCGCCTGAAACGGCGCTGGGTTCTCTGTGCGCGCACATATCCGCGGCGCTCTGGACGCCTTTCCAGCCCATGAATTTCAACTTCGGGCTTCTTCCTTCTCTCCCGGAGCGCGTGCGCGGAACTTTGAGGCGCAGGGAAGCCCTGGCCTCGAGGGCCATGCAGGTTGCAGGAGAGTGGCTTGAGGAACTGGCATGAGGCATCCCCTTAAGAGCTTCCTTAAATACCTGAGCGAACAGAGGGCTTATTCTCCGAACACCGTGGACTGTTACAGGAGAGACGTGCTCCAGTTCGCCGGGTTCACGAAGCGCCTTTCGGACTCAGACGTCCAGCTCAAGGGTGTCAAGCCGGAAGAAGTGAGAGCGTTCCTTGCCGACCTGGGAGCTCTAGGACTCAGCGAGTCCTCCGTGGCCCGGAAGCTGGCTTCACTCAAGTCGTTCTTCAGATACCTGGTGCGGCTCGAGGAGATAGAGAAGAACCCTGCTGCCGGGTTGAGGTACCCGCGGAAGAAGCGGAAGCTCCCTTCGTTTCTCACCGTCTCACAGGTGGAGAAGCTGTTCGCCTTCTCGGCTAAGGATTTCATTTCCTCGCGCGATCTTGCTATACTGGAGCTGCTCTACGGAAGCGGAATTCGCGTCGGAGAGCTGGTGGCTCTGGACTTGGACGACGTCAAGCTCTCGGAAGGGCTCGTGCGAGTCAGGGGAAAGGGGAAGAAGGAGAGGGTGAGCCCCTTCGGGGCCTGCGCCCAGAGGGCGCTCAGGAAATACGTGGCTTTTCGTCGGGAGAAACTCGCCGGTGCTCCGTCGCCCGGCAAGCGCGCCAGACGGAGTAACGAGGCACTTTTCCTGAGCAACCGCGGCGAGAGGCTCGTCGCGCGCTCGGTCCAGAGAATAGTGAGGGCAAGGCTGGGCAGCGTTGCGCAGGAGAAATCGATTAGCCCTCACGTTCTCAGACACTCCTTTGCCACACATCTTCTAGACGCCGGGGCCGACCTGCGGGCGGTTCAGGAACTCCTGGGCCACTCCAGTGTCGTCACCACCCAGATATACACTCACGTCTCGCTGAGGCGCCTCAAGGAGGCCTACAGCAACGCACATCCGCGTGCATGAGCCACGAAAGGAGAAACGTGCATGAGACCGGCAGAACGGATGCGCCACACGACCATACTGGGACTCAGGGCCGGCGCCCGGGCCGCCATGGGAGGCGACGGACAGGTCACGCTCGGCGACACGGTCATGAAGCAGAAGGCGCGCAAGGTGAGAACGCTCTATAAAGGCCGGGTGCTGGTCGGCTTTGCCGGCGGCGCAGCGGACGGCCTCACCCTCTTCGAGAGATTCGAGAGCAAACTGGACGAATTCAAAGGCAACCTGGAGAGGGCGGCGGTTGAGCTTGCCAAGGAATGGCGAACGGACAAGATGCTGAGACGTCTTGAGGCCCAACTGGCGGTCGTGGACAAGGAGCACGCCTTCGTGGTCTCTGGCACGGGCGACTTAGTCGAGCCCGACGACGGAATCGTGGCAATAGGTGCGGGCGGCGCCTACGCCCTGGCTGCCGCTCGAGCCCTCCTCAAGTACTCGAGCCTGGAGCCTCCCCAGCTGGTGCGGGAGGCGCTCCAGATCGCCGCTTCCATCTGCGTCTACACAAACGAAAACCTTGTGGTGGAGGAACTCCGCTAGCGGCGCACGTGGTCCCCGTGGGCGCCGATCGGGGAGCGGGCGCACGATGCGACTCCGCGAACATGGCTGGGTGCCGGAGGGGAAGCACCAGAGGAAACACTGATGAAGGAACTCGAATCGTCCGCGAAACAACCGGTCAGCTCCGGCGCGCTCACTCCGAAGCAGATAGTGGCGGAGCTCGACAAGTACGTCATAGGGCAGGACAAGGCCAAGAGGAGTGTGGCAATCGCCCTCAGGAACAGGTGGCGCAGGCAAAAGGTTGAAGGGGAACTCAAGGAGGAGATACTGCCGAACAACATCATAATGATCGGCTCCACGGGCGTTGGTAAGACCGAGATCGCCCGGCGCCTTGCGCGCCTGGCGCAGGCCCCGTTCATAAAGGTTGAAGCTTCAAAGTTCACAGAGGTGGGCTACGTGGGCAGAGACGTGGAGTCCATGGTGAGAGACCTCGTGGAGCTTTCCGTAAACATGGTGAAGGGCGAGAAGTCGGCCGAGGTCGAGGGACAGGCGGCCCAGCTTGCGGAGGAGAGGCTCCTGGACCTTCTTCTCCCGAGGTCAAGGAAAAGGAAATCCGCGGGGGAAGGAGACCTCTTTCCCGAGCAAGCGGAGGCGGGCCTGGAAGAGACCAGGGAAAAGCTCAGGGAGAAGCTCAAGGCGGGCCAGCTGGATAAGAGAAGGGTCGAGCTGGACGTAGCGTCAAGGACCTTTCCGACCATAGAGATATTCTCCAGTTCCGGCGTGGAGGAGATGGACATAAACGTGCAGGAGGCGTTCGGAGGACTTTTTCCCTCCAAGAGGAAGAAGACCAAGGTCACGGTGGCGGACGCCAAGAACATTCTCTTTCAGGAGGAAGTGCAGAGACTCGTTGACATGGACAAGGTCATCGCCGAGGCGCTGGAGAGGGCCCAGAATTCCGGAATAGTCTTCATCGACGAGATAGATAAGATAGTGGGTGTGAAGTCCAGCGTGGGTCCGGACGTGTCACGCGAGGGCGTCCAGAGGGACATCCTCCCTGTGGTGGAGGGCTGCAGCGTGGCGACCAAGTACGGAATGGTCAAGACGGACCACATTCTGTTCATAGCCGCAGGGGCGTTCCATTCCTACAAGCCCTCGGACCTCATACCGGAACTTCAGGGACGCTTTCCCATCAGGGTCGAACTGGATTCTCTCAGCAAGGACGATTTCGTGCGTATACTGCTGGAGCCCAAGAACGCGCTCCTGAAACAGTACCAGGCGCTGCTGGAGACAGAAGGGGTCAAGGTCACGTTCACGAAGGAGGCCGTGGAGGAGATAGCCGCCATCGCGACCCGCGTCAACGAACACACTGAAAACATCGGCGCGAGAAGGCTTCACACCGTGATGACGAGTCTCTTAGACGACATGCTCTTTGCGGTTCCAGAGAGCAGAAAGAAGAACATCGAGGTCACTGCCGGGATGGTCACCAGGAAGCTGGAGAAGATTGTGGAAGACAGAGACCTCAGCCGCTATATTCTGTGACGGCTCCGGCGCCGTGCCGTGAAGGGCCGTGCAAGAGAGGGAGGTAGAATGGTAATCGCTTCTTCGGGATCCGGGAGGTCGGTGCGCAGCTTCCTGTCCATAAGAGACTTCACGAGGACCGAAATCCAGGAACTGTTCATTCTGGCGGCCAAGAAGAAACGCGAGGTCAGGGAAGGGCAGCTCAGCACCGACCTAGCCGGGAAAGTACTGGCCCTGGTCTTCCACAAGCCGAGCCTGCGAACACGCGTGAGCTTCGAGGTGGGGATGCTGCAGCTCGGGGGAAGCGCCGTCTACATCACGGACAAGGAAATAGGCATCGGGCAGAGGGAACCCGTGGCAGACGTGGCTCGTGTTCTCTCTCGATACGTGGACGGAATAATGGTGAGGACCTTCGACCACTCCCTGGCCGTTGGACTTGCCGCCGAGGGTTCGGTTCCGGTCATAAACGGGCTCACTGACCTTCTCCACCCTTGCCAGGTGCTTTCGGACCTGTTCACGGCCGTCGAGAACGGCAAGGACCTGGACTCGATGTGCGTAGCATACATAGGGGACGGGAACAACGTGTGCAACTCGTGGCTCAACGCCTCCACCAGGTTCCGCTTCACGTTGAGGGTGTGCGTGCCGGAGGGCCAGGAGCCTTCTTCAGAGATTATGGAGGCCGCCGTCAAGGAGACGGAAGGCAGCATACAGCTCGTGAGGAACGCCTTAGAGGCAGCGCAGGGGGCCGATATCGTCTATACGGACGTCTGGGCAAGCATGGGACAGGAAAAGGACGCGGAAGCCAAGAAGCGCGCCTTCGCAGGGTTCACAGTGGACGCACGAATCGTGGAGGCCGCCCGTCCGGACTGCCTGGTGATGCACTGCTTGCCTGCTCACAGGGGCGAGGAAATCACGGACGAGGTCATCGAGGGTCCCCGCTCGGTCGTCTTCGATGAGGCCGAGAACAGGCTACACCTTCAGAAGGCGATTCTGTTGAAGCTTCTTTCATGACTCTCAGAGTCTTGTCGTGATGGGGCACCGTGCGACCAGTACTTCTGCTTTGTATGCTCATCGCTCTCGCTTCCTGCGCGCGCAAGGGGCTTCCCCCGGGCGGTCCGCCAGACGTTACTCCCCCCGTCGTCCTCTCATCCACGCCGGACTCGGGTGCAGTGGGTGTGGCCAGGGTGAACGAGATCTGCCTACGCTTCAGCGAGAGGATGGAGAAGAGGACCGTGCGCGACGCTGTCGTGGTGAGGCCCAGGGTCCAGATCAAGGAAGAGCGATGGCACAAGAACACGTTCTGCCTCGTCCTGAGCGATTCGCTCAAGCCGGAGGTTACGTATTCGCTTCTGGTCATGGGAGGATGCAAGGACTCTCACGGTAACAACATGAAGTCCCCTCACGTGTCGGTGTTCGCAACCGCCGACACGCTCATGGCAGGAACCATCAGCGGGAGCGTGCTCTCCAAGGGTGTGCCCGTCTCCGGCATACCTGTCTGGGCCTTCGACTCGCTCACGTGTCCCGAGCCCGATTTCACGAAGGACGAGCCGCACTACGTCTCGCAGAGCGGGGCCGGGGGAGACTTCAAGTTCCTGGGTCTTCCCTCCGGCACCTACATGCTCTTCGTGTTCAAAGACAAGGACGCCAACCGGGCTTACGACGAGGAGACCGACTTCACGAGCCCGGCTCCCGAACCCGTGCGCATCACGCCCGAGGCCACGGAGGTGGCAAACGTGGAGATTGCCCTGGTAGACCCCAGGGAGCCCGGCAAGATAGCCGGCAGGGTGGAGCACTGCCTGCCCGACACGGTCCGGGTGATAGTGTACGCAACGTCCACCACCGATTCCCTGGCCTCTTATTCCGCGCCCGCCATGAGCGACAGCACTTTCAGCGTGGCCGGGCCGCCCCCAGGCCGATATTCGGTCTCCTGCTACGCTGATTTCAATCTCAACCAGACGCACGACACTCCCGATGAGCCCGGCTGTTCCGAGGTGCACTTCGTTCAGGTGTTCCCGGGAGAGACCACCAAGGACGTGGTGCTTGTCATCCCGTGCGAGAGAGAGCCGGGGGAAGAAGGGGAGTCCGTGACAGAGCCCGAGACCGGTGAGGCACCGAAGCTGGAGGAGCCAGAGAGTCGGACTGAAGGTGCAGAAGGCCCGGGTCAAGAGACCGAGAGCCAGGGTGAAGGTACAGAAGGTCAGGATGAGACGACAGAGAGCAAAGAGACCGAAGAGCAGTGACACAGTCCGCTTCTACAAAGTCACGGGCGCCGGCAACCACTTCGTCCTGCTGGACGTAAGAAGGAAGGAACCACCCATGGGCAGGCCCGCACTCGTGAGGGCGTTCTGTGCGCACGGATTCTCGGTGGGTGCCGACGGCGTGCTCTTCGTGGAGAAGAGTTCCGTCGCCCACATAAAGGTCCTTTACCACAACGCGGACGGACGAGAGGCCTCGATGTGTGGAAACGGTGTGCGCTGCGCTGCCAGGTTCGCCTTCGAGAAGAAGCTGGCCCCCGCGCACATGAGAATCGAGACGCGCTCAGCTGTGCTGGAGGCGCGGGTCAGAAAGGGCAGCGTGGAGGTGGACATGGGGCGTCCCAGAGGACTCAGGCAGGACGTGGCCGTTCGCACAGGGAAGGGGACGGTCGTGGGAGACGTGGTGAACACGGGCGTGCCCCACTTCGTCACGGTTCCTAAAAGAGGGAAGGAACCGGACGTGGCCTCCGCGGGAGCGGAGATAAGGTCTCACCCTCTCTTTAGGCCCCGAGGAGTGAACGTGGACTTCGTCACTCCCTGTTCCGACGGCTCACTCGCTATCAGGACTTACGAGAGGGGAGTTGAGGCCGAAACCCTGGCGTGCGGCACCGGGGCCGTGGCAGCGGCCGTGTGCATGGCAACGCGGGGGCGAGTTCGTTCTCCGGTCAGAGTGCACACGCGGGGCGGAGAGACGCTCACGGTCCGGTTTGACGTTAAGTCCAATCCGTTGTCTTGCGCACGATTAGAAGGGCCAGCTCAAGTGGTATATGAAGGTGAGATGCCCCTCGCCGTCTTAAAGCGAATCGCAGGGCGGCGCGCGCGCAGGGCGCGCTCTTGACTCAGACCCGAACATCTGGAAAGGGAAGAGCAATGTTCAAGGGACTCTACGTAGCGATGGTGACTCCTTTTCGGGACGGAAAGGTGGACCACGAAAGGCTCGCATCGCTGGCCTCGATTCTTGTGGAGGCAGGCTGCGACGGGCTGGTGCCGTGCGGCTGTACTGGAGAGGCGGCCACGCTCAGCGCCGAAGAGAGGCGGGATGTGCTGAAAACGGTGATAGCGGCGGCTTCGGGAAGATGCAGGGTCGTTGCCGGGACCGGAACCAACAACACGGCGGATTCGGTGAAATACAGCCTGGCGGCCAAGGAGCTGGGCGCAGACGCCGTGATGCTCATCACTCCTTACTACAACAAGCCCGGGCCTGCGGGCCAATACCAGCACTTCAAGACGGTGGCCGAGGCGGTGGGGCTCCCGGTGGTGCTCTACAACGTTCCGGGACGTACGGGTGTGAACATGCTGCCGGAAACCATCTGGCGGCTTTCGGAGGTCCCTAACATTCAGGCGATAAAGGAGGCCAGCGGCTCCCTGGACCAGGTGAGCCAGATTCTGAGCGGCTCAGGAATCACCGTGCTCTCTGGCGACGATTCGCTCACCCTCCCGATGCTCTCGCTGGGTGCCAGGGGTGTCATCTCCGTTGCGGGGAACATCGTGCCGGAACTCATGAAGGAGATGCTGGAAAGGTTCTTTGAGGGCGACGTGGAGGGCTCGCGCAAGATTCACTTCGAGCTGCTTCCCCTCTTCAAGGCGCTCTTTCTGGAGACTAACCCTTCACCCGTGAAGAAGGCCTGCGAGCTTCTGCGGCTCTGTTCGGGTGACCTGAGGCTCCCGCTGGTGCCCGTGGGACGGGCGACCGAGGAGACCCTCAGGGGCGAGCTCAAGAGACTCAAGAAGCTCTGAGGAGACCAGGATGAAGAAGCCCATTCTCGTGAGCGGAATCTGCGGCCGCATTGGGGGTAAAGTTGCCGAACTGGTGGCTGGGGCCCCTGACCTGGCCCTGGCAGGCGGCGTCGAGAGGGAAGGGCACCCCGTTGCGGGGAGCGAGCTCTCGGTGGGAGAAGCCAGGGTAAGGGTGGCGCGGGGATTTGAGGACGGGGTTCCGGAGGCGGAACTTCTGGTGGATTTCAGCGTCCCCGAAGCCCTCGAGGCAGTCCTCAGGTTCTGCACCGGCCGGGGCACGGCGCTGGTGTGCGGCACGACCGGACACAGCCCGAAGCAGACCGAGATGATGAGAAGGGCGTCGGAAGACATCGCCGTTCTCTTTTCACCCAACATGAGCCTCGGCATCACGGTCCTCAACAAGCTCCTGCCCGAAGTGGTACGCTCGCTGGGTCCGGAGTGCGACGTGGAGCTCATAGAGAAGCATCACCGTGCCAAGAAGGACTCTCCCAGCGGCACCGCGCTGAGGCTCGCTGCGACACTGGCTGAGGCCTGCGGGGGAGGGAAGACTCTCGAGGTCAAGTACGGCAGGGAGCCCGGCAAGCAGGAAAGAAAGAGCGGTCAGTTGCTCATACACTCGGTTCGCGCCGGGGACATAGTCGGCGAGCACACGGTCGTGACAGCGCTCAGGGGGGAGAGGATAGAGATAAAGCATGTGGCAGAGTCCAGAGATTGCTTCGCCCACGGGACGCTGGCCGCTGTCAGGTTCCTCCTCGGCAGGCCGCCCGGATGGTACACCATGGAAGACGTGGTGTCCCGGCCGGCCGGGTGAGGCAGGCAGGCACCCCGCCTTCTCACGCGGCCCGGCCCGGAGGCACCTCGGGTGTCCCGCAGTCTACCTGCTCGCAGCCCTCACGTGGCTGCTCTTCGCTTCCGTCTGCCCGGCCCAGGGCATCTTCGGCAAGAACAAGGTCCAGTACTCCGAGCTGGAGTGGCTGGAAGTAGAGGGCCAGTACGTCACCCTCTATTTCTACGCCGAAGAAGAAGAGATAGCCTCAAGGGCCTTCTTCGCCGCCGAATCCACCTGCGCCATGCTCTCCGACACTTTGCGGCACGAGCTCTCGCGCAGAATCCCCCTGGCTCTCTTCAGCTCCCACCGTGACTTCCAGCAATCCAACATCGTGCCCTACCTTCTGCCCGAAGAGGTCGGAGGCCTCACCGAATTCGCCAAGGGAAGAGTCCTGGTGCCCTACACAGGTTCCTTTCACAGGTTCAGCTGGGTTCTGACGCACGAGCTCACGCACGCCTTCATGCTGGACAAGATCGAGGCCACGCTCAGAAGGAAGAGGAAGCCCCTGGGCTTCTACCCTCCCCTCTGGTTCTCGGAGGGCCTGGCAGAGTATATGTCTGCAAGACACAGTCCCGGGCTCGAAGCGCCCCTCAGAGACGCAGTGCTCTCGGACCAGCTGGTCGGAATAAGCGAAATGTGGAAGATAAGCGGGAGCATCCTGGTCTACAGGGAAGGGCACTCCCTGGTCTCGTACATAGCAGAGCGGTTCGGCTTCTCGTTCGTGGTAGACATCCTGGAAGGCTGGGGAGACGAAAGGACGTTCGAGGCCCTGCTGGAGAAGACGCTCAACGTCTCCACGCGTGAGCTGAGCAGGGACTGGACGCTCTCGGTCAAAGAAACATACTACCCCGACGTCGCCGAGCGCGAGTGGATTCCCGCCCTGTTCGAGCATTCCGCGGAGCGCGAAAGACTCAACCTCTCCCCACTCTGGGTGAAGCTCAAAGACGGGCGGGAGATGATTGTCTATCTGAGCACGAACGGGCAGAGTTCGGAACTCAGGGCGCGCGAGATGGGAGAAGGAGGGCGCGACCGTCTACTCCTGAGGGGTGGCGGCTCCAAGGAATACGAGTCCCTGCATCTTTTCAGAAGCAGGATATCCGTAAACCGCTCCGGGCTGCTGGCATTCTCCGCGCGAAAAGGGGAGCGGGACGTCGTCCACTTGTACGACCTCAACGCCGGCGAGCGAAAGGCAACGGTAGAGCTTCTCGGTCTGGTGTCACTCTCTTCGCCGGCACTATCGCCCGACGGCTCGAGGCTCGTAGTTTCGGGTCAAGACGCCTCCGGACGCTCGGACCTCTTCGTGGTCGTCCTGGCAGACTCTTCGCTTCTGCGGCTCACGAACGATTTCTACGATGAGAGGGACCCTGACTGGTCTCCGGATGGAGACTGTATCGTGTTTTCCTCCGACCGCTGCGCAGGAGGGGAGGAAGGAAGGTACAAGCTCTTCGTCATATCCCCGGAGGAAGGTCAGGTCGCGGCCCTCACACCCGGTGAGCCCCACGACAACGCCTCGGAGACGACCCCCAGATGGTCTCCCTGTGGGAAGTACGTGGCCTACGTCTCCGACAGCCGCGGCGTACCGGACGTTCACGTGCTGGACCTCCAGAAGCGCTCGGAGGCGCGTCTCACACGTTCCATGGCCGGTGTTCTCACGCCATCGTGGGACGACGGGGGCAAGCACGTGGTCCTCACAGGGCTTAAGTCCGGAAGGTATCTGGTGAGCCGTACCGAGGTCCCGTACGACTCCCTCAGGTGGGAGAGACTCGACGTTCCCCTCCGGCCCGAGGAGCCGGCGTGGAAACTGGACGTGGCTTCGGTGAGCGCGACGCCTTACAGGCGGAAGCTGGGACTGGACATCGTGCGCAGCACGGTGGGCTACGATCCCGAGTTTTCTGCCATTGGCTCCGGCCAGCTGGCCCTGAGCGACGTCCTGGGGAACGAACACCTGCTCTTTTATCTGAGCAGCCAGAGCGAATACGGGGGCAGCCTCTTCGGAAGCCTCAGCGCAGGAGCCACGTATCTTAATCTCTCAAAGAGAATCAGCTACGGAATCGGCCTCTTCTCCCTCGGCGTGCTTTACGACGAGGAGCTGGCGGTCCTGAGGCAGGAGAGAAGGAGCGGAATGCTGCTTCTCGTCAGCTACCCGCGCTCCAGGTTCGAGAGAGTCGAGGCCACTATGGTGGGCAGGCTGGCACACAACCACCTCTACAGAGACGGCACGCAGGCCAGGGTCTTTCTCCTCTCGAACTACCTTTCGTACGTCTGGGACAACAGCGTCTTCCACGGTGAAGGCGAGCTGGTCGGCACGCGTGCAAATCTCACGGTGGGCTTCACGAGAGACGTGACCAAGGGAATGGCCGACTACGTGAGCATTCTAGCTGACGTGCGAGAGAACGTGGAGCTCTCCCGCAGGACCGTCCTGGCTTCCAGGGTGGTGCTTCGCTCCAGCTTCGGCGCAGAGGGCCGCAGATTCTACATGGGTGGGCCCTGGAGCCTGAGAGGTTACGGCACGAGGTCTCTCTCCGGAAGGAGACTCGTTCTCGTCAACAACGAGCTGAGATTGCCGATTCTTGCCAGGATAGTCCTGCGCCTGCCGGGCGGAGCCCTGCCTCTGCCCAGGATAAGCGGCGCACTGTTCGCGGACGCTGGAAGCGTAGGGGAGGCCGGGTTGGATTCATGGAAGGGTTCTTTTGGGGCAGGTTTCTACATCGGAGGCGGCTATTTCCCCATCGTGCGCCTGAACACGGTCTGGCGAACTGATTTCTCAAGCGTGGATGAAAAGCCGGTCTACGAGTTCTTCGTGGGTTGGAATTACTGAGAGAGGGCCTGGCGGCTCTCCCTGAGCACGGTCACGGAAGTGGGGCTTCCCGAGATAGTGGTGGACGAGATTATTTTCCCGCCCTTCGTGAGAGCCAGGAGCCGGCCCTTTCTATCGGCGAGCCAAACGCTCCCGTCGTCTGCTGCCACGTAGATGTGAACGATGCGTCCGACTCTTCCCGCCCTGAAGAGGATCTCTCCCTCGCCTGAGACGTGGACTATTTCTTCCCTGTCACCGTCTCCCAGCCAGCACCCTCCGCTGTACTCGTCGACTTCCAGAGCCGTCACGCTTGAGAAGGAACTTACCCTGGCCAGCTCATTCGCTTCCGGAGATAGTCTTATCAACTCCGAGGTTTCAACGTCACCGACCCAGCAGACTCCGGTGCCCATCTCCACATCAAGAAAGCGAGGCTGGAGGCAGCTGGTGAAGGAACCCACGAGAGAGCCAGAGCTGGAATATTTCCTCACGCTCCCGGCAACCGGATCAGCCACCCAGAGCTCGCCCTGTGGTCCGAAGCTCGCACACGTGGGGCCCTCAAGCCCCTCCGTGATGGTGGCCTCTGTGGCCCCGTCGGGCGAGAAGACCGTGACAGCAGCCGACACCTGGTCAACGACTGCGCTTCGGCCGCCTGCGGTGACAGAGACCCAAACAGGAAGCAGAAAACCGACCCTGCCCCAGAGAAGAGCGCCTTCACCGGTGAGACGAAAGAGCCCGGCATAGAGGTCCGTCACCCACACGTCCGCTCCGTTGCTGGCGACTGAAAACGGATAGTACAGGCCACCCACGCTCCAGAGCGACGCTCGCATGTCCGCGGAGAACTTCCTCACGAGGCCGGACCAGCCGTCGCTCGCCACGGCAAAGTGCGGGCCGGGCGTGGCCGCCAGGACTGGAGAGGATGTGCCCTCACCATGTTCCTGGATGAGGGGCACGAGTTTGTACTCGTAGGTGGTGCCATTTGTAACCGAGGAGTCCGTTGTGCGACCCAGGCCACTGCTGAAGGGAGAGCCCTCCAGAAGCTGAAACAGCCCACCTGTGCGCTCCGTGCGTTCCCGCCGGTACGCGTTATAGCCGGTCAGTCCCTGGAGCTGAAGAGGAGACCATCGAAGCTCCACCCTTCCGTCCAGGGCCAGGGTCTGAAAGCCCGGAGGAGACCCGCCGGTCTCAGGGTTGAGGGGGTCCAGGGGGTTCGCACGCTCTCTCTCGCCGCATGAAGAGACGAGGAGAGAAGCGACCGCGAGGAAAAGGACGACGGCCGATAGAATCGATGCGGAATGAAATCTATGCGGCCACCTCACCATACCACTGTCACTCCGGCACCGGACGCCCGGGCCTCCAAAGTTATGCGCACCTCTCCCGGCTGGCTTTCCTCTGGAGACCTCTCGCTCAGCGCGAGCACGACGAAGGCAACCGCGCACATCTCGGCCGTCACCAGGGCCGCGGTGGAGAGGTCCCTGTACCGCTCCGCCCTGTCGTACTGCGCCTCCATCCGCGAAGGGTGTGCCACGTCCATGTAACGCGAGTAGGACTTGTCGGATTCTATCTCCAGAATCACGGCGACAGAGCCCAGGAGGAAGGTGGAGGCAAGAAGTGCGGTCTTGAGGCCGCGTCCCTCGGCGTCCGGCTTCACAAGAGCAGGCGCCTCTGCACCCAGAGCTGCCGCTCTCGCGCTTTCACTGTCCGCAGCCCGCACAGCAGGCGAACCGCACAGGGAGAAGGTAAGTACGAGAAGCAATGTGATTCTCAATGGACTCCGTGTCATCAGAAGCTCACCGGCTCTCCTCATCCCTGCGCGTCTGAAAATGATGTTGCGGACCTCAGACGGCAACAATCGTTCTCCGCGCTTCGATTCCGCCGTGCGATAACAGGGAAACATCTCCACCTTCATCACGGCTGCAGCAATCGGCAGCACCCACTCCTTCACTGCACTAGAATCCTAGCTTCATACGGGCGGGTCGTCAAGCCACGGTCGGGCACTGAACCGGGTTTATGCACGGCCCGGGCAGGAATCGTTTCGCAGGGGGGGAACCACGAGAGCCGTGCTCTCTTTGGCGCCGCGGGCTTTTCCTTGATTGCCTCCTTGAGCTGGAGTAGAATGCTCGAAAGTCTCGGGTTAGTCACACGCGGAGGAGAAGATGAGGTGGACACAGGCATTCATTCCGACACTCAAGGAAGACCCTGCTGACGCAGAGATTTCCAGCCACAAGCTCATGGTGAGGGCCGGGCTCGTGAGGAAGCTCACGAGCGGCGTGTACACGCACCTTCCCCTGGGGCTTCGCGCCATACAGAAGGTGGAGAGAATCGTGCGGGAGGAGATGGACCGCACCGGCGCACTGGAGACGCTGCTTCCTATACTCCATCCCTGCGAGCTCTGGAAGGAGAGCGGCAGGTGGGACGTGTACGGAAAGGAACTGATGAGGCCCGTGGACCGTCACGGCCGCGAATGTGCCCTCGGACCCACACACGAGGAGGTCATCACGGACCTTGTTAGGCGGGAGGTGCGCTCGTACAGGGAGCTGCCCGTCACGTTCTATCAGATTCAGACCAAGTTCCGGGACGAGGTGCGCCCGCGGTTCGGTGTCGTCAGGTCTCGCGAATTCATAATGAAGGACGCCTACAGCTTTCACGAGGACGAGAAGTCTTTGAGAGAGACCTACAAAGTGATGCATGGGGCGTACACGCGGATATTTGAAAGGTGCGGGCTCAAGTTCGCTCCCGTTCACGCTGACTCCGGAGCCATCGGAGGGGACGTCACGCACGAGTTCATGGTCCTGGCAGGCGCCGGAGAGTCAGAGGTGGTCTCGTGCGGCTGCGGGTACAGTGCGACCCTGGAGAGGGGAGAGACAGCGCCGGAGAAGCCAAGCGGGAAAGGGGTGGAGCTTAAGCCCCTGGAGAAGGTCCACACCCCGGGGCTCAAGACAGTGGAAGAGGTGGCCAAGTTTCTAAAGACCGAGCCCAGTTCCCTAATAAAGACGCTCCTTTACGAGGCGGAAGGGGAGACGGTGGCCGCTCTCATTCCGGGTGACAGGGAGCTCAACGAGGCCAAGCTCAGGCGTGTGCTCAAGGTGGACCTCATGACCATGTGCGAAGCCGAGGCAATAGAGAAGGCCACGGGCGGCCCCCTGGGTTTCTCTGGTCCCGTTGGTCTTGAGAAGATGAGACTCGTAGCCGACCCCAGGATAAAGAACGTGAAGAACTTCGTCGTTGGGGCAAACGAGGCCGACTACCACCACGTGAACGCAAACCTGGAGCGCGACTTTAAAGTGAACCAGTTCGCCGACCTGGTTGTGGCCGAGGAAAGAGACCCCTGTGTGAAGTGCGGAAAGCCGGTCAGTATAAGCAGGGGCATAGAGGTCGGACAAATCTTCGAGCTGGGCTCCAAGTACAGCGAGAAGATGGGCGCCATGTTTTTGGGCCAGGATGGAAAGGAGAGACCGTTCGTCATGGGCTGCTACGGAATAGGCATCACGCGCACCGTGGCAGCGGTGATAGAGCAAAACCACGACTCCAACGGAATCATCTGGCCTCTCTCCGTGGCCCCTTACCAGATGGAAGTGCTTCCCGTGAACGTGAACGACGAGACCATCAGAACCACGGCGGAGCGGCTCTACGAGGAGCTCACAGGGATGGGCTTCGAGGTCCTCTTAGACGACAGGGACCAGCGTCCGGGCTTCAAGTTCAAGGACGCTGACCTCGTAGGCCTGCCTCTCAGGGTGGTGGTGGGGGAGAAGGCCATGGCAGAGGGCAAGGTCGAGATTCACGTTCGAAGGACCGGGGAAACGATGAGGGCTTCGACAGACGAAGCCCCTGGCAGAATCAAGACTCTTATAGAAGAAGGCAAGGTCTCCTAAGAGACCTTCCTCGCAGCTTTGGCCAGCCTGGACTTTGTCCTGCCGGCCGTTTTCTTGTGAAACACGGATTTCTTGGCGGCCTTGTCCAGAAGCGATGTACACCTGGACAGGGCCTTCGTGGCCTCTTCCGAGGAACCGGCCTGCCTCAATTTCTTCACTGCGCTTCTCAGCTCTGACCTGGCGGCCTTGTTCCTGAGAGCCCTCTTCTTGTCCTGTCTCATCCTCTTCTTGGGTGACTTGTGTTGCGGCATCTAAACCTCCTTTGACTGCCGATTAACGAGGATACACCAGGCCCTGGCGTGCGTCAAGAGTGAGATGTGGGTGCAGAGGTGGGCATTCCCGCGGCTGGCATCTCACAGCCGCTCAGAACATGGTGCCCCGAGGCGACTGGAACAACGCGGCCTAAGTCGGGCACTCATCGAAGCAGGACCATCTTCTTGCTCGTGATGTGTCCGGCGGTCTCGAGGCAATAGAAATAGACCCCGGAGGAAAGGGGGCTGCCGTCCTCTTTCCTACCGTCCCACTGCTCCACGTACGTGCCGGGCTCCCTGTGGCCGTCCGCAAGCGTGCGCACAGGCCTTCCAGCAATGAGGATGCCTGGCTTACGCCGAAAACACCGGCCGGCGGCGTGGCGTACGAAGAAGGCTCCTGAAGCATCGGCACCTTCTTCTCAATTCCCCTGGCTGTTGCCGCAGTAACGGCGCACAGGGTTTCGGCCAGAAGAAAAAGAGAAAGGCGTACCCCGACGCGGAGATACGCCTTTGAAATACCAGCCATCATGGTCCTACCGCCTGTCTGGGCCGACGGAGCGGCCTTAGAACCTACTTTGACATTGCACCTCCGAAAGCGCACACAGTCAAGATTTTGCAGTTGTGCTCGACCGTTCGCTCTGCTATACGGCAATTAGAAACGATACTGACCGCCACGCAGGAGGTCCTTCATGGGAAGAGTCAAGAAATGTGCTGGTTTCTTCGTAGTTGCTGCCGTCACAGCTTGCCTGCTTAGTGTGGGGACCCTGCTTCTGGCCGCTCCTGTCGCAGCAGAAGAGGATACCTCAGACAGACGCGCCGAGAGGCGGGGGCATCCTGACCGCGTGACTGGCCGGCTCCTTCAGGAGCAACGAGACGAGAGCAGGGCAGGACGCCCGGAAGGGGCAGAGCCGACACTTCGCCTTCTCTCCTCGCTCGGCAACTCGTGGGGAACGCTCGGGAAGGAGTCTCGGCCCGGCCAGTTCGAGACCGCTGACGAGGTCGGGCCGCCGCTTCACATAGGAGGCGATGTCGTTTCCGGCCCGGCCGCTTTTAACCAGGAGTACCCTGCCGCGGCGTTCGACGGCACGAACTATCTCGTTGTCTGGGAAGACGACCGCGGTGGCACTCGCGACATCTACGGAGCGCGGATAACCACCGCCGGCGTCGTTCTGGACTCAAGCGGCATACCCATATCAACCGCCCCCTTCGACCAGCGCGCTCCCGCCGTTTGCTTTGACGGAGCCAGGTTCCTGGTGGTCTGGGAAGATTACCGCTCGGGGTCCAATTGGGACGTGTACGGCGCGCGCGTGAGCGTCTCGGGGACGGTTCTGGATACGAGTGGAATTCCTGTCTCCACAGCCGGGGCCGACCAGAGGTTTCCTGCCGTAGAATTTGACAGCACTGGCTACCTCGTGGCTTGGGAGGACGCACGTGGCGCTACGTGGGACATCTACGCGGCCCGCGTGGACACATCGGGAAGCGTGCGTGACCCGGCCGCGGTTCCTGTCTCGACTGCCTCCGGAGGCCAGTACGCGCCCGCAGTCGCCTTCGACGGGAAGAACTACCTCGTCGTATGGGACGACGACCGCTCGGCTGTCTTCGACGTCTACGGTGCTCGAGTGGACACTTCGCTCACTGTCCTGGACCCGCCCGAGATACCCGTATCCGCCTCCGCAGGTGCCCAGTGGTATCCTGCGGTGGAGTTCGACGGGACCTACTTCGTGGTGGTGTGGGACGACCTGCGAAACCTCAACTGGGACGTCTACGGGACTCGCGTGGACACATCAGGCGTTGTGCGGGACACCGCCGGAGTTCCCATCGCAACAGGAGCGGCGAATCAGTACTCTCCGGACCTGGCTTTCGATGGAACCAACTACTTCGTTGGCTGGGACGACGACAGCGGCGCGTCATGGGACGTCCGCGGGGCCCGCATAGACACTTCTCTCACTGTTCTGGACCCTGGTGGCGTGGTCGTGTCAGCGGCAGCCGGCAATCAATACTGGTCCCGGGTGGTATTCGGCAGCACGGACCACCTTGTGCTTTGGCAGGACAACCGCGGGTCCTCGTGGGACATCTACGGAGCGCGAGTGAACACCTCGGCTGCTGTGCTGGACACGGAGGGAATAGCAGTGTCCATCACGGTCAATAGTCAACTGGAACCGACTGTGGCCTTCGGCGCCTCCAATTACCTGGTCGTCTGGGAGGACGACCGTCAGGATTCTGCGGGAATCTGCGGCACGCGGCTGGACGTCTCCGGAGCCGTGCTTGACCCTGGAGGCATCATCGTTTCAGCTGGAGCCGGGGTCAAGAACGACCCTGCCTTGGCCTTCGGAACTTCCAACTACCTGGTGGTCTGGACGGACTACCGGGGCGGCTTCGGCGACATCTATGGAGCACGTGTCGACACCCTGGGGAGCGTGCTAGACCCCGCGGGCATTCCCATATCGTCGGCAGCTGACAACCAGACCGACCCGGCCGTCGCCTTCGATGGGACAAACTACCTGGTGGTCTGGACGGACCACCGCAGCGGCTTCAGCGATGTCTACGGCGCCCGCGTGGATACCGCAGGCACGGTGCTGGACGCTTCAGGCGTGCCCATCTGCGACGCTGCCGAGAGCCAGGGCAAGTCTTCCGTTGTATTCAGCGGGAAGGACTTCCTCGTGGTCTGGGAGGACGCGCGAGGCGTCTCGTGGGACGTCTACGGCGCTCGCGTGGACACATCGGGCACTGTCCGAGACCCGGCGGGAATCGA
>CP070702.1:137859-140528 GCA_020349905.1 Candidatus Eiseniibacteriota bacterium
CGCGGAGGTAAACTCAGCAGGTGCCGAGTTCAGACCTTACGTGACGGCGGACGGGAAGTTCCTCTTCTTCACGAGCCACGGAAGAGATGGCCTTCAGCGAGGCCGGATATACTGGGTGAGCGCCGAGGTCATCGATGACCTGAGGTAGATTATGAGGTGCCAAGTGGTCGCCTTCATCCGGGGCCTCCCAACAACGCCTTGAAACGCGTGTTGTTCCGAATGGGGTTTCAGAGCGGAGCTGCCGCAGGCGACGCTCCACGAGAATCGCGTCGGCTTCAAACGATGGCTTGCGGGCAATATCAACGAAGAGCGAACTCGAGCGTGCTGCCCCCCACTGTAGACAAACCATTCGTCTCGATCGGGACTATCGGGATACTCAACAGGCTGGAAGGCCGCTTCCTGTCTTGTTTCGGGTCCGATGGACCCCAATAGTCCTTGGGTCTTTTCGTACTCTTAGTCCGCAGGCCCTGGGTTCGAATCCCAGCCCGGTCATTCTCTATCTCAAGAATATCAGAATAACCTCTGACTTTCTCACCGCTCGACAGCTCTCGCGGTGACGAATCCGGTCACCGGCTCTGGCGCCACGAGCCTCTTTGTGCCGCGCGGGGTGAGAGCACTCTGGCCTCGAGAGCCGGAGGGCGCTGCAATGGTCAGATCATGGATTAGCGCACGTTTGGGCTGGGCTTCGATCATGCCCTTGTGCGCCCTCACTGCGCTTGAGCAGCACTACGGGGTCAGCGCCAGGAACATCGCGGCCATCGCTGCAGCTGTGAAGATGTGCCAGATGCCGTGACCCCAATGCTTCCACAGGATCCGTTTCTTGTCCATCTGCCAGACAGCCATCGCGCCCGCGAAAAGTCCGATGCTCAACAGACCGAGCCGGCTGTTGCCTCGCAGTAGCGCCCCTACCAGCATCAGGCTGAGGAGGAGGCCCATCCGGACGCTGACGTTGCCATGAAACACGTAGCGAAGGAAGTAGGCAGCGGCTAGCGTCCCAATGATCATCGGTATCAGGATGAGCCGATGATCTGGCGCCATCGCGTAGATCGCGAGTGCGCTGAAGACCGCGTACATGCCGGAATGATCGAGCGCCGCAGCCCAGATTGTCTTGACGCCGTGGTACAATGCGGAGCCAATGCACAGGTAGGCCATTGCGAGCGCGAACACGAGCGAGGGCGGGCTGTCTAGCAGTCGAAAAGTGATCCAGCCCGCGGCCAGGTATGCGACGTTCGTGTACGAGTTTATTGGTTCCACCGGGAGTGGCTTGCCGTTCCAAGTCTCGCATCCCCGGAGATACGCTTCCCACCAATCGCCTCGACACGGCTTGAATTTCTCCATTAGGGAGCTGCTCTTCTGAATCAGGGGGTAGATGGCCCAAAGCAGCAGGGTGACACCGACCACCAGAATCAAGGTCTCAACCATGATTGACATTGCGCTACCCTCGGTCTCTACGGTGGTGACTTACCCTCTCACGCCTCGTCCCGGAGCCCGTCCGAGACCTTCTTCCGGCACCATGTCTCTCGGACGGGTGACGGCAAGTAGCTAATTCTTCTCAGGTTGACTGCGCCTGCCCGTGCCCGAGCCAGCCCGCGCCGCGGGGGTAGTAGACTTCGGGCGTAAACTGTCGCTGAACCCAACCGTTCGTGGGGTAGCAGAACGCAGCCTTCGTTGCCAAGCCCGCAACGCTCGCGCAGCCTCTGTTACGGGGTCCCCGGCTCATCTGGTTCCGATGGTTCCTTCAGACTCCCCATGGCCCAAAAGAGATAGAGAATGAGAAAGAACAGGCTCAGAACGAGCACGTCAGATACCACCGCATAGAGCCATCTGACTTCGTGGCTGCCGTAGTGTTCGGGCCCCAGACCGTACTGCCTCACATAGGCACTGCGATTGACCATTCTTTGGAGCCATGAAGGCAAAGTGGGCGGAAGCAACGGCGAGCCGATCCCATAGCTTGGTGCGGTCCAGCCGCCTGTGTAAGGTGACAGCAAAGGGGAGAGGAGCTACGTGCGGTCTACTGCGCGTGTGCTCTGGCACGGCCCGACTACTCCATGAGCAAGTAAATCGCTCACGACCGCCCCAGCCTCACTTCCCGGCCTCCAGCATCATGCACTCAACCGCTCAGCCAGGCAACAGCATTTCGATAATGATTAGCGGCAGGGTGCCGGGGTAGGGACGCATCGCATTCTGCTCCAGAGTGCGTCGGTTGTGCCGCTCTGGCACCTTTCGTGTCACCGCAAGCTTCGTCGTCGGCGGTGTGGGAGCTCGCGACCCTCCCGCCTCGAACGCCGCGGGGCCGCATCACGATCCGTCTCTTCTGTTGGCGACATGATTGGCACCACGATTGTCACCGAATCGTCAGAATCCAGGCTATTGGTGTAAGAACCTCCGCTTGGCGCGCCGCAGGCCCAGCTTGCCCTTATCCCTCGGGGTGCGACCCACGGACTGACTGTTCTTAGATCTCGCGCGCACGGCGCGCTCAACCCGAACAAAACGCGCTCCCAGAGCCAATCTTGGGGCGCGTTTCCTTTCTTAAGCGCGCTGAATACGGGTGAGGTAGGTCCACACCAGGGTCCACACTTCAGGGTGCTCTTCGGAGGTGCGGTTGTGTGCCGTACTCCTAATCCTACACCACTTTCCAGCTACAGTCCGACTACTCGTACCTGTCCAGC
>CP070702.1:140628-143333 GCA_020349905.1 Candidatus Eiseniibacteriota bacterium
CGTCAAGCGGCATGATCTTTGGCAGCGTATTCTGATGTGAGCCCACACTCCGGCGGCATAAATCGAAGTCCGCCGTTCCCACAGTGGCATCAGAGGAGGCCTGCAATGAAGAAGATACAGATTCTTGGAACCGGATGCCCCAAGTGCAATCAGTTGGAACAGAATGCGAGGAAGGCCGTCGATCAATCGGGCGCAGAGTATGAAGTCGAGAAGATCTCCGACCTGAAAGAGATCATGAAGTTCGGCGTTATGATTACCCCTACCCTCGCGATTGACGGTCAGGTAAAAGCATCGGGAAAGGTGCTGTCAGTTGAAGAGATTCTCAGGCTTTTGTGAAAACGCCATCACAGAGGACTGATCGAAAAGCCATCTGGCTAAACGCCATGCGGATGTCACATTTGCCCCGTCTTGCCGGAAGAGCACGAACTGCAGGAGGATCACCTGAAATGCTTAGGAGAGATCACGAGCTAACACGCAAGCGGAGGGTCCGAGGATTTAAGTTCTCCCTGAACGGCCTCTTTCTCATCCTCAGCATCAGTCTCCTTCTTGGGCCCGTTCCCCCAATAATGGTTGAAGCAAGGCCAAGCGCGCCTCGCGGCACATTGAAGAATGACCATGAAACCCAAGGCCGTGGTGTACAACCCGACACTTCGAGTAAGCTCGCGGCCGATCCGGTTGTGCTCTCAGGGCCCCCTGACAGCGTCGTAGCCCTCTACTTTCACCGGACTCTTCGTTGCGAGACCTGTCTCTTCATGGAGTATCACATCAGCCAAGTCATCCAGCACGACTACCTCGCCCCTTTGCTGGATGGATCGCTACGTTGGCGGACTCTCGACTACGAGCGGCCGCAACACGCCGGCAACGTCGATAAGTACCAACTTGAGGGCCCCACCCTGGTCCTTTCCCACTGGAAGGAAGGTAGGGAGATTTCGTGGGCAAAGGTGGAAGAGATATGGGATTTCATCGATTATCCCGAGGCAGCAGAAGACACCCTACGAGGACGACTGGACAGATGCTTGGCCGGAACCTGCCGGCATGATGAATTATCCATGCCTGACAGCAGTAGTGTGCGGGCTCCAGGGGACACCACAAAGGGCTGACAAGAGAGGATGGTACAGTACAGTGACCAAGGGTAGACGAATAGCCATAGTCGGGCTTGCTTTGCTGGCAGTCATTGTGGCACTTGCTATGAAGGAAGCCCGCCGCGACGGTACGGGCTCCAAAGGGGGGCAAACCTCCGGGAAGACGACCGGCTCTGTCTCAAAGGCTGCCGCCCTACCACGCATAGTCGACCTCGGACGTGGCAAATGCATCCCTTGCAAGATGATGGCTCCCATTCTCGAGGAGTTGAAGCAAGAGTATGCCGAACGGTTCGCAGTTGATGTGATCGATGTCGGAGAGAATCCTACCGCAGCCACAGAATACGGCATAAGAATGATACCTACGCAGATCTTCATCGATGCAGACGGCAACGAGCTGTTTCGACATGAGGGGTTCATGTCTAAGGAAGACATCCTAGCCAAGTGGAACGAGCTTGAAATCGATGTGAAGCTCAAAGACTCATAAGATGAACCACGGTGACCTATGGAAGATCTCTTTAGTTCTCTGACAAACGCTGTTCAAAGCTCCGCGCCGATAGCCTTGGCGGCCGCACTTGTCTGGGGTGTGTTGAGCATTCTGCTCAGTCCCTGTCACTTGTCTAGTATCCCGCTCATTGTTGCTTTCATGGGCGAGCAGGGCGACAGGTCCGGTGGACGAGCGCTCACGGTATCAACGGTGTTCGCACTGGGGATTCTGGTGACAATTGGGACAATAGGCGTGATCACTGCCACAATGGGCCGGATGCTGGGCGACGTCGGCTCCTACGTGAACTATCTCCTGGCCCTTATTCTGTTCCTGCTTGGCCTTCATTTCCTCGGAGTCATTCCCATGCCCTGGTCCGGCTCCGGCCGAACTGTTTCTGCGAAACGAGGCGCCTGGGCTGCATTCGTTCTGGGATTAGTGTTCGGTGTCGGTGTGGGTCCATGCACTTTCGCGTACATGGCCCCCATCCTGGGCGTGACGTTCAAAGTTGCGGCTCAGAGCTGGTTATTCGGCGTGGCCCTTCTTCTGCTATACGGTATAGGTCACTGTTCGGTGATTGTTGTGGCTGGGACTTCTGCGGAAATGGTCCAGCGTTACTTGAACTGGAGCGAGGCATCCCGCGGCACCACCATTCTACGCCAGACTTGTGGAATTCTGGTCATTCTGGGAGGGGCATACTTGATCTACACGGCCCCATGAGGACGCATTCTTTACTTTCTCTCAACTTTGTTTTCACAATCAGGAGTTATGCTTAGGCGGATCTGTTACGGCGTGTATCTGCTCGCGCACGAACCCACGGAACACACGCGCCGCGAGAAGACGGCTAAACGCACACAGGAGGGGCGAACGATATGAATCACCGATTAATCGTTGCAGTGGCGGCTGTTCTGGCAATGGTGGTGTCGGCGGGACCGCTTTTCTCTGCGGATACAGAGACCGATCTTCCGAAAGGCATCAATGACTTGGAAATCGGAGCGTTGTGGTATCTCTCTTACCAAAACGGTGAGTCTGCAGAGAGCGGTGGGTACAATCTTTTCACCGTGAAGAGAGGCTACATTAACATCAAGAAGAAGATGACCCCGTGGCTGGAGACTCGCATCACGCCCGACGTTCATCAGGAC
>CP070702.1:143433-146892 GCA_020349905.1 Candidatus Eiseniibacteriota bacterium
CATGGGCTGGCTCTCGCAGAGATGCGTTCTCAACTCTAGTCAGAACAGTCATTTCTCAAGCTACAACCAGAAAGAGTGCGGCGAAAGCCTTTGAAACCTTGGCGCAGAGATTCGCCATCACCCCTGAAGCCCTCGCACAAGGTGACGACGAGAACCTCGAAAGAGCCCTCAGGGTTGCGGGATTGCACAGAAGCAAGGCCCGACGCATCAAAACCCTCTCTAGGGCGGTCTCAGAGAAATTCGATGGGTCACTCGACTTCATCCATTCGTGGCCTCTCGAAGAGAGTCGAAAAGCGCTCATGAGCCTCCCCGGCGTAGGCCCCAAGACTGCTGACATCGTCCTCCTCTTTGGCTCGCACAAAGCCACGATACCCGTAGACACCCACGTCCACCGCGTTTCGAAGAGACTAAGCCTCGCCTCAGCGAAAGCTGACTATGAGGAAATCCAAGAGGCTCTCCAGTCCGTATATCCACCAGAAGATCACCTTGCCGCTCATCTTCTGCTCATAGCGCTTGGACGGAAGTACTGCAGAGCCCGAAACCCGGTGTGTAGCCCTTGCCCAGTCAACGCGCTATGCCCATCCAAAACTCTGGAGGATCACTAGAGACCATGCCGAAGCTACCACGAAAGGTTGCCCAATACTTCCCCTATTCGACGGTAAGACCGTTTCAGGACGAGTTCACGACCACCATCTATGACGCAGTACGCGAGGGCAACCACGTGCTCCTCGAAGGAAGCAATGGCTTAGGCAAAACAGTCGCAGCCTTGTCAGCCTGCCTACCAGCAGCCAAAGAAAAACATCTACAAATCCTGTACGCCGCAAAGACGCATCGCCAACACGACCGCGTCATCGAAGAACTTCGAGCCATATCGAAAACGCAGGCAGTGTCGGGGCTCTCGCTGAGAGGACGAGCAGAGATGTGCTTCCACCCCTTCATCGTACGCCAAGCAGCCGATGCAAGATCGGCGATGGAGATCTGCGAACTGTTGAGGACGGCAGAGCGATGCCCGTACTATCAGAAAATGAGCGGAGACGTGGACAGATGCGCGGAGCTCCAAGTGCACATTTCGTCAAGCGCGTATACCTCTTCCGAAATCAGAGAGCTTTGCCGAGTCGAAGGCTTCTGTCCGTACGAGGTCACTAAACTGGTAGTCGGAGACGTTGATGTCACCGCCTTGAGCTATCTGTATGTCTTTGACCCGGCCATCCGTAGTGCATTTCTCCAACGCCTCGAAAAGCCGTTCAAGCAGATCATCCTCATCGTTGATGAGGCGCACAACCTCCCCGGTATAGCTATAGAGATCGCAAGCGATAGATTATCTCAGTTTGTGATTCGGCAGGCGGAACAAGAGGCTAGAAAATACAACTTCCCCGACATCGCTGCGTTCTCCCGACAGCTGAACTCACTACTTGAGCAGCTGGCGGCTCGAGTAGAAGAGGAAGCTCACCTTCTTCCCGAGCTCTTCCTCGACGCGATTAGGCGAAGGGCTGATGTCGATGCGCCGTTGACCTTCTTTGAACACCTTCATAGTGTCGGACATGTCATTAAGCGAAGCTTGTTGCAGCATGGGAAGTCTCCTCGCTCGCACATCCATCGAGTAGGTGAATTCCTGTCGACGTGGCTGGAGACCGCAGATGATGCCTCCTTCACCCACATTCTCAGTAGGTACGTTACTAGAACCGGTGCAACCTCTGCTCGACTCGAGGTCGTTGCTCTTGACCCCTCAAAGGTGACCGCTCCCGTCTTTTCAGCGGTGTACTGCAGCGTAGGCATGTCGGGGACGCTGGAACCATTGGAATCGTACGTGAAGATCGCTGGTCTTCCTGACGCCACGATCCAGAAGATCGTGGACTCCCCCTTTCCACGGGAGCACATTCTGTCATTAACGTGCTGCGGCGTGACAACTGCCATGAAACAACGAACCAGAAGCATGTATAGGAAACTTGTCGAGCGTATAGCCGAGGTGGTCCATCACACGCCAGCCAACGTAGGGGTCTTCACGGTCTCGTATGAGATCTTGGAGAATCTGCTAGCCGCTGAACTGGAGGGCACCTTAGAGAAGCCCCTCCTTTATGAACGCAGAGACATGCCCTCGCGAGAGAACGATCGGCTTACACGGCAATTCAAGTCGTATGCACAACGGGGCGGTGCCGTCCTTCTCGGAGTTCAGGGGGGACGCTCATCTGAAGGAGCAGACTATCCAGGAGATAACATGAATGCCGCCGTCGTGGTTGGTGTTCCCTACGCGAAGCCTACACCAAGAACAAGTGCGCAGGTGAGGTATTACGACAGCTGTTTTCCTGGTCACGGTCGCGAGTATGGATATGTTCTCCCAGCGTTAACCAAAGCGTCACAGGCGGCGGGTAGGCCGATCCGAACGTTGGAGGATCGGGGCGCCATTGTATTCCTAGATTACCGCTTTGCCACAAGATACTGCCAAAGGTTTCTGCCCCTATGGATTCGTCGCAGCATGAAAACACTACCGGATATGAATGGAATCGTGACCAAAGAGCTACGGCTCTTCTTTCGCCCTTCAGAAGAGGGACCTCCAGCAAGCGTGCAAGCAAGTTAGACGGCATAATCTGCATAAACCGTGCTGATGCCTGTCTCTCTCCCTTTTCTGTCGAGCTTTATCTGTCCAAAGCGGACGATCGCCACGTCCTCGCTCACTGGAGTGTAAACTTTGATTGCCTTCCTCTTGTAGTCAACTCCGCACAGAACACCGATTCCAAGGAACTCGTCTAGCTCGTTCTGCAGGGCAACGAGGAGCCCTTCTTCTTCGCTCTCTGCAATAACCTTCAACCGCTTTCCCAATCGCTCCTCAGCGCTCTTTACGTGCGCCTCGTCAACCCACTGACCCTTCCGCAAAACGACGAAGAGCGTGCCAGGTGTTTCCTCACAGTGTATAGGATCCCTTTTCAACAAGTTTCTTATTGCCTCTGCCCGTTCGGGAATTGGAGCAGTTCCCGCTCCAAGGACGGCTCCTTT
Organism: Candidatus Eiseniibacteriota bacterium; assembly: GCA_020349905.1. Lineage (GTDB taxonomy): Bacteria > Eisenbacteria > RBG-16-71-46 > JAFGJU01 > JAFGJU01. The sequence continues at coordinate 146,425 of CP070702.1, forward strand.
GACGTGGATCCACTTCAAGGGAAACGACTGGACCTTCGCGTTCTTCAGATACTTCGTATAGCTCAACTCGCGCAGGATTTTCCGTTTCTCCCGATTCCGCCGGTGGGCCTGCGGTGAGCACTCCACCTTTACGGTCTTTGTCCGCTGCAAGCCGGTTAGTATGGGTGTCAACTCGTCTTCGTGCTGGATTCCTACGATAACGTCGGGACGAATCTGGTTCACCAAGCTAGTTTTGTACTCGATAGCGTCTTCTCCTTCAATCCAGCCATCTGTATTTATGATCAGAAAGTCCGTGCCTGCCCCTAACGCTTTGTCCTTCAGGGTGGTTAGACCCTCAACTACTCTCCGCGCAGTGCCGGTGGGACTTGTGACCCCTACAAAATAGGCGCTTTCTGCCTCGATCTCGAACAGATCCTTCACATACGAATTGATACGGCTGAACCCTAGAGTCGAAGGGGGACCAACGTC
>CP070702.1:146992-175165 GCA_020349905.1 Candidatus Eiseniibacteriota bacterium
CGCACCCCGCTGCCGAGACCCCAGGAGGTCCACGACGAGCACCAGAAAAGCCGCGGACAGGACGACGAGCTCAGGCACGAGAAGTCCGAAATCTACGCTGACGAAACTCAAACGAGCTTCCTCCTCAATACTCTAATGTTGTCCAACGCTCCGCTGTCTTGAGCCGGCTCTCAGGAGAGGCCCCCCCTCAAGAAGTAAGAGAGCGACTCTATCGTTGTGTCCATGAAATCTATGATGGGCCACGGATAGACTCCGATGGCCACCGTAAGAATCTGAAGCGGTACCAATGAGACCAGCTCCCTGGCGCTCATATCCGGAAAGGCTGCGTACTGCTCCTGCGGCTTACCCAGGAACATGCGCTGGAGCATCCAGAGAAGGTACCCTGCCGTTATCACGATACCTATTGCCGAGATGATGACTATCGTCTTGAAGACCGGGAACGCGCCGACGAAGCACATGAACTCACCCACGAATCCTGCCAGGCCCGGCAGGCCTAGAGACGCGAAGGCCGCCAGGCTCATGATGCCCGTGAATATCGGCAGCTGGATGGCCAACCCGCCGAAACGGTCGATGTCCCTATGATGAGCCCTGTCGTATATGACCCCAACCAGAAGAAACAGAGAACCCGTGATGATGCCGTGTCCGAACATCTGAAGCACGGTCCCGTTCATGCCCGTGGCCGTCATGGCTGACATTCCGAGCAGGCAATACCCCATGTGACTCACGCTGGAATAAGCCACCAGCTTCTTCAAGTCGGATTGCGCCATCGCCACAAGCGCCCCGTAGATGATGTTTATCGCGGCCAGTATTGCCAGGGGAAAGGCGAAGTCCCTCGCTGCGTCGGGCAGGATGGGATAGCTGATCCTGAGTATCCCGTATATTCCCATCTTCAGGAGCACGCCTGCAAGGATCACGCTTATGGCCGTGGGGGCCTCGACGTGAGCGTCAGGAAGCCACGTGTGGAAGGGAAACACGGGCACCTTTATCGCAAAGCCCAGGAAGAGCGCCAGGAACACGATCATCTGGAACCTGGGCGCGAACGGATGGGTCCTCGCCAGCTCCACGATGTCGAAAGTGTGTGGCGTTGTGGAGAAGTACATCGCCAGGATCGCCAGGAGCATGGCCACGCTTCCCAGGAGCGTATACAGGAAGAACTTGATGGCCGCGTATTCTCTGTTCGGCCCTCCCCAGATGCCTATCAAGAAATACATGGGGACTAGCATCGCCTCCCAGAACACGTAGAACAGGAAGAAATCCAGGGCCACGAAGACGCCCGTCATGGCCGTCTGGAGCAGAAGGAACAGCGCGAAGTACTGCTTCATCCTGTCCTTTATGCCGTAGCTGGCGATGACCGCCACGAAGGAAAGGAGCGCCGTGAGAAAGATCATCGTGATGCTGAGTCCGTCCACGCCGAGGTAGTACCAGACGTTGATGGGCGGAATCCACTGCGCCCTCTCCACGAACTGGAACCCGGGAACGGACCTGTCGAAGATCGCGAGCAGGAGCGTTGCGAAAACGAGAGAGATCCCGCTGAAGACCGTTGCAGTTCCCTTTATGCCCCGCTCGCTCTCCCCCCTCAGGAGAAGGACGACGACCATCCCGACTAGCGGTGAGAAGGTCACAAGAGTCAGAATCGGAAGCTCCATCAAGTTTTCCTCCGTCTTAAAGCAGTAACTTGAGTATCACTATGGTCGCCAATCCCAGGACTATCATCAGAGCATACTGCTGAACGTAGCCGCTCTGTGTCCTGCGCGCGACGGAGCCGGCGAGCTCGGTAAGAAACGCCACGCCGTTCACCGCTCCGTCCACTATGTAAATGTCCACCCACTTCTTGGCCCGGCTCCAGATCACCGTGAGCCTCGCGCTCCCGTTCACCGCGCCGTCTATGACGGCAAGGTCGAACGCGAAAAGGGCCCTCGTGAGCGACACGAGAGGTCGGACTATCAGTGAGAGATAGATCTCGTCCACGTAGTACTTGTTGTACAGGAGAGAATACAGGGGCCCGAGTCTTCTGGAGAAGGCGTCCCGGACAATCCAGCCCCTGATGTAGGTGGCGTAGGCCAGAAAGATGCCCGCGCCCGCCACCAGTATCGACATCCCCATCACGGTGTAGTCGGGACCGTGGTGACCGTGCGCCTCTCCCCCGGAGAGAAAACCGGCCACGTTGTGCTCCAGCCAGGGCAGTCCGACCCATCCGGAGCAAACGGAGAGCACACCCAACACGACGAGGGGAAGAGCCATTACGTAGGGAGATTCGTGCGCCTCACCCTTCTCCTTGCCGCAGAAGACGAGGAAATACAGCCTGAACATGTAGAAGGCGGTAAGAAGGGCCCCACCGACCGCAATTGCGTAGAGGCCCAGGTTGTGTGACTCCTTGACGGCCACGAGTATCTCGTCCTTGCTCCAGAATCCGCTGAGCGGAGGAATGCCCGCTATGGCCAGGCAGGCGATGAGGAAAGTCGTCGACGTCACCTTCATCTTGCCGCCGAGCCCGCCCATCTCCCTTATGTCCTGCTCGTGGACCGCGTGAATCACGCTGCCAGCCCCCAGAAAGAGGAGGGCCTTGAAGAAGGCGTGCGTCATGAGATGGAACATGCCCGCCACGTAGCCGCCGCACCCCAGCGCCAGCATCATGTAACCGAGCTGGCTCAGCGTGGAATAGGCGAGCACTCTCTTGATGTCGAACTGGGTACAGGCAATCGTGGCGGCAAAGAGCGCCGTGATTCCGCCGATCGTCGCGACGGTCATGGAGGCTTCGGCGCTGGCCGAGAAGAGCGGAAAACAGCGCGCCACCATGTACACGCCGGCGGCCACCATCGTGGCTGCGTGGATGAGCGCGCTGATGGGTGTGGGGCCCTCCATCGCGTCCGGAAGCCAGACGTGAAGCGGAAACTGGGCGCTCTTGCCCACGGCCCCGGCTAACAGACATATCGTCGCGATGGTCAGGAAGCTGGAGGAGAAGTGGCCGGCCTGGGCCATGCCGAAGAGTTCCGAGAACTGGAAAGTGCCGCCCGCGGATGCCAGCAGAAGAACTCCGATGAGAAACCCGAAGTCTCCGATCCGGGTCGTGATGAAGGCCTTCTTGCCGGCGTCGGCCGCGCTCTTCTTCTCAAACCAGAATCCGATGAGCAGATACGAGCACAGGCCGACCAGCTCCCAGAAGATAAACAAGAGGAAGAACGTGTTGGCCAGCACCAGCCCGTACATGGAGAATACGAACAGCGATATGTATGCGAAATACCTCGAGAACCTGGAATCCCCGTGCATGTAGCCGACCGAGTAGATCTCAACCAGGAGGCCCACCACCGAGACGACGATGAGCATGAGTGCGGCGAGCGGGTCCACCGACACGCCGACGGTGAAGAGGTACTCTGACACCTTGAACCAGGGGTGGCTCACCTCCACGACGGCCCCGTGCAGGACCTTAAGCAGCAGGAAGAACGAGATGAGCGTGGACCCCGCGGCCGCAGCTATGGCCGGAACCGCGGCCAAACCTCGCTCGGCCGGAAGCCTACGGCCGAAGAAAATCGTGATGACGAAGGCGGCAAACGGAAGAAGCGGTATCAAGAACGCCAGTGTCGTCAGTTCCATCTTCCCAGTGCCTCGTTTTCTTTAGCCCGACCCGCGGCCGCCGCGGCCCGTTGTCGGCGCATCGGGTCGGCCGCAGACCGGGTGTCTCCTTAAACCCGCTAACCCTGTTTCTGGCTCTTCTTGACGTGCAGGAGCTCGCCAAGAATCAGCCGCGACGACGGATCGGACGGATCCAGCTTCAAAGCCAGCTCCAGCTCGGCGATCGCCTCGTCGACCATTCCCTTCTCCACGTACAGCAGAAGACCTATCTGGTAGTGCGCTTCCGCCAGTTTCGGGTTCAGGCTCAACGCGCGCCTGAACGCCTCGATGGCGCCCTCAACATTGTGAAGGTCGCTCAGAACCGTGCCCAGCTGGAATATCGAGCCCACGTCCTCCGGGTCGAGCTCACTCGCGGTCCGGTAATGCTCGGCCGCCTTCTCCTTGGTTCCCAGGCGAAGGTAAGCCTCCGCCAGCTTTGCGTGAGCGGCCTTGAAATCCGGAAGCAGCCCGACGGCCTTTTCCAGTCGCGAAACTCCCTCGGCCGGGTTGCCCTGCTTCAGGGCCAGCAGGCCCGACATGTAGTAGGCCGTGGCCGAGTCAGGTTTCTTCCTCAGCAGCTTGTCTACCAGCGGTTCCGCTTCCGAAAGCCTCTCCTCGCCCAACAGAAGGGAGCCCGCCCAGTGAAGCGGGAGGGCGAACTCTGGATTGAGCTCGTAGCAACGAGAGAATCGCTCGCAGGCCTTGAGCTTCTCCTCCTCGAGCGCGTCCAGTATCCCCACGAGAAAGGTGGCTCCCTGAAGGTCGGGATTCAGCTTGAGCGCCCTTTCGGCCGCGTCCCGTGCTGTGCCAAGCTCTCCGAGCGCCAGATTGCACGCCGCCGCGTAGAGATGCGAGAGCTCGTGCACGGGGTCAAGACTCGCACTCATCCTGAACTCCTCCAGCGCACCCCGGAAGTTTCCCTCGTTGAAGAGCGCTATGCCCCTGGCCATCAGGTCCCTCACGCTTCCCTTTGCGCGCGTACGTCTCTGTCTCTCCCCTAGCCTCGTTCCACACTGAAAACAGTATCTGTACTGATCAGAATTGGTGGTCTGGCATTTCGGACAAATCATGACAGCTCAGCACCAACTCCCTACCACTTCAGAACGTTGAATCTGTCGGCAAAGACAGCCCTTGTGTTTCGGTAGAGCGCCAGAATCAGCGCCAATCCGACCGCTGCTTCACCCGCAGCCACGGTCATCACGAACACCGCAAAGACCTGGCCGTTCAGGGTGGAGGTCTCCACGAACCGTGAGAAAGCGACCAGATTCAAGTTCACGGCACCCAGCATTATTTCGATCGAGATGAGAATGCCGATCGCATTCCGTCTCGTGAGAACTCCAAACATGCCCACCGCAAAGAGGACCGCACCAAGAATCAGGTAATGGGCAAGCGGTATCATCTCCTGGTGATCTCCTTCCCCAGAAAAACGGCCCCGACCAGCGCCGCCAGAAGAAGCACGGACGCGACCTCGAAGGCCTCCAGGTGGGTGGAAAGAAGCTGCGTACCCACCAGCTTGATGGTCTCCTTCTGTGCAGCCGGCGACCCGGAAGGCCACGGGACTCTCGTCAGAACGTACAGAGCGCCGGCCAGCGTCGCGACGCAGACGAGGAAGCCCGGCACGAGGAGTTGGTTGGTCTGCCTAACGGTCTCGGACGTTATCTTCTCCGTCAGGACGATCGCAAAGATCATCAGTATCACGACCGCTCCCACGTATATCAGTACCTGCACGACCGCAAGGAAATCGGCATCCAGCAGCACGAACACGCCGGAGAGAAGGATGAACATCGCCGCCAGAGCCAGCGCGCAATGAAACACGTTCCTGAGAGTCACCGACAACACGGCAAACAGGAGCGCCAGCGCAGCCAGCATCTTGAAAACCAAAGGAGCGTTCAGAAACTCAATGTCACTCAAACCAGTCTCTCCAACTTCTCCAGCAGGTCCTCTTTGTGATATATGAGGCCGTCCCTTGTTTCGGTCGCCAGCTCGTACTCCGACGAAAGCTCCAGAGCGCCGTGGGGACAGGCCTCCACGCAGAGGTTGCAGAACATACACCTGGAGATATCGACGTCGAAAACGTCGACGTTCTTCTTCTTTCCCTCTCCGGGGGATGTCTCTATCGTGATGAGGTGGTCCGGACACGCCCTGGCGCACAGGGTGCAGCCGATGCACTTCATCCTTCTCGTCTCCAGGTCCAGTCTCAGGACGTGGAGCCCCCTGTAGCCAGCCGGAAGTGTCCTCTTCTCATAGGGATACTTCATCGTTATGGACTTGGAGAACAGATGCCTCAGAGTGAGCCTCAGCCCATCGATGAGCGCCTTGATTCTCGAGGCAACCAAGCCCATCGGTCCCGGGGCGTCCATTCTCTTCGTCGCGCTGTTCGCTTCCATCAACGCATTCCCTCTTGCGCAATCAGATGAAGGACATCACAAGTCCGGTGACGAGTAGATTCAAAAACGCCAGCGGCAAAAGCACTTTCCAGCAAAAGGACATCATCTGGTCCACCCTCAACCTGGGATAAGTGCCGCGCAGCCACACCATCAAGAACATGAAGAAAAAGGCCTTCAGGATGAACCACACAAAGCCAGGCAGAAACGGCCCGTGCCACCCACCCAGGAACAGGACCGTGGCCAGGGCGGACATCACGAACATGTTGGCGTATTCTGCCAGGAAGAAGAATGCGAACCTGAGACCGCTGTATTCGGTATGGAAACCTGCGACCAGCTCCGATTCCGCTTCCGGTATGTCGAAAGGAAGACGGTTGACCTCGGCGATGCCGGCGATCACGTATATGACGAAGCCGACCGGCTGGAGAAAGACGTACCAAAGGCCCTTCTGGGCCTCGACTATGCCGTTGAGGCTCAAGGTCTGGGCCAGCATGAAGACCCCGAGCACCGAGAGAAGCAGGGGCACCTCGTAGCTCACGATCTGAGCGGCCACCCTCATCGCTCCCAGAAGCGAGTACTTGTTGTTGGACCCCCATCCGCCCATGAAGATGCCCAGCGTGGCGATGGAGGATACGGCGAAGACGAACAGTATCCCCATGTTTATATCCCTGGCCACGAGGTTGCGGGAAAAGGGAATCACGACGTACACGACCACCGTGGTCACAAACACCACCAGCGGCGCCAGCACGTAGACCGGCCTGTCCACGCCTTTCGGTATGATGTCTTCCTTGAGAAACAGCTTGATGGCGTCGGCGATTGTCTGGGCCCATCCGTGCCACCTGCCGGTGTGCAGAGGACCTATCCTGACCTGGATGTGCCCTATGACCTTCCTCTCGAACCACACCGCGAAGAGCACCATCACCACGATGAAGGCCATGACCGCCACGAAGGCCACCCCCAACCTGGCTAACGCATACAGGGGGCTGGGCAAGAGCTCGGGCAACAGAATCCAGAGCAATTCCAAGAATTCGACGCTCACGGACACCTACCTGTCCACCTCTCCAAGGACTATGTCTATGCTCCCCAGTATGGCCACCAGGTCAGCCACCAGGGCCTCCTTGCACATCACCCGTAGCGTTGCCAGGTTTATGAACGAGGGAGCGCGGATCTTGACCCTGAAGGGGTTAGTGGTGCCGTCACTCACCACGTAGAAACCCAGCTCCCCTTTGGGGGCCTCCACTCTCACGTAGGCCTCGCCCTGCGCCGGCTTCAGCACTCGCGGCAACTTGGCCTTGAACTCGCCCTCCGGGAGCCCGTCCAGTGCCTGCCGGATGATCCTGGCAGATTGGCGCATCTCTATCACTCGAACGATGTATCTGTCCCAGACATCCCCGACCGTGCCCGTGGGGATGATGAAGTCCATTTCGGGATAGACCGAGTACGGCGCGTCCTTTCGCAGGTCCCACTGGATGCCGGAGCCTCTCAGCATGGGTCCGCTTGCGGCAAACGAACGGGCGTCCTCGGCTGAGAGGAAACCTATCCCCTTTGTCCTGCTCAAGAAGATAGCGTTGCCGGTGAGAAGCTCTTCGTATTCGTCCACGCGTTTGTCGAACGTCTCCAGGAATTTCCTGCACTTCTCAACGAAGGCCGGCGTGGCGTCTCTGGCCACACCTCCAAAACGGACGTAGTTGAACGTCATGCGTGCTCCACAGAGAAGCTCCAGGGCGTCCAGGATGTCTTCTCTCTCGCGGAAGCAGTAGAGCAGGGGCGTGGTGGCTCCCAGGTCGTTCGCGAACGCTCCGAGCCAGACCAGGTGGCTAGCCAGCCTGCTCAATTCCGCCACCATGACCCTGATGTACTCCGCCCTGCGCGGCACCTCCACCTCCAGAAGCTCTTCCACCGCCAGGACGAACGCCAGATTGTTCGACATGGCCGCAAGGTAGTCGAGCCTGTCGGTGAGCGGAATGAACTGCAGATAGGTTCTGCTCTCGGCCAGCTTCTCTATTCCCCTGTGCAGAAACCCCAGGTCTGCGAAGAGGTCCACGACCCGCTCCCCCTCTATGGTGAGGCCCAGGCGGAGCACGCCGTGCGTGCTGGGGTGCTGGGGCCCCATGTTCAGAAAGAGACTCTCTGTCCTAAGTCCCGCCACGCGACGCTCCTCTGCACGCGCTTCCCAAGCTGTGAGACTGCGGCGTGTCGCTCTTCATGTGCAGTGACATCCAGTTTCTCATGTCAAGCGCTCTAGTCCCCTGCAAACTTGTCCTCTTCGGCCAGCACGTAGTCCTTCCTGAGCGGATGCCCCTTCCACTCGTCAGGGAGCAGGATCCTCCTGAGGTCAGGGTGACCGCTGAACGAGATTCCCAGCAGGTCGTACGCCTCTCTCTCGTGCCAATCCGCCCCCTTCCAGACAGAGACCAGAGATGGGACCTCCTCGTCCTCTCCCACCCCCACTTTCAGTACGAGCACGTGTTTGTGTTGCAGGGACACCAGGTGATACACGAGGTCAAAGCGAGGGGAACGGTCCTTGAGGTCGATGCCGGACACACAGGTCAGGTAATCGAACGCCAGATCCGGTGACTCGCGGAGGAACCTGGCCACCTCTGGCAGAACAGCCAGCTTGACCCTGACCGCAGGCCAGTTGATCCGTTCCTGGACGACGGAAGCCGAATCCGGGAATGTCTTTATGAGCAGATCTATTATCGTACTTCTTCCTGCTGCGTTCTCTTCAGAAGAATCCCCCACCTACTCCCTCCGCAGGTGTACAGTAACTCTCGCTCGCTCAGTTTCCCTTCCGGGCGATGGTCTCTCTATCGATCTTCTCCCTTAACTTCAACAACCCGTGCAGCAACGCCTCGGGCCTGGGAGCGCACCCGGGAATGTAGACGTCAACGGGAACGATGAGGTCGACGCGCTTGACCACGGAGTACGAATCGTAGAACGGGCCGCCCGCTATCGCGCATCCGCCCATCGCGACGACGTATTTCTTCTCGGGCATCTGTTCGTAGAGAAGTCTGAGCCTGGGCGCTATCTTCTTGGTAACGGTCCCCGCGATTATCATAAGGTCGGCCTGCCTGGGGGAGGCCCTGAAGACTTCCATGCCGAAGCGGGCCAGATCGTACCTCGATGCACCGGTAGATATCATCTCTATGGCGCAGCAGGCGAGTCCGAAGCCGAGGGGCCAGAGCGAGCACTTCCTCGCCCAATTGATGGCCTTGTCGACCGTGGTCACGATGATGTTGGGACCGAAGCGATTCTCTATAACGCCCATCTCAGGGCTCCCTTTCTCCACGCGTAGGCGAGTCCAATAAGGAGCACGCCTATGAACACGGCCATCTCGACGAAGGCGACCAGCCCGATGTTCTTAAACACTACCGCCCAGGGCACCAGAAAGATGGTCTCGATGTCGAAGATGACGAAGCAGAGGGCGAAGACGTAGAAGCGTATGTTGAACTGTGACCAGGACTGCCCCACCGGGACCTCGCCGCACTCGTAGGTCGTGAGCTTTCTCCCGGAGGGGTCATGAGGGCGAACCAGAGAACCCAGGAATAGGGCAAACAGAAGAAAGGCGAGCCCTCCCAGGGCAAAAGCTGTCGCGTAGACGAGATCAAGCAACATTGTCTATCAACGTCCCATTCCGACGGCGGATGAAACTCACAGCAGCGTCGCCTCGGCCTGCTTTAGGATCTCCAGGAACTCCCGGGGACTCGCGCACGTCTTCAGGCCCTCCCGCGTTTCCTCTTCCTTCAACAGGCGCGAGATGTTGGCCAGCGTCCTCACGTGAGGTCCCCTAAATTCCTCCGGAGAAACCAGGAGTATGAAGAGATTGACGGGCTCGCCGTCTACAGATTGGAAGTCCAGCCCCTTCGGCGCAACGCCGCACGCCGCGAACAGGGAGTGTATGCATCGCGCCTTGCCGTGCGGGATGGCCACACCGTTGCCTATGCCGGTCGACATCATGGCCTCGCGCTCGACCACCCTGTCCAGTATCTCTCCACCGCTCTTTATGCCGTGAGCTCTCTCGAGGAGTCTCACCAGTTCCTCAATGACCTGTTCCTTCCCGGTGGACTCCAGAGAAGTGCAGATGGCGTTCTCGTTGAGAAGGTCTGATAACTTCATCGTTTATAAAGGCTTACGGGTGCGGGCAAGACCGCTGGCAAGAACAGCCAATAAAAAAGGACCCTGAGGCCAAGACTCAAAAATATCGCAACTTGCCGCCCCATGTCAACCAGAAAATCGGCTGACGACAGGGGCACACCGCCCCGGAGAGCCGGGTTCGGGAGGAGCTCAAAGCACTTCGGAAAAGGCCTTCTCGAGTATCGTGTCCCGGAAAAACTGCTGCTCGGCTAGGGCCCAGTACTATCGGAACCGGGCGAGGCTCCTAACCGCCCGTCGTGGAAACACTCTCTTCCGTCTCCGGGCGAGCGGTCTTGTCGAAGAGGCGTTCTGCCACGACACGTTGTTTCGTGACCGCGTCCTCGATCTCGAGGATGAGCCTGTAACGTCCGTTAGTCAGCGCCGAGATATCTATCGCAAGTTGCTCGGAGGAGGAGGCGGTCTCGATCTCTCTTTCGAAGCTGCTGGCGATGTAGTGCTGGCTCGAGGCAAAAACGGATGATAGAAATCCCCAGAAGGAATCTCCCCTCGTCTTGAAAGGAAGTATCGAATACCTCGTGACGAACCGGTATCTGCCGTCGCTGTCCTGCGCCAGGTTGTAGACCTCGAAATACAGCCTGACGGGCTCCGGAGCCACGTACGTTCCGGAAGGGTTGGGAAGTATCCTCTTGTCCTTATCCAGGCCGCCGGCCACGCGCCTCTCGGGAATCACGTGCGCCAGCTCTATGTCGCTCACGCAGAGCGCGTCTCGGGAGAAATCTGGCACCCTCAGTTTCCTCTTGGTGATTCCGATAGTTCCCGAGACAGAATCTTCCACGGCCACGGCCACCACGTAAGGCCCCGACGCCAGATCGAAACCCAGTTCCCGGATGAGTAGCCCCTGAAGACCCTGCTCGGCATACGTGTGCGATCCTTCGAGCGTCGTGCTGACCCGAGCCTTCTCGTTCCACAACGTGTCGAATACAACCACTTCACACGGCACGTCTCGCCAGTCCCCCTTCGTGACCATGTCAAGCGGAACGCCCAGATACATCTCTTCCCTGATACCCAAAGGCCTGAGGAAAGCTGCACTGGCGAACAGGTTTTCAAAGACCTCTGCTCCGTGGTCGTGCTCGTAGGCGGCCGGGTTGTAGTAGATTCGCACGTCGTAGGCTGTCGGCAACTGGCTGAACGCGAAGTACTGGAAATCTCCGCTCAGGCAGTAGTCTACGAACGCCACCCTGAAAGAGCCCGCTTCGTCTTCGTAGTGCCACACCAGAGTGGGAAGCGCCAGGTTCTCAGGGCCGCTCAGGCTGAACGTGTACTCCCTCCTGTCGGGCATGCCAAACCTTATCAGCACTTCTCCCGGCCCCGTCGCCCAACCGGGAGTACCAGAGCGCGCGTCCGAAAACAGAGCCTTGCTGATGCCCACGCGTCGCCAGTGCTCGAGGACTCTCTCGTTCAGGTCCGTTGTCGGCGTGGGGTCCAGCTCCTTCCACAAAACGCGCACGAACTGTTCGGCGTCCGCGGGCTGAAGTCGCTTCAGCTTCTTCTGCTGTGCCTGAGTCAGCAGAAAGTCGATGTCGTGGAACGCACGATAGGTGACCGAGTCGCACAGAGAGAAGAACTTGTTCCACTCCTGGAGGGACTCCTCGTATCTGGCCTGTTCGTGAAGCGCGATGGCGTTGAACATGACGGCGTCCGCCTCTTGTGGGTAGGCTTCGAGAAAGCGGTCCAGAACAAGGAACACGCTGTCAGGCTGGCCGCGTTCCAGATGGGCCAGGGTCAGCCGGGACATCGCGTCCTTGTTCTCCGGGTCCAGCTCGATGACCCGGAGCAGCTCCGCGATGATGAGCGATAGGTCTCTTTCGTCGTGGTACCGCCGCCAGTCCCTGTCTATCGTGAGAGCCCTCATGTAGTGAGCCTCGCTGTCTTCATCGTTCTGCTCCAGCAGGGTCTCGTACTCGGTCCGAGCGTAGCTGTAGAAACCTTGCTCGTAATAGAGGGAACCCAACTCACGCCTTATGTCTTCTCTTTCCGGATAATAGGCCAGCAGCCTCTCCAGCGCCTCGCAGGCCACCCTGCGTCCCTCGATGGTGCCGGTGGCCCTTGCCGCCCGAGCGTAGAGGAACGACCCTTCCACCCAGGTGGGAAAGCGGATCACCAGGGGCCTGAGTTCCTTCAGCACCTCCCCGTGTCTTTGCTCCTCGTGCAACCTCAGGGCAGTGCGGTAGTTCCCGAGGTATCTCTCTCCGGGAGTCGTGGCGGCACACGCACCCAGGAGCAGGCACAACAAGGCTGACAGAAGAAACGCTCCTGGACGGGTGAAGCCATCCGTGTCTGCTGCGCTGACGAAGTCTCTTCTCATCTCTTTCTGCCGAACTCCACCGGATAAGAGAACCACGCATCGACCGGCTTCCCGTCCAGGGTGGCGGGGAGAAACCTGAGCTTGGCGGCCGCCTCCAGCGCGGCACGGCGACAGGCCGCGTCCTCGAGTCCCGAAACCACCTCGGCTCTGTCCACCTTGCCTTCGGACGTGACGCGGACCCGCACGTTCACGGTTCCTCTCACGCCACGCCTGCGGGCGGACGACGGATAGTCGGGCCACATCATGATGACGGGCACAGGAGCGCTGTAAGTGCCCGAGGCGACCTCTGGCTGTGCGTTCCCCTGTCTCCCTCGCTTCGCATGGGCCGCGCTGACCGGAGTGGAGGGCGCCACCGGGGGAGGAAACTCCGCGAGCTCCACGGCAACCGCGAGATCCACTTCCGGAGGAAGGGAAGGTTTTTCAGAAGCGTCGAAAGCGTATTCGCTCACTATGAGAGAACTCGAGGCAATCTCCATCACCCTAAGCATGGTAAGTTCGCTCACCTGGCCGTTCAACTCCTGCACGCCGCGCCCGGGCAGCATGATGAGGTCTAGGGGCAAGGTCAGAATGACGGCGACGTGTATCAGCGCGGAGGTTCCGATGAAGAAGCGCATCAAATCGCGCCTCGAGCGGGCACTCGATCTCACGCGGAACACCTCCGAAAAGAGAGGCAGAAGAACCGTGCCGGACAGACCTTCTCCCGCAGAACCAGGAACGCAGCCATTATCGGGCACGAAACGCGGGGTGTCAAGGAGGCGAGCAAAGGGTAAAAGAATTCGGCCCACACCTGGAGAGGATGGAGCCGACCTCAGACTCAGAAGACTCAGACTATGCCTTTGTCCTGGGCCGGCTGCGCCGGTCCAGATCGTATCTTCGGATCTTGTTCTTGAGCCCCTTCCTGCTCAGCCCGAGAAAGGAGGCAGTCCGGCTCTTGTTCCAGGAGAATTTCTCGAGCGCGGCGATTATGGTCTTCTTCTCGAAGTCTTCGACTGCTTCCTTGAGTTCCGCCTCCCTGTCCACAGCAGGAGCCTTGTCGGTCGGGGCAACGTCCGGCGGCAACAGCTGGGATGTAATCAGTTGACCCTCGTCGGCCAGGATGACGGCGCGTTTGATCATCTTCTCCAGCTCCCGCACGTTCCCGGGCCAATCCATGTCAATCAGCGTAGCCATTACAGATTTCGATATGCCCCGAATCTTCTTCTCCATCTCCCGGCTGTAGACTCCAAGGAAGTGCTCGCACAAGAGCGGAACGTCCTCTTTTCTCTCTCGCAGAGGCGGGATCGAGACGCAGATGTCGTTCAGCCGGTAGTAGAGGTCTTTCAGGAACCTTCCCTCGTCGACGTCTCTTCTCAGGTCGGAGCTCGTGGTCGCGCAGACTATCTTCACATCCAGCGGCACGTAGCTCGTTGAACCCACGGGCCTGATTTCACCCGAGTCGAGCAGGCGCAGCAAGCGGCGCTGCAGGGAAAGCCCGGCTCTGCCGATCTCGTCCAGGAACACCGTTCCCCCGTTCGCCTCCTGAAGAAGTCCCTTCCTGTCCCTGTCCGCACCCGTGAAGGAACCGCGCAGATAGCCGAAGAGCTCGCTCTCCAGGAGACTCTCCGGCAGAGCGGCACAGTCGATGGTCACGAACGGCTTGTCGCGGCGCGCGCTGCTGAGGTGAATGGCACGCGCGATGAGCTGCTTCCCTGTGCCCGTCTCCCCCTGGAGAAGTACGGTCGACGGATTGTCTGCCACCTTGCCTATGAGCCGGACGATCTCCAGCATCTCCCGGTTCTGCGTGATGATGTCGCCGAAGACGATGTCTTCTTCCAGCTTCTTGCGCAGCTCGAAGTTCTCGTCCGTCTTCTCTTTCAGCTTAAGCTCAACCGCGACACCACCCAGCTTGGTGGACAGACCTACGCAGGTGTTAAGCTCTGCCTGGAGGAAAGCGCCGGCGGCGTTGCCCTTGACCCGGTCGACGTAGAGCGTGGCGGTTCCTGATTGCAACCACTTGAACGGGACGGCAATGAAGCTGGAAACCTGCCTTTCCAGGTTGACGTCAGAATCTATGGCCATAGAAGAAGGCAGATGCAGTGATATGTAGGGCTCGTGTCCATCCAGAATCCCCTCGCCCGACGCGAGGACGGACATGAGCTTTGAGGCGGTGTCGGGGGCGATTCCGCGCGAGCACACCAGCTCGTGCGAGCCCGTCTGCTCGTTCCTGCTGGCTATCAGGGCCCCGTCAGCCCCCACGGCCTCAGACACAATCCCTAGCATCTCGCGCATCTTCTCTGTGAACCCGAGAGGAAGCTCGGAGATTTCGTCCAGCTTCTCGATTAGCTGGAAGTGGCTGAGCTGAGAAGCCGAGGTCTTGACTAGACGCTCTTCCATCTCTCTCTGCACGGTGGAGACAGTCCGAAGCGCCCCCGCCTCATCCCCGCGCGAGAATAGCTCTCGTGCCCTTGCGAGGTGCCCGTGGGCGGCACCCGCGGCCCCGCGCGTAGAATCAACGCGGGCGAACTCCAGGTGACACATGCCCACACCGTACTCCTCACCCAACGACAGGAAGAGGTCCTTGGCCTCCTCCAGCAGAGAGAGAGGAGCCGCGGCTTCTGCGGCGCGCCTGGCGGACAACAGGAACCGGGCGTTCTCCAGAAGCAGCCAGGCCAGGTTGTGTTTCTCGCCGATGCCTCTCAGTTCATCCGCGCCTGCCTTGAAGGCGGACTCCGCCTCGCCGCGTGCCTTTAGAGCCGCGTTGGCTAGAGCCACTGCCCTCCAGGAAACCGCCTCTTCGAACTTGTCACCGATGCTCTTGGCGATGTGTCTCGCGTTTCTAACTAGGGGAAGCGCCTTCTTAGCGTCCCCCTTGGCAAGGAGTAGCTCAGCCTTGAGCCGCAGCAATTCGCAGCTCAGGTCCTCCCCGGCCTCACAACGATTCGCTAGACTCCAGGCGTTGTCATAGAACTTCTGTGCCGAGGCGAAATCCTCGCGGTCGAACGCCAGCTCGCCGAGGGATTTCTCCACCAGAACCTCCTCGCGGGCAAACAGGTGTTCGTCCAGGATCTCGCGGGCCTGCTCCAGGTCGTAACCAGCCAGAGTCCACTTGCGTGTCAGCCTGTGCACGTTTCCGAGCCCGATTAAAGCCCTGAGAACCCTCAGGGGATCTCCCACCTCGCGCCCGATGTGGAGGCACTGCTCGAAACACTCGACCGCCAGCTTCCAGTTCCCCATCTTGGCGTGAATCACGCCGAGGTTCTGGAGCTGCTGGGCGCGGCCGTGATACTCGCCCTCGACCGCCTGCAGATTGAGCGCCACCTGGAGATATTCGAGCGCCCTGGGCCAGTCGCAGGCGTTCTTGAAGACAAGACCCAGATTGTTGTAGGCCAAGGCCAGGTTTCTGATGTCTCCGGCCCTCTTGAAGTAATCCAGGGACTTGTTGAAACAGGCCTTACTGTCCTCTACCTTCCCCATTCTCAGCAGCACGTTGCCGAGAAGGTTCTCCGCAAAGCCTCGTTCTTTGTTGTCGGAGGTTTCAGACAGCAGCTCTCTGGCTTTCTCCGCGCAGGTGAGCGCTGCATCGAGACGTCCCCGCACGATGGCCAGCTTGCCTTTCTCGATCAAGATGCGTGCTCTCTCGACCGCATCGCTTATCTCGTGAGAGAGCTCCTCGGCTTCCCGGAGATGTGCTTCTGCTTCTTCGTTTCTTCCGAGCTTGCCGAGGCAATAGCAGACTTTTCTCAGGGTGGAAGCTCTGTCCTGGGGGGCACTGTCCGGAGAGATGAGCTCGAGGGCACGTGAGAAGTACTCCACGGCAGACTCGTAGCTCGCGGCACTCACACAGATGTCACCCAGCCGGGTCAGCTCGCGTGCTCCGTACCTAGCACTGCTCATGTTTTTGTCAGACGGCTTCTTCTGGTTCTCCCGCACGCCGCCCGGATCACCCGCCATCACGTGTACTCCTCACAGAAACAGCTAGAACTTGAGCACGAGCTGCCTCGTCAGGCTCCAGACGAGCCACAGCCAGCGTTCACTGTCCCGGCGCACACTCGCCGCTGATGCTTCCTCTGAACAGGGATCTCCCTCCGCCACCAAGACGACGCACCGCCCCTCACCGACTTCGAACTGCCCCTTGTCACCGAAACCGCTCCCGTCTCGGGAGCTGTTGACGGCGATGTCGTCAGGGTCCGCGCCGTCGGAGCCAGGAGGATCGTTTCTTCCATCTTCAGGAAGAGTCACCCTTGACCCGACCGAGGGTACCCAGCAAGGAAGAATCAGAGCGAGGAAGCACACGAAGGTGATCAGCATCACCAACGTTCCGAATCTGGTGCGTACCATTCTTCGCTCCCTTCTTGCCTCTATCCTTCCAACCCCTACCACACCCGAGGTGGACCACGAGAGCCGTTCGCAGGTGCAAATCCCGGGGGTGATACTCGACTCCCCTGTAGGATAATGCATCAAACATGCCACCACCACCGCACTTCCCACTTCATAACTCACACGGCCCCAAACAGTTAGGAAGCCCAACAGAACGCCTGAAAACGACGGAACCGCATCGCGGACCCGGATCAGGTCACAGCGGCTCCACCGAACCGGACGGGGCTTCCAATTCCTTAACAGCTAAGCGATTCTGATGGATACCGAGTAACCACTCCACGGAGCGCAGTAACCACCCAAGCGCCTCTCTGCATACTCTTTTCCTAACAGTAGGATACACCCGTTTGCCCCGCGTGTCAAGCCCTTTCTTCAGAGACACGCCGCGCCTGTCCGTAGCGAGAGATGCCTGTGCGGGTGGCCTCATCCTCCTGGCCCGGCAAGCCGGCCCGCGCAGGTGTCTCTTCTGCACTGCGTCATGTGTCCCTCGCGGGTAATCCGTTTGAAGGCAGTGGCTAAATGTGGTATAATTGAGTATGGCTGTGCCGCACGCAACGTTCTGCGCTGACAGCGCTGCGGGTCATGCCCCTTTTTGTTAACTGAGTAATGCAACTGGGCTTAGCGGAGGGCGCCTCGCGGCGAACGCCATGAAGAAGAAGGAACTCACCTTCAGAGCTCTCCTCCAGGACGTCTTACCTCTGGACAGGCTTACGGCGGCCGAGCAGAAGGAAGCTGCCCTGGCCCTGGCACGAGACGACGATGCTGAACTTGAAGAACTGGCCCTCAGGGCCGTGGACAGGCTCCAGCACCTGGGTTTTCTGAGGTGCCTGGGGGAGTCCGTGGAGGGCGAGGAGAAGGTCGTCCGCTACAGGAACCTCCTGTCCTCCGAGTACATCACCATCAGAGTTCCTGCCACCAAGCTCACCAACGGCGTGCTCAAGCTCAAGCTCCCCCTGCCCGGCGCCCGGATCAGGGCCACAATGGAACAGGTCAGGGAAATCCTGGCCCTGGACGACAGGATTCTCACCGACGAAGACAAGCTCCTCACGGGCACGAACCAGGTGCTCAAGTTCATAGTGGCCTCGGTAAAGGAGGTCACCGGTTGCGAACGTGTGACGTTCTGCCTCTCCAGGAGATCGAGCGACGCGCTCAAGCAGGTCGAGCCAGTTACTCAGGGCCTTGAGCTGGCCACTCCTTACGTGAACGAATGGGTCATAGAGCAGGGATACCTGATATACGTGGCCGATGCTTCCAGGACTCCCGAGGCTTCGCAGATGGTCTCGCCGCCTTATCAATCAGTGGCCATGACCAGAATAGGAGGCAAGGAACATCCCCTGTGTGGAGCCGTTCAGGCCTGGAGCACCAAGAAGGACTTCTTCAGCGAGCAGAAGCTGCTCCTCTTAAGCCTGGTGGCCGACAACTGCACGTCCCTCCTGACCAAGACGGCCAAGCTGGGTAAACTCGTCTTCATGGACGCGCTGACGCAGGTATACAACCGCTCCTATTTCGACGTACAGCTCAACAACGAGATCGCCAGAGCCGCCAGGGAGAAGAAATGCATGGCGCTCTGCATAGTAGACATCGACAGCTTCAAGAACTTCAATTCCATCTTCGGCTACGAAGGTGGCAACCAGGTCCTACGCCAGGTGGCACACATTTTGAGGACCGGCGTCAGGCCGTTCGACTCGGTGGCAAGATGGGGGGGAGAGGAATTCGCAGTGCTCCTGACGGCCCCGGTGACAGAAACCCAGGCGGAGGCCATCTGCGAACGACTGCGGACGGCCATAGAAAAGTCTCCGCTGGAAATACGCCGACTCTCCGGAGATACCGTCAGTGGAGAAGTGACGGTGAGCATAGGAGGAGCGCTCTATCCGCAGGACGCCACGGACGCAAAGGAGCTCTGGAGAAAGGCGAACCAGTCACTGCTCGAAGCCAAACGGCCGCCGAAGAACAAGACCCTCTTCTGGGCGAGACTCCGCCTGACGGACGAGGACGAGTCCCCCTTATGAGCCATGGGTGCTGCCTCGAGGCGGTGCTTTCAGCTTCTTGAACGTGAGCTCTCCATCCTTCGCATCCACCCCGATGTGGTCGCCCTCCGTGAACTCCCCCTCGAGCAGCTTCATTGCGAGCACGTTGCCGATTCTCTTTTGAATCACGCGCTTGAGCGGCCTGGCGCCGAAGACCGGGTCGAACCCCTCCTTGGAGATGAGCTCCCTCGCGGCGTCCGTGAGACTGATGCCCATCTTCTTCTCCGAGAGCTGCCTGGCGAAACGGGACACCTGAAGGTCGACTATCTTCTTTGTCTTCTCGATGTCCAGACCCTCGAAGAATATGATGTCGTCTATCCTGTTCAGGAACTCGGGCCTGAACTGAAGCCTGAGAGCTTCGTCGACTCTCCTTCTCATCTTGTCCCTGTCAGGGATGGATTGAATGAGCTGGCTTCCTATGTTGGAGGTCATGATGATGAACGAGTTTCTGAAATCCACGGTCCGTCCCTGGCCGTCTGTGAGGCGCCCGTCATCGAGGATCTGCAGGAGCAGGTTGAATACATCGGGATGCGCCTTCTCCAGCTCGTCGAAGAGGATGACGCTGTAGGGCCGCCGTCTCACGGCCTCGGTAAGGTATCCACCCTCTTCGTATCCTACGTACCCCGGTGGAGCGCCTATCAGCCTGGCCACGGAGTGTTTCTCCATAAACTCCGACATGTCTATCCTGACCATTGCCCGTTCGTCGTCGAAGAGAAACTCCGCGAGTGCCCTGGCCAGCTCCGTCTTCCCGACGCCGGTCGGCCCCATAAAGATGAACGAACCTATGGGACGGTTCCTGTCCTGGAGCCCGGCCCTGGACCTTCTCACCGCGTCCGAGACGGCCTGGACCGCCTCTTCCTGGCCTATCACTCTCTTCGAAAGCCTCTCCTCCATCTTGAGAAGCTTCTCCATCTCCGCTTCCATTAGCCTGCTCACGGGAATGCCGGTCCACTTCGAGACCACCTCGCTCACGTCCTCTTCGTCCACCTCTTCCTTGAGCATTCTGGTCTGCTTTTGCAGCTCTTCGAGAGCCACGGTCTCTGCCTCCAGCTCCTTCTGCAGGGTGGCGATGCGGCCGTAACGAAGCTCAGCAACTTTCCCCAGGTCGCCTTCTCGCTCCGCTCTCTGCTCGTCCAGCCGGGCAGCCTCTATCTCCTCTCTCTTTCCTCGAATCCTGGCTATGTGCTCCTTTTCCTTCTGCCAGTGCAGCTTCATCTCCTGGCTTTTCTTCTTGAGCGCACCCAGTTCGCTCTCCAGTTTCTCCTTCCTGTCCAGGGAGGCTCTGTCGGTTTCCTTTCGCATGGCCTGCTTCTCTATCTCGAGCTGCATTATCTTTCTCTCTATCTCGTCAATCTCGGTGGGCATGCTCTCGATCTCTATCCTGAGACGGGAGGCGGCCTCGTCTATAAGGTCCACCGCCTTGTCGGGCAGAAAACGATCGGAGATGTAACGGTTGGACAGCACCGCGGCGGCCACGAGCGCGCTGTCCTTCATCTTCACGCCGTGGTGAAGCTCGTAGCGTTCCTTGAGACCTCTCAGGATGGCTATCGTGTCCTCCACGCTCGGCTCCGCCACGGTCACCGGTTGAAACCGCCTCTCCAGGGCCGCGTCTTTCTCTATGTTCTTTCTGTATTCGTCCAGCGTGGTTGCACCCACACAGTGCAGCTCACCTCTGGCCAGAGCGGGTTTCAGCATGTTGGAGGCGTCCATCGCCCCCTCGGCTGCCCCTGCACCCACGAGGGTGTGCAGCTCGTCGATGAAAAGGATGATCTCTCCCTGGGAGCTCACTATTTCCTTGAGCACCGCCTTGAGCCTGTCCTCGAACTCACCGCGGAACTTGGTGCCCGCTATGAGGGCCCCGAGGTCGAGGGCGACTATTCTCTTGTTCTTTAGACTGTCGGGCACGTCGCCCGCGGTGATACGCTGGGCCAGTCCTTCCACTATCGCGGTCTTGCCCACGCCCGGGTCACCTATCAGGACAGGATTGTTCTTGGTTCTGCGGGAGAGGACCTGCACGAGCCTTCTTATCTCGTCGTCGCGGCCAATGACCGGGTCCAGCTTTCCCTTTCTTGCCAGGTCCGTGAGGTCGCGAGAGTATCTCTCCAGGGCCTGGTACTTGTCTTCGGGCGTCTGGCTCGTCACGCGCACTCCTCCCCTCACGTCCACCAGGGCCTTGTAGAGGTCTTCTTTGCCCACACCGTGTCGCTTGAGTATTTCCAGCGAAAGGTCCTTGTTCTGCTCGTCGGCCAGGGAGAGCAGAAGATGTTCCGTGCTTACGTACTCGTCATTGAGCCTCTCCGCTTCCTTCATGGCGGTATCCAGAACCGTCTTCAGCTGGGGTGAGAGGTAGGTCTGTCCGGGCGCCGCGTGCACCCTGGGGACCGCCTGAAGGGAGGCCTCGACGTCCCTGCGGATCGCGGAAGAATCGGCCCCCAGTTTAGCCACCACGGAGGGCACGATGCTGTCCTTCTGGCTCATGAGGGACGTCAACAGATGGGCGGGAAGTATCTCCTGGTGGTTCAGTTCCTGGGCCAGCTTCTGCGAGGCCTCAAGGCTCTCAGCAGCTTTCAGAGTGAATTTATCAAGCCTCATCGCTCACGTCTCCTGCGGGCCGAGCCTCGCCAGCTGAAGGCGGCTCCGGCGCGACACTTCGGAAGCGAAACGAGGACGTCTCGCGGACGCTTGAAGTCACGCGGACGCTCTGCGCGGCTAGTCTTCAGAGATGCGTACTTCGGTTATCCTGTCGCCTCTCTGGATACTCTCGACGATGTCCATGCCTTCGACCACCTCGCCGAAGATTGTGTATCGGCCGTCGAGGTGGGGCTGGGGAGAGTGGGTGATGAAGAACTGGCTGCCGCCGGTGTCCTTGCCCGCGAGGGCCATCCCGACCGCGCCAGAGAGATAGTGTCTTCTGTTGATCTCACACCTGATGGTGTAGCCGGGTCCACCCCAGCCATCTCCTCTGGGACATCCGCCCTGTATTACGAAGTTGGGGACGACACGGTGAAACGTGAGGCCGTCGTAGAATCCTTCCGCGGCAAGACGCGCGAAATTCTCCACGGTGTTGGGGGCCTCGGTCCCCAGCAGGCGCACCACTATCACGCCCCTGTCGGTGACGATTTCCGCTCGTCTGGCGCGCGAACTGCCCACCACCCCGTATCCTTCGGGAACGACCGTGGGACGGGCGAGCGCGACCATGCTCAGTGCTCTAAGACTGTCAGCCGCCGAGCGCCCCCAGAGCTCCCCGAGCGCCTCGTGCGCTATCTCCCTGACCCTGGATTCCCTGTCAAACAGGGACTCCCGAAAGATCTCCAGGGCCCCCACTGCTCTCAGCTTCTTGAGAGCCTCAAGGGCCGCGATCTTTACGTCGGGCTCCCTGTGGTCCTTCCACGTCTCGTATATCTGT
Source organism: Candidatus Eiseniibacteriota bacterium (assembly GCA_020349905.1). Lineage (GTDB taxonomy): Bacteria > Eisenbacteria > RBG-16-71-46 > JAFGJU01 > JAFGJU01. The sequence goes on from CP070702.1 coordinate 169,232, forward strand.
CTGACTACGCCCACGGCCCTGGGTTCACCGATCTCGCCAAACGCCTCGCAGACGCTGGCCACGAGCACCATGTCAGAATCTGCCGCGGCCTGAGCAAGGGGGCGCAGGAACTGCTGGTTCTTTGTCTTGCCCACCCCCACCACCACCGCCGCCTTGGCGCGTGCGTCGGTCTCTTCCGCGTAGGCCTTCAGGAGCACTCGGGGGGCTTCCGGTATACCCACCTCACCGAACGCCTCGTACAGCGCCGCTCTCACGAACCACACCTCGTCCTCAAGCATTAACAGAGCAGAACCGGCCGCCTGCTCCTTCCCGCAGAGAAGCATCGCCTTCGCTGCCTCGGCCCGAACGTATGGAGAGCTGTCGAACGTGACGACGCGAAGGGGTTCCGTAGAACTCTCGAGGCGAATCTGCCCCAGCGCGGCGCACGCAGACACTTTGACGTGCGGAGAGCGGTCCGAGAGAGCCGAAGCCAGCGCAGAGGCGGCCTGTTCGTTCTCAAAAGAGCCGAGGGCCCTCGAAGCGCTCGCGCGCACGTGCCAGTCCTCGTCCTCAAGAAGGGTCTCGAGGAGCGAGAAAGCCTCCTCCGAGGGGACCTTGCCCAGGGCTCTGGCCACAAAGTTGCGCACGAGCCACTCGCTGTCCCCTGCCAGTCCGGAGAGAGCGCCCAGGGATTTCTCGTGGGGAATCCTCTCGAAACAGTACGCCACGCGCCACCTAGTTTGCCCGTCCTCAGATTCTGCGGCACGCCAGAGCGCCGAAAGCGCCGTGCTGTCGCCGATGGCAGCCAGAGACAGTGCCGCCTGTCTGGCCAGGGTCCGGTCAGAGGAGCGCAGGAAACGCGAGATGCGTTTCACGCTCTTACGGTCCTTGAGCTTCCCCAGCGCCTCGACGGCCGCGGTCTTGACCTCCGACGACTTGTCTCCCAGAAGACCTCTCAGCGCCTTGGAAGCCGTGAGGGACCCTATCTGCCCGAGGGCGAACGCGCTGGAACTCCTCACGTCGGGCGAGGCGTCCTTCAGCGACCGAACGAGATGCTCTATCGCCAGGGAATCCTGAATCCTCCCGAGGGCCTCGGCGGCCCTGGAACGAACGAGAGGGTCCGGGTCGTTCAGAAACTCGCTCACCACCTTCACGTCGGCCCTCATGTCCTCAAGCGCGGCGATCTCATGCAGCTTCTGGGAAGTCTCGGCGGCAAGACAGGCGGAAGGCCCGAGGGCGAGGCCGAGGAGGAGCGGAGAGAGAACGGGGAGAGAGACTAGGAGAGAGAAGATAAGCGTTGCGAGGGAAGGCCGTCGTTTTGACGGGAAAGGCACAGCGTTTCTTTCAGGGTGTAAGAAAAAAGAGGTTCGTCTCAAACCTTGCCTCCTTAGCTCTGGATGGTCTGTTTTCCGTGGCGCGGCGTTCGTCTCTCAAACTAACCCACACTAGTCAGCGGGCTTTCACAGTTCTTCTGTTCGACCAGCCGTGCTGCGTCTCCCATCGCCAGTGTTCTGTCGTTCGGACGAGCACTATCCAGCGGGCGCGTCCCGAGTCGTATGGCCTGCGCCGTCACCCGGCATTCGCTCACCTACTCCACTTTCACTACTTTCCCCAGCTCGGTGGCCTTCCTGCCTCCGGCGTCCGTGGCAGTCAGCTTGTAGATGTACAGCCCGTTGGCCACGCGATGCCCCTCAGCGTCCCGCCCTTCCCAGACGACAGAGTTACGGCCCACCCAGGTCGTTCCTTCAATCTCCTTTATCTTCCTGCCCGAGACCGTGAAGAGCTCTATCCTTACGCTCGAGGGTGAGCCCGTGAGGTCGTAGTTGAACGAGGTAACGTCATCGAAAGGACTTGGATAGCAGAACACGCCCTGCAACGCGAACCCAGAGGCGACGTTCACCGTGACGGCGCGCACCGATGCTCCGTCCACCTGCACGGCCAGGACGTGCTCCCCGTCGCTCAGGGAGACCACCGCGTCTATGCGCCACTCACGACCTATCATGTCGATCTGTTCTCTGGAAGAGGCGACGGGCAAACTGTCCACCAGGAGCACCATGTCGTCCGCGGCAAGGATGATGGGGCTCGTCACGACGGCCCGAAGCGAAAGAGTGCTGGGCACGAAACCTCCGGGAGGAATGGGCTGCCCGCCGGAGGTGAAGGACACCCTGAGCTCGGACTTGAGCTCGAAGACCGTCTCCCTTCCGTTCACGTCCGTTGCGTGAAGGCGCATGTCGTAGCTCGCGGCCCTAAGGACCGTCGGAAAGTAGACGTGATACTTTCTGCTGGCGCCCGCAGCAGTGTCAGCCAGGACGCTGACAGTGTATTCAGCCGACGGAATCACGCCCCTGCCCTCGCTTCCGGCTTCCTCTATCCATATGGAACTCTCGTTCACCGCCACCTCGTCGCTTATGTAAGCCGAGACGCGCACAGAATCGTCCGCTGAAGAAGCCCGCAAATACGAGCCGCTGTAAAAAGAGGAATCGTTCACCGTGACGGCAAACCGCGGAGGCAACGCGTCCATGCGGACTCCGGGGTCTCCCAGAAGAGAGTAAGTCTTCACGAGATGCTTGTTCAGGTAGTCCCCGGCCAGGAACCTTATCTTCGCGGAGGTGATGATTTCTCCCAGAAGCCACCTCGCGCCCCTCTTGCCCCGCAGGTCCTCGTTGGGAGGATAGGCGAAGAACGCGTCGAACAGAGCCAGGTTCATGTCGCCGTGGGTGTTGGGAGGGAGATTCTCGAAAGCGTCGCTGGAGAAGGTGCCGACAGCGCCCCTGCCCTGTGCCAGTAACAGCTTCTCCATTATCCCATCACCGCTTGTTCCCTCGCGCTCGCTGTCGTAGTCACCCACGTGGCAGGCGAAGGCCATGAAGAGCGAAGGCCTGGCGTAGTTGTTCACAGAGGGTACGTCGTCCGGGCTAGTGAAGTACGAGGCAAAGAGCTGCTCGTGCGTCAGCACGTTTCTGTTACCGTGTCCCTGGTAGTTGACGAAAAGAGACCCGTTCGTGAGACGCTCCAGCAGCCGGGGTGTGACTTTCGTGCGAGTGTATTGCTGCATGTCGGACAGGGGGACGCAACTCGGCTTCGGCGAAGAGGGAACGGTGTCAAGATAGGCGCTCAGGAAGAACGTCTCGGCCGCAAATCCCGGCACGGCAGGGCTCTCATCGATGAGCTGTATGGCCTCCAGCGAGATGTTGTCGAACACGCGTTCGCCCAACCGGAAACAATCGTTCGCGTAATCCGTGCTCGAATAGGCGTCATCGGCAACGAAGAGTCCCCTTCCCCGGAAGCTCTGTTCGGGGGAGAAGGTCTCGTACGAGATTATCTTGCTCACCAGGGAAGAGAGTTCCTGGGAGCTGCCCACCGGCAACCGGCCCACGTACATGTCTGGGTAGTCGTCCACGACTCCATCCAGCGCAGTCACGTACCACTGGTCGCTCCCCACGAGTTCCTTGCCGGAAGTACCCACGACAGGACTCAAGATGAGGTATGTGGGCATGAAATCCGGATCGCTGTAAGGACTCAGCCCCTTGTAGTCCTCGCTGGCGTCCCCTACCAGCAGGAGAAACAGGGGCGTTCCCCAGGAACCGAAAGCGTACTTCATGTATTTCTTGATGGCCCCTGCTGAGCGTTTGCCTCCACTGAACTCGTCGAAGACGTCGCTCAATCTGGCGACTTCCACGCTGTGGCCCTGGGCTTCTCTCTGTGAAACCAGGGGGCCGAGCTGGGGAACGAAGCCGTCGAAGGAGACGATGAAGTAATCCTTGCCTGCTCCGGAGGTTGCCAGGGAAGAAGGCACGTCCAGCTCCACGGTGGGAACGGGTCTAACAGCAGAGCCGGAGACTGCCGCGTAGCGCCTAGGAGCAGCTCCCACGGAGTCCCGGAAAAGAAGGCGATAACCGTCGCTCTCCAGAGTGACCTGCGACGGGTCCACGGTAAGCCGCACCACGTTGAGGGAGTCCGTTACGTCGTAGAGCAGAATCGACTGGGACGGAAACGCCCGCAGCCCAAACTCCACCTCGCCCGAAAGCTGGCCGCTACTCAGAGCGAGTTTACCGCCCTGGGACACGTACTTCTTGTAGTAGGAGATCTCGAACCAGTCGAAATAGGCCCCGCTCATGGGATAGTACAGGCTGGCAATCTGGTGCTCCCCGATGAACTTGAACGTGTTCGCTCCGCTGGCCAGAAGCGTATCCGGGATGCTGAAGCCTGTGTCCAGCGTGATTTCGGCCTTGAAAGAAGGAAAAGAGGGCCCGAAGGTGGCCCTGTCGAAGAGCGTCCTGGACTGTCCCCTGTTGTTCTCTATGATGAGCGTGACGACGTGCGTCCAGGAAAGGAACCCCTGGAAGCGGGCTCTCAGGCGCCACGGCATTGTGGTGTCGGGAGCGAAGACGGAAAAGGGCTCGCTGGCCTCTTGCACGGTGGCGTCCTTCCAGAAGTAATAGTCCATATTCTCCCTTGGAGGCACGTTCATGTAGATGACATCCTTCTCGTAGGTGTCAGTGTGAACGAAGGACTGGGCCTGTTGCTGGCTTGCATCGGAACGCCAGGAACTCCTCTCGTTCATGCTGAGCCCTGCTGCCCCGTCGACTGTGAGCCAGTAGACGTTGTCGAAGGAGTAGCGCGCTTCGAACGCGTCGCCCGGAAAACGGTTTCGGAAACTGAGCCCGTAGAACACGAAGTAGTCGGAGCCGTCGAAGTAACCGTTCGAATTAGAGTCGAACACGTCGATGGGTACGTCGGTCTCCTTAAAAGGCGAAGGGTCCCCTTCCACGTAGAACTTCTCGAAGAGACGCACCTGCCCCACCGGGTAAGTTCCCGTGAGTCCCGGTATGTCGGAGTAGGAGACCCGGTAGAGCCCCGCGGAGTCGATGGCTATTTTGTATTCGTTCGAGGCCTGCGAGACGGGAAGCTCAAGCGGTTTCACTTCAGAGCGCGGTTTCATCCGCCACTCCCTGGCCTGTTCGTAATTGATGAGCAGCCCCTGGTAGAGGCCCTCCGAATAGAGCTCGAAGGAGGGAGCCGCATCCAGGTTCATACGCTCCGGCTCTCGCTCCCCTGTCTCTACGAAATCCACCCTCACGATCAGTTCCGTGGAGTAAACAAGGCGGCGCGCGGCGGGCTCGTACCTGAAGGGAAAGAGGTTCACCGAGACGACCTTCTGGTGCCTGAGAGTAGCCAGCCTCGCCAGAACGGCGACTTCTGAGGGGTAGACGGTCCCGCCCCCGTAGAAGGTCTCGTCGATGGCGAACTCCCGCACCGGTGTGGGAAACTCGCCGTCGGCTATGAAGGCCCTGGGGGTGGGAAGAGGAACGACGCCCGAGCGGGTGGCCGTCTCGTCCGAGACGACGCTAAGGCGTGGTTCCTTCCCGAAGGGGACGCCCAGGAGGGCTGCCGTGTAAGGCAGCTGGGGCAACCCCTCTTCCTCGGTCATGAGGAAGCCGGAGACCTCTATGAGATGAAACGTGCGGCCCTCGTGGACGGCGGGCTGCACGGTGAAGCTGTCCACTTGCACCCTGAGAGTTATGCCGGCCTCGTCACTTTCCAGTACCTCTACGCCCGTGCCCAGGCCCGCCAGAGCCGTGACGCTAAGAAAAGCCATTCCAAAAACAAAAACGGCTCCCAGAACCGAATTCCTCAGAGAACAAACCACCCTCGGCCCCCTTGTGTTTACGAGGCAAATGACGGAAGCCACATACCTTGCCTTTCCACCCACTTACCAGTATAGCCAACCGGGGCGAAGGAGGTCAATGCCAAAGCACTCAGACGGGGAGTGCGGTGTCCCACGTGCAATCTGGTCGAACGGGAGCGGATGGGCTTACGTTCGACCGGGACTTCGCGTAGCTCAAGCGGGTGGGCCAATGCAGCAGTGCGGTGCAGGTAGCAGGGAGGCAATGGGAACCCGTAGGCTGCGGGACCCAGAATTCTCCTGAGAGACTCTCCGGCGGAGCGCCGCGC
>CP070702.1:175265-178131 GCA_020349905.1 Candidatus Eiseniibacteriota bacterium
AGGGCGGCAAGCACCTCGGGGTACTCGTATCCCGCCATGCCAGGACTTACAACCTCATCCACGAAGACCAGATCGTAGATGAACTGAACGGCTTCAATCGCTTTTGGGGAATTATAGAGTGGATTGAAATCCTCGTCGAACGTTTCCTGTCCGTAACTCCAGATCGCCATGGTGGGAATCAGCGCGGCTGCTGAAGGTTTCCCTCCAAAGAGCAAGCCCTAGGTCTCTGTCTCCCCATCCGCCTGTAGACCCTCATGAACCGTGATCGCCGCTTCCCGAAGCTCGGTCCATGACCACCCTTCCTCGGGCGGCTCATCTACACCGTACTTCTCCAGCAGATCTGTTCGATAAAAGACCATGGGGACGCTCGGTGCCTGGGCTATCATGTAGGTCTTGCCATCGTACGACAGCAGATCGCGCAGGGCTTCGGGAAAGTCTTCGTAATTGTAGAGGTCAGCATTGAAAAGCTCTGGATCGGCCATGTAATCATCGAGTGGTTCCAGCCAACCCGCCTCCGTCATCTGCTTCAGAGCGAGGTTCAGACCAACCATGACGTCCCAGATTTCCTCTCCCGATTGCATGGCAGTCGTCATCTTGGCGTCAAAGGTCTGCCTGTCTATGTCCTCGACCGTGATATCAACCTTGCCCTGAGTGTAGTCGGCGAAATCGGGACCGATCCTCTTGTGGGCATCGGCTCCAGGTCCTGCGTAGTAGCCGATATCTAGCGTCTGTTCTTCAAGCCCTCCCGACGCCGCTAAAGGTGCAACAGCTTCAATCTCCGGTGTGGCGGTCGCTGGCACCGCCGTGGGAGCCACCTGTGCTGCCGGCGCCTCTGTCGGCGGAACGGGCGTCGCAGTAGCGCCACACGCTGAGAGCAGCGGTGCTATGAGAATCACGCACACGACGGCGCAGATTCCGGTTTGTAATCTCCCTCGGCGATTTCGGCGTCGCTGGATAGATCTCTTCTTCGTCATCAGTAGTCTCCTTTCCTTGGAATGTGAACGATCAGGTCGCTCTCTGCTCACCCGCTTCGGCCACATGCAGCATAGGCACCTCCTTACCCTCCACTGCAATAGCTCTGATTCACCACACCTTCCGGAGCGCTAGGGCTGACGGCCTTCAGAGGCATGCCCAGCCTCCATCGACGTTCAAATTGTGGCCCGTTATGTAGCTGGCCCTCTCCGAGGCAAGGAACAGCACTGCCTCTGCGATTTCCTCAGGCTGACCGATGCGGCCCATTGTCGCGGCAGCCTTGACAATCGCCTCCACGTTGCCAACCGTGTCATACCGTGTCATCGGTGTATCCGTAGCTCCAGGACAGACCACATTCACGCGGATGTCCTTGCCGCCATAGTCCAGGGCCATCTGTCGCGTCAAGAAGATGACACCAGCCTTGGCCACGCTGTAGGCAACAGCTCCCGGGACTGGGTACACATAGCCGTCCTCCGAAGCGATGTTGATGATGTTCCCGCCCGTCCCCTGCCTCAACATTTGCTCGACGGCAAGCTTGCTGACAAGAAAGACGGCGGCCAAGTCCACCGCCATGACCCGGTTCCAGTCCTCCAGACTTGTGTCGCCGACGGAACCCAAGGCGACGATACCGGCGTTGTTAACCAAGACATCTAAGCGGCCAAAGCGCTCCAGTGTGGTGCTGAACAGTGCCTCCACGTCGGCTGCCTTTGATACATCCGTGGGCACAAAGATGGCCTCGCCCCCTGATGATTGGATCACTAGGTGAGTAGGCATTAGTCCTTCACGGTGGGTCTCATGCCGGCTTGCGATGACGAGCTTGGCGCCCTCACGGGCAAAGGCTAGTGCTATCGCCCGCCCAATCCCCGTGTTGCCCCCTGTGACAATCGCGGTGCTTCCCTCCAGCATTCCTCTGCTCATCTCAACCTCCTGCATACTTCGACATACAATGCGTTGGCTCTGCCAGCTGTGCCTACTTCTCCAGCGCTGCGAATGCTGCCTGAAGCGCTGGCATCGCTCGGTGCGGCAGGAGTGTCCAGACGGTGGACCAACCCCCATCCACTGTCAGATTGGCCCCGGTGATGTAGCTCGAAGCGTCCGAAGCCAAGAACAGGGCCGCATTGGCAACATCCTCCGGTTTTCCCTGCCTGCCCATCGGGCAGCCGGAATCTGTCACGATCTTCAGCGTCTGGCCAAAGTCCCGGTGAAATTCTGGAGCATCGATTGCTCCCAGGCTGATTGCATTCACTCGGATGCCGGAGGCTGCGTAATCCAGCGCCATCTGCCGGGCCATGGTCGTCACGCAGCCCTTCGAGACAGACCAGGCACAGAGATCAGGCACAGCCAGAAGGTATCCAGCGACGCTCGAGATGTGGATGATGCTTCCGCCATCACCCTGGGCGAGCATCTGCTGAACCGCCCTCTTGGACAGCAGGAACGCGCTGGTTACGTTCCTTGTCATGACGAGGTTCCAGTCTTCCCATGTCGTGTCTGTCGCTGAGCCTGTGTGGGCAATAGAGCTACCGCACACGGCAATGTCCAGGCGGCCGAACTCCTCTACGGTTCTTGTAACCAGTCGGTCCACATCCTCCCACTTCGACGGGTCAGCAGAGACAGTGATTGAGCTGAGCCCCGAGTCTTCTGCGAGTTGGTAGGTTTCGTGGCGACCCTCGGATTCCAGATTCCGGTCATGAGAGAGTGCGACGAATGCGCCTGCCTGCGCAAACGCGAAGCCTACAGCCTGCCCGACTGTCGTATCGACTCCAGTCACGACGGCTACCTTACCATCAAGGACATTACTCATGGTTCTTCTCCTTCACGCCACGATACCACTTCCTACAGCACCCACAAATTCCGATCCAATGTTGACAGGACTTGACATCCATCTTTGGTAACG
>CP070702.1:178231-182372 GCA_020349905.1 Candidatus Eiseniibacteriota bacterium
AAGCTTCGAGTAATCGTCCCTCCCGCTTGACGTGAACCTGGTTGACTGGCCCCTGTTCGCAGTTGACAGCCGCCTGGCTTGCCCTTCGGTTCCGCCCGGCGCAATCGCTGCACGTTCCGGCGCCCTTGCCCGTGGGAGAGCTGGCACAAGACTTGCCCTGTTCGGGAGCGTGTCGGTCGCGCGCTGCGGCGGACGACGCTCTTGACCGCGCGGTTGACCGGCTGCCGACCGACGGTTGACCAAATGGTTGACGGCACCCCGGCCGGACAATTGACCGCGCGGGCGCCTGGACGGTTGACAGGTGGCCGGGCAGAGGCCCGGCGCTCTTCTCTGGTTCATGACGACAGGGGGTGGTGGTTGTGAGTGGAAGAATGTGGGGAAGACGAGAACAACTCGTTGTGGCTGCCCTGTACGTGGCTCTCGTTATCGCGTTCACTTCACACAGCGCACGGGCACAGGCGAGGGAACACGCCGGGCAGGTGAAGTGCGAAGAAGAACGAGAGCATAGGGAATATGTGCAGCAGAACGGACACGCTCACAAGGGACAAGTCGTGGGAGACGGACGAGCCGCCTGGGGAGACCTCAAGGCCGGGGAGAAAGTGGGGGTGGAGCCCGGAGAAGGGAGAGGACGCGAGTCGCTGGCCCCTCAGCTGTTTGCCTCAGACGTATCGGAGAAAGTGAGGACGTTGCGAGAGAGCGAGGAAGCCAGAAGAATCCTCTTCCACTGTCGAAGGCTCGGCATGCACGAGCTCACCGATGAGGCATTCGGGTTCCCCGCACCGGAAGGGCTCGGAAGGCCGGGCTGCACGGTTCTCCCGATGAGAAATCCCCGGGGTGACAGGTTCTTCTCCGCCCTGGTCTTCAGAGAAGCCGACGCGGCCGCGGTCGCAGTCACGGTCGACACGTCGACGGGGGAGCTGGTCCAGGTCATCTCGGCCGAGGGAGAGGAAGAGCCTGTGTCGCTTGACAGGAAGAAGTGGGCCGAGTGCTTTGCTGTCTCCTGCAGCGTCTGCATCGCGGGCTGTGCGTTCACCGGACCGCTGTGGCTGAAATGCATGGCCGCGTGTTGCGGGGTCTCGGCCGCCGTCTGCCTGACCGTGTCCCTGCAGGAGTGAAATGTGACATGAACAGGGCATTGACCTCTCTTCTGCTCACGGCGGTCGTGGCAGTTGTCATCGTGGCCGACCACCTGCTGGAGGCTCCGTGGAAGTTCGCCGTATGGGGGCTCGGTCTCTCGCTTCCGTGGATTGTGGTATCTAGGCTCGCTTCGCCACGGCTCAGGTGAGGCGCCTTAGGGTTGAACAAGTCTTCTGCAGCGTACGGCACAGTTGGCCATTTCGTGGCCGTGTGGAGAGGATGTCTCTCTGCGCGGCCTCTGCCTCGCCAGTATTTCCTCGACTTTTGCACGTCCGTGCTCTAAGCTAGCCAGACACCCGTTCGTGCGTGGCACTTCTCGTTGACACTGGACGGAGACGAACCGATATGTGGAGAACAGGCGAAGGCAGTACCGGAAGGCTACTCCAACTCTGTCTGGGGTATTTTGTTTTCTACGTTATCACCGGGGTGACGGTCAAGTACTTCCTAGGGCGCCCCGAGCTCGGCTTTCCGGGCATGGAAGGAATAGAATTCCTGGTCTACAGCACTCTTGGGGGAACCAGTCTGGCCGTGGGGGTCGTGCTGGCGCTGCGCTGGTTCAAATCGGCCTCCATCCAGACGGCGCAGTGGGGAAGCCTCAGATTCCCGCGCGAATTCCTCTACATAATTCCCTCTGGCGTCTGCACGGCGGTAGTGATTCCCACCACGACTCTCATGTATACCCTGCCCATCTCCGTCATGGTGGCCATGGTCATCATGCGGGCCAGCGTCATCATCATCAGTAGGGCGGTGGACGCGGTGCAGATAAGGCAGGGTATTCTTCACAAGAAAGTCTACGTGGAAGAGAACATCGGAGTAGTGTTCGCCCTCCTCGCGGCCGGGGTCCAGATGTTTTGGGTGGGAGAGGGAGGTTTCGACTTCATCCGCTCACGCGCCGCCACGAGCATCCTGGGCAGCTACATCGTGGCGTACTCCATTCGTATCTACATAATGAACTACTACAAGAACACCCGGGGCAAGGGAGTGAAGCTCAACAACAAGTGGTTCTTCGGCATCGAGCAGATATCAGCGAGCGTCACCCTGATTCTGGCGACTCTGTTTGTCTTTCACTCGCCGCGGATAATGGGGTGGGACCTTACACAGATCGGACTTTTCAGGGGCGCGATCATCGACCCGCTTCCGCTCTGGCGGCAGGCCGTACTTGCAGGAATGGCGTTCGGAATGGTGGCGTTCTTCTCCGTGTTTCTCTTCATGTTCAAGGGCAGGACGGCAACCTTCGCCGGCCTCGTGAACCGGCTCACGTCCCTCATAGCAGGCACCACCGCGACTCTCGTCTTCTACTTCGCGTTCAAGGGACGCTTCCCGGTCCTGCAGGACTGGATTTCGCTGGCCTTCATCTTAATTGCGGTCGGGTTCCTGAGCATTGCCGAGAGGAAGCGCGTGGTAGAGCTTCTGGCCGAACACGAAATAGAAGCCAAATAGGAACGCCGGGCGAACTCCGAGTCGGGGCGCGAGAGCATTGCGAGAGAGAACCGGAGCCGGAAGCCTGACTCACTCCCTCAGGAGCACCGGGATATGGGAGCAGCGGGCCGAATGTCCATACTCGCGTGCGCTGGCTCACCGGCCACAGGGCCTCATGTCTGTGCCTTCGCCTTCTCCTGCATTCTCTTTCGCAGACGGGCAAAAACGTCCTCCAGGGCCGCTCCCAGTTCCTCCGGCTTGTCGGTGACCTCGGGTTCGTTGTGGAAGATCGAGAACGGAACCGAGTGTCCCTTGATGCTGATGTGCCCGTCGTCTCCCTTCGCGAGCTTGTCCCAATCGTTCTCCCTGTAGTAGAACTCCATTTTGTCGTCGGGAAGGGAGTGGTAGAGTATGCTGTCGGCCTGCTTGGGGTCGAATCGGCGCCTGTTCTTGCGACACGACTCCTCGTACGACACCTTGATGTAGACTATTCCGGCGCGCTCGAGTATCTCGTCCGACAGGAGATCGAAGGCCTCCTTAAACGCGTTCTCCCCGCCGCGAGCGAACTCCACTATCGCCGTCGTCTTCTTGAGATAATCGGGGTCCCGTGCGAGCTTCTTGGCGAACTCCAGGTTTATTCTCTCTATGAACAGGTTCCAGACAAAGTGGTCCTTGAAGTAGTAGTCCGGAGTCGTAAAAGCGCGCTCCTTGCCGTGCTTAGAGAGAATGTCGTCTATCTCGAACGTCTCCCAGACGAAAGGGAAATCGTCGATTTCCTCAAAGGCTCCAATTCCCAATCTCTTCTTACGGGTTTCCACGTCCAGCTTCTTGAGATAGTCGATTACCTCGCTCTTTCCGGCGGCAGGTCTTCCTATCAGAACAATGACTTCAAAAGTGTCCTGCATCTCTCCTCCTCGGGTAACGTGTCACCGCGGTCTGCCTACCCTGTAGTAGACGTCGTGAGTGTCTCTGCGTCTGTCCTGGAATATGACGTGAACACTTCCATCCTGGCCGTCAGCTATTGAAACGAAATACGTCGGGGCGGACGAGGAAGTCAATCGCACTGGACGGCTCCACCTGGAGCCGCTTCTGCCCGTGTAGACGACCTCGGTGAGGCCCGATTCGCCTTCGTACCAGGCCACGTGGGTGGTTCCGCCGGGGCCCGCTGCCACGCTGGGTCTAAAGGCGCTCGATTTCCCGCCGCTAAGAAGAGTCTCCTTCTTCCATTTCCCGTCTCGCTTCTCCCTGTAACATACAGACGGAACTTCTGAACGATGGTCCTCCCAGACGACGTGCAGTCCCCTCTTTTCGTCCGCCGATACGGCCGCACGCTTACACGTCCACGACCGGTTGCTCAGCCGCACGGGTGCTTTCCACGAACCGTCCGAGAACTCCCGGTACACGATTTCCTCTCTCTCCTTGGGGCTGCTCGTCCAGACTGCGTGGACGGAGCCGTCCGTGCCGGCGTCGACGCAGGGCTCGGTGGCTTTCACGCTTTCACGGCTAAGCTGCACAGGAGGCGTCCGCTCGGTGTCGCGGCTCCTGGCATAAAGACTCCTGGAGCCCGTACCCCACCTGTCTTCCC
>CP070702.1:182472-190606 GCA_020349905.1 Candidatus Eiseniibacteriota bacterium
GATTATGCGGACGCTGTTCTTCCCGCACCCACGTTTCTGGAGAAGGAAGACCTGGTCATACCCTGGGGTCACGGGTACGTTCGGCTCTCTGAGAGAGCCGTGCCTCCGGTGACTGACAGCCGAACGGAGCTGTGGGTGGCTCGCGAAATCGCAAGGCGACTTGGCCTGAAAGAGGAGTGGCTCTTCGAAGACCCGTGGACAGTTCTAGAGACGGCGGTCGGGGGTGCGCTCGAGGGAGGGGATTTCAGAGCCCTCATGTCGGGGAAGATGCTGCGACTCAGAACGAGGCCGAAGGGTGAGTTTCCGACGCCGTCTGGTCGGATTGAGTTCTGTTCCACCCGGGCGGCACAGCTAGGGCTGAGTCCCTTGCCGGCCCAGGCTCCGTTGCGTCTCGAGGGCGGCGAGTTCATCCTTCTCACCAGCGCCACGCCCCACTACACAAACACACAGTTTCAGGAGGTCTACGGACCGATTCCGGCGGTGGTCACCATGAGCCCCGGGGACGCCGGCCGACTGGGAATTCAGGACGGTGACGAGGCCACGCTCGCGAACGAACGCGGTCGCGTGCGAATGAAGGTGATGGTCTCAGACACGGTTCTTGAAGGCGTCCTGTGGGCGCCGAGTCAATCCGAGGCACTTACTGGTGAGCCGCTGAATTGCCTCACGAGCTGCGAACCACAAAAAATCGGCAGAGGTCCGAGGTTCAATTCTACGACGGTGACAGTTGCAAAGTCGGTGTAACGTCTTTTGAAAATCTTCCAGACAAAGAAGCGACGACGAGAGCGATTGATGAGGGCCACGTTTCCCTCCGAGTGGCTTGCCGTCGTCGTGCGGAACGTTCCCTACTACAGGATACTCCCGGCTGAGGAGCAGGCGGAGCTTCGAGGACTCACACACGTCTTTCTGGCCGAGAAGCGCTTTGAGGGTCTGGGGGGGTTGAGGATCACAGACGAGATACGCCTCACGATCGCCGCTCAGGCCTGCGTGCTTCTTCTCAAGCGCCCGACCGATTTCTATCCCCTGTTGGTGTCTATTCTCGTCTATCCCGGAGCGTACCTTGCCCCCATGCGAAGGCGCAAGCCAGGCGGGATAGTGTCGGAAGGCATGGAAGTGCTTTCCGGCCAGACGTGGGACAAGGGTTCCCTGGTTCTTTCCTGGGACGACGTTCTCAGGGGCGCCAGGAACATGCGCGACGGTCGGAACGTGGTGTTCCACGAGTTCGCCCATCAGCTGGACGAAGAAACCGGTGCGGCAGACGGCGCGCCCGTCTTGCCGGACGCCTCTATGTACGAGGCCTGGACGCAGGTCTTTAGTAGAGAATACGAAACACTCATCCGCAACATCGAGCGGGACCGCCCGATTCTGATAGACAGCTACGCTGCAACGAGCCCCGCGGAGTTCTTCGCCGTTGCCACAGAGTTTTTCTTCGAGAGACCCCGGCAACTCAAGCGACATCACGCCGAACTGTACGAGCTTCTAAAGATTTTTTACCAACAGGACCCGGCTTCGCTCGTGAGCGCGGCCAGAGGCCCAGTGACCTAAGACCTCCCTACGGTCCGAGGTCCAGCTCGGGGGGGGGATTGAGAGTTTCCCCTACGGCATACCAGCCTCCAAGTGGAAGCGCCGGGTCCCGGATCCAGACCGCGTAGAATCGCTTGCTCAGGGGCAGGAAAACATCCTTTCGGATCTGAAGCAACAGACTCCCCGCCCCTTGGTCTATCTTGGCGGTCAAATCAGCAGTGATTGCGGGTGGGGATGCGCCCTTGTTCCAATCCTCCACCAAGTCCAGGTCCACGAACTGGAAATGAGCTGAGATATTGGGATACTCTTTGGGATCCAGTGTCCACGTTATCCTGTCCCCAGGTTTGAACGGTTTCTTGGGATCATCTCGAGCCACGATCCATCTGCCGTCCGTGTTCCTCCTTATCTGGATAGTGCGATTGCCGAACATGATGACCTCCTTGTGTGAGTGAGACGTTGCCGGCGATGGACGAGTGGGGCACTTCGCGCTTGCGGAACCTCTTACTCCCCAGCTGCCTCGCCGTTGCTTCCCATGAGATGCGGAAAGCGTTTGTCCTTCCGCAGCTCGCGTAACCACGGATCGCGGGCAATCTCCGCCTTCGAGTACCCGCCGGCCACCGCCTTGCCAATCAGTTCCAGTGCCCTGTCACGCCGGCCCAGCTGCTCGTAAGCGTGGCCGGCGAAGTAAGCCACGCGGTTGTCGTTCGGCTCTATTCGTAGCGCTTCCTCAAGGAGGGCCAACGCGCGGCCTTTCTCGGCGAGGATTGCATAGTAACCGGCCAGGCTAGCGATAGCGTGGGCGTCGAGAGGATTGGTCCTTCTC
This sequence comes from Candidatus Eiseniibacteriota bacterium, assembly GCA_020349905.1. Lineage (GTDB taxonomy): Bacteria > Eisenbacteria > RBG-16-71-46 > JAFGJU01 > JAFGJU01. Next base: position 184,817 of record CP070702.1, read on the forward strand.
TGTTCCTCGGCCAGCTCTGCCGCGCGTCGAAAGGCTTCGTGTGATTCTTCTCTCTTCCCTGGTAGCCAGTAGTAGGCGCTGGCCAGATTGGACCAGGCTCTGTAACTCGTATCGCCCTCCTCCACTGCTTTCTTGCTCATTTCTGCTGCCTGGGCGTAGCGTCCTTCGATGAGGTAGAGAGCTCCTAGGTTCGTATACGCTCGGTGCTGGTTGGGCTCCAGCTTGACGGACATCTCGAACATCTCCCGCGCCTCCGCGTGGCGCTCTAGTGTGAGGAGAGTAATACCCAGGCTGTTGTATGCGAGCATGTTGTCTGGCGTGAGCTCCACGACCTTTCGGAAGGCGTCCGCGGCCTTCTCATAGCGTCCGTCGTACCAATGAAAGCGCCCGAGGTCGTAGTAGCCTCCCCAGTAATCGGGCTTCATCGCGATTGCTCTTAGATAGGTCGATTCCGCCTCGGCAGTCTTGCCGAGCACGCGATAGGTGTCGGCCAGCCCGCGGTAGGCTCCGGCGTTTCCAGGGTCTAGCGACAGCGCAAGCCGAAATTCGGAAATTGCCTTCTCCGGCTCACCTGTCCCACTGTGAATCATCCCGAGAGTTACGTGCGCCGGTGAGAGCGGGCCGCTGATTTCTATGGCTCGCTCGCAGTTTCTCCTGGCCGTCTCTATCCATTGCGGGTCGCGCGAGTCTCCGTACCTGCGCCAGTATCCTTCTCCCAGCCCTGCATACGCCAGGGCGTAAAGAGAATCCTGTGAGATAGCGGATTCAAAGAGAACGATTGCACGGTCGATGTTCTCCCTCCTCTCATATCGTTGCAGATAACCGCGCCCCTGCAAGTATAGATAGTAAGCGGCCGATACCGTTGTCCCGCCTGCCCCGAGTACACCTTGCTCCTGGGGGAGAAGCTCTACGTTCAGCATTTGGGCGAGCCGCAGAACCGTCTCATCCTGGAATGAAGAGGCACCTCCCACAGGATGGTCGACTGTGACCCCTCTCAGCAGGCGCGGTCTCCCTTTCTTGGCAAAATCCACTAGATTCAGCGTCACTCGAATCCCGGCGCCCGTACTCTGTACTGAGCCTGTCACAGTCAGATTCACGCCGAACATCTTACGAGCCTCGCTGGGACTGGCCACGCCCCGAACCCGCACCTCGCTCGCCGGAACGACCCAGAGCGAATCGTGAAACTGCTCCAGCTGCGTCAGCTGTGAAGTAATTGTCTCCACAAGACCGTCGCAGAAGGCCTGGTTGGTCGGGTCGCCGCCCACGTTTTCGAAAGGAATCACTGCGAGGTGCAAGGGCGGAGGTTCCATACCGAGTGACCTCTTCAGACGGCCTTGCAGCTCCGGTGAGGTCCAGATGAAAACTGCGACGACCACAGCGGCGGCCAGGGGCACGACCACTCTAAGGTAACGCCGGGGAAGTGCGGCTCGAGCCGGCTTCAGTCCCGCCGCGACTCGAAGTAGGTCTTCCCGCATCTCCAACATGCTCTGGTATCGCGAGGAAGGCTCTTTCTGCAGGGCCTTGTCGATTATCTGCTGGAGCCCATCGGGAATTTCTGGTTGGAATCTGGAAAGTCGCTCGGGGTCAACGTTCAGTATCTTGTAGAGCACAGCCGTCTCGTGCTCCCCGTCGAACGGAAGGCGATTTGCCAGAAGCTCGTAGAGGACGACACCCAGGGAAAAGATGTCGGACCTCGCATCGACAGGATCCCCCCTGGCCTGCTCGGGCGACATGTATACTATCGTTCCCAGTGTCCTGCCCGTGCGCGTGAGCTTGCTTTGGTCCTTTAGCTTGGCCAGGCCGAAGTCGATGATCTTGACGCCGTTTGCCTTGGTGATCATGATGTTGGCAGGGCTTACGTCTCTGTGGAGTACGCCGTTGTCGTGGGCTTTGGAAAGCCCCGCAGCTACCTGGCAGGCGATGTCCAGTGCTTCGGCCAACGGCACAGGACCACGCTGGAGTCTTTCCCTCAGCGCCTCCCCTTCGTAGAAGGCCATGGATATGAAGAGCCGGCCGTCCTGCGTCTCGTCTATCTCGTGGATGCTGCAGATGCTGGGATGGTCCAACTTGGAGGCGGTCTGAGCTTCGCGGAGAAAGCGCTTCCGTGCTGCCTCGCCCTCCGTCAGCTCCGCGGAAAGAAACTTGAGGGCCACAAATCGCTTGAGCCGAGTGTCCTCGGCCTTGTAGACGACCCCCATCCCTCCCTTTCCCAGCCTCTTGAGGATCCGGTAGTGGGAAATCGTCTCACCGATTTTCGGGCTCATCGGAGCACCGTACCCGCTGGCGGCGCCCGGCCACCGCTGTGACTGGTTGGACTGCTCCCGGGGATGCACCGTCCCGCTCGCAGCGCGGCGACTTCGGGCCGACGCCGCAATGAGGCAGAACAAATACGCCCCGAGCGCAGGAACGCACCCAGGGAGCCAGGTCAGACCGCTTCTCGGGAAGCAGAGGCCCACGCTCTGACGCTGTATGAGCGGAATCGTTACAACTGCTTCTCGAGTCTCCGGTTACATTGTTGCTCTGGACGTGCTATCTGGCAGGCAAGAGATTCAACCGGAGAGACTTCGGCCCTCGCTCCCCTCACGGCTGTCGTCCTAACCTAATATAATAATACAAGAAATGTGAGATGTCAATGCACTTGTGTCTGCGGCGGGTGGACGGGGGGTGGGCAACCTGTTTGTGCGGCAGGAGGCACTGCGCCGTCAATCCGCTTGCGTGTGGTTGTGGCAGAAGGCGGTTGACCCGCTCGTGAGGCTGCTGGGTCCAGATTTCTTCAGCGGGACCATTTGCCTGTGCGCCGACACACTCTCACCTCGAGCCGGATCCCCAGTCCAGCAGGCGACGTTCGCCCTCCAGCGAGCGGATTGAGGTAACGTCCTGGCTGACCTCGAGGCAGCCACGATACGCACCTGTCTTGTCTCGCACCGCGAAGTAACGGATGTGGATGAACTTCCCCTGAAGCTGAATCCAGAACTCGGCCACGTCCTTCTTGCCGGCTCTGAAGGAGTCCAGTATCTCCTGAACCACGTTGACGCTGGTTGGGGGATGGCATTTCTGCACCTTGCGTCCGATGACAGCCGGGCTGCGCGGAAAGATGCGCTCGGGTCCTTCGGAGTAGAACCGGACAGTATCTTCTTCGTCAACGAACGAGAGGTCCACTGGCAAATGGGTGAGGACGAGGTTCAGCTGCTCGAGAGAAAGCTTCCCGGTGGTGAGTTCCAGAATCCCACGGCCCGGAGGCCCTGGCTGTGGCTTGACGGCTTCCTCTCCGGTCCATCCTGCTGCAGGTCTGGCCAGGACGTAGCCGAGCTCGTCTTCGCCGCGACGGATTTCCGCCCACTCCTGTTCCGTCAGGGCCTCCAGCGACATGGGAAACAGAATCTTCTCTTCCTTGTAGACCATCTCAACGAGGTCGCGCGCAAGCGCAGTAGCGGCGGTCGCGAAAGCCTTTGCCTCACCCTTCTCGGCAGCGGCCCTTACGACCTTCAGCTCCGCTCGTATCTGGTCGTGTACGCCCCACATGACCTGCGAGGGGCCGGTTACGTTACGCCGCTCCAGTAGCGGGAAGAGCTGATTCTCCTTTCTCTCGTAATGATTCTCGACGCCCCTCAGCTGTTCGATGACGGGGAGCGCCTGCTTGAGCTTCACCGCCGGCTCTCGTTCACGCTCGACGTCTCCGGCGATGGCGCCCAGCTCATTGGCGAGCCGGGTTATGACCTTGTTCTCCTCCATGTAGGTGTGGACAGGATGTCCGGGCTCTGCCTGGACCTGGCCGTGTTCGTCCAGCGCGTGGCGAAACGCTCCCACGTGTACGTCACACAACCTCTGCACTTCTGAAACCGGGAGTCCACCCCTTATGAGTTCTTCCTCCATTGCAGCTATCTCGGACGGTTCCACGTCTTCTAGCGCCTCTGAAAAGCGTTTCTTTGCCTCTTCGAGAGTTCCTCCCGCGTGGAGGTCGCTTATAATCTCCTTGAGCGTCTCCAGGCGCTGATCACGGGTGAGACCGGCAGCGGCCGACGTGTCCACTTCGGCACGTTCGCCTGTCTGCTTTTCGATTTCGGAGGCGATGTGCTGAAGCAGACGGTCTATATCGACGTTCGCTATGCCGGCGGCGGTGCGCAGGGTTGCGAAACGGCCGATGGTGGCGCGCGCCATTCGACTCCTCAACATCTCGAACTTGGGGTTGAAGGTCACCAGGGATTCTTCCAGAAACGGGTGTGCTTTGAGGAGTTCGTGAACCTTGGTTTCGGCAGACAGTTTCATGCTACCTCCCGCATGCTACCTTCCGCGGGCACACGTTACCTTACGACCACTCGTGGCCCATGTGTGCTTTTGTCCTTGGCGGCCCAAGGAGCTCTTCAGGCGACTACTGACCCGCGCGGCCAATCGTAGACCGCTTTTCGCGTTTCCGGGCCCCCCGACCGCTCCAGGACGGCTCACTGGGTCACTTTGTCGGCATAGCGGTCGAAGCGATTGGACAGTATGAAGAACGTGGGTGCCCAGAGCCCGACGAATATACCGAAACGTTCGGCGTGAGCGAGCTCCTCGGGTGTGCCCTGGCCCTTGGAAACAGCCCAGACCACCATCGCGGCAACGATAGAGACGAAGCCGAGAGCGAAGCACAAGTGTGAAAGTCCCTTGAGCAGCTTCATCAGAGCCTCCCTCCTTTTTGGTTGCCCCAGCGCTGTGAGACAACTGGGACCGGCGTCAGCGACAGCGAGCCATCACACAAGGGTGTATTGAACTATCAGGTGTGGTCGTGTCAAGAAGAATCCGGGCCCGGACTCCTTGGCTCGCAGCAGAACAGACGCACACTATTCTGCAACTCCGGACAGGCAAGCGTGGAATATTCTACAGCGCAAGCTGAGTCCAGGTGGGCCAGGGCAGTAATTGTTTGCAGTTCAAGAGAATAGAGCGAGGCCCCCCCTGGCACGGAACTTGTTTTGTATGCCTTGAGTTCGCGCCATAAGTTCTCCAGTGGCGATCCTATCCTCATCGCAGCCTTCTGCTCAAAGGGCGCGATTGAAGAGAACCAAGAGCGGTGATAGATTTCTGACATTCGAGACAAACAGAGCCAGACGGCGGCTGTCGGCGCTTATCCCATGCATCGTTGAAGGGAATAGGAGGTAATCCGTGGCTCGAGACGTAGTCTGTGGGATGGAAGTCTCGGCTGACTCCAAACACCATACCAGCTACAAAGGTGAGGATTTCTATTTTTGCTGCGAATCCTGCCTGCGCAAGTTCAAAGCGAATCCCGAGCAATATTTTGAGAAAGAAGCCGTGCCCGCTCAAAGCACGGAGGAGCCCGCGGCCTCCTACACGTGCCCCATGCATCCGGAGATTCAGGAATGCGAGCCGGGAGATTGCCCGAAGTGCGGCATGGCGCTGGAACCTTCCGGGGTGCCCCCCGTTTCGGGGAAAACCGAGTACACGTGTCCGATGCATCCGGAAGTCGTGCAGGACCACCCTGGCAGTTGTCCGAAGTGCGGTATGGCTCTCGAGCCACGAACGGTTGCGCCGCAGGAAACAAATCCCGAACTGGTCGACATGACGCGGCGTTTCTGGATAGGCCTCGTACTGGCCCTGCCCGTGTTCCTGCTTGCCATGACGGCCGACCTTTTGCCCTCGCTTCTGCCGGCTGCACTTTCCATGCGCAAGGTCCAGTGGATAGAGTTCGCGCTGGCTACTCCGGTAGTGCTCTGGGCCGGCTGGCCGCTCCTGGCGCGCGGTTGGAAGTCTCTGCAGACCCGGAACCTTAACATGTTCACGCTGATAGGACTGGGTGTA
>CP070702.1:190706-198978 GCA_020349905.1 Candidatus Eiseniibacteriota bacterium
ACGCCCCAAAGCCGGCGTGCCAACGGAGCGCGAGCGTGCAATGGCCCGCGAGGAACCCTCCCGCGGCTTCGAGGAAGAGGAAGAAGAGGAGCCGAGCGATGAGATGGTGAAATGCAGCGAATGCGGCTCGCTTGTACCTGTGGACGCGACTGAATGTCCATCCTGCGGCCTGAGCTTCGAAGAGGAGATAGAAGAAGAGGAAGCCGAGGAAGAGGAGGAAGAAGAGGACGAAGAAGAGGAGGAAGAAGAGGAAGAAGAAGAAGAGGAAGAAGCTGAGGTTGAGGAGTCGGAGGGAGCGGAGGAAGGGACACCGCAGACCGGGGAAGAGGAGGAAGAAGTGAAAGCCGAGTCGCGGGCTGACGAGGAAGCGTCAGTCCAGAAGAAGGCTGCACCGAAAGAAGGCCCCGGTGGCACAGGGCTTGAAGGCCAGACCGGAGGCGAGGCAGCCACGGAGCCGGCCCCTGGCGAAGAAGACGAGGCGGGCCAGGAGAAGCCGGCAGAATAGAGCCGTACGGCTCGCAATGAGTGACGGCCCCATTGGAGGTGGCTTTTTTGGGCAAACGGCGCGTTTACGAGGTGGCCAAGGAACTGAATATCTCGAGCGTTGCGCTCCTGGAAGTTGTGCGAGGCTTCGGGATTCGGGTCAAGAGCCACATGAGTACCCTGGACAGCGAAGCTGTCGAGAAGGTGAGGAAGAAATTCGAGAAGGAGAAACAGGCCGTCAAGGAGGAGTACGCCCGCAAGATGGAGAAGCGGGCGGCGCGGCTTGAGACCGTGGCCAAGAAGCCTGTTCCGAAGGTCGCCAAAAAGCCACCCGAGAAGAAACTGCGAGCAAGAGTCCCGAGAAGGAAGAGGGTCGTGGACGAAAAGGCGGTGCGCGAAAGCGTGAAGCGCACGCTCGCGGGGATGGACGTCTCCAGGGTGAGAAGAAGAAGGCGAAGAGCGGAGGAGGGCGAGGAAGCTGTTGCAGAAGAGGCGAAGCTGATCAAGGTCAGTGAGTATCTCACCGTTGCGGAACTTGCTACGCGTCTGGGCCGCAAGCCCAATGAGGTGCTTGCGTCTTGCCTGGAACTGGGCCTGATGGTGAACGTCAACATGAGGCTGGACAGGGACAGCATAGTCGCGGTGGCGGACGAGTTCGGATTCGAGGTCGAGTTTGTCTCGGAGTACGGGTCTGAGCTCATCGAGGAACCTACTGCGCCGGCGGCAGAGCTGGTAGCGAGGGCTCCCGTGGTGACGATCATGGGCCACGTTGACCACGGCAAGACTTCGCTTCTGGACTACATACGAAGAAGTAACGTCATCGCCGGAGAAATGGGCGGTATCACGCAGCACATAGGCGCCTACGAGGTCGAGCTGGAGGGCGGGCGGGTCACGTTCCTCGATACCCCGGGCCACGAGGCCTTCACCGCCATGCGTGCGCGAGGTGCGCAGGCGACGGACATAGTCGTGATAGTCGTGGCCGCGGACGACATGGTCATGCCTCAGACCATCGAGGCGATCGACCACGCCAAGGCAGCCGGGGTGCCGATCATAGTGGCCATTAACAAGATGGACCTTCCAGGCGTGAAGTCGGAACTGGTGAAGCAGGAGCTCACCAAGGCGGGGGTGGTGGTCGAAGACTGGGGCGGAACGACCGTCTGCGTCGAGATCTCTGCAAAGACCGGTATTGGCGTGGACAGGCTGCTGGAGATGATACTGCTGCAGGCAGAACTCCTGGAGCTGAAGGCGGACGCCGTCAGGCGTGCAAGAGGAGTGGTGATAGAAGCGAAGGTGGAGCAGGGAAGAGGCATCGTGGCTACGATCCTCGTGCAGGAAGGCACGCTTCGAATTGGCGATCCCTTCGTCTCCGGCTTGTTCTACGGCAGAGTGAGAGCGATGTGCAACGAGCGAGGCGACAGGGTGAGAGAGGCGGGACCTTCCACTCCTGTCGAGGTGCTGGGCTGGACCGGCACCCCTCAGGCCGGTGACAGCTTCGCGGTGACTCGCGACGACAGGGAAGCTCGGGAGATTGCTGTGAAGCGCCAGCAACTGCACAGAGAACACGAATACAGGCTGCGACGGCACATGACGCTGAGTGACCTTTACGACGAAATCAAGCGGGGAGCAAACGAGCTGCGACTCATCGTGAAAGGCGACGTTGGAGGCTCGGTAGAGGCCCTCTGTGATGCTCTGGCCGGCATTCGGTCGGAGGAAGTGAAGCTAAACATCATTCACCGTGGCGTCGGCACGGTTAACGAGTCGGATGTCCTGCTCGCCGCCGCGTCGGATGCGGTCATCATCGGATTCGGAGTGCGGGCAGAGCCGGGCGCAAACGAGTTGAGGGAGCGTGAGGGTGTAGACGTTCGACTCTACAAGGTCATATACGAGGCCGTCGAAGACATCAAGAAGGCGATGTCCGGTCTTCTGAAGCCCGAAAGGAAGGAGACGGTCATCGGTTCGGCCGAAGTTCGAGAGGTATTCCGGCTGAGCAAGGTCGGCGCGATAGCCGGTTCCTTCGTGACTTCGGGTACGATTCGGCGCAACGCCCGGGTGCGGCTCCTGCGCGACGGCGAAGTTCTCTTTGACGGGCTTATCCGGTCTCTCAAGCGATTCAAAGAGGATGTCAGGGAGGTCAGCGCCGGGTTCGAATGTGGAATAGGGCTCGAGGGATTCGAGAACATAGAGGTAAAGGACGTTCTTCAAGCATACACCGTAGAAGAAGTCGCAAGGACCATCTAACTGCTGGCTGTGATGCGTCATGGCTCACCTGTCCGCCGTTAAACCTCTGCCTGAGGCCCACGCTTGATTGTAGGGACCATCCGCATTGAACTGCATATCCCGGGTAGCACCTCGCTCAAGGCGAAACGTTCCGTGGTAAACAGGATCAAGGAGCGACTCAAGAGCAGGTTCAACGCGTCGGTCGCGGAGGTGGACCATCACGACCTGTGGCAGAGGGCCGCGTTGGGCGTGGCTGTGGTGGGTGTGGAAAAAAGGGTGCTGGAGGGCCAGCTCTCCCGAATAGTCCGCGTCGTAGAAGGGGAGGAGAGGGCTGAGATTATCGGCCTGGAGACGACTTTCCATTGACCGGTTCGATAGTGCGGGGAGTGATATGAGTTCGCAGCGTATGCAGCGTGTCGGCGACCTCCTCAGGCAGGAGATAAGCGAAATCATGTGCCGCCGGATGAAGGACCCGAGACTCGGCTTTCTAACGGTCACGTCCGTAGAGGTGAGTCCGGACCTGCGGTATGCCAAGGTATTCATAAGCAGCCCCGGAACCGAGGAGGAACTCGCGAGCGGGCTGAAGGTTCTCGCCGGAGCCTCGGGATTTATTCGAAGCGAACTCTTCAAGCGAGTGACACTGAGGTTCATACCGGAGCTTTCGTTCAGACCCGACAGGTCCATCGCGCACGGGATAAGGATAAGCAAAGTTCTCAAAGATCTCAGAGAGAAGGATGGTGGAGGGACTCTTGAGTCTCAGTGACGTAGCCGGCCTTGTTCGCTCCTCGAGCTCGTTTCTGGTCACCTCTCACGTGGACCTCGACGGTGACGCGGTGGGGTCAGAGCTGGGCCTGGCCCTGGCTCTAGAAGGGATGGGCAAGAAGGTTGCGGTCGTGAACGAGGACCGGCTCCCTTCGAGGTATGAGTTCCTTCCGGGACTTCATCTGCTACTGGAACCCTCAGAAGCGATGAGCGATGTCGAAGTCGCCTTCGTTCTCGACTGCACGAGCATGTCCAGAATCGGGAGCGTGGAGAAGATCCTGGCGAACGGGGGCTTTCCGATTGTGAACATGGACCACCACGAGAGCAACGCACGGTTCGGCAGCATCAACCTGGTCAGGCCGGACGCGTGCGCAGCCGCGGTCCTGGTGCTCGAACTCATCTCCGAATTGGGCGAGGCGGTGAGCCCCGATGTCGCGACCTGCCTTTACACCGCGGTGCTCGCCGAGACCGGCTCCTTCAGACTCTCCAACACTTCCCGCGAAGCCTTGACTGTTTCTGCTGACCTGGTTCAGAAGGGGGCGGACCCTGCCGCCATCGCGGCGCAGGTCTTCGGCAGGAAAGCACCGGCTGCCGTGCGCCTCGTGGGAGAAGCGCTCCGGTCGCTCGAGGTGAGCCACAACGGCGACGTCACGCTCTTGTGCCTGGCCAGAAACCAGGTGGAGAGCAGCGGGATTTCGGGAGACCAGCTCGAGGGAGTCGTCAACTTCGCAATGGCGGTTGAAGATGCGAGGGTCGCGGTGTTTCTGAGAGAGCTCTCGGATGGAGTGATCAAGGTCAGCCTTCGCTCCGACGGTACCGTTGACGTTGATCTCATTGCGCGCGGCTTCGGAGGCGGAGGACATTCCAACGCGGCCGGAGCAAGGGTGCCGGGCACCCTGACGGACGTTAAGGGGCGGATCCTTGGCAGCATTGCAGAGGTCTTGGATAGATAACAAGATCCTGAACCTGGACAAAGAGCGCGGGGTCACATCGTACGGAACCGTTGATCGGGTCAAGAAACTGGCTGGCATGCGCAAGGTCGGCCACGCGGGCAGCCTCGACCCTTTTGCCACCGGGGTCCTGCTCGTGTGCACGGGAAGAGCCACGAAGGTCACGCGTTTCCTCATGGAGCTTGAGAAGGAATACTCGGGGACTATCCGGCTCGGAGAGGAGACAGAGACCGACGATCTGAACGGCAAGGTACTCAGTTCCAGCAGGGATTTCGTTGTTTCCAGAGGGGAGGTCGAGAGGGTTGCCCTGACGTTAGTGGGAACCATCTCCCAGCGTCCTCCCCGGGTCTCCGCTCTCAAGCGGAGGGGCAGGCGGTTGTACGAGATGGCCAGGCGGGGAGAGGAGTTCGAGACCGAACCTCGTGAGGTCACGATACACGAGTTCAGACTGAACGCCTTTCGTCTTCCTGAGCTGGACTTTTACGTGCGATGCTCCAAGGGCACCTACGTGCGCGCCCTGGCCCGCGACCTCGGAAGGAAGCTGGGTTGCGGGGCTCACCTCACGGCTCTGCGAAGGACCAGGGTGGGCCCGTTCTCCGCAGAGGACTCGTTCAGGCTTGACCAGTTGAAGAAGATGGTTGAAGGGGAGGAGAAGCCGGTTGCGGCTCCAAGTGTGTCCTCCCTGGAGGAGGCTCTCGCTTTCCTTCCTGCATGCACTCTTCTGGCTGGCGAGGAGCAGGGGGTCCTGTACGGGCAGAGCCCCTCTCTGGACCAGTTAGAGACGCTGGCCCCCGATGTGGGAGAAGGTCAGAACGTGCGGATTCTCTCCTCGACCGGCGCGCTTCTGGCGATCGGTAAGACCCCTCTCGCCGGTTCGGAGCCGGTGGTGCGGCTTGAGAAGGTCCTGGTGGAGACACATGGATAGAGGAAACCCGAAAGGTTCTGTGGCCACGGTCGGAGTCTTCGACGGGGTCCACGTGGGTCACGCGCGAGTGCTCGAGATCGTGTCTGAACGTGCCAGGACTCTGGGTTTGAGCGCGGCCGTGCTCACCTTCGACCCTCACCCGGACCAGGTTCTGGGCAAGCTCAAGGAAGAGCGCTTTCTTCTGACAACGCCGCAGGAGAAACATGCTCTCCTCCTCAATCTGGGAGTGGACGTGGAATTGGTCCTGGAATTCACGCCGGCCATGGGTCTTCTGGATGCGGCGAGCTTCGTGAAGAAGTATCTCCAGCGTTCCCTTCACGTGAAGGAACTCGTGATAGGGCATGATTTCAGGATGGGAAGAGACAGGGAGGGTGACAGGGACCAGTTGCGTTCACTCGGCCAGGAGTGTGGTTTCTCTGTGCTGGAAGTTGATGCAGTGGTGGTGGACGGTCACCCTGTCAGCAGCACCAGGGCGAGGCATGCCGTCTGCTCGGGAGACGTGGGTCTTGCGGCCAGGCTCCTGGGGCGGGGGTACTCTCTGGAGAGTGTCGTGGTGCCGGGTGAGGGAATCGGGACGAAGCTGGGGTTTCCGACGGCCAACCTCTCGCCGGACGAGCGGAAACTGCTGCCTGCTGACGGAGTGTACGCGGGATATGCGGAGACCGGGGGGCGCAGCTACAGGGCCGCCATCAACGTGGGAACGAGTCCGACGGTGGGTAGAGGCGAGAGGCGGGTGGAGGCTCACCTGGTGGGGCTCAAGGGGGTGCTTTTGGGAGAACAGATACGCCTGACGTTCGCGGCCAGGATACGGCCCGAGAGGAAGTTCTCCGGGCTCGAGGACTTAAGAAAGGCCATTAAGAAGGACGTGGCCGCTCTAAGGCATCTTCTTGAAACGTCGTCGGTTAGTCGATTTTGATGAGATTACGCTTGAAATTCTGGCCCCTCCCAAAAAAGTCTGAAGGAGAGGCTTGACAGGGGGGAGCCCTCTGCTGTAATTTTTCCTTTACTAAATTCCGGGGGTTATGCTAAAATCGCAACTTGTGTCTGACCGAGGGGCCGGCGCCAGGCGCAGAGGCTCCATCGTTCGTGTGCAGCAAGGGGGGTGACACGAGGTGCCTCTTTCGAAAGACACGAAAAGAGGGATCATAGGACAGTACCGGTTACACGAACAGGATTCCGGTTCGCCCGAAGTGCAGATCGCTCTTCTTACTGAGAGAATCAAAACGCTTACAGAGCACTTCAAAGTGCATAAGAAAGACCACCATTCCCGGAGAGGCCTTCTGAAAATGGTGGGCCAGAGGCGAAGGCTTCTGGACTATTTGAAGGCCACCAGAATCGACAGATACAGAGTCCTTGTGAGAGAACTTGGACTCAGGAAGTAAAAGGGTAGCTCTCCCAATCCTTTTTGACGTCGAACCTGCTCACTGCGCGGGTTCGGCAGGAGCTATCCGTTTTTCTTTTTCGGAGGGTATGCATCATGCCTGAATTCGCTGAAATGGAACTGGCGGGGCGAAACCTGACCATCGAAACGGGAAGAGTTGCCAGGCAAGCCTCGGGAGCCGTAACCGTGCGCTACGGGGACACCGTCGTGCTGGTTGCCGCCGTCGCCTCGGACGAGCCGCTGGAGACTTCCCTCGGTTTCCTTCCGCTTCTGGTCGACTACAGAGAGAAAGCCTACGCGGCTGGCAAGATTCCCGGAGGTTTCTTCAAGAGGGAGGGGCGGCCTAACGAGAAGGAGATCATGAGCTCCAGGCTCATAGACAGGCCCGTGCGGCCGATGTTCTCCAAGGACTTCAAGCACGAGCTTCAGGTAGTTGCGTCTGTCCTGTCTTCCGACCAACAGAACGACTCCGACGTGCTGGCGTTGATAGGTGCCTCCGCCGCCCTCAGTGTGTCCCGGGTGCCGTTTCCGAAACCGGTTTCGGCCGTCAGGATTGGCAGAATAGGGGGTAGATTCGTCGTGAACCCGACGTTCTCAGAGCTGGACGACAGCGACGTGGACGTAGTCGTGGCCGGCACAGAGGAATCCGTCCTCATGGTTGAGGGGGGGGGCAAGGAAGTCTCCGAGAAGGATCTGATCGATGCGCTCTCGCTGGCTCACGAGTATATCGTGAAGTTGAACGCACTGCAGAGCCAGCTGGTGCAAAAGTGCGGCAAGCCCAAGATGAGCGTGCCCGTCCTGCAGCTGGACCCCGGGCTGGAGAGCGAGGTCACGACCCACTACTTGCAGCGCATCAGGGAGGCCAACGGCGTCGCTGACAAGGAGAAGCGGCAGGAGGCGATGAAGAGAATAAAGAAGGAGGCGATTGAACAGTTTGCCGAGCGCTTCCCGGGCCAGGAGCTGGAAATAGGCGAGATCGTCGAGAAGATTGAGCGGGAAGACCTGAGGAACATGATCCTGACCCAGAAGCGGCGGGTCGACGGCCGCTCACCGAGCGAGATACGGCCCATAACCTGCGAGGTGGGGATTCTTCCCAGGACTCACGGATCGGCCCTCTTCACGAGAGGGCAGACCCAGAGTCTCGTGGTGACGACGCTCGGTACGTCGCTCGACGAGCAGAGAATCGAAGAGCTGGAAGGGGAGAGCTGGAAGACATACATGCTCCACTACAATTTCCCTCCCTTCAGCGTCGGGGAGGTCAGACCCATGCGCGGTCCGGGCCGCAGAGAGATAGGCCACGGGGTTCTTGCCGAACGTGCCATCCACGCCGTCATTCCCACGTCCGAGGAGTTTCCCTACACGATACGGTTGGTGTCCGACATCCTGGAGTCCAACGGTTCGTCCTCGATGGCCACCGTCTGCGGCGGCAGTCTGGCTCTCATGGACGCAGGGGTGCCGATAAAGGCGGCCGTTGCAGGAATTGCCATGGGCATGGTGAAGGAGGGCGACAGGGCAGAGATACTGACGGACATACTTGGTGTAGAGGACCATCTC
>CP070702.1:199078-217086 GCA_020349905.1 Candidatus Eiseniibacteriota bacterium
AGCCACCCTGAACACATTCAGCGCGAAGGGCGGGATGGTCTCGCCCGAACGTTTGAGGAAGATGACGGCCGAGGCCCACATAATGGCCGTCATCAGAGCGTAGAATTCACCCATGCAGTCAAACCGTCGAGCGGGCCTTAACCACAACCTGAGCTCAAGAAGCAGCCAACTATCTCAGCAAGACGACCTTCTTCTGAGAGTAGTACCCGCCGGCATCCAAAAGCACAAAATACACTCCCGAGGACACCCTCTGCCCTTTCCCGTCCGCACCATCCCAGGTCGCCTGATGCACACCCTCCGTAAAGGAGCGATCCCCCAGGACCGCTACCTGTCGTCCCGAGATATCATATATGGAGACGCGGACCCTGCAGGTCTCGAAAAGCACGAAAGGAATCTTCACGTCCGGATTAAACGGGTTGGGACAGGGGTCGAGAAGGGTCGCAGCGAAGAGAGGCCGCGGCAGGCGTTCCTCAGCGATTCCAATAGGCGAGTCCGTGCCCTGGTAGAGACGTACCAACCCGTCGCTGCTGCCGATCAGGACATCCAGGCGACCGTCGCCTGACCAATCGCACACGAAGGGCCTCGAACGTGCCAGGCTGGGAAGATTGATGGGCACACCGTCTGCTTCCACTAGAGTGTAGCCGGAAAACGTCGGCACCTCGTCGCTTCCCACGTTGCTGTAGAACACCAGCTGTCCCTCCGTGTTTCCAGACAGAAGGTCCTTCTTCGCGTCCTCGTCCAGGTCCATCACGTGGGGGCTCAAGCGAGCAGTAGGTACCAACAGGTCCCCCGCGTTCTCGATTGCCAGCTGCTCCCCGCGGAAATCCCAGGAGGAATCTGCTCCCTCGTTGAGGAAGATGTGAAGCTTACCGTCCAGGGCACCCACGACCAGGTCTCTCTTGCCATCGCTGTTCCAATCCACCACGGTCGGAGCGGCCCGGGACCCCACGTCGATATCCCCCTTAAGGCCCGGCTCTCCCACCTGGACGAAACCACCCGAATTGAACAACGGATTCTCATCGGTGTTGACGTTTAGATAGAGCTTGACTCTACCGTCTGCCAGACCCACCAAGAGGTCCTTGAGTCCGTCGTTGTTCGCGTAGACCACGCGAGGAAAAACCCCAAGTCACCCCGAAGCGGGAACGACCAGGTCGGAACCACTCGATTGTACATAGAAATAACTTGAGAACTCTGGCGCAATTGCCGTGCCTTCATTGAGATATACACGCACCTTTCCATCGGTTACGATTCCGCCGCCCTCCCCCACCACCAGGTCTCTGAGCACGTCGCCGTCCCAGAATACGTACGAGGGAACAGAGTAGCCCGGAACAGCGATGCTGGTGTCACTTGACTGGACCAGCTCCTCAGCACCCAGGAGCAGTTGCGCAGAAGCGGATGGGGGGATTGGTACGCTCAGGAAAAGTAAGAGCAGCGCCAGTGAGAGTAAGGCTTTCGGTGTTTGACTCATCGCCAGCTCCTCTTTTCATTATATCACTTCCCACGACCGCTAGCAAGCTCTCTGGCGCCCCCCACAAGGTCATCCACGGCAACCCCCTCGCCCAGTTTGCTGTGCCTTATGACTTCCGCGTACTCTTCAAGCGGGAAGACGTCCGAATCAGCCAGCAGGACCATCAGTGCAAAGAGCGCTGCTCGACGAGGACCGGCGCGTTTGCGGAAGGGTTTTGCGCGTGGTGCAGTGCGAGCGGCTTCGCCCACCGAAATGCTCTCGTCCAAATAGAACTCGCCTTCAAGCTGCTCTAGATATCTCCTGCAAAACTCCATTCCGTCTGGCGAGACTACTACCAGAGCGTCAGGACTTCGCACCACGGTGCTCAGAATTCGCTCAGGCGAAAGGATGATTTCCGAGCAGGAGTAGCCGACACCCACCGTGACAGGATAGTTCCCTTTCGTTGTCACGTGCAGGCCACAGCGCACCGCTGCCTCCGCAAAGAGCCGGGTGGCCACCTGCACTCCTTCGCCTGCAGAGCCGCCCAGAACGATTCTGAACTTCCGGTCCAGTGCGCTTCGCGATGAAGAGGAGAGCACATCCAGACCATCCAGCAACGATACTGGTGCTTCCTTGCGGCGAACTCTGAAGGATTTGGCGTCCGGACGGATGCTCTCCATGGGAGTGAGCCCCATCTTCTCGGCGATGTTGGAGAGCTTTACTCCTGGATTCTCCCTCACTCCATAGCTGGGGCAGATCTCTACTATCTCCACGAGCGAGAATCCGGGCATCCGAAAGGCCTCTGCCAGTTGCCCCGAGAAGTCGCCACTGCCGACTATGCGAGAGACGTAAGCCGCTCCGGCGGACTTAACGAGCCCGCAGAGGTCGAACCCGATGCCAGTGTCGCCTTCTGCCATGGTCGGCGTCCTGAAACCCGCCGGAGTCAGGTCGCTGGGCTGGCCGCCGGTCATTCCGTAGAGCATGTTGTTATGAACCACGACCGTCATGTCGATGTTTCTGTGGGCGGCTGCGATGATATGCTTAAGACCTATAGTGGCCCCTCCGTCTCCAACAAACACTATCACTTTCTTCTCCGGGTCTGCCAACCCCATGCGAATACCTGCCGCAATAGCGATGGAGCGTCCGTGAAGTCCGTGGACCGTGTGCGTGGTGAGGAACTTGTCAATGATTCCGTGGCATCCTATGTCCGTAACAATCACGACATCCAGCGGCTCGACGCCAAGCTTCTGGAGGGCGGCCTCCGTGTTGAGCGCAATTCCTGCGTGGCTGCAACCCTTGCAGAAGGGAACGTCTTTTGATGTCAGGAACTGCCTAGCCATGGCTGGATACCTTCTCAACTATCTCTTCCGGCGTTATCATGCGGCCGATGGCATTTATTAGATGCAGCCCCTTTCTTTCATCCCCACCGAAGAGAATCTGGGCCAATTGGCCCTGGGCATTTTCCTCGACCACGAAGACTCTCCCGTATCTTCCGACCACGTCAAGGTAGGCGGCCGGTGTCGGGAACAGGGTCTTAACCACGAGCAGCGACGCCCCCGTTTTCTGTCGCCGAAGACAGGCCACGGCTTCCCGGGCCGCCATCGCAGCAACGTCGTAGGACACGATGAGGTTTTCCGCGCCATCTTCCTCGTCCAGTTCGTACCGGGTGAAATCCGCGACGTTCTTCTCCAGCTTCTTCGGAAGTCGAAGCGTATTCTCCAGACCGGCGCGTGAGACCCCCTGTATGATACCCCTGCTGTCGTGAGTAGAGGCCGTGATGCGAACCTGATGTCGTTCATCCCCAACGGGCAGGAACTCTGGAACGAGGTTCTCCTGCGGCAGGTAGGGCTCGAACGGTGCCTCTGAGCTGTATAGACTGCGCTTCACCCTCCCAACAGCGGAGAGCGTGTTGACGTTTAAGTCCTGATGAGTCATGACCATTTCTTTGGAAGTCAGGAGAACCACCGGCGTGCGAAGGTAGACTGCCGTCCTCACGGCGAGCGCCGAAAGCTCCCAGCAATCCTCCAGCGAGGACGGACACAGCGTGAGAAGCGGATACCCTCCTGAAATCACTCCGCGAAGCAGCAGAAGGTCCCCCATCGCCCCGCCCGTGGCTGTGCCCGTGGAAGGCCCCAGCCTCTGCGCCTGAACTATGACCATCGGGAGTTCCATCATGTAGGCCATGTTCACCGACTCCACCATGAGCGCGAAACCCGGAAAGGACGTGGCCGTAACCGGCACGTGTCCCGTTGCAGCGAAACCCGACATCCATTGCAGGGTAGTTATCTCGTCCGGGGCAGCGATGCTTACGGGGAACCTGCGCATGCCGTAGAGGTAGAGCAAATTTGCCGGGGTTATCGGGTAACCGATAAAGGTGTCGGCCCCTGCCCGGGCCATGGCCTCTATCATGAGGCGAGACCCGTCGGTAAGGACGTTTCTTTGTTCAGATGCACGCGTCGCTGCCATCCAAGTCCCTCAACGTCCTTCTATCGAAGGCCCTAAGACGAACCCAGTTCATCCAGAAGAGCCCTGGCCTCCTTAAGGTCCGTGGTGTCGAATCCTTCCTTAAACCAGCCGTAGATTTCGGCAAGCAATCTGCGGGCCTCTTCATTCTTGCCCTGCTTCTGCCAGATCCGGCTCAGGCTCATGGTGGCCCTCAGCTCCCAGGACCTAGCGGCCTGTTTCCGGGAAACCTCCAGGGCACGCAGAAGGAGCTCTTCCACCTCGTCGTCTCCTCCGACCACCTGACCCCGTAACAACAAGAGCTCGCCCTTCAGCCGGTGAAGTTCCGCCTCCATGTATCGTTCGTCAAACCTCTCCATCACATCTAGTGCTTCAGCCACTGCATCTAGCCCCAGGTTTATCTGCCCCACCCTTCTGCACGCGTCGGCCATCCTGGCCAGAAGACGCGTGAGGCAGGTCTCAGTTCCTGTGGCACGCATGACTGCCAGACCCTGCCGCATTTCAGCCATGCCGCCTTCAACGTTCCCCCCCAACATCCGGCTCTCCCCACGATAGAAGATTCCGTGTCCCTGCCAGTACGTGAATCCCTTCTCGGTCGAAAGCGAAATCAATTCGTCCGTACATTCGCCCAGGGTTTCAAAATCCCGCAGGAACCAGTGCAGCTCATAGCCAATCGCCACAGCGAACGTGAGGGTGAACGGGTGACCCAACTTCTTGGCCGCAGCGATGGCCTCGTCGCCCCATCTCAAAGCAAGTTCAGGATATCCCAGAAACCAATGGATCCAGCTACCGAACGCAAGACCAAGTACTCCGAAATCGTATCCGTACAGATATGCCCAGTGTGAGTGCTTCTCGGCATCGTAGAACTCAACCATCCGTTCGGCACACTCCCGTGCCTTCAGGAACTCCCCCACGTTCATAAGTGGCCAGACGTGAATGTAGTTGGCGAAGGCCGCCAGAAGGGCATCGCCCGACTCCTCGGCCATCCTGTTGAACTGCGCGCCCAATTCTAGGGCCGTTCGGTACTCCGGAAGCGTGGCATAGTAAGTGGTCAATTGGGCCAGTGCTTGCGCTGACCGCGGGGCGCTCCCCAGCTGCTGGCACAACTGCCGAGCCCTGAACATTGCCCGCCCCAGCTCCGGAGCAGCAAAGCCCTTGGCCGCCTGCAGAGAAACAGCAAGGGCCAGCTGCAGAGTCAGTTCCTGTTCTACACGCGCATTCGTGTCCGGCAGTGTTTGAAGCAATTCCAGTGCCTTATTAAAGTGATTTATGGCTTCCAGATTGGCTGATACCTTGGCTGCCCTCTGACCTGCGATAGCCAAATAGTCTACTGCTTTCCTGATCACTCCTGCTTCCTGGAAGTGACGAGCCAGGTGCACAGCGATTTCCTCACTCTGCTGGCCGTATAGCGATTCAAGCGCACTACCCACTTGCTCGTGAAGGTGTGAGCGTTCCACCTCATCCAGATTGCCATAGAGGTACTTCTGAAACAGAGTATGTCGGAAGTGATACAGAGACATCCTTTGCGTCCCCACCATCTTGAGACCCCTGGCGCTCACAAGATGGTACCGTCTGTCCAGGTCGCTGCTGAGCAGATGCACCAGCTCTCCGACATCGGTCTTCTGTACAGCAGCCAGTACTTCGGCAGCGAACTCTTCGCCCTCCACGCTGGCGAGGGTAAGGATCTCTCGCAGCTTCTCAGAGAGACGTCCCAGTCTCTCTCCGATTACAGCATCCACGCGCGCCGGAAGAGCCTCCCAGTCAAGGTCAGACCCCTCCATCCATCGTCCCGCGTCATCCTTGACGAGCATGTTCTCTTCCTGCATGCGGCGCAGTAGCTCAATTGTGAAAAGCGGATGTCCCTGGGTATGCCGAAACAGTGTGTCGCGGAAAGCGACATCCAGGCTGTTCGGCTGAGTGTCCAGATAGACCTCTATGAAGTGCCGGTCTTCGGATTGCCCCAACGACACTTCAAAATCGCCAAAGCTGCGCCTCAACTCGTTGACCACGGAGCTCAATTGCTGCCTGACCCCGTCAGGCGCCCGCGTCACTTCTGCAGGTCGGTAGGCCCCCAGCAACAGGATTCGATTGCCGTCTATGCGCCTTCCTATGTGAAAGAGCAGACTCGTAGAGCCCGCGTCCGCCCACTGGAGGTCGTCCAGGACCAGTATCAGAGGGCATCGGCGAGCAAGCACCTGAAGAATCTCGGTGTACTGTTCGAAAAGATTGCTCTGCTGCAGAGTGGAATCTGCTGGCACACAAGCCTTGCGTTCAACAAGCCTCTTGAGCCGAGGCAGCCAGGCAGCACTGCCCGAGGAGAAAGACGATGCCCTGGACAAGAGTCCTGCGCCAGACACGAAGGTGTCAATCAGGTCAGGGCAACTGTCCAGGAGTGCCTGGGCGGAAAAGGGCAGGAGATTCCACAATCTCGTAGCACGTTCCCTGCTCATAGAGGCAGAGGCATACTTCGCCTCCACGTCCCCCGTGAGCAGGCCCATTACCTCCCGAAACGGAAGGTACGGGTCTCCAATGCCAGTCTGGGCGTTGCAGTTCCCGTTAGCGAAGACCACGTCGGTGCTGGCTTCCTGAGCGCGGCGGGCGAACTCTGCGATCAGCGCTGTCTTGCCACTACCAACTTCTCCGGTCACGAACGCCACGCTTCCACACCCAGAGAGCATCCTTTCCAGCATCTTTCCCAGCTTCTCAAGCTCTCGCTCTCTGGCAACGAATACGGGTTCTTCTCTGTCCGGAGTCTCCTCCGGGGGACCGGATACCAGAAAAGCCGGAAGTGTGTGCTGTTCTGAGACACCGAGAGCATCCTGTCTTGTGCCCGTCTCTTCTCGGCGCAGTGCAGGTTCGAGTTGTTCTGCGACCTTCCTTAAGTCCCGAAGCATCTCCTCTGCACTGTGGTAGCGCTCTTGAGGATCCTTGGCCGTCGCTCGGAGGATTATCTGCTCAAGACTCCAGGACACCTCAGGCCTGAGGCTTGTTAACGGTGGTGGAGTCTCGTTCAGAATCGAATAGACGAGGGCCTGCTGGTATTCGCTGCGGAAGGGAGGTCGGCCAGCAAGCATCTCGTACAGGACCACACCCAGAGACCAGATGTCTGAGCGATGGTCCACACCTTCTCCCCGGGCCTGTTCAGGTGACATATATGCCGCCGTGCCTAGGGTAGTGCCTTCTCTAGTTATCACCGTGCGCCCTTCGAGCTTCGCCAGGCCGAAATCCAGAATCTTGGCGATACCGTCGCTAGTTAAGATTATGTTGCCGGGCTTTATGTCTCTGTGAAATATTCCCTTGCCGTGGGCCTTTGAAAGTCCCCCGGCAATCTGGGCAGCCACCTCCAGGGCCTCCTTCAGCGGCAGGGGCCCGCGTTTAATCCTATCCTTAAGCCCTTCCCCTTCGTAGCAAGCCATGACCATGAACATTCGCTCGTCTTCCGTCGAGTCGATTTCGTGAACGGTGCAGATGTTGGGATGGTCGAGGGCCGAGGCAGCCTGCGCCTCGTGTATGAAACGCTTTCGGGCGTCTAGGTCTCGGGTGAGTCCGGGCGGCAGGAACTTGAGAGCCACAGTGCGCTTTAGCCTGGTGTCCTCGGCCTTGTAGACCACACCCATCCCACCTTCCCCAAGTTTCGAGAGAATTCTGTAACGGGAGATGGTCTTGCCAATCATAATCGACTCACCCTGCGCTCAAGGAGGCTCCACGATTCGGAGGGAAACAAGTGCCTTTGTTCTGCCGGGCTCAACTCAGGGCCGGGCGCGATTCACCAAAGTCAAAGTGCCTTCATCTCACCTGGGCCGAGGTTCCCTCTATTTGCCGCCAGGGTTCCTTCCGGCCGCCCAAGTTCTCAGCTAGGAACTCCTCTACCCTGCCCATGAAATCAAGATTGTTCTCCTCTCTCGCCAGGCCGTGCCCCTCGTCAGGATACACCACAAAAGAGACCGCGAGGTTGTTCTTCCGCATTACGTCCACGATGGCCTCAGATTCTGACTGCTTAACTCTCGGGTCGTTCGACCCGTGCGCTATGAGAAGCGGTGCGCGGATGTTCTGAGCATGGAAAAGCGGCGAAATGCGACGGTTCAGTTCTTCGTCCGCCTCCACGTCCCCGACCCGTCTTATCCAGCGCTTCTTTCGCACTGACCAGTACGGAGGGAAGGACTCGAACAGCGTCCGCACGTTCGACGGGCCGACCATGTCTACCCCGCACGCGTAGAGCTCCGGAGTGAATGCCAAGCCCGCGAGGGTCGCGTAGCCTCCGTAGGACCCGCCCACAATGCCCACTCGCTTCGGGTCGGCTATCCCCTCCTCTATCGCCCATCTCACCGCATCCGTCAGGTCGTGCTGCATCGCCCCCACACCCCACTCCCCGTTCCCGGCGTTGAGATGATTCTTACCGTATCCTGTAGAACCACGGAAGTTGACCTGGAGGACAGCGTACCCCCGGTTGGCGAACAGCTGAACCCAGGGGTCGAATCCCCACTGGTCCTCGGCCCACGGCCCGCCGTGCGGACACAGCACCGTGGGCAGGTCCCGCGGTGCCAGACCCACAGGAAGCGTAACATAGCAGGGTATCTTCATGCCATCACGAGCCGTGATGACAGTGGGTTCGGTCGGCGCGAGCGTGTAGTCCGCGAGCTCGGGGACGGTGTCAAAAAGCTGCTTGAGAGAGCCGTTTTCGCGGTCGTACAGGTAGTACCGGGGCGGCTGAGTGTCTGCGTAATGCTCAACGATCCAGCGGCGGTCCGGGTGGTCTCTGGAAACGACGAGAAACACTCCGTCCCCCAGATTCGCGAACAAGGTGAAATCCTTCTGAAGCGCCGGATCCAGAACCTCCCAGCGTGGCTTGAGGTAGTTGAACCCCACGGCCTCCGGCTCGTGGGTCTTCGGATTGACCATCACCTGGGGATTCCACCAGATGTTCCACAGGTCTGACCTCGAGTCCGAGGCCAACTCCCCAATCTCCTCGCCGCTCTCGACATCAAGCAACACCAGGCGAGTCATCTCCGAACCCATCGGCGACTGAACGTAGAGCCCGCTCCCGTCTGGCGCAAACCCGATTATCTTCTTGTAGAGAACGCTTCCGGTTTCTTCGAAGGACCAGCGAACGAGGTCGCGCCATTCGCCACTCACTTCGTCACGGATGCGCAGAATTGTGTCGTTCGTTTCTGAATCCAGAGCCGTCGCCGCCCGTATCCGAAACTCAGAGTCAGTGGCCCAGTCGCTCACGTCGCCCGGATTCTGCGCTTCGAGCGTGACCTCCCCGGACACGAGGTTGACGCGATGCATGTCGAAGGATTGGGGGTCGCGCTTGTTGAGCCCCACCAGAATCTCGTGCGGATGATTACGGTCCGTAATGAGATTCTCCGCCCGTACACCCTCGAAGGGAGTGAGGTTCCGGAGTTCTCCTGTCTCCATGTTGATAACGTAGACGTGCCAGTTCTCGTCGCCCTGCCGGTCCTGGATATAGATAAGGTGCACGTTGTCGTGGGCCCAGTCGTACGCAAAGATGCCGCGAAGAGTGTCTCTCGTTATCATCTGCCCATCGTCCAGACCGAGTGTCTGAACCCAGATGTTCATGACGTTGCCTTCAGACGGGGCCAGGTAAGCCAGTCTCGTGCCGTCGGGAGAGATTCTGAGCTCCGTTCTGCTGGGATTGCCCATCAGCACGTCGCGCGGTATGAGAGGGGGTAACTCCGCGAACGACTCTCGAGCCAGGGCAAGGCTCACGAGAAGCAATAGCGTCAGCACAACTGTACGTCGGCGCATCGGTTGCACTCCCTGTCAGGATCCGCATCAGCAACGCCTGCAAGCTATTGCCAGATATGTCGGACGACTACCCAAGATTAGCACAGGTCCTCTCGCGACTCAACTAGAAGACTATCGCAATGAGTCTCGTAACGTTGTAAGCTGTGGCTCGTCCAATCAAGGGACAGTGCTCTTGTGAAAGGTTAATGATGACGGCGGAAAACGACGAAGACCTGGTTCGTGCTGTGAGAAGCGGAAAGAAGGATGCGTTTGCCCAACTGGTGAACCGCCGCAAGGAGTTCGTCTACGGGGTGCTCATGAGGCTGACCGCAGACCCACAAGTCGCCGAAGAATTGGCCCACGAGACATTCGTACGTGCATACCGGCGCTTGGACGGTTTTCGCGGTGAATCGCGCTTCTCCACGTGGCTCATTCAAATCGCCATAAACCTGGCCCGCGACCGCGTGCGCGAGCGCGGAAGGGAGAGAGAGGTGTCTTTGGAGGCCATGCTGGAGCGGGATCCGGAGTCGCCCGCCCTGAAGGAGAATAGGTCGTACTACGACCCCCTGGCGGAGGTGAGCGAGCGCCACCTGATGGAGCGGTTTGAGGCGGCTGTTCGAGAACTCCCTCATAGTTACCGCGAAGTGTTTGTGCTCAGGCACATTGAAGACATATCTTACGAAGAGATTGCGGCAGCCACAGGAGACTCGGTAGGTTCGCTCAAGGTGAGAGCTCACCGAGCGCGAAAACTGCTCAAAGAAAGACTCTTTCCAGAGACGGAGAGTGCGTCTTCCCTGGAAGTGGCGGAGTAAAAAGGGGTGAAAACGATGGAGTCCTTGTTCGCGCGCTATTTCGACGGAGACCTAGACGACCAGGAAGCCCGGGATTTCCTCGACAAGGTCGGTTCCGACCCGGGCCTTGAGAGAGAACTTCGGGCTTACGAGCGCGTGCTGGCACTGGGAAAGGAAGCCCCGCGTCCTGGAGTCCCAAGGGGGCTGGCTGAAAGGGTCCTGGCCGAACTCGATTCCGAGGCACAGCCGGAACGCTCACGGAGGATTCCGTGGCCTTTCCAACTGCGTTGGGCCAACCTGGCCGCAGCCGCGGCCGTAGTGGTTCTTGCGTACATCGGCGGGTGGCTCGTGGGTCGCAACATGAGCCTCGTGCACCGAACGTCCCGGGAGGCGGAACTCGCAACCACATCGACCGTTTACTATTCGCCGGAGCTCTCGGCCCAAGCAGCCGCGGCCGGAACGGACCTCCGGTACGTACGGCTATCGTACGTGCCACTGGACCCTTCTGTGGAGCGAGTCAGTGTGGCGGGCAGCTTCAACAGCTGGGACCCCGATGCGACCCCTCTGCTGCGAAGGAACGGCGTCTGGATAACCATCCTCGTCCTGCATCCCGGGAGCTACGAGTACATGTTCGTCGAGAACAGCGAGCACTGGGTGACCGATCCCCATGCTGCAAAGACCCGAGACGACGGATTCGGGGGTAAGAATGCGGTCCTTGACGTGGGCCTTTGAACTGAAGCCGTCATTCCAGCGCAGCTCGTACCGGTTGCCCGTCGTCATCGGCCGTCCGCTGACCCTATTTGCGCTCGTCGCAGGAATGACTGCTATGCCTGTTGCCACGAGCGCATCGTCCGGTTGGCACATCACGCCGGTGCTGCGCCTTTCCGGCGGCGACGAGTCCGACCTCGTCGTAGACCCAGGACTCTCGAGAATCCCCATAGCAGGTGGGTCGTTCATTGAACTGGCTCCCTCGCTCTCCGTCCGTCGTTGGCTAGAGCCCCGGACGCTTCTTGACCTGGGCACCTTCGCAACCTTGCAGCGATTCTTGAATGACCGTTCCCGCCTTCTGTATGCCCATACTGTTCAGGGCAGCGCAACGCAGGACGTCGGACATGGCCTACGGGCCCGTCTCTCCGGCACAGTGGATTACTTCGACGATTCAGAACTGGAAACGGTGCGCCGCGTGGGAGCCGGTGGTGAACTGGGCCTGGTCTTTTCCCGGGAGCCATGGAGCGTGGAGCTCTGGGGAAACGGGGGTACACGCAACTATCTCAGCCTTGAGCTGCAAGAGTCTCCCGATCGCACGGCGACCTACTCCGAGAATACCTGGAGCTACGGCAGCATACTGCGCGTCTTCGCACACCGAGCAATCGGGCTCAGGGTGGAGGGCATGATGCAGAAGACGGACTCCCGCGACCGCCTCTTCGACTCGAACTCCTGGACCCTGCGCGCCAGCTTGGATGCCCGACCATTCTCCGCACTCTTCCTGGCGTTCTCCGGGGCGTATCAGGAAAGAACCTTCGACCAACGTACACCTGGACAGAACCACGACGAATACTGGCAACTCGGCGCAGGGTTACGCCGCGATTTTGGCGACGCCTGGGCCGCTTCGGTGCGGTGGGGCTATTCTCAATACACATGGCCCGACGGCAACAAGGAGGACTCCCGCAGGCTGGCTCTCGGCATACATCGCACCTGGGGACGCCCAAGCGCGCCGCCTCCGGCCAGAATAGACGTGGAGACCCTGATCCGTCACAGTGGGGGTTCGGTCCAGAAACCCGATTCCGGTGGCCGCGTCTGCGTGAAGCTCCGGGCTCCCGGCGCCGCACGTGTTACCGTCGCCGGAGACTTCAACGCGTGGGATCCCGAGACTTCGCCCCTCCGTCAAGTCGGAGAAGGATGGTGGGAGACGTGCCTTAGTTTGGCGCCAGGCGTCTACGAGTATGCGTACGTAGTAGACCGAGAGTGGGTCACGCCCCCCGAGACCAGGCTCACGGTCGGGGACGGCTTCGGAATGCTTAACGGCGTTCTGGAGGTTCTCCCTCCGGACCTGTAACTCCACCGCGTTCGCGTCGTCTCATCGTGTGAGAGGACGAGAGGCCTTTGAGCCGTCGCAGCCTTCCATCAAACGGAGGAAAGAACCATGAAGAAGACCTCGACATTCACGAGAACACTGGGAGCATCGATGCTGGCCCTGCTATCTCTGCTCCTCATCTGCGTGGCGGCGGAGACTACTCTTGCACAGGACGAGACGTCAGAGCCCGCACAGGTCAGAAACCGCCAGCAGATTCGCAACGCCGCTCAGGAGCCGCAGGGAGAGACACTGCGGCAACGGATCCGGGAGCGCATCGAAAACGAACAGGGCCTTCAGGACCAGGAACGCGAGCAACTCCGCCAACACCTTCGGGACTGCGAACGACTTGAGTTCGACGATGGACTGGTGGCGGCACTATTCAGCGATGGCGTATCGCTTCGGGAGCAGCTGAGAACCCAGGAGCGCGTGATGACGCTGGCGCGTGAAGGTTTGCCGGTTGAGCCGGTTGCCCAAAAGCTGCAGGAGGGACGCAGGAAAGGCGTAGGCCAAGGCAGTCTGGAACGAGTGTGCGCCCGAATCGCAGAACAGGTGCGAGCTGCACACCGTTTCATGGAGCGGGCTCGAGAGGAAGGGCTCACACCCGGTGAGGCAAACGCCGAACGTCGTAACGTCCAAGAGATGGCAGCTAACATGTGGCGCGGACTGAAGGAAGACGAAATGGAACGCCTTCAGAAGAGGGCGCGCGAGCGCCTACGCGACGGCTCGTGCACGACTGAACAGCTGGTAGTCGCCGCCGAGACTGCCACCCGGCTGGCAGAGTTGGGAATCGAACGGAACAGGGCCGTCCGAGTGGCCGGTGATGCTCTGCAGCACGGATACACCGCGCGAGAGATGCGACAGCTGGCATGGATGGTGATGACCGCACACATGCACGGCAGTCCTCTGGGCGACGTCATGGACGAGATAGAAACCGGTTTTCGCAACCAACGCCAGCTCTCCCAGATGGTCCAGGAGATGTGGCAGCGTGGTTGGCTCGGGCCGGCCGACGAACACGGGAGCCACGGACCCATGGATGATGCACCGGGCAGCGGGCCGGGCGGACATCGGGATGAAGGTAGCGGAGGCAGCGGTCAGGAAAGCGGCGGCCAGGGATCGGGCAAAGGGAAATAGTGCCCGGGAGTGAGCACGCATGGCTGCGGCTCATCACCGGCATGACGAAATTGCCAAGCTCCGGGCTAAGAAGGGCCGGTTCGCAACCGGCCCTCTTAGCCCGTGGCAGGATACGCCCGGTGGACGATCGAGGGGGAATCTTCGTCGCTACTGGAACGTGCAGAACATCAACTGTACTTGAGCACGATAGATTCGAGTGTATCCGCCACGTCCTCGCCGGCGTCGGTGGCTTGCTCAAGAAAAGAATAGACCTCCCGCCACTTCAAGCCCAGGACCACGTCCTCCACGCTCTCCTGGCGCGCAAAGCTCTGCACGAGACCTTCGTGAAGGAGCTCATCAGCTTCGTTCTCGATCCGGTTTATCTCGACGTTTATGTTTGCCAGGCCGGCCATCTTCTTACGATTTCGGAGACTGGGCAGCGCGTGTGCAATCGCCTCCGTCTGCTTCAACACCAGCTCTCCGAAGCGTCTCGCGATCGGTGTGACGGGACTCATACCGTACAGACTGAGGCGCAGGGCGGCTGCCCATATCCTGTCCACAACATTGTCGAGCTTCTGGGCAAGACCGGCGATGTCTTCGCGATCCAGTGGAGTAATGAATGTGCGGCTCAGAGCACGCATGACCTCGTGTGTAATCTCATCTCCCTCGTGCTCCAGCGCCCGAATCTGTTCCAGAATTTGTGCTGTCTCGCCCGTCTCTGACAGCAACTCTACCAGCGCACGTGCCGCCTCGGCCATGTTTGCACCAGCGTTCTCAATCAGCTGGTAGAAGCGATTGCCCTCTGGCGTAAGTTTCAAGCGCAACATGTTCATCTCCTAATGCAGGCCTAGAAGGACGAATACCTTTGCCGACACCCAGCCCAGAGCGGCACAGACCGGAAACGTCAGAACCCATGCGGTAACAATCTCGATCGCGACACCCCAGCGCACCGCGGACAGTCTTCGCGTGGACCCCACACCCATGATGGCGGTTGAGATGGTGTGAGTTGTCGAGAGCGGAATCCCGACGCGGGAAGCGGCTTCGATAACCATCGCCGCGCCTGCCTCCGCCGCAAAACCGTGCACCGGTTCCAAGTGAGTGATGCGAACACCCAGGGTTCGTATGATGCGCCAGCCCCCGACAGCCGTGCCAATACCCATCACGCTTGCGCACAGAAGAATGACCCATATCGGCACCGCGAAATGCGACAGAGCGCCTGCGCTGACGAGAGTCAACGTGAACGCACCCATGAACTTCTGAGCGTCGTTGGAGCCGTGAGAGAAGGCCACAAATGCGGCCGAGACAATCTGCAGGCGAGAGAAGATGTTGCGTACCGCGCCCGGTGAAGCCTTCTGAAACACCCTGTATATCAGGTTCATCAGAAGCAGGGCCACTCCGAAGCCAAGAAACGTAGAGAACACAAGGCCCAGCCCCACCTTCCTCCAGCCTTCACTCAGCAGGATATCGGTACCGGCAACAGCAACGCCCGCTCCTGCCAGACCCGCGACAAGAGCGTGGCTCTCGCTCGTGGGCAGCCCGTAGATCCACGCCACGGTGCTCCAGACAATAATCCCCACCATTGCCGCACCTACGGTCGCCGGGGTAACGAAGTCCACCTGAAGAATGCCCTTTCCGATTGTGGCAGCCACGGCTGTCCCTGAGAGGGCGCCGATTATGTTGAAGCCCACCGCAAGCAGCACTGCAACCCGGGGAGACAGAACTCGCGTGGATACCACTGTAGCTATGGCGTTCGGGGCATCCGTCCAGCCATTCACAAATTCAGCCCAGAGGATGAGAAAGAGAACGAACAGGGTTCCGGTACTTATTTCGCCCATCGTACTGTCGACGGTTCGCCCGTCAGACTGACTCCTTACCATCCCCGGGCTATCGGGGGCACACCAACTCTACCCAGAACTACCGGTCAACGCCCTCAGTTTGGACCTGGCATCCTGCACTTCGGGCCGGTCGGCGTCGGCGTGCTTCCAGATTTCGAGAAACTTCTCGTACCTCTCGGCCGCCTTTCTGAACCAGCCCTTCTCCTCGTACAGCTTCGCCAGACGATAGTGATACATCGGGTGAATGAGACGCAGGTCTCCGCTGCCCGCGCGAAAAGTGGTGAGTCGCTCGTATTCTGCAACCGCCTCATCCAGCTTCCCCTGCGCCAGATAGGCGCGGGCCCGCACGTCCTTCACGAAAGGGACGTTGTAGGGTGCCATGAGACGATAGTTCAGCGTGCCTGCCAAGGGCCAATCGTCCCCAAAAGCCTCCGCCGCCTGCTGGTGCGAACCTTCGGCCAGTAGTATCTCAGCGTGCAGCAAGTCGTAATAGCACACCTCCCTCTCTGCCACTGCGGGGTCTATCCTGGGCAGGAGAGACCTCATCTCGGCCAGCTTGGCGCGTGCTGAGTCGTAGCGCCCCTGCCTCACGTCCGTCAACCCCAGGAAGAAGTTGTATCTCGCCGAAAGTTGTGCTTCTTCTTCTGGGTGTTCTGTAACGTCCCAATCATACCAGCGCCGGAGATGCTTCCGGCAAAGCTCGAATTCTCCCCTCTCCATGTGCACATGCACCCTCATCCAATCCGCAATACCTTTCCACCCACTACTTTCCACTTCGGCGGCCAGTCTCTCCAATTCACTGATACTGCGAAGCGCCCCTCCTGAATCGCCAAGCCATCCCTGGTAGAATCCCCTAAAGCCGAGCCTCATCGCTATTGCCCCAACCGGCGGCTTCCCAGCCGTCGCCTCGTCAAGCCATCTGAGGGCCTCGGAGTAGTCTTCTTTCAGCGCATGTATGTATGAGAGACTCCAATAAGACCCATAGAAGTCAGACTTGACTTCTATAGCTTCCTCATACTTAGAGAAAGCCTCGTCAAGCCTTCCCATCCTGAGATACAGCTCCCCCATTGAATCGAAGGGATTGGCATCGCCAGGGGAAACTGAGGCATATCTCTCAAAGTAACTCATTGCCTTACCGAAATCGCCCGTCTTGATGTATTCGTAGGCCAGCGCATTGAGAGCTAACCCATAGTACGGATCCAGCTCAAGTGCCCTGTTGCTCTCTTCGATCGCAAGTTCACTCTGCCCCCTGTCTCGATAGTGAATCGCTAGGTATAGGTGCGCGAGCTTTTCCCTCGGATACTTCTGGACGATATCCTTCAGTATGCGATACTGCTTCTCAGACTCGTTTTCTATAGTCAGGGCGTATTGAGCCTCTATGTAGAGCCGTTCCTTCTCGGTAACCTTGTTCGAGAGAGCTTTGGCCTTTCGGTATGCGTCGTCCCTCGCGCGGTTGTCGAACAGGCCGTTGTATGCCCGCCCCAGATAGAGATAGGCGGCGGCAAACGTGGAATCCAACTCGATGGCCCTCTGGAGGAATCTCACTGCATCCTGAAAGTAGTATCTCTCATACTCCTCGCGTCCTCTCAGGAAGTAGTTGTATGCGTCCATGGATGTGGTCGTGACCTGAGCTATGCGAACCTGAGTCGCGTCTGCCCCACGCTCAGACAATCCGAGCCCGCGTGAGATATCCTGGCTCAACTTGTCAATCTGCTTCTCGAGAATACTCTCAACACCTCTCTCCCTCGAGCTGGAACTCGCCAGGAGTCTCTTCGTCCCGACGTCCAGTACCTTTACGTCAGTCGCAAACATGTAACCGGCTTTAGTGAAGCTACCCAGGACGACCGCGTCAATACCGTCCATGCGGCACAGCTCAAAGCCGAGCTCCTCGTCAATGGCCTCCACATCGTCCCGCCCCATCTGTCTCAGGAGATCCCGCATTCGCTCCCTCGTGGTCACCCTGAGATACCTGGACTGCTCGAGACTCGTGATGAGAAGGTCCGGGATGGCCTCCTGAAGATAGTCGTAGGCTTCGTCTCCGGTCTTGTTGGTAAAACTTATCACCGCTATCGGTTTCGGCTCGGAGACTAGAACCTGCTGGAAGAGGAGGGGTCTCAGAAGCAAGAAAGACACTGCCAGAACCACGGCGATTCCGGCGGGCAGCACGACGCGTCTGAAACCTCTTCGTGCCCGTTCGGCTCCTGCAGGCGTCGGAGCTCCTTGAGGGAGCGCAGCCTCTCCTTCCCTCCTCAATCTCCTCAGGTCAGCGAGTATCTCCTCCGCGTGCTGATAGCGCTCGTCCCGCCTCTTGGCCAGAGCCTTCACGACCACACGCTCCAGGTCCATCGGGACACTGGAGCGAAGGGAAGTAATGGGCTGGGGAGTCTCGTTCAGGATGGAATAGAGAATTGCCTCGCCGTAGTCACCCTTAAAGGGCACCTGGCCCGTTAGCATCTCGTGAAGAACAACGCCGAAGGACCAGATATCCGTGCGCCGGTCCACGGTCTCACCGCGCACCTGTTCCGGCGACATGTAGGCCG
>CP070702.1:217186-225200 GCA_020349905.1 Candidatus Eiseniibacteriota bacterium
CTCTGCACGCAGTACAGCGCGTACTTTACAATCAACGCCCCGTAGTGTTGGGGCCCCTCCTTGCCTCCGGCCGTTGTCCCTATGT
This sequence comes from Candidatus Eiseniibacteriota bacterium, assembly GCA_020349905.1. Classification (GTDB taxonomy): domain Bacteria; phylum Eisenbacteria; class RBG-16-71-46; order JAFGJU01; family JAFGJU01. Next base: position 217,272 of record CP070702.1, read on the forward strand.
TGCACCACGAGCCTGTTGTTCTCGAAGGCCGGAAAGCATATCATGGGCATGGTGGGACTCAGACGCGAAAGGCGTATCGCGGGCGTTCCCGGGACGCGTTGTCCTTGGGACGGCGGACACAGTTGAAGGCCAACCGTGGAGCGAGGAGGGCTGTCCGAAATGACCGAGGCGCAGATTAATCGCGTCAATTGTCCTCGCTGTGAGCGCGAGATAGACGCCGCAGAGGAGCAATGCGTGTATTGCGGTGCCCGGCTCAAGCGTTCTTTCGTGAGGAGAATGCTGGAGCGGTTCTGCGCGCCGAGCACGGACGAGCACAAGATATCTCAGGCCGTCTCGAAGGGGAAGAGGCCCAGCATGACTTCTCCGGAAGACCTGGGAGTGTATCTCAAGCACGCCATAGGCGACGAGGAGTTTGCGCTGATGATTGTGGGCGTATTGGAGAAGATCGGTCGCGACGGCAGCATTTTTGTGAAGCGCGGCGGAGAAGGAAACCCGTACAGCGTCGAGTACAGGACCTCCGAACCGCCCGCGCACATGTCCCGTGGCGACGTGGCGAAGCGAATAGGGGAATTGACGAAGGTTCTGGACTCCGCTAAGTCGCCTATCGAAGAAGAGAGGTTGCAGGAAGAGTTGGCGCAGCTCGTCGGGACGAGCGCCACGATATGGGTCAATTCCTCCTCACAGGAGGACCTTGATAAGGCAAGTTTGCTGCTGGAGAAAACGGTCCAGGCAATTGAGAGGGTTTTTGGGTAGGTCGGCTGTCTGATAGACTGATGTGCCGCGGGGCGAGCCGCCGGCAGAGTTGATTCGTGGCAGAAGGGTTCTGTCACTGCAGCTCTCCGTCAGAACGTATGCCGTGGGCGGGGCTTACGAGGTAACGTATGAAGGATTCTCTGCGAACAGGTCTCACTTTCGGCTTAACTTCGGGCGTCATCACAACGCTCGGGCTCATGGTCGGGCTCCACTCCGGGACCCACTCTCGCCTGGTCGTCATTGGTGGCATCGTGACCATCGCAGTGGCGGACGCTTTCTCGGACGCCCTCGGAATACACATCTCCGAAGAGGCAGAGCACGTGCACAACACCTTCGAGATATGGATCTCCACGCTCGCCACCTTCGCGTCCAAGTTTCTATTCGCCCTCACGTTCGTGGTGCCGGTAATATTCCTCCCTCTTACCACGGCCATCATCGTAAGCCTCGTCTGGGGCTTTCTGATACTGACGCTTCTGAGCCTCCACATAGCCCGCGCGCAGGGCAACAACCCATGGAAAGTCGTGGGTGAGCACCTCCTCATCGCCGGAGTGGTGATAATCTCCACGCACTACATAGGCCACTTCGTGGGCAGGGTATGTAGCGGTAAAGACGTCGTGTCTATGCTCGGTCTGTAGGCGGCTGGGCGACGCACCGACTCTGTCCTGGTGGCTCTGTCATGATGGTGACCCTATCGGGACGCCGGCTCTAATTGGTTACACTGTCGTCCGGTGTGGCGCCGTCTAGAGTCTCGCACTCCCTTTCGCGCTTTTGACACTTGACTACAACGAATCACAGGAGTATAATAAGGTCGTTGGGAGTGTACTCGCGGCGGGTCAGGCAGGCGGTGGAAGTATGAGGCGATTCGGGGCATAGGCGCATTTCGTTCGCGATGTGCGCCTTTTTGTTTGGCTGGAATTGAGCGCACGGGGAGCAGCGGAGACAGAGTAACTCTGACAGAGAGCTGCGGGAGCGGCCGACCAGAGAACGGAGCCGCCTGCAGAAAGGAACGGTTAGCATGAAAACGGTCCTGGCCATTTCGCTCGCTCTCCTGGTCGTCACCTTGAGCGCGGCATCTTCTGTTGGAGCCAGGGAAATCGAAAGAAAAGTGCCGATGCTGGACGTGCCCGGCAGTCGCGTAACGGGACCCGGCCGCGTAGCTAGCGGCATAGATGCGCGCGCTCCGCAAGAAGGCTCCCTCTTCGGCATCACCCAGGCCATGGCTGACACTTTCTACTACGGAGGAACTGTCTGGGACGCTGTCGACGGACAATGGGAGGCGGCCGAGCCCGGTTCGCCCGGCTGGGCAAACCGGAAGATGTGGACTTGGAGCCCCGGCGGTTTCGGAGGCACCCCGCACAGCGGCCAGAACATGGACGGCTGGCTGGGTGCGGATAAGAGCACCGACGAGGCCGATAATTTCAACGTGGAGGACAGTACGACCATCGGTGCCTGCGCCACTAGCAAGGTACTGTTCTGCGGTCTCACCAACGCCGAGTGTTATAACGCCTGCTACACCGACCTAAACGGCACCGGCTACGGCAACGACTGGAACCAGATGGTTGTGACTCCAGTCTATTCTTACACAGGCACAGAACAAATACAGCTCACCTATGATTACTACAACGAGACGGAGCCAAGTTACGACTACACCTACGTTAAACTCCAGGTGTACGATACGGTGAACTCGACCTGGCTCGATTTCCAGACCCTTGCCACGTACGAAGGTCTGCTTTCCGGAACAGGAAACCACGACATCGATAGCTACCTGCTTGGCTCTGGCTACAGCCAGTGGCGCATCTTGTTCCAGTTCTGGAGCGACGGCGGTTTCTCCGACGAAGACCCGTGGTATCCTACGAACTGCGGTGCCTGCTGGTTCGATAACTACGCACTGAGCGGGGACGTGACCGACAGCGAGGACTTCGAGGCTGTGGAGTTGGGCACACTGCCTGCTGGTTGGTCCAAGTACGTGAGCGGGTGCGGTGACTTCTCCAGGGCGGAGCACATCGATAACGTCACGGTTCCCTTGACTCTGGACCCCTGCGTGAGTGCCGTTCCCGGATGGTGCACGCTGGCCGACAGCGTTCTCGTTTTCGACGACCCCTCCGAGCCCGGATATCCTCATCCGCTGTGCCAGAACAACCCCGTTGTTTCCCCGGTCATAGACCTCTCGAGTCACCCCGGCCTGCCCGGACGGGTCCTATTCGTGGAGAGGTTCGCAAATCTTCGTCTCTACGACTACATCTTCATGTACTGGCAGGTGAGATACAAACCAGGATGTGCGGCAGGCGGATGGAGCCCTTGGCTAACAGACAGTTACGTCTACTACAGTCGCGAGGGCCCGAGCTGTGCCACCTGGGTAATTGATTTGTCCGCGTACGTACCGCCGGACGCGCAGTATGCTCAGGCGGCACTGGCAGTTCTGAATTACTGTGATTGGGACCCGTGGGGTCACTGCACGTACGTCTGTAATGCATCGCCTTATTACGACAACGTCACGTTTGGCCTCTACGGCTCCGACGCTGCTCCATACATAAGCATGAGAGAGCTCGACTACTGGCAGGACCAGTTTTCCGAGGACGGGACTCTGGGCGCGAGCAGTACGGCCGACACCAGGATACCACTCTACCTAAGTAATCTCATCCCGCCCATCTTTGGAGACACCCTCGTCTGCCGCGGTAGTGCAGACAACATGGAAGTCCATTTCGTCTTCAGCATGGCCAAGGAGGGCCCAGCCCAGTCTACAACTCACGATTTTTTCACCACCTGGTTCCCCGGAGTGACGGCCGGCGGCTGGTACGAGGCCAGGATGGACACTGCCGAGGTGACAGAGGCGTCCGGTTTCACGACGGTGGCCGCGCCCCAGTGGTGGGCCTGCTCTTTTCACGAGGACGACCCCGTCAGAATCGCGAACGCTCTGTCCGAGTGCACGGAGATTCTTCCCAACAACGTCTTCGTGCCCGGCACGAGGATAGAGTATTTCCTTAAGTCCCGCTACTCCGGTTCGAGTGACTACTTCTTCTTGCCGGACACCACCGGAGGGGCGTGCGAGGAGTTCGAGATCCTGCCGATGATGAGGGATGCGGCTGGTGCGCCTGAGTGGCCGTGTCTCATAGTGGTCGACCACTTCGGTCAGAGAGGAAACCGGGGAGAGAGGAACTCTGACAGGATAGCGCACCATCTGACAGCTCTGGGCTACGACTTCGACGTCTTCAACAAGCTGGGTCCGGCCAGTGACTTGAGAAACGGCATCGGCCGATGGGCGGCGAACACAGGGCAAGTGGGTGGGCCGGGGACTGACAAGTACAACTGGGGTCCGGGTGCAACACTAATTCAGTTTGTGGGCTACAGATACTGCATTCTCAACACTGGCGACGTGTATGGATACAGTATATACAAACAAGACACTGACATGCTGACGAGCTGGCTGCTTTACCTGACCAGTCCTTTTGCCTACAGGTTCCTGTGGTTGAGCGGTGACCAGGTGTGCAGGGAGCTCAACAGAAGGGTTCCTTGGGGTCCCGAGTTTCTGAACAACGTTCTCTGTGCGAGTTACGTGGCTTCGACCTACAGCTCTTTCACCGGCGACTACACTTATTGCCTCCCCATGGACGGCATCGCTGGAGGGAGGATATTCGGTGAAAGCGCCGAGTCCTACGTTACTCGTTCCAACGGCTGTCCCACAAAACTAAGCGTAGTCGGCGTCTCTGCTGGCCCTGGCTGTAACGCTGCTCCTGAGGTCGAGTACAACTCAGGCTTCGCAGGAGACGCCGAAATCGCCGCCGTGAGTAACGACAGGACTCCGTGTGTCACCTATTACAGGACCTTCACAGAGGGCTACGACTTCTGTCTCATTCGTACCGATGACTCCCAGGGACTTCTCGAATGCGGAACGGACGACTTTCTCAGTGCCTGGCTGGATTCTGTATTGACCTGGGGCGGGGCAAATCCCGCCTGGGAATGTGGTTTGAACTCCATAATCTACTTGCCCCCTGACCCGGAGCATTCCACGGTTGAGTGGCTGGACCCTGTCTGCGACAGCAGCAAGGTGTTTGTGTGTCCCGGCAGTTACGACGTCTGGTTTGAGGACACCTGCCGCACGAGCTCTCTCTACGTCTGCGTTAGGAATATGTACGACATGGTCCTGCGCAACGCAGAAGTCTGCGCGTTCTTTGACAATCCCACCTGCGAGCTGTCTCAATGTGAGCCCGTTGTTGGCTACACGGACGATAACGGAGTGGTAATTCTCCCTGTGTGGGCAGGCTTGAACATCTCAGGCGATACCGCCTGCTGTTCGGTAAGGACGACGGTTAAGTGTACCGACGTCACTCTCTACTCCGACACGTTACAGTGGCTCTCGCCAGACTTAAACGGCGACGGCGGAGTGAGCGTTGAAGACAGCCTCATATTTGTGGCTGATTGGGCGTCCGCTGCGTGCCGGTCTGACTTTAACTGTGACGGAATCGTGGACGGGCTGGACTTGAACATATTCGGAGTACACTATTGGCACGCCTGCGACCCTAGCCTCGTGAGCGTGAGGGAGAGTCCGCGCGCCGCACCACTCAGGCGGGAGCTCGCCCAGAACTATCCTAATCCGTTCAATCCGTTCACAAGGATTGAGTTTTCTCTGGCGAAGCCGGCAAGGGTCGTGCTTCGCATCTACGATATTGCCGGACGTGCGGTAAGGACCCTCTTGGACGCCCGGAGAGAGCCCGGTACCTACAGCGAAGTCTGGGACGGCAGGACCGACGACGGTAGGGAGCTACCTTCGGGCGTCTACTTCTGCCGCCTTGAAGCGGGCGATTTCGTGGCGGCACGCAAAGTGGTCCTCCTGAAATAGGTGTCGTCTTTCGGCCCGCTGTGACTGGCACCCTGCCGATCTCTATTTCGGACCGGATCCCTTGCCCTGGAGCTTGAGGTCGTAATTACAGCTTCTGATTCTCATCAATCGTTCATGACACCAGGGGTGTTACTGAAAGGGAGGTGAGAGGCCCTCCGTTTCGTCGTGGTGGCCGGGGAGTGTGTCGAAGATGTGCGTCAGGTGTCCTTTGCCCGAAATAGGTGGTGAGAACAATGAAAAACTCGCTGGTGTTCGTATCGCTCCTGTGCCTCATGATTCCGGCTGTCGCGCTCGGCGGGAACGCTGAGCCGCGGCTCTACCTGGAGACGTTCGCTACTGATCAGCTGCCGAGTCATCCTCCGCCTTCGTACGTGTGTTCACACGACGACTCACCGGGTCCCATCCACTGCTACGCGCCTAAGTCGCCCGGCGGATTTCTGTACCTGGCTTTGCATGTTGACCATCTGGACGAGACCTGTCCTCCTGGCGCAAGCTGTGACCTCTACGGCGGGTACCGGGCTGTGGGCCTGGGAATTGAAGTAACTGGTGAACCGGTTCTCTTCGTGTCCTTGTTCGCCTGTCCTGGCTTCATGCCAGGGCCTAGCGTGGCAGGCTGGCCGGCAGCTATCTGCGTGGCCTCCTTCGACGGTTGCCGTGGTCGCTTGGACCACCCGTTCTATCTGACGTTCGCCAACGATTCAGAATGTAATGGAGCGACGTACTTTGACATCGTGGAGAGCGCAGATCCCCAGTCCTGTACTGATTGCCTGCTCATCAACTGTTCAAACGAGTGGGATGAGAACACGGTCGTGGCCTGCCGCGCTCAGTGGGGAGGAACACAGCAGGTGACGTGCGCTGAAATCGTGCCGGTCACGCCCACTACCTGGGGAAAGATCAAAGGACTCTTCAGGTAGGCTCGCTGGCTTTTTAGTCGTGATCGGGAGGGAATAGCAAAGGCACTGTTCCCTCCCGATGCTTCTTTGGTGAGAAGTCTGCCGCTCTACTCGCACACAATAACAGTGCATCCTTCATGACATCGTTGCAGATCTGGAAAGCCAGATCTTGTCCGGCCCTCGATACTCCTGCCCCGGATTTGCTTCCCGCAGCAATCAATCCTGGTAAGACAACGAATTCCCCATCTCCCATTCTTGCCCCAGTGCTTGAGTTAAGCCGGACCTCTAGCGTTAGCCTTCAAGAGCCGCGAACGAGTGGGCCGAGTTCGGCACGCTTCGTGCTTGACTGTCGGCTCAGCGTGTGGTAGTATGGTGGCCTCACCAGGCGGGAAATGAATCGAATTGTGTCCTTATTCCATCTTGACTATCAATCCATGTTAGGTCGTTCTTGTGCTTACTTGGCCAATGACGAGGCTCTTTTCTGCGGCGGGGGAAAGAGTCGAGAAGGGGGGATGAAAGAGTACTGCCTGAGTAGTTGGATGTTCCATTTCATGGTAGAGGCGGTGACAAGAGGCGGTGACGCAACTGGGAAAGGAGAACAGAGAAATGTCTATGAATCCTGGAAGTAAGATCGCCTGTTGCTGCTTGGCGCTAGCGATTGCCTTCGTTTTCGTGCTCGTATCTGCTGCCCCGGCTCTGGCGGTTCCCAAGGACGTAGAGCCTGGCAGCAAGCTGGTCTACAAGTTCAATATAATAGGCTATCCGGCCGGCAAACTATATACGGGCAACTGCGGCCAAGGCCATCGCATTTTCGTGAACAGGGAAGCTAATCACACCCACATCCGTATCACTGACGCGAACGACGGATGGTACGTCTCTGATTGCGATGCCACCGGGACCAGCTGGGCGGAGATTCACTCGGACCGAATGGACATTTATGATGTCTATGTCAGAATCCTGGGCAAGCCCGGCGGCCACATCAACATCTGTGCCGATCCTTTCACGGACTACACGACCCACGAGCACCTTTGCCTGCTGGGGACAATTGACCTGACCAGAGGAAAGGGCCAGTCCAAGCTCAGCATAAAGCCGTCTCAGATATTCGATGCCTCGATGATGGACATAATGTGGAAGGTCGAGACGAATTCTGACTTCAGAATTGCTGAGTTTCGGATCTATGCTCGCCCGTAGGTTTGCAGAGTCCGCAAGGAGCCGAGGCCCGTTTCCGGGCTTGAAACGCTTCTAGCTCTTTGCGGGTCCTCGGGGGGCAGTTAGAAACACAAATCCCCCGTGCCTTGGAGTGCGAGGGGGATTTGTGCTCTTGCGGACACATTCGGCGTTGACTTCTTCCACGCCGTTAAGTGGCTGCAATCTTCGTGACAGCCTCCACCTTCGCTACAGGCTCCACCAGTAGCTGAATTTGATGAGGAAGGTGTTGTTGGGACC
>CP070702.1:225300-232128 GCA_020349905.1 Candidatus Eiseniibacteriota bacterium
GCTGTCCCACCGCCGAGATCAGCCACAGCACCAGCAACAAACCCACTGCAGCCATCGTCAACCAGATTCCGATGCCCGTGGACCCGGAAACGGGGATGAAGAGCCAGGGCCCGAAGACAGGCAGCAGTCCAAATGCCGAATGTGCCACAGCAGACAGCATGATGACGGACACTGCCAGCACTGCAAGCTGAGCCAGGATAAGAATAGTCCGCCAGACCCCGCTCAACCGGAGTCCGTGCACTCCCACGACGAGCAGGGGCCCGAAGAATGCAAGAACTATGAGGCCCGAGCTCCCCTTCTCGCTGCGGACTAGGTCCCAGACATGAGTAGCCTGGACACCTCCGTTCCACGAAACCGGCACAGTATAGAGCGGGAGAAAGACTGCTACCAGTATCAGAGCGCACGCAACGATTCTCAACCCATTGACTATCGTACGGGCCATAATCGCCACCTCCCGTTCGACGAGTACGCGGCGCTAGAGAACGGAAGCAGCCGCCATTATAAGTCTATCCCCGCGCAGAAGCAAGCTGTTTGGCGCTGCGGCACGACACTGCCGCTCAAGCCTGTGGCTCTTCGACAAGCCCAGGTCGCGTCGCCGAACTGAAGGTACGACGAGCGTGAACCACGCGTCAGAAACCAGAAGCGTTACCACTCACTTCTATCGTTTCTGAATCGGGAACCGCAGCATGAGTCCAGCTTCAGGTGCCCAGTCATTTGCCTTAGACGTAACGCCGAAAGCGTTGTTGAACTTGACAAACAAGAAGTCCGTGATGTGCCATTGCACCTCTGTGATCAGCTCTATTTCGTCCTGGCTGCCTTCGATTCCCACGTAACCACGCCAGGCCGGGGTCAATCGCTTGAGATATTCGACGGCGTACTCTCCAAGTTCGAGCTTGGATTCTTCGACAGAATACTCCCCAGCCATTCTGAGCGTAACCGTCCCCCAGGAGAAGCCTCTGACAAGACCTGTGCCAAGCTTGAACTCCCAGTCCGGCGTGCCGATAAGCAGCTTCTCCCTTTGGACCGGGGCCACGGCCTCAAAATAGCTGAAGACCTCGGGCCGGCCTTCACGTTCCTCCGTCCAGCGCCAGCGCACCTGCCCCTCCACGTCTCCCAGTCCTGACTCTTCGATCCTGTCCGGAGTGCCGGACGGGTCGCTTGCCGCCGTCTCCAGGGTCGCATCGATCACCGCGGCCTCGAGCTCTATTGCCAATCGGTCGGTCACTCCGTAGGCCAGGAAGATAAGTCCCTCGTAGCCACGGAATTTACCTCGGAAGTCTTCGTCGAGTCCGTGACCGAACTCTGCGGGGCTGTATTCCATGTCGTCGTTCAGGTAAAACTCAAAGAACGGGTAGATGAGCAGGTCTCCCCTTTGAACGTAGGTTCCAAACATGGAGGTCGGAATCCCGGGTCCTCTGTCCCTCAGGTGGCCGGGCCCATCTAGCTCCTGCGCAGACGACGTTCCTGCCAGGCCTGCGGTCACGGTAGCAAGAAGTACCACGAAGTAAGCTGCGATTCTCGACGTTGGGCGTCTCATGTTAAAATGCTCCTCTCGTTGAGTCGGCCGTCAGTCATCGAAGACAGAGAGCAGCTTGTCTTGTGCCTGCGGACGTCACTTGCGGGCCTCCAGCACCACCATTCCGTCCATAAACATTGTGCAGGGCCCTGGAACGGGCGGCACGCTGCGTTCTGAAAGAGAGTGAAAACCGGCCTTCTCGAGCTGTTCTCGCACTTCCGCGGCCGTTGCGAAGGCGAACTCTGGCTCCACAAGTGAACCCTGGAAGGCCCAGTGCACGCGTGACGGAGGCGCGACACCCTTCGCCGGCGCAAGCTGGTCTACTATCACGAACCGTCCGCCGGGATTCAAAGACTCTCTTACCTTCCGAAACAGTTCGACGCTGAAAACGTTGACGTCGCACTCCAGGGCCACGTCAAACCCCGGCGGTAACTCGTCTCGAACGAAGTCCGCCGCGTGATAGCTGATTCGGTCTTCGAGAGACTGCTCAACAGCTATCTCGAGCCCCGCATCACAGACGTTTGCGATGTCCACCACGACACACGTAAGCCCGGAGAACCGGCGGGCCAGCTCAAGCGAGACTACGCCGGAACCACCACCCACGTCCATCAGCCGCTCGGCGCCTGTCAGATCCAGAGACTGAGCGAGCACGCGTGCCAGAGGAAGGTGAAGCTCATAGAGCATCCGCGTGAAGCGATGAGCCCTCTCGGGGCATCTCTCCATTTGCTCAACGTACATGGGAGGAGTCAGTCCCATGGCTTCCCAGGTAGAGGCCGGCCTGCGGATGTGAAGTGCCAGGTCCACAAAGCCCCGGAGGCGCTCCCTCGACTCCTGGGCCAGAAGCGCCCAAGTATCGTGGGAGTAAGCCTCCACGATTGCTGTTCTTCCTGCCGACGACAGGGCGTAGCCCCCGCGTCCTTCCTCAATGAGACCAGTCTGGGACAGGAGCTGGAGCCAGTAGTGACAGCGTCCAGGAGGGATCCCGAGTGCCTGCGACACCTTGTCCTTCGTCAGAGGCTTCGCTTCCAGCAACCAGAAGAGCCGCAGTTCGAGAGCGGCACCCAGGGCCGCGGACCGGATTGACGCGTCCACCAGATCCAGGACGTCGCAGGTCGACGTTCTCTCGGTATCTTTCGTCATGGGCCTACCTCCCCTCGTCGGGCCTCAGTCTTGTTCGCGGAAAGCCCGCGTTCAATGACCCATCGGGCACTGCTAGCGGCCGCGCCTGAACAGTAGAGCCACCATGGCCACAATGGAAGCGGAGTGGGCAAGCATTATCACCGGCATAGCCAGCCACACGGCGATCCACTCAAGAGTCAGGTTGGACTCCTCCCCACGCGCAATGTCAAACAAAGCCAGTACGGCCCCGAGGCTCATCACCAGTGCCAGGATGCTGAAAATGAGAGCGCCTACGGCGATGTAACTTGTAAGCCTCTTGACTCCCCCTGTGTGAACTATCAAGCCTATCTCTTCTTCTTGTGCTTCATCACGCTCTTCACGAATCGTCCAAATTCCCTGTCCTTCTTGCGCTTCTCCACGTAGGACATCTGGTGATATTCGGACTCCTTTCTCAGCTTCAGGTAGCTCCTGTAGCGTTCCTCGCTCAGCTCCCCCTGCTCGATGGCAGTCAGGACAGAACAGTTGACCTCGCTGGTGTGAGTGCAGTCTCTGAAGCGACAACCTTTGGACAATTCAACGATGTCGGAGAAACTCTCCTCTATGCCGCTGCTGGCGCCGATGAGACCGAGCTCGCGCATCCCAGGATTGTCGATGAACATCGCGCCGTTATCCAGCACGACCAGCTGACGACGCGCGGTTGCATGTCGCCCCTTTCCATCCTTTTTGCGAACTGCCTTTGTTTTGAACGCCTCTCGTCCCAGAAGCTGATTCAGCAGAGTCGTCTTACCTACTCCGGATGACCCAAGCAGGCAATATGTCTTTCCCCTCTCCAACACGTTCAGGAGTTCATCGAGCCCCGAACGAGTCAAGTTGCTCACGGCCAGCGTTCTAATAGTGAAGCCCGCGCCTTCAACCTGTTTCTTCCTCTGCTCCAATTCGCGCCCGCTAATAAGGTCCCTCTTGCTCAAGACGAACACCGGCTCAATGCCCGCTTCCTTTGCCACCACCACGTACCGCTCCAGCCTGCGCAGGTTGAAATCGGAATCGCACGACTGTACAACGAACGCAACGTCAACGTTGGACGCTATCAGCTGATGTTGGACCCTTTTGCCGGCAGCCTTCCTTATCAATACCGTTCTTCTGGGAAACAATTCGTGAATGACGGCAAAGGTGTCTGCGTTGTGATACTGCACGAAGACCCAATCCCCGACGCAGGGCAAATCCTGGCTTGATGCGGCAGAAAACATCAGTTTTCCCGTTAGCTCCGCGAGAACCTCATTCCTCTCGTTTCTAACAAGGTACCTGTCTCTGTCAACGGCTGTGACCCGCGCAACGGAGTGCTCTGGTCTGTGAAGTCGTTCGAGTCGTGTCCGGAACCACCGGTTAAATCCCAGGTCTCTCAGGTCCATCAATTCCATCTGGTTACTTCCAAAGTTCGGGGCTATCCGGCTTTCGATTCATGCGTCTCGAACACCTATCTCTTCGCGGGAGACACGGATGCCGCGTCTGCCCAGCTCGTCTACCATGGGCTGGTAAGGAACGTCCCTGACCGGGGAAAGCACGCCGGGGCCCGGTAGCATCCCGCGGGCCACCATGCTGGCTCCGATGCTTGCGGTGAACCCTACGGTCCGGCTCATCGCACTGAGCCCCGTGGCCAGGTCCCGGCGGTCAAGCAGCTCGTAGCGCAAGCGGCAGGGTTTCCCGGCCTTCCGTCCCGCAACGTCCACGCGTACGACAACGACGTCCCGTTCGCCGGGCGCATACTGGATGTGCGGCCCCACGGCCGCTGCCAGGAAGCGAGCGCGGTCCACGGGGCGGCCGTCAACGATGACCGGTTCGAGGTCCAGAAGGTGCAGGTCAACCAAACTCTTCCAGAACGCGCAGTGACCAGGCCATCGCATCGTGTAACGCCCCGCGGCCCGGAGCGAACCCACATCCAATCCGAGGGCCTCAACGTACTGGACCACGTCGTCGTTCGGATAGGCCTCCAGGGCGCCGAGTCCGGCCACGTCGACCTGATGCACGTTCTCAGAAGAAAAGAGGTGAGTACGATCAAACTCGACCAGCGTTCCCTGCCGTATTGCCCTCGCCGGTCTGCGATACGTCTCCAGTACTCCGTCGAACGTCCACGAGACCTTGTAGCGCAGGGGATTGTCGGCGGCCTCGAGTTCTGGAATTCCAGCGCCGTAGCTGTGGATCTCCTCAATCGTGTCCAGCGACCGGTGCGCCTCGCCCAGCATGACCAGGTCGATGCCTGGATCCAGCCCGAACTCAGGCAAGATTGTGACGCCCCTGCGTCGCGCATTCTCATCAAGGTCCTTCAACCGCTTCGAGACGTAGAACGTGTTCACCAGATGGACGCCGTGTTCGATGGCCGCCGATGCCACTCGATCTATAAATGCGGTGGGAAGCAGGTCAATCGCCACGTCGGGACGAATGCTCAGGAGACGGCTCAGGGCCGCCGGGTCTGACGCATCCAAGCGTTCGCACCGAACCCTGCCCGCCCAACCGTGACGTTGAACGTACGACTCGAGCATATCGATGTCGACATCCGCCGCCACGATGTCGCCCACTTCTAAGGAAGATGCCAGGTCGTGCAAAGCCGCTTTGCCTTGCATACCTACACCCAGGACGAGAACCTTCACGAAGCCCTCCTTGGGACCGGAAACGCACGTCGCTCGAGACTGTGACTGTCGCCGTCTTCTCGCCGCAGACCGCTCACCGCCCGTCCTGCGACAGTATAAGAACGCTGTATGCCGCCACGCTCACCCTACCCTGTGCAGGTAAGCCGTCTCTCCCGCTCTGCTCTGCGTGGGCGGACGCACTGCCAAAATCAACGAACTCCCTGTCGTAGCGACTACTGTCGCTGTTAAGTACAACGTTCCACTCACCGGCGGCGGGAAGCCCGAGAACGTAATTCTCTCTGGACTTGGAGGAGAAGTTAGCCACCACGACTACGCTGTCGCCAGGCCCGCCCTGTGCCCACCGGTGATAGGCGATGAGTTTGTCGTTCTGGTTCACATGATACACGTCCACCTCCTGCCCGCTCAATCCCTTTGAGACTCCGGTGCGATTGAGTCTGAGTGCGATCAGGTCCTTGTACAGAGCCAGTATCCCTGCGAACCGCTCCGTCTTCTTCCAGTCGATGGGGTCCTGATCGTGAAACCAATCGTCCTCCAGAAACTCTTGACCCTGGAAGATCATCGGAATTCCCTGGACCGTGAAGACCATTGCCGCGCCAAGCGTGGACTTTTTCTTGGCTGCCCACGACGAGGCCTTCCCGGGGTCCACCTCCTCTGGCACTCGCGCCTTTCCGTTCGCCACCTCGTCGTGCGACTCCGTGTAGACGACCCGCTCGAAGGCGTCCAGGTAGTAACGATGCATGATGGCGTTGCGAACGGCGAACATGTCCCTGTCTTTGTCCTCTGGCGCGAGCAATGCTGCCCTCACCGGATGCACGAAAGGCGCTGCCCACTGCGTATTGAATCCTGCCCCACCATCCTTCTGTGACTTCGTGAGAAAGGCGTTTCCCTGAAGATCTTCGGCCACCGTAAGTACACCGGGCTTGACTCTCCTTGTTTGCCTGTTCACCCACTGCATGAGGCTCCATCCGTCGGGTATGTCGCTGCCGGGATCTTCGTTGCGTCCGTGCACGTTGCGGATGAAAGCTGTCATGTCCCAGCGCAGGCCATCGACGTCGAATTCTTTCAGCCACATGAGGGCGTTGTCCCGGATGTACTCCCTGACCTCCCTGCGCCCGTAGTCCGGTCGTGTCTCTCCCCAGGGGGTCTGTGCACGCCAGTCGTTGTAGAAATAGATGCCGCCTTTGCCGTTCTCGTTCCAGCCGTCGAACTGCCAGAGATCGAGGTCGCTCGGGCCGAAGTGGTTGTAAACCACGTCCACTATAACGGCGATGCCCAGTTTGTGCGATTCCTCCACGAAATCCCTGAACGTGCGGGGTGAACCGTAATCGCTCTCGACCGCGAATATATGAGAGGGATTGTACCCCCAAGAGTATCCGCCGGCAAACTCCGCCAAGGGCATCACCTCAACCGCGTTGATTCCCAGTTCGCGCAGATACGGGAGCCGTTCGATGACCCCCTCCCGGGTCCCGGGCTCAGGGCGACCCTCCCTCTTCCCGAACGTCCCCACGTGCAGCTCATATATCACCATCTCGTTCAGCGGGGGGATGA
>CP070702.1:232228-237244 GCA_020349905.1 Candidatus Eiseniibacteriota bacterium
AGCCCTTGAGGTGCGGTGGCGTCTACGCTCCACGAGTTCCGGAACGCTACGAGTGCCCGGAGCGAGTCGAAGACCGCGGCCCGCAGACCTCGTGTCGGCAGTCCCCCCAAATGACTGGCGCGCGGGTGCCGTCTGAGGTACAATGAGCCTCCACGGGAGTGGTGCTCATGCCGTCATCCAAGCAGTCGACAAAAGAGATGGAGAAGTCGCTCGCCGGCTTCGCCATGTTCAGAGACCTCGGAAATCCGGAGCTTACCGGGCTGGCCACGATAGCCGTGCGTCAGGAAGTTCCCAAGGGCCAGAACATCCTCGTTGAAGGAGACGAGGCCCAGGGTTTCTACCTAGTCGAGCGAGGCAGGGTGAAGGTCTACAAGGTCTCTCCGGACGGCAAGGAACACATCCTCCACATAATCGAAGCGGGCTTCAGTTTCGCCGAGGCCTGCATTTTCTTTGAGCAGGGAATCTGCCCCGCATCTGCAGACGCGATAGAAGACTCGCAGCTCATCTTCTTCCCGAGGGGCAGGTTTATGGAAGAGCTCAAGAGAAGTATCACGCTGGCGATGAGAATGCTCGGCTCGATGGCGGGCTGGGTGCGCTTGATGGCCGAGGAAGTCGCCGGGCTCTCTCTCAGCACCGTGGAGGGCCGGCTCGTGAGTTATCTGGTCGTCCTCGCCAACAGGAGCCAGACTCCCTTCAGTGACGGGGTCACGGTCACACTCGACGTGGAAAAGGGTGTTCTGGCTGCCAGGCTCGGCACGATACCGGAGACCCTCTCGAGAACACTCAAGAAACTGCAAGACAAGGACCTGCTCAAAGTGGACCGGAGCCACATCACGATACTGGATTCCAGGGGCTTGCTGGATATGCTTCAGTAATCCGCGGGGCCCCTGTTTTATTCCTTGCAGCCCGTCTCCGGCTGTGAGAAGATTGTCGGTTCCGTAAGGCGGCCCAAAGCTGCCTTTGTTCATGCCAGGCATTTGGAGGCCTTACTGACTGGTCCCTCCGTCCGGGGCAGCGCCCCGGTTCACGTTCCGACCCACTCGGGGGCAGTGAATCAGGACGCAAACACGCACTTCTCTTGTTCTTCGCGACCGGGGGAAGGAAGTGTTGCACCTGCGTTGACGGAACAGATTGAGTTACTTCAGGCATCTGGGAAAAAGCCAGCTGAGACAGGAGGAAGTTCATGATAAACGAAAAAGAGCTTCTGGAAAAGGCGATGAAGCCCGCCAAGGACGCGATGAAACTGCACCCGTTCTTCAAGGGCAAGATCGAGACCTTTCCTAAATGCGTCATCCGAGACTTCGACGATTTCGCCATCTGGTATACGCCTGGAGTAGCGGAACCTTGCAAGGACATAGCTAAAAACCCTGAGAAGGTGTACGAGTACACGAACAAGGGAAACCTTGTCGGCGTCATCACGGACGGCAGCAGGGTGCTGGGTCTCGGGAACATCGGCCCGGAGGCGGGATACCCGGTGATGGAAGGCAAGGCGCTCTTGTTCAAATACCTTGGCGGGGTCGACGTCTTTCCCATCTGTCTCGGAACTCAGGACCCGGACGAGTTCATCGTGGCAGTGAAGTGGCTTCAACCCTCCTTCGGCGGCATCAACCTGGAAGACATCGCGATGCCCAAGTGCTTCCGCATACTTAACACCCTGAGGCGCGAGTGTACTATTCCTGTGTGGCACGACGACCAGCAAGGAACCGCGGCAGTCACAGTCGCCGGCCTCGTCAACGCGCTCAAGATAGTCAATAAGAAGATAGACAAGATCAAGGTCTCGATGATAGGCGCCGGAGCCTCCAACATCTGCATAGCCAGGCTTATGATAGAGGCAGGAGTGGAACCCGGACACATATACATGACGGACAGCAAGGGTCTGCTTCACAAGGGAAGGGCGGAGCTCAAGGAGAAGTTCATCGAGAAATGGCACATGTGCGAGATATCCAACGAAGAGCAGCGCACGGGCGGAATCGCAGAGGCCATGGAGAACACCGACGCCTGTGTCGCACTCTCCACTCCCGGTCCCGGTGTGATAAAGAAGGAATGGGTTTCCAAGATGAGTAAAGACGCGATTGTCTTCGCCTGTGCCAACCCGATTCCCGAAATCTGGCCGTGGGAGGCCAAGGACGCCGGCGCCAGGATAGTTGCCACGGGCCGTTCGGATTTCCCGAACCAGGTCAATAACTCTCTGGGCTTTCCCGGCATCTTCAGGGGAGCGCTGGACGTGAGAGCCAGCACGATCACAGACCAGATGTGCCTCGCCGCTTCCTACGAACTGGCACGCTGCGCCCAGGACAAGGGGCTCAGGGAAGACTATCTGATTCCCACGATGGACGATTGGGAGGTCTATCCCAGGGAGGCCGTGGCGGTCGGGATGCAGGCGATTAAAGAAAAGGTCGCGGGCATTCAGATGAGCAAGGAACAGCTCTACGAGGTTGCGTCAAACGTCATTAGGCGTGCTCGCGAGACCACGAAGCTCCTCATGAGAGAGAAGGTCATACCCGCACCTCCCAAGTGAACAGGCACGCCTCGAAAGGACTCGCCCGCAATACTGAACAAGCAGGAAAAGGTGGCTCCCCCGTCGGAACGGGGGAGCCACGGACGTATTCGCGAATCTGGTGACTGCTGGCGCAAAGAGGAAGGGGAAGAAGAGATGAAGGACCTGGATTGCATCTTCAGGCCCCGTTCGGTCGCCGTTATCGGCGCTTCCACGAAAGACGGCTCCATCGGTCGGGAGCTGCTCAGGAACATAATCGACTACGAGTTCAACGGGATGGTCTTTCCCATCAATCCGAAGGCAGAGTTCATCCACAGTATCAAGACGTACCCTTCGATAGTCGATGTTCCTGACCAGGTCGACCTGGCCATCGTGGTGGTCCCGAAGGAGCACGTTCTGGAAGTCGTTGAAGACTGTGGAAAGATGGGCGTGAAGGGGCTCGTGGTCATAAGCGCCGGATTCCGCGAGGTCGGGGGAGAGGGTGTTAAGCGCGAAGAGCAGCTGGTCCAGATAGTCCGGAAGTACGGAATGCGTCTCGTGGGACCGAACTGCATGGGAATCCTGAGCGGATTTCCGGACGTACGTCTCAACGCCACCTTTGCGCCGGGTCAACCCCTCTCGGGGTCCACGGCCTTCATGTCTCAAAGCGGGGCGCTGGGAATCGCCATCTTCAACCTCACCAAGCAGCTTCACATAGGGTTCTCCTGTTTCGCCAGCGTGGGAAACAAGGCCGACGTTTCGGGAAACGACCTGCTGCACTACTGGGCGGAGGACGAAAACACTGAAGTAATCGCCATGTATCTGGAATCTTTCGGAGCTCCGCGCGTCTTCACGGAGCTGGCCAAGAAGACTTCCAAGAGGAAGCCCATAGTGGTCGTAAAGTCGGGAAGAACCGAGGCCGGTTCCAAGGCCGCGTCCTCACACACCGGAGCCATGGCAGCGCCGGATGTGGCCATAGGGGCGCTGCTGAGGCAGACCGGCGTCATCAGGGCCGGCACCATTGAAGAAATGCTGGACATAATACTCGCGTTCACCAAGTGCCCCATACCACAGGGAAACAGGGTCGCACTTTTGACAAACGCGGGAGGCCCGGCAATAATGGCCACCGACGCGTGCGTGAACTACGGGCTAAAGATCGCCACGCTCTCCGAGGAGACCCGAAAGCAACTGGCGTCTTTCCTCCCCGCCGAAGCCACGCTCACGAACCCGGTCGACATGATCGCCTCGGCCACAGAGGAGTCGTATCGCAAGTCGCTGGCTCTGCTTCTGGCCGATGAGAACGTGGACATGGTCATCGTTGCTTTCACGCCTCCAGTGATGGTCAATCCGCTGGACATAGCCCTGGCCATCACCGAGGTGAAGCGACGATACTCAAAGCCGGTAGTGAGTTTCTTCATGGCGGAAGAGGAGTTCTTCGAAGAGTTCCCCGGTATGGTGCCCGACTCTCCTCCCATATACCACTTCCCGGAGGCGGCGGCAGGCGTTTGCGCGGAGCTTTACAGGTATCACCTGTGGCAGCAGCGGCCCGAGGGAGAGGTGCGAACGTTCGACGTGAACAGGGGCACCGTTCAGAAGACGTTCGACGATTGCGTCAAGCAAGGCGCTGGGTACCTCGAACAACTGGACGCCTTCAAGGTTCTGGAAGCGTACGGATTCCCGGTGTGCAAAGCCCTCAGGGTGGCAACCTTGGAGGATTTACGCGAAGCCGGCGAGCGCGTGGGATATCCTGTGGTTCTAAAGGTGGCGGGCAGGGAGATAGTCCACAAGGCCGACATCGGAGGCGTCACCCTGGATATCTCGGACGAGAAGGAACTGACGTGGGCCTTCCTGGAGATGAAGAGGAACCTCTCGGTGCGCGGGATAGACGAGAAGAACCATAAGTTTCTGGTGCAGGAAATGTCGCAGCCCGGAAAGGAAATAATACTCGGCATGACGCTGGACGCCAAGTTCGGGCCGCTACTTCTCATAGGAACCGGCGGCAAGTACGTGGAAGTGATGAAGGACGTCACGTTCGGCGTTACGCCGCTGACCGACCTTGACGCCAGGCAAATGCTCGAATCCATTCGAGGCTACCCTCTACTCAAGGGGGTCCGAGGTGAAGCGCCGGTGGCTGTGGAGGTGGCGATAGAGTGCCTGCAGAGACTGGCTCAGCTGGTGACGGAATTCCACGGCATAGCCGAGATCGACATAAACCCCATCATTCTCACACCGGACAGTAAGGACTGCCGCGTCGTGGACGTGCGAATACGACTAGAAGATTGCGCGGAAGAAAACGCCTGAGGCCCGTGACGTCGCTGAGAAGGTCGGGCGCCAAATCCAGAACGGCAGACGCAGGCCCCGAGGAAGAGGCTAGGACGGTGGGCGCGGGGCAGGGGCGAAATCCAGAACGCCAGATCGCAGAGAATCAGAGACCAAAACTGTGGGGTCGGAACAAAGAAGAAGGGTGAACTGAAACCGGCTCCCGCCACGGATGGAGTTCAGTGCTCGCCTTTGCCTCATCCCTTTCCTGACCGATTCCA
>CP070702.1:237344-242483 GCA_020349905.1 Candidatus Eiseniibacteriota bacterium
AAGAAGTCCCTTCCAGATGGGCGTAATGCTCACATCAATCAGAAAGCAGGATTTGATTGGCTGGATATTCTGGGGGAATACGAGTGGGGAGAGGCCCACGGCAGGATAACTGAGCGATTTATCGAATTTCACGCCCGAAAGCCGAACAAAGTTGAGGTCGAGTAGGGCTATTCCCCGCCGGAAAGGCGGGTTGGTTACAAGGATCCCAAATGGCGATTAAAGATCAATTTAACGACGACGAAGTTGGCGGAGGAGGCAACATGACCTTCAAGAACAACTCGAAGTCCCCGAAACACGGTACGAGCATTCGTGCCGTCACATGGCGTGAATATGGTGCAGACAGCACAAGCGACAACAACTCCTACCATGAGCACCTCGACAGCCGTGTCGAACGAGAAAGAGGCCCTACCGGCTAGGAACCCTGATGGCACCTACATAAAGGGGGTGTCAGGGAATCCTGCAGGACGGCCAAAGGGCCGAAAGAACGTAATCACAGGTCTGAAGCAAGACCTGGAAATTGCCGTGCGCGAGGCTGTCGATCCTCGCCAGATTAAGGCAGTTGTAAGCAAGATGGTAGAATTAGCTCTGGAAGGCAACGTAGGGGCTGGCAAGCTGATTCTGGACAAAGTACTGTCCAACGCCAAAGAGGGAGAGGACGAGAAGGAGACCTCCGGTGGGCTCAAGATTGTTATTGAGCATGCCAATATGGAGGGATTCCTGACTAAACAAAACATTATTGATGTTAAAGCAGAGGAAGTTGAAGAATGAAAGACAGCAATCAGGCACGTAAAGACCAGTCCGGCGGCGGCAACGTCGTAGGTAAGTCTCCGAGTGGCCGCTTGCACCAGCCGCCTCGTACCCTCTTTGGTACTGATGGCAAGTCTGGTCAAACTCAGCCTACAAATCGCGGTAAAGGCGGCAAGTAATGGGTAAGGGGGCCAAAAGGGGCAAGAAATTGCGTAGTGATGATCCCCGGCGAGTCCCTCTCGGCTCTGGGCTGGCACAGAACGCCTCTATGGCGATTCAGGGCCGTGAACGTCGTATTGACGACGAGATCCGCTCTGCGCTCTCTGGGCGCAGGCGTAATCAGTCCACGGACAGCAACCAGTGAAAGAGATGAAAAAGCCCGAAAAGGGCAAAAAGCCGCAGAGGATCAAGACAAAGGCTCCTCCGGGCGGTAATATGACTCCGGGGGCTAAAGCCCAGCGGAAGCATAACCAGTCAACAGACAGCAATCAATAATGTTTGAGACCAGGGAGGGGCTTCTGTGGCCGACAGGCGACAGGGGATTATTCGGGCATCGTCATACGATTAAGACGCTGGACGAAGAAATCCTCCCTTGGGTTTCAAGCAGGAAAGTCTGTGTACAGGCTGGAGGGGCTGCCGGTGAGTGGCCTCACAAGCTGGCGCAGGAATTTGAGCAAGTCTACACGTTTGAGCCAAATCCTGCCCTATTTCACTGTCTATGCCACAATTGTCCTGATCTGAATGTTGTCAAGCTGAATGCGGCTCTCGGGAATGAACGAGAGCTTATTCATGTGGACAATCCAGAGAAGGGATGGAACTACGGAAGTTATTACGTCCATAAGGGCGGTAACATCCCGACGTTCAAGATAGATGATCTGGCGCTGCAGGCGTGTGATCTCATTATGCTGGACATAGAGGGATATGAGCTACAAGCCCTCTACGGCGCAGAAGAGACCATTAAAGCCTATAAGCCTATCATCGTGGTTGAGGCACATGCGGATCAGTATGAGCGCCACGGCGACTCACTGAATGAGCTACAGAAGTGGCTGGAAGCAAAGAAGTACCACAAGGTACCGATCAGGAGCGCGAGGGATTGGCTATTCCGCTGACAGTGGTGTGTACGCTTATCGGGGACAAATGGCACCCCGTCTGGGTACACAGACTGCACCGGATGGTAGAAGAGCACTGCTCCATCCCGTTTGACTTCCGAGTCATAACGGATCGTCCCGAAGCGTTCCCCGAATGGGGGGTTCCGTTCAGTCGTCCGATTGTAGAAGTTGACGGTGTGTGGACGAAGCCGGATCGCCGGATGATGATGAATATCCATAAGCCGCAGGGCTGCTGGGGGAAGCTGGACAGCTTCATTCTGCAAGTCAATGGGCCTATTATTCATCTCGATCTCGATTGCGTCATACTGGACGACATAGCTCCCCTTATACGGAAGAATCTCCACATGCCGTGGCAAGGGGACAAATTCAATGGGAGTGTCTACAGTTTCACTCCCGATGAGTGGTCAGATATGGTCTACCCGCAGGTAATTCCGTATAGGGAATATCCTCGTGGAGAGCAGGAATACGTGGTGGATGCGTACCCCGGAAAGGTGCAGATTCTGCACGATGTCTACTCATACAAGATCCACGTTGCAAGTAAATACGGGAAACAACCCCCAGAGGGCGCTCGTATTGTCTATTTTCATGGATACCCGACTCCAGCGACAGAAGCCGTCCAGGATCTGCCGTGGATAAATCGGACTTGGCGAGGACTACCGCGAGTTGAACGAGTTTAGAGCATCCTTTCACCCCGGACAGATGGCAATTCATATGTCCGAAGCCAGATTCAAGATCTGTGCTGCAGGACGAAGATTCGGCAAGTCGCATTACGCAGCGCTGGAACTTATCATCGCTGCATTGATGACCGAGAACCGTTTTGGGTACAAGCTCGGCATAGAGGCAGGAGTTTACTACGTCGCACCTACGTTCGATCAGGCCAAGCGAATCATGTGGCCTAAGATCCGGGAACTCGCCGGATACGAGCGTACAGGGGGACTCATCCGCAACGAGAACGTCAACGACGGATGGATTGAGCTTGTCTCCGGCAGGAGAATCTATATCCGAGGAGCAGATAATCCTGACTCGCTCCGTGGTATTGCTCTCTCTTATGTTGTTCTCGACGAATATGCGGATATGAAGGAAAACGTCTGGAGCGAGATCGTTGAGCCCGCTCTGATGGACTACGAAGGTGAGGCCCTATTCATCGGTACCCCGAAGGGCAAGAATCACTTTTACAAGCTCTTTATGAAGGCGTTGCAGTACATCCGTGGAGATGAGGAAACTTACCCGATGTACGAAGCCTTCCACTTCAAGTCCGGGGATAACCCGTTCCTGAAGAAGCATGAGCTGAAGCGCATGATGGAGTCAGATACATCCAGCCGAGAGACCATCCGGCAGGAAATTGAGGCTGATTTCGTCTCTGGCGGAGGAAACCTCCTCCGGCCAACAGATTTCAAGATCGTCTCTGGTCTCCCCCATGCCGGGCGACAGGGACGGTTCTTTATCACCTGTGACCTCGCAGGCTTCGTCAAAGATCGCAGAGGTAAAGTAATGCGAACTGACGAAAGCGTGATTTGCGTAACTTGGGTGGAAGATATGTCGGCAGACTGGTATGTCGTCGACATGATACATGGTAGATGGGATGCGCGTGAGACCGCACTCCGAATCGTGAAAGCCGCAGCGCGTTACCACGGCTGCAGGCTAGGGATCGAGAAGGGAATCACCATGAACGCAGTTCTCCCCTACATGGAGGACTATATGCGCGAGTTCAATCGGTATATCACCGTCGAAGGGCTCAAGCATGGCGGGGTGAACAAGTATTCCCGAATCGAGTGGGCGTTACAAGGAAGGTCACAGAGGGGCAAGATCAAGCTGGTAGAAGGGGAATGGAATGAATGGTTCCTCGACCAGTGTGCGGATTTTCCTGACCGTTTAGCCCATGATGACGGCGTAGATGCCCTGGCATACCTCGATCAGATGGCAACTGCAGTATTTGCCGATTATGAAGAGGATGTCCCTGAGTGGCAGCCACTTGACTTAGATGCAGGTTATTGATGTCAGTAATTAGATCACAAGGCAACGAAATACTCGTAGATGAGCCTAGCGACGAGCGCGCCTCGTATGCTGCTCAGAGTGCCGATGCCGCCCTAGCAGGCTGGGTAATGGGTAAGGTGGATCCTTGGGAGGATCACCGCAATCGTGGCTATTCACGTCGCTGGAAAGAATATTGGCGCATGTGGCGGGGCCTATGGCACACGGATGACAAGACCCGTGCCAGTGAAAGGTCCCGACTCATTGCTCCTGCGCTGTCGCAGGCTATCGAGTCTAGTGCAGCCGAAGTGGAAGAGATACTGCTCTCCAAGAGCAACTGGGTAGATCTGTCAGACGATATTGCCGATCAGGACAATAGCGACGTTCGCCAGTCAAAGAAGAGTCTCTTGGAAGATCTGGATGCCACAGAAGCGAAGGAAGTCTGCAAGGAAGCTATCCTGAATGCAGCCATCTTCGGTACGGGCATCGTCAAGCTCAATGTACAAGTTAAGCAAGTTCCGACACTGAAGAAGTCGGAAACTGGCCGTCTGGAGAAGACGACGCAAGAGCGCGTCTACGTGGTGCCTGAGAGCATCCGTCCAGACGAGTTTATCCCCGATCCGTCAGCGCGGCATGTGAACGAAGGCTTAGGCTGTGCGGTGAAGTTCGTGAAACCCCAGTCATACGTCCTAGAGAAGATCACGCAAGGCGAATACCGCAGAGAAGCGCTGGCAGGTCTCGCCCCAGATCAAAAAGGGAAATCTGGTCACGAAGTGGACTTCGGTGTAGATGTAGCGGCTACGCTACAAGTGGCAGATGCAGAGCCCATTGAACTCACCGAGTACCAAGGGAAGGTCCCCGCCCATCTGCTTGACAAGATCATCAATGGCGGATCGTACCTTCCGGCTGATGCCATTCTGGGCCTCAGTGATATGTCCGACGAGACACTCGTCGAGGCTATCGTAACCATCGCAAACGGTAGCGTCATCCTCCGCGCTATGGTCAACCCGTTTACTATGCAGGATCGGGGTTTTATTGTTACGCCTTGGGAGCAGGTTCCTGGGCGCTTCTGGGGACGGGGTGTTGGCGAGAAAGGCTGGAATCCGCAGAAGGCACTGGATGCCGAAGTGCGCTCTCGTCAGGACTCGCTGGGCTATATCTCTGCGCCGATGATCGGCGTGGATGCGGGCAGATTCCCTCGTGGCTTCAGGATGGAGGTTGTACCGGGCAAGGTCTGGACAACGAACGGTCCTCCGCGAGAGATCATCCAGCCAATCGAAATTGGCAACCTGCAACAGGCTACATTCACACA
>CP070702.1:242583-278796 GCA_020349905.1 Candidatus Eiseniibacteriota bacterium
CCGGAATTCACTGCGCGGTTCGCCGCCTTCGTCGAGGAACGCGCCGGTCACACGGAAACGGCGCTGAAGTTGTGGGAGGAAGTGTCCAGGATATCCGACAACGAGCGCATAAAAGAGATGGCGGAGGAGAAGGCGGGAAAACTGAGACGGCAGCTGGAGGAGGAAAGCAGGGTGAGTGGGCGCGCCGACAGTGATACGTAGGGACGGCGGCGCCTGGGAGGCCGGAAGGAGACGGACGCGATTTAGATGAGGGGAATTGACTAGTGGAACTCGTTGCACTCTTCGTGGCGGGGTTGGCGATCGGTAGCTTTCTCAACGTTTGCATATACCGGGTCCCTCGAAGGATGTCGGTGCTCTCTCCGTCCTCGCACTGTCCCGCGTGCAAGACCTCCATTCCCGCGCGTCAGAACATCCCCGTGTTGAGCTTCTTACTCCTGAAGCGAAAGTGCGGGCATTGCGGCGCGGTCATCCACTGGCGGTATCCTCTCGTCGAGCTCCTGGGGGGCGCGCTGCTTCTGCTGAGCTACCTGGAGTTCGGTTTTTCCTTCGCGCTGTTCTTTTACTACGCCTTTGTGTGTGCCCTCGTCGTGGTCACCTTCATCGATCAAGAACTCAGAGTCATTCCGGACCGAATAAACCTGTCCTTCATGCTTATCGGATTGGGAGGGAGCGTTCTCTCCCAGTTACGGGTCGTGTCTGGTCTGGGCGTGGAGGTGATTCCCAGCGTGCTGGGCATCGTGATAGGCGGAGGCAGCCTCACGCTGGTGGCGTACCTCTATCTCAAAGTGTCGGGGGTCGAGGGCATGGGAGGAGGTGACGTGAAGCTGGCGGCGATGATAGGCGCGTTCCTGGGCTGGAAGGCGGTGCTGCTCGTGATATTCATCGCCGCGCTCGGCGGGTCAATTCTGGGGCTGGCCCTGGTTCTCATCTTCCGGATGAGCCGCAGGACTCCGATTCCCTTCGGGAGCTTCATGGCGCCGGCCGGCATCGTTGTTCTGTTCTACCAGGACAGCCTTCTGGAGCTGTTCTCAGCGCTGTCCTCTGCGAGGGCGGGCTGAGAGCCGTGCGTTGCGTGATGCAACCCTGTGAACCCGCAAACACAGGTCCCGGGCAGACCGGAGCAGCACGCTCCCCGTAATCGCCAGTAAACAAAGACAATACACGTCCGGGGTAAGATGAGGTTTTGCCCTCCTTCCGGCACAGGGCTTGCACTCTGTAGCCGTGGGAGGGCTTTTGTCATGTTTGTCCCCATCCAGTTGCAGAAGCAGATAGAAGAGCACGGCCGCCCGTTCTGGGGTCCGAGAGCCGGACGCCGCCGCGTGAGGGCCGGTCAGGCGGAGGAATGCCGGGGACGGAAGAAGCGGCAGAGAGCTCAAGTCCTGAAGAGGTCGGACGGAGTGACTCTGGTAGAGATCATGGCCGGCCTTGTCGTTTTCGGAATACTCATCGCCGCGAGTCTGCCCGCGTTCAGAAACTATATGTCCACCCAGCTCGTGGAAGGCACCGTGAACAGGTTCGCGGTGAACCTGAGGCTGGCGAGACAGAAGGCGGCCACAGAAGGGAACAACTACATGTTCACCTTCGACCCCGCAACCAGCACTTACCGGATTCTGGACGACAACAACAACAACAGCGTCCTTGATGCCGGGGAAATCGTACACGGTCCTTTTACCATCCCAGCAGAACTGACAGTGACGAACGGGCCCGCAGTACCTTTCCCCGGCGATACATTGCTTTTCTTCCCCAACGGTACGGCCAGCAACACGGGGGAAGTGACGATCTCCAACACGAGAGGTTTCTCGCGCGTGCTGTCGGTCGTGCGCTCTACCGGTGCCGTGGCCATCAGGTAATAGGAGATTCAGATGAAAGAACTCGGAACAGTATCCGCGACCACCACGCACAGAGCGCAGGCAGGATTCAGCCTGGTGGAACTGCTCGTGGCGCTGGTGTTCCTCG
This sequence comes from Candidatus Eiseniibacteriota bacterium, assembly GCA_020349905.1. Lineage (GTDB taxonomy): Bacteria > Eisenbacteria > RBG-16-71-46 > JAFGJU01 > JAFGJU01. The sequence continues at coordinate 244,540 of CP070702.1, forward strand.
GGATCGGAATAATGGCCGTTGCGGCTCTGTTCCCGCTGGCCACGAAGAACGTGAACGAGGGTAAGGTTCTCACGACGGCTCTGGGGCAGGCGCAGGAGAAACTGGAGGAGCTGCAGGAGGCAAGCTACTCCAGCGCGCTGATGGCTCCGGGTGCGTACAGGGACTCGTCGGGACACTACGTGAGAAGCTGGACCGTCCGGGACAGTCTTCCGGTGGTCGGAAGCAAGAGAGTGACGGTCTGGGTGAGCTGGCCTGCGGCGCAGGGGAGAGACAGCGTTAGCCTGGCCACGTATATATCGAAGTGAGGAAAAGGCGGCTTGCCGGAAGTTGGCCCGCGCAGGGAGACGCGGAGCCCTCGGTCCGGCAGCAGGGGCATCTGAGTAAGAGTTTCTCGGGAAGGAAGAGCCATCATGAAAGCAAACGCAGGGAGAACGAAAGCGGGTTTCGTGACGGGTACGGCACCTCCGGCCTCGCGGCCGATCCGCTGGTCTCGCAACGATACCGCCGGTGTTGACACGTACGGTCGGCTCTCCAGAGGTTTCAGTCTCGTCGAGATGGTTATCGCTCTCACGGTTTTCGCGTTCGTCGCCGGGGCGCTCTATTCGCTTTACGAACGCAGCCAGAAATCGGAGTCCATCGGCATGGAGCTGGCCGAGGCTCAGCAGAACGCCCGGGCGGCCCTCGACATCATGACAGGGGAGCTGCGGGCCGCCGGCTACGGGATAGACTTAAACGTAGCGGTTCCGGTTCTCGTAGCCTCTGAAGAAAGGATCACGTTCGTCGTGGACAGAAACCGGAACGGCTCCGTGGAAAGCGGCGAGATAGTAACGTACTTCGTGGACCCGAACCTCAACGACGCACTGGTGGTGCTGTCGCCGAACCCGAGGGACCTGGTGCTGCGGAGGGTGGTGAGCTCTCCGGGAGATTCCCTTGCTGCTCCAGTCTCGGGCGCCGGCGAGGTGATCGCCTACGGTATAACTCAGGACAGGGACGGGGTGGCCGGACGCGACGTTTCCCTGTTCACGTATCTTGACGTCAACGGAACCAGCCTCATAACTTCTTCCTCTGCCAGCGACCCGGACAACGCAGTGTATGGCAGGACAGTCGCGGACGCGGATCTGGGCAAACCCGTGGGGTCCGGGGTGAGTATTGTGTGCTCCTCGATAGTGCTCAGGATAATCATGGAAACGGGGCAGAGAGACGCGCACACGGGCGATTTCCAGAGGGTCTCGATGAGCTCCAGGGTGATTCCCAGAAACGTACCGTTCCTGGCGTCCGGCTACGGAGTGGCGTACGGGACGGGCACCGGGACAGGAACGGGAACAGGGACCGGTACCGGAACAACGACGGGCACAGGCATAGGGACGGGCACCGGGACAGGAACAGGCACCGGGACAGGGACCGGGCTTCCTCCGTACCAGCCGCCCATTCGAATCCCGACCGAGAAGGTACTCTCGCTGGTGCTCGAGGAGCTACACGAGAAGGATTCCGCAGAGGGCTCCTACACGACTGACGACCACGTTCACGACCAGGACATCGTGCTGGGCACGAAGGCCGCCGGGACGAACAACCTGGGCGTTTGGTGGAACGGATTTCCTCTGGGCTACGATGGCGGGTACCTGTATCGCATGTGGCCCTCGTACACGGGTCTCTCCAACTACGACCTACTGGCGATGGCGTCAGCCAATCTGGACGCTTCGGCCGACAAGTACAGGGACGTCGTGAGTGCCGTGCGGACGAGCGCAGGCTTCGGGGGTTTCCAGGTCTGGCTCAACCAGGCGGTTTCTCCCGGGGAGGGAGTGCTGGGTACTGCCACGACGCCGATAGTGCCTAACGGAACGTATCGCGACGAGGAGACGGGCGAAGGACTCTCCATCGCTGTCGGAGACATGAACAATGACGGAGCCATGGACTGCGTTCTAGGCACCCGCACGTTGATCAATCAAGGCACCATCGAGGTATGGTACGGGGCAGGGGACGGGACCTTCAGCCACGTCGCTGCGAGCGATGTGTACCTGGCCAGCGGAGAAGTACGAGCGGTTGCCCTTCTCGACGTGAACCAGGATGGCTACCTGGACGTGGCCGCAGGTGAGACGACGGACGATAGCAGATACGAAGGTGCCATCGACATCTTTCTTAACCAGCCGGCGCACCCCGGGAGACTGTACAAATCCGTCACCAAGATATCCAGGGGCAGCGTGAACGCTCTGGCAGCCGGGGACATGAACGGTGACGCAGTGGCGGACCTGGTCGCCGGCACGCGCACAGGGAACAAGAAGGGAGAGGTCGAGCTCTGGCTCACTGTCACCGAAGGCTCAGGAATGAGCGAGAGCATCGTGATGTGGCTTGCAGACTACGCCAGCGCCGACGGTCCTGTGCTCTGCGTGGCGCTGGGGGACCTGGACTACGGCAACGGCTATCTGGACATCGCGGCAGGAAACTCCCAGAAGTCGGTTCAGATATGGTTCTGCGACGCGTGGGCAGAGGTGCCGGGCGAGATAATACCGCAGTTCGAGAGCTGGGCAGACGCGCAGACAGGCGGGGTAGTGAACGCGGTGGCAATCGCAAGGCTGGAGTGTCCAGGTGATTATCCGGACAGAGACCCGATTAACGACCTCGTCATCGGGACGGCAGTCACCTCGACTTCGGGTGAGATAGTCGTTTATCTCAATCCGTACGTCTGGTTGCTACAACCCTGATGCGAGGGCGTGACAAGTATGAGGAGGGACGCGGAGATGACGGCTGATGATATTTTTCGGACTCGCGGCGTACGCTGTGGCAACGAGAGAGGAAACGCCCTGGTTGTGGCGCTTCTGGTGCTCATGGTCCTCTCCACGATGGCCGTGGCCTTCGTGGCCGTCACAAAGACGGAGAAGCAGATCTCCGGAAACCAGCTGAGAGGTGCACAGGCGTTGTACGTGGCCGAGGCCGGTGTCTCGGAAGCCCTGACCAGGATGTCCTTGCAGGGCTCACCTTCCTACATAGGCGAGAACCTGCATTCGCCCACCGCCGGATGGGGACGCTACATCGTCCTGGGAAACGGCGGTTCGTTCGGTGACCCTGAACACTCCTTGACCGAATCCGACTCTCTGGACAACAACAACAACGGCTCCATAGACGAGACCGGAGAAGTATATCCGGAAGTCCCGTCCTCGCAGGTGGGTCTCCAGGACGCCATCCAGTATCCGTGGGTGAAGGTCAGGTACAAGCTGGCTGACGACGCGGGCGTAACGCGCGTCGTGCTGTACGGCGACCACGACAACGACCCTGCCACGAGACCGGTGGAGAACTTCGTGGCCGGTTTCCCGGTTCTGATCGTGACGAGTAACGGCATCAGAAGCAACGCAGACAAGACAGTCGAGGTGGAGGCGGTAAAGGTCCCCGGGCCTCCTGTTCCGGGCTCCGTCTATACAGAGGGAAACCTGGACTGCAAGGGTACCTCCTTCCACATAGACGGAAGCGACTACGACCCCGTCTCGGAGGAAATAGTGGCGGGTTCCACGCCACTTCCGGGCATCGTGGCCACGGGAGGGCTGGCTGCGGTGGACTGTAACGTTCCTCAGGGATGGAACAACATAGAGGGCTCAGGTGCTGCCCCGAGCGTTGCCACGGCCACTTTCGACATCGACCTGGCCGCCTACGTGCAGACGTACGGTTCAATGGCCGACATCATATACAACGGAGACCAGAGTAACCCCACCACGAGCAACTGGGGGACCATAGACGACTACAAAATCATCCACGTGAGGGGAGGAGACCTTCATCTCTCCGGGACCAACAGCGGTGGCGGAGTGCTTCTGGTGGACGGTGACCTCATGATCTCTGGCCAGTTCTCGTGGTACGGCCTCATCGTTTGCCTGGGCGACGTGGATTTCACGGGTGGAGGCGCCGGGATACACGTGTACGGGTGCGTGATGACTCAGGGCAACATGGCCACCTCAGGTAGCGTGACTGGTAACGCGGACCTCTTCTATTCCAGCGCCACGATATCCAAGCTCTCGGACCTCTCCGGCTACACCGTTGCTCTCTGGACAGAGAGATAGGGGAAGGGGCTGGCACTGGGTCTCAGCACCAGGCGCTTCCTGAGCTGCCATTGACCTCAGGGTCGCGCCGCACCTGCCTTTCAGATTACACCTTACTTGAGCCTGCTTGTCGCGCCCTCCGCCCACGAACATGCCTCTCACTCACTGCAAGGACCAGTAGTGATAGGAGCTGAAGTTTCTGTCCTGGCCGTCCTGCGGCGAGCGCCAGCCCTGCTCACTGTAGGAACCAGTAGTGATAAGACGTGTAGCTTCTGTCCTGGTTCTCTGCCGACAGCTTCACAACGACTTCAATCTCGCGCGCAGTCACCAGCTCACCCGGCACCCGGAACAGGGCGTAGGTCCACAGGCCTTCCCTCACGCTCATTGAGGCGGTGCCCGCCGCTCTCCCTTCCACGTACAGGCTGAGCTGCGCGGGCGCATCGTCCAGCCGCGTGACCACGAGGAGCGGCCGGCCCTGGGCGCAGCGCACTTTCATTCTCTCACCCGACCACAGCCGCCTTCCACCGTCCAGGATTCTCTCTCCGCTGTGGTCCAGGAGGACCCTTGCTTCTGACCTCCACTTACCGAGGGCAGCATAGCGGTGTTCCTTTTCGTCTGCGATGTCCGCAACGTCCAGAGAGTCGACGACAGTGCGGCCCTCGGGCTTCAGCATCGCCGGAAGCGGTTCCCCGGTTCGAAGGAGGGTCCAGTCAGGAAGGTAAACCACCTTGTCGGTTCCTCCGCAGATGGTGTTGAGCTGAAGGTGTGCGCGGAAGAGCTCTGTGTTGGCGATTCCGGATTCCACGAAAAAAGGCAGCCAGTTAGGGTAGATGGCCAGGACGGTCGGTCGCCTCTCCTCGGGCATTCTCTCGAGCGCCTCCACAATCGAGCCGATTCCGGAGCGCCAGTGAACTGCCTGTTTCGGCGTGGCTATGCCTACGAAGTCGAAGGTTCTCCGCTCTCCCACGTAGGCGATTGCTCCCGCGTCGTTGAGCCCCACCGTGGCGTGGGAAGGCGTGCGGCTCCTTATCCACCTTCCGACCCTTACCTGCTGGTGGAAGATGTTCTCGCAGTTGTGGGCGTACTGAAGTGCCATTCTCTTCGCGGTTCCGACGAAGGAAAGGAGAACCAGCACGAGAAGGAGACCTGCGGCCCAGCGCGAGACCAGGCGGAGACGTTCCGGAAGAAGGTCCAGCAGAAAGCCGAGCCCGATTGAGGAGATTGCCAGGAAGAGAGGGAAGAAGGGCACCTGGTACCTGTGATGGTGAACGTTCCAGGCCCAGGGGATGAGGCTGAGGAAGAGCGAGAGCCCGACCCAGCAGCCCAGAAGAACGGGGAAGCCGGTTCTGTGCTTTCTCGTGACCACGAATCCCACCGCGGCACTCAGAAACCCGCAAGTCAGAAAGAGGCCGGAAACGCGCGCCCAGCGCGGTCCGAAGCTGGAGGAGAAGAAATCACTGAGGAAAAGCCTGAGCACGTGCCAAGGCAGCTCGAAGAACCTGGCTAAGTAGAGCCGCAGGACATCGGGCTCCTGCGTGTGAAAGACGCTCTTGGCCTGGGCTCCCGTCGAAGCGAACTGGCCCGTGAGGAACAGATTGAGAAGAAACTGGAGCCCTCCGGAGAGAACGAGTGCCGTGAAGAGAAGTCGCTCGGAGCGCGGCCTCTCCCTTGCCCCCACAAACACGAGCAGCGCCACGGGAACCGCCAGAAAGAAACCCTCCGGCCTGCTGAAGCCCATCAGCGCGGCGGCCAGCGACGTACCCAGGAAGCGTCCGCCGGGCCTCTCCCTCTGAAAGAGCAGAAGCGTGAGAAGGATGGAGGCAGCGAAAAGCCCCACCTCCATACCGCTCAAGTACGCCCATACGACATGACCGTTCACAAGTAAAAGGAGCGCAGCGCCAGTCGAGACTACCTGTCCGCCGAAGGGTCTCACGATCTCTCTCATCAGGAGGGAGGAGGCAAAGAGAAGGCAAGTTCCGAGAGCGAAGGCAAACAGTATGATGGAATCCCCGCGTGCTCCCAGGGAGTAGGCGGCGGCAAGTATGTGCACGTAAGTCAGGCTCGTGGCACCGGTGCTGGGCTGGTCCCCCGCCGAGTAGTGAAACGGTCTTCCCTCGGCGATGTTGCGCGCGTACTGGAAGTAGATGTAGGGATCGTCAAGGGGTGAAGCGAGCGCACCCTCGGTGAACTTACCCGCGGAAAGGAAGAACCAGGATGAGACACAAAGGGTCACTATTGCCAGAAAAAGAATGACGAGCGCGTTTCGTGTTCGGTGGTTTGCGTCGAGTTCAGTCATTTGGCGTCCGCGCCCCTCCAGCCCTCTCCACCTTGAAGAGTGGTGTCAGGCCTCCGAAGACCGGTTTGAACTCGAAAAACGGGATAAGCGCGGGGTCGTCTCTGACAGTGTACACCGGTCGCGTGTCTATGTTGGCGGCAACGAGCCGGAGCATGGCCGTGTCCATGTGCCCTGCCTCGGGTACGCTGAGGTCCGGATGGAGTTCTCTCAGGTTGTCCACGTACCAGGGCCAGACGAGCAAGTACTTGAGGACAACGATGCAGTCGGGGTGCGTGTCCTTGTATTCGGTCTCGAGAAAGAACCAAAGGGCAAACGTGCGACCGTCGTACTCGCTCACGATCAGTGCGTTGGGCTCGACGATCGTGAATGTGGCTCTGCCGAACACGTACGGATGGAGGTCGGCAGAGGCGTCCGTGACTTTCCTGTTCTCCCTGGCTGACGGTGCTATCGCGGCCACGACCAGAAGTCCGGCCACGAGAGAGACCCCGTGCCTGGCGAGCGTGGCCCTGCCCGTTCTTTCGAGGAGGACCCCGCACGTTTCCACTACCCTGTGAAAGCCGGCCCCCGCCAGCAGGGAGAGAGCCAGGATGGCAGGGAGCAAGTAGCCCAGGAAATCGGGAATGTCGTAGAAGACCACAGCAGCCAGGTCGGTCAGGATTGTGCCCACCAGCGCGATACGTAGAGCGCCCGTCATCCTTCCGCCCAGGAGGCCGGCCAGTGCCAGAAGAGCAACCAGCCAACCTGTCGTAAGAAAGGGTCCCGGCCAGAGTCTCGAGACCGTCTCCGCCAGGGGTTTACCCAGAAGCCTGAAGCGGTACTGCGCTCCCGTGACTACCCACCTGAGCTGGTCCCAGGTCTCAGGATTCCCCCAGTCCAGATGGGGATCTCTCATCGAGCGCAGCGGCAGGTACGCGTAAAGTGTGAGAGGCAAGGCGAAGAGAAAGAGCGCCCAGAGACACGTTCGCACATCCAGTCTCCCTCGCCACGGGCCGGACAGCACATACAGCAGCGCGAAGACCACGGTGACTACGGAGAGCATGTGATTTGCAAAAGAGAGCCCCACTACGTAGGCGGCGGCCAGCAGGTAGGTGCTTGAACGCAGCGGGAGGCCGCCCGACTCGCCCCGTTCAACGCGGCCGGCCGTCGCTGTCTGTGGCTTCGGCTCCAAACCGGCCGGGCCGGGCCGGGCCCGCGGCGTTTCCTTGGGCGGGTCGAGCCGAGCCCGCTCAATCTCTCCAGGCGGGACCTCTGTGTGAGTCCATCTGACGAGACAGTAGACCGCCACGGACATCAGGAAGAGATGAAGCGCATACACCTCCGCCACAACCGCCTGCGACCAGACGTGCACGGAGAAACCGAGGGAGAGGGCAGCCAGCGTCGCCCCCAGAAGTCCACCTCTGCCCGGCAGCAGTCTGGCTAGAGTGAGGAACACGAACACCGCCGCCGCGGACGTACACAGCAGGGAGAGCAGGGTTATGCGAAAGGCGATGCTTCCAGGCATCGCAAGGGCCAGCACCCGACCGAGCAGGACGTAAAGGGGATAACCCGTCGGGTGGGGGATGCCGAGAGTGTATGCAGCGGCCAGCAGGTCACCGCTGTCCTCGCTGAAATTCTGCCAGGACACGGAAAGCGAGCAGGTGTGAGCGTAGGCGAGGACAAACAGCGCAAACAGGCAAAGGGCGATGAGGGCTTCCGCTTTTCGCATGGCGCGAATCTATCACCGCGCCCCTCGGGGTGTCAACTCACGAGGGCATCGGCAGGGCGGTGTGATTCTGGTCGCCCGCAGTGCAAAAAGCAACCCGCCTTGCACAGACCGGCAAAGCCCGGAGTTCGGGCGCTCTCGGGCTCAACGCTCTGGGCATATTGTGTTGCAAACAAAGGAGATAAAGGCGTGGAGTAGGGCGAGTTTTTCTCTCCAGAGGCACGGAAGTTGCTCTATTGAGCGCAATGTCAGTTTATGTCAAACGTGTCTGCCGCGCAGAATGCTCTGGAAAGACCAGAGACAGAAGGCTCGTCAGGCAAGCGCCGAGCCGAAGACGGGGGCGCTGCGGCGGCTTGAGCGCTGCGCGGGCGGCAGACAGCCGTGGTAGATATCTGTTGCAGGAAGGGAAGATGCGCGACGCACGCAGAGCACTCCTGGAGGAGTTTGGGCGGAGGATTTTGCTGTTGACACCCTCTGGACGCTTTGCTAGCGTGGCGCATCTGAAGACACCGAACAGCTGACGGCTCACGAAGTGCAAACGAGGTAAGAATGTTGGGAAAGAAGAAATCTGCGCTGGGGCTCGACATCGGCAGTAGTTCGGTCAAGATAGTGGAGCTGGAAGAAACACCTCAAGGACCGGCGCTCACGAATTACGGCGTCGGCGACCTCCTGCCCGAAGCCATCGTGGATGGCGAGATAATGGACCGGCAGTCCGTGGTGGACAGCATCCGAAACCTGATCGAGAGCACCGGAATCAAGGACAAGCGCGTCGTAACGGCCGTTTCCGGGCGAGCCGTGATAGTGAAGAAGATTCTCATGGACCGCCTGGGTGAGGACGACGCCAGGGAGGCAGTTCAGTGGGAGGCCGAACAGCATGTGCCGTATGACGTTAGCGACGTCGTGCTGGATTTCCAGATTCTCAAAACCGACGTGGGGCCCAAGCAGATGCAGGTCTTGCTGGTGGCGGCCAAGAAAGAGATGATAAACGTGCACGCCGACCTCGTGAAGGAGGCCGGCCTGGTGCCCGAGCTCATAGACGTGGATGCCTTCGCCGTGCAGAACGCGATGGAGGCCAACTATGACTTCACGCCTGAGGATGTTGTGACCTTCATAAACATAGGCGGCGAAAGAACGAACGTGAGCATAGTGAAGGACGGAGCGCCGCATTTCACGAAAGACCTGGCTCTCGGGGGCAACACAGTGGCGGAGGCGTTGCAGAGAGAGCACGCCCTGTCACACGATGAAGCTGTGAAGGTTCTGAGAGGTGAAGTGGAGGACACGTACGACATTCCTCAGTTCGTGCAGGTGGCGTGCGACGACCTGGTCATCACGCTGGACAGAGCTCTGGCCTATCTCCAGACGTCCAGCGAGGCCGAAGGTCTCACGAGGATACTCCTGAGCGGCGGGGGTTCGCGCATGAGGGGAGTGAAAGAGCTTCTGGCGGAGCGATTCAACGTCCCCACGGATATCGCCAATCCGCTTCTGCGCGTGACGTACGAACCGGCTCTCTTCGAGGGCAGCGACGCCTCTGCGGTGGCTCCCACGCTGGCAGTGGCCATAGGCCTCGCCCTGAGGAAGGTAGGAATCTGATGATAAAGATCAATCTTCTTCCTCCGGAACAGAAGGTCAAGACCAGGACGATAACCGTTCCCAAGATGGGGAACGTCGTCTTCTTTGCAGTAGTGGGGGGCATAATCGCCCTCATCCTCATAATCTCGCTGGTTCAGAGCGTGAGCATCCGGAGCCTCCAGTCCAAGATCGAGAAGGCGGAAAGCGAGGCCTCTCAGCTGAGGCCACAGATTGAGCAGATCGAGAAACTCACGGCCGAGCAGAGAGAGCTCAACATGCACATGAGAATTATTACGGAGCTCGAGGAGAATCGGGCGTTCGAGGTGATGCTTCTTGATGAGCTCAACAAGCGTGTCCCAGAGCACCTCTGGCTCACGGTCTACGCTCGCTCTGATACCACGAGAGTAACGATCGAGGGGGTCACCTTCTCTAATCTGATAGTGGCGGATTTCATGACGAGACTTGAACGCTCTGTGCTGTACGAGAACGTGGATCTGACAGTGGCCCAGAGAGGCACCATCGAGGAGAGAGACGTGGTCAGATTCTCGTTGTCTTCTGACGTCATGCCAGAATAAGAGGGCCAGATGGATCTCAAGGACCCGAAGAATCAACAGATGCTGATCGTGGGAATAGTGATGGCGGCGGTGCTCTATTTCTACTTCTTTGCCCCGTTCATCCCGTTCGGGTTCCGGGCCCAGTTGACGAAGTACGGCTTTTTGAGTGCTCAGTACCACAAGCTGACCCTGGACCTGGCCAAAGCCAGGCAGATGGTCAACGACCTCCCGAAGTTGCAGAGGGAATACGAAGAGCTCCACGCAGCGTGGTTGCTGGCGAAACAGCTTTTGCCCGAAGAGAAGGAAGTGGCGAGTCTTCTGAGCAAGGTGACCATCGCCGGCCAGCAGTCCGGGGTGAAGTTCGCGCTCTTCAAGCCGAATCCACCCGTGGACGAGGGACACTACGTCAGACACCCGGTAGAGGTGAGTGTTACCGGAGGCTTCCACGAAGTGGGAACGTTCATGAGTGAGGTGGCGAATCTTTCGAGGATCGTGAACGTGTCGCGCCTTTCGCTCGTGTCACTAGACGATAAGCCGCCAGACGAGTCCGTGCAGGCCAATTTCATCGCGTCTGCCTACACTCTGAAAAGGAGTGCCCAGAATGACTGATAGAGCACCGGAAGCAAATAGAGCTATCCTCGCCTGCTTGCTCTTCACTCTCCTTCTCAGCGTGTGGCCCGTGGCCTTGTCTCAAGCGGCGGAAGATACGAAAGTCGGAAAGGCGGCTCAGGTGGAGCTCCTGCTCTCGCGCCCCAACTTCATATACTCCAGCCTGGGAAAGAGAGACCCGTTTCTGTCTCTGGTGAGCGGAGAGTTCCACGGAGAAGGGACGACGGGGCTGGTGAACGTCGGAGACATGGAACTGGTGGGAATACTCCGGGGAGGCAGCACGGTGCTTGCCATGGTGGAGGACAGCCGCGGGAGGGGATACGTGCTCCGCGTCGGGGATCAGATGATGAACGGCATGGTCAAGGACATAAGATCGGACAGCATTGTCGTGGAACAGTCGTTCTACGGAGAGACTCAGACAGTCGTCATATCCATGAAAAGCAAAGAGGGTGAGGAACATGCAAAGTAGGCTCAAAGGCGGGTTCCTAGTTCTGATTGCCTGTGCTCTGTTACTCTACGCGGCGCCGCTGGGCAGCTCCCAGGTTTGCCAGGTGCAGAAGGTGGAGGTCACCGACAGAGGGAGTGTGACCGAGATCGCCATCAGCGCGAGCGCGCCGCTTTCGTACAGAGATTTCACCCTCTCAGACCCGCCCAGGATCGTCGTGGACTGCCTCGACGCATTGCACGCTCTGAGTGCTCCGCTGGGAGAGATGCCCGGTAACACGGTCGTGGGGATACGGACCAGCCAGTGGAAGGAAGACCCGGACCGCAACATAACGAGGGTCGTCATCGACCTGGTGTCGGAGAGTTCGTATTCTGTCAGCTCCACCAACGGGGGACTGGTTGTAGTGATAGGAGGGTCGACGGCGGGCACCGAGGCCGGCAGTGTCCCTTCCGGTAAGCCGAGTCGCGCCGATCTTCCTCCTGGTGCCGGTGAGCTCGTTTCGCTCGACGTGCAGGGCGCAGACATAAACACGGTTATTCGCACGCTGTCGGAGTTCAGCGGCCGCAACATTGTGGCCAACAGGCAGGTCAAGGGGCCGGTCACGGTGCGGCTCAAGTCGGTGCCGTGGAGAAGTGCTCTCGAGATCATTCTGACGACCCAGGGCCTTTCCTACGTGGAAGAAGAGGGCATCATTCGCGTGGCCACCGCGGACGAGCTTCGAGAGGAGGAGATCGCGAAGCAGACCGCCGAAAGGAAGAAGGAGGACCTTCTGCCCCTCGAGGTGCGAAGGGTGAAGATAAACTTCGCCAACGCGTCCGAGCTGAAGCAGTCGCTGGACAAGCTTCTCACCCGGCGCGGGAGCATAGAGGTCGACCAGAGGACCAATTCCCTCATCATCACCGACATCAGCAGCAAGATAGACGCGGTGCAGGGGCTCGCGCGGGAACTTGACTCCATGACTCCCCAGGTCGAGATCACGGCCAAGATGGTCGATATCGACGTGAGCGTATCCAGGGAGCTGGGAATCGTCTGGGACGCCACCGGGCTTGACATCGGAAAGCAGGGAGTGGACGAGGACCTAAGCGTCAACGCTCCTGTGCTGGACCCGGTGGGCACCGTCAGGATAGGCGCGGTGAGAGATTACGGCTCTCTGAGTGCGACCCTGCAGGCCCTCGAGACTGAGAACAAGGCCGACATAATTTCCAACCCCAGAATCACCACGGTCAACAACCGCGAAGCGTCAATACTGGTGGGCAAGGAGATCCCGCTCATCGTGCAGGACGAGGCGGGAAATCCCGTGACCGAGATGAAGAAGGTGGGGATCACCCTGCGGGTCACTCCTCACATAAACTCCGAAACAGAGATCACTCTGGACCTGCATCCGGAGGTGAGCGACCTGGCCTCCCAGGCGACTGTTCAGGGCGGCGTCATCATCAACACGACCGAGGCGGACACCCGCGTCATCGTGAGAGACGGTGAGACGGCCGTGATAGGAGGTCTCATCAGGGAGAACATAACCTCTGTCAAAAGGGGTGTGCCCATTCTACAGAGCATCCCTCTGTTAGGGTATCTCTTCAGGTCGACGAGCGACACCAAGAGCAAGCGAGAGCTTCTCATCTTCATCACACCCAAGATTGTCCAGGCCACGGCACTCTCGTCTGCCGAGTAGGCCTTCCAGGGACGGGCCCGGCCTCGAAGGCCGGGCCCTTTTTTTGCCCCTCTGTCTCAGTTGAGGGCTCACTTCGACTTCCCCCTTCACCTCAGATGATGCGGCAAGGTGCAGCTTGGGCCGTCTTGACAGTGATGGCGACGTCTGCAAGAATAGCTGGACGGAGGGTACTGATGCGCATAACGGCGGGTGCTCTTCGTGGCAGACGATTGGTCAGTTGCCGCGGCCGGGCCACGAGGCCGACTTCCAGCAAGGTCAGGGAGGCCATCTTCAACCTGCTTGGCGTCCACATCGAGGGGGCACGCGTGCTGGACCTGTTCGCAGGGAGCGGCGCGCTCGGGATCGAGGCCTTGAGCAGGGGGGCTTGCAGTGCCCTTTTCGTGGATTCCTCCGCGCTGGCCAGACGGACCATCAAGAAGAACCTCTCTGCGCTCGAGCTTCCTTCCAGAGGGAGGGTGCTGGGCGGCGGCACGAAGAGCGTGCTGGGCTCTCTCTCCAGAAAAGGCGAGAGGTTCGACATCGTTTTCGTTGATCCCCCTTACGGCGGCGGGATGGCCGAGGAGACTCTGGAGGCCGTCTCGGCGGGCGGCCTGCTTACCGGAGGTGGTGTGGTCGTGGTGGAATGCGGTAAGAGAGAGTCGCTGGGGAAGAAGTACGGCGCTCTCAGGCTCAGGACGAGCAGGCTGTACGGAGATACTCGCATTCTGCTGTTCGAGATTCCCTCCGGCGGTTCACGCGAGGCTCTGGAGCGTCAATAAGGAGGTAGCGGATGAAGACAGCCCTTTTTCCAGGCGCTTTCGATCCGGTCACCAACGGTCACATCGACCTCATGAAGAGAGCTCTCACGCTTTTTGACCGCCTGATAGTGGCGGTCGGGCACAGGGGAGAAAAGGGCGTTCTCTTCTCTGTCGAAGAGCGCATGGAGATGCTCAGGGAGTCGACTCGCACGCTGGGAGCCGTGGAAGTAACACATTTCGACGGCCTGCTCGTTGACTTCGCGCGCAGCCTCGGGGCCGACGTCGTAATCAGGGGGCTTCGCTTCGTGTCCGATTTCGAATACGAGTTCCAAATGGCTCTCATGAACAGGAAGCTCAGCGGCTCCTTCGAAACCGTCTTCCTGATGCCCAGTGAGAAGTATTCCTACCTGAACTCGACGGTGGTCAAGGAGATCGCCCGACTTGGCGGCTCCGTGTCCAAGTTCGTGCCTCCGGCCGTCGAGGAGAAGTTGAAGAGGACGTTGGGGAAAAGAGCCGGAGAGTGAGCCGGCGGAGCAATGGAGTGTGAGCAGTCGGATGCCGACGTACGAGTACGAATGCAGGAAGTGCGGCTGCGTTCTTGAAGAGTTTCAGAAGATAAGCGACCCCCCTCTTTCGGAGTGTCCAAAATGTTCCGGGACCCTCGCCAGGCTTCCGGGCCGGGGCGCCGGCATAATCTTCAAGGGCTCCGGTTTCTACGCGACGGACTACAGAAGCCAGGCCTACCGGCAGAAGGAAAAGGACGAAAGGGGAACTGCCATCGGCAAGGATGGAAAGAAGGAAGAGAAGCGGGAAGGTGGAAAGAAAAAGTCAGGGGATGAGGCCGGCGGTGAGAAGAAAGGAGCTTAGTCCCTCGGCGGTCCGCGCCTTCCAGGAGATAATGGGGCAGGCGGGTGTCTTTACCTCCCTCGAAGACAGAATCTGCTACTCGTTTGATGCCACCACGTATTCGTCAGTGCCGGGAGTAGTTCTCAGACCATCCAGCGCCGAGCAGGTATCGCGCATACTTGCCGTTTCGTCCCAGGAAGGACTCCCGGTGGTCCCGAGAGGTGCGGGAACCGGCTTCGCCGGAAGCGCGATACCCCTCGAGGGTTCGGTGGCGTTATCTTTCGAGAGGATGAACAGGATCCTGGATTTCTCTCCGGACGACCGACACTGCGTCGTGGAGCCCGGCGTGGTGAACGGTCTGCTTCAGAAGCACGTCGGGAAGAAGGGCCTCTTCTTTCCTCCCGACCCGTCCAGCCTCGACGTGAGCACCCTAGGCGGAAACGTGGCTCAGTCTGCGAGCGGCCCCCGCGCCCTCAGGTACGGCTCGACCAAGGACTACGTCACCTCCCTGGACCTTGTGGCGGGCGACGGACAGCTCTGGCACGTCTCGGAGAAGTCAGGGGGGTACGACCTGCTCTCGCTGCTGGTGGGAAGCGAGGGAACCCTGGGAATCTTGACTGCCATCGGTCTCAGGCTGGTTCCCGTTCCCTCCTCCTGGAACACCTTCATGGCCTACTTCAGAAGCCTCGAGCAGGCCTCGGTGGCAGTGGCGGAACTCAGCTCGCAGGGAATAATCCCCACCGTGCTGGAGGCCATGGACCACGTTACGCTGAGGTGCGTGGAGGAGTTTCTGGGCAGACAGCCGTCGTCGGGGGTGGGAGCCGTGCTCTTCGTGGAGGTGACCGGGAGCGAGACAGAAGTTAAAGTGCTGTCTGAGAAACTCGAGCTAACCTTTAGTAAATTAGAGCAGATACGGTTTGAGAGTGCCGTCTCTGAGGCGGAGAGAGAGCGTCTCTGGACTCTTCGCCGTTCAGTGTCACCTGCCCTGGCGAGGGTGGCACCCACGAAGATAAACGAGGACGTGTGCGTTCCCCGGAGCAAGCTACCCGCGCTCGTGAGAGCCATCGAAGCTCTGGCGGAGCGCCACGGATTGGACATCTATACGTTCGGGCACATCGGGGACGGGAACCTGCACGTGAACATAATGACGGACGTTCGGAAGAAGAAGGAGATGGAGAGAGTCGAACAGTGCGCGGACGAGCTGTTCGAGGCCACGTGGTTACTGGGCGGAACCATAACCGGTGAACACGGCATAGGGATCGCCAAGCGGAAGTATCTGCCGCGCGAGGTGGGACGGGTGGGGATGAGGATGTTTGGGGAAGTGAAGCGCGCCTTCGACGAGGCCAACATTCTGAACCCAGGGAAAGTTGTGCCTTCCGAGCCGGCTCACGGGGCCGGTGGTGCCGTTTGACAGGCGGTTCGATTTTCTGGTATTCTGTGGTGCTTCGTTAGTGTTTGCTCCCCGTGCGGTCGCCCGTGAGGCGACGGACCCTCTCCGGACAGCGCGCCCGGAGCGGCCGGGGATTCCGCAGTCCCGCAGGGGCGAGCACATAGTCAACAGTCGAGTCTTGTGGCGGGTGCGAACCCGCGGTTTCAGACAGGGAGACTGCCATGGGAAAGACCCTCGCAGAGAAACTGCTCAGTACAAAGGCAGGCAAAGAGGTGGTGGCGGGCGAACTGGCCATTGCGCAGGTGGACGTGGCCTTTTTCCAGGACGGGACCGGACCTCTGGCGGTGAGGCAGCTGAGGAAGATAAACCTGGAGAAGGTGGCGGATTCTAAGCGCTCGATTCTTTTCCTGGACCACGCCGCTCCCAGTCCCCGCAGGGAACTCTCCAACGACCATGTGCTCCTCAGGGGATTCGCGGAGAAGACGGGAGCGGTGCTGTCGGAGATAAATGAGGGAGTATGTCATCAGCGGGTCATAGAGACGTTTGCCAGGCCTGGAGACGTGGTCATCGGCGCCGATTCGCACTCGTGCACGGCCGGAGCGCTGTGCGCCTTCGCAACCGGGATGGGTTCCACGGACGTGGCAGTGGGAATGGCTCTCGGGCGGACCTGGTTCAGGGTCCCGTCCACGTTCAGGGTCGTGGCGGAGGGGAAATTCCAGAAGGGAGTATACTCGAAAGACCTCATCCTGCATCTTATCGGAAAGATAGGGGCGGACGGTGCCACATACAGGGCGCTCGAGTTCGGGGGGGGTGCCATCGATAAGATGGGCATGTCTGAGCGCCTCACTCTCAGCAACATGGCCGTCGAGGCCGGGGCGAAAGTGGGCCTCATCGCCTCCGACGCGGTGACCGAGGCCTTTCTGAAGAAGTACGTCAGAAAGGCGGACTTCAAGGCCATCTCACCAGACCCGGACGCGGTCTACGAGCGGGTGATAGAGATGGACGTAACCCAGCTGGAGCCAGTGGTCTCGTGTCCCCACACCGTTGACAACACGAGGCCGGCCAAGGAGCTTGCCGGGACGCACGTCCATCAGGTCTTCATAGGGAGCTGCACAAACGGGAGACTCGAGGACCTGGAGGTGGCGGCGCGTATCATGAAAGGGAAGCGAAGGCACCCGCGAACGCGCGTCATAGTCATACCGGCCTCCCGGAGCGTCTACCTTGACGCCCTGGAAGCGGGTCACCTGAAGGTCTTCGTGGAGGCAGGCGCCACGGTGCTGGGGCCCGGTTGCGGCCCCTGCGTGGGAGTACACGAGGGTGCCCTGGGGGACGGTGAGGTTTGCCTATCGACTCAGAACAGGAACTTCAAAGGCAGGATGGGTAATCCGGAAGGGTTGATCTACCTGGCCTCGCCTGCCACGGCCGCTGCAACCGCCATCAAGGGTGAGATAGCTGACCCTAGGGAGGTGCTGTAGATGATACTGGAAGGGAAGTCCTGGAAATTCGGAGACGACATCAGCACGGACCACATCGCACCGGGCAGGCTGTTTCACCTTCGTTCGAATCTCCCCGAATTGGCAAAGCACGTGCTTGAAGACGCGGACCCCGAGTTCGCCGAGAAGGTTCAGAAGGGAGATTTCGTGGTCGGGGGAAACAACTTCGGCCTCGGTTCCAGCCGCGAGCACGCTCCCACGATAATCAAGATGGCGGGCGTTGGTGCGGTGCTGGCCAAATCGTTCGCAAGGATCTTCTTCAGAAACGCCATCAACGTTGGCCTGCCCGTGCTAGAGTGCGACACGGACAGGATTCGCGAAGGTGACGTTCTCAGGGTGGACCTGAGCGCCGGAGTCATAGAGAACAAGAGCACCGGGGAAAAGCTGGACTTCGTTGCGCTGCCCGATGTCATGATAAGGATCTTGAACGACGGAGGTCTTCTCGCACACATCGAGAAGCATCAGGGCTTCAAGTTCGACTGAAATGTGGTCGGTCGATGTTCATAGACAGAGTCAAGATGGAAGTCAGTGCCGGCAACGGCGGGGACGGATGCGTCAGCTTCCGCCGCGAGAAGCACGTGCCGCGCGGTGGTCCTGACGGCGGCGACGGCGGAAAGGGCGGCAGTGTGCTTCTGGAAGCCAACAGGCACATGCGAACCCTGCTGGATTTCAAGTTCAAACGCACCTTCCAGGCCGAACGTGGAGAGCACGGCAAGGGCAGCAACATGACGGGCAGGCGGGGAGATGACGTGGTGCTTCAGGTTCCGCTCGGCACCCAGGTGAGGGACGCCGATACCATGGAGCGGTTGGGGGACCTTCTGACCGCGGGGCAGACGTTGCTGGTCGCGGAGGGTGGAAGAGGGGGCAGGGGTAACGCCAGGTTTGCCACTCCGACAGACAGGGCTCCTCGAAGAAGAGAGACCGGGGGCGAGGGAGGGCGGCGCGTCATCGAGCTGGAGCTGAAGCTCATCGCTGACGTAGGAATCGTGGGCGTGCCCAACGTCGGCAAATCCACGCTGCTTTCTAGGATTTCGCGGGCCAGACCGAAGATAGACAGTTATCCGTTCACGACCCTGGCGCCCAATCTGGGGCTGGTTCGCGTTGAAGAGATGAGGGATTTCGTTGCGGCAGACATACCGGGACTGGTGGAAGGAGCCCACGCGGGCAAGGGTCTGGGCCACGAATTCCTGCGTCATGTGGAACGCACGAGGGTGCTGCTATTCCTGCTGGACGCGAGCGAAGCCGAGCCGGGTCGTGATTACGGGCTGTTGCTGGAAGAGATCCAGCGCTACGGCAAGGGACTCGCGGAGAAACCGCGCGCGTTGTGTTTCAACAAGGTAGACCTTCTTGATGCAGAAGGACTGAGGAGGCTGCCCTACGAGATAGGTGGAGTCGAAGTTCTCAGGATCTCTGCTCTGAAGGAAGAAGGTCTTCGGGAGCTGGTTGGCCGGCTGTGGCAACTTCTGGAGGCACACAGCCATTAGGTAGTCTGGGATTGCCGGAAAGGTGTTGAATCATGGTCGACGAAAGGGTTCCGCTCAGCAAGACTCTGATTGACCTCAGGATCAAGGAATTGGAGATCGAAGAGAAGGCCAGGGTCATCTCGGAGCTGAAGTCGAAAAGAGACGAGGCTTCCATAAAGGAGCTGGTGGAGAAGCTGGCTGACGACAGCTGGCATCTGAGACAGCTTGCCGCGCGAGCGTTGAGCGAGATAGGAAAGGACGTGGAGCATCACGTCATGGAGGCCCTCCCGGGATCTCTCTGGTTCACCCGGGCCTGCGCGGCAGAGATCCTGGGGAACGTCAGGAGCAGGGCGGCCCTGGACTGCCTCATCGATCTTCTGGAGGACAGCAACTCCACCGTGAAAGAACACGCCTCCAAGGCCCTTCTGCAAATATGTGACGGGGGAGACACGGTCTGGGCGGCGCGCGCCGCCGTCTCGAAGGGTGGCGAAGTCGTGGGGAGACTGAAGGCCCTGTTCGAGAAGTTCGACAGAGAGCTGGCGGACGGATTCCTTTCGATGACCAAGGACGCGGAGCTCATGAAGGCCCCGGTGGAGCAAGTCGAGAAGATCGCCGAGGAGATGTCCAGGGCTCACGAGCCGCAGGACCTGGTGTGGGAAGAGCTGACGAAGGCCGACTCGACGAAGACCCCCGTCGCGAGGGCAGACGACGAGAGCGCAGGAGGAGGGACGGGTGGAAGTGAGGATAGAAGGGACGGCAGCCTGTGAGGCCAGGCTGGCACTTGCACTTCTCAAGGGGCTCTCGAGAGCACGCCTGCTCGAAATTCTGAGGGCAAGCGGAACGCCCGAAGGAGTCTTTCCGGCGCCGGGTCGCGAGAGAACAGTGCGTAGCCCGAGTCCTGCCGAGGAAGCGCTTCTGGATCGGGACCTGGGCCCGGAGATTGCAGGACAGCTTAAGCTGGGTGCCCTCGTCGAGTCCTACGTGTGTGCCTGGACAGACGCGCAATATCCGGCCCTTCTCAGAGAAATCAACTACCCGCCCCTGGTTCTCTTCTGGAGAGGAGACATCTCCGTGGCCGCTCGCCCGGCCGTGGCCGTGGTCGGATCGAGGAAGTGTTCGCACTCCGGCAGGCTGGTTGCAGAGAGACTGGGACGGGCGCTCGCGGGAGAGGGATTGGTGGTCGTGAGCGGTCTGGCCAGGGGGATCGACACTGCCGCGCACCGCGGCGCGCTGGAGGCGGGAGGAGTCACTGTTGCGGTCCTGGGGTCCGGGGTGGACGTGTGTTACCCGGCGGAGAACCGCAAGCTCCTCGCGGAGATCCTGGAACGGGGAGCGGCGCTTTCTGAGTTTCCTCTCGGTACGGCCCCACTCCGGCAGAACTTCCCCCTGCGAAACCGCATCGTGAGCGGTCTGAGTCTGGGGGTCGTGGTGGTGGAGGCGGGAGAGGGAAGCGGCGCCCTAGTGACTGTGGAACACGCCTTAATGCAAGGTCGCGAAGTATTTGCAGTACCAGGAGATACGACGCTTAACTCAACTATTAGTTCAAACCGACTCCTGAAAGAGGGTGCCAAGCTCGTCACCAAGGTGGAGGACATACTGGAGGAGTTGGGAGCGCAGGTGAGGGAGGGACTGGAGCCGCTTCCGAGGACTCCGGTGGAGAGGGAAGGGGTTTCCTGCGAGGAGGAGAGGATGCTCCAGAACCTGTCACACGTGCCCAAGAACGTAGACGAGATATGCAGCCAGACCGGGATGAAAACAGCGGACGTGTTGTCGCTGCTGCTTTCACTGGAGCTTAAGGGACTGGTGAGACAGGAGCCCGGAGACCTGTTCCTCAGAAACCCCGGGGCGCTGTCTCCTCGCCGCCCTGAGTAGCGGAGTACCTTCTCGACGTGCAGTTGGGAGCGGGCGACCTATCGGAGTGAAGAGTGACGGACTCTCTTGTCCACATCGAGAAATGCGAAGGGTACGCGGAGGAGAGGGTACGCGCCTCGATTCGCAGGGGACTCGGGGCGATGGGCGGACTGGGTGAGCTGATCAGGCCCGGCTGGCGCGTACTCATAAAGCCCAACCTGCTCTCTGCGCGTGCGCCCGAAAGAGCGGTCACGACGCACCCGTCGGTGGTGGGGATTGTGGCCGAAGAGGTGATGCGTTGCGGCGCTGTTCCGGTGGTGGGAGACAGTCCCGGAGGGGCACTCAAGGGTGTTGCCCGGGTCTGGCGGAACACGGGCATGGAAGAGGCATGTGGAAAGAGAGGAGTCTCTCTTCAGGGATTCGAGGTCTCGGGGAGCGTCCCGAGAAACCTCGACGGCCGCACGTACAGTATCTCGAAGCCCGTGCTCGACGCTGATTTCGTCATAAACCTTCCGAAGCTCAAGACCCACACTCTCGAGGTCTATACAGGCGCTGTGAAGAACATGTTCGGCGCCGTGCCAGGACTGGCGAAGGCCGGGCTGCATAAGTTGCATCCCAAACCCCACGATTTCGCGGAGATCCTGGTTGACGTGTTCTCCCTGACGACACCGGGAATCAGCATAATGGACGGCGTGCTTTCCATGGAAGGCCCTGGGCCTTCTTCCGGAAGGCCCAGGTCGCTCGGCGTTCTTCTGTTCGGCAGGGACGCTGTTGCCATGGACGTGGTTGCGTGCAGGATCATTGGCGCCGCTCCGCTCGACGTGCCAACGAACAAGGTGGCAGCAGTCAGGGGACTCGGAACCTCGGACCCGGAACGCATAAGGCTTAGCGGCGTCGACCTGGAGCAGGTCACTGTCACGGACTACGAGATCCCCTCGAATTTCCTGCACAGGCTGGTTCCGAAGGGATTGCTGGGTCTGCTCAGGAGACACATCTGGGTGCATCCCAGAGAGGACAGGGACAGGTGTCAGATGTGCAACCTCTGCGTCGAGAGTTGTCCCACGCAGGCGATAGGCAGCGCGGGCAACGAGCTGAGTTTCGATTACGCCCGCTGCACGACCTGTTTGTGTTGCCACGAAGTATGTCCCCACGAGGCGATAGTGTTTGACATGAGCTGGCTTGCGCGAAGGATTCACTAGGACCGGACTCGGAGAGTTCATAGGGCCGTATGAAACGATTTCTATCCCATCCCCTGGAATACCTCCTGACCATCTCTCTGGTGCGGGCGCTCCAGCTTCTTCCGCACGAGACCGCCCTTCGCTTTGGATGTCTCCTGGGTTCTTTCGTGTTCAGCGTCGCGAGATTCAGAAGGGGCATCGTTCTGGGGAATCTGAGAAACGCCTTCCCGGAGAAAGAAGAGGAGGAGATACTGCGCATCGCAAAGGACACGTATCGGAACTTCGCGATGTCGCTCGTGGAATACGCCCGCCTGCCCGTGACGTCTGCGGAAGAGATGAGAGAGAGGATAACGATAGAGGGACTCCAGAACTTCGACAAGGCACTCGAGCGCTCCGGAGGCGCCGTGCTGGTGACGGGTCATTTCGGGAGCTGGGAGCTCATGGGAGCCAGTCTCATCGCGTACGGGTACCCTGTTTCGTTTCTCGTCGGTGAGCAGAAGAACAAGGCCGTGGATGACCTGATGAATCGGCTCCGCACTTCAAAGGGAATCGGCATAATTAAGATGGGTGCCGCCATGAGAAACGTCCTGAAGGCTCTCAAGGGGAATCAATTCGTGGCGATGCTGTGTGACCAGGACGCGGGGAAACACGGGGTGTTCGTGGAATTCCTGGGGCGACCGGCTTCCACGCCGATGGGGCCCGCAAGCTTCGCCCTGAGGACCGGCGCTTGCTTGATAGCAGGATTTATATTGCGAGAGAACCTCTCGCGGCACCGCGTAGTTCTAGAAGAACCCATGCTTCCTGAATCGACCGGGGACAGGGAGGAGGACGTCAGGCGCTACACTCAGGCCCACACGAGCCTGCTGGAAAAGTACGTCCTGCAGAGGCCGGACCACTGGCTGTGGCTGCACAGGCGATGGAAGACGAGGCCTCGGCCTGCGGCTAGAAGCCGATCCCTTTCTGTTTCTCGGCCTGGGAAAGAGGCGTGATGGTCCCGTGCTGGGCTTCGAACTTCCCCACGTTTTCCTTGAGGGCTTCCAGGAGTCCCTTGACGTGGCGGGGAGTCATGACGATCCTGGCGAAAACTTTGCTCTTGGGAGCCCCAGGCAGGACCCTGGCAAAGTCCAGGATGAACTCCGCAGGGGAATGAGTTATTAGAACCATGTTGGAGTAGATGCCCTCCGCTTCTTTCTCTCCCAGCTCGACGCTTATCGGCGTTTGCTTCTTCTCCATTTGCAGCACCGTCCTTGCAGAATGACCTTCAGACCGAACCGATTGTCCTGAAGGCTATCCGAGAAAGCGCAGAAAGTCAAGCTCGCAACTCGTTCAAATTCTGTTGACAATGGCCGGGTGGCGGTACATATTGGGGCTGAGAGCAGGGCCGTCTGCGTGTGGCATAGAGATTGCTCGTGCTATCGGCAGAAGTGCGTCAGTGTGGCGCGGTTGGCCCGAACAACACGTCAAGGACCTAACGTGGAACAGTCCGCCCTGGAAACCAAAATCCGCGAGTTTTGGCTTCTGTTCAAGATCATAAACGTGATGCACGGGACGATGGAGCTCGAGCGGATCCTTAAGATCATCCTCTCGGCCGTGACGGCCGGGAGCGCTCTGGGTTTCAACCGGGCAATGATCTTCCTGGTGGACGAGGAGAAGGACTTGCTGGAAGGCAGGATGGGTACGGGTCCTGCGAGCGTGGAAGAAGCCGGGCGAATCTGGAGCGAGCTGGAGACGAGCAGTGCTTCGTTCGAGACGGTTGTGCGAATGTCCACGGAGGACGCCGGAGGCGGGGACGACGCGCTTACGCGCACGGCGAGGTCCCTGGCCTTTCCGCTCAGGGGAGAGGTCGACATCACGGTTGACTGTGTGCTGGGGAAGAGCCCGATTCACGTGAAAGACCCCGCCGCCTACTCGGGGATCATCAGCAGGAAGCTGAAGGATGAATTCGTCAGGTGCGAGTTCGTGGCCGTTCCCATAATGGCGAAGGGCCGGGCGCTGGGTGCACTGATTGCCGACAACGTCTTCAGCAGGAAACTAGTCACGGGAGAGGAGGTAGACTTGCTCTCCAGCCTGGCTCACCAGGCCGGACTGGCGATCGAGAACGGGAGAGTCTACGAGAGGATGAAGCTCCGGCTTTCCGAGCTCTCCACGATTCAGGAAGTAGGCAAAGGCATTCTGTCCACGACGAGCCTGAAAGAGGTGCTGGAACTGATTGCCAGGATCTCCGCCCAGGTGATAGGCGCAAAGGGTAGCGTACTGTGGCTGTACGAGGAAAGCGAAGACGTGGTGACTCCCGGCGCAAGTTTCGGGACCGG
The DNA here is from genome assembly GCA_020349905.1 of Candidatus Eiseniibacteriota bacterium. Taxonomy (GTDB): domain Bacteria; phylum Eisenbacteria; class RBG-16-71-46; order JAFGJU01; family JAFGJU01. The sequence goes on from CP070702.1 coordinate 268,676, forward strand.
GGCCAGCATAGTTGAGAAGGGCTTCGAGGGTTTGGGCGAACAACTCGCCAGGTGGGCCATCGCCGAGAAGAGTCCCGTGCTCGTTCAGGATTGCACGGCGGACCCCAGGTTCTCCGAGGAAGAGCAGGGGGTCGTCTCCTCCGTCATGGCCGTGCCCCTCACGGGCCTCGGCAACAGGATAGGGGCCATCACGGTTTACGATAAGTTTGCTCGTTCCGATTTCGACTCGAACGTGTTCGAGCGCGACGAGGAGCAGTTTCTGGCCATCCTTGCGGACCAGGCAGCGATAGCGGTGCAGAACGCCAGGCTTTTCGAGGCGGTCAGGGAGACGGAGAAGAGACTCAGAGAGACACAGGCACTGCTGCTGCGCACGGAGAAGCTGGCCGCGGTCGGGGAGATGAGCGCCAAGGTGGCGCACGAGATTCGCAACCCCCTGACTTCCATAGGCGGGTTCGCAAGGAGGGTGAGCAAGACTCTCAAGCCAAGCGACCCCAATCGCGACTACCTGGAGATAATAATAAGGGAATCCGAGAGGCTGGAGAGAATCCTGGACGAGCAGCTGCAGTTCGCGCAACTCTCCAGGCCGCGTTTGAAGATGGAGGACATAAACGAAGTAGTCCAGCAGTCGTTGCAGCTCGTCAGCGAGGAAGCCCGCAGGAAGAAGGCCAAGGTCCTCAAGCGGCTGGCCGTGAATCTTCCGACGCTGCTCCTGGACTCGGACAAGATGAAGCAGGTTCTCATCAACATCCTCCAGAATGCTCTCAAGTTCCTGCCGGTGGGCGGCAGGATGAAGCTCGAAACGAAGAAAGTCGGGGACGGCGTGCACGTGATAATCGCCAACGAAGGGCAGAGCATTCCCGGCGAACTGATGGACCAGCTGTTCGTACCTTTCTTCACGTCGGGCAGGGACGGCACGGGTCTGGGTCTGGCGGTGGCCTACCAGATCGTAAGGGAGCACGGCGGGGAGATAAAAGTGAGGAGCGACCAGGAGTGGGGCACCATTTTCTGCGTCTGCCTGCCCGTGAGCGAGAACCAGGACAGGCGGAGAAACATGAGGGATAGACGAGTCCGGCTCGGGGACCGGCGGAGGTCCTTTGCAGAGGACTCATAGCTTTGGAGCCTTAAGGGGGTGTATGTAGGTGAAAGCGCTTCTGGTGGTGGATGATGATCAAAGTTGTCGGAAGCTTTACGAGAGCGAGTTCGCCGACGAGGGTTACACTGTGACCGGAGCTGCCAGCGGCTCCGAAGCTCTTGAGTTGCTGGAGCGCTCGACGTTCGACCTGGTCATCCTGGACGTGAAGATGCCCGGTATGGATGGACTGGAGACCCTGTGCGAGATAATGAAGACGAAGAGGAACCTCCCCGTCGTGATAAACTCTGCTTACTCAACGTTCAAGACCAACTTCACGAGTTGGAGCGCAGAGGCGTACGTGGTGAAGTCCTCAAATCTCGCTGAGCTTAAGCGGACCGTGAGGTCAGTCCTCGAGGAAAGGGCAACGGCACGCTGAGAGATGAGATTTCCGGGAACGGGCTTCGGTGACGCGCGTCTTGGCATGACGCGCCGTCCCGGTGAGCCCGTTTTCGTGCTCACCAGAGACCCGGACGACGCTGCCCGGGGTCTTACGGGCCCGCTTTGGCGTTGACGCCCGCCCCCCTTTGTGATTGAATTCTGTTTGAGGGTGCGACCCTAGCTCAGTTGGTAGAGCACCAGACTGAAAATCTGGGTGTCCGCAGTTCGATTCTGCGGGGTCGCACCAGTACCATATATTTCTTTGTGAGACAAGCGATTAGGGGGCTGGTGTAGCTCAGCTGGTAGAGCAACGCACTCGTAATGCGTAGGTCAGCGGTTCGATTCCGCTCACCAGCTCCACGGTCGGTTCCTCCGGGGCTGCGCGGGACGGCCCTCGTCTCGCTCTACCCGAGTACGGGCTCCAGAGGGAAACTCAGACGGAAAGCAAGACTCTCACTCCAGGCTGCCCACGGCTCGCTCTACTTCCTCCAGGATCTCGCACGACCTGACCAGCTCCATCATGTTCGTGTGATCGTCGTACAGAGGGCGGTCCTCGTCCAAATGTTTGACGTGCCTGCGAATCACCGTGTGCGCGGTTCTCACGCCGAGACCAGGGGCGAAGTCGCGGAAGTCCAGGGCCTGGGCAGCAGCCATGCACTCGATTCCCAGCACGCCGTACGCGTTTTCCAGGATCTGCGCATTCTTTATGGCAGTGTTCATGCCCATGGAGACGAAGTCCTCCTGGTCGGCAGCGGCCGGGATGGAGCCCACGCTTGCAGGGGCCGAGAGCATTCTCTGTTCCACGATGAGAGTGTCGGCCGTGTACTGGCTCAGCATCATGCCCGAGAACATACCGGCCCCTTTGGTGAGAAAGGCCGGGAGTCCGACGCTCAGCGCGGGATTGGTGAGGCGGTTGAGGCGACGTTCGGAAAGGACGCTCACCATAGTTATGGCCGCGCCCGCCATGTCCATGGGGAGGCACACGGGGGACCCCTGGAAGTTGGCCCCGGTGATGGTAAGCTTCTCTTTCGGCACGAAAACCGGATTGTCACCCACGCCGTTGAGTTCGATTTGGACCTGGCTCCTGGCGAAGGCGACGGCATCGTGGGCAGCCCCTATTACCTGAGGAGAGGAACGCATGGAGTAGGCGTCCTGGACCTTCATCTTGCGCTTGCCCGTGAGCAGGTCGCTGCCCTGGATGCATTTCATGATGGCCTTGGCGCTGCGCACGGCCCCGGGAAACCCGCGCAGTTCGTGAAGGCGCACATCGTAGGGCTTCATGTTGGCCAGGAGGGCTTCCAGGCTCATGGCGCAGGCCACTTCGGCCTGTTTAAGCCATCTGTTCATATCGAAGAGCTGCAGCGCGCTCATCGCAGTGAGGAGGTTCGAGCCGTTTATGATGGCCAGGCCGTCCCTGGCGTGAAGGTCGGGTACGGGTATGCCGGCCTTCTTCATGGCCTCGTGGCCGGGTAAACGGCGACCCTCGTAGTAAGCTTCGCCCTCGCCCATGAGAAGGAGGGCTATCTGGGACATGGGCGCAAGGTCCCCGCAGGCGCCCACGGAACCCTTCTGGCATACCACGGGAGTCACGCCTCTGTTCAGCATCTCCACCAGGGTCTGCGTTATCTCCGGGCGGCAGCCCGAGTTCCCCCGGGCGTGCACGTTCACCCTGCTGGCCATGGCACCTCTGACGTACTCGACGGGCGCCGGGCCTCCGATGCCGGCCGCGTGGTTGTATATGAGATACCGCTGGAACTGTTTCACCTGCTCGTCGTCCAGGATCACTTCGGAAAGCTCGCCTATGCCCGTGTTGATGCCGTACATGATCTCCCGGGTCTTGATCTTCTCTTCCAGCATGCTGCGGCAGACTCTTATGCGTTCGAGGGCGTCCGGATGGAGTTCCACCCTCTCGCCCCCCCTGGCGATGTCCGTGAGCTTCTCGATCGTGAGCCCAGAGCCGTCCAGAACTATTGCCATCTTCGTCTCCTTGACAAGTAAGAGCTATGCGGCCCTCCAGAGGGCACAAACGCGGGCTCCTTATTATAGCTCAACTCCGGAATTGCGCAAGCCGGCAGGATGACCCGGTAGGAACGCGCCGCGCAGGCAATTGCACGAGGGAGTGGCCGGTTCTGCGCGACAGAGAGGCAGCTCGCGGCCGGAGGGATTTGACTTCCCGGATTGTATTGGCCTAAGATTGATGCGCGCTGCGGCCGCTTGAGAACGGCGTCTCGTCCGAGGCGGGAGCGCTCGTTGTCCCGGTTGCCTGCACAGGCCGACCGGCCTGCGGGTTGTCAGTTTCGCGCCAGGGCCGGCTCTCGCACGGCCTCGATGTGCCATCTGAACGGAGGGAGGGGTACCACGTCATCGGGAACGGTTTTCGACATAAAGAAGTTCTCTCTGCACGACGGGCCTGGAATACGCACCACTGTGTTCCTCAAGGGTTGCCCGCTCAAATGCCGGTGGTGCCACAATCCGGAGAGCCAAGCCCCGGAGCCGGAGCTGGTACTCAGGTCTGGTCGATGCATACTCTGCGGGGAGTGCGTTTCGGCCTGCACGCAGGGAGCCGTCTCCAGGGTGAACGACAGCATCGTTACTAACAGGCACAGGTGCGTGGCGTGCGGAGCCTGCGCCGCAGCCTGTTACTCGGGGGCGCGGGAGACGATCGGCCGCCCCATGACCGTGGAGGAGGTCGTGGAGGAGGTGGAGCAAGACCTACCTTTCTACGAAGAGTCAGGCGGTGGAGTGACCTTTTCCGGGGGAGAGCCGTTGCTTCAAGCGGAGTTTCTTTTGACGGCACTCAGGGCGTGCAAGGAGAGAGGCATTCACACTGCCGTTGACACGAGCGGGTTCTGCGAGTGGAAAACGCTCTCCGCGGTCGCGGAGCACGTGGACCTATTTCTCTACGACCTCAGAATAATGGAAGACAGCAAGCACCGGGAGTTCACCGGTGTGTCCAACGCGGGGATTATCGAGAACTTGACTCTTCTGTCCCGAGGCGGGCACCACATCACTCTGCGGGTACCCTTCGTTCCCGGCGTAAGCGAAGACCCGGAGAACCTGGCACAGATGGCGGCTTTCGCGGCGGGGCTGAGGCACGTCGGAGAAGTCAATGTGCTGGCCTATCATCGCATGGGAGTCGAGAAATACGCCCGTCTTCAGAGAGTCTACGAGCTTGACGAGACGGAGCCGCCTTCCGAACGCAGGCTGGAGGAGGCGGCGCGCATCTTCAGAGAATTCGGTCTGTGCACGAGAGTAGGAGGTGGGGCGCGTGGGAATGACTGAACGTGTTCAGAGATTGAGAAGAGAAAGCGTAGAGGCGAGGCCGTCGCTTTCTACGGAGAGAGCCGAGCTCGTCACTCAATTCTACAAACAAGACCTGGGTGAGATCTCGGCCCCGGTCCGGCGCGCTCAGGCATTCAAATACCTGATGGAGCGCAAGACCGTCTACGTGGGGGACGGAGAATTGATAGTGGGTGAGAAGGGCCCCTTCCCGAAGGCGGCTCCCACCTACCCGGAACTCTGCTGTCACAGCCTGGAAGACTTGGACGTCTTGGACTCGAGGGGGAAAATATCCTTCTCGGTGACACCTCGGGCCAGGCGGGTCTACGAGGAGGTCGTGATTCCCTTCTGGCGCGGAAGGTCGATTCGGGACATCATATTCCGCGAGATGAAAGGGGAGTGGAAGGCCGCCTACGAAGCCGGGGTCTTCACGGAGTTCATGGAGCAGCGCTCCCCCGGTCACACGGTCCTGGACGAGAAGATATACGGAAAAGGGTTTCTCGATTTCAGGCGCGACGTGGAGAGTAGCTTGAGGAAGTTTGAGCGCGCAGGCGACCCGGCGTCCCGAGAGAGGCGGGAAGAGCTCACGGCGATGCTCGTCTGCGTTGATTCGCTCATGCGTTTCGCGCAACGTCACGCGAAGAAGGCACTCGAGCTGGCCCGCCGGGAACCTGACGAACGCAGGAGGAAGGAGCTAGAGCGGATTGCAGAGGTCTGCTGTCGCGTGCCCGCGCACGCTCCCAGAGACCTGTGGGAAGCTCTGCAGTATTACTGGTTCGTTCACCTGGGAGTGACGACGGAGCTCAACCCATGGGACGCCTTCAATCCGGGCAAGCTGGACCATCATCTGGAGCCCTTCTACAGTAAGGGGCTTGCAGAGGGGACTCTCACTCGCGAGGAGGCCGAAGAGCTGCTTCAGTGCTTCTGGATAAAGTTCAACAACCAGCCGGCACCGCCCAAGGTAGGAGTGACTGCCGAGGAAAGCGGCACGTACACAGACTTCGCACAGATAAACCTGGGAGGCCTCAAGAAGGACGGTTCAGACGGCGTCAATGCAGTGACGTACTTGCTATTGGACGTCATAGAAGAGATGCGGTTGCCGCAGCCAAGTTCGTCGATTCAGGTCAGCGCAAAGAGCCCCGACGCATTCTTGGAGCGGGCTGCCCTGATAATCCGCACGGGCTTCGGACAACCATCGGTCTTTAACAGCGACCTGGTGGTTCGGGAGATGCTCAGGCAGGGCAAGTCCCTCGAGGACGCGCGAAGCGGTGGAACCAGCGGTTGCGTCGAGACCGGGGCGTTCGGAAAGGAGAACTACAATCTTTCCGGTTACTTGAACATGCCGAAGGTGATGGAGCTTGCGCTCAACGACGGGGTTGACCCTCGGACCGGAAAGAGGATCGGACTGCGGACCGGAGAGCCGAGGGGGTTCGCGAGTTTCGATGGGCTCTTAGACGCCTACAGAAGGCAGCTTCAGCACTTTGTGGACATCAAGGTGGAGGGCAACAGCGTCATAGAGAGGTTGTACGCCAGGGAGATGCCCGCGCCGTTTCTCTCTCTTCTCATCGACGACTGCGTCCAGACCGGCAAGGACTATCACGACGGCGGAGCCCGCTACAATACCACCTACATCCAGGGAGTGGGACTGGGCACGCTCGCAGACGCCATGAGCGCTGTGAAGTATCACGTTTACGAGAAGAAAAGCCTCTCGATGGAAACGCTTCTGGGCTCTCTCAGAGAGGACTTCCGGGGCCAGGAGAGGACGCGCCAGATGCTCCTAAACAGGACGCCCAGGTACGGAAACGACGACGATTACGCTGACAGCGTGATGACGGCCCTCTTCGACGTCTATTTCGATGCCATAGACGGGCGGCCCAACACCAGAGGTGGAACGTATCACATCAACCTGCTTCCGACCACGGTGCACGTGTACTTCGGCTCGGTCATCGGGGCCACACCGGACGGAAGAAGGGCCGGGCAGCCTCTCTCGGAAGGAGTGTCGCCGGTTCAGGGCGCAGACCGGAAGGGTCCCACGGCCGTCATGAAGTCGGTGGCCAAGATGGACCACGAGCGGACAGGAGGCACACTCCTCAACATGAAGTTCACGCCACAGCTGCTGCGGGATGAGGAGGCCCTAAAGAAGCTCGCTAAGCTCGTACGAGCGTACTTCAGGCTGGGCGGCCATCACGTGCAGTTCAACGTCGTGACGGCCGAGACGCTGCGCGCGGCGCAGGAGAATCCAGAGCAACACAGAGACCTCATCGTGCGGGTGGCGGGCTACAGCGACTATTTCTGCGACCTTGGCAAGATGCTTCAGGACGAAATCATCTCGAGAACTGAACACGGCGCGTTCTAGAACGTGCTCCGCAGGAAGAGAGCATGGGTATCGCGACCGACATAATACTCCTAGTCGTGGCGGCGTTCTTTGCAGGATTGTTGCTGCAAAGACTCGGACAACCGCTGGTTCTGGGCTACATCCTGGCCGGGGCGATTCTGGGCCCGCACGTCGGAGGGCTCACGGTCTCCAGCACGAAGGAGATCGAATTGCTCGCCGAGATTGGAGTCGCCCTTCTTCTCTTCGGGCTCGGACTGGAGTTCTCTTTCAAGGACCTGAGACCTGTCAGGAAGATCGCCCTCATCGGGACCCCGATTCAGATACTTCTGACCCTCGGGTTGGGCTTGGGCATCGGCCGTCTCATGGGTTGGGACTGGAGGTCTTGCCTGTGGCTGGGAGCTCTCATCTCGCTCTCCAGCACGATGATCATCCTCAAGACACTGATGAGCCGGGGGTGGCTGGGTACGCTGTCCAGCAGGGTGATGATAGGGATGCTCATCATCCAGGACCTGGCCGTCGTGCCGCTCATGATAATACTGCCGCAGTTGAACAACCCGTCGGTCGGAATACCCGTCTTGGGGTTTGCAGCGCTCAAGGCGGCGGGCTTCATCATTGCGATGGTCGTGCTGGGCGCAAAGCTGTTGCCGCGCCTCATGCGGCACATCGCGGAGCTGGGCTCCAGGGAGTTGTTCCTGCTGGCCATCGCAGCCATCGGCCTCGGAGTGGGCTACGTGACGCATCTGGTAGGGCTCTCGTTTGCCTTCGGGGCGTTCGTGGCGGGGATGGTGCTCAGCGAGTCGGACTACGGTCACCAGGCCCTGAGCGACATCATACCACTTCGCGACCTATTCGGCCTGCTGTTCTTCGCATCGGTCGGGATGCTCCTGGACCCGGTCTTCCTGCTGGACCACCTGGGGCAGGTAGTCGTCCTGGTTCTGGCCGTGGGAATCGGTAAGGGGGTCATCTTTGGGTCGCTCGCTCGCGTGTTCAGGTACGGCAACGTCATTCCGCTGGCAGTGGGCCTGGGTCTTTTCCAGATAGGGGAGTTTTCGTTCGTGCTTGCGCGGCTGGGAGTGTCGACTCAATCCATCACCCACGAGACGTACTCGGTCGTGCTGACCGCGGCCGTGGTGACGATGGTTCTCACGCCGCTGGTCTCAGGACAGACGCCGCGGTTGTATGCCCTCAAGAAACGCTGGTTCAGGCACGAGCCGCTCGAGACCATGAATCTTCCGGAAGCCGAACTCAGAAACCACGTGGTCATCGCCGGGGGCGGCGTCGTGGGCTATCAGGTGGGTCAGGTGCTTCAGCGCCTGGGCCTGCAATTCGTGATGATTGAGCTGGACCAGCGTCGGGTGGACAGGGTGAAGGTGGCAGGGATGCCCGTGGTCTACGGGGACGCGAGCCGTGAGACCGTTCTGGAGGCCGCGAGAATCCGCTCTGCCTGCCTGCTCCTCATCACCACACCCGGGATCGTCGTGGCGCGTTCAATCGTGCTACAGGCGAAGCAACTCAATCCGCGCGTGCACGTGGTGGTGAGGTCCTCAGACCCCGAGTTCCTTCCGGTCTTCAAGGAACTGAAGGTCAGGGAAGTCGTGCTGCCGGAGTTCGAGGCCGGCCTGGAGATGACGCGGCAGGCTCTGGTTCACCTGAGGATACCGGCCCCGGAGATCCAGCGATACACAGAGTCCCTTCGGCAGGAGCTCTTCACGCCGCTGTTCGACCCGGCAGGCGGCTACAAGACCTTGAGCCAGCTTAGGTCCGCGGAACGCCAATTCGACCTTCAGTGGGTCCTTCTGCCTTCTGACAGCGCGCTCGCGGGCAGTTCGATACGGGAATTCGAGATTCGCAAGACTACCGGCGCATCCGTCGTGGGCGTCATACGTGAAGACAAGCTGGAGCCCAACCCGGACGCGGACTTCCGGTTCCGAGCCCAGGACCTGGTTGCCATCATAGGCACGGACCAGGCCAGGGACGCCTTTCAGAAGATGTCACTGCCTCCCAAGGACGCGGAATCCGCGTGACGCACGCATATTCACCGTTTGGCTTTCAACATTGACCTCCCCATGTCACAGGAGTAGAATGTCCTTGAGCGGCACATTCCTCTGGGTCAGCGACCTGGCGCGCACCTTGCATGTCTTGAGCGGAGGCATGTGACTGCTCACTTCCGGAGAGGGCTCCGTCGTCCGGAAGCTCGGTTGACATTCTCGGGCCCACTGAATCGATGAGGGGGTGGGTGATGAGACTTTACTGCGCTTCTCTCGGGATACTGGTCTGCGCGCTGGTGGGCCTCGCACTTGCGGGCTGCTCGGGTCCTTCCGTGCCGGAGAGGGAGCGGGTGGCGCCGGAGGAGGGGCTTCTGGAACGCACCACTCCTGAGGCCGTCCTCTGGAACCTGAGACTCATCTATGCTGAAAAGGACCACCAGGTGGAAACCGCCGACGACGTGCAGCACTGGGGAGAGAAGTATCGCGAGCTCTTTCATTCCGACTTCAAGTTCTACTTCATTCCCGAAGACGCACCCCCTTACCTGGGACAGGACTGGTGGGGCACGGACGACGAAGTGGCCGCCTTCGAGGGGCTTCTAGCTGCAGTGGTGTCTGGAGCGGTGAGCGAGGTCCGGCTCATGTGGACGGTGAACCCGGCCTTACCCGACGTCAGGGTGGATGGGAGCGGCCAGCCTCTGCATCCCGGCTGGATGTGGGTTCACGTGTCGTCGCTGCTTCTGGACATAGTACAGTCTGAGAATATCTACAGGGTATACGCCTCAGGCGATTTCTACTTCGCGGCCGACCCCGGCGATTCCACGCTGTGGGTCGTCACGGAATGGTTCGACAGGGAGCCGGGCGGCTGGTCCGGCAGGCACGACACCGCGGGCACTGAGCTAACTGCGGTCGTGCTCACCACCTGGGGAAGGCTCAAGGGGCTTTTCAGGTAGGCTGGTCACGTTGGACAGAATGAGGGCAGGGCAGGAGAGGGCTACTGACCCCTTTTGCG
>CP070702.1:278896-287081 GCA_020349905.1 Candidatus Eiseniibacteriota bacterium
GGATATCTCCGCCGTTCCGAAAGATGCGGCAGCAGTGGCAAAGCCGGAAGCGTAGCCGCTCGAGTTCGTGACGATGGGGCTCGTAAGTTCTGTGAGCCTTCCGGGAGGCGAGGCCGAAAGTGAGACAGCGACGCCTGGCTGCCCGACGCTGTTTCCGAACTCGTCGGTTATCTGGGCCGTGACTGCGAATCGCAGCCCCGGATAAACGCTGGAGAACTGAGTCCCAAGCTCCACAGCCGAGGCCGGACCGGGAAGCACGGTCACCGAGACAGAATTCGTGCTGAGCTTCTGGCCCTCGTAGTCTATGGAATCGGAGATGACGGCGAGCCCCGACGTGGTGGAGTGAAACTGGATTTCGAACCTGCCGTTTGTGTCCGTGGTCGTGACCGCTGGCACAAGGGTACCCTGCCCGGAGAGAAGAAGCATGTTGACTGCCACGCCGGGCTGGTCAGAATCTCCTCCGCTGGCGTCCTTGAGCTGCCCTCTTATCGTCGCCCTCTCGACACCTCCGGCCAGAATGGTGTCCGGCTCGACAGAAAGCTCCACCGCCACGGGCTTTCTAGGAAGAAAGCCTATCCTCATATTGCCCGGGTTGCCGTATCCGAGGCTGGGAGCGGGAGATGCCTTGAGAAGAACGACCTCCACGACATCGTTCGCCACCAGGAGTTTCGCCCTTGCGCTCTGGAAGGCGCTTCCCAACAGCACCCCTCCCGGAAGCTCCACGGTGTCCCTGTCAGTCACGAGCACCGTACCAAGAGGAGAAAGAGACGGGTCGAGCAGGCTGTAGCTTATGTAAACGCTGTCTCTGAATCCGCCCAGGTTGAAGACGTCCAACTGGCCCCGGGCGTCCCTGGCTTCCAGGTACACCGGAACGTAGAGGTACACTCCCGAATCAGGAAGGCTCACGGTCCCCACGGCGTCAAAGATGGAATCACCCACGGAAGTGACGAAAGTGAAGCGCGTCCCTCGCACGGCAGACAGGGAGAGCGTGTCAACGTCTGTGGTGCCGCCTCCGTCCACGACCACGGGCATCTCTATCGTGTCGTAGCCTCTGGCAGTGACAACGAGGTCGTAGTCACCGTCGGGCAGGACCGAGATCGTGAAAACCCCACCCGGAGGTCCCATCTTCACCGGGCTGGTCCCAGCCAGGTTCCCGGTACCGCTCTCGTAGACGGAGATGTCGGCCAGGGCTCCGCCTCCATCCACGAATCTCAGGACGCCCGTGACTTTTCCGCTCACGTACTGAAGCAGAACTTCCGGGGCCTGGGTCTCCTGGCCTCCTGTCACAATCACGCCCTCCACCGATTCCCCCACGTAGGAAGGCGCCTCGAAAGAGAGGTCGTAGCCTCCGTCGAACAGGTTCCCGACGCGATAGGAGCCTCCCCCAGCCGGAGTCACTGCGCTGCCTACCACGATCGATGTGCCCGACCTTAACGCCGTAACAGAGACGACGGTCGTTGAATCCTCCGCATTGGAGAGCGTCACCTGGCCCCTGATGGCCCCGAAGGGCGGGAAATTCTCGTCGGGAACTCCGTCCGAGTCGAGGTCGCAGGGAGCCAGAAAGAAATTGCTCAGCGTGACAGGGCCGCCCCCGCCGTCCACGCCCGAATTGTCCGGAGCCGAATCGCACCCTCCCCAGTTGTCCCCTCCGGCGATAACGGCGACTATCTTGATGGAGGCCCCGGGCAGAACTTGCCCTCCACCCAGTCCGTATATGGCGTCCCAGGGAACCGCTATTTCTGCGGCGCCCACGGTCCCGCTCACGGCGCTGTCAGCGATGCGGCACCTGGCACTCAGGTCGCTCGTGACCCCGTCACCCACGACTCTCCTCACCCCGGGCATTCCGGCGTCCCAGCCCGCTATGATGACCTCGGCCTGCGCACCCGAGAACCTGAAGTTTCGCGGATACCAGTCCAGGTTGTTGACGTCGCTGTCCCCTATTCCGGTTCCAGCGTCTAAGAAGACGATCATGGCGTTGTTGCTCACCACGTAGACGTAGCCGATGTACACGCTGTCGGCGTCCCAGGTGACCATGAGGTCGTGTATCTCGTTACCCGCCCATTTGGTGTCCGTACGGGAATCCGAGACCGCCACTTCGTCGCTGTCCCAATCAGCAGGAGTGAAGTTGATGTAGCCGTCGATGAAAGGCGAGTTATAGCTTGTCGCGAGGCAGGGTTCGGGGAGAGAAAGAAATGCCGCGGCGGCGACGGAGAGGGCGATTGTCAGGCAGACGAAAGACGCTTCGCGCAGATTGCGACGGCGCCTGCCGCGGCGAGGACCTGAGCCCTGTGACAGAAGAGTCCCAGCAGAACCGAGCATCAGTTAAGGCTAGCCCCTTGTGCCCGTTGGCGAGAGAGAAACGAGTACTTACGAGAACGCTCTATTGTTTGCCAACGATTCTTCTATCTCAGAAGAATCATTTTCTTAGTTTTGGTTAACCTCTCAGATTCAATTGTATAGAAGTATATACCAGAACCGCAGGGTCTGCCAGATTCTGTTCTGCCGTCCCAGGCGAAGGCCCAGTTCCCTGCACCCACGTGCTCGTCAACGAGCGTCGCCACGAGCCGGCCGGCCGTGTCGAACACCCTGAGGCGAACGTGACTTCCCTCAGCCAAGCTGAGCCGTATGGTCGTGACGGGGTTGAACGGGTTAGGGAAATTCTGGTAAAGCCTGTCCACCTGGGGCACCGGTTCGCCGGGCACCGAGGTCGCCGCCCCCGGGAACTCGATGCTGCTGTTGGCCTCGATCTCGTTCGCGTAGCACGAAGTGTCTCGTACGCCGCTCACGAGAAGCGTGTACGACACCGGAAGCTGCTGAGCGGTCTTCAGGTGCACCGTGAGCCCGTCTCCCTGCAGCGTGGCGTCTGTGATGGCCAGCTCGTTCACGGGAACCAGCGTCTCGTAGGCGTAGTAATTGCCCACATCCTCAGCGGTCGCGGCGCTGACAGCCTCGCTGAAAGTCACGGCGGCCAGCGAATCGCTCAGCGAAACCGCCGAAATCAGAGTGGGCGGAGCGGTGTCCGGAAGGTCAGGCCATCCGTCTCCGTTTGTGTCCACGACGAAAGTGTAAACCCTGTCTATCGTCGGTAGGGTGGCGCTCATGTTGTTGGGGGCGCTGTCCCCTCCGAGCACGCCGTCCGGTTCAGGGTCCCAACAGAGCGACGCCACGATGGAGATGCTGCCTCCGGCCGGCACGCGGCCCTCTCCGAGGCCGAACAGAACGTTCCAGGGGATTCCTAGCTCGCTTCCACCCGCGTCGCCGTAGTCGTGCATCGAGTCGAACGCGCTCAGGATAGCGCCGGAGTACTCCACTGTGGTCGTGGGAGAGGTGATTTTGAAGAAGCTGTCGCTGTCGTAGATTCCCTGGTGCTGGTAGCAGCCGTACTCCCAATCCGCCCTGAAACCGGGGGCCGTGAACATGGTGCCTCTCTCCCATCGGTCGATGCTGTCCAGATCCGTCTCACCGAAGGGGCCACCGGGGTCGGTGTCCAGATATATCAACCAGCTGTTCGCGTCCACTCTTCCGTCCAGGGCGACGTACAGGTACGTGCTGTCCCACGTCACGTAGAGGGCGTCTATCTCGTTGGCGGAGGTCCAATCGGAATCGTTCGAGTCGGCGACCGCCATGGCGCAAGAAGGCCATTCGCTGGGAGAAAGGAACCCGTCGATGGAGACGATGGTCTGCGGCCCGTACGATATCATCTTGTCGTCCGTGTTGGTGACGACCTCGTTCCCGCTGCCGTTCAAGTCGTAGACCGTGTCGGCCGCCAGAAGAAGCCTGAGGTTGGAAGTGTTGAGCGCCTCGATCTGAGTGGCGTCCGAAGAAGCGACCGCGATGACGATGACCGGACCGTTCTCGGTGCTGGTCACGCTGGAATTGTTGTCGAGCGTTACCTCGGGAACCCCGTCGTTATCGTCGTCGATGGCTATTCCAGTGAGAGTCACCGCGAGGTAGTTAACACTTTCGGTGAACTCTATGGAGAGCTCGTCCTGCCCAGGATAGTAGGTGGAGGAGACCACTTCGGGAACGATGCGGTCGTCTAGCGAATTGGCGAGCGAGTCCAGCTCGGCGATCCTGCCTTGCACGTCGGGCGGGGAAGTCTTGCCGGCGTAGATGAAGAACTCAAACGCCTGCCTTCCGGTAATCTCGTCCCCCTTCATGATGGTGCCGGTGAAGTCCTTCACGTGCTGGGTCCCGCCGTTTCCTATCACGTATGCGCCAGTAGCGCCGGTGTTCGGGTTTCTCTGTCCCATGTACGCGATGTCGGAGACCCATATCCGGTCCATCTCGGCGTTCCAGACCAGATCAACGAGGTCGGGCGAGAACCCGGTCTGGATGTATGTCTGTGTTCCGCCGGTGTAGTATATGCAGTCCAGATACGGCTCGCCTAGGAAGAGCCGGACTATCTTCTTGATGCCCTGGTACTCGAAGGTGGCCTGCACGGTGTCGCCGCTCGCCGTGTCAACTTGCATCGAATACGGAGAGTGTTCGTAATGCGGGCCAACGTCACTCAGGGCTCCCACGTGATTGCCGTCGTTGTAGTCGGCTTCTGTGCCGTACCAGTATGCGTTGTCCACTCCGACCACAGAGAACTTGTAGTCCGGGCCCTTGGCAAAGACATTCACGCCCCTGCCTCCCGTCCCTTCGAAGACCGCCATGACCCTGTCGTTGTATATGACAAGCTCCGAATAGCCATCGTTATCGATGTCGCTGAAGTAGGCGCCGGTCGGATCCACGTAGAGACCCGCGGCCCACCTGGACGCCTCGGCGTAGACGTTGGCGTTCTTCATGTGGGAGGAGTACTTCTTAACCCAACCGCTGATGGGACCTCCCATGTAGTCGTGCCAGCCGGTCTCGTGGAGATTCGTCATGAGGACGTACCATCCGGCCTGAGAGATGCCGTTGTCTGGAGCGGCCATGAGAGCGTTGTAGGCGTCGTTCCAGAGCGTACCGTAGTTCTTGCAATTCCCTCCGCCCCCCGCGCAATTCCCGAACCCGTCCCCGCCCGTCACGTACGGAATCCAGCCGGCCCAGTGCGTATACCAGCTGTTGTTCGCCCCGCCGTAGCCGTCCGTCCCGCCGATGGCCCAATACGTCCCGTTCGTGACGTTCATTGTTGAGGAGCCGTTGAAGTTGGGGTTGGAGAGAGCGTCGGCCAGCTTCCAGGTATGAAGCCAGGAGCTCTCGGACACGCACTTGTCTATCATCCAATCGTACGTGCCCTTTGCGTAAGGCATGACGTCCTCCCAGCCACCCATGGCTGCCGCCATCTCCCAGTCGTCGGCGTAGACGACGATCCTGTAGGTTCCGATGCCACCGGCCGCCAGTGCCTGAAGCACTGCCAGTGCTCCTGTCCCGTCCCCGCCGTGCATCTTCCCGGTGAAGTCGCTGTCTCTCAGGACCACTCTCAGCGACGTGCCGTTCAACGTGTGAATCTGGTGATTGTCGTATCCGATGCCGTGCACGTCGTCGTCAAGAATGACCGCATTCACACCGTGGAGTGTCCAGTTGTCCCCCAGCCAGTCCGAGACTCCTGCGTCAGGATAAACGGCCGGCGTCAGCCAGACCCTCTCCGGGACCCAGGCCACTAGGGGGAAGTAACCGTACCTTGTGTTGGTCATCTGGGTCTCTATGTTCACGGCCCAGTCGTTCATGTCGTCTTGAACGAAGGGCATCATATGCTGCCCGTAGGCCGAGGAAATCAGACCCGCCCAACCCTCGCTCACGCCGGTGGCCAGCCAGCCGTTGAAGTCCATCGGGTCACCGCAGTTGTGGTCCCAGAGTTGCGAGGTCTGAAGCAGCGGGGCCAGGTGGAAGTTCCCCGGTATGCCCGTGCTCTGATGCTTCTCGAGAGTCTCATCAAACCCGCTGTCGTCTTCCGCCCCCCAGCGGCCGTGGAAGACGTCCGAATGGCCCAGTCCCTGATTACCATGGTGAACGAAGGCTACGTTCGCTTCGTACACGATCGGGGCCGGGTCGAAGGCAGTCAACGTGTCCAGGACCGCGTCCCCTGACGCGGTGAGCACCAGGTAACTGGTCACACGGTCCGCGCTGACAGCGGCTGCAGACCGAGGTAGCGGAACGGAGGCCAGGACCGCGTCGTACTCGGAGACCACGTTCACGAAACCGCCGTCCGACGCCGCCTCTCCAGAGTACAGACGCTCTCCTGTGCCGCCATCGGCGCGCGTGACGCGCACAACGCCGCCCTCAGTGCCGGGACGAATCTCCACCGACTCGTCCCACTCAAACGGCGCCTGCCCTTTCAGGCCGTCCGGGAGCGAAGAGGTCCCGCCCGGTGAATAGTCGGCCAGCACGTACACCCGAATCCCGTGTTCATGGAAGATGTCCTCGCCGCTCCTGAGGTCCTTCATGCTGACCAGGCTCACCCGGAAGTTCCGGTAGTCGCGCCCGTCATGTACGTAAAAGGAAAGTATGTCTCCGGGAGAGACTCCCCCCGCCTCGGTCAGCCTGACAGCCCCCACGGCCTTGAGAGACGCAGCCGGCCACACCAGAGGGTTCGCCAGGAGTTCGCGCGAGCTAGACTCTGGCTGAGCCCCGCAGACGAGCGGCGTCACCGATGAAATCATACATCCCAGAACGAGAAGGGACGCGCAGAAGACTGAATTGACTCTTCGCTTCATGGGTGCAATCCTCGTTGTCTTGCCGCTAAACGTTTCTTCCTTACCCCAACTTCGTCTCGACCCCAACTATTTCCTCTTCCACCCGACCGTCTCTTCTTGACCCCTACTGCTTCCACCTCGTTCTAACCATCGGTCGTGTCCTCCGTCCTGTTTCGCGCTGTCCTTTCCGCGCACTCTGCTCCGCAGGATTCCCTCACGATGAGTTCCGTGGGTACCACTTTCTCGACAGGCCATTCACTCGTTCCAGAGAGTTTCCCAAGGAGAAGCTCCGTAGCGAGGCAGCCGATGTCAAACATGGGCTGTCTCAACGTAGTGAGCTTCGGCCTGAAGTACGAGCTGAGCGCTATGTCATCGGCGCCTACCACGGCAAGCTGGCCGGGCACCGAGATCCCCATCTCCCTTGCGCACTCGACACACCCGATGGCCATCATGTCGTTGCCCGCGAATATGGCCGTGGGCCGTTCGGCAGAGGAGAGTATCTGCCTGGCGGCCTCGTAGCCGCTCTGTTCGGAGAAATCGCCGTACCCGACACATTCTTCCACAGATTCGAGGCCGCAATCGGCCAGACCCTGCTTATAGCCCTCGCTCCTTCTGAGCCCCACCGTAGTGCTATCCAGGCCGCTGATGTAGCCTATCCTCCTGTGCCCCATGGAGGCCAGATGGTCAACGACGCGACGCGCGCCCTCGAAGTTGTCCGCCACTACGCACGAGTAACCCGGCCTCCAACTGTTGACAAGAACGGCCGTGTTTCCGCTCTCAAAGACCTCCTCGACGTAGTCATCTGTGTCCAGCGTTCCCACCAGAAGCATCCCGTCTATCTGCCGCTCCCGGAAGAGGCGCAGGTGCATCCCGGTCTTCAGAAAGTTCTCGGTCACCATCTGGATGATCATCCGGTACCCGTTCGCGGTGAGAGTCTCGTTTATGCCGCTCATGGACTCCGAGAAGTAATAGTCACTGAAGATGCGCGCGGAAACCCTGGGCACCACCACCGCGACTATCATTGAGCGCTTCCTGGCGAGACTCCTGGCCATGCAGTTGGGCTGGTAGCCCACCCGCTCTATCACGTCCCATATTCTTCTGCGGGTGGAGGGGGCGATTCGAGGGTCGCCGTTCAGAACCAGGGAGACCGTGGACCTTGAGAAACCCGAAAGCCGGGCGATGTCACGTATGGTGTGGTCGCCGGCCGAGGCCCCGGAACGGGTCGAGCCGGCAGGTCGGGACAGTTTCGGCATGACCTGTTGCCCCCGCCTGGAGGGAGGGTAATTGGCACTTTTGTAAGAGGTTGGAGCGGTCCAAGAAGGGTCACAAAAAAACGGCCTCTCCACCTCACTGCGCTTATAATAGCACATTTTGCGCCGTGGGACAAGCAGAATCGGATTCCTATGTAAAGAAGGCTTGACATATTGTCTGTTATAGTGTACTATATGTCACGTACAGTTAACTGTAGTTTCGTTGAGACCGTGGAGTGACATCACGGCCCTTCGTCAGACAAGGGAGGTGATCCGTGAAGCTCGGCAACAATCTCAAGCGATGCAGGTTCGACA
>CP070702.1:287181-289703 GCA_020349905.1 Candidatus Eiseniibacteriota bacterium
CCGCTCCATGGTCACCTTGGTCTCGGGCTCCATCTCCAGGGTGCTGCCCTCGAAGAAAGTGATGAGGGCGCGCGAGTCCGGTCCGGTGCGCACGGTGTCCCAGATTTCCAGGGTCTCGCCGTCCTCGGCTTGCCGGAAGTCGGATGTGCCTTCGTCGCGGACCTCCACCGTGCCTGATATGACGGAGAGAGTGGTGAAAGAGGCCTGGGCCGGAGAGGAGCCGCCCAACGCCAACCTCATTATCACCACCGCCACCACGACGATGATGACTGCGCCAACCAGCCCGGAGAGCAACCTGCGTCTAGTAGACATTAGCACACCCCCGTCGGCAAAGGCCCCACTCCTCACCACTGCCAGGAGGGGCTGCTCCCGCCCCGCCGAGGGAGACAGCCGAGTCGACTCGCCGGTGGAACATCTCGTGCCTCAGTCTTCCTGCCCGTCCCTGTAGCGCTGAAGATTCCCCAGGCCGTCGTAGGCAGCATACTTGTAGACATCGGAGAGCGTGGGGAAGTTGAATACGTTCTGGATGAAGAAGTCCAAGGTGCCGTCGAAGTACATGCAGGCCTGACCGATGTGAACCAACTCGGAGGCCCGCTCTCCAATAATGTGTACCCCTAGTAGCTTCTGGTCCTCCGGACTGAAGAGCAGCTTCAGCAGTCCCGCAGTGTCCCCCATGATCTGACCCCGTGGGTTGCTTCTATAGGAGGCCCGCCCGACCAGGTACTTCTGACCCTTCCGGGCCAGGGAATCCTCCGACTCTCCTACCATAGAGATCTCGGGAATTGTATAGACCCCGTACGGTACAAGGGGAGAAACGCATTGCTTGTATTCCAGGCTGAAGGCGTGGCAGGCCGCGACACGCCCCTGTTCCATCGAGGTCGAAGCCAGCGCCGGGAAGCCGATGACGTCACCGGCGGCGTAGATGTTGGGCACGCTGCTCTGGAAGTTCTCGTTCACCTCGATCCTCCCCCTTGGCCCCATCTTCACCCCCACCTTCTCCAGGCCCAGTCCGTCCGTGTTGCCGCTGCGGCCGCCGCAGAAGAGAACCGCCCCTGCCTGCAGCTCCTCACCGCCATCCAGGGAGACGCTGACACAGTCTTTCTTCCGATTCACTTGTATGCCTTCCAGCTCACGGCCGAACATGACTCGCACTCCCAGACCCCGTATCTGGCCGAGAAGGATATCAGCGATCTCGCGGTCGAGGAAAGGCAGTAGTCTTTCCCCCCGGTCTATCACTGTCACCTCCAGGCCAAGCGCGGCGAAGACAGTGGTGTACTCGCTGCCGATCACCCCCGCTCCCAGCACTACCAGCGACGAGGGGATCCGCTTCAGGTTCAGAATGCTGTCCGAGTCGTATACGTACTCTCCGTCGAACGGAACCTCTGGGGGCCGGTGTGGTCGCGACCCAGTGCTCACTAGGATGTATTCTCCCCTCAGCAGGCGCGAGTTCCCATCGGCTCCATTCACCCGCACCGTCCGTGCGTCCTCCACCGAGGCCACCCCCCGAAAGAGAGTGATGTTATGTCGAGCGATGTTGTCCTTGACGAGGCCCAGATGGCTGTCGACGACGGACTTCTTGCGGTAGAAGAGGTCGTCCACGGTGATCTTCTTGTTGAGAGTGTAATCCACTCCGTAGAGACCACGCTGCTTCAGCCCGGAAAGATACAGCGCCGTCTCTCTCAGCGTCTTGCTGGGCAGAGTGCCCGTGTTAACGACAGCCCCGCCGACGTTCCCCTTCTCGACGATGGCCACCCTCTTGCCGAAGTAGGCAGCTTGGGCCGCCCCTTTCTCGCCGGCTGGCCCTGAACCGATAACCAGGAGATCATATGCTTCAATGTCCTGCTTGTCACCCACAGTCATTCCTCGATATTACTCTGGAGCCAAAAGCGTTGCAGAGGACGAATGCCCGGCCCTGCCCCATCGGTCCGCCTTGGAGCTCGCCTCCACGGCAAAGCCCGGGCGAACGAGCCGTACACGAGTATCGCGAGGCACTACGCGCCCGGCTGATAGAACTCGCCTCGGTGCCAGCCACCCCTGCCAACGATTTCGCGTCACTGACTGGCACGGGCACCGATATGAAGGTCACCTACACGACCGCACTGATTGATGCCCATTCTAGCGGATGTCGAGATATTGTCAAGCAGGGCAAGGTGAGAGGTACGTGTAACCAGTGGCGAATCTGCTCTACGCGGCAAGCCAAACAGGCCTGGCGACGGTCTAGGGTGAGGCCGGCAGCACGCGGTAGACGGGCACCTCCTCCTCCTTGCCCTTCAGGCTGAAGGAGCCGAGGTGCTCCGTCGGGAGTCGTTCGGCGATGAGCTCGTGCGTGGTCGGGCCGATCCAGACCTCGCCTCCGGGAGCCTGACCACAGATTCGCGCCGCCAGATTAACCGGATCGCCGATGGCCGTGTATTCCGACCGTCCGAGGGAGCCAACGTTCCCCACCAACGCTTCCCCCGTGTTGATGCCGAAGCCGAAGCGAACCCCGGACAGTGAGGGGTCAGGCTCTGCCTTACGGCCCA
>CP070702.1:289803-297545 GCA_020349905.1 Candidatus Eiseniibacteriota bacterium
AGGGTGATGCTGGAAAGCCCGGATTCCCTGGCCTGCTCTTCAGCGACTTCGATAATCCTCTGGGCGATAGATAATTCGTGCATTGTGAGGACTCCGCCAATCCGAGACCCAACCCGTTGCAAGACCCGCCAACTGGAGATCCCGCCAGTCAAAGACCCAGCCAGTTGGAAACCCCACCAATCACCGCCCCCGCCAGTCGCAGCCCCCGCCGGCCGGAAAACCGACAGCGTTGGTGCACACATCTTCATATTTTACCACCATACGGAGGGCGGAAAAACGCTTTTCAGGGTCCCATGCTCGGGCGCGGAGCCGTTGTGAGTGCGGGACCGGCGTTTCCTGGGGCCGAAGAGAATCAAGACGGGGTGCTCCAACCGCCGGCGGCCGGAAGCCCGCTAACTCGCTACACGCAGGGCGATTTGCCTTCCTCAGGAGCAGACAGGAGGCCACCGTCCCGACCAGGGCCTCGAGGCCTCCAGCTGAGCCGCCAGGCGAAAGAGTGTGGCCTCGTCACCGAATCTGGCAGCAAAATGGGTCCCCACCGGTAGACCTTCGGAGTTCCAGAAAAGCGGTACGGACATCGCGGGCTGTCCGGAGACGTTGCAGATGGGAGTGAATGCGACGAAGTCGGCGGCGCGTTCCAGCCCCTGCGCGGGGTGTGCCGGCGAATGGTCGAAGGTACCCAGCAGCACCGGGGGTTCTGCGAGGGTGGGGGCGAGCCACACGTCGTATCGGGTGAAGAAACCTGCGAAATCACGAGCCACTCTCTGCAAGGCTTGAAGCGCTTGCAGGTAATCCGATGCGGTCAGCTTGCGCCCGGTCTCGTAGAGTACCCACGTGAGCGGTTCCACCGTTTCGGCTCTTGGCTCTTCCCCGGTCGCACTGGCAATGCCTTCCAGGACGGAAGCGCACCCTGCAGCCCACAGAACCGAGAAGGCCCGAAGCATTAACTCCCCGTTCAGGTCTGGGCTGGCTTCCTCCACGTCATGCCCCAGTTCCACACAGAGTGCCGCCGCGTCTTTCACCGCGCTGACGCAGTCTGCATGCACCGGCACACCCGTAAGCGCATCGGCGCTGAAGGCGATGCGAAGCCGACCGGTGTCGGCACCCACCTCTTCAAGGAACGGTCTTTCTTTTGGAGGTGCCCAGTACGGGTCGCCCAGGTCAGGACCGGAGGTGACGTCGAGCAGAACGGCACTGTCACGCACCGACCGGGTGACGGCGTGCTCGACCACCAATCCGCTGAGAGCATCGCCCCTGTCCGGGCCGAGGGGGTTTCGAGCCCTCGTGGGCTTCAGCCCGAAGACGCCGCAGCAGGAGGCGGGAACGCGAATGGAGCCCCCGCCGTCGTTGGCGTGTGCCATAGGAACCATGCCGGAGGCAACGGCCGCAGCCGAACCCCCGCTCGAGCCTCCGGTCGTGCGCTCGGTGTTCCAGGGATTGCGGCACGGGCCGAACAGAAGCGGCTCCGTGGTGGGGAGAATGCCGAATTCGGGAGTGCTGGTCTTGCCCAGAACGACGAGCCCGCTCCGTTTGAGTCTCACCACAAGCTCGCTGTCGTGGTCCGGCACGAATTTCTTCCTCAGGGCAGAGCCGGAAGTCATCCTCACCCCGGCGTAGGAGGCGGAGAGGTCCTTGAGCAAGAAGGGCACTCCTGTGAACGGTCCTTCTGGCAACTTCCACGAGACCGCCGCGCGTGCCTGGTCGTACATGGACGTGACCACCGCGTTAAGACCTGGGTTCAGGCGCTCGATACGTTCGATGGCCGCCTCCACGAGTTCCGTGGGTCGGAGCTCCTTCCGGCGCACGAGCTCGGCCTGGGTAGTTGCGTCCAGAAACGACAGGTCGTCCAGGTTTGCCATGGTCACTACAACCTCGGGAGGCGGTGAAGAAATCTTGAGCGCCGCCTTAGCGCGCACATCTCTGTCCGGGCATTCCGGCTGCCCCGACTCTGCCGCGTGACGGCCTCAGCGCAATTCGCTGCGCGGGTCCATTGTACCAGTTTCCAATCCTTTCATCCACTTGCGGAGGCCCAGCGAAGGTGCTATAATGGATTGTTTGACTTCCTTGGAAGGATGCACCCTGAAGACGTGACGTGAAAGAAGGAGTGGTTAATGGCCCAGGAGACTGCTGGAAAAACGGAAGCTCTGGAGGCCCCCTACGTCGAATTCTGCCCCTCCGAATGCAAAGGGTGCGAGCTGTGTGCCGACGCCTGTCCGAAGAAATGCATCGTAATGTCGGAGAGTCTGAACGAGAGAAGCTATCACCCGGCCATGTACACCGGTGAGGGCTGCACGGGCTGCGGAATATGTTTCTACGCCTGCCCGGAACCGGGGGCCATCAGAGTATACAAGAAGAAAAAGGCAGCGAAGCAGGAGACGACGGATGAAGCGTAAGTTGATGAGAGGCAATGACGCTATCATTGCAGGCGCCCTTCTGGCGGGCTGCAGGTCGTTCTTTGGCTATCCCATCACTCCAGCCAGCGAAATAGCCCACGCAGCCGCGAAGTGGCTTCCCGACGCCGGAGGCACTTTCATACAGGCGGAGAGCGAGATCGCGTCCATAAACATGGTGTACGGCGCCTCTTCGACCGGGCAGAGGACCATGACAGCCTCTTCCAGCCCGGGCATGAGCCTGAAACAAGAGGGGCTCTCCTATTGTGCCGGCTCCGAGCTGCCCTGCGTGGTGACGGACGTGGTGCGAGGTGGCCCGGGACTGGGCAACATCGCCCCGGAGCAGAGCGACTACAACCAGATGGTGAAAGGGGGCGGGCACGGCAACTACAAGGTGATAGTGCTTGCGCCCAATAGCGTCCAGGAGATGTGTGACCTGACCATGCTCGCCTTCGAGCTGGCGGACAAGTACCGGAATCCCGCGGCTATCCTGACGGACGGGTTCGTAGGCCAGATGATAGAGCCGCTGACCATGCCCGAGAAAGTCAGCCCTCCTCCGGAGAAACCGTGGGCCGTCCGAGGAGACGCAAAGACTAAGAAGAACCTGATAAGCTCGATTCTCCTGGACCCTGATGAGCTGGAGCCTCATATCACTCACCTCAAGAGCAAGTACGACGAGGTGGAGAAGAATGAGATCCGCTTTGAAGAATACAGGACCGAGGGAGCCAAGATGATTGCCGTGGGCTACGGCATCGTCTCCAGGGTCCTCTACAGTGCGGTGGACGCCGCCAGAGAGCGCGGGCTCCCCGTAGGGCTCCTGCGCCTCATAACTCTCTGGCCGTTTCCCACGAAGAAGATCCAGGAGCTGGCCGAAAGGATCGACGCGTTCTTTGTGGTTGAGTTGTCAACGGGACAGATGGTCGACGACGTCCGGCTGGCCGTAGAGGGAAAGAGGCCCGTGCACCTGTATACCCGGTACGGTGGTGCGGTCCCGACTACGGAAGAGCTGTTGAAGAAGATCCAGGAAAAGTTCTGAGCACCCAGGAGTCCAAGATGGCAGTTGAAATCCTCCAGAAACCGGGCGGTTTCTGCCACATCTACGAGAGAAAGCCTGGTCTCGATAAGGTCAGCACGCACTACTGTCTGGGCTGCGGCCACGGGAATCTACACAAGCTGATTGCCGAAGCGCTCGACGACATGAAGCTGGCAGACAGGACCATTCTCGTGAGTCCTGTGGGATGTAGCGTTTTTGCCTACTACTATTTCGACGTCGGAAACATTCAGGCGCCGCACGGAAGAGCTCCCGCAGTTGCGACGGGCATCAAGCGCTCTCGCCCTGGAAGCATAGTGATGACGTACCAAGGCGACGGAGACCTGGCCGCCATCGGATGGAACAACGTCTTCCAGGCCGCGAACAGGGGAGAGCACATAACGGTATTCTTCGTCAATAACGTCATATACGGAATGACGGGAAGCCAGATGGCGCCCACCACGCTCATCGGACAGAAGACCATGACGACGCCCAGGGGAAGAGACCCCAAGAACGAGGGCTTTCCGATAAAGGTGTGCGAAGTCCTATCGGTTCTGGACGCCCCGGCATACATAGAAAGGGTCTCGCTGGCAGACACGAAGTCCATCAACCAGACTCGAAGGGCCGTCAGGAAGGCAATTAAGTGCCAGGCAGACGGCAAGGGTTTCTCTATGGTAGAAGTGCTGTCCCCGTGTCCGACCGGCTGGAGGCAGGAACCCATCCAGGCCAAGCGTTGGGTTGGGGAGGTCATGACCAAGCATTTTCCGCTGGGTGTGTTCAAGGACGTCATCTCGGAGAGGGAACCTTACTTCTTCCCGGATACGGGCCAGGGGCCGTCTCTGGACGAAGTCAAGCGAGTCCTGGGGTGGGAGGACGATGCGGACGAGGCGGCGCTGCCGGAGGTGAAGCCTTCCAAGGAGAACCAGAATCCGCACGTCAAGATCGCGGGCTTCGGAGGCCAGGGCATCCTGGTCATGGGACTGGTTCTTGCAGAAGCCGGCATGAGACAAGGATATCATGTCAGCTGGCTTCCGTCCTACGGCCCGGAAATGCGTGGCGGTACGGCCCATTGCCATGTTATCCTGAGTGATGTCAAGGTGGGCTCACCGCTCGTTTCCAAACCCACGGTCCTCATTGCACAGAACAGACCTTCTCTCGAGAGGTTCGAGGCCAACGTGGCACCGGGAGGTCTTATTCTCTACGACAGCTCGCTCATCGACGTGGCTCCGAGAAGGAAGGACGTGCGCGTCTTGCCCGTCCCCGCAGCGAAACTCGCCGACGAGCTCGGTGATACAAAGGTATCAAACATGGTTACGTTGGGCGCCCTCGTAGAACACACTGGCGCTGTCTCGAGGGAAGCCGTCCTCCAGGCTCTACCGGTTGCGCTGCCGAGAAAGGAGTTCGTGGAACTAAACAACAAGGCCGTCGAAGCCGGGGTAAACTACGCACTCTCACACCCTCAGAATGGAGGTCGTGATGAGCCTCTTTGAGAAACCCGAATCCTCGAAGCCGTCGGAAGCGAAGGCTCCCGGCACGGCCACCTCCCCTCCCACGACAGGTTCTTCCTCTCCGAGCGCCCCCTCCATCCCGAACGTCAAGAACATTCAAAGGGGCCGGTCGGTCGGCTATCTGAAAGGTCGCCCGGGCTTCAGACGTAACTTGTGGACGCGACATCCCAATCGCACGACCAGGAAGCTGCGCAAGCTTCTCGTGTCCTGGGAAAACCTTGGGTACTATCTGGGTTTTGCCAGCGCTTCTCCGTCCCAGTCGCCCGGAACAGAAAGGGCCTTTCTCAGGTCAAAGGTCGCAATAGCGCACTCGGCGGGCTTCCTGCGCTCTATACGAGGAGCCGGAAACGTGGGCAGGGAGGCCTACGAAATGGAGGGAGAGTTCATGAAGATCCTGGAACAGTGCCCTTCTCTCTCTGTCGTGACTCGGGCGAGCGCAGACGCAAAGAGAGAACTCTTCTACTCTTGGCACACACTTTATCTCTTCCTGCACAGGGTTCTGGGTGCCTATCCGTACGAGGCAGCCGCTGCTCAGACCGCACCGCTTTCCATCGTGGCCCCCGGGAAGGTGGAAGGAGCTGCGAAGAGGCTGGGGCCCCTTGGCGAGAGGAAGATGGCCTGAGCCAACCGGTGCCGCTCCTACCCTCTATGTCAGGCCACGGCTGAGAAGAGCAGGCCCGCGCCCACGGCCAGAATAAACCAGAACAGAGCATACAGGGCCGCGTTCTTCCTGCCCAGGAACTTGGACGCCATCAGAATGGTCGGCAGGCATATCCCAGTTGAGGAGAGAAGAAACGTGAACGTGGCGCCGGGCGTCAGATTGATGTCGAGTAGCGCCTTTGCAATTGGGACTTCTTCTCCGCTGCACACGTAGATGGGTACTCCGACCACGGCCGCCACCAGGTGCGCCCGCACTCCCGTGCCCACGAGCGACGGTATCAGTTCCGGGGGCACCAGCACCGACAGAACAGCCGAGACCGCAATCCCTATCAACAGGTAGCCCCAGAGGTCCCCCAGAATCATGACCATGTTGGACCAGTATAGCCTCACTGCTGACTTCAGGTCCGCCTCCGGCGCAGGGACCTTTTCGCACCCGCAGGCATCCGTCTCCTTGCAGGAATCTGTCTCCGTGCAGTCTGTCGGAGCGGCGCCCGGCCCGTTTGCGGCGGGATAGACTCCCACGCGCTGCATCACTGTTCCCACGACCAGGGCTCCGGCAAAGGCGGCCACGATCCTGGCAACGGTAAAACCTGGGCCCAGCCAGCCCCACGTGAGAAAGACCGTCACCGGACTCAAGACGGGAGCAACGATTAGAAAGGCCACGATTGCACCGAGGGCGGCCCCCTTCTCTTTCATCGTCTGTGCAAGAGGTACCATCGAGCATGAGCATACAGGAACCACGCCGCCAAACAGGGAGACGGCGACTATCGATTTCACTCCGGGCCTGAGGTAGCGTTCCACTATGCTGAAGGGAAGCCAGCTCTTGAGCAGCGCGCCGGCCATGGTCCCGACCAAGAAATAGGGGATGATTTCGAAGCTGAGACGCCCAAACTGAAGAAGTATCTGAATCGCCTTTTCCAAGCTGCTCTCCGAAGTCACAGGAGCTTTCCCGCGAACTGCTGGAGCCGGGGTGGTACTGGACGAGCCGCAAACGAGGGTGGCGTCGAAACAACCACTAGAAAAACAAGCCACGTTCTGACCCGAATAGGGTCAGAGCAAGAGACTCGACACCACCCTCTATTCTGCAAAAAGAAGTATGTATCGTAGCAGATTTATCTGTCCTGGGACCCGTGCGTCTACTCGGCAGGCACACAGCAATCCACGGGGCAGACAGCTGCACACGAACCACAGTCGTTGCACTTGGAAGCGTCGATGATGTAAACGGGATCGCCCTCACTGATAGCTTCCTCGGGACACTCGGGTTCGCATGCTCCGCAGGCAATGCATTCTTCGGTGATGGTATAAGCCACGCAGTTCACCTCCTCACAACCGGAAACACAATCGTGTTAATCAAACGTAAAAGTATACCATCGACCGGCACCGGGGGCAAATGAAAAATCCGACGCCGTCATCCGAGAAGGCGGCGGACTGACACACGTGACAACGCCCCACCCGCGTCATCTCAACACGACTAGTTTCCTGCTCAAGACCGACTCTCCCCTGACCCTCAGAAACAGGAAATAGACGCCCGAGCCAACTTGCCTGCCTCGCTCGTCGCGCGCGTTCCAGGAAACGGTCGGAGCGATGCCGGCCGGCGGGCAGACGCCGGCAGCCAGGTTGCGGACGTGCCTTCCGGCCACGTCGAAGACGTCAAGTGAGAAGGCGCCAGATGAAAGGGTGTAGGGCAGGCTGAAGGTAAGGCCCACGCGCCCGGCGAACGGATTGGGCCCGACCACGCGCAGCGCCAGTTCTCTCGTAACGCCTGCAGGGGCAGCAGGGTCTTCTCCGACCCCGATGTATTCTATTATCGTAAACAGACTGTCGCTTCCGTCGACCGCGCTGTTAGCCCCCCTGTCGTAGACGGTGAGCCGCACTATGCAGCTGTCAGAGTACGTGTCGGGCACGGTCCACAGGTAGGTGCTGTCCTGCGGGGAAGGGCGCGTTATCACATAAGGATAGCTGGCCCCGCCGTCCACCGAATATTCCAGAACAAGGGAATCCACCCTGCTGTCGTCCCCGGAGCGCCAGCGAATCTCGTACTCTTCGTCCAGCACAAGAACCTCTCCACCGTTGGGCTGAAGGACGTAGCCCCAGGGTGGGACTGTATCGGGAGGAGCGAAGAACTCTATGATCTCGTCGCAGTTGATGTGCCCC
>CP070702.1:297645-313227 GCA_020349905.1 Candidatus Eiseniibacteriota bacterium
AAAGATAAGAAAACCCCGCTATTTCGGATTAAGAATCCGTTGCTCTGCCAGGTTGAGCTAGCGGGGTAACGCGCCCGGCGTGACTCGAACACGCAGCCTACGGGTTCGAAGCCCGGCGCTCTGTCCAATTGAGCTACGGGCGCACTCGGAGTATGAGGATGTTTGCGGTGGGGTGGACGACGGGATTTGAACCCGCGACGACTGGATCCACAGTCCAGGGCTCTACCGAACTGAGCTACGTCCACCACAATCCGTGGTACGCCTGGAGGGATTCGAACCCCCGACCGACGGATTAGAAATCCGTTGCTCTATCCTGCTGAGCTACAGGCGCACTCAAAGGGGTCGGCTTCCCGAGACGGAAGTCGTCAGAGAATGCGGCGCACGAAAAGAAGACGTTATCCGTTTCCGTGCGACTCGCCTTGCCCTGGAATCTGCCAGACGAGGGCTGGTCGGGGCGAGAGGATTTGAACCTCCGACCCCCTGCTCCCAAGGCAGGTGCGCTAACCGGGCTGCGCTACGCCCCGATTCATAGAGCGAAAGGCATTCATCTTCATCATATTCAAAGCCGTCAGGCGTGTCAAGCATGCGCAGAACGCCCTGACATAGTCGCTCTGCCACCGCGGCGCCGGGACTGCACCCCGACATTGTCGCTTTGCCACCAAAGCACTCGCGCTGCTTCGGCAACGCGCGGCTCCACTTGACAGTAAGGTATGCGGATGCTATGTTCTATGCAGGTGCCGGGGCCTCTCTTTCCTCAGGACGGCCAGCAGCGCCGTTAGCTCAATTGGCAGAGCAACTGACTCTTAATCAGTAGGTTGGAGGTTCGATTCCTCCACGGCGCACATCCTTCTTCGGTTGCCCGGACACGTGGGGGCGACTGGTTTCGACGGGGAAGCGGAGGCGCAAGCAGCGTGTCGAGGTCCCATTGCCTCGTTAAACTAGTGGGAAAATTCAACTGCCAACACTCAGTTGGCCCTAGCTGCATAAACTGCGGCTACGTCCTTCCCGCCTTTGCCTGCCGAGGCGGAGCGGGGCGCCGAGAAAGGCGGGCTGGCTTCCTCTCTCGCCCGTGGGGGAGAAGTGAGACTTAACGGGCTGGTTCGCTCGGCATCCTGTCCGCCGGAGGCCGGGGGAGCGAGAAACAATAGACGGACTACGCACGTAGCGGCTTGCGTTTAAACTTCTTCGGACGCGGGTTCGATTCCCGCCGCCTCCACCACTGCGAAGACCTCGAGCATTCGCGCGGGTCATCCGGGATGTGCGGTTTCTCCTCGGTGGCCCCTTCGCCCGAGAGATACAGCGTGAAAGTTCGATGGGCAAATCCCTTCAATGCTCTTAGTCGACCGAGAATAGTGCTCCTCGGTTTCGGACTCGCGGCGTTGCTGTGGGTCCTGGACTCCCTCGTCCAAGCCAGAGTGTTCCACAGACGAAGCTTCCTGGAAGAGCTGCGCACACCGACGCCCGGCGAGGTCTGGGTGCGCCTGCCGGCGATTGCGGTTTTGATGGTCCTCGCGTTCACAATTCAGTTCCTCTCGCACAAGCGCCGGGAGACCGTGCGAAGCCTCCGGGAGAGCGAGGAGAAATTCAGGACAATCTTCGAGAGCGCAGGTGAGCTAATAACTTACGTCCACAGAGATGGCAGGATTCTCGACATCAATCCCAGGATTGAAGACATACTCGGATACAGGCGCGATGAGGTAATAGGAAAGGAGCTGACGGAGCTGGGTGTCTACCCCGAAGGGGTCCTCCCGAAAGTGATGGACTCTTTCTTGAGCGTTACCGGAGGCGGCCTTCCGAGCGGGCAGACGGTAGAGCTCAGGCACAGGAAAGGCAGAGCAGTGTTTCTGGATAGCACCACCGTTACGATTGAGAAGAAAGGCAGGGTGGATGCCCTTCTCATCATCTCGCGAGACGTGACCGCACGTATCAAGGCTGAAGAGAATGCAAGGCTCGGAGAAGAACGATGGCGCTGCCTCACCTCCAGTAACGATGATTTCATTCTCGTCGTGAAGGAGGACGAGGAGATCGAATACATAAACAGGACTTTCCCCCCGCAGACGCCTGCAGACGTTGTGGGCAGAAAGCTTACAGATTTTGTCGAGGAGGCACACCGGGAGACACTCAAGAGTCGGCTGAAGCACGTTTTCCGGACCGGAGAGACTATCGAATACGATGTCACCCTGGACGCGGAAAAAGTGGACCCCGCAATAGGCACCTCGTGGTTTAGTTCCAGCATCGTTCCGATGATATCCGATGGCAAAGTCGTCAAGGCGATAGTGGTGGCCAAGGATGTCACGGAGCGCAAGATGATAGAGCAGGCGCTCAGGGAGAGCGAGGAGAGGTTGCTGGGCATCATAAACTCGTCGCCGGACCCCATGGTGGTATGCGACGTGGAGGGCAACATTGTCCAGTGCAACGAAGCCTGCCGGGTGATTCACGGCTTCTCGTCCCAGAAAGAAATGCTCGGACTGAACGTGCTCAGTCTTGCGGCTCCCTCAAGCAAGCAGCGAGTCCTGGAGGCTCTCCGAGGACTTCCGGAGGGGGGAATTATGAGGGATCTGCAGGCTACGATGGTTTCAAGGAACGGCAGGGAGTTCCCGGCAGAGCTTTCCGGCAGCGTGGTTCGCGACGTGGACGGAAGGCCCAAGTATATGGTGGGGGTGGCAAAGGACGTGACCGAGCGCTTGAGGGCGGAGATGGGGCTGCGGGACGCAGAGGAGAAGTGGACCTCTCTCATGGAAAACACCGGCGACATCATCACGGTCATGGACCGGGATGGCAGGGTGCAGTACACGAACCGCGCGCTCTTGCCTTACTCGCCAGAGGACACCGTGGGACGCACGATGTTCGAGTTCATAGGGAACGAACAACACGGGGTCGTTCGCGACACGCTCAACAGGGTCTTCCAGACGGGGGTCGCGGAGAGCTACGAGCTCCGCGCAAAGATAGCGGGAGTCGGTGTTCGTTGGTTCGCAACAAAGATGGTTCCCATCAAGCGCGAGGGAAGTGTGGTGAGCGTCATAACGATCGCCACAGACGTTACGGACAGGAAGGCCGTTCAAGAGGAGATGGAGAAGGTCAGGCAGCAGCTGGCCTACGCGGAGAAGATGGAATCCCTCGGTCACCTGGCGAGGGGCGTGGCCCACGAGATAAACAACCCCCTCACGTCGGTCCTGGCCACCGCGGAGCTGGTTCTGAAAGAGATGGTCGACGGAAGGGTCTCTAAGAGCGACATCGACCAGATAGTCAGCGAGGCCCGCAGGATACAGGAGACCGTAAAGAGCTTCCTGGCCTTTGCCAAGGCCAGGGACTTCGTCTTCCAGGAAAGTGACATAAACGCAGTGGTTACGACCGCACTGAGGGCCGTCGGGAAAGCCCAGCTGAGAGGCTGCGAGGTCGTGACTGTCTTCGACCAGTCGCTGGAGCCAATCAGAATCAGCACCTTCCACATCCAGGAAGTCTTCGTGAACATGATAACGAATGCTTTGCACAGCATGCGGTCACACGGCAAGCTGACGATCACCACGGCGCCTCGAGACAACGGTGTGGTTGTGAGCATAAAGGACACAGGCGCTGGCATAAAGAAGGCAGACCTGCCTAGGATATTCGAGCCCTACTTCACCACGAGGGAGAAGAGGGGAACGGGGCTCGGACTTTCAATCTGCAGGGACATAATCATGCGACACGGCGGCAAGATAGAGGTCGAAAGCGACGGGCCGGGCCGCGGTGCCGAATTCAAAGTATATCTGCCCAAGTAAGGCCGCTTGCTTCCCCGCTCGGCCTCTGTTTCAGACTCCCACCAGGCGATTTATCTGTTGCACCACGGGGCACGGATGACTATATTTAGTAGTTTAGAGAGGGAGATATTCTGAGAGAATATGGCGACGCTCGAACTTAGAAGTAGACTGGACAGACTGCT
Source organism: Candidatus Eiseniibacteriota bacterium (assembly GCA_020349905.1). Taxonomy (GTDB): domain Bacteria; phylum Eisenbacteria; class RBG-16-71-46; order JAFGJU01; family JAFGJU01. The sequence goes on from CP070702.1 coordinate 301,565, forward strand.
TGAAAGGGTCGCCGCCGCGGCCGCCAGGGCCGGCAGGGACGCCTCCGAGATAACCATCGTGGCGGTCGTGAAAACGGTTCCCGTGCGGCTCATCGAAGAGGCCATAGACGCAGGGATTACGCACGTCGGTGAGAACCGGGTGCAGGAGGCATTCCAGAAGTTTGCTGAGATCGGCCCGCGGGTGACGTGGCACATGGTGGGTCATCTTCAAAGAAACAAGGTCAATCGCGCGCTCGAGATCTTCAACGTGATTCAGTCGGTGGACAGCCTGAGACTTGCAGGGGCGATCAGCGAGAGGGCTGTCACAACTCGCAGGGTCGTGGACGTGCTCCTAGAGGTCAACACCTCGGGGGAGGAAACAAAATACGGGTTCGCCCCAGACGAGTTGTGCGAGGCCGCAGAGGAGATCGACCGTCTCGAAGGGCTCCGTACGAGAGGGCTCATGACGGTAGGCCCGTTCGTCGCGGACCCGGAAGAGGCCAGGCACTCCTTCGTGCTGCTGAGAAACCTCAGGGACAGGGTCTCGACCCTCGGGCTGGCAAACGTTGAAATGCGTGAGCTTTCGATGGGAATGACAAACGACTTCGAGGTGGCAGTGGAGGAGGGAGCGACGATGATCAGGGTGGGCACCGCCATTTTCGGAGAGCGACAATAGCAGCCGCCGTTGTTTCTCTCCACCGGTGGTGCGGACCCCTGATTCGGCTGACGTGACAGACCAGGTATGGAGGTGGGTACCTTGAAAATCGCACCGGTGGACATTCGCAATCAGCAGTTCAAGAAGGTCGTGCGTGGCGCTGATCCCGAGGAAGTCCGCATATTTCTGGCAATCGTGGCAGACGAGATGGAGATCATCATCAACGAGAACCGGGACTACGAAGAGAAGCTTTCAGCGCTCCAGGTGCAGGTGGAAGAATACAAGAAGGTCGAGATGGCTCTCAGGGACACGCTTCTCACGGCCGAGAGACTGAGCAGTGAAGCCAAGGACAACTCCAGGAAGGAAGCAGAACTTATTCTCAGGGACGCCGGGCTGAAGGCGGAGAGGATTCTGGACGAGGCCTCGAGACGGGCCTGCGTCCTGAGGAAGGAGATCGTGGAGCTGAAGAACCAGAAGGACATCTACATTGCCAGGCTTCGCTCGCTAGTGGAAACCCAACTGAAGATGCTGAGGTTTCATTCGGTGGACCTTGAGGAGCAGGAGGGGACCATCGCGAAGCTGGAGCGAGCCCAGTCGCTGCTGGGACTGGATCTGGACCAGGCACCTGATGCGAGTCGGCCATCGGAAGGAGAGAGCCCTTCCGAGACAGAGAGTGCGGAGGAGGAGGATTCCTCAGAAAAGCTTCCGTACGTCGAAATCCGTAGCACCGACGACGAATAGACGAGACCGCACAGGCGCCCCGTATGCTGGCGCGAACTTAACGCCGTCACGAGTCAGGTCCTGGAAGGCGCGGTCCGCCAGGACGGCGGTACAGGTGGGAAGAGAGAGCGAGCGCTTTTCTCTCAACGTCAGAGTCCAAGCCGGAGCCTCGAAGACGGAGGTCACGGGCCTCATGGCGGACGGAAGCCTCAAGGTGAAGCTGAAGGCGCCTCCGGTCAGAGGAAGGGCGAACCGGGAGCTGGTATCGCTGCTCGCGGGTGTGTTCCGGGTGTCCGCTTCTTCGGTGAGGATAGTGAGCGGCCTGACCTCAAAGCAGAAGAGAGTCCTCATCAACGACGTGAGCCGGTCAAGCGCTGAAAAGCTTATGGCTCGAGCGCTTCTCAAGAGTGAACACGACCGGGTCGACTGACGTCAGGAATCTTGTCCAGGCGGAAGGAGGTGCCGAGATTTGGCGAGCGATCTTAAGAACAGGATAGACGAAGCCGCGTCCTTCATCAGGTCAAAGTCGGATGTTTCGCCGTCGATTGGAATTATCCTGGGAACGGGACTGGGTCAGCTCGCGAAGCACCTCCAGGCGGCTTCGACCATCGCATATTCAGACATTCCGAATTTCCCGGTGTCCACAGTGGAGTATCACGCGGGGGAGCTCATGGTGGGCACTCTTGCCGGCAAGCCCGTCGTGACGATGTGCGGCAGGGTGCACTACTACGAGGGCTACACGATGCAGGAGGTCACCTTTCCTGTCAGGGTGATGAAGGCGTTGGGCGCGCACGTGCTCATCGTCTCGAGCGCCGTGGGTGCCATGAATCCTGACTTCGACCTGGGGGACCTCGTTATCGTGCGCGACCACATAAACCTGATGGGCGACAATCCGCTCATGGGGCCCAACGACGCGGAGCTGGGTCCGCGTTTCCCTGACATGAGCCGTCCGTACGACAACGAACTGATTCGGCTCGCTGAAGACGCGGCCAGGAGGGAGAAAGTCACGACTCACCGTGGGATCCTGGTGGCGGTGGCGGGTCCGAATCTGGAGACGGCGGCAGAGTACCGCTTTCTCAGGTCCGTCGGGGCTGACGTGGTGGGGATGTCGGTGGTTCCTGAGAATCTGGTGGCCGTGCACGGGAGCATGCGAGTCCTCGGTCTCTCGGTCGTCACGGACAAGTGTATCCCCGAGACCCTGGAGCCGGCGGACATCGAGCGCATCCTGCGCGTGGCCCAGGAGGCGGAGCCCCGTCTTGCCAGAATCGTAATGGACGTGGTGAGCCACATTTGACCGCGGCCAGATCAGGAGACGCCGTTTTCGAGCGAACGAGAAAAGAAAGCATGTTTGAGAATTTCAGCAAAGACTTGACATTTTCGGCGGTCGAGGAAGAGCTCATCCAGTTCTGGAAGAGGGAGCGCATTTTCGAGAAGAGCGTGGCCCTCAGGGCGGACTCTCCCCGGTTCGTGTTCTACGAGGGCCCTCCGACGGCCAACGGTCTTCCTGGAGTGCACCACGTGATGGCGAGGACCGTGAAGGACCTCATCTGTCGTTACATGACGATGCAGGGATTTCTGGTGGAACGAAAGGCGGGGTGGGACACGCACGGGCTGCCGGTGGAGATCGAAGTTGAACAGGAACTCAATCTCACGAGCAAGGAACAGATCGAAAGCTACGGCGTGAGAGAATTCAACAAGCGATGCAGGGAGAGCGTGTTCAGGTACGAAAAGGAATGGCGGAACGTAACGGAGCGAATCGGCTTCTGGCTGGATCTCGACAATCCCTACATCACATGCACGAACGAGTACATAGAGAGTGTCTGGTGGATCCTCAAGAACTTCTTCGACAAGGGATTCATATACAGAGCCCACAAGATACTCCCGTACTGTCCGAGGTGCGGAACCGCTCTCTCAAGCCACGAGGTTTCGCAGGGATACGAGGAGGTCGAGGACCCATCGGTCTACGTCAGATTCAGACAGAAGGGAGAGCCCGGCACGTCCTTTCTGGTGTGGACCACGACCCCGTGGACGCTGATTTCAAACGTGGCGCTCGCCGTTCATCCGGACGAGAAGTACGCGAGGGTGAAGGTGGGTGACGAGAAGCTCGTGCTTGCGGCCGGGCGGCTCGATGTGCTCGCGGACGAATACCTCCTCGAAGAGGAGTTCCCGGGTCGCGAGCTGGCCAGCATGGAATACGAACCCGTCTTCCCCTTTTTCTCCACGACCCCGGGTGCGTTCCGAGTGGAGACCGCGGATTTCGTCACCATGGAAGAAGGCACCGGCATAGTCCACATCGCTCCGGCTTTCGGTGAGGACGACTACAACCTGGGCAAGGAAAGGAACCTCCCCGTACTGCAACCCGTGGACGAGAAGGGCCATCTCACCGAGGAAGTCACGCCGTGGGCCGATGTGTTCGTGAAGGACGCAGACAAAGAAATAGTGGCGGACCTCAAGGAGCGCGGGCTTCTCTACAGGGCGGAGAAGGTGGTGCATTCGTATCCGTTCTGCTGGAGATGCGAGTCGCCTCTCATCTACTACGCCCGGAAGTCCTGGAACATACGTACGACCGGATACAGGGACCTCATGCTCAAGTGCAACAGCGAGGTCGAATGGCATCCGAGAGACATAGGAGTCTCCCGGTTCGCCAACTGGATAGAGAACAACGTGGACTGGGCGCTCAGCAGAGACCGTTACTGGGGAACTCCTCTGAACATCTGGATTTGCGAAGGATGCGACAAGGAGACGTGTGTCGGGAGCATAGAGGAACTCAAGAACCTGGGTGCAGTTCTTCCCGCCGACCTCGACCTTCACAAGCCCATGGTGGACGAGTTCGTGTTGAAGTGCCCGGAATGCGGGGGTGCCATGAAGCGAACCCCTGAAGTCATCGACTGCTGGTTCGATTCGGGAAGCATGCCCTATGGCCAGTGGCATTATCCCTTCGAAAACAAGGACAAGTTCGACAGGAGCTTCCCTGCGGACTTCATTTCCGAGGGAATGGACCAATCCAGAGGGTGGTTCTATAGCCTTCTCGCCATATCCACCTTCGTATCCGGTGTCTCGTGCTTCAAGAGCGTGGTACCCATCGAGATGATTCTGGACAAGAACGGTCAGAGGATGAGCAAGTCCAAGGGGAATTCTGTGGACCCCGCGGAGATACTCGAGCGCGAGGGGGCGGACGCCCTGCGCTGGTATCTCGTGACCGTGAGCCCTCCCTGGATACCGACCAGATTCGACCGCGAGGGCGTCGCCGAGGTGGCGAGTAAGCTACTGGCGACCCTGCGAAATACGGCCCAGTTCTTCGTCCTTTACGCGAACATCGACGGGTTCAAGCCTTCCGGAGCGGGGTTCGAACGTTCCCTGATGGACAGGTGGGTCATCTCCAGGCTTCACTCGCTCACCCGCAACGTGCGCCGGGACATGGACACCTACGAATTGACCCGGGCAGCGAGGGCCATCCAGGAGTTCGTGATAGAGGATTTGAGTAACTGGTACGTGCGAAGATGCAGGCGCAGGTTCTGGAAGGCCGAGCTTGGTCCCGACAAGCTGGGCGCCTACGAGACCCTGTACGAGGTTCTTGTCAGCGTGGCCAAGCTCGTGGCGCCCTTCGTCCCCTTCGTGAGCGAGGAGATATTTCAGAAGATCGCCCGCGGGGGAGATTCCACCGTGCCCGAGAGCGTCCATCTCTGTAACTTTCCTTCCGCCGATGAGAGTCTCATTGATGACACCCTGGAAGAGAAGATGGACGCCGTGCTGCGGGTCATTTCCCTCGGGAGGGCGGCCAGAAACGCCGCGAAGCTCAAGATCCGCCAGCCGCTCTCTGAACTTCTGGTGGCCGGCTCGAAGGAACTGAGCCCGGAAGCGTTGGTCGAGTTCGGCCCTCTCATCAAGGAAGAGCTCAACGTGAAGCACGTCTCCCTCGTCGAACGTGAGCAGGAGATATGCGAGTTCGTGGGAAAGCCGAGGTTCGAGGCATTGGGTCCCCGCTTCGGCAAGGACGTGGGCCAGGCCGCGGTCGTGGTCGAGAACATGACACAGGAGGAGCTTCGGAAGATCGCCTCCGGGGAGCCCGTCCGGCTTCAGGTCTCCGGGACAGGAGAGACGCTCTCTTCGACCGAGGTACAGGTGAGCCGGAGGGAGAAGCCGGGTTTCGCGGTCGCGAGCGAAGGCCCCTGGGTCGTAGCAGTCCGGACCGCCGTCACGGAGGAGCTCAGACAGGAGGGCATAGTCAGGGAATTCGTGCACCGTCTTCAATCGCTCAGAAAGGCGGCCAACCTGGAGGTGTCGGACAGAATCGTGCTCTACTACGAGGCAAGCGAGCGGTTGAGCTCTACTCTCGAGAGCTTCGACGAATACATCGCCAGCGAGGCCTTGGCCACTGGAATCCGGAAGTCCATGCCGGAAACCGGGGCCATGGCCCGGTGGGACCTAGAAGGAGAAGGAGTTAAAGTCGCCCTGGAAAAGGCCGAATAACAATAGAGAGTCTCAGTCACGAACAAGAAGGTGGGAAACGTGAACAAGAAAGACCTCAAGCACTTCGAGCAAAGACTCATGGAGGAGAGAAACAAACTCCTCGTTCAACTGGCACACGTGGAAAAGGACGTGCTCGGACAGACGCCCCGGGATTCCGCGGGAGACCTGTCGGCCTATACGTTTCACATGGCCGACCTGGGGACCGACGCGATGGAGAGAGAGAAGGCGTTTCTCTTCGCCTCGTCAGAGGGCAGGTTGCTTTATCACATCAACGAGGCACTAAGAAGGCTCTACAGGAACGAGTACGGCGACTGTGAGAGCTGCGGCTCTCCCATTTCCAGGGAGAGGCTCGAGGTGGTTCCTCATGCGAGGCTCTGCATAAAGTGTAAGGAGAAGGAAGAGAAAGCAGCCAAAGGAAAGTGAGGCCGGGCCGGTGAGAAACCTCCTGCTTCTGCTCTGCGGCACACTGCTTCTCGATCAGGCTTCGAAAGCCCTCGCATCGCTCCTCATGCAACGGGGTGAATCCATCAAGGTCATCTCCGACGCTGTTCGCCTTACACTCGTACACAATTCTGGCGCTGCCTTTGGACTTCTCTCGGGAAACAGGGTCCCTTTCGTGCTGACCACGCTCTTCGCCGTGGCCGCGCTCGTGTTTCTTCTCACCCAGTTAAGAAAGAGACGGACCGATGTCTCCCTTCCGCTCGTTCTGGTCCTCGGGGGCGCGCTCGGCAACCTCATAGATAGGGTCAGGTTTGGGGAAGTCGTGGATTTCATCGATCTGGGCTGGAAAAACGTGAGGTGGCCCGTGTTTAACGTGGCCGACATCGCCGTGACTCTCGGCGTCGCCCTCTTCTGCTATCGCACTATCTTTCAAAAGCGTCCTTCTGACCGTTCAGCCGCCGCCTGAAGCAGAACGGCCGGGTCGGGCGAGAGAGCCTGCCTATGACGAGCGTCATCCGAAAGAAAGTTCCTCGTGACCGCGCCGGCGAGAGGCTAGATGCGACCGTGCCCTTCCTCTTTCCGCACGTCACGCGTTCACAGGCGCGGAGGATGATCAGGGAGGAACTCATCAGAGTCCAGGAAAGACCGGCCAAGTGCAGCCACCGGGTGAGGGCCGGAGAAGAAGTGACGCTCGTCGTGCGGGCTCCGGAGCGCAGCGTGCTAGCGCCAGAGCCAATTCCGCTTGACATACGCTACGAAGACCGGTACATTGTGGTGGTGAATAAGCCTCCCGGCCTCGTGGTCCACCCGGGCGCGGGTGTGAAGAGCGGCACTCTCGTGAACGCTCTTCTGGCCCACTGCCGCGATCTCTCGGGGATCGGCGGCGTCATGCGTCCGGGCATCGTGCATCGGCTCGACAAGGGCACCTCGGGGCTGCTCGCGGTGGCCAAGACCGATCAAGCCCACGTGGGTCTGGCAAAGCAGATCGCCGACAGGGAGGTCGAGAGGAAATACCTTGTCATCGTGTGGGGCCTACCTGGTGAGGACTCAGGGACTATCGAAGCCCCCATCTCGAGAGATAGAAGACACAGGAAGAAAATGGCGGTAGACCGGCAGAGGGGTAGGAACGCCGTTACCCACTTCTCTGTTCTGGAGAGGTTTCATTTCGCCAGTTACCTGTCGGCATCGCTGGAAACCGGGAGGACGCACCAGGTACGCGTGCATCTCTCCCACGTCGGCCATCCGGTTTTCGGAGACCCGCAATACGGGGGCAGAACGAAGGCCCTCGGCAAGATGAGCGGCAGCAAGAGAAAGGCGGCCGCGTGCCTCTTGCGTCTCATCCAGCGTCCCGCTCTCCACGCCGTCAAACTCTCGTTCAGGCATCCCGTGGGCGGAGAAACCGTCTCGGTGGACGCTCCGCTGCCGCCCGACATGACAGAACTTCTTGGAGCCTTGAGAAGCTATGATGAGCGGTGAAAGCCTCAACGAAAACCAGTGTGTCCCCTGCATAAAGCTCATCCTGCCCGGGAATCTTGGTTTCCTCAGAGTCGTGGACAGGGTTTCGGACAGCGTCGCCGAATACATGGGTTTCGACGAGGAAGAGAGGAACGCCATCGCCATCTCCGTCGTGGAAGCCGGCACAAACGCGATCCAGCACGGATGTGACTGCGACGAAACCCGGTGCGTGACCATCTCCTTCTACATGGAGGGCGAGCGCATAAGAATCACTGTCGAGGATCCGGGGAGCGGGTTTGATCCTGACGCCAAAGACTGTGTGTTGGAGGAGACCGGGGTGTGCAGGGGTAGAGGGCTCGCCATAATGAAGGCGATGATGGACGAAGTCCTCTTTCACTTCCAGGGGGGAACATCGATCACCCTGCTCAAGCGTAAGAGCGTCGCCTCTCAAAACACCGGGACCTGAGACATGGGACGGGTGATGGGAATAGACTTCGGCGACAGAAGGCTCGGTGTTGCCATCAGTGATCCGCAGGGGCTCGTTGCGGGAACTCCATCCGTTCTTCACGTGAAAAGCCGGCAGGAAGCGATATCGAAGATACGGAAGATAGTAGGAGAAGAGGACGTTTCAGAGATCGTGGTGGGTTTTCCCCTGTCACTGAGCGGCCTGGAGGGCCCTCAGGCCGGAAGGGTGAAGGAGTTCGCGTCGGCGCTCTCCGAGGAGTGTGGCATCAGAGTCTCTCTCTGGGACGAGAGATACTCCACCGCCGAGGCCGAGAGGCTCCTGCTGGCTCTGGATAAGAAGACCAGGAAGCAGAAAGGGAAGAGGGACCTCATCGCCGCCGTCTTGATCCTTCAGTCGTATCTTGATAGAAGGTCCAGTCACCAGAGAGGTGGTTCCACCCGCCCCGCCTAACTTCTTTTAGCATGGAACAAACACGTCTCATAGGAACCGGCCAGAAGGTCCTGTTGATTGCCGCGCTGGCGGTCGCCGTCTTCGCTCTGAGCCTGCTTTTCCCGCCCGCGCGACGGGTGGGAGAGTCTGAAAGGGCCACGGTGATGATCCCCAGCGGGGCCACGCCCGAAGAGATTGCGGCGATTTTGAAGGACAAGGGCATCATCAGGAACAGGGCCGTCTTCGTTCTGGCCGCGAGGGCCATGGGGATGGAGCGAAAGCTAAGGGCGGGGAGGTTCACCATAGAGAAGCGGCTCGGCACGCTGGACGTGATACGGCAGCTCACAGAGGCCATGAAACCGGAGGACCTGGTCACGATTCCGGAGGGACAGAGTTCCAGGGGAATCGCGCAGATTCTACGTCGCGAGGTATTCATCGACCCGGAGGAATTCCTGTCCCTTGTGGACGACAGCCTCTTCGCCCTCTCCCTGGGCGTGGAGGCGGGCTCGCTGGAAGGGTACCTGTTCCCGGACAGCTACGCCTTCGCCCCGCAGATGGAACCTGCTACGGTCATCAAGGAGATGGTGAGCCGGGGCAGGCACCTGTTCGGCGTCGATTTCAGCCAGCGGGCCGCGGAGGTGGGCCTGACCTGGCACGAGGTCCTGACGTTCGCCTCCATCGTGGAGGCCGAGGCCCAAGTTGAACACGAGCGCCCCAGAATCGCTGCCGTGTTCTGGAACAGGCTGGCCCGAGGATGGCGCCTGCAGGCTGACCCCACGGTTGCGTACGCGCTCGGAGGCAAGAAGCAGCGCATAGTATACAGGGACCTGGACGTCAAGTCGCCCTACAACACCTATCTCGTGAGGGACCTGCCCCCCGGACCCATCAACAACCCCGGCAAGGCTGCCGTGAGAGCCGTGCTCTTTCCGCTGAAGAACTGCAAGGACATGTACTTCGTGGCCCGGGGAGACGGAACTCACATCTTCAGCAGGACGATGGAAGAACACGTGGCCGCCAGAGAGAGAGTCAAGGCCCTCCGGCGAAGCGGTGCCTCCTCGTCCCGGGACGGGGGCGGCGTCCCAAAGAGGGAAGAGCTCGGACGAAGCAAGAAGGCGGGCGATGAAGCAGAGGAGTGAAATGGAGAGTCGAACGGAGAGCCAGCTCGAGCGAAAGCTGAGCCAGCTCAAAGAGTCCCTGCGGAACATGGGCAGCGCTGTGTTGGCCTACTCGGGGGGAGTGGACAGCTCCTTCCTGCTCAAGGTGGCCGTCTCGGTGCTGGGAGACAGGGTGCTTGCCGTGATAGCCAGGTCGGCGACCTACCCTGACGAGGAACTGTCCCAGGCGATCGAGCTGGCAGAGAAGCTGGGTGCTCGCTACGTGGTCATCGATACGGACGAGCTGTCCGACCCGCGCTTCAGCAGCAATCCCCCCGATAGATGTTACTACTGCAAGCACGAGCTGTTCGGAAAGCTGAGCACGATTGCACACGAGAAGGGATTCGGCCGTGTAATCGACGGTTCAAACGTGGACGACCTCAGGGACACCAGACCCGGCGCCCGCGCTGCTGCGGAGTTGAGCGTCTCAAGCCCCCTCAAAGAAGCGGGGTTGACCAAGTCCGAAATCAGGCAGCTGTCCAGGAGCGCGGGGCTGCCCACCTGGTCGAAGCCGGCGCAGGCGTGCCTCGCCTCCAGGTTTCCGTACGGCAGCCAGATAGTCGCCTCGGAGCTGCGGAAGGTGGCCGTTGCCGAAGGAGCTCTCAGGAAGCTGGGTTTCTCCCAAGTGCGGGTCAGGGTCCACGGAGAGACAGCCAGGGTGGAGGTGCTACCGGAAGAGCTGGAGGAGCTGCTTTCGCCCGGCAAGCGGGCCGCGGTCGTGGATGAGCTCAAGAAGGCGGGTTTCTTCTACGTTTCCATAGACCTTGAGGGCTACAGAACCGGAAGCATGAACGAGCCGCTTAGGGCAGGGCCGGCCGATTCCGGCGCCTGAGATGGCCTCTTCGTTGTTGCAGAACGGACGCGCATCGTGTAGATTTCTGTATGTGCCGCGCGTAACGCTATCGGTTACAAGAGGTAAGAAATGAAGACACCAGTCAAGGGCAAAAGGGGACGGTCGGGGCGCAAGGGAAGGGAAGTGGAGGCGCACAGAATAGGGTTCTCGGCCAGAAGCTACTGGCTCTTCGCTGCGGGCTTTGCCTCCATAATCGTGGGTTATGTGATGCTTTCCAGGGGCTCCATCACGCTGGCCCCGGTCCTCCTGGTAGCCGGTTACTGCGCCCTGATTCCTCTGGCGATCTTCGTCAGGTAAGGGTGGGCGAATAGCTCAGCTGGGAGAGCACTTGCCTTACACGCAAGGGGTCACAGGTTCGAGTCCTGTTTCGCCCACCAAACGGGTCCCGCGAGGCCGCAAGAACGTTCACCCCCGAAATCCCGTCTTCATACTCCGGCTTTGCGTTAGGCGGGTCCCGGCCCCTCTAAGTCACCGCTTTTCTGTTGACATACGGGGCTCTTTGTGATACACTATCTCTGCAAGTCGGAGGCGCGTGTACCGTAACCTTTTGCCAGGGTTACGATTAAAGCCTTGGGCGTTGCCAGAATCTTTGTCTCAGCAGTTCTAGTTCTTGATTTGGCTTGCAGTTTGCAGGCCTGAGGGCGACTGAACACCCGGGGCTTTTTTGCTTGACACGCTTTACCTGCTTGTGTTATACTAAGTTGTGTTCATTGTGTGAACATCATTTAATCTATAGCGTACTCGAAAGGAGGTGTGTCGCGGCCAACTACGTCCGTTGCTCTGTTGCTAATGTTTTGTCCTAGCTCTTTGTTGTGATGCAGTGCGCTATGAGGAGGTCGAACAATGACTAGACTCTTTTGCGTTGCGATAGTTGTGGCTGCGGTTAGTCTGGCCGCCCCTGTCTGGGCCTCTGTGCCCAGCGTTGATAATTCCACGGTTCTTTGGGTGAACCTGGTCAACGACACGACGGCCATGATTTGTCCGACCGGCGACGCGAGCTATCTAGATGTTACTGTGAAGGATCAGTTCAACGCTCCGATG
>CP070702.1:313327-317892 GCA_020349905.1 Candidatus Eiseniibacteriota bacterium
ACCGCCAGTGGATGACCGCGCCGCAATGCCCGCACTTTCGCTTCAGGAGGAAGAAGCTCAACACGGGGATGTTCTGACGCGCGGGAATGGAGATCTTGCACGCGGGACAGTGCGACGACGGAGAGAGCACCGACATCCGTCGCGGGACCCGGTATATGCAGACGTTGAGAAAGCTACCGATCGCCAACCCCACCACGAAGAGTGCAACGAGTTCCACTAGTCCATTCCCCTCATCTAGATCGCGTCCGTCTCCTTCCGGCCTCCCAGGCGCCGCCGTCCCTACGCATCACTGCCGGCGCGCCCACTCACCCTGCTTTCCTCCTCCAGCTGCCGTCTCAGTTTTCCCACCTTCTCCTCCGCCATCTCTTTTATGCGCTCGTTGTCAGATATCCTCGACACCTCTTCCCACAGCTTCAGCGCCGTCTCCGTATGACCGGCGCGTTCCTCGACGAAGGCGGCGAACCGCGCAGTGAATTCCGGTGCCCCCGGAAGCTTGCAGGAGAGAGAGAAGTAGCGCCCCGCGCTCTCGTCGTCGCGGAGCACAACATAGTAGATGAAACCGGTTTCAAAGGCAAGGTACCAGTCCGCTGGGTTGTGTCTCATTCCCTTTCTCAGGAGCGCGAGCGCCTCCTCGGGCCTTCCGGCGTCCTGGGCGAGCACGAGGGCACCAAAGACGTAGGCGTGCGTGAAGCCGGGGTCAAGTGTGGTCATGACATCGAATATGTGCCCTATGAGGTCGTACCGACGGTCGGTCAGCCGGTGGTGCCCGTAGTACTGGATGGCTCTCAGCCACACTATGTCGGCAAGAGTACTGTTGTGACCGAGAGAGGCCTGCTTCAGGAACTTCCCGGACGGGAAATACATCAGCTCCTCTCCGGGCTGAGGGATGATTCCCCCTCTCAACCCGCGCTTCACGGCAAACGCACCGCAAAGAAAGGCGACGGCCGCGAGCACCGAGAGCACCTGAGTGAGCCCTCTTCGCCGGAGCAACTTCACTATTTGAAATCCCTCCTCGAGAAGATAAGGACGGAGAACATCAAGGCCCCCAGCACATAGAGCACGCCGTACGACGTGGCTGCCAGTAGCCTCTCGGTGGAGATGTCGCTGCCGTGCACGGCCATGCCCCTCACGTTGAAGACTTCCAGGTCCGGCAGCACGTAATACAGGAGGTGGCAGACGTACCTCGCAAATTCCGAGGGCAACCTGTCCGCGAACTTCAGAAGGTCGCCGCTGAAATGACCCACCCCGTAGATAATGAACGTGAGGGAGGCACTCAGCGCAGTCGTGCTGAAAGAGGAGAAGAGAATGGCTATCGAAGTCATCACGAGCAGCTCGACGAACGTCAGAAGCCCCGCTTTGAGGACGAGCACGTCGAGTCCCACCCTCGAAGTCAGCAGGACAAGCTGTAGAGCCAGCAGCATCACGACGACCATGACGACCAGTGCGTCGGCCATCCCAAGGAACTTGCCCAGGATGAACTGCCGTCTGGAGACTGGCTTCGAGAGAATCATGAAGATTGTCTTTCGGTCTATCTCCTTGTGCACGAGCCCCGCTCCCATCACGATGATCGCCAGCATTCCGAAGAACGAGATCGCCGAGAGACCCACGTCCTTCGTGATCTTGACTCCTTCCCCGAGTGCCAGCGGGCTTATGACTCGCGTGGCCCCCACGAGGACGACGGAGAAGACTACCAGCACGTAGAGCGCCTTGTCCCTCAGAGCTTCTCTGAAAGTATTGCGAGCGATGGCTATGACCTTCATGACCCTCTTCCCGAAGTGATTCTGACCTCGCGGCGCCTACCGGCGCGACAGGACCGCCAACCTGCCCCGCCTGCGCGGGGCAGAGTTCTTAACGCCTTCTGCGACGAGCCCGGGCCTTCTCGCGACTTCGTTCACGAAGACCGATTCCAGGGATTCTTTGTGTGGAGTCACCGAAAGCACGCGGGCCCCTTCCCTTGCAAGCTTGCCCAGGACCAGCGTCGTGGTCTCGGAGTCCTCGAGCTCCAGTATCGTTGCCTCGCCCGCGACGCCGAACTTCTTCACGAAAGGCTTCAGCCCCGAAGCTGCTTCCTCACGCAGGTCTTTCACCGCAATCTCGACGCTGCCCGCACCCTCCACGACGAGCTCGTTGATCTGCCCGACTTTCTCCAGGCACCCCTCCTTTATTATCCCCACCCTGTCACAGACCAGCTCCACGTCCGGAATGATGTGGGAGCTGAAAAACACGGTCTTCCCCTCTTCCTTCAAGCGTACTATCGCATCCCGGACCTCTTTCCTTCCCACCGGGTCCAGTCCGCTCATGGGTTCGTCCAGTACGAGGAGTTTGGGGTCGTTTATGAGAGCCTGGGCAAGGCCCGCCCGCTGCAACATTCCCTTGGAGAACTTCCTGAGTCGAGTGTTCTCCTCGTCAACCAGTCTGGACAGGAACAAGGACTCCGCCACACGCCTCTCCACTTCTCTCTTGCGCGTGATGCCGGAGAGAGCCGCGCTGAGGCGCAGGAATTCGCCCAGGTTGAGACAATCGTAAAAGCTGGGATTCTCGGGAAGAAACCCCACCCTGGCTCGCGTCGCGGGGTGGCCGGGCTTCATGCCGAAGAGCTCTATCGTGCCCGCCGTGGCGGACAGGAGCCCCATCATAAGTTTTATGGTCGTGGTCTTTCCTGCGCCGTTGGCTCCCAGAAAACCGAACACCTCCCCCTCGTAGACCTTGAGACTCAGTTTTTTGACCGCCCACTTCTTCCGCTGGGTGAAGGAGCTGGTAAAAACCTTGCCCAGCCCTCGTGCCTCAACGACCACTCTTCTGTCAACTTGCGGGGGAGCCGTCTGCTGCCTCGCCTTCCCTTCCAGCGTTGCCGCGTTGCTCATCATGCGCACCGAACCGCCTTTCGTAACTCCAGTAGCATCTTGGCGCGGGTGGCCGTCGCTTCGCTCCACCACCAGGACAGAACGCTCGCGCTACCCCGGAAAGGGCACGGCCACCGCCCTTTTGAGCAATTAGTATGCCAGCCCCTGGCCCACGGCCCCGCACAGGCACGGCCGGCAAAAACAAAGAGGGTGGTAGACCCACGGGGTCCACCACCCTCCAGAGTTCTCGCGGCTCTTATGAACCGCTCGACAGAGTGATGACCAGCGCTGTCTTTCCGAAGCCAGTTATGGTGTAACCTACATTCACACCAGCCTGGACGATCGGAACATAGCCCGTCTGGCCGGGTGTGGCAGCGGCACCGTCCACAGGCTCGGTAGCCGCCTTGGTGAACGGATTCTCTAGCGCCGCGCCTCCGGGAAGCATCGGGATTATGTTGGCGACTGCACCTCCGTAGACGCCGTCGTTCTGAACACCGAAGTCCTCGGCGGCCAGCTGCACCGTGTGACAGTTCGACTTCGTCGAAGCTTCCTTCGCACGAGCCTGCATAGCGATGAAGTTCGGAATGGCTATGGCAGCCAAGATTCCGATGATAACCACCACGATCATCAGCTCGATCAGTGTAAAGCCCTTGCTGTCTCTGAGCATTTCCTGCACCTCCTTCCGTTATAGAATCCAGAGAGTGTCCGAACCTTTCGAACAGCAACTAGCATGCCAAGGTCAGTTCATTTCGGTCACGCCATAACTCGTGCCATCGTACTGTGTTGAGGGGGTGCGCCAGGAGGGGGGGCCGGGGGTGAAAAGATTCTTGCCGGGCCGCTCTCGCACGTTGCACGACCGACGCGCGTTCTGCAACACGCGATGCGGAACGTGTCATTTTGCAATCGGCTCGAACTCGTGGGCCCTCTCAAGCCCGTAGGCCTGAAGCTTCCGGTACAGGGTGGACGGGTTTATCCCTAGGATTTCGGAGGCCTTCTTCTTCTGCCAGTCCGTGTAGTTGAGAACCTTGAGTATGTATTCTCTCTCCAGTTCTTCCAGAGTAAGGTTCGGAGAGTCGATCACGAGACTGCCGCGTCTCGCACCGCCGTCTCTCACCTTCTCGGGAAGGTCCTCCCGCTCCAGAACCCCTGTCTCATCCAGAACGTACGCCCTCTCGATCACGTTCTCGAGCTCTCTCACGTTCCCCGGCCAGTCGTAGGCACAGAGGAGCTCCATGCACTCTCTGGAGACGTTCTTCTCCTGTCCGCCGGCGGAGGTGAGTTGTCTCAGGAAATGGTCCACCAGAACCGGAATGTCATCCCTTCGCTCTCTCAGGGGAGGCAGCCTCAACGGTATGACGTTCAACCTGTAGAAGAGGTCAGCGCGGAATCTTCCCTCTCCCACCATCTTCTCAAGGTCGGCGTTGGTGGCGGCGATGAGTCTCACGTCGATCTTTATCGGCTTGCTCCCGCCCACCGGGATGATCTCTCTCTCTTGCAGCGCCCGCAGCAACTTCACCTGCGTGGCAGGCAGCATCTCGCTGACCTCGTCCAGGAAAAAACTGCCTCCCTCGGCCACCTTCAAAAGGCCGTCTTGGTCCTTGACCGCACCTGTGAAGGAACCCCTGACGTGGCCGAAGAGGTTGCTCTCCAGAAGGTCCTTCGGCAGCGCACCACAGTTGATGGAGACGAACGGCCCGTTTGCACGTCCACTCCGATAGTGGA
>CP070702.1:317992-346404 GCA_020349905.1 Candidatus Eiseniibacteriota bacterium
ATCGCAGGCACAAGCAGAAACGCTCTTTTCACCACTGTCTCCCGTTCCAGAATGACCTCAAACTCTACTCACTTACGACCCAGACCTTTATGTCGGCCTGTATGTCCTGAAAAAGCTTTATCGTTACGGTATAAACACCGAGAGACTTGAGAGGTTCCTCGAGAACTATCTTCCTCTTGTCTATCTGGACTCCCTGTTTCTCTAGAAGCTCGGCAATGTCAGCCGCCGTGACAGCTCCAAAGAGCTTGTCGTCCTCCCCTGCTTTCACGGCGATCGTGCACGAGACGTTGGCAAGTTCTGCGGCCATCTGCTCGGCGGCCCGGCGCATCTTGTTCTCGGCCGCGTGTCGCCTTCTCTCCTCCTCCTCGAAGACTCGCGCTCCCGCCCCTTTCGAAGGCACGGCCTTTCTCAGGGGAAGCAGAAAGTTTCGGGCGTGGCCTTTCGCAACCTTCACCGTCTCTCCGCGCTTACCCAGCCCTTCAATGTCTTCCAGCAGAATTACTTCCATGTGGAACCTCGTAGATTTACCCCTCGGGCGCCTTCAGCGTTCGTGCGGCGCCGCGGGACTTCGGTGCCGGCTCTACCTGTAGTGCTCACTCGAGAACGGCAGAATGGCGAGAAGGCGAGCCCTCTTGATGGCGGTGGCAATCTGCGTCTGGTGTCTCGCGCACGCCCCTGAAACGCGACGGGGCACGATCTTGCCCCTGTCCGTAACGAAGCGGGAAAGCCGCCTCTCGTCCTTGTAGTCAATGTACTTCACCTTATCGAGGCAAAGCTTGCAGACTTTTCTCCTCGGAGTTCTTGCCTCTTTGTTTCTCGCCATGATTCCTCCTGAAGACTCTCGGTATCCTGAAAGCGCTAGAACGGCACCCCTTGGTCGTCGTCACCGCTCGCGCCTCGCCCTTCGGTCGGTTCTTCTTCCCGCCTGGTCCTGTCCAAGAACTGAAGACGCTCAGCTCTCACTTCCAGGACGCTTCTCTTTCCGCCCTCGCTGGTTTCCCACGAACGACTCTGCAGTCGTCCCTCCACGAAGACGGCACTTCCCTTCTTCAAGAATTCGGAAGCGAGCTCTGCCTGGCGTTGCCACGCAACGACATTCACGAAGCTGACTTCCTCTTTCCACTCCCCGCTCTGGTCCTTGTAGCGTCTATTGAGCGCGAGCGAGAAAGTTATGACAGCCACACCACTTGGAGTATACCGTAGCTCAGGGTCTCTGGTCAATCGACCCGACAACAGCACCTTGTTGATAGAAACCAGCCTCACGTCCGACATCCGGTCCACCTCCTCACCAACCCCGGGCATCTCTGTCTAGGAGCCAGGGGAAACCTCGGGCGCGTCTGCACTCAACTCGTCAGGCCCCGCGGATTCAGAGTCTTCCTCCTCCTGCGCGCCCTCTTGACTCAGCACCGTCAGGTGCCTGAGCACGAGTTCGTTCAGTTTGAACCTGCGGTTCAGTTCCTGAAGAACCGCGGGACCACACTTGAAACGCACGAATGCATACGTTCCTTCTTTCTTCTTGTTTATTTCATAGGCAAGCCTTCTCTTCCCCCACACCTGGACCTCCACCACTTCCCCACTGCCTTCGGTTATTACCCCCCTGACTGTGTCCACCTCCCGGTCAACCTCGGTCTCGTCGCAACCAGGATCGACTATGAAGACGGTTTCATACTCCCTCACGCAGCTCCCACCTCCTTGACTATTGTTGGAACAGGGTTACGATGTACCCGTGCAACTTGGAAATCACGGGAACAAAGACCAGAGACACTATCGCCATCAATTTCAGCAGTATGTTCAGCGATGGACCGGAGGTGTCCTTGAACGGGTCACCCACCGTGTCACCGACGACGGCGGCCTTGTGAGTGTCCGATCCCTTGCCCCCCAGGTTCCCGGCCTCTATGTACTTCTTAGCATTATCCCCCGCCCCGCCTGCATTTGCCAGCAAAAGAGCGAGCGGCACGCCGGAGATCAGGGAGCCGGCAAGCAGTCCGCCCAGCGTCTGAGGCCCCAGGAGGATTCCCACGCCCAGGGGTATTATGACCGCAAGTAACCCCGGCACTATCATCTCCTTCAGAGCGCCCCTCGTAGTGATGTCGACGCAGGTCGCGTATTCCGCCCTGCCCGTGCCCTCCATCAGACCCGGGACCTCTTTGAACTGTCTCCTGACTTCCTCGACCACGTGAAAGGCGGCTCTACCGACTGCTCTCATCGTGTCCGAAGCGAAAAGGAACGGAATCGTTCCACCGATGAACAACCCCACAAGCACCATGGCGTCTGTCACGTCTATGGAAGCGATGCCGGTGGCCCTCACGTAAGCGGTGAACAGAGCCAGCGCCGTCAGGGCGGCCGAGCCGATGGCGAATCCCTTGGCGATCGCGGCGGTCGTATTGCCCGCGGCATCCAGCCTGTCGGTGATCTTTCGAACATCGGGGCCCAGGTGCGCCATCTCGGCTATCCCGCCCGCGTTGTCAGCGATGGGACCGTAAGCGTCGACCGCGACGGTCATCCCGGTGATGGAAAGCATTCCGATGGCGGCCAGGGCTATCCCAAACGAGCCGGCCAGCTCGTGTGCGACGAGGATGGCGATGCCTATCACGAACAGCGGGATCACCGTGCTCTTCATCCCCGTTGCGAACCCAGCGATTATGTTCGTCGCCGCCCCGGTCCTCGAGGACTCGGCGATCGACCTGATGGAGCGGCCGGACGTGTAGTACTCAGCACCGAAACCCACGACCATGCCCGAGACGAGTCCGCAGACGGTCGCTCCAAAGAGGCCCATTCCAACCTGCAGTTTCTCGACTAGCTCATCGCGCCCGAGGAAAGTGATTACGAAGGCCAGAATCATGAACACGACCGCGCTGGCGATGGTCCCCCTCCTCAATGCGGCCTGGGGGTCCGTGCCCCTGCCGGCTCGCACGAAGAAGACTCCGATTATGGAACTCGCTATCCCGGCAGCCGCGAGCGCGAAGCTGTAGCCGATGGCGGTGCCCGCGGTCCCCGAGGAGCCTCCCACGACACCGCCCCACGTCGCAAAGGCGATGACTATGGAAGACACTATTGCACCCACGTACGACTCGAAGAGGTCGGCCCCCATCCCCGCGACATCGCCGACGTTGTCGCCAACGTTATCGGCGATGACAGCCGGGTTGCGAGGGTCGTCCTCAGGAATTCCCGCCTCCACCTTGCCCACGAGGTCGGCGCCCACGTCTGCTGCCTTGGTATAGATGCCGCCCCCAACGCGCGCAAACAGCGCCACTGAGCTCGCCCCCATGCTGAAGCCGGCGATGATCGCGGCGGCTGCCATCATGCCGACGCTGCCGGCAAAGATGAAGAAGAGCAGCGACAGCCCGAAGAGTCCTGCCCCTGCAACAGTCATGCCCATGACCGCTCCGCCGGGAAACGCCACAGCGAGAGCCTTTGCGAGACTCTGCGTGGCCCCTTGAGCGGTGCGAGTGTTGGCCTTTGTCGAGACTTTCATACCCACGAACCCGGCCGTCATGGAGAGACCGGCGCCGCAGAGGAAAGCGATGGCTGTCTTCCAACCCAGTCCTTCGATTCCCTCCTGGCTGAGGGCAAAGGAGAGAATCACGAACAGACCCAGCACAAAGATGGCAATGCTCCTGTATTCCCGCTTCAAGAATGCCATGGCCCCTTCGTGAATGGCGTCCGAAATGCTCACCATCTCCTTCGTTCCCGGATCTTGTTTAAGTACCCGGATGGCCATGTAGGTGGCAAAGAGTATGGCCACGATTCCGGCCCCGGCGCCTACCAGAACCTCGCCAGGTACGCTGAACGTCATACGACCTCCCTATCCTTGCACTAATTGAAACTGCTCGCGGCAGCGTCCAGACCCTGGCTGAAGCAGAAGAGCACGGCCTCCGCTGCAAGAGCCACGGCCCCGGCAAAGCTCCGCCTCTCAGAGCGGTCCGGCTTGCTGAGAACGTACTCCTCCAAGCTCTCCCCGGAAGGCGGGGCGCCTATTCCTATCCTGAGCCGCGGGAACCCCTGGGTCCCGACAGCTTCTATCACTGACTGAAGTCCCTTGTGACCGCCCGAGCTTCCCTGCTTCCTGAACCGGATGCTGCCGAGCGGAAGAGACGCATCGTCGCATATCACAAGAATTTCCTGAAGGGAAAGACCGAAGTCCTCACGAGCTGCTTCTACAGCCGCACCGCTCAGGTTCATGAACGTGAGCGGCCTGAGGAGGAGCACTTCGGTGCTCTCGAAGCCACATCGCCGTGCTTCGTAGAGCCGAGCCTTCCTTCTCCAGGAGCACTTGAGCGAGCCGTGGAGTTTCTCTATTACCAGGAACCCCGCATTGTGGCGCGTGAGCTTATATTTCCTCCCCGGGTTTCCCAACCCCACTGCGCAGTGCACAGATCAACTCTCCCCTTCTTTCTCTCTCTTCCCTTTCCCCTTGCTCTCTGCGGGCTGTTCCGCCTCTTTCTCTTCCTCTTCCTTCTCCTTCCCGACCAGTTCAGGCTCCTCTGCCTCCGGTACCTCGACCTCCTTCGGAACCTCCTCGACCACAGGCGGCACCACCGTCACGACGGGCCTGTCCGCGTCGGTGAGCACCTTGACGTTCTCGACCACCAGCTCTCCGACGTGAACTGAATCGCCTATCTTCAGGTGAGAGACGTTCACTTCGACCGCCGTGGGAATCTCAGTGGGGAGACACTCCACCTCTACCTCCCTGAGGATGTGCTCGAGTATGCCGCCGAAGTCCTTGACCCCTATCGGAATCCCGACGACGTGAATGGGCACGTCCACGGTGACGCGTTCGGTGAGGGAGATGTGATGGAGGTCAAAATGGAGAATCTGACCGCTCAGGGGGTCGCGTTGAATGTCGCGGATTATCGCCTTTCTTTCGGCCGGGTCACCCTCGAGCTTGAGGTCCACGATGACATTTTCCCCCGAAGCCGTGTGAATCATCGCCTGGAAGTCGTCGTAGCCCGCCTCGAACGGTATCGAGGCTTCCCCCACCCCGTAGATGATGCCGGGAATCACCCCGCTCCTCCTGGCTCGGCGCGCAGCCCCCTTACCCATCTGCTGCCGAGGCCTCCCCTTCAATACAACGATAGCCATCTCTCTTTCCTCCTGTGCTCAAGCTGCGCTGCGACGCTCCCCGTGAGGGAGCGGTAGAAAAATCGAGAACGAGGCGAAACTGAGGTACAAGCCGGATATCGAGCCGCCTCTCAGACGAAGAGCGAGCTCAGCGAGCGTTCCTCATGAATACGCCTGATAGCTTCTCCGAGAAGGTCCGCGACCGAAAGCACCTCGATCTTGGATATGAGCTTCTCCGGAGCATGCGGTATGGTGTCCGTTACGACGACTTGTTCAACGGGCGCCTCGCCGAGTCGAGCCACGGCGTCACCGCAGAGGACCGGGTGCGTACAACCCGCGACGATGCGACGAGCCCCCTTCTTCTTCAGGGCCTCGGCCGCCCTTGTCGTTGTCCCGGCGGTGCTGATCAAATCGTCGAGTATGACCACGTCCCTGCCCTCGACTTCCCCAATAACGTTGACGACCTCGGCAACATCAGCTCTGGGCCTTCGCTTGTCGATGAGAACCAGAGAGGCACCCAGTCTCTTTGCAAACGCTCTTGCCATCTTCACGCTTCCGATATCCGGGGAGACAATCACCAAATCCTTCAAGTTTTTCTTCTGGAAATAGTCTATCAGCACAGGAGCAGCGTAAAGGTGGTCAAAGGGTATGTCAAAAAACCCCTGTATCTGAGGAGAGTGCAAATCCATCGTGAGTACACGGTCTGCCCCGGCAACGGTTATCAGGTTAGCCACCAGTTTCGCCGTGATGGCCACACGAGGCTGGTCCTTCCGGTCCTGTCTCGCGTAGCCAAAGTACGGTACGACGGCCGTCACTCTTCTGGCCGACGCTCGCTTGGCCGCATCCAGCATCACCAGCAGCTCGATCAAGTTTTTCGCGGGGGGAAAAGTGGATTGGAAGACAAAGACGTCCACCCCACGGATGTTCTCGTTGATCTTCACCATAGTCTCGCCATCGTTGAACTCACAGACGTCGATGTTGCCGGGCTGCGTTCCCAGGTACTTGCACACCCGCGCCGCGAGTTCCGGATTGGCATTTCCTGTGAAAACCCTTAGCTCATCCATCTCCTCTCTCCGTCAAGAAGTCGTGATGAACAGAAACAAAAGAGCCCCGACATCTGCTCCCTGTCCGTGCCGCGCTGCCGAGAACGCCAAGAGGATCCTCTTCGCACACCGGGACGAATATCACCCTGAGGGCGACCAGGAAACCCGCAGTCGGCTTCAGCGTGACCCTTTCGTGTTTTGGCAAACGACACGGAAAGGCTCCGGCCACAACCGGGGCCGGAGTCAGACCACAGGGGCCATACACGGTGACTCTGAGCGGGAAAGCGTTTGCTGGGGCGGGAGGATTCGAACCTCCGAATGCAGGATCCAAAATCCTGTGTCTTACCGCTTGACGACGCCCCAAGAGCCAACCATGGACTCAGCTCTCGAACTTCTTCCCTGTTCGGACAGTCGTCGCAACGGCTTCCTCAAGGGCGGAGTCCCTCACCCGCTCCCGACAACGCTGTGTTGCCTGGCTTTCTCCTTCTGGTAAGCAGTCAGAACAGCTTTCTCAAGGATGGCCCGGCACTCGTTGTTGATCGGATGAGCGATGTCCTGGTAAGTGCCGTCCGTTTTCTTCTTACTGGGCATCGCGACGAACATCTTGCGGTCGCTCCCCTCAATCACCTTGAGCCCTCTCACCACAAAGCAGTCGTCAAGGGTGATGCTCGCAAATGCCCTTAGCTTCTGGTCGTTCCTGAGAGTGATTCTGACTTCGGTTATGTGCATCAACCGTCACCGCCTTAGCAGCTCCCGAGGGGAACTCGTTCTGGGCCAGCCTTCCCGAACAAAGGGACCTCCAAGAATGACTCCCTGTGAAGCTATACGTCGCTCTGTTCCAAACGCTGCTCTAATCCGGGTCCACCTCGAGCGCGCCGGCTTGCACGGTCCTGACCACGAAGACAGAAAGGCCAGGGCGCTCAATGCTCGAAGCGATTGCAGACGCAGAAGTCTGGTCGTGCGCAATCCCGAAAACCGCAGGCCCGCTGCCGCTCACGGCACTCCCCAGGGCGCCGAGCGCCACGAGAGATCCCTTGAGCTCCCGGACCTCCGGGCAAATCTCCATTACGCCGCTCTCCAGATCGTTCCGGAGAGACTTCGCCACGCCATCCGCATCCAGACCCGTCCCAAGGTGTTTTATTCTATGCTCCTGCCCCCTCCTTGTCAACTCTATTCTGACGGCCGAGTAGGCCTGGGCGGAGCTGATTCTTGCCGGAGGCACGACCACGACAAACCAGAGCTCCGGCAGCTCCTCCAGGGGGGTGAGTCTCTCCCCCCTGCCCTCCACCATCTGAGCTCCACCCCTCACGAAGAAGGGAACGTCCGAACCGATGCCCTCCGCCACCTCGGCCAGCTCGCCGCTGCTCAACCCCAACTCCCACAACCGGTTAAGACCCAGAAGGGTGCAGGCCGCGTCACTGCTTCCTCCTCCCAGGCCCGAAGCCACGGGGATTCCCTTCTCCAGGGTGATGGCCACCCCCGCAGAAGAGCGCGCACGCTCCCTCAAGGTCAGGGCCGCCTTCAAGCAGAGGTTCTCCGGCCCCTTCGGTACGTCCGGGTAATCGCACCGAAGGCGAACTTCAGAGGGAAGCCTCTCGAACTGCAGGGTGTCGAACAGTCCCACCGTGACCATCAGCGAGCGAATGTCGTGGTAACCGTCCGCCCGCTTGCCCACGACGTCCAGGAACAGGTTGAGCTTGGCAAACGCCCTGTACTGTAAGCGAATACCTTCCATGGGCACTCTGGCTCTATGAGAGAAGGAGAACGAGAAGAACGCTCGCTATCCAGAGGAGAACGGTCACAATCAGAGGAACGTCACGAAGCAGAAGCTCTGAAGGGTTGCCACCCTTCTGCTTCTGCGTGACGAGGTAGGCGTAACGGAATATCCCGTAGACCACAAACGGGATGGTAAGGACCATGTTGCGCGAGTGGAACTTCTCGACCGTGGCAGGGGAAATCGTGTAAATCGAATAGGAGATGACGGTGGCAGACATCAGGGCGTATATGAGACCGTCAAGGAAGCCCAGCGAATACTCCCCGAGCGTGCTCCTGTGGTCGTCGGCCTTCTCGTTGAGAAGGGCTATCTCGTGCCTGCGCTTTCCGAAGGACATAAAGAGCGCGAGAAAGAGCGTACACACGAGGAGCCAAGGCGAAAGCTCTATCGCCACCACCTCTTCCCTCAGGACTTCGACGCCCGCGATAGCCCGCAGCACGAAGCCGACGGAGATGATGAGGGCGTCGACTATCATGAGCCGCTTGAGATACAGCGAATAGAGCAAGCCCAGGATGAGATAGAGAGCCGACACCCCGGCGAAGGAGGAGCCGAGCAACAGAGAGAGGGTCATGCCCACGACGATGAGAACTGCGGAGCCGGCGCTGGCCCACGCCACGCTCAGCTCCCCTCGGGCCAGGGGCCTTGTGCCCTTCTGCGGGTGCAGGCGGTCACTCTCCAGGTCCACTATGTCGTTGAAAACGTAGACGCCGCCGGAGAGCAGGCAGAACGCGACGAAACCCAGGAAGGTCCTCAGCACCAACCCGGCGTCAGTGAAATTGAACGAGAAGATCAGGGCGGCGAATACTATGAAGTTCTTCACCCACTGATGAGGCCGAGCTTCTCTTATGATGACGGAGAGCGTGCGACCCATTCTCTCATCCCCTAGCTTCTCGAGAGCAACGTCACCCCGATGCAGATGACGACAAGCCCCCCTATCCTCAGGGCGTTCACGTGCTCCCTGAAGAGAAGCCACGAAAAGACGACGGCCAGGACGTATCCCATGCTGACGAGAGGATAGGCGTAGCTGAGTTCCACTCTACCCAGAACGATGAGCCAGAAGAGAGAACTCAGCCCGTAGAGAAGAAACCCCATTAGAACAAAAGGATTCGTGAAGGCCGAGACGAAGTAGCCGTAGACGGACGAGATCTCGCCCAGACCGGCAACGAGATTCGCTCGCGAGATGCCGTACTTCATGGAGAGCTGACCGAGAACAGCGATCAGAACGCTGGTGAAGATGAGCAAGAAGTTCTTCATTTTCCTCCAAACATCGCCTTCTCAACCAGAAAGCAGATTGAATGTCCCACAGCGATGTGGGCCTCCTGGATCCGCGGGCAGTCCGTAGAGGGCACCACCAGGCACATGTCACACTTCCGAGCGAAGGAACGTCCTTTCGCTCCCGTGAACCCTATGACGAAGATGCCCAGCTTCCTGGCCAGGCCTATGGCTTTCAATACGTTGGGCGAGCCGCCGCTGGTGGTGAAAGCCAGCAGGATGTCTCCCCGCTTGCCCAGCCCCTCGATTTGCTTCGCAAACACGTGTTCGTAGCCGAAGTCATTGGAGATGGCCGTCACCGACGAGGGGTTCGTGGTCACTGCGATGGCGGGAAGCGCCCGCCGGTTCAGATAGAACTTGCCCGAGAGTTCCGCCGCGATATGCTGCGCGTCCGCCGCGCTGCCTCCGTTTCCGCAACAGATGACCTTGGCACCTTTCCGCAGTCTGGAGACCATTTCGTGGGCAGCCGCGCCCGCCCATTCCGCAGAAGAGTCGGCCACCTCCTCAAGAAGCCGTGCGGAGTCAGAGAGGGCTCTTCTGGCTTCCCGTTCGTATTCAGACCTTCTCACGCCGGTATCCTCTGGTCGTTCCCCGCTCCTCTCTGCTCGCGCCCGTTGTCAGAAGCGAAGCTCGTCTTCTCAGCTAGTGCGTTGTCACACTCCGCTGACCGGCGCCCATTCTACGCCGGGTGCGGAGTCTCCAGCTAGTTGCCCCTCTTCTTGGATTTCACGTACTCCGCCAGCGCCTCTCGCCAGCTTCTCAAGGAAGAACCAAACGTCGTCTCGAACAGGGACGTGTCTAGCACCGAGAATGCCGGCCGGGCCGCGGGACGGTTCAGCCGTTCAGTCTTCACGGGCACCACTCTGGTCCTGGTGTTCCCCCAGAGTCTCAGAATCTCCTCGGCGAAACCGCACCAGGAAACGCTTCCGGAATTGCAGACGTGGTATGTCCCGTAGCTCTCGCTCTCTATGATGCTCGCCAGAGCGACACTCAGGTCCCTCGAAAAAGTAGGACATCCCACCTGGTCGTCAACGACCTCGATGGAGTCCCTATCTTGCCCCAGGTCAACTATGGTGTCAACAAAGTTCCGGCCGTGAAGCCCGAAGAGCCAGGAGGTCCGGACGATGAAGTGGTTTGAGGTCAGACTCTGAACGTGCCGTTCACCCTCCAGCTTCGAGGACCCGTAGACGCTCAAAGGAGCGGGCGCGTCTGTCTCGGTGTAGGGACGTTCCGACCTGCCGTCGAACACGTAGTCCGTACTGACGTAGAGAAGCACGGCCCCGATGCCCTCGCATGCCACTGCGACATTCCGAGTTCCCTCCGCGTTGACCAGGAAGGCGTGCACAGCCTCGGTCTCGCTCCCGTCAACGTCCGTGTAGGCGGCGCAATGAATCACCGCATCGGGTGAAACTCTCTTGACGAGGGCCCTGGTTTCTGGAAGCGACGATATTTCCGCCTCTTCTATGTCCACGCCGGTGACGTCGTGCTTCTGCGAAAGGACCTCACACACATCGGTTCCCAGCATCCCTCGAGCGCCCGTTACAAGAACCTTCACCCCTGCCTCCCTCAGGTCTCTCAGAGAACCTCTATGCCGCTGCTGTCACCCACCATGAACCTGAAGCAACGAGGCTTGCGGGAGCAGCGGCGTATCACCGTGTCCCGCCCTATCAGGCTGCTTTCGATTCTTGGGCCTATGCAGGTTATCTTGCTTCCGCTCAGCACTATGCTGTGCTCTATCTCGCTGTCCCTGATTTCCACGTTGTCGTGAACGGAGGTGAACGGCCCCACGTATGAATGCTCCACCCTGCAATTCTCTCCGACGATGAGGGGGCCCCTCAGCAGGCTGGAGAGAACTTCGGTTCCCTTGCCGATGACCACGTTGCCCTCCACCCTGCAGTCGGGATTGACCTTCCCCTGGATGTCCCTGTCGAGGTCCAGGAGTATCATCCTGTTTGCCTCCAGAAGGTCCTCCAGCTTCCCCGTGTCCTTCCACCATCCGGATATGATGTGGGAGCGCACGTCCAGTCGCCTGTCAATGAGGTACTGTATGGCGTCGGTAATCTCGAGCTCGTCGCGCCACGATGGTTTTATGTTTTCCACCGCCTCGAAGATAGACGAGTCGAACATGTAGACGCCCACCAGCGCATAGTTGCTGGCCGGCTTCTTGGGCTTCTCTTCGAGCCTGATGACCTTTCCCTCCTTGAGCTCGGCCACCCCGAAATCAGACGGGTTGTCGACCTCCGCGAGGAGGATCATGCTGTTCGGTCCCTCTTTCCGGAACTCCTCGACGAGAGCGGTTATGCCCTGCTTGATGAGGTTGTCCCCCAGGAACATCACGAACGGGTCCCTACCGATGAAGTCCCGGGACACCTTCACGGCGTGGGCGAGCCCGAGAGGTAGCTCCTGCTCGATGTAGGTGACGCGTATTCCGAAGGCCTTGCCGTCTCCCACGGCTGCGCTGATTTCGTCCTTCGTGTCGCCCACCACTATCCCTACGTCGGTTATTCCGGCATCCCGTATCGCCTCGATTCCGTAAAAGAGAATCGGCCTGTTGGCCACGGGAACAAGCTGCTTTGCGCTGGTGAACGTGATAGGACGCAGGCGCGTCCCTTTTCCACCACTCAGGATTAGTCCTTTTATCGTAATCACCTCCGAACGGGCTCGAGTCTCTTCGCGCCTGCCGGTTGCAACACCCGGCCGCCCCAGCTCTGAAACAAACGCCGTCGCTCAACGGTGAACGCCGGCTAAGCGTCGCCTTCTGTCCACGAACAACTTCCCTCGACTACGGTTCGCCTGGGGTTGTCCTCAAATATGGCCTCGGCCAGCGATTCGCCCACCAACCTCCGGACCGTTGACCTCGCCTCTTTCATGCGAAAGCCGCGGGCCCTGTCACCGTGTGCGTCACTCGCCACGAACTGGCAGAGTCCCGAGGTGAGAAGGGTCTCGGCCGTCTTCTTGACCTCCCTGCCGAAACTTCCGACGAGGCTTCCCGCGTTCAGCTGGAATAGGACTCCTGCCTTGGAGAGAGAGAAGAGAACTTCTGGATTTCGAATGACGTTCGAGTTCCTCTCCGGATGTGCCAGAATAGGCACGATGTTCTCAGAGATGAGAGAGAAAAGCTGGGACTGGACGAAGGGTGGAAACTCATACATGGGCAGCTCAACCAGTACGTAGCGACCCGCTCCGTCGAGCGACACAGGTGCCTCCTTGACGAAGTCGCACAGGTCAGGAGAGACGTACACCTCCGCTCCGAGCCGAAGGTCTATCGGCAGATTCTGTTCGAGAGCGCTCTGCCTCAAGTTAGCAAACGTTTCCCTGAATTCGTCCAACCGCCCCCGGGAATCTCCGCTCGTAACGTGCGGTGTGGCGATGACGCAGCCTATCCCCTCTCTGAAGGCACACTCCAGCATCCTCATGGACTCTTCCGTGTCCTGGGGTCCGTCGTAGTCAACGAAGGGAAGCACGTGGCAGTGGATGTCCGTCATTCTTCAGCCGCCCGGCACAGTTCCGCAACGCCAGCGTCGCAGCCAGTCTCCCGCTCAAGAGAGGTGATGAATCGCAGAGGACAACTCCTCGACAAAGGATACTCCCCCACCCTTTTCCAGGGCGTTCCCGACCACCACGAATCGCGCGCCGCCCGCCGCCGCCTCGCGCGCCTGGTCGGGCGAACGTACTCATCCGCCCACGGCCACGGGAAGGGACCCCGCCGCGCAGACGGCCTCTATCATCTCCCGAGGCACCGGCAGCTTCGCCCCGCTCCCCGCCTCAAGGTAGACCAACTTCATTCCCAGGTACTCCCCCGCCAGGGCATGAGCCACCGCAATATCGGTCTTCTCCCGCGGGATGGGCAGGCTCTGCGTGACGTACTGAACCGATGTCAGCGTTCCGGATTCGATAAGGAGATAGGCGGTGGGCACGACTTCGAGCGAGAGCCGACGAACGATGGGAGCGGCCTTGACGTGCTCTCCGATCAGGAAGTCGGGATTGCGGGAGCTCAGAAGGGAGAGGAAAAGTATGGCGTCTGCACTCTCCGATATCTGGCACGCGTTTCCCGGAAAGAGAACCACTGGCAGCGACGAGGAGCGCTTTATTGAGCGAATCAGCTCGTCCAGATTTCCCGAGAACGTGAGGCTCCCGCCAACGAGGAAGCCGTCTGCGCCGCCCTCGTTGCAGAGAGCCGCAAAGTCTGCTGCCGCGTCCGGTCGCACAGCATCGGGGTCGACAAGAACCAGAAAAGCACTTCCTCTCCTCGTGGCAACGGACAGAAGTCGCTCGAACACCGGCTGGGCTCTGGACGTCGTCTTCAACGCGATTCACCTTTCCAGTTGCTTGAGGATGAAGGTCCTCGCTCCTTGCAGAGCCTTCTCGAGTGAAGAGGCGTCGCGGCCACCGGCAGTGGCCATGTGCGGCTTGCCTCCCCCTCCCCCTCCGACTATCCTGGCTGCTTCCCGGGCTATCTCGCCGGCCATGACCGTCTTCTCAGAGAGGAGAGCGTCTCCGACGAACGCAAGGAAGAACGGCTTTTCGTCAAGCACTGTGCCGATGACTCCCGCACCTCTCTTGAGCTTCCCCCTGAGCAGGTCGCCCGCGGTGCGCATCATCTCCTGGCTCCCGACGTCCACCCTGGCCGCAACGACCTTCACTCCGGACACTTCTTCCGCGCCGGAGACTATCTTCTCCACCTCGTCAAGAACCCGGGCCTTCTCGTCGGATTCGGATCTCTTTCGCAGCGTCTCCGCCGCCTTGACGAGCCCCGAGACGGTGGACAGCAGTTCCTCTTCGCCGCCTGAAACCAGGCTCTGTATGCCGGATAGCAGGCGCCCTCTCTCGACGATCCGCGAGCGGGCCCCAAGCCCGGTCACGGCCTCCACCCTCCTGACGCCGGACCCGATGGCGGTGTCCGAGACGATGAGGAAGTGCCCGATCTGCCCCGTCCGTTCCACGTGCGTTCCGCCGCAGAGCTCTCTCGACACGTCCCCCACGACAACCTGGCGCACCTTCTCGCCGTACTTCTCTCCGAAGAGAGCGATGGCCCCCTCGCTTATTGCCTCCTCGTAGGAGGACACCTGGGGCCTCACGGGCGTGTCATCCAGCACCAGCTGGTTGGTGAGGTCCTCTATCTCCTCCAGCTCGGCCGGCGACGGAGCCTTGAAATGTGTGTAGTCAAACCTGAGCCGGTCCGGCGCAACGAAAGAGCCGGCCTGGCGGACGTGGTCACCCAGCACCCTGCGCAGCACGTGATGGAGCAAGTGGGTGGCGGTATGATTTCGCGCTGTGGAAAGGCGCCTCTCTGCGTCCACGACGGCTTCGTACGGGGAGTCCTCCACTGCTCCCTTCGCAAGTCTGCCCTCGTGAACCACTGCCTTTCCCGAGTAGAAGACCTTATCCACTTCGATCATCGAGGTGGCGGTGCTGAGGCGTCCCGTATCGCCCACCTGACCTCCCGACTCGCCGTAGAACGGCGTCCTGTCCAGGAGCAACTGCACTCGCCCCTCCCCTTCGCAGTGTCGAAACCGCCTCACGCGGATCGTCTCCTCCAACTTCCTGTAGCCGACGAATCTCGAGTGCGCGCCTTTGCTCAGTCTCTTCCATTCCGCCTCGTCGAGCTCCTTCTTCTCCTTTGGCGCGAAGCGCGACTTCTCCTGAGCGCTGCGCCTCTGCTCCTCCATCTCCGCTTCGAAACCGGAGGTGTCTATCTGAAATCCCTTTTCCTGAGCCATTTCTTGCGTGAGGTCCGGAGGAAAGCCGTACGTATCGTAGAGCGTGAAGACGTCGCGTCCGGCCATCGTCTTCTGGCCCGAGGCCTCCAGCTTGGAGACTAACTCTTCGAAGCGAGTGATGCCCAGTTCGAGCGTCTTCTCGAACCTCTCCTCTTCGGCCCTCGTGACCATCGCTATGTGCTCTCTCTTGGCGGAAAGCTCTGGATAGACGTCCTTCATGATGTCCACAACGACCCCGACCAACCTGTAGAGGGTCGGCTCGCGGGCTCCGAGTGTCCTCATTCGTCTTGAGGCACGCCGCAGAAGCCGTCTCAACACGTAGCCGCGCCCCTCGTTCGACGGGATGATGCCCTCGGCGATGCAGAATGCCAGCGCCCTCGAATGGTCGGCCACCACGTTGGCGGCTATGTCTTCCCGGACAGCCGGGTCGACTTCGCGCTCGATGAGCTCCTCTATCGCGGACACGATGGGGCGCAGCGCGTCGGTCTCGTACACGCTGGATTCTCCCTGCACGATCATCGCGAGCCGTTCCAGGCCCATCCCGGTATCTATACCTTTCTTCTTCAAGGGGCTGAAAGTCCCGTCTTCTTCCTTGTAGAATTGAGGAAAGACGAGATTCCAGAATTCCAGAAAGCGGTCGCAGTCGCACCCCGGTCTGCAGTCTGCTTTGCCGCATCCCGCCGCCGCGCCCAGGTCGATGTATATCTCCGAGCAGGGCCCGCAGATGCCGGTCCTGCCGACCGGACCCCAGAAGTTGTCGTCTTTGCCGAGCGACACCACCTTGTCGGAAGGAAGCCCTATTGCCTGCTCCCAGAGCCTGCGCGCCTCGTCGTCCTCTTCAAAAACCGAAGCCCAGAGCCTTTCCTCCGGAAGGCAGATTATTCTGGTGACGAATTCCCAGGCCCACGCGATGGTCTCTTCCTTGAAGTAGTCGCCGAACGAGAAGTTGCCCAGCATCTCGAAAAACGTGTGATGCCGTATCGTCTTGCCCACGTTCTCGAGGTCGCTAAGCCTGAGGCACTTCTGCGCAGAAACCGTGCGAGTGAAAGGCAGAGGTCCGTCCGCGCTATAGTACTCCTTGAATTGAACCATGCCTGCGGCCGTGAAGAGGAGGGTGGGGTCTCCGCTCGCCAAAAGGGGGGAACTGGGACAGACGGTGTGGCCCCTGTCGCGGAAGAACGAGACGAATATCTCTCTGAGCTGGTCAGTGGAGTACTTCAAACGCCCTGCTCTCCTTCTCCCACGAGCTCAGATATCGTCTGGAGGGAGAAGCCGCGCCTTCCCAAAAATGCGAAAAGCTTCCTTCTGCGCTCGCGGTCTGGAAGCTTTCCATAGCGAAGGAAGGCCTTCTTGAGGACTTCTCTTGCGATGCTGGTTTCCGGAAATGAATGCGAAGACTCGCTTACCGCGCCCTCTGCTATGCCTGGCGAGACGCCCTTCTTGATGAGCTCGGTCCGGAGCAGCCTGTAACTTCTAGGTCTGAGCTTCAAACTGGTCCGGATGAACGCCCCGGCGTACTCGCTGTCGTCGATAAGACCGACGGACTTGAGTCTCTCCGTGACCGTGTCAACGACGGTATCCGAAAAACCGCGCGACGCCAGCTTCTCTTCTATCTCGCGACCCGTTCTCATACTCCGGGAAAGCAACCTGAGAGCGATCTGCCTTGCCGCTTCAACCTGTGAGTCTTCCGCTTCAGAGGAGAAGGAGCTACTTCGCGGGGACTTCTGCTTTCTTCTCCTCCTCAACCTTCTTATCCTCCTTCGCCAGTCCCAGAGTATCGAGGACGGCCTTCGCTATTTCCTCTGCCGTTTCCTGTTCTTTTTTCAGATAGAGTCTGGCGTTCTCCTTTCCCTGCCCCACTCTCTCTCCCTTGTACGAATACCAGACACCGCTCTTGGTAAGGATGCCCTTCTCGGCGGCAAGGTCAATGAGCTCTCCTTCCCTGGAGATGCCCTCGTTGTAGAGTATATCGAATTCCGCTTCTCTGAAGGGAGGGGCGACTTTGTTCTTGACCACTTTCACGCGCGTTCGATTGCCCGTTATCTTGTCGCCCTCTTTTATGGAGCCGATTCTCCTGATATCGAGTCGCACGGAGGAGTAAAACTTGAGCGCCCTGCCTCCTGCGGTGGTCTCGGGGTTCCCGAACATAACCCCTATCTGCATCCTTATCTGGTTCGTAAAGATGACACACGTCCTGGACTTGCTTATCGCTCCGGCCAGCTTCCTTAAAGCCTGCGACATCAAGCGCGCCTGAAGGCCGACGTGGGCGTCTCCCATCTCGCCGTCGATTTCCGCTCTCGGCACCAGCGCAGCTACGGAGTCCACGGCCACGACGTCCACGGCACCGCTGCGCACCAGGTGCTCGGCTATCTCCAGCGCCTCCTCACCCGTGTCGGGTTGTGCCACGTGCAGATTCTCCACGTCCACTCCGAGCCTCTGGGCGTAGGCCGCATCCAGGGCGTGCTCGGCGTCGATGAAGACCGCGTTGCCGCCGACCTTCTGAGCGTTGGCGATTATGCTCAACGTCAGGGTAGTTTTCCCCGACGCCTCTGGTCCGAATATCTCTGTTACCCTCCCCCGTGGGACACCTCCGATGCCCAGGGCCAGGTCCAGCCCGAGCGAACCCGTCGGAATCGCATCCACCGCGACCCGCGCGGACTCCTCTCCCAGCTTCATTATGGCACCGCGCCCGAACTGTCTCTCGATTTGTGATATCGCGATCTCAAGAGCCTTTGCCCGTTCCTTGGGAATGTTCGTTGGCATCTCTTCCAGCTCCCCTCTTTCTCTCTGAGTCCACGTAGTGAGCAGCACCAGAACGAGACCCTTCGGGTCCAACTTGGCCGAGCGGATGGCTGCAGCCGGGGAACTCGTTCCGATAACGGTAGATAGGCAAGGTGCTACACGAGAGTCTGATGCAGCTGTCCAGCGAATCAGACGGTCGTCTGATACGGCGCGGGCCCAGCCGTATTTAACCACCTCCACACTTCCCTGACCCTCCGCGACCGTCTACTCAGCGACCCTCAACCTGGCCACCGAAAGAGGTGAATAAATCGGCCCTTTCGGGGTGAGCTCGCTCCTCGTTAGAGTGAGCGAATCTATGATAAACTCGCCCTCCGGGAAAGTCAACGAGCGAATGGCCTCTTCCAGCTCCGGGTTCCTGCGAGGGGCCCTTACCCGCCCCACGGTGAGGTGAGCGCTGAACGGCTTGTCCGACTGTCCCAGGCCCGCTGCGGCGAACTTCTCGTCAAGCGCCCCCGCGAGCCGGGCGAGCTGCTCGCGCCCCTCATCCACTCCGACCCAGATCACCCTGGCGCGCGAGACCGAAGGAAAGCACCCGACCGTCCCCATCCTGGCACTGAAGGAGGTCTCCTGCTGGGAGAGCTCCGACATGCAGAGCCCCGCCGCCGTTATCTGCTCGTCGGACAGGTCGCCGAAGAATCTAAGCGTGAGATGCATGTTCTCCTTCTCTACCCACTTGACCCCGTGGCAGCGGCCCCTCAGGCGCTCTACCAGGTCCGACAATGCCTCCGCTATGTGCGGAGGTGGAAATATGGCGGCAAACGCTCTCGTCAAGGTGTGCCTCCTTGCTAAACGTGCCTGGCTTTAGAGCAGATGTCTCCTGAGAAGATCCAGTGCGAAGGCAGATGCTCGCCGCGCGATCAGGGCCCTGTTGCCGGGAATCTGTAGCTCCTTCGCTGAGGTCTTCCGCCGGGCGGCAAGGGCCACGAAGACGAGCCCCACGGGTTTCTCCGCGCTCCCACCTCCGGGCCCGGCTATTCCGGTGGTGGAGATTCCGACGTCGGCAAGTCCCCTCTTCATGACACCTTTTGCCATCTCGACCGCGACTTCCTTGCTCACGGCCCCCTTCTCGCCGATTAGCTGCTCCGGAACCCCGAGGATTTCGCGCTTCGACTCGTCGCTGTATGCGGTGACTCCGAGCACGAAATATCTAGAAGCGCCGGGCACGCTGGTTATGAGTTCGGAAATCATCCCGCCAGTCACGGACTCGGCCACCGCCAGCTTGAGCTTCTTTGAGACCAGGAGCTTCCCCACCACCTCTTCCAGCTTCGCATCTCCCTCTCCGTAGAGATGGTGGCCGAGTATTGACTTGACCTGCTTCACTGCGGCCTTCTTTCGAAGGTCCACGTGTTTCGGCTCACCGCTCTTGAAGGTGAGACAGACATCGACGCCGTAGTCGTGAGGCAAATAGGAAAGCGCGGCACCCTCGAGCGGCTTGTCCAGAAAGGAAACCCTTTCCGCGATGACGGACTCCGCAATCCCGACGGTCCTCAGAACCACCTGCTCGGGTCCGAGGGTCGACGTGAGACCTCGCAGCTTGGGCAGGACCTGTTGCTCCAGCATGACCTCCGCCTCCAGCGGAACGCCCGGAAGCACGAACAGGAGCTTCTCGTCCGACTTCAAGAGGAAACCGGGAGCTGCGCCCACCTTGTTCTCTATTATCTCTGCCCCCTTTGGAAACAGGGCCTGTCGCTCGTTGATGGACGGCATGTGGACGCCGCGAAGGCGGTATCTTTCCCTTATCGATTCCAGAACCGAGTCGTTCAAGAGCAGGTTCCTTCCCAGCACGGTCGATACAACGTTCCGCGTCACGTCGTCCGGCGTGGGTCCCAATCCCCCCGTCATCACGACGACGTCGGCCCGCCTCAGAGCGATTCGCAGCACGTCCGCCATGCTCTCTTGCTCGTCGCCCACGCTGGTATGCCACACCACCTGTGCACCGATGGAGCTTAGCTTTCGCGCGATGAAGCGAAAGTTGGTGTCGAGAGTGCGCCCCGACATAATCTCGCTTCCGACCGTGATGACTTCCGATTTCAACGCCATTCCCTCACGTGGCGCGCACCCGCTCGATGGAGCGCACACCTTCCGGGCAGGCCCGCCCTGCGAGCCTCGTTATCCCAGCAGCAGGACAAGACGAATGAAGATGTTCGTGTAGAGGCCGGCGAAAATGTCGTCCGCCACGACCCCCCATCCTCCCGGCAGTCTCTGCGCCCGTCCCGCCGGAAAGGGCTTCAGCACGTCGAGCACCCTGAAGGCCACGAACGCCGCCAGGAACACGACCGAACTCCGGGGCAGCAAAAGCAGGCTGACAAACATCCCCGCCACTTCGTCTATGACTATCTGCTTCCCGTCCCGTCCGTACCTGGCTTCCGCCACACCACTCGACAACACGGCCAGGGCAACGAGCGCCGCCGCAACCAGCGGCTCAAACACGGGAGACTCGGGCAGCAGGAACCAGTAGATCAGGAGAGCCGCGCCCGCCCCGAAGCTGGCAGGAACGAACGGTGCGTGCCCGACGTAGAACAGAGTAGCTAGAATCTGGGCCGCTCTTCTCATCTCGCGTCGCCTAAAACCACAAATCTCCGAATCAGTGAAGAGTCCTGACAACGAGCTTGCAGATGGTTTTCAATGTATCGAGGACACCCTGACCCTGCCGCGCCACGGCTTCCAGAGACGGAAGGCGCGACGGGTTGAGTGCCTGTGCCAGGTCCTCCACGCTCATCGCGGAGGGCATGTCTCGCTTGTTGTACTGGAACACCAGCGGAAGGCCCTCGGCCTTGATTTCGTTCTCCGCCAGGTTCACGTGAAGGTCTCGCAGACTCTCCAGATTGGCCTCGAACCGTTCCCTCTGTGAATCAGCAACGAAGACCACACTGTCGGCCCCACGCAGAACGAGCCTGCGGTTAGAGCGATAGTATATCTGCCCCGGCACGGTGTAGAGGTGAAACCTCACCCTGAAACCGCCGACGTTGCCTATGTTGATGGGAAGAAAATCGAAGAAGAGAGTCCTGTCCCTGTCGGTCATCAAGGAGACAAGTTTGCCTCGACGCGAGGGAGGTATCGTAGCGTAGATATGCCTGAGGTTGGTCGTCTTACCCCCAAGGCCGGGGCCATAGTAGACAACCTTGCAGTTGATCTCTCTGGAAGGGTAGCTTATCAGCGACACTCAAACGTCAATCGAATCGCCAAGCAGGTCGTCAATCTGTTGATCGGCCTGGGCAGCAAAGTCTGCTCCTACTCCCACGCTCTCAAGCTTGCCCTCCGGAGAGCCGAGCTTGCCGAATATGCAAGACAGGATCCTGGAGAGCTCGTGTGCCGTCTTTTCCGCCTTCAGTCTCACCAGACCCAGGGTCTTCCTTCGGTCAAAGAGCACGACAAGAATGACCCTGTCGTCAATGGAAGACTGATAGATGCCGGTGTTCTTCCCCTGGTGAGCCTGGTTCCGGAAATTCCTTTCGCCGAGCATGGAAGCCAGTTCCTTGCTCGCCGCAAGGTCGGCCGCCGACAGTGTGGCGAACGACTCCGTGTCAAAAGAAGGTGTTTCCCCAACGTTAGCTATCAGACGACCGTCACGATCGATAAGCATTGCACTCTTGGAATAGGAATTCGAAATGAGAGTGTACAGAGCATCGTTCAGAGCCCAGAAATCCTGCTCGAACAACGCCCAATTCTCTCCCGCCATGTGCATCCCTCCTTCCAGCGCACTAGGCTAAATGCACTGTGCCGGTCTTCGTAGCGTGAAGGTTCTGCCCGGCTACTGCCCTGGCTTGCGAGGCTTTTCGCTTATCGACAGGAGTTTTTCCCATCTTCTGTCGACTTCCGCTTGAGCCCGAGCCAAAAGCGCTTCACCGCCAGGCTGATGGAAATGACGAAACCGTCCCTGGGGCTTGGTCCACTCGCCGAGAGGTTTCTTCTTGGGGGGAACGTGAGTAATCCGGTAGACCCCCTCGTCTACTTCATACAGCGGCCAGAAACACGTGTCAACAGCAAGTTTTGAAATCTCCACAGTTTCGTCTGTGGGGTATTTCCAGCCGAGCACGCAAGGAGAGAGGACGTTGAGGAAGGAAGGGCCGTCGACGGACAGGGCCTTCTCCACCTTGGTGGTGAGGTCCTTCCAGAAGGCCCCGTTTGCCTGGGCAACGTACGGGACGCCGTGGGCGGCCACGATTGACGTAAGGTCCTTATTGAACTGCTGCTTACCCTTGATGACGCTTCCCACCGGGCAGGTGGAAGTGTGGGCGGAGAAGGGCGTGGCCCCCGAACGCTGGTTCCCGGTGTTCATGTAGGCCTCGTTGTCGTAGCAGACGTAGAGCATTTTGTGGCCCCGCTCAAGAGCTCCGCTCAGGGCCTGGATGCCTATGTCGTAGGTCCCGCCGTCGCCCCCGAAGGCGATAAACCTCATGTCTTCCTGTATCTTACCCTGCTTCCTGAGACTTCTGTAAGCAGTCTCGATGCCGCTCACGGTGGCGGCCACGTTCTCGAAAGCGCTGTGGATGAACGGGACACGCCAGGCGCTGTAAGGGAAGATGGTGGTCGTCACCTCCAGGCAGCCTGTCGCACAACCCACCACCACGTTCTTCCCCGCGACCAGCAGTATCTGCCTGACTATGGAGGTCATCCCGCACCCGGCACAGGCGCGGTGCCCGCCTGTGAGAAGGTCCTCCCTCGAGGCCAGGTCCTTGAGTGTAGCCATCTGTGACTCCCTATCTCGTTTCTTGTGAAAGTGATTCCGTGGTCTTGGTCTCTATTCGCGCACGTTCAGAAAGCGGATGTCGTCAGGCGCCTTTCCCGACGAGGCCATCTGCTCGATCTCCTGGTAGACTCTCCTGATGTCTTCGAAGGTGGTGTCCCTTCCACCCAACCCGTAGACGTAGTTGACGATGGGAAGCTCCAATCCCTGGCCGTAGCAGGCAGAACGCACCTCGGAGAAGACCGGCCCGCCGTACGACCCGAAGGAGTTGGACCTATCCATGACAGCGAACGCCTTGAGCCCCCGAAGAAGCTCCACTATCTCACGCCTGGGGAAGGGTCTGAACACTCTCAACTTGAGGAGCCCGACCCTCTTTCCCTCGTCTCTCAGCTCGTCCACCACACCCCTGGCCGTCCCCACGGCCGAACCCAGCGCAACGACGGCCAACTCGGCGTCTTCCATCCTGTAGGACTCAAAGTAGTCGAAGTCCCTGCCCGAAAGTGCGCCGTATTCCTTCCCGATTTCTCTCACCACGTGCCTCGCGTTCTCCATGCCCTGGACCTGAAGCCGCTTGTGCTCAAAGTAGAAATCGTGAAAATCCAGCGGTCCCATTGTCACGGGGTTCTGTACGTCGAGAAGGGAGTACTTGGGCGAGAAATCCCCAACGAACTTCTTGGCCTGCTCGTCCTCCAGAATCTCTACTCGCTCCAGCGTGTGACTTATGATGAAGCCGTCCAGCGTCACCATGACCGGAAGAGAGACGTCGGGGTGCTCGGCAATCCTCACCGCCTGAAGCGTGTTGTCGTACGCCTCCTGAGAGTTCTCCGAAAAGAGGTGAATCCAGCCCGCGTCCCGTGCGCCCATGCTATCGCTGTGGTCACAGTGGATGTTTATGGGCCCGCTCAAGGCGCGGTTGACGACTGTCATGACTATGGGGCACCGGCAGGAGGCAGCGATGTACAGCATCTCCCACATGAGTGCCAGCCCGTTGGCCGAGGTGGCGGTCATCACCCTGGAACCCGCCCCGGAAGCACCCACGCACGCACTCATGGCGCTGTGCTCGGACTCCACGAGAACCAGCTCCGTCTTCACGATTCCGTCCGAGACGAACTCTGCAAACCTCTCCATGAGCTCGGTCTGGGGAGTGATGGGATACGCCGCGACCACGTCGGGATCGACCTGCCTCATGGCTTCTGCCACGGCATCGTTTCCAGTCAATCCAACTATCTTCAACTCAAGCCTCCGCTGCTAGGTCGATTCGCATTCACTTTCCAGCTGCATGACGATGGCCTTGTCTTTGAGCGGGCATTCCCTCGCGCAGATTCCGCATCCCTTGCAGTGGTCGAGGTCAATCCCGCTCACCTTGCCTTCTTCCAGAAGTATGGAACTGTCCGGGCAGAAGACCCAGCATATGAGGCAGCTGGTGCACTTGTTCCTGTCCAGTATGGGACGCCGGACTCTCCACGAGCCGGTTTCGTATTCACTGGCGTTGCCCGCCTTCTCTATCACTCCGCCGGCGGTGAGCTCTTTCCAGCCGGGCAGCTTCTCACTCATTCTCCCTTCACCTCCGAGTAGGCTCTGCGCACTGCTTTGACGTTCTGCTCGGCTACCTCAACACCGAATTTCTTCTTAAACCTCTTCTGAATCTCTCGCACGATGGTCTCGAGCTTGAGAACCCCCGAGGCCTTCGCCAGAGCACCGAACATGGCGGTGTTGGGTATTGGACGCCCGATTTCGTCAAGTGCTATGGTCGTGGCGTCGACCGTGAAGAGCCTTCTTCCGTTGAGCTTCAGGCGAGAGCGCATGGTGGCGGGGTCACACTGGGTGTTGACGATACAGATGCCGTTCTCCTTCAGCCCCCCACAGACGTCCACCTTTCCGATGAGCGTATCGTCCAGCACTATCACGATGTCGGGGTCGGTGATGGGAGAGTGGATGTCGATCCTGTGGTCACTTATCCTGTTGAACCCCCTGACCGGGGCCCCGCTCCTCTCCGGCCCGTAGTCGGGAAAGCCCTGGCTCCACTTGCCCTCTTCCAGAGCGCACTCGGCAAGCAGGAACGAGGCCATCTTGGCCCCCTGGCCTCCCCTCCCGTGCCATCTAATCGCAAGAACTTCTTTCATGTAGACTCCTTACGGCCCTAAACCCCTTCCTGACATACTAATTCTCCAGCATAGCATCACAACGTGTAGGCGTCAAGGCAAATGCAGGACAGGCCCAGGGCCGCGGGACACTCAGGGTGACGGGGCGATGTGCTAACGCCCTATTATTCAGTATGTTACGGAATGCGGGAGCCAATGAGAGACGTGCGGCTTTTGACCCGCTTAAAGTAGGGAGATGACCGCCTCAGAGTTCCTTTCGCCCCTCGAAGGCCTTGCTCAAGGTCTGCTGGTCACAGTACTCTATGTCGGAACCCACAGGCAGGCCGCGGGCGATTCTAGTGACCTTGACCTGGCTGTGTTTGAGTACCTGACTTATGTAGACCGCGGTGGTCTCCCCCTGGGCAGTAGGATTGGTGGCAACGATTACTTCCACGGGCTTCTCTTCGTCCACCCTCTTCACGAGCTCCCTGATTCTTATCTCGTCCGGTCCTATGCCGTCCAGAGGAGAGATGGCGCCCAGGAGCACGTGATAGAGCCCGCGATACTCTCCCGTCTTCTCTATGGCCATGATGTCTGAGGGCTGCTCCACCACACAGACCACGCCCTTCTCTCTTCTGCCGTCAGTACAGATCGAGCATCTCTCGGATTCGGATACGTTCCCGCACACCGAACAGTAGCCCACCCTGTCCTTTACATCCATTATGGATGAGGCGAACCTCTGGGCCTCTGCCCTGGGTATCTTCAGGACATAGAGGGCGAGCCTCTGTGCCGATTTCCTTCCTATCCCCGGCAGCTTGGCGAATTCCTCCATGAGTCTCTCGATGGACTCAGACGCAAACTTCGCTGTCATACCCTTCCATCCTCGCCGGCCACGTCAGAACATCCCCGGAGGGACTATGCCGCCGGTCAGTTTTCCGAGCTCGTCCTTCGCCATTTCTTCGGCCCTGCGCTTGGCTTCGTTCACGGCAGTCAGCACCAGGTCCTCGAGCATCTCCACGTCGTCCTTGCTGACGACCTCCGGGTCTATCTTGACGGAGACTATCTCCTGCTTCCCGTTGGCCACAACAGTGACCATTCCGCCTCCGGAGGAGGCCTCGACGGTCCTGTCCGCCAGCTCTTCCTGCAGCTTGGCGATCTGCTCCTGGAGTTTCTGTGCCT
Source organism: Candidatus Eiseniibacteriota bacterium (assembly GCA_020349905.1). Lineage (GTDB taxonomy): Bacteria > Eisenbacteria > RBG-16-71-46 > JAFGJU01 > JAFGJU01. Next base: position 343,612 of record CP070702.1, read on the forward strand.
GCTTCATTATCGAAGAGAGGTTCTTCATCTTTTCCTCCGTCTTTAGGTGTGAGAGGGAGAGCTCAAGGGCCTGCTCTCTGCGGACCGAAGTCGGCGGCCCGCATGCCCGGGCGCACAGGACGTGTGGCTCGGTCCCGGGCCCGGTCTGCGACGCAGGCTCAGGGCTTGTCGTCCTCCTTCTCTATTATCTCGCCGTCAAAGAAGTCGATGATGGTCTTCACAGGGTCACCGTCTTCCTCTTCCGTGTCTGTGTCCCCGTCTACGTCCACGTCAGGGGCCGTGCTTTCTTTCCCGTCTGCTTCCACGCCATCTCCCGCGTCGGCGGCCGTGTCCTCTTCCGTGTCCGCCTCAGCGGGACGGGAAGCGGAATGCTCCCGGGGCTTCCACTCTTCGTCTGAGCCGGTTTCCTCCACGAGTACGTCCGCTTCCTGCGAGGCGTCGTCTCCCTCTGAGTGCACTTCTGCCGCAAAAGATTCCAGTTCTACGTCATCAATGGACTTGGCCAGTCTGGAGTCGATTTCTACGCAGCTCACACCCAGGGCCACCTTGAAGACGTCTGCCAGCTCTTCCTTCAAAAGGGTCCTGTTCCCTTTGCTCTCCACGAAACCCTTCTCGAAGCTCTTCTCGAGCTCAAACCCCAATATCACTCTCCCCTGAAAGATACCTCGGAATTCGGCTGAAGAAAGGCAAACCCCCAACGTCTTCTTGCGGGAATTAAGCCTTCTCAAGATCTCCTTCCACTTCTCCCTGGTCTCTCTCGTCATCTCCGGGCCCGTTTCCGGCTGCGGCTTTCGCACGCGCACCGAGGTCCTGCGACCAGTTCCGCCTTCCTTGCCCGTGTCCGCGCCGGCGTCCGCGGCCCGTTTACCGGCCTTGCCCTTCCCCTTCTGGCTGTTCCTGTCAGTCTCCGGTTCCCTCTCCGTGTCGCCCTCTTCGACCCTCTGCGTTTCTCTCTCCGTTTCGTTCCCTTCCCCCTTCTCTTTCTTCTGCTCCTTTGCCTCGGGCTCGCTGAGGACACGCTTGCTGTGCTCGTCTGGCCTCGGAGTCTTGCGTGCCCCAGCCGCTGCGTCACTCGCAGCCTTCCCGCCTCCCCCCGCCTCGCCCCCTCCCGTGGCGTAGCCTGAACGAACGTTCGCTTCCAATCGGTCCAGCCTCTCGAGAAGCTGCGTCACCTGGGTCGTCGAATCCAGATAGGCCATCTCCACAATGGCCGTCTCAAGATGCAGACGCGGCAGCTCGCTCTTGCGGACGGAATCGGAAGCTCTGGTCAGGAGGTTTATCAGGCGCAGAAGGTCACCCTCGGTGAATCTCTTGGCCTGTTCCTGATAGCGTGCCATGTGGCCCTTGCTGGCCTCCACCAGTGAGGCCAGGTCCGGATGAATCTTGATGAGGAGAAGGTTCCTCAGGTGCTCCATGAAGCTGTCCACGAACTCGTCCAGGTTGGTCCCCCTGTCGAAGAGCTCGCCAAGTGACTCCAGTGCCTTCCTGGCTTCCCCGTCTCTGACGGCGTCCATGATGGAGAAGAAACTCTCGGCACCGCTCAGCCCCAGGAGCCGGGCAACCGTGGACTCGTCCGCCTCCTGTAGCCCCGAAGAGACAAGCTGGTCGAGCATACTCTCCGCGTCCCTCAGGCTGCCGTTGGCCCGCCGGGAGAGAAGCATCAGCACGTCGTCCGAGACTTTGAATCCCTCGCTGGAACAGATGTCCTTGATTCTCTCGAAGATGCTCCCGGTGGGGATCCGCACAAACTCGAATCGCTGGCAGCGCGAAAGGATGGTCTCCGGGACCTTCAGCGGAGCCGTCGTTGCCAGAACGAATTTCACGTGCGCGGGCGGCTCCTCGAGAGTCTTGAGCAGAGCGTTGAAGGCAGCGTCGGTAAGCATGTGCACTTCGTCGACGACGTATACCTTAAACTTCCCGCCGGCGGGCGCGTACTTCACGTTCTCCCTCAAGTTGCGGATCTCGTCTATGCCCCTGTTGGATGCGGCGTCGATCTCGATGACGTCCAGACTGATGCCGGCGGTCACCTCTCGACAGACGTCGCACTCGTCGCAGGCGGACGCTCCCTTAGCGTTCGGGCAGTTCAGGGATTTCGCCAGAAGCCTGGCGGTGGTTGTTTTTCCGACGCCCCTCGGGCCGGAGAAGAGATAGGCGTGTCCCACCCGACCTGAAGAGATGGCGTTGGCCAGTGTCGCGGTCACGTGGGATTGCCCCACGACCTCGTCGAAGGTGCGCGGCCTGTATTTCCTGGCAAGCACAAGATAGGACAAGATTCCTCCTCCGGCTTCCGGGACCGGCAACGGCGCAGGCCGTTTCAAGACTCAAGAGCGCGTTTCGCTTCCAGCCTCGAGTTCGCTTCCCACCTCGAGTTCTGGGTGCAGGAAAACGAGCTCTCCTGATTTCGTAAGGCCGTGCACCCATCCTCGACCACGTTCTCCAGAAGCCTCACGAGTAGTTGGCTCCGGCCAGGGAGGCCTACGGCACACCGGGATTATCACTTACCGCTGCTACCTCCCGGTCCTGACGGGGTTCATGAGTCCCGGTTGCGCAGGTCCTGACTATCAACACCACTTGCCCGCTCGGACTTTCCGAAAAAGAAAGCCTCGGGCTGGGAATTCAGCCCCGCTGTAGCGGATTGCGGGTTACAGGGCACCGCTAACTCCCCGCCTAGCACGGCCGAAAGCCACTTTTGTGGAGATGAGCGGAGTCGAACCGCCGTTAATTGAAAAAATCTTCAATTCTTGCCAATCATCCCCGATTTTATTGCGTTTACTCTGATTTTTCTAATGATAA
>CP070702.1:346504-353303 GCA_020349905.1 Candidatus Eiseniibacteriota bacterium
TCGGGATCGCCAGCGTGCGTCTGCTGGATGCCGCGGGCGTTGACTTCAGCTACCTGGGCCCCAAGGAGAATTGCTGCGCCACACCGATGCTGGTGGCCGGGAAATGGAATCTCTTCACCGAGACCATGCTCAAGAACATCCTTGCTGTCAAGGAGGCCGGTGCAGACACGGTAATCACGTCCTGTCCCGCCTGCGACATGATGTGGCGGCACATCTATCCGACGTGGGCCAAGAAGGAGGGCGTGGAGTACAACATCACGGCGAAACATTACAGCGAGCTTGTGTCCGAGAAGCTTCGCAGCGGTGAGTTCACCTTTCCCGATGCGGGGAAGTCTGCGGCGACGGTGACGTGGCACGACTCGTGTCACATCGGTCGTGTTTCGGGCGTCTACGACCCTCCGCGAGACGTGCTCAAGGCATTACCCAACGTCAGCTTCGTTGAGATGAGTCACAACAGGGAAAACGCGCACTGCTGCGGTTCGGTACTGACGCTCCTGAAGGAACCCGACGTGGCGGCGGATGTCGGCAAGACGCGCCTTGACGAGGCCGTTGAGGCCGGGGCGGAGAAAGTCGTGGCACTCTGTCCCTGTTGCGAATTCCAGCTCAGGGTCAGCGCCGACGCCAGGAACGTGCCCGTGGAAGTCGTGGACCTTGCGCACCTGGCCGCGGAGACTATGGGTTTCCAGGTTCCTGACCCTCTTCCCGAGGTCAGGGCGCAGTGGGCCGTGTTTGAGGCAATGATAAGTCTCATGACTCCTCGCGGCTTCGCAGAACTCATGGCAACCATGTTTCCCGAGCTCATCGAGGCAATGCCTTTCGAAATGGGGCCCGTGATGAAGGCCGCGGGCAAGCTGCCAGGCGCCCTCGAGATGATGAGACCTCTCTTTCCCTTCCTCTTCCCGAAACTGCTCCCGGGCATGATGCCGAAGCTCATGCCCACGATGCTGGAAAGAGTCAAGAAGCGGATCCCCATGCCGGATTACATGGCAGAGCAGATGCCTCGGCTCATGCCACAGGTGATGGAGCAGCTGATGCCTCACATGATCGCTGACGTCGTGCCTCTGGTGACACGACCCCTCATAGACCATCTGAGAGGAAGGGGCCCGCATGCCTGAGGAGAGAGGAGCCGACGAGACGTACGGGGGCACGGGGTCTTACCTCTCTCATGTGGAATGCTCGCTCTGCGGGCGCCGTCTGGAGGCCGATCGACTCCAGAACCTCTGTCCCGATTGCAGCAGACCGCTCCTGGCCCGCTACGACCTGGAGAGGGCCTCCCGCGAGCTCAGGCGCGAGACAATCACTGCTCGGGGCCCGAACCTCTGGCGGTACAGGGAGCTCCTGCCCGTTCGAAGCGCCGAGAACGAGCTGTGCCTGGGCGAGGGATTCACGCCGCTCATTCGCGCGGCTCGACTGGGTGAGACTCTCCGGTTCGATACACTCTTCATAAAGGAAGAGGGTCTCAATCCCACGGGCTCTTTTAAGGCACGCGGCCTGGCGGTTGCTGTCTCGCGGGCGCTGGAGCTGGGCGCGCGGTCCGTCTCCATACCTTCGGCCGGCAACGCTGCAGGCGCCATGAGCGCGTACGCCGCTATGGCAGGGATGGAGGCGCACGTGTTCATGCCGCGAGACGTACCCCTCCCCTTCGTGGCCGAGTGCCGCGTCCTCGGTGCGGAGGTCAATCTCGTAGAGGGTGTTATCACCGACTGCGGGAAGGCGGCGGCCGAGGGCGTACGGGAGTTCGGCCGCTTCGACATGTCCACCCTGAAGGAACCCTATCGCCTCGAGGGAAAGAAGACCATGGGCTACGAGCTGGCCGAGGCCTTCAACTGGACTCTGCCAGACGTCATCGTGTACCCCACAGGGGGAGGCACGGGCCTCATTGGGATGTGGAAGGCGTTCGACGAGATGCAGATGCTGGGCTGGATCGACGACCACAGGCCGCGCATGGTCAGCGTCCAGTCAGAAGGTTGCGCGCCCATCGTGAGGGCGTTCCACGACGGCCTGGAATTCGCCGAGCCGTGGCCGGCGCCCAGCACCATAGCGGACGGACTGCGAGTGCCTTCCGCGGTGGGGGACTTCCTCATGCTGCGCGTTCTTCGAGAGAGCCGGGGTACGGCGGTCGCAGTCTCGGACCAACAGATGCTCGAGGCGGCCGAACTCATAGGCAGGACCGAGGGCATCTTTGCGTGCCCCGAGGGGGCGGCCACGCTGGTGGCCTTCAGACGTCTCCGCGAGCAGGGATGGATAAGCAGTGGAGAGAGTGTTATCCTGTTTAACACCGGGAGCGGCCTCAAGTACGCGCATCTCTGGTCCTGCAGCGATGGCCCTGGCACACTGACCGGTGCGTGACGGACCTGCCGGCGCAATGCCTACTTGCCGGGAAAAGGACCGCAGGAGACCTCTTTATGGTGACCCGCAGGAGATTTCTCCACGGAGTGTTTGCGGCTGCGGGCGGCATCTTTCTGGCACTGTTTGAGAGCGGGGTCTCTGCACCAGTGAGACTCTCGAATGCGACCCCGGACCCGTCAGCAGAGAAGACCGCGGACCCCAGGACTTCCGTCCCGCGAGAAAGGGAAGTCATGTTCTACCGCCAGCTGGAGGATAATAGGATCCAGTGCACGACGTGCTTCAGGGAGTGCGTCGTTCGCCCGGGAGAAACCGGCTTCTGCCGTGTTCGGGAGAACAGGGACGGTAAGTACTACTCCGTCGTCTACGGAAAGCCTTCCGCAGTTCACGTTGATCCCATAGAGAAGGAGCCACAGCTGCACATGCTGCCGGGCACAGAGATACTCTGCTTCGGCACCGTGGGATGCAATTTCAAGTGCCGCCACTGCCACAACTGGCACCTGTCCCAGGCCAGCCCCGGCGACGTCAAGACCTACGACATGCCTCCCGAGGTGGTGGTGGAGATTGCCCGGCAGAGGAAGATACCCACCATTTCCTTCACCTACAACGAGCCCACCGTTTTCTACGAATACGTTTACGACATCGCAGTGCTCGCGAAAGAAAAGGGACTCAGGATTCTATGGCACTCCAACGGCGCCATGAATCCGGAGCCCCTCAGGAAGCTGCTGCAGCACACCGACGCCGTGACGATTGACCTCAAGGGGTTCACCGGGAAGGCTTACCAGAACTCGTCGGCAAGACTTGAGCCCGTGCTCAGGACCCTCAAGATAGTCAAGGAGGAGGGCAAGTGGCTCGAAATCGTGAATCTCGTCGTCCCTACGATCAATGACGATCCGCAGGACATTGGAAGGATGTGCGTGTGGTTGAAGGAGAACGTCGGCCTTGACACTCCCCTTCACTTCTCGAGGTTCTTCCCCAACTACAAGCTGAATCACCTGTCCCCGACGCCCGTGGCGGTTCTGGAGAAGGCCAGGGAGACCGCCATCGACGCGGGGCTACGGTACGTCACGCTTGGCAACGTACCGGGGCACAAATACAACTCCACCTTTTGTCCCGAGTGTGGGAAGAGACTAATCCACCGGGTGCATTTCCAGGTCTTGAAGAACGATGTGGCAAACGGCGCGTGTAGGTTCTGCAATCACACCATACCTGGAATATGGGAATAGCGCCTCGTCCCGCCTGCGCTTTCTCGTCGCCATACTCACCATGGGCATGAGCGGGATCGTGGCACAGATCCTGCTCTTGAGGGAGCTGCTCATAACCTTCTTCGGGAACGAGCTCTCCATCGGAGTGATACTCGCGAACTGGCTCGTCCTGGAAGCCGCGGGCGCCTTTTTCCTCGGGAAGACCATAGAGAGAGTGCGGAGCAAGCTGGAGGCCTTTGTCTGGCTCACCCTGCTCTTCTCCGCATCTCTCCCGGCAGCGGTGTACTTCACGCGCACGTGGAGAGACATCCTCGGCGCTGTCCCAGGCGAAGGACTGGGATTTCTCCCCATGGTCTATTCTTCCTTCGTCATCCTGCTGCCCGTGTCCCTTTCCCACGGAGCGCTCTTCACCTTCTGCTGCAAGATATTTGCACTTCACTCCGAGCACGACGCGAGGAGCATCGGCAAGGTGTACTTCTACGAGACCCTGGGCACCGTGGCCGGAGGAATCGCCCTCACCTCTCTGCTGGCCAGGAGCTTCCACTCCATGCAGATAGCGGGCGGGCTCGCGCTTCTAAACGCATCCGTTTGCGCGTACGTCTTGAGCGTTCCCTTTCGAGAACTGAGGAACGTCCCGAGACGAGTCTCCTGGGTGGCGGCGTTGCTGCTGTCTGGGGTGTGCCTGCTCTTCGTCCTGGGGCCCGGGTGGGAGACGCTCGACAGACTTTCAATAGAGAGACAGTGGCGACCCCAACGCGTTGTTCACTATCGCAACTCCATCTACGGCAACGTGGCGGTCACGGAAGCGGACGGGCAGTACACGTTTTTCTCTGACGGAATCCCTCTCATGGCCACACCGACTCCGGACATCGCCTTCGTGGAGGAAACCGGTCACTTCCCTATGCTATTCCACCCGAACCCGAGGCAGGTCCTGGTCATCAGCGGCGGGGCCGGAGGTCTCTTGAGCGAGATTCTCAAGCACCCGGTGGAGAGGGTGGATTACGTGGAGCTGGACCCTGCCATGATTGAGGCCGTGAAGGCGTTCTCCGCACCTCTCACCCAGACGGAGCTTTCTGACCCCAGGGTGAGGCTCCACCACGCCGACGGCAGGTTCTTTCTTCAAAGGAGCCCAGGCCGGTACGACGTTGTGCTGGTGGGACTCTCCAATCCCCAGGACCTTCAGACCAACCGGCTCTTCACGGTCGAATTCTTCTCGCTCGCGCTCAGCAGGATGACGGAGGACGGAATCCTGTCAATCGGGCTGCCGGGCTCTCTGACTTACCTCAGCGAAGAGCTGAGGGAGTTGAACGCCTGCACCCTCAATTCGCTCAGGAAGGTCTATCCCTCTGTCCGAGTAATACCCGGCGACAGCAGGAACCAGTTTCTGGCCTCGCTGTCTCCGGAACTCCTGAGTGCCGGCGAAAAGGAGCTCCGCGCGAGGCTCGAGGAGCGCCGCGTCAACGTCAGGCTTCTGGGCCCCGAATACATCAACTACAGACTTGACTCACGATGGCTGGGTTGGTTCCGGGAGTCACTGGAGGGAGGCACTGAGAAGCTCAACGAAGACTTCCGTCCCCTCGGGGTCTTCTACAGCCTCTCCTACTGGAACGCCACCTTTTCCCCGGCCACTCAGAAGGTCTTTGCGCGGCTTGAGAGGATAGAACTCAAGTGGGTGTCGATTGTCCTGGGCTCTCTCCTCGGGCTTTCTCTTCTTCTGCATTTCACTGGGAGGGACCTCTCCCGGTTAGGCATACCTCTGGCCATCGCCTCCACCGGTTTTGGCGGCATGATTTTCGACCTCACGCTCATCTTCGCGTTTCAGGCCCTCTACGGATACGTGTTCTACTGGCTGGCCGTGCTCGTGACCGCCTTCACCGTAGGAACAGCCGTGGGAAGCCTGGGCATGACCTCGGCCATGGGACGAATCAAAGACGACGTCTCCCAATTCTTGAGAATCGAAGTGGGAATAGGCCTGTTCTCGCTGGCTCTTCCTCTCATCCTGTTGGGATTGAGTCCACACCTGGGGAGCTCCGTCGCTCCCGCACTGCAAGCGCTCTTTCTGGGTCTGTCTGCGATGTCGGGGCTTCTTGTGGGAATCGAATTCCCCCTGGCGAACAAGATTCAACTGAGGCCATCCACCTCTGGAAAGCAGAGCGAGAATCTGAGCAGGACTGCCGGCATGCTGTACGGCTCAGACCTCCTGGGGGGCTGGCTGGCAGGGATGCTGGGAGGCGTAGTGATGTTGCCAGTCCTGGGGCTTCTCAACACGTGCCTCGTCGTGGCGGTGCTCAAGGCGAGCAGCGTCGTCTTCATAGTAGCTTCGAGAAGGGCCGGTCTACGGGCCGGCTGAGCTCTCGAAGATCCATCCCCATCGACCGGTTTCACTGGAAGTTGATGACCGGGCGTGGTATAATTGGGCGATTCGACTAGTCGTATACGGAAGGGGCGACACCATGAAGACGGCAACTCAGCTGGCCCCCATCCTGGCGGTGGCACTCCTGTTACTTCCCTCCGTCCCTGTCTTCGCTGACGGCAACATCTGCCTCGTGACATACGCTCAGTTCGTCGACGCCTGGAACGCGAGCCAGATACAGCAGGTGTTCGACTGGAACAACGCGTTCGAGTCACACTTCCCCGGCATGTCCGCGCAGCTGAGGGCCCCCAACCTTGCCGTGGTCAGCGAGATCCCCCAAACACCTGGCGAGGCGGGCCTGGGAATGGGTTGGGGAAGAAAAGCAGACGACGGTCAGGACATAATCGCCGCCTGCCAGTACCAATTCGGAGAAGACCCGGACATGGCTGGCGGGAAACTGAACCTCTGCGTGCTTGCTCCCTGTCAGGTCAACACGATATCCTTCGCCATGGTGGACGCAGACGGGTGGATGAAAAGCTGGGGCTGGTCCGTGGGGGCGTCGGGAGTCCTGCCCTGCAGTACGCAGGCCTGCGTTTTCCTCAGCCTTGATGCCGGGGCTGGCGAGGCAGGAGCCACGCTCTTCTATGAGGACGCAGGTTTTAGCATTCACAGCGTCCTCTTCCTCATGTTCGGCGTGAACGGGGAGTGGGCGGATACCCTGGAGCCCGACCCCTTCGGGTTCAACCAGCACGTCTGGATTTACTGGAAGAACATACTCATCGAAGAGGCCACCCCCGTGGACCATTCCACGTGGGGAACGCTCAAAGTGCTGTTCCGCTAGCGCTCCCTTACCGAACGCAAAAGGGGTCAGTAGCCCTCTCCTGCCCTGCCCTCA
>CP070702.1:353403-357044 GCA_020349905.1 Candidatus Eiseniibacteriota bacterium
AAGGCGGGGCTGGACCCTGAGAAGCCGCCGGTTACCTGGAGCGAGCTGGCCGAGTGTGCCCGGAGAATCCAGGCTCTCGGCAAAGACGTGTACGGTTTCGGAATGAACGCCGGGGAACGGTACATACTATATAAGAAGTTCATGCCGTTCGCGTGGGGTAACGGCGGCAGCATCCTGAGCGAGGATCTCGCAGGTTCGGTGTTTTTCTCGCAAGAGAACCTGGACGCGCTCCGCTTCTATTGTTCTCTGAAAGAGTTCTCTCTCATGGAAAAACAGGACGTACTGGACATGGCGTTCAAACAGGGAAAACTCGGGTTGCAGATATCGGGAGGTTGGAACTTGAGGACAATTCCCGCCGACGTTCCCGAACTGGACTTCGGCGTCGCGCTCGTGCCCAGGCCGGCTCCCGGCCGTGGTGCGCACGCCTCCTTTGCGGGAAGCGAGGTGCTGGTGACGTTCGTAAACTCCAAGCACAAGAAGGAGGCCCTAAAACTGGCGCGGTTTCTGAGTTCTAAAGAAAACGTGATTTCTCTTTGCCGTAAAGCGAAGAGCGTGCAGCCGGCCTTGAGAGGTGCCGAGAACGATCCTTACTACGAATCACATCCTCTCGAGAGAATCTTCGTCGTTCAGCTTGGGACGGCCGTCCCTCCTCCCCCACATCCGAGGTGGGTGGAAATAGAGGAAGTGATAAACGCGGCTGTCGAGGAAGCTATCTACGGTGTCAATTCTCCCGAGGGTGCGTTGAAAGAGGCGGACAAGAAGATAGAAGAGATACTCGCACGGAGCGACGGCTTAAGATAGAGGAATCATGGGCCGGACAGAGAAGAACCGTTCCACTGTCGTCTTTCTTTCTCCGTGGCTCATATCGTTCGGCATCTTCTGGGTATTCCCGCTGGTCTTTTCTCTCGTTCTGAGCTTTCTTCGCTTCAATCCTCTCAGGCCGGACCTGGTGCAATTCGTGGGTCTTTCGAACTTCTCGAAAGCACTCACCGACCCGCTCTTCTGGACTTCGCTCAAGAACACGCTGGTCTTCGTGGGAGGTACGGTCCCGGTCACGACTCTTATCGCTTTCTTCCTCGCAGTTGCCATAAACCAGAGAATACCGTTTCGTTCGTTCTACCGGAGCGGCTTCTTCATCCCGTCCATAATCTCCATAGTGGTCATCTCCATCATCTTCAAGCAACTCTACGCACCGGCGGGGCTCGTGAACAAGCTGGTGGAGCTGCTGGGAGGTGAGGGAAGGTCATGGTTGGGCGACCCGCGCACGTCGCTCCTTTCGATAATGGTGATGGACATCTGGGCCAGCTTCGGCTACTACACGATACTCTTTCTGGCGGGGCTCCAGGCCATACCCTCGGATCTCTACGAGGCGGCCCACATAGACGGCGGCGGCTTCTGGGACACCCTGCGGTTCATAACGGTTCCCATGATACGGCCCATCACGCTCTTCGTGGTGGTTATCAACACCATTCGTTCGTTCCAGATATTCATCGAGATTTTCGTGATGACGCGAGGGGGACCGCTCAACAGCACGCTCACCTCGGTGTTCTACCTGTACGACAGGGCGTTCTATCGTTTCGAGATGGGCTACGCGAGCGCCATCGCCTACCTGCTTTTCATGGTCATCATGACCTTCTCTGTCCTCCAGATGAAGTACCTGCGAGTGGGGAGGGCCGCCGGCGAATGAGAACGAAGGGAACCGGTATTAGACTGAACGCTCGCACGACGATACTTTCCCTCGTGCTTCTTCTTCTGCTCGTATCGACCCTGTTCCCGCTCTACTGGATGGTTGCCACCTCGTTGCGCGGCGAGGCCGCTGTCATGAAAAAGGCCATCGACCTGTGGCCCAGTGCTCCCAGCATCCGCAACTACGTGGACGTCTGGCAGAGCGGCCCCTTTGCCCGTTACTTTCTCAACAGCGTCATTGTGAGTGCGGTGGTGGTGTTCGGGAATCTACTCTTCGCCTCAATGGTGGGGTACGGCATCGCGCGGCGTGAGTTCCAAGGAAAGCGAATCGTCATCATAGCTGTCGTGTCGATGCTCATGGTGCCGCGACAGATAACCATGATTCCTCTCTACCTTCTCATTTCGAAACTCCACATGATGAACACCTACTTCGCGCTGACCCTTCCGTTCCTGGTGGATGCATTCAACGTCTTCTTCATCTCCCAGTACGTCACCTCCCTTCCGGTCGAGCTTGAGGAGGCGGCCCGGGTGGACGGCGCGAGCGACATGAGGATATTTTTCAGAATCGTCCTGCCTCTCTCGAGACCGGCACTGGCCGTGGTTGCCATCAACACGTTTCTGGTGAACTGGAACTCCTTTCTCTACCCCCTGATATTGACAAACACCGAGGGAATGCGTACCCTGCCAGTCGGTCTCGCACTTTACTCTCTGGGAGAACACAGCGTTGACTGGGGCCATCTGACCGCCGGCTCCACGCTGTGTGCGGTTCCCATCATCCTTGTGTTTCTGGCCTTCCAGAGGCACATTATCGAAGGGATAACGGCCGGGGCCGGGAAATAAAGCGCCCGTGCTCGTGCGCGCATCTGTAACAGCGGAAGGGGACCCGTGAAAGAGCTTCTCAAGATAGGTAAGAAGCGAACGAAGCGGGTGGTGGGGCTTATGTCCGGTACCTCCTTCGACGGAATAAGCGCGGCCGTTGTCCAGATAACCGGTTGCGGCACCGAGACCAGGGTCCTCGTGATGGAACACGCCACTTTTCCTTACGACCGTGAGGTCAAACGCGCTCTCCTGAGGGTCTCGACTCCTGAAAGCAGCTCTGTCGATGTCATAAGCGAACTCAACTTCGTCATAGGGGAACTTTTCGCCGAGGCGGCGCGCAAGATAACCGAGCGGGCAGGCCTTCAGCCCTCCGATATAGACGTCATCGGCTCTCACGGGCAGACCATCTATCACTGTCCGTTGGGTGAGCACACGGCGTGGGGGGCGCCCTCCACGCTGCAAATCGGCGAGCCGTGCGTCATCGCGGAACGGATGAGCGTGACGACCGTAGCGGACTTCCGAACGAGAGACATCGCGGCAGGCGGGGTGGGCGCTCCGCTGGTTCCCTACGCAGACTTCGTGCTCTTCAGGTCGGACGAGAAATCCAGACTGCTGCTAAACATCGGGGGAATAGCGAACGTGACGGTGCTGCCCAGGGCCTGTTCCGCAGAGCAGGTGTCTGCCTTCGACACCGGGCCGGGCAACATGGTCATCGACGCCGTGGTGAGAGAGACGTCTCGCGGGCAAGAGGAGTTCGACAGGAACGGCAGACTTGCCGCCGGCGGAACGCCGCACGAGGAGCTCTTGAAGGAACTGCTCGGCCACGAGTTCTTTCAGACGGAGCCGCCGAAATCGACGGGCCGAGAGCTCTTCGGAGGTAAATTCGTTATGCTCGTGCTCGAGAGGGCCAGGGCGCTGGGCCTGTCTGACGCCGACCTGGTGGCTACGGCCACTGCGCTCACCCCACGTTCCGTCGCGGATGCGTGTGAGCGGTTCGTCTTCCCGAGAGTGAGTATCGACGAGCTCATCATCAGCGGTGGCGGAAGCAAGAACGAGACCCTCGTGCAAGGTCTCAGGGAATGCTTCGAGCCGGTTCCCGTCGTCTACTCTGACGACTACGGCATCAGCAGTTCGGC
>CP070702.1:357144-361812 GCA_020349905.1 Candidatus Eiseniibacteriota bacterium
CACAAAGAATCCAATCAGTCCCTCGATCTCGACCCGGTTGCGATTGGCGATGGGAATGCCTACAAGGATGTCTTCCTGCCCCGTGTACCGGTAGAGCAGCACCTTGAACGCCGCCAACAGGGTCATAAACAACGTGGCTCTCTCTTGGCTACTCAAGGTCTTGAGCGATTCGAGCAGCGCCCAAGGCAGCATCACAGATTGGTGTGCCCCCCGGTAGGTCTGTATCGCTGGTCGCAGCCGGTCGGTTGGTAGATTCAGCAATGGTGGGGAGCCAGCGAGTTGCTTCTTCCAAAAAGGGAGCTGCGCCTCAAGCCCACTCCCCTGCAGCCACTGCCGTTGCCAGACAGCAAAGTCTGCGTATTGGATGGGAAGCTCCGGCAATGGGGAGGGTTTCCCCCTCGAGAAGGCTTCGTAGAGGGCCGAGAGCTCCCGAAAGAGGATTTCCATGGACCATTCGTCAGAGACAATGTGGTGCATTGTCAGAAGCAAGACGTGACCCTCCTCGTCCAGCCGCAGCAAGGTAGCTCGCAGCAGGGGGCCTCGGGCCAGGTCGAAGGGCCGTTGAGTCTCTTCGATGGTTAGCCGTTGGGCCTCGGCCTCTCGCTCGGTTTCGGACAGATTCCTAAGGTCCACCACCGGCAGCGTTAAGGTCAGGGCCGGAACAATGAGCTGAACAGGTTGTCCTTCCACAAGCGAGAAGGTCGTCCGCAAGATCTCATGACGTTGCACAATCTCTTTGAGACTCTGTTCTAGCGCGGCCACATTGAGCGGTCCCCTGAGGCGTACAGCTATGTGAATATTGTAAACAGGGCGACCCGGCTCCAACTGGTCGAGAAACCACAGCCTCTCTTGGGCGAAGGACATGGGAAAGACAAAAACATCTTCTCCCGAAACATCCCGGGTTTTGTCGTTTGCTGTTGCGGATTCTTGGCAAGAAGATAGCATTTTCACGTTGTCCTTATGCATTCTTTTCAACTCCGGTCAGCATGCCGGTTGAGGATCGTTTCATGCGGTGTGCCTTTCTAGAGAGTGGCACGATTATTGAGGCCCGAACTTCAGCGCTGCTGTCTTTGGCCTTCTCGATGGCCGCAGAAAGTTCGGCAACCGTTGGCGCTTGGAAGATGCATCCCAGGGGCAACTCCACTTGGAAGGCGTTGCGCAGCCGGGAGATGACTTGCGTTGCCAGCAGAGAGTGTCCTCCCAACTCGAAGAAGTCATCGTGGACGCCGACCTGCTTAACACCAAGGACCTGAGCCCAGGTTTCTGCCACCCTCTCCTCTACTGGGGTACGGGGCGCCACGAAAGTGCTGTCCTCGGAACGTGCTCGGTCGGGCACCGGAAGCGCGCGGCGATCTACCTTGCCGTTGGGTGTCAGGGGCAATTGCTCCAGGAAGACAAAAGCTACGGGGACCATCACTGCCGGCAGTTGCCGGCTTAGATAGGATCTCAACTCCGGGATAGTCATATTACCTTGCTTCGCGGCCACGACATAGGCCGCCAGGTAGGTCTGACCTTGCTCGTCCTTTTTGGCGGCTACGAAACAGGATTTCACAGCAGGGTGTCGGGCAAGCGTCACCGTGATCTCGCCTGGCTCCACACGCACTCCGCGAATCTTGACTTGGTCATCGAGACGCCCCAGAATCTCTAGCGCGCCATCCAGCCGGTAGCGACCGCGGTCGCCGGTGTAGTAGAGCAGATCCTGCTCATCATCGCGGACTGGGTTCTTGACAAACCGCTTCTGGCTTTCTTCAGGGGCGTTAATATAGCCCAGACTGCGGAAGGGCGTGCGCAGCACAATCTCGCCTGGCTCACCGATGCCACACAACTGACTGTTTTCCGCTAGAACCAGAGCCTGTGTTTGCGGCATTGGCCAGCCCACCGGCTGTACACCAGGAAGGACATCGGCCGGCACCTGGTAGAAACACTTGGCCAGCGTCGTCTCCGTGGGCCCATAGAGATTGATGATTTCGCCGCCGCCACCTGGGAAGGTCGCACGCCACTGACGCACCACGGTCTCTGTGAGCGGTTCGCCAGCAAAGAACACCCAGCGCATGGCACGCAGGGAGACTTCTGCCGGAACATTGGCTAACCAGGATTGGGCCAATATCGGAACCGTGTGCAAAACGGAGATCCGCTCCCGTTCCAGCCAGCGCATAATGTCATCGGGTCCAAGACTGTCCATATCTTCCGGCAAACAAAGGGTCGCGCCGCTGGTCAAAGGCAAGAAGATATCCCTCAGGACCACGTCAAAGGAAAGGCCCGTCAGTTGAGCCGACCGGTCCTGTGGCCCAATAGCAAATGTCTCGCGCTGCCAGTTGAGAAAGTGGCCCAACCCTTTGTGACACCCCAACACCCCATTAGGGACACCGGTGGTGCCGGAAGTAAAGAAGATGTAGGCTGGATCGTCAGGAGCCAGTTCTGGCAGGTGCATCGCTTCAAGGTTCGAGGCCCTTTCCAACCCGATTGCTTCTCCTTTGTCCGGGTCCACGCATATGACGAGTAGAGGCGACAGTTTCTGCATCCATTCATCTTCTGGTCGCCGACCACCCACGTACAATAGGCACCTTGCTCCTGCTTCTTGGAGCATGAGCCGCTGCCGATTACGCGGAAGGGTCCGATCGATGGTAAGCAGCACCCCCCCACTCAAGAGCGCGGCCATCATGCTGGCAATCAGCCCAAAGCTCCGCGGGCCGAACACTGCCACTACGTCCCCTTGCTTGAGTCCCTGGGACAGCAAAGCCCACGCGAGGGCATACGCGCTTTCAGCCAATTCGCCGTAGGTCCAGACCTGGTCGCCTTGGCAGAGCGCTGGCTGTTCCGGCATGCGATTTACCCACGTGGCAAACATGCTCGTGACCAACTCGTACCGTGGCTCAGGCAGAACCGCGCTAGGATCAGGAAGCAAAGAGCGGGATTCTGGCGTCACAAGCGAATAGGACCGGATCGGCTTTTCCGGTGCTGTGACGATTTGTTCAAGCAGATATTGGAATTGATTCAGAAGGCAAGCCACGCGTTCAGAGGAAAACAGCGCACACTGGTACACCAGTTGCAGGCTAAGCTCACTTTCGTGTTCGACTATATATAGAGTCATCGGGAATTTCGATTCCGATTCGGTCAGTTTCTGGACCTCAAGGATTAGCCCAGGAAGTTCCAAAGCCCTCTGTGGAGTATTGACAAGGCTGACCATTACGTCGAACAGCGGGGTGCGGCTCATATCTCGCTCAGGTTGCAGTTCCTCCACTAGCTTCTCAAAGGGCAGGTCTTGGTGAGCATAGGCCCCTAAGGTCACCTCGCGCACCCGACCTAGCAGTTCCCGGAAACTCGGATTGCCAGAAAGATCGGTGCGTATCACCAAAGCGTTGGCAAAGAACCCAATCAGCTCCTCGATTTCGGCCCGGTTGCGGTTAGCAATGGGAGAGCCTACAACAATGTCTTTCTGCCCTGTATAACGGTAAAGCAACGTCTTGAATGCCGCCAGTAAGATCATGAACAGGGTGACCCCTTCTCGCTGGCTCAGCGCCTTGAGGGCATCGCTTAGGTTCTTGGGTAGCTCCAGAGATTGCCTTGCACCTCGGTAGGTCTGGACCGGCGGACGCAGTCGGTCGGTGGGCAACTGCAGCACGGGGGGGCTATCGCCCAGTTGTTGCTTCCAATAGTTAAGCTGAGACTCCAGCATCTCACCCTGCAGCCACCGGCGCTGCCAGACAGCAAAATCGGCGTATTGGATGGGCAATTCAGGAAGCGGCGAGGGCTTCCCAGTGGAGAAGGCTTCGTAGAGCGTTACCAGTTCCCGCATGAACACGCCGAGGGACCAGCCATCGGAGACGATGTGATGCATAGTCAGGAGGAACACATGTTCACCTTCGGACAAACGCAGGAGTTTAACGCGCCACAACGGCCCTCGTGCCAGATCGAAGGGCTGCTGAGCCTCCTCGGTGGCCTGTCGCTGAGCTTCAGCCTCCCACTCGGTCTCAGGGAGTTCTCGGAGGTCGACCAGCGGCAGGGTCAAATCTACGTCTGGGGAGATGACCTGGACCGATTGCCCATCCACAACCGGAAAGCTAGTTCGCAGAGTTTCGTGCCTGCGTACAATTTCACTCAAGCTCTGCTCTAGTGCGGTCACGTTCAGTCGACCCGTTACGCGATAGGCTGCCGGGATACTGTAGGCAGGATTGCCAGGCTCCAATTGATCGAGAAACCACAGTCGTTGCTGGGCAACGGACAGAGGAAAAGAGTTAGAGTCTCTCCTTTGGGGCCTTATTTGTGTTCGTGAAACATCCCCTGTTTCTTTATCAAATCGTCGCAGAAAGAGCTCACGTTTCTCTGGAGAAAGGTCCGCAATACGTTTGGAAGACATGTTCATTTTCACCATCCGGGATTGGTACAGAGAATTTGTTCACCATAGCTCTCAGTAAATGCCTCGCTTCCTGAGTCCCAGGCTAGCACTATAGTAGATGTGGCGAGCCAGTCGGAACAGAGCAGGCGGTACGTACTGCTTGTAGAATGGTCGCGTCGCTGGCATGTCGGGATTGGACTGCAACTCGACAACCTCGGCCTTGAAAATCTGGGCCAGGTCGCCGACGAAATTCTGGAACGGGGCTCGGGAGGGGTGAGAAAAGTCCGGTGAATAGCAAACGGTGACTTGTTCAGGAATAGTACGAAACTCTC
>CP070702.1:361912-368448 GCA_020349905.1 Candidatus Eiseniibacteriota bacterium
AAAACGCTCAAGGATGTGATGGATGAGGGCACAATCGGTTTCGAAGAGGCTTCGGACATCGTGATGCAGATCGCATCCGGTCTGGCTGAGGCACACGAGAAAGGGATTCTCCATCGAGACATAAAACCTGCCAACGTTCTCATCTCAGAGCGCGGTCGCGTGAAGATAATCGATTTTGGCTTAGCGAAGCTGGCCGCAACGACTAAATTCACCAAAGAAGGCACAACTCTGGGGACAGTTGCGTATATGTCCCCCGAGCAGGCAAGCGGAAAGAGCGTAGACCACCGCACGGATATCTGGTCTCTAGGTGTTGTTCTCTACGAATTGTTCACCGGCGAGTTACCGTTTGGGGGCGAATACGACCAGGCCATCATATACTCTATCTTGAATGAAAGACCGACCGCTGTCAAAAAGCTTAGGTTTGACGCACCTGCAGACGTTAAGAAAATCATCAACGAGGCTCTGGCCAAGAGTCCGGATAGACGCTACCAGCGTATGGAAGATCTTGTAACGGACCTGCGGAAACTCAGAGAAGAGCGCGCGACAAGGACTACCTTTGAGCCATCCTCGGGGCCAAGGCATTCAATCGCAGTGCTTCCATTTGAGGACATGAGCCCTCAGAAGGATCAAGAGTATTTCTGTGATGGCCTTGCCGAGGAGCTGATAAATGCCTTGACCCATATCAAGACATTGCGAGTGGCGGCTCGGACATCTGCATTCTCATTCAAGGGTGAGAAGTATGACGTTCGTGAGATCGGCGACAAGCTGAACGTAGATACCGTTCTCGAGGGAAGCATTCGTAAGGCGGGTGACCGACTCCGCGTAACGACCCAGCTCATCAATGTTACAGACGGATATCACATATGGTCAGAAAAGTACGATAGGAATATGAAAGACGTGTTTGCTGTTCAGGACGAGATCTCGTTTGCGATTGTCGAGAAGCTGAAAATAGAACTCCTGGGGGATGAGGCTGCTCTGCTCGTAAAGCGAGGTACCGAAGATCTGGAAGCGTACGATCTCTATATCAAGGGTCGGTTCTTCTGGGAGCAGCGTGGCAAAGGCCTGGAAAGAGCGATCGAGTATTTCAACCGCGCGCTTGCCCGGGACCCGAATTACGCGCAGGCGTACACTGGGCTCGCAGATTCTTACAACTTGCTTGGATTTTACGGTTTCATGCCCCCCAGGGATGTCTTACCCAAGGCCAGGGAAAACGCGCTGAAAGCGTTCGAAATCGACAATACGCTCGCTGAAGTCCACAGCTCTCTGGGATTCATCCACGAGTGGTACGATTGGGATCACTCGGCAGCAGAGAATGAATTCAAGCGGGCGATCGGGCTCAATCCGAGCTACGCGCCGGCACATTACTGGTACGCTACAACTCTGCGCCTCACGAATCGGAGTGACGAGGCCCTGTGTGAGAGCGAGCGGGCGATAGAGTTAGACCCGCTCTCGATGCCGGCCAATACGTTCTATGCGATGTTCTTGATCGGAGTACGGGAGTTCGACCGGGCGATAGTGCAGTTGAAGAGAACACTCGAGTTGAATCCGCAATACGCGCTCGCGCACTGGCTGCTAGGAAGTAGCTATTGCCATCAGTCGAGATACGATGACGCCATTGCCGAGAGCCGTCGGGCGGTGGACCTATCGGGTAACAATCCGTGGATGTTGTCGACTCTGGGATGGGTGTACGGCATGAGCGGTCGGGTAGCAGAAGCCCAAAAGGTACTTGCAGAGCTCGCGGATAGATCCGAACGTGAATACATACGGCCGATGTGCTTTGCGCATGTCCACTTGGGGCTCAAAGAACTTGATCAGGTGCACGCTTGGCTGATTAAGGCATATGAAGAACGTGACTTGTGGTTGATTATCATGTGTATCGATCCGGCAATTGACATTATCCGCAAGGATCCCCGGGTCCGGGCGTTGCTGGCCAAGATCAAGCCTGAGCAATGACGAAGCCCCTCACGCGGCCACCGCCCAAGTTCGATAATCGTCCCTTAGGGCACGCTAGCTCTTAACTGATTATATTACAGCTAATTACCGACACTGCATCGCGCGGCTCGCCTCCAGCCTTCCCTTGCACTCTAACGCTCCCCGCACTTGCGCTGTTGCCATTGGTGCATTAGTATCCTACTGCAAGCTGACTTTGCTCACTTCTGCAGGCGGAGAGCATTACGACCCGCGTAGACAAAGAGTGAGTTGCTATGATAGACAAGACCATTTCCCACTACAAGATCCTCGAGAAGCTTGGTGAAGGCGGCATGGGTGTGGTGTACAAGGCAGAGGACACTAAGCTTAAGCGAACAGTTGCCCTCAAATTCTTGCCCCCTGAACTCACCCGTGACTCAGAGGCCAAAGCTCGTTTCCTGCATGAAGCGCAGGCCGCCGCTGCTTTGAGCCATCCCAATATCTGCACGGTACACGAGATCGACGAAGCAGACGGGCAGATCTTCATTGCCACTGAGTGCATTGAAGGAAAGACCCTCAAGGAGAAGATCGCCTCTGGCCCTATGAAGATCGATGAGGCATTGAGCACCGTCATTCAGGTGGCAGAAGGACTTCAGGAGGCGCACGAAAGGGGGATAGTACACAGGGACATAAAGAGTGCGAACGTGATGGTGACGTCTAAGGGTCAGGCAAAGATCATGGACTTTGGCCTGGCCAAGCTTGCTGGGGGTACGAAGCTGACGAAGACAGGGACAAAAGTTGGCACGATAGCTTACATGTCGCCTGAGCAGGCCCGGGGTGAGGAAGTGGATCATCGTTCGGACGTATGGTCCCTCGGCGTGATTCTATATGAGATGCTGACGGGTCAGCTGCCTTTCAAAGGGGACTACGGTGAAGCTGTTGTGTATTGCATTTTGAATGAAGAGCCAGAGCCCATTACGGCCGTCCGCACCGGCGTACCGATGGAGTTAGAACGCATCATCGACAAAGCCCTGCAAAAGGGAGTAAGAACGAGATACCAGGGTGCAGCCGAGGTACTGGCGGACTTGAGGAGGATACGCGACGAAGAGACAGGCGTTGGTCTTGAGGCTCGATCCCCGAAGAAGTTGACCCTACGCAGTGCCGCCCTCGCAGGTGTTGCAGCCGTGGTGGCCTTTGTTGCCTACGTACTAGTAACCCAGCTCGCTCCTCGCGGTGGCGTGGACATCTCCCCTCTAGGTGAGAAGTCGATTGCCGTACTACCCTTCAAGAATATGGTTCCCGATCCTGAGAACGAGTGGTTCAGCGACGGGCTAACGGAAGACATTATTACTCAACTTGCAAAGATAGGGGAACTGAAGGTCATTTCCCGGACCTCGGTAATGTTGTACAAGGACAGCGACAAGAGTCTTCGGCAGATAGGCGAGGAGCTCGGTGTGGCGGCAATTCTAGAGGGA
The DNA here is from genome assembly GCA_020349905.1 of Candidatus Eiseniibacteriota bacterium. Lineage (GTDB taxonomy): Bacteria > Eisenbacteria > RBG-16-71-46 > JAFGJU01 > JAFGJU01. Next base: position 365,296 of record CP070702.1, read on the forward strand.
AGCGTTCGTCGTTCGGGTAATCGGATTCGTGTTGTGGGTCAGCTGATAGACGCACGGACGGACGAGCATATATGGGCGGAGACGTATGATCGTGAGATGAAAGACATTTTCGCCATCCAGAGCGACGTTGCCATACAGATCGCTGCGGCTCTGAAAACCAGTTTGTCTCCTGGACAGAGAGAACTCATTCAGAGAAAGCCCACCGAGAATCTTACGGCGTACGAATACTACCTCAGGGGGCGTGACTACTACAGTCGTTATCGAAAGCAGGATAATGAGAATGCGATTGAGCTATTCAAGAATGCGTTGGAGCTCGATCCCAACTATGCCATGGCGTACGCAGGCCTGGGTGACGCATACGGCCAAGGCGTTGGCAAATTCCAGTTCGCCTCTGTCTGGCTTGACTCGGCCATTAAAGCTTGCCAAAGGGCAATCTCGATTGATCCAAATTGCGCTGAGGCCTACAAAGCACTGGGGGTCTCGTATCTTGTCAAGGGATGGTTCAGGAAAGCACTTGAAGCCAACCTGACGGCCTTAGAATTGAATGAGAATTATGAGCCAGCTATGGCCAACGCGGGCTGGGCACACCTGTCCATGGGGGAGCTGGACGAGGCATTGAAATGGATAAGGAGAGCCGTGAGCCGAAATCCTTCGACCCCGTACTTATACTGTCTAGTTGGAGCAGTGCATTCAGCTTTGAAGGATTACGACGAAGCAGAGCTCTGGCTCAGAAAGTCCGTGGATCTTCAACCCGATCTCAGCTTTGCGTATGACGCGTTGATTGAAGTCTATGTGGAGCAGGACGAGTATGACCAGGCGAGAGCATGCGCCAGGAAACATCTTTCGATCACGGCCAACAAGCCCTTCGGGCTGGATCGTGTGGGGGATGTGGAGTTTTTCTCCGGTAATTATGCCCAAGCAATGAAGTACTATGAAGAGGCTAGGGAGCTTGCATCGGGGGAATTGACTACGTCGACGAGCCCATCCCATATCATCAACCTGGCGTACCTGTATTGGAAGATGGGTCGTCAGGATGAGGCCCGCGAGATCTTCGCGGAATATCTTCGGGCTGCCCAAGGGTGGGTGGAGGAGGGCAACGAGTCGCACTATATTCGTTATCGCATCGCCTCAATCAACGCAGCCCAGGGGAACAAGGAGAAAGCCTACGTCTGGCTGCAAAGAGCTATTGACGCAGGGTGGAGAAACTACAGCAAGGTTTCCATTGACCCCCTGTTTGAGAATCTTCACGACGACGAGCAGTTCAAGCAGATTATGGCTGAAGTGAAGGGTATGGTGGACGAGATGAGGAAGCGCGTGGAGAAAGCTGAGGAACGTGTAGACTCAGGTTGACAAGTTCTTCGCCTATGGCGTCCCGAAATCCCCCTCACGCCGCCACCGCCCAAGTTCGATAATCGTCCCTTAGGGCACGCACCTCTCTAACGTCTTATTCTGCAAGCGATTACCCGTCTTCCACAACTTGACTCACCTCCAACCTTATCTTGTACTGTTATTCCTCCTGCACTTGCACCGTTCCTGTTCCTGCATTAGTATCCTAATCGGTAGCTGACCTTCTCACTTCTGCACACGGCGAGCAATATGACCGGCGTACACAGCGAGTGAGTCACGCATGATCGGCAAGACAATCTCCCACTATAGGATCCTCGAGAAGCTTGGTGAAGGTGGGATGGGTGTTGTCTATAAGGCAGAGGATACCAAGCTCAAGCGAACTGTTGCCCTGAAATTCCTTCCGTCAGAACTCACCCGTGACGCAGACGCCAAGCGGCGCTTCGTACACGAAGCCCAAGCTGCCTCGGCTCTCCAACATCACAACATCTGTACCATTCACGAGATCGACGAGACCCCGGACGGTCTGCTCTTCATATGTATGGACTTTTACGAGGGGGAGACCCTCAGGGAGAAGATAGGCCGGGGACCGCTTTCCTTCGGGGAGACGATGGACATCGTAACTCAAGCTTCAGAGGGATTGGCGAAGGCACATGGAGCAGGGATGGTTCACAGAGACATCAAGCCTGCAAATATCATGGTCACGAAGGATGGGGTCGCTAAGATCATGGACTTCGGGTTGGCCAAGCTTGCCGGTCGGACGAAGGTGACGAAGACGGGGATGACAGTGGGGACGGTGGCATATATGTCTCCGGAGCAGGCTCGTGGAGAGGAGATGGATGTTCGTAGCGACGTCTTTTCGCTTGGGGTGACGCTCTATGAGATGCTGGCCGGTGAGCCGCCGTTTAAGGGAGAGCACGAGGCGGCACTGCTCTATGAGATCGTCCACCAGGAGTACAAGCCGCTATCAAGTTACCGAAGCGATCTGCCAGAGGATTCGCAGCTCATTATTGACAAGATGCTGAGAAAGGAGCCGGGAGAAAGGTATCAGTCCGTATTGGATTTGAAAGACGATCTCGATAAGTTGAAAGAAAGTTCAGCCGAAGGAAAATCACTTCGGGCAGAACGGACTGTCATATCGTCCTTTCTGTCGTCAAGAAGCAAGCTTTTTGGCGGAATGGCAGCCACCGCAGTTGTAATCGTCCTCATTGTGTTCGCTTCGATCCAGTTTCGTCAGAGATCTGCGATGCCGTCGCTTGAGGAGCTTTCACTTGCCGTTATCGACTTCCGCAATCTCGTGAATCCTGAAGATCCTGTTGCGTCTGCTGAAATCACGGGTCTCCTTCATGTTGGACTAGTGGAGGTCTGTCCCATTCGCGTAGTTAGCCCCGACTTGCTCCATGATCTGCGTCGTCGTTTCTTTGGGTCCGCTCGAGGTCCGATTGCGGAGGACCAGGTTCTGGAGGTGGCGAGGAAGTCGGGGTCGACGATTTTTCTATCCGGGGACATCAAGGAGGGTCAGTACGCAGTGTGGCGTCTCGTGGACACCCGAACCGGGAGGAGCCTTGCCGCTCGGCGGGTGGATGGAAGCAACATGGCGGAGCTTGCTAATCTGATGATAGCGGAGGTCCTGCCGTTGGTTTACCGGGAGTATGGAATCGAGGAGACACCGGTGGCACTATCTGTGACCACTATTACCACTGCTTCCACAGAGGCGTACAGGCACTTTGTGGCAGGAGTATTGGCGCGGGAGGATTGGCAGCCCCAGAATGCCGTTCCTAGGTTCGAGCAAGCCCTGGAATATGATTC
>CP070702.1:368548-372194 GCA_020349905.1 Candidatus Eiseniibacteriota bacterium
CGCCGAAAGCCCTTGACAAATTATTCTGTATGCTTATTATTTGTATGGCAAATATGGGTATGCGAAACATTCTCGCGCCCGTTTGCCCTGCGTCCTTGCGAGATTCGTTCGTCGGCCGGATTTGCTCCTGAAGCATGCATTTCTGGGACCGTCGGTCAGGCCCTCTTCGAGACCTGTCAGGTGGTGGCGGAGCCCATGGAGAACTCCGATTTCAACCTCGGCTTCCTCCTCTCTCGCGCCGCGCGGAGCATGAAGCGCGCCCTGGACGCTAAGCTCTCGCAGTACTCCATCACTTCCACCCAATACATCGTTCTGGAGAAGCTCTGGGAGGCAGACGGTCTGTCTCTCACCGAGCTGGGAAAGTGCCTGGACTTCGACGGCACCACCATCACCGGGATCTCCGACCGGATGGAACGGGACGGTCTCGTGGTGCGCAGAAGAAAGAAGGACGACCGAAGGGTCATAAACATATTCCTCACCGAGAAAGGAAAAAAGCTGAAGCGCAGTCTCGCCCACTGCGCAAGCGACGTGAACAGTGCGGCGCTCGGTAGTCTCTCTGAGCCCGAGCGGACCCAGATAGGGAGAATGCTCGAGAGCATCTGGGAAGTCATGACGAACAAGGAGACCCCGGCGGAGAGGAACGCCGCGAGTGACAGGAACGCAGCGGCCAACAGGAGTTCTGATACAAACAGGAATTCAGGCACGAACGGAATTCCCGAGGCGGAGAGGAAGTAATGCTCAAAGGTAAAGCCCACAAGCTGGCCGACAACATCGACACGGACGTCATCATCCCTGCCCGGCACTGCACGAGCTTTCACAGGGAAGAGCTGGGCCGACACTGCATGGAGGACTTAGACCCCAACTTCGTCGAGAAGATAGAGCCGGGAGACTTCATCGTGGCAGGTGTTAACTTCGGCTGCGGAAGCTCGAGGGAGAACGCTCCGCTCGCAATTCAGGGCGCGGGGATTTCGTGCGTGATAGCCAAGTCTTTCGCGAGGATCTTCTTTCGCAACAGCATAAACATCGGGCTTCCGGTCCTGGAGTCCCCGGAAGCGGCCGAGGAAGTCCGGGACGGAGACGAACTGGTGGTGGATCTCGGGAAAGGAGAGATTGAGAACGTGTCTCTCCGCAAGAAATACAAGGCCACGGCCTTTCCGCCAATGATACAGGAGATAATCGACGCCGGCGGCATGGTCGAGTTCGTGCGCGGGAGAGTCAACGAAGCCGGAGGGCGCTGTGGAAAGAATTGAGGACAAGGAGCTTTTCTACGATTGGAACCTGGCCGAGGGCGAGAAGCCGGCAGGTAAGAATGACATCGAGTTTGACGACGAGACGTTGAGAGACGGACTCCAGTCTCCCTCGGTGACGGACCCCTCTATAGAAGACAAGAAGAAGATGCTCCACCTGATGGACAAGATTGGCATACAGGGAGCCAACATCGGTCTCCCGGGGGCTGGTCCCAGGACCGCGGAATCGACGCGAGCTCTGGCAGAGGAAATCGCCAGGGCCAAGCTCAAGATAAAGCCCAACTGTGCGGCTCGCACGCTCGAATCGGACATCGTGCCAGTGCTCGACATCACGCAGAAGACGGGCGTGCACATTGAGGTCTCCACCTTCATAGGTTCGAGCCCCATCAGGCAGTACGCGGAAGGATGGACTCCTGACTTCCTGCTGGAGCTGACCGAGAAGGCGGTCAGATTCTGCATCCAGAGAGGACACTCCGTCATGTACGTGACCGAAGACACCACGAGGGCGCGCCCGGACACCATCAGCAAGCTCTACACGACAGCCATCGAGTGCGGGGCCAGAAGGGTCTGCGTGTGCGACACGGTCGGGCACGCCACACCAGCGGGCGCAAGGAACCTCGTCAACTTCGTGCGAGGCGTCGTGAAGGAGACGGGTGAAGACGTGAAGGTGGACTGGCACGGCCATCGCGACAGGGGGCTTTCTGTTCCGAACGCCATCGCTGCCGTGGAAGCCGGAGCGGACAGGCTGCACGGAACGGCCCTCGGAATCGGAGAGAGGGCCGGAAACGTCCCGATAGACCTTCTTCTGGTCAACCTCACCCTGCTGGGACTCATCGACCTAGATTTGAGTCATCTTCCCGCATACTGCAGGCTCGTCTCGGAGGCGTGTCGCGTGCCCCTCATTCACAACTATCCCGTGGTGGGAAGGGACGCGTTCAGGACTGCAACGGGCGTGCACGCCGCTGCGGTCATAAAGGCAGAGAAGAAGGGACATGCGTGGCTGGCCGACCGGGTGTATTCGGGCGTGCCGGCCGGGATGTTCGGCCTGGAGCAGGTAATCGAGATAGGACCGATGAGCGGCGAGTCAAACGTCGTCTACTGGCTCAAGAAGAGGAACATCGAGCCGGACAAGGAGCTGGTGGCAAAGATTTTTGACAGGGCGAAGTATTCAAAGCGGCTTCTTGCAGACAAGGAGATCCTCTCCATCGTGGACGCGCATGCGAGCTCGGCGGAAGGATCCTCCGGACAAAAGGAGGGCGAAAATGGGTCTTGAATGGTTGCCGAGGGACGACGAGATGAAAGATCACTACCTCTGGGGTGACGAACATTTCGGGAAAGAGGCGCCCGGTGTCATCTACGAGCTGCGCCCCGTGAAGGATTCCGACGGCAAGCCCGTGCCCAAGCTCAACACGGCCTGGATAACCCTCAACAATCCTGCCCAGTACAACTCCTACACCACGGAGATGGTAAAGGGGGTCATAGCCGGTTTCTCCAGGGCCTCGATGGACCGCGGAGTCGTCGCGGTGGTCTTCACGGCCGCCGGAGACAAGGCGTTCTGCACGGGCGGCAATACCAAGGAATACGCCGAGTACTACTCCAAGAAGCCGACCGAATACGGCGAATACATGGACCTCTTTAACGGAATGGTCGACGCCATCCTGATGTGCAAGAAACCGGTGATTTGCAGGGTCAACGGCATGAGGATCGCCGGCGGGCAGGAAATCGGGATGGCCTGCGACATCACTCTTTCCGGAGACAACGCCATATTCGGGCAGGCCGGACCCAGGCACGGTTCTGCTCCGGACGGAGGCTCCACGGATTTTCTGCCGTGGTACCTGAGCATCGAAGACGCCATGTGGAACTGCATCTCCTGTGAGCTATGGAGCGCCTACAAGATGAAGAGGCTGGGTCTTATAAGCCGTGTTGTTCCGGTCTTGAAGAAGGACGGCAAGTGGGTGAGAAACCCCGCCGTGATAACAGACCGCTACGTGGACGATGGCGAGATCGTGTACGGAGAGTTCGTGCGAGGCGAAGAGGGTAAGAAGGCCAGGGAGTTTCTCAAGACCGCGACCGTGGATTTCGAGCTGCTGGACAAGGCCGTCGGCGAAATCATCTGGAACTTCACCAACCTCATGCCCGGCTGTCTCATCAAGTCCGTAGACGGTATCCGGCTCAAGAAGAAGTTCTTCTGGGACCAGTGCAAGATAGCCAACCGTCACTGGCTTGCGGTCAACATGAACACGGAGGCGTTCCTCGGCTTCACTGCATTCAACACGAGGAAGCTCACCGGAAAGGACGTCATCGACTTCGTGAAATATCGCCAGCTTCTGGCCGAGGCCCATCCGATGGACGACGAGCTGGCGGAAGAAGTTCTGGGGAAGCCACAGAAGTGAAGGTAA
>CP070702.1:372294-380613 GCA_020349905.1 Candidatus Eiseniibacteriota bacterium
ACCTTCGCCCCGTAGATGAACTTGTTGACGAAAAGGAAATCGCCGACCAAAAGAGTGTCCATCATCGAGCCTGTAGGGATTCTGAAAGCCTGGATGACAAAGGCTCTCACGATAAGAGTGAGGACCACGGCTATCACGATGGCTTCAACGTATTCCCTGACGACCGACTTCCTCTTCCACTTCTTCTCGTTCATCGTTTAAACCCCCAGAGACCTAAGACCTATCGCCCACCTTGAGCACGGCAAGAAACGCTTCGTGAGGAACAGTGACGTGACCAAGTCGTTTCATCTTCAACTTGCCTGCCTTCTGCTTCTCCAACAACTTCCTCTTCCTTGTGACGTCGCCACCGTAACACTTTCCGGTCACGTGCTTCCTCAGGGCCCCGACGGTCTCCCTGGCTATCACCTTGTTTCCCACCGAAGCCTGGATTGCAACCTGAAACAGCTGCCTCGGAATAAGCTCCTTCAGCTGGGCGGTGATGTTCCTTGCCCACGTGTACACGTTCTGCTCGTGGATTATGGCCGAGAACGCGTCGACCGGCTCACCGTTGAGCAGTATGTCCAGCTTTACCAGTTTCGACTCCCTGAATCCACAGAATTCGTAGTCGAAGGAGGCGTAGCCCCTCGATATAGATTTTAACCTATCATAGAAGTCCAATACAATTTCGGAAAGCGGAAATTCGCACGCCAGCTGGACCGTCGTCTCGCTCAGGTAGTGCATCCCACAATGAATACCCCGTTTCTCCGAGCAGAGTTTCATCACTCCTCCCAGATACTCCGCGGGAGTCAGGATCTCGGCAAGCACGTGAGGCTCTTCCGTGGATTCGATCTGGCCGGCAGCGGGCATCTTGCTGGGGTTGTCCACGTATAGAGACTCGCCGTTCTTACGGCTGACTCTCAGCCGCACGTTCGGCGCCGTGGCGATGATGGACACGCCGTACTCGCGCTCCAGTCTCTCTTTCACGATCTCCATGTGCAGCAATCCCAGGAACCCGCACCTGAAGCCCAGACCCAGGGCCGTGGACCTCTCGGGTTCGAAGACGAGCGAAGCGTCGTTCAGCTGAAGCTTACCCAGCGAATCTCGCAGCATCTCATACTCCTCGCTCTCGACCGGATGTATTCCGCAGAACACCATCGGCTTGACCTGGCGATATCCCGGCAGCGGGCTGACTCTCTCCCGGCTGGCGTCGGCAACCGTGTCGCCCACCTTGGCGTCCGTGACCTTCCGCATCCCGGCCATCATGTAGCCCACCTCCCCCGCCTTCAAGCTCCTGCGCGGGACCATGGAAGGCCCGAACACCCCGAGCTCCGTGACCTCGAACTCCTTCCCCGTGGAGACAAGCCTCACGCGCATCCCGACGTTGATGACGCCCTCCACCACTCTCAAGTATGTCACGACTCCCTTGAACTGGTCGAACTCCGAGTCAAACACCAGAGCCCTCAGTGCGCTCCCGCGCGAGCCCCGGGGCGGAGGCACCTCGGCCACGATTCTCTCGAGCACCCCCTCCACTCCCTCCCCGGTCTTTGCGCTGCAGCGGTCAATGCGTATCTCGCTTCCGAGCAGCGAAGAGAGCTCCTTCAGCGTGGCGTCGACGCCCGCGGACGGAATGTCTATCTTGTTGACGACCGGCACGATTGTGAGTCCCACTTCTCTCGCCATGTTGAGGTTGCTCACCGTCTGCGCCTGGACGCCCTGTGCAGCATCCACCAGAAGAAGCGCTCCCTCGCAGGCCGCGAGGCTCCGGGAGACTTCGTAGGAGAAGTCCACGTGACCCGGCGTGTCGATGAGATTGAGGACGTACTCCCTTCCCCCTACCTCATGTCGCATTGTGACAGGGTGAGACTTAATGGTTATGCCTCGCTCCCTTTCGAGGTCCATGTCGTCCAGAATCTGCTCTTTCATCTGCTCCCGCGCGATGGTGCCCGTTATCTCGAGAAACCTGTCCGCCAGAGTCGATTTCCCGTGGTCTATGTGGGCGATGATGCAGAAGTTCCTTATGTTGCTGGCTTCTTTGATCATAATGAATAAACCCTGTGCGCCGGGCTTCAGTCCGTCCTTGAGCTCCCGGCACGTGGCCTCCGGTTGACCGGAGTCCCCTCAGGGTCTGCTCCTAGAAGAGGTACTGAAGGGAGACGAAGCCGCCCCGCGGCGACCCCGTTGCCCTTAGCGAGACTCTCGGTCCCTCCTTCGTGTCATCGAACTCCTCCTCGAACGTCGTGAGATTGGCGTCCACGTAGGCGTCCGCCATGCTGAACAGCACCAGTCCGACCGTCCACCAGATGAATGACTCTCTCCTCTCAAAGTGCCTCTCGTACTCCTCGTACAGGCGGGCCGCGGCGTTGGGGTCCGGAGCAGCCAGATGCGCGTCGTACGCCTTTGTGGCTTCTCTGGACTCGTGGTAGATCATCCCCAGAAGCGCCGTCTCGGACGCAAACACGACCACCGCCTTCGTGGAGCTCCCGTTGTAGAGTTGACCCCACCCCGGATAGACCAGGGACCTCAACATGACCCTGTAGGACGGCTCCACAGGCGGCCGTGCCCGGCTCGGCTGGGGAGAGGTGCCCGCCTGACAGGCCGTATGGACCGAGACGCAAAGGCACGAGAAAACGATGAGCGCGGAAACGAACTTCAGTTTCACTCACCTCGGCGGGATCACGAATCCCGTGAACGGCTGCCGGTGCTTTCTCCTTGCGCTCAGGATCACAGTGCTCAGAACGCTCACAGCATCGAACGGATTCTCACAGCATCGAACGGACTATGGCGGGAACGTGTGGGAATCGAACCCACCTCGGACGTTATCAGCGCCCGACAGAAGGATTTGAAGTCCTAGGAGTCCACCAGAACTCATCCGCTCCCGCACTGAACCTGCACTTTCTCACCCGGTCACGCGTCCCCTCAGTATACTACAATCGCGGTCTTTTGCCTCCGCACCACGTCCCCCACCTTCGCAGCGAATCCCCCTTCCGTGCGCCTCAGGGCCCGCATCAGCCTGTCCGCCTTCTCTCGAGGCACGCTCATCAGCAGCCCGCCCGAGGTTTGCGGGTCGCACATGGCGTCCACCAGCTCCCGGGAGACGCCGGCGCTGACTGACATGCGCCTGCTCAGGTGCCGTCGCACCAGCCCAAGTCCGCCCGGAAACACTCCTTTCCTGATGAAGTCAAGTACCCCTTTCAGCAGGGGCACCTCGGAGCAATCGAACCTCAGAGTGCGTTTGCTGCCGGCCGCCATCTCGCAGGCGTGGCCCAGTAGCCCGAAACCCGTCACGTCAGTGCACGCGCTTACGCCCACCCTGCGCATGATCCTTGAGGCGTCGTCGTTCAGGCGAGACATCTGCCGCACCATTTCCCCAACCCGCCGGCCGTGCAGCTTGCCCGCCTTGAGGGCGGTACTCAGGACCCCCACGCCGAGAGGCTTGGTGAGAACGAGCACGTCACCCACCCTGGCCCCGGACTTGGTCACTATCTCAGACGGCTCCGCTGTACCGGTCACTGCGAAGCCGAACTTGACCTCTTTATCCTTCACCGAGTGCCCCCCGAGAAGCTCTACTCCCGCGGACCTGAGCTTGTCCGCTCCCCCCCGCAGCATCTTCCTCAGAACGGACAGGTCCAGCTCGTCCGGCGGGAAGCAGACTATGCAGAGCGCCGTCACAGGAACTGCCCCCATGGCGTAAACGTCACTGAGCGCGTTCGCGGCAGCTATGGCGCCGAAGTCATACGGGTCGTCAACTATGGGCGTGAAGAAGTCCACCGTGTGAACCAGCGCCAGGTCTTTTCTCACGAGATACACCCCGGCGTCGTCCAGAGAATCCAGCCCTACCAGCACTTTCTTACTCCGGCCGCGCCGCGGCATTCCGCTCAGAATCTTCTCCAGGTCACCCGGACCTATCTTGGATGCTCACCCGGCCCCCGAGACTCTCGCCGTGAGTCCCGGAAGACCCTTCCTCTTACTCATGAAAGACCTTCCTTCTTCGTGGGTCCTCCCAGCACGCTCCGGCCGCTTCAGTCCCCTTCCTTAACGGCCACCACGTCTATCTCCACGAGCGCCCCCTTCGGCAGCGCCCCCACTTGAAAGCACGAGCGCGCGGGGTATGGCTCCGAGAAGAACTCCGCGTAGACCTTGTTCATGGACGCGAACTCGCCCAGGTCGGCCATGTAGACCGAAGTCTTCACCACCTCCCGCATGCTGAATCCTGCGGCTTCCAGCACGGCCCTCAGATTCTCCAGCACGCGTCTGGTCTGCTCCGGGACTCCGCCCGGAACCATCTCCCCGGAGGACGGGTCAATAGGTATCTGGCCGGCGCTGAAAAGAAGCTCGCTGGGACGAACTCGAACAGCCTGACTGTAAGGCCCGACCGGAGCCGGCGCGGCATCGGATTTGACGGATTTAGCCATGCACCCTCCTCGTCACAAAAGGTCCTCCAGAAGCCGCGGGATTACCCCGCTCCCACGGGCGGCTTGCGACCCAACGTGCAGCGGTTTCGGCCGCGTGAGTCGGTGCAGGTATTCTACTCCACAGTTACGCTCTTGGCAAGATTGCGCGGTTGGTCCACGTCGCACCCTCTCAGAACCGCGATGTGGTAAGCAAGAAGCTGGAAGGGAATCACCGTGAGCAGAGGGGTCAGAACGCCCAGGGTCTCGGGAACGTAGATCACGTGGTCGGCCCTCTTACGGATTTCCTTGTCACCTTCGGTGGCCACCGCGATTATCTTCCCGCGGCGAGCTCGCACTTCTTCCATGTTACTCATTATCTTGTCATAGGCGCTGTCCCTTATGCAGATGAAAACCACGGGCATGTTCTCGTCGATGAGAGCGATGGGGCCGTGCTTCATTTCCGCGGCAGGATAGCCTTCGGCGTGAATGTAGGAGATCTCCTTGAGCTTCAGCGCTCCTTCCAGCGCCACGGGGAAGTTCCACCCTCGACCAAGATAAATGAAGTTGGAATGACTGTAATACTCTTTTGCGATCTCCTCGATCTTCGAGCTCTCGGAGAGTATCTTCTCCACCTTCTCGGGAATCGACTTCAACTCAGACACGATGAGCTTGCCCTCGTCGATGGACATCGTCCTCATGCGCCCCAGGTACACGGTGAGGACCCCGAGGGCAGCCAGCTGGGAAGTGAAGGCCTTCGTGGAGGCCACTCCGATCTCGGGCCCCGCGTGGATGTAAACTCCCCCGTCCGATTCGCGGGCTATCGTACTACCCACCACGTTGCATATTCCCAGTGCCCTGGCCCCCTTCTTTTTGGCCTCACGCATGGCCGCCAGAGTGTCCGCCGTCTCGCCGGACTGGCTGATGACGATCACGACCGTGCCTTCTCTGAGGATGGGATTGCGGTATCTGAACTCCGAGGCGTACTCAACCTCTACCGGAATCCGTGCGTGCTCCTCCAGCATGTATTCCCCGATGAGAGCCGCGTGCCAGGAAGTGCCGCAGGCCGTGATGATTATCCTGTCTATCTTACGCAGTTCCGAGTCCGACATGTTGAGCCCGCCCAGCCTGCTGGAGCCCTCCTCCGGAAGCAGCCTCCCCCTCATGGCGTTGCGCAGGGACTGCGGCTGTTCGAAGATCTCCTTGAGCATGAAGTGCTTGAAGCCCGCCTTCTGGATCATTTCCAGATTCCAGGACACCTCTTCTACTTTCTTGGAGACCCTCTGCTGCGAGATGGTAGTCGTGCTGAAACCGTCCGCCTCAAGAACGGCCATCTCTCCGTCGTCCAGGTAGACGACCTGATTGGTGTGCCTCAGCATGGCGGCGACGTCAGAGGCCAACAGGTATTCCCCCTTTCCGATTCCCACGACGAGGGGGCTCCCGTTTCTGGCCCCCACTATCTTGCCCGGCGAATCGGAGCAGACCACGGCTATCCCGTAAGTGCCCTCCACCATGGAGAGCGCGTTCCCGACGGCCCTCTCCAGGTTGCCGTCGTAGTACTCCTCGATGAGGTGCGCCAGGACCTCCGTGTCCGTCTCGGTCGTGAAGACGTGCCCCTCGCTCTGAAGTTTCTCCTTCAGAACTCCGAAATTCTCGATTATTCCGTTGTGGACGACCGCTATCTTGCGGGAGCAGTCCAGGTGCGGGTGTGCGTTCTCGGTCGTGGGCTCGCCGTGCGTGGCCCACCTCGTGTGGGCCACCCCCGCTGTTCCGCTGGGAGACGCCTGCTTCACCTTCTTCTCGAGGAGACCGATCTTACCTGCTGTCTTTTCAACAATTACACCGTCGCTACTCAGGACCGCGACCCCCGAGGAATCGTATCCTCTGTACTCTAGTCTCCTGAGGCCCTCAAGAAGTATGGGCACACAGTCCTTCTTACCGACGTAGCCGATTATTCCACACATCTTCCTGCTCCGTGTCGCGTTTCGACGCTTCCGAAGAGGCCGGGTCACCCGGGCTCAGAAGCCACGGGGAGAAGTCCCGCCTCAGGACCTCACTCCCCACAATAGAGAGGAGACTTCCTCGGCCAGGGAAGCGGCGTCGTCCGGGGAAGAGGACTCCACTATGACCCTGACCACTGGTTCGGTACGGGACTTCCTGACGTGCACCCATTTGCCGGGCCAGGAGACCCTCACTCCGTCTACGTAACTTATCGTCCCGTCACCGAATCTTCTGAGCATAATCTCCTTCATGGTCCGCGCATCGATTCCCTCCACGCCGACCCTGGATTTGACCATCGCGTAGCGCGGGAAGCGCTCGTTGAGTTCGGAGAGCGGCAGCCCGCTCTCCGCCATGAACTGCAGAGTCAGAGCCACGGCCAGAAGTCCATCGCGCCCGTAGTGCAGTGAGGGCAGGATGACCCCTCCGTTTCCCTCTCCCCCTACCACGCACCCGGTCTTCTTCATCTTCTCCACCACGTGCGCCTCTCCCACCTTGGACCTGTATAGCTTCGAACCCGCGGACCGGGCTATGTCCTCGAGCGCCGCCGTCGTAGAGACGTTGGCGCAGACCGGGCCCTTCCTCTTGCTGAGCACGAACGCGGAGGACAGACAAACGGTTCTCTCTTCTCCGAGGGCCTCGCCCCTCTCGCAGACCAAAGACATCCTGTCCGCGTCGGGGTCGAACGCAAATCCCGCGTCGGCCTTATCCTCCCTCACCCTGGCCCTCAGGGCCGAGAGATTCTCCGCGACCGGCTCGGGCCCGCGTGAGAACACACCCGTGGGCTCACAGCCCACCTCCACTGTCTCACACCCGAGGGCCTCCAACAGTTCCCTGCCCGCTGCACAGCCCGCGCCGTTGCAGCAGTCCAGAGCCACGCGGTATCTTCCGCCGGCTATCTTCTCAGGGTCCACCAGGTCCAACTTCAGGATTCTGGAAACGTGGCGGCTGCCGGCGTCTCCGTCTCTGGATACCTGCCCGAGCTCGCGGTGACCGGCGTATTCTATCCTTCCCCTCTTGTAGAGCTTGAGCAGCTCCCGTCCCTGCGCGTCGTTCAGGAAAGTACCGGCGGAGGAAATGAACTTGAGCGCGTTCCATTCCTCGGGGTTGTGACTTGCTGTCACCGCTATGCCACCGCCTGCCTCCAACTCCTCGACGGCGAGCTGGATGGTAGGCGTTGCGCAGATGTCCACGTCCACTACGTTCGAACCTCCGGCCACGAGGCCGGAGATGACGGCGTATTTGAGCATCTCCCCGGAGGGTCTGGAGTCCCTGCCGACGACGACCTTCCGGCGCCCGACGAAATTGGAGAACGCGGAAGCGAAGCGGCTGGCGAGCTCGGGCGTGAAGGTCTCCCCGACGACGCCTCTGACTCCCGAGACGCCGATCATCAATCCTTCCAACTCTGCCTCCTGTGACGAGACGGCACCTCTTCATGTGAGAGGCGCGCCCGCTGCTGATACGAAAGAGTCCGAGCCCGTTGCTGAGGCGAATGCCACTCAGGGAACCCGACGCCACCTCCTCGCCAGTCAACACAGGTCCGGACCTGTCCTAACGAAGCTCTTAGACTCGCTCCCAACGCCATTCTACTACCGCGCCACCGTCCTGTCAAAAGAAGAACGGCCGGCCGCGCCGGGCGCCGGGAGGCCGGCCGCGCCGGGGCGGGCAGGCAGGCGCAAAGGCTCTGGCCGCAGCCAGTTGACTTGGGCACGACCGGGCGCTATAATCTTTGGATTAGATAATGTCACACCCGCCACCTGGAAGCTCACACCTGGAGAGTCACTCAACCTGGCAGTTCAGTTCATAGGAGGACGCAGATTTCGGGTCCTCCGCGGGAGGCTCGGCTCCGGCCGCCGGACGGACTGCAATGCTCGCCCACGACCCTTCGCGCCGCCCGCCCCAACGAGCACCGGGCCGCTAGGAGAGTTAACATGGGTCTGACCGCTGCACAAAG
>CP070702.1:380713-387683 GCA_020349905.1 Candidatus Eiseniibacteriota bacterium
GCTACAAGAAGTTCCTGGATATTTGGAGGGATGCAGACCCGGGGATAGAAGAGATAGAAAACGCGAAAGCGCGGCTTGCCCGTTTGAAAAGTGTGACGTGACGGCTGATGCCGACCGCATCCAAAACGATGAGCCACCCATGATAAGCAAGACTATCTCTCACTACAAGATCCTCGAGAAGCTTGGCGAAGGTGGAATGGGTGTAGTTTACAAGGCCCAGGACACCAAGCTTGACCGCACGGTTGCGCTCAAGTTTCTTCCGCCCGAACTGCTGCGAGACGCGGACGCCAAGACACGCTTCATCCACGAGGCCAAGGCTGCGGCTGCATTGAGTCATCCCAATATTTGCACGATTTTCGAGATTGATGAGGCAGAGGGACAGACGTTCATTGCGATGGAATATGTTGAGGGAAAGAGCCTTAAGGAACAGCTTAGGTCCGGTCCGTTGAAGTTGGATGAAGCCACGACTCTTGCCGCGCAGGTCGCAGAGGGCCTCCGTGAGGCACACGAGAAGGGGATTACACACAGGGACATTAAGAGTGCGAACGTCATGGTGACCCTGAAAGGTCAGGCGAAGATTATGGATTTCGGCTTGGCAAAGCTGACCGGGAGAACACAGGTAACGAAGGCAGGTACGACGGTCGGGACCACGGGTTACATGTCTCCGGAGCAAGCCAGAGGAGACGAAACGGATAGCAGAACGGACATTTGGTCCCTGGGTGTTGTTCTCTACGAGATGCTTACCGGCCGGTTACCCTTCAAGGGCGACTACGCAGAGTCGGTCGTCTATTCCATTCTGAACGAGACTCCAGAGCCGGTCACGTCTCTTCGAACGGGCGTGCCGATGGACCTGGAGAGGATTGTCGACAAGTGCTTGGAGAAGAATCCGGCTGAACGCTACCAGACTGCGGCAGATATCACAGCGGATCTGCGCCGTCTGGAACGAACAGTGTCTGAACGGTCCGTGGCATTCGAGAAGGCGGCAGGCAAGACCCGCACTGCCAAGCGCCGCATAGGCCCGTGGGTGGCGGCCGCGGCGTTTGTTGTCGCCATAATCGCCGTAGGTGTTTTCCTGCGCTACTACGCATCGGCGAGGCGACCCGTCTCTTCACAGAAGATGCTCGTTGTACTACCGTTTGAAAATCTGGGTTCTTCCGATGACGAATACTTCGCCGGAGGAATAACAGATGCAATAACTGCTCGTTTGGCAGGCCTGCACGGGCTCGGAGTCATTTCCAGACAGAGCGCGGTTCAGTACAAGGGGAGTAAGAAGAGCATCAAGGAGATCGGCAGGGAGCTGGGCGTGGAATACATTCTGGAAGGCACGGTCCAGCGTGAACGTCCCGGAGACCCGGCGAGTCGCGTCCGGGTTATTCCACAGCTTATCCGTGTTTCTGATGACACGCATGTATGGGCGGCAACCTATGATGAGAGTATGGAACACGTGTTTGAGGTTCAGTCTAGCGTTGCCGAGCAGGTGGCGCTCGAGTTGGATATTGCCCTGCTCGAGCCCGAGCGCAAAGCGCTGGGAACGAAGCTGACCGAAAACATCGGGGCATACGAGTATTACCTGCGTGGTCAGGACACGTGGGAGCGGATGGGCAATGTTGATGGCGTACTGCGAATGTATGAGAAAGCCGTTGAATTAGATCCGGACTTCGCCGCAGCCTGGGCCGGGATATCACGATGTCACACTTGGTTCGGTTGGATACAGGCGAGGCCGGGTGCCATTGAGAGAGCAAGAGCAGCCAGTGACAAGGCGTTCGAGCTTGACCCTGACCTACCGGAAACACACATCGCGCTCGGGTTTCTTCACTATCAGGGAAGTCGGGACTACCAGAAGGCCATGGTTCACTTCAAGGAGGCGCAGAAGCGAAGGCCAAGTGAGCCGGAGGCCGAGAGAGCCATCGGCTACATATTGAGGCGTCAGGGCAAGTGGGAAGAGGGTCTGACTCACCTGGTGAGTGCGCTTCAGATGGATCCGCGCAGCGTCGTCCTTACCCAGGAGGTCGGCTACACGTACCAGTGGCTGGGCAACTACTCAGAAGCTGAACAATACTACGGCCGCGCGATGTTAATGGCTCCGACTGCCGCAGCTCCGTATGCCGCAAAAGCCAGTGTCTATCTGGAGCGGGATGGCAACGTTGAAAAGGCGGAACAGATTCTGAATGAAGCCTTCGGCAGCGTAAACCTGATAGAACTATCGCATCACATGGGCTCTTCCGGTCATCCATCAGCCGAGACAAGAATACTGGCTGAGACGTTCGGCAGGCTCATCGACCCATTGACTCTGGCAACATCGGAAGCGGTTTCTGCATGGGATTCAGTTTGCTTCTGTCTTAACAAGGCCGAGTTGAGCTTGCAGAGAGGGAACGCAGAGTCGGCAAAGGCATACTACGATTCTGCTCGTGTATTCTCCGAAGAGGTGCTCCAGTCAGAAACCGATGCAGAATCCCTATCTTTTCACTACATCAATCTTGGCGCCGCTCATGCAGGCCTGGGCTTGAAGGAAGAGGCTATTCGGGAGGGCAAGAAGGCGGTCAAGCTACTTCCGGTAGAAAAGGACGCTATAAGCGGAGCCACTCTCAGAGTATGGTTGGCGGAGATCTACGTGAGGGTCGGAGAATACGAAGCGGCTATTAACGAATTGGAAGCTCTGATCGCCATGCCTGCTGCACTGACGGTACCTCTGCTACGTCTTGACCCGATTTGGGATCCACTCAGAGACCACCCGCGGTTCCAACGGCTGCTTGAGAAACACTCAGAAGAGGCGGCGTAATTGCGGCGCCTTGTTCTTCAGTACCGCTAGTACCTGCGCCTTAACGCCACCCACTCCTGCCCAGTAATGCAGTTAAGGAACCATGAAGTCACACTGGAATACATCGCCTATGGATACCCCAAAAGCGGCTGCAATTCTGAAGGCAAGGGCCAGAGACGGGACGTATCTGCCGGCTTCTAGCGAGATTATTGTCTGGCGCGTGCAGCCCACCCGATTTGCGAGTTCCTGCTGTGTCATCTCGCCATGTTCAAATCGAAGTTTCCTTACGTTGTTCCGAATCTCGATATCGTGCACGGCATCAACCTGTTCGATAGAGTATCAACGAAGTAATTGACTGGGTGAGCATGAAAGCCAGTGAGCCGGACAGCACGAGCAGGAGTAAGGTTGGGGCATGAACGACTCCGCCTGTCAGGTGGATTCCTCTCATTGCCATCAGCATCGAGCCCACGAAAAAGAAGCCGCAGCACAGCCTGGCCGCAGCGGCGTTCGCCCTGTAGAAAATGGCCATGTCTCGCTCGTCAACCGCAGTTCTTACTCTTTCTTCTTTTGCCCGTGTGAAAACGTAGGGAACCAGCCAGAATACGTGAGCCACCGCTGTAAGGGACAGGCACAGCAAATAGAGATGCTTCTCTTCCCAGCCCAGAGCCTCAGGCCCCATGACTAGAAGGAGCAGGCATACGAGCGTGACGACACCGAACGCCCACATGATCAACCTGGCCCTTCTCTCTCCGACTGTCATTGCTGCCTCCAGTGTGGTGAGAGAAAGAGTGAATGTAAGAACGTTTGTACATATTGTAGGAAATATATTACATTCTGTCGAGCGTTTTCTTGTTCGTCACCCCACCTGTCTGAGGTTCTGTACCAACGCAGCTCCCCCGTAACCTTTTGTTGCACTTGCACTCATCCTAGTGTACTCTCCTACGGTGGGCTGGCTTCACACGGGTGAGGTGACCACAGATACTGCCCTCTGCTTGCAGACACGGCGGGCCACACATGATTGGCAAGACCATCTCCCACTACAAGATCCTCCAGAAGCTTGGTGAAGGCGGCATGGGTGTGGTGTACAAGGCCCAGGACACGAGACTCGGTCGCACTATCGCTCTCAAATTTCTCTCGCGCGAACTCACGCGCGAGCCTGCCGCCAAGGATCGGTTCATACAAGAAGCCCGCGCCGCATCTGCCTTGGATCATCCGAACATCTGCACGATTCACGAGGTGGGCGAGACCGAGGACGGCCAGACATTCATCTCGATGGCCTGCTATGAGGGGGTGGTGCTCAAGAAGAAGATCGAGCTAGGAGGTATGGACCTGGATGAAGTCGTTAGAATCGCAATACAGTTGGCGGAAGGCCTCGCAAAGGCACACGGCCTGAGCATCGTGCATCGCGACATTAAGCCTGCCAACGTGGTCATTACAAACGATGGTGTCGTCAAGATTCTCGATTTCGGCCTGGCCAAGCTTTCGGGAACAACGCGGCTTGCAGAGAGGGGGAGCGTGTCGGGAACGGTAGCTTACATGTCGCCGGAACAGGCTCGGGGAGCCTCTGTGGATTGTCGGACAGACATATGGTCACTTGGTGTTCTTATCTACGAAATGCTCACCGGGCGGTTGCCTTTCAGAAGCGAGTATGAGCAGGCAGTGGTTTACTCAATTCTGAATGAGGAACCGGTACCTGCGTCGAGTATTCGGGGCGAGATCCCTCGTGAGTTAGAAAGAGTTGTCGAGAAGGCCATGGCGAAAGACCTGGATAAGCGTTACGCCAGCGTGGAAGGGATTCTGTACGAGTTGAGAAGAATAAGGGAAAAGTTACGGCATCCGGAATCTGAAGAGGACATCGATTCGAAATGGTCTACCCCTTCCATCGCTGTATTGCCATTCAGGGACATGAGTCCGCAGGGGGACCAAGACTATTTTTGTGAAGGAATGGCTGAAGAGCTAATAAATGCCCTTGCGCACATCGAGGGCCTGAGGGTAGTCTCTCGAACTTCGGCATTTCAATTCAAAGGAAAGAATATGGATGTCCGTGAGATCGGTGAGCAGTTGGGTATAAGAACGGTGCTTGAAGGAAGTGTTCGGAAGGCGGGGAATCGTGTGCGAGTCACCGCCCAGCTTGTTAACGTTGCTGATGGATACCACGTTTGGTCTGAGAAGTACGATCGCGAGATGGAGGACATCTTCTACATACAGGAAGAAATATCCCTGGCGATTGTGAACAATTTGAAAGTGAGACTGGTGGGGGAAGAGAAGCACAAGCTGCTGAAGCGCCACACTAACAATCTTGATGCCTACAACCTGTACTTGGAAGGTCGGTGGTTCTGGAATAGGAGAACCGAAAAGGATCTGAGGAAAGCAATTGAGTGCTTTAATCATGCAATTGCGGAAGACCCGCTTTACGCGCTGGCCTACTCGGGAATGGCTGACTCCTGGAATGCTCTTCCCAGTTTCGGCTCTTTCTCGCCGAAGGAGGTTTATCCGAGAGCGCGGGAGGCCGCGCTCAAGGCCTTGGAGATAGACGACACCCTCGCCGAGGCGCATGCCTCGCTAGGCCAGATCAAAGCGGAATATGAATGGGATTGGGCGGGTGCAGAAGCGGCGTTAAAAAGAGCCACCGAACTCAACGCTGCATACGCGAGTGCCCACCAATGGCATGCCAATGTGCTCACGTTTTTGGGCCGATTTGAAGAGGCTCTAGAAGCCGCAAAACGGGCAGTTGAGCTGGACCCGTTGTCTCTCATCATAAACCTGAATCTTGGTCAGACTCTCTACTTTTCGGGTCAGCACGACGCTGCCGCGCAAGTCTTGCGCCGACTGATCGAGATGGACCCGGCCTTTCCTTATGCTCACTTCACCTTGGGTATGGTGTACTTCGGAAGGTCTATGAACGACCAAGCACTGGCAGAGTTCCAGAAAGAGGAGGAAGTTCTTACCGGACCAAAACCCATCGTGAAAGAGTGGATTGGAATGCTCCATGCGAGAATGTGCAGGACTGACAAGACGAAGGAAGTGTTGAGCGAGCTACTGGAAGAGGCAAAGCGAGTATACGTTCCGGCATCTTGTGTGGCTCATCTATATGCTGAGCTCGGAGAGACTGAGCAGAGTTTTCGATGGCTGGAAAAGGCCTACGAAGAACGTGATATGTGGCTACGTTATCTCAGAATCACTCCTTACCCGGAGCCCATTCGCTCAGACCCAAGGTTCGAGGCCTTCCTAATCAAGATGCGTTCTGAGAGATAGCCGAGCAAGGCCCTTTGATTATCATTTCTTACGGGCTTTCCTTCTGGCCGCCGTTCCGATTCATTTTCCCGCCCGAGATATTCGCGAGCTGTAGTTGCGTGATAGTCTCCCTCTTGCCAATCTCCGAGTAGTAGTATATCCTCTTAGGGAGCTCACTGGCTTTAGTACGCAGGTCAAATGACGGCCCGCGTTCCCGCACGCAAGGGATGTCAAAATGAGTCGGACTCCGCCCGGTTTCTCTCCTCCCATGTCTCCAGAGCTTGTCACCGAGCACATACCGATTACCGCAGAAGGGCTGAAAGAAGTAAGCTTCACCCTCGCGCAGATTCCCAATCATCTGAAAGGGGAACACGAACCCGGCGGGCCGGACGCGCCGTTCAGGCCAGAGCAGTTGCTTGCGGTGCTGGAGCTCGCCACGGCCAAACATCGGGGGAGCGGGCTGAGCTTCGTTCTGTTTCCCGAAATGTCGATTCCTCTCCTCTTCCTCGATGACATGACAGAGCTTCTCAACCGCACAGACTTCCCGTCGAACTTCGTGGTCTCCTTTGGACTCGAGTACATTTCGTTGGCCGAGTTCAGCGAACTCTTACACAACAGCCAGAACTCGTCCGAGTACGAAAAGCTCTGGGTGGCGTACGTTCAATCGCGACTCGGACCGACCAAGAAGAGCGTGATGGTCAACTGCGCCGTAGTACTATGCAAGACAGCCGATGGCGTCCAACATTTTGTGCAGGTGAAGCTCGGAGGAGACCAGGGTCATCGAGCGAGTAAGGACGAGCTGCTTGGGGGCAAGTTCGTCCACCTGTTCGAGGGGAGGAATCTGGCCTTCGTTTCCTTGATCTGCGAAGACCTGATCTACAGGGATTCCTCGTCGTCTCTGGTTGCGTCGCTGAGGCGAGAAGCGAGCAGAATGCGCCTGGAGGAGGGGAAGACGCTGGATTTTGTCTTTGTCCTTCA
>CP070702.1:387783-390521 GCA_020349905.1 Candidatus Eiseniibacteriota bacterium
GCCTGCCAGGCAGGCCCACGTGTGCAGGGTTGAGGTCGATGACCGGCGACTCGGCCATATTGAACTGACACAGAGGATGCGGATAACCAGGGTCACCAGGGTCGAAGGCAACCAGCAAGCTGTCACCCATCGTACACCAGCCAGGAACCGTGGCTATACACGGATCCAAACTGATCGGAGTGGTGAGGTCGCCAACGTCCATGGCCATGTAGTAGTCACCGCAGCCAGACACGACCTTGGTCCAACCAACAGGAAGACCGTTGAGAGCAGTAGTCTCAAAGTCCTGCGTCCAGTTGGTGGTCGTTCCAGCCACAACGACGTTGTCCGTAAAGAACGCACCGCAAGCCGTCGGGACCAAACCGTCCTCGTCGGACCAGCCACCGTCGCTCTCAAAATGGAACAGAATACGCCACTGCTCTCCACCTGCCATGTACGAAGCCAGGTCGATGGGACCAGCCGTCCCGCTCGCCGGACCACCACTGTGAGTGTTCAGAACCTGAAGGTCTGTCCACACCAAGCCAACATTGTCATAGGTCTGAAGTATGACGTCGGCCCAGTCGTACGGCGTACCCTCACACTCAGTATACCAGTCGTAGGTCAGCGTCAACGCGTCTCCCACGTTGTGTACAGCAGACGGAGTCGCAACGTTCTGGTTCCATGCGTCACCGTAACCGGTGCCAGCGAGATCAGAGTAACAGGCAGCAACACACTCGGCGTTGGTAAGACCGCAGAACAGGACCTTGCTGGTGACGCAAGCACCGATGGTGGTCGCGTCCTCAACGTTGAAGTAGTCATTGACATCAGCAGTCATGTCAATACCCTTCCAACCGTCCATGTTCTCACCGCTGTGAGCAACGCCAGCGAAACCACCGGGAGCAAAAGTCCACTGCCTCCGGTTCGCCCAACCAGCGAGCGGCGGTATAGCAGCCTCCCACCTAGCATCGGTCGCGTCCCAAACCGTTCCGCCGTAATAGAACGTGTCCGGACCCTGCGTCACTCCGAAGACTCCACCTGTAGGAAGCCCACGGGTATCAGTGTCCAGAAGCATCGGAACGGGCCTCTCGATCTCTCTAGCCCTGGCAACGGCCGCTGTCGCGACAATAGCAACAAGCAGAACAAGTGAAATCGCCAGAACTTTCTTCATTTCGATACCTCCATCGTCGCAAGCAACAAAAACACGTGTTAGATTTGCGAACGAGGACTTCTGAAAGCAGTTACCAGAATCTAAACGCTGGGAACGAGAGAGTGATACGGACCCTCCCAGCACGGTCGCGCATCACGCGAAAGGTGTTTGTTATTGCCCGAATCCCCCCTTTCTGCAAAGTGAAGTGAAGTAGAGCCTTCGCGAACAATCACAATACTCAGCGATCACCCCCTTCGCGGAATCAACTCCGAGAGTCAAATTGTATGTTGTAAGCAAAGATACAAGGCGCTACACGCCGCACACTTGGTATTTTACCAGCCGAAGTATACCACACGAAAAACGGCGATGTCAAGACTTTTTTTTGTAACGGCCTAGCGCATCAAAGACTTGCGTTCTCGCAGTGGTCTCGAACGGGCGCCTTGGGGGGCATTCCGAGAGCGCAGCGCCGCAAAACGGCGCCGGAAAGCACTTCTGAAGCAGGGATACGCTACTCAATCCAAATTGAAAATAACACATTAGAGAGGAATTGTCAAGCAATTACGGCTCGTCTGAGCTCCGTTTCGCCCCCAGGTGAGCGTATATGTCTTGCGCTTGGAGCTTTCCGAGAGCCAGGAGCCTGCCCTGACCGATGACGGCCACGGTGTCGCTTAAGGAGGCGGCCGTCCCCACCTCGTGCGTCGCAACCACGACAGCGGTGTCCTTTCGCTTCAGTTCCGCGAGCGCCCGGAAGAGGTCGGCAGACGCCTGCCAGTCCAGAGAGATGGCCGGCTCGTCCAGTATGAGGAAATGCGGCTGGCACGAGAGGGCCGAGGCGATCGCAACCCTGCGCTTCTCTCCTTCGCTCAACTCGGACGTGAAGAGGCGCGAATACGCGTCAGGATCCAGGTTCACCGCCCGCAAGGCCGAGTCGACCCTGCGCGAGAGTTCGTGTCCCCTGACCCCCAGGCGAGACGGCCCAAAGGCCACCTCACGGAAGACGTCCTCTTCGAAGAACTGCGACTCCGGAAACTGGAACACCATGACCACGTCCGCCCTCCTCACGACATCCACCCCGTTGACCGCGCACACCCTCTCGCCCGCTTGCGCACTCTCACCCCTTGGGGTCGCGGGCGTCATTCCGGTGGTCGGCTGTCCTGCGCCGCCCTTGATAGTGACGGTACCGCTCGTGGGTTTGAGCAATCCCGCCATGATGAGGGCCAGGGTCGTCTTTCCACTGCCCGTGCGACCCACGATCGAAAGAAACTCGCCGGTGCGGACGACCGCGGAGAGGGAATCCAGAACTTTTGTCTCCGTGGGCAATCCCCTGTCGTAACTGAATCCCACGTTCTCCAGTACGAGCTCCATCAGGCTCCCTCGTCTCGCTCCGGCACGAAGGCCGGCGACCGCAATCTTTCGGGCTTCTGGATGCCGAGCGTCTGGTGGACGTCTTTGCGCTCCAGAAACTCCTCCCGTGTCCCCAAAAAGCATATGGCGCCGGCGCTCATTGCCAGGATTCTTGGACACGTGAGCGCCTCAGGAAGGAATTGTGTCACCCACACTATGGAAGTTCCGAGGGCGGTGGACACGCGGTGCAGTTCCCGACCGATGAGAGACC
>CP070702.1:390621-413788 GCA_020349905.1 Candidatus Eiseniibacteriota bacterium
GCTCTCACTGGACAGCATCGTCCCGGAGCTAGGGCGTACGCTCGGCGAGGCGCTGCTCGCCGTCCACCGCTCTTATCGCAAGCCGGTTCAGCTTCTCCTGGCGAAGGGCCACGTAACCGGGATGGCACACATCACGGGCGGCGGTTTCTTCGACAACATCCAGAGAATCCTCCCGGAGAACGTAGAGGTCATCATAGAGAAGGGAAGTTGGCCGGTTCTTCCCATATTTACTGTGCTCACGAGACTGGGAGAGGTCGAAGAGAAGGAGGCTTTCACGGCCCTGAATATGGGCGTAGGTTTTGTTGTCTTCGTACGCGGGGATAGAGCCGATGCCGTCCTGTCGGAGCTTCGAGCGTCGGGAGAAGACGCCTTTCTGATAGGCAAGGTGACGGCAGGCGAAAGACGTGTACGCATAGAATGACGTTGCTCGGAATCCCTGGTGAGGAGGAGGACGTGATGGATGGAATGCGGGATAGGAGCAAGAGAGATACAGACCCACTGGAATCTTCTAGCGCGGTTCAAACTGAATCCGTTCCCCGACCGGACGTCCCACTTCCCGTCAATCGAACGCTCCAATCTCCGTCGCCCGCCCCTACGCGCGCCCTGGGCCGACTCGTGGGGCAAAGTCCGCAGATCCAACAGCTTCAGCAGCTCGTCCTGAAGGTCGCCCGCTGCGAATCCACCGTTCTCATCGAGGGGGAAACGGGGACCGGCAAGGAGCTGGTTGCCAGGGCCATACACGAACTCAGCTGCCGCGGCGCCAACAGGTTCCTTGCACACAACTGTGGGGCCACGCCGGACACACTCATCGAGAGCGAACTCTTCGGACACATCAAGGGGGCGTTCACCGGCGCGGTACAGGACAAGCGAGGTCTCTTCGAAGTGGCTGACAAGGGCACCTTCCTTCTGGATGAGATAGCGGACATAAGCCCCATGATGCAGATCAAGCTCCTCCGTGTCCTTCAAGAGATGGAGATTAGAAGGGTGGGCGAGACCAGGTCGCAACGGATCGATGTGCGGATAGTTGCGGCCACAAACCGTGAGCTGATGAAGGAAGTGGACGAGGGGAGATTCCGAAGGGATCTCTACTATCGATTGGGCGTAATCAAACTGAAACTTCCCCCCCTCCGCGAAAGACGCGAAGACATCCGCATTCTGGTGGAGCACTTTCTTTCCATGCACGCTGGAAAAGCGGATTCCCGCCCCGTTGTCGTTCGGGAGGACGCCCTGGGCGCTCTGATGAACTACGATTGGCCCGGTAACGTGCGAGAGTTGGAAAACGAAATTGAGAGAGCCGTCGCCCTTGCGCACCCATCGCGAGAGATTTCGTTGTGGGTCCTCTCCGAGGCGGTCAGAAGTCACAGTTCTTCCCTGGCGTGTGACTCCACACGGGCCGGGACTCTGAAATACGAGACAGACCGCCTGGAACGCAAGAGGATCCTGGAGGCCCTCGATTCCTGCCTGTGGAACAAGACCCACGCGGCCCGGATGTTGGGGCTCAGCAGGCAGGGCTTGATGAAAAAGATGCGCAGATTCCGCATCTCCAGGGAAAGACTCCCTGGCACCAGGGAATACCTGCGGGGTCGCTGATGGCAGAGCCAACGGAGGACTTGCCTGCCGGGTCCCGGTAGTCTATTCTGTAGCCGAGACGCTGTTTTCGCAGCTTTCCCCGTTTGCCGGCTGAGGCAAGGGCCTCGCAGAAGGTGCGGTAGGCCTTGATTCTGCTCTGCCGGTTGAGGCATTCGCCATCCTCTTGTTACCGACAGCCGACCGGGCAACGTAAGGATCTTGAGTAGGGAAACGTGTTACAGGTAATCTTCCTTCTTTCTCTCTTCGCAGTCCTCCTTTCCGCCACGTTCTTCCCGTTCGGCCTGGGCTTTCTCTCCTTCGTTGCGCTTGTGCCTCTCTTCAAAGCGATCCTGTCTGACATGCCCCCCGGCGTTTCCAGTAGCCTCAGAGAGGCCAAGGTAGGTTTCTGGAGGGGTTGGTTGGGTGGGGTCCTCTTCTTTGGCATCACGTTCTACTGGATACCTTTCCTGCCGGCTGAGAACGTCACGGTTCCCCTCATCATGTTTCCCGCCTATATGCTGATGGTGGCGTATCTGGCACTTTATCTGGGGCTCTTCGGAGCCCTCCTGAGGCTCTCGTACGCGAACCTAACGAGGCGCGTCGTTCTGCTGGCCCCTTTCATGTGGGTGGTGATGGAGCTTCTGAGAGCCAGAGGTGCGCTCGGATTCCCGTGGGCCAGCCTGGGCTATAGCCTATATCAGTATCCGTCGCTGATTCAGGTTGCCTCTCTGGGTTCGGTCTACCTGGTGAGTTTCCTGCTCGTAGTGGTAAACGCTCTTCTCTATGACGGTCTGATCGGGCGGGTGAGGTTCGCGGTCGCCATTCCGTCCGCCGCCGCGCTCCTGGTTGTAGCTTCGCTGGGTGGAAAGACGGCCATCGGTACGTCCGCGGGCGCGGAGCGTCTGACCGTAGGTCTCGTGCAGCCAAACATAGGGAGCAGCGTCAAGTGGGACCCCAGATTCAGGAGGCACAACTTCGAAGTGCTGCTGGAACTCACCGAGACACTCGCGCACGCAAAGCCCGATCTCATCGTTTGGCCGGAGACAGCTGCTCCGTGCCACCTCAGGCAGGAGCAAGCCTACCTTGGACTACTGATCCGGAAGGTGGACGAGCTCAAGGTCCCGCTTCTCGTGGGTTTTCCGGACGCGGTCCCGGAAGAGGACGGCTCGATCACTTACTTCAACTCTGCCGCTCTCGTATTGCCGGAACGAGGGCTCGGCACGAAGTACGACAAGATGCATCTGGTGCCGTTCGGGGAGAGGATTCCCTACGACGATGTCTTTCCCGTCCTGAAGAGAGTGAACTTCGGGGAAGCAGATTTCGAGCGCGGCACAGCGTGGACGGTGTTTGAGCTGGACGGGAAGAAATTTGGAGTTCTCATCTGCTTCGAATCCATATTCCCTGAACTCGTGCGCTCGTTCAAGGTGAAGGGCGCGGAGTTCATGTTGAACATAACCAACGACGAGTGGTTCGGCCGGAGTGCCGCCCCGTATCAGCATGCATACATGGCCGTGTTTAGGGCCGTGGAGAACAGGATGAGCGTAGCCAGGTGCGCAAACACGGGGATTTCCATGCTAATCGACCCGTGGGGCAGAGTGGCCCTGGAGAGCGGTGTGTTTACGCGGGAAGCTCTCGCTGGCACGATCGAGATAGTCGGTGGCGAGACCTTTTTCTCCAGGCACGGCTTTCTGCTGTTGTGGCCGCTTGTTGGTGTGGCTCTGCTAGAGAGCATCGTGGCCTTTGCGAGGGGCTTTCGGGCGAGCTCGAAGAGCCGGAGTTTAAGGTGAGGTCGACAGGAGAACCTCATTGCTACCGAGAAGCTTGATAGGAAGGTACATCGAGACGAGCTCTTTTGTTCATTCCATAGATGCGCGCGTGAAAGGCGTGTGCCTGCTCGTGCTACTTGCCGCCTGTCTTTCCATAGGTAGCGCACTGTCTTTGTGTCTGGTGGCTATCATTTTCGCCCTGGCTGTCTTGGCTTCCAGGTTGCGCCCCCTCGTGGCCGTGGGAAGCGTGAAGATGCTACTTCTCTTTTTGGGGATGGCAACGTTCCTCAATTTTCTCTTCTGGCGCCCGGATGTGACGGGCGGTTGGTTTGTGTGGCCGGAGCCTCAGCTGGCGGGATTGGTTCGAGGGGCCTGGGTCGGCGCCCGGCTGGTCTTGATGGTGAGCTTCATGAATCTCTTCCTCGTTTCCACGCCTTCGGACGAATTTGCTGAAGGGGCGGTCTTCTTTCTCGCCCCTTTCAGGCGCTTCGCCCGGGGATTGTCGGGGGTGCCCTTGGTAGTGATGATTGCCCTCAGATTCGTTCCCCTTGTGCTGGCGGAGGGAAACAGGATACTCCTTGCCCAGCGTTCGCGGGGAATGCTCACGGAGCCGAGGCTTGCGGCTCGAGCGCGTGAGCTCAGACCGCTGGTGGTGCCGCTCTTCAGGAGCGTGCTGCGAAGGGCGGAGGAGCTGTCCGTGGCACTCGAGGTGAGATGTTTTGACCCCTTCCAGGTGCGGAAGGGTGCCTTCGCGCGGAACATCGGAGCCAGAGAGGTTGTCGCCCCCCTGTGCTCCGGATGTGTGTTCGGGCTGGTGAGAGTCATTGGATAACCCTAGGAACATCAAGCTTGTTCTGGAATACGATGGGACCTGTTTCCACGGCTGGCAGATACAGAAGGAGGTGCGAACGGTTCAGGGCGTGTTGGAGGCCTCGCTCTCACGACTCCTGGGCAACTCGCACAAGGTGGTGGCGGCAAGCAGAACCGACGCGGGCGCCCACGCACGGGCGCAGGTGGCGAACACTTATACACAAACCACGCTGCCGGTGCAGAGAATCCTTGCCGGCCTCAACGCCTTGCTTCCTGGCGACGTGGTTGTGAAGGAGGCGAGCGAGGTGCCACTCGACTTCAATGCCAGGAGAAGTGCCAGGAGTCGCCGGTACAGCTACAGAGTAGTGGTGGGGCCATCCGCGCTGTGGAGAGCCAACGCGTGGATGATACGGCGTCCCTTAGCTCTTTGCGTGATGGAAGAGGCTTGCCGTGCTATACTAGGCGTGCGAGACTTTCGAGCCTTCTCAACCAGTGCTGAGGAGTGCGAGAGTTGTCTCTGCGCAGTCGTGGAGTGTGAATGGAAGGAGTGGAGTGAAGGTTACGTCTTCGAGATTTAGGCTGACAGATTCGTCAGGCACTTGGTCCGGACACTTGCCGGGACCATGGTGAGGCTGGGAGAGGGAAAGTTGACCGTCGAGGACTTCAGCTCCGCCCTTGCCGCCAGAGTACGTCCGCGGCAGGCCTTCACGGCCCCCGCGAGAGGACTCTGCCTTGAGGCCGTAAGATACGAACGCACCTGAACCGAGGACCGGTGGAAACCTGGAGGCGACCATGAAGTTCTTCATTGACACCGCGAGTGTCAAGGAAATCCGCGAAGCAGCAAGTATGGGTATACTTGACGGGGTGACAACCAATCCGTCTCTTCTCTCCAAGGAGGAAGGCGACCCTACCGCCATATTGAAGGAGATTTGCACGCTGGTCGATGGCCCAGTGAGCGCGGAGGTCATCGCGCTCCACAAGGACGGGATGGTCAAAGAAGCCGTCGAGCTGAGCAAGCTGCATCCTAACATCGTCATCAAGATACCGCTCACGAAACCCGGCGTGCAGGCGGTCAGGGAATTGGAGGAGAAGGGCATCCGCACCAACGTCACGCTTGTGTTTTCCTCCAACCAGGCGATGCTGGCGGCCAAAGCAGGTGCCTCTTACGTGAGCCCCTTCATAGGACGCCTGGACGATTCGGGCCACGTGGGCATGGATGTGGTGCGGGAAATCGTGGCCATCTATGGAAACTACGGCTTCGAGACGGAGGTGATTGTGGCGAGCGTGAGAAGCCCGCTGCACGTGATAGACGCCGCGTTGGCAGGCGCTCCCATAGTGACGATACCTTTTAAGGTGATCGAACTGATGTTCAAGCATTCGCTCACGGACGCGGGGATAAAGAGATTCCTGGAAGACTGGGAGAAGATAAAGAAGAGGAGCTAGCGAGGAAGACGTGGCGGTTGGGGCGTGCGCTCTTGCCGCCAGCATTCGTAAGAGAGGTGGAGGACGTTGGAGAATAGGAGAAGTCGCAGCATAGTCCTGGTGGTGACGTTATTCCTGGTCCTTGTCGCCTTGGCTCTGGGTTTCGTTATCGGTAGAGGACGCAAGGTGCCTTCGACCGTTGCTGCGCTCGACGTGGAAGAGCCGCGAGGGCTGCCTGTAGAACCCGTTTCCAAAGAGGGGCTGGAGCCGGTGAGCACCGCCGACATCTCTCGTGCCGTGGACGAGTCGAGGGACAACGCGATAGTTCGCGCGTCCAGAAGGGCCGGTTCCTCTGTGGTGAGCGTGAGCGTCATCCAAACGACGGTCAGGAGGAGGAGTCCGTTTCTCTCTCCGCGAGGGGATGATTTCTTCGACCAGTTCTTCCGTGACTTCTTTCCTCCGCTCACATACAGGGAGAGGACGCCAACACTCGGCTCGGGTTTCATCGTGAGTCCTGACGGATACATACTCACCAACGAACACGTGGTGCACAATGCCGAAGAGATAAAGATCACGCTTCCCGACGGGAGGCAATTCAACGGCCAGGTCGCGGGCTCTGAAGTCACCTACGATCTTGCCGTCGTAAAGATCGACGCCCGTGGACTGCCGGCTGCGGCCCTGGGGGATTCTGATGAGATCGTGGTGGGCGAGTGGGCGATAGCCATCGGCAACCCGTTCGGCTTCCTTCTGAACGACCCGAGCCCGTCGGTGACTGCGGGGGTAATTAGTGCTCTCAAGCGCGACGTGAAATCGATGGGGTCTGGAGGAGGCATATACAAAGATATGATACAGACGGACGCTGCAATAAACCCTGGAAACAGCGGCGGGCCGCTGGTCAACGGTAGAGGTGAGGTCATCGGGGTCAACACGTTCATCTTCACCCAGAGCGGCGGTTCGCTCGGAATGGGGTTTGCGATACCCATAAACGTGGCCAAGAAGGTCGCGAATGAGATCATCAAGTACGGCGCCGTGAGGGGTGTATGGATAGGCCTGTCAGTGCAGGACATCACTCCTTTCATCGCCCAACAGCTGGACATAGCGGATGCAAGGGGTGTCATCGTGGTACGTCTGGAGGATGGAAGCCCTGCTGATAAGGCCGGCGTGCAGGTGGGTGACATAATCCGCAGGATCCAGGGAGAAGTCGTCTCAAACTCCACCGACGCCCAGAGAAGCCTGTTCGGAGCAGGGATAGGAGACGTGGTCTCCCTCTCGATAGAACGGGAAGGCGCCCGTAAGGACGTGAGGCTCAAACTCGAGGAGGTGCCAAAGAAGCGCTAGCTCTCGAGGCGGCGTCTCGTTGAAATGATAGAGAGATACACCAGGCCCGTGATGGGGTCCCTTTGGAGCGAAGAGAAGAAACTCTCAACGTGGCTGGAAGTCGAGACCGTGGTGTGTGAAGAGATGGAAGCCCTGGGACTGTGTCCGGAGGGAACCGGGCGCAAGGTCAGAGAGAACGCGCGCTTCGACTCCTCCAGAATCAAGCAGCTCGAGCTTAGCATAAAGCATGACGTCCTGGCGTTCATCACTAACGTTGCAGAACATCTGGGTGACGAATCCAGATTCTTTCATTTTGGGCTTACCTCCTCGGACCTTCTTGACACTTCACAGGCGCTGCTGTGCAGAGAAGCGTGTCTCCTGATAGAGGGTGAACTCGAGAACCTCATCGGCGTCCTGAGGGAGTTGGCCTTGAGGCACAAGGACACCGTGATGGTCGGCCGCACACACGGGATGCATGCAGAGCCGATAACTTTCGGCCTGAAGGTGCTGGTGTGGTACGAAGAGTCGAAGAGGAATCTCGGGCGCATACGGAACGCGCGCCAGAGCATATCGACCGCGAAAATATCGGGGGCCGTCGGAACCTTCTCCCACGTTCCGCCGGATGTCGAGGAACGTGTGTGCAAACGTCTTGAGCTCGTCCCTGAGCCCGCGGCGACGCAGGTGGTCCAGAGAGATAGACACGCTGAGCTTCTGACCAGCCTTGCCCTGACGGCTGCCTCGCTCGAGAAGTTCGCCATGGAGCTCAGGCATCTACAGAGGACCGAGGTTTTGGAGGTGGAGGAGTCTTTTGCGAAGGATCAGCAGGGGTCCTCCGCGATGCCACACAAGAGGAATCCGATTCACTGCGAGAGGATTTGCGGCCTTGCCCGGGTGGTGAGGACTAACGCCATGGCGGGGCTCGAGAATGTAGCCCTGTGGCACGAACGCGATATCAGTCATTCCTCTGTCGAGAGAGTGATAATCCCCGATTCGTTCATACTCGTTGACTATGTGCTGGCGATGCTCACCAGCACGCTGAAGGAATTGAAGATTCATCCGGAGCGGATGAGACAGAACCTGGAGAAGTCGAAGGACCTGGTCTTCTCACAGCGCTTGCTTCTTGAGCTGGCAAGGCGTGGGATGAGGAGAGAGGACGCCTACCGCCTTGTGCAGGGGCTGGCGACCGAGGCTCACGAGAGCGGGACCAGTTTGAAGCACGTTGCGGTGCGTAACGAGGAAGTCTCTGCCCAACTGGATCCGGAGACACTGGAGAACTGTTTCGATCTTGACTATCTTCTTAGGAACGTGAAGAGAATCTATGAGAGAGTCCTCGCTCGACAGTGAAGTCAAGACACTCCGCATAGAGGGCGTGTCGGACGAAGAGGTGAGGGCGGGACTGGATTCTCTAGGGCTCAGGCTCACTGTGCCCGAAGCCCGGCGCCTCTTTGAGCTTCTCAAGCGAAACCCCTCCCGCGTAGAAGCCACCATCTTCGACATAATGTGGAGCGAGCATTGCTCGTACAAGAGCAGCAAGCGCCTGCTCCAGAAGTACCTTCCTACAGAGGCTCCCAACGTGCTGCTGGGTCCCGGAGAAGACGCAGGGATCATAGAGTTGTGCACCCACGAGGGAGAGCGGTATTCCCTGGTCGTGGCGCACGAGAGCCACAATCACCCTTCACAGGTGCTTCCGTTTGAGGGGGCGGCGACAGGAATAGGCGGCATAGTGAGGGACGTCTATTGCATGGGTGCCGACGTGGTGGCAGTGATGGACGCTCTCAGGTTCGGTGACCCCGACGGTGCGAACAAGAACAAGGTTAGAGAGGTGGCCTCGGGTGTGGTGTCGGGGATCTGGCAGTACGGGAATGCCCTCGGAGTGGCCAACCTGGGAGGCGACGTTCACTTCGATTCTTCCTACGACGAGAATTGCCTTGTAAACGTCATCGCCATAGGGGTGGTGAAGGAAGGGGAGATAGAGAGGAGCGCCGTTCCCGAGGAAGCAGGGATGGAAGACTACGACCTCGTTCTTGTGGGCAAGCCTACGGATGCCAGCGGCTTCGGTGGCGCGTCCTTCGCCTCTGACGTGCTGGATTCTCAGGAATGGGGAGAATCCAGGTCCGCGGTGCAGGTTCCGGATCCCTTTCTCAAGAGGATTCTCGCAGAGGCCAACAAACGCATGCTCACGCTCGTCCATTCCCGAGGTTTGAAGATTGGCTTCAAGGACCTGGGTGCGGGGGGCATCGCCTGCGCCACCTCGGAGATGGTGGCGGCCTCCGGCCTGGGCGCAACGATCGATCTGGAGAAGGTGCCCTTGGACGACCCGTCTCTCTCCCCCGAGGTCATCGTCTGTTCAGAGACGCAGGAGAGATTCGCCCTCGCCGTTCCTTCCTCCATCACGAGCCAGGTTCTGCGAATATACAACGAGGAGTACGAGCTTCCCTTCATTTACCATGGAGCGCGGGCCGTCGTGATTGGAAAAGTCACGGGCGACGGAAACTACGTCCTGCAATGGGGCGGTTCCAGAGTATGTAACGTCGAAGCCCGAACCATCACCTCGGGGATATCGGTCGAGAGGCGGTCTGTGGAGGCACAGGTCTCAGAGACAGAACCCGAATTCTCTCCTCCGCAGAACATGGGAAGCTTCCTCCTGGAATTCCTTGTGTCTCCCAACGCGTCATCCAGACGACCCGTCTTCAGCTTCTACGATTGCGAAGTGGGAGGAAGGACCGTAGTGAGGCCCGGTGACGCTGACGCCGGCGTGTTCGCGCCGGTAGATGGAAGCGGCGTCGGAGTTGCCGTCGCCGCCGACGGGGTTCCCTCATACGGAAAGATCTCTCCTTACTGGGGTGGGGCCCTCGCTGTGGCGGAAGCCATGCGCAATGTGGCGTGCGTCGGGGCAACTCCGAGGGCACTCAGCGACTGTCTGAATTTTGGAAGCCCCGAGGTCCCGGAGGTCTTCTACCAGTTCGAAGAGACACTCAAGGGAATCGGTGACTGCGCAAGGGCGATATGGCAGAAGGGCCTGCCAGGCGTTCCGGTGCCCATCGTGACGGGGAACGTGAGTTTCTACAACGAAGGTGACTCCGGTCGCGCCGTAGCCCCTTCACCTATCGTGGCCTGCTTCGGCTTGATGGAAGATTACAGCAAGGCCGTGACGATGAGTCTTAAGGAATCTGGCTCCCTATTGTTTCTTCTTGGAGCGCGCCTGAACGAGCTTGGAGGCTCTCTTTATTTTCAGGAGTTGCTCAACTGCCTGGGGAAGAATGTTCCCAGGGTCAGATTCGACGAGGAAAGGAGCGCGGTTCATTTCGTGATCGAGGCGATAGACGGTGGCATCGTTGCGTCCTGCCACGACATCTCCGCAGGTGGCCTGGTTCTGACGCTGGCCGAGATGTCGATGGCGAGCGCCGGTTCACTGGGAGTAGACGTGGACGTGCTCGCGATAGATGGGCCGCTGCGTTACGACAAGAAGCTCTTCTCCGAATCGTCCGGATTCGTGCTGGAAGTGTTTCCGTCAGAAGAAGAGAAGTTCCGCGCGGCCGCCGGGCAACACAACGTGAGGCCGACACTCCTGGGTGTGGTGACAGGCGAACCCGCTTTTCGGGTTCGCGAGGGGAGTCGCCCTCTGATCGAACTGTCGCTGGGCGAGATGAGGGCCCGCTGGGAGAAGGGGCTCGAGAATTCGCTTGCGTAGGAGGAGATTCTGAGACCCAAGGTTGCAGTCATTCAATTCCCTGGCGTGAACTGCGAGTACGAGACGCAAAGGGCACTGATTTCATCGGGACTGGACGCGCGGATCTTCAGGTGGAATCTGGACGTTTCGGAGCTTTCCGGATTCGACGCCTTCATTCTTCCGGGGGGGTTCTCGTACCAGGACAGGATAAGGGCGGGGGCCATCGCCGCAAAGGACGCCATCGTCGAGGAGATCGCCGGTCTGGCCGGAAGAGGGAAGCCGATTCTGGGGATATGTAACGGTGCACAGGTTCTGGTTGAGGCGGGTCTGGTGCCCGGCCTTTCGCCCGGACAGGTGGAGATGGCCCTGGGGCCCAACAGAACCGACGGCAGAAGCGGCTACCTGTGCACCTGGGTCCATACGCGAGTGAGCGAGCCACATCGGACCGCGTTCACCTGCGCGGTGGAACCCGGGGAAGTGCTCCCGCTTCCCATAGCCCATGCTGAAGGTCGTTTTCTTACCTTATCGTCGGAGGTGGTCCGCGCGCTAAGGGAAGAGGGAATGGCCCCGTTTCTTTACTGCAAACCTGACGGCGTGGTGAGCGACGAGTATCCCTGGAATCCGAACGGTTCACTCTCTTCGGCCGCGGCCGTCTCCAGCAGGAGCGGGAACGTCATGGCGATGATGCCGCATCCTGAGCGGGCCGCCTGGCTCAGCCAGGTGCCAGACAGGATTGAGGGGCCCTGGGGTAGGGCCAAGCGCGAGGCGAAGGGGAACCTACTTCGGATGAAGGAAGCGGGACCGGGAAGGAAGATATTCGATTCGCTGAAGAGGTTTCTCTCCTAGAATGGGGCAGGCTGACGTAGGGTCTCATGACAGTCTGTCAGCCCCGGTGCGGCTGGCGCCGATCCGCCGGACAGAGTGTGGCGGGAGCGGGCGCGGCGACTTGTCAAGGCGGTGCGAGCTTGGATGTGCGTAAGAACATCAGCGTCACTGCGATATGCGTGAAGCCGGTCGGGACGGACCTGGTGGCGCACAGCGCGTTTGACGCCCTGACCAGAAAGATGGGGTTCAGCGATCGCCTGGTTTCCCTGTGTAAGGAAGAGGTGTGGCTTCTGGGATTTGCGCTTGACGGGGGTGAAGCCGCGAGGATGACACGGATGCTGGCCGAGGAAACCGGAGTATTCGTCAATCCCAACAGACACCTCCACGAGCTGGTGGTGGGAAACGGGATTCTGCCGCACGGGAGACAGCGCGGGCGCCAAGAGCTGGGAATTATGGTATGGTCTTACCAGGACTCACAGGTCCGGCCCACGGAAGTGGCGGTGAGAGAGCGGCTGGGAGTCGAGAGCCTGCGAACAATAAGAAGATTGACGCTTTGGTGGCCTGGCTTCGTCGAAGGCCTGAAGAGCGGGGAGCGTTGTGACGCGTCCTCTTCGATCGTCACCACGGTTTCGAGGAAGAGGGGGCTTCTGGCAAACCCGCACTATCAGGGCTCCTTGCTCCTGGAGCGGGCACTGGCGCCCGCTCAGCTACTGGGTTCCATCAATGAGATTGAAGAGACAACCGGTGCCGTATGAAGTCGACTGAGCTGGGAATACGTGTTCGTTCTTTCAGAGAGGAGTGCGGAGTGTTCGGCATAAATGCTGCCTCGCGGGCCGCGGAGCTCGCCTTTCTGGGTCTCTACTCTCTTCAGCACAGGGGCCAGGAGAGTGCAGGTATCGTCTCTTCTGATGGGCAACAGGTGTATGGATACAAGGGACTGGGGCTCGTCTCGGACGTGCTCAGCGCCGATGTCCTCAAGACTCTCCCCGGGCATCTGGCGATCGGGCACAACCGTTATTCCACCACCGGGAGCACCACGCTGGACAACGCGCAGCCGTTGCTGGTCGCCTACCGAGGTGGCCGCCTGGCGGTTGCCCACAACGGAAATCTCATCAATGCCGTCGAGTTGAGAGAGGAGATGGAACGAGCGGGTTCCATATTCCAGACGACGATGGACAGCGAGATAATCGTCCATCTCATCGCCCGCTCACGGGCCCCGTCGCTGGAAGGAAGAATCACGGAGGCGCTCTCGCAGGTTAAGGGTGCATTTGCGCTCGTACTCATGGACGAGAGGAAGCTGGTCGGCGTCTGTGACCCCTCGGGTTTCAGGCCGCTCTGCTTGGGAAGACTGGGCTCAAGCTACTGCTTTGCCTCGGAGACGTGTGCGTTTGACATCATCGGAGCCGAGTACCTGAGGCCGGTCGAGCCCGGCGAGATGGTGGTCGTCGAGGAAGGCGAGATGAGGGAGCTGAAGGCCCTCGAGCCGGGGGCCAGGGCGCACTGCATCTTCGAATTCATCTACTTCTCCCGTCCTGACAGCGTTGTCTTCGGGGAGAGTGTGGACAGGGTGAGGCGGAATCTGGGGAAGGCTCTGGCCACAGAGGCACCGGCCGATGCAGACATGGTCATTTCGGTCCCCGATTCCAGCAACTCTGCGGCCCTGGGATTCGCAGAGGAGTCCGGGCTTCCCTACGAGCTCGGCCTAATCCGGAATCACTACGTGGGGCGTACGTTCATCGACCCCGCTCAGCGCGTGAGAGACCAGGCGGTCAGGGTGAAGTTCAACCCGGTGCGAGAAATACTCTCGGGCAAGAAGGTGGTGGTGGTTGACGATTCGATAGTCAGGGGTACAACTAGCAGGAAGCTCATCCGTCTCATTCGAAAGGCGGGCGCGAGCGCGGTCCATTTCAGAGTGAGTTCGCCCCCCATCGAGTTTCCGTGCTTCTACGGTATTGACACGCCCAGTAGGGCCGAGCTGATCGCCTCTTCTCATTCCACCAAGGAAATCGCGGAGTTCCTGGGTGTGGACACACTCGCGTATCTCTCAATGGAAGGTCTCAGGCGCTGTGTCAGGAACCCCGACGACTTCTGCTACGCCTGTTTCGACGGCAGCTACTCGATTCCTGTGCAGGCCGACGCCGACAAGCTGGCCCTGGAGAGAAGAGCCGGCTCTCCCCCTTCCACATCACAAAACGCACGTTCGTTGTCCGTTGATTCTGCACACGAGTCATGATAGCGTAACGCCGACGACTCGCCGAAGCTACCTGGAATGGTCAACGCCTCAGCTGGTCTGCGGGAGCGCTTCCGAATCCGGCGCTCTTGGCTCTAAGGCAGAAGTCGCGCTCGTCCCTCCACGATGTCTACGTGCACTCGCTTAAGATTCTCTGCTCCAGGCGGAGGGCCGGGCATGCTTTCGTCAGGCAGGAAGAAGCTGATTGCGAGGTCCGGTTTCTTCAGATGCCAGCGCAAGCCCAGCAGCGAACGCCACCTGAGCGCTGGTTCAGGAACGTAGAGAACGCTGTATCGCTCCACGGGCGGTCGGGAAGGGGCCACGGACACCCACAGCTCGGAGGTCTCGGAGACGTCTCCCAGCGCCTCCTTAACTTCCTGAAGCATCTCGGCGACGATGAGCGAGTTGTGCCTCAGAAGCGCGGACTTTTGCACGCTCCCCGTTGCATTGATACCTATCCACGCGCACCAGATGAACAACACGACCATTGCCGCGCGCCTGGAGCCCGTCTTAAGACGGCTCAGGCACCCGGTGGTTACCACGAGTGCAGTCACCCAACCCAGTCGATAGGCCTCCTGCTCGGAAACCTTCGAGAGAAAAACGAACGGCGTGCACCACAGAACGAAAACTGAAAGGAGCCAGACCAACGTTCGCTTACTGCCCGGCTGGCTGGAGAAGAGCCGCCTCCAGCCGGAGCACGCCGCGATTATGACGAGAAAAGCAACGGCCGTGCCCAGTACCCATTCGTGCAATCTTTGGTTCCAGAGCAGCGAAGCCGAGTTCCACGGTACTATCTCCACGAAGACGAACTGACCGAAATGACGGAGCGTCTCCAGACCTGCTCCGAAATCGTACCGCGCCAGCACCTCCTCCGGAGGCGCGATGAGATTGCGCACGTTCGTCCTCCACAGGGCGTACGCCAGCGCGGCCAGCGCCTGGGTGCCGACGGCGTAGACCGTTCGCCGAAGGCGAGTCTCCGATGAGGCGAAGAGCAACACAGTCACCGCGACTGCGAGCGGGGTCGAGATTCCGCCTTCCTTGCCCGCCATCGCGAGCAAAGTAGCCACGGCGGCCAGGAGCAGCCATCGAGCGCGACCTGAAGAATAGACGAAGGCGGCCACCACCGCGGCCACGGAGAAGAAATCGCTTGTGGACTGTGACAAAGTGTCAAGCTGGAGGACCGTGGTCGGCGCCCCCTGGTGTACGAAGAAGGCACATCCCACTGCAAACATAAACCAACGCGACCTGGAGGCCGAAATCAACCGCCCCGCCATCCAGGCGGCTGTGATGGACAGCAGCACGTGGAGGAGGAGCGCCGTCCCGTGAGCCACTGCCCAGGAACCGGCCTGCATGGACGCCAAGACCAGGCCCACGTTGAACGGACGAAAGAAGAAACACCCCAGGGCGTCGCACCAGATTGAGAGAGAGCCCTGCTTCTCCGCTGCGAGGGCCATCGTGATCCAGCCGAAATCGTCCTCAAAAGGCCCGGAGTTGACGTTTTGGAGATAGGCCAGAAGAACAAGAAGGCAGCAGAGTCCGGCGAAGAGTGCACCGGTGCGTTCAAGGCTGTCAGCTCTCTTCATCTTTCTCTCACTGGGCGTGGTTGGCCAGAGGGTGTGAAGCTATCGAGTGAGAAGGATCTTGCGGGTCTGAATCCCGTCGGAGTTCGTCATCGTACAGAAGTAGATTCCGCTGGCCACGGGAGCACCGGAGGCGTCGGTTCCGTCCCACAGAAGCTCACCAGAACCGGTGACTTCCCAGCTTCGCAACTGGCGACCCAGCACATCGAACAACGCTATCACGTTCCTCTGCGCGGGTCGGTGCACTCTGTAACGGAGTGCCGTTGTCGAGTAGAAAGGATTCGGGCACGCGTCCAGAAGCCCGGCGAAAGGAACGGCCTGATCCACAAGGTCGACGGCCACGGTACCCTCCAAGTCGTAGACGTCCCCATCGACCGAGTAGTAAGTGGCTCCGTCGGTCTCGATGATGACGTGGCCGCCCACTACCTCTCCGCTTCCAGGGGGTATCGTGCCTCCCGAGCCCAGCTCGGTCTGGTAGATGTAGCTGCCGGCGGCAACTATGCGGTCTATTGCGCTCTGGGTGGGATGCCCGTATCCGTTAGTCCCGACGGAGATGACAGACACCTCGGGGCTGAGAGTCGCCAGGAACGAGGGATTGCTGCTGTACCCACTCCCATGGTGATTCACGCGGTAAACCTCGACCTCGCTCAGTTCCAGCGACAGGGAGGTCTCGATGTCGGCGTAGCTGCTGGTATTGTACCCCCCGAGGTCACCCCCCACGATGAAATCGAATTCTCCACACGTGACGATGAGTACGACACAGAGATCGTTCTCGTCGTGAGGAGGCTGGGTGAAGGGAGAGGACAGGACGCCGTTGCCATTAACGGCCACGCACTGTACCGTGACACCATCACCCAGGTCTATGGTCTGTCCATCGGAAATGGTCTGTCTCAAAGGGGCCACGGTGTTGGCATAGCTCTGGTAAGTCTGCGTGGTGTAGCTCCAACCCCTGTCGTAGCAGGCGGAATCGACCCCTGTCCCGGTGTAAACCTCGTCCAGACCCCCGATGTGGTCGGCATGATGGTGGGAAGCGGCCATGTAGGTGAGATTGGAGATTCCGAGGCTCGAAAGATAGGGATTGATGACGCTGTTGCCCTTTCCGTTGTCGCCGCCGTCGAAAAGAAGGGTCTGGCCGCTGGAGGACACTACCAGCGTGGCGTCTCCCTGCCCCACGTCCAGGCAGTAAATGGTAAGATCGCCCGACGCCGCTGCCGGGACGAGCACAAGAAGGGCAGCGAGGAACACGCGACGGCGTACCCTACTTCCTACAGATGTCTTTCTTTTCGAATGTCTTCTGCCCACGTCATAATTATAGCCCAAAGAAGGGGTTGAGTCAAGCCGAGCGCGAGCACTCCGGGGCCTTTTGCCTTGACAGGCGGGGGTCGGGTGATAATATCCATCGGATATGTATGAGCTTATGAGATTGACCTGTTCCGACTTCTCAGGAGGATGTCTCGGTGTCGTCTAA
Organism: Candidatus Eiseniibacteriota bacterium; assembly: GCA_020349905.1. GTDB lineage: Bacteria > Eisenbacteria > RBG-16-71-46 > JAFGJU01 > JAFGJU01. The sequence continues at coordinate 407,279 of CP070702.1, forward strand.
GGTGAGGGACGAGCGCATCGCCAAGCTGGACCTTCTCAGAAAGAGGGGGGTCAGCCCCTATCCGACCAGATTTGCGGTGACGCATTCCTGCGGGGCCGTGCTCTCCAACTTCGAGACCTTGGAGCGCGAGGAGACGGTCGTCTCACTGGCGGGGCGGCTGGTGTCTAAGAGAAAGCACGGGAAGGCCAGTTTCGGCCACATACAGGACCGCTCTGGGAGACTCCAGCTCTACTTCAGGCAGGACACTCTGGGGGCTGAGTTGTACGAGCTTCTGACAATGCTTGACGTGGGTGACGTCATAGGGGTCAGCGGCGCCGTCTTCAGGACCAAGACCGGAGAATTCACGGCGAAGGTGGAAACCCTGGAGCTGCTTTCCAAGTCCCTGAGGCCGCTTCCGGAGAAATGGCACGGGCTCAGAGACGTGGAGACGCGTTACAGGCAGCGCTACGTCGACCTCATTGTGAACGAGGAGGTCAGAGAAACGGTCGTCGCGCGTTCCAGGATCATCAAGTCAATCAGGAACTTCCTAGACGCGCGCGAGTTCATAGAAGTAGAAACACCTGTCCTTCAACCCCTTTACGGCGGTGCTTTTGCACGTCCCTTTGTCACGCATCACGAAGCGCTGAACATGCGTCTCTACCTCAGGATAGCCGACGAGCTCTACCTCAAGAGGTTGATGGTCGGCGGGTTGGAGAGGGTCTACGAGATAGGGAAAGACTTCAGGAACGAGGGCATAGACAGAACGCACAACCCGGAGTTCACTCAATTGGAGCTCTACCAGGCTTACGCAGACTACACTGACATGATGGTGCTGCTTGAGGACATGGTGTTCGAGATAGTGACGGAGCTATTCGGGGAGCCGAGCTGCCAGTATGGTGAACACAGACTGGATTTCTCGAAGCCCTGGAGGCGGCTCAGCTACTTTGAGGCTCTCAGAGAGCGCCTGGGAGTAGAGCTCGCGGACGCTACGGTTGAGGAAGTGCGCTCTCTCTGCGAGAAGACCGGCATAGACGTGGACGCGGTCCTCGCGAGAGAGAAGCCCGGTGCTGAGAAGCGCCCGAAATCGAGAGGCGGCGGCCCCCCGGGGGGAACTTCGCGTTCGGACATCGATACTCCCCTTGCAAGGGAGAGACTGCTGGAGGAGCTCTTCTCTGAAGCGGTGCAGCCCTACCTCATCCAGCCCGTCTTCGTCTGCGACTACCCGAAGGAGATATCTCCCCTGGCCAAGCAGAAGGCAGGCCACCCGGGACTTGCCGAGAGGTTCGAGCCAATAGTGGCCGGGTTCGAGCTGGGGAACGCGTTCTCGGAGCAGAACGACCCCTTGGCACAGGCCCGCCAGTTCGATCTCCAGGCCTTGCACAGAGAGGGTGGAGACGCCGAGGCACAGCCCAAGGACCTTGACTACCTCAGGGCTCTCGAGTACGGGATGCCTCCCGCCGGGGGCATCGGTGTGGGTATCGACCGGCTGACAATGGTCCTAACGAATTCAAGAAGCATAAGAGACGTGATTCTGTTTCCGCACCTCAGACCGGAGGCCTCGCTGGGCGAGGAGGGCGAGGCTGGTGGCGACGACTGAACCCGTCGTAGTTGGTGCCGGGGCAGGAGCTCCGGGGCCCACGAATCCGACGCGTCTGCGGCAAATGTGCGCGGACTCACCGGGTGATGCGCATGAAGTTTGAGCTTTTCGTTGCCAGACGCTACCTCAGGGCGAAGCGCAGGGTAAGCTTCATATCGCTCATAAGCGCCATCTCGGTCGGCGGGGTCCTGGTGGGGGTAGCTGCGCTGACAATAGTCCTCTCTGTGATGAACGGGTTCGAGGACGAGGTCCAGAGGCGCATCGTAGGTGCAAACGCGCACGTGGTGGTGCTCAGCCATGGCGACAGCGGCCTGAGGGCTGATGAAGAGTTTCTCCGGCGCGTGGAAGGCGTTCCCGGCGTCGAGGCGGTGGCCCCGTTTGTCTACAGCAAGGGAATGATAAGTGCCGGAGGCTTCTCCGACGGTGTGGTCATCAAGGGCATAGACCTGCCCAGAGAGAAGCTGGTCACCGAGGTACATCAGAACATATCGCCGGTCATCGAATCCATCGATCTTCCCGACGGCCGGAGCGGGATCGTTCTGGGACACTATCTCGCCAATTCGCTCGGGGTCTCAGCCGGCGACGAGGTAGTTCTGACCTCGCCCCTGGAAGGGAGTCCGACCATCTTCGGCATGATCCCGAGGGTCAAGAAGTTCGAGGTGGTCGGGATATTCACGTCTGGAATGTACGATTACGATTCCAGTTTCGGCTACATATCCATACGGGCGGCGCAGGAGTTTCTTGGACGGCCTGAAAACGTGACCGGAGTCGAGGTCAGGGTGCACGACATGTACAAGGCCCCCGGGGTAGCGGACGACATAATCACTGCCCTTGGCGGCTTCCCCTTTACTGCCAGCAGCTGGATAGAGCTCAACAGGAACCTCTTTTCCTGGATGAAGACGGAGAAGATTGTCATGTTCATCATTCTCATGCTCATCGTGGCTGTCGCGGCCTTCAACATCATCAGCACGCTCATAATGGTAGTCATGGAGAAGCGTCGAGACATAGGCATTCTCAAATCCATGGGTGCCACTTCCAGTAGCGTCATGAGGATTTTCATGGCCGAGGGGGTAGCAGTGGGATTGATAGGAACCGTTCTGGGTTCCCTGACCGGCTTTGTGGGTTGCTTTTTCCTGCAAAAATATAAGTTCATTTCTCTTCCAGGTGATGTATACTTTATTGATAGGCTACCCGTTAAGATGGAAGCTGGAGATTTCCTCCTGGTTGCGCTTGCAGCCGTAGGAGTTTGCTTCGCCGCAACTCTCTATCCCTCCTGGAAGGCTTCCAGATTGGTTCCTGTCGAGGCGATTAGACACGAATAGCTCCGGGTGTGGCAGAAGTCTGGCTGCCTCGGCATAGATGGTCGGGTTTGAACGCATGAAGGCAGTGACGGCGGAGAAGTCAGGGCTCATCCTGAGTGCTGCTGACGTTCACAAGAGCTTCAGCATGGGAAGGAACGTGCTACGCGTGCTGCGCGGTGTAGATCTGGAAGTGGTAGAGGGGGAGATCCTGGCTATCGTGGGAGCCTCGGGAGTCGGTAAGAGCACATTGTTGCACATCCTTGGGGCTCTGGACAGGCCTGATGCCGGGAGAGTCCGGCTGGACTCGGCAGACGTCTTCGAGATGGACGATGAAAGCCTGGCGAGGTTCCGCAATAGGACCGTGGGCTTCGTCTTCCAGTTTCACCATCTTCTGCCCGAGTTTACGGCGCTCGAGAACGTCATGATGCCGGCTCTCATTGCCGGTGAGCCGGCCGTGAGGTGCAGGGAAAGGGCCAGGGAGCTGCTCAGAGAAGTGCGCCTCGTCGAAAGAGAAGAGCACAAGCCGGGAGAGCTCTCCGGAGGAGAGCAGCAGCGGCTGGCTGTGGCCAGAGCCCTTCTCAACGAGCCGCGCATAGTCCTGGCGGATGAACCTTCTGGCAACCTGGACAGGGTGAGTGGGGAGGAGTTGCACGCCCGCATATGGGAGTTCAGGAAGACGAGGGGGCAGACGTTCGTGATTGTCACCCATAACGAGAGACTTGCGGAGGCGGCTGACAGAGTGGTAAAACTTGAGGATGGGAAGGCCCACCAGATGGGCCAGAAGGGAGGTTCGTGATGCAGTGCCAGATATGTGGAAAGGCTCCGGCGAGCGTTCACTATACCGAGATAGTGAACGACAAGATGACCGAGCTTCACGTCTGTGAAAAGTGTGCAGAGGCAAAGGGACTCCACGGGGTGTCCAGCAAATCGAAACTGTCCATATCCGGCCCCCTGGTCTGGATGATGGACAGCATGACATCGAGTGACGAAGAGAAGGTCGGGAACGTTCAGTGTCCCACTTGTGGTATGAGGTACTCGACCTTCAAGGAGACTGCGAGGCTTGGCTGTGCAACCTGCTACGAGGCCTTTCGCCCGCAGCTCAGACCTGTCTTGAGGCGGGTCCACGGCAGCACCAGGCATTGCGGCAAGAGCCCCAGCAAGGACAGCGCCAAGTTTGCGCGGTCTAGAGAAATCCAGAAGCTTCAGGACGAGCTGGAGAGAGCGGTACAGCGCGAGGAGTTCGAGCTTGCTGCGGAGCTGAGAGACAAGATCAGGAAGCTGGAGTCGGCGGGCATCGGGAAGAAGAAGCGCTCGCCGAAATCCCGGCAATGAACGAAGGCAGGAGGTAACGTGGTTTCGCTGAAAGAAATGGCGGCAACGCCAGGAAGCTGGCTCGACGGAAGCGGTCCCCACGCAGACAGGGTCCTGAGCACCAGGGTCAGACTGGCCAGGAATCTCAGAAGCGTGCCGTTCCCCTTGAGGGCCAGGAGAGAGCAGCTTTCACAGGTGCTTCCTTCCGTGGTGGCGGCGGCCGAGAAGAGCTCGCTGTTCTCGGACCTGATTGTTCTGAAGTCCTCGGAGATGTCACAGCTGGAGAAGCAATTCCTCATCGAACGGCATCTCATCAGCAACGACTTCGCGGAGGATTCCAAGAGCGGAGCTCTGATAGTGGGGGCCGACGAGAGCACGAGCATAATGGTGAACGAAGAGGACCACCTTCGAATACAGGTGCTTTGCTCGGGTCTTCAGCTCGGCGACACCGTCAAGCTGGCGAGCAAGATTGACGACGAACTGGACTCCTCGCTCGAGTATGCCTTCTCCGAGGAATTGGGCTACCTGACTTCCTGTCCCACGAACGTTGGGACAGGTATGCGGGCTTCGGTCCTGATTCACTTTCCTTCTCTCGTTCTTACGAAGCAGATATCGAGGGTGCTGCAGGGGATAGTGCAAGTGGGGCTCGCCGTGAGGGGGTTCTACGGCGAAGGAAGCGAGATAATGGGCAACTTCTTCCAGATCTCCAACCAGACGACTCTCGGCGTAGACGAGAAGGAAGCCGTTACCAGCCTCGAACGGGTCACGAACCAGATAATGGAGTATGAAAAGAAGGCCATGGACGTGCTCATGAAAGACGCGAGAGTCCAGATCGAGGACAAAGTCAGAAGGGCATACGCGACGCTGCAGAGCTGCAGAATCCTGACTTCCAAGGAGCTAATATCTCTTGCTTCCGCCGTGAGGTTTGGCATTTCGTTGGGATGGGACGGGCTCTGTGACATAGCTACCATCAACGAGCTTCTCATTCTCACGCAGCCGGCCCATATCCAGAAGCTTTTTGACAAGGAGTTGTCCGCGGCAGAGAGAAACGAGATACGTGCAAAGATGGTTACCGAAAGACTTCTGGCGAAGAAGTGAACGCGTCTGAGGGGAAGCTTCGTCGAGTCGGCAGAAAAGAGGTGGAATCGCCATGCAGGACAAGTTCACGGAGAGAGTGAGAAAAGTGATGTACGTGGCCCGGGAGGAGGCGGCAAGGCTTCACCACGACTACATTGGGACGGAACATCTCCTACTCGGGATCTTGCGCGAGGGAGAGGGGATTGCTGCATCGGTCCTCAGCAACCTGAAACTGGACCTGGACGCGATCAGGCAGGCCGTCGAAAGCATGGTGTCCGCGAGCGGCGGAACCATGACGATAGGAGAGATTCCTTTCACGCCCAGAGCCAAGCGAGTCCTCGAGCTTTCTGTGGATGAGGCGCGACAGCTGGGACACAACTATGTTGGAACCGAACACTTGCTTCTGGGATTAATAAGAGAGGGCGAGGGTATCGCTGCGAGGGTGTTGTTGGAGTTGGGGGTTGACAGAAAGAAGGTGCGCGACGAGACGCTCCGGCTCCTGGGAGGTTCGGGTCCCAGTGCGCAGACCGAGAAGGACGAGAAGGGTGAGACCCCGGCGCTCAATCAGTTCAGCCGCGATCTCACGGAGCTTGCGAGAGAAGGCGGCCTGGATCCGGTGATAGGCCGCGAGAGGGAGATCGAGAGAGTCATCCAGGTGCTCAGTCGCAGGAAGAAGAACAACCCTGTCTTGATAGGTGAGCCCGGCGTGGGAAAGACCGCGATAGTGGAGGGGCTTGCCCAAAGAATCGTGGAGAGCAGGGTGCCCGAGACGCTGAAGAACAAGAGGCTCGTGATAATCGACCTGGCGTCCGTGGTTGCTGGAACCAAGTATCGAGGGCAGTTCGAGGAACGCCTCAAAGCTGTCATGAACGAGATAAGGGAATCGAAGGACACCATCTGCTTTCTGGACGAGCTGCATACGATTGTCGGGGCCGGCGGAGCAGAGGGGGCCATAGACGCCTCCAACATGCTGAAGCCTGCCCTGGCCAGGGGCGAGATACAGTGTATAGGCGCGACCACGCTCGATGAGTACCGCAAGCACATCGAGAAGGACGGAGCGCTCGAGCGCAGATTCCAGGCAATCATGGTGGACCCGCCCTCGGTGGAACAGACCATTCAGATCATAAAGGGACTCCGCGATAAGTATGAGGCACACCACGGCGTCAACATTACCGATAGAGCCGTGGAGGCGGCCGTGGAACTCTCCGACAGGTACATCACCGACCGCTACCTTCCCGACAAGGC
>CP070702.1:413888-425569 GCA_020349905.1 Candidatus Eiseniibacteriota bacterium
CTCTCGGAGGGAACGCATACGTCGCCCAGGCTGTAACGTATGAAAGGCATTCCGTAGTTGGTGAGGTCGGTAACCACGACCGCCCCCGGCTCTCCAGCACGGACGGCCCTGCCGTCGCGGACGAACTCCACGACCAGCGTGTCCATGTTTATGTGAAGGCCGTCGTGCTCCTCGCACTCGCACGCGATGAGGCTCACCTCCTCGCATCCGTAACGGTTCGTCACCTTGCATCCGAAGACTTTCTCGATCTCCCTACGTTCAAAGTCGTGCAGCACCATGGCTGTGCTTATTATGCCTTTCGGTCTCACGCCGGAGAGGGATTTCGAGCCAAGGAATCTGGCGAAAAGGTACAGGGAGTGAGCGTGTCCGAACAGCAGCGTCGGCCTCTGCTCGAGCAGCTGGCGATAGAATCTCATCATGTCCTCTTCGTCCATCCTGAGGGTATCCAGCCAGGTGTATCTTTCCAGCAGACTGCTGCGGAGGCGGCCGCGCCAGTCATTCCTGCGCTCCGGGTTGCCCCAGATGGCCCCGACCTTCTCACCGAGGTTCCAGCCCGTCCACCTGTCGTGTCTTATGGCGCAGGCCCTTTTCCACTGGCGGCTGTCTTCGTCCCAGAAGAACTCTATCGGCGTGCCCGTGGAACCAGAAGTCTTCTTCGGCACCAGTTTCTGGGCGGGCACGCTTCGCGCAAGCATCTTCGCCCCGTTGGCCCGTATGTCGTCTTTGGTCAGAACGTCGAGCCTCTCCAGGTCTGCCCAGGACGAGATTTCCTCGGGCGCGGTTCCTGAACTCTTCATCCTCTCCTGGTAGAAGGGGGTATTATCGTACGCGTGCTCGAGGAGCTTCTTCAGCCTCGTCCATTGGTCCACCTTCACCTCGCCCAGCGGACGGAACTGCGACTTCTCTAGGTACTTGAGGTGCTTGAGATAGGGGCTGCGTTCTTTCAGCGCCCACAGGGGAGCCACGACGTGTCGCGCGATCAGGGAATAGAAATCTGCCTCGAAACGCTCCGTGCTCATTGATGGGTTCTCCCTGTGACTTGAATGACCCGGGCGGACCTCAATCGCCAGAGTATCAGATTCGGCGGAACGCTATAAAGCCTTTTGTTCTGCCGGTGATTCTCCAGTACAATGCCACGCACGGAGGCGGAAACTAGGACACGGGCTGCACGGAGGCCGGAAACTAGGACACGGGCTGCACGGAGGCCGGAAGTGAGATGCAGGCTCCTCGGAGGCTGGAAGTGAGATACGCGCTCAGGTTGACAGGACGTCTGATACTGGTGGCACTTCTCCTGGTCGGTCTTTTCGTCGGCTACAAGACGGTGAGATGGAAAGCGCACCTGTGGCTTCCACACTACGCAATGCGCACGCTGGCGAGAAGCGAGGAGAGCACTCAGAAACTCACGCACGTGCTCTTTCTCTTCGTGGACCATTACGAGCCGGGAAGGGGAGCCGCTGCAGCCCAGAGGAGTCACGAGTGGCTTAGGGAATACAAAGCCATCGCGGATCGGCACAGAGACAGCTACGGGAGAAAGCCCCAGCACACCTGGTTCTACGCGTACGAGCAGAAGAACGCCGAAGTGATGAAAGAGCTTGTCGCCGCCGTGTACGAAGGGTACGGAGAGGTGGAGCTTCACTGGCACCACGGAAATGACACGAACGCCTCGTTTGCCGCCAACCTGGAGGAGGCGCTGGATTGGCTCTCCTCTTTCGGTGTGGCAACCTCGGCCGGGGGAGCCGCGTCTGGCGATGCTGCTGCTTCCCTGGCACCGGAACAGCCACACAGGTTTGGGTTCGTACACGGTAACTGGGCCCTGGACAACTCCGGGAACAGAGAACACTGCGGTGTCTCAAGGGAGCTGGACATCCTGAGAGAGGCGGGATGCTACGCAGATTTCACGTTCCCGAGTTTCGGGTCGGTTTCCCAGCCCGCCACGACCAACAGTATCTACTACGCCCGCGATACAGATGAACCCAAATCTTATGACAGAGGAAAACAGGCGGCCGTTGGCGAGCGCACCCACGAGGCCCTCATGATATTCGAGGGACCGCTGGGCCTTGCCGCGAGCAGGCAATTCTTCGAGTACGGGAACATCGCGTCCGACCGTCCGCCTTCTCCCTCGAGGCTGGACAGGTGGGTCAAGGCACGCGTGCGCATCAAGGGTCGTCCCGAGTGGATCTTCGTCAAGGTATACACGCACGGGATTCAGGACCGTGAAGTGGTCCTGGGTGAGGCGACCGACCGGATGTTTGCGTATCTGGAGAAGAAGTACGGCCGGGGCAGCTTTCGGCTCCACTACGTCACGGCCCGGGAGGCGTTCAACGTCGTGAGAGCCGCCGAGGACGGCCTTTCAGGGGACCCGGACGTCTACAGGGACTACGAAGTAAAAGAGCCTGTGAGCAGGACGCTGAGAGGAGGAGCGTCTGTGCCGTCCGCTTCGCTCGGGCAGGCGTATGACGAGGGCCACGCCAGGCGATGAGGACATCGGCGTCGCGGGGGGAGCCGCATGATGGAGGCCGTGCCTCATGATAGAGGCGTCGCAGCTTTGCTCAGCGACGCCGTAAGTGTCAGCTTCTATTGACATAGTGGCGCTCGTGTCTCAAATCTGTGGGTTTGGCGCATCTTCGAAGATGAGCAATCCTGCATCCAGCAGAGTGCTTCTTCAGGATCCGAGTCCTTGCGCGAGCAGGAATCTCATCTGATTCTGTAGCGCGTCAGCGCCATGTTTCGAGTTGACAACGCATTGTAATTGCGGTATAATACCGAGGTGAACGAGGCGGTGGCGTAGCTGTGTCTCTCCGAATCAGCTTGCCACTTTTCCCTTGTCGCACTGTAGCTGCATAAACAGGCTACCAAAAAATCGACTTCGCTCGGCAGTGCTCGCCTCGAGAGGGAGGAGATTATGCGCCAGCAGGTATTCATCTTGTGGGCCCTTTCTCTGTTCGTCTTGATTCTCGCCACGCCGTCCTTCGCTATGCCGCTCCACCAGAATGCCGTCGACCGACTGAAAACTGAAGGCAAGCTGCAGGAGGAAACTCTCTTCATGAGAGAGGCATACTCGAGGGGCGTGAACCGTCCCCCGGAGCTTCGCCCGCTCATTCGGTCCGGCTCCCAGGAAGGTATGCCGGTGACGGCGGCCGTTGAGAGAAAAGCCATCGTCATATTGATCGATTTCTCCGACAACGTGGCGGACGCTGCCACGTATCCCACCGCCTACTACAACGACCTGCTCTTCAGCTTCGACTCTCGTCCAGATCGCAGCTTGAGAGACTACTATTTCGAGAACTCATACGGCGGGTTCATGGTTTCGGGTTCCGTGACCGATTGGCTCAGGGCTCCAGAGACGTATTCATTCTACGTCAACGGCCAGAAGGGCCTCGGTGTGTATCCGCGCAACGCTCAGAAGCTGGCGGAGGATGCGGTCGTAGCCGCAGACCCTTACGTGGACTTCTCCCAGTTTGACAGCGACGGTCCTGACGGAATCCCCAATTCCGGTGACGACGATGGTTTTGTCGACGCTCTTTTCATCGTTCACGCCGGACCCGGGTACGAAGAGACGGCTGACCCCAACGATATTCACTCCCACCAGTGGTACATGAAGAACCCTGTGCAAGTAGACGGCGTAACGGCCAAAATCTACTCGATGGAGCCAGAGAATGGCAAGCTGGGCGTCTTCTGCCACGAGTTCGGTCACGTGCTCGGCCTGCCGGACCTCTACGATATGGATTACAACGGCCGGGGGCTGGGGACCTGGTCGGTGATGGCTCTCGGCTCTTGGGCGAACGGCGGAGTTACTCCTGTCCATCTGGATGCATGGTCAAAGAGCAAGCTGGGTTTTGTGACACCCGGCGTCATCATATCCAACACCACCACCGTTCCGCTGCGAAAGGTCGAGACCGTTCCGGTTTCCAAGATCATATGGACCAACGGAGTGTTCAATGAGGAGTACTACATAGTCGAGAACAGGCACCCGATTCTGTTTGACTCCTACATAGCAGGCAGCGGTCTCGTCATATATCACGTGGACGAGGGCGTGGACGACAACAACGACCAGCGCTGCGGCGCGGGTTTCCCTCACCCGCTCATCGCGGTCGAGCAGGCCGACGGTGAGTGCGACCTCGAGAACAACTACAACTCTGGTGACCCCGGTGACCCGTTCCCGGGCTCTGGAGGCACGAACAATCCCAATTACACTTTCGATTTCTCCTCCAGTCCCAGCAGCGCCGATTACGAAGGTAGCGACACCCAGGTGTCGATAAGCAACATCTCCTTCTCCGGGGAGCTGCTCATCATGGACGTGGTCGTGGAGACTTCTCCCGCAATAACGGTGAACAACATGGCCGTCGGGAGCAGCCCTTCCGCTTCACCCGGCGAAGGGATAGCGCAGACCGGCGAGACCATGGAGCTCTATGCGGAGCTCTACAACTACGGCGTAGAGGCCCTGGACGTGAGCGCCAAGATAAGCACATCGGACCCCTACGTGACTCTGGTTACGGACAGTACGTTCTACGGCCTTATTCGTGAGGGAGAGCAGAAGGTCCCTGAGGTGCCGTTCCGACTCGACGTGTCGGGGTCCTGTCCGAAGCCGCACGGCATCCCCATCGAAATGGAGATACGGGACTACAACGGTTACTCCTCCGCGCCCAGCTTCTTCGTTGGCGTGGGCGACACCATCGGGTTCTACGAGTGGACTCACTCCAAGGTCACACCAGGTTTCAAGGACCAGTGGCACCTCAGCATGGATAAGAACCACACGCCTGGCGGCAGCAGCTGCTGGAAATGCGGAGACCAGGGGGCCTACTTCTACGCCAATTCGCTGGACGCTGCACTCTACACGATCCAGTTTTACGTCACCTCCGAGACGTGGCTCACGTTTTGGTACTGGATAGAGGCCGAACGCAAGAGCTCGACCACCGCCTGGGACGGCGGCGTCGTTGAAATCTGTGTGAACGGAGAACCCTGGCAAGTAATAACGCCCGTGGGAGGATATCCTTACGTCACAGAGGAGAACCCCGACAGCCCCTTCCCTGCAGGGACGCCCTGCTACTCCGGCTACTGGTACTACTGGCAGTACGCCGAGTTCGACCTCTCCCCCTACGTTGGTAGCGTCAAACTAAGATTCAGGTTCGGGAGCGACTCGTATACCACGGCGAGGGGTTGGTACATCGACGACGTTCGTCTCATTAACCCAGGTCCCATCTCTGTCGCCGAGCAGACGCCGGGTGTCCCGACGAGACTTCTGGAGACCTGTCCGAATCCCTTCAACCCGTCCACCACGATCAGCTTCTCGGTCGGACAGGACGCGGGACGGGTCAGGTTGAACATCTACGACGTTGCCGGACGACTGGTGAGGATGCTCGTGGACTCGCCGTTCGACGTGGGCAAGCACAAGGTGATCTGGAACGGGCGGGATGACCACGGGCGAGACGTGGCCAGCGGAACGTACATCTGCAGGATGGAATCGGACGCGGCCTCGCACACGACAAAGGTGGTCCTTCTGAGGTAAAAGCCCCCACACGTTCTACGTGTTTTGCGGCCCGGTCGTCAGTTCACTCAGGGTTTTGACGGCCGGGTCTTTGTCTGTCGCTGACTTCCCCGAAACCGGCCCGCCGCCTTCTCTTCGCCGCGTGCGGTCCTCACCGGTCTCTTTGCCCATTGACAGCGTGTGCCCTTGCTTTATGCTGCCTTAAGAAACGTGCTGCCGGAGGATACAGGGTGGACATATTAGACGCGAGTCGTTTTGCGGCAAAGCTGGTCAGGCGAGAGATTTCCTGTCGTCTGGTTCGCCCCACAAATGCGCTCTTCTTCATCACGTATCGATGCTCCTCCAGGTGCACGACCTGCACCATGTGGAGACGAGGACGCAGCGAGGACGAGCTCGGGCTGGACCGGTGGAAGTCGGCGGTCGACCAATGCGCGCAGGCCGGAGTTCGCAACATAGAGATGTTCGGTGGAGACGCACTCTTAAGGCCGGAGGTTCTCTTCTCGCTTATAGAGCATGCGTCTGCACAGGGCGTGGCGTGTGACGTGGTGACAAACGGTCTTCTCCTGGACGTTGAGGCCGCGCGCCAGCTCGTCCTCTCGGGCACGAGTCTCGTCGCCATCTCCATCGACGGCGTGGGCGAGACGCACGACTCGGTGAGAGGCGTTCCGGGCGCGTTCGAAAGGGCACTCGCAGGCCTGCGGCACCTCAAGGCGGCGCGGGAATCGCACTCTTCGACCCCCGGGGTCCCGCGGATCGCGATTAACTGCACCGTTTCCCGGCGAAATGTAAAGGAACTGGAACCTCTCGTGGAGTTGGCGGAGAGGGAAGGGCCCGACGTCCTGGCCTTTGAGTACGTGGGACAGGTCAGCGAGACCGCCATCCGCGCCTCTGCGGTGAACGGGGTCTTTCCCGACCCCTACTTCGTTGTGCAGGAAGAGAGCAACTATCTCAGCGAAGAGGAAGCCGGGTCTTTGAAGCGATGGATAGACGAGAAGCACGCGGCCTCAAAGCCGACGGGCGTGGTGCTGAACACGGAGAACATAGACGTCCTGGATCCCAGGCAGATGAGCGCGGGGCGGCTGCCGTGGAAGAAGTGCTACGTGTGCAGGTCGCTCGTGATCGTGGACCCGTCTGGCAACGTGCTCTGTTGCCCGTTCTTCTCGCGTTACTACCTCGGCAACATCTCAGTAGAGCCGCTGTCTCACATATGGAACGGCGACAGGCATCGGCTTTTCGTTCGCTCGCAGGAGGGCAAGAAGATGGCAATATGTGGGGAGTGTATTCTCACGCTTCAGAGAAACCCCACGTTTGCGGAATCGCTGGTGAAACGTTTCTATCAGTACAGAAGAAGGCGAAGACACGGTGACAGGCACGCAGAACGGAACGACGAGAGATACTTCTCGCAGGGGCCTTGTTGACAGGGTGTCCGAGGCATACGCGGACGGTGGATGCGCTCTCGTCGCAAAGAAAACCTCTGCCAGCGTGAAGAAAGCCCTCTTCAGGCGCAGCGCCGCCCTCTGGTATGGGCGCTCGCTCGCCTCGTCCCTTCCTGCGGAGAGAAGCTCCGTCCCGGGTACGTTCTCTCCCATCGGTCCCTCGGAACTGGCTCTCTGGCTGCGAGAGGGGCGCGCGCTCTTGTGGGCCGCGGACCCCCGCGAGCTGGAGGTTGCGTCGCAGCTCGGGCACGGATGGACTTGCTGGAAACTCTGCGGGGAGATAGCAGCGTTCTGCAAGATAGGGCACGGCCGGGTGTTCGTGGAGGACTTCGACAGGGCGATTTCGCTTCCGGCCTGGTTCGCCTTTTTGAGCGACGTGTACGTGCTCAAGGAGATGAGACGACGGGGCATCGCCCGGCAGCTGATTCTCTCCACCATGCGCCTTCTCAAAGAGGACTCCTTCACCGGGATGGGTTGCCACGTACCTGCGAGCAACCGAGCCTCGATTGCGTTGTTCACGTCGCTCGGGTTTCGCTCGTTCGGAGAAATACGCTTCACGAGGGTTCTCGGATTCCCCATCTTCTCCGAACGGCCGGAGAGAATTCTGGAGCGGATGGCGGCTTCTGATTCAAACGAGAGCGTTAGGTAAGAATGAACGTTTCGAAAGGCGAGAGCGTTTCAGGTTCATCATGAAAGTCGAACGCATAGAGAGCATTGGGCGTTTCGCAGAGCTCAGGGAGCAGTGGAATCAGCTCAAGGGAGGCGAAGGACTCTCGTCCCCTGCATTCACGCACGAATGGTTCTCTGCCTGGCTCGAGGCCTTCGGAGCCGGAACCGAGCTTACGGTGACGGTTCTGTTTGACGGGCCACGGCTCGTTGGGGCGGCCCCTCTTTGCCTGAGCCGACGGACTTACAGGGGAATCAGCTGCAGGCAGCTCCGGCTTCTCTACAACCGGCACGGACCCAGGTGCACCTTCTTGCTGAGAGACGGTCACGAGGCGTCGGCGGGGCCACTCCTGGAAGAAGCGCTGCGGCTGCCAGGGTGGGACGTTGCCGTCTTCGAGAACGTTCCGCACGGAAGTTACCTGTACCGTGCCTTCACGGGATGGGTGGGAGCGTGGGAATTGCCGGTTCTTGTGAGACGAACGATGGACTCGCCGTTTCTCAAGATCGAAGGTTCCTGGGACGAGTTCTTCGACTCGCGGTCACGGAGCCTCAAACGCTCTCTTCGCAGGAAGGAAAGTAGACTTACGGCTGCAGGACGCATGACAATCGAGCACGTCACCGACGCTGCGAGGGCCCGGGGTCTGATGGAGACGCTGTTCGCGGTCGGCGAAAGGAGCTGGAAGGCTCGGCGAGGCCGCGCCATAGGAAGCGGCAGCGAGAGCAAGGCTTTCTACACTCGCCTGGCGGAGGAATTCGGAAGCCGAGGGGAAGTCAGCGTCTGGCTCATGAGAATTGACGGGAAACCTGTCGCGTTCGAGTTTCACATCGTTAGGGACGGGACGGTGCAGGCCCTCAGGGCCGAGTTTGACGAGGAACACAGGGAGCTGGGCGTGGGAAGCGTTCTGGACAAGGAGATCGTGAGGCGGCTCTTTGAGTCTGGCTTCAAGGAATACGACATGGGCGGTGAAGCCGATTTCTACAAGTTGCGGTGGAGCGAGACCACGAGAGAGCATTCGGAGCTGCTCGTCTTCAACTCCTCTGCCAAGGGCAGATTGCTGCGCGCAATAGAACAGGGAATCGTGGAGCCGATGAAGAAAGTCACGGGCCCATTCTCTCGGGGACGCGACGTTCGTTAGGAGTGTTTCTCGCATGCAAACGGCTTCTCCAGGACAAAACCGGCCCGTACGCGATGCGGTGAAGAGAGGCGTAGGATTTCGTCTTCTACACTCCGTCTGTAACCTCGGGGAGAAGGCGGGACTCTTCTCCCTCGCCAGGTCGCGGATAGGTCCCGCCGTTTCCGGGCACCACGCCTACATCGTCACCTTTCACGACATCCTTTCCAAGGAAAACGAGCTCTCGTACGGCATCTCCCAGGAAGCGTTTGAAGAGACGATTCGGTATTTCACGCAGAACTTCAACGTCGTTCCCCTCCGGGACATCCTGGACGCCGCCTGGGGGAAGGAGAAACTGGAGCCGCCCGCTCTGGCGGTAACCTTCGACGATGGGAGGAAGAGTTTTCTCACCCACGCGCTCCCGGTTCTCCGGGAGTATGGCGTGAGTGCCTCCGTCTTCCTGATAAGTAAGACACTGGAGCCGACGTTCGTGGTCTGGACCGACATCGTCGAGCGCCTCGTGAGCAGGCTCGAGACTGTCAGACTCCCCAGGTACATGGGCTACGTTGAGTCCATCGATGCAGGCAACTCCGCGCTCAAACGTTGGGCGGTCGTGAGGCTGAAAGCGTATCTGCGGTATCTTCCGGCACGTAGAAGGGACGCAGCGATTCGAGAGTTGCTGAAGGCCAACGGGGTATCGCGCGAGGAGCTGGTTACGGAAGGCCTCTATCTCACGCGGGAGGACATCCGGCAGCTCCTGAAGGCAAACGTGGAGATCGGCTCGCACAGTCACACTCACGAGGTCTTTTCTCTGCTGTCCAGAGAGGAGGCCAGGAGCCAGCTTCTCACGTCAAAGCGTGTTCTGGAGGACGCGACGGGAAAACCGGTCACCTGTTTCGCCTTTCCCTGCGGCGCCAGAGGTGATTTTAGACCTCAGGACGTTTCCCTGGCTCGAGAGGCCGGTTATCGCGCGGCTCTGACCACAATCCGCGGGGCAGCGAACTTGGAAGAAGGGCAGTTCCTGCTGCCGCGACTGGAGGCCCCCGGCGGATACGAAGAACAACCCCTCTTGCTGTTCTCGTGTCTGACCGCGTTCGAGTCCATGACGTGCCGCCGCCGCACAACGACCCTGAAATCTTTAGTCGAGAGTCGGAAACGGACGAACGTCATGTACGTCATCGACTGTCTTCACACCGAGTACGCAGGGGGAACGGAAACGCAGCTCGAAACCACCATCAGGAACGCGGACCGGGACTTCGTGAACCCGTTTTTAGTTCTCCTGCGCGGAATCCCTCCCTCGGGGTTTCAGTGTCCCGTCGAAGTGCTCGGAGTCGACAAACTGCTCGGGCTAGGGTTTGTCGTGGCACTTCATCGCCTCACGATGCTGATGAAGAGAGAGAAGATAGAGGTGGCACACCTGTTCTTCTTCGACTCGGTCATCCTCGGGACGCTTGCCGCGCGCCTGGCAGGAGTGCCGGTCGTGGTATCGAGCAGGAGAGGAATCCGGAGCCTGACCTCGAAGAACTCGGATATGTTACTCGTCAAACTGCTGAACAGGTTCACGACGTGCATCCTTTCAAACGCTCACGCCGTTAGGAAATCCGTCCTGGAAGACGAGGGAATAGCCCTCGGAAAGGTGGCGGTGCTACACAACGGAATGGTCGTTCCACAGGGAGTGGAGCTGGCTCCCGGGGAGGCGAAGCTGAGGTTGGGGCTCAAGCCTGGAGAGCTGAGCGTGGGAATAGTCTCGAATCTCAGGCACGTGAAGGGAGTAGACATCTTTCTCAGGGCAGCGGTGGCCATCAGCAAGCAGGAGCCGCTGGCGCGCTTCTCAGTGTTTGGAGAGGGCGAGCTTCGTGAGGAGCTTCAATCGCTGGCTCGTGAACTGGGAATTGAGCAGCGAGTGAACTTCCTCGGTTTCAGACGAGAGGTGTACTCTTTGATACCGGGCTTCGACGTGGCCGTCATTTCGTCCAGAAGCGAGGGCTGCTCAAACGCGCTCCTGGAATACTGCTTCGCCGGCTCGGCAGTCGTCGCGACCGATGTGGGCGGAAACGCAGAAATCATACTGAACGGCGAAAGCGGGCTGCTCGTGCCACCGGAGGACCCGGTTTCTCTGGCAAGTGCAGTTGTGTCTCTGCTGGACACCTCGCACATGCGCACGAGACTTAGCGCCCAGGCCAGACGGGACGCGAACGAGAAGTTCAACCTGCGAGACGCACTGCGGCAACTGTGGTGTTTCTACTGGAGACTGCTCCATCCGGAGGACGTACCCGAACTGGCGGCGAGCGATGAACGGGATCGGTGAGGCGACCAGCATGAAAGTGAGCCACGTGCGGGCCAGCAATTTCTTCGGCGGCCCCGAGAAGCAGATAGTGCATCACCTGCGCCTCCTGCAGGAGAGCGGAAGTGACCCGCTGCTCTTCAGTTTCCAGGAAGCAGGGAGGGAAACGGAGCTCATCGTCCGGGCCAGAGGGCTGGGCTTGAGATGTGTGTCGATCCCCTGCGCGCACGCGTACGACCCGCGACAGGTCTTCCGGCTGAGAAAGCTCTTGACTGAGGAGGGTGCGGACATAGTGTGTAGTCACGACTACAGGTCTAACGTGCTGACCCGCCTCGCGGTGCGTGGGGAGGGCATCTCCCGGGTAGCATTCTGGAGAGGGGTCACGAGGGAGAATCTCAAGGTCGCCTTCTTCCACCAGATGGAGCGTGGCCTCCTCAGGACGGCCAGTCACATCGTCGTGGTCTCACAGGAACAGCACGACGCTCTCATCTCGGGCGGCCTTTCTGGTGAGAAGGTCTCCGTCGTGCCGAACGCGGTCAGCGTGGGTGCGGTCTCGCAAGAGATTCCCACGTTCTTCGAGCAGTTCTCGGGAAAGACCGTCGTTGCTACCGCGGGAAGACTCTCGCCCGAGAAAGGACACAACTATCTCATTCGGGCCTTCTCTCGCGTGTTGGAAGACAGATCGGACCTGGTCCTGC
>CP070702.1:425669-432855 GCA_020349905.1 Candidatus Eiseniibacteriota bacterium
AACGGAGCCTCGTTAAGAAGATGTGAGCCTCGAGGCGAGGCAATTCCACAGAATCTGTGAACCTCACGAAGCTCTGAACTTCGACTAGAACCTGATTGAGAATTGCAGGCTGGTCCTGTGAAGGGAGTAGTCGTTCGCGGGCTCGATTTTGTCCGTGTAGTCCACGTATTGATAGACGAACTCGCCCGAGCTGCGAGCTGCCAGAGCGCGAAGCAGCTGGAGCGTAAAGATGTTCTTTCTCTTCTGGAACTTGAGGTGCTCATATCCTGCAGGCGGTAGGGGACCGGGCAGGGGGCGGGAAACGTCATCGACAACCCGCTCCAGGAGCCACCCGCCTCCCAGCTCTAGGTCGCCGAAGAGCTGCCTGGACGCCCATGCGCCCAGCGTGAGCTGGCTCTTGAACCGTGCGCGGGTCGCGGGTGGGAAGAAGTCAGGAGTGAACGTGGTTTCTTCCGCGTAGGGTTTCAGAAATTTGGCGAAGAGATCGGAGCTGAAGCCTCCCCTTCTCACGCTGACACTGGCCCTCACTCCCGTCCTGTTGGGCAGGTATGAGAGGGCGGCGTAGGCCGAGTGAAACTCCTCGGACAGGGAGAGGTAGGACGCAGACACGCTGACCCCGGTAGTTACTCTTCCTCTCAAAGTCCCCAGAAGCGCGGTTCCCCAGTCGGCGATTTCGGCCGGATTAAGAACGTTGTCGTAGGTCTCGGCTCGCTCGAGGTCCACTTCCATCGAGAGACGGTCGTGAAGAGGTACGGAAATAAGCGCACCGTACACCCTGTTGTCTGAAGCAAAACCTCGCGGGTCATACTGTGACCCGACAAACGTTGCCGACCTATCGTCGTCCACTGTTCGCACGTAAAGGAGTGACATGAGGGCAGGGCTTGCGAAGGAGGGATGTTGGACGTTTACGTTTGCCCTCAGAGCGTACAGGTCTCGCTGATAGGCGAAATCCTCCAGCGCCTCAGGATCGGCCAGGAAATCGCCCGCTGATATCTCGTTCGCGAGCCGTGGCCTCGCATAGAAGGCCCTCAAATCTAGGAGCTCGCCAGCCGAGTGAGACACGCTCATACCCTCGAAGGTGAGCTCCGGCCCCAATTCTTCGAGGCTCTCCAGCAGAATTGCTCCCGTCACACCCGCACATGCGCATCCGGACGCAGTTCCCCCGGTCCTGGCATTGTCCTCCGAGTCCCATATCATAAGGCTCAGAGGGGTGAAGTGAGCGTCGAAATAACCCAGGCGAACCATAAAATCCTTCGAACGGTACTGCGCGTAGGCGCTTCCTTCACTTCTCGAGAAATACTGAGGGCCCAAAACGAGCACGGCTTCGTCTTCGTTGCTGAGCCGTAGCAACACGCCGGCTGTGAGGGATTCCGTGATCTTTCCGCTAAGCTCGCACTGGATGCGGTGGGCAGAGCTAGAACCCTGCCTGATAGCTTCTCCGTAGGGGCCGGTCGGTGCCTTAAGGGCCCCGGTGTCGTCCCTGAGTCGTATGTTCATTGCCCTGAGGCGAGCTTCTCCGGTCACGGAGATTCTAGGCGTTCGGCTTGTCTCGAAACGCTCTGCGGCAGGTTCAGGAAGTTCAGAGATGGAGTCGGGGACTCGGGAGACGACTCCAGGGGCTGCGGGGACTGGACGAGGGGCCGTGGAGAGGGATTCGGGGCCTGAAGGGACGAACTCAGGACTCGCAGAGATTGACTCGGAGCCGCTCGAGACGGGGACGCTGGCGGCCCTCTCCAGCATCGCCGAGACAGCACCGTTCACGTCAGCCGGACGGCCGTAAACGGTTTCGTGAATCACTCCGCTGGAATCCACCAGAAAGAGAGCGAAACTGTAAGCATCGGCGCCGTAGGACGAGGCAACCAGTCTGTAGGGGTCCCGAAGTTGAAGAAAGCTCACGCCTTGCCTCGCAAGAAGTGCTCTCACGGCGGCCACATTCTCTATGTCGTGGTTTACTCCCACCAGTTCGACGCCCTTCTTGCGGGCAGCTTCGGCCAGCCCCTGACACTGCTTCAAGGCCTCCACGCAATCAGGACAGTCGCTGTTCCAGAAGACGAGCAACGTGAACGCCCGGCCGACAAAAAGCTCAGCAGAGCCAACTGTTCTGTCGCCTGCCATGGTCTTGAGATTGAATGCGGGCGCGAAAGCCTGTACGTCAAGCTCACTCGCTTCGGCGGAACCGCCCGTCCCCGCAGCAGCGTCGGGTACGGAATCAGACAGGAGACCCGGCAGGAACGTTCCAGGGGTGAGACTGAAGGCAAAGACCAGAACGAAGGATAATGCCAGGTACTCTAGATCGGGTAACCTCACAGCTTCCACTCCTTCCTGGCACCGTGAGCCTTCAGGTCGGTGTCCACTATCTCTTCGAGCGCAGATTTCACTTGCTCAGGAAGTGGAGGGACCGCGTGTGTGCCGAGGATGTTCTTGACCTCGCGCGCTGCCCTCTCGAAGGCCGACGATGGCTCTGACCTGGACTCGGCGGAACGGTCGATTCCGCCGCTCGGGAAGTAAGCCTCCTCCCTGAACCATTTGAGCGTGTGCTTGGAGTTAAGAAACGATGCGTCCGAGACGGCCTCGCGGAAAACCTCCCGAGCTAGGGTCTCGTCGTTCACCAGTATTCCTTTCTTCAGCCGGTAGGCCATTCCGCAAATATCGTTATCCAGGAAAAGCTTCTCCATGCTCTGGCAGTTTTCGAACTCCATCATTCCCACGCCGGAGACAACGTTCACACCAGAGAGAATTGCTGTCACCGCGCCGAGGCCGCTCTCGAGACCTGCCTGATAATCCACGGTCCTGGAATCGCTGAGGCCCATGTACGCGTGGGTGGGAAGGCCGAAGGACTTGCCAACCTGGGCGTAGGACGAGTCAATCATCATTGTTTCAATCGCCCCCATTGGCGTCGTTCCCTTGCGCATGTCGAAGAACGCCGGCGAGCCGCCGTAGATGATGGGGGAGCCAGAACAGGCCAACTGATGTATTACGATTCCGCTCAAGTCCTCTGCCGTGTGCTGCACCAGTGTGCCTGCAAGTGTGGCGGGTGATGTGGCTCCTGAAAGCGGCATCGAGACCAGTTCCGCAGGGATGCCCGCCTTGCTGCAGTCGATGAGGCTCTGGCAGGTCAGGTCGCTACATTTGAGAGGAGGCGAGGGGCAGGCGTCGAAGATTGCCAGGGGTTTCTCCCTGAGGGCCTCTTCGCTCCCCCTGACTGCCACAAGCATATCCTTCATTATGGCGAAGCTTTCCTTGACGAAGGTTCCCGTAACCACTGGTTTGGTGCAACACGAGAGAGCTACGTACAGTCTCAGCCGGTCTGCCATTGAATAGGGAACGTCGGCCGGGACCAGGGCCGTGCTCTGAGCCTTTATGTTCTTAAGATAGTCTGCCAGTCGCGCGAAGTTTCCCAGGTCATCCACTGTGGGGGGCCTGCTCCGGCCCTTCTCGAAATCGAATATCTTGAGCGCTGCGGAGCCAGGGTCGAAGTATGTGTTGTCTCCAGAAAGGTCCATCGCCGGGTCTCCCTGCCTATCGAAAAGCTCTATCCGTTTCGGGCAAGTCGCCAAGGCTTTCTCCACGAGAGTTTCCGGTATTTGGATCCGGCTCTTGCACGCGTCGAACTTGGCACCGGCCCCGAGCAGAAGACGCATGGCTTCATCGTTCTCCACGAAGACCCCGGTGTTCCAGAGCAGGTGCTTCGCCTCTTCGACTATCCTCTCGACGTCGTTGTTCGAGAGAAGCTGGATGTGCGGGACCTTTACACTGTCCACAATCTACCTCCTGAACTCACAGTTCTTTCTCCCGCATCTCCTACAGGGAGAAACCGACTCGCCGGAGGGCTCTTCCTTGCTGAGTCTCACGGCGAAAGAAACGGATTTTCGCGGGACCATCATGTATGACTTGGTGAGCGAGACTCCAACGGAATCTGCAGGAAGGAGCCGAAAGATGGTCTCCTGTTCTTCCACCTTCCAGCGCCCGTAGCCTGGGCTCGTGCGGGGGGCCGCGTGTAGCGACTGCTCAGCCGCCATGGCGCATATCCTCTCGTTTGCGAAGTCGCAGGCCGCCTCAGCGAGCGTCGAACCGGCCGAGTCCAGGACCAGCGCCTTCGCGAGCTCTCCTGCGTTGGAGTATTCCGACACCCTCTCTTCGAGAGCGAGACCGATGGTGCAGATCGAGAGGGCTATGTGCGGGGTGGTTCTTGTTGGCGAGTGTCCCTCAGGAGCCCCTGCGTCTGCTTCGCGAGCGGGCGCCTTCGTGGCTTTCGTTTCCCCTCTTCGAGCGCGCTCTCCCTCAGCACAAAGTGAGAACAGAAACGTTTCCCTGGGGATTTCCTCGGCGCCGAAGACCGAAAAGATTGCGGCAGGTCGGGCTAGGTCCTCCGCCTCGGCGCTCATCTCTTTCATCAGGCCGTCCAGTTCTGATGCCGGTGTCTTCTTGCGGCCGTAACCCAGATAGCGCCGCAGCTCACCTGGGTCCACCTTCACGGAAAAATCTGTGAAGCGCTGAATCTTCTCCAATCTCCTTCTCCTGGCTGGCGTATGCTGACTCCCCGGTTGGAGGGTCTGGCTGCTGCTTTGCTGGGTCTTAACGCCTCTGTCACTTCGCGCCGATGATTCTGCACAGGTGACGGTCTCTGTTACTTCCCCGTTACGACTCTGCGGAGCTCCCGGATGTGTTCGGGTGTGGTCCCACAGCAGCCTCCCATGGCAGTCACACCTTCTGAGGCCAGGGGGGCCACGTTGGCCGCAAAGAAAGCGGGGTCCTCCAGATACTCCACGCTTCCGCCCCTAGCGACCGGCTGGCCCGCGTTGGGCTCTATCAAAACCGGGAGTTGGCTGGCAGCGACGAGTTCCAGGGCCAGCTCTCTCATGTCCGCGCTTGCCAGCGTGCAGTTGGCGCCGACCATGTCAGCTCCGCCGGCCGATAGCGCCTCCACACAGGAGCGGGGCGTCTCACCCATCACGGTGAAGAATCCGTTCTTCCTCTTCTCGTACGTCATGGACACCGACACGGGAAGCGAGCACGCGTCCTTTGCTGCCTCCAAGGCAAGGAGTGCCTCTTTGAGGCTGAACATCGTCTCGATGCTTATGAAATCCACACGTGCCTCGGCTAGTGATTGCACCTGTTCCAGAAACGCCTCGTGCGCCTCCTCAGGGGAGAGCTCGCCCAGAGGTTTGAGCAGTTTCCCCGAGGGTCCGACGTCTCCAGCTGCCAGGGCTCGCGTGCGCGATTCACCGGAGGCTTCGATCACTTCCCTGGCAAGTTTGGCCGCAGCCCGGTTGAGGAGCGGCACGTCCTTTGAGCCGCCGGCCTGCGACAATCTTATTCTGTTGGAACCGAACGTGTTGGTGTGAATGACGTCCGCGCCCGCGTCCACGTAGCTCTTGTGGGCGCCTTTCACCAGCTCAGGCTTCTCTACGCACAGCATGTCCGGAACAGCTCCGGGTTTGAGTCCTCCGGCCATGAGAAGAGAACCCATGGCTCCGTCGAAGATGACTGGCCTGCCCTCTATCTTCGTCAGCTCATGTATCCAGGAAGTCCGTTCCATTGTGTCTCCCGTGTCTGCTCTCGGCTGACCGTGTTGGGGTCAAGTCACGAAGACATCAAACGTTTTGCCACGTTGAGGGCATTCACGGCGTCGGGCGCGTAAGCGTCCGCACCGATTTCAGCTGCCCAACTGTCACTCGTGGGGGCTCCCCCTATCATGGTCCTTGGGAGCTTTCGGGGTTTTGCCTTCTTAACTGCCTGTATGATTCTCTGCTGTGCCGGCATCGTCGTAGTAAGGAGAGCGGACATGCAGACGAGGTCGGCCTCCTCGCGGGTGGCGGCTTTCACGAAATTCTCCACGGAAACGTCCGCCCCCAGGTCCACGACGTCGAATCCTCCTGCGGACAACATGGAGGCCACCAGCGACTTTCCTATGTCGTGTATGTCTCCCTCGACAGTACCTATGACCACCTTGCCGAGTCGCTTCATCTTGAGACTGCGCTCTTCGAGAGCAGGCTTGAGGATGGCCATCGCCGTTTTCATGGCCTCTGAGGCCATCATAAGCTCGGGAAGGAAATAAGTGCCCTCTTCCCAGAGCGTTCCTGCCTTTTCGAGACCCTTGGCGAAGCCCTCCTCGATGGCCCGCATGGGGTCCACTCCCTTGGTAAGAGCTTCCTCTGCCAGCGAAGCTGCAAGTTCGGTGTCGTATTTGCTCACTGCTTCCGAGCACTTGGCGAGAAAATAGTCCATGGTCTACCTCCGCGCCGTTTGGCCGTACGTTCTCTGCGAATATGGTATCCTTTATCGAGCCTTCGGGCAAGGGCTCGAATGCCGAGCTTCCACTTGAGAGGCGGGACGTCCGCGCCCGTGGCGCAAGGAAGGGCCCGAGACTTCTTCTCACAGCTTGGGAACGTGTGCACATAACGAAGGACGGCAGATTCATGGAGGACATGGGGGCTCTTGAGAAGGAACTTCGTGCAAAAGGACCCAAGCGGGTCAAACCCGTCGGCCTGCGATACGACAGGCCCGTCGCAGAGACCCGCGAAGCCGCGAGCTGCTACTTTGCCTGCAACGCGGCGCTAGGTTCCAGGCTTCTTGCTCAGTGCAGTAGCGTGCTCGTTGTTGGGGAGGAAAGCTGGCTGGGAGATGTACGTGTCTCTGAAGGGGAACGTGTAACGTACGAGGAGCTTCCTCTTGAGGGGGGTCCCTTTGACGGCGTTCTGGCTGATTCTTCGATTCTCTTGAGCTCCGATTTGGCGGCGTATCTAAGAGAGTTCAGGCGAATCCTGAAACCGGGCGGAACTCTCTGCCTTGTCGTTGCCAACTGGGAACACGAGATGGCAGGAGAGGCGATGACATACCAAACCTCTTTCAAACGTTACGGAGGTGAGGTATATCTGGGCCTCGTCAAGAGAATGCTCTCCCCGCCCGAGGAAGTGGAGTACATATGCCGTCTCGACCCTCGCGAGCCGTCCAGCAGGGAGCTCGCGCTTATGAATAGGAACGAACTGAAGACACTCACCCTTGGGGACGTTCCGGCGGCGAGACAGAACATCCTCTCAGTTGAGCTGATAGAAATCACTCAGGCAACCGAGGCGACCTTGAGGCACGCGTGCGAAAGGGCGAGATTCAGAGAAGTGCTAGTTGCGGGTGCGCCGGGTGCGCTGGCCTCCGCGTTTGCCGCGGGACTCGGGTCGCTGCAAGGGGC
>CP070702.1:432955-441031 GCA_020349905.1 Candidatus Eiseniibacteriota bacterium
GATGGGAACGCTTATGCTCTCCTCGCGTCCCAGGGCGCTCACCATGTGAAGGGCGATGGGTTTCACGGCTGGGCCCGAGTAACCTCCGGGAGTACCCCGGCCGGCCACGGAAGGAATCGGCACCAGCTTCTCCAGGTCCACACCGATGATGCTACGCACGGTGTTTATGAGAACAAGCCCGTCGGCGCCCGCTTCGACGGCAGCACGAGCGGGTTCGGTTATGTCGGTTATGTTGGGCGTGAGCTTAACCAGCACGGGAACCTTGGCGGTTTCCTTCACCCAGGAGGTTATCTCGCGCACGACCTTGGGTTCCTGCCCCACGGCCGAGCCCATCCCGCGTTCGCACATGCCGTGCGGGCAGCCGAAGTTTAGCTCCACCCCATCGGCTCCGGCTGCCTCGGAGAGCCGCACCATCCTGTGCCACTCGTCCTTGGAATCCACCATGAGTGAGGCGATAACCGCGCGGTCGGGAAAGCAGTTCTTAACCTCGCTCATCTCTTTGAAGTTGGTCTCAATGGGTCTGTCGCTTATCAGCTCGATGTTGCTGAGGCCGACCATTCTCTGCTCCGCCTCGTCGAGACCACCGAGCCTGCTGGAAACGTTCACGATGGGCTCACCGATGGTCTTCCAGACCGCACCGCCCCAGCCGGCCTCGAAGGCGCGCGTCACCTGCTTACCTGTGTTTGTGGGCGGACCCGAAGCCAGCCAGAACGGGTTCGGGCTCTTTATTCCTGCGAAGTTTATCGAAAGGTCTGCCATGAGATTACTTCTCTCTACTTTCCCCCGCGCAACATCTCGTCGATGACAGCGGCGGCCCGGTTTCCTTCCGCCACCGCGTTCACGACCTCCTTGCCGCCGTTTACGCAATCTCCTCCGGCAAAGATCTTCGGATTGCCGGTACGGCCCGTGGCCTCGTCCACAATCACACACCCATCGGAATCCAGCTCTACTCCCAGTAGCCGCGAGAGGAGCTCCCTTTCTCCAGCCTGACCGATGGCAAGGACCACCATCTGCGTCGGAAAATCTCTCTCGGTCCCTTCCACTGCCCGGGCCTTCTCCGCTCGAGCCACGACCAGACCGGTCACCTTCTCTCCGTCCCTGAGCACGCGAAGAGGAACCGTCTTCTCGTAGAACCGCACGCCTGCTGATCTGGCCGCGCTGAGCTCGTGCGCATACCCGGGCATCTCCATCTCCGTTCTCCTGTAGAGAATGCTGACGTCCGTAAGCCCCAGGTATCGCAGCTCCCTGGCAATGTCTATGGCGGTGTTTCCGCCGCCTATTACCGCGGCGCTCTCGACCCCGTCCAGTTTGAGCGAGGAGCCGGTCTTCATTCTCTCGATGAGTTCGATGGCCCCGAATACACCGGGACCTTTCTCTCCGGGGATGCCGAGAAAACTGTCCTGCCCAAGTCCCCCGCCCAGAAAGATAGCGTCGTACTTTTCCAGGAGTGACTGAATCGAGACGTCCTTCCCCACCTCCACACCGGTCTTGAGCTCGATTCCGAGAGAGAGAAGCCACTCGGCTTCAATCAGTGCTTCGTCGGCGTAAAGCTTGTACGGAGCGATTCCCCACGTGTTGAGACCGCCAGGTATCTTTCGCTTCTCGAATATCACCACTTCGTGTCCCACCCGCACCAGCCGCACGGCGCACGTGATGGACGCAGGTCCGGCCCCGATGCAGGCCACCTTGCGGCCCGTCTTCTTCGGGGACGCTTTCCCCATTATGTCCTCGCCCAGAAACGGCTCTGTGGCGTGACGCTGAAGTCTTCCTATGGATACCGGAGGTTTGTACTGAAGACTCAACACGCAGGCCCCTTCACACAGCACCTCGACCGGGCAGACTCGCGCGCACGAGTAGCCGAACGCGTTGGCTTGGAAGATAGTCTTGGCCGCGCCCTTGAGGTTTCCCGTGGAGACTTTTCTCACGAAGCCGGCCACGTCTATTTCGGTGGGACAGGCCTTCGTGCAGGGGGCGTCGTGGCAGTAGAGACAGCGCGCGGCCTCGGCGAGGGCTTCGCCTTCCAGGTAGGGCGGCTTGAGGTCGGCGATCTCCAGCTCGGTTCTCTTCGAAGGTACTCTAAAAGCTTTGCGATTCCGCATTGTTACCTGACCGACGTGAACTTCACGGCCTCGGGCTCTAGCATGACTCGTGCCCGCGCGAATACGCGGTCACTCTGAGGCCCGCCGACGTACTCAACCTTTCATCGCGCCGAGGGACTCGTCCAGCAGCCGCACGGCCTCTCTGACTTCCTCGCTCGTGACGGTCATCGGCGGTGATATGCGTATGACGTTACCGTAGAGTCCGCCCTTCCCGATGAGAAGACCTCGCGTCTTTGTCTCCTCGAAGAGCCGCACGGTGGCTTCCGGGTTAGGAGTCCTGTTCCCCGCGGTTTCATCCTCCACAAGCTCTATGGCCTGCATGAGTCCCATGCCGCGCACGTCGCCGATGACCCTGGGGTATTTGTCCTTGAGACCCTCCAGCCCGGAGCGCAGCTCCGCACCCACTTTCTCCGCGTGGGACGGAATGTTCTCGTCACGGATGACTCCGAGCGTGGCGTTTGCGGCGGCGCAGGATACCGGATTGCCCCCGAACGTGGAGATTGTGAGCGCCTTCAAGGAATCCGCGACTTCCGGAATGGCTATCGTTACACCCAGAGGCAGGCCGTTTGCCACACCCTTGGCCATGGTCATTATCTCGGGCAGCACACCCCAGTGTTCGATGCCGAACATCTTGCCGCCGGTTCTTCCGAACCCAGTTTGGACTTCGTCGCAGATGAAGAGCCCGCCGTAGCGTCTCACGATTTCCACGGCCACCTTGAAATACTCCGGGGGAGGAGTCACGAATCCACCCACGCCCTGAATGGGTTCGGCAAGAAATCCGGCGATCTGTCCCACGGTCGTAGTCCTTATGAGTTCTTCGATGTCGCGCGCACACTTGACGTCGCAGGCGGGATACGTGAGTCCGAAAGCGCACCGGTAGCAATAGGGAGAAACCACATGCTTCACCGCTGCCACCTGCGTCGGGATGGCCCGCCACGGAGCGTGGGCCGTGAGAGATTGCGCCAGCAGTGAACGGCCGGAGTAACCGTGGCGAAGAGCTACGAGCTCCTGCCGGCCCGTGTAGACCTGTGCGAGCATCACGGCCGTCTCGTCCGCCTCGGTTCCGGAGGCAGTGAAAAACGTCTTCTTCAGCTTACCCGGCGTGATGGAGGCAAGAGTCTCCGCCAGCTCAACGATTGGCACCGTCTGGTAGAGCGTGGACGTGTGAGACAACTTGTCTATCTGCTCCTTCACGGCGGAGCAGATGCGCGGGTGCGAATGGGCCACGGAAACAGTCAGGATGCCCCCAAAGAAATCAAGATATTCCTTGCCCTGCACGTCCCTTATCCGCCTGCCCTTGCCGTCTGCAAGCACGAGAGGTTCCTTGTAGTAGTTGATGACGCTGGGGAAGAGAAACTCCGCGTGCTTCTTACGGATGCTCTGTGCGTTTCCCGTGAGATTCTCGACCGTCTTACGCTGTGCCATCGATGACCTCCGCAATATCTACCCGCGTGTGGCTTCCGTCGTAAGCGAAGCTTGCACTGAGAGGGGCTCACCATACGGCCGCGCTCGTCGCGCTGGGCATTCGTCTTACCAGGTGCTCACCTTAGCGACTGCCCGTTCTAATGGACCCTCTTGGTATGGGGCG
This sequence comes from Candidatus Eiseniibacteriota bacterium, assembly GCA_020349905.1. Lineage (GTDB taxonomy): Bacteria > Eisenbacteria > RBG-16-71-46 > JAFGJU01 > JAFGJU01. The sequence goes on from CP070702.1 coordinate 436,643, forward strand.
CTCGCCGTACGAGGCGCTCGTCTCAAGGACCGACAGGTCTCTTTACGAAGCGGCCCGCACCTCTTTCCACCTTCAGGTCGCCGTCGCTGAAAGCGATCTTGCCGCCCAGGATGACCTTGGCGACACGTCCCTTAACAACGAATCCCTCGAATATGCTCCTGTCGCACCTGTGGTGGTGCGTCTTGGCTGACAACTTGCTCTCTCCGGAGGGGTCGTAGATGGTGATGTCCGCGTCTCCTCCAACTGTGAGAGAACCTTTTCTGGGGTAGAGGCCGAAGATTCTCGCGGGCCGGGTCGCCACCAGGTCCACGAACCGGTTCATGTCTATCCTATCCGTGCAGACCCCGTACGTGTAAAGAAGCTGAACTCTGTGTTCGACGCCGGCCGCACCGTTCGGAATCTTGGTGAAGTCGTCTCTCCCCATCTCCTTCTGGCCTTTCTGGTTGAAGGGACAGTGGTCGGTGCCGATGGTGTCGAAGACTCCGGCCTCTATCCCTCCCCACAACACTTCCTGGTGACCCTTAGGTCGTATCGGAGGAGACATGACGTAGGCCGCCCCCTCGAAATCGGGCTTCTTGTATACCTCGTCGTCCAGCAGCAGGTACTGGGGACAAGTCTCCGCGTACACTTCCTGGCCCCTGAGCTTTGCCTCCGTGACGGCCTCCAGGGCTTCCCTGCACGTCATGTGCACGACGTAGAGTTTCTGCCCCGTTGCGCGGGCCAGCATTATCGCGCGGGCCGTGGCTTCGCCTTCCACGTAGCTGGGCCTCGAGACCTCGTGGTAGCGCGGCTCGGTCTTCCCCTCGGAGATGAGCTTCTTCTGAAGATTGGCCACCACGTCTCCGTGCTCCGCGTGAATCATTGTGAGACCGCCCGCCTCGCGCGTGCACGTCATTATCTGGAACAGCTCGTCGTCGTCCACTCCTATAGCGCCCTTGTAGGCCATGAAACTTTTGAACGATGGCACGCCCGCCTCGCGCACGCAGAAGGATATTTCCTCGGCCGTCTTCTCGCCGAACCAGGTCACGGCCATGTGCAACGCGTAGTCGCAGACGGTCTTCTCGGCCTTCTCCATCCAGATTCTGAGCCCGTCGAGGAGCGACTGGCCGCGCCCGGGTATGGCGAGGTCGATGATTGTGGTCGTCCCCCCGGCCACGGCGGCGGTGCTGCCGGTCTCAAAGTCGTCGGACGATTCGCTCCCCATGAAAGGAAGCTCCATGTGGACGTGCGGCTCCACGCCGCCGGGCAAGACGTAAGCACCAGAAGCGTCTATCACCTCGTCCTTCGCGCTTCGCTTATCCAGCGAGGAGGCGATGGCGGTTATCTGTCCGCCTTCGCAGTAGATGTCGCCCCTGAAGCGCTCGGCGGCAGTCACTATCTCACCCTGCTTTATGAGAAGACCCATACGGATGCTCCTTTTCTAGAACCAGCGCGAAATGATGACGCGCTTGTCCGTGAAGAACTCCACGGAGTCTCTTCCGTGTGCTTTGAGGTCTCCGAAAAACGACCCCTTCGCCCCGCCGAAAGTGAAAAAAGCCATCGGTGCGGCGATGCCGATGTTTATCCCTATCATGCTTATCCCGACCCTGTACGCGAACTCCCTGGCCGCCCCACCGCTCTGGGTGAAGATAGAGGTGGCGTTCCCGAATTCGTTCTGGGAAATTAGTTCCAGCGCTTCCTCGAGGCTCGCCACGCGCATCAAGGAGACGACCGGCCCGAAGATCTCCTCCTTGGCGATGGGCATTGAGGGCTCCACGTTCTCAAATACCGTGGGGCCCACGAAGTACCCGTTGGGGTAGCCGTTCACCTTCACGTTGCGCCCGTCCAGAAGAAGCCCCGCACCGTCCCTCACTCCGGAGGCGATGTAGCCGAGGACCTTCTCCTTGTGCTTCCTGGAGATGACCGGTCCCATCGTGGTTCCTTCATCGAGCCCGTAGCCCACGACCACTTTCTTGGCGGCTTCGAGGAATTTGGCCTTGAGCTTATCGTAGACGTCACCCACGGCGACCAGCACGCTTCCAGCCAGGCACCTCTCGCCTGCGCACCCGAAACAGGAATCGATGAGTGCGGCGACCGTGCTGTCCAGGTCTGCGTCGGGCATCACGACGAGGAAGTTCTTGGCCCCTCCCAGCGCCTGGACCCGCTTCCCTCTCTTCCCGGCTGTCTCGTACACGTAGCGCGCCACGGGGCTCGAACCCACGAAGGAGACACCGATCACGTCTTTGTTCTCCAGGAGGGCGTTCACGGCGTCCTTCGCACCGTTCACCATGTTCACGACTCCCGGAGGAAATCCGACGTCGTGCATGAGTTCAAAAATTCTCTTCTGACAGAGCGGGGTCTGTTCTGACGGTTTCACGACGAACGTGTTGCCGCACGCCACGGCGAACGGAAGAAACCAGAGCGGAACCATGGCCGGGAAGTTGAACGGCGTGATGCAAGCGAACACGCCGAGAGGTTGGCGCACTGCCACGCAGTCGATGCCCGGCGCGATGTCCTCCAGGTTGTGGCCCATCATGAGAGAGGGAATCCCTGCGGAAACCTCGACCATCTCTACGGCCCTGCGCATGCTTCCCCGCGCTTCGGCCAGGGTCTTCCCGTTCTCCTGGACCAGGAGCCGGGAGATATCTTCGAAGTGTTCTTCCAGAAGGTTCCTGAGGTTAAAGAAGTACCTTGCGCGCACCACGGGCGGCACTTCCCTCCACTCCGTGAAGGCCTTCTTTGCCTCGGAAACCGCCTCGTTCACTTCCTGCTTCGTCGAGAGCGGAACCTGCGCAAGCACCTCGTCCGTGGCGGGATTTCGAACATCCAGAAACTGCGTTGACTTGGAACTGACCCACTTGCCTCCCACGTAGTTGCGAAGAGTACCGAACGACATGTCTACCTCTCTGTCTGAATTCTACTTCCAGCGGCCGGTACGGCGACGGAGCGCTGAGCAGCCAGACGCGATGCCACCGGCTGCGTCGTGCGGCCTCCGCCCACGCACAATCGCGCAGTCATCCTTAAGACTTCAGTTTATGCTAAGTTCACTGTCTGGGGAAGTCAACAATTGCCCTTGACATTTTGGCTAACTAGCTGTATAATAACGGCATTGCGCAGTGTTCACATTTCTTGAATGCCTTTGGCTCGCCTAGCACGGCTGGCTTTCCCGACGAATCCGAACTGTCTGGTCTTCTCTGCTGCCACCAGACCGAAGGACCTATTTCGGATGATTGCTCCTTTTGGCCCTGTCTTCTTCCTTTCCCGCAGACTTCACTTGTCTAACTCTGACAAGAACCTACTCAACCACGTAAGAGGGGGTGATACGTTCCTCGCCACGGAGAATGTCTCTTTGCAGCTCTAGCTTTGCACCCGAGCGCCGCACGCGACCCTTCGCGCTGCGGCGTTTGCTTTTCTGCTTGCCGCGCGTATGCAAGAGCCCATGCGCTTGACTACAGACCGGCTCAACAATGGAGGTCGAGACATGAAAGCGAGATCGTTGGCGACAGGCGCGCTGCTTGTCGCCCTGCTCCTTCTTGCCTGTTCGGCTTTGGCCCAGCCCCAGGCGGACTACGGGGACGCGCCCGACCCGACGTTTCCTTCGTTCTTTGCCAGCAACGGGCCGTACCACACGACCCTGACGGATTGCTACGTTGGGTGGACGTCCACCTCAGAGCCGAACGCTCTGGTCCCCGACCTGGATGCTGACGACGGTGGTCCCATGATTTACGCGTTCCTGAACGCCGCGGCAATCTGGACCGGATGGATCTACGTTCCCATAACCATCGACGCGAGCGCTCCCGGCCCAAACCTGCAGCCACGTTACCTGAACGTTCTTCTGGACTGCAACTCCAGCGGGACGTGGTGCGACCAGGCCGGAGAGTGGATAGTGCGCAACTACCTGCTTCCCGACTTCGCCCCCTACCTTCTCGTTCACTACCCAGGACAGACCGTGTGGTACAACATAGGCGGTTTTACCTGGGTGAACGACTACAGCGGCATCCACTGGCTTAGGGTCACACTGAGTGACGCACCAGTGACGCCGAACGTGCCGAACGGGTGGGACGGAAGCTGGGGCGGCTTCGTCCTTGGCGAGACCGAGGATTGGCCCTTGGCGTGGTTCTACCATCCACCGCCTCCGCCGAACCCTACGGATCCCCCGCCACACGACCCGGCCAATCCGCCTGCGCCTGCACCCATTCCTCAGTGCAACAAGACGGGCACGGTGGAGCAGGTACCACCTCCGACTCACGTAGGCCATTCGGGAACGTTTAAAATAAGGGTCACCAACACCAGCCCCGACCATCCATTCCACATCGTGGCCGGGCCTTTCCCGACTGACGAGAACGGAGATCCGATCGATATTCAGGTGACCGAGCTCTACAGCACCGTGCTTCAGCCCGGACAGTCCGC
>CP070702.1:441131-445438 GCA_020349905.1 Candidatus Eiseniibacteriota bacterium
AAGAAGATGGTATTGCTCAAGTAGGCAAATCTGCCGGAGGTCCGTATTGTCAACGTACCGACACTGAGGAGGGTGTGGAGGATGAGTGTGTGGTTTTGGTGCCGCCAACATGAAACGCATTGACTTTGCTTGTGTTGGGGCCAATTGTCAGTTCAAGTTGTAGCTAGGACACTTCAGGGAAGTTCATGCGCCGCAGTAAATCCTGGAAGCGTGGGTCATCACGCAAAGGATCCAAGTGCGGGTCGATTTTCAAAAGCCGGACTGACAGCGAGTGTTCCTCGTAGGCCTTCTCCAGCAATGGAAACGCTTGATCTTTGTCTCCTAGCTGCGCCAGGTACATAGCGGCGGTATACGGGGCAAGATCATACCTACCCTTCAGACCCTGCAGTTGCCACGCCCAGTACCCTCCAGGTCCCGACGCGGTGTAGGCGCTGTCCAATTCCGCAATCCTCTCGGGTGGTGTTCCAGATAGGGCCATCGCTTCTCGATTGGCCCTAATGGCCTCTTCGTACCTCCCCATTAAGGCATAGTTCATTGCCATCATCCGGTAGGATTCGGATTTGTTCAAATCTAGCTCCACCATATGACGGTATTGTTCGACAGCCCGGTTGTACTGGCGCGCGCAATAGTACACACCCCCCAAAGCCCTGTTTACCGGGTACGACAGCGGGTCGAGATAACGTGCCAGTTGTACTTCGGAGATGGCTTCCTCGACGTGACCAAGCGTTGCCAACAAAAGGCCGTACTCCCAGCGAGCATCAACCAGATTGCCATCGATTCTAAGTGCCTGCCTGTAATCCTCGAGGGCCCCGGTCCAGTCCCAAGTGTAGTAGTGTTTGATTCCTGCCCTCGTTCCGAGTGCTCCCGCCAGCGTGTCGTCAATCTCCAGGGCCTTTTTCAAGGCGTGTTCCGCTCTAGAGAGCGCCTCCGCTTGGGGCAGTGCACCGAGGAAGCCGAGCCAGAGATAACTGTCGGCAAGACCGACGTGGGCCTCCGCGTAATTGGGGTCCACGTCGATTGCCTGCTGGTAGTATTGAGCCGCCTTCTCGAATTGCTCTCTACGAGTCCAGCTCTTGTTGTAGTGATATCGTCCTCTTAGGTAGAGTTCGTAGGCCTGGGGGTTCACTGTACGGACGCCGGCCAGTCGCTCCTCCTCCTCAGGCGTCACCGCCACCTTTATCCGCTCCGCTATCGCCCGCGCCACCTCACTGTGTAACGCCAGCACGTCCTTCACGTCCCTCACATAACTCTCTGCCCATATCTGCCTCTCAGGTTTCGCTCGTATCAACTGCGCCGTAATACGCACCTCATCCCCACTCCTTAAGACTGAAGCCTCCACCACCGCATCCACACCCAACTCGCTGGCGATCTCGGGCAACGTCTTCCCCGTCTCCTTATACCTCATCACCGATGTGCGTGAGATCACCCTGAGCGCCCCTATCTGCCCGAGCTCGTTTATGAGCGCAACTGTCATACCGTCGGAGAAGTACTCCTCCCCCTCGTCTCCCGAAAGGTTCGCAAAGGGTAAGACCGCCACCGAAGCAATGGCTCTACTCCCGATGTAAAACGTCTGTATCAATACCGCCGCAAGGACCACGGAGGCAACGAGCGCTACCCACGTGACCAAACGCCTCCTACGCCTTAGCTTCCTAAGAAGAGTGAACCGCCGCTCCTTTATCCCTAGAGCTATCCGGTCCCGCTGATGCTCTACATCCGAGAGCAGCTCCTCCATCGTCCCGTGGCGTCTCTCCGGCCTCTTGGCCAACGCCCTCTCCACTATCTCCTCAAGCTCCACGGACGCATCAGGACACACGCTCGAGAGAGGCTCAGGATCCTGGTTTAGGACCGAATAGAGAATCGCAGGCTCCACCTCTCCCTTAAAGGGCAAATGTCCGGACAGCATCTCGTAGAGCAGCACTCCCAGAGACCAGACGTCAGTGCGGTGGTCCACCTCCTCTCCCTGAAGCTGCTCAGGAGACATGTACGCCAGAGTACCCACTGTCATACCCGTCTTGGTGAGCTTCGTCTGCCCGATAAGCTTTGCGAGGCCAAAGTCCAGTATCTTCGCGTGACCGTCGGCAGTTATGAAGACGTTCCCTGGCTTTATGTCCCTGTGCACTATCCCCTTCTCGTGTGCCTTCACGAGACCAGAGGCGACCTGAGCGGCAATGTCGAGAGTTTCCTCTACGGCCAAAGGACCTCGTTTGAGTCTCTCATCCAGGGTCGTTCCGTCGTAGCAGGGCATGACGATGAAGATGCGGCCCTCAGAGTCCTCATCGATTTCGTAGATACTGGCTATAGAGGGATGCTCCAGGGCAGAGGCAGCCTTCGCCTCGTGGACGAAGCGCCTCTTGGCGCTCTCATCCGAACTCAGATGAGGTGGAAGGAACTTGAGGGCGACGAAGCGCTCGAGCGTAAGGTCCCTTGCCTTATAGACCACACCCATACCACCTTCGCCGAGCTTGTCGACGATCTTGTAGTGGGATACGGTTTGGCCGATCATGAGCGATCCACCTTCGGTGGCAACAACCCTCGGCAGTCTTAGACCTGAGATTCAGGAGAGTGAGCACGTGACCAGATTCTACGTCTACACCACCGTCCGTTCAAGGCCATGTTAGACCTGAGCCAAAGGGGAGATTGGGGTTGGGATGGACCTGCGCCCCCTTCTAGACTACGTAGAGAGTTACAAATCTCGTTTTGCCGGAAGTCGGGTACGAACTTGGGGCAAATGGTGTATTTGAGGAAGTTGAGCTTACGGAGGCCAAGGAGGTCTGCGAAGCTAATACCGTTGTCTTAAGCGCGATAAGTGACTGTAACTTGAAGTGTGACGCTTGACTGTGCCCTGTAACAGGAGAATAATGGAGGCTGTTGTAGCGTGCATTCCAGCAGGTCAGTGTTGCCAAGTTGGTTTCAACATGTTGCCTGGAGAGTATTGAGGGCGAAGTGAAACGTTCGTTCTCGGATGAACCTGGTCTGAGTGAAGTCCTGTTCGACTTCCTGGAGACTGTTTTTCCTGGTCTCCCCAAGGCGGCTAAGCGGGCCAGGGTACTCGGTGCCACGTGGGAGTCTGTGTCGATTCCCTTCATCTTGTCTAAGGACGGCCGAATCGTGTCCCACGTTGGCGTCATAGAGCTCTCCATGGTCTTGTTGGGGCAGACGGCGTTGGTCGGTGCTGTCCACGCGGTGGCCACGCATCCCGGCTACCGCCGTCGGGGATACTACCGGCGGCTCATGGAGGAGGTCATCGAGGACTGCTCGGCTCGTTATGAAACCCTCATTTTGCTGACGGGAAATCCCGAGTACTACGAACCTTTTGGCTTCCGCGTCGTCCAAGAGCACTGCTTCACAGTGGAGTGTCGTTCGCCGGGAGGAGCTGACGGCTTGCGCCTGCTGGATACGCGGAATGCCGGCGACGTGGCCATTTTGAACCGGCTGCTGGAAACGCGCGAGCCGGTCTCACAGGTCGTGGGGGTCGTCAGGGAGAAAGCAGTTTTCTGCTTCAATGAGGGGGGGCGGCCGCTGCACTATGCAGAAGATTTGGACGTCATATACTGCCTGGAGCTGGAAGGGGCGCGGCTTAAGCTCTACGATGCGGTTGCACCGAACGTCCCGCCCCTGCAAGAACTTCTGAAGCGGATCCCTCAACCCGTCGAAGAGGTCACCGTCTTTTTCGCCCCGGACCGGCTTGATATCGACACAGAGTCCACACCTTATCTTCTGGACCACGACGGACCATCTTACCTGATGGTGCGTGGACCTTTTCCGCCGGAGGGACGGGCGTTCACACTGCCGCGTCCAGCTCGTCCATGAAGGATTCCTTTCAGCAGTCCCGGTGATTGAAGAGCCAGACGATCCTTTCCCGGGAAGTCTCTGCCGGAGGTCCGTATTGTCAACGTACCGACACTGAGGAGGGTGTGGAGGAGTAGTGTGAGTTCATTAGGGCGTAGCGTCTCGCCTTTCGGTACGTTGAAGCGTTGGCGATCTCTGGATGTTCTGGCTGTCGTTGCTAGCTTTCTAGTTAATTATGTGATATAGTCCTGCCTGGGTATTTTGAGCGACCTGCCCTTCGGAGCTTCCCTGAATAGTATTTAGCATAGCCGCCGGAAGAGCGTCTACAACCTCATCACCCCGAGGAGGTTCTTTTTATCTTAGAGAACACACCTGGCCGGAATCCGAGTAGTGCTCTATGACATCACATTTCTTGGCAGCGGGACTTTGGTTACCTTGAGCCATGAGGGTTAGCGACATCTGCCCTCGAGGGAAAGGAGTGAGAATTATGCAGCGCTTGAACGCCATCGGTAGATATA
>CP070702.1:445538-459822 GCA_020349905.1 Candidatus Eiseniibacteriota bacterium
AGGCGGTTCTCGCGTACCTCTGGGGGGAGTCCACGCACAGTTTCGCCACGGTTCCTGCCAAGGCCGGGGAAAGTGTGAGGATTGTCGGGACCGATGACTTCATAGTCGGCGCACAAGGTAGAAAGGTGAACAGGTTTCATGAGATGATAATGGGCCTTGTGGAACGGCACCCCGGCAAGGTGAGGTTCTTTCAATACAACACCGGAGGCATCGGGGAGGTCATAGAAACGTTCACGGAGGGCGGTCAGACCAAGAAGCGACTCGTCAGGAAGGTCACCCGCATCCCGATTCCGTTCATGGCGGCCATTCAGAGAGGCGATCTTCGAGGAACGAACCGCTACGAGCCCGGACGGTTCGGCACGAAGGAGATAGTCTCGTGTGAGGCAGGCGATTTGAGGGCGTACGATCCAGCGGGATTCTATTCCGAGGAGGAAATCGACCGCTATCTGACCGACCTGTTGGAGGGCAGAAAGGCCTTCACGCAGGAAATAGCCAATCAAGGGCTCAAGCCGGAAATCGTCAAGCTGGCCGAGGAGTCGTTTGCCGCGATGGGCCGAGAGCTGCGACCGGCGGCGCGAGCCGCTGACAAAGCCCCTGCGGAGCCGGTTGCCCCGGCCGAAGCCCCGGGCCCTCAGGCTTCCGTGTCCCGATGGATCAGCCCCTGGATCCCCAGGTCCAGGCCGCCTAGACAGGGCGGTCCCAGGGGAAGCTAGTCCAGCCCCGGGAAGCCAGCCCCCTATCTCAGAGCTAATTGAAACAATTCTCGGACACATGCCGTCTGTAGAGGTAGAGGGTGACCGCTGGATATCACTTTTCCAAAGGAGGAGATTCGCCATGTCCGGTTTGAGATTAGCCAAGTTAGCTTCCGTTATGTGTTTGCTGGTCGCAGCCTCTGTGGCAACAGGCGTTCTGTTCGCCGCGGCTTCGGAGCTGCCGCCCCTCATCCCTCGAGAGGTGCTTTTCGGGAACCCAGAGAAGGCATCTGCTGAGATATCGCCCGACGGGACAAGACTTGCATATGTCGCCCCGGAGGAGGGAGTGCTGAACGTATGGGTCAAGACAATCGGCAAGGACGATGACAGAGTTGTAACTAAGGACAAGAAGCGCGGCATCCGGTTCTACTTCTGGGCCTACGATAACGAGCACATTATGTATCTTCAAGATTCAGACGGAGACGAGAACTGGCACGTCTATTCGGTGAATCTCAATACTGATGTTGTGCGCGACCTCACGCCATTTCCAGGCTACAGGGCACAGATTGTGGAGGCTGACCCGGCCTTTCCGAACGAGATGTTGGTGGCACTCAACACACGGGACGAGCGTCTCCACGACGTCTATCGCTTGGATCTTCGGACCGGGGCATTGGAACTGGATACGGAAAACTTTGGGAACATAATCGAATGGTATGTAGATCCAAACTTCGTAGTGAGGGGTGCGGCCACAACGCTGCCCGACGGCAGCGCCCAGCTTCTCGTGCGAGACGACGCACAGAGTCCCTGGCGCCCGTTCGTGACCTGGCCGCCGGAGGACAACTTCTGCTCTGCCGCAGCGCTCACGCCGGACGGTGAAGGGTTCTATCTCCTGGACAGCCGGGAGGCAAACGCCATTCGTCTTGTCGCAAAGGACATCCAGAGCGGAAAAGAAACAGTGCTGTCTTCAGATCCTGATTACGATGTGGACGAGCTCACCATCCACCCCCGAAAGCATCACGTCCAGGCAGTGAGCTTCCTGAAGGAGCGCGCTCACTGGGTCGTACTGGACCCCGACATACAGGAAGACATTGAGGCGATACAGAAGATCCACGACGGTGATTTCCGCCTGATAAGCAGGGACGATGCCGACAAGCATTGGCTTGTTGCATTCACCACCGACGCAGGTCCCATACCGTACTACCTGTACGACAGGGGAAGCAAGAAGGCCACGTTTCTTTTCACAAACAGGCCGAAGCTTGAGCAATACACCCTCGCACCCATGAAGCCCATCTCATTCAAGGCCAGGGACGGGTTAGTTATTCATGGCTATCTCACGCTTCCAGTCGGGCTAGCGCCCGAGAAGTCGCCAATGGTTCTGAATGTCCACGGTGGGCCATGGCATCGAGACCGCTGGGGCTACGATGCCGAGGCACAGTGGTTCGCCAATCGCGGGTATGCGTGTCTGCAGATAAACTTCCGCGGGTCAACAGGTTACGGGAAGAAATTTCTCAACGCCGGCGACCGCGAGTGGGGCGCTAAGTCACACGATGACCTTATCGACGGCGTTAACTGGGCGATAGACAAGGGCTATGCCGACCCGGAGCGCATCGGCATATACGGAGGTTCCTACGGTGGCTACGCAGCCCTGGCCGGGGCCGCCTTCACGCCGGACGTGTTCGCGTGTGCCGTCGATGTGTGCGGCCCCAGCAACCTTGTCACCCTGCTGAGGTCAATTCCTCCGTACTGGACGCCCCTTGTTAATCTCTTCAACAAGCGTGTCGGCAACGTGGAAACAGAAGAAGAGTTCTTGAGGTCGCGTTCACCCCTGTTCAAAGCGGATCAGATAAAGATTCCGCTCTTAATAGGCCAGGGAGCAAACGACCCGCGCTGTAAACAGGCAGAGAGTGAGCAAATAGTGGAGGCTCTCCGGCAGAAGGGGCAGCCCGTGGAATACATACTCTTTGAGGACGAAGGGCACGGTTTTGCCAGACCTGAGAACAGGATAAAATTCTACACGGCGGCCGAAACCTTCCTGGCAAAACATCTAGGCGGAAGGGCAGAAAAGTAGTATCTTGTGAGGCCACGCGCTCCCCTGCTGCGTGGTGCACACCAAATTCACTGCAGGGTGCGATACTTGCGGCGCCGCTCTATTTGCGGCGCCGCTTTGAGGAAGGACAGGATGAGGCAAAAGGGCGCCCCGTTCCCCAACGTTCCCGAGCGTCTCAGCGGCATGAAGGAGCTGGCCGGGAACCTCTGGTGGAGCTGGCATCCTGAGGCCAGGATGGTCTTCAAGATGCTCGGTCGCCAGGCATGGAAGGAAAGCGGCCACAACTCGGTCAAGATGCTTCGTGAGATTCCGAGAGAAACACTTGAGTCGGCGGTTGATGATTCTGGCTACCTTAGCTACTACGACGGTGTGATGACCCAGTTTCGGGAGTACTTGAAGGCATCGGATTCCTGGTTGTCTCAGAATCTGGCCGACCCCGAAAACTACAAGGTAGCCTACTTCTCCACCGAGTACGGACTTCATCACTCCTTGCCTTTCTACGCCGGCGGACTGGGGTTTTTGGCCGGGGACCACGTGAAAGAATGCAGTGACCTGGGGATTCCTCTCGTGGCCGTAGGATTCATGTATCCGGAGGGCTACGTCCGGCAGCGCATTCGCGAGGACGGTTGGCAGGAGAACCTGGATGAAATTCTGGACCGTGACGCCGCGCCCGTTTCCAGGGTGATTCGGAATAGCGGAGAACGGCTGCTGGTTCGGGTGCCGATGATGGAACCTCCCACCCACGTGGCGGTCTGGAAGATCGATGTGGGACGAGTGCGCCTGTACCTGATGGACACGGACGTGGATGTGAACGACGCGGCCAGCCGGCAGATGTCGGCGCACCTTTACGCCGGAGACCTCGAGCAACGTCTCCGGCAGGAAATGGTCCTGGGAATAGGAGGTTCTGCTGTCCTGGAGGCCATGGGGATAGAATTCTCGATTCTTCACCTGAACGAGGGGCATGCCGCCTTTGCGCTACTGGAGCGGGCGAGAAAGAAGGTCGAGCGCGGCCTGAGCTTCGAGGAGGCTGTGGAGCAGGTCAAACGAACCTCGGTCTTCACCACTCACACACCGGTCGCGGCGGGGCACGACGTCTTTCCATTCGAATTGATGGAGAAGTACTTTCGTTCCTACTGGGCGGCCCTCGGGCTGAGCCGCGACGATTTCATGGCCCTGGGCAAGAACCCTCTCAGTCCTCGGAGCGGGTTCTGCATGACGGCCGCTGCCCTCAGGATGTCGGGCTTCCGCAACGCCGTCAGCAAGAGACACGGCGAGGTGACACGCAGGATGTGGCGGAGGGTCTGGCCCGGCGTTGCGAAGGACAGAGTCCCCATAGACCACGTTAAGAACGGTATGCACGTGCCCACGTGGGTAGATCCCCGAATGAAACTCCTTTTTGATAAGTACCTCCCTGCGGACTGGCTGGGCGACCACGACAACGAGGCAATCTGGCAGCTGGTTGACAGCATCCCCGACGAGGAACTGTGGAGGACGCACTACTTGCTCAAGATCAAGCTCATCGATGCTATCCGGGAGCGCTCGCGCCAGCGCTGGGTGCACGAGCACGCCAGCTGCCCTCTGGCTCTTGCGGGCGGGGCTTTGCTGGACCCGTCGGTTCTGACAATAGGATTCGCACGCCGGTTTGTGACTTACAAGAGAGCGGACCTTATCTTTCAAGACCCGGAGCGGTTGAGGAAACTACTCAACGACCGGTGGAAACCCATCCAGCTCATCTTTGCCGGCAAGGCGCACCCCGTAGACGACCCAGCCAAGCAGATTCTTCAGCGAATCGTCAATTTCTCCCGGGACTCGCGCTTCGGGGGGCGAATCGCCTTCGTAGAGGACTACGGGGAACAGTTTGCCCAGTACATGGTTCACGGCGTCGACGTGTGGCTGAACAATCCGATACCACCTCTGGAGGCCAGCGGTACGAGTGGCATGAAGGCCGCACTGAACGGGGTACTCAACCTGAGCGTGATGGACGGGTGGTGGTTGGAGGGGTTCAACGGGAAGAACGGATGGGCCTTCGGTGGGGACGTGGGTGCCTCGTCGCGAGGCACCCACCGTGCAAGGCGGAACATCGCCACGGATAAACCAGACGGCGTTTCAGTCGGACCAGATGAAACCACCGCAAAACAGGGGGGCGGCGGGGTCGGAGCAGACGTAGCGGGAGCCAGAAGAGACGACGAGGACGCGAGAGCTCTGTACGACGTCCTTGAGAACGAGGTGATTCCTCTGTACTACAGGACGTCCAAGGAGGGAGTGCCCGTCGATTGGGTCAGGATGATGAAGGAGTCGATAAAGAGCATAGCCCCGACGTTCTCAGCGCGCCGCATGGTGAAAGAGTACGTTACGAAGTTCTATTGCCCGATAGTGGAGGGCAATCGTCGAAAGTGATGCGTGATTCCTCGTGCCATCCGGCTGGAAGCGGAGGCCGTACCGGTGTCTCGTCTCCTTCTACTCAGGCTTCTTCGCCGTGACGATTAGCCTCTTGGCCGTGTGGTCGTATGGCGTACCGGTTATGTCGCCGTATGAGCTTACGCTCTCAAAGCCGGCTGACTCCAGAGACGCCTTGAGTTCCGCGGCAGAATAGAGCCTCATGTTGAGAAGGAATTCCTTCTTCTTTCCGTTCTTGAAGACTATCCACCGGTTGTTAATCCACGTCCAGTCTTCTTCCACCTTCCGTTCTTCCAGGAGAAAAGTGCCATCTATATCCAGCCAGTCACGCTCCTTGAAGATCCGGGCCAGTACCTCCCTGCCTATGAGTTCCATGAGCAGGCGGCCTCCCGGCGCGAGCGAGGAAAAGAGGTTCTCGAGCACCCTTCTTTCTTCTGCGGCGTCGCTGAAATAGCCGAACGAAGTGTAGTAACTGATAGCCCCGTCGAAGGCACCCGGCCTGCGGAAACTCCTCATGTCGTCATGGACGAATTCGACTGAGAGGCCCTCCTTCTCCGCGGCTGCCTTGGCCCTCTCGAGGTAGGGGAGAGTCCTGTCCACCCCGGTCACGACGAAGCCACGCCTTGCCAGCTCGAGGGAGTGTCTTCCGGGGCCGCAGCAGAGGTCCAGTACTTTCTCTCCCGTACGAAGTGAAGCCAATTCTACTATCCCGTCCACTTCCTCCGGCACTAGACCCCACCTTCTCTCGGTGAAGAGAATCGGGCCAAGGAGGTCCCAGAAAGTATGGTCTTCGTGCCACGGTTTCTCTTCTTTCATGGCCTGTCCTTTCTCCGTATGCCGTGTGCGCGCCCCTTACGGCGAGAGCATTGCTTACCGTACGTTTCGGGATTGTATAACATCGGTCAGGAATATTCTATTGCCCGTTTCGGAGCTTTTGTGAGAGGCTTCTGTCTGACGTAGGATTCTCTCTCTGAGAGGCGTCCTCCAGTGAGGGCTTCTCGGGTACTCACGCGAAGATGAGGAGGTGTCGAGAATGAACAGAACCACCGTACGAGACTTCACTCACACGTTTTGGCGGACTCTCCGGCCAGCAGGCCGTCACAGTTCTGTGTTGGCCTCAAGAGATCGGGTGGCCGGCACTCTGGCCCTTTCAGTTTTTGCCGTACTACTGCTACAGCTTCTTTTTCCCGGCCACGGCCTTGGCGAAGAGAGAAAACTCACGCTCGGAGAACGATACCACCACGAGAGCTGCATCACGGACGAGGGGGCGCTTGCTGACCGCGGTGTGAGCAGGCCCGAGATGCCGGCCCGGCACAAACGGTATCCTGGCGTCGAACTCGTTGCGTTGCCGGAGGCCGACCACACCGGCATGCCTGTCGAGGAGGCCTTAAAGCAGCGGCGTTCGGTTCGGAACTACTCTTCCAAGCCAATGACGCTTGCACAGCTCTCGCAACTCCTATTCAGCGCCCAGGGCGTTACGGGTAGTGCCGGTGGGCTGTCCCTCAGAACCGCACCCTCTGCCGGGGCGCTCTACCCGTTTGAGATTTATGTTGTGGCCAACCGCGTTGAGGGCCTTAAGCGCGGGATATACCACTACGTCGTTGGGAAACACGCACTGGAGCTCGTTAAAGGTGGGGATCAGGCGGGAAAGCTGTCCGAAGCCGGTCTTGGGCAGGAGACACTGCGGGATGCGGCAGTTACGTTCGTTCTTTGCGGGGTGTTCGATCGCACACGCAGCAAGTACGGAGAAAGAGGCTTCAGATACGTCTACATCGAGGCGGGCCACATAGCCCAGAACATCAGTCTACAGGCCGTGTCCTTGGGTTTGGGCTCAGTACCAGTGGGGGCCTTCTTTGACGCAGAAGTGAATGAACTCGTTGGTGTCGACGGGCTCAAAGAAGCTGCAATTCTCCTCGTGCCCGCGGGCAAGCTGTGAGGAAGAATCCACGAGCCCAAGATCGCCACGCATGGGAGATGAGACACGGGCCGTGAGAGGAAGACAGCCACACGAGGACCGTTGCGCGCAGACCGTAGGCCGTAGACCTTGAGGCACCGCTAGAGACACACAACGAAAGGTAGACCGTGACGCATGGACCGTGAGACGAGGAGTTTTCCCATGAAGCCCGTACCCTTCCTTTTGCTCGCCCTATCAGTGAGTCTCGCGTGCGCACTTTTCTCGACCTCCCTGGCAGAGATAGAGGAGTTCGAGTTTATCGAGAGCGTCCCAGTAGAGACCACGCTTGACAACGAGCACATCCGCAACACCTACGATGTCTGGCTGGAGATGATCGAAGGCGCAAGGAGCAAGCTTGATTTCGAGCAGTTCTA
Organism: Candidatus Eiseniibacteriota bacterium; assembly: GCA_020349905.1. Classification (GTDB taxonomy): domain Bacteria; phylum Eisenbacteria; class RBG-16-71-46; order JAFGJU01; family JAFGJU01. The sequence continues at coordinate 453,003 of CP070702.1, forward strand.
CGTCTCGGACGCGCCCGGTGAACCGCTGGAGGACATCGTTGCGGCAATCGTGCGCGCTGCCGACACGGGCGTGCGCGTCAGGTTCATCGTCGATTCCAGGATGTACGAGACGTATCCCGAACGGCTCGACTGGCTGGGAGAGCAGCAGAACATCGAAGTGAGAACCATCGACATGCGGAACATAGCGGGCGGCGCGATGCACGCCAAATACTTCATCGTGGACGGCGAAGAAATTTTCCTCGGAAGTCAGAACTTCGACTGGAGAGCCCTCAAGCACATTCACGAAATGGGATGCAGGGTGAAGAGTCAGACACTGGCAGAGGTCTTTCTGGACCTTTTCGAGCTGGATTGGCAGCTCGCGGAGGAGGGAACCAAAGACGCGGGTGCCGTCGGCGCAGCGCTGGAGCAGTACTGCCTTCCGATGTGCGGAGTGGCGAGAGTCCCGCTTGGCGGCGGGGCCTTCCGCCTCGACAGCTTGGAGGTTTGGCCCGTCTACAGCCCGGCTGGCCTGATTCCTGACGAACGCCTGTGGGACGAAAACGCAATAGTGGCGCTCGTGGCGGACGCTCTGGAAGAAGTTCTCGTGCAGCTTCTGAGTTACTCCTCAGTCGAACGCGGCGGATACTACGAAGTTCTGGAAAGCGCTCTTCGAGGAGCCGCGGCGCGGGGGGCGAGTGTCAAGCTGATTGTGTCCGACTGGTCGAAGCGCAGTCCGGACATTGACTGCCTCAAAAGCCTTCAAGCCTTTCCCAACGTGGAAGTGAAGTTGAGCACCGTTCCTGAGTGGTCAGGAGGCTTCGTGCCGTACGCCCGCGTGGAGCACTGCAAGTACATGGTCGTGGACGGGAAGATGTTCTGGCTAGGCACGAGCAACTGGAAGAAGAACTACTTCCATGAAGGCAGAAACGTGGGGCTTCTCGTGAAGAGCACCGGTCTGAGCGGGACGTTGCGTGACGTCTTCTACAAGAGCTGGAACAGCGAGTACACCTACCCCGTCAAGCTGGACGAAGTCTACGTTCCTCCCAAGACGAGCGAGTAGCGGCAGGCGCCCCGTGGAGACCGCGCATCCCGGCAGGCGCAGCCGATCCGTGGCCGGTCGAAAACGGCCGCCTGCTGGCACCAGGCCAGCTGCTCGTTTCCGCAGTAGACCACATCAGCGATACAGCGTCTTGACGCGCCCCCACGTCGTGGCTGGGAGCGGGTCCTCTACTGACGTGGTCCATCCGCCGCACGGACTCTGCGCCGTACCCCCCAGAGAGATTTCACCCATCAGTCCCCACGTAACGGTCACCCAGACCTCCCCGAACAGTTCACCGGAAAGGCCGTTGAGGACTCTGACCAGGTAGTCGCCGGGCGGGACGTCTTCTATCGTCGTCGTGAGGTCGAAGCAACAGAGACAGAGGCAGGGGCCCATCTCTCCGAAGGTCTCGAATTCGTAGAGATTAAGAGTGTCCTGCGAGGCGCTCAGCTCAAACTCGATTTCGGCGCAGCAGTTCCACTCTGCTTGGTCGTGGTGTACGACGATGGTGCTCCCTGAGGACCCGGCACTGACACTGCCGTTGCACGGAGGGTCGCCCGCCTGAGCAGCGAGGCAATAGCAGGCAGCGGAGACAGTAATGAGTATGAGAATCGAAAACGCCCTCTTCACTGATTTCACCACCTTTGCCCCCGTAGGGAAGGAGGTCGAGATAGCAGCCGGAAGAGGCGACGGCCCCTGGTTTCGAATGCCCGATGCCCAGTAGAAGTATAGCAGAATCGTGCGGATGCGCAAAGAAATAAAGGAGTTAGCTCAAATCCTCCAACCTGTTCCATTGCACAAGATTACACTTCGGTTCCAATTGACAACGCGCCGTGGGCTGTGATATAATAACTCGCGTTCAGTGTCCACCAGCCTTACATCAAATCTTGGGTTCAGCAGGGGTGAACCTAGTCGGAGAACTGTTACCCAGGGGGTTGCCGATGAGACTTGCTAACATCTTCTGTCTTGTTGCCTGCGTTGGCCTTCTCTGCGCCGCTCTGCCCGTTGGCGCCGCGACGGTCACCAGCTCGTTTCTGAGTTTCGTCTACGATTACACCGTGACCCCGGCCACAGGGGAGTCAATCAAAGACTTCCATGTATTCACGGGGTACAGTGAGTGTGACGTTACGCACTACTACAGCGTTGTAATGCCGTCAGGTTGGAACTTCACTACCACGCTTCGCGCTACGGACTGTGTGCTTACGTGGTGGACCGAGGGCGATCCACTTCCAGTAGGAACGCCTGCCAACTTCGGTTACACGCATTACTGTGCTCCGTGCTGCCATTCGTGGTTCGTGACCGAGGACGGCACTTCCGACCCGGCTGCCACACCGATTGACGGGTCCTGGAACCATTCAGAACCTTGCAACATTCCTCCGGAGTACGAAGAGGACTGCAATGGCCCGGGGCTGGTCCTTTCACCCATCTACCCGCAGCCAACACCGGTTGAGGAAGGTACCTGGGGACGGCTGAAGGTCCTCTATCGTTAAGCAGCGCAGCTGACATCTTCCAGAGACGTTGAGTGGCCGGGGGCTTCCACTGAAGCCCACCGGCCATTTTGTCTTCATCCGCATCTCTTCAGCCCCCACGAACCATTCCTCACTTGACCTCTTCGCAGGATGCGCCCCGCGAGAAAAGCCTTGCCCCGGGCGCGCGTCAAAGTATGATTGCGGTTGATGGTCACTATCATAAAGAACAGACACGAAATCTCCACCACAGAGCTGCGAAGACAGGTCCTGGACATGGTGGAGGCCGGCATAAGTAGCGTTTTTCCCCTGACTCTCGTGAAGTCAGCGGTCAGGTACGACTGCACCTCCAGGGTACTGAGTATTTTTGACAGAGAGTATGACCTTTCCCGCGGCAGACTGTTTGTGGTCGGGGGTGGAAAGGCGACGGGCCGCATGGCAGAGGTACTCGAATCCGTACTGGGGACTGACACCGTGACTGCCGGGATCGTGAACTGTGCCCGGGGTGAGTACGATACGCTCACCATCCGCACGGTAGAGGCGGGCCATCCAACACCGGACGAACGCGGGCAGGAAGGAGTGAGACAGATGCTGTCCATGAAGCACGAGCACTCCATAGGCCCCACCGACCTGGTGATATGCCTGATTTCGGGTGGCGGGTCTGCCATGATGCCTTTTCCCGCGGAGGGTGTGACCCTCGCGGACAAGCGCGAGACAACCAGGTTGCTGCTCGGCTCTGGTGCGGACATTAGAGAGATGAACGTGGTGAGAAAGCATCTTTCCAGAGTGAAGGGCGGATGGTTTGGTCGCTATTTTGCGCCATCCAGGGTCGTTTCCCTGATAATCTCTGACGTCGTCGGAAACGACCTCGAAAGCATAGCCTCCGGCCCCACCGTACCCGACTCCTCCACCTTCTCGGACGCTTACGCCCTCCTCGACAAGTATGGTCTCGTCTCCAGAGTTCCCAGTGCCGTGACCGGCTTTCTCACGCGGGGTCGAGAAGGCAAAGAGGAAGAGACTCCCAAGACGCTCGGCAATTGCAGTAACCACATAATCGGCGACAACATGTTGGCCCTGCAGGCAGCGGCCGCCGCGGCTCGAGAACTGGGGCTTAAGCCTTACATCGTCACAGCGGAGCAGACAGGAGACACGGCCACCGTGGCCGAGCAGCGTGCAAAGGAGATAATCGCCGGGAGATACTCGGGTCAGGACGTCATCCTCGTGGGCGGAGAGACGACACCTACTCTTCCGGAGAACGCGGGCAAGGGGGGGAGGAATCAACACTACGCGGCCTCGTCCATCCTCGCCATGGAGAAACAGCGGGGCGAATGGGCGATGGCAAGTGTGGGAACGGACGGCCTGGACTTTGGACACGACGTGGCTGGAGCCATCGTGGACGATAAGTCCCTGGCGACGGCACGGGCCAAGCAGTTGCACATCCGTTCCTATCTCGATTCGTACGACAGCAACACATTTCTGGCCGGACTCGGAGGGTCACTGATAGTGACCGGAAACACGGGCACGAACGTGAGCGACATCATGGTCTACGCACTCAAACAGGAGTAGGCAGGAGGGTTCTATGGACGTGTCAACCCTTTCTCAGAAGCTTCTGGAATGGTCTCTCTCCAGCGGACTGAGAATCGTTCTTATCGTCATCATCAGTCTCATCGCCATCAGGGTGGCCCGGATGCTCGCCGCGCGGCTCTCTGTCTCCTTCAGCAGACAGATCGAGGACGAAGAGTCCAAGAAGCGAGTCGAGACACTCGCCTCGGTCATTCGACATCTCATGACCGTAATTATACTGGTCGTGGCTCTCATGATAGTTCTGGGAGAGCTGGGTGTCGAGATAGGTCCAATCCTGGCCGCGGCGGGAATAGTCGGCCTGGCAGTGGGCTTCGGCGCGCAGAACCTGGTCAAGGACGTCATAAACGGGTTCTTCATTCTGCTCAACGACCAGATTCGCGTGGGAGACGTAGTCCAGATAGGCGGCAAGGGCGGGCTCGTGGAGAAAGTGAACCTGCGCATGACCATCCTCAGGGACCTTTCCGGAAACGTTCATTTTGTCCCCAACGGCCAGATTGACGTTGTCACAAACATGTCCAAGGACTACTCTTACTCCTTGTTCGACATCGGCGTCGCCTATCGGGAGGACGTGGACGAAGTCGTCTCGGTCGTCAGACAGGTAGACGAGGCGCTGCGGGCAGACGCAGATTTCGCCGACGACATTCTGGAGCCCATAGAGATACTCGGCCTGGACAAATTCGCGGATTCCGCGGTCATCATAAGGGCGCGCACGAAGACCAGACCCGCCAAGCAATGGAGAGTGGCTCGGGAGTTCAATCGACGTCTGAAGAGGCGGTTCGACGAGAAGAAAATTGAGATTCCCTTCCCGCATGTGACCTTGTATATGGGTGAAGACAAAGAAGGAAAGTCGCCTCCGCTTCGCATTTTCAAGAAAGGAAAGGAGTTCTAGACCCCGTCCTTCTGATGAAACAAAATCCCCATGACGAGGTATATTAGTGTAGAAGGACGACGTACAACAAAGCGATGGGCCGGGGCGGTCACGCCACCACGCCTGTGTCTGCCCCGAAGTGGACTGCCAGAGTAGATCCCAGGGGGCTCGCCATGATCGGCAAGACCGTATCTCATTACAGAATCATCGAGAAGCTTGGTGAAGGCGGCATGGGCGTCGTGTACAAGGCCGAGGACGTGAAGCTGAAGCGTATCGTAGCGCTCAAGTTTCTCCCTCCACATGCCCTGAGTAATCAGGAAGACAAGAACCGTTTTCTCAAGGAAGCCAGGGCCGCGGCCTCCCTCGACGACACGAATATTTGCACCGTCCATGAGATAGACGAGGCAGACGACAAGACGTTCATAGCCATGACCTACATAGAGGGGCAGAGCCTCAAGGAGAAGATAGCGTCTGGCCCCCTCCCGCTGGACGAGGCGATCAACATAACCATGCAGGTTGCTGCTGGATTGCAGGACGCTCACGAGAAAGGCATCGTTCACAGGGACATTAAGAGCGGCAACATCATGGTGACGACCAAGGGCCAGGTAAAGATCATGGACTTCGGCGTGGCGAAGCTGACCAAGGAAACCACGGTCACCGAGATCGGCACCACTGTCGGCACCGCGGCATACATGTCTCCCGAGCAGACCAGAGGGGATGAGGTGGACCACCGTACCGACATCTGGTCGCTAGGCGTCATCATCTACGAGATGGCCACGGGCCGCAAACCGTTCCAGGGAGACTACGAACAGGCGGTCGTCTACTCGATTCTGAACGAGGAACCGGAACCCATGACGGCGCTACGGAGCGGCGTGCCGTTGGAGCTGGAACGAATTGTTGAGAAGGCGCTGGCCAAGAACCCCGGAGAGCGCTATCAGCACGTCGACGAGTTGGTGGTGGATCTAAAGCGACTGAAGCGCAGCGGAGAGACGACCACCCGAGTGGCACAACCGGATGTGGAGGAGAAGGAGAGTGGGAGAAAACGCCTCAGGAGGATCGGCATACCTATTGGGATTGCCGCCATCGCGGTCGTGGCGCTCCTAATACTCAGGCCCTTCATCTTCGAACAAGTTCTGGTTTCGGCTCCGAAGCCCATTGCTGTCATAAGTTTCGAGAACCAGACCGGCGACGAAACTTACGACTACTTGCAGACGGCTATCCCGAACCTTCTCATAACTAACCTGGAGAGTTCCAAGTATCTCAGTGTCACCACGTGGGAGAGGATGCGCGACCTCCTGAGACAGATAGGGCGTGACGACGTCGAGCTCATTGACAGGGACACGGGCTTCGAGCTTTGCCAGAGGGACGGAATAGAGGCCATAGTGCTCGGAACGTTCACGAAAGCCGGGGACACGTTCGCCACGGACGTCAAAGTCCTGGACGTCAATACAAAGGAACTACTTGCGAGCGTCAACTCCAGAGGCAGGGGTGTTGGCAGCATTCTGGAAAAGCAGATTGACGAGCTGAGCAAGGGCATATCTCAAGCGATCGGAATCTCTGGCCGGAAATTGCAGCGGGAGGAACTTAGCATTGCCGATGTGACCACGAATTCCATGGAGGCATACAACTACTTCCTGAGAGGTAGAGATGAGTACGAGAAATTCTACTTTGAGGATGCTCACGGATTCCTCGAAAAGGCCCTCGAGATAGACTCAACATTCGCCGTGGCGCATCTCTACCTGGCCCAGATAGAGGGCATGATGGGGAGTACCGACAGGAGAGATGAGAGCTTTGAAAAGGCAAAAGCATACTCGGAGAAGGCGACCGAGAAAGAGCGCCTTCTCATAGATGCAGCGTACGCCAATGTGATAGAAGCTGACCTGG
>CP070702.1:459922-475568 GCA_020349905.1 Candidatus Eiseniibacteriota bacterium
GAGAGATGGTGATGCCTGGGGACAATGTGACGATAGAGGTGGAGTTGATAATGCCGATAGCGTTGGAGAAGGAGTTGCGGTTTGCGATCAGGGAGGGCGGACGCACGGTAGGAGCAGGCGTAGTCGCAGAAGTACTAGACTAGTGTCGGTTAGCGCGGGTGTGGCGAGCAGGTCGGCTCGTTGCGCCCGCGAGGTGTGTTAGAGAGCGACCGAAACTTGGTCGCGAGGATCGGTGAGTAGAGGTGCGTGAGCAGATCATCATGGCTTGTTCGAAGTGTAAGAGACGCAACTATTCGTCTACCAAGGACAAGAGGAAACATCCGGACAGGATGGAATTGAAGAAATACTGTCCGTTCTGCCGAGCTCACACCCTACACAAGGAAAGTAGATAGCGGCTCGCCCTTGACAGGCGGGGATTTCGCTGACCTTTCTCCTGGCACCGCGTCTCAGAAAGGCCTGTAGCTCTAACGGCTAGAGCGCCGGACTCCAAATCCGGATGTTGGGGGTTCGAATCCCTCCAGGCCTGCCAGACCGTGAACGGTTCATGGCCCCCGGGCGAATTCTTGCCTGCGGGCCGGACCAAAACGAAGGGATAGAAGAGTGAAGGAACGTCTCGAACGGCTCAAGGTCTTCATCAAGGAAGTGCGGCTCGAGATGTCCAAGGTGACCTGGCCGACGAGAGCCGAGATAAAGGACGCCACCGTGGTAGTCATCATCTCCGTCGTGGTGATAGCGGCCTTCATAGGGGTGATCGACTGGGTCCTCTATTCGCTGGTCAAGGTGATCCTGTAGTCCCCAGGGAATGGGGGAGGGAAGTGAAAGAAAGCAATCCGGAGCGCGACGAGGAGACCACCTCCCGGAACGCAGCCGAAGACCAGAACGCTGCCGAGGACGTTTCCGAGAGCGCCACGAAGGACGCCGAGGAAGACGTCTCCGGAAGCGAGGCGAAAGGTCCCGCGGAGAAAGCCTCCTCAGAAGTGACCGAAGGTACCGCGGAAGGCGAGCCCGCAGACGCGGACGAGGACAAGTTGGAAGCCACTTCCGAGAGCGAATCCGAGGCCGCCGGGGAGAGCGTCTCAGAGGACGAGCCCCAGGGCGATTCCGAGGACGAGAGCGGGAAGGAAGCCGCCCCGGAAGGTGCCGAGGAGAGTGCGGCGGAGGACGGGGCAGAGGATGTCGTCGAGGAGGGGACTGAGGAGGCCGCAGCGGAAGCCGGTCCGGCCAAGCGGTGGTACGTCGTCCATACGTATTCCGGGCACGAGAACAAGGTGAAGACTAACCTCGAGAGGGCCATCAACTCGGCGGACATGTCGGACAAATTCGGTCAGATCCTGGTCGCGACCGAGGATTACGCCGAGATGAAGAATGGAAAGAGAACCATCACCAAGAGGAAGACCTTCCCGAGCTACGTCCTCGTGGAGATGGATATGTGCAACGAGGCCCGGCACCTGGTGACGAACATACCGGGTGTGACGGGTTTCGTCGGTACCGGGCGCGAACCGGTGCCCCTTAGAGACGAAGAGATTCGCAGAGTCCTAGGGCTCGACGCAGAAGGAAAGGCCGCGAAAGTGGTCCCCTCGGTGCCCTTCAAGGTCGGAGAGCACGTGAGGGTCATCGACGGTCCGTTCAGTGATTTCACCGGCGTCGTCGATGAGATAAATCCAGAACGGGGGAAAGTCAAGGTCATGGTTAGCATATTTGGGAGAGCTACCCCAGTAGAGCTTGACTTTCTCCAAGTTCAAACAGTGTAGAACTCTTGCCCAAGTTCTAGGAGCTCACTGCAGAGCTGGTAGTGAGTCCTTCTTGTCTGTGTCGGATTCGGCTCTCGGTTGAGAGCCCGTCAGGGAGAACGAGATGGCGAAGCCAGTTGCGGCCACAGTGAAATTGCAGATACCCGCAGGCAACGCGACTCCGGCCCCCCCCGTGGGTCCCGCCCTCGGACAGCACGGGGTGAACATCGTGGAGTTCTGCAAGGCTTTCAATGCCAGAACGCAAGGACAGCCCGGGATGATTATTCCCGTTGTCATTACGATCTATAAGGACCGTACCTTCAGCTTTATCACCAAGACCCCGCCGGCCGCGATCCTGCTTAAGAGGGCGGCCGGGATAGCCAAGGCGTCCGGGGAGCCTAACAGGACGAAGGTGGCGAAGGTGACGAAGGCGCAGGTCCAGGAGATAGCCCAGCTCAAGATGCCGGATTTGAACGCCGCAACCCTGGAAGCCGCGATGAGGATGGTGGAGGGAACGGCCAGGAGTATGGGGATAGAAATCGGAGAATAGGACCCCCCGGGTCACGTTCTTCCAGGGTCACGTTCTTGAGGAAGAGGTGCTCACCGTATGAAGGCAGGGAAGAAGTACAGAGCCGCCGCCCAGTCCTATGACCAGATGGCCAGGTATCCCGTGGGCGAGGCCCTCGAGATAGTGAAGAAGAACGCAAGTGCCAAGTTCGACGAGACCGTCGAGATTGCGGCACGGCTGGGCGTGGACCCCCGCCATTCCGACCAGCAGGTCAGAGGTACGGTGGTGCTTCCCAACGGAATCGGCAAGGGGGTGCGGGTGCTGGCCCTCACGAAGGGCGAAAAGGAGAAGGAAGCTCAGGACGCGGGAGCCGACATGGTGGGCTCCGACGAGTACCTGGAGAAGATCAAGGAAGGCTGGCTGGAGGTGGACAAGATCGTGGCCACGCCTGACATGATGAGCGAAGTCGGGAAGTTGGGGAAGATACTTGGCCCCAGAGGTCTGATGCCCAACCCGAAGAGCGGGACGGTGACGTTCGAGCTTGCCAGGGCCATCAAAGAACTCAAGGCGGGCAAGATAGAGTACAGGACCGACAAGGGCGGCAACGTTCACGTTCCCATCGGGAAGGTTTCTTTCGAGAAGGAGAAGCTGGAGGAAAACCTCATAGTTTTCGTGAGGGAACTGTTGAGGAATCGGCCCGCGGCAGCCAAAGGTCAGTACATAAAGGGACTGTCTATAAGCTCGACCATGAGCCCGGCCGTGAAGCTCGACGTCCAGGGCCTGGTGGCGGCACTGAAATAGAGGCCTCGGTGCCTCCCGGGGGAGGCCCGGGGAACGGCGAGGCAGTGCGCGGCCTCAGGAAGACGAAGCGTTAGCGAGGAAGAACGATGGGGAAAGAGCAGAAGCAGCAGGCGGTCGCTGAACTGGCCGAGAAGATCGAAGCGGCGAAGGCCATCGTGCTCACCGACTTCACGGGGATGGACGTTCTTACCATCTCCGAGCTCAGAAGGCAGTGCAGGGAGGCCAAGGTGGAGTACCGGGTCGTAAAGAACACGCTCACGAGACTCGCGGCCCGCCAGACCAGGTTTGGTTTCCTGGCCGACAAGCTGGACGGCCCCACCGGTCTCGCCATCAGCTCCAGCGACGAGCTGGCGCCCGCGAGGGTCATCAGTGGGTTCCGCAGGCGATACCAGCTTCCTGTCATCAGGTTGGGTCTCGTGGAGGGGAAGCTGGTGGATTCAGACGAGGTGGAGAGACTGGCGCTTCTGCCGTCCAAGGAGATCTTGCTCGGGCAGGTGGCGGGCCTGCTGACAGCGCCGATGTCGAAACTGTCGTTCGCGCTGACGTTTAAGCTTCGTCAACTCAGGATAGCGATAGAGGAACTGAAGAAGAGGAAGACTTGAGGGAGATAACAGAAGGGAGATAACAGAGCGATTGCACACCGGGTCCGCTGCCTGAGCGCGGCCCCGGCCGGTCAGGCGCATGGAGGTGAACGATGAGTCCATCCACGAAAGGAACTCCGAAGAAGGTGACAGCGAAGAAGAAGGCTTCGAAGCAGGAAGAAGCTTCTGCGGGCGGAGAAGCAGCAGAGGCGACGGCGGAACAGCCGATGGAGACAGGATCTGACATGACTAGCGTTGACAAGGTGATGAACTTGCTGGAAGGGATGACCATTCTGGAGGTCGATGACCTCGTGAAGAAGATGGAAGAGAAGTTCGGGATTTCCGCTGCGATGCCCACGGCGGTGGCCGCAGCTCCCGCCGCTGGCCAGGCAACTCCTGCGGCGGCCGAAGAAGAGAAAGTGGAGTTCGACGTCATCCTGACCAGTGCGGGCGAGAAGAAGATCCAGGTTATCAAGGTGGTCCGTGCCATAACCGGCCTGGGCCTCAAAGAGGCCAAGGACCTGGTGGACGGGGCCCCCAAGGCCGTCAAGGAGAAGGTCAACAAGAACGAGGCTCAGGACATCAAGAGCAAGCTCGAAGAAGTGGGAGCCATCACGGAAATCAAGTAATCAGTCGTTTTGTCCCATTCAAGGAAGGGTGTGACTGACTTGGAAACCGATCGCCTCAACGGCAAAAGAAGCTTCAGCAAGGTTGAAAGAGAATGGAGCGTTCCGCTTCCCAACCTTCTGGATGTGCAGCTGGAGTCGTTCAGGGCATTTCTTCAGGCTGACAAGACTCCGGAGGAGCGCACAAACGACGGGCTTCAGGAAGTCTTCAGCAGCGTTTTCCCGATAAGCGACCCTCGGGAGATGTACTCCCTGGAGTTCGTCTCGTACGACATCGGCGAGCCCAAGCACAGCGTGGACGAATGCCAGGAGAGAGACCTGACATACTCTGCTCCTCTCAAGGCCACGCTTCGCCTGCGCATCAGAGAGATCGTTGACGGTGAGAAGCGAGACAAGGAGATCGTCGAGCAAGAGGTCTACCTCGGTGAACTGCCGCTCATAACGGACAAGGGCACTTTCGTCATAAACGGTGCCGAGAGAGTCATCGTGAGCCAGCTCCACCGGTCGCCAGGCGTCTTCTTTGACGAGACCATGCACGCCAACGGGAAGAAACTATTCTCGGCCAGGATCATCCCTTACCGCGGTTCGTGGGTGGAGTTCAGCTTGGATGTGAACGACGTCATGTACGTGCACATCGACAGGAAGCGAAAGCTGCCGGTCACGGTGCTTCTGAAGGCACTCGGGTTCCAGACGGAAAAGGAGATACTCCAGCTATTCTATCCGGTCGTGGAGATGGAGGTGCCGAGAGCGGGTACCAAGAAGGCCGAAGAACTCATCGGTAAGATCGCCTCGGACGACGTGGTGGACGAGGAGACCGGTGAGATCGTTCTGGAATGCAACGAGGAAATCACGACCGCTGCTCTGGCGGACGTCAGGAAGGCCAAGGTGAAGAGGGCCAAGAAGCGCAAGATAAGATACTTCGACATTCCTCTTCTGGCGGAAGCCGACGTCATCAGGAACACGCTGAAGAAAGACGCCTGCAGGAGTGAAGAGGACGCTCTTGCCAGGATATACAACCTGTTGAGGCCCGGCGACCCGCCCAGGACCGATACGGCCCGCGAAATCCTCAACCGGCTCTTCTTCAACCCCAGGCGCTATGACCTCGCCAAAGTGGGACGCTACAAACTGAACCAGAAATTGGACCACGTCACTCTCCTGGGGGGCAAGGAGAAGGCGAAGGAGCTGGGTCTGAGGAGCCCCTCACGCAACCGGTCCATCCTCTGCAAGGAAGACTTCATAGCAATCATACGCTACCTGCTGAGAATGCGGGAGAGCGAGGAGAGCGGAGAGCCGATGCCGCCCGACGACATCGACCATCTCGGCAACAGAAGGGTGCGTTCCGTGGGAGAGCTGCTCGGTAACCAGTTCAACATCGGGCTCGCTCGCATGGCCCGCATCATCCGGGAGAGGATGGCTCTCCAGGACACGGAGAACGTGACGCCGTACGACCTCATAAACGCGCGGACCATCTCCGCGGTCATTCAAAGCTTCTTCGGGAGCAGCCAGCTCTCTCAATTCATGGACCAGACGAACCCCCTGGCCGAGTTGACTCACAAGAGAAGGCTCAGCGCCCTGGGTCCGGGCGGTCTGACGAGGGACAGGGCCGGCTTCGAGGTGCGAGACGTTCATTACACGCATTACGGCCGGATGTGCCCGATTGAGACTCCGGAGGGGCCCAACATCGGGCTCATCTCCTCTCTGGGTTCCTACGCCAGGGTCAACGAATTCGGATTCTTGGAGACTCCTTACTGGAAGGTGAACGACGGTGTCGTGGACAGGAGCAAGATTCAGTATCTGTCTGCCGACGAGGAGGACAAATACAGGATTGCACAGGCGAACACCCCGGTGAGTCCCGACGGGAAGCTGGAAGGGGACGCCATCCAGGTGAGGTACAGGGGAGAGTTCCCCGTCGTCTCGCCGAACCAGATAGAATACATGGACATCTCTCCCATCCAGCTCGTCAGCCCCGCCGCCGCGCTCATCCCGTTTCTCGAGCACGACGACGCAAACAGGGCTCTAATGGGCTCCAACATGCAGAGACAGGCGGTGCCGTTGCTCAAGACGGAAACGCCTCTCGTTCAGACCGGGCTGGAAGGTAAAGTGGCGGAAGACTCCGGGGCCCTGATTTTCGCCAGGCGAGCGGGGACCATCGAGAGCGTCACGGCGGACACGATCATAATGAGGCCCGAGACGGACGGCGACGAGGTCGTTGACTTCAGCGAGCTCGGAGGGCTCGACGTTTACCGGTTGACCAAGTTCAAGCGTTCAAACCAGGACACGTGCATAAATCAGAAGCCGCTCGTCCAGGAAGGCGAGGCGATAGCGGCCGGCCGCGTCATCGCCGACGGACCAGCCACAAGAGGTGGCGAGCTCGCTCTGGGTGCGAACGCCCTCGTGGCCTTCATGCCCTGGGGAGGCTACAACTTCGAGGACGCCATCCTGGTGAGCGAGAACCTTATTAAGGACGACAGATACACCTCCATTCACATCGAGGAGTTCGAGCTTCAGGTTCGCGACACCAAGAGAGGAACCGAGGAGATTACGCGAGAGATTCCCAACGTGAGCGAGGAGGCCGTAAAGGACCTGGATGAAGACGGCATAGTCAGGATCGGTGCCCACGTGAGGGCCGGTGACATTCTGGTGGGAAAGGTCACGCCCAAGGGCGAGACGGACCTGACCCCCGAGGAGCGCCTTCTCCGGGCCATCTTCGGAGAGAAGGCAGGCGACGTTCGTGACGCCTCGCTCAAGGCACCTCCGGGCATGGACGGCATCGTCATCGACATAAAGGTCTTCTCCAGGAAGGAGAAGGACGAGGTAACTAAGAAGCAGGAAAAGCGCGAGTCAGATCGGTTGAGGAGAATAACCAGGAAGGAGCGCGACCGGATATGCGAGATTCGCAACGGCGAGCTCGCGAAGGTCCTCTCCGGGAAGACGATTCAACAACTCCGCAGGGAAAGCAGCGGAAGAATCATGTTCCACGGCGGCAAGAAGTTTTCGCCGGCCATACTGGAGAAGCTGGAACTAGATGACATTCCCTGGGGCTCTCGAATAGTCAAGGACCACGAGACGAACGGGAAGTTCCGGCAGGTCATGGCCGCAGCAGAGAAGGCCGTCGAAAACGTGAACAAGGAGCTGGCCAAGAAGCTGGAGAGGATATCTCGCGGTGACGAACTGGCGCCCGGCGTGGTCAAGCTGGTGAAGGTCTACGTGGCCAGGAAGCGCAGGCTGGCGGTGGGGGACAAGATAGCCGGAAGGCACGGCAACAAGGGCGTGGTCGCAAAGATACTGCCGCAGGAGGACATGCCTTACCTGGCGGACGGCACTCCCATCGAGATAGTCCTGAACCCACTAGGTGTGCCCTCCAGGATGAACGTGGGACAGGTCCTCGAAACTCACCTGGGCCTGGCAGCGAAGGCGCTGGGTCTCAAGGCGGTAAGCCCCATCTTCGCCGGTGCCGGCATAGAAGAAATAAAGCGGATGCTGGAGGAGGCGTCTCTGGACAGGGGCGGAAAGAGCGTCGTTTACGACGGAAGAACCGGCAAGCCCTTCGACCAGCCGGTGACCGTGGGCTACATCTACATGATGAAGCTCTCGCATCTCGTGGACGACAAGATTCACGCCCGCTCCATCGGGCCCTATTCCCTGGTCACGCAGCAGCCGCTCGGCGGCAAGGCCCAGTTCGGCGGGCAGAGATTCGGGGAGATGGAGGTCTGGGCTCTCGAGGCGTACGGGGCCGCTTACACTCTTCAGGAGCTTCTCACGGTGAAGTCCGACGACGTCACCGGAAGGTCGAAGATCTACGAAGCAATCGTGAAGGGTGAGAACCCGTCCGAACCGGGTGTTCCTGAATCTTTCAACGTACTCGTGAAGGAGCTCCAGAGTCTTTGTCTGGACGTTCAATTCGAGGAAGGCTAGGGGAGTCGGTGTGAAACGGTGCTCTAACAGAGCCTTGTTTCTGAAGGGGGAGAGAAGATGCAAGACATGATTCGCTCCGGAGGGTTATTGGGCGGAAGAATGACTCTCACGAAGGCGGATGATCGTGACGGTCGAAGAGGCTTCGGCTTCAACTCGATTCGACTTCAGCTTGCTTCTCCTGACATAGTGCGGAGCTGGTCTCACGGGGAGGTTACAAAGCCCGAGACCATAAACTACAGGTCCTTCAAACCGGAGAAGGACGGACTTTTCTGCGAGAAGATCTTTGGCCCGGTCAAAGACTGGGAGTGTAACTGCGGAAAGTACAAGCGCATTCGTTACAGAGGGGTGATATGTGACAGGTGCGGGGTAGAGGTGACCCTGGCGAAGGTGCGCCGCGAGAGGCTCGGGCACATAGAACTCGCTGTGCCAGTGGCCCACATCTGGTTCTTCAAGAGCGTGCCCAGCCGCATAGGGCACCTTCTGAACATGGGTATCAAAGAGCTGGAGAGGGTACTTTACTACGAGTCTTACGTGGTGATCGACCCCGGAGATACGAATCTGAAGAAGAAGGAGCTCGTGACCGAGGACCAGTACAGCGAGCTGGTCGAAGAGGGCCAGCAGTTCGTGGCCAAGATGGGCGGCGAGGCCATCCGTGACCTTCTCGCGGAGATAGACCTGAACGAGTACTCGGCCGAGTTGCGGCTCCAGGCGAAGGTGGAAACGAGCACGCAGAGAAAGAAAGAGACGCTGAAGAGGCTGAGAATAGTGGAGGCCTTCAGGCAAAGCGGAAACAGGCCCGAGTGGATGATACTCACCAACATCCCCGTCCTGCCTCCTGACCTGAGGCCGCTGGTCCCACTGGAAGGAGGCCGCTTCGCCACCAGCGACTTGAACGACCTCTACAGGAGAGTGATAAATAGAAACAACCGGCTCAAGAAGCTCATCGAGATAAAGGCACCCGAGGTGATTCTACGGAACGAGAAGAGAATGCTTCAGGAAGCCGTGGACGCGCTGTTCGATAACGGAAGGAGATCCCGCGCAGTTCGTGGTCAGGGGAACAGGCCGCTCAAGTCCCTGAGCGACATGCTGAAGGGAAAGCAGGGCAGGTTCAGGCAGAACCTGCTGGGCAAGAGGGTGGACTACTCGGGCCGCTCCGTCATCGTCGTGGGCCCGGAGCTCAAGCTCCACGAGTGCGGTATACCGAAGACCATGGCGCTCGAGCTGTTCAAGCCCTTCATCATCAAGAGACTCGAAGACAAGGGTCTCGTGCAGACGGTCAAGAGTGCGAAGAGGCTCGTCGAACGCGAAAGACCTGAGGTGTGGGACATACTGGGCGAGATCATCGAGGGACATCCGGTGCTCCTGAACCGGGCGCCCACCCTCCACAGGCTGGGGATTCAGGCGTTTCAGCCCGTGCTCGTGGAAGGGAAGGCCATCAGGATTCATCCCCTGGTCTGCGCCGCGTTCAACGCGGACTTCGATGGAGACCAGATGGCGGTTCACGTCCCGTTGTCTTTCGAAGCCCAGATAGAGACGCATCTCCTGATGCTCTCGACTCACAACATTCTGTCTCCTGCCAGCGGGAAACCTCTCGCAACACCCAGCCAGGACATCGTTCTGGGCTGCCACTACCTGACGCGAAAGAAACCGGGCGCTATGGGTGAGGGAAGGCAGTTCGTCAATTCCGATGAAGTCAGAGCCGCGTACGAGGCGGGAGTCGTGGGGCTCCATGCCGCCGTCAAGATCAAGATGGACGGCAAGACCGTGGAGACCACTCCGGGGCGGATTCTGTTTAACGAGATCATGCCTCCGGGCCTCGGCTTCTCCAACGTTACGCACGACAGGAAGTCCCTGGAGAACTTGATTTCGTCCTGTTACAGGAAGCTGGGGCCCAGCGTGACTGCCCGGTTCCTGGACGACATAAAGGAGCTGGGCTTCGAGCACGCCACCGTGGCCGGAATAACAGTGGCGGTCGACGACATCGTCATTCCCCCTGCGAAGCCGGACATAATCGCCGCGGCGACGGCGGAGGTCGAGGAACTGCACAAGTCGTATCTCAGGAACGCCATCACCGACGGCGAGCGCTACAACAAGGTCATCGACACGTGGACGCGCGCCACGACCGAGGTCGAGAAAGAGACCTACAGCAACCTGAAGGCCGACAGGGAAGGTTTCAACCCCATCTTTATGATGGCCGAGTCCGGCTCCAGGGGCAGCAGGGAGCAGATAAGGCAGCTCGCCGGCATCAGAGGGCTCATGGCGAAGCCGCAGAAGAAGATCACCGGGGGGTTCGGAGAGATTATCGAGTCCCCGGTTCTGAGGAACTTCAGAGAGGGACTCACGGTGCTCGAGTACTTCATCTCGACGCACGGAGCCAGGAAGGGGCTGGCGGACACGGCGCTCAAGACCGCGGACGCGGGCTATCTCACGAGGCGCCTGGTTGACGTGGCTCAGGACGTGATAGTGACGCAAGAGGATTGCGGCACCATCCTGGGACTCGAGGTGGGGGCCCTCAAGGAGGGAGAAGAGGTCATCGAGTCGCTCAGTGACCGCGTGGTAGGCAGGGTGGCGGCCGAGGATTCGGTGGACCCCATTTCGGGCGACGTCCTGGTGGAGGCCGGAGAGGAGATAGTGGAAGAGGTCGCCCGGCAGATGGAAGAGAGCGGCGTGGAGAAAGTGTGGATAAGGTCCGTGCTCACCTGCGAAGCCAAGCGCGGGGTCTGTGCCAAATGCTACGGGCGCAACCTGGCCACGGGCAGAATGGTGGACGTGGGAGAGGCGGTAGGCGTCATCGCTGCGCAGAGCATCGGTGAACCGGGCACGCAGCTGACCCTGAGGACGTTCCACATCGGAGGTACCGCGAGCAGGATCGTTGAGCAGTCTATCATCAGGGCCAAGTCTGACGGCGCGGTCAGGTTCAAGAACGTCGAGACCGTGCGCAGGTCTAGCGAGAACGGCAACCTCGTCGTCGTGGGCCGAAAAGGCGAGATCGAACTCGTCGACCCGGAGGGCAGGGTACGCCACAGGTTCAGTCCTCCCTACGGAGCGAAGCTGTTCGTGGAAGACGGTGCCGAAGTCACTGCCGATGATAACCTGTTCGAGTGGGACACCTACAACACCCCCATCCTGGCGGAGAAGAGCGGGAAGGTCTGCTTCGTGGACATAGTGGACAAGGCCACGTTGAGGGACGAGTGGGACGAGAATACCGGGCAGAGACACAGGGTCGTCACCGACGACAGCGAGAAGATAAGACAGCCCAGGGTGGACATACTGGATGCCAAGAAGAAACGGCTGGCCACCTACCTCATTCCGACCGGTGCGAGGCTTCTGTCTCACCACGGTCAGGAGGTCGAGGCAGGCGAGCCCATAGTCAAGATTCCTCGCGACATCACGAAGACGCGAGACATCACAGGAGGTCTGCCCAGGGTCTCTGAGCTCTTCGAGGCCAGGAAGCCGAAGGAGCAGGCGACCGTGACGGAAATCGACGGGAAGGTCGAGTTCGGACCGGTGAGCCGCGGTATGAGGAAGCTGACCGTAAGAAACGAAAACGGCGAAGAGAGGGAATACCTTGTCCCGGGCGGCAAGCACCTCCACGTGAGGGACGGTGACCTCGTGAGGGCCGGAGACCGGCTCACGGAGGGCCCCGTGAACCCACACGACATCCTCCGGATAAAGGGGATAAAGGAAGTGCAGGAAGCCCTGGTGGACGAGATACAGGAGGTCTACCGGCTTCAGGGCGTGCGCATAGACGACAAGCACGTGGAGGTCATCGTCAGGCAGATGCTACAGAAAGTCCGCATAGAGGATCCCGGTGACACCAACTTCCTTGAAGGAGAGCAAGTCGACAAGGTGCAGCTGAGGGAGGAGCAGGAGCGCGTAGAGACCGAAGGCGGCAGGCCGGCCACGTTCCAGCCTTTGTTGCTCGGCATAACGAAGGCGTCGCTCAGCACGCAGAGCTTCATTTCGGCGGCCTCCTTCCAGGAGACGACCAGGGTCCTCACCGAGGCCTCGGTCCAGGGCAGCCGTGACTACCTGAAGGGGCTTAAGGAGAACGTGATAATCGGTCATCTCATCCCTGCCGGGACCGGGCTGGCCAAGTACAAGGATCTGAGGATAGTCGAAGAGACACAGGAAGAGGACATCGAAAAGACCATCAGCGAGATTCAATCCGCCTAGCGAGGCCGTGACGGGCTTCCGGAAGAGGCTCGCGAGAACCGGAGGTTTCCTTTGCCGACTCTAAACCAGCTCGTGAAATCAGGAAGAAAGAAGATTGGAAAAAAATCCTCTGCCCCTGCTCTCAAGGGTTCTCCTCAGAAGAGAGGGGTGTGTACGCGAGTGTATACCTCGACGCCGAAGAAGCCGAATTCCGCTCTTCGAAAGGTCGCCAGGGTCAGGTTGACCAACGCTATCGAGGTGACCTGCTACATACCCGGCGAGGGGCACAACCTGCAGGAGCACTCCTTAGTGCTCATCAGGGGTGGAAGAGTGAAAGACCTGCCGGGCGTGCGTTACCACATCATCCGTGGTGCGCTGGATACGAGCGGCGTGGAAGGACGTACCCAGAGCAGGTCGAAATACGGAACCAAGAAGGGGAAATCCGTCGTCTAGTCCGCCGGTCGTTTATCTCTGCCGGTGGAGTGGAGGTACCAGATGCCAAGAAAGAAGCTCATCGGACGAAGAGAGCTTGCGCCGGATGCGGCGTACAACAGTGTCCTGGTGGCCAGGTTCGTCAACGCCTTGATGGGGAAGGGAAAAAAGAGTACGGCTGAAGGGATCTTCCATCAGGCGATGAAGATAATCGAGAAGAAGACCGGACAGGATGGGCTGAGCCTGACGAAGACTGCTCTCAGCAACGTGAAGCCCGTCCTGGAGGTCAAATCCAGGCGTGTCGGAGGTGCTACTTACCAGGTTCCCGTCGAGGTCAGGCCGGAGAGGCGGACGGCTCTCGGGATTCGCTGGCTGATAACCTTCGCGTCGCAGAGACCCGACCACACGATGGAGGAGCGGCTTGCCAGCGAGATAATAGCTGCCTCCAAGAACGAGGGCGGGGCCGCCAAGAAGAAGGACGACACGCACAGAATGGCAGAGGCCAACAAGGCCTTTGCCCACTACAGGTGGTAACGATGCCGGGAAGCCGGGCTTTTGCGGCTGGAAGGGACCTCGATGAGGCTTCTGGGTTTTGACGGACGTGGAGAGGGTCGATTTTGCAGAGTCGGTAAGGGTGGAGATTTGGTGTGTCTAGACGGACGCCGCTTGAAAGAATCAGAAACATCGGCATCGCTGCTCACATCGATGCCGGGAAGACCACTATCACCGAGCGAATCCTCTTCTATACGGGGAGGGTCCGCAGGATCGGCGAGGTGGACGATGGAGCGGCGACCATGGACTGGATGGAGCAGGAAAGGGAGCGCGGTATCACCATCACTTCCGCAGCCACGACCTGCTATTGGCGAGAGCATCGAGTCAACATCATCGATACTCCGGGGCACGTGGACTTCACCGTTGAGGTCGAGCGTTCCCTCAGGGTCCTGGATGGAGTCGTTGCAGTGTTCTGCGGGGTCGGAGGCGTCGAGCCACAGAGCGAGACGGTCTGGAAGCAGGCCGACCGCTACAGGGTTCCACGCCTGGCCTTCGTCAACAAGCTGGACCGGGTGGGCAGCGACTTCGGGCGCGTCGTAGAGATGATTCGCGGCCGCTTGAGCGCCAGGCCGGTGCCGGTTCAAGTGCCGCTCAGAGATAACAGCGAGGAGTTTGTCGGTTTGATAGACCTGGTTGAGATGGCGACCATAACGTACGGGACGGACCCCCTGGGCGTCGACTACGCTGTCGAACCCATCAGCGAGGAACACGCTCAGATGGCGCGGGAGAAGAGGAACCACCTTATAGAGGAAGTGGCGGAGTTCGACGACGAACTTATGCACCTCTATCTGGACGGCGAAGAGCCGGAGCCGGGGGTCATCAAGAGGGCCCTGAGGAAGGGCACGCTCACCGGTTCCATCGTCCCCGTGCTCGGCGGGGCTGCCGTTCGAAACAAGGGAGTGCAGAGGCTCTTGGACGCGGTGACCGACTACCTTCCTTCGCCGTTGGACGTTCCTCCGGTGCAGGGGATACACCCCTGGACGTCGAAGGTGGAGACCAGGCGTGCGGATGAGAACGAGCCCTTCTCCGCTCTGGCCTTCAAGCTCATGTCCGACCCCTACGTGGGCAAGCTCACCTTTATCAGGGTCTATTCGGGCAAGGTCGAGTCGGGGAAGGGGGTTTTCAATCCGGCACTGGGTAAGCACGAGAGAATCGGCCGGTTGCTCGAGATGCACGCCAACAAGAGAGAAGAGAGGGACACGATTTACGCCGGGGACATCGCTGCGGCGGTGGGGCTGAAGAGGACCGCAACGGGTGACACCCTTTGTGAAAAGGCCCACCCCATCGTGCTGGAGTCGATGCTTTTCCCCGAGCCGGTCATCTCCGTCGCAATAGAGCCAAAGACCAGGGTGGACGAAGAAAGATTGGCAGATTCTCTGGCGAAACTGGCCGAAGAGGACCCCACCTTCAAGGTCAAGTACGACGAGGAGACCGGGCAGACCATCATCTCCGGAATGGGAGAGCTTCACCTGGAGATCCTCGTGGATCGGATGCTCAGGGAGTTCGACGTAGCCGCCAACGTGGGCAGGCCTCAGGTCGCCTACAGGGAAACGATAAGCGTAGCGGCAGAAGCCAGGGGAAGATTCATAAAGCAGACCGGCGGCAAGGGACACTACGGGGACGTTCTCTTGAGAGTGGAACCGCTGGAGAAGAAGATAGGCTTCGAGTTCGAGTCGGCCGTTACCGGTGGGAGGGTACCTAAACAGTTCATACCTGCAATAGAGAGGGGAGTGGCGGAGTCGATGGAGAACGGCGTCCTGGCAGGTTACCCGCTCTCCGGGGTGAAGGCCGTCCTTCTCGACGGCAGCTATCATGAAGTTGACTCGTCCGAGCTTTCGTTTCAGCTGGCTGCGGCCATAGCGTTCAGGGAGGCCATCCTGAAGGGGAAGCCGAAGCTTCTGGAGCCGATAATGCAGGTTGAGGTCGTGGTCCCGGACGAGTACATGGGAGACATTATCGCGGACCTCAATTCCAAGCGGGGACGCATCGAGGGAATGACCTCGCGTTCAGACGGCAGGGTGATTGATGCGACCGTTCCTCTCAGCGAGATGTTCGGTTATGCCACGAGACTTCGCTCGTTGAGCCAGGGACGCGCCATTTACACGATGCAATTCGCAACCTATGAGGTAGTTCCGGAGGAGCTTTCGGACAACATCATCTCGCGTATACGCGGATGGTGATCGCTGTAGCTTTTAGGAAGGACTAGCAGGAGGTAGAGCTGATGTCTAAGCCTCGTTTTGAGCGGACGAAGCCGCATGTGAATGTGGGAACGATAGGGCATGTGGATCATGGTAAGACGACGTTGACGAGTGCGATGACGATGTATTTGGCGAAGCGGGGGATGGC
>CP070702.1:475668-494620 GCA_020349905.1 Candidatus Eiseniibacteriota bacterium
GGGAGCGGCTCGCTGGTCTAGCCTCGAACCGGCCGAGAATCGAGGGGCCCACGCTGCTTAGCCGCGGGCCGACCCAGAGCCCAGGAGTTTCAAATTTCTGACCTCGAGACAATAATCGGAATCAAACAGCACCCGTGTTTCTGTACCGGGGAGGAGCACAAGAGGTACGGAAGAGTGCACCTTCCCGTAGCCCCCAAGTGCAACATCAAGTGCAACTACTGCGACCGCAAATTCGACTGCCCCAACGAGGGGAGACCAGGAGTGGCGTCGGCGATTCTGAAACCCCGGGACGCCCTCACCCACCTCAGAGAGGCCCTGGCCCGCGACGAGCGAATAAAGGTAGTGGGAATCGCCGGGCCCGGAGAGCCGCTCTTTAACGAAGCCACCTTCGAGACCATGGCCCTGGTTCGTGAGGCGTTCCCGACTGTGAGACTCTGCCTCAGCACGAACGGGCTCCTTCTTCCCGGCTGCGTGGACAGGCTGGCCAAGCTGGGGGTGCTTGCACTGACTGTGACCGCCAACGCGATTACCCCTGAGGTGGCGGCCAGGCTCTACTCCTTCGTGCGCTACGAGGGGAAGCTGCTGAAGGGCCTCGAGGCAGCCACCCTCCTCATCCAGAAACAGTTCGAGGGAATACGAAAGGCCGCGGAGGCAGGTTTCGCCGTGAAGGTGAACTCCGTCCTCGTTCCCGGAATAAACGAACACGAGATACTCGAGATTGCTGCGCGCGCAAGAGAGGGAGGCGCACATCTCATGAACATAATCCCGCTGCGCCCTCAGGACAAGCTCTCCGGCGTGAGGGCGCCCGCGAAGAAGGAGTTAGAGAGCTTGAGGGAGAAAGCTTCCTCCATCATGACGCAGTTCAGTCACTGCGCCCTGTGCAGGGCCGACGCCGCGGGGCTCATAACCGAAGAGGGACTCAGCGTATTCGGAGCCAGGGACTTCTCTTCGCCGGAGTGCCGGCCGGTCACCATCGCAGTGGCCAGCAAGACCGGTGAATCCGTGGACGAACACTTTGCGAGGGCGAAGGTCTTTTACCTCTACCAGTTTCAGGGCGGCAGTCTTCAGCTCGTAGAAGAGAGAGAGGTGGGAGAGTTGCCACCGGGGTTCGGTCTGGAGGAGAACGAAGAGAGCGAGGAAGCCGTCCTTTACTACCTGGAACTTCTCAAGGACTGTGAGCTCGTGCTTTGCGAGAAAATAGGCTACGAGCCCAGGCAGAGATTGAGGAAGGCAGGCATAGACGTACTAGAGGTTCAAGGCGAAACCGAGAAGCTGGCGCGAGAATTCGGCTATCGTTCCAAACGGATAGCATGCGGCGGAGCCTCCGGGTCAGTGGAGCTGGAGGGCACGTGAGAACATTTCGAATCGAAGGAGTTACGGTATGTGAACACCACGCGTTACGGGAGCGACTGATGGAGGTCACTCAGGTATCGAGCGGAAGCTGATTCCTGAGCCGGCTGGACACTTTGCCGGTGTCCGGCAGATGAGACGAGCGCAAGAAAGAGGAGCAGGGAGATGAGACAGATTTCCATCTACGGTAAAGGCGGCGTAGGCAAGTCGACTGTGGCGAGTAATCTTTCGGCCGCCCTTGTCGAGGACGGGTTGAAAGTCATGCAGGTCGGTTGCTCACCCAAGTCCGATTCCACCTACCTTCTACTCGGAACGGTCTGTGAGCCCACGATTCTCAACCAGATAAGGTCCAAGGGTAACCGCGAACAGTACATCGCCGAATGCCTGAAGGAAGGATACAAAGGGGTCGTGTGCGCGGAAAGCGGCGGTCCGGAGCCCGCTCAGGGTTGCGCGGGCCGGGGAGTCCTGCTTTCGCTGGACCTCTTGAGAAAACACAAGCTTCTGCAGAAGTTCAAGGTCGAATTCGTCATCTACGACGTTATTGCGGACGTCGTCTGCGGAGGATTCGCACAGCCGATGAGGCGCGGCTTCGCCTCCGAGGTCTACATCGTGACCAGCGGCGAGCTGATGTCGCTCTATTCCATGAACAACATCTGCTATGCGGTGAAGACCATGAACGAGCTCAAGGGCGTGGAAGTGAAGGTGGGCGGTATCATAAACAACATGCGAGGCATACCCAGGGAAGAGGAACTGGTGGGGGAGTTCTGTAACCTCATCAAGGCGCCCGTCGTCGCCAACATCCCGCGGTCGGAGCTCATTCAGGAGGCCGAGGTGGACCGGCAGACGGTCGTGCAGCGCTCACCGGACTCCGACGTGGCGAAGAAGTTCAAGGCCCTCGCCGAGTACGTGAAGGAACCGAGGGGAGTTTACCCCGAGCCCATAGATCCCAAGGAGAGCATCGGTACGATATTCGAACTACTGCGGAAGTACCAGGTATTCGCAGAGGAGAGGTAGAGTCATGGCAGAGAAGTGGGAATTCACTAGAGAGACTCCAAGAAGAATAGCGATATACGGAAAGGCGGGCATCGGAAAGTCCATCACCTCCGGACACCTGAGCGCCGCGCTCGCAGGCATGGGAGAGAAAGTC
The DNA here is from genome assembly GCA_020349905.1 of Candidatus Eiseniibacteriota bacterium. Classification (GTDB taxonomy): domain Bacteria; phylum Eisenbacteria; class RBG-16-71-46; order JAFGJU01; family JAFGJU01. Next base: position 478,166 of record CP070702.1, read on the forward strand.
ATGCAGGTGGGCTGCGATCCGAAGCGCGATTCGGTGGCGCTGCTCTGTCACGAGATCATGCCCACGATTCTGGAGCAGTTCAAGATGGTGGACGCGGAGACGGACGAGCCCGTGGAGATGTCGGAGGAGCTTCTGGACAAGGTCATCTTCAAGGGGTTCAACGACGTCGTGTGTTGCGAGGCCGGAGGCCCCAGGCCCGGAATCGGCTGCGCAGGCAGAGGTGTTCTGGTGGCCATCCAGCTTCTTGAGGACTACAACATCTTACAGAAGTACGACGTCTCCTTCGCCATCTACGACGTGTTGGGTGACGTCGTGTGCGGGGGCTTCGCCCAGCCGATGCGAGCCGGAAACGCGAAGGAGATATACCTGGTCACCTGCGGTGAGCCACTCACCCTTTACATCACGAACGAGATCTTCAAGGCAGTCAAACGCATCAACGGTGAGGGCGTGGAGGTTGGCGTGGCCGGGCTCATCGACAATCAGAGGATGATCGCCCACGAGGCGGAAATCGTCGAGGCGTTCGCCGAGCGAGTCGGAGTCCCCGTCATCGAACACGTTCCCAGGTCCGTGAAGGTCCAGGAAGCCGAGGCCGAGGGGAAGACCGTTATGGAGGCGTTCCCCGATTCAGACCAGGCCAAGGTGTATAGGAGTCTGGCCAAGAAAGTGCTGGAGAACAAGTACGTGTACCTGCCGGACCCGCTGTCAGGAATGGACGAGATACTCCAGCTGGCAAAGGAATACATCGGGAAATGAGTGCCCCAGAGGGAACACAGAACACAGGGAGGTAGAAGGATGAAGAAGACCGAGGTAAAGGGAACAGGAAAGCCCAAAGAGCAGAAGTGCCCTTGGGACAAGGTCGACAGAAACCTTGAGACTTGGGAGATAGCTCGAGACTTCCTCGAAATGAGGAAGAACAAGCAGTTCGAGCTGGTCTCCTTCAAGGACATCATCGAAAAGTGCGCAGACACCGCCGCTGCCGAATGGTCGGAGAAGGTTCAGCCCGGCTACGGCAGCGGGCTCTGGTGCCCCATATACTACGCCATCAGCGTCGCGGGAGGAGTGAGGAACGCCGTGGTCGTTATACACGGCGCGCAGAGCTGCGTGACCGCCGTGAGACACTTCTTCGCCCTCTACGGTGGAGGAGGCGGCGGAAACTACTACTGGGGCTCCCCCTTCGCGTTCGCGGTCTCGACAGACCTCAACGAGCGGGACAACATCCTGGGCGCTCCCGAGAAGCTCAAGAAGACGCTGCTCGAGGTGGACGAGCTGCACAAGCCGGAGATCATCTTCGTCGCGCCCACCTGCGGCCCGGGAATGATAGGAGAACCCATAGAAGAAGTCATAGAAGACGTGAAACCTGACCTCAAGTACGCCCAGGAGTGCGTGTACCTCGACCTTCCGGGGTTCAAGGCAATCGACGAGGGCGACATGATGAGGGAAACGACCACCGGTTACTGGACCGCGCTCATGAAGGAACCCAAGCAGAAAATCAAGGGTGCGGTGAACGTAATCGGGGACTACAGGGGAACCTCGTGGGAGGAGAAGGACTGCTTTAAGACCAACTTCCCCACCACGTTCGACGAGATAGGAGGAATCCTGAAGGCCCTCGGTCTCAAGCTCCACGTTACGGTTCCGCAGTCCTCGCTGGAAGACATAAGAAGGGCCCCCGAGGCGGAGTTTAACGTCGTCAATTGCCCCATGCTCGCCTACCCGATATGCGAGGAGATGGAGGAGAAATTCGGAATCGCCTGGAGCCCTCACGTCTATCCGCTGGGCAAGGAAGGCATCACGAGTTTCGTAATGGCCATCGCCGAGCATTTCGGAAAGGAGAAAGAGGCCCAGGCGCTAATAGACGAGAAGTGGAAGGAGATCGAGCCACTCTGGGAGAGGGCCAAGGAGCTCGTCAAGGGAAAGACGGCTCTCATGGATTCGGCCATCTCCATGACCTCCGTCAACAGGCAGCTCGGCTACGCGCGGATGCTTCAGGAGATGGGCGTGAAGGACATAGTCTTCTTCAACATCATGCCCTCCGAGATCCTGGGAAGGCGAGAAGGCGTGGAGTACTATCTCACGACATCTGCGGCAGGCAAGCCCTTCAACCCGAAGTTTCTGTGGTGGCCGGCTCCGCACGCCATCAAGCTCAGTCCCATCGAAGTGGCCGACTTCCTGGGGCTCAAGGACGAGGAGATTCTGCACCTGTACGGTGATCTGGGCTGGTACACGAAGGCCCCCAGGTGGGACGCCAGCAACATCGCACAGGTTCAGTCCTCCATACATTTCAGGAGACGCAGAAACGTCTGCCAGAGGTCCATCTTCTTCTCTGGAACCAGGGGGCTTCTGATGGACATCATAAACGCTATCGAAGGAACGAAGAGAAAGGGACACTGGACCCTTTACAGCAGAATCCTGGGCAAGTGGCCGGTGCCGGAACCCGCGGCGTAGGCCCCCGTGCGGCTTTCGACCCGCAAGGGAAAGGAGACCGCGCGGAGTGTTCTTTGCGAACACGTGCCTTGCTTGGAAGTTGAGGAGGAAACAAGATGGCTCAAGCACACAAACCTCATTTGTGGACCGACCAGTACCAGCCCAGCGCGATGTTCGGTTCGGTCCTCGCCCTGTCCGGTGTCGACGGCGTTGAGCTGGCCTATCACGGGCCCGCAGGCTGCTACACCATCGCCGGGCACATAAGGACGGACCAGGCGCCGATGGGCACCTATTCCGCCATGAGACCCAGCGGGATAACTGAAGACAACCTGGTCATGGGTACCAGTATGGACAAGCTCAGGCAGCTCCTTAAGTTCATCAAAATGGAGTGCGAGCACACCGGCAGGACCCCTTCGCTCCTGGCCATAGTGAACGCCGACGCAACGGCCATAACCGGAGACGACATCACCGGGATGGCCCGGCAGTTCGAGAAGGAAACCGGAGTTCCCTCGATAGCCCTGGACACGCCCGGGTTCAAGGGATGGGACGTGCACGGATACGACCTGGCTCACAAGAGTCTTCTGGCCAAGTTCGCCAAGACGGACGTGCCCAAGAAGCCCAACACGGTGAATCTCATAGCTCCTTACCTCATGGCGTCGCAGAACTGGCTCTTCGACCTGGAGGGGATAAAGGAGCTCCTGGCTGAATTGGGTGTGACCGTGAACTGCGTCCTGGCCCGTAACATCACCACGAAGGAGCTCGAGAACTTCGGGTCCGCCCAGTACAACCTTCTTCTCACCAGCGAAGACCTTCCCATGTTCCAGAAGGAAAGCGAGCGGCTGGGAGTGCCCAGTTTTGGGGCCGAACTTCCCCTGCCCTACGGGCTCGTCAACACGGAGGAATGGCTCTACGCGGTGGCGAAGCAGTTCGGAAAGGTGGAGGAAGCGCGCAAGGTCCTCGAGGAAGCCAGCAAGAGAGTGAGGAACGTGCTACGCTTCAACTACTCATACACGTGGCAGGCCAATCTCATGATGCAGAAGCGGCCTGCACTCATAGGCAGGGCCCAGTTCGTGGCAAGCCTGGCTCGTTCGCTCTACTACGACATGGACATGTTCCCCGAGCTGGTGGCTTTGCAGGCCGGAACTCAGGAAGCAGTCCAGAGGGCGAAGAAGCTCCTGGAACCCTTGACCAGGGACGGCCTGTCTCTCGAAATTATGGTCAACCCTGCCTACGTGGAGTTCGCCAGGGCGGTCAAGCGCGCGAAAATCGACTTCGTTATCGGCTCGAGGATAGAGAAGACTCTCATCGAAGGAATGCGGATACCGCATCACGTGATGTCCAGCAGTTACTATTTCAACACGTTCCGCTACTTGCCTGTTCCCTACGTGGGCTACGACGGCGTTCTCTATCTGCTCCAGGAGCTGGGCCTGGTCATGGAGGACATGTTCCACGAGAAAGAGAGCTGGCAAGGAAAGGCGTTCAAGCACATTTGAGCACGTTCCGACGGCGCGCCTTGAGTGCGGGGATTTCCGCCCGACGCGTGTCGCAGACATCGAGATTTCTGCTGGCAGGCGCGTGGCGGTGCAGGAACACTCCCCCGGCTGCGCGTGCCTTAGACGGGGAGATTCTTTCCGGTCGACGCAGGCCGCTCACCAAAACGCAAGGAGGTATGTCATGAAGGCTGCCGTGTTTCATGGGCCAAATCAGCCGCTCAAGATCGAGGACGTCCCCGTCCCCAAGATCGAGGACGACGAGATACTCGTGAAGGTGGCCGCCTGCGGAGTCTGTCACACCGACATGCACTACATCGACCACGGGGTGCCCACTTTCAAGAAGCCGCCGCTCATTCTCGGACACGAACCCTCCGGCGTAGTCGAGAAAGCCGGCTCTGCCGTGAAAAACTTCAAGGAGGGAGACAAGGTCCTTTTGCCCGCGGTTCTGACGTGCGGCTATTGTGAGTTCTGTAGAACAGGAAGAGAAAACATCTGTCAGACCATGGTGATGTTCGGAAACAACATCGACGGAGCGTACGCGGAGTATGTGGCGGCCCCTGCCAAGGACGCCTTTCATCTTCCAGACGAGCTGCCGCTGGTGGAGGCGTGCATTATTGCCGACGCCATCAGCACGCCCTACCACGCCGTGAAGAATCGCGCGGAGGTGAAGCCCGGCGACACGGTCGCCGTGGTCGGCTGCGGGGGCGTGGGCATAAACGCAGTGCAGGTCGCCGCGGCAGTCGGAGGCTCGGTCATCGCCATAGACGTTCAGAACGGAAAGCTGGACTGGGCAAAGAAGCTGGGCGCGGCCGCAACTATCAATCCCAAGGAAGAGGAGAACGTCGGAAAGGCGGTGCGCAAGCTGACGGGCGGAGGCGCGGACATCGCCATCGAGTGCGTCGGCACCCCCGCCACCATTGAGCTTGCCTTCTCCACGCTCAAGAAGGGCGGGCGGCTCGTGATTCTCGGATACAGCGCCAAGGAGGTCGCGCTGAACGCGGGCAAGATAATGTATTTCGAGATGGAGGTGCGTGGCACGCTCGGATGCAGGCCGGTGGATTATCCCAAGCTAATAGAGCTGGCCAGGACGGGCCGGATAAAGGTGACGGAACTTGTTACGCACAAGTTCCCGCTGGAGAAGATAAACGACGCGTTCGACCTGATGCGAAAGGGCGACGAGAAGGCCCTGCGCTCGGTCGCGATTCCCTGAGCGCGGTTTCCTCAGGCGGAGCTGTTCCTCCAAGCACGGGGCATCGGCAAGACCGGGGGCGACCGCGAGGATTCCCCACCCTGCATCCCAACCGGGACGACGCAGTTGCACGCCGTATTGAGGACCACAGCACGCACGCACTGGTTCTTCTGGACTGGAGGAGACGGATGGACTTCACCATTCCCAAGGAACTGGAACTGCTCAAGAACATGACTCGAGACCTCGTGAAGAAGGAACTCGAGCCGGTGGCAAACGACGTCGAGGAGCAGAGCAAGATTCCCGAGCACCTCGTCGAGAAGATGAAACAGCTCGGCTACTTCGGCCTCACCGTACCCCCTGAGTACGGTGGGTCGGGACTGGGCCTTCTGGGCTATTCCCTGGTCATCGAGGAACTCGCCAAGACTCACATCGCTTTCTTCCTCCTCATAAGCACCAACAACAGCATCGGCGGAAAGCCCATCGTGAGCTTCGGAAACGAAGAGCAGAAGAAGAAGTACCTCCCCCGGCTCGCCACGGGCGAGTGGAGGACGGCCTTTGCGCTCACCGAGCCCGAGGCCGGGTCAGACGCCGCCAGCATCAAGACCACGGCGGTGAGAGACGGCGACCATTTTGTGCTGAACGGAACCAAGCACTTCATCACCGGCGGACCTTACGCGGACGTTTTCATAGTAGTTGCGCTCACAGACAAGAAGCTTCGCGCCCGCGGCGGCATCTCCTGTTTCATAGTGGAAAAGGGCACGCCCGGTTTTTCAGTGGGAAGAGTCCACAGGGCCATGGGGCTGGCTGGTTCCCAGCAGAGCGACCTCATATTCAAAAACTGCAGGGTGCCTGCCTCCAACCTTCTGGGCAAGGAGGGACAGGGATTCGGCGTGGCCATGGACGCTCTCGACCACGGCCGCATCGTGGCGGGCGCAGACGCGCTGGGGGCAGCCGAGAAACTCTTGGAGCTCTCCGTAGAGTTCGCCAAGCAGAGAGTCACCTTCGGAAAGCCCATCGCGGAGAGACAGGCAATCCAGTGGATGCTGGCAGACATGGCCACCGAGATCTACGCCACGAAGATGATGCTGTACCACGCCGCGTGGAAAGCGGACCAGGGCGAAGACGTCGCAAGGGAGGCGGCCATGGTGAAGCTCTACGGAACGGAGATGGCCAACAGGGTGGCTGACAAGGCCCTCCAGATCCACGGCGGCATCGGCTACATGAAGGAATATCCCGTGGAGAGAATGTATCGCGACCTCAGGGTGACCAGGATCTGGGAGGGTACGTCAGAGATACAGCGACTCGTCATAGCGAAGGAGCTGCTGAAGGAATCGTGAGGTGTCGCGCCCAACTGGGGCGTAGCCGCCCAGCCAGAGCGTGGTTCGCCGCCTGACCGGGGCGGGCCACCTGATCGGAGCGTGGCCGCCCGACCGGGGCGTAGCCGCCTCACCGAGCGCGAGGTCAAGGAGTTCTGAAAGGTGAACATCATAGTCTGCGTCAAGCAGGTGCCGGATCCGGAGGCACCCACGGCCCAGTTTAGAATCGATGAAGCGACGAAGCGCCTGCGGCCTTCTAAGAGCGTGAACCTCGTGGCCAACCCCTTCGACATGAACGCGGTCGAGGCCGCGATTCAACTCAAGGAAGCGGTCGGCGGCAAGATAACCGTGCTCAGCCTGGGACCCGAGAGCTCGTCCGACGTGCTCAAGCAGGCGGTCGCGATGGGAGCCGACGAGGCAGTCAGAATCGACTCCCAAGCCGGAGAGAGCTGGGACAGCTTTCTTACGGCTCACGCCCTGGCCGCCGCGGTAAGAAAGGTGGGCCAGTTTGACCTTATTCTCTGCGGAAGGCAGGCCGCAGACACGAACGCCGGCCAGATGGGTGTGGGTCTTGCCACCGCGCTCGGGATATCGTGCGTCAGTTTCGCCTCACGCGTGGAGCCCCGGAACGGAAAGATAGAGGTGGAGAGAATCGCAGACAAAGGCCGCGAGGTCTTCGAGGTAGCATTACCTGCTCTTCTCACGGTCAGCAACGAGATGAATCACCCCAGGTTTCCGACTGCGATGAAGCTCATCGCAGCGGGCAGGCAGCAGATCCCATCCTGGTCTCTCGCCGAGATAGGTTTTGACGCGGGCCAGCTGTCAGGTCAGTGGGCGGGAATCGAGGAAACAGAGCACTTCATACCCAGGCCCACGACGACGTGCGAGTTCGTGGAGGGCGAGACGCTGGAGGAGGCCGGCGAGAAGCTGGCGCTGAGACTCAGAGCCGAGAAGGTGCTGTGAGTACCCAGGTACTTGTGAGATAGCTGAACTGTTCTTGCCGTGGAGGAACACAACGAATGGACATCTCAGCCGGCGTGATGATATTCGCCGAGACAGCCGAGGGGAAGCTTTCGTCCATCACGAAAGAGCTCATGGGATTGGGGACGAGACTGGCCGGGAAGCTGGAGAAGGGCCTGAGCGCGGTCCTCCTGGGAGCCGGAACGGAACCACTCGCAACGGAACTCGTGAACCTCGGTGCAGACGCGGTGTATTTGGCTGACGATGCCTTTCTGGAAAACTACAACCCCGAGCAGTACGCCTCTGTGATCGAACACGTCATCCAGACTGCCAAGCCTGCGATTCTCCTCATGGGTCAAACCTCGAGAGGCGCAGACATGGCACCCCGGCTGGCGTTTAAGTTCCGGGGGGCGTTGGCCATGGACTGCGTGGAATTGGACGCGGACTCAGAGACCGGACTGCTCACGCACACGAGGCCTGTCTACGGGGGCATAGCGATGGCTCGGGCCCGATCCAGGGCCGCCTCTCTTCAGGTCGTTACAGTCAGAGCCAAGAGTCAGGACCCCGCGGAGCCAGCAGACGACCGCGAGGGAGAGATAATAGCCGTCGGAGAGAGGGCACGTGGTGAGTATGCCGGAGGAATGAAGTTCCTTCGCCCTGTGGCCGTCGAGGCGGACGAGGTCAACCTGGAGGAGGCGAACATCATCGTTGCCGGCGGAAGAGGCGTCGGCAGCACCGAGAACTTCAAGAGGTTCATCGAGGGGTTCGCCAGGATTCTGGGCGGGGTTCCCGGGGCGTCGAGGGGAGCCCTGGACTCCGATTTCGCGCCGGCAAATCTTCAGATCGGCCTCACCGGCAAGATCGTCAGCCCTCAACTCTACGTGGCGATAGGAATCTCGGGCATGGTGCAGCACATGACCGGATGCTCGTCGTCCAAGACAATAGTCGGCATCAATACCGATCCGGACGCCTCCATTTTTAAGTACGCGCACTTCGGCATCGTGGGAGATTTCGAGCAGGTCGTGCCCGCGCTGATGCAGAAGTGCGAGGAGCTGCTGAAGAATTGAAGCGAGTGGTGCGGCCGGGAGGCGCCGAGCGGACAACCGTGAACCAGGAAGTCCCTAGCTTGTGGAAGTCACGAGAGAAATATACTGGAACATAGAATCTGGCAAACTGGTCTATCTCTTCGCGGTTCTGGCACTATCGGTCGCCGCGTTCGGCCTCTACTCGAGGTACCTCCTGTGGAGCCGGGGAAAGCCCGAAGAGCGTTTTGACAATCCTCCAAGACGCCTCGCCTCGCTTCTGGCTTACGGACTGGCCCAGCTGAGAGTCCTGCGCCACCCCGTGGCCGGACTCATGCACCTGGCTCTCTTTTCCGGCTTCCTCGTGCTTCTGATCGCTACGCTTCTCATCGCGGTCCAGGAAAACGCGGGCGTTCACTTTCTTCAGGGCGATTTCTATCTCGGCTTCTCTCTTTTCGCCGACGTCTTCGGCCTCCTGATACTGCTCGGAGTGGGCGTGGCCCTGGGTCGCAGGTTGCTCAAGCCCGGCATGCTGGAGACGGGAGCGCGGGACCTCGTCGTGCTGGCGGGGATATTCCTGATCGTCCTGACGGGCTTTCTCACAGAGGGATTCCGGATGGCGAGCCCGGGCGGGTCTCTTGACGTCGAGCGCCTGTGGTCGCCCGGTGGGAACGCCGTGGCGGCCGTGACCAGGACGTTAGTCTCCCAGGAGGAGTTCATCTTGAGTCTTCACCGTTACATGTGGTGGATTCACATGTTCGTCTCGATGGCGTTTCTGGGATACGTGGGTTGGTCCAAGCTCTCTCACCTTTTGTTCTCACCCTTGAACATCTACTTCAGGTCTTTCAAGCCCAAAGGCCGGCTCAAGTCCATTCCGGACCTGGAAAGCGCCCAGTCTTTCGGCGTGGAGAGGATAGAACAGTTCACCTGGAAGCAGCTCCTTGACCTGGACGCGTGCACGGAGTGTTGCAGATGCCGGCACGCCTGCCCGGCATTCATGACGGACAAGCCCCTCTCGCCCAAGGAATTCATACTGAAGCTGCGTGCCGAGATGGAGGGGGGGCCGCGCCCGACCAGTCCCGGCGGCACTGCGACCTGCACGGACTCCGTTCAATCTGCTGGTGGCCCGAGCGGGCCCCGCCAGCGCCCCGGAGGACCTTCTGAGGGCCAGACAGACGGTTCCATCCTGGGACGGGGTGTCGTCTCGGAAGAGGAAGTGTGGGAATGCAGGACCTGCTTCGCGTGCCAGGAAGAGTGCCCGGTCTTCGTCGAACATCTCGACAAGCTTATGGAGTTCAGACGCTATCTCGTGATGACCACGGGCAAGATGCCGGCGAGCGCCGAGCAGGCCATGACGAGCCTCATGATGAGGAACCACCCGTGGGGCAGGACCGAGTTCACCCGGGAGACCTGGGCTGAGAAGCTCGGCATAAAGGAGCTTTCGGAGGGCGACACTTCCCCGCTCCTTTTCTGGGTGGGGTGCACGAGCGCTCTGGTCGACCAGAACGTGGAGGCAACGGAATCCCTGGCCAAGATACTCCAGGCCGCCGGGGTGCAGTTCGGCATACTGGGCTCTCAGGAAATCTGCTGCGGCGACCCGGCCAGGAGGATGGGTAATGACTACTCCTTCGTCGAAATGGCCAGGAAGAACGTGGAGCTCTTTACCAGATACGGGGTCGAGAAGATAGTCACGGCCTGCCCGCACTGCTTCAACACTTTTAAGAACGAATATTCCGATTTCGGCGCGAATCTGGACGTCGTCCACCACAGCCAGTTCATCGCCGAGCTGCTCAGAGACGGCAGGCTCACAATCGATGTGCCCCTCAATCGGAGAATCTGCTACCATGATTCCTGTTATCTCGGTCGCTACAACGACATCTACGAGGCTCCACGAGAAGTGCTCGCTGCTGCCGGCGGCACCCAACCTCTGGAGATGGCCTCGACCCGCTCCAGCAGCTTCTGTTGTGGGGGAGGAGGCGGGCACGCCTGGATGGAGGAGACGGGCGGCACGAGAATAGGCAACGTCAGGGTGAACGAGGCATTGGAGACGGGTGCCGAAGTCCTGGCTACGGCCTGTCCCTTTTGCCTGCAGCTGCTCCGTGACGGGGTGAAGGGCGTGGGGGCGGAGGGAAGAATCGAAGTCCTGGACATCGCCGAGCTCGTTCAGAAGGACGTGCGGACTGGTGAAAAGGAGAAAGAGATGACGCCGGAGCGGCCGGCTTCAATCGAAAAGACAACCCACGGGGAGGATAAGTGAAGGCGCTTCTTTCCGGCAACGAAGCCATCGCTCGAGGAGCTTACGAGAGCAGTGTTCACTTCGCGGCGGCGTATCCGGGAACTCCGAGCACGGAGATACTGGAGAACATCGCCCGATACAAAGAAATCCGCTCCGAGTGGTCCACAAACGAGAAGGTCGCCCTCGACATAGCTGTTGGGGCCTCCTACGCGGGGGCGCGCGTGCTAGTGGCCATGAAACACGTGGGGCTCAACGTTGCGTCCGACCCCTTCATGGTCACTGCCTTCGCAGGCGTGACAGGAGGGCTCGTCATCGTGGCCGCCGACGACCCGGGCATGCACAGTTCACAGAACGAACAGGACAGCCGCTACTTCGCCCGCTTCGGCAAAGTCCCCATGCTCGAACCATCGGACAGCCAGGAAGCCAAGGACTTCGTGGGCATCGCGCTCAAGTTGAGCGAGGAGTTCGATATTCCCGTTCTCCTCAGAACCACGACGAGGGTATCGCACGGAAAGTGCGTTGTAGAGTTGGGCCAGAGAACAGAGGTTCCGGTTGCCCCGTACGAGAAGAACGCCAGAAGGCACGTGGTTCCTATCTACGGAAAGCTCCTGCGTCCCGGGGTGGAAGAGCGTATGAAGCGGCTGGAAGCCTTCTCTGAGACGTTTCCCGAGAACAGGATCGAAGAGGGAACCGGCAAAATAGGTGTCATAACGAGCGGTATCGCCTATCAGTACGCGCGCGAGGTACTGCCCGAGGCGAGTTTTCTCAAACTCGGACTCCCCTTCCCTCTTCCCCGAAAGAAGATACTCGACTTCGTCAAGCGCTTCGAGAAGGTCTACGTCATCGAGGAATTGGAGCCCTTCCTGGAAGAACAGATAAGGTCCTGGGGTGTGACTAACTTGACAGGGAAGGAAGTCATCACGAACATCGGCGAGCTCTCCCCGGGCATCGTTGAGGCCTCGGTCAGGGGGACGCCCCCGGTCCAAGACTTCTCAAACGAGATCGACATACTGCCCCGCCCGCCCGTCATGTGCGCCGGATGCCCCCACCTGGGTGTCTTCCACGTACTCAGGAAGCTCAAGCTCGCCGTCACCGGGGACATTGGTTGTTACACTCTCGGTACATTGCCGCCGTTTAACGCCATGCACACCACGTCCTGCATGGGCTCCAGCATCGGCCACGCCTTCGGCATCGAGATCGCCCAGGGCGAGAATCTAAAGGGCAAGGTGGTGGGTATAATAGGAGACTCCACGTTTCTCCACGCGGGGATGCCCGCCCTTCTGGACGTCGTTTACAACAAGGGAATCACCACCGTCATAATCGCCGACAACAAGACGACCGGGATGACCGGTCACCAGGAACATCCCGGCACCGGCCGGACAATCACGGGTGAGACCACGACGCGCGTTAACTACGAAAAGCTCTGCAAGGCCCTCGGCGTGCGCTTCGTACGAAAGGCGGACCCTCACAATCTCAAGCTCTTCGAAGAGACTCTGAAGGAGGCGCTGGCGATCGAGGAACCGGCCGTCGTGATATCGGAGCGGGCGTGCGCCATGTTGCCGACCGTGAGGAAGAGACGGCATCCCATCTACACCGTCGACTGGGAGAAGTGTAACGCCTGTAAGCTCTGCTACCGGTTCAGCTGCCCCTGTATGGACAGAAGAGGCGAGAAGCCCATAATAGACCCCGACACGTGTGTCGGCTGCAGCCTGTGCGCGCAGGTGTGCAACGCCGAGGCAATAGTCCTTGTTGAGTGAGAGGTAAATCGGATGGCTAACATAATCGTCGCCGGCGTAGGAGGCCAGGGGGTTCTGCTGGCCACGGACCTTATCGCGACCGCCGCTGTCTCGGCGGGCTACGACGCCAAGAAGTCGGAAGTCCACGGGGTGGCGCAAAGGGGTGGCAGCGTCGTCAGTCACGTGCGCTACGCAAAGAAAGTGCGTTCCCCGCTGTGCGTACCGGGAAAGGTCGACCTTCTGATTGCTCTCGAGAGATTGGAAGCGCTTCGTTCCGCGCACTTTGTGAAGAGAGAAGGAACAATCATCGTAAACAGCAAGGAGGTCGAACCGATACAGTTTCTGGACGAGCCGAAACCGTACCCAATCGGCGTGGAGGAATTCCTCAAGAACAAAGGATTCAGAGTCCTTGAGGTGGACGCTTCCGGCCTCGCGAAGAAGGCCGGCGACGCCAGGGCGGCCAACGTGGTGGTGCTTGGGCTCGCCTCAAGAGTCCTGGACATTGAGGAACAACACTGGAGCCAGACACTCTCACAGACGCTGCCCAAGAAGCTTCTGAAACTCAACCAGAAGGCGTTCGCTCAGGGACAGTCAGCCTTTTCCGCTCAGAAGGGATAGCTTCTCCTGAACTCCGGGAATCTCCTGTTCACGAGCGCTTCGAGACCGATGAGAGCGTCCGGATGCTCGAAAGTGGGAACCAGGTAATTCTCCAGCTCCCTCTCCGCAAGCTTCTCCGTACTCACGCCCTTAAGATGATCGTCGAACCCCTTGCTTATGAGCCAATCTGAAATCGCAACGGCGTGGGGAGAATTTGCGGACACCCTTGTCGCCACTCGCCTCGCCAGCGCCTTCTCGTCACCCGAAAGAAAGAGGGGCGCCTGACCTCGTCCGTGCGCATAGAGGGTGGGGATGAGGTCGGGTTTCAGGAAGAGGTCCTTCATGACCCTGAGCTCTTCCTTTTCCTCCAGCGTCAGTTCGGTCGGCAGTTCGGCTATGCCCAGGGCCTTGAGCTCTCTCTTGGTGAGCGCCTTCCCCTTCTTCTTCACGATGGCACGGGCGATGGTCTCGGCAACCTGGTCCCTTGTGTGAGCAGGCACGAGAAAGTCAGCCATCCCCAGGTACTTTATCAACCTGGGAGAGGAGGTCACCGTGCTGCCTGCCAGTATGTAATATCTGGCGATGGCGACCGCCAGCTCGGCGTCGTTCGTCGCCCTGTAGATTAGCTGGGGCAGAAGCAGAGTTCCGCGCAGGCCCGGATAAATCCCCAGCCTGGTCTCGGGCAGGGCGAAGGACGTTCTCTCCGTAATAATGACAACCGAGTTCGGGTCGTTCGCGAAAGCCATCGCCACTTCCACGCCTCCACCGAAGGTGGCTCCATCTACTATGGCGATCTTGGGTTTCCCTCTTCCGGTCATCTTGCGGAACATGACTTCTTGCCACATGGCCGTGTCCCGCTTGATGTGGTCGAACTGCTTCTTGCGAATCCTGTCTATGAAGCCGCCCACGTTTGCGCCGGCGATAAAAGTCTTGATGGGGGCGCTGTCGAAGATAATGGCCTTCACCTTCGGGTCCTTTTTGGCTTTCTCGAACGCCTTCTCCCACTCTTTGAACACGAGGTTGTCCATGGCATTGGCGTTCTTGGGATTGCTGATGGTAATCCTGGCCAGTTTGCCGTCCAGTTCCTGCCCGTAGAAGACCGGGCTCATCTTGAGCGGCCAGGGCTTTCCGCTGCGCGCCTGTTTCTTGAGTAACTCGGGAACCGGGAAGGCTCTTCGCTCCTTCCTGGCCAGCGCGGCTCTCTGCTTCACCATTCTGAAGGATTCCCTGATGCCGATGCGGTTCATTATCGTGAACGGTCCCTCTGCCCAGAGGAACGCATTCTGAGCCAGGCGCTCCAGGTCTTCCATCTCGATTACGTTCGCGTCCACGACCTCCACGGACGTGGCGAAACCCACGCCCAGGAAGCGTTCGGCGAGCTTCTTCACCGCAGCCGGGCTCTTGGGCGGCTTCTTGAGGGCCGCTTCACTCGCCCAGCGAACTTGAGACTTGTCCTCTGCCCTGTCGTACTTCTTCATCAGCTCGATATAGTTGCGGGTCGGCTCGAAGAAGTTCCGGTAGGTCTTATAGAGCCGGTCAGCGGGGTTGGATGAATCGGAGAAGGACTTCATGGAGTAGAGGCCAACCGGAAGCCCCGTGCTGTCCATAAGCGCCAGGAAACCCAGAGGCATGTTGTAGGCGTTCTTTCCAGCTGCTTCGATGGTGGCCACGTCGTGACCTTCCTGAAGCATCTTGACCGCCTCGTGGAGAAGGGCAACGAACACCACGTCGGCCGCTCCCCCCTTTCTGCTGCTCCATATGCGCGTGCTGACCTTTCCTCCGAGCTTCATGTACCGTGCGGCAGTGTTGATGCTCTCCTCGGAAGCGGTATCGCTTCCCGCGTACTCGCCGGCCCGGTTCTTGTGAGGAAGGTAGAAGTAGTGCATCCAGACGACCTTGTCTGGCCTCTTCGTGACGAACGCAAGAACGTTTGTGTCCAAAGAGGAGGAGTTGGTGGCCAGCACGACATGCGGAGCGCAGAGCTTGTCCAGCTTTTTGAATATCTCTTTCTTTATGTCTATCCTCTCGGTGGCTGTCTCTACGACGAGCTTCAGGTTCCTTCCCCTGCAGGCTTCTTCGTATGAGGTGGTGCCCAGTATCCTGGCCTTTATGGCCTCCACTTCAGAAGGCGAGAATATCCGGCCTGTAGCGGCATCGAGCTCACCGCTGATTGTGTCGAAGGCCTTCTGGACGATGACGTCGCTCACGTCCAGAATCCCGACGTTGAGCCCGTTTTGCGCGTAGGCCTGAGCCAGGCTGGCCCCCATGGTTCCTGCACCGATGAAGAGGACCTCGATGTCTTCCCACCCGATGGATTTGGGCGTGCTCTTGTACGGGAAAGCTGCGGCTGCGCGCTTGGAAACGGTCGTCCTGGTCGTTCTTCTCGCGCTGGCGCTGCTCCTCTCTTTGAGCGAACGCTTTGCCTTCGCTATCTTCTTCACCTTTTTCGCCTTCTTCGCCTTTTTTGCCTTCTTCACTTCTTTCTCCTCCGTAACAGATCAGCCAGCGTATGACTCAACGATGGCGGCGCCTCCCTGCCCACCACCTATGCAGGCGGAGGCCAGTCCGAGGCCACCCAGCGTCAAAAGAGCTATGATGAGACGGGGCGCCGTCGCTCCGAGGGGATGCCCCAGTGCGATGGCCCCACCGTTCACGTTCACCTTCGAGCGGTCGAGCTTGAGCTCTCTTTCCACCGCCAGATACTGCGCCGCGAAGGCTTCGTTTATCTCGACGTGCTTCATCCGTTTCAGCGCGAGCCCTGCCCGCTTGAGCGCCATAAGACACGCAGGGACCGGACCGATGCCCATGTAGTTGGGGTCAACACCCGCAACCGCCCAGGAGACCAGTTCACCAATCGGCTCTATTCCGAGCTCCTTCGCCTTCCCCGCCGTGGTCATTATCACCGCCGCTCCCCCGTCAACGATGCCGCTCGAGTTGCCGGCGGTCTGAACTCCGTTGGCCTTCACGGCACGAAGCCCGGCCAGCGACTGCATGGTAACGTCCGGGCGAGGATGCTCGTCTTCGGAAACGACCACGTCACCCCTCCTACCCTTCACGACGATGGGGCTTATCTCCTTGGCCAGGCGCCCGCTCTTCGCTGCGTCCGCTGCCTTCTTCTGAGAAGAAAGGGCGAATTCGTCGGCGTCCTTCCTCGTGATTCCGTAAAGTCGCGCGAGGTTCTCAGCGGTTCCCATCATGTCCAGGTTGATGTAGGTGTCGTTCAGGCCCTCCTTGAAAAGAAAATACGTCGTGGGACCCGCCATGTATGGAAAACCGAACGACGAGCCAAACGTCATGGTAGGCGACTGGCTCGTGCTTTCGTAACCTCCCGCAAGAACAACTTCCGCCTCGCCGAGAATGAGCTCCTTGGCAGCGATAGTGATGGCTTCCCCTCCGGACCAGCATATGCGGTTCACCGTGAGCCCCTTCGAGAAGTGGCTGAGGCCCGCTCTGAGGCCGACGTGCCGGCCCCCGTAATGGGAGTC
>CP070702.1:494720-499015 GCA_020349905.1 Candidatus Eiseniibacteriota bacterium
CGCCTGAGATGACGGTTCTCATCGGCGGTATGCGCGTCTTGAATGTCAATGTCGGACAGTCCCCGCACGGCGTGTTCACCAAACGGCCGGAGACGCTCACCAATGACTTCTTCGTAAACCTGCTCGATATGAGCACGACATGGAAGGTAACCTCGGCAGATGAAGACGTGTTCGAGGGTCGCGATCGCGCAACGGGCGAACTAAGGTGGACCGGCACCCGTGTCGACCTCATCTTCGGTTCGAATTCCCAGCTCAGAGCCTTGGCGGAAGTCTATGGATGTGAGGACTCCCAGGAGAAGTTCTTGCGGGACTTCATAGCGGCTTGGGGCAAGGTAATGAACCTTGACCGCTTCGACCTGGCCTGGTCATAGCATAGACGTTTTCTAATGCTTCTGACATGGTGGTGAGGACATCTTAAGCTAACAACCGGTTCCAGTGGACGGTGTACGGCCGCCGCTGGAACCGGTACGCTATACTGAGAACACATACATGAATCAACGTTCAACAACTCTTCGCCCGGCAAATCCCACAGAAAATGATGGCTTGGCCTTTGCCCGCTATCTCGACCAAGCAGCCGAGGGTTTCTTTGGGTTCATGCTCGGTCGCCGGGCAAGGCACATAATCGCTGCGGCGTTTGCCCAGCCTGGGCACGATCTATCGTACGAGAATGTAACGTTCGCTGAGCGTGACAACGTCATCGTCGGGATGGTCTCGGGTTATACGGCAACGCAACATCGCCGTTCTTCACGCCGGCCTCTAGAGGAGGCTGCGGGCAGGCCTAATGTTCGGATGAGGATTGTGCAAATACTGTTTGCTCCACTCAAGCGGATTATCGACTCAATTGCGGATGACAACTTCTACCTCCAGGCCATCGCCGTTGACAAGGAACTGCGGGGCGAAGGCCTTGGAGCTCTCCTGATGGACTTCATTGAAGATCGGGCTCGTGAGAGGGGAGCGATGCGATTGTCCCTCGACGTCTCTGCCAAGAATCAGTGGGCTCGTCGATTCTACGAGCGCCGCGGGATGGTTGTCGAGTCGCAGTGGCCCAGGCGCTTGAAGATACCAGTATTGAAGTTCTATCGAATGACCAAGCCACTCTGCTAGCCAAGAAAGGGTGTGCGCAGCTGAATGGACAGGCTCTGACTTCAGGAGGGGTGTTTTCCGGAAGCAGCATAACACTCAGACTAGACCACACCGGGTTGACAGCTCTAGACGTGTGATGTAGTTTCAAGATGCTGAGTGCTGGGCATTATCTGGGAGCAGGGCCGTTCAGGGCATTTACGCGGAAACCACCTAAGCCGTAGTTAGCTAGCGAATCCGGACGTGTCACCAGGAAACGAAACTCGGAATGACCCCATGCCTTGCGTGAGGCTGTTGGATCCCGTCCTCGACTACTTCGCCAGTGACCCTCTGGGGCCTCTTCTTGTGCTGCCACGAGTGGTTGACGATTCTGAGCATCCTATCGCCTATGCAATCAACGAGCAACTCGCTCTCTTCCCGACTGATTTCATCGAGACAGTCAAGATAGACCGACGGTTTCTGTTCTACTGGGGCCATGTAACACACGTCGAGCTCGACAGAAAGGCAAGGATGTGGGTGCTACTTCACCTGCTCTCGTCCGAAATCCCGAAGGCACGCCTGAAAGCTCTCCGGGTTCAGTCGTCCACGCAGCGTCCCTCACCATATAACCACGTGGCACTCTCAGACCTTCGACTCTCCGGTGACTTCCTTGTCCCGCTCCGTGAGTTCAGGTTGGATCACGGTGCTCTCATCCGTAACGATTATGCATTCACTGTGCTTTGTCCGGTGGAATCGCCCAACTCTCAACACTGGCTCTTGCAGGCGTTGGCTGGCGAACGCTTGGTGGAGTCCTCGTGGGTACGACTTGACCCGATGATTGTTCGGCCAGCAGCAGAATTCCCTCGTATGTCCTACCGTATGTGGTGGTGGGGACGCCAGGTGGACTGGAACACGATCTGCAAGGAGACTCTAGAAACGACTGGCAGATGGTTTCCGGGGCCTTGGACGGTCCCGTCAGAATTCACGGAATACGTCTTCTCTCCTCGGGATGGCGAGATGCATCTGAGAATCGAGGAGTTCCCAAAGGAACACCAGATTGAAAGCCGCGGCAGCAGGTATTTCCATGCCGTTTATGATGTCACACGTAATCTGATGACGCACCTTGACGGAGCGGTCAGAATCTATCAAGATACAGAGTCGTGGCACTTGCGGAAATGCGGGCATCTTTGGGATGCGGGCAAGATCGGTTCTCGCGTCAAGGTCTTCCGTATAGATCGTGCCATTGCGCCTGAATCATTTGGCCCAGTCTGCTCAAACTACTTCGTCTGGAACTTGGATATCGCCAGATTCTTCGGTGCTGATATACCTGAGGAACTTTAGACCAGCGTTCTCGTACTGCGCACGGTTCCTGGCTTACACGAGCTTTCGCCTGCCGGACGCTGTTGTGCCGAACGCGCCCGCAGGTGGAGCGCATCGTTGGGTGCTACTACGCCCGTCCGCTCGGAGCGTAACAATCCGGAAGAGATTGACCGAAGTGTGGAGATAGTCGATGTCAGGGATGAGCGGTCCTATCGCGACAAGTCCTGTCTCCAGTGGTGGAGGCGGAACGTTTTTCGAACAGCATGTCGGCGCGCTATTTCTAGCGTTACTGCTCGTTCGGGCCCCTCTTCCCGTCCTAAAGGACTGCCAGGTCGAGGAGATAGATCTTCAAGCAAAGCACCTCGGGTGGAGGACGGATGATGTCCTCGTGTCTGCTGTAAGGCCAGACGGTGTGCGGCGCCGGCTTGCAGCACAAGTCACGCGCCAGTTCACGATCAGTGAGAAAGACGAGACCTGCAGGAAGACTTTCGACGATTTCTGGGCGGAAGACGCGATAGCGACGCCCTTCGTGCAAGGGCACTTAAGAAATAGCTTCCTCGAGGTAGAGATCGGGACATCCTGTGCCCACTGCGACAGCCGAATGGAGATCGTTGTCGGCAGTAACCTCAACTATCGGATTGTGGAGGGCGGTCCAACGCCGTTGGTGTTCGAGCCTGACGTTGACTGGAGCCAGTTCAGAGATCCAAACATCATCGATGGATACTGAAGAAAATGCATGTTCTTCTGGTCAGAAGAACATGCACGCGAATATCGATCGACGGTTGACCAGGTGGACGGAACGTATTTGTCAATCGATCAGAGCTGTTTCTCGACTCGAATAGTCCAGGGAGCGCTGTTTGACTTCTGAGTTAGGGCGCTGTGGGCCGGAGGACTAATTAAGTTGGTTGTCCATGGCGTCCTACGCCTGTAGGCTGAGCTAACGTTAGCGAAGCCTTGACTGCCCCTCGTGGAGGCGATACCATCTTCCTGCCACAGCATTTCTCCTGCCTTGTGTGTTCTTGAATCCCGGATCGTCAGTCTGATCGAGTGTGCACGGCGTTCTTCTATCCAAGTTTCCTCAGATGGAGGGTTCTCCATTGAGGGTTTGTGAGGTGAGGTGGTTGAAGTGTTGGCGAGGGTGAGAAGCTGCGCTCTTTTCGGTATCGATGCGTATTTTGTGGAAGTGGAGGTTGACGTCGGGAGGGGTCTGCCCAGTTTCTCTACCGTGGGGCTTCCCGACGCCGCAGTGAGGGAGAGCCGGGAGCGGGTACTCTCTGCAATCAGAAACAGCGGCCTGGAAGTGCCTCCGCGCAGAGTCGTTGTGAACCTGGCTCCTGCTGACACCAGGAAGGAAGGCGCGGGTTTCGACCTGGCTGTCGCCGTTGGCCTTCTGACCGCAACGGGTCAGCTTCCCGGTGACCGTTCTGAGGGCATCGTTTTCGTTGGTGAGCTCTCCTTGGACGGGCGATTGAGGCCGGTTCGCGGCGTGCTGTCGATGGCGCTCTTGGCCAGGGACGCTGGAGTGCGCGGGATGGTGGTGCCTGCTGAGAACGGAGAGGAATCGTCGGTCGCACTGGGCAAGAAAGTCCTCACTGCGATCACACTCAGCGAAGTTGTGGGTTACTTAAGGGGACAGGTCGCGCTTTCCTCAACACGTGTGGGCGCAGAATCGGCGAGCTGCCCGCACGCGAGTGCGCGCTCGGATACGGCCGCGCCGGCATCCCCCGACCTCTCCGACGTGAGGGGCCAGTACCAGGCCAGGCGTGCGCTCGAGGTAGCGGCCGCCGGAGGGCACAACCTCATAATGATAGGCCCTCCGGGTTCCGGAAAGACCATGCTTGCGAGACGAGCCCCCTCGATTCTTCCGCCGCTCAGCACGGACGAGGCACTCGAGACGACCAGGATTCACTCCTCCG
>CP070702.1:499115-502409 GCA_020349905.1 Candidatus Eiseniibacteriota bacterium
ATCACCTTGCCTGTGACGCCACGAACACGCTGGCGGTGTCGACCTTAAGAAAGCGGAAATGCCGCGAGGAGAAACCTCTGGCCGTGATGATCCGCGACCTGGAGACGGCGAAGTCGATATGCTTTTTATCCGAAGCCGAAGAGAAGCTTCTGTCGTCCGTGGAACGGCCAATCGTCTTGCTGGCGAAGAGAGAGAGTATGCCGGTCGTGGAAGACGTGGCGCCGGGCAATAAGTACCTGGGCGTGATGCTACCCTATACGCCGTTACATCATCTTCTGCTCGAGAATGCCCCGCCTCTGGTCATGACGAGCGGCAATCTCACAGACGAACCTCTGGCGTACAAGGACGAAGACGCGCTCGTGAGATTGGGGACAATAGCGGATTACTTCCTGGTTCACGACAGGGAGATCTTCACGAGGTGCGACGATTCAGTGGCCAGGGTAGTCGGCCAGAAGACGCAGATGATACGCCGTTCGCGCGGGTACGTGCCCAACGTAGTGAAGCTGCCTTTTGGGAGCCGGCAAGTTCTCGCAGTGGGCGCGGAGCTCAAGAACACGTTCTGCCTCCTGAAAGACGACCTGGCGTTTCCCGGCCATCACATAGGTGACTTGAAGAACCTGGAGGCGTACGAGGCTTTCAGCACGGGTATAGAACACTTGAAGAAACTCCTGCACGCAGAACCGGAAATCATCGCGCACGACATGCACCCGGATTACCTCTCGACCCGCTATGCGCTGGAAAGCGAGCTACCGCTCCTGGCCGTTCAACACCATCACGCACACATCGCAAGCTGCATGGCCGAGAACGGAATAGACGAGAAGGTTATCGGTCTTTCCTTCGACGGCACCGGCTACGGGTCCGACGGGACGGTGTGGGGCGGTGAGTTCCTGGTGGCAGACTTCCAGGAATTCGAGAGGGTGGCACATTTCGCGCCTGTCGGGCTGCCCGGCGGTGAAGCCGCCATAAACGAGCCCTGGCGCATGGCGGTGAGCTACCTGGGGGCCGCCTTCGGCGACAGGCTGTTGGATGAGGACGTGCCTCTCTTCCGGAGGGTGGGACCGGAAAAGGTGAGGGCCATCCTGCGGATGATAGAGAGACAGGTGAACACACCCGTCACGTCCAGCTGCGGCCGCCTCTTCGACGCGGTGTCTTCTCTCACCGGCGTGAGGGATTTCGTTTCCTTCGAAGGACAGGCCGCCATGGAGCTGGAGATGTGCGCTTCGGAACTTTACTCCGGGCATCCCTATTCGTACAGGATCTTCAAGCAGGAGGATTGTCACCTGCTGGATGTGGCGGACATGATCAGAGAGATACTGGAGGACCTCCGAAGGGGGACGGCTGTCGGGGAAGTCTCGAGGAGATTTCACGAGACCCTGGGCGCTGGAGTGACAGAGATGTGCGGTATCATCCGGGACGAGAAGGCATTGGGGACGGTCTGCATGAGTGGGGGAGTGTTTCAGAACGCGCTTCTCTCCGGCATCCTGATGAAGTCGCTCGCTGCGGCAGGTTTCCGCGTGTACGTTCACTCTCTCGTGCCTGCCAACGACGGCGGGCTCGCACTTGGACAGGCGGCGGTCGCCTGTCATAGGAGTTCTCTTTCGCGCTCGGGGTGACCTCTGTGCGTGATCAGACCTCTACGTCAAAGGAGTAACGCCCGATGTGCCTCGCGATTCCAGTTAGAGTGATGGAAGTGAGCGGCGACACGGCCACTGTCGAGATAGAGGGGGTCCGCAGGGAAGTCAACGTGATGCTCGTTCCGGATATCAAGGTCGGGGAATACGCAGTCGTGCACGCGGGTTTCGCCATTGGAAAGCTGGACGAGCAGGAAGCGCTCGAGAGTCTCCGGACCATTCGAGAGATGCTGGATTCCTCTCAGGACGGGGGCCCCTGATGTCGCGACTGACGGAGCGATTCGAGAATCCCGGTGACGCCAGGCTGCTTCTGGACAGGATTGCGGACCTGGCCCGCTCGTCCGGCAGGGACCGGGTCCAGCTCATGGAGGTATGTGGGACGCACACCGTGGCCATCTTCCGCTACGGCATAAGACAGCTCATCCCTGAGAACATCCGCCTTCTTTCCGGCCCGGGTTGTCCCGTCTGCGTTACCCCCAATTCAGCCATAGACGAGTTCATCGAGATGAGCAAGCGCCCCGGAGTGATTGCCGCTGTGTTCGGCGACATGATGCGCGTGCCGGGTTCAGTGACCAGTCTGGAAAGAGCGAAGGCAAAGGGAGCGGACGTGAGAGTGGTCTACTCCAGCCTGGACGCCCTGAAGATGGCGAAGGAGAACCCTGAGAAGTCCGTCGTTTTCTTCGCAGTCGGATTCGAGACCACTGCTCCGACCATTGCTGCCACCATTCTGGGGGCCGACCGGGACGGAACGCAGAACTTCTTCGTTCTTCCCGCCAACAAGCTCATTCCTCCTGCAGTGGCAGCGGTTCTGGAAACGGAGGGGCTCGCGCTCGACGGCCTCATCTGTCCGGGACACGTGAGCACCATCATCGGCTCGGACGCCTACGAGTTCATCCCGTCCAGGTACGGGGTGGCTGCGGTAGTGGCCGGCTTTCAGTCTACCGACATTCTTCGGGCCATCCAACTGTTGCTGGAGCAGGTGGTGGCGGGCAAGCCTCGCGTTCACACGGAATACTCCAGGCTGGTGAAGAAGGAGGGGAATCCGGCTGCGCTCAAGGTCATGTACGACGTCTTTGAGCCGTGCGATTCGGCCTGGCGCGGTCTGGGCGTCATTCCATCGAGCGGGCTCAAGCTTCGCCCTGACTTCTCCAGGTTCGACTCCTCGGAGAGATTCGATGTCTCTGTGGCACAGTCGCAAGAGCCGGCGGGATGCCTCTGCGGAGAGATTCTTCGAGGTAAGGTGGACCCGCCGGACTGCCCGCTCTTCGCCGGCGAGTGCACCCCGGAAACGCCTGTCGGAGCGTGTATGGTCACCACAGAGGGAACCTGCCAGGCGCATTATCGGTTCAGGGAGAGTAGAGATTGAAGCGTTCGAAGCCGGAGTTCATCACGCTTGCCCACGGAAGCGGCGGAAGAGCCGCGCACGAGCTCGTAAGCCAGTTCTTTCTTCCCTTCTTCGACAACCCGATTCTCCGAGCGCTTGACGACCAGGGTGTGTTTCAAGTGGACGAGGGGCGTTTGGCCTTCACGACTGATTCGTACGTCGTGGACCCGCTCTTCTTTCGCGGTGGAGACATAGGGAAGCTGGCGGTATGCGGTACGGTGAACGACATCGCCACGTGCGGGGCTAAACCCCTCTTCCTGAGCGCGGCGTTCGTCATCG
>CP070702.1:502509-509832 GCA_020349905.1 Candidatus Eiseniibacteriota bacterium
ACTCGAGCCCAACGTCTTCGAGCTTCCTGGCGACACCAAACTGACCGACTTGAGCCGCGTGACCAACCTGGGCCTTAGAGACCCGCGGATGACGACCATTGCAGGAGTGGTCTTCCGCCATCTGGACCGGCTGCCGCAGGTAGGAGACCAGGTGACCATCGACGACCTCACTATCACCGTCACGGAGATGGACGCGCACCGCATTGCCCGCGTCCGTATAAGACATGGTGTGACGGAAGAGGAGAACGGCGAATCGCAGACGGTCGAGTCGGAATCAGCGGAAGGAGATGAGAAGAAGGCCGACGGGGAGTCTGGCCGGAATCAGCCGGGAAACCCAGGCTCGCCTGATAATGCTTCTCAAGATTGTAACGAGGACACGGAGTCATGAGTGCAATAGACGTCCTCTGGATAGTGCCGCTGATGCTTCTGCTCTTGCTGCTCAAGGGTTTCTTCTCCGGCTCCGAAATCGCCCTGGTCAACGCGGACAAGATCAAGCTGTCGCACAGGGCCAAGCAGGGCCACAAGGGGTCCCGCATGGTGCTGGGGCTCTTCAAGAGGCCGGAGCAGCTGCTCACTACTACGCTGGTCGGCACCAACATTGCCACGGTAGGCCTTACGACGCTTGGCACTCTCATCATGATTCACTTCTTCGGCAACGAGCTGGGCGACCTGTATGCGTTCCTTGTTCTCACGCCGCTGCTATTGATTCTGGGGGAAATCGTTCCCAAGAGCGTTTGCCAGCAGAAGTCGGACGCCATAGCAGCGATTGTTGTCTTTCCTCTGAGGGGATTCTCGCTCCTCCTCTCCCCCATCGTGTTCGTATTCTCACGCATCGCCCGATTCGCCGCGTCCCTGGCCGGGCGGCGCTCCAGCGCCCAGCACCTGTTCGTCACTCGGGACCAGCTCCGCACTGTAATGGAGATGGCAGAGCGCGCTTCGGACACAGAAGTGTTCGACCGGTTCCGCATCGAGCGCGCCATTCGCTTCGCCGACATGTCGGTAGGCGAAGAGATGATTCCGGTCGCAGAGATGGTCGCCATAAGCGGCGACAGGACCATGCAGGACGTGGTCCGAATCGTCCACCGCCGGGGCTACAATCGGCTTCCGGTCTACGCGGGGAACGTCAGCAACGTAACCGGCATCTGCATGCTAACCACCTGGGATTTGCTGGACCCGCAGATAGAGCAGAAACCCCTGGAGGCGTTCGTCAAGCCCGCTCACTACGTCTCGAGATACGAGACGCTTGACGAGCTGCTGCCAGTGCTGCGCGAGCGCGACGACCACATGGCCATAGTGTTGGACGAGTACGGTTCAGCAATAGGCATGATAACAATGGAAGACGTGGTGGAGGCGGTGGTCGGCGACATCGACGTTGGCTACGATTTTGAAGAATACCTGCCGCGGCTTACGCGAAAGTACGAAGTGTTGGAAGATGGAGCGTACCTGATGGACGCTCGATTGCCGATTTCCGAGGTCAATGACGTGCTGGGGCTTGACCTGCGGGCCACGGCATTCCACACGGTGGGAGGCATGGTTCTATGGCACCTGCGTCACCTCGCCAGGGCGGGCGATTACGTGGTTGAAGCCGGCTACCGCTTCACCGTTGCCGAGGCCACCGAACGGCGAATCAACAAAGTCAGGGTGGAACGAGAGTCCTTCCAGAGCAACAAACGCAAGGATTAGTAGTGCGTCGTCCTTCTCGACTACCCATCGTGCGCCAGTGCCGTGGGCACTTACTCTGCCTCCACACGCGCCTTCATCTCATCCACTTTCGCTCTGACCTGTGCCATCAGCTTGCGGAACTTCTCTTCGCCCCGGAGATTCTCCAGCCACGGGTCTATTGAGCCCATCTGGTAGTCTCTCCAGCCGGCCTCGATGGCCTTGTCGAGCCAGACGTA
This sequence comes from Candidatus Eiseniibacteriota bacterium, assembly GCA_020349905.1. Classification (GTDB taxonomy): domain Bacteria; phylum Eisenbacteria; class RBG-16-71-46; order JAFGJU01; family JAFGJU01. Next base: position 504,408 of record CP070702.1, read on the forward strand.
AGCCTCCTTCCTGTTCCCTTCGATGGCGTATGTTCTGGCAATGTTGTAACGCGAAAATGGGCCGTCATCCCCGCAGCTGATCTGTTCCTCCCTGATCTTTCGAGCTTGAGCAAGCAGACTCTTTGATTCATCGTACTTGCCGGCTTTCATGAGTAAGTGCCCCAGACCGATTCCACCGATACCCATCCAGTCCTGCTGAAAGGAAGGATTAAGGTCGATCGAGCGCCTGTAGAACTCCTCTGCTGCGGCAGCATCCCCGGTCAATTCAGCCATCACCCCCGCGAATTCGAACGCCCTTGGATCGTCAGGGTTCGAAGAAACCGCCTTCTTCATTTGCCCCCTTGCCTCCGCTTCTGCGCCCTGCAAGAGACAAAGCGTGGCTTGAGAGTACCTTGCCACGACCAAGTCAGGCTGTAGCTCCAAGGCCCTCTTCAACCATATCTGTGCCTTCTCGAACTCTCCCAACTGACGGTAGACATCCCCGATGAGAAACGGGGCAAAGACGGCAGCCGGATCTATGGAGATCGCTCTTTTCAACCAGGCCAGCGCTGTGTCGAGCTCTCCAAGAAACACGTGGACACCGCCCACGTAGAGCACGGCTGGAACATAGTTGGGATTGAGTTGAGTGGCTTTGAGGTAAGCTTCAAACGCCTTCCTGTAGCATCCCTTCACATCGTAGGCGAGTCCGAGCGCTTTGTAAGCCTCGGCGGAACCGCCGTCAAGCTCGACCGCCTTCTTACCGGATTCCAGCGCACAATCAGACCACGACGCAGGCATCCCGTATCTCTCGAACCCTTGCGCGTAGGCATCTGCCAATCCTGCCCACGCCAGAGCATAGTCAGGATCCAGCTCCAGTGCCCGGCTGAAAAGCGCGATGGCCGTCTCGTTGTCGTGCTTTCTGTATCTGTAGTAGTACTCACGGCCCTTGAGGTAGTACTCGTAGGCCTCCATGTTTTCCGTGGGCTTTCTCTCTATACGGGTCCTCTCGGCGGCCGAAAGCTCGGCTCTCAGGGCGCTGGCTATCTTCTCCGCAACGTCGCTCTGGATTGCGAAGATGTCCTTCATGTCGCGATCGTACTTCTCTGCCCAGAGGTGTTCGTCTGTCTTGGCATCTACGAGCTGTGCCACTATGCGAACACAATCTCCCGAACGGCGAACGCTTCCCTCCACGATGGCCCCAACGTTTAACTCACGCCCTATCTCCCGGAGGTTCTTCTCGGTGTGCTTGTAGCGCATAATTGACGTTCGCGACACGACCCTGAGTTCTGCTATCTTTGAGAGCTGAATGATAATGTCCTCTGTGGTTCCATCGCTGAAGAATTCGTCCTCTTTGCTGTCGCTAAAGCTCACAAAGGGCAACACTGCAATGGATTTCGCGACCGCGTCCGATCTAGTCTCCCGCTGCTCCCAGCTCGCGATGAATTGCCAGTCCCTTGCCGACTGTAGGTCTGCCAACATCTCCGTCATGCTCTGGTATCTGTCATTGCGGTTCTTGGCCAGGGCTTTGGTGATGACAGAGTCAATTCCTTCGGGCAAATCGCCTCGCAGCGAAGACAAGGCAGGGGCTTGTTCGTTCAACAGAGAGTACAGAACCGCTGCCTCATACTCGCCTCCGAAGGGTGGATGGCCGGCTAGCATCTCATACAGCACGACTCCCAGGGACCAAATGTCAGTACGATGGTCGCCCTCCTCGCCGCGGGCCTGCTCAGGCGACATGTATGCTGCTGTTCCAGCCGCCGTGCCAGGCCCCCTGGGACCTTTGTGCTCGGCCAGAACTGCCAGGCCAAAATCGAGGATCTTGGCGATGCCATCATCGGTGACCATGATGTTGGAAGGTGTGATGTCCCGGTGGACAATGCCCTTATTGTGGGCCTCGCTCAATCCGGAGGCAATCTGCGCTGCTATGTCCGTCGCTTGTTCAAAGTTGAGGGGACCTTCCGCAATCCTTGCGGTAAGTGGTTGCCCCACGTAAAAGGCCATGACAATGAAAAGCCGCCCGTCGTCCGTCTGTCCAATCTCGTGGATGTTGCAGACGTTTGGGTGATCCAGAGCAGATGCCGTCCTGGCCTCCCCGATGAAACGCTGCTTTGCCTCTTCGTTTCCCACAAGATCAGAGGACAGGAACTTGAGAGCCACGCGGCGCTTGAGGTCAGTATCCTCAGCCATGTAGACCACGCCCATTCCGCCTTCACCCAGCTTTTCCACGATCTTGTAATGAGAGATGGTGTTGCCGATCATCCTCTACTCGCCATTCTGGTGCGAAAACCAATGCCCCTAGCTTAGCATCGAGCAAAACAGAGCCTGCAGAGCATATTAACGCAGCGCGGAGGTTAGTGCAATGTCGAGGTTCGATGAGAGCCCCACGAAAGAGATAGTTTCCAGTCGGTCGGAGATACTGGACGATACAGCATCGCCCCGGACCACGTGTCCAAGGGCGATAGACTGAAGGGTTGCCCCATAGTAACTCAAGCTGCTCTCAGGTCTGCTTCTTTGCGAGACAACAAAAATCTCTCTTCAATGCCAGAATGACCAAGAGAGCTCCGACGATGGTGAGCGCGATGCTCGACCAAGGCGCGTGCACCCACGCAAACACAATAACCAGGGCAGCAAGAATGAATCTGCACAGACAGAATGCCATCTCCGCCTCCTTGTCTGGGGGTAGTGAGAATCTGTCACGTGGCCACCACTAGTAGAATCTCTTTAGCCCTCTTGTCAAGAAGAATCCTCTAAAACTCCTCTATGCTCGAGGCCAGGGAAACCTTCTTACGATCGTCTCGCCGATTCAATGACCTCCCCTGCTACCGCGCCCACTCCTCCAAAGCAGGCCAGTCCTGCGGCTTTATGGGAAGAGATTGTCGTGCGGATTCTGGCGGCCATTTCCGTATCACCCGACGGTTACCAAATGGCCTGACTGAGAAAGGCGGATTGACGTTGACAGAGCCGCGGATCTATGCTAACCTTCTATTGGGCTTTTGGCGGTTACACATCTATTTCCGAGGGCCTAGAAGTGAGCGCAGAGAAATCAGCTAACAGAGAATGGAAGCTTGTTGGCGGCGAGCTGTGCCTTGACTTTGCAAACACGGCTGACTGGCACGCCAGCGACTCCCCTCACGAACAGCTGCGAACATACGAGGATCTCGTGGACTGGGCGATTCACTCTGGGATCCTCGACAAAGCGTCTGGTGAGCAGTTGCTGCTCGAGGCAGCGAGACACCCATCGGCGGCGCGAGGGGTACTTAAACGGGCAGTCACATTAAGAGAGTCCCTATACCGAATCTTTGTCGCGGCAGTGGCTGCGCAGACACCGGACGCGGCCAACCTAAACATCCTTAATGAGGAATTGGCAAGGGCGCTTAGGCGTCTACGGCTAACCTGCGATTGCAGCCGGTGGGCCTGGGACTGGAAAGAGGATGACCGTGCTCTGGACAGCATGCTTTGGCCGGTCGTGCGCTCCGCAGCGGACGTGCTAACATCACATAAACACGCCAAGGTCGGCCAGTGCGCTGACGACCGCGGGTGCGGCTGGCTGTTCCTGGATTTGAGCAAGAACCGCAGCCGGCGCTGGTGCGCGATGGAGGATTGCGGGAATCGCGCTAAGGTGCTCCGGCACTACCGACTCGCGAGAAGCCCCTCTTTCAAGAGGAAGGTCTAACCCAACTCTCGACCGAACGTTCATTCTTTCGAAGAAGGAGGTTACTGAAGATGGCTTCTGCCACTGACGATGTTATGCGTTTCCTCAAGAACCGCGGTTGGGCCGGGCGAATCGTTGGGGTGAAGCGGCTCCATGAGTTGCGGGAAGCGATTGAAGCGAGGCGCGACCGAAGTCTGTTTGACGAGGATTTCTACCAGGAACAGCTAAGAGGGTTCACATTTCAGCCTCCCGAACTCTTGCCTGGAGTGCGCTCCATCATCATCATCGCGGTCCCCGTACCTCAGACGCGCGCGATCTTTCACACGAACGGTGGACCATTGCCTGCCGTACTGCCGCCAACGTACGCAGGCTACAGCGCAACGACCGATAAGGTGAGAGCGGCCTTGGGCGATTTTCTAGCTTCCAAAGGCCATAGAGTGGCAAAGACCGTGCTGCCGCTCAAGACTTTGGCGGTGGGCAGCGCCCTTGCGGACTACGGAAGAAACAACATCTGCTATGTGAACGGCATGGGGAGCTTTCTCCAGCTCGTGGGATGCTATTCAGACCTTCCGTGTCCCGGAGGCTCGTGGAGGGAGGCAACCATGCTGGAAAGATGCAAATCGTGCTCCGCGTGTGAGCTGCGGTGCCCCACCGAGGCAATCCGACAGGATCGCTTTCTGCTGCGGGCTGAGCGTTGTCTTACGTTTCACAACGAGAGGCCCGGTGAGTTTCCCGATTGGATCGACCCATCAGCGCACAATTGCCTGATAGGTTGTATGCACTGCCAGAGCGTCTGCCCGGAGAACAAGAGTCACCTGGCTTGGATGGAGGACAGGTGTGAGTTTTCAATGGAAGAGACCGCCCTGATGCTGAAACGTGTCGCCCTCGACCAGCTGCCGCCTGTGATGAAGGAGAAACTCCGAAGTCTGGAGTTGAATGAGGCCTTTGAGAACCTGTGCCGAAACCTTTCGGCGCTCGTTGGTGCTGAAAGCAAAACTCGGCCCCCCCGCGCTTGAACCAGCGAATCCGAGAATCAGGCCCTCAGGCCGCGGATCCTGCGTTCAGTCTGATTCTCGGTTACTCCTAGAGCGTTACCATAATCCACCGCGTCCTCCAGTGTATCGCAAGCATATTTGCCAATGCAGGGAGAATCACGGCGCAAGAGTGCGTTTTGGGAACCCTACCATGCTAGGTCCATATCCGGTGCCGTGCAACGGCTCGAAAGACGGCCTCCCCAGCCAGAGTGGGTCGCTTCCCAGAAGTGACATTTCGCCTGGATCGTGGGAGGCGTCTGGTGTTAGTTTCGCTACGTGATGTAGTCCAAACCGGCGGCTCCTGAGAGCTAATCAGACGGAGTGGAATCAGCGACAGAAAGAGGAAGCGCTTTGACAGTTCTGGACACCATAGGCCGAACGAGGCTTGTTCGGCTTACGCGAATGGTTCCGAAGCACAGCGCTCGGATTGTAATGAAACTGGAATGCGAGAACCCGACTGGGAGCATGAAGGACCGGATGGCGCTGGCGATGGTCGAGGCAGCGCAGGCGGACGGGCGGTTGCGGCCGGGAGGTTCGGTCGTCGAGTACACTGGAGGGAGTACGGGTGTATCGCTCGCGCTCGTGTGTGCAGCGAAGAACATCCCTCTGAAGATTGTGACATCTGATGCCTTCAGCAAGGAGAAGAGAGACCACATGAGGGCGCTGGGCGGTCAGCTCACACTCGTCCCCAGCCCGGACGGAGGGACAACGAAGGCTCTGACCCTCGAGATGATTGAAACGGCACGGAGACTGGCAGAGG
>CP070702.1:509932-512960 GCA_020349905.1 Candidatus Eiseniibacteriota bacterium
GAGTGGTCTACAAAGCCGAGGACACCAAGCTTAAGCGCACCGTTGCCCTGAAGTTTCTCTCATCACAGGCCTTGGGTTCCGAAGAGGAGAAGACTCGCTTTATCCACGAGGCACAGGCCGCAGCAGCCCTGACTCATCCTGACATCTGCACCATTTATGAGATTGACGAGGCTGAGGGGCAAACCTTCATTGCCATGGAATGCATCGAGGGACAAAGCCTCAAAGAGAAGATCATCTCAGGTCCACTTAAGCTAGACGAGACATTAGGCATTGCCCTTCAGATTGTCGAGGGTCTACACGAGGCGCACGAGAAAGAGATTGTCCATCGTGATATAAAGAGTGCCAACATCATGGTGACGTCCAAGGGTCAGGCGAAGATAATGGATTTTGGTCTGGCCAAGCTGTCTGGTGCAACCAAGGTAACAAAGACTGGCACCACTGTGGGCACGATTGCCTACATGTCTCCTGAACAGGCACGGGGCGAGGCAGTGGACCACCGTACGGACGTCTGGTCACTGGGGGTTGTCCTCTATGAAATGCTCACGGGTCAGCTGCCCTTCAAGGGTGACTACGGCGAGGCGGTTGTCTATTCGATTTTGAACGAGGTACCTGAGCCGATTACGGCTCTTCGTACGGGTGTGCCGATGGAGTTGGAACGGGTAGTGGGTAAGGCGATGGAGAAGGAGGCAGGCAGGCGTTATCAGAGTGCTAAGGAGCTGTTGGTTGAACTTAAGAATGTAAGAGACAGGGAGGCCCCGGAGGGTGTCGTTCGCCCGCCTTCGGTCAAGCCTTTAGGCAAGCCCTGGCGCAAGTTTCTTGTACCTGCTGTCGTTGTGTTGATCATCGCGATTGCCCTTGTTGTAGGATTACGCATCCAGATAGGTCGTCAGCCCGCAGCCGTGGCAGCGGAGAACTCACTGGCGGTGATGTATTTTGACAATCTGGCTGACCCGGAGGACACTGAGAAGTTGGGAGAGATAGCAACAAACCTTCTCATTACTGACTTGTCTGAGTCGCAGTACATGAGGGTGGTATCGAGCCAAAGGTTGTACGACATCTTGAAACTTCTGGGGAGAGAGGGCGAGAAGAGGATAGACAGGGAAGTTGCGACTCAGGTAGCAGAGAAGGCGGGCGCCAGGTGGATGCTCTTGGGGAGCATTCTCCGGGTCACGCCTCATATAGAGATCACGACACAGCTGGTGGAAGTGGCGAGTGGAGATGTGGAAGCCTCCCAGCGTATCAGCGGGGAATCGGGAGAGGAGATATTCTCGTTAGTTGACAAGCTGACAGTCGAGGTGAAAAGGGATCTCGCTCTTCCTGCGGCCGCTGAACGGGAGCCTGACCCGACAGTGGCCGATGTCACGACAGATTCGCCCGAGGCTTATCGGTATTATCTGGAAGGAAGCGAGTACGACCGCAAGTTCTATCATAACGAGGCAGAGGCGAGTTACAGAAAGGCCCTGGAATTTGATTCGACCTTTGCCATGCTGAATTTCGCATTGTGGGGTTATGCGAGGGGTGAAGAGGCGGAACAGTTTCTCGCCAGAGCCGTTAGGTATTCGAAAAAGGCAACCCGGAAGGAGAGAGGGTTCATCAAATGGGCGCAAGCATTAGACTCAGGGGACAACGAGGGGGCGATTAAAGAGCTCGAGAAGATCGTGGCCGAGTGCCCTGAGGAGAAGATGGCATTTGCCCTTTTGGGCAACCGGTATCGAGCCGCCGGCAGGTCGGAAGAGGCCATTCAATTTTACAGGCGGGCCGTCGAGATAGATCCTCTCTATATGCCTGCATGGAATTGGCTGACATATACATACACCGACATTGGCGACATTGACAAATCCATCTGGGCGGTAAACCACTACATCTCCATAGCCCCTGATGAGGCAAACCCGTTCGACGTAAGAGGAGATCTTTATGCCTGGAGCGGACAGCTCGATGAGGCCATCGCATCTTACGAGAAGGCTCTCGAGAGAAACCCGGACTTCAGCTATTCGATTCGAAAGCTCGGGCACATGCACCTTTTCAAGAGGCAATACGGGAAAGCAGAGGAGTACTACAGGAGGTTTCTTTCTGAAAAAGCCCCTTACAGACGGGCAGAGGCAAGATTGAATCTAGCTCTTATTCCAATCTACCAGGGCAAATTCGAGGAAGCTCTGAGGGTCCTGGATGCGGGAATCTCGGCAGATCTAATGGATAAGTATGAAGGCTTCTACGGCAACTACAAGCACGTGCTCAAGGCCGAAATATATGCAGAACAGGGAAGACTTGATCTTGCTCTGCGAGAGGCTCAAACCGCGGCGGAGCTTCACAGGAAGGAGTCCCCTGACGCTGTGATAGGCTTTGATAATTTTGTAGCGTATCTTCTTGCACAAGCAGGGAGGATTCCAGACGCTGAGAAGATAATGGCATCCATTGGCGACAAGAGAGACACCATGAACAACACCCAGCTTTCTTATTACATAGAAACGCTGGGCCTGATCGAGTATGTGAAGGGAGAGTTTGAGGGTTCAATCGAGTTTCTTAGGGAAAAGATCAGACTAACTCCTAATCACAACCACTTCATCGATCACTACTTCCTTGGCAGGGCGTATCTCGAGACGGACAGACTGGGAGAGGCGGTTGCGGAGTTCGAGAAGGCGGTGAGCAGATACGACGAGGACTGGATCTTCGACACTGGGAAGGCTGTGAACGTCCACTACTTCTTGGGTCTGGCCTACGAGCAGTCAGGCTGGTCAAGAAAGGCCATCGAGCAATACGAGGAGTTCCTGGACATCTGGAAGGACGCGGACCCACGTATGGAAAAGATAAAGGATGCGAAAGTACGACTGGCGCGTCTGAAGAGTGCTGCTCGAGATCTGTTGCTTGACGCCCCGAATTGCCCCCTCTAACGGATTACTCCGCTATCGGTTGAACGCCCTTCCCCGCCACACAAAAAGTTCTAACATCGTCCAGCCCGGGGAGCCACGCTGGTAACCGAGAGCGCGAATCTCCCTGGTGCGAAGAAGACGGCCCTGTGTCGGGCGGACGC
>CP070702.1:513060-523433 GCA_020349905.1 Candidatus Eiseniibacteriota bacterium
GCGACGGGGAGGTTTGGCACCTCGATGTCGGCTCATCGCATCCTGGGGCTGGAGAAGGTCCCAAGGGTTCGGCTGTTCGCCGATTAAAGCGGTACGTGAGCTGGGTTTAGAACGTCGTGAGACAGTTCGGTCCCTATCCATCGCGGGCGCAGGATATCTGAGAGGGGCTGTCCCTAGTACGAGAGGACCGGGACGGACGAACCTCTGGTGTACCAGCTGTCGCGCCAGCGGCACCGCTGGGTAGCTATGTTCGGTTGGGATAAGCGCTGAAAGCATCTAGGCGCGAAGCTCGCCTCAAGACTAGATATCCCGCTGGGTAATACCAGCCTGAAGGTCCCTTGGAGATTACAAGGTTGATAGGCCGGAGGTGTAAGTGGGGCGACCCATTCAGCCGACCGGTACTAATTGACCGTGAGGCTTGATTGAGCGGCTGGTGAGTGCAGTCGGTGCCGCATTTTCGTGCAGTTGTGACATATTTTCCGGGTCCCGTGCTCCGGCGGATGAAGGGAATCTCTGTCATTCGCGCGGGGTCCTGTGCCCGGTTCAAGTGTTGCCGCGTTCTGGGACTGCGATTGCTCACTTGAGGATTTGTTGTGTCCTACAAAAGAAAGTGCTAGGTGCGTCGGGTATGCTGGAACGCGGCGGCACCTTACTCGCGTGGCCTAAGCTGTGGCGATGCGCCGTGCGCGGTCGGCCTCTGATTCGGTGAGCCGGTCACTGCGTACCGGCACAGTTTAGGCTCTCGCAATGTTTTCCCGGTGGCGATAGCGGAGGGGACACACCCGTTCCCATTCCGAACACGGAAGTTAAGCCCTCCAGCGCCGATGGTACTGCCTTGGAGACGAGGTGGGAGAGTAGGTCGCTGCCGGGTTTTTTGTGTTCTGGGGGCATTCCCATCCCGCCGGCTCTGTTCACGCGCTGGTCGTCATCGGGATGAGCGCTTGTGATCGCGTGCGTGCTGCCTGGCGTTCCTCTCAGGAGTTCTGTGTCCTCTCAGGAGTCCTCTGCCCTTACAGTCAGATTTGAAGAATACTGGTCGAGGGAACTTGTTGACGTGGGGGTCTGGATTCGGAAGTAGAGTGTCACCGAACCTCCCGCAGGCAGGTCCGTCGTAACCAGGAACTCCGAACCGTAGGAGGGGACATCGTTCCAGGGGCCGACGTCGCTGACGGTGGACCACTGTGCCCTGCAGAGATCGGCGCCGTTGGAAACGTCGGAGATGGCCCACGAAAAGGGTCCGGACGTGAACTGTGAGAGTTCTGCGTATATGTGCTCGCTCCAGGTTCCGTCGTTCGTGATCTGAGTGTTCTGCGCCGGAAGCCACGTGTTGACGGGCTGCGTACCGAACGAGAAGGACGACACCGATACCAGGACGCTTATCTTGGCCACAGCGAGGCCGTCGGTCATTATGGCAACGGGAGGGTTCCTTCCCTGCAGGAAGAGCCAGCTCACCCTGGTCGGGGAACTGTAGCAGGAGGTCAGCCCGCTTTTTCTTGCCCTGCCTCTGTTAACGTCTTCCGTCCTCCAATCGCCGCTCGAGGCCGGCTGAACTGCACTTCTGCACTCCACCTTCCTGTCCTCGATCCAGAGCGCGTACAGCCTCTGGTTTGAGGGATTGATGGAAAGAGAGGGGGAGCCTGCGTCGGGTCCGGAGAGTACCTGTTCCGAGCTCCAGGCCGTTCCGTCGTAGCTTCTGTAGCACACGGGGCCAAACCGGGACACGTAGAGAAGGTGAACGTTGCCGTACCTGTCGCTCACCGCGGAGAAGAGCTTGTCCGGGTCGCCCTGGACACCCTGGGCAATCGGGGCAGCAGCGGCCTCCCACCCGGTGCCGCTAACGTATCTCTTTCCCTCTATCCAACCCTGCCTGCTCCAGACGGTGTAGACGTCCCCGCCTGTCAGGGGTACCACCAGTGAGAAAACGGTGTCGATTGGGAAGACCGGGGAGATTGTCTCCGCACTCTGCCACGAGGAGACATCGTTGGGATCAGTTGAGCGCACCGCACACACCTGATATCCGGCCGGGGTCTCGACACGCGCGGTAATCCAGATCAGACCGTCGGTGCTCCTGCAGACGCTCGCGCGGTCGTACGACGCGGTAGCGTCTCCTGCGAGTGCAGTGTAGGTGGGAGACCAGCTGATTGTGGCCCCGCTCACGACGCCGCTGCGAACCAGGACGTTTCCGCCATCGGAGAAGGCGACCCAAACTGAGTCAGAGGCGAACCAGACGCTCGGCTGCACGTCCCCGGCGTAGAAGAGCTGCGACGCCGCCAGCCACGCGGCGCCGGTCGTGTCGTCGGAGCGCTTGTAGCTAGTGTTTGTCCCGTCGAAGTAGAATATCCAGAAGTAACCGCTGTCGTCTCTGAACGTCTTCCTCTGGTAACAGAGGGAGGTTGCCTCGCCCGACTGGGAGTCAGCCACGTAGACTGGAGCCGCGGCAACGGTCCCGGCCGAGGTCAGGAGAAGGACTGCAAAGACGAGATGTGCCCAGAGGCCCGTCCTGAGAGGTGCGCCCGCCCGCGAAGACCGGGGAGACGCTCCTGTGACGTCGGAGGGTCCTGATGTCACGGCCCCGTTCATGCGCGCCTCCTTCACCAGCCTCCCACGGCGAGGGTAAACCTGTGGACGAGACCGAGCTCCTGGTAGTCGACCGCCGAGTAGTCGATGGAAAGACCTTTCACAACGATTCCGGCTCCCATGGTGAAGCCTTTGTGGGCCGTTTTCTCCGTTGACACCGTGTATCCTCCCCGGAGAAAAAGGGAACCTCTCAATCTCTGCTCGGCTCCCCAGGAGAAGCGAGTCCCCGCGTCGCTCGTCATGGCCACGTCCAGCGACGTGACGAGGCTCGAGTCTATGAGAGCCACGGCAGCTCCCGCAGCCAGCTGCGACGGCAGGGGCTCCGTAGCGTCCCTGAGCCTGAGGCCCCTTCCCATGTTGCGTGCCGAGGCACCCAGCGACCACTTCTCGTTGGGGGAGATGTAGAGCCCGCTGACGTCGAACGCAAGTCCCGCGCCCGATTCGCCGGCGTTGTCTTCGTACAGGAACTTGGCGGAGCCCCCCACGTAGAAACCCTGCCCCACGTACCTCCCGACGGACGAGACCAGCGACAGGGCGGTGTACGAGAAAGTGCCGTCTGTTTCCTTGTACATACCATAAATGTCTTCGTATGTCTTGGGAATACCGTCTGTGTGAAGAATGGACGAAGAGACGGCCACGGACGTGGCGTCTCCCAGCGGATGGATGAACCCCAGATGCTCGTATCCGATGTCAGCGAACCACGTGGCGTGCGAGAAGGAAAACTCGTGCGACGCCGACCTTCCCAGAGACGCCGCGTTCCAGTAGACGCCGTCCACGCCGCTGGCCAGGGCGGTCCCGCATCCCCCCATGGCCTCGATTCTGGCCCCGGCCCCGAGCGTGAGAAAATTCGCCGCCGTGGTCCCGGCCCCGTGTGCCCCGGAGACGGGAAGAAGGGACGCCAGGAGAAGACCGAACGCGACAGTGAATGCCGCGCCTGTCCCCATTCTCTGGCAGCTCTTCCGAGCGCCGCTGCCTGGCAGATTCGCCGGCAGCCGGTTCTCTGTCAGGTTCATGCTTGCTCACCACCTGCTACCAGATGACCGAGATCCTTCCGGTGCTCTTCTCTCCGCGAGCATTGGTGATCTGGTAGACATAAAGGCCGCTCGCGACTTCCTTTCCCTCGAGGTTTCTTCCGTCCCATGTCGCTCCACCGCCCGTGTAGGTGAGCCGGCGGCTCCACACGATGTCTCCGCTGAGGGTGAATATCTTTATTTCCACGCGGTCGGTGAGACCGATGAACTTCAGCACATGGTCCTTCGCGGAGCGTGGCCGGAAGGGGTTTGGGTAGACAATGACTCCGTTCAAATCGTCCGCCGAGCCGGTCATCAATCTGAAAACTTCGAAACTTGACACGTCAAAGGCCACTGTTCTCTCTTCCGGGTCTAGTCTGGAGCTCGGGACGGGTATCCAGGACACCTGGTTCTTGTCCAGATAGTATGCCTTCAGGCTGTTCAAAAGCGCCGGACTGGAACCGGAAGGATACGACAGAGTGATGGTCACCGTCCTTGACGGCTGGGCAGTCGAGACAAACTCGATGGGCCCCAGATCGCCGAACGGAATCGCACTCTGCTCCATCATTCTTCTATCCGCCTCGTCGATTATTGGCCTGCTTATCGGAAGACCTCGCATGTAGATGTCGACTATCGCCGAACCGGAGAAGACGCCGCCCGGTACGGCGAGTTCGATGGCCGAACCTCCAGGAGCCGTCAGAGTTGCAACCGCGGGCGGGGTCAACGGGGGCGTCTGTTCGACCAGGCCTCCGAATTCATCGTAGAGCCTGACCGTGACACCTCCGCCGGCAACCGCGACCGTGAGCACGATGTTAGACGAGCTGCTCTGGACCGCCTTCGTGGTCTTCGACGCGTCCCCCTGCCCGGACCTGGGCAGAGCTCGAGCGCTGTCCCTGTACTCGGCTCTCTCCGAGGCGTCGCCGGTTATGCAGAACGAGGCGAGCAGACACAGCAAGAGCAGTAGGGAGTATTTCCTTCGTTCGTATAGCCAACCCCTCATCTCGTACATCCCAGCCTTCGGAGCTGTTCGTCCTGCCATGAGCCATCGCCTTCGGTGCTCGTGCTCTCCGCGGCGGCAATCGAGAAGATGATTCTGCTCTTGAGACCGCAGGCTATGAAGACCCCCGGTCCCGGTATGGTCCTGGACCAGAGCATCACCTGGAATTTCTTCGACGCCAGACTGCTGTCATCCGGTATCTCTATGAAGACGTCGGTCACTCCCATCTGACCGGGAGCCAGAATCAGGGAGTCTGTTTCGAAGCTTATCCAGTCGACCTGCGGAATCGGGGCGGCGCCCTGCCTCAGTTCCACCGAGTCAGGTACGACCGGGTGGACTCTCACCATCACCGTGTCTTCGCCGCGATTGACAACCGAAAGGGGAATGTTCGCGAGTTCCTTGAGGCTGTATCTTTCACCCCTCTCCAGCCCCTCGATTATGACTTCGCCGAGATTCGTGCTCAGCCCTCCAGCCAACAGTTCCGTCGAGAGACAAAGCGTCGTCACAACGACCAGACACAGGAGACGGTTCCGCATTGGGATTGCCTTTCTAATGCTGCACGAGGGCCGCGCTGGATATCCACCACGGCCCCCGGCAGGTCAAAGGTGAACAACTAGGCCGCCGCCGCAGTCACTGTGACAACGATTGTCTGCTGAGTCGTCACAGCAGTAGCGCTCGGAGCTTCGAACTTAAACCACAGATCCCTTGTGGCCGTCGATGGAACCGTCACGCCAGTCTGATCCCCGGCGAACTGCGTGCCAGAGCATGATGTAGACGCGGTGCTGAGCGCATGGTCCACGTAATCAAAATCGCCGACGAGAGGCTGGGCGCTGTTGAACATGGCACTCAGACAGTATTCCTCGTTTCCAGGAACAGCCTGAACTGCCGCCCAACCAGCCGGATCAGTGAGGTTGAGAGAATAGGTCTCATCCACGTTACCGTCGTTCGTAACGGTCGAAGAGACGGTAGAGACGGTCGCACTCCCGGCTGTAACGACGCCAAAGTCGATCGGGCCCGTAGTGCTGACGCTTAGGTTCTGGATGGTCACCGTAACGGAGATGTTGCTCGGGTTGGCAGCCTGCGCGGTGCCAGCGAGACCCAGTGTCAGCATGGCGGTCAACGCAAAAAGAACAACGAGCCTGTGAGTCCTTCGCATTCTTTTTCACCTCCTTCTGCTGGAGTTTCTGCTTGAGCCTTTATTCCCACGGTCCCGGTCTCGACGCTTGCGGGCCTTGCCTCGACAGGCGCCGGCCGGGCAGACGTACACTCATGGTGTGACGGAGTAGTGGAAAGCCAGATGGTGGATTACGGCGTCACGCTCTGACTTTTCGGCAGTTTTCGGGAATGCTTTAGCTGATTGTGACGGCGGAACAGTGCACCGTCTCGTAAGTTGCTGCAAATTAAGTGACTAGACGGTGCACCGCCCGAAGGCGGGTCGGAGGAGGTGGCGGCACGTTCGAAGGGGGAAAGCGAAGCGGCCAGAGCGCGGGGCGCTGGCCGCCGGGCAGACAATAGATTGAGCGATTAACCGGGGGTCTACGTTGAGAAGCTTGCGAGAGCTTTCTCCATGTTGTTGAAGCTGTCAAATATGAGGCTCAGCTTGGTGACCATGAGAAGGCTCTCGACTCTCTTGGAAACGTTGAGAAGCTTAAGCGAACCCCCTACGTTCTTCATGCTCGTCAGGGCCGCGATGAGAATGCCCAGTCCGGTGCTGTTGACGATGTAAACCTTGCCCATGTCGACCAGGACTTTGTCATGGCCCTCGGCGATGACCTGCTTTATCGTGTCGTGGAACAGACCCGCGTCCGGGCCACCGGTCAGATCGCCGCTCAAGCTCAGAACGACAACATCGTCCCTGATCTGCTTGTCGATTTTCACTTTCGCTCCCTCCGATTTGAAGACATCGCACGTCTCACAGTGGTCTCAAGGAACGCTGAGCCAAAGTGAGAAGACGGTATACACACGGGCAGAAGCCGGCCCCGTCGAGGCGAATTTCGCCGGCCTACCCGACCACTTTCACGGGAGGCCGGAGAGCCCCACCCGGTTTTCTTTCAGTCACATACAGAAGGTTCCAGCAATTCGGGCACTTTGTCAAGCGAAATAACGGGAAGCATGGAGAGGATCGCGGAAGGGTCTACGGAAAGCCACGAGCGTCACTTCGGCGTCCGCTCGATGGAATCGCCTGAGTGGCATTGAGTTAACATGCGATAGGCGCTCAGACAGCGCGTGAGAGACACAGAGCGGCCGGGCGTGGGACGCCCGCTCACCGCGTTCAAGCCGCCGCCGGGCAGGTGGCGCCCGGCGGCCACGCGGTGTCACGTCCCCAAGATGCGAATTGTGCTTATATCGTGATGTAGAAGTGACGATATACGAGAAAGGAGAGCTTCTGTTTCATCGGGGGCGTTAGATATCACGAGAGAACGGACATGAGATCGTGTCGACACGAGCCACCGTTTTGCGGTGCCTGGAAGAAGCGACGGACAGAAGCAGCTGCTTCAGCCCCCCGAGGCCAAGTGGGCTCCCTGGACCACGGCGTGGACGTGCCTGCGGTTCGGCAGGCTTCGGGGTTTACACTTGTTGAGCTCGCCGTAGTCCTAATCGTTCTGGGTGTCCTGGCGGCCATAGCTATCCCCAACTACATGTCTATGACGAGAAAGGCCAAGGAGTCGACGGTGAAGAGGAACTGTCACAACGTTCAGCTGGCAGTAGAGCTGTTCGCCACGGGCACGAACGGAGTGTACCCCGATGCGAACGACGGCGCCATAGTAGCCAACATCGTGCCGGAGCTGCCCGGAGCCCAGAGATTGCGCAACCCCTTCACGAACCTGCGCACAGAGCCCGTGGCCGGTGCAGCTGCCGCCATCGGACAGACCGGATACCAGGTTACGAACCTGCTGGGCGTGAACGTCAGCTACACGATCACCGGCTTCGGTCAGACAGCACTCGTCCTCACACAGAGCGGCGGCCAGTGAAGCCCCCTCTCACGAATCGCGTACCCCTCCTCACGCATCTTGTGCCTTGTCTTTCCAATCTGACTTACAGCGATGCCACACATCGATGACTCCGCGTCGCCCCCCGTAGAGTCCACTGTTGAAAGCTCCTTCTGATTTGAGTAAGCTTCGACGGTTCCCGCGGCGCCTTACGAGCAGCTTGTTACTCGTTCCTTTCGAGTCGCGAAAGCGACAGGCATCAAAGAGGGTGCGTATGAGAGAGCTCAAGATAAAGCCAGTTCAGGAGAGTGACGGCGAATGGATTGCAGCGCTCCTGAAGGAATGCTGGGGCTCCACGCGCATGGTGGTCAAGGGCCGCGTGCTTTCCGCGGACAAGCTGCCGGGGTTCGTGGCGCTGAGCGGTGGGGAAAGGGTGGGGCTCTTGACGTATCGGATAGACGGCGGGCAGTGTGAGATCGTTACACTGAACAGTCTTCTCGAGAAACGGGGTGTGGGGTCGGCGCTTCTGGCCGCCGTGAGAAGCACGGCGGTTGAAGGTGGTTGCTCCAGGCTCTGGCTGATAACCACCAACGATAACACGGCCGCGTTGCGCTTCTATCAGAAGAGGGGATTCCTGCTCGCCGCGGTTCACTTGAACGCCCTCGAGCAGTCGCGGAAGCTGAAGCCGGAGATTCCTGAAGTGGGTATCGAGGGAATCCCGCTCAGGGACGAAATAGAGCTGGAGATGAATCTGTAGGAGAGAGACACCGCGTTCTGTCGAGAGGGCATCCGGGTCCCTGCCACGCTTAGTCGAGAGAGGTCCGAACTCCTGCCCGGCGCCAGCGCCGCAGGCGCCGCACCCGGGTGCAGGATAAGCCGTGCGCAGGCTCCGCACGCCCCCCAGTGCAGGGCAGGCCGTGCGCGGACTGCACCTGGAGCAAGCCCTCGAACGAAGAGAAGGGAGGAGAGATGAGAGTTTCACTGTTCGTGCTGGCCGCTGTTCTGGCAGCCTTCCCGGTCGTCCCCGCCTCGGGAGAATCCTGGCAGATGGACATCGAGGCAAACCTGACGCTCACCCAGAGTGCGTACAGCCAGAACTGGGTCGGAGGAGAGGCTGGCTCCGCCTCCTGGACCCTAAACTCTAACTGGCTGGCCAAGAAGCAGGTTCATCCGCTGGCGCGCACCAAGAACACCCTCAAGCTGGCCTTCGGGCAGACCCACAGCCAGGCCACGGAAAGCAGGCACTGGGCCGGTCCCGTGAAGTCCACGGACCTAATCGACCTGGAGTCTGTGCTTCACTTCACGCTGGGCGGATTCGTTGACCCCTTCGCCGCGGCCAGGGTGGAGAGCCAGTTCTTCGATAACAGCGACTCCGAGAAGGACCGATATCTCAATCCGGTCACTCTTACCGAGAGTCTGGGCATCACGAAGGTCTTCATAAAGGAAGAGAAGAGGGAATGGTCAGCGCGTCTCGGTGCGGCCCTGAGGCAGCATCTGAACCGGGATGCGCTGAACGAGGTCACGCTGCGGCGCGAGGACGAATTCAGCGACGACGGGGGCCTCGAATTCGTAAGCGATCTCAAGACCCCCCTGGCCGAGGACCGGATAACGCTCTCCAGCAAGCTCATCGTGTTTCAGGCCCTCTTCTATTCGAAATCCGACGAGCTGAAGGGCCTGCCCGAAGAGGGCTACTGGAAGTCTGCGGACGTGAACTGGGAGAACATCTTCACGGCCTCAGTAACGAAGTACCTCATGGTCAGCCTCTACGTGCAATTCCTCTACGATAAGCAGGTGGCCCTCGGCGGGAGGTTGAAGCAGAGCCTTTCGATGGGCGTGACGTATAAGCTCATGTGAGAAGGACGGTTTATGGGACGGGGACCAGCTCTATCTCGAAGAGTGAAGGCCAATACTTACCGGTCACGAACAACCGGTCTTCCACTGGGTCGTACGCTATGCCGTTGAGCACTGCTCCAGAAGGAAGCGGGGGTGGAGGCAAGATTTCCGTGAGGTCTATCCACCCGGTAACTTTTCCTGTGACTGGCGAGATGCGGGCTATCAAGTCCGTCTGCCAGACGTTTGCGTAAATCTCCCCCTTGATGAATTCCAGTTCGTTGAGCATGCTCACGGGACGGATGTCGTCGATGACGTGAAGCGAATCCAGCGGCTCGAACGTGACCGGGTCCCGGTACCGAAGCGTAGACGTCCCGTCACTCATTATGAGACGCGCTCCGTCGTGCGTGAGCCCCCATCCCTCGCCCGGATAATGAAGGGTGTCCAGACCGGCAAAGCTCTCTTTGTCGTAAACGAAGCAGAGTCCGGCGCGATAGGTCAACTGCAGGATTCTGCCCGCGAAGATCGTGATACCTTCGCCGAAGTAGTAGCTGGGAAGCGTGTAACTCTGCAGGATGTTTCCGGTCTCCAGCTCGACCTTCCGCAGCGAAGAGACGCCGTAGATTCCAGTTCCTTCGTAAAGAAATCCGCCGTCAAAGACCAGTCCCTGCGTGAAAGCAGACTCGTCGTGGGGATACGTGTTCACGACGCTGCACGTGTAGAATACAGGTATCTCTTCGGGCTCAGTTGTATCAGGGGGAGACAGAGGGCAATCGGACCCGGAGGGATTTGAACAGGAACAGGCGGCAAAGGAGATGACGAGCAGGAGAGAGACACGGAGCAATGTATAGGACAATCGTTGCATGATTAACCACGCTTCGCGCGAAGGGACGGAGGCCCTGATGCACGAGCGCCGTCCGGCTCCGCCCTTGCGCACAGGTCGCAGTGCGATGCGCCGGGGTAATGGGAGACGTCCCTGCAGGCCACTGGTTGCGGGTCGTCGCGAACTGGAACGGGACGACATCATAC
>CP070702.1:523533-527124 GCA_020349905.1 Candidatus Eiseniibacteriota bacterium
CACCAAATAGGGCCCTTTGGCGAACGGTTCCGCAAATGCTGTGCTGCTGCCCCACAAACAGATCGCCAATAGCCAATATGTGGCATATCCTCTCTGCTTCATAGCCGGTCTCCTCTCATTGAGCTAATTCAGTTCATCCATTTGTATCATCCCGGTGGAGCCGAGATGTTTCATCTGAAATGTCCCTCTATCGGCCTTGTCAGAATCTGCATTCTTTTTACGGGCCATCTGGCATCCCTCCTGTGACATTTGATAGGGTAAGGTGACGCAGTGATTTGACAACCCACATTCACAGGAGAACAGAAATGGCAGCCAAAACACGGCTTCCGCTCTTGACTGCTTTAGGAATGCTGTTGCCATTCGCGGCCGCCCAAACGTCTACGACCTTCATTGGCTAGGTTCTACTCTGAGTCAGGCGGGACAGCCTGAAGAAGCGCTGCCAATCCTCCAACAGGCCGTAGAACTGTCCGGAGACGATATCGACTACCACTGGCTAGGAACCACCTATTATCGCTTGGGCAAATACGACGAGGCCGTGAGCAACCTTGAGAAGGCGTACGAACTGTCCAAGAAGCGAAAAGAGAAGAACCGCAGTGTTATGATTGACTCAACGCGGGCCTGGATCGGTAGAGCACTTACGAAATTGGGGCGGTATGCTGAGGCGCTGGATCACTTCAAGCAAGGGCTCAAGTCTGAAGACCCAGAGTCGGAATGGGCGGCCCTGTGTAAGGAAGACGAGGAGGTATGCAGAAACGCGTTGGGCAAGACCCGCGGGCGATGGTGGCACATCTGGGAGTAGCGCCATCAAGGGTATTCACATGGCCAAGAAACACTGCGTCGCTTCGCTTTGCAGCGTTCCCGCCGGTGATGCCGTCGTTGGGGTCGTCGCGCCCACCTCCGTCGCTGCATGAATGTGGTGCTCGGGCCGACGCACACATACGTAGTCATGCGCCAAAGGAAAGCTAAGATGCAGCTGCCCATGGGGATGGCATTTGGCAATTGGGATTTTCCGACACCTGAGTTGCGCGACTTGACGTTTGAAATCGATATTCGCGGCAACATGGATCGACAACCCGGTAGATACCTGCAACTCTACGAGGGCAGTATCTCAGGGATTCACTTCTACTTCGGCCTACAAACCGATATCAGCAGACCCGACTACGGAGGTCAAGGTCACGGACTTCTATTCTCGCGATGGGAGACGCGTGATTCCGCCGATGCTCGGCCTGCACGAAACGGATGGATCGAAAACGCTGGGCATGAGGACGACTTTGTAGGCGTTCGGGTCTTAATGCCCTGGTCCACCGGCAAGTACCGTTGCACGCTCGCGGTAGTCGATGAAGACCCAAGTGGCGTTTGGTATGAATTCGGAGTGATCGATCGCATCAAAGGGGGATCGTATTCTGCGGGATCGTTGCGGTTTCCAACAGCTCAGATCAGCTCTCATGGTGGAACTTGGACAGAGGTTTACTCATCAGCACGCAGTGAAGCAGATGTTCCCGAGACAGAACTACGTATCCTTTCGGTCTCTGCCAACAACAAAACTCTCCGTCCAAGGAAGTGCCGGGTATGCTATGGAGACTTCTCGCGATCTGACGCTTATGTCGATAGCGGCACTCTGATCCTCCGGTCTGGTCACAACGTGGTGCGAATGCATGGGGCAAAACACTACGACATGGATGCGTAAGGTGAAAACCTCTGGCTTCGCCATCGGGGCGAACACACCGAAGAAGAAGGGCCGCCCCGAAAGGCGCGGCGGAAGGTTGAGCCGCAGCGCCCGGCAAAGCCTGCTTCTGAGCGCGGGAGACCCGATTTCGGCCAGCGACCTACAGATGAATGATCTGTTGCCCGGCGCACGAGATGCGGGCGCTAGCGAAATCTCTTTCACACGGTTTGAGCGGTGGTCTAATGTGTGTGGGCGGGCATGCTATTTAGGCGGCTTGAACGTGATACTTGCCGGTCTATCTATATTGTACTTCAGGAAGAGCTTGCAATTCAGAAACTTGCTTATGCTATATGCCTCACGTATCTTCTCCATCAGCTTGTCACGCACGGCCAATATCTGCCTCTCGGTGTACTTGTTCCTATAACTGTCGTGAATCAGATCGTTTCTGAGGTCTTTCACTTTCGTGAATACTTTCTCTTCTTGGGGCGTAATGCCACTCGGCCTTAGGCTCAGGGTCTCAATCGCTTCATGAAATGAACCCTTTTTCTTCGTTCCCCATACCTCTTCACGAAGTACACCTTCTATGATTGACGCGTGGAGAACGACGTTGCGGTATCTCGGACGTAGCCCCTGTGGACTAAACTGACCAGCTACCCAATCGGGATGAGGTAAGTTCCGTGCCATAGCATTCCTCTCAATAACTTGGGATGAATCACCTCTCTTCTGACCAGTGTCACCCAGCATGCTAGCGGCGGCGGTCTGAGATGCAACCGAAAACTCTAGGCCGTCGCAATGGCCAGCGGAAAGAGGCCCACCGTGAGAGACGGCGGCCCTGTCGCCCCGCATGGCAGAACGGATGGTTCGCGGCGATCCATCGCTCCAAACGTTGTTCTTGCGCCAGAAACGCCATATCTGTGCGCGTGACCCTCGGATTCGTACTCTGGTGCTCGGTCGGGGACGGGACGTCAGGCCACTTAACCTTGTGGAGGAGTCCACTGTCTGGTAGGATAAGAGTCAGAATGGAAATGCTACACCATTCCCGTGTTGTGGCTGAGTAAGAGCGGAGGACAGAGACTATGGCAAAGGCAGTTTCGCGTGGATGCGTAGCATGGTTGCGGAGGAGGAGGCGGTGTTCGGACGAAGAGTACGTCGAACGTCTCCGCTGGTGGCAACGGCACGAGAGGAAGATGCGGCTCGCCTGCCTTGGTACGTTTGCATTCATGGTGTTCCTACTGATAGAAGCTGCGCGCGGATTTGGCGTTCTTTCGGCGACCATCGCATCCGATATGAACAACCTGGAGTTCAAGCTGGGCTTCTGGACGGGCGCATTTTTCGGATTCTTCTTCTATTGCGCGTTCGCGTGCCTGTTCCTGGCTATGGCGCGGTCGTTCGGCCAGAGGACTCCTGATCTTACAGTGAAGCTTTGGGATGAACTCAAGAAGAAGAGCGACGATGGGACATAATGGCTCAGGCAGTGACGACCGTATCTCACCAGACTCCCTGTATGGCGCTCAGTCGGAGGGTGGCCTCTTCACGCATGGCAAGACGGATGGTTCGCCGTGACCCGTCAGTCCAAACGTTGTTCCTGCGGCAGAAACGGCACATTTGCGCCTGTGACCTACAGACCAGCATTCCGATGCTTGGTCCATAGCACGTACGTGCCACCATGATTGACCCGCTCCATCCCTGAGGCTAGAATATGCTCGAGACATCCTTGTTAGGGCGGGGATGTTACGCGGAAGCCATATATAGCTAGCTATCCCAAAGTGCTTTTGAATTATTTGCTTCGTGGTGCGTCATTCATAATTAGTGTCCATTGAATGCTTTAGTGTCAAAACAAGAAGGGAGCTTCTTATGAAGATTGGATGTAAATCGCCGACAGTCGTAATTGGGGCACTTGTTCTTATGTCATTAACGGGCTGTAA
>CP070702.1:527224-531980 GCA_020349905.1 Candidatus Eiseniibacteriota bacterium
CGGCGTAATCCAGGTAGAGCACCGCCTCCGGACCGTGTCTCTCGAGCACGTCACTCAATTTCTGCGACACCACGTCGAGGCTTCTCTCCCACCGCACCCTCTTCAAGTTCCCTCCTGCGCGCAGGAAGGGGGCGTCAATCCGATTCTTGAGCAGCCGTTCGTGGTCCCTGGCGGCCCTGGGACACGTAATACCTCGAGTCATGGGATGTTGTGGGTCGCCCCTTACAGATAAGACCTCACCCGACTCTCCCAGCGTCACCACAAGGGAGCACGTGTCGTAACAGTCTCTGGCGCATGACGTCGAAACTTGCGTCATTCCCTACCCTCGATAATCCTCACAGACAGCCGCCAAACACGACGATGCAGGCTGAGCGTGGTCATCAACATTGTGAGTTCCGAGGTGCTGCCTGTCAAGGGCAGTAAAGGAAGGAGAGAAAAAGAGGGAAACACGGGAAAAGAAAGGCGGGACCCGTTCCACGACGAAACGGTCCCGCCTGAGCGAGGACTCTAAAAGGCTCGTTCTCAATCGGTCTCGAGCCGTATTTCACTCACCGTTCCGAAGTCGCTGAGCGGCCGGTCGAAGAGCTCCGAGTTCCCGACCACAAGAAGCGTGAGCCTATCAGCGTGAAGGTACTTCTGTGCCGCGTTCCTTATGTCGGCCACGCTGAGCTTGGAGTAAGTCTCCATGTCCTTCTCGGGAGTGTCCAGGGGTCTGCCCTCGAAGCGAAGCTGCACGAGTCGCCGCACAACCTGAGCCTTGGACTCGTAGTCGAAAACGTGACTGTTTACGTAGGAATCGACCGCCTTCTCGACCTCTTCCTCTGTCGGACCAACCTCGCGCATCCTCTCTATCAACTCTGTTATCAGCGTTATGGCCCGGCTGCAAGCGTCTGCCTTGGTCTGTGCGACGGTTGTAAACATGCCTTTCACCCACGGGTCGGACGAATAGCGCGACCTTGCCCGATAAGCCAGGCCCTCGTCGCTTCGGACCTTCTCAGTTATCCACGACGTGAAACTGCCGCCGCCGAGAACGAAGTTCATGATATTGACGGCACAGCGCTCCTCGTCGTTTGAGTTGATCCCTTCGTGACCGAGAGTGATGTATGCTTGATTGATGTCCATGTAGGCGTAGTTACAGCTTGCCTCAGGAGTCACCTCCAACTGCGGCACCTCAGGAATCGCGACGGGCTTACTCTTCCAACCCGCGAATGCCTTCTCGAGTGCAGCAATCACTTCGTCTTTGGTCACGTCGCCGCTAATCCCGATGATTGCGTTATTCGGATAGAAGTAAGTCTCACGAAACTCGACAAGGTCCGCTCTTCCGATTCCGTTCACGCTCTCTATCGTGGTCTCCCATCCATACGGATGGTCCTTGTAGATGAGTTTTCTGAATTCCCGGCTGGCAACTGCGTTGGGCTCGTCGTTCTTCCGGCGGATATCCTCCAGCATCGTCTTCCGCTTCATCTCGACCTTGTCCTCGGGAAACGCAGGATTCAGGACCAGGTCCGCGAAGATTCCCAGGACAGGCGCCAGATCTCTTTTCAGGCAATTGACGGATATGGTTGTGCTGAGGTCATCGCCATAGACCTCGATGCTCGCAGCCAGGTACTCCAGCTCGTCGTTCAGCTTCTCCCCCGGCCACGTCGCCGTTCCTCCGTTCCTTATGACCCACCGGGCCATTTCGTTCAGACCGTACTTGGTAGCATCGGGGAAGGAAGTCTTCACGAGAAGCACCATGTCTACGACCGGGATCTCATGGTCCTCCACGAGAAAGCCGGTCAGCTCGTTGGAGAGCGAAATGTCAATTACTTCCGGCGTCGTCACAGTGAGCGCGGGAAAGGTGAGATTGCTCGGATGCGGGCGCTTTCCCGCAAAAGCGGTGACCGAGAGCAGAACGCCGAGCAACACCGCCAGGATAAAACTCAGGCTCTTGTTTCTCATCGTCCTTCTCCTTTACTTCTTGCCCATGGAGGCCTTTGCTCGCTCCCAGAGCTCTTGTGCGAACGCCTGCCTCTCTGCGTCCGATTTCATCTGCTGCATCTTCTGCATGATTTCCATCTGCTCATCCTGAGACAGGGTCTGCACGTACTGCATGAGAGCCTGCCTGTCGATCTGTTCCTCTGCGCCTGCTTCTTCTCCCGCTTCCTTTGTCTGAACGCGACAGGCCACCGTCCGGTTCTTCTGCTTGAGATACTTGTTGGCCACGTGCATGACATCTTCTGCTTGCACCTGCTTCACG
Source organism: Candidatus Eiseniibacteriota bacterium (assembly GCA_020349905.1). GTDB lineage: Bacteria > Eisenbacteria > RBG-16-71-46 > JAFGJU01 > JAFGJU01. The sequence goes on from CP070702.1 coordinate 529,464, forward strand.
CGTTCGATATTTCTAAAGAGTGCCCGATAGTCTCCATAGAAAAGGTGGCCGAAACCTATCCGGAAGGCGATGCCGAGGTTGGAGCCAAGCGCGCGAATCATATTTGCGTCAATCTGATTCTTGACGCGCTGAAGCTCGCGCTCGGTGACCGGCTCTGCTTTGAGCCTCTCCAGCTCGTCCAGAACTGCAGCCTCCACGTCGGCAAGTGTGTGGGGATGTCGTGGCTCCGCTTCTATCACGATGAGGTTCTCGTAGCGGTCCCCCGGTCCGTCGTACACCCTCGGGGCCGAGGCGGTGAGCTGCTTCTCCTCGAAGACCGTCCTGTAGAGCCTGGACGTACGCCCTCCGGCGAGAACGCTTTCAAGAACGCTGATCGCAGCCACGTCCGGGTCCGGGTACACGGGCTTATGAAAGCCCATCATCATCTTGGGGTTCGCCGTGTGCTCTATTACGACGCGACGCTCACCCTGCTGCTCCGGTTCTCGCGTCTCCACCCGCCTCGGCTCTGCCTGGCGCGGTATTGGCTCGAAGTATTTCTCGGCGAGCCGTTCTACTTCAGCCACGCTCACGTCCCCCACCACTATTCCGAGTGCGTTGTTGGGTGCGTAATACAGCCGGTGGTACTCCTGAAGTTCCTTGCAATCGATGGTCTGCAGATCGCTCATCCATCCCAAGACGGGCCACTTGTATGGGCTTGCAGTGAAGGCAACAGAGTAGAAAGCCTCGCTCAGCACCTCGTCGGGATCGTTCTCGCTCAGTCGACGTTCCTCCATCACGACGTCGCGTTCCGCCCAGAATTCCCTGAAGACCGGTGACTCCATCCTGTCGGATTCCAGCACCATGAAGAGCTCCAGCCTGTTGGCAGGAAGATACTCCACGTAAACCGTGAAATCGTTTGACGTAAACGCATTCAGAAATCGCGAGCCGTTGTTCATGAATGTCCGCCAGAGCTCCTCCTTCACCATGTACTCCCGCTGTTCATCCAGAAGCCTGCTGATGTCGCCCCACGCAAGTTCGTACTCAAGATACTTGTCCAGATAGTTGATTCCCTCATCCTCGATTAGGTAGGGAGACTCCGTTAGCGAATCGGGAAGCTCAGGCATCGCCCGGATCTTCTCCACGATAAGTCTTGTCTGCTCGTGCCTGTCGGCGCCGATTAGTTCCTTTTCCTCTTTCGACAGGGACTCCAACAGTTCTCTCGAGAAGGCGTGGAATCGCTTGAATCGCCACTCTCCAATCTCTTTCCTCAGCCTTATGGTCTTCTCGCCCAACTCGTCCGTCTTCTGGATGTAAGGAATCTCCTTCTCGTAGTTCCTCGTGCCCGTCATCTTCGTGCCCTTGAACATCATGTGCTCAAGGAGGTGAGAGATGCCCGTAACGTTGGGCCACTCGTTGGCCGCACCCACGTTGAAAGCAACGGCACAGAAGACCACAGGGGCCTCATGACGTTCGACCACCAGGAATTTCATGCCGTTCTCGAGGTTTACCTCGCTCACCTTCTCCTCAAGAGTCTGCGCAACACTGGGCGCGTGGGCGAGCACGAGCACCACGACCGATACAACGATGGCGAGAAGAGGGACTTTGACTCGCATGTGCATGTCGCCTCCTTGGAACTGGAACATCAGACCTGCGCCTTCCTAACGCCGCGTCACCCTGGAGGGTGATGGGGCCATGTCCTCAAACATCCAATCGATGGCATAGGCTCCCAGAGAGTCCAATTGGTGGTCGTAGAACATATGAATCGGGAAGCCCATGTAGATGACCTTGGAGCCGGCGTACACGTCGTGGAACTGAAAGGCACACGCCTTGTTGTTGTAAGCCGAACTCGGGGAGAACGAACGATAGAAATACAGGCTGTCCGGCCTCTGGAAGAAGTCGGGGTCCTGCAGAGTGGTCATGACCGCCTCTACCTTGCTCAGTCCGTAAGTCGAGGACATACCTCCCTTGGCCAGATCGAGATCCAGGGTCGGGAGCGCGTCCGAATGGTTGCGGTGAGGGTTGGCTCCCAAAAACCCGTCACGCGGGACAGTCGGGAGAATCACGGGCCTGTTCACTTCACCCGAGATCTTTAGATACTTGCGGGCAAAAGACTCTGGGTGTGGTTCAGAAGGATACTGAAACTGCTGCGGATTATCTGACGTGCCGCGTACTATTTCCCTTCCAAACAGCCATAAGCGTCCCCCACCCTTGAGATATACGTCCAGAATGCCCTGCTCGACCACCCTGTGAACTCCAGTGTCGAACTGGTTCTGTGTGGCGTCAACGTCCCACACGATGAACCTGTAACGCGAAAGCTCTGAAAGCGGGGGCTCCTCGACGCTCTTAAGTTCCGGGGGATTCCCGCCGAGACCCGGAATGAAGCAGTTGAAGACGTAAAAGGTGTCCGTGTAAGCCAGGACCCGCTGCAAAACCATATTCATCGTAGCGTCGTGGTCTATGTCACGTGGCAACGTGTCAAAGAAATCGTCCACAAGCAAAACGTCACGGTCAAAAAGAAACTCTATAAGCTCAAGCTCC
>CP070702.1:532080-542816 GCA_020349905.1 Candidatus Eiseniibacteriota bacterium
ACGGCTCCGAAAAGCAGCCCGGAAATAGTCGCCATCACGACCACCAGCGTAACGTAAACAACAGTCTTCTTCGTGCCCATTACGCTTCGTATGACGAGCATGTTTGGTAGAGACAGAGCAGGACCCGCCAGAAGCAGCGTCAGGGCGGGTCCCTTGCCCATCCCGCTTCCGATGAGACCCTGCAGAATCGGAATCTCGGTCAACGTGGCGAAGTACATGAGTGAGCCCGCCACAGAAGCAAACAGGTTTGCACGGAGCGAGTTACCTCCGACGGCGGTGCGGACCCAATCGGAAGGAACGAGACCCTGTCCTTCGGGTGAGCCGAGAAGCAATCCCGACACGAGAACTCCGGCGAAAAGAAGAGGCAACATCTGCCTTGCGAACCCCCACGTGGAGTCCAGCCACTCCCGGGGCTCGCCACCCGAAACCTGCGCCACCATCCCCAGCCCCACGATTCCTGCGGCGAAGGCCACTGTCGGGTGGGCGGGCACGGCAAGAGCCAGACCCACTGCAGGCAGGGCGGCGAGAATCGTATGCCACCACTTCACTTGAAACCACTTGACCAGAATGGCGGCAAAGCCAACTGCGGCGGCTCCCGTGAGTATCCATTTGACCGAGTAGACTGCCTGCCAAGCTCCATGGCTCGAACCCGGCCTTCCCCACGTGGCAAAAACCAGAATCGCGACCATCGCCCCGAAGTAGAGCGCGTTCTTCCACAGGGGTCGGCCCGCCTCCGGTTCTGACACCACTGCTGCCGCTCCCGTCTTCTCTCTCTCCTCCTTCCGAAACACGAGAGCCATGATGAGCCCCAAGATGACTCCGAAGAAAATAGCCCCCACGGCTCGAGCGACGCCCAACTCCACTCCGAGGATTCTGGCCGTGAGGATTATTGCGAGGACGTTTATGGCCGGTCCGGCGTAAAGGAAGGTTGCCGCCGGCCCGAGTCCGGCTCCGCGCTTGTAGATTCCCGCGAAAAGAGGAAGGATCGTGCACGAGCAGACCGCCAGAACGGACCCGGAGACGGAGGCCACTCCGTACGCGAGGATCTTTCTGGCGCGTGCCCCCAGGTATCTCATTACGGTGGCCTGGGACACGAAGACGGATATAGCCCCCGCGATGAAGAAGGCGGGCAGAAGACACAGTAGCACGTGTTCCCGCGCGTACCATTTAGCCAGCGCCAGGGCCTCGCCCATTGAACGTTCAAATCCCTCGTTCTCCACGGGCAGCCAGAAGAGTACCAGAAACGTACCCGTGAGAATAACGAGCGCCTTCCATTCCTTTTGCATCTTCATAGGTTAGATCCAAGTGACTCGGTTACAGGCTGGATCCCAATGACTCCGTTACAGACCAGATCCAAAGGACTCTGTTCCTGTGGCGCTCCCGACGGGCTTCAAGAGGCGGATCTCAAGGCGGTACACGGCGGTAATCCCGCTGATTTGAGGACTTCAGCCCGCGGGGTCTTACTTCAACAACTCCGCCTGCGAGGCCACGCGGCGCAGAAGCGCCTCCGACACGCACGGCATCGCCCTGAGCAGACAAGGAAGGGCCAGCTCGTAGATCATGTTGACGCCCTCCTTGCGCCGCCGAACCACGCCAGCCTTGAGCAGCACGTCCAGATGTCGGGACGTTGTGGCCTGGGTTGTGGACACCAGCTCGACGAGCTCGCTAACGCAGCGCGGCCCGTCAGCCAGCGCCTCCACCATGATGAGGCGTGTAGGGTGACCGAGGGCCTTGAAAATCTCTGCCTTGGCCAGGGCAAGCTGTCGGGAGTGCATACCTTGTGTCTGCATGTATCTCCAGATAATTATAGGGTTTATGGGTATCGAACCGACCGAGACGCCGCTCCCCTTGGCGGGTCCTGCTTGACAGGTCCTGCAACGACCAAAGGGTCAGGTCCATTGCAATTATGCAATATTGCATTATGGCTGTCAAGTCCTTTTCTGGTCCGACGTGCTGTCCTGACGTGCTCTGACGCCACCTCTCTCGGGGCTGGCCGACCATTGCCTCTTGAGAACCTCGCGAAGCGGGAACGCCGGGGTGGAGAGTGAAATACCTTGTTGCGTCAAGTCTTGCGTGCTAAGAGTAGTTGTGAGCACCCGCTTTGAGGAGGCTCACGAGAGTGTCTGCTTAAGGGATGCTCACGAGAGCGCTCACTGGGTGCCCGCCGAGGAGCGCTCCCGAACGCGCTCCCCTTTTGCTCCGAAGAAGAGTCGAGTTCAGCCCGCTGGGAAAGCAGGAGGACGTATGAACCGCTCGTTCTGGACCTTCCGCATGCAAGCAGGAGGAAACGTGAACCACGCGTTTTGGACTGTGTTGCTCCCGCTTCTGCTCCTGGCCGGGTGCGGGACCGACTCTCAGCGTGCCAGTTTCACCGGCGTCATGGAGGGCAGAACGGTTCAGGTCCCGGCACTCACAGGGGGAGAGGTTGTCGAAATGTTCGTGGATACCGGAGATGAGGTGCGTGCCGGAGACACGCTGGCCGTGGTGGATACGGCTGAGCTCGTCCTCGAACTTAAACAGGTGCTGGCCAATCTGGAAGAGCTGGAGGTGCAGGAGGAGATCGCTGCAACGGACCTCAGCCGGACGGAAGCGGACTTAAGCTACGTGAAAGAGAAACAGGGACGCGTGAAAGCACTGTACGAGAAGGAAGTCGCGGCAAGGCAGAACCTGGATGATCTGCTCAACGAGACACAGCGGGCGGAATCGGCGTTTCAGACTGCCCGACAGAGGTCGCGCAGTCTCGCTGCCAGGAGAAAACAGCTCGAGGCCCAGGTGGGGTTGCTGGAGAAGAAGATGTCCGATGCGATTATCCTTGCCCCGATGGACGGTCTCGTCGGCACACGATACTTCGAGAAGGGCGAGGCAGTTCCGCCCCTGCGCTCGATAGTAGAGCTCATTCGTGTGAACGAGATGGAAGTGAAGATATACGTTCCGGAGAAAATGCTTCCCATGATAAAACACGACCAGAAAGCGCAGATTCGCGTGGACGGGTTGGAAGGCACCTTGCAGGGGCGCCTGAGCTGGGTGAGCCCCAAGGCCGAGTTCACTCCGAAGACGATTCTCACGCCCGAGACCCGAACCTCTCTTGTGTACGCGGTGAAGGTGATAGTCCCCAACCCTAATCGTGTACTGAAACACGGCATGCCCGTGGAAGTCATACTGCAGACCGCAGTGGAATCCGGCCGATGACCGCTCCAGAGACCCGCGGCATACAGATAACCAACTTCAGAAAACTGTACGGGAAGACGGAAGCCGTAAAAGAGGTCTCCCTTTCGGTGGAGCGAGGGGAGCTGTTCGGGCTCATCGGCCCTGACGGAGCGGGCAAGACCACGTTGATGAGAGCCGTCTGCACGCTTCTCGTGCCAGACGGGGGAACGGTTCTCGTGCAGGGAAGGGACGCCGCGCGCGACATCGCGGCGGTTCGTGCCCGGCTGGGCTACATGCCTCAGCGGTTTTCCCTCTACCAGGACCTCACAGTGGAGCAGAACTTGCGATTCTTTGCGGACCTGTTTCAGGTGCGGCAAAAAGAGCGCGAGGGACGATTGGAAGAGCTGTACCGTTTCTCACGGTTGGGGCCGTTCAAGAAGCGCAGGGCCGGGGCCCTCTCAGGTGGAATGAGGCAGAAACTGGCCCTCTCCTGCGCGCTCGTTCACACTCCGGAGACGCTGGTCCTGGACGAACCGACCACGGGCGTGGACCCGGTTTCCAGGCACGAATTCTGGGAGATACTCCGCGCGATTCAGAAGGAAGGCACGACGATTCTGGTCTCCACGGCCTACCTTGACGAGGCCGACCGGTGCGACCGGGTGGCCCTGATGCACGAGGGTAGAATTGTGGCCGTCGGCACCCCCGAAGAGATAAAGGCCGGCTTTCGCCACGTTCTCTACCGTCTGGCCGGCCGGGACGCGAGAGAGTTGCGCCGTTTCTTCTCGGGCCTGCCTCAAGTCCACAGCACTCAGCTCTTCGGTGACGCGGTTCACGTGGTCTTTGCCAAGAAACCCGGCCAGTCCGATTGGGAGGAGTGGCGCCACGCCCTTGAAGGCAAGCTGGAACACTGGAGCCCGGAACGACCGAGCGTGGAAGACGTGTTTCTAGAGTTGATAGGCAGCGGGAGGTAGCCTCACCCAGCCATGCACGAGACCTCAGTCACGACAAGAGAGCTCACGCGCAGATTCGGTCGCTTCGTGGCAGTGGACCGCGTCAGCATCGAAGTTGGCAGCGGGGAAATATTCGGATTTCTGGGGGCCAACGGAGCGGGGAAAACCACACTCATCCGGGTGCTCTGCGGGCTGCTCAAGCCCACGACTGGGGAGGCGACCGTTGCGGGATACGACGTCTACACGCAGAGCGAGCGCATCAAGCAGAACATAGGATACATGAGCCAGAGGTTCTCGCTGTATGAGGACCTGACCGTTGCGGAGAACATCGAGTTCTACGGCGGCATATACGGGCTTGCGCGCACGAAGCTCCGGCAGAAAGAGAAAGAAATCTTGAAAAACTTCGGGCTTCACCGCCACGCCGATTCTCTCACCGCCGGCCTGCCCTTCGGTTTCAAGCAGCGCTTGGCCCTCGGGTGTGCCATGCTGCACGAACCGCCCATTCTGTTTCTGGACGAGCCCACCTCTGGAGTAGACCCGCGGGCGCGGCGCGAGTTCTGGGACACGATACACGAAACCGCGGGGCGAGGAACCACCGTTCTCGTGACCACCCACTTCATGGAAGAAGCGGAGTACTGTAACCGGGTCCTCATCATGCACGTGGGGCGCATCATCGCACTGGATACTCCAGATGCTCTCAAGTCGCGCTTCGAGAAGCGAACGATGCAGGAGGTGTTCCTGGAACTCGTGGGCAAAGAAATTGGGGAAACGCGGACGAGGGGGCAGCATGGTGAGCAGGGAGAGAAACCGTAAACGGGCAACAGAGGTGGGGGAGCGTGGAGCGGCGTGCGGGAGAAGATGACAGGTTGTACAGAAACGCTGGCCGGAAGGAAAACGTGAGAACTAGCAGAAGTCGTATCCTCTCCATCGCGCACAAAGAGTTTTTCCACATTCTCCGCGATTTCCGCACCCTCATAATTGTTTTCTTGATGCCCGTCGTGCAGCTGATCATGTTCGGCTACGCCCTCAACCTGGAAATCCAACGAGTGGATGCAGCCGTCATAGACTTTTCGCGTTCCACGGCATCGCGAGACCTGGTAGAGAGGTTCGAGGGCAGCAGATTCTTTCGACCGTTCTACTTCGAGGGCGGCGTGTCCCAAGTAGGGGACCTGTTTAAGTCGCGGGCGGCAAGAGTGGCTCTCATCATCCCGTCCGACTTTGAGCGGCAACTCTTGCACGCCAGCCCGGTCAGCCTGCAGGTGCTCATCGACGCATCGGACTCAAACGCTGCAACTCTCATCAGGAACTACTGCAATCAGGTGCTCGTCGACTACAACGCGAGTCGCGGCGCACAACTTCCTGTGCCGTTCGACGTCCGCACGGCCGTTCTCTTCAATCCGAATCTCAAAAGCTCTTACTTCTTCGTGCCGGGAGTAATCGCGATGATACTGGTGATGATCTCCGCGCTTCTCACGAGCATCGCCATCGCCCGGGAGAAGGAGACGGGGACCATGGAGCAGATGCTGGTCTCACCCGTGCTGCCACACGAGATAATCCTCGGAAAGGTGCTTCCCTACATCGCGCTGGCATTTGCGGACGCCGCCGTCATCCTGTTCGTCGGCCTGCTCGTTTTCCGGGTGCCGTTCGTGGGGAGCGCTGTGTTGTTGGTCCTCCTGACCACTCTCTACATCATCACGGCGCTGAGCCTGGGTTTGATGATTTCGACCAGGGTGCGCACCCAGCAGGTGGCGATGATGCTCGCGCTCACGGTGACGTTGCTCCCCACCATCCTGCTGTCGGGCCTGGTCTTCCCCATCGCGTCTATGCCGGCCGCGCTGCAGTACGTAACGTATCTCGTTCCCGCGCGGTACTACCTTCTCATAGTGCGCGGCATCCTGCTCAAGGGAAGCCTGCTAGGGCAACTGGCGGCCCCCGCACTCTCTCTCGTTGCGATGTCCCTCGTGCTCCTGGTCGTCTCGGTTCGACGTTTCAGCATGAACCTGGAGAGATGACATGCGGCGAATCGTGCACATGACCCAAAAGGAGTTCCGGCAGGTGTTTCGAGACAAGCCGATGGTGGCCATCATCTTTGCGGTTCCCATAGTCCAGTTGTTCATCCTGGCGTTCGCCATAACTACGGAAGTGAAACACACGAAGCTCATGGTGGTCGACTACGACCGGAGCACCGTCAGCAAGGACTTGGTTCTGGCCTTCGTGCACACCGACAGGTTCGACCTGGCCGGGCACACCACGGACCTGCGAGAAGTGAGAGAGGGCATGCGAGGTTGGGAAGTGCAGATGGGGTTGGTCATTCCCGCGGGTTTCGGGGCCGACCTCGTGCGGGGGCTCAAGCCGCAGGTTCAGGTAGTCTCCGATGGTGTGGACGGCAACAGCTCAGGCATAGCGACGGGTTACGCCCACGGAATCCTGGCAGGATTCGGAGCCGACTACGCGGCCGTGCAAGACAGCGGCGCTCCGCCAGCCGGGCTCTCCTCGGTGAGAATGGAAGAACGCATGTGGTATAATCCCGACCTCAGCAGCCAGCAGTTCATGGTCCCGGGCATTGTGGTGGTCCTGTTGACAATTCTGCCGATGATGCTCTCAGCAATGAGCCTGGTCAAAGAGAAGGAAATCGGCACCATGGAGCAGCTGTCCGTGACTCCCCTCAGGAAGCACCAGCTCCTGGCTGGCAAGCTGATACCCTTCCTCTTTCTGTCGTACGTCGAGCTGGCCATCGTCACCACCGTGGCCGTGCTGATTTTCAGGATTCCCATGAACGGAAGCTACATGCTTCTGGCACTCCTGGCGCTGCTGTATCTATTCGCCACGCTGGGCCTGGGCATATTCATATCCACCATCACGCGCTCTCAGCAGCAGGCCATGTTTGTGGCCTGGTTCTTCATGGTATTCATGATAATGATGAGCGGCTTCTTCATCCCCATCGAGAACATGCCGCCTGTCTTGCAGAAGCTCACGCATCTGAACACCATGCGCTACTTCATGTCGATCATTCGTGACATATTCCAGAAGGGCTCGTCCCTTCCGTTCCTCTTGCGGGACGTTGTGCCACTGGCCGCGTTCGGCCTGACCATCTTTTCCGTTAGCGTTCTGGCGTTCAGAAAGCGCGTGGGATGACGCGTGCGAGCGGCGATGTGCCCCGCGGGGCGACCTGCGCCCGGATGACCTGCGCCTGGCGCTCAGCAACTTTGGAGGACGTTCTTGCCCGGGAACGGATTTTGCGGGCGCTCGCGTGCTCGTGGGGATTGCAGCGTGCGTCCATTTGGCACTAAAATGGGACGATTGTGGACTCGCAGCAGTGACCCGCGAAAGCAGTAATCTGGCTCTCGAATCAGGTGCCGGAATCTGAATCGGGGTCGCTGGCTCTGGTTGGGCCCCTGCCTGTGATTGGGTCGCTGGCTCTGATGTGGTGGCCGGCTCTGGAGGTTGAATAGATGAACGGGAACTGCGCCTCCTCGAAACGTGTGCTGGTAGCGACACTCGGCGTGGTGGTCGCTCTAACGTTGATGGTAACACTCCTCTGGGCAGAAGCACAGGGACAGAGAAGGCCGCCGGGATTCTTCGACATCTTGGCACTGCCCCGTGTCTGGGTCGCTGCGCTCTTCTGTGCTGTTGGACTCGCATTCCTAGTGAAATCGTGGGTTTCCTCGAGAGTCAGATTGGCGTTTCTACTCGCGATGTTCTTCGTCTTCGGCGTTCTGTCCGAGTTACCGCTCGGACGGTTCGCGTCTGGAATGGGATTGCATCCCAGTCCGTTGTGCACGGTCACGAGGCCGTTTCAATTCCTATACGGCGGGTGGAGTGTTCCCGTCACCTTCTGGGCGATTCTGTCCTCCATAGTCCTGCTCAGCCTCGTCGGGAACAAACTCTTCTGCGGCTGGGTGTGTCCCATTGGCGCCCTTCAAGAACTGTCGCACAGGATTCCGCTGCCCGGAAGGCTGAAGGCCAAACTTCCGTTCGGCCCCAGCAACACGATACGCGCTCTCATCTTTGCGGTTTTCATCGTCACCGTGTTCCTTACGGGCCTGAGTGTTTACGACTACTTCAATCCGTTCGAGTTCCTTCACTGGGGATTCGGACTCGTGGCCACGATCGCCTTAGTTGCGGCGTTGGCAACAGGGGTCTTCGTCTTCAGACCTTTCTGCTACTTGATCTGTCCGGTGGGACTGCTCACGTGGATTCTGGAGCACCTGTCGGTCGTGAGAGTTCGTGTGAACAAGGACCTCTGCACGGACTGCAGCGTCTGTGTAAAGCAGAGTCCTTGCCCGGCGGTTCCGTCCATTCTGGAAGGACGCGCGTCCCGGCCTGACTGCCACGCGTGCGGGCGGTGCATCGAGGTCTGTCCTGAAAACGCTCTGTCGTTCAGAAGTTCGAGAAGGAGGTAAGTGATGACAACTCCAGCGAATAAACCCGGGAAACCACCCGTTGGTCACGTGTTGATGACGATAATCGTGCTCGGTTCTCTCTGGGGTGTTGCGGAGGTTGTCCTCGGGGGGGCACTCAAGGCGTGGGGGGTTTCTCATCGGGCGGGAATACTGACAGGTGTGGGCATGGGTATAATGGGTGTGGGGTTGGCCATATTTGTAGGCGTTTTGAGAAAACCCTTGATGCTTCTGGGCATCGCCCTAGTTGCGGTTCTCTGTAAGCAGCTGGTGGTTCCCGTCCTGCACGTTTCCGTCATGTGCAAAGCAAACTCCTGTCTCGCAGTCCTCCTTCAGGGTTCTGCTCTGGCTGGTGTCGTGGCCGTAGCCGGTCGAAGGCTACACGGGAGCTATCTGATTCAAACTGTGGTTGCAGCCTCAGCGGCTCTGGTGGCCCGCGGGGCTTTCCACTTGGCCGGTACGAAGCTGGCTCCGTGCGCGTATCTGCTCTCCTTCAGTCGCGCCGGCGGCTTTGTCGACTACATGGCTGCGAACGGTCTGGCGTGGGCCGGCTTCTCAGCGCTTCTCTTCCCTCTTGGATGCCGCCTCGGAGCGCGGCTCAGGGAACCTGTTCTGGCCGTGGGGGCCGCCAGGCCAGCGCTCTACTACTCCTCGTCTGTCGCAGTAACTGCTCTCTGCTGGGTGGCGAGTGGCGTGGCTATCTCGTTGGGCTTTTGACTTCCGTCCGTGGGGGTTTCCCTGCGGGATTAACTCGCGGGACTACGCCGTGGCACTATCTCGCAGAAGAGGCTAGACTCGTCCACCTCTTCCAGGCGGACTTCAGCGTCCAGTCCGGCCGTAAGAGATAGAAAATCCTTCGGTCTGACCGTCGTGGCTTCGAAACCGTCCTTACACTCTATCACTCCGTTCTTTGCCTTTTCCTCGTCGAATTCTCCCAGGAGGCCCTCCCGCGCCTGTAGCCGGAACCATTCCAGCCGGTGGTTCCAAAACTTGTCCGAATAGCTTGAGAAGAGGACCTTCCCACCGTGCTTCGTGACCCGCACGCTTTCGCCTATCAAAAGTCGGTTGTCAGAATGGAACGCAGAGATACCGTTCTGAATACACGCCACCAGGTCGAAGCTTCTGTCCTGGAAGGGAAGCCGGACAGCGTCTGCCTGAACCAGTAGGCAGTCGGGGTAGGCGCTCATCGTCCGGCGCGCGAGGAGTAAGCTCACACGGGATATGTCGATGCCCACCAGCGACCCTGCCTTTTCAGCCAGACGCACCAGGACCCGGCCATAGCCGCACCCCAGCTCCAAAACGGTCCTACCTGTCTTCATGCTGCCCAGCACGTGCACTATCTCCGCGTTCAGGTACTGCTTAACTCTTGGAGGCGCAATGTCGTAGCACCGCTTCAACCTCTCGGCGGCCAGCTTCTCTTCGTAGTAACTGCTCAACCTAGCTCCTTCTCTCAAGACTCTGAACGGTTTTTGGGCTTGAACAGCGCGGCGATTCGGGTTATAATATAACATAGATTTCAGATGCTTAAGGGCCACATCACACATCTTGCAGCCCGCTGAGCTGCTTGGATGTGTTTTGCTTCTTTGGCAGTGACTGGCAGGCGGTGACCCGGGTGAGCGTGCGCCCGGCTGAACGGGACCAGCAGGAAACGGTCCTTCTCTTCACTTCAAATTGACCGGAACGTACGTGTCGTGGTGTAGGCACGCCCCGCCCAGAATTGAGTGCTCACAATACTTGCGGCACGGACGGAGTTCACTTTCCGTGTGCGAGACGAAGGGAGGTCGGTAGGAAAAGCATAGTTTGAGTGACTGCGGCCGGTAAACACCGGCGAACACCGGTAACTACCGGCAAACATCTGAAAGGAATGCGGGTTTCTAGACTGCGCCACACGGCGTCCTTGCAGGGGCCGGTTACTGACCCGTATTCGAATCCACTAACCTAATAACCTAAAAACGGAGGTTGAAGCTATGCCTAGTAGTGGCGGGAAGTCCGTCTGGAGGGCTTCGGCTCTCAAGACGCTTGTGTTTATGGTGGCTGCTGTCTTTGCTCTTGGGTTTGCGGGTGTGGCGTCTGCTGCGCTCACGGACACCTTTGAGCTGGACGGTAACGCCATCACAGCGAACCCGTCTCCCGGGCTTCCGGACGACTGGGACCGCCTGTACGCGGGCGGGGGCAACGCCGCCCTGTGGACCGGTGTCCTGGACGACTACGGACCCGAGGAGACGACTCGTTTTACGGG
>CP070702.1:542916-546848 GCA_020349905.1 Candidatus Eiseniibacteriota bacterium
ACTGGAGGTTCCGGTACGGTTGGCCGATCCGTTCAAGAATCTCGGCGCCGCCCCAACAGCGGCGACGGCCCAGGCTGTGCCGCATCTGCTACCGACGTGCCTTGGTCTGGCTCTGCGCAATGTGATGGCGTGTCCGCTCGAGGTGAACCTTATCCCGCCGCGCGTCGTCAAAGCGGAGAAACGCAAGGAGCAGGCCGTCTACTGGGGACTGTCGTTCGCTACTCTCGTGCTCATAGCGGTGGCGGTGGTTCCTATTCGCGCCGGGCAGCATCGAATAAACGAACAGCGCAAAGACTTCCTCGACGCTCAGATCAAGGAATACCAAAAACATGAGCTCAAGCGGGAGGATCTGATAAAGAAGATCGACGATTACAAAGAAAAGTACAGGCTGTTGAACGAAATGGCTGGTGTCAACGAGAGGACCACGTGGCTAGTTCCGCTATCGAGGTTGTGCAAAGCGGTTCCGGCCGGGGTAACGCTTGGTGACATTGCCACCATTGAGTTTGCGGGGAAGTCGGCTACAGGCGGCAGGACGCAAGGTGGAGGGGGCGGACTTGCCGCGCTCAGTGGAAGGCTTTCCGGTGGCGGCGCCGCCGGGCTGTCCGGTCTTAGCAGCGGCGCCTTTAGTGGTCTGTCCAGCAGACGCGATGAGGGGGGCGGTCGGCGTTCTATGGGGACCGGAGCACGAGTGAGCGGATCGAAGCCTAACGGTTTGAGTATTGTCGCATACGCGGAAACGCTGCGCCAGATCCAGGAGTTCAAAGAGGCGCTCGAGGGCATGGCCGGGGTGGCCGAGGTGGTTCTGTACACTGAACAGATAAATCGGGTGGACAGGAACTCTTTGCGGGGAACCGGTGGAGCTGCCGGGGTTGGAGGGTACGGTGGTTTTAGTGGTAGCTCTCGCTCCGAAGAGAGAAGAGGAGGGCTTTTCGGTGGTGGTCGAGGGTTTGCGGGTCTCAGCGGCATGACGGGTTCCCGAGGACGTATGGGCGGGTCCGGCTTCCGGGGTACTCAGTACCAGAACCCTCAACTGGTTGAGGAGAACCTGATATTCCAGTTCAGGATAGACATTAAGCTGTGAATTGAGGTGTGTGAGCTGTGCAACTTACCGCACGACAGAAAATATTTCTCGCGGTGGCGTTTCTCGTTCTCGGAGGTTTGGGCGCTGCGTTCTTCAAGTTTTTCTGGCCGCAGTTGAAACTCTACCAGGACACTATGGAGGACGTCCAGGCGAAGGAAAGGCAGTTCGAACAGATACAGTCGAAGTTCGGCTACTATACCAACCCCGTGAAGTACCTTGAGATTCTGGAGCCCGAGATCGAGAAGTGGGAGCTCGCATACGAGCGACGTGCAAAAGTCTTTACGGCGACTCTGGCCAAGGTTCCGCCGGCAGAAAAGGAGCCCGGATTCTATTTTAACGAGGAGTGGAAGGCGACCCGAGACAGGCTGCTCAAGAAGGCCGAGCAGCGAAACGTGGCCATCCCGCCCGATATCGGATTTGGCCCGGGTATACCACCGCGTGAGGACGTGCCGACACTGCTTAACCAGCTTAGCTGTACCGAGTACATACTCGGGTTAGCTCTGGACCACGGCGCGTTGGCGATCACCAGTTTCGGTCTTGGACAGCCTGAGACGAAGAGTGGATTTATAAATGTTATACCGTTTCAGCTCGGTTTTACAGCGTCTTTGGAGGATGTCAAGAGGTTCCTGCACCGGTGCGGTAACGGTCCGCAGTACGTTTCCGTCGACAGCCTGACGCTCAGGGCTCTTCGAGATATGCCGGGCGTGACGAACTTTGAGGTGCAGGTTTCTCTGACGACCACCTGGATACTTGACAAGCCGGCAGTAATTGCTGGCGAAGAGGAGGATCTATTGGGAGAAGGCGGGTTCGGGGGTTTCGGAGCGCTCATGAAGCGAATGAGGGCGCAGGGCGGTCCGGGAGCCGACGCTTTCTCCGGTCTTAAAAGTAAGAGACCCGGTGGCTAATTCAGCCGGGAGACAAGCACAACTTGAGCGCCAAATAAAGTCTTGTTCCCAGGTCGCAGCTTGGCAGAGTTCGCTCGGCCCGGGGAATGTGGCTTATGTGAGAGACCATGGAACAGTTGCGAAAAATCTTCAAACGCCTCGCGAAGGCTCCCGAGAAGATAGCATTCGCGATAGTGGTGGTGGTGTTGATATGGCGAGTTGTGCAAATAGTCTGGCAGCCACCCCCTCCTCCGCCCAATTCCAATCCGCCGGCGCCGCCGCCTACAGCGGACGTCCCGGCGATAGACACCGGACCGGACGAGCCCATCACGAGATACGCGGACATCAGGGTCGGGAAGTGGGATCTGTACCAGTCGGGTTCGGTTAGTCCCACAAGCGACGATGATGAGAGCGCAGATGCTGATATGCCGGATATTCAACTCGATCGCATTGAAGAGAAGGGCGCTCTGTACGCTTGGATCAGCGTAGACGGTGGAACACCCAAACCGTTGACCAAGGGTAAGTACTTTGCAGACAGAAAGGCTGTTTTGGAAGAAATAGACATGCAGGCAGGAGAGATCGTTTTCAAGTGGCTTCCTACAAACAGGAAGCATGTAAGGACGACCGGATAGCCCACAAAAAAGGAAGGGGAGAGGATGAAAGCGCTGGCGAAACTCGTAACGGTAATGGTCGGTTGTTTGTGTGCGTGCGCGATCGTGAGCCCGGTTCCGGGCATGTCTGTGGCGATGGCGCAGCAGCAGTCCGAGGTCGAAGAGTACCTCAACCTTGGTGTGAGACTCCATTCCGAGGGTAAGTACAGGGATGCGTTGGAACAATTCAACCGTGTCCTCGCTGTCGATCCGGATAACAAGATCGCGAAGAAGTATGCGGACGAATGTACACAGTATTTGACCCCCGGTGCGGTAGAAGAACCCCAGATCGAGTACCCTGTAGCACCAGCACCGCAACCGAAGGAGATTGTTCCCAGCCCTGAAGAGGTTAGGCAGCGCACAGTCCAGAAGTACCTTGATCTGGGACAGGAGTACTATGATCAGGGCCAGTATGATAAGGCGGTAGGCGAATGGGAACGTGTGTTGCTGGTCGATCCGGTCAACGATAGGGCTATTCAGTCTATCCGCTCTGCGACTAGCAAGGCGCTAGAGAAGAAACGCGAGGAGCTTCGAGAAGATCTCCGGCTTGAACGGGAGGAGACCAACCTGTGGACCGTGGAGAAGCTGCGACGACCGCCAGGAACAGATCCCGGCGGCATCAGGCCATTCAGTGTCCAGCTGCCCGTTATAGAGGAGAAAAAAGAGAAGCCGGTCATGGACAGGATAGCGAAACTCGAGGAGAAACTGGACTCCCCGGTCGGCGTTGATTTCGAACCCGGAACGGACATCAGCGACGTGCTTGATTTCTTGTCGAACTTCTACGACGTGAATATAGTTCTTGACGAGCGCGTGATGCTGCCACCTGTTCTTCCCATGGAAATGCAGCCTGGCATGCAGGGACAGCAGTACCAGATCAGTCAACAACAGTTTCGAGGAATCGGAAGCGGCGGCGGGCAGCGCGGACCGTTTAGCCAAGGTCAGTTCGGCCAATTTAGCCAGCTGAGCGGTGGACCGGGTGGTCCTGGCGGTGCAGGCGTAATGGCAACTATTCCTCGAGAAATGCGCCGTATCAATTTGAAAAACATCCCGCTGAGGGATGCGTTGAAGGCTCTGTTGACTCAGATGGGGCTGGATTATAAAGTTCAGCCGGAGTTCATCTGGGTTTCGACGCCATACGTTTTGCGCCATGAATCGTACGAGGAACTTGAGACCCGCTACTATCTCTTGCAGAATGCCGGCGGCGAATCGCTGCCCAAAGTTGCCATGATTACGCCTGGCGGAATGATGGGCGGCGGCATGGGCGGCGGCATGGGCGGCATGGGCGGCGGCATGGGCGGCGGCATGGGCGGCATGGGC
>CP070702.1:546948-559616 GCA_020349905.1 Candidatus Eiseniibacteriota bacterium
GACCCCGATCGCCGGGGAGTGGCTCTTGATGAAGTCACCCGTATCGAACTCCCAACGCACGCGATCGGCCGGATCCTCGGCCGACGGGTCGATCGCGAAGACCCTCCCGTTGTACGTCCCCACGTACACCGTCCCGTCGCCGGCGATCACCGGATCCGTGAGTCCCCAGGTGTCTCTGAAGACGGCGACGGAGACGGGATAGGAGCTGTAGACGACAAGGGGAGGATCATCTGGGGCGATCAACTGGTCGCCGTCTTCGCCACGGACATTCTGGCGCGCAATCCGGGCGGGACCATAATCTTCGACGTCAAGTGTTCTCAGGGGCTGGAGGAGCACATAAGAGCGCTGGGGGGGAGGCCTCTGATGTGGCGGACGGGCCACTCTCTCATAAAGCGGAAGCTCAAAGAGGAGAAAGCACTCCTGGCCGGCGAGATGTCAGGACACATGTTCTTCGCGGACGGCTACTACGGGTACGACGATGCCATCTTCGCCGCAGCGAGGCTGGTGTCCCTTATCTCCCGCTCCGAGAAGCCTCTGTCGGCCCTCATCGACGAGCTGCCCCGATACGTCTCCACCCCCGAGATACGATTGGAGTGCCCCGATTCGCTGAAGTTTCGCCTGGTGGAGCGCCTGCGGCAGTTCTTTGCCGACACTCGTGAGGTGATTGACATAGATGGTGCCAGGATACTTTTCGGAGACGGCTGGGGTCTTGTTCGTGCTTCTAACACCCAGCCCGCCCTCGTTGCCAGGTTTGAGGCCAGGTCCGAGAAGAGACTCGACGAGATACGAACGGAAGTCCTGGGTAAGGTGGCCTCTCTCAAGTCTGACATGGTGGGCACCGGCTGAGGAGGACCGTGATGGTGAACCGCAAGGGTCGAGAAAGACTGGGCTACGGAGAAGGCGACGCGGAAACCGCTCCCTTTATCCGAGAGAAAGAGGAGGCGGCGCGCGCGGAGCGTGCCTTCGTGCGGGCAGAGGCGGAGGCGGGGTCGCGACTTCCGGACTCCTACGGTGTGGACCGGGTTGTGGTCATGGTGAGAGACCCGTACTGGATTCACACCTACTGGGAGCTCACGGAGGAGACTCTGTCTCGGGCCATGTCGCGGCTGGGAAAGGCGGCCAAGGGCGCCCGGGTAATCCTGAGGGTCTGCTGCCGGGAAGCAGAAGGAGGCGGGCCGGAGCGAATCCTCTTCGACATCACTCCCGCCCTGCACTCCAGGAACTGGTACATAAGCGTCGGAGGTCCCTCGAGAACCTACTGGGTGGACGTAGGACTGCTGACCCTGGATGGCAGGTTCCTGCGGCTGATGAGGTCCAATCTCGTCGCCACTCCCAGTGACAGGATGTCCGACGAGTTGGACGAGCAGTGGCGCAGCCTCGCTTCGGAGTACGAGGAGATGTACGCTCTGTCCGGAGGGTTCTCAAGGGGTGCGAGCTCTCTGGAGCTGCACCGGAGACTGGCTCGAAGGCTGGAGCTCGGGCAGGCCTCGTTGCCTTTCAGTCCCGAGCACTGGAGAGACCCCGGTCCTCGCCACAGGAAAGAGGACCGATAGGACGTTGCGAAAGGCCTGACGCGAGACAGGGGGGACGCGGTGAGTCCTGTCTCTGGCTTTCGACTACTAGGGACGTAGGCATGGATGAAAAGGGTTACCTGTGTCTTGTGCTTCACGCACATCTGCCGTACGTGAGACACCCGGAGCATGAGCTCTTTCTTGAAGAGGACTGGCTGTACGAGAGCATCACGGAGACCTACATCCCTCTACTCATATCGCTCGAGCGGCTCTCGGACGAGGGGATACGTTACCGCCTGACGATATCGCTCAGCCCCAGCCTCGTGGGGATGCTTAAGGACCCGTTGCTTCAGGATCGCTACGTTCGGCACCTGGAGAAACTGACGGAGCTCTCCGAGAAGGAGGTCAGGAGAACCGAGGGCCAACCCGACTTCAACAGGCTGGCCCGGATGTATCTCGACCGCTTCTCTGCTGCCAGAGAATACTTCGTGGGTAGGTGTGAAAAGGACCTCACGCGTGCGTTCAGAGAACTTCAAGAACGGGGCGGCGTAGAGCTGATCCCCTGCGCAGCCACGCACGGCTACCTGCCGCTGATGACAGTGGTTCCGGAGGCGGTGCGGGCACAGATCCAGGTGGCCGCGGACCAGCACGAGAAGTGTTTCGGGCGAAGGCCCCAGGGGATGTGGCTTCCCGAATGTGGATACGAGCCTGGAGTAGACCGCTTCCTGAGCGAGGCGGGAATCAGGTTCTTCTTCACCGACGCCCACGGCATACTGCACGCGAACCCGAGACCCAGGTACGGGGTCTTCGCGCCCATCTTCTGTCCTTCCGGTACGGCCGCGTTCGGGCGCGACATAGAGTCCTCGAGGCAGGTATGGAGCTCCAAGGAGGGGTATCCCGGCGACTACTTGTACAGAGAGTTCTACCGTGACGTCGGCTACGACATGGACTACGAGTACGTGAGGCCGTACATCTGCGCCGATGGAAAGAGGAAGAACACGGGCATCAAGTACTACCGCATCACGGGACCGTCGGCTCACAAGGAGGTGTACGACCCTGATGCTGCGAGGGAGCGTGCGGCCACCCACGCCGGCAACTTCATGTTCAACAGAGAGAGACAGGTCGAACACCTTGCACAGCTGATGGGGGCTCGAAAGCCCATCGTGTTGGCGCCCTACGACGCCGAGCTCTTCGGGCACTGGTGGTACGAAGGTCCCGAGTGGCTCGAATTCCTGCTCAGGAAGATAGCGTTCGACCAGAACACGCTGCGACTCGTGACACCGAGCGACTACCTTGACGAGAATCCCACCTGCCAGGTATCCGTTCCTTCGCTCTCCAGTTGGGGGTGGAGGGGTTACAGCGAGGTCTGGCTGGAGAAGAGCAACGACTGGATCTATCCGCACCTGCACATGGCCGCGCGCCGTATGGTGGAGCTGGCCAGCGCGTTCGCAGACCCGTCGGTCCTGGAGCGGAGGGCTCTTTCGCAGGCGGCCAGGGAGCTCCTCCTGGCCCAGGGCAGTGACTGGGCGTTCATCATGAAGACGGGGACCATGGTTCCTTACGCCGTCAGGAGAACCATGGAACACGTCGGGCGCTTCGGCGAACTCTACCG
This sequence comes from Candidatus Eiseniibacteriota bacterium, assembly GCA_020349905.1. Taxonomy (GTDB): domain Bacteria; phylum Eisenbacteria; class RBG-16-71-46; order JAFGJU01; family JAFGJU01. The sequence goes on from CP070702.1 coordinate 550,072, forward strand.
GGCCCTGAAGTCCGGCAACATCGACCTCGAGAGGCTCGAGGAGATGGAGTGGAAAGACAACATCTTTCCCGAGATCGACTACAGAGTGTACAGCGCGTGAGCACGCAGCGGCTTTTTGGGCTTGACAAGTGCGATTGCGCTGTATAGTGTATTTTGACGGACAAAGTTGCCGGGGGTCACCCACTACGACGAGAGGTTAGCGCAGATGAAAAGAGTTCTTCCTATCCTACCTGCTCTGGCGGTTTCTATTCTGCTGCTGGTTCTTAGCTTTGGCTGCAGCGAGAAGAGCGACTGGCCCGCGCCGTCCCTCGTGTTGGAATCGATCCCGACTACGATCGCGCCTCGCATCGACGGAGATGCGTTTGACAGGGAGTGGCTGAACGCCCCGGAGCTTCTGATCGCGATGAGTCCTGAAAACGGGAACCTGGGAGGCAATTTCTATCTCAGGATGAAGTCGGTCTACACCCCCTATCCGGACACGGTCTACTTCTTGCTGCAATGGGCCGACAGCACGGACGACATCCTTCCCGACCGCCTCATCTATCTTGGACCCCCATGGAAGGGCAAGGACTGCAAGCAAACTCAAGAACTCATCGACCCGGCCAACTGGACCGTTCGCTCGTCCGAGTACCAGAAAGAGGACAGGTTCTGTCTGATGTTCGAAATCACGCCCGTCAGCGACGAGACGGGATCCTTCGCCTCGCGCGGGTGCATGGCTGCGTGCCATGGGCGGATGAGTCCTCCCAAGGGCAAGCTGGACGTCTGGTACTGGATGCGCGCCAGAACGGATCCCGTGATAAGGTGTGACGACATGGTGGCCGACTCCGTTTCCCTGCGCGGGGACACCGGAGAGGGGATATGGAGGACGAACCGGCGGTCCGGCACCTTTGTGCCCCAGTTTATCGCCAAGAGGACGAACGGCGACCTGAGCCCGGCCAAGTTTGTCTTCGATTACGGACCTTACGCCCAGATTTTTAACCCTTGCGACACCATCAACCCGGGCCCTTTGCTGCCTTGGAACGACGAAAGGGATCCCGAGCCGGATTATGTGCCCAGCTACGTCGTCAAGTTCCCCACGGGTAGCAGGGGAGACGTGAAGGCGAAGGGCGAGTGGGACGAGGGCCGCTGGACGGTGGAGCTGAGGAGGGCCATGCGTACATGGCAGGAGGCCGAGGACGTGGCCTTCTACCCGGGAAGAACCTACAACTTCGCCGTGGCAGTCTGGAACGGTTCCGGCATCGTACACAGCGGTTCGGCTCCGCTGGTCTTGAGAATCAGACAGTAGATACGGGAGGCATTGGACCCTTTCCAGCCCCGGAGGTGGCGCCCTTCGGGGCTGTTTTTTTCTTGACACTTGGAGCCATTAAGTCTAGAATTCACTGATGTTTTTTGGCGGCGGAAGGCCCTGACGTGCCGTACGTTATCACCCGTCCGAACATTTCCCTAACGCTCTGCAGATGGGCTCAGGCGGGGTTGGAGAGGGAAAGGAGACTTTGCTATGCGCGAGCAAAGAAGCTGCAGGCTTCTTTTGTTAGTCCTCACGATTTTGCTTCTCGCCTCACCCGCTCGTTCTTCTGCTCACCTCGATGAGATATGGTTGGCCGGTACCGATGTCGAGCTCATACGTGGACCCGGGACCATCCGTCTTGCGGGCATGGGAAACCTCACCATAGCTGTCGAGGACGAGAATAACGAGGTGAATCTCTACGATTTCACCGGGAACGTGGCCGCGGTCATTCTGGACAAAGACACCAGGAACGCCGATTCCTGGGCGGGCTACAGCAGATGGACCGATGAGAAGGACGCCGTGAGGTGGCAGGACATGGGTATCTGGGAGAGCGGGGGACTGGTGGTGCTGCGGGGTGAACACTACGCGGGCGGAGGCTCTTTCACTACGCGCCTGATAGACCTTTATCGAGTAGACGACCAATACCTGAGAAACATCCTGAGGATAAACTTTCCGACCAGTGAAGTCGCGATTCCCGATACGGCTTTCATTGACAACGAGATCACGAGCAATCTGGTGGAGGGCTACTATGCCCATAGGCTTCTCGGAAAGGCCTACGTGGGGGTGAGGGGAAGGGCGGCGCTTGAGGGCGACAACAAGCCCGTCGTCTTCTTCTACGACATGAGCAGCAAGGTGAGCGACCTCGGGGTCGACATGGGGCTGGTGCTGGTACCACTGGATTGGCTGCAGGTGGGAGGAAGCCTTGACATGGGTGTGCAGGCCATCGAGGCCGCCAGTGAGGACTCTTTCCACGACGACCTGTACAAGAGAGCGCGGGCCACGAGGAGCTTCTCCTCTCACGCCCTGGTGAACGTTCTCGGCAGGGTGCGCGGCGTAGTGAATTACAGGCGCTTCTCCTTCGATGCCGACCAGACGCTGAACATGAACTGGTCCGACCTCTTTGTCCTGAACCCCGAGGATGTCGATATCAGGCGAAAATTTACGATCTCCTCCGAAGCCACCACGTACGACTTCTTCGCCACGCGGTGGATTGCCTCGGACCTGGGATTGCCGTTGAGCGTGAGCGGGTATTTCGACTTTAAGCGTGAGGAGGCCTGGGAGCACCCCGAGCCCAACGTGCTTCTCTGGATGGATGAATACGATCAGGTGAGGGACGAGTGGAATCTCGGAAGCGGGGCGTCATACAGAATCGGCGGAATGGCAACCGTGGGGTTTGAGTGGCGTATGAATCGCGGGAGGCTGGAGAGCAGGATTCCCTTCGAGGAAGAAGTTCTCGATTTCAAGGCCGTCGATATTCGTAGCGGTGGGGAATTCCGACCTCTCAAGTGGCTGGCGCTGAGGGCCGGCTACTCACAGTGCAACCAGGAGAGGCAGATGGGGGTCCCGGAGAACGACTTCACGGCCAACGCTTTCTCTGTCGGGGCAGGATGTTATCTGAAGGACGACAGGCTGACCGTGGACGCCGCGTTCGTCAACAGAGTGACCAAGCCGGACGTCGACACTGGAGCCGGAAGAGAGACAACCTATCAGGCTCTCCTTCTCTACGGCAGGTTCCTGTTCTGATGGAGACACGAGAAACATGAAAGACCTTGCCCTCCTCGCCGTGGATACAGCCAAAGCCAAGGGCGCGAGCTACGCCGATGCGCGTCTCATCGAATCTAGGATGGAACACATCGGCACCAAGAACGGCAAGGTAGGCTCCTACGAGACATCCGAGAACACGGGCTTCGGCGTACGCGTCGTGGCCGGGGGTTCCTGGGGATTCGCGAGCAGCGATGATTTTTCCAGGGAGTCCGTTCAGGCCACCGCCGCGAGAGCCGTGGAAACAGCCCTCGCGAGCTCGAAGCTTCAGGACAAGAAACTGGTTCTGGCCCCTGTGAAGGCACACGTCGCCACTTGGAACACCCCGTTCGAGAAAGACCCTTTCACCGTTCCTCTTGAAGAGAAACTGTCCTTCCTGTTCAAGGTCGACGAAGCCCTCAGAAAAGTCAAGGGATTGGCCATCGCCGAGTGCTCGATGGGTTTTGAACGTGAGAAGCAGCTTTTCGCGAGCACGGAGGGTTCTGTGATCGAGCAGGAGCTTCTTAGCTCCGGTGCGGGAATGGTGGCGCTCGCGGTCGGGGAGGGCGACGTACAGAGGCGCTCCTTCCCTTCCTCGGAAGGTCATTTCGCATCCGGGGGTTATGAAATAGTGGAGCGACTCAAGCTCCTCGAGAACGCGGAGCGGACAGCGGAGGAGGCGGTGGCTCTTCTTTCTGCAGACGAGTGCCCGTCTGGGAAGAAGGACATCATTCTGGACGGCGCCCAGCTCTGCCTTCAGATACACGAGTCCATAGGGCACCCGTCTGAGCTGGACAGGGTGCTTGGGACCGAAGCCAACTACGCCGGCACGAGTTACCTGAAATTGGACCAGCACAAGAAGCTGCGCCTCGGCTCAGAGTTCGTGAGCATAGTGGCGGACTCCACCCTGCCCGGCGGGCTGGCCACCGTGGGATTCGACGACGAGGGGGTCCCGGCCCAGAAGTGGAACCTGGTCCAGGACGGTCTCTTCGTAGGGTACCTGACGTCGAGAGAAACCGCCGACGTTTGCGGGGACAAGAACAGCAGGGGATGCATGCGGGCCGACGGCTGGAACAGGATTCCCCTGGTCAGAATGACCAACATCGGTCTGGCCCCGGGAACGTGGACCCTCGACGACCTGATTGCCGACACGAAGGACGGAATCTTCATGCTCACCAACAGGAGTTGGAGCATAGACCAGATGCGTTACAACTTCCAGTTTTCTACTGAAATCGCCTGGGAGATCAAGAACGGCAAGACGGGCAGGATGTTGAAGAATCCGAATTATCAAGGGATAAGCACGGAGTTCTGGAATTCCTGCGACGCGGTCTGCAACGACGCTCACTGGTTTCCTTGGGGCATAATAAACTGCGGTAAGGGTCAGCCCGGGCAGATCGCAAAGATGTCGCACGGATCTGCTCCGGCCAGATTCAGGCAGGTTAACGTGGGAGTGGCGAAGTAGTGGAGAAGGCCAGAGCCGAAAGCATTCTGAAGAAAGCACTCAGTTTCTCCGAAGCCGACGAGATGGAGGCCTTCATCGGAGGCGGCAGTTACTCCCTGACCCGGTTTGCGAACAACATCATCCATCAGAACGTGAACGAGCAGCGTTACCAGCTCTCGGTCAGGAGCAGCTTTGGGAAGAAAACGGGAAGGGCGGTCACCAACAAGTTCAACGACGCGGACATCCAGGCGGTGGTAAAGACCTCCGAGGCCGTGGCGCGCGCCCAGCCGGAGATATCCGAGCTCTTGCCGGTACCGGAGCCCCAGGTCTATCGGGAAGTGGATGCCTACGACGAGGGGACTGCGTCGCTTTCTCCTGAGGCCCGTGCAGACGCTGTGGCCGCGGCCGTGGCTCTGTGCAAGAAGAACGGTCTGGAAGCTGCCGGGTACTTTTCGAGCGGAATGGGATCTCTGGGTGCTTACGGAGAGGTGGCGCCGCTTGCCGTGGCCAATTCCCGCGGGCTTTTTGCGTATCACCGCGGTACGGAGGCCTCGTTCAGCATAACGACAATCGGAAACGACAGCTCGGGGTGGGCAGAAGCCTCCTCCTGGCGGGTCTCTGATGTCGACGTGGCCAAACTGACCTCCGCTGCCGTTGAGAAAGCGAAGGTCAGCAGCAAACCCAGGGCCATCGAGCCTGGGAAATACACTGTCATTCTGGAGCCGGCTGCGGTGGCGGAGCTGCTCGTGTACATGGCTTGGATTGGTTTCGGAGCCATGCAGGTCCAGGAAGGCAGGAGTTTCATGTCGGGTAAAACCGGGCGCCAGCTGTTCGGACCTAAGATACACCTGTACGATGACGTATACAATGACCTGCTGAGGGGACGCCCCTTTGACTTCGAAGGCATGCCCGTTCAGAAAGTGGCGATAGCGGAGGGTGGGGTGATCAAGGGTCCCGTCCACGACAGAAGCACGGCGGTCAAGGAGGGAGGTCAGAGCACGGGCCATGGCCTGCCGGTGCCCAATACGCTCGGACCCCATGTGGCCTCGGTGGTCTTGGACGTCGCAGACGGAGTGCCGTTCGAAGACCTGGTCAAGGGTACGGAGAAAGGCGTTCTGGTCACCCGCTTCTGGTACGTCAACGTTGTGGACCCGATGAAGGTGATTCTCACGGGGATGACCAGAGACGGCACGTTTCTCGTTGAGAACGGGAAGATAACCTCCGGAATCAAGAACTTCAGGTTCAACGAGAGCGTGGTCGAGCTGCTCAACAAGATAGAAGCCACGTCTCTTCCGGTGCGGGCCGGCGAATGTGTGGTGCCCGGTGTGGTGGCTAGAGAGTTCAATTTTTCGAGCGGGACGGAGTTCTGACGTAAGACGGTGACTTGATACCAGGATGCCCGGTTGCGTGGTTATCTAGTAGCCACCGAACCCGCTTGTTTTTCAACAGGATTCGGCTTTTGAACGATTGAGTGGAGACGCCGGTTTCAAGGCAGCAACGAGGGCGTCCCACGGAAGCCGTTCTACCTGAGAGAGCGTTCTGCTAACTCGTTGAGGCGGATAGCATTATATAGACGACATAAGCGCGAGATCCGGCTCGGCATGGCACGATTTGTGCTGCCTCTACAAGTGAGGGGTATTCTTCCGGCACTTTTCGTTTCTCCCGCCTGACGTGCCGATCCCAGGCCGGGGCTCGCACGCGTAACGCATGATTTGTCAGCTGGTTTTCGCTTTTGCGCCCGTGAATTCGTAATGCCGCAGAGAAAGGAGTGGGTGGCGATGCCCCGTTGTAACGCGTTGCTAGTGCTGGTGCTCCTGTGCCTCTTGGTCGCTTTCACCGCCTCGGCAGGCCTTGCCCAGAGTGTGGGCAAGATAGCCGGCAGGGTGGTGGATACCTCGACAGGAGAGCCGCTTCCGTACGCCAACGTTGTCGTGCTGGGCAGCACGCTGGGTGCCATGGCGCTGGAGGACGGTTCGTTCGTAATCAATCGGGTACCGGTTGGTGTGCACTCGGTCAGGGCCATGATGATGGGCTTTGACACCGAGACCAGGACCGACGTGGCTGTGGACGCCGGCAGGACGACCACCGTTGAGTTTGGGCTGCACGCCAAGGTGGTTGCCACCCTGGACGAGATCAAGGTCAAGGGCGAGCGCGTCGGTATTGACTTTGAGAGCTCGACCACGAAGCACGTGTTGGAGTCCAAGGAGCTCACGACACTTCCCGTGGACTCGTTCCAGGAGGCCATCGCGCTTCGTTCGGGCGTGGTGGCACAGGGTGGACAGCTGCACTTCCGAGGCGGCCGCACTGGTGAGGTGCTCTACATGGTGGATGGCATCCCGGTGCGCGATCCCCTGGTGGGAGGAGCCGTGGACCTGGCCACGCTTGCCCTGTCGGAATCCGAGATTCTCCTGGGCGGTTTGGATGCCAAGTACGGAAACGCTCAATCGGGGATCGTGAACATCGTCACCAAGGAGGGCGGGAGCACGTTCTCCGGAGAGATTCGATACCTGACAGACGATTTCGGGGCCAGGGACAAGACTTACGACAATTACGACAGAATCAGTATCGGCTTTGGGGGTCCGTTCTTCCTCAAGGGCATGACGTACTTCCTCTCCTACGAAGGGACTTACGAAGACACTTACCTCAAGACGACGGAGGAGAGGTCGCGTTACAGGATCCTGGATTTCATCTCTCTGGGAAACAGGCAGAGCAACGAATCCAAGTTCCAGTCCAAGTTGAGCTACAAGATCGGGCGCAACTACAAGCTCACGGCCGAATACGTTCAGAACTACTCCCTGCACGACAATTACCTGCACATGTGGAGCCGGAACGGCTACGTCAGCGTGATGCGTGACACGGCCACGAGCGGAGAGATCGACCTCCTGCACGGCGCGTGGTCCTGGTATCCCGTCGACTCCACGTACCTGCCGTATAACCCGGCCGAGCACACGCCTAACTATCTGAACAAGTTCAGGCAGTTCAAGATGGTGTGGACGCACACTGTGAGCCCCAGTCTGTTCTACACGGCGAAGCTGAGCAATCACTCGTACGATTCGAAGGGCAGCGTGCTCGACAAGATGCCCTGGGAGTACGAAGTGCGCTATCCCGAGTACTGGTATAACTGGATTGACGGCGACGTGGAACCGTTCTACGTCACTCACGGCGACTACCCGTACTACAACGAACGACGCACCAAGATATGGACAGTCATGGGAGACCTTACCGGGAAGCACAGAGGCCACACTTTCCAATCGGGTTTCGAGGCAACGTACAACGACATGAGGCTTTTGGCGATTCGTTACCCGGAGAGAGTGAACAGTCAGGGACTTTATGGGGCCCTGAGGAGCGACTACCACTACTTCAATCCCGAGGGAGCGTTCTACGTGCAAGACAGATGGGAGCACGAAGGAATGGTGCTCAACATCGGTCTCAGATATGACGTGTTCTCTGTGGGCGACCAGATAGACCTTTCCGACGTCGCCGAGAGAGTCAAGGACCAGGTCAGCCCGAGAATCGGGATCGCCTATCCCATTTCCGACAGAGACGTTCTGAGCTTCCACTACGGGCGCTACTATCAGATTCCCGACAGACGCTTCATCTTCGAGGACAGAAGGAGCGCCAGCACGGTCATTGTTCGGGGTAACCCGGACCTGAGCAACGAGACGACTATCTCTTACCAGGCCGCTGTCCAGCATATGTTCAGCAGCACCGTGTTCGGGCAATTCTCGGTCTACTACAAGGACATCTTTGGCCTGCTCTCCGCGCAGGAGAGAGTCGTAAGCGACAGCCCGAACCCCATCCTGGTTTACGTGAACCAGGACTACGCTTCCACGAGAGGATTCGAGGTAAGTCTCAGGAAGCGTTTCAGTCACAACTTCGGCGGAGAGCTATCTTACACGTTCGGTCTGGCGACGGGTGTTGCCTCGGATCCGGAGCAGCTCACCAGGACCCCGTTCCTGTATCTGCCCATTGCCGAACAGCCGCTCGACTGGGACCAGAGGCACACCGTGAGCGCTTCGTTGTACCTGAGCGTTCCGGACCAGTGGTCCGTGAGCTTCGTATGGAGGTACGGCACCGGATTCCCGTACACGCCCGTGGGTAGGAACGAGAGAGAGCAGGATCCGGCCAAGATCAATTCCGAGAGACTGCCGAGCACGACGACCCTGGACGTTCAGGCTGAGAAGCATTACCGGATATGGGGTCAGCACCTGACCGTGTTTCTGCAGGGCATGAACTTGCTCAACGCGAAGAACATCTTCTTGCTGCAGCCGAACAACTGGCCGCCGGCGCCGTACGGTAACACCCAGGACTACGTTATCTACTACACAGAGACACAGCGGGCCGGCGGAGCGTACAACGCCGGTGACGTGAACGACGACGGCAGAGACGATTACTTCCCCGTCAACGATCCTCGCGTATGGCAGGAGGGCACGTTGGTTAGGATGGGTATCGGAATCCGATTCTAGGGGGATGATGCGACGTGAAACCTAGAGGGAGGTCTAGAGAAATGGGATCTCTGAGGCGGTTTGCGCTTTCAAGCTTTCTACTCGTCTGCAGTGTCTTCCTGGCAGGTGCTGCGGCCGACATCGATGTTGCTTTTGCCCGGGCCCCTATAGAGGATCCCAACGAGGGCGTGCCCGCGGGGATCTATTGCGTCAGACCTCCGGATGTCTACACGCACGATGTGGGCAGGGTAACACTGCAGGTCACAAACCTCGGTCTCTTCGGGAATCCGTGGATCGAAGCTCTGTCCTTCGGCTACGAAGGCGGCGAGTATCTGTACGTCGCCGGGCTGTGGATCGGAGCGTTGGATGAGGACAACGTGCCTCACGTTTCGACCGCGGCATACGAAACCGAGCTGCGACCCTCGTTGAGCGTCATAGACAAGGTGTATACCTCCTTCGAGGGAATGTCCGGAGGCCTGAGGTTCGGCCCGGGTGGCACGGGCGATGACGACGGTGACGGGCTTCTGGACGAGGATTTCCACGACGGATACGATAACGACGGTGACACTGAGGTCGACGAAGACTTCGAGGCTCTGGGGCAGCAGATGTTCTCCTGCGTATACTATGACGA
>CP070702.1:559716-562251 GCA_020349905.1 Candidatus Eiseniibacteriota bacterium
TATGTGCTATCTTCACGACGAGGTTATGCCACCGGCCAGTGAGGGGTTGGCCCTCGGCGCACATCCAGACATCCAGCAGGGGACGCCCCGCTTCATTGCAGTAGAGGATGGCTCCGTCGGTGGCAATGCGAAGGACGGGATTTGGATTCTCGCTGGGGAATCTGGCCAGCTGCGCTCTCTCCTCCTCTGCCCGCTTGCGTTGAACTGCGAAGGCGTAGAGTTCGGTAAGTCGTGTAATGGTGTGCTGGTCGCGCTCCGTATAATCGCCGTGCTTGTTGGCGAGGGACACCTGCCCGATCAGCTCTCCACCGACCACGGCGGGAACTGAGAGGAAGTTCTTGATGCGGATGTGACCCTTCGGGGTTCCTTGCGATGCCTCGTGTTTGCGAGGCGAATTCGTGTACAGCGGTTTGCGGACGTTCAGGGTGTGTCCCCACAATGCGGGATAGCGCCCGTCCGGTCCGATCGGAAAGGCGATCCTCCTTTCGTCGCCGGTAACAAGGCACTGGCCTTTCATCATGGCCGTATGGGTATGTGCCACGTTGTCCCCGGTCTTCGGATCGATTGAAGAAACGTAGCCATGCTCGCTCTTCGTGAGCCCTTTGGCATAATCCACGACCATGGTGGAGACCTCCTCAATGGAAGAGGAGGGGTCGGCGATCAGGGCATTTGACAGTTCTGCCAGAGCCTGGCTGACGGCCAACTCCCGCGTGAGCTCCTCTATCGCCCTTCTGTGCTCGACCGCTTGGCTCAGGGTGACGGCGAGATTGTCTATGAGGCTGCGCTCTTCCTTCAGGAAGGGGCCCTCGTCCAGCTCCGGCCGGGACTCCAGATAGTAGACCTCCACGGCGCCGCTCGGCGTGCCGTTGACGATGATCTCACTGGACTGCTTCCACGCGGTCTCCTCGAACGGCTCTGAGGTATACTCGCGGCCTTCGAAGAGCACCTTGCCCCGCGTGATCTCGGGATACTGCCACCCCGGCGGAATGAGGGCGGCGACATCCCGGAAGATGTCCTCCAGGCTCTCGCGTCCACGGATCGAGCGGAACGTCCCGTACATGCACTGGAGCTCCTTGACGCGCTCGCCGAGCTCGTGCAGAAGCTTCTCCTGCGCCTCCTGCGCCTGCTTCCGCTCACTGATGTCGCGGAATATGGCAAGCTTTGACACGCTGCCGTCTGCATTCAACAGGGGAGTCTCCATGAGGTCATAGGTTCTTCCTGTCTTGGAGAAACGCCACTCCCAGCGGGCGCTCCTCCCGGCGAGAACCTCTTCATTCTTGCACCACGGACACTCTGTGGAACGCCCCTGAAGGTATTCGTAGCATTTCTGACCCCGGTAGGGGCCAAAATCTCTCTGCAGCGTAGTATTTACGTACTCGATGTCAAAGTCCGAATTGGCGATATACACTCCCTCTCCCATCGAGTCCAAGATATTCCTCAGAACGTCCCGTTCGCCCCACAGTTCCTGCTGGGACCCCTTCAGCCGGGTCACGTCGGTGAAGGTGATGACCAACCCGGTAGTCACCTCGTCACGGGCGGGATACGGAAAGTAGCGCACCAGGTACCAAGAACCATCCTGCGCCCGCACGTCCGTCTCAATCGTGGAGGCGTGCTTGCGTGCGTGCGCGGCACCGGACTCGAGCTCCTCGCCGAAGGCGCTTTCAGAAACCTGACGGAGTGGACGTCCCACCGCCGAGGCGTTCAGACCGAGGAGTCGTGCCGCCGTCTCTGTGATACCCTCGACGCACAGGTCCGAATCCAGAACGACTGCCGCAACCTCGATCGATCCCAGAAGATCCGCCAGGTCATCACGAACCGCGAGCTGCCCTTCAGTCCTCTTCTGGAGCAGGCTGTTCCCGGTGCTCACCACATCGTTACGAGACGCGGTCTCCCGTTTGATCGTGCTGGCTGCTGCCGATCGAGCGCGAGCCCGTCTCGTCTTCTTCTTAATACCCATGCCAGCCTCCTGAGCAGCTGAGCAATGCGCTTTATTTGTATCACACGTGAACATGCATCGCAACGTCTTTGAAGACCGGTGAACGTGGCAGAAGAGAAAGCCGTGGCGCTGGTGTTCTCCTTCGGAGCTCGCCGGCCCGCAGTGTCGGGGGTTTCCCCTACAGCCGAATAGGGGGTTAGCCGGGCCAAGAAAAGAGGGGTCTACCCGATTGATGACGCAACGGCTTTCGTGCACGCTGTCTCTTACTGTATTTCGCTCATTCCGTGGCATAGGAGGTAAGACAATGGAAGCGCAGGTACTGAAGCAAATGCAGCGAAGTAACGGGGCAGTTCAGTGCAACCGGCGGCTCGACGTTGCATGCGAGGTTGTCGGGGAGGAGTGGGACTACAGCTCGGGTAGCCCGTGTGATGGCCACGTCGGGTGCATCGGTGAGGACCCTGCAATGTGCGAGTACTCCTACTTCATTCCTTGCAACTACTTTTGTGGCCTCTTCCTGCCCGAGGTGCGTTCGTAGTACGTTAGCGGCTTTCGCCGTGAAAGCTCCGCGGGAAGCGTGGATTTGGCCAGATGGTGTCGGA
>CP070702.1:562351-570911 GCA_020349905.1 Candidatus Eiseniibacteriota bacterium
CAGAGAGGATTTCGAGCAGCTGAGGGACACGTTCTCGTTTGCGGTGAGATTTGTGTGTTTCATCATGATCCCTGCCAGCCTGGGACTCATCGTCATGCGCTACCCCATCATAAGACTGCTGTTCGAGAGGGGAGAGTTCACGCGCGGCGACTCGGTCTGGATGACTTCGTGGGCTCTCATGTTCTACGCCGTGGGCCTGGCGTCGTACGGAATGGTGAAGTGCACCGTCCCCGTCTTCTACTCGCTCAAGGACACCAGGACACCCGTGAAGATAGCGGTGGCGGCCATGCTTTCCAACATCGTGCTCAACGTAATCCTGATGCAGTTTCTCCAGCTGGGAGGCCTGGCCCTGGCCACGGCTCTGAGCGCCACGCTGAACGTGACGCTCCTCATGCGATACCTCAGGCGCAGGCTGGGCTGGATAAGGGGACGCGACATAGTGAAGAGCGTGGGCCGCATCTCCGTGGCCGCCGCTCTCATGGCCGTCGTGTGCTTCGGGGCCTTGAGCTTCATGGAGGCCAGGTTTGGTAGCGCCACGACGCTGCGGCAGGGCGCACAGGTTTTGGTGTGTGTTGCCCTGAGTGTGGGCTCCTACGTGACTTTCTGTAGCGTCCTCAAGTGCAGGGAGATGAGCTTCGTCTCCGGGATCCTCAAGAGGGAACGTAGACCGAGGAGTGAGTAACTGTGAGTGTGTCTTCGAGCATGGCAGCCAAACTCAAATCCGTGCCTGCGAGGCCTGGAGTCTACCTTTTCAAGAACAGGAAGGGAAAGATACTCTACATCGGGAAGGCTCGAAGGCTGGATTTACGGGTCAGGAGTCACTTCCGGGACTTCACCGACGATGCGCGGCGCGCTGCCATGCTTGAGAAGGTAACGGATGTGGAGTACATCGCGACACAGAGCGAGATAGAGGCCCTCATCCTGGAGGCCAACCTGGTCAAGCAGCACCGGCCCCGCTACAACATAAACCTGAAGGACGACAAGCGGTTTCCGTTCGTGAAGGTGACGGCCAGAGAGAGATTCCCGAGGATATTTCTCACGCGCACCGTTGAGGAAGACGGCTCTCGCTACTTCGGCCCGTTCACCGACGTAAAGGACGTGCGGTTTGGTTTAAGGCTTCTGAGGGGAGCCTTCAGATTGAGGAGCTGTCCGGGTGCGCAACCGGGCAGGGTCAGGGGCCGCGAATGTCTGGACTACCAGATAGGCATCTGCTGCGCGCCGTGCACTGCAAGGGTTACTCCGGAGGAGTACGCCAGGCAGGTGCAGGAGCTGCTCACCTGCCTCTCAGGTCGGAGCCAGGACGTGCTGGAATCACTGGGCACAGAAATGGAGAAGGCGTCTCTGGAAAGGGAGTACGAGAAGTGCACGAAACTCAGGGACAGGGTCCGGGCCATCGAAAGCGCTCTCAGGAAGCAGCGCGTGTTCGCACTGAGGGACTATGACTCTGACGTCCTTGGATTGGCCAGGCACGGAGACACGGCCGCGGCGGTGGTGCTCAAGGTGAGGGAGGGGAAGGTGCTGGGAAAGGAAGTCCTCGTGCTGGAGGGAAGCTCCGGAAAGAGCGACGCAGAGGTGCTCTATTTCGCGCTCTCTCAGTACTACCTGAACGCTGCCGTCATTCCCCGTGAAGTGCTCGTGCCTTTCAGCCTGGAGGGAGACAGAGACGTCGTGGCCCGATGGCTTTCGGAGCGGGCAGAAGGGAAGGTCTCCGTCAGAACCCCCATGAGAGGAGAGGGGGCAGGGCTGAAGAAGATGGCCGAGGACAACGCTCTCCTCGCTCTGGAGGAACTCCGGGCCCCTGCCGGAGAGAGACCGGGAAAACTGGCGCCGGAGGTGCAGGAGCTCCAGGTGGCGCTCGGTCTTCCCTCGCTTCCGGTCAACATGGAGGCCTTCGACATCTCTCAGATTTCCGGTAGCCAGGCGGTCGCTTCGGTGGTCGTGTTCAGCAACGCAAAGCCCAGGCGCTCGCACTACAGAAGGATGCGGATAAAGGGAGTCCTGGGACAGGACGATTTCCGCATGATGCGGGAGGCGGTGAGAAGGCGAGCAGAGAGACTGCTCAAAGAAGAGAAGCCGCTGCCCGACTACGTGCTGGTGGACGGCGGAAGGGCCCAGGTCTCGGCCGCCGTACGTGCGCTGGGCGACGCCGGCGTGACGGGGCTCGGCGTCATCGGCCTGGCAAAGGGCAAGGAGGAGCTCAGCTTCTCCTGGCGAAAGGGAAGCGTCCGTCTTCCGGTGAGCTCCGGCGCTGCCCGGCTCGTCCAGAGGATGAGAAACGAGGCACACAGATTCGCCATCACGTACCACAGGAAACTGCGGAAGAAGGAGACCGTCCGCTCGGCCCTCGACGAGGTAGAGGGCGTGGGGGTACAGAAGAGAAGAGCGTTGCTCAAGCACTTCGGGTCTGTGCGTGCGCTCAAAGAGGCCACGGTGGACCAGATATCGGCAGTCCGAGGCGTGGGCCCGGTCCTGGCCCGGCGGATTCTCCGCCAGCTTCGAGAAGGCCCGCGCAGGGAGACCGAAAGACGTCGCAGTGCATAGAGGAAAGGCGACCACTCACTGGCCCGCGAGAGGAGGAACTCCCATGAAGGTTCTGAGGTACTCAACTCTTGAGACACCCTTCGGCACGCTCTGGTTCGCGGCGAGCCCAAAGGGTCTCAGCTTTCTCCTTCTGCGATTCTTCGGCCAGCGGCGCACACCACAGCAGCTGAGGAAGGCGCGAGGGGCCAAGCTGGTGAGAGACGATAAGGCACTGAGGGACTTTGCGGCTCAGTTAACGAGATATCTCGAAGGCGAGAAGCTCTCGTTCGACGTGGAGCTGGACCTCAGCTAGGGGACTCCGTTTCAGCAATCCGTCTGGAGGATGGCGAAAAAGATTCCTTACGGAAGGCTGGTCTCCTACAAGAGAATCGCAGAACAGTGCGGGAATCCTCTCTGTGCCCGCGCCGTCGGAAACGCCCTCGGCGCCAATCCGGTACCCATAGTGGTGCCCTGCCACAGGGTTATCAGAAGCGACAGCGGGCTCGGAGGGTACAGCAGCGGGATCAAGTGGAAGAAGCGACTCATCGCGCTGGAGCAGGGACAGAAGGACCTGGATTTGAGCCTGACCAGATAGGTGGGAGAGCTCGTTTCGCTGGAGACTCTTCAAGATGAAAGACATTCTACTCAGAAAGCTCGTTGTGGGTGAGCTGGCCACGAACTGCTACGTGGTGGGATGCGCGGTGACTAAGGAGGGGATGATAATCGACCCGGGCGGAGACGCCGACGCCATTCTGGGTGCGGTCGAGGACATGAAGCTCAAGATAGGCACCATTCTCAACACACACGGACACATCGACCACATACTGGCCAACACCGAGATCAAGGAGGCAACGGGTGCCGAACTTCTCATACACGAATACGACGCAGGTATGCTGGAGGACCCCACCACGAACCTCTCGTTCGTCGCGGCCTCTGCCATAGTCTCGTCTCCGGCGGACCGGGTGCTCAAGGAAGGGGACAGGGTCAAAGTGGGGAGCTTGCTGTTCGAGGTGCTTCACACGCCCGGGCACACAGCGGGCGGCATCAGTCTCGCCAGAGAGGGGATGGTCTTCTCGGGCGACACTCTTTTCGCAGGCTCGATAGGCCGGACCGATTTTCCTGGAGGTTCCCTGGAGCTTCTGCTTCACTCCATCAGGGCGAAGCTCCTGTGCCTTCCGCAGACCACCACCGTTCTCCCGGGACACGGTCCCAACACCACCATAGGCGACGAGAGGAAGTGGAATCCGTTCCTATGAAGTGCGACTCGGTCACAGGGAAAGAAACTGCGAAGCAGGCAGAACGGACCGTCGAGAGGTTCAAGGAATACCTGCTCTTGGAGAGACGACTCACGCCCAACACGGTGAGCTCCTACACGGGTGACGTGGAGCGATTCCTGCGCTTTCTGTCCGCAAGCAAGAGGAAGAGCGCACACCAGGCCAAGAGAGAGCACGTGGCCGCGTACGTCTCCAGTCTCTCAAGGAGAGGCTTCGACCCCTCCTCCGTGGCACGCAACCTCTCCTCCATTCGCGCGTTCTACTCCTATCTCATCACCTCGGGGCTCACGCAGGAGGACCCGACCGAGCTCATGGAGCGGCCGCGGCTCTGGAAGAGGTTGCCTCAGACACTCAGCATAGAGGAGGTGGAGGAACTCCTGGCGCAACCCGATTGCTCCACCACGCTGGGGCTCAGGGACAGAGCCATGTTGGAGTTCATGTACGCCACGGGCTGCCGTGTTTCTGAGCTTCTGGCTGCCACGCTCAGCAGCGTGGACCTGGAAGAGCGACAGTTCAGATGCCTGGGCAAGGGGGGCAAGGAGAGACTGGTACCGCTCGGCACGCACGCCTGCCGCGTTCTGGGGGCCTACATTAAGGGAGGAAGGCCTAAGCTGCTCAAGGGAAGCGGGTCGAGAGCCCTGTTTCTCAACGCGCGCGGGCAGAGACTTTCGCGGATGGGCTTCTGGAAGATACTGAGGAAGCATTGCCTGGCAGCCAAGTTACGAATCAAGCCCAGCCCGCACGTGCTGAGGCACTCCTTCGCGACACATCTGCTCGAGGGAGGGGCGGATCTCAGAGTCGTGCAGGAACTGCTGGGACATTCTTCCATATCCACGACTCAGATCTACACGCAGCTGGACCGCGAGTACCTGAGGATCATTCATTCGCGTTTTCACCCGAGAGCACGGATTCCCGTGAACGAGGCTGATTAGCCAAGAAGGAGGAGAAGAGTGAACAAGCAAACGATTGTCCTGTCGCTGTGCGCGATGGTGTTCCTGGGAATCACCGCACCGTCCGAAAGCGTGGCCGGTCCCATCTTCGAGGAGAAGGGAGCGTTCACGGTGGGATTCCAGGGCCAATACGGCCTCCTGATGGGCGAGGCCACCGAGACCGAACACTTCGACAACGGAGCCGGCTACGCGGTGCGCCTCAGATACTACTTGGGCCGCAACAGGGCACTCGGCGTTTCGCTGGAACGGCAGAGTTTCGCTGGTGGCGACGCCATCTCCCCGGACGAGCGGCCCGAGGAGATGAACGTGTCCGTCGTGACAGTTGACTACTTCTGGTATTTCGACAGAAAGAGCCAGCTCACCCACTACATCACGGTGGGAGCAGGAGTCCACCATCCGGGCAGGGACTACAGCGCGTACGTCTCCGCCGACGACGAATGGGTCGGCTATTCGACGGTCGGGCCCGACGGCATCGCACTGTCTCTCGGGGCAGGACTCGAGTACTTCTTCCACCGGGTCGTGGCCGTCGACCTCTCCGCCAGGGGCTACGGGCTTTTCGGGCAGGATGGAACGCTGGGAAGCGTACAGGCGGCGGTGGGATTCAATTTCTACATCACGAACTAGGAGCGCGCAGGCAATTGAGCACTCAGGAATTCGAAGTAGGCAGCAGGGTGGTCCACAGGCTCTTCGGTGAGGGGCTCGTGGTTGACGTTCGCAAGGGTGCACTACACGACGTCCTGGAGGTCGTCTTCCCCTGCGGAGTGAAGAGGATAGTCTCCACCTATCCCCTGGTGGACCCCGTGGTCCAGGTCCCGGCCTCAGAGCAAGGGAGAGATACCGGGGAGGCGAGCGTGTCGCCGGAAGGGGACAAGAAGGAGGCCCTCACTGCACAGGCACTCGCAGAGGAGCTTGCTGCGGTGGCTGGTAGGGAGTGGCGGAGCACGGAACTTTTGGAATGGGACGAGAGCTGCCACGGAATCCTGGAGAAGCACTCGCGAGGTGAATTCGACACGTCGGAGGAGTTCTCTCTGCGGATGGAGGCGGAACGTTTCGCGTTGGACAAGGGTTTCACTCAACTCGTGGCCTTTCAGGGCGTGAGAGACGTCGACAGGCACGAACACCAGATAAGGGCGTGCCTCAAGGTGGCCAGAGACCTGGGGGGAAGGGCGCTCCTTGCAGACGAGGTGGGACTCGGAAAGACCATAGAAGCGGGCCTCATACTGAAAGAGTACCTCATCAGGCACCTGGTCAGGCGAGCTCTAATACTTGTTCCGGTCTCCCTGCTGGCTCAATGGAAGGAAGAGCTGTGGAACAAGTTCATGCTGGAGGCCACGATCGCCTCCGGACCAAAGGACTGGGACAAGGGTGACATCGTGGTCGCTTCCATCGACAGCGCCAAGAGCGCAAAGAACAGGGAGAGAGTGCGTCAGCAGACCTTCGATGTATTGATCGTCGACGAGGCCCACAGGCTGCGGAACCACAAGACGCTTGCCTGGAAGTTCGTGCACAGCCTGGACGTCAAGTACGTCCTGTTGCTCACGGCAACGCCGGTCCAGAACGACCTGAGAGAACTTTTCAACCTCGTGACGCTACTGCGCCCGGGGACCCTGGGCACCTATCGCGCTTTCCGGCGACAGTTCATGGTGAGGGGCGACAGACGCCTGGCCAAGAACACTCACAGCCTGAGCAGGCTTCTCTCCGAGGTCATGGTCAGGACGTCCAGGAGCCAGGCAGAGGTCCCGTTCACAAAGAGGGTGGTGCAGAGCGTGGCCTTCGAGCTTTCGGAACCGGAGAGGGTGCTCTACGACGCCGTGGCTGAGCTGGTGCGCGAACTGATGGGAAGCAGACGCACAGAGATAGAGAAACAGTGGTACTTCACGCTCCTGGTCCTTCAGAAGGAAATCGGAAGTAGCAGCTTCGCGGCCCTGCGCACGCTCGAGCGCATATGTTCGAGCGCCAGGTATCGAGCCGCCCGGTCGAGGTTTCAGGCCCTGTATGACATGGCCAACAGCATAAAGTTCAATTCCAAGTGCGACGGCCTCTTGAGTATTCTGGAGCAGAGAAAGGAGAAGGTCATCGTATTCACGCAGTTCAGGAGCACTCTCGACTACCTGAAGGACGTGCTGGAGGAGCGGGGCGAGCTCGTGTCAGTGTTTCACGGAAACCTGTCCCCGGGCGAGAAGGAGGGAGCCATCGCCAACTTCAAACGTTATGGCCAGGTACTGCTGAGTACGGAGGCCGGAGGAGAAGGGCGAAACCTCCAGTTTTGCAGGAGAGTGATAAACTACGACCTTCCCTGGAACCCGATGCGCATCGAGCAGAGGATAGGAAGGGTGCACAGGCTCGGCCAGAAGCAGGACATTCACATATTCAACTTCACCACCGAGAACACGGTGGAATCGTACGTTCTGGAGATACTGCACAAAAAAATCAGCATGTTCGAGCTGGTCGTGGGCGAGATGGACCTCATCCTGGGAAGCCTGGATGACAAGCACTCTTTCGAGGAGATGGTCTTCCACATCTGGGCAACGTCCAGGGACAACGAAGAGGTGAGGCGCCGCTTTTCCTCGTTCGGCGCCAGGCTCCTTTACGCCAAGAAACGATACGAGAGAGTGAAAGATCTCGACAGGAGCATTTTCGACGTCGAGACAGAGAGGAAGACAGAATGATTCTCGAGAAGAGAGAGCTCCTGGAGTTCACGTGCGCTCTCCTGGCCCTGAGGGGAGCCACGGTGACCAAGACCGAAGGCGAGCTGCTGGAGGTCGAATTGGGGCCGGAGCTCAAGAGGAAGCTGGGGCGAGGAAGCGTCGTGCTCGCCTTCTCAGAGGAGGTCGCCGGTCGGGTGCGCGAGGCAGAGCTGGTGACGCCGGGCAGCTACTTCTTCTCGTTGCTCCTCTCCGTTGCCCGGGAGAAAGGCATCGTCTGCCGGCGAGTGGCCAGGGAAAGGGCAGGGGGCGCGGGGGGCTTCACGAAACAGATGAAATTCGACAAGTTTGGGGTTGAGATTGTGGAGAGGGAAAGCTATCATCATTGCTTTGTGCGATTTCACTTCCTCGTCTCGTACTGCACGGTGGATTCGACCCACGAGATGAGAAGCGTTCTCTACGACGTGACCCTCAGGCAGGTGGCGTCCGAGAGCGACGGGCTGTGGGAACGGGTTTGCTTTGACGACCCGGTCCGCGAGGAACAGGACCTCCCTCCGGTTGACCGGGGCGAGTTGACGCTTGCTCTCGGTGAGGCCTCCTCGCACCTCATAGCGCGGATACGGCACAAAGTATTCGCTCTGAAGGCTCGTAGCAGCACGCTTCTGGAGAGCGAGCTGAAGCGCCTTGAGGACTACTACAGGCACCTCATCCACGAAGAGGGCACCTACAGCATGGAGACGATCAGGAAGCGCGCCAACGACAGGGAGTACGGCCACGGGTCCAAACTGGAGTGGCAGCGAAAAGCCGCGACCGAGGCGGTTCGCTTCTGGCCGAGGGTGCGACTATCGCTCGTGGGGCTCGAGGAGATGAGGCTGCCCAGAACGATTCTGACGCTCAAGGTGGACAAGCATCCGTTCACCGAATTCTGCGGCCTATTCGACCACGCCTCTGGCAGGGCCAAGGGAGCGTTCTGCTGGGGCTGTAACGGCCTTACGACACACGTGTGGCTGGACAGGTCCGGGGCGGTGCTCTGCGAGGAGTGCTTTTCCCAGAGCGACAAGCAGTGGTGATGGTACACGCTTTTCTGGTATAATGAGACGTCACGTAGACCGCCCGGAAACCAGAAACTGTAAGGAGGAAAAGTAGATATGCGGACGACAGGTGACCTTGC
>CP070702.1:571011-574415 GCA_020349905.1 Candidatus Eiseniibacteriota bacterium
CGAGGCGGGAAGGCCAGACCTCTACCGGGAGGAGATCGTGAACTACGTCACCTACGACCAGTTCGCATACACCGCCTCGGTAACAGGGAAAATGGTTAGAGAGAGGCCTGCAACTAACTTCCTTATTGGTTCTTTCTATGCTGAGAGTCTGCTTCTAGCCGAGACCGGTCAGAGCACCGGGGCCATTCAGATTGCGGGCACCGCTGAGGTCCATCAGCTCCCGTTCTTTGTCGTGGCTTGTGATTATACACTCATCGGTGAAGAACTATACGCCGCGAGCGCATATCTGTCGCGGGAGCCGGTTCTTCTGGGAAGCATAAAAGGACAGGACATAACGAAATTCCTATTGATACTAGCGCTTTGCCTCGGTGTCATCTTTGAATCACTGGGGTTAGGGTTCATCAGGAGCGCATTCAGAATGCAGTGACGCGGAAACACATATTCCTGTTCGGCAATTTTCGCGGCAGATAAGGAGGTTCATAGATGCGCAGACAGATTCCACTCTTGTTGACATTCCTGGCAGGAACGATTCCCATCTTCGCCTTCTTCGTGCCGGAAAGGCGTGTGGGACTGGTGAGCACGGGGCTCGATTCGTGGCTCATCATCGTATACGGATTCGCCCTGCTTCTTGGTGTTGTAAACGTTATTCAAATGAACACAAACAAGATAAAGAGAAGGGCCTCGGGTTGGCCTTATTCCATTGTCCTTCTCGCCGGGCTCATCATCATGGGCTCGTTCGGATTCCTGGGGGCGTTCGACGTGTTCGGCGGGATCGCTACCCGGCCGGATGGTTCTTCGACGCCGTTCAACTGGCTCTACACCAACGCGTTCCTTCCGCTTCAGGGCACCATGTTTGCCCTCCTGGCCTTCTTCATGGCCAGTGCGTCGTACAGGGCCTGCAGAGCCAGAAACGTAGAAGCGACGATACTTCTCGTGGCTGCACTGATCGTAATGTTCGGCAGAATTCCGTTTGGCGAGATGGTGTCCGAGTGGTTTCCGATTACGACCGAGTGGATAATGGGAAGACCTAACATGGCTGCTCAACGCGGCATCATGATAGGCGCCGCTCTTGGTGCCGCATCGATGGCACTGAGAGTGATTCTGGGGATTGAACGCGCTCATCTTGGCATCGGGAAGGGCGAGTAGAGACGAAAGGAGACTCCTATGAACCTGGACCGATTGATGCAGATTGATAGACGAATCATCTACCTCTTCGTTGCGGCAGGAACGATACTTCCCATCGTCTTCCTGCTGGGGCTGCCCGTCTCCACGACGCCACCTGTCCGGATGGCGTTCGAGAGGATAGAGAACCAGCTCCAGGAGGGAGACGTGATCCTGGTTTCTTTCGACTACGGACCGTCTTCCGCCCCGGAGAACGACCCCATGGCGGACGCAGTCCTCAGGCACTGTTTCGCCAAGCGGATAAAGGTCGTGGTGATAGCGCTATACCCGCTTGGGGGGCTCTCCGAGGCGATAGAGGAGCTGAACAGGGTGGCGGCGGAGTTCCCCGAGCTCGAGTACGGCGTGGACTACGTCAACCTCGGATACAAGGACGGGGCTCAGGCCGCGATGCGAAAGATGAACGAGAGCTTCAAAGAGGTCTTTCCTCTAGACGTCAACGGCAGGCCGGTCGATGAAATCCCGATGATGCAAGATATTAAGAACTACGGTGACGTTGACCTCGTAGCCACGCTGGCTACGGGAATCATCGGTGAATGGTGGGCCAACCTTGTCAACGCTCAGTTCGGACTGCCCGTTATCGTCGGCCCGACTGCGGTGTCTGCCCCGAAGTACTATGCTTACCTGGAGGCGGGGCAGATGGTAGGGCTACTCGGAGGGCTCAAGGGAGCTTCGGAGTACGAAAGACTGGTGATGGATAACTACCCTAGGCTGGCTGATATATACGCCACACCGGGTCTGTATACTGCAACGAAGGGCATGGACGTTCAATCGATCGTTCATTTGATCATGATTGGATTCATACTATTCGGCAATCTTGTCTATTTCACTCAGAAGAGAAAACCGCGCGGAAGCAAGTAGGGAGGTCTTCACATGCCAGGCTTAGGAACATGGCTAGCAGCTTTCTTCACGCTGTGCATGCTTAGCTTTCTCTACAAGGACAATCCCTTCTTCAGATTCGCGGAGAGCTTCTTCGCCGGACTCTCTCTGGGATACTACATCGGGATTGTCGCAAATCAGACACTCAAACCGAACCTAGTTCTTCCCCTCGTCCAGGATTTCTCTGCAAACTGGAACCTTTTGTTTGCCGGAGGGCTTGGTGTGATGCTGTATTTCCGGTACATCAAGCGCGTGGCCTGGGTGAGCCGGTGGGCGTTGGCGGTGTACGTGGGGTATTACGTGGGCGTCAACATGATGCAGAAACTCCACGGGGAGGTCATCCCGCAGGTGGGCGACACCATGTTGTCCCTCAGCTACAGCGGGATTGATACGCTGTGGAACATCGTCATGGTGGCGGGGGTGCTCTCGGTTCTGGTCTACTTCTACTTCTCTGCAGAACACAAGGGAGCCGTGGGTGGCATCTCCAGACTCGGCATCTGGTTCCTGATGGTCTCCTTCGGGGCGGCGTTCGGCTACACTGTCATGGGACGAATATCGCTGCTCATCGGTAGGATGGTGTTTCTCGTCAACGAGTGGGCCAAGCCCCTGATAGGTGCCATTACGTAGGAGGAAAGATGGGTCTTGACGAACTGTTCGGTGAAAAAATCCCACGACGGAAGTTTCTCAAGCGCACAATTCTAGGAGGAGCCGTGCTAGCAGGAACCCCCATTGTCTCGAGTCTTCTCTCAAGCACTCAGCTGCGTGCGGAAGAACCTCCGTTGAGCGGGCTTTTCTCGCGCGACGAGCTTTCGCAGGTCCTGCGGGAGGCCCTTTCCAGGGGAGGCGACTTCGCGGACGTCTACATCGAGAAGCTGTTCACGACCACGATAGTATTCTCGGAGGGCAAGGTCGAGAGCCTGAAGTACGGATTGGACCAGGGAGTGGGGATAAGGGTTTTGAAGGGGGACCAGACCGGCTACGCGTACTGTGAAGAGTTCGACATGCCGCTCCTTCTTAAGGCGGCTCGTACCGCGGGGGAGATAGCGGACGGACCTGCCCGGGAGGAAGTGGCGAGACTGTCCGTAAGAAGCTCCGTCAATCACGTCCCGTATGCGCTCAGCGTAATGGACGTTAGCGAAAAGGAAAAGGTGGACATCGTTGAAAGGGCAGACAGCGCTGCGCGTTCCGTTGACCCCAGGATTACACAGGTGAAGCACACCTACGAGGATTCCCTCAAGAACTTCATTCTTGCCAACTCCGAGGGGGTCTTCGTTGCCGATGAGCTTCCCATGGTCTGGCTGTCGATAGACGCTGTCGCCACAGAGAACGGCAAGAAGAGGCCGGGA
>CP070702.1:574515-579528 GCA_020349905.1 Candidatus Eiseniibacteriota bacterium
AAGTGTGTGCCTGTCAAGGTCAATTCTTGGCTCGCTCCGATGTGGGGCCTTTCGGATGCGCCCCGCTCCTGCGCTGCTCCGCCCCCCACCCAGCCTACCGCTTGCCCTTTGCGGGCTGCTTCCCTTTCTCCCCCGAGCTATCTTTCTCCGCCGGCTTCTCAGGTTCCACCACGGGAAGCTCCTCTTCCTCCTCCTTCTCGTCCTCGAATCTGTAGACTATCTCGTCTTCCTTGGCCATGCCGAGCTCGTCACGGAGGGCCTTTTCCACAAGATACGGGTTGTTCTCGTAGGTCTTTGCGGTCTCGTCTAGCTCTTCCTTCTCGTTGACGAGCGAGGCGGCCTCCCTGTCGAGCTCCTGGATCTCGCTCTTCGTCCTGGAGATCTTTATGAGCCCGTGCTCGCTGGCAATCACCTGATATGCGAGCCAAACGCACAGAGCAATGAGCAGGAGGCGCAGAAGGGTGCGCCTGGCCTTCGGCTCCGGCCGGCGATACCGAACAAGTCGGTACTTCTTAATCCTGCCCGCTACGTCCCTCATTTGGGGGCCTCACCTCTGTGCTAATGTCGTCCCACGCTTTCCGTGACCCGTCTCACCGCCCCTCGCACCCCTACCTCCCCTTAATCACCTTCATCCCCGCGTACTCGCCGCTATCGCCCAGCTCCTCCTCGACCCGCAGCAGCTCGTTGTATTTGGCGATGCGGTCGCTTCGAGAAAGAGAACCGGTCTTTATGAACCCCGCGTTAGTGGCCACGGCCAGGTGCGAGATGAACGTATCCTCGGTCTCCCCTGAGCGGTGTGAAATCACGGTCCCGAACGCGGCGCGCTTCGCCATCTCAATGGCCTCGAGCGTCTCTGTGACCGTGCCGATTTGATTCACCTTGATAAGAATGGCGTTCGCCGCCTTCTCTTTGATGCCGCGCTTAAGACGCTTCACGTTCGTGACAAAGACGTCGTCCCCGACGATCATAAGCTTCTCGCCGAGCTCACTCGTGATTAGCTTCCATCCGTCCCAGTCGTCCTGGGAGAGGCCGTCTTCGATGGAGACGATTGGGTATTTAGAGACAAGCGCCTCGTAGTACTCGACAAGCTCGGCAGCCGTCTTCTCTGGCTTCTCCTCTGCCTCGAGCACGTACTTTCCGTCGCGGTAGAACTCGCTGGCAGCTGCATCAATCGCGAGAAATACCTCTTCGCCGGGCTTGTACCCGGCCTTCTCGATAGCCTGCACGATGAGAGAGAGGGGCTCTTCGTTTGACTTAACGTTCGGTGCGAAGCCGCCCTCGTCACCGACCGTGGTGATGTGTCCTTTCTCAACGAGAATCTTCTTAAGATTGTGAAAAACCTCCGCGCCCATCCTCAGCGCCTCGGTGAAAGTGGGAGCCCCGGCCGGCAGAATCATGTACTCCTGTATGTCTGCGTTATTGTCAGCGTGCGCGCCGCCGTTCACGATGTTCATCATGGGAACGGGAAGGAGGTTGGCGTTGGCTCCGCCGAGGTATCTGAAAAGACCCACACCGCAGCTCTCCGCGGCCGCGCGGGCAACTGCCATGGAGACGGCCACGAGCGCGTTGGCTCCGAGTTCCGACTTGTTCTCAGTTCCGTCCAGCTCGATGAGAAGCTTGTCGATGGCGACCTGGTCGAGCGCGTATTGCTCCTCGAGCTCTCTCCCGATGGTCTCGTTCACGTTGGCAACGGCCTCCGTCACACCCTTGCCGAGGTAACGCTTCTTGTCACCGTCCCTAAGCTCGAGCGCTTCGTAGGTGCCGGTCGAGGCACCGGAGGGCGCGCGTCCTGTCCCGACTGACCCATCGGAGAGAGCGACGTCGACTTCGATTGTCGGGTTTCCCCGCGAATCGAGAATCTCTCGAGCCACCAAGTATTCGACAAAACTCATCTTTGCCTCCGTTCGAGTTCGGTTTTTCGTATTCTGTTACCGACTGGAAAGTCCCTTTCACCCTCTGAAGGAACAGTCGCTCAGCCAGTGTCTTCTTGCGTCAGGTACTTTCGAGCGAAGACTGAAGGTCGGATTGAGAGTCAGGACGTTTGTGACTCAGGCGCCCGTACCTATGGCCAACCTATGAAAGCAGTGGGGAAGTGTCAAGTAGAAAGGGTCGGCCGCCCGCCGACCCCGCCAAGTCTCAAACCTAGATTCGCACGCTGGATGTCGCAGCTCATCCAGAGCATGTACACATCACCTGAGCAACACCATCTTCTTCGATTCCGCCCCACCCGTCGTTTCCAGCTGATATAGATAGACCCCCGATACGACATCTCGCCCTTCATCATCACGTCCATCCCAGGCAATTTCGTAGCGCTGAGCCTCGTACCAACCTTCCACAAGTGTGCGCACGGGACGACCAGCAATATCGCATATACGTATGACGACGTGGGCAGGCTTGACAATATGAAACACGATTGTAGTCAGAGGATTGAAGGGATTCGGGAAGTTCTGCTCCATCCAATATGCCTCGGTGGGAGCCGGAATCTCCTCAACAGAAACGACAGGGCCGTTCCCATCGACACGTCCCACATAAATGTCCCAATTGACGATGCCGTTCCGGTTGTCCCGCCAGGTGACGATGGTTCCCCCGGCTCCGTCCGACACGATCTGAGGATTGTACTGACTGTTGGGATCCGTTGAAATTGCTTCACCATTTCCCGCCCAAAGCGTATTCCCAGACGCATCCACACGCTGTGCATAGATGTCCCAACTCGTGACACCGCTCCTGTTATCCCGCCACGTGATAATTGCCCCACCTGCTTCGTCTGATACGATCTCAGGATAGGTCTGACCGTTTCCAGCTGTACAGACAGGCTCTCCATCCGCCGTCCACAACATATTCCCAGACGCATCCACACGCTGTGCATAGATGTCCAAACTCGTGACACTGCTCCGGTAGTCCTCCCACGTTATAATGGCACCCCCGGCTCCATCTGAATCAAGCTGAGGATAACGCTGGTCGTTCAGGGCCTCGCATACGTCTTCGCCGTCGGGTGTCCACAACACGCTGCCTGATGCGTCCACACGCTGGGCAGAGATGTCAGCTTGCATTGCAACCCGGAGATCTTCCCAAGTAATGATAGCTCCTCCGGCCCCATCTGAAATGATCTGAGCTTGCATCTGATCACCGGTGCGCGTGACGATTGGCACACCATTGCCCGTCCAAAGTGTGTCTCCGGACGCGCTCACGCGCCGCACGTAAATATCCCACCTGCCGCTCCTGTAGTCATTCCAGGTGATGATGGCCCCGCTTGCCCCGTCTGATGCGATCTGAGGATCTTCCTGGTGACTCGGGGCCGCACAGATTATCTCTCCGTCCACAATCCAAAGCACATTCCCAGACGCATCCACACGCTGTGCATAGATGTCCCAACTCGTGACACTGCTCCGGTAGTCCTGCCACGTTATAATGGCACCCCCGGCTCCGTCTGACACTATCTGAGGAAACTCCTGCTCCCAGTCTGCGGTGCAGATAGCCACTCCATCCATAGTCCACAGTACGCTCCCAGAGGCGTCTACACGCTGGGCATAAATGTGAGAGTTATAATCTCCGCTCCGTTCGTCCTGCCACGTGATGAAGGCTCCTCCTGCTCCGTCTGATGTAATCTGAGGACGAAACTGGGTACTTGTGGCGGTGCATATGGCTACACCACTCGTCATCCAAAGTGTATCTCCGGACGCGGCCACACGTTGTGCGTAGATGTCAGGGTCGGTACCCCGGTAATCGACCCAGGTGATTATGGCTCCCCCGGTTCCGTCTGATGTGACCTGAAGATCAAGCTGATTACCCGAGGCCGTGCACACGGGATTTCCGTTCTCCTGCCACCCGGCTGGCGCACCCGAAGGAAGAAGCGCAAGAGATATCAGACACGCGAGCGTTCCGACCAGTTTCAACCTCTTCATCGTTGTGGCTCCTTTGTCAGACGGGGCCGACCGCTGACACTGAACAATGCAGCATCTAACGAGCCACCACGTCGGTTTCCTCACGTCAGCTTCCTTCGCCCCTTGTAGTCAGCAACTTATCACAAATCTGCCCTCAAGTCAAGGCAAAACAATGGGTTGCGGGAGCGCCCAGTTAAGACCAGGCGCCCAGTGCGGACCGACCCAAAATGAACGTGTGACACTGTGAGTCTTTAACGGATCGGAGGCTGAGGCGCGACACAAGACTCACTCAGTCCACACTCATCTCCTACGAGGCCGTCTCCGCTCGGTCGAATAGATGTACGAGCCGAGCCCCTCCGCGAATCCACACTCCCCTCCTGCCCACCCCCAGCCCCTTGACCTGCCATCACATTCACCGTATTCTGCTAAGGAGGCTCTGACCTTGCCGGGTGACAAACGGGCTGGCCGGAGGCCAGAGGACATATGCGGCAGTCGCCGGAAGACAATCTCAGGGAAGATGCGAAACTCATCCGACGCGCCCTAAACGGCGAGCAGAGCGCGTTTGCGAAGCTTCTTCAGAAATACAGGCGCCAGGTCTACTCGCTCACGATGAGAATGCTGGGGCAGGCGGAGGACGCCGAAGACGCTGCGCAGGACACCTTCATGAGGGCGTTTCAGTCGCTCGAGAGCTGCGACCCTAATAGGCCCTTCCTGAGATGGATTTACCGAATCGCTTATAACCTCTGCGTGGACAGGTACAGAAGGCGCAGGCTGCTCACGGTTTCCATCGACGAGACCGTCGGGGAAGGCGAGATTCCGCGCGACCTGGTGGATGAGAGCCCGGGTCCGGACGAGCTACTCGCTGTTAAGGAAGAGCAGCGGCGATTGAACGAGCTTCTGAGCGCCCTTCCTCCCCGCTACAGGGCGGTCGTCGTCCTGCGGCACCAGGACGACCTCTCCTACGAAGAGATAGCGGATATCCTCAACCTGCCTCTGGGTACGGTCAAGGCGCGCATGCACCGGGCGCATGGGCTCTTAAGGAAGATGCTCAAGCGAGCTGGGGAGGGGTAGGGGGCCCTACCGCATCGGCGGCTTCGTCCTGGGGGCCAGAAGCACCAGCATCAAGCCGATT
>CP070702.1:579628-585634 GCA_020349905.1 Candidatus Eiseniibacteriota bacterium
GCCGGGTCAATCTTCCCCGCCACCTCCGTCTTCCCCGCCGTTTCTCTCTTCCTCGCAGATTCCTTTCTCTTCGCGGCCTCCTTTTTCAAACGTTCGATCTCCTCCGGTGTGAACTTCCTCTTGCAGACTTTCGACGGGCACTTCTTGTTCCGCAGGTGTGCCTCGTACTCATCCCGGAAATATCTGATAGTGGTGAGAACCGGATTGGGAGCCGTCTGCCCGAGCCCACAGAGCGATAAGGTCTTGATGGTGTTGGCCAGCTCCTCCAGGAACTCGATGTCTCCTTCCTTACCCTGTCCCTCGCATATCCGGCGGAGCGTCTCGTTCATCACGTAAGTGCCGATTCTACACGGAGCGCATTTGCCGCAGGATTCGTCCGCGGTGAAGGTCAGGAAGAAGTGGGCGATGTCCACCATGCAGACCTTCTCGTCCATGACCACCATTCCACCCGAGCCCATGATGGCCCCGGCTTTCGAAAGGCGCTCGTAATCCACCGGTAGGTCCAGCAAGCTCTCCGGGATGCAGCCGCCCGAAGGTCCTCCGGTCTGAACTGCTTTGAACTTCCCTCCGTCCGGGATGCCGCCGCCGATGTCGTAGATTATCTCCCGCAGCGTGATGCCCATTGGGACCTCTATGAGTCCGTTGTGCTTGAGCTTCCCTACGAGGGAAAAGACTTTCGTGCCCGGGCTCTTCTCCGTGCCGATCTTGGAGTACCAGTCCCCTCCGCGAGCGATGATGACAGGTACGTTGGCCCACGTCTCCACGTTGTTTATGTTTGTGGGTTTTCCCCAGAGGCCGGACTGCGCCGGGAAAGGCGGCCTCGGTCGCGGCTCACCGACCCCTCCTTCGATGGATGCGATGAGCGCCGTTTCCTCTCCGCACACGAAGGCACCGGCTCCTTTGTTCAGGTGGACCCTGAAACTGAAACCGCTTCCCAGTATGTTCTCGCCGAGCAACCCGTATTCTCCGGCCTGCTTAATGGCCAGCTGGAGTTTCTCGATGGCCAGGGGGTACTCCGCCCTGACGTAGACGTATCCTTCGCTCGCCCCCACGGCGAAAGCACCTATGGTCATGCCTTCCAGGATGCTGTGAGGGTCGCCCTCGAGCACGCTTCTGTCCATGTACGCCCCCGGGTCTCCCTCGTCGGCGTTACAGATGACGTACTTGGTGTCCCCGGTCGTTTCTCGCGTGAATTGCCACTTGAGTCCGGTGGGAAAGCCGGCTCCGCCCCTGCCGCGCAGGCCCGAGCTTTTCACTTCCTCTATCACTTGCTGCGGTGAGAGCGCACTCAGCACCTTGTGCAGGGCAAGGTAACCGCCCCTGGCTATGTATTCATCGATACTGTCCGGATTTATGACTCCGCAATTTCGAAGCACCAGCCTCATCTGGGTCTTGAAGAACGGGACCTCTTCGAAGGCAAGAACGCTGGAGAATTGCGCGGCTCCTCCAGAACAGGAGGTCGAGCCCGAAACCTTCTGGGTCTCTCCACTCGATATGCGAGTCTTTGAGCCCTCAACGAGATTCTGGTCTTCTTCGATTCTTGTGAAGAGCCCCTCCTGGCGGAGCTTTCCGGCCGCAAGAGATTCGATGATGGCCTGTGCGTCGGCGGGGGTAACGTTTGCGTAGCTAATTCTGGGCTTGCCCGGCTGAATTACGTCAACGAGAGGCTCTTTGTAGCACGCGCCTATGCAGCCGATGGGTGAGACCACGGCGTCGAGACCGGCCTTTTTCGCGTGTTCCTCGAGGGCCTTCTTCACTGCCCTCGCACCGCTCGCGACACCGCAGGAGGCCATACCCACCATGATCTTTATCCTCTGCGGATAGAGTGTGGCCATGCCTCTCTTCTTTGCCGCGCGTATATCTTCCAGGGAGCTTATTCTCATGTCTTCTTCTTGTATTTCTCCAGAACCTCCAGGGCCTTCTGGGGACTTGTGTAACCGTAGACCTCGTCGTCGACCTTTACTACCGGCGCTATACTGCAACAACCCAGGCATCTCACGTCTTCGACCGTAAATTCCAGGTCCTCCGTGGTCCCGGAGGAATCGGTCCTCATCTGCTTGCGCAGGTGACCGAGAATCTCTCCCGCCCCCTTCACGTGGCATGCGGTACCCAGGCAGACGCTCACCAGGTGCCGTCCCTTGGGCACGAGGCTGAACGCGTTGTAAAACGTGGCCACGCTGTAGACCTGGCTGACCGGGACTCCTATCCTGGTCCCTATGAGAACGAGCGCCTCTTCGGGCAGGAAGCGGAACTGGTCCTGGACGTCCTCCAGGACGGAGATGAGGGACTCGGGCGCGGACCCGTGGGCCTGCAGGATGCTCTCCAGCTTGTCGAAGTCGAAGTACATGAAGACCCCGTAAGAAAAGTGTAACTGATGTAACTCCTAATGTTACCATTGAGCAAGGGGTCTGGTCAAATCACAAGTGGGCGTGGGATAGTGACTGTGCTCGGCCTGGCCAGGAATGCCCCGGGCCGCAGAAGCTCTCCGTGACACAGCGAGGACAATGTGAGTGACGCCATCCGGAACATGTTCGGCGAACTTCCGAGGGTATACGAGCTCATTAACCACGTCGTGAGCCTGGGGATGGACGTCCCGTGGAGGAAGAGGGCGGCGCGTCTGGCTTCCGAAAAAGGAGGGGCTGTCTGGCTGGATGTCTCGACCGGAACCGGCGAGATGGCCGCCTATCTGCGGAGACGGGCTGAGCCGGGAACCACGGTCATCGCCACGGACTTCTCCATGCCGATGCTGTTGAGCGCAGGAAAGAAAAAGGAAGCAGTGCTGGAGGGTGGTGATACCGTCTCGGGGCCTACCCTGGGAAGAAGAGGAATCAATCTGTTAATGGCGGACACGCGCCGGCTCCCGTTTCTATCCGGCTCGCTGGACCTCGTAACCATATCCATGGGCACGAGGAACATAAACACATCCGCAGCGGCTTTGCGCTCTTGCCTGGAAGAGTTCCACCGCGTACTGAAACCCGGCGGCTGGTTCGTTAATCTGGAGACAAGCCAGCCGGAATCAGAGGCCGTGAAGAGTCTCTTTCACGCGTACGTGAGAAACATACTGCGGCCGGTGGGCGCGCTCATCTCCGGCTCCAGAAGCGCGTACTCCTATCTAGCCAGCACCATCTGCAGCTTCTACGGTGCGGAGGAACTGGCGGAGATCATCAGAGCAGCTGGTTTCCGGAGCGTGACGTTCGAACGGCTCTTCTTCGGAGTGGCTGCCGTACACGTGGCGGAGAAGGGGGGCGCAGGCGACGCGCGGTAGGGAGACAGCACGCAGCCGCCCCCCGCCCGCCAGTCTCGCAGCCCTAGTCTCCCCAGTCTCTTCCCACTTCCTCCTCCAGCTTGCCCAGCTCGTATAGAGTGTGGTAGACGCCCCTCTTCGACACCAGCTCCGAGTGCGTGCCCCGCTCCACTATCTTGCCCTGGTCGAAGACCAGTATAAGGTCGGCCCTCTCCAGCGTGGCCGCACGATGTGAAATCACGAGCGTTGTGCAATGCGGAAACACCTCGTGCAGGCCGTTCCAGAGAGCCGCCTCGGTCTCGGCGTCCAGACTCGCGGTGCAATCATCAAGTATGAGTATCTTGGGCTTCCCGGCGAGGGCCCTCGCGAGGGCGACCCTCTGCTTCTGCCCACCGGAGATGGTGGCCCCGCGCTGGCCGATTCTCGTGTCGAAGCCTTCAGGAAACTGCTCCACCTCTCCCTTGAGCCTGGCCACTTCCGAGGCCTGCAGGATCTGTTCCTGGGTTATCCCGTCCCTGTGAAACCTGATGTTGTTGGCTATCGAATCAGAGAAGAGCAGCGGCTCCTGAGGAACGTACCCTATCAGGGACCTCAGGTCTTCGAGCCAGAGCTCCCTGGTTGAAACCCCATCGATGAAGATCTGCCCCTCCGTGGGATCGAAGAGACGAGGAACCAGGTTGACCACGCTGGACTTCCCAGAGCCCACTTTTCCGACGAGCGCCACGAGCTCTCCGGGCCGGGCCTCAAAGCTCACTTCGTCCAGAACCTTTGCACCTCCGCGCGAGAACGAGAGAGACACGTTCTCAAACCGGAGCGCTCCCAGGGCCCGTGGGACAGCTTTGGGCGCAGTGGCCTCTTCCACCTCCGGTTTCACGCTCTCCATCTCGACGAGTCTTCCGATGGAGACGCCGGCCCTCTTGCCCTGCACGAAGAACGACCCGATGTCGTACATGGGAAACACGAGCAAGAAAACGTAGGCGTCGAACGCCACCAGCGTGCCGATGGAAAGCGCCCCGTCCATGACCATCTTCCCGCCCACCAGCAGGACTATGATGACACCGAATTGCCAGATGTATCCGTACATGGACTCAATTACGGTCCCGACCTTCACCGCGTCTATCTCGGCTCTTCTTCGCCTGTCCAGCACCTCGTGGAAACTCTTCCTCTGAGCGTCTTCTCTTCTGTAGGCCTTAACGACCCGTATGCCTGAGAAACAGGCCTCCATGTGAGCGTTCACGTCCGAGATGCGCTCCTGAAGCCGCTCGTAGCGGCTCTGGACCGCGGACGAAGTCCACATGAAGATGATGATGAGAACCGGAAGCGGCCCCACGGCGGCAAGCGTCAGGAGAGGGTTCAGGCGTATCATGAACACCAGACCCAGGATGATTATGCAGAGCGCCTCCACCGTGCGGAACACGCCGGAACAGGCAAACCACGAGAGCTTGATCTCCGTGCTTATGTCGTCAGTGAGTCGGGTGACAACGTCCCCGGTCCTGTACTTCTGAAAGAAGCTTCGACCCAGGCGGATGAGATGCCCGAACACGCGCTGCCTGATGTCCCGCTCAAACCGGATGTTCGTCCACGCTCTCGTGCCCTGCATGAACGAGTAGACGAGGAAGTTCGCCACACCTATGAGGAGAAGTATGAGCACGTTCTTCGATATGGCCTCGGCGCCCGCCTTTTCCTTGACCGCATCTATCACTGCCCGCATGTAGAGAGGATACGCGACCGCCAGGCACGCGTTCGCCACGGAAAGCACCACCAGAAGCAGCACCAGCTTTTTCTTGTCTTTCCACAGCTCGTGGAGCCACTTTATGCTTCTCATCGCCCTACAACTCCGTCGGCAATTCTCTCGGCCCCCTGCTCAGAAGCAAGGCTCTGCAGCCTGAAGAGCTTGTTGTAGTATCCGCCCCTGTTGAGCAGCTCGCTGTGACCGCCGCGCTCCAGGACCTCTCCGTTGTGTATCACCAGGATGTTGTCCGAATCCATCACGGTCGAGAGCCTGTGCGCTATGACGAGCGAAGTGCGACCCGCGAGCAGTTCCTTCAGCGCATGTTGAATCATACGTTCTGTGTGCGGGTCCACGCTGGAGGTCGCCTCGTCAAGCACCAGAATGTCCGGGTCCACCAGAAGCGCTCGCAAGAACGACATCAACTGGCGCTCTCCGGTGGAAAGGTTCTCTCCCCTCTCCGCAAGCTCGGTGTCGAGTCCACCAGGCAGCCTTCGCAGCATGCCGTCAACGCCTATCCTGCGGGCGGCGGCCATCACGTGTTCGTGTTGGACGTTTTCCTCCCCCATTCGAAGATTTTCGAAGACGTTCCCGGGAAACAGGAATATGTCCTGCAGGACGAGGCCGATCTTCGCGCGCAGCTCCTGCTGCGAGAGCTCCTTGATATCTATCCCGTCCACCAGGATTCTCCCTCGCTGCGGCTGGTAGAATCGCAGGAGGAGGCTTATTATGGACGTCTTCCCTCCGCCCGTGGCGCCTACAAGGGCCCACCTCTCTCCCCTGGGCAGGTGGAAGGAGATGTCGCGCAACACCCAGTCGTCACCGTTGTAACTGAACCACACGTTCTCGAACGTGACCCCCTTCTCCAGCCGCTTCCAGCCCAACGGGGTGGAGCTGTCCACGATGTGTGGCTGGGTGTCCAGAATCTCGAACTCTCGATGGGCGCCTGAGAGGTCCTTATGTTCGGTGCTCAGTTCCTCATAGAATCTGCGCAGCGGCTCGAAGAACCTACTCACGTATCCCATGAACATCA
>CP070702.1:585734-596617 GCA_020349905.1 Candidatus Eiseniibacteriota bacterium
CCTCTCGTAGGCCATACCCAGCCAGTAATGTATGCGCACGCCAGTACTCAGGTCATCTGCCCGGGTCTCATCGTAGAAGGTCGTGGCCCTTTCCAGGGTGGCCACGGCCTCGCACAGGTTGCCGGCCTCAAGATAACAGCGTCCGAGGGCAGCGTATGTTGTGAAGAGAGGATATATCTCAGTTGAGCGCTCTAGCGATTTCGTAGCCGCCGAGTAGTCCCCCTTTCCCATCGCCGCCAGTCCGCGCATCGACTCGTAAAAGACGACCCCGGCCGAGTCTGAATCCGTAAAGTACCTGTCCATCTTTGCCAGCATCCTCTCGGCCTTCTCGAATTCCCCCTTCTTGATATACAGATAGGGAACGTGACCTATATACAAGAGCATATCTCGATTACTGGGATTGGCTCTTTCCATCATGTCCCGGGCCTTCTCCGCTTCTGAGATGGCGGACTCCAAATCGCCAAGGTAATCGTAAATCTCGGCCCGCAAGGACATCTTCTCCGCCATTCTCACGCCCTCACCCAGCTCTATGCGGTCAGTCTCCAGGCCCACTTCCAGCATGCGGAGCGCCTCCCTGAACTTGCCCTGATAGAGAGGCACGTTGGCCAGGACCGCCCTTCCGATGGCTCGCTCGTACTTGTCAGAGTGAGAGGCTATCGACTGGTACAAGCTTGTGGCCTCAGCGTATTCACCCCTGAACAAATGTATGTCGCCCAGGTTCTCGACACTTGCCATGAAATTGGGCTCCACTTCAATGGCCTTCTCGTAAGAGCCTATTGCCTCCTCCAGCTTACCGTTCAAGGCGTAAAGGTCCCCGCGGCTGTCGTAAGGGTTGGGCTCGTCCGGCGCCAGCTCTATGTACTTATTGATGGCCCATATCGACTTCTCGAATTGGCCGAGGTAAGCGTACTGGTAGGCCAGAACGTTGTAAGCCTCCTTGAACGTGGGGTCGATCTCTATGACCTTGAGGAGCGCTTCCAGAGTCTTCTCCCAGTCGTTGGCCATCTGGTAAACCCTGGCCAGGCGGAAGTATGCTTCTTTCTCGTTGGGATACTGCCGGACGATGCTCTCGAGTTCTCTTATGGCCTCTGTTATCTGCTTATTTAGTTCCGCCCTCCGCGCCAGAATGAAGCGTCTCTCCTTACTGCTGACCCTATCCAGGTGCTCGGCCGCCTTGTTGATTGCCTTGATTTGCTCCTGGCTCAACTGGCGCGACAGAGACAGGCCGTAGTATGCCATGGCGAAGGTTGGGTCCAGCTCCACAGCCCTCTCGAAGCTCAGCGTGGCTTCGCCCTGCATGTACTTGTAGAAGTAATCCTTTCCTTCCAGGTAATATCGAAAGGCTTCCGTGGAATGCGTCGTGACTTCTGCCACGCGCCTGTCCGCCTCAGTGCGAGCGGCGGCCGGTAGCGAGAGGTCTTCCTTGACCTGGACAGTGAGCCTGTCCACCAGCGAGAAGATCTCCTCGCCGGACTCCCCCTGGATACGCTGGGAAGCTATCGCCTTGCCGCTTGCAACGTCCACCACCTGGGCCGTCACCACGAGCCGGGGCTCCACCTGAAGAATGCTTCCCAGAAGCATCCATTTGGCCTGAGCCTTCTTAGCCACCTGTGACGCCACTTCCCTGTCTATGACCTTCGTCCCCTCTCTTCCCAGTGATTTGAGGATGTCGTAGAGCCTCTGGCTGGACACGACCTGAACGTAGCGCGAATCAGAGAGGTCGGTAATGAGAAGGTTCGTCACAATCTCACCTAGTCTACCCGGGTCGTCCGGTTCAACCAGGTTGTCGAAGTACATGATGGCCAGGGAATTCTCCTCCGCCACGGCTTCGTGCGTCGGTCTCAGCTCGAATCTCCAGGGTCTGAAGACAAGAACCAGGAAGACGGCGACGGCCACGATTGTGGCGGGCACAAGAAATCGCTTGAGACTTTTCTTCCGCGCGGCCTCGGCTTCACGCATTTCAGGCGCGCCCCGCGAGGGCTGCTGCGGTGTCGTTCCCGGAGGGCTCGGCCCTGTCGGAGCCGACGCGGCGGTCGGGCCCGGGGCGTCTGGCGCCGTTGCCGCTGGCCCCGTTGCCACTGGCCCCATCCCCGCGACGGAGGGCAGAGTGGCAGCAGATTCCAGACCCTTCCTCGCCCTCTTCAAATCAGCCGCCATGTCCGCGGCGGACTGGTACCGCGTCTCCACGTCCTTATCGAGAGCCCTTGCCACTATGCGCTCGAGCTCCATCGGAATGCCGCTACGAAGCCCGGTCACTGGCTGCGGCTCCTCGTTCAGAATGGAATAGACCGTAGCCTGCTCGTAATCGCGCTGGAACGGTAGAAGCCCAGTCAGCATTTCGTAGAGAACGACACCCAGCGACCAGATGTCCGTGCGGCGGTCTGTCTCCTCGCCGCGCGCCTGCTCAGGCGACATGTACGCCACTGTCCCAACCGTAGTACCTTCCCTGGTGAGCCGGGAAGCTCCCGCCAGCTTGGCCAGGCCAAAGTCCATGACCTTCACCTGACCGTCCGGAGTAATCATGAGGTTCCCTGACTTTATGTCCCGGTGGACCACTCCCTTGTCGTGGGCTCTCTGTAGGGCCTCCGCAATTTGCAGACCAACGCGAACGGCCTCCTCCACCTTCAAGGGGCCTGAGCCGCCTCTGTCTCTCAGACTCTGCCCTTCCACGTATTCCATCGCGATGAAGGTCTGCCCCTCTGTCTCGTCGATTTCGTAGACGGTGCATATGTTGGGATGGTTGAGAGAAGCAGCGGCCTGTGCTTCGTGTATGAAACGGGTCTTGTCGTCTTCAGCGCCGAGGGCCTGACGAGAGAGGAACTTGAGAGCCACGACACGCTTGAGCTTCGTGTCCTCGGCCTTGTAGACCACACCCATGCCCCCTTCGCCGAGCTTGTCGAGGATCTTGTAGTGGGAAATTGTCCTGCCAATCATGGACGCCTTCTCCTTCACTGCCGAGGGTGACAGCATTGGCAGGTCTGAGGATGAGAAATGCACATGCCAATCGCGCGGCCTCTCTACATTATCAGCACTGTAGGACGGCAATCCCTCGGCGTCAAGCGCTTTTGAGTCAACGTGAACCAGGCATCCGAAGCAAGTCTAGGGACCAAAAGTCTCGGTGCAGAACTCCTCCAGCGCCCTCAGCACTCTCTCGCGCTTCTCATCCATTGAGAACGAGGGTTCGCGACTCAGCTCGACCTGGACCCAGGGGCGTCTCTTCCCGTGAGTGCGCGTTATGTAACCGCCGGCGAAGGGTTCGTTGACCTTCACGTCTCCGTCGAACGCCCTGAGGAAGCAACCAGTCAGGCAATCCATCCATCCGGCAGGGAGCGTCGTGCCGCGAGCATCGCCCAGGCATACCAGGGGTCGGGCCTTGCCTGCGTCAGGACCCACTGGGGGACCGACCTGTGCCATGGTGTGACAATCCAATCCCAACCGAACGCTTTCAATGTAACCCTCCTCCAATCTCTCGTGGTAGGGTCGGTAGTATAAACACAGCAGCTGTTCCACGACTTCTTCCGGAGGGAAACAGTCGTAGACCTTAACGCTCCAGCAGGTGTGGGTCTTCACTACTCCGTCCGCGGTGCGGTCGCTTTCGGCACGGTTCAAGTCAACGATGGCCCGGGCCACGTCTGTGGTCACAAAACGGTCGACGTGCTCTGCCAGATTGTAAATCTGCGCTGCTCCCTCGTCGCTGTCCCTCATAACGTCATCGGACGTCAACCGACAGTACGGCTTGGCCTCGGGAGGAATAGTCAGGCCGGCGTGCGGAACGGAAAGCAGAAGAGGCAGCTTCATCGACTCGGACCACCCGCCGAACCATCGCGGCGCGGGTCTGCCACACCCACGAACGTCTTGTTCTCGTACATGACGAGCTGCACGCAACCCAAAAAGAAGGAGAAGGGCTCGCACGGATTGATGGAAAAACCGCGTTCCTCCAAGAAAGCAGGAATGTCGTCCCGCATCCGCGCCACCTCTAGGGAAACCGTCTTCTCAATATCACAGTGAATGCGCGGAGCAGAGACAGCATCGTAAGGTGATTGCAACTCCAGCCGCAGAAGCACCTGCAGGATGGAGGGTGTTATTAGCTCGCTCCCGGGCGAACCGATGGCCACCCACGGACGCCGGCCTCGAAACACCAGAGTTGGAGCCACGCTGGCCCAAGGCACCGCGTTCGGACGCAGATGGTAGGGATGGGCGATGTCTTCGTGTTCGAACGCCATCATGTAGTTGTTGTAGAGAAAGCCAAGTTCCGGGGAGGCTGAAAAGGAGCCGAACACGCGCTCTATGGACTGGGTTAGAGCCACGGCGTTGCCGAAGCGATCCATTACGGAGAGGTGGGTGGTCTCGCCGCGCATCGCGTCCTCGTGCCCGCTCTTGCCGTTCTCCTTCTCGCGGCTTGCCCCGGCCTCCGTCCCCTCCCGCCGCGCCCTCTCCCTTCGCGCCTCTTCAACGTGGAAAGTCTCACCGTGCGGCCTAACCCGCCTGCGAATCCT
The DNA here is from genome assembly GCA_020349905.1 of Candidatus Eiseniibacteriota bacterium. Classification (GTDB taxonomy): domain Bacteria; phylum Eisenbacteria; class RBG-16-71-46; order JAFGJU01; family JAFGJU01. The sequence continues at coordinate 590,231 of CP070702.1, forward strand.
GTTGGCCACGCGTTTCGCATACTCGTCGCTCATCATGCGCCTGTCGTCGACCTGCGCGTAAAAGGTCGGGTCGTACGGCCTATCGCGACGGTCCAGGAAGGCGCGTCGGATTACTTCCACAAGAACGAGCGCCCCTTCCGGAGTGTCAACGTTCCAGAGCCTGGACGGGAAGTTGGAGAGGATCTGCAGCATCTCCACCAACGTTCTCCCGGCGCCCGGCGGAGGAAACGTGATCACGCGGTGATGCGCAAAGTGACACGAGACGGGTCTGCGCTCTATGGGCCACGGAATCTGCGCCAGGTCGTCCAGTCGCAGCAAGCCTCCGTTTTCCTGCATGTCTGCGTCCATCTGTCGGGCAATCTCACCCTGATAGAATTCCGTCACACCCTCCTCTGCCAGCCGCCGCAGCGTTTGGGCCAGTACGGGCTGCTTGAACAGTCTTCCCGCCCGGTAGGGCCTGACGCCGTCGTCAAGAAAGAACTGGGCCGCGGAGGATTCCCTTAAGCTCTTGAGCTCGCGCTTAGCCAGCCGCTTCTGCAGAGAGCTTACTATGTAGCCCTCTTCTGCAAGCCGAATAGCAGGCTCCATGACGCGCGAGAATTTCATCGTGCCGTACTTTCTGAGCGCGTAGTCGAGGGTCGCCAGTGTGCTGGGCACCGTCGTCGCCGCGTGGCCTCTGCGGCGGCTCTCGCTGTCCTTCGTGGCCTCTGGCGCTGCCCTGTTGGGCGCACGAGAGGAGCCGTCCAAAGCCAAAGTGCGGCGCGGCTCGGCAGTGTGAACCAACATCATCGTCTGCCCGCCGATACCTGAGGCCGCCGGTTCGCAGACGCCCAGTGCGAGCGCCGCCGCAACCGCGGCGTCCACGGCGTTTCCACCGTCCTCCAGTATCTCTCTTCCTGCATCCGTGGCGCACCAGTGGGCGGTGGCTATCATGCCGAAGCGAGACGCAGAGACTCTCTGAGGCTCTGGAACCTTCGAGCGGACCGGTTTTGGCTTGCCTTTGTAGGAGCTTTCGAGGTGAGCCATGGCCTATCCTCTATCCTTGAACTGCCCGCTGTGCGGGCCGCCTCGTGAGCGCTCTCGTAACGGGCCATTCACTTCTCTGTATTCCCTTACGGCCCTCATATCTTGACTGCCTTCTTGAGTAGACTGCCCTCTGTCCATTTGCTCCCCGCCGCTGCTCTGAGAGCCTCCCTCGGAATCTGAAACTTGTCCCCGCCGCAAATACAGGACCGGCGTCTCAGTCGTGCGTCATTATGAACTCAGCCAGGAGCAGCGTGCGCTGAAGAACGCTGATGCGCTGAACAGCTTCGTCGGGAGTGTAGAGTTCCTTAGCCACCGGTCCCATCCCGCAGACCACCCCGGTGGGCGGAGCCACCAGCCCGGCCACGGACGGCCAGAGGGAGGACTCTCGCCTGAGCGGAATCTCCCACTCAGTCGCCACTTCCTCGAGTGCCTTGGCAAGACGCAGCGTTGCGCGACGCTCGCGCATCGGAGGCCGCGAGGAAATCATCTCCAGTTTCCATCGCACGCGCTTGTCTGTGAGGATTTCTCGGATCTCTGCCTCCACAGAGTCGGCCGCCTTCTCGTCGGGATAGCTCACCAGGAGCATGACCGTGACCTCGTGCGGCAACAGTAGCGGCAGGTGCCTGGTCTGGAGGTCGATGGTTGCCACCGCAAGCCTGTCCTTGCGAGAAGAGAGCCCCGCACACTTCTCCAACCGATTGAACATCCATCTCAGAACGTCCTGTCTCTCCCCGCCCCTGCCGAGCCGCAGGGGCTGCCCTTCGGCCGTGAGACGATAGCGCCTCTGCCCACGACGCTCGGTGACCACGTAGTCCCCCACGTTTCCGGGCCGCAGTATGAGAACACGCTTGGCCTTCGAGGCAGCGCTGCGAATCAATTCCGCGCTGTAGCGGCAGTCGCGACCCTCGTCGCAGTAGTACAACACGCCAAGCCGACGCCTTCGAAGCTGCCTGATGCGCCTCAGGGCCCGCAGGGCAAACCGGGCGGAGACCAGAGGTGCGCGGGAAGAACCGATGCCTTCGCCGAAGAGCCACTCCGGTTCCCTGCGGTACATCTGCACTCCAACGTCCGGCTCAAGCGGCACGTCCATGTGTCCGATGAGCAAAGTCCCGCCCTCGAGCCCGGCGGGCGTGGTCCAGGTGGTCGCCACGCGCGGGTCCGTCAATTCTTCGTCTATATTAAGACCCATCTCCGTCAGCTCCGCACCCAGCTTCCTGATGGCTCCCTGAATGCCCACGGGGTCTGATGTGCGGCTTCTCAGCATCGACCACTCTTGAATCTGCTGTTCGATGTCGTCCCGACGCTCCGTGAGCCAGGCGGCCACCCTCTCTCCGTTGGTGGCCTTCTTACCCTTCACGTCGGGCGGCGAAGCCAGTCCGAAGTACCGGGCCGCTGCCACGTCAACGAGCCGGTTGACCAGCGCCGTGAAGTCAAGCCCGATTGCTGCAGCACTCTTCACGTAAGAGCCACCTTCTCCTAAGCTCGGCAGACTGTTGATTTCCAGTAGATAGAAGTTGCCCTCTTCGTCGAGTCTCATGTCCACTCTGGCGCAATCCGAGCAGCCCAGTGCCTTGAACGCGCGGCGTGCGATGTCCTCGGCCTTGACCACCAGTTTCTCGTCCAGAGGCGCTGGGCAGACCACCTCTATCTCCCTTTCCGACCTGTGCGTCTTGTCCTCGTAGGTGTAAATCTGTGGGCCTCCCTCTCCGAAGCGGACCTCGGCAGGCGGCATCGCTTCCACGGGATTGTTGCCCAGGAGTCCGACGTTTATCTCCCGACCGGCGATGTATCGCTCCACGAGAACCGACTGGCGAAACTGCTGGAAAATGACGTCCGCTGCTTCGCGCAACTCTTTCTCGTCGGAGACTATCTTTATGCCAAAGGAGACCGCCTCGTTCTTGGGCTTCACGATGAGCGGGAATTTGAGCTTCGGCATCTCGAACCCGGGCGCATCCAGGACAGCGAAGTCCGGAGTGGGCAGTCCTTGCTGCACGAATATCATCTTGGACACTACCTTATCCAGCGACAGCGAGTGAGCCAGGGGACCCGAGCCCACGTAGGGCAGCCCGATCATCTCGAGCATGCCGGGTACGTGGGTGTAGCGAGCCTGTCCCTGGATGCCGTACGAGAGATTGAACACCATTCCCGGCCGCTCGTGCTTCATCACGCGCGGCATGAACTCTTCGAGCCGTTCGATGAGGTCCTTGTCGCCCTCGAAGGCCTGCACCTGGTGCCCGCCCTCCTTCAAAGCGTCGCTTATACGCTTTATGGACTTAAGACCGTACTTCTCCCGGTTGGGCAGCCCGAAGAGGTTTATGACCCTCTCGCTCTCGCGGTTGTAGACAATGGCTACTTTCATCTTGGGTCCCTTCGTAGAGGCGCTCCCTAATGCCTTGACCTGGGTAGTCTTCGGCTTTCTATCAATATACCACGGACGGCCCGCGCACAAGCGAAAACTCTGGTTGACGCCCGGTGCGCCGTGATATAATAGAAGGTAGAGATGGGGGAAGCAGGCACACAGGAGTGAAAGCTGTTCCGGGCGCCCAAGTCCAGTGAGACGAGGCAGCCAAGGAACAGTCGACTCTCGGAATACCGTCTCAATCTGACTAACCAACTCTCGTCGACGAACCAACTCTCGCCGTGAACATAGACAGGGGTTGAGTTGACCGACCTGGAACAGGCGGAGGCTCAAAGCCCCGCGGGCGGTCTCAGCTGCTCTGGGAACTGCCTGGCTTGGACGGTCGCCTCAGGAAAGCCGGCCTAAGGGGTTGCCTGTTCTCGTGGGGAGTGAGTGCCATGAGACCCTCAAGCGCTCCGTTGTTGGTTCTGCTCTTCTGTCTTTCCGCCCTGCTTCTGCTTTCGAGCTGCGGCAAAGAGACACCTTCGTTTCTAATGAACCGCCGCCCTCACGTCTACGTTTCCGGAGGCCCACCCCAGGGCGGAACCTCCATCTACTACGTCACCATCGGCTGGAACGGCTGGGACAGCGACGGCGTGGTGGAGTATTTCCTCTACGCCATAGACGACACAACGGAGTGGACGCAGACCAGGGTCGGACACGGGACGTTCACCTTCTCGGCGGACTCCTTGAGGAGCGGAGAGGAATTCGGGAGGTGGCACACCTTCTGGGTAAAGGCGGTGGACGACGACGGTGCCGCGTCAGTACCTGACTACCTTACCTTCGACGCCAGGACGATCTCTCCCAGGACCATCATAACGAGTCCGAGGTGTGACCCGGAGGGGGATGTCATATGCCAGGGACCTTGGCTGAACGTCGGCACATGCGTGAAGATCACCTGGGAAGGTGAAGACCCGGACTCCCCTGACCCGGAGAAGAAGCCCGTGGGCTACATGTGGCGGCTCTTCAACGTCACCAAGTTCTGCCAGTGTCCCTTTGGAATAGAGAACCCCGACCTCCTCGACCAACCCGACTACGTTCCTGACAGTACGTCCTTCTGGTCCGATCCCACGACAGACACTGAGATTCTTCTCACGGACCTACAGGCGGGCGCATACTGGCTGTTCGGTGTTAGGGCCATAGACGAGGCAGGAGCTGTGGAGCCCTATCTTCGCATGAACTACAACGTCATCTCCTTCAGGACCATGCCCGGCTGGGGAACGCCCATCCTCAGGGTCTACGAAGCCGAAACCTGCCACACGTTTCCGAACGACGGAGCCGTGTGGCAAAAATCAGTCAGCGTCTCCAGCCAGATCTGCTTCCGCTGGGAGGGTGACGCTAGCTCATACGGCGGCGAGATATGCGGCTACACGTACGGAGTCGACATAGATGATTTGACCGACCCAGGCCAGTGGGCGAGCGACTGGTCTATGGATTTGACGTGCGTGTGCCTGGAGTTCGAAGAACCTGGCTTCCACTATCTTTACATAAAGGTCAAGGATTGCTACTGCTCTGAACAGCTTGCCGTCGTCGAGATCGACGTCGGGGGAGAGGTCTTCGACAGGGAAGTTCTTCTTGTAGACGATTACTTCGACACCATACCCAGTGACGCTGCCCACGACCAGTTCATGGCCACAATTCTGGCCAGGTGCTACCAGTACACAGACTCCATATACGTCTACAACACGTTCGTGGCCGGCCCGGGTGGAGATCCCCGAGAGCTGAAGTACGTCCAGGAGCCGGCCCTTTCCGAGCTCATGAGATACAGGCTCATCATATGGGACACCGACGCTTCACAGAACCAGTTCGATACAGGAATCGCCAGGGTGGTCCAGAAGGGTGATCTGGACACTTACCTGAGAAGCGGGGGCCGCCTCTGGCTCTTCGGAAGGGAGATAGTACGAGGTACCTCCGAGAATCCACAGCTGTTTCAGTATCCGTCAGAGCCCTGGCCTGAGTCCTTCGCCGCCGAGCACCTCAAGATCACTGGAGAAGTCAACAGGCCAATAATCACACCTCTGAGCCACGGAAACGGCTTTAGGGGTGCGTACCCGAACAGAAATCTCTCAGAAGTGCTGCCAGCCCTAGACATTGACTTGGCCAAGGGAGGAACCTCTCCCGACTACGGTCTGAGCAAGGTGGAAGCTGTGATGACTGAGATGCAGGACCCAGACCTTTCCCAGAGACCGGACACGCTGTGTTTCTACCGCGCCAACTACTCCACGTCTGCGTACGAGAGGAAGGCCTGTGGTTTCAGATTCCACGACGTCTACAGCGGTTCGAAGGTGGTGTATTTAGGGTTTCCTATTCACCACTTCTACGATGTGCAGGCAGAATCGCTGGCCACGTTCGTCATCGACTGGATGTTCGAAGACTCTTCTCCGGTCGGGAGGGTCGCGCGATAGTTCCAGTTCGGGAAAGGCAGGCTCTCACTCGTACAGGCCCAGCTTTTTTAACAGCTCGAAGTACCTGGGGTCCGAGCCGATGCTGCCGAAGCTGGATATGAGTTTGACCTGGCGCAGCCACGGGTCCCTCTCTTCCATCGCTTTCTCAAGCCACTTGAGCGCCTCATCGTTCTCCCCCAGTTCGATGTAGACCTGCGCAATGTGAAAGGCAGACACATACATCTCTCTGGACTTTTCAAGCATCTGATCCAACACCCGTCTCCCCTTCTTCCTTTGACCCATCCTCACGTAGGAGACGGCAGTCCACGCCTCGGTACTGGAATTCCACTGTTTGATGATCCTCTTCTCCTTCTCGAGCTGTGAAAGCGCCTCCTCGTACATTCCCCTTACGACGTAGAGAAATCCGAGGACCAGGTGTGAGAAGATGTAGTCTGGGTCCATCTCTATTGTACGGCGCAAATGCTCTATTCCCTTGTCACACTCACCGGCCCAGCACAGAACGGCCCCGAAGTTTCGGTTTATGCCGAGAGAAAGGGGGTCCAGTTCAAGTGCCCTCTC
>CP070702.1:596717-599878 GCA_020349905.1 Candidatus Eiseniibacteriota bacterium
CGCGAGAAGAGCCGGCAACGGGCCGCGCACACCGCTCGGGGAGAGCCATGGGCAGAGTGATCGCCGTCGCGAATCAGAAGGGTGGGGTTGGAAAGACCACCACCGCAGTGAACCTGTCCGCCTGCCTGGCGCAGCTCGGGAAGAAGGTGCTTCTCCTGGACGTCGACCCGCAGGGTAACGCCTCCAGCGGAGTAGGCATAAACGGCGACGACGCAGAGACTTCTATATATGAAGTCCTGGTACGCGGCGCGGACATAGGCGACGCCGTAGTCCCCGGCCCTCTCCCCATGCTGGATGTGGTCCCCTCGGGCCAGAGGCTCATAGGGGCAGAGATAGAGCTGGTGGGCATGATGGCGCGCGAGAGCCGGCTTCGCAGCACCATCAAGGACGTCAGGGAGAAGTATCACTTCTGCTTCATGGACTGCCCGCCTTCTTTGGGACTCCTTACTATCAACACGCTTACGGCTGCGGATTCGGTGCTGATACCCGTCCAGTGTGAATATTACGCTTTGGAGGGAATCGGCCAACTGCTTGGAGCAATCAGGCTTGTTCAGGACAGTTTGAATCCCGGCCTGAGAATAGAGGGTGTGCTGCTTACTATGTACGATTCAAGACTCAATCTCTGTCAACAAGTTGTGGAGGAAACCCGTAACTTCTTTGCTGACAGGGTATATCGTACTGTTATCCCGAGGAATGTCAGGCTGAGCGAGGCGCCGGGATTCGGGAAACCCGTCATTCTGTACGATGCGAGGTGTCCCGGTGCGCAGGGTTACATGGAACTGGCAAAGGAAGTGATCGGAAATGACTAGAAAAGCTCTCGGTCGGGGTATTAAGGCATTGATACCGGAGGACATAGGGCTCGCAACCATGAGGCCTACGTTGGGGCTTCTGGAGCTCTCTGTGGAGGAGATAAAGCGTAACCACAGGCAGCCCAGAAGCTCCATGAACGAGAGGGCGCTTGAGGAGCTGGCGGATTCGGTCCGCCAGCGGGGAGTGCTTCAGCCGGTGGTCGTGAGGCGGACCGAGGGTGGTTACGAGTTGGTGGCTGGAGAGAGACGCTTCCTGGCCTGTAAGAAGGCGGGACTCAAGAAGATACCGGCTGTCCTGAAAGAGGCCGGGGAAGAGGACATGATGGAGCTGGCGCTCATCGAGAATCTGCAGAGGGAGGACCTCAATCCCGTTGACGAGGCTCGGGCGTACCGTACCCTCATGTCAGAGTTCTTCCTGACCCAGGAGGAACTGGCCGCAAAGGTGGGAAAGGACCGTTCTTCTGTTGCTAACTGCGTAAGGCTTCTAAACTTACCGGATGCCGTGCTGGACATGGTGGGAGAGGGCACTCTGAGCTCCGGTCATGCCAGGGCGCTTCTTGCCCTGGGGCAGCCCAGCGAACAGGTAGCCGTCGCGCGCAAGGCAGTGGGCAAGGGGATGAGCGTGAGAGAGACGGAGGCGTTCGTGAACCGTCTCGTACGGAGGAGAGGAAAGGGCGGCTACGGCAGGAGCAAGCCGCCGGAGGTGCTGGCTCTGGAAGAGAGGCTCAGAAACTTCCTTGCCACCAACGTCCGCATAAGCTGGCGGGGCAGAAAGGGAAAGGTTGAGATAGACTACTACGGCCACGAGGAGCTGGAGCGAATTCTGGAGGTCATGGGTGTCTTTGGGCAGGAAGTATGAAGATCGGACGACACAGAAGTGAACTCAACGTAATCCTGGTTCCCCCGGGCGGCGGGAAGCCCAGCTCATTTACGCTCGGCAGGCGCGGTATGATGATCGCCGCGGTCGTGCTGGTCGGGGTTCTTGGTCTTGTCGTCTTCTCTCTTCGCATCCTGGGGGAGGTGGGGCGCTCTTCCCTGACCATTTCCAGGCTCAAGCGAGAGAACGCCCGGCTTAAGCAGAACCAGGGCAAGCTGGCGACCCTGGAGGACGAGCTGGCGCGCCTGAGGGTCGTCGAGAGACGGATGGCGAAGCTGATGGGAATCGAGAGGCAAGAGAGCGAGGGGGAAAGGCCGCCCGCATCCGCCAGCCTGCTCGGGTCCGCTATCGGAACGTCCGGGGGCGATTACTCCGGAAGGATGCCCACTCTCTGGCCGGTACACGGAGAGATTTCAAGGGGATTCTCTGAGGAGAGAGGTGGGCACAAGGGCATAGACATTGCCGTGGCCAGGGAGACTCCGGTGAGGGGAGCGGGAGACGGGGCCGTCGATTTCGCGGGCAAGGACGAGGTTTTCGGAAACATGATAATCCTCAACCACGGCTCAGGCATAAGCTCTCTCTACGGACACAATTCCAGTCTGACCGCCAAGAGAGGAGACGCCGTGCATAAAGGTCAGATCATCGCGTATTCGGGAAGCAGCGGCAGAAGCTCCGCGCCCCATCTGCATTTCGAGATCAGCCGCTACGGCAGACAGGTGGATCCGCTCACTTTCTTAAGCGAGCAGTAGGAAAGGGAAGGAGGCCGTCATGTTTGGGCCGAAGAAGGAAGGGGCAGTCGAGGGAAAGCTGAACTGCATCATCGGGGAGGAGTCTACCTTCCGTGGCGAGATCAACGTGAGAGGAAGCGTGAGGATAGACGGCGAGTTCGAGGGAACTGTCGTCGCGACCGAATCTCTCTTCGTCGGCAAGACGGGAGTCGTAAAGGCCGACGTCAAGGTCAGGGACCTGGCGGTCGCCGGAGTGATTAGCGGAAACCTGAAGGCGGCGGAGAGAGTAGAATTTCATGCGGGCGCCAGGGTGGAGGGAGATGTGGAGACTCGCAGCCTCGTTGTGGACGAGGGAGTCATCTTCAACGGCAGATGCGCCATGCAAGAAGCGCCACAGACTGCCACCGTGCAGCGAGTCGTGGAGGAGGCGCGGGAAGCGGTCGAATCCGTGCGAGTCACCGGCAGAACGTGAACAGATGTGGAAATGTGGAAAACGGCACCCCCGGGGAGCCCAGTTTTTAGTGTGTTGTGTTGCCTGCAGTTGCGGGGGTGTTTCGCATGAGGACGCCAAGAGTTATGCACACAGGAGCGGAGTTCTTTGAGACGCGCGGCTTGAGCACGCCGTCAAGCGAAAGGGCCTAGGGCATGGAGCAGAACGAGCTACAACATATTGAGGAATTGAGGGGGGCCAGAAAGAAGATATTTTCAGAGCTACGAAGGGTTATCGTGAACCAGGAGCGCGTCATC
>CP070702.1:599978-604321 GCA_020349905.1 Candidatus Eiseniibacteriota bacterium
GGAAATGCACAAACAGGGAAAATCACATCATGGGAGCACCGCTTTCCGATTCAGTACAGAATTGGCTATGTGTACTGAAGAGCCTTCTCCCGGCCTGCCGCATTGGCAGTAGAGGGCTCGTGCCGGTACCTCTTATAATCGGATGTATTAGCATGCCTCGGCCACGTGCCATTTCACGCCCCACCATCTGGACTCTTGCCATACCAGCTCTCCGCCTCTTCTATGTCTCGCTGAAGATCAGCATGGCGTTTGGCGAGACCGTGCTCCGCTCCATCCTTGACCGGTCTAGCCAGCGCTTCCTCGAGGATCTGGAACGCCTCTCTCTTATCCTCGAAGGAACCGTCCTCATTCTCCGATCGCCATTCGAAAACGGATGACAGGAAGTCATACCCAATGAAGTGATCCGGATACTCCCGAATGATCTCCCGGAGCAGGCGTACACCCTCTTCAAAGCGGCCGGCTGAATCGTGAAACCGTTCCAGTTCCGCTCGAAAGTAGAGCAGAAAGGACTTATCTTCTTCCGTGAATTGTGCGACTATATCCTCACAAAGCCGTATGCCCTTCTCGGCGTATTCCGGCAGGGAAATAGCCGCAGATCCCAGGTTCCTGACGAGGTCCCAGACAAAGTCGTAGAGAGAAGGCCCGCCCGCGCACATGATGCGCTCGGCCTCATCCGTGGTCCGCATACTCGGTGAAAGGCGAGGCTTTAGCGCCTGCCATACCTTCCACAACTCGTCGCAAGCCTTTGCATCCTTGTTCTGCTGCTCGAACTCATAACCCCTATCCAGCCAGTCGTTCAACATCTCATCGGAAGGTTGTTCGGGGGAGTAGCGCACCCGCACCTCACCATCCGACGTCCTGCCGGCCGTTATCTCCAGGAAGGTCTCCCGGGCCGGACCGAGACCGGGTTCCTCGAGCCGCTTGGTGATTGTATCGGTGTCGAGTGCCGCTATCCGGCTCGGAGTTTTCCGATCCGGTTTTGCTCTATCGATACAACATTTCTTGTGTTTCTTGCCGCTACCGCATGGGCAGGGGTCATTCCGACCGATTTTCTTCATGAGGGCACCTCAGTGGCTCCGTAAAGGGCGAAGGCAAAGCGCGGCCGCCGCCGCCCTCACCATCAATCCGAAGACCAATTCTTCTACGATCAGCAGAATGCTGCCCGCCCTATCACAATGGATCAACTACCAGCCAAGGCTCTCCTGACTTCTGCTTCAGACTATCGAATTCAAAGATCTCTCACGCCGCTATTCTTCACAATAGACTACCCTCAAGATTATCTTACAAAGCTCTCCGGCATCAATTTCTCTATCGCCCACAATCCGAACCGTATAATCCGCCTTCCCACAGTGTCTCACACGCCAGCGGTGGTAATCTGCGAAATCCTTCTTCCAGCAGTCTTCCTCCTTTTCTGCGTCGGTTAAACGCCGCTCATCCACCCACACTTCCTGCCGCTTATATATCTCACTCGGCTTTCCTCGCAAGTGAATCGAGAATCCGTTCGTCCTTATCACCGTCCAGAACGGCCTGAAATGCGTAAGCCTTGCCGGAGCCGCAAGAATGGTGTCTGAGCTACCTATAATCACCTTATGAAAGAACCCCAACAGCTTGTTGTCGAAGCCCTCTTGCCCATACCGACCCAAGAGTGTGTCAATATCAGCATGTTCCGCGGCTTCAAATGCCATGTCTACATCTACGAAACGCATACCCAGCTCTCTCGACGCAATGTCACCCAGTGTTGTTTTTCCTACGCCCGCGACTCCTACAAGGACAATATTGCCTCGGCCTTTCTTCGAGCTGCTATTCAACGCCTGCTTCATTCTGTCACCCTTCCGACCCGCCACTCGGACGCTTAAGGTCCTCTTTTCTACGCTTCTTCTCTTGGTGTCTTTGAATGCCGGCGAGTTTTCGATGCTCCTTTCGCTCTGATCTCACGGCCGTGGTCGCTCCGGTGACATCGCAACGCGGAACCGGTGTTACGCACCTGAGGGCTTCCCTCGCCAGATTGTGTGCCATGGCATTTTTTCGGCGCCGTGCATACCGAAATGTCAGCTCTTGAAAATGGCGCGCAAGCCTCAAAACCATGGCGTGAATGTCACCGCCTTCATGGCCTATATTCAACTCATAGTCTTTCCTCAGGTGCCTTTTCATCGGATTACAGTCTGTCCGGATCCTGATTACCCTGTAGCCCCGCTCCCGGGCAATCTCAAGAGCTCTGAGAACTGCAAATTGCTCTATGCTGCCGGCAGGTATTCCGGAATATGCCTCAGAGATACGGTCAATTACGAGCCCGTCACGCTTCGGCTTGTCAGACCTACGGATCACAACCCCGATCCCAGTAACTCGTCTCGGCAGATCGTAGGATGCGTCTACCATAAATGTATGGCGCACATGCGCAGGGCTGTCTTCTGCCGGTTCGCTTCCGTTGCTACCCAGCTCTGTTGGCGTCGCCGAACCTGTCTCAGGATCTGGAACGATTCTCGCTTTTCCCATAGAGACTGCTCACTTACGTCAAGCAGACAGAGTATCTTCATTGTGATGTTTTTCATTCCAAGCCGGTAGTATACGTAATCGTGGATACCTTCTCAAGCTCCTCAAGGTTCTTCGCTGAGAACACAACACCGATCGTACCGAAGCCAATCCCTCTCCCCCCGAAAAACCTAATCCGAACATATCGCGCTCTCCTGCCGTACGCCTGTGGCTCCGCATCCAGGCATTGCCATGTGCGTGATCTGACGGTCGTGGTTGGTCACGGGCAGCGTAGTGCGCCGCCGCCGGCGTCAATGGGATTCTCTTCGGCCCTGCTAGGAGACACCCTGTATCAAGTATGTTATTTCGGAACTGGATAGACTGAACTGTACTGGACGTCGAGCTCAAGGGCATATGGTACAAGGGTCCCCTGCGGCGCTATGGCTTTTCCTTTTTCCTTGTCAAGTCCACCTTGAATCCGGGCTCTTCGTCGTCCGGAGCTTGGCTCAAGACGAGCAGGAATACATGATGGCCTTCGTAGACGCCTTCGAAGGAGAGGTTCTCTCCCTCTTGATCGTGCGGCCCAAAGGATTGAGCCCGCCAATGCACAGCCTCTAGCTCCTCGAACGAAGTCGATACTCCCTGGACGTCCAAGGAGAAGCCAGGAGACACTACGGTGCCGTCTGCCGCGCCGCCTACAAGTTCAGCGGGTGTCGGGTAGATCCATATTTCCCAAAGATCGTCTTCATTCCGCCAACGGTACCCCAGCGCCAGTTCACTGTGCGGCTCTATGCAGTTGGCGACTATGTCGATGAGGGATTCCATCCAAGCCGGTTGGTACGACATCAATCTCTTCTCCACGAACTGGGGCGCATTCTCTATCTGCGCCATAACGTGTAATGGGGCGAGCCGGATATCACATGTAAACGCGGCTTGCCTGATATTGCGGTATTGTAGTCGCACAGCGGAGGCCCGGAAAGCAGAAAATCCCATGGGGCATCGGTTAACGTCCGATAATGTTTTGTGTTTTCAGTGTTTACGACGCGAATTCGCATGTCTCAGGCCCTTGCGCAAGTCGTTCCATTCTGAACTTGGTCGAGAAGCCCGAGGCGGTTTGTATGCGGATCGAGGATCTCCTGAAGGAGTAATGGTTCGAGAAGTCTCGCAAGGTGCCGAGCATGACGTGGTGCGCTGTTGACCATAAGCAGAATGCGATCTGCAAAGCAGTTGAAGAGGCGAACCCACCGGCCTTCCTTTATGCGACGACCTTCGCTTCGCAGCTTCTCTCGTACAGCCTGAAGGAGTTCCTTGCTCGCTATCAACGTCAGCAGGCTTGCGTAGATGAGCGCCTCAACGATGTGTTTTTTCTCACTCGGTATGTCTTCAAGTCGGAAGCTGCTCTTCAAGAATTTGAAAGTCAGTTCCACTTCCCAGCGGGCCCGATAGATCAGGGCAACATCCTCTGCCGAGATCTGGTCGATCGGGAGATTTGTCACGTAGAGATGGTACTCATTCGTTTCCTCGTCAAGAATACCGACTACTCGGAAACGGACACGGGCAGTGTGCCGCACTCCTCCATAAACACGCCGCCGGAACGTGAATTCCATCTCCGCATCAAGCACGGACCTTTTCAGGCGGGGGAGCACGTCTTGAAGGCGTTCGCCCACGACAGCGACGCTATTGCCTCGGTAGCTTCTGTGCAGGGCTTCGATTATGGGATTCGCGTTTGTCTTGAGACGTGTCAGGAAGTAGCCTCCGTTGCGACATATGGCGTCGAAGAGGGCAAATCGATAGTATCCGAGATCGAAGGTCAAGAGTCGATCTCGGCACCAAGGTCCTACGATCAGCTTCTTACTGTCGTGCGTCCGCTCCGA
>CP070702.1:604421-607317 GCA_020349905.1 Candidatus Eiseniibacteriota bacterium
CACAACGATTATCTGGCCCTTTGCGCCTGGGCCTGTAGCTTCAGGCCAGGGAGTCGTGACTGGCGCCGCAACATCGGATTCCTGCTTTCACTTTTACACTCTCCGAGTAGAAGGGGATTCCGAGGTCACAGTTGACTTGATATTCGCCGAGCCGGCCTACAGGGCGCCGATTGCCTTTGACTTTGATGCGGACGGTACGAAAGAGACGCTTTTGCCGGCCGGTTCAGGAGACGGAACGGGACGAATTCATTTCGTCGATCTTTGCCTCTGCGTTGTGGAGCCTCCGGCCCCACCCACCTGCACCTGCCCTGCACTGACGGGCGTTGAGACGGAGTTCGCCGAGATTGTCTTGGTGGATTTAGACCGCGACGGGGAGCAGGAGATAGTGGGAGCGGACGTCAGCGGAAAGATTCACGTGATGCGACTCGCGCCTGAGTTCGGAGAACTCACCGAGCTCCCCGGCTGGCCCGTTCAATTGGTGGAGGGAGAGGTGGCGTCCATATCAATCGGAGAAGTCGACAAGGACGGTCGTCTGGAGGTCTTAGCGAGCTGTGGCGGGAAGGCCTATGCGCTCAATTACAACGGGACCGTTCTTCCGTTCTGGCCGCCCCGGGTCCCGGTGAGAGCCGATGGTCAGGGAAGAGCCCACGCACCGCTCTGCTTAGACCTAACCGGTGACGACGCCGGCGAGTACGTGGGCACTATCTCCGACGGAAGGCTGCTTGCCTTGCGTTCAGACGCTTCGAACGTGAGCGGCTGGCCGCTCATGGCAGGTTCTTCCCTGGGTGCCTCACCGCTTGCGCTCGACATAGACGGAGACGGCTCGGTGGAACTTGTCACGCTGCGCGATGTAGGAGTAGAGGACTCGCTTTCCGGCGAGATAGACGTGTGGGAGTTAGGAGCTACTTTTACGCCGTCTGTTGCGTGGTGGCCTTCCTATCGCAGGGACGCTGCCCACAGCGGAGTCGTTCCCGACTCGCTCTCTCTTCCCGTTGCTCCAGCGATGGGAGTCGTCTCTGAGCTCTATGCGATGCCGAATCCCGCGAAGGGAAGCTCCGTTACCCTTCACTACACTCTTTCCGAAGAAGTTGACAGGGTAAGCATCGAAATCTATGATTTGTCTGGTAGGTTAGTGCATTCAGCGTTCCCGCGCGCCTTCGCGGCGTCGGACAACAACTACACAGTGGAGCTAAGAGATTTCGCGTCCGGGGTGTACATGTTTAGCATTGAGGCGACAGGGGGGAGCGGGAGGAGCGAGAAGGTCTTTTCTAAGTTTGCGGTCCTGAAATAGAGTCCCTTTCGGGAGATGCCCGCGCGGGTCGCATCCGGCCCGCAGATGGGCAGAAGATTCGTTGAGCGATTTTGGAGGTAAGACGATGTCGAAAGCAGCGCGAAAACCCAGCAGATTCTCAAGAGCTGTGACGGTCTGCGGTCTGGGAGTGCTTCTCACGTGGACCATGTTTCTCTTTGCGTCCCCGGGAGAGGCCGATGAACTCACCGGGCTGACGTTTCTAAAGATTGGGGTCGGGGCCAGGGCCGTTGCCATGGGTTCTGCTCACGTGGCAGTCGTGCGTGACGCCACATCTCTCTACTGGAATCCTGCCGGGCTCGCGCTCGTGGAGGGACTGGACTTACACCTCAGTCACAACGAGTGGTTTCAGGACGTTAGGTACGAGTTCCTTTCTATTGCCAAGAGATGGGGGGCGCACGGGTTCGGAGCCGGCTTCTCCGGACTCTACATGGACGAACTGGAGAGGCGCGATGAGTCCGGCAATTTCCTCGGGCATTTCGGATACTACGACGTGGCGGTCTGGACAGGGTGGGGCATGAACGTTAAGCCCGGGGTGTTCGTGGGGACTTCCGTCAAGATGCTCATAGAGCAGATAGACGACGTGACTGCAACCGGCTTTGCCGTGGACCTCGGCACCAGGTACGAGACGCCCGTGCCCAATCTGGCCCTGGGCTTCGGTGTGTTCAACGTCGGGCCCAAGATGAAGTTCCTGACGGAGGAGTTTGACGTTCCCCGTTCGTTGAGCTTCGGCGCCTCTTACGCGCTTCCCATAGAGAGCTGGAGCGGCGACCTCTTGATGGCCGCCGACGCGGTCCTCTACAAGGGAGAAGATATGAAGGCCCACGTTGGCGCAGAGTATGGCTTCAAGAACCTGGCGTCACTGGGACTGGGCTACAAGTTCGGGTACGACCTGGAGGGCTTCTCGGTGGGAGCGGGTGTGTTCAGGGGGCCGCTGCGCTTCGGCTACGCTTACTCCGTGATGGGCTCCGACGTCGGCGACGCGCACAGGGTCTCGCTGAGCTACACGCTCTACTGATGCGCATCCAGGCGCATCACGGGCGGTCATCCTCGCCCCGGCTACGACTGCCTTTCGCCGGCCGCGTCCTTCCACATCTTCCGCGTCATGGTTCCATCTTCCATAACGAGATACGTAACGTTCTCTATCCAATCTCCTACGACGAAGAGGGCTTTCCCGTCCTGGGTCTTCTCGTAAGGCAGATGCACGTGTCCCACCACCACGATGTCGAAACCCTCTCGGAACTTCAGCAGAGCCACTTCCTGAAAGAGCCTTTCCACGATGCGTTTCATCTCTTCATTCGAGGCCTGCCTTCCGAGGCGCGAGCATGCCTTGGCGAAGGGAATTCCCACGTCCGGGTGGACGAGTTTGTAGAGAGCGATGTTGAGCCTGCTTCTCAGTATCTTCTTGAGGACCTTGTATCCGGTGTCTCCCCTGATGAGGCCGTCGCCGTGCGCCATGCAGAGTTTCTTCCCCTGCACCTCTAGTTCCAGCCAGCCGGAGGAAACCGAACAACCCAGCTCTCTCTCAAGAAACTCCCCCATCCAGAAATCGTGGTTTCCCCCTGTGAACCCGATGTGGCAGCCTGC
>CP070702.1:607417-610530 GCA_020349905.1 Candidatus Eiseniibacteriota bacterium
CGTCTTTGCTGCATCTTTCAAGACTTCCACCATGAAACCACACCATTACGGGAAAGTGTTCCACAACCTTGGGCAGGTACAAATCCAGAAAGCACCGTTCCTTTTCATAATCGGTCAGGGCTGTACCACTCTTATAGAACAGGTTCTTCTCAAGAATGTAGTCGTCGGCTTCCGAAGCGACGTCGGCGGCCTCTGAGATTGAGCTAAAATGCTTCTCACGATTCTCGACATAGTGCTCCGACTCTACAGTGGATAGATCAAGACCGATGATCTCTCCAAATGCTGACACTTGCCAACAATTCGACGGAATCAGTACCAGGAAGGCCTCTTCCTTGTTTCTTGGAATGTTCCTGACCGCGTTAAAGCCCATAATTGTGGCTTCTCTGTCAAAAGGGATCTCATCAAATGGAATGCCGATTTCGGCAATCCAGCCACCAGCGTCATCCACTTTGCACGCCGCCAGCCAGTCGCCATTCCACACTAGATCCCATGAGCCGCCGTTTTCAGAGAGCCTTGCGTCAAACTGCGCGCCAACGGAATTAACCGCAAACACGAATGCATTGCTCTTATCGTTGAACGTGTCCAGAACAATGACTATCGAATCATCGTTCCCGATAGGCCCGTCCCTACTTGCACTTGCGGATATTTTGTCAGTCTCGGGATCGTCACACTCGAATGCGAAAAATATCATGCGGCGATCATACGTGGCCCTCATGACCGTGTTCAAAGATATCGCCTCGCCGCTATGAGGTGAGTGTTGCCTGAAGTCTGTCAGACTGTCGGTCGTCTTCCAGATCGGCTCATCCAGGACTCCATCTACAGTTATCCCCTCATCTGTGAAGCTAATGTTCAATTCCTGAGCCTCTGCATTGCCGCAGAATCCACCGAGGCCAATCTCCAGCAGACAGATAACCGTTGCCAATGTGTTGTCCATGTCACGCCTGTACTTTCATCGGCCCCCCTTGTGCCAAGGGGGTCGCCTGTTACTGGAGCCCCTCCCACTGTCAAAGGGGCACACGCCCTGGTCCACCGTGCGGACAAAGCACGAGATCACAGCCTCGATACTAATCTACGAGGCCGGAATAAATAGGTAAATGGGTATTAGTTCCGTGTTTAGCATCCTAGGAAGTCTTTCCCAGCCCCCCCCACGCGGCGCGGGAAAACAGGGCCCTGGCTGATGCGCCGGAACACTTGATTCCCCAGTTGTGTCGATTCGCTGACCTGCTCGGCGTCGTGAAGGCCAAGCCACCCTGAGCCCCCACACCTGCCTAGGGTTGGATCTAGGACGCCCTCCTTGCCACCGATGCCTTGGGGACTGGGCTTGGGTGAACACATGCTGCATCAGGGATACATCGACCCCGCCATCTCGTTCCTTCAATTCTGCATAGAAGAGTTCCCCGAATGCAGCGCGGCGTATCTGAGTCTCAGTACAGCACTTGCCGATAAAGGGGGGCCGGAGCGGGCAGGTCGATCTAGAGAACTCGCTCAAGAGTTGGGACGTGGTGTGCACCTGAAAGAACGGGAATCTGACGCTACCAGCGCTGCCAGCTGAACCCCCTGTCCTTAACTTCACATTTACTAATCGCTTGCGGTTTTCCGCGCCCCGTGTTTCTTCCTTGACGAGAGGCAATATATTGGATACAATCGACTCTGCTCGGTAGGCGTGATGAGACTGCATCGAGGTGCTCCGTGAAGCCCCCTCGGCCCTCGAAACCAAAAGGGGAAAACGGCTCCCACCAGCGATTCGGGCCCCGAGGTGCGGGAATCCAGTTGCCCGGCCTGGCTAATACAGACGACGGAATCACCTGCGAATCGGCTTAGCATCTGAATCAGACCCACCGGAAACAGCAGGTCTGGTCAAATGGTGCGCCAACGCATGGCGTGTTGCCACCGGTACAGCGCCGGGAGATGGCTACCAGGGACGGAAGACGTCAGGTCCAGACGAATGAGGCAATCTCGAGATCGCCCAGGGGGTCATGCCCGACGTTGTTCTTATTGCTTCCTCAACGGGAACATGGGATTGGAGGCAAGACATGAGGTTGATACTGCAGAACGTGATCATCACTGCGCTCACAGCTTCGGCTTTGTCGACTGCGATTAGCCCGGCTACTCAAACGGGATTAACCGACAGAACAGCCATGAGAGTCGATTCTCTTCTCGCCAGGTTCGACGAGCCCGGCTCTCCGGGTGTCGCTGTGGCCGTTCTCAGCAGGGGCCATGTGGTCTACATGCGCGGCCACGGTCTGGCAAACCTGGAGTATTGTGTTCCCATAACGCCCGAGACGATCTTCAACGTGGCGTCGGTCTCGAAGCAAGTTACGGCATTCTCCATCGTTCTGCTCACCCAGCAAGGAGAACTCGATCTCGACGAAGACATCCGAACATACTTACCAGAGCTTCCAGATTTCGGTGAGATCGTCACCCTCCGCCATCTGATTCATCACACGAGCGGCCTTCGTGGAATCCTTAATTCGCTCACCATTGCCGGCTGGCAGGAGGGCGATGTGGTCACCAAGAAGCAAATCACGAGGATGATCCGGTCTCAGCGCGAACTCAACTACAAGCCCGGCGACGAGTACCTCTACGTCAACACAGGTTACGTGTTGATCGTCGAGATCGTCGAGCGCGTGACAGGACAGCCGTTCGATGAGTGGACTAAAACTCACATCTTCGCTCCGCTTGACATGAACGACACCGTATTCTGCAGTGACTTCGAGCAGGTCATCCCAAATAGGGCGTACTCCTACCACGAATCAGAGCGAGATGGCGGCACATTCAAGAAGAGCGTGAGCAACATCAACCTCGTCGGGCCGAGCGGTCTTTATACAACTGCGGCGGATCTTGTGAAGTGGATCCAAAACTTCGACGACGCACGAGTCGGCGGACGCTGCACGATAGAACAGATGCACGTACGCGGAACTCTAAACAATGGAGATACACTTTCCTACGCTTATGGACTGATCATAAATGAATACAGGGGGCTGAAACGGATCTCGCACGAGGGCAGCATCGCCGGTTTTCGTTCCTGCGTTGCGAGATTTCCCGATCAGGCGCTGGCGGTCATCGTCTTGAGCAATGTCGCGTCCACCGATATTGGACGTTTGACCAATCAA
>CP070702.1:610630-616962 GCA_020349905.1 Candidatus Eiseniibacteriota bacterium
GGAACGAACGAGGCAAACGAGCGAACCTGGAAGTAATCCTCCACGTCCACGGAGAAGGCGTTAGTACTCTCCTCTCCACGCGGTTGCACATCTGCGGCCGGCATCAGTGGCTGCGCCTCCTCTTCTCGGCCTTCCGGCCCAAGGCATGCGCGTAATGAGCCCCACGCGCCTTCCTCGCGAGCCGGTTTGCCCGCGGGTCTCAGCGAGACCTGAGCACCGCCTGCTTCTCTTCCCAACCGCTGGCACCAAGGAAAGCGTTCAAGGTTCGTGCGAACTCCGGAATGAAGGCACTCATGTGTTCCAGCACCTCGTCGCCCGTTCCGCTCACCGAGATCCTCACGAAGAGCGCGTCCTTGCTCCTGAGAAGAAGCCCACTCTTCAGCTGCGCCAGCTTGAGCCTGTATTCGCTCGACGTCGTGCCAGATGCGGTGACAAACCAGTAGTAGACCTCGCGGTATTCACCCGACCTCTCCGCGACGAGCCTGCGAACGCGGAATCCCAGCCGAGGCGGTTCGTACTCTTCTGCCCGGACCAGGTTCCACCCGGAGCCAGGAAGACAGTTGATGGGGGAATGTATCTGCACTCCGATCCGCTGGTCGCGGAAGTATCCGAGGAACACATACACCGGGCCCAGCTCCTGGCCTGTTGCGTAGCGAAGATAGAGATGAGAGTCAGGCTTCAACAGGGCTTCCTCGAAGTCCCTCAGGCTCGCTTCCTCCCCCTGCCATCCTGCCAGGGTCGGAAGAAACGCCGCAGGTTCCAGGGAGAGGACACCTCCGCGTTCCAGCCCGATGAGCTGTGCATAGGCCAGGGTCGCTACGAGCAGGACCAGGACTATGTAGAAGCCTTTCGCTTTTGCCATCTCAGGACTTCCGACATCATCACGAGGACCAGGACCCCGCCCACGAACGTGACGATCCCCAGAAAGGGATGCATCCATCCCTGCACGAACTGAGGACCGTAACCCACGGCCCCCAGACACGTAAGAAACAACCTCAAGGCGTTCGATGTGACGGCCACGACAACGGCCGCTCCCACCAGAACGATGCGCGCCAGCCAGCTTCTGTGCAGATACTTCGCCAGCAGCACACAGACCGCTGCAAAAGCCACGAGAGACCTCAGCCCGCTGCACGCTTCCGCAACTCCCAGAGACACCTCACCCACGCGGACGATGTTGCCGTCCCTGAGAGCTACCACGCCCACCGATGTAGCCATCCAGGTCCCCATCTGAGCGGCGAGGGTCTGAAGGGGCGAGGTCAGCGTGAAGTAAAGGACCTGCGGAAGCGGAATCGCGAAGAAGAAGAAACCTATGGGGAAGAGAAGCGCAAAGCCCCTCTCTCTTCCCACTAGCAGAAGGGCCACGCCCGCGGCAACGGGCAGAAGAGAGACACGCACGGAGAAGATCTCTGCTGCCGCCACTCCAAGCAGGTAGAGCACGAGGCCGGGCACGAGGAGCGCAAGACCAAGGGCACCGCCTTCGCTCGCCTTCTCTTCTCGCCGGGCCCTTGCCCCGAGGAAGAGGCAGACCGCCGCCACCACGAAACCGTGCGAGTAATCCGAATCCTCCCACCACCTCGTCACCAGAGTGACCAGCGGCATACCGTAAAGGCCCAGCAGGAGGATCCCCAGGACCAGAGGCTTCCATCTAGACATTGGGAGACACTCTTTCGGAAACGAGCGTAGCGGATGTGTCACTCACCAGGGTTTTATCGCCGGCGGTCTCTGAACCAGGCAAAGGTCCTCTCCAGACCCTCTTCGAAGCTCACCCTGGCCTTGAAACTCAGCTCCCTCTCGGCCTTTCCAACTGCTGCCTCCGAGTGGCGCACCTCTGCCGGGCGGGGCTGAGCGTATTCGGCGTCGACGGGCTTGCCCGTGATGCTGCCGAGGGTCTCTATCAGCTGGTTCAACGTCTTCCTGCTGCCCCTCGCGATGTTGTAGGTCCGGCCCGCCACGCCCTCCTTGTGGCAGGCGAGCAGATTCGCCTCCACCAGGTCCTCCACGAACGTGAAGTCCCTGCTCTGCTCACCGTCTCCGAAGACGACGGGTTTCGCACCGGAGAGAATCCGCGTTATGAAGATGGGTATCACGGCCGCATACTGGGAGCTGGAATCCTGCCTGGGGCCGAACACGTTGAAATAGCGCAGAGACACCGTCTCGAGACCGTACACCGTGGAGAAGAGCCGGCAGTATTCCTCGGCCGTGAACTTGGTCAGGGCATACGGAGAGCACGGATTCGGCCTCATCTCCTCCCGGTTGGGAAGGCCGGCTCCGTTCCCGTAGACGGAGGAGGAACTGGCGTACACGACTCTTCTCACGCCGGACTCTCGAGCCGCGGCCAGGACGCGCAGCGTCCCCTCTATGTTCACACTTGTCGTGGTGGCCGGGTCCTCAACGGAACGCTGCACGGAGCACATCGCCGCCTGGTGAAACACGTATTCCACGCCTCCGAACGCCTGCCTCAGGCCTGCCGCGTCCCTGATGTCGCCCCTCACTACCTCAAGCTTACCGCTGCCGTTCGCCCCTTCCAGGGCAGCCTCCACGTTCTCCTGCTTTCCGGTGGAGAAATCATCGAAGACCTTGACGTGATGTCCTTCCTTCAGCAGCCGTTCTACGATGTTGGAGCCGATGAAGCCGGCTCCGCCTGTTACAAGATACGTGGACATGTGTCGTCTCTTGCGCTGCTCTGTCTCGGCTGGTGCGCTGTTCCTTCACAGCCTCCAGATGTTGCCCGAGACAAACCCCTTCAGGGCGTTGCGAGAGTCAAAGATCAACTTCGCGTTGGAAACAACCAGCTTGTAGTCAAACGCGCTGTGCGCCGTCGTTATGACAACGCAATCAGCTTCCTGAACAAGGCTCTTGCTGAACTGCGTGGCCTTGATGCTGAAATGGTCCGTCCTGACTTCGGCCACGTGGGGGTCACAGTACGAAACCTCCGCCCCAAGCGCCGTGAGCATCTGGTAGATGTCGAGGGCGGGTGACTCTCTGGCATCGTCCACGTCCGCCTTGTAGGCCACACCCAGAAGCAACACCTTGGAGCCGTTCACGCTCTTTCTGGCGGAGTTCAGGGCCTCACCCACTTTTCTAACCACGTAGTACGGCATACTGGCGTTCACCTGTCCGGCAAGCTCTATGAACCTGGCCTCGAACCCTGCCAGCTTCGCCTTCCAGGACAGATAGAAGGGGTCTATCGGGATGCAGTGCCCGCCCAAGCCAGGGCCGGGGTAGAACGGCATGAATCCGAAAGGTTTCGTGGCGGCCGCCTCTATGACTTCCCACACGTCTATCTTCATCTTATCGCACATCAGCGCCGTCTCGTTCACAAGCCCTATGTTCACGCTGCGGAAAGTGTTCTCGAGAAGCTTCACCATCTCCGCCACCTTGGTCGAAGAGACGGGCACCACCGAGGAGACCGACGCCTCGTACAGAGCGACCGCGACCTCCGTGCATTTCGCCGTAACGCCTCCCACGACCTTGGGGATGTTCCTCGTCGTGAACCTCCTGTTGCCCGGATCCACTCTCTCCGGAGAGAAGGCCAGGAAGAAGTCCTCACCCACCTCCAGTCCCGTTTCGGCTAGCATGGGAAGTATCAGCTCGTCCGTGCTGCCGGGATACGTTGTGCTTTCCAGCACCACGAGTTCCTCGGGATGAAGGTACCTTGCAATTTCCCTCGTGACGTTCACTATGCTGGAGACGTCCGGGTCGCGCGTCTTTCTGAGCGGGGTGGGAACGCATATGCTCACGCAGTCCGTCTCGAGAAGGGCGGAGAAGTCCCTCGTCGCGGCAAGCCGCCCCCCGTCCACTTCACGCCGCAGGTCGGAGTTGGCCACGTCCTGGATGTAAGACGAGCCCTGGTTGATGCGCTTGACCTTCTCACCGTCGGTGTCGATTCCCGTCACGGTGAAGCCGGCTCGCGCGAACTCCACAGCGAGCGGAAGCCCCACGTAACCCAGGCCCACCACGGATATGCGTGCGGAGCGCTGCTGGATTCTCTTCTTCAGTCGTTCAAAGGGCAGCCGGCCCCCTGCTTCTTTCCCCGGTGCGCTCCTCTCAGACCTCTTCTTGGAGCCCGGGCGCAGGGACTTGGCCGTTTTTGAACGCCCGCTTCTCCGGGGCCTAGCCCCTGTCCGAACCTTTTTC
The DNA here is from genome assembly GCA_020349905.1 of Candidatus Eiseniibacteriota bacterium. Taxonomy (GTDB): domain Bacteria; phylum Eisenbacteria; class RBG-16-71-46; order JAFGJU01; family JAFGJU01. The sequence goes on from CP070702.1 coordinate 614,768, forward strand.
ATCTTCGTACCCGTAGTATTCGTAGTCGTAGTAGTAGGGCAGCACTTCTTCGGCGTTGTTAATGACGGCCCCCAGTATCTTCCCTCCACCTTCGTTGAGCAGGTCCCCTGCGCGTGCCACTACCTCGATCGGGGTCTTTCCGGCCATCACCACGAGAAGGACTCCGTCGCAATGCCCGGATATCAGAAAGGCGTCAGAGACGGGAAGCACCGGTGCGGAGTCTATGATGACCAGGTCAAAATTGGCCCGCAGCTCCGCTACGGTCTCCTTGAACACCGAGGACTCGAAGAGGCCGGTGGGCAGACCTATCCCCCTGCCGCTGGTGATGACCTTGAGGTTGGAGAGGGACGTGTTCTTCATTACCGAGCTTACCGGCAGCAGGCTGGCAAGCGCGTCGGCCACCCCCACTCTCTGGCTGAGGCCGAAGAGCTCGTGCAGCCTGGGCCTTCTGAGGTCGCAGTCCACGACGACCACCCGCTTGTCAGAGTGAGCCGCCGCAGTGTAACCCAGAAGCGCAGACGTCGTAGTCTTGCCTTCCTCTCGCCGCGCGCTCGTCACGAGCAACACGGAGAGCTTCTGCTGCGATTCCAGTCTCACCAATCTGGAGTAGAGCCTGTGGAACTCGGTGGAGACCGGCGAGTCCACGTCCAGAGCCTTGCGCAGGAGGCCGCCCTCGCTTCCGGAGGCTACTTCGCTGCCTCTTCTGTCATTGATTGTCAACGGTCTCGCTTCGTTCATCACTCAAAGGAACCCTCTCTGCTTGGGGATACGGTGTCGTGGCCTGGATGGCCCTCTCTCCTCCGCCCAGGGCATCCATCAGAGGCTCGCCCGCGAAATGCGCGATCCCAGCGAGCATGACAGCCACAAACGCAACTATGTACGTCCACTTCCTCTTTTTTACAGGACTCCAGAACTCGTCGCTGGGCACTCGCGGGATGGTCCCCAATACTGCCAGCCCCAGACGTTTCGTCAGGTCTTCAACCGACTTCACGGAGTTGTCCATGTACTCGGACATGACCACGAACGATACTCCCAGGAACGGACCCAGCAGGAAGGCCAGGACCAGTATCTTCTGCTGTCCCGGTCCTGTGGGTGCCAGGGGCCGCGTGGGAGGCTCGATGATCTCTATTCGAACGCCCAGGTTGGTGGTCTGAGCAGCTTCAGATATCCGAGAGGACGTCAGCTGCTGCTTGAATGACTCCAGCACAACCCTGTTGCTCTCGACTTCCTGCTCCAATCTCCTAAGCTGCATCTCGTCCTGAGGCTGCCTCGCCAGGGTCCTGGAGTATTCCGAGATCTGACCGGAGATCTTCTCCTTTCTCACCATGAGCGAACGCAGGATGTGGTCATCGTACACGATCTCGCTCACGAGCGACTGCAGAGCCGGCGGCGAGCCTTTAAGCGTCATGCCCACGGCCTCCTGGATTCTGGCCAGGAGCGTCTCTCGCGACTGTCCCACCCTCTCAAGAACAGAACCCGACACCGCCCCCTCCACCAGCAGAGGTATGCTGATCTCTTCCTCTTTCACGAGCTTAGAATAGGCCGTCGAGATTGCGCTGCTTCTTATCAACGTCGTGGGGTCGATCGCGTTGGGGTAACTCGTGCGCATGGTTTCACGCGAAGTGTTGCGGCGGGCACTCAGCTCCGCTATCTCCGCCTCCGCGTGCTTGAGGAGAGAGCGAGCCCTCTCCGCGTTCTCCTGGTTTACCCCGCCGTCCCTGGTGGCCCTGGAAGCCATCTGGGCACTGAATCTCCTGAGTTTCTCCTCGCTCGTCCGCAGCTTCTCCTCGTATACCGGGAGCTGGTCTTCGCTGAACGTTCCGACGGCACGTATGTCAGCCAGTTGACCCCGCGTTACGTATTCGACGAACATGCGCGTTATCCCGTCTCCCAGCACGAACGCCATGTCGCGGTCGGCGTGCGACAGCGTGATTCGAAAGAGGTCCGGGCCGATCTCCGTCACCTTGATGTTCTCGCGCAGGGCCCCGACCAACACACCGGTCCTCAACTCCTCAAGCCCCACCCCGGGAGGCAGGGCGGCGCGAAGCTTCACCTCGGCGCGCTCTGTGAGTCCCATTCCGAGCTTCTGGATGACGTCCTCCAGAAAGAGCCTTCCCTCCAACCTCGTCTCAACCTGAGCCAGCCTGTCCGAACTCCTTGTTCTGGGCTCGCCGCTCTGGACTATCATCTTGTCC
>CP070702.1:617062-620644 GCA_020349905.1 Candidatus Eiseniibacteriota bacterium
ACGCTCGCGGAGGCACTCGGGAAGCACAGCAGGGTCTTTGACGACCTCTTCGTGAACATGGTGGAATCGGGCGAGGCGGGGGGCATCCTGGACGATATCCTGATGAGACTGGCAAGCTACATCGAGAAAGCGGAGGCGCTGAAGCGAAAGGTGAAGAGCGCGATGATGTACCCTGCGGTCGTGATGGTCGTGGCGGTTGGGGCCACAACTTTCATGTTGCTGTTCATCATTCCGACGTTCGCCAAGATGTTCTCCGACTTCGGAGGACAGCTGCCCCTGCCGACCCGGATCGTGCTCATGCTCAGCGACGTGCTTCGCGGGTACTGGTGGGCAATCAGCGGTGCAACCGCGGGATTCGTATTGGGCTTCAGGCAGTTCCATCGCAGCGAGAAGGGAAAACGCCTGATCGATAGGATACAGCTCAGATTGCCCATACTCGGCGAGGTGATGAGAAAGGCTTCCGTTGCGAGGTTCACGAGGACCCTGGGTACTCTCATCAAGAGCGGCGTCCCCATACTGACCGGTCTCGAGATAACGGCGCGCACAGCCGGCAACACTGTGATAAGTGATTCCGTGCTCGAGACACGAACCAGTATCAGGGAAGGGGAGACTCTGGCCGCGCCATTGAAGGAATCGGAGGTCTTCCCCGCCATGGTGGTACAGATGATCGCCGTGGGGGAGGAGACCGGGGCGCTCGACGAGATGCTGCGAAAGATTGCCGATTTCTACGACGACGAAGTTGACACGGCCGTTGATACGCTCACTTCAGTGATAGAGCCGGTGATGATCGTTGTGATGGGTCTACTGGTCGGCGGGATGGTCGTGGCGATGTACCTGCCGATGTTCAAGCTCGTTAGTGTTGTGGCAGGATAACCGCGCTTTCTCTCTGTTCGGAGGTCATGTTGCATCCGCGATGCTGGTCCCTCGGGGCCGCCGTCCCACGTTTGCTGGGTCAAAGACAGGACCAGAGAGTCGAGCAGGGAAGGCTTCGAGCGCTCATAATCGCCAGGCCGCTGGCCCTCACGCTGGCCGTTGGCTTTGGGATCGCGCTGGACGGGGAGCTCTTCGTCCCCGGCGCTCGTGCCGGGGCCTGGGTCCTTCTCATCTCGTACACCCTGAGCGGGATCTACATCCTGCTCTCGGCGCTTCGCGTGCGGCACGGGTTCCAGCTCGGGCTGCAGTTGGTGCTGGACGTGGCGCTGGTGACGGCGCTGGTTTCGGTGACGGGCGGTGTCAACAGCCAGTACGTCCTGCTGTATTTCGTGCTCATACTGTACGCGAGCATGCTCCTGTCGTTCGGCGGGGCGCTCGCAGCCAGCGTCCTTTCAGCTGCGGCGTATCTGTTTTCCTGGACGCCGGCGCTGGTTTCGTCGAGATTGGTGGGACCGGACTACGGAAACAAGGAAGCCGTTGTAAAGATCCTGTTTCACGGACTTCTCTTCGTGACCGTGGGTGTTCTGGGCGGATTCCTGGCGAGGAGGGCCGAACAGAAGGAGAGAAAGCTGAGGGACACAGCCAGCGAACTGCGAAGGGTGAGACTCGGGACCGACGTGATCATCCAGAGCATCAAGAGCGGAATCATGTCGATCGACAGCGAGGGAAAGGTCGTTCACTTCAACGAGGCCGCCTCGGACATACTCGGTCTGGACCCGGCGGAGGTCCGTGGAAAATACTTCGAAGAGGCACTCAACCCCGGAATGGCCGCCGTGGCCCGGGCGTTGAGGCGGGGGCTGCACGAAGGAGAAACGGTTTTCAGGGGAGAAATGGAGATAGAGTCGGGGGACGGCAGGAAGGTTCCCCTGGGTATCAATACGAGCCTGATACGAACGGAGTCCGGCGGGAGAGCGGGTGTTGTGGCCCTGTGCCAGGACCTGACGGAAGCCAAGCGAATGGATGAAAAGGCAAAGAGGCAGGAGACGCTCGCGGCACTCGGCCAGTTCTCCGCCGGTATAGCCCACGAGATTCGTAACTGCCTGAGCCCCATAACAGGGTCGGTGGAATTGCTCAAGAACGAGCTGTCACCGGAGGGGGACTCGGAGGAACTGATGGGACTGATCCTGAAGGAGACTGATCGTCTGGAAGTATTCCTTACCGAGTTGCTGTTCTACGCACGTGCCAAGCCCCCGGAGAAACAGAGCGTCAGCCTGCAAGAACTGGTAGAAGAAACTGTGGAGCTCCTGAGGCGCCATCCGGCGTACTCAGAACGGAAAGTCATCGAGTGCAAGTTCCTGACACCGGACATCCACGTGAACGTGGACAGGGAGCAGATGAAGAGGGTGCTCGTGAATCTGGCTGTGAACGCCCTCGAGGCGATAGACAGCAAGGGCACGCTGACAATTTCCACGTCTCTCGATGCCGGGGCGGGCGAACCGCCGGAGAGACACCGCCCTGAGGCTACAGTGGAGTTCAAAGACAACGGGCAAGGGATAGCGCCGGAGGACCTGTGCCGTATTCTGGAGCCGTTCTACTCCACGAAGGGTTCCGGAACCGGTCTAGGACTCAGCATCGCCCAAAGGGTGCTCGAGGGGCACGGCGGTAAGCTGTCTATAGAGAGCGCGCTCGGGAAAGGGGCCAAAGCGACGATTCATATTCCATGTTCTGTTGCCGATAGAGTAGATACGGCCTGCACCAATCAGAAAGCAGCTTGAGGTGAAGAGACATGGCGGAAGAGAGAATACTCATCGTCGATGACGACGAGACCATGTGTCAATTTCTTTCCATTATGCTCACCAAGGAAGGGTATCACGTCACGACCGCGAGTGACGGCCAGTCCGCGATCGAAAAGGTGAGAGACGGCAACTTCGACGTCGCAATAACGGACATAAAGATGCCGGGCATGGATGGCCTGCAGGTTCTGGATGCGATAAAGGCGATCGAACCCAGAATTCCGGTCATCATCATGACGGGCTACGCGTCGCAGAAATCAGCTATTGAGGCGGTCAACAAGGGCGCTTTCCAGTATCTGGAAAAGCATGCAGACAACGACGAAATCAAGATTGTCGTAAGGAATGCGATTGAAATGAAAAGAGTCCAGAGTCAGAACGTGTTTCTGAAGAGACAGCTGCGAAAATGGCACGACGCCAAAGAGATCATCGGCACCAGCGAGGAAATGACGAAGGTGTTCAAGACCATAGAGAAGGTCGCCGACACCGACAGCACCATCCTCATATACGGCGAGAGCGGGACGGGCAAGGAGCTCATCGCCAAGGAGATCCACTATCGGAGTGGACGTGCAAACGGGCCGTTCGTCTCCATCAACTGTGGTGCGCTGCCGAAGGACCTTCTGGAGAGCAACCTCTTCGGCCACGTCAGGGGTTCCTTCACCGGTGCGGTCAAGGACCAAGACGGCCTCTTGAAGGTGGCCGAGGGAGGCAGTTTCTTCCTGGACGAGGTCAGCGAGATGCTGCCTGCCACGCAGGTAAAGTTGCTGCGGGCCCTGCAAGAGAGAGAGATCATCCCGGTAGGCGGGAGCAAGCCGATAAAGATCGACGTGAGACTCATCGCCGCCACCAACGCCGACCTTGAGAAGATGGTGGGAGAGGGAAGATTCCGCGCTGACCTCTTCTACAGGTTGAACGTCAT
>CP070702.1:620744-623425 GCA_020349905.1 Candidatus Eiseniibacteriota bacterium
CGAGAATCTTATAGTGGGAGATAATCTTGCCGATCATGAGCAGCTCAGCCTCCGTCTCAGCGGGTGGAGGAAGCTTTATCCAGAGAATAGAGCGAAATCAGCGTGTGGCGGAATAATACTGCAGAAAACATCACAGTGAAAGAAGGGGTTAGAAGGGTAGGCGAGAGGGTGACCACCAGCGCTAGCGGCGCCGATCTCCCTCGAACCGAGCTCCCCTCGCTGGACGATGTTAGAACTTTTTGTTTGGGCGGTTAGCCTGGTTCAAGCATACACTGGCCTTCCTAATTCCAAATGGTTGGGGATGGCCTTCGTTTCCATCTTGCATCTAGTTTTCTGGGAAATTCATGCGACGGAGCAAGTCTTGGAAGCGGGGATCGTCTCGCAGTGGATCCCAGTACGGGTTGCTTTTCAGGGTATGCATCTCCATGTCGTGCTTCTCGTATGCCTTCTCGAGTAGAGCGAGCGCTTTGTCCGTTTCGCCCAGCTTTGCGTAGTACATGGAGGTGACTGCGGGATAGCGGTCTTGCAGACCCTCATACGTCTCTAGGCACCACAACCAATAGCCTCTGGGTCCCAATTCATTGTATGCAATGGCAAGCGCCTCTACCCTCTCGGGCGTGTCTCCAGACAAGACCGCCGCCTCCTGCCGGGTCCTTACAGCTTCATCAAACTTGCCCATATGGGCATACGACCTGGCTAATCCCCTATGCACGGTAGACATGTCCGGGTACAACTCCGCCATCTGCCTGTAGTGCGCTATTGCCTCGTCATACCGATGCGCCCAGAGGTAGACATAACCCATAGTCCGATTTGCAGGAAGAGAGAGTGGATCGAGCCGCAGTGCACGTTTGGCCTCAGCTTCAGCTTCCTCAAAACGTGTCATGTCTGACAGGAGAACGGCGAGCTCAATGCGAGCTTCGACGAGACTGGGGTTGAACTCGATCGCTCGCCTGTATCCTGCCTCTGCTCCCAGAAAGTCCCAGTCAAAATAGTGCTTGATTCCCCCGAGCGTTTCGTGCGCCTCGGCGAGCGTCTCGTCAATCTCCAAAGCTCTTCGCAAGAATGGGTTCGCTTTGGATACGGCCTCCTCCTGCGACAGCACCCCGCTATACGCCAGCCAGAGATAGCAGTCCGCAAGCCCGTCGTAAGCCCTAGCATAGTTGGGCTCGACCTCGATTACCTTCTGGAAGTATTCAATTGCCTTCTTCCATCCTTCCGTCGTCCACTTCTCATAGTGGTGCATCCCCTTGAGATAGAGATCGTAGGCCTCTGGGTCGATTGAGATAACACCTGCCAATTGGGCTTGCTCCTGAGGTGTAAGAGCGATTCGGATCTCCTGTGCAATTGCCTGTGCGACCTCGCTTGAGAGAATCAGCACATCAGTAAGGTCACGATCATAGTTGTCGGCCCAAAGGTGTCGTTCTGGCACTGCGCCGATCAACTGCGCCGTGATCCTCACTCGCTCTCCGACACGAAGAACCGAACCCTCCACCACCGCATCGACGCCCAACTCCCGCGCAATCTCTGCCAACGGCTTATCCGTATCCCTGTAGCGCATCACCGAAGTCCTAGAGATGATGCGAACTGCACCAATTTTGGAAAGCTCCGTAATAAGAGCCTCGGTCATGCCATCTGCAAAGTATTCCTGCTCGGGGTCACCCGAGAGATTCTCCAGTGGCAAGACAGCAATGGAATCGACAGGCTCGACGCCGCCTGGGAAGAAGTGGATTCCGACGAGGATGAGCAAGGCGACCACAACTGCGGCCCCGGCGATCATGGCTATCCGTCTCCGGTGCCTTATCAGATGGAGCTGAAGGCGGCCCCTCTTGGGGAGCACGTCAAGACGCTCTCTTAGCGCTCTCAGCTCATCAATGAGCTCTTCTACCCTCTCGTAACGCTTCTCAGGATCCTTTGCCAATGCCTTCTCTACGATTCTCTCGAACTCAAGCGGGATATCGGAACGCAGGTTGGTCAAAGGCTCTGGGTCACTGTTAGTTATGGAATAGAACACGGCTGCATCGTGATCGCCACGGAAAGGCAAACGGCCAGTAAGCATCTCATGAAGAACAACTCCCAGTGACCATATGTCTGTTCGGTGATCGACCGGCTCCCCACGCGCCTGCTGAGGTGACATGTAGGCAATAGTCCCCATAGTCGTGCCAGTCTTGGTTACCTTGGTTACCCCAGCCAGCTTGGCCAGCCCGAAGTCCATGATCTTCGTTTGACCGTCAGAGGTAATCATGATGTTCGCAGACTTTATGTCACGGTGGACAATATCTTTCTCATGAGCCTTCTGAAGACCCTCAGCAACCTGAGTCGCAATAGTGATCGCCTCATCCAGTGTCAACGGACCTGAGCTGATTCTCTCCTTGAGACTCTGGCCCTCCACACATTCCATTGAGATGAAGGTCTGTCCGTCGGCTTCGTCAATCTCGTAGATAGTACAGATGTTGGGGTGATTCAGTGCAGCTGCGGCCTGGGCCTCATGGATAAAGCGAATCCTCTCGTCCTCTGAACCCAGGGCCTGTGGTGTGAGGAACTTCAGCGCAACGGTGCGCTTAAGCTTGGCGTCCAAGGCCTTGTACACCACACCCATCCCGCCTTCGCCGAGATTCTCAAGGATATTGAAGTGGGAGATGGTCTTGCCGATCATGTAAGCTCTCCTATGTGTAGCAGGTCAG
>CP070702.1:623525-646271 GCA_020349905.1 Candidatus Eiseniibacteriota bacterium
CGAGACATCCAAAGAAGAACGGGGCAGACGTAGTGGTGAACTCATAGTTGTCGAGCGTGCCGGCCGCCGGATCCACCGTCCAGCTGGCATCGCCTTCCATCTTCCACTGGCTGTATCCGATACCGAACATGAAGAAGCTTCCCACATCAACCTTGACACCGAGGCCGGCGTGCATCCCGGTGACTGTCTCGTCGACAGAAATCTCTTCATCAGGAGTACCGCTCTCGATCTCCCAGCCGAGGTCGGTCTTGGAATAGCCGACGTAAGGAACCAGCGATTTCATGTCATCCATGGCAAAGAAGCCACGGGCCATGAACGAGTATGAGGGATCACCCTTGTCGCTCAGCGTCCAGTTGTCAGGATCCACTGCCTCGTCCCACTCGGCCGTGTAGCTAATCGTCCTGTACTCGACCGTAGCCTCGATCATGTCACCGTCTCTGACATCAAACCCGGCGCTGAAGCCCAGGCCAAGGGTGTTGAAGTCGCTGTAGGCAACAGAGAGCGAGCCAAACGAATAGATTGACAGAGGAGTCGCCAGGAACGTATCGATGTTCTCCAGCTCACTGTTGGCCCGGTCGACTCTCACGCCGAGTGTGGCCGTGCCGAAGTTCATTCCCCAGAGAATGTCAAACTGGGACGCCTCTGCCACCCCAGCACCAGGAAACGGTGTAAACACAGAGTTCTCACGGAGCATCATGCCGAAGACACCGTAAGTGTTGTCTTCGCCCAATCCCATGGTCGCACCGAAGGCGCGGTCCATGCCGTAAGCACCCCAGTAGTCGCCAATCTCGCCCACGACCACGGCCGGATATCTGGTGACAGAGACCGGGAACATGAACATGTTGGCATAGTCTTCAACAAACGCCGACGGTACTCCTAACCCCTCCAGCCTTGCTGTGGAACCCATAGCAAGCGCCGGAAGCATCAGAAGCAGAACCGTAAACAGCAGAACTTTTCTCGTATGCATTTGAGAAAGCCTCCTTTTGTACTCTCTCCTAGCAGACTCAGCAAACCCACTTCCCTTCGACCCAACCCCGATGTAATCAGTTGAGAAGAGGTCAGAAAATCCTTGTCCAGCACCCCCTTTCTTGGTCGGTCATCTCAACCAGACGTATGTCAGCTACTAAGCGCTTCGGCTTCGCAACGTCCAAGAACACATGCAATAAGTGCAAATGGCCCACAGCTTTTGGGCACTTGAGCGCCTACTCTATTGCAACCCACTTTTCTTGTCAACATCTTTTTTACCTTTTCGCAAGGGCCTCGCCGCAAACCTGAAACTCCTTGAAATTTCATGCACATAGCCCGATTGCCCACGTTTCAGTCCCCCCCTTCTGACGTGCCCGTAGGAGTGTATAAAGGAGGTTCCCCCGGTCGATATTGCCACGTGGGTTATGTCCCTTCGGCTTCGCCCGAAGAAGAGAAGATCCCCTCGACGATAGTGCTTCGTCTCGGGGGCAATCAGGCGCTCCCGCAGCCAGGCCAACTGGTCCTTGGCATCCCTGGGCAGGTCAATGCCGTTTAGCCGGTAGACCGTCTGGACCAAGCCTGAACAGTCGCAACCCCAGGGAGTTATCCCTCCCCAAAGGTACGGTGCCCCTGTAAAGAGCAGGGCAGTCCTGACGATGGCCGCCTCCAGGCCCGGGCCGGAGAGGGGGCTGCCGGATACCGGGCGGCCCAGGTGCTTGCGCTCCAGCCAGCCGGAGCGGGAATCCGGGAGGACTGTCCTGACCCACCCCTTTCTCCGTTTCACCTGCGGCAGGCGTGTGCCTAGGACGAGCTCGCACACGACCGGGGAAGCCTCAGAAGGCCTCTCCCTCACAGGAGCGCTCCTCGAGCTCACCTGAAGGTCGAGCCCGGCGGTCCAAGCTGAAAGCTGAGAGCGTGATACGGGAAGGATCGACCAGCCTCTCACCCACCCCACGTACCCGTCAGGCAGTTTCACCTGATGCCATTTGTGGTCGCGGCTGGTTTTGAGGCGCCGGAGCTGTGAGCCCAGCACTGCCTGGGTCACCAGCTCTGACTCGTGAGAAGCTTGCGCCCTGATGTCGGCCACGCTCGTGGCCACAAGTAGATGATGCGTGGGTTTGGGCATAAGTCTTAGCCGGGTCCCACTCAGCAGGTCCCCGTCCGTCGGGCCGCGAACCGGCGATTCACTCCAGGGAGGGCCCGATGAGCTCGTATTCGCCGAACCCCATCCTGTCCACGAAGACGAACGTGAGGTTCCTCTCGAAGTAAGACCACACCTCGTAGGCAGGCCCTGAAGGGCTCATGGGGCGCCTCTCTATCTGGTCAGGCGGTCCCCTCCTTATGTATATCCTCCCTCGGTCGGTCTTCCAGCCTGCCTCCAGAGACGAGAAGTGGCTGTTGGCGTGACGCACCCTCTCAAAGAACTCGATGAGGAACTCGTTCTCCGGGGTCTCTGGATGGGGGTCGCGCCTCTTCCAGAATTCCAGCCACAGACGCTTCCGCTCCTCCCCCTCGGCCTCCCTTATGGGTTCCGTCTCTGAACGAGAAGCGATGTAACCCAGGAGCATCAGCGTGTCGTCTATGTTCTCGTCTATCGCGAACCGGCTCTCGTCTACCTCGAGGACCCGTCTCCTCTTCTGCGCTCTCTTGCCCTCTCCGAGGGCCAGCTCCAGCGTGTATCTTCCCATCGTGAGTCGGTCAACGCTGGAAGAGAAGTGGAAGGACGAGACTTCGCCCCTCCTGGCCACCCTGAGCGTGTCCGCCAGCTTCACGGAGTTCTGCTCGTCCAGGATTCTCCACGCAACCCGGTAGTACGAGGTGTCGCTCTCGCCGGGGCGGTCGTAGATCTCTCCGTACACGCAGAAGTTCGGAAACGCCTCGCCGAACCTGCCCCTCGGATGCGGGACCACTCCGTCTCGCGGTGCGCCCGAAACGAGCGAGTCCGGGCTGCATCTGCCGAGCACAAACTCGCTCAGGGCGGGCAAAGACACAACGGACTCGGGCTTGAACTCCAGCACGAGGGACGAGCGTTCTTCGGATTCCAAGTTCTCCGTTCGGATGAGGAGGGTGTATTTTCCCGGGGCCACCCGCAGCGAAAACGTCTCCTGGTAGGAGCGCTCGGGGGAAACGGTCTCGCTGTATGAGGCGCTCCTCACGATTCTCCTCCAAGAGTCGCCGGCCACCTGGCGGCGCTTCGAATCATAGAGGATGGCCTGAACCTCAAAGCGGGCAACGTACCCGTCCCTGCCCTTCAGGAACTGGAGCTGGCTGTAGGAGACGTCGTAGAATATGTCGAGAGTCCCTTCGCTCTCTCCGGGGATGAGAAAGAAGGCGGTTTCCACGTGAAAATGTGGAGACTCCCTCGCCCTTCTCGGGTTGAGCGGGAAGCTCTGGGCTCGCAGAGACAGAGGAAGACAGCTGAAGAGAACCCCCAGCGCAACCACTGCGAACCAGCACCGGGACCTTCTCATGTGAGCGGGCCTCCTTGAAAAAGTGTGCGAAAGGATTCTCACGCAACTTAGCACACGAGGCGTCAAGATTCAACATGTGTGAAAGAAGACCGCTTCGACACGGGAATCTCGCACCACGGGCCTTTGAAAGTAACAATTTGGTTGCAATGTCGTCGAGTTTGGTATAGGTTTTTAGCTCCAGACTGCTCCATGTCGACCAAAAGAAGCCGGCTCCTCCCGGGGATTTGAGCCAGAAGTCAGGAGGAAATCATGAGGTACATTGTAGTTGCATCTTTGCTTCTCTCGATACCGTTTGCCGTCCAGGCCCAGGCCCAGACGGAACCAGCAATCCCCTTCCTTTCAGTCGGTGTCCGGGGAGGATTGGGCAGCTACGTCATGAGTGACGTGAACGTTGTCATACAGGAGATGAACGACCTTCTTCTGGCAGCTGACTTCGATGAGCTCACCAGATTCGGGAGCGGCCCTCTGGGAGGAGGAGAGCTGCGCCTGAGATTGCTCCCGTACCTCGCTCTCTCCATGACGATGGACTATCTCTATCAATCCTCCGGGGTGGAGCTCATGGTCGTGGGTGAGGAATTCCTCGAGGTCGAGCTTTTCGGCAGTACCGCACCCATCACAGCCCGCGTCCTCTACGTGGCTCAAAACTCCAGTAACCCCAAGATAGTCTATACCGCCGGCGGTGGACTCTCCTATCTATTGCTGGGCAGGTACCGGGAAACGTACCCGGGCGAGAGTTCTGGTTCCTCGCTCCTGGTCGAAAGGACGGCCGACGGAAACGCTCTCGGGTTCCAGGCCACGGCGGGAATAGAGTATTTCGCCAAACCTTGGCTTTCCGTGGGGGGTGAGCTGCTTTACAGGTACGCCAAGATCTCGGAGCTCACTTACAACGACACTGCGGAGCCGGTCCTCATGAGCAGCGGAGAGAAGATGTCGCTGGACTTCAGCGGCTTTAACTTCCTCGCCTGCATTAGATTCCACCTGTGACGGGGAGCTCCTCGAGATCCCTACCGTTCCAGTAGACAGTCCTTCTCGCTCGGAGGTGAACCATGCGGAACTTGTTCGTCTTCGCGGGGGTCATGTGCCTGCTTGCCTACTGTGCTCCCTCAGCCGCGGCTGACGTCCTGCCTCCCGGCACTCACGAGATCGGCGGCAGCGCCGAGCTCATCTTCCCCGAGGACGGCTCTCAGTTCTACCTGGGCCCGCGTTTCGGCACGGTGTTCTCGCCGGGGCTAGAACTGGAGTTCGAGGCCGGCTACACCAGGATTTCGGATGGCCTGTCCAACTCGAGGCTGCAATTCGCGTGTAACTTCCTGTACAACTTCGAGACTACCACCCAACCCTACCCGTTCATGTTGGCAGGCTTCGGGTTCGCCAGGTCCCACATCGAGTGGAGGGAGGGTGTGGTTACGTACGAGAGCGAGGACACCAACGGCCTGTTCAATCTCGGCGCCGGCTTGAGGATGCCCCTCTCGGAATCGAGCCTCGTGAGAGTGGAGCTGCGCTATACGCGGGAGCTGGGAGACCCTGACACCGACACGACTGCGCTACGAGCGGGACTGTCCTTCCTGCTGAGATAGGCTGCCGTCTCTCCCTGCCCCGCGACGACCTACTTGGAAAGAACAGCAACGGCGCGAGAGATCAGATACTTGCTCAGGACGGGAACGTACTTCAACACTTTGAGATTCCGGATCATCCGAATCTCAAAGTTGATGACCCTGAAGTCCAACGCTCTGACTAACCCCAAGAACTCCTCGACCGTTATCTGATTCAGCTCCTGAAAGTGTTCAATCACTGAGAGCTTCCCGTATCGAGGTTCAGGGTTCATCCTCTGCGTCACGTTGACCAGTGTCTCCGGCGAGAACAGCAAATGGCACCAGGGAATGTGGATGTAATCATAGAGGTGCGCTGCGTCGGGGCTGGCCCAGGGAGGAAACTCGAGAAATATTCTCCCGCCTGTGCAGATAACCCGCCTGCACTCCTCCAGGGCACGGGTCAGAATGGGCTTTCGGAGATGCTCCACGACGTCGTTCAGCACGACAAAGTCAAAGGTGTCCGGCTCGAAGGGTAAGGCTCCGAGGTCGGCCCGCACAAAACTCGCGTTGGAGACGTTTCTGGACGTGGCGAAATCGGCCGCGTACCTGACATGGTTCTCATCTATGTCCACGCCCACGATGGAGGCGCAGCCGTGTTCAGCGTAGAAGACAGTCTTGCCTCCCAGCCCGCAGCCGGCGTCGAGCACCGTCTTTCCGTTGAGGTCGATGTGCGGTGCGTGCAACGCCAGACTGCCCCTGGCCCACCGGTATTCGGCCTCAGAATAGGACCGGGGAGACGTCCTGCCGGTCCTCTTCCTCCCGGGAAAGAGGGCGTTGAGAAGTAAACACACGCGCTCGCTCACTCTCATGGCTACCTGAGGAGTACGACCTTCTTGCTCTCGCAACCGTCCGGCGTCTCCAGCTTGCACAGGTAAACGCCCGAGGCAAGCAGGCGACCCTCGTTGTCTCGCCCGTCCCAGACGACCTCGTGCCTGTCCGCCTCCCTCCAACCGCTCACCAGTGTGCGGACGGTCCTTCCAGATGTGTCGTAGACGCGCAGAACGATGTCTTCCCTCTTCTCCAGCAGGAAGACTATTCGCGTCGAGGGGTTGAAGGGATTAGGAAGGGCGGTGTGGAGAACCACCGTGCCTGAGGGAATCCCGGGGCCGGGCTCCGGGACGCTCACGACCTGATTCTCCATCGTACATTCGTCGATCACTTCCCCGGCCGTATTCACTGCGGTCAAAGTCAACATGTCGTGGTCTATCTCTATCTTGCAGTAATGGTATTCCATCGCGGTGGTCACGACGTTGGGATAGGATACGCCTGGAGTATAGAGAGGAGCACCTCCGCCTCCCGTTGTTATGTGTCTCACCCCGTTCACCTCTGCCCGGGCATAGTAGTGGTTGTGACCGGCGAAAAGGATGGAGACCCCGTGTTCCTCGCAGAGAGGCTGAATGTAGGCCTGAACGTCGGCGTTGTTGCCGTGACCGCCAGCAGACCACCCGGGCTCGTGAAGGTAGACGAATCTCCATGGTCTCGTCGTGCTGGCAAGGTCGTCTTCGATCCAGTCCAGCTGTGCTGACCCCGGGCCATAGCTTGTGTATTGGTCCACCACCACGAAGTGCGCCGGACCGTAATCGAACGACCAGTATCTGTTGCTCACGAAGGGATACGCGAAGTACTTCGTGAAAAGCACTCCCGACCCCTCGTGGTTCCCCATGGCAGCCTGGTACGGAGCGCTGGCAAGCAGGGTCTGGATGTTTGAATATGTCGGGTCGAAGAACTGACTGTCCCAATTTGATTCCTCATCGCCGTCCCCCACCAGGTCGCCCACGTTCAAGACGAGCGTCTGGAACTCCTCATCTGCTGCGTACGTGGACAATATCCCACCCGCCACCTGGTCGTGGTCAGAAGGATAGGTCCGAGTATCTCCGTACGCTATGAATTTGAGCGTGGCAGAGTCTGAGGACGGACCCGCCCTGAACGAGCCGGTGCACGTGTCCGAGCCAGCTATTACGCGATAAAAGTACTTCGCCGAGGGCACAAGACCGGTGACGGTATAGGCGTGCTGGTGGTCTGGCCCATACTCGGAGGTAGGGACGCTGCCCGATGAACAGAGAGTGTCAGGACCCCACTCCACTGTACACGCAGCCGTGGAGTGAAGCTGCCACATCAAACACATCTCAGTGTTGTCGCCCTCATACACGAGGTACGGGCCCTTGCGCATCAGGCCGGTCGTGCGAAGCTCGAGATCGAAGCTTATGTCGGAACTGGTCACACTGCTCTGGTGAATCTCAACGGTCAGAACATTGGTCCCGGCTACAAGGTAAGCTGCGCTGACGAAGTAGTGGAAGAAAGCATCCTCGTTTCCGCCCGAGACGGCGGACGAGGCGAGCGTGAGGTAGTTTGTTGGACCGGCAGGCATGTTGGAGCGCGCCACCTCTGTGCCGTTAAGATACACCACGGCGCCGTCATCGCGGAGTAATCTCAGAAGCAGGCCGCCGTATAGAGAGGGGTCGGCCACGTTGAAGTTGTGCCTGAAGTATGTCGTAACGAACTTGTTTCCGGGGTCAGGCCCGTAGCCCACGACCGTGACCTCATCCCCGTCGCCGTAGCCAAGCTGCGCGGCGCCGGCTGCCCAGCTCCCATCGTCAAAGCCCACCTCCCTCCAGAGCGAGCCCTGGTCAGAACCGTCGTCCATATACTTCCACGTCGAGCCGACCGGGACCAGGCATTCCTCTGCGAACGACAATCCGACCAGTAATACCGCTAGCGAGACCAGGGCCGAGACTCCTGCGCTCACTTGTGACTCAACACGTCTCATCAGCTACTCCGCGGGTGCTCTGCGCTGTGCACTAAGCTAAGACAATTGAATATAACACAATACGAATACTCTGACAAGGGGCTCGTCACCCAACCCTGAGACGACGCAATAGACCACTTGGAAACCAGAGTCTGCGTTCCCGCCCGGCGCCACGAGAGACGCTTAAAGCGACGTGAGGTTACCCGGGTCGCCGGTACACTGTCGGGTGCCCGCAGGTGGAGCGCACGTCAGGCCGCGTTTCCTACCTGCCGGAACATACAGGTTGAATCTCCGGTGTATGTGTGCTAACTTTATGTGTGCTGACTAGCTGCCCGTTTTTCTGTATTGCACGGGCAGGAGATTCTTTGACTCACGAACCTGTGACTCATATGTTGTGTCCGAAGGTTCATCGTCACCCAAGCGGCTCCAGGTGCTCTAGAGCCCCCCTGCCGTCCTTTCCTCTCTTGCGTGGCTTGCTGCTGGTGTGTTTGGCCGTTCTCCTGACGTACGTCCTGGTACAGACAGGCAATGCGAACTGCGAATCGGTCAGGCGCCTCACGTTTCATACCGCCACAGACTGGTGTCCGATTTGGTCGCTCGATGGGAGTACGATTGTCTTCTGCTCTGCTCGAATCCAGGGCTCCAACATATGGAGGATGCCGGCATCTGGGGAGAGTCTCTCGGCAGCAGTTAGGCTGTCCAATCATCCATCCAGCAACTGCGACGCCTGGGTTGCCGATGAACTCCCGACCAACACGGGCGAAACGTCGTGGGGTGCGCTGAAGCGGCATTCTAGGCGTTAGACAAAGGAGACGCGATGAAAGTCGGCAACAGACCTAGCGACCCTGCCAGCATCGAAGCGACTGAGTCCTATGCGGCAAGAACCGCGGCTCATCACAAGCGACTGTTCCTGGCGGTCACTGCGGCACTGATGTTGTTTTTGATGACAGGATGCTCGACGGACGAGAAATCGACCCCTCCACAGAATCGCCCCCCTTCCATAAACGGAATAGCGCTAGAGCCGCCCAGGGCCGCGCCGGGAGATACCCTCACGGCCACGGCCATCGCGGGAGACCCGGAGGGAGGACCGGTCTACTTTCTCTGGAGAGCGAGCAGAGGAACTTTGGTTGACTCAACTTCAGAGTCTGTGCGCTGGGTGGCTCCGGATTCGCCCTTCACCTGTTCTCTCACGGTGTACGTGAATGACGAGGTTACCGAAGTCTCCATGACCCGCCTCATCCCGGTGGGTGCGGGATATCTGAGAATCGAGAGCTTCCCTGAAGGCGCCTCAGTCATGATCGATTCCGAACCGACTGCGTTGACCACTCCCCTGGAAGTGGTCAACGCTCCCGCAGGCAGCTATCTCATAAGCGTTCAGAGGGCGCCCTACTCCTACTCTCCGAGTTCCAGTAGCGTCGAGGTTACACATGGGGAGACTACCCGGGTTCGCTTCAGGCTGAACGATGGAGCGATGGCTATGACGCCCATTACCGTCAGCGATTGCGTCTCTCAGAGCTCGTGGTCGCCTGACGGTTCCCGCATAGTGTGTGCAGTGGAGGACTCCGCGCTGAGCTACTTCACCTTCGCAATATTTGATTCGCCGTGGCCGGACGCGTTTGGAGACGTCGTGGCAACGTACGGGCAGCCTAACTGGGCGCCCTGCTGGTGCCCAACCGGATGCGAGTTCCTCTTCGCTTCCTCACGCTTCGCCGGCACGAGCATGATCTTCAAGGTGGCTATCTCCGGCTTTCCGTATCAGGGCACGCCGCAACTGCTGTACGGGAGCCCGTCTAACTACCCGGTTTGGTCTCCGGATGCCAGCACCGTTGCCTTCGTGGCCGGAAGCGGGGGGAGCTTCTCCTTGAACGTGATGCCAGCAGGAGGGGGCTCGCCCACCGTGCTAGTAACTGACGTGGTGGAGGACAGACCTTCCTGGTCTCCTGACGGAACCCAGATCGTCTTCTCTAAAATTGTGGGGGACAAACCTCGGCTTTTCTCCGTCTCTTCCACGGGTGGTACTCCCGTCCAGCTCTCGGAGGCGTCCGCTCTCCACCCCAGCTGGTCGCCTGACGGAAGCAAGATCGCCTTCGTGTCCTCCGAGTACGCGGGGGACAACATATGGATTCTCTTCCTGGATGAGACGCCTTCACCTGTGCTGGGGCACCTCACGGGCAACGGCGCCAATTGGCCTGCCTGGAGACCTGACGGCACCGGTCTCTGCTACACCATGTACAATCCGTTAGAGGATTGCTTCACGCTGTGGCTGGCCGAGGGGTTCCCGTTTTGAGCGCAGCCCAGGAAAGGACTTGAATGGGTTCGGGAAGAAGAGGCCGTGGGGAAGAAAAGGCCGTCGCGAAGAAAGGGCGCCGGGCAGAACGGAGCTGCCCGGCTCAAATGGTAGGGCCACGGGGAGTCGAACCCCGGTCTGATGGCTGAGAACCACCTATCCTAACCACTAGACGATGGCCCCACAGGATCTCTTGCACGGGAGGTAGAAGGAATTGGCTGGGGAGCGAGGATTCGAACCCCGGTAGCATGATCCAGAGTCATGCGTCCTGCCACTGGACGACTCCCCAACACCCCTGACGACGATACCACACCACCTTACGCGGTTCAATCGATTTCTCTCTCGCTCACGACGCTCTCTCCGAAGCTGCGAAGTCGGCGGCGTCCCGCAGCCGGGACAGGCAACGTTCGCGTCCCAGAAGCGTCATGACGTCAAATATCCCGGGGCTCGTGGTCTTGCCCGTAAGGGCGGCCCTGGCAGGGTGAATGAGCTCACCCGCCTTAAGTCCCATCTCTCCCGCCAGCCCCCGTATCGCCTCCTCGATGCTTACGGCGCCGTAGTCCTTCAACGATTCCAGTCTCCCGGCAACCTTGAGCAGTAGCTCGGACGTCCCCGCTCCTGAAAGCAGAAGCTCCCTGGCCTTTTCATCGTACCGGACCCGGTCCTCGAAGAAGAAGCCCGCGAGTTCCGTAATCTGAGAAGCCACCTTCATCCTGTCGCCCACCACGTCCACTATACGGTCTATCCAGTCTCCCCTGGTATCCACGTCGTTCATCCCCTCCTCCTCACGTAGGAAGCGGCGCACCATCTCGTGCCTGCGGGAACTCGGAAGCTCTCTCATGTACTGCCCGTTCATCCAGATGAGCTTATCCTGGTCGAAGACCGAGGGATTCGAGCTTACTCTCTCGAGAGAGAACTTCCTCACGAGCTCCTCTCGCGTGAATATCTCCCGTTTTCCGTCGTAAGCCCATCCCAGAAGGGCAAGGAAGTTGGCCATGGCCTCGGGAAGAAATCCCTGCCTCTCGTAGTGTGAGATGGCCACGGCCCCGTGCCTCTTGCTCAACTTCGTTCCGTCCGGCCCCAGAATCATCGGAAGGTGCGCGAAAACCGGCAGCGCCTCTCCCAGGGCTTCGTAGAGGAGAATCTGCCGGGGCGTGTTGGATATGTGCTCGTCCCCGCGAATGACGTGAGTGATCTGCATGGTGACGTCATCGACAACGGCCGCGAAGTTGTATGTGGGTGTGCCGTTCGACCTCGTGATGATGAAGTCGTCAAGCTCGCTGTTCGAGAATTCTATGCGGCCCTTCACCTCGTCTTGCCAGGAGGTAACCCCGGAGCGAACCCTGAACCTCACAACGCACGGCCTTCCGCCTGCCTCCAGGGAAAGGACCTCTTCGGGACTGAGCCGCTCGCATCTTCCATCGTATTTCAGGGCCCCCTTCTCTGCCAGGGAAGCCGCCCTTCTATCCTCCAGCTCTTCGCGCGTGCAGAAGCATCTGTACGCGTGGCCCGAGGCCAGCAGTCTGGATGAGAACTCGCGATACTTCTCCATTCTCTGCGATTGAAAATACGGCCCCGCCGCACCGTCCTTCCCAGGGCCCTCGTCCCAGTCCATACCGAGCCAGCGCATGCTCTCCAGTATGGCCTGCAAAGACTCCTGCGTCGAGCGCGCCACGTCCGTGTCCTCAATCCGAAGTATGAAACTGCCTCCCTCGGAACGAACGAACAGCCAGTTAAAGAAAGCGGTCCTTGCCCCTCCGACGTGCAGGTAGCCCGTGGGACTCGGAGCAAACCTGACCCTTACAGCACCAGACATGCTTCGACACCTTTCAGTTTGAGGAATCCCGCCTGCGCTCGAACCCGCACGCCCGTGCAGTCCGCCTCTGCTCGATGGGGAAACTCGATGTGACAGGCAAGCTGGACGCAACAGGCAGACTCGACGCGCCGTCTCAAGCTACAACTCTGCCGGGTCCTTGTCCAGCCCAAAGCGCCGCGTCCGCTCCAGCACGGGGAACTGTTGAGCACGCGGTGTGTTTATAATCACGCCGCCCGAAAGAAGAAGCCACCGGCAACGCCGGTGGCTTTCGGCAGCGGGACTATGCCCAAGTTCTCTCAGTCCAGCACCACCATCTTCTTCGACGCGGAGTAATCCCCTATCCTGGCACTGCAGAAGTACACACCGCCCGCCACTCGCTCGCCTCCGTCCGTGGAGCCGTCCCAGCGAACGAAGTAAGATCCGGGCGACTTGGGTTCATCCACGAGAGTCCTCACGACTCTGCCAGTGACGTCGAATATCCTCACAGTGACGTGTGTCCGCTCCAGGCTCCCCACACTACCCTGCGGCACGTTGAAAGCTATCATGGTCTGAGGTTGGAACGGGTTCGGGAAGTTCTGAGAGAGAGCCGGAGCCCTGGGCACGGCGGACATAGGCACGAAGACCGCATAGGGCCCGAAGTGAACCTCACCGTCCTGAAGAACTCTGCCAAGCAGGTACGAGTACCAGCGATTCCCCTCGGCCGTCAGGTCCACGAACCTGTAGTGGTGAGGCGAGACCTGTGCGACCGGTTCGGTGTTGATTCTGACGTATCCTTCCGGGATGTCGTCGGACGCACGCCTGACACCCGATTCGCTCTGCAGGGAAGTGGCCAACGCCTCGTCCACGTCCTTTCTATACACGTTCCACTGGGCAGACAGCGTGTCGTCCATGTTCGTGTACCACTCCAGCACGACACCCGCCTCCGAAGGAATCGCCGCGAACGCCGACAGCTCCACGGCTGTCAGAATCGGGTGGGTGAACAACCCCGTGCGCGCTATGTCGTGTCTGAACATGGGCCACGGGTAGTCGGCGACCGAGTACGTGAAGGCACCCTGCATGTCCCAGATGTAGAGGGTCCTGTCCCAATTCTGGCATATCACGTTCGTGTATCCGTCTCCGTCCACGTCCCATATGATTGCCGGGCCTCGTACTTCGCCGCCCATCTGGATGGGGAACCCTGCTACCTGGGTCCCGTCGTGATTCCACCCGTGGAGGCGACCGTCCTCGGTCCCGAACAGCACCTCCAGCATCCCGTCGCCGTCCAGGTCACCCAGTGTGGGGGAGCACTGGCTGCCCAGATCGCTGCCGAATACCGGCCACCCGGAAATGGGCGCTCCATTGTATCCCTTCCACGCGAAGACCCAACCGTGACTCGTGCCCATCACGACGTCCAGCTTCGTGTCCCCGTCGATGTCACCCAGGGCGGGAGAAGGCTGAAGGTCTCCGGAGAGATTGATGCCGGTCTTGGGCCAGCCCGGTACAAGGGTGCTGTCGGGGTTGATGGCGTAAACTCTGTAGTTACCTGCTCCGAACACTATCTCGGGGGCTCCGTCGTCATCGATGTCTCCGACGGCCGGAGAGCTCGTGATGTAGCTTCCTATTACGTAGGGGAACTTGGGAACAGGACTTCCGTCCCCGTTCCAGGCGTAGAGATTGCCGTCCCTTCCTCCGATTATTATCTCCACCACGTTGTCCGTGTCGATGTCCGCCAGGGCGGCGGAGCCGTAGAGCCACATGCTGCCGGTAACCGCGAAGACGCCGTTCGTCGAGGGGTTGGAATCGCCGTCGATGACTTCCGTTCCGTTGTGATGCCAGGCGTAGACTTTTCCGTCTGCGTTGCCGACCACTATCTCAAGGTCAAAGTCACCGTCCACGTCGCCGAGGGCCGGCGTGGACCAGGGATTTATCCCCACGTTCTGGGGCCAGCCCGCCTTCAGGTTGCCCAGGTGGTCCCACACGTAGACCTTCTGAAGATTCCAGTCCACCGCCACCACGTCGGTGTGGCCGTCCTGCTCCAGGTCCGCCACGGCCGGAGAGCAGGCGAAGTTCTCGCCTTGGGCAGCGAAGACCCCGAGGGTGACCACGTCGTTGTCCCCGTCGATGTATTCGGAGCCATCGTGCTTAAAGCAGAATATCTTGGACGAGCCGCAGATTATCTCCAGGTCTCCGCTCCTGTCGATATCCACGAGGGCCGGAGAGGAGGAGGTGAGCATCTCGCCCAATTCGAACGGCGCGTTCACGTGAAGCGGGGGATTCGTTGTCACCGCAGCGTAGATGGACATCGCGCTCTCGTTGGAGGAAGAATCCTGGGCGGTGATCTTGTAGTAGTACCTGGCGTACGGAGATAGGTTCTCATCGAGATAGTAGGCTATCCGCTCGACGATGCGCTCGTTGATTCGTTCGTACGTTCCCAGGGAATCGTCGCTGCGGTACACGAAGTAGCCCGCAAGGTCGGGGGCGTTGTTGACGTCCCACCTGAGGCTTATCGTGGAAGAGCTGCCCAGGCCCAGAAGCCCCGTGGGGACCGCCGGATAGGTGAGCTCGAACGTGGATATCTCGTTGAGCCCCACCGCGTCGAACAGTCTCAGATAGAACACGTGCTCCAGGTCGTCGTTGCACACGAACCTGAACTGGTCGCCGGTGGTTGAGGACCCTGCGGGTATGCTCCCGAAGACTGCCACGCTGTCCAGAACGGTGATGTTTGGATCCAGCGTGCTCAGGCGTCCTTCCACCTGATTGGCCTCTCCGGCACCCAGGTTCTCCAGGGTGACGAGGAACTCGATCTCTTCGCCCGACTCCACGCTGCCGTTCCCGTTACCGCCCCCCAGGGTGTCCACTGCGACGTGGCTGGCGTGCCAGAGCTGAGGAGCGTGGACTCTGAGCAAGAACTGGTCTGTCCACACGCTGTCCGCGGAATCGCGCGCTTCGATCGTGCATACGATGTCGTGTTCGTCCGGGCAGTCCCTGGAGACCTGCACGAGAAAGGCGGTGTCCGGGAACTCGAAGGAGTCGGCGGCTATGTCCCCGTAACTGGCCGTACTGTCGACGAAGACGGCCAGAGTATCCGTCGTGCGGACGGTCGCCGTCACTGCCTGCGCGAGCGAGCCGCCGGCGTTGCGCAGCAGTATCAATAGCTCTATCGTCTCACCTGCGTCGACGTTGGCGTCGTTGTTTCCGAAACTGAGACCGGCCGTGTCATCGTCGATGCTCTGCGCGTACTTCACCACGTAGGGCTCGGACGGCAACACCACGTCCGCAGTGCCCTCGTACGGCAGGTAGTCCTGCTTCGTCACGGTCACAGAAAAACTGCCTTCCGTGTCCGGAAACAGGGCTATCCGCGCAACACCGCTGGCATCGGTGTAGCCGGTCTTGCGGTCCTCGTTTATCTTCCAGAGGCAGACGTACGCGCTGTCCACGGGGCTGCCCCCTGACGTGACCGTTACCTCGAACCAGGGAGCGTCGGCCACCATCTCCGGGTCGTGCGCCACGCTGAGGGCCGCCGGCTCATCCGTCCAGACCGGAAGGTTCGGTTCTCCGAAGAGGATCCTGACAAACTGAGTCCACCTGAACGAATCGTCAGTGAGAGAGAGGGAAATGAACGGGATCTTGCTAATCCCCGTGGCCTGGCCGATGTGAGTGTAGCCGTCCAGGAAAAGGAGCTCGAACAGCTCGTCCTGGAACACCCAGGCCGTGGTCGGGTAGTCGAACCTGGTCGAGCCCAGGTAACAAGTGGCACCACCGTTCTCGTTCAGAATGAAGCGCTCTCCGATGCAGTTAAAGTCAAACGCAGCCGAAGTGCAGTTCTCACCGAGCACGATACCGGCTCTGGTCCCGTTCACGAGTGCGTCTATGTCCGCGTTGGTCATGGTCGCGTCACCCACGGACATGATGTTTCTGTACCCGTGCCCTATCTGCTCCGCCAATCCGAAGCCCACGTTCAGAGAATCTGTGATCCCTTGCTTCGTCTCCTGAAGGGATCCCAGATAGCACAGGTAGTTCTCATACAATCTGGTCACGTCGAAGACTGGAGGCAGCAGGGCCACGGCAGACTCGGCAATCTGTGCTCCGTCCAGCGCCACCGTGTCACACTTCGTGCCGCTGGGCACGTATGTCTTGGGGAAGAGGACTTCCGCAAAGAACAGGTACCTGGTCACGAAATTGGGGGGAGGGCTCTTTAGATACCCCAGGGTCTTGTCCACAAAGAGCCCAGCCTCGGCCACGGTGTTTACCGTTGCGCGGCCGATCCACACCTCCGGATACAGGTCCGCATTGTCCCCGGGGTCCACCTCTCCCTTGTAGCCCTCGCCGAAGTGATAGTCGCCGTCCTTGTTCCAGTTACCGTCAAGGCACTGGTAATACATGTCCGTGGGAATGTCTTCGCCGCCGGTGAAGGTCGACCACCCGTACCTGGGAGGAATCACGTCGCTGTCACCACCCAGAAGCACCCACGTCGTTCCCCAGTTCACGTAGGCGTCCCGGATGAATTTTCGAATCGTCTCCGCGAGGTCGCAGCCGTCCTGATAATTCTGTCGTATCCACGACACGGTTCTTACGACCGCAGAGACCCCGCTCTTGGTCTTCCAGTCTGCCAGCCTCTGGAACTCCAGCTGCATGTTGTCGTCGGTTATTATGACGTACTCGACCGGGCTCCCGTCCAGGGAGGGTCGAAACGAAGGGCTGAAGGGTTGCTTTAAAGGCCCTGTGGGAAGAGAGGTGACGTCGGTCTGAGCCGGCCTGGGGTTAACGACCAGGCGACGCAAGACGCCGTCGAAATCCCTCTCCGAGCGCTCTATGAACCTCTCGGTCCGCAGTGGCCGGACGACGTCCGGGGAAAGCTCTATCTCTACGCTCACTCTCTGAGTGAATCTTATCTTCTGCTCGTTCTCCTTGTATTGAACAGGCGAAACCAGGAAACTCGCGATGCGACGCCCCCTCATGAACCCCTCGCCTGCCTCCTTCACGGGCAAGACCGGATACCAGTCGCTCGTCTCATACTCTGCGGCCGCGACAGTGAACTCTTTCTCCTCCGGGGCGGTGGAAAGAGGATAAGGCGTGAGAGAGATTCGATGCGTGCCCGGAAGGTCCGAGCTCTCGATGGCGCGAGACGTGACCGCGCTCACTCTCATGTCCTCGGGAATCTCAACCCTGAGAACATAAACCGGCAGGTCCGGGTAACCTGGAGCGTGACCCGACAGACAGCCCTCCAGTTTCACGGTCGTGGCACCGCCTGAGCTGACGACCTCAGGCAGTGCGCTCCCGAACAAGATTTCCACCGTCATCCGCCCGGCGGAGGTGATTACGTTTGTGGCCGGTACCTCGGCCGCAGCATCGCTGGACGTTACGTTGCACAGCGCGGAAGCAAGCAGCAGCATACAAAGGAGAAGAGACAGCTTCCTCATTATCCACCTTCCGTGTAAGACTCGGCTGGAGAAACTCCCAACCAGAACCTCCCGAAACAAAAAAACCCACCTTCCGTGGGAAGAAGGGGGGTCAACTCCAGCACAGCGGAATAGCACGACAGGACCACACCAAGGAACCGTTCATTGCTGATATAATGCTACCAGAGAAATCTACCCGTGTCAACACAAATAAGCTGCAGGCGTTTAGGCGGGAGAAAGAACCTCCGGAAGGCCCTTTTTCATTGGGGCGCGGGGCCCTCTGAGGCGAGGCCGCCGGGCGACAGCCTGTCCCAATGGACCCTGTAGGCCGTGTAGAAGTACGTCCCGGGCCTGGTGATGCCAAGATTACTCACGCTGGCCTCCACGAGCGGCTCGAGC
Source organism: Candidatus Eiseniibacteriota bacterium (assembly GCA_020349905.1). Classification (GTDB taxonomy): domain Bacteria; phylum Eisenbacteria; class RBG-16-71-46; order JAFGJU01; family JAFGJU01. Next base: position 641,181 of record CP070702.1, read on the forward strand.
CCCGGGTACAACCCTTCCACTTCCAGCAGCCTCCTGCTTTTTCGAGCACGGTCCACCACGTACTCTGGACGTGTCACGTTTGCGAAGAGGAAGCGCGTCAGCACTTCGTCCAGCTCGTGCTCGCGCAGTATCGGAATCATCGCAGGCGTTACCAGCCCGCCCAGGTCGACAACCTCCCTTCCGGAATAGTAAGCGAAGGCACCTATGTCCGGAATGGCGACCGACGTGCCCGGGGGGGTGTTGTTGGAGAACCAGGTACCCAGGTGTATGAGCGACGCCTTCATGTCCCTGGTGAAACTGTGCGTGTGGGGGTATGCCACGAACGCCAGGAGGGCCACGTTGAGCAACATGCAGACGGCGGCGACGAAACCAGCTACCGGCCGGAGAAGGGCGACGGAACGCCTTCCCGTACCCACCAGCCAGCGAACCGACAGAAAGCCGTAGAGGACCAACAGCGGCAACACCGGAACCAGGTATCGCGACACTATCTGAACGTCGCGCAGCACGTAGGCCGCAGGAAGGAGCACGAGCCACGCGACTGCTGCCAGGTGAAAGCTCGTGAGCGGGCCCAGCCGCCTGCGCATAAGGAGCGCCGTGAGAATCACGGCCGCCGCCAGCAGAACCTCGGGAGCGTTTGTTGCACCCACGATCTTCGCGACTACCACCGAGCCCTCGACGACTCTCTCCGGAGAGATGAACCTACCTGCCTTGACCGCCACCGTGTTAGGCGTAAGCCGCCCGAACAGGGCCAGCGCGAAGCCGAACCAGAGGGCAGAAACGCACACAAAGGGCGCCAGGAGTAAGGCCGTGAACCGTGCTGCGCCCGGCCTTCGGCGGACGAGAGCGCCCCCCCCGCAAACGAGGGGAAGCGCCACCGCCTCGGGTCTGACGAGGCTGGCCAGCGCCAGCACCCACGGCGAAAGACGCAGCACACCGCTTTCCGCCTCCCTTGCGAAAAAGTAAAGCGACGCAACCACCCAGGCCGTAACGAGGGCCGTCTCCATGCCTGAGAGACCCCATCTGACTGACCAGGCGTTCAGCACCCAGACTAGTGCAGCGGCCCGCGAAAGAAACCGGTCGGAGGTTACTCGAAGCATGAGGAGATAAAAGAAGACGCTGCAGGCGATGAGTGCCGCCGCGCCCAGTATCTTGGAGACAAGAAGCAGCTCACCGCCCAGAAGACCCCCCAGTGAAATCAAGAAGACCCAGAGGGGGCTCGTAAAACCGTACGTGGGTTCACCCGGGTTAAAAGAAAGCCCCTTTCCGGAGACAAGGTTCCGGGCAAACTGAAGGTGAATGAACGTGTCATCAGTTATGTATTCCGCAAACGGAATCTCAGCCACGACGACCAATGCGCAGAGAATAAGAAGGAAATACCTGTCCCTCATCCACAAACTCCAGAGTGCGTTTTTCTCGTATGTTCCGGAGGACCGCCCCCCTCGGACCCGCAAATCTCCTTCACTGCGCATTTTCTCCGCGTGCTTTGGAGGACTGCAAGTCCTTTCTCACGGCGCGGCGCGTCCGGCAACGGGGCGAGTCTAAGGTGCCGAAGCTGCCGAGTCAACATGTCTCGCCGCTCGCCGCCTCTCCACTGGTCGATCGCCGCCGCCACGGCCAGAGCCCCGGCGACACGCCCGGGAACACGGCGGTCTTATTTCGCTGCGCGGCTCCGTGAGTCGCCGTAGCGTCCAGAATTACGTCCGCTTACGGCCGGAAGGGCCGACGCTGACTTCGGACGACTTGCGTTTTACACTCTCGTAACCGATGCAATATCTGCAAGTTACGGGGCAGAGAATGTCCACTCCCGCTCCACTTTTGGTTAAAGTGTCACGCCGTGCTTGACGATACGAGAAGTGAAGGAGCGGCGAGCGGGGACGATGCCCGTTTCGCACTACCCGCCATGCTGGAAGTCCGTCTCCCGGGAATACACAGAGACCGCTTCGAGGAGGACAGCCTTGCCGTCTAGACCGTCAGAGTTCACGAGAAGAAGGCCGTTCAACTCGGTGGAGAGGTCTAACCTCCGCTACTGGTTCATAGTGTGTCTCCTCCTGGCCGTCTTTGCCACGGCGACCATGTTGCTCTACATCACGACCCGGGAAGGCCTGAGAGACACGAGCACGTTCGTCCTCCCGGCCAGCGGCGCAGTGGTAATCAGTCTGAGCGGTCTGGTCATCCTATTCTGCCTGTACATGATGCAGAGGCAGTTCGACCTGGCGCGTCTCAGGGCCAGGCTCATTCATGAACGTATCCAGGTCGAGACGCTGCGAGGTAAGCTGTCGGAGCTCTCGGCGCTCTTCGAAGTCGGCACTGCCATAAATCTCAGACTCAGACTGGACGGAATCATACGAATCATTGTCCGCAGGCTCCCGACGTGTCTGGGTGCGGACAGGGCGTCCCTCATGATAGTGAATCCCTCCACGGGGTATCTTGAGTGCAGGGCGGCCTGGGGTTTCGAAAGCGAGAGGGCACAAGACCAGAAGATCAAGGTAGGAGACGGCATAGCGGGTTGGGTGGCAGCTCACGGCAAGCCCCTTCTGCTTCAGGGCCGCCAGCTCGGCCGGTTCAGGGCCTTCGCGAAGGTGGACCAGGAGATAACCTCCGCGATGAGCGTTCCCATCAAGCTCAAGAGCGTCACCATCGGTGTCCTCAACGTCACGCGCGTGAGGTCGGATGCACACTTCACGCGGCAGCACCTGCGCCTGCTTTCCTCCTTCGCCAGGAACGTTGCGGGCGTTATAAGAAAGGCGAACGTGTACGAGCAACTGGACGCGCGGAAGATACTTCTGGAAGAAAGCAACAAGGAGCTCATGTCGCTCAACCAGATGAAGGAGGTCTTTCTCGCCACTCTCAGTCACGAGCTCAGGTCTCCGCTGACCTGCATCGTCTCCTTCGCGGAGCTTCTTGATGAAAAGGACCAGAAGCTACCTCCCGGGGAAAGGAAGAAGTTCGTTTCGATAATGCACGAACAGGCCCGCAAGTTGATGGACCTGACGGAACAGTTGATGGACCTCTCGAAATTGGAGAAGGGGGTCCTGGAACTGGAGCTGGGTGAGACAGACGTGAACGAGGTGGTCCACTCCGCGTACGTTGCACTGGAACCGACCGCGAGAGGCAAGAGCATCGACCTCAAGATGGAGCTGGACCTCGGGCTGGGCACCATACTGGCCGACGCGACCAAGCTGAGGCAAATCGTGCTCAACCTGGCCGGAAACGCCATCAAGTTCACCGAGGAAGGAGGCAGAGTCATGGTGAGGACTCGCGCCTCCGGTGAGTGGGTGGAGCTCAGCGTGGAGGACACCGGAATAGGGCTCGACGGCGAGGAGATCGGCACGATATTCGGCCTGTTCACCCAGGTTTCACAGTCAACCCACAGCAGCCCTCGCGGCCTGGGCCTCGGCCTCTATCTCGTCAAAGGCTTCGTGGACCTGCACAACGGAAGGGTCACGGTAGAGAGCGTGAAGGGAGAAGGCACCACATTCAAGGTCTACCTCCCCACGCGGCTCGAGAAAGCTCAGGAAGCCCCCGCTATGCATCGGAAGCTGGCCTCGTCCCTCACCGGGTGATGCGCCGGTTCTCTGTTACAGCAAGGCGTTTCGTCCTCCCCTCAAGTCGCCTCCGGCTGTGCCTCTGCTCGACGTTTGATGCCCAGGAGACACTTGCGCATCATTACGATCTCGAAGGCGTCCAATATGAACTGAGAAAGCGCGCTCGGCGCGCACCACCGCAGACGGGTCACGAGGCGTGTTCGCTCCGCGTCGAGTTCGTAAAGACCCCACGCCCAAGTCGCCGTGCCTTCGGACTCAAAGACCAGCAGTAGCCGTTCGTTCTGCTCCATCTCAACCACCCGGGCGTAGCCGTTTTTGCTGAGAGGCACGAGGTCACCGACTCTGAGGTTCTGATACTCGGGCAATATTCGCTCGGAGCTCGGGATGCGGTCGTTGTCCAGAGTGTCCCAACTGTAGAACCCGGCCCTCCTGTACCCCATCTGCACCAACCAGGGCCAGATGTGTTCGGGTCTCGCATTGATTGTCACGGCGCGCGTGGCATTGAACGTCGGGTCCTTGACGAGTTCGTCCCCGGGCATCGGCCGAGCCACTTCCTCGGCCGTGGCGCCCCAGTTCAATTGCCAGGGACGATACACGGACTGGAAGAGGGCCCCGAGGGCCACAATGAGCGCAGTCACCAGGAGCGCAATCCGCAGGATGCTCTTTGCTTTCATAATCGGAAGCCCTCCGTCGGCCATTCCATGAGCGGAGTCGGGGGTCTGTGAATCTGCTCACGTTATATTAGCAGGGTGGAAGGAGAATCCGCAATCTCATCGGGGCTGCTAGCAGGACTCAGATATTGGACCCGCGGCAAACCGCAACTCACAATGCCGAGGGCGCGGCTCGACGGGGGGGGATTGTGGCGCTTGAGAGGTGTGTCAACGGGATTATGAGAGCGGCGTTGGATCACGGCGGACGTGTGGGGTAGATTCTAGAGCCGCCAGCGGGCCTCAGGAGGCGTGTGACAACCAGGAGGAGCCAAGAGGACACCTGCGGAGAGCTCCGACACTTCTATCGGATTCCGGCAGAATCCAGCAGAAGGGCCGTTCCGCATTGACTCGGACGTGACCTTGTGATATACTATAGAGTTAGATGAGAGAAGAGCAGCTGATAGCTCTGGCTCTTTGATGAGAGGTTGGACCGTGACCAGGCAGCGCCCGATCTGTGCTTGCGTCCTCTTTCTCGTTATTGCTCTCGCTCAGCCCACGGACACAACGGCGTCCGCAGATCCCGTTTCTACATTCATCTCCGAGGCCGATTCGCTTGCCAAAGCCGGCGGCGACAGCCTTCTCGTCCCCCACGTTGTCAAACACTCCATCCTTGTCGGGTCCGCTGTAGCCCAGCTACTCGATGGGGGTCTTGCCGCCGGTGAGCAAGGAAGCAAAGCCGAAGAAGTAAAAAACCTTCAATTTGCAGAGCGCATCGCTCGCCTCCACAGAACACACAATGGCCCGGACGCCCCGCTCAGACTCGTCGAGACTTTCAGGGGCTGGATTCCCGAGCAGCGTTCCCTTCGGAAACAGGCGAAGCTGCTGGAAGAAGAAGC
>CP070702.1:646371-659403 GCA_020349905.1 Candidatus Eiseniibacteriota bacterium
GGTCAGGCGCCAGGTAGACTTCGCTTGCCTTCGCGGCCGCCTCCCTGATTTCTTTGAGCGCTTTGGCCTTGCTCCTCAAGAGAACGTACTGAGGCTCGAAGTCGTTCTCCAGGTCCACTCCCAGCTTGGCCTTGGGAAGATCCATGATGTGGCCGTTCGAGGCCTTTATTCCGAACCTCCGGCCCAGAAACCGCCCTATGGTCCGGGCCTTGGTGGGCGATTCGACGACGATGAGCGGCCTAGTGTTTCCCTTCATGCTGGTATTTCCTGTCGTTGTGTTGAAGTTGTCAAATGCGCGCCGAGAAGAGTCGCCCTCCTAGTGGACGGTCGGCGGATCTCTCTCCTCCGAGGGCGGCAGCAACGAGTTGAGAGGGTCTTTGGACACCTCCGCCAGCGCTTTCTTGAGGTCCTCCAGGCTCACTTCGTCCGAAACGCTGGCGCTCACCCGCTCCATCAGCACTTCCTCCGCCACAGTGCTTATTGCGCCGGACCTTCGGAGCTCCACAAGATACAGGTATGCTTCCGGCGAGAGGGGCAGCTTCTCCGCGCTGGGCGCGGTTTGACTTCCGCAGGCAAGCTCGACATTCTCATCCAGGCCCGCCTCGTCGGCTGCGAGTTCTATGATCGCCCCCAGTGCCGCGTCGACCACCTCCTCGGAGAAACTCCCCGAGGTCAGGATGTCTGAAAGCTCATGTAGAGCCCTGCGGTTTCCGTTCAAGAACGAATGTACGTGACGCGCAATCAGTGCCAGCGCGTTCCTCACCTCTTCTTCCATCTGTGTCTCCTCACCGTCTCTTGTTGCCACTTGCCTGCCGGTCTGTCCGGCCTCTCGAAAAACACTCGGGACGCACCGACGTCACCGTGCCTGCTGACCCTGCTCCGCAGGCAGGCAACACTTCTTGTACTTCTTCCCGCTGCCGCAAGGACAGGGGTCGTTGCGTCCCACCTTCTGCACCCTTCTCTGCACAACTGGGCGGCCCCGCCTGCGGGCGATCTCCGCGCCCTCTCCCGGCGGCGGAACCCCACCGGAGAACGCCGACACCTGTGCGTGCGAAGCCACGCCTGACGGCTCGGCGGCCCGGCGAGGAGGTGGAGGTGCCCGCCTCACGTCGGCCCTCATGAGAAGCTTGAGGGTCTCCCGCCCCAGGTTCCGATTCAGTTCCACGAACATCCTGAACGCTTCCGACTTGTACTCTATGAGAGGATCTTTCTGACCGTATGCCCTGAGCCCGATTCCCTCCTTCAACTGGTCTATCTCGTAGAGATGGTCCTTCCACGCCTCGTCGATGACCCTGAGGGAAACGAGTCTCTCCAGCTCTCTCATTATCTCCGGGCCGAGCTCCTTCTCTCTATTTGTGTAAAGCTCCCTGGTCCTTTCGAGGCAGAAATCCAGAACTTCGTCCTTCGTGCAACGCCTCTCCTGGAACTCCCGCAGGTTGAACTGGCCCAGGAACACTCCCGCCAGCTCTTCTGACAAAGCGACCAGGTCCCAATCCTCGGATTGATGACCCTCGTCGACAAACTCGTCCACCCTTTCCCCGACAAACTCCTCCACCATCTCCTTTACTTCGTCCGTGAGTTCCTCGCCCTCCAGGGCCCTGAGGCGTCTCGAATAGACGACCTCCCTCTGCTGGTTCATGACGTTGTCGTACTCCAGCAGGTGCTTTCTGATATCGAAGTTGTAGGCCTCCACTCGTTTCTGAGCGCGCTCGATGGCCTTAGTCACCATAGGGTGCTGGATGACCTCCCCCTCCTGTACGCCGAGCCTGCTCATCACGCTGGCGATCCTGTCAGAGCCAAAGAGACGCATCAGGTCGTCCTCGAGCGAGAGAAAGAACCGCGACGAACCCGGGTCTCCCTGCCTGCCGCTTCGCCCGCGAAGCTGCCTGTCTATCCTCCTGCTCTCGTGTCTTTCGGTTCCCACTATGTGGAGGCCGCAATCCATGTCGCTGACGCACCTGTCCCGCATGTTCTCGTGCGGGCACTCGCTGCAATCGTCTTCGCAGATGACGCAGCACCTCTCGCACTTCACGACTCCCTCCCCCAGCTTTATGTCCGTGCCGCGTCCGGCCATGTTCGTTGCGATGGTCACGGCCCCGGGGCGCCCTGCCTTCGCGACTATCTCCGCCTCCATCTGGTGATATTTGGCGTTCAACACCGAGTGCTGTATGCCCTTTCTCTTGAGCAGCCTGCTCAGCGTCTCGGAGACCTCGACGCTGACGGTTCCCACCAGCACCGGGCGTCTCTTCTTGTGCATCCGCTCTACTTCGTCGATAACCTGCGCCAGCTTCTCACGCCGCGTGCGGAATATGGAGTCCTGGTAGTCCACCCTCCTCACGGCTTCGTTGGTAGGGATGACAATCACGTCCAGCTTGTAGATTTCGTAGAATTCCGCGGCCTCGGTCTCCGCCGTACCGGTCATGCCCGCCAGCTTCTCGTACATCCTGAAGTAGTTCTGGAGAGTGATGGTGGCGAGAGTCTGAGTCTCACCCTCCACCCTGACGCCCTCTTTCGCCTCCAGGGCCTGGTGAAGCCCGTCGCTGTAGCGCCTTCCGGGCATCAGTCTCCCCGTGAACTCGTCCACTATCATGACTCGCTCGTCTTTGACCACGTACTCCACGTCCTTCTCGAAGAGGGAGTATGCCTTCAGGAGCTGATATATGTTGTGTATCTTTTCACTCGTCTCGGCGTGGAGCCTGTATAGTTCTTCCTTCTTCTCCGCCTTCTCCTTCTCAGACAGAGTGTCGTCGTCAGATATCTTGCCCAGCTCCTCGCTCAGGTCGGGAAGCAAGAACAGACTCCTTCCGTTGGGTGAGAGGTTTTCCCTTCCCTTTTCGGAGAGAGAGACGCTGTGGGACTTCTCGTCTATGCTGTAGAAGAGCTCCTCGTCGAGCAGGTGAAGCCTCTTCTCCCTGAGGAAGTCTGCCTCGACCCTCATGATGAGTTTCTTCAGGGTGGAGTCCTTCATGAGCTTGAGGAATCTCTTGTTCTTGGGGGCCCCGCGCTGGATCTGGAGGAGCTTCACTCCGACTTCATACATGTCTCCTTCATCCTTGAGAAGCTCCTCGGCCTCGCTCGCAAGGCGGTTCGCAAGAGTCGTCTGGCTCCTCACGAGACGCTCGACGTCCGGCTTCAGCTCCGAGTATCGCTGGGTGGAGTGAGAAACCGCTCCGGAGATTATGAGCGGAGTCCTGGCCTCGTCCACGAGAACGCTGTCCACCTCGTCAACTATGGCGTAGTAGTGGCCTCTCTGCACCCGGTCCTCGAACCTGATGGCCATGTTGTCCCTCAGGTAATCGAACCCGAACTCGTTGTTTGTGCCGTACGTTATGTCGGCCTGGTACTGGACGCGTCGCTCCGCGGAGTCCATTTCGTTCTGGATACATCCGACCGAAAGGCCCAGGAACTTGTATATCTCCCCCATCCACTCGCTGTCACGCCTGGCAAGGTAATCGTTGACCGTGACCAGGTGCACGCCTCGTCCGGTGAGCGCGTTCAGATAGAGAGGCATAGTGGCCGCCAAGGTCTTTCCTTCGCCGGTGGCCATCTCGGCGATCCTACCTTCGTTGAGGACCACGGCCCCGATGAGCTGCACGTCGTAGGGAACCATGTCCCATTCGATCTCTTGCCCGCAAACGGCCCACTTCTTGCCCACGAGCCTCCTGCAGACCTCCTTGACAACGGCGTACGCCTCGCCCTGGATGTCGATGAGTTCCGCTCCGTCCTTGAGTCTTTGCTTGAAGTCCTCGGTCTTGGCCACTAGTTCTTCGTCAGTTAGGGCGGAGAGGCCCTGCCAGATGGAGTTTATCTCCTCCACCACGGGAGCGATTCGTTTGAGGTCTCGCTCGTGTTTTGTCCCGAATAGCTTCGCCACAAGGCCCTGAATCATGCCTCGCTCCTATCGCCTTCTGACCCTGACGGCCCTGGGCCCGTCGGTGCCGGTGGCGACCTCAAACTCAACCACCTCTCCTTCGGAGAGAGTCCTGAACCCCTCCTCCATTATCTCGGAGAAGTGGACAGGGAAGTCTCCTCCCTCGAGGCTCCTTATCTGCCCCGAGCCCTTTATCTCGTTGAACCATTTTACCTTTCCCAGTAGCACCCAAACCTCCATAGTAGCCGACTTGCGTCCCTTCTAACATGCTATTTGAGTCCGGGTCAAGTGTCAAGGGGAGGGGCTCACCCTCTGGACGCAGTGGAACTCCCCGGTGTTGCTACCGAAGTAGACCTTCTGCTCCCAGACGAAGGGGCTGGAGTAGAGCTGAGCCCCCGCGTTGAACGAGCCCATCTTCTCGCCCGAAGAGGGCGAGAGCGCGTAGAGCTTCCCGTCGTAGGAGGTGACGAAGAGGAGGTCGTCGGAAAAGCAAGGTCTAGAACGCACTTCCCTGCCGGTCTTGAAGGTCCAGCTCACGCCCCCCTTATCCACGGATATGGCTCTTACGAGCCCGTCATCCGCTGCTACGTAAGCGGTTCCGTCCACGATAAGAGGGGACGCCCTGACTTCCCCGCCGGCGTCTACTTTGAACAGCTCTCTTCCGTCCGCCACGTCCAGGAAGTGGAACGTCTTCGCCGTGGTCCCGAAGCAAACTGCTCTGTCCTGAACCGCCGGAGAAGAGTATATCCCGCCCGGCAGGACCTTCTTCCAGTGCTGCTGGCCAGACTCAAGGGACACGCAGTAGAAGGCGCCGTCCGCGGAGCCGAAGAAGACCCTACCCCTGCTGACTGAAGGCGAAGACCACACTACTCCGGCAGAGGGGTGCTTCCAGAGCAGCTTGCCGTCCCGTTCCGAGAGACAGTACAGGTTCTTGTCGTAGGAGCCAAAGAGCACGCTTCCAGAGGACACGATGGGCGACGAGACTATCTTCCCGCCCGTCCTGAACTCCCAGTTCTTTGCGCCGGAGGCGGCGTCCACTGACCAGAACCTGCCGTTGTAGCTCCCCACCAGCACCTTGCCGTTTGAGACTAACGGACTGGAACCGATTCCCGCGCCTGCCGGGAACTTCCACTCTTGCTCCCCCGTCTCTGCGTCCAGGCAGTAGAGGTAGCCGTCCCTGCACCCGAAGTAGACCTTTCCCCCGGCAACCGTGGGGGAAGAGGTGACGGCGCCTCGGAAGGTCCTCTTCCACTTCGAGGAAAAGTTGATGCTGGTCGGAGTAGCGGTTCCGGTTTCCCGCCCTCCCTCCGGGGCTGAAGGAGGAGCCATCGTGACTGCTACCGGTTCCGGGGCGTCTGATATGTCTTCCACTCTGGGTGGTCCGGCCTCTCTCAGAGCAGCCCAGACCAGGGCCACGACCACGACGGCCACGGCCACACCCGCCATGGGCAGGGGCCACCCGCGCTTGGCGGGGCTGCGCAGGGCGGCCTTTGAAGCCTCTCTGAGCCCTCTGAAGGCAGTGGAAGCGCTGTCGGGTCCCGCTCTCCCGGCCGCAGACGCAGGGGTCGGAGCAAGCCGGCCGCGCGCCGGCGATGAGATACGTTTCCCCTGTTCGGTGTCGAGAGGTGCCTCGCGAACAATCAGAAGCAGCGGCCCGCTGTCCGGCTCCCGGGACAAAGAGGACAGGAGGGATTCTACGTTTCCTTCCGACACGTTCGGAGCCTCGTCCTGTGTTCCCTCGCAGACGGCCGTCGCAAGTGCAGGGCTCTCAGATTCTGAGGAACCGCCCGCCTGCCGAGCACTCTCAGTCACTCCGCCGGGTGCGGCCCCGGGTCCGTGGCCGGAGGAGACCCTTTCTCTCAGACGAGCCAGCGTGGCGCGCCTGCCGACTACGAGCCTGTCTCCGGGCTCGGTTCCAGCCGTTCCTGAACTCTCCCCCGGCTCTTCGAAGTTGCCTGAAGGGGAAACGGCGAGAAGAGAGTAATCTCCCGCACGTGCCCACGTGCGCGTATCTCCTCTCAGCCAGGCAACCAGAAACGAAGGCACGGCCGCCCCCGGTGCCTCCTCGGACGGAGCCGGCCTGGATGCCACACGCTGCATGAACTCCACGTACTGTCCGGGAGTTCTTATGCGCGACCCTCTCTTGTACTCGGCGAGTCCCTCACTAAACAGACGCCTTCCTGCTCTGGTTACATCAGAGACCAGAAGGAACGCCTCGTCGGGCATGGTGCCCCTGCCGGTCTCGACGAAAAGAAGCGCTCCCGTCTCCTGGCCGGGCCTTCCGAACGTCTTCACGCTCACTCTGCCTTGTTCCATGATTCACACTCTCTTGATAGAGCCTTCTCTGCTCCACTCTTCAGCTGGCTTCGTTTCACCCCCACCTGGCCATGCCCCTCCCGCGTGCGCGTAGCGTCTCTGTGTCCTAGTGGGGCATCAGAATCTGCATCATGAATCCCGCAGAAAGCGGGATTCGGAAATTATCGTCTAGAGGAATCGGCAAAAGCTCCACCAGCGTAGCCACAGCGGCTCCCGCCATTCCGGCGAAGAACGGGATTCCGGGGACGACCATCCACCGTGACAGCAATTGCAACAACAAGACGATGAACAGACAGGAGGTGAAACACGCGAGGCTCCCCTCCACCGTCTTTCCGAAGACGCGGGTCCGCCCGTACTTGGTCCCGATGAGCCCGGCCATGGAATCTCCCACGGTCAGAAACAACAGGGCAGCCACCGCTACGTTTTTCTCGAAGCAGTTGACTGCAAGCAGGCCCGAGATGACCATGGTGGTGGAGCCGAGAAGCGTGCTGCTCTCGTGCTGGCGGACCATCTCGCCGAACACCCGGTAGAAGACGTCACGCACCCTGGGCACGTGCAGTCTCAACACGTCGAGGGTCAGAATCACGGCGGCCGCCGCAAGAAACGCGGCCTTTCCCACGTCCTCGGGAATGAGATAGTAGACTATGGGCACCCACGACGAGGAGAAGTGCAGCGCCCTTCTCTTCTTTTCTCCAACGGAAGGCATACCGACTTGGTAACACCTGGGAGGAGTGAAGTCAACGCAAAACGGGCCCGGGCCCTTTGGGGGGCCGTGCTCAAACGGCTCGCAGGCGCTCCGAAGCCTCGGAACCCAGAATCTCTGCGGCCTGGCGAGTGGAGCGCCATAAGTGCTTGAGAAACAGGAGGCCTGCCGCGAACATCACGGCGGGAATCAGAAGCGCGCGAGTCGGCACGGAGAACGCCAGGGCAATCGCCGCCCCGATCACACAGAGCGAGAGCCAGGCGGTCATGAATGCCACGGGAGCGAACGAACCGCGTACGGTGATCTGTGCCGCCCCACCCTCCCACCTGGCTTCTCCCTTCAGCACGGGCGTAGATCTGGAGCCGGGCTCAGGCCGCCCACTGGGCGTGAAGATGAGGCGATCGGGCCCCGTTACCTTGAGACTCAGGAAGGGAAGCTCCAGCCGCGTTCCAGGCAGTTCAGTTCGGGGTGGCAGGTTCTCTTGGCCACGCCACATTACTGGTCCGGACGCGAAGAACACCTCGCTGAGCCGACGAACTCCCACGTGTTCCAGCAAACCCCAGAGCCACGAGAGCACGCCCAGCAGCCACGTCAGCAGAAATAGCCCAACGAGGGTCGCCTGGCCCGGGCTCATCCTCAGGTCCTCAAGAAGCTGTGAGATTGTTTCCAACGCGTTCCGTCCTTGAAGCGACCGCTCCCCTCGTCGCGCGCAGCTTCCGGGACCGAGGCACCGGCTCACCCGAGCGCCCGGGACCAGAGTGCAGCTAAAGTCCCAACTGTATGGCCACGCCGCACAGGAAGACCGTGGCTCCCGCCATGGCGTGCCCGTACCGGGCAAGCCGGGGCGCTGAGAGGAAGCCCAGCCCGAATGCCGAAAGTACAACGATGGTCGTCATGGTGGCGATGGTGGTGGCGGCGAACACGGCGGCCACGAGCGCAATCCCCCACGAGCTCTCAGCAGCAGCGGGGTACATCAGAAGCGGTATCAGGGGCTCGCAGGGACCGAACACGAACACGACGAAGAGGACCCATGGAGTCAGGCTCTTTGCGGTCTCGTCGTGGGGATGGGTGTGGCTGGTTATGTGGGTGTGCACGTGTTCGTGTCTCGTGCCGTCTGCGTGCAGATGGGAATGAGTGTGCTTCCTGTCGCGGAATATCCTAACAATGCCCCAGGACAGATAGAGCAGCCCGAACGCCATGAGAAGCCAGGCAGCTATTTCTCCTCGCGTCGACTCTACCAATTCGAGGCGCTTCAGTGTGATGCCTGCGGCAATCCCGATGAGTCCCAGGACTATGGAACTCGCCACGTGACCGACGCCACACAGCACGGTGATCCACACTGTCCTCCTCATCGTCCATCGTCTAGCCTTGGACATCGCGATGAAGGGCAGGTAGTGGTCGGGCCCCACAAGGGTGTGCACGAGACCCAGTGTGGCCGCGGTTCCCACGAGAATCATGAGAGCCTGAGACATTTGCCAGACCTCCTGTGTTCCCTTGACGAGTCCTCACTCGCCGGTGCTCAGTGCTGCTCTACGAGCTTAATGTACTCGGGCTCGCTCCGTATGCTCTCCAGGTCCGGGTCGCGTTTGAACCAGTCGTAATTCGCGAAGCCCGCAGCGATGGCATCCTTGAGCGACTGGATGGCGTGTTCCTTGTCCCCTATTCGCGCATAGAAGCACGCAGTGTTGTAGAGCATGAGAGGGTCCGTGGGGTTTATGGCCAGTGCCTTCTCCGCCTGCAGGCGTGCCTCGTAGAATCTCCCCTCCTGGACCAGGTGAATGGCAAAGAACATGTGAGCCCTGCCGTCGTCCGGATGTTTCTCCAGATACCTGGGATAGAGCTCCAGGGAAACGCGGCGTATCTCGTCGAATTTGTCCATCTGACCGAGCCGCTGGTAGGAGGTGCCCAGATCGGCGTACGCAGAGTAGAAGTCGGGATTCAACTCTATGGCCTTCTTGAACAACCCGATCGCCTCTGCGTCGCGATCGGTCATGTAGTCGATGCGGCCCAGGATCCAGTAAGCCACGTGGTCCGACGGGTCCAGCTCGATGGCCTTCTTGCTGGCCTCCTGCGCTTCGTCCAGCGAGCCCTTGTTGAAATAACAGAGGCTGAGCGCGGAGTAAGCCTGGGACAGAGAGGGGTCGTACATGAGCGCCTTCAGACCCGCTTCCAGAGACTTCTCCAGCCAGACGTCCTTCCTCTCAAAGGTCTGATACAGTGTTCCGTAGGCCTCCGCCATTCCTGCGTATGCGTTTGCGTAGCGCGGGTCCAGTCCTATGGCCTTCTCGAAGAGCTGGATGGCCTGCTTGAGCTTGTTCATGTTCAGCTGGTAGAGAAGCTCCCTGGCCTTCTGGTAACAATCGAACGCCTCCGTGTTCACAGTGGAACGCTTCGTGAGACCCACCTTCTCGCTGGGTGTGAGCTTGACCATTAGGGCGTCCACTATCTGCTTGGACACGCGCTCCTGTATGTCGAAGACGTCGGCAAGAGTCCCGTTGAACGTCTCGGCCCACAAGGGTGTGTCGCTCCGGACGTCGATGAGCTGGGCAGTAATGCGAAGATCGTCCCGGAATCTACGCACGCTACCCTCCAGGATGTAACGCGCATCCAGCTCACGCCCTATGGTCTTGATGCTCTTGGATGTGGCCTTGTACTGCATGGAAGTGGTTCTGGAGACGATCCTGAGCTCCTTCAGTCTAGACAGGTTCATGATGAGCTCTTCAGTAAGACCGTCGCTGAAGTAGTCACCCTCCCCTTCCGGGCTGATATTGTGGAACGGCAGGACGGCCATCACCTTCCTGTCGGCCTCACGCCTGCTGCTCTCCAGGCCTTCGCGAAAGTCCCTCAGGTCCTCCATGACCTCCTGTGCACTTGCGTATCGCTTGTCCAAGTTCTTATCGAGCATCCTCATCACTATCGCGTCCAGGCCCGAGGGAATACTCCGGTCCAGCTGGCTGGGCTCGGTGGGATGCATGTTGAGAATCGCGTAGATTGTGGCGGCGTCGTAGTCGGACTTAAAGGGCAGCTGGCCCGTGAGCATCTCGTAGAATACGACACCCAGAGACCAGATGTCCGAACGATGGTCGACCTGCCGGCGACTCGCCTGCTCTGGGGACATGTACGCTTCCGTGCCGAGCGTAGTACCCTCCCTGGTGATCTCTCTGCTGCCCCTGACCTTTGCGAGGCCGAAATCCATGATCTTGGGCTTGCCGTCAGAGGTAATCATGATGTTGCTGCTCTTGATGTCGCGATGGACGATGTGCTTCGAATGTGCCTTCTTTAAGGCGTCCGCGACCGACTCAACGATACTGACGGTCTTATCCAGGGTGAGTGCTCCGGCGCCAATGAGTTCCTTCAGCTCCTTCCCGTCGATGTATTCCATGACGATGAATATCTCGCCCTCAACTTCCTCGATGGCGTAGACAGTGGCGATGTTGGGGTGATTGAGCGCGGCGGCGGCCGTCGCCTCTGTCTTGAAGCGCTCCTTGTCTTCCTCGCTTCTGGCTATGTTCCGAGGAAGGAACTTGATGGCCACATCCCGGCGCAGCCTCGTGTCCCTGGCCCGGTAGATGACACCCATTCCGCCTTCCCCGAGCTTCTCATGGATTTCGTAGTGAAGCACTTTCCTCTGCGACACGCCGTGCATCCTTTTCAGGTGAATCCGGTCCCGGAGAGCTCGTCTCCCGGAGAGCTCGTCCGGGAGAAGCCGTCTTGAGCGCTCCCCTCTCCTCAGCTCGTAGGCGAGTGGAAATGCCCTGCTTGTGTGAGCCCTCGTCAACTGGCCCAGAGTATATCAGGAACACGCGTTGCAGACCAGAGAAAGCATTTGCCTCCTCTCATTGCGGCTCCGCCGCCCGCCTTGACAGGGGGTCCGACTTTCGATACTCTAAGTGCGACGGCCACAAGTCTTGACAAGGAGTTTCACGAAGGAGGACCCGGATGGCTGACGCAAAGGAGTCTCTGAAGAGCCTGAGAACTGCGATAGAGATTGAGGACAACGGGCTGATGACCTTTCTCAAGTTCGCCCGGGAAACCCAGGTCGCGACCGGTAAGAACATGTTCATCCGGCTTGCGATGGACGAGCACGTCCACAGGAAGATCCTGGACAAACAGCTTAGCCGGCTCATGGAGGGAGAGAAGTGGGAGGCAGTAGAAGTGCCGCGGTCCGAAATCGAACGGATTGCCCCGGCTATCAGAGAAAAGCAGCAGAAGACCAAGGGGGAATCCGGCCTGGCTGAGCTGGACGCGCTCAAAACGGCCCTCGACCTCGAAAGAAAGGCCGCCAAGTTCTTCAGGGAGCAGGCGGAGCTGGTCAGCGAGCCGGAGGCCAAGAACATGTTTCTGAGGCTTGCCGACTGGGAAGACTCTCACTTCGACCTCATCCAGGCCGAGCTGGACCACATAAACCAGACCGGATTCTGGATGGGCATCCCCGAGTTCAAGATGGACGGCAAATATTGACCGCGCAGCCCCTTCGGGCACCGGCCATTTTGGCGTCACTTTTTCTTGACAGGATTCTGGGGTACTTCTAACATGCCTTCGGGAGGATGGAAAACCAAGCCCCCTCCCTTTCGGAAGCCCGCAGTGTGCTAACGCTCCTTCGCTGCGGGCTCTAATCTTTGGCCCTCTATTGCTATCTCGTTCTTGCCTGAGCGCGCACGCCTCAGAGAGGGGATTCCCCCAGCTCTTCCCATTCCTTTTGAAACAGGAGCTTCATGGCGGCCTTCTCGTCTTGCGACATGAAGGAAGCCTCGACGGCGTTCGTGGAGAGTTGCTTCAGGTCTTCCAGGGAGAAGCCCAGTCTTCGAACCAGCGTTTCATACTCTTGGGTGATGGAGGTGTTGAACATGGTGGGATCGTCTGAATTGACGACCACCCTGAGGCCCTGTCGGAAGTACTCTCCTATCGGGTGGGCCTCCACGGACTTCGTGACGCCGGTTCTCACGTTACTGGTCACGCACATCTCTAGCGGGATCTGCTGTTCGCTCAGGAACAGAACTAGGTCCGGATCCTCGTACGCGCGGGTGCAGTGGCCTATACGCTGGACTCCCAACTTGCGGGCGACGGTCCATATCGACTCCGCGCCGGCGACTTCGCCTGCGTGGGCCGTGAGCCTGAATCCACGTCGTTCGGCCTCCCTGTAAAGAGAGGCGTAAGGATCAGCCCGGAAGTCCTGCTCGCTTCCTCCCAGGCCGATTCCGACCACACCCTGCCCCAGGTAGGGGGTCACCTCGTCCAGGTAGCGTGCGCCTCTCTCGGGTCCGTGGTCTCGTATGAGGTCGACGATGAATTGGCACCGGATGCCCAGCTCAGCTTGTGCCCTGGCCCTGCCGCGGAGTAAGCTCTCAGTGATGCCCTGCACCGAGAAGCCCTGCCTCCAGTAGTCTCCGGGAGAGTAGGAGGCTTCCACGTGCTTCACGTTTTGTGCACTGAGTGCCTTCAAAGCGTCGTAGGCGATTCTCTCGAAATCCTCCTCTTCCCGGAGCAAGGTAGTCATCCAGGTCCAGAGCTCGATGAAATGCGCGAAGTCCGTGTACGTGAGCTTCCTGCGCAGGTCCTCCAGGTCCCTCAGCGGCGGGTCGTCACCCTTCTCACGTGCCATTTCGAACAAGGTCTCAGGCGGGATGGCTCCCTCGATGTGGAGATGGAGCTCCACCTTAGGCATCCTGGAAACGAAGCGTTGGAGTCTCTGGTCGGAGTCCGGGCTCATGCGCAGGCCTCGCGGTTCAAGGGTCCACGTGCTTCTTGGCCGGCCCACGGCTTCCGCCCCGCTCCCTCCGACGCACTGAAGCGTCTCCGTCCAGCAGGGCGCCGAGCTGGGCAGGGTCGGTGGTGGGGGCTTCACACGTATAGTCCGTGCAGACATAACTGGTGGTCATATCGTCTATTAGCGTATATTCTTTAACAAACTGGATTAGGTCGATGACGCGCCTTCTCTCCTGCCCTGAGCCCGGAGCAAAAGCCACGACCTTGTTGGGTAGGTACCTGCTGTAGATGACGCGGAGCATCTGCCTGGTGGCCTCGCTGTCTTTCTCGCCCACAATCACTATCTCCCGGGAGGGGCCCAGCAGGAAGTCCAGGGCCGACAGGGCGTGCGTGAAGCCGTGAGGGTTCTTGGCGACTTCCTCCGGGAAGCTCCGGA
>CP070702.1:659503-666949 GCA_020349905.1 Candidatus Eiseniibacteriota bacterium
CGGGGCAGGCTTGTGGCGAGCGGTGTCTACTTCTGTAGAATCGATGCCGGAGGGTACGAGCAGTCGAAGAAGATGGTGCTCTTGAAGTAGGAGTCTGTCGCGAGTCTGGTGTGATAGAGGAGAGTCTTTTTCATCTGCCATGCGGCTGAGGGGAAATGGACTGAGTTCACCAAGCCGAAGTGGGGTGTGTTCAACCGAGGGGCGAGCCGAGCGCTTGCCCCTCGCTGCTTATCGGCTCTCACCGCGTGCCGCGAGGGCTGGTAATCCGTTCAGGATTTCCTCCACTTTTGCCTGAAGCCGTTCTTGTCGCAATATGGGTAAGGTCCCGCTCCCCGCATACTGAAGATACCAACAGTGCCCGTTCGCGCGTGATGTGCGGCGGGCGTTTCTGCCTCGTCTTGCTCTTCCCCGGGCCTATGTGGTCGCTATTCCGCAACTGCTTTATTCCTTTGAATCAGGCCTAGATACTTGGTAGTATTGCCAGGCATTCTCTTAAGGCGAGAGGGAACAATCTATCCAAGCGCTGACTTTCGAGGAAGCCGCGTGATTGGTCAGACGGTTTCTCACTACAAGATAGTCTCCAAGCTGGGTGCAGGTGGTATGGGTGTGATCTATAAGGCCGAGGACCTCACCCTGGACCGTTTCGTTGCCCTCAAATTTCTTCCCCCACACTTAAGCTCCGATGAGAACGCCAAGAAGCGCTTCATTCATGAGGCAAAGGCGGCTTCGGCGCTCGAGCATCCTACCATAGGCAGTATCTACGAGATCGATGAGGACTCAAAGGGGCAGACATTCATCGTCATGCCCTGCTACGAGGGGATGACCCTGGATGAGAAGCTAGGGCAAGGTCTCCTGGAGGTGGATGAGGCCCTGGGCATCGCTGCTCAGGTTGCTTCGGGTTTGGCGAAGGCCCATGAGAAGGGGATAGTGCACAGAGACATAAAGCCCGGGAACGTTTTCGTGACTAGTGACGGTCACGTGAAGATACTCGACTTTGGTCTTGCGAAGCTGACAGGGCAGACGAAGCTCACGAAGACGGGGATGAGCGTTGGTACGTTAGCTTACATGTCACCTGAGCAGGTGCAGGGTCAGGGGGTGGATCATCGGACAGACATCTGGTCATTGGGAGTGATGCTCTACGAGATGCTGGCTGGGCGGCAGCCGTTTAAGGGGGATGTGGAGGCGGCGCTTCTTTACTCGGTGCTCAATCAGGATCCGGAACCTCTTAAGTCTGTTCGTGGTGAGGTGTCTGTGGAGCTTGAGGAGATAGTGGAAAGAGCCATGGCTAAGCGGGCTGATAGGCGCCATGAGACCATGGGGGAGCTGCGGAGTGAGCTGGAGCATCAGCGGGACCAAATCGCTCTGGGGATAAAGGAGAGGAGGTTCAGTACACTTCGCAAGCTCAGGCGCCGGAGGCGATTGGTTTTGGGTGCGGTTGCGGTTGTGATGGTAGCAGCGGCCGCAGTGCTCTTTCAGACGTTTCACGCCGGGGGCACGGGGATTGACTCGGTGGCTGTGCTGCCGTTTACAAACCTGTCGGGAGACGAGGAGCAGGAGTACTTTTCAGACGGGATGACGGAACTTCTGATTAACGAGGTGGGTCAGATAGGTAGGCTTAGGGTGATCTCTCGTACGTCTGTGATGCAGTTTAAGAAGACTGAGAAGCCGCTTCCTGAGATAGCGCGAGAGCTCGACGTGGAGGCGGTTGTTGAAGCGTCTGTGCTTCGCACGGGTGACCGGATACGGATTACGGCTCAGTTGATACGTGCAGAGCCGGAGGAGCTTTTGTGGTCTGAGAGTTACAACCGTGAAGGGCGGGACGTGGCGATATTGCTGAGCGAAGTGGCCCGAGCGATAGCGGATCGGATCGAGGTGGCCCTGACGCCCCAGGAGGAGGAGCGTCTCACGAGGGTTCGAACAGTTGATCCCAACGCCCTCCAAGCCTATCTGAAAGGACGGTATTACACAGACCTCTGGACAGAGGAGGGTTTCAACAAAGGTATACAGTACTTCCGAGAGGCCATTGATATAGACCCGACATACGCGATGGCCTACGTTGGGCTTTCAGAGGCCTACAGTTCCAAAAGCTTCATGGCGCACTCGCCTCCGCAAGAGTCGGCTGCGAAGGCGAGAGCAGCCGTGGAGAAGGCGCTTGAGCTGGATGATACGATCGGAGAGGCTCATGCGCTGCTTGCCTGGCTCAAGTTCACTTACGACTGGGATTTGACGGGGCCCGAAGAGGACTTTCGACGGGCCATTGAACTTAGCCCGAACAGCGCAATGATATATGAAGGGTACCGCATATACTTGGCGATTGCTGGACGGAATGAGGAGGCCATTGCTGCTGCTAAACGGTCCCTGGAATTAGACCCACTCACCGTCAGTAAAGAAGAGGCCGTCGTGTGGTCATATAACGCAGCTGGCAAGCCTGACGAGGTTATTGCGCACGTGACAAGAGTTCGGGAGACCGTTCCGGAATTCGGGCTCGGGTACCTGGCCATGGCTTACATGCAAAAGGGGATGGTCACGGAGGCACTGGCCTACGCAGACACGGCGTTAGGCGTGCAGGAAAGAAACCAAGTTGTCCTGAGCGGAGCCGTGGAGCTTTACGCGATGGCGGGTCGCCCGGAGAAAGCGCGAGAGTTCTTAGACGAGTTGCTGGCCTTATCAGACGAGAGATGGGTAGATCCCGTCTATGTGGCCAGCGCCTACAGGGCACTGGGCGAGTGGGGTAATGCCATGGACTGGCTGGAGCGTGGTTATGAAGAACAGTCACCTTCCATGGTCTTTGTCCAAGGCTGGGACGTTCCCGATGAAGGCGGCTATAGGGAAAGGTACCAGGCGCTGCAACGGAAACTCGGCTTCACCGCAGACTGAGCCACCGGATGCCCGGGCCAGGATGTTTAGCCTTTGGCGTTTGCGTGTCTCAGAAGTCAACTTCCAGTCCCAATCGAACCGCTGTCGGCGATTGAAAACGTGTGGGGAGGCCAAAGGTCGGATTCGGAGTGACCCCATCAAGATTCTGTACCTGATCAAAGTCCACTGCTTCACGCTGGCTGCCGAGATGTAGTATGTCCAAGATCAATCGCGGCTGAAGCGCGGTTTTGACTAGCTGGGCCAGCTCGTACACAAACCGTACATTCAGATCCCATATAGATGGAGTCCGCCCGGCGGTGCCGCGTTCTTGAGCAAAATTCAGCCATCCAGGCACTGATGATCCTTCCATCACGCTGAGGGGAGTTCCACTCTGCCAAGTGAATGACGTGCCCGCAACGAGTCCGAATCTCAGTTCGTAGGAACCCGACAGTTTGAATACGTGGGTCCGGTCGTTGGGCAGCAGACCTTCAGCATTCGTCAGCATTTCAAGAAGGTCATATTGATCGGAGAAATTCGGATCGCCTATCAAGCCCCTGTAATTGCCATAGGTTCTTGAGAGAACATACGAGGCGCGCACACTGTATCCTGCGCCACCGTGCATCTGTGCCGTGAGTTCCAGAGCCGTGTATTCGCGTTTCATCTCCGGAAAATCACTCAAGTCGCCTTTACCCGGGTTTCCATACCTATACTCACCGATATCCTCTGCAAGCCCGTCTTCAATCCCTTCCCCGAGGGTTCGATAAACACCGCGCGCTCCGAGCGCGAGACGATTGCCGAGTTGCCTCTCATACCCCAGCGTGAACTCGTCATAGTGTTGCCCCTTGAGCCCTTCGACCTCGGGGTGAATAAACCCTCCGACGGAAAGGAGCACGGAACCTCCAGTTGGGTCGATCCGGGGGTCGTGATCAAAGCCAGTTAGCCGGAATACACTGAGGTCATTATGCGTCCGCTTTGACAACTCCAGGTGCAGTTCCTGATAGAAACGCCCGAATGAACCAAATACCCTCTGCGAGCCCAATTCGCCCGGCTGGTAGACGAAGCCAAACCTGGGCTGATACTGACCGGTGATCTTCTGGGCAACCTCGCCGTACGAATCGATTAGGTATTGCCCGTCCCAGCGAAGGCCGGCGTTAATCCTCAGCCTGTCGGTGATTCTCCAGGAGTCCTGGACGAAGGCAGAGGGGATGCGGTTGTGGACGGTTCCCATCGGCTGAGCTATTACTATTTCCGTATAAGTAGTGTCATCATATCGCTCGATTAATCTAAAATCGGTCATGAAATCGAGCTGGCTGTCCCGGTACTCGAGGCCCGTTTTTAGCATGTGCCTTCCCAGAACAAAGGTAGCCTTGACGCTCCCCGTTACTTGAACGCTGTAGGCGTCGGTGGGTTCTGGGAAACGCCCCGACCAGATCCCCGTTTCTCTGTCAACGAAGGTGACCTCCTCGCGTTCCATCGATGCCTCGAGCTTCTGTTTTCGAGTAATCCTTGAAACAGAACTCTCCAGAAACAAGTTGTCGCTGAACACGTGTCTGCCATTAATTAGCAGGTTGACGCCGCCCGTCCTCTCATCTGCAAGAAGCACGTCTGCATTCTCTACTGCCACAACTCCGTACGCTCCGGCATCGTAGACCTTCTCTCGTTTCTGCGGATCGCCGGTGATTGTTACATTTAGGTTCGTCTTGTCAGTTGCTTTCCACGTGAGCTTGCCCGCGAAGACGTGTGTTACGCTCTTATCCTGGTGGAATCCGATTCCCGGAATCTCCACGTCTTCTGTAACGAACGAAGGATTGTACGCCGCGAAGAACCATAACTTATCCCTTTTAATCGGTCCTCCCAGACTAAGCCCTATATCGTAATTAAGAAAGTCGTCGGTCGGTGGATCCTTAAACGAGTGGCGGGTAGTTCCTTCCAACTGATTGTTCGTGAAGAAACCGAATGCCTGCCCGTGGAATTCGTTTCCACCCGAGCGCGAGATGACGTTTACGATACCACCTAGCGAGCTCCGATACTCCGCCTCATAGCCACCGGCCTTTACCTCCAGCTCCTGAAGGAAATTGTAGGGCAGAGTCGTACCAGTAGTTCCTTTGTGAGGGTCGGTGGTCTCAACGCCATCGATGAAGTATTTGTTCTCATGACCAGTGGCACCGGCAAAGTTGACCCCATCGTCAAAAAAACTTTCGTTCGCATGAGGAATCAGGGTGGTAATGCTCTGGTAATCACGATCAAGAGGCAAGTTTTGGAACTGTCCCGAGGTAAGAGTGGCGCCGATTGCTGTCGAGGTGGGATCGATTAGCGGCCTCTGTTCCTTGACAACCACCTCCGGTATCTCAAAAGCCTTGGAGGTAAAACGAACCTCGCCCAGAGTGGTTGTCCGCCCCAGCCGGATGGGCACGTTCTCATATGTGACTTCGTGGAAGTTTATGTGGGAGATCTTGACTGTGTAGATGCCTACCGGGAGATTGAAGATCCCGAAGTACCCATCAGGGGCGGCCACGTGTTCACGTGTGCCCTGTAGGCTCGGGCTGGTCACAGTAACACCGGCAAGCGGGACCGCCTGGCCTGCTTCGTCCATGACCTGGCCTTCAAGATTTCCAGTGGTCTCCTGAGTGAAGCAGGGGATAGGGTGCAGGATGGCCAGGAGTGCTAACAGGACGGCAATCGCAATCCTCATGGAGTCCTCCCTTGCTTCGCCGGCTCGGAGAGCTGGCTCACGTTGCAGACCGATCCGTGTCCGTGCTGAAAGCGATGTGTGAATCTTAGCTATTGCCTGAGCATCGACCACGGGCCGCCGAATGTAGAACCTAACTCAAGCCCGTAGCCGCGCAATACTAACAGACGTCTTCCTCGTTTGCAAGGGCAGCGAGCGTGGCCGGTACGGTTCATCTACATCATCCCTGAGCCCCTAGTCTTGCCTCCTCGCCCGTTCCCGACCGCCAGCGCCGCCTTCAGAATCTCTAATACTCTCACCTGAAGCTTCTCCTGTCGCAATACGGGGTTAATCCCACTCCCCGCATATCATCGATTCTGCGACGGGCAGGTTCGACCGCTTGAAGCGCACGATGTAACAGGCCGTCAGGCTTCGGGTAAAGGCGCCCGCGGCACGTTGGTTTGATGACGATACGCTGAACGTGTCCACGGAGGAAGGTCCGGAGCTGCAGGGGATCGGCGTGAGTCAGCGTTGCCATCAGCTACTTGACGTGCCTCTCGATGACGTCTCGCGATACTGCGGCAGGGGGAGAGCGCTTAACCTTCAGCCCTCGCCGCTCTTTCCTCACTACAGCCCTTCTAGCCTCGAGACGCTGATGAAGCTCTACGTGGCTCGATAAGACCCGGTGCGGGAAGCACTCGAAGGATTCCATAGCTCCTGCGAACACTCCCCGCTTCCCCAGGGTATCATGTGCGCTCGCTGCGCCTGACGCGACTCAGCGCCATGGGCTTGCGACCGACAGGAACACTTCCGCTTTAACCGGTATCCAGCTTGACGGAAGCAGGTGCATCGGGTAAACTCCGCCTGCGTTATCTAGATGCCAAGTATGAGGGCTAAGACACCTCGACCTCATCGAAATCAACTTCACGACATTCTTGCGAGAGACGTCAGATGGAACGATTAGAGGTCTTAGATTCTAGGAGTCGCTGGAAGCTGCAAAGGGCTATTCTGTCGTCCTTCTTAATAGACTACTTCTCTAGCACGCAAGAAAGGATACACGTTCTTGAAGCTGGCTGCGGTACAGCTTGGAATCTAGATCTTGGCACACTGGACTTCGTCTTGACAGGCCTCGATGTCTCTGAAGAAGCGCTGGAATTGAGACAGCACCAACAGAACGATTTGGATGAGATAGTTGTGGGAGATTTGCAGACCATCGAACTGAGTGATGCTCAGTACGATATGATCTACTGTTCATACGTTCTGGAGCACGTAAGCGGGGCGGAAGAAGTATTAAACAAACTGTTCAGGTGGCTCAAGCCAAACAGACTCCTCGTGTTACTAATCCCTGATAGAGACACAGTCCTTGGTTTCATAACGAGATGCACACCGTTCTGGTCTCACGTCTTTTTCTACAAATACATCAGAAGACTCCCGAATGCCGGCAAGCCTGGTCAGGTGCCATTTCAAACGTACTACGACAAGGTTGTATCAAGGCGAGGAATTCACGACTACTGCCGAAGTCGTGGTCACAAGATTCTTCTCGAGTACGGCCATGCGTTCAACAGCAGCAGAACCTTCGGCGTATTTGCCCCGTTACTTGATATCCTTTTGAAACTGATCGAGCTAATCTCCTTTAGAAGACTCAGTTCCGACCACAGCGGTCTCGTGTATGTCATCGAGAAATCGCCGCAATGAAAGACTCTACAAGAGGGCCAAGGTCACGGAAACGACAAGAAAGAGACGGGACCGGCAATCTGACCGATCCCATCTGCGAGCGCTTGCCCGCAGTGAGGGTCCCTACTTCAATCCCAGCCTGTCCTTCATCCTTTCCGGAAGAACCTTAGAAACGACCAGCTGTCTCTTGCCTGACGGTGGCTTGTCTATCTTCTCCACGAACTGTATCTCCACCGTCATGCCGGGAC
>CP070702.1:667049-674295 GCA_020349905.1 Candidatus Eiseniibacteriota bacterium
GAGCTCCGCCGAGCTGATCACCGTCGGCTCGGCCACCGTGGCCACCCCGGCCATGCCCTCGGTGAAACTCCCGCGTTCCGAAACCGGGTGGGTCGAGGACGCCCGGGCCCAGCTGGAGAACGCGGTGAGCCTGCACGAGAGGATTTTCGGTCGCCCGCCTAGGGGGTTGTGGCCCCCGGAGGGCGGGGTGAGCGAGCAGACCCTTTGCCTGGCCAGGGGGGTCGGGTTCGAGTGGGCGGCTGCCGACGAAGAGATACTGGCGCGTGCCCTGCGCATGAAAAGGGGCATGAAGAGGGAAGTGGAAGACGCGCTCTACGCCCCCTACAGCTTCGGGATGCCTTCAGGGTCCATGGCGCTCGTCTTCCGAGACAAGGTCCTCTCCGACCTCATCGGCTTCACTTACATGAACTGGGAGGCCCAAACCGCGGTGGATGACTTCGTGCTTCGGCTTGAGAAGATCGCCTCGCGGACGGAGGAGAAGGAGCCGCTGGTGACCGTGGTTCTGGACGGCGAGAACTGCTGGGAATTCTACGAGAACGACGGCAGGACGTTTCTGGAGCTCTTCTACGCCAGGCTGTGCTCGGAGCCCTGGATAGAGACTACGACCGTCGCGGATTACCTCGACCGTTTTCCGCCTTCCAGGGAGCTCTCGGCGGTGCCGGCTGGTTCGTGGATAGACAGCAACTTCAGGATTTGGGTCGGCCACCCGGAGGACAACGCGGCCTGGGACCTTCTGGCTGATGCCAGGAGAGCCCTGACAGACTATGTTTCGGCTCACCCAGAATCCGTAGAAGGAGAGACGGTCAGGGCGGCCTGGAGAGAGATTCACGTTGCCGAGGGCAGCGACTGGTTCTGGTGGTTCGGGGACGACCACAGGTCCAACTTCGACCTCCAGTTTGACTCCCTGTTCAGGAATCATCTCATAAGAGTCTACGAGCTGCTCCACCTGGAGGTCCCCCCGAAGCTGTACAGGCCCATACTGGGAGCCGCAGGCACCAAGCCTCAGTTGGATGCCGCTCCTCCCACGGGGTTCCTGAAACCGGTCATCGATGGGAGAGTGACGCACTACTACGAGTGGCAGCAGGCAGGATACTGCGACCTCTCAAGGGGCGGAAGCAGCATGCATCAGGCCTTCAGTGTCGTGAGGGCCCTCTACTACGGCTTCGATGAGGAGACCCTCTTCCTCAGGATTGACACCATGGAGAGGCCCTCCTGCTCCGAGTTTTCCGACATCACCCTCTTCTTCGAGATTGCGTCTCCTCTCAGAGTGCGCCTCAAGATAGAGATGGGCCCCGCGTGCGGCGGCGTCATTGTCGAGCGAAGAGACAATTCCCAGTGGAAGGAAACCGCGGCCCCCGTGACTGCTGCGATGGGAGACATCATCGAGCTCGGCGTATCCTTTTCAGAGCTGGGGCTTGGGCCTCACGATAAGGTGGACGCAATCCTCCTGGTCCTGAGAGAGGGCATGGTGGTGGAGAGCTGGCCGTCCCAGGAGAAGCTCTCGTTCGAGGTGCCTTCCGACGAATTCGAGAGCACTGTGTGGACTGCTTGAAGGTGCGGGCGTCTGTTGTTGACATTGACATACAAGCGGGCCCGTCGCATACTGACTTGGCGGGGCGATGACGTCTTGAGACCGACGGAGGTGAAAGGTGAACGAACAGGGTGAGCTCAAGGAGGCCAGGCTCCTCGGGGCAGCGTCATACATACTGTTTCTTTGCTTTCTGCCGCCCCTTCTCCTCAAGGAGAACAGGTTCGCCATGCACCATTCGCGGCAGGGCTTCCTGCTGTTCTGCCTCGAGATCTTTGTGGCCATACTGGTCTACATCGTTGAACACTCCCTGGGGCTCATACCGGTTCTGGGACTCATCATCGTGGTGCTTCTTAAGCTCGTCACCGGCCTCGGCCTGCTCTTCATCGCCGCCACCGGAATAGTGAGAGCCATCTCCGGGCAGCTCTGGAGGATTCCCATTCTGGGCGAGTACGACTCGCGCGTGCCGTTCTGAGTCAAGCGAACGCCTCACGTTGAGCTTTTCCTGCAAGTGCTAAACGTCTAACCGATTACGAGTCCCACCATCCGCAGGGGCTGTCCCCCTGAGAGTTTTAGCTTGACTTTCCTCTAACTCTGTGATACAATGCAGGCTGCATCGACAGGCACTACATCTCGCGGAAGAATCTCACGTTTCTTTTGAGGCCCGATGTGGGACGGGACAGGGTAGCCGAGTCCCCGTCCTTTCTCTCCGCCTGCAAGAGGTTTGCCACCTCGTCGCACGCACCAGACGGTCCGCCGTACGAGCGGCCGTAGGAGCGAGGGACCTGGCGCCACCTGGCTTTTCCCGCAGACAAACAGTGGCTCTTGTCGGACCCCGCCAGAGGGAGTGGTCGGGAAGTGTGGCAGGGGAGTGGTGCCACGTCTCCCTCTCAGGCGTCCGGGAGGGTCCTTCACCATTTCCGTGAGGAGGTCGAGCAATGGCTAATAAGCTCCTTCTTGTTGCGGTGCTTGCTGCAGCTCTGCTGAGCTTCACCGCGCTTCATGCCTGGGCGTCTGTGCCTAACCCGGACAATTCGACTTGTGCCTTGGAATGGGTCTACCCCGGCGCTACGTTGAGAGTGATTGCTTGTCCTGCGGGCGACGGCAGTGCCCTGGCCGGTTCCGTCACTGTCAGAGACCAGTTCAACGTGCCCATGGCCGGCGTGGCCGTCGTTGTGGACGTGGACTTCTTCTGCGACCACCTCGTCTGGTGCAAAACGCCTGCCTGGCTGCCGGACACCACGCTTATCACTGACGGGGGCGGTGTGGCCAGGCTTCCAGTCGGCATCGACCACAGCACTACCGGGCTGCACTTCTGCGCGGGTCGTGACGTGATTGGCCCGCCCGAGATTGTGGACTGCTGTAGCGTGCAGTACACGGTGACGTGCCTGGGCGTCCAGCTGTGCCAGGTGACCACGGAACTGGTATCCGTGGACTTGAATCAGAATCCAGGTTCCGCTCTCTACGTCGAGGCGTTGGATCACCAGGTCTTTTCCGTGGACTACCTATCGAACACCTGCCGCTCGGACTTCAACGGTACGTCCGAGGACACTCCGACCGGCACTTGGGCCGTTGCCGGTCTGGACATCAGCCTCTTCAATGAGCATTGGCTCCACGCCTGTGAGGTCCAACCTCCTCCGGCGACCACTGAAGAGGTGTGTCCGTAGTAGGACCTGGGTCCACCCGACGTGAAAGGAGTGTGAGACACAGCAGCGCATCAGCCTCCTGATGCCGGCATGACCAGAGCTAGGACCGGTAGGGGGGCCGGGAACACCACCCGGTCCCCTTACCAGTGAGCCACTTCGTCCTCAGAAAGGCACACGTGGGCACGCCACCCCAGAACCTTGTCTACTCTGTCTCCCCGCTCCATTTCTATGTCGCATAATGTCTATTATGTAAACCTATGCCTCCGGGCTCATTTCCGCCCACCACACAAGCCTCTACCGGCAGTCCTTCGCCTGGCTGCTTACGTACTTGAGGGTCTTGCCAGGAACGTGGATCTTGCGGAAGCGCGGACGGTCTGGGCGACCTTCTTCTCCGGGAGGTGCGCGGCGGGTCAGAACGAGACCTCATCTGTATCTGTAGAGGCAGTTGATTCTCTTCAAATGAGGTGTGTCCCACGGTTCGTGGACACGGCAGGAATCCGGGCTCGGCGTGGGTTCCGGGTCTATCCCGGAGCCGGCGGGAGTGTCCTTTTCATTGCTCGTCCAAACGTGCAGTCTGGGATCAGATGCGGTACCCTCGAATTGTGTTGTTCGCAGCTTCAGCACGTTGTTGCCCGTGGCCGCGCAGACGGTAGCTCTACTCATCTACTTCTCACACCCTCCAGCCCCGCCGTGGCATCCGGCCCTCTGCAGCGCGGCTGTGGCCACGGGTTGTGTCAAGCGGGACTCTTCGGGACCGGGATCTATCGCGTCACAAAATTGAGAAGCTTCCGCGGGACAAGGACGGTGTCCGAGACAGTCTTGCCCTCGAGGTGCGAAGCCACGTTGCCCTCCGCTTTGGCCAGTGCCACCAGCTCTGCCTCGGGAGTGCTCTCTGGGACAGTGATCTTCCCTCGGAGTTTGCCGTCTATTTGGATGACGAGGAGGTAGGAGTCCTCCTTGAGGGCTTCCTCCTCGCACGTGGGCCACGGTTCTCTGAAGACGCTCTCCTTGCCACCAAGACGTCTCCAGAGCTCCTCTGCGATGTGCGGCGCCATCGGCGAGAGCAGCTGTACGAACTTGACCACGGCCTCCTTGAGCACGGGGTCGGTCGCGCTGCGGCCGAGTCCTCGCGTGTAGCTTCTAATCTCGTTACTTAATTCCATTAAAGCACTTACGGCCGTGTTGTGATGGAAACTCTGAAGGTCATCCGTGACTTTGCGTATGGTCTGGTGGACCTTCCTGCGAAGCGCAACCTGGTCAGAAGCCCGGACGCTCTCAGCGGCCGCCGGAGCAGGGGCCGCAGCGTCCGAACGAGCACAGAATTCGGTGACCTGGTTCCAGATCCTTCCGAGGAAGCGGTGGGCGCCCTCAACGCCCTTCTCTGTCCACTCTGCGTCCCTTTCGGGCGGACCTATGAACAGCGTGTAGAGGCGGGCCGTGTCAGCTCCGTATCGCTCCACGAGGTACTCGTTACTGACCACGTTGCCCTTAGATTTGGACATCTTCACCCCGTCCATGCAAATCATGCCCTGGGCGAAGAGCCGTCCGAAGGGCTCACTGAAATCCAGGTGCCCCATGTCTCTGAGCGCCTTGGTTATGAATCGCGAGTACATCAGATGCAGGATGGCGTGTTCCACGCCGCCGATGTAGAGGTCCACCGGAAGCCATCGGTTGACCAGCTCGCGGTCGAAGGGTCGCTTCTTGTCCCTCGGGGTCGGATAGCGGAGATAATACCAGCTGGAGTCCACGAAGGTGTCCAGAGTGTCGGTCTCCCGCCGCCCCTTTCCCCCGCACCGGGGACAGGTGGCGCCCAGAAAGTCCTTTCTGTCAAGAAGTGGGGACTTGCCCGTGGGGTCGAAAGCCACGTCCTCCGGGAGCACCACGGGTAGCTCCGCCTCTGGCACCGGGACGGCGGAGCACGTCTGGCAATAGACGATGGGTATAGGAGTGCCCCAGTAGCGCTGGCGCGAAACCAGCCAGTCCCGGAGCTTGTAGCGAAGAGCCCTCTTCCCTGTCCCCTCTTCTTCCATGTGCGAGGCGATCTTCTCCCGCGCCTCCTGGCTGAAGAGATTCGAGAAAGGTCCCGAATCCACCAGAACGCCCTCGTCCTCGTACGCCTGAGAAAGCGCCTCTCCGGGCTGCTTCCCCCCTGGTACTATCACTTCCTTTATGTCCAACGAGTACTTCGTGGCGAACTCGAAGTCTCTCTGGTCGTGCGCAGGCACTGCCATGACCGCGCCCGTGCCGTATTCGAACAGCACGTAGTTGGCCACCCAAACCGGTATCAGAGCTCGAGTCATCGGGTTTATGGCATTGCGTCCGGTGAACACGCCCACCTTCTCCTGCGCCGGCTCCCACCGTCTGGCCAGGCTCTGCTTCCTCTCTCGTTCCACGAACTCCTCAAGCTCACGGCTTGCCCCGCTCTGCATTATCTCGTCCAGAAGCGGGTGCTCTGGAGCCAGGACCATGTAGGTGGCCCCGTAGATAGTGTCCTGCCTCGTGGTGAAACAGCTCAGCTTGCCGCCCGCCTCCAGAGGGAAGTCTATGTCAACGCCCTCGCTCCTGCCGATCCAGTTTCGCTGCATCACCTTGACCTTCTCCGGCCAGTCTGTGAGCTCGTCCAGACCGTCCAGAAGCTCCTGCGCGTAGTCCGTTATCCGGAAGAACCACTGGGCCAGCTTCTTCTGGCTGACCACGGTCTCGCAGCGCTCGCAGGCCCCTCCGATCACCTGCTCGTTGGCCAGAACGGTCCCGCACTTCGGGCACCAGTTGACGGCCGCCTCGCCCCTGTAGGCCAGCCCGGCCTTGTGCAGCTCCAGAAACAGCCACTGCGTCCACCTGTAGTAGTCCGGGTCGCAGGTGCTGACTTCCCTCTCCCAGTCGAAGCCCGTGCCCCACTGCTCGAACTCGTGCTTCATCTGCGCGATGTTGGAGCGGGTCCATTCCACAGGGTGTATTCCTCGTTCGATGGCCGCGTTCTCCGCAGGAAGCCCGAACGCGTCCCACCCCATGGGCCGGAGCACGTCGAGCCCCTGGATGATCTTCATCCTGGCGAGCGTGTCGCCCAGAATGTAGTTCCTGCCGTGTCCTGCGTGGAGCTCCCCGGATGGATAAGGGAACATGTCCAAACAGTAGAACTTCTGCCTGAACCCGTCGAACCGGGCCTTGAAAAGGCCTATCTCGTCCCAGTAGAACCGCCACCTGGATTCTATGTCTTTGAACGGATAACTACGCATGGTGAAAACCGCTGGTTTCTGCCTGCTGATTGTTGGTGTATGGCTGAATGTGGGCGTCTCGAAGATGCCGCTGGCCTGGCTCCCAACCGCGAGTCCTGCGCCTGAGCCCTAGCCTGCGCTCTACTTGGCCAGAGTCAGCTGTCGAGAAGCCTCCTCGGCGATCCATTTCCTGGACGTCATCTTCCTGAGGCCCTCAAACTCCTCGACGCCCTTCTCACCCTGGCCCGAAGCCACAAGGGAGAGACCCAGAAAGAGCCGGGCTTCCTCGGTCCTCTCGCTCTTGCCAAACTGACTCAAGAACTTGGACAGCTGACCTGCCGCCTGTTTGTGCTCACCCAGCCGGAAGTGAGAGATGGCCAGGTCAAGCGTGGCGTCTTCCTTTCTGGCAGAGCCCTTCCCACGCACTATCTTACCGAGCACCACCTTTGCCTCGTCAAAGCGCCCCTTGGCCATGAGTTCGTCCGCATAGAGATAGGCGGTTTCGGAATCCTTCGGCTGCTTCTTGTACTCGGCCGCGAGCGTTTCCAACCGGGCCGTGTCATTCAGGATCTTCTCCATGACGCTCTTCAAGGCGCGCGGCGTCTGATAGCCATAGAGTCTTCTGACCTCCTTCCCCTCCCGGGACAGGAAGACGATGATGGGGTATGCCCGGATGAAGTAACTGCGCGCAAGAGTCACTTCCCTCTCGGCGTTGATCTTTAGCGAGACCATCTCCCCTGAGAGCTTGATGATGTCGTTGTTCGTGTATGTCTTGGCGTCCAGCACCTTGCAGTAGTAGCACCACGACGTATAGAAATCGATCATTACGGGTTTGCGTTCAACTCTCGCCCTGTCAA
>CP070702.1:674395-685769 GCA_020349905.1 Candidatus Eiseniibacteriota bacterium
CAGTACGCAGTGTGGCGTCTCGTGGACACCCGAACCGGGAGGAGCCTTGCCGCTCGGCGGGTGGATGGGAGAGACATGGCGGAGCTTGCTAATTTGATGATAGCGGAAGTCCTGCCGTTGGTTTCCCGGGAGTATGGAATCGAGGAGACACCGGTGGCACAATCTGTGACCACTATTACCACTGCTTCCACAGAGGCATACAAGCACTTTGTGGCGGGAATACTGGCGCGAGAGGAGTGGCAGCACCAGAATGCCGTTCCTCGGTTCGAGCAAGCCCTAGAATATGATTCCACCTTCGCCCTGGCACTCTTTAAGTTAAGTCAGGCACACTTCGAAAGTGGCACGAGGGGAGAAGTAGTCAATGACTATGCCGACAAAGCGTGGGAACTGCGTACACGTCTGGGCATTAAGGATGGTCTGCTGCTGAAGGCCTGGAGGGAGCGCTTGAATTTGAGGCCCCGAGACGCATTGTCTACTTACCAGGCGATGCTTGCTCGCTGGCCGGATGATAGGGAAGTTCTCGGTGCTCTTGCTCAGCTTCTATTCTATTTCTGGTATTTCGATGAGGCGGGTGAGGTCGCCAGACGAGCCCTGTCACTCTATCCTGATGATGTCATTATTACCAGCGTTGGCTGGTCAAGCCTCGTGTACTTGGGGCACATGGAAGAGGCGCTGGCATCAATTCGAGCTTTCATCGCACGAAATCCTACGAAGGTGAATGGGTTGGAAGAACTGGGTCGGCGGTATCTGGAAATGGGTCAAGCTGATAGTGCCGAGGTGGCTTTTCGGCAAGTTCTCGAAATCGACTCGAGCAATTTCTGGGCTCAGTGGGGCATCGGCAACTGTCACTATCAGAGGGGGGACTTGAACCGGGCTCTCGAAACATTCGAGCACATCCTGAGCCGAAGCGACCTCTTGTCAGGTCAACGTGTTGATCTTATGACCAATCTTCGGCAGAGCATATGTCTTTCCTGGATTCACGCTGCAGCAGGTCGTTTTGGGAAAGCGCTGGACGTCTTTGAAGAAGCGCAGCAACTTGTATCAGACCCTGAATATGATGCGAGAGTTGAGCGAAACCGTGCCTGGCTACTGTTGAGGATGAGGCGTGCCGAGGAAGTCTTGCTTGCTGCCCGAGCTCTCGCGGAGCGTGATGTAGGCCGCTATGCCCTGGCAAAGGCGCTCGAAAACAGTGCGAGAGCACTTGTGAGGCTTGATTCCCTTGAATCGGCTAGACGTACGCTTCAGGAATATCTTGATGCAGCGGAAGAATGGAGAGGTTCCTCCGAATATACATCACATAAGGTCTCAGCCGAGATCGCGCTCGCTGAGGGAAACGCCAAACGTGCTCTAGGTTATTTGGAAGAAATGAAATTGTACGGAGCCCCTTATTTCCAAGGGCTGTTAGGAATTGAATACAGGGAAGATTTGGCACACGCATACAGATTGGCCGGCCGGCTGGATGAAGCCGCGGAAGTTCTGAAGGAACTGCTTCGTATCCATGGAGGCCACGCGCTCGCTCATTACCAGCTGGGCCAGATTCTTGAAGAAATGGGGCGGACCGCCGAGGCAGAGAAAGAGTATTCGACCTTCCTCAGAGCATGGGCGGATGCCGATGAAGGATTGCCTCAGTTAGAGTATGCACGAGCGAGGTTAGCCGCTCTGAGAGCCGGTTCGTAGAGATGCAAGGACACGCTTTTCGGCACGCGTTTAAGCGAGAAGCCCCAGCGACCCTGCACGAATTTACCCGCCACCGGACCTCACGCCGCCACCGCCCAAGTTCGATAATCGTCCCTTAGGGCGCCATTCTATGGGTCTGGTCTATTCGATAGCTGGCATAGCCTAAGACGGCTTGGCACGAGCCATCCGTCTTTGAACGCAAATGCTGCTGTTCTAGAAGCTGTAAGAAACGGATGCGACTGCATAGTGAAGCCAGGCGAAGTTGTATACTTCATCCACGTCAGCGCCTCCTTCGAGGGTCCGGTAGCCTATCGAAACGCTCCAGTGCGGGTCGATATCGCCATATAGCTTTAGAGAAGCGTCTTCAGCGCGTCCAGGCCCTCCAGCGAGGGCGTCGACATCGAGGACCAGGCGCCAGCGTTCAGCCAGCCTGTACCAACCGCGAGTGTGGAGTAGCGGTACGAAACCTAAGTCTGTCTTCTCCGTTGACGTGTCCCCTTGATCAAGATTGATCGCTGCATCTCGCATCTTTCCCGTTAGTCCCACCCACCACGCCCAGCGAGGGCTTTCGTGGAAGCAGTATGAGTATGTGAGCCGCCAGGAATTAAAGCGGTATGTAGCCTCTGTCGGAACTCCTGCATAAAATGATCCGCCGGCGAACGCTGTTGGCGATGTCAGGACCCCGGTCTCACTGAAGGAGAGTGGTGCGGCTAGCACCCTCAGACCATGCCGTGAGTTAATGTTCCAGGTCAGGTATAGTCGGAAGGCGGGCCAGGATCCGTTACCCTGCAGGTCTAACAGCGAGAAGCGAGAGCCTTCGGAGTTATTGGGAATCTGGACATCGTTCTTGCTCTGCCACGCAGTCCCCGCCTCCACCTCGACTATGAATCTCGAGGCCGTTTCGCTCTCGAACCCGAACACGGGGCTCGTCAGAACAATCAATACTGCAAACACAGAAGCAATTCGAAGACTCATCTTCAACGACACCTCCTTTGGTGGATAGACACTTGACATACGGCTATGACTCAGGACTCGCTTAGCATTATGGCACAATATGAAAAGCAATTGTTACTCAATCTCGTTTGAAGATGAAGGTACAGCGGACCTGCAGGGTGGAGCCTTAGCTGATGTGGAGCATCCCACGGTAGTTTTGGGCACTAATCGGCGGGCAAAGCCATTCTCTGGTAAGTGGCTTCACTGCCGATTCTGGTCGTGGTGCTGCTCCGTGTTCCCTCTGTCTTGTCCTTGCACTTCCATTCTCCGTGTATTAGTATGCTCACACTGGCTGATCTTTTTCGCTTCTGCAGACGGCGAGCAATATGACCCGCGTACACAGAGAGTGAGTCGCGCATGATCGGCAAGACGATTTCCCACTACAAGATCCTCGAGAAGCTAGGCGAAGGTGGCATGGGCGTGGTGTATAAGGCGGAGGACACGAAGCTCAGGCGACCGGTTGCCCTCAAGTTTCTTCCTCCGGAGCTGACACGTGATCCAAAAGCCAAAGAGCGCTTCGTTCAGGAAGCACAAGCTGCCTCGGCTCTAGAACACCAGAATATATGCAACATTCACGAGATTGATGAAACTGAAGATGGGCGGTTATTCATTTGCATGGCCTGCTATTCTGGAGAGACTTTGAAGCAGAGAATTGCGAGAGGTCCCGTTGGATTAGAAGAGGCCGTAAATACTGCGGCACAGATTGCCACGGGTCTCTCCAAGGCGCACGAGAAAGGCATAATCCATCGTGACATAAAGCCTGCTAACATTTTTGTAACAGCAGATGGACAGGTTAAGATAGTTGACTTCGGCCTGGCCAAGCTTGCGGGCGAAGTTAGCCTCACCAGAACCGGGACGACCGTCGGAACCGTCGCCTACATGTCCCCCGAGCAGGCAAGGGGTGAACAAGTAGATCATCGAACGGACATCTGGTCGTTGGGAGTCACGCTTTATGAAATCATCACCGGGGTGTTGCCGTTTCGGTCGGCGCACGAACAGGCTGTGATCTACGCTATCCTCAATACTGACCCAGAGCCGATCCGGGCAATTCGCACGGATGTTCCTTTTCAACTGGAGCAGGTCATAAGCAGAGCACTGGCGAAACGCAGGTTCGATCGGTTTCAGCGAGCTGAGGAACTATTGTCCGAGTTGGAGGAACTCAAGGCACAGTTTTCTGATGCAGGGGGCGTGGGTCCGCATCAGCGGCTCAGATCGGCAGCATCCATCGCCGTCCTTCCTTTTGCAAACTTGAGCGCCGATCCTGAGCAGGAGTATTTCTGCGATGGGTTGGCGGAAGAAATCATCAATGCGTTAGGAAGACTGGAGAATCTTCGGGTCGTGGCCAGAACATCTGCCTTCAGCTTCAAAGACAAGGCCCTCGATATCCGCGAAATCGGGATGAAGCTGAACGTGGGAGCGCTGCTCGAGGGCAGTGTAAGGAAGGCCGGCAACCGCTTGCGGATCTCGGTTCAGCTCGTCAATGTGGCTGATGGCTGCCAACTGTGGTCAGAAAAGTACGACCGGGAGATTGAGGACATCTTCTCCATTCAGGAGGGGATCTCACTCGCCATTGTGGACGCTTTGAGGCTAAAGGTACTGGGAGACGAGCGGGACAGACTGCTGAAGCGTAGAACTGAGAATCCTGAGGCACATAATTTGTATCTTAAGGGCCGCTTCTTCTGGAACAAGAGGACAGAGGCGGAAATGCGGAGAAGTGTCGAGTATTTTCAAAAAGCAGTAGATATAGATCCAGAATTTGCCCTTGCCTATGCTGGAATGGCAGACGCTTATGTCACAATGGGGTTCTACGGATATTTGTCACAGGATAAAGTCTCAACGCGGGCGAAAGATGCTGTTAGAACAGCGCTTGAGTTGGACAGTACACTCGGTGAGGCACATGCCTCTCTGGCCCTGATTAGGACGTGGATTGATTGGGACTGCGCGGGTGCAGAACGTGAGTTCCGGCGTGCCCTTGAGCTAAATCCCTCGGGCGCTGAGGCTCACCACCAGTATTCTCATCTTTTGGCCCAATTGGGAAGATTCGACCAAGCTGTCCCGGAGATGAAGCACGCCCTGGAACTTGAACCTCTTTCCCTGAACATAAACGCCTGTCTTGGGCAAGTTCTCGTCTTGGCTCGAAAGTATGATGAGGCAATCGAACAGCTCCAGAAGACGATCGAGATGAACCCGGAATATTACGATGGACACGGTTGGCTAGGGTTTGCGTATCTGCTGAAGGGAATGTATGAGCAGGCGGCAGATAAGTTCAGAGAGAGTGCCGCATTTGCCGTGATCGAAGCTAGAATGGCAGCTGCTCTAGCATATGCGTATGCCGTAACGGATAGAGAGGATGAGGCACGCAACATCCTTGCGGAGTTGCTGGATAGATCAAGTGATAAGAAAGTGGATTCTTACTTGATTGCGATAGTCCATATCGGGCTTGGTGACCTGGACCGTGCGATTGAGTGTCTTGAGAAAGCACACGAGGAACGCTCGCATCGTCTTTTTACGATGGTGAAGGTGGATCCGCTTCTGGATCCCGTACGCTCGAATCCTCGATACAAAGGCCTCATAGAGAAGATAGGTTTAGTGTAATAATCGCCTCTGCTCTGTGTACGAGCCTACCTCGAGTCCTGTTCACGCAGCTATTGCCCAGGTTCGATAATCGTCCCTCAGGGCGCGCTCCGTTTTAATTGATTATCGTACAGTATATTAGCGGGCTCTAGACGTCTGACCTTCCTCCAAAGCTGTATTGCACCGTGATTCCTCCCGCACTTGCGCTGTCGTCGTTGGTGCATTAGTATTCTCTCACAAGTGGCTTCTCTCGATTCTGTGCGCTGCGAATACCAAACCGGCAAACCCGCCCGGTGAGCCTGATATGGTTGGCAAGACGGTCTCACACTACAAGGTACTCTCCAAGCTCGGTGGCGGAGGCATGGGGGTCGTATACAAGGCAGAAGACATCAAGCTCAAGCGGCCCGTAGCGCTCAAGTTTCTTCCTCCCGACCTCACACGAGACGAAGACGCCAAGAAACGCTTTGTCCACGAAGCGCAGGCCGCTTCTGCGCTTGAGCATCAGAACATATGTAACATCTATGAAATCGATGAGACCGGGGACGGGCAGCTCTTCATAGCCATGGCCTGCTACGACGGGGAGACCCTGAAGAAAAAGATGGAGAGTGGCTCTTTCAGGACAGATGAAGCTCTTGACATCGCAGTCCAAGTTGCAAAGGGATTAGAGCGAGCCCACGAAGAGGGAATAGTCCATCGCGACATCAAGCCGGCCAACGTCATGGTGACAAGGCGAGGCGAGGTGAAGATTGTGGACTTCGGCCTGGCGAAGCTGTCTGGACAGACAAGGCTTACCAAGAGTGGTTCAACTGTGGGTACGATTGCCTACATGTCCCCTGAGCAAGCGAGGGGCGAAGACGTTGACCATCGAACAGACATCTGGTCCCTGGGCGTTATGCTGTATGAGATGACGACCGGTGAGCTTCCCTTCAAGGGTGAGTACGAGCAGGCAGTTGTCTATTCGATATTGAATGAGAGTCCGAAACCCGTATCGGATGTTCGTCCCGACGTGCCCATGGAACTGGAACGGGTGATAGAAGTGAGCCTGGCTAAGAACCCTGATGAACGCTATCGGGACGCGGGCGAAATGCTCAAGGACCTCAGAGATGTGGATTCAGGAAAGCGACTCGGGGCGATTGGCGAGCGAGTCCCGTCGTTAGAGAGCAGCTCGAAGTCCATCGCTGTGCTGGCACTTAAGAGCCTCAGCGACAGCAAGGAAGACGAGTACTTTAGTGACGGAATCACGGAGGACATACTGACTCACCTGTCCAAGATCAGTGACCTCAGAGTCATCTCTCGAACCTCGTCATTGCGATATAAGAACACGGAAAAAGGTATCAGAGAGATTGGCAGGGAGCTCAATGTTGCCACAATCCTGGAAGGGAGTGTGCGACGGGTCGGAGAGAGAGTTCGTATCGCTAGCCAGCTTATAGACGTCAAAACCGATGAGCATCTGTGGGCCGAAACATACGACAGAGAGATGAAAGACATCTTCGAGATACAGAGCGATGTAGCTCAGAACATTGCTGCGGCACTCAAGGCAAGGTTATCTCCGGATGAGAAAGAGAGGATAGAAAGAAAGCCAACTCAGAACTTGACGGCTTACGATTACTACCTGAAGGGCCGGGAGCTGTACTACCGTTATCGTAGTCAAGACAACGAGAGTGCCATAGAGCTCTTCAAGAAAGCGCTTGAATTGGATCCTGGCTTCGCACTGGCACATGCTGGTCTCGGCGACGCCTATGCGCAAAAAGTAGATCGGTTCGGATTCGATCGCACCTGGATTGAATCTGCAATCGCAGCGAGTGAGAAGGCCGTTGCGATTGATCCTAGCTGTGCAGAGGCCCACAAGGCGTTGGGACTGGCAAACATCGTTAGAGGGCACGTGAGGAGGGCGCTCGGGCACTTCCGGAGAGCTGTTGAACTGAACCCGAATCTTTTCGCTGCTGTCATAAGCGTGGCCATAGCGAGTTTCAATACCGGAGAGCTGACCGAAGCTGTAAGATTGGGGCGGAGGGCCATCGCGACTGGGCCGACCAATGCTTTCGGCCATTTCATCTGTGGATGTGCGTGTGCGGGGCTGGGAGACTTTGAACGTGCAGAGCCTTACCTTCAGGACGTCCTGCGACTGCACCCGAGCTTTCCCGGAGCTTATGTGGTGCTGGTGTACATGCCTCTGATGCGAGGAGAGTACCAGAGAGCGGCAGCAGTCGGCAAGAAGGCCCTGTCAGCTGCCGAACCCCGGCACGTAGCACTCTGCGCAGCTGCTGCCGTCGAGCTCTTCAGGGAGGATTACGATAGGGCGTTGGAGTACTACGATGAGGCCATGAAGACGTCCCCTGGCGTATTCTGTGAAGTGACCGACATGTCGGCTATGACTCGTTCGGCGTACATCTACTGGAAGAAGGGACAGCAGGGGCGAGCCCGGAATGCTCTGCAGGGATCCCTGGACCGACTGCAGGAGCGCCTGGACAACGGGGATGAGGTGCGCGCCATTCCGTACGAGATCTCCGCAATACATGCGATTCAAGATAGGAAAGAAGAGGCACACGCCTGGCTGCAGAGGGCGATTGACGCGGGCTTCAGAGATTACCGATTGGCAATGGCAGACCCGGTGTTCGAGAATATCCGCGGGGAAATGCAGTTCCAGAAGATGATGGCCGAGGTGAAGGGCATGGTTGATGAAATGAGAAGGCGGGCTGCGAGGGACGAAACCGTATCCTAACGGGTCAGGTTCTCTCGCCATAGTGAGCTGAGAATGCCGAACCGCGGTCATGCACGGTGAACCATCCATGATCGGCAAGACAATCTCCCACTACAAGATCCTCGAGAAGCTGGGTGAAGGAGGGATGGGTGTTGTTTACAAGGCGGAGGACACCACGCTTGGCCGCACGGTAGCGCTCAAATTCCTCCCGCCTGAGCTCACCCGCGACTTAGACGCCAAGACTCGATTCATACGTGAGGCGAAGGCCGCAGCTGCACTCAATCATCCCAACATATGTACTATTCATGAGATCGATGAAGCCGAGGGGAGCACGTTCATCGCGATGGAGTACGTCAAGGGCACTAACCTCAAGGAGAAAGTTGGGTGCGGCCCGCTGAAGCTCGAAGAATTTGTTCACATTTCCGAGCAACTCGCCGCGGCGTTGGAGAAAGCACACGAAAAGGGTGTGGTTCATCGCGACATTAAGAGTGCGAACATCATGGTTGTGCCGGATGGCCAGGTGAAGATCCTGGATTTCGGACTCGCCAAATTCCCGGGAGCGACAAAGGTTACCAGGATGGACGCCACCGCAGGAACGATAGCCTACATGTCTCCAGAGCAGACCCGAGGGGATAGCGTTGACAATCGAACCGACATCTGGTCGCTGGGTGTTGTGCTTCACGAAATGCTCACGGGCCGTCTGCCGTTCTCAGGAGGTTACGACCAGGCCATCGTTTACTCGATACTGAATGAGGAGCCAAAGCCGATCAGCGCGTTCCGTAGCCGTGTGCCTGCGGAAATGGAGATGATCGTTCGCAGGTCGATGAGCAAGAGTCCAGGCGAACGCTTTCAGAGTGCCAGCGAGCTTCTGGTGAACCTGCGTGCTCTTGGCAAACTCCTTGAGGCCGGAGGTTCCCAGATCTCTACTTCCGTTCCGAAGCGAAGGGGCAAGTCGATCGCCGTCCTGCCCTTCAGGAACATGGTACCTGACCCCGAGAACGAGTGGTTCGCAGACGGAATTACTGAAGACGTCATAACCCAGCTTTCAAAAATAGGGGACCTGAGAGTCATCTCCCGCACTTCAGTAATGCTCTACAAAGACAGCAGAAAGAGTCTTCGCGAGATAGGCAGAGAACTGGGCGTCGGGACGATTCTCGAAGGCAGCGTGCGTCGTGCAGGTGACCGTGTTCGCATTGTGGCGCAGCTCCTGGATGCAGAGAGCGACGAGCATATCTGGGCGGAGACCTATGACAGTGAGATGAGAGACATTTTCGATATCCAGAGTGACGTTGCAAGACAGATTGCAGCTGCGCTCAAAGCACAGCTCTCTCCTCAAGAGAGAGAACTGCTCGAGAAGAAGCCGACGGACAGTCCCACCGCTTACGACCTCTATCTTAGAGGGCGGGAATACTACATGCGGTATCACCGGCGGGAAAACGAGGTCGCAATCGAGCTCTTCAAGAAGGCGCTCAAGATTGACCCGAACTACGCTCTGGCCTACGCAGGTCTGGCTGACGCATACATACTGAAACGTATTCATCACGGAGATTCTGCCTCCTGGCTTGACTCGGGTTTAGAAGCAGGTCAGAAGGCGCTGTCGATCGATCCTGACTGCGCGGAGGCGCACAAGGCCGTGGGGCTTGCCTACATGGGAAGGGGTTGGCTTCAGAAGGCACTCGAAGAGAACATCAAGGCAGTGGAGTTGAACCCGAGCTACAGGCCGGCGGTGGCCAACATCGGTTGGGTCCATTTCTACAAGGGCAGAATGGATGAGGCTCTCCCCTGGATGAAAAGGGACATGTCCCTCGGTCCGATGCAGGCCTATGTTCATTTCAGCCTAGGAGTCACATACATCTGTCTAGGTGATGTTTCCGAAGGAGAGAAGTCGTTCAGCAGAGCTCTGGAGCTCCAGCCGGACCTCACCTACGCGCACTGCGGAATGGTCGAGGTGCATCTCATACGGGGAGAGCACGAGCAGGCCGTGCTGCGCGCGAGAAAGCTACCGTCGCTCGCTCCAGACGAGGTAATCGCGTTACACTGGGCCGGTAGGGCAGGGCTTTTCGTCGGAGATTACGAGAAGGCCAAAGAGCATTTCGAACGGGCCATGGACGTGTCGCCCGAGTACGTCCCTCCGTTCTTCAGTGTCTCACACAAGGTACAGCTGGCGTACATCCTCTGGAAGACGGGTCGCGAAGACGAGGCAAAACCCCTGCTTGAGGAGGGGATCCACGACGAACTGAAACGTCTGGAGGAAGGCGACGAGAGCACCTACCCGAGCTATAACATTGCCGCTGCCAGAGCCGTGGAGGGTAACAAGGAAGAAACCTGTATCTGGTTGAGGAAGGCGATGGATGCCGGATGGCTTTCGCATCACATAACCTCGGTCGAGCCATCGTTCGAGAACCTGCGGGATGACGAGAGGTTCAAGCAGATAACTAACGAGATGAAGCAGAAGCTTGATGAGATGAGAAGGCGCGTGGCGAAAGCCGAGGGACGGGCAGATTCAGAGTAGTGTGTTCTTTGCTCGCGTCTGCCCAAGATTTCCCGCAAACCGCCACATCCCAGATTCGAAGGTTGCCCGTCAAGGCACGTCCCAATCTGTTCTCTCACGTGACAACAGCAGACACTGTCGTCGTAGAATCGCACCGCGTGTCGTGGGCCCCTCTTCTGTTGTCCGAGTTGCTCACGCGGTCGATTCTGCTTGAGCCCCGCCGTCTTGATCTGTTTCTGGTTCTTCCTTCTTCAACTCCTGTTCCGCCTGCTGACCGAAAGCAGTCAGCCCCCCGAGCGCTCCCAAGCCCATGGTCTCGACGGCCGTGGAAGGCACGATGATCATCGAGCCTTTTTGCCGTAATCCCTCGAAGACCATGTTCATTGCCCTCAGGTGCAGTGCGACCGCGTTGTTGCGGTAGTGCTTCGACGCAGTGGCAAACTTTTCTGCAATCTCCGTCTCCGCGGTGCCCAGGATGATACGGCTCTGGCGCTCTCTCTCTGCCTGCGCCTGGCGAGACATGGCGTCCTCGAGTCCCTTGGGGATGATCACGTCGCGGATTTCTACCGCCTGGGTAGTGATTCCCCATGCGCTGGTCTTCTCATCGAGGACTTTCTGGATTTCACTGCCGAGCTTGTCACGTTCCGAAAGGAGAGTCGCCAGGTCGTGCTTACCTATGGCGTTCCGTAGCGCTGTCTGCGCAGAGAGAACGACAGCCTGGTCGAAATGCTCGACTTCCAAAACGGCCTTT
Organism: Candidatus Eiseniibacteriota bacterium; assembly: GCA_020349905.1. GTDB lineage: Bacteria > Eisenbacteria > RBG-16-71-46 > JAFGJU01 > JAFGJU01. Next base: position 685,583 of record CP070702.1, read on the forward strand.
TCTGCATCCCACACCAGCCAGAAGGCGATGGCATCGACGTTTACCGGTACTGTGTCCGAAGTGAGTGTGGTCTCCGCGCTGAAGTCGGCAACGCGGATGCGCTGATCCACGAACTGGGCCACTTTGTCCATTACCGGCACGATTCCAAATAGACCCGACTGGCGCAATCCTCTGAACTTGCCGAAAC
>CP070702.1:685869-694269 GCA_020349905.1 Candidatus Eiseniibacteriota bacterium
CCATGCGCAAGGTCCAGTGGATAGAGTTCGCGCTGGCTACTCCGGTAGTGCTCTGGGCCGGCTGGCCGCTCCTGGCGCGCGGTTGGAAGTCTCTGCAGACCCGGAACCTTAACATGTTCACGCTGATAGGACTGGGTGTATCCGTGGCCTGGCTCTACAGCGTTGTCGCGCTTCTGGCTCCAGGGTTTTTCCCGCCCAACATGCAGATGGAAGACGGTCTCGTGGACGTCTACTTCGAGGCCGCGGCAATGATCACTGCTCTCGTGCTTCTAGGCCAGGTGCTGGAGCTGCGGGCCCGCTCACGCACGAACGCCGCCATCAGGATGCTGCTCGACCTCGTGCCGAGTATCGCGCGCGTCGTGAAGGATGACGGCACGGAACACGACGTCCCCCTGGGAGAGGTCCATAAGGGAGACGTGTTGAGAGTGCGCCCTGGCGAGAAGATACCCGTGGACGGCGTGGTAGTGGAAGGCAAGAGCAACGTCGACGAATCCATGGTGACCGGAGAGCCCATTCCAGTGGAGAAGGCCTCCGGGGACACGCTCATTGGGGCCACGGTGAACGGTACCGGCAGCCTGATAATGCGGGCCGAGAGGGTGGGGGCCGAGACGCTTCTGTCGCAGATAGTCAACATGGTGGCTGAGGCGCAGCGTTCACGGGCTCCCATACAGAAACTGGCTGATGTGGTGGCGGGCTATTTTGTGCCCGCCGTTGCAATCATCGCTGTCATCACGTTTGTAGTCTGGGGCCTGTGGGGACCTGAACCGCGGCTGGCTCACGCCATCGTAAACGCGGTGGCCGTGCTTATCATCGCGTGCCCCTGCGCGCTCGGACTTGCCACGCCCATCGCGGTCATGGTGGGGACCGGTCGAGGCGCCACGGCAGGCGTGCTGATTAAGAACGCCGAAGCGCTGGAGGTCATGGAAAAGGTAAACACGCTCGTAGTGGACAAGACCGGGACCCTCACGCAAGGGAAGCCCAAGCTCGTGACCGTAAGAGCAGTTGACGGTGTGGAGGAACAGGAGCTCCTGCGACTGGCCGCCGGTCTGGAGCAGGCCAGCGAACATCCTCTGGCCGAGGCCATCGTGCGAGGCGCACGCGAGAGAGGAGTCGAGCCGCCCAGGACGAAGGACTTCCGCTCCGAGACCGGGAAAGGTGTGGCGGGAACCGTCGACGGAAAGAAGGTCGCTCTGGGTAACGTCAAACTCCTGGAGGAGCTGGGTGTGGACGCCGGCAGCCTGGCCCGGGAAGCTGATGAGCTGCGCGGGCGCGGCCAGACCGTCATGTTTGTTAGCATAGACGGCAAGGCAGCCGGATTGATGGGTGTCGCTGACCCGATAAAAGATTCCACTCCGGAGGCAATCCGAGACCTGCACAACGAGGGAATCAAGATAGTAATGCTCACCGGCGACAGTCGCAGCACGGCCCAAGCCGTTGCGAAGTCACTCAACATTGACGAGGTTCAGGCCGAAGTCTTGCCGGAACAGAAGGCACAAGCGGTCAAGCAGCTTCAGGGTGAAGGGTTGGTGATCGCCATGGCGGGCGACGGCATAAACGACGCACCGGCACTGGCGCAGGCTCAAGTGGGCATCGCAATGGGCACGGGCACGGACGTGGCCATGGAAAGCGCAGGTGTCACGTTGGTTAAAGGTGACCTGCGAGGCATCGTGCGCGCCAGGCGCCTAAGTCGCGCTACGATGCGCAACATCCGTCAGAATCTCTTCTTCGCTTTCATCTACAACTCGGTGGGCGTGCCCATAGCCGCAGGCGTGTTGTACCCGGTTTTCGGGCTGTTGCTATCGCCCATCATCGCGGCTGCGGCCATGAGCTTCAGCTCGGTGTCAGTGATAAGCAATTCGCTCCGTCTGAGGAAAGTAAGGCTGTGACGTCGGGAAGTCTTTCATGGCGGAAGGTAGCAGCTCGCAGACGAAACCCGCTGCCACGGAGCACGCGGAGGGGTAAGGTAACGCAAGGAGAGGCGGGGCACGTGCGTTCGTTCCAGCCCTGTGGTCTGCACCCGCGATGATTGCTTGTCCCGTTCTTCTAGATGGTATACTGAAGCAGACGTGCAGACTTGCGATGTGGTAACACACTAACCCTGGAGGAGTGTAACCATGAATGCCGGACGGGTCGTCGTACTTGTTTTCGTTGTGCTCGTGTCGGGAACCGCCGGAGCTCTGGCCGGTGTTTCTAACGGAACCTTCTCAATCGTCGCCTACGACTCAGAGACTCAGGAGCTTGGGGTGGCCGTCCAATCGCGCGCTTTCAGCGTGGGGGCAGCCGTGCCGTGGGCAGAGGCGGGTGTTGGAGCAATTGCGACCCAGGCGTCCACCAACGAGTCGTTCGGGCCGAATGGCCTGGCACTGCTGCGCGCAGGCTACTCGGCCAAACAGACCCTCGATACGATTCTGGCGGGCGACGCGGGCGGGGAGAACCGGCAGGTGGGTATAGTAGACGCGCTGGGGCGTGCGGCCGCGTTCACCGGTAGTAAGTGCATAACGTGGGCGGGCGACACTAGCGGCACAGGATTCTCGGTACAGGGCAATATCCTCGCGGGACCGGAAGTGGTATCCGGGATGGTGCGGGCATTCTCAGAATCAGAAGGAGAATTGGCCGAGAGATTGATCGCCGCACTGCACGCGGCGCAGGCGGCCGGCGGCGACCGTCGAGGCCAGCAGTCGGCGGCGTTACTGGTCGTGCGCCCGAGCGACCACTACCCCGAATACCGGACGCGTTACATCGAGCTTCGAGTGGAAGACCATCCCGACCCCATCAATGAGCTGGAGCGCGTGTTCCGTCTTCATCAGGCCAGCGACCTGCTGCGCGCCCACCTCCGTTATGCGGAGCACTTCGACACTACGGACAATGTTGAAGCAGCGGCACTGGAACTGAAGCGTGTCGGCGAGACGCTAGTGAGCACTCTTGAGCGAGATGACGTCGACGCAGGTTCACTGAATGCTCTGGCGTGGTTCTGTGCTACGGCTGATATGTACCTGGAGGAGTCACTCGAGGCCGCGCTGCGGGCGGTAAAGCTGGAACCAGAGAACACCGCAATACTGGACACGCTGGCGGAGGTGCTCTTCCGCCTGGGACGCGCTAAGGAAGCAATCGAAGTGATCGACAGGGCCATCGCCATCGACTCCGACGACGAGTACCTCAAGGGGCAGCGCAAACGGTTCGAGGCAGATTAGCTTGGCCCGCCTGTCGAGCCCTCCGGGGAACCGCTTGACCGGGCGAGTATGAAGCTGTCCCGCCGGGCGAAGTTCTAATTAAAGGCAGGGAGGAGCCTGTATGTATCTGCAGGCTGGCCTGAATGGAAGTTTACCTGATAGACGGCACATACGAGCTGTTTCGCCACTTCTACGCCCTACCGTCGCGTGTTGATGAGGATGGCGAGGAAGTCGGTGCGTTGCTGGGCGTCGTGGCCTCAATCATTTCAATGATCCGACGCGGAACTACCCATCTAGGCGTGGCGACCGATCACGTTGTCGAATCCTTTCGCAACGAGATGTACGGCGGGTATAAGACGAGCGCCGGGATTGAGCCCGAGCTGTTGCGCCAGTTTCATCCCCTGGAGGAGGCGCTGCGCGCTCTCGGTGTGGTCGTGTGGCCCATGATAGAGCAAGAAGCTGACGACGCGCTCGCCGCTGCTGCGGCACGCGCACGCGGAGCCCCAGGGGTCAGACGAGTCCTCATCTGCTCGCCAGACAAGGACCTTGCGCAGTGCGTGCGAGGTGACGCGGTGGTTCAACTCGACCGCCGCAAGAGAGCCATTAGGAATGAGCGAGGGGTGTGGGAGCGGTTCGGCGTGGGGCCGGCGTCGATTCCCGACTACCTGGCCCTCGTTGGGGACGCGGCGGACGGCTTTCCCGGCATTACAGGCTGGGGGGCCAAGACCACCGCGAGTGTTCTGGCCCGTTACCCTCACCTGGAGGCGATTCCCCGGGACGCGTCAGAGTGGGACGTGTCTGTTCAACGCAGGGCCGGTCTGGCCGCTTCACTTCGGGAAAGATGGGACGACGCTCTGCTCTTCAGGGAGCTGGCGACGCTACGCACGGACGCCGACGTGTTCCGGGAGGTGAGCGAGCTTAAATGGGGCGGGCCTACGCAGGATTTCCCAGCACTGTGCTCGCGGTTGCGCGCCTCTGAGCTGGTGGGTAGGGCGGAGAGGGTTGCTGTACAGCTACGGGCTGACCGGGGCTGACTTCAAACGATAGAGTATGATTCTGTTCTCGCGTCTGCCCGTGAACGTCTTGACTTCCTCCAATTCTGGAACCGGAGAGCCCCCCACAAGCTGCGCCAGGTCGGGCCGGGCTTCCATGAAGTAATCCGCGTCCACCAGCAGATGACTGTAACGATGATGCCGCGCGTATCTCATGAGTCCGTCTAAATCGGTCCAGGGAATGAACGTGGCCTCCGGATTTCCTGCGTAGTAGCTCGCGGGGCAGCCTGAATGGGCGAGAATGCGCGCTCCCTCACCTTCATTCGCTCTTATCCACATACCGATCTCCTTGTACTCTATGGCCTGGCCCTCTTCACCTGTCCTGTACTTGTGGGCGGTATACGCCACGAGACTGCCGAATACGAGAACGAGCGCCAGGTAATAGACAAGCCGGCGATTGGAAACATTCTCCCGCAACCAGTCACAGAGTACGCCACACCCCCTCGCACCCCAGAGCAGATATACCGGCAGGAAAGGTATCAGGAATCTGAAGTTGACCTGGAACATCGAATAGAGAGCAAAAGGGAACACACCGACCAGAAGGAGGATAAGCTCCGGCCCGCCGTTTTCCTTTTCCCACTTCCGCCCGAAGAGACCGAGGGGGACGAGAAGCAGCAAGAGCGGACTCGCAAGGAGAATAGGCACGTGGGTGAAGCCCTGGCTGAATTCCTTAAAGTATCGCGAAGCTATTGCCCTCTTCTCCTTCCAGAGAATCCTGAGGGGACTCTCGCGCCCTATCTCGTCTATGCGTCTGGCTGTCCCGGCATCGTTCAGGCTGTATACGAATCGTTCACGCTCGAGTCCATCCTCCCACACGAGCCGCGAGCTCAAGGTAACGGGCGCCTTGGCTCCGGTTGTCCAGTGGCCGGTCTTCTGATGAAGCAGAAGGAAATAGGGTAGCACCAAGACAACAGAGATCACTGCCATCACAACGGCGCGTTGAATCCGCCCTTTCAACGCTCTCCGGATTCCAGCTCCCCCCCTCCCGAGCAGCAGTACTACTAACGCCAGCGCAATGAAGAACTGCGCCTCCTGTCGCGTCTGGTAGGCTAGCCCCAAAAGAATTCCGGCCAGTACGAGAGAGGACCAAGTGCCGCTCTTCATGTGAACAAAAAGAAGGAGAAGAGAACTCACAACGAGCAGCGAGTAAAACGTTTCCGTCATGGCTTGCGTCGAGAAGAGAATCAGGATGGGATGAAGGGCGACCATGTGACCTGCAAATATCGCCACCCGCCTTCCCCAGAGCCTCCTTGCCAGCAGAACGCAAGGCAGAACCAGCAGAGCGCCAGAAAAGATTGAGAGAAGACGTAGCCCGGTCTCGGCGTCTCCGGAGAGCAATCCGAACGGGATTGCGGAAAACGGGTAGAAGAACGACCAGTAGTCAGAAAGTCCGTCCAGGATTCTGCCCTGTAGGAACCTGTGCAGCGATTCCGCGTAGTGGATCTCATCGCCCTCGAGTATCTTCCTGGAGCCGTAGAAGAGCCACCTCACCAGAAAGGCAGCGCCCAGCATAATGACCCAGTCGACGACCTCTCGAGTTCTTTGAATCGGGCGGTTTGGCTCTGAATTGTTCACAAGACCCTCAGTGGCGTTTCTCGTTGCATTGAACTCGTGGTGGACACCGGCGATCCGGGTCCGCACAAGCTCCTATCCGGCGTCTCATCGAGCAACTGCGGTCTGGAGCCCTGCCGGGACAGCGGAGACATCTCCTTCAATTCCGCCTCGGGCCTGGGGGCGGCCTGGCCGTGGGGATAGTGAGAACAGTGGAATGCTATTGGAATTGGAGACCCATGTCAACTCGGGTGACTTCCCGACTGCCCTACCTGCTGGCTCCATTGTTCTCCCCGTATCTTGGCCATTTCCTTCCTGTTAACCCAGATCGCACACATTAACCTGTGTTAACTGTTGCACGCTAGGTTAACTTATGTTAACCTGGCGCCGTGGGCCAACGTTCTGATGGTAGGGAGGGACCATGGCTGGCGAGAAGTACATTACCATTCCTGAGCTCGCGGAGCTTCTGGGGGTGAGCCGCATAGCCATTTACAGGCGGGTCAAGAAAGGGCAGATCCCCGCAGTGAAGATAGGGCGAACGTACGCCATTACGGACCGCACGATCATAGACATCCTGGGCAAGAGAATATCGGCGAAAGGACGGAAGCGGATAGATGCGGCGGTACGCAGAACAGTGCGGGAGTATGGTGAAGTCCTGAAGAAGCTGGGCAGGGAATAGTGAGAGTCATAACCAGAGCCGACGTAGAATACCTTGCCTTTCGGCTCGCCAAAGAGCACCTCTCGTTCGATGAGCCGATCCCTGATTTCTCCACTCGATTTACAAACATACTTGAAAGCTGTGTACTGACTCCGTTTCAGAGCTTCTCGGGCAAGCCGTTGTACCCGACATTGGTGGGCAAGGCCAGTGTTCTATTCTATCTAATGATCAAGAATCATCCCTTTCAGAATGGCAACAAGAGGATCGCCATAACGACGTTGCTTACCTTCTTGCTTGGCAACGGCAAGTGGCTGGAGGTGGATACTCAGGAGCTGTACAACTTCACGGTCTGGCTGGCGCAGAGTCCGCCTGGAGTCAAAGACCAGGTCGTTGCCGCAACCGAGAAGTTCATTAGGGATCATTTGGTTAATGCGGACTAGTACACACCTTTCGCACGAAAGAGGCCTTCTAACTCCGGCCGCCTGGGCGGTCATGTTGCTGGTCTCAGACCTCCCTGACGTGGCGTCGAGGCTGCTACTCACCTGAAGGGGAGACATCGCCCTTCACGTACCTGTCGAACCACTCCAGCTGCTCCCACAGAACGTGCTCCACGCTCTCCCGGGATAGGTACCCGTGGTCTTCGAAGGGAAGCAGAACGAGGCGGGCAGTGCCGCCCGAACCACCCACGGCCTCAAAGAAGACCTCGGACTGGAACGTGAGCGTGCCAGGGTTGGAGTCCGCGGCCCCGTGGATTATGAGGACGGGCTCGTTGACCTTGTCCGCGAAGAAGGTCGGCGAAACCTGAATGTAGGTGTCCCGGGCTTCGAAGAGGGAACGGCGCTCGGACTGAAAGCCAAAGGGCTGGTTGGTCTTGTTGTAGGACCCGCTGCGCGCTATGCCTGCCCGGAAAAGGTCAGAGTGGGCCAGCAGGTTGGCCACCATGAGCCCCCCGTGACTGTGGCCCATGACGCCGATGCGCTCGGGGTCTGCCACGCCTATCTCGATGGCCTTGGCGACGGCGGCCTCGGCGTCAGCCACGAGCTGTTCCACGAAGGTGTCGTAGGTAGTCTCGGGGTTTCCGATCATGGGCATAGCGGTGCGGTCGAGCACTGCGTAGTCCCTCAGCAGGAAGAAAAGGTGGGAGGCGCCGTTGATGCTACTGAACTGTTGGGGCGAGCCGCGTACCTGTCCGGCGGTGGCAGGGTCGGAGTACTCGAGGGGGTAGGCGTAGAGCACCGTGGGTAACGGGGTGCCCTCCTCGTAGCCGGGTGGCAGGTGCAGCTGAAAGCTGAGTGGCACGCCGTCCTCGCGTTCGTAGCGCACGATGCGTTTGACTACCTCGCGCAGCTGGGGCGTGGGGTCCTCAAAGTCGGTGATGGGCTCGCGTGTTAGGGCGCGGGTGGCCTCCCCCTCTGGGGCCTCCCCAATCTTCTCGCCGAGGGTGGCTAGATAGTAGTTGGGCACGTCTGTGGCCGACTCAGAGCTCAACACGAAGTGGTCCTCGTCTCCGGCGAAGGCCACGAAGTACTCGTAGCGCTCAGGATCGCATCGGAAAAGGCGCCTTACCTCACCGGTCTCCATGTGGCGCAGATCCAGAAAAGGCCGGTCGCCCTGGTCAGTTGCGCCCATGCCGCGGAAGTAGACCGCATCCCCCTGCTGGTGCAGTACCCAGCGGCCGTTGGGCAGCGGCCGATGCACGGCGTAGCCTGGTGATGCATAGCGGTCTCTTTCATTGAGATCGAACCACAGGCGCGACGTGCCCTTGTCCACGTCCAGAAGCCAGGTGTAGCGCCAGCGACGCATGCGCTCGCGTTGGGTGAGCATGAGCGTACCCCCCTCGGCACCCCAGCCGTTTCGCCAGCTCCGGATGCGGTGCTCGGCCCTGAAGACCTCTTCGGACTCCGTGGTGAAGGGAGCACCCAGACGCATGAGCCGGTCACGGTGAGAAACCTCGGCGACCGGATCTCCG
>CP070702.1:694369-711782 GCA_020349905.1 Candidatus Eiseniibacteriota bacterium
AAGAGCATCAAGTGTTCGAATTGCCACGACGTGCAATCTGCTCTCTACTAAGGCAGCTTCATGATCCAGGATTCTGCAGAAGAGCAGCCGGGGCTCATGTTAGGCTCGGTGGATTGCAGAGGATGTCATACAAAGATTTCCCATATGACTGCCCATGAGATCGTGTCACGTGCCTGCGAATCCTGCCACGAAGAAGGTTACGCGGAGATGCTGAACCAGTGGAAGGGTGAGCTTGAGGTTCTCTCGAAACAGGCCGCCGCAAAACTCGGGTCCGTGAAGAAGCTGCTTGAAAGCCGTTCGAAGAAGGCTTATCTTTCCGAGCCTGAAGTGCAGGACCTGAGGCGGGCCGAGAGAATCGTCTCCACTCTTCTGGCACGGACCGCCGTACATAACACTCTTCTGGGCGAGGAGCTCCTGCGTGGGGCCATCGAGGACCTTGAGAAGATAGAGGAGAAGCTGGTGACGGCACAGTAGCTTTACCTGGACAAAGTAGCTCTATTTGGGCAAGCCGGCTCTGCCTCGGCAAACCAGCCATACGTTGGCAGGGCAATACGATTCAGGCAGCGCAGCTCGTCTCGGAAAGCAGGGAGAGAATGGAAAAGGACAAGGTGTCGAGGAGACAGTTTCTCAACGCGCTCCTGGGAACGGGCCTCTTCGCGGGCCTCCTGGGGTCCGTGTACGCCGCCGTACGCTACGTTATCCCACCCGACGTTCCGGAGGCCTCCCCCTCGATGGTCGTGGCGGCGCGGGTCGGGGAGCTCAATCCTGGGACGGCCAAGATATTCAGATTCGGGGCGAAGCCGGGCCTGCTGTTGCGTTTGCCGGACGGCAGTTACCGTGCGTTCTCAGCCATCTGCACCCACCTGGACTGCACGGTGCAGTACAGATCGGACATGGCTCACATCTGGTGTGCATGCCACGACGGTCACTACGACCTGAACGGCGTCAACATATCAGGCCCGCCTCCCAGACCGCTGGACAAGTTCGGAGTCATTATCAAGGGAGAGGAGATCTTCGTCTCCAGGGAAGGTTGAGTTGAAGAGAGAACCTGTCTGGGTTCGCATACTTGACTGGTTGAACGACCGGCTTCAGTCCAACAAGCTGAGTGAGCTGGCACGTAAGAAGCTTGTGCCCGTCCACAAGCACAGTTTCTGGTATCTCTTCGGTGGAATGGCGCTCTTCCTCTTTCTTATCCAGGTTGTCACGGGCTCGCTGCTTCTGATCTACTATCGGTCCGGCCCCGAATCTGCCTTCGAAAGCGTGAAGTTCCTCGTGAGCGAAGTCCCGTTCGGCTGGCTGGTCCGTTCGGTGCACAGCTGGTCGGCAAATCTGATGATAGCCATCCTCTTCGTGCACATGTTCAGCACCTTCCTGTTGAAATCCTACAGAAAGCCCAGAGAGCTTACGTGGATCACGGGGGTGCTGCTGCTTTTCGTTAGCATGGGCATGGGATTCACGGGCTATCTGCTGCCGTGGAACGAGCTGGCGTTCTTCGCGACTAAGGTTGGAACCCAGATAGCCGGCGTGCTTCCCTTTCTCGGGGACTTTGTCATGAAGGTGCTCAGGGGGGGCGACGACGTCACGGGTGCGACCCTGACGCGTTTCTTCGGTTTTCACGTCTTCATCCTTCCTGCCGTTCTGGCGCTGCTTCTGGGGCTTCACGTGTATCTGGTTCAGTTGCACGGCATGAGCAAGCCGCCAGACGTGGAGAGGCGGGAGGAGAAGACCGGGAAGCCGTGTCCATCGGTTCCGTTCTTCCCCAACTTCATCTACAGGGACCTGATTGCCTGGATATTCGTTCTGGTGGTGCTTGTCGGTCTGGCCGTCCTGGCCGCGTGGGAGCTGGGCGTCAGGGCGGATCCGCTCGCGCCGGCACCTGCCGGGATAATGCCGGAATGGTATTTCGTCTTCATGTTTCAAACGCTCAAGATGTTTCCGGCACACGTGGGACCTTTCGAGGGAGAACAGCTGGCGATTGTGGGCTTCATACTGGCCGGCCTCTTCTGGATGTTTGTCCCGTTTCTGGATAGAAGCTCGCCCGAGGGTGCGCGCGGCAAGCTCTTTACCGTGTTGGGAATTTGCGCAATCGCCTATATCGGCGTGATGACATTAGTTTCCTATCTGGTCGGCTGACGGAGCGGAACATGGAAGTAGGTCCACTTCGGAGGAGAGGCAGCTTGTCGAGTTTTAGGAGGAACGGACGTTCCGGCGGAGAGCCAGCCCCCTTTGTGCGCAACGGCTCTGCGCCCACACGCCTCTTGCTCCACTGGCGAGGCACCTTTCTCTCTGTGGTTCCCGTTCTTCTTTTGCTGAGCGCATTCCCCCATGGGGTAGCGCGCGCTCAGGAGGACGCTTGTGTGAGCTGCCACCAGGAGATTCCGGACGAACGGCTGTCTGCGCCTGCGAAGGGAATGGAGCACGATGTACACACGAAGCACGGATTCTCTTGCAGCGACTGCCACGGAGGAGACCGCTCGGCCGTAGACGATTTCGTGGCGGCTCACTCGGATTCCAGAGGCTTCAAGGGCTCGCCAGACGCCCTGACTGAACCAGGGCTCTGTGCAGGATGCCACAGCGATCCGGTATTCATGAAGAAGTACAATCCCAACATAGGCGTGGACCAGCTCTCGCTCTTCCGGACGAGCGTCCACGGCATCAAGAACAGCCAGGGAGATACCAAAGTGGCGCATTGCACGAGTTGCCACGGAGTGCACGGAATCAGGTCGTCTGACGACCCGTTGTCTCCGGTTTATCCGGTCAACGTACCTACGACGTGCTCAAAGTGCCATTCTGACGAGACCTACATGGAGCCTTATCGGGTGCCGACCGACCAGATGAGCGAGTACAGCACCAGTGTTCACGGGAATGCGCTGCTGGAAGAGGGGGAACGCACTGCGCCCGCGTGCAATGATTGCCACGGCAATCACGGCGCCGTGCCTCCGGGAATCGCCTCGGTTTCGGAAGTTTGCGGACAGTGCCATTCTGCCCAGCTGGCGCTGTTCTCTGCCAGCCCCCACAAGGAAGCCCACGAGGCGATGGATCTTCCGGCTTGTGAGGTCTGTCACGGTAACCACGAGGTTACACGGCCAGATGATTCCATGCTGGGAGTCTCCGAGGGAGCCGTCTGCGCCGAATGTCACGACGAAGACTCCAGCGGCCATGCCGTTGCCAGCAAACTGCGTGAGCTCATCGATGGGCTGCGGGAGAAGCATGAATCCGTCGCGGCTCTTGTCAACACGGCCGAGCAGGCGGGGATGACGATGGACGAGGCGGCTTTTGAAATGAACGAGGGGCGGAGCGCCCTTCTGCGGGCCCGGACGGCCGTCCACGCGTTTTCCGTCGAGGCGGTTGAGATGGAAGTAGGGTCGGGTCAGGAGCATTTGCTGAAGGCCGAAACGTCTGCCAGCGCCGCGCTCTCCGAGATTTCGTTGAGACGAAAGTGGTTCGTCGGGTTGGCCATTCTGGGGGTGGTCATGGCCCTGGCCCTGATTCGCAAGATGCGAGACGCCGACCGAGCGGTCCTGAGAGGGTAGGCGCGAGGAGCTTATGCCCAGCCAGGTCAAGAGATTGATCTTGCTCTTCGGAATAGCGGCAGCAGCGCTGGTGCTCGTGCGCTTCCTGCTCGTGCCGGATTCCTTCGGACGCTACGGGCACTACAGAGCCGACGCCGTAGATGAAGTCGCAGGCATGGAAATCCGGTACGCCGGGCATCTCCTTTGTCAAGAATGCCACGACGACGTTGACGCTGTGAAGAGCGGTTCGATGCACGAAGCAGTCAGCTGCGAAGCCTGCCACGGACCCGGGAACGAACATGCCGAGGACCCATTCGAGAACAGACTTTCGGCGCCGAGAGGCAGGAGGAGGTGCGCGTATTGTCACAGCTACAATCCCTCCAGGCCGACCGGATTTCCCCAGATAGAACCCGACGAACACGGAGGGGAAGAACCCTGCATTACCTGTCACAATCCTCATCAGCCGGAGCCCCTTGTCGGGATCGAAGACTGTGAGGCGTGCCACACTGAAATAGCAAAGACCAAATCAAAGAGCCATCATCTCAGTTTGCATTGCACGACGTGTCACGCCACACAGGAGAGACATCCCGGCGCTCCCAGGGAGATGCGCCCCGACAAGCCCCGCACGAGAAGCTTCTGCGGGCAGTGTCACGGCGAGGACGCGTCCAGCCCCGAGACCATTCCCAGGGTCGACATGGCCACACACGGAGAGGATTACCTGTGCTGGCAGTGTCACTATCCGCATTTTCCGGAGGGCAGACGATGAAAGACGAGCTGCGGTCCGTAACACGGCGGGACTTCCTGAAGTGCCTTGCCAAGCTTGCGCCCGCGGCGGCCCTGGCCAGCTCCGGCCTCAAGCTAGGTACGATCTTCGCTAGCGAGGAACCGGGTGGGTCTGAGGGTGAAGGCCACTGGTACGGGATGGGCATTGACCTCGAGCGCTGCATCGGCTGTGGCCGGTGTTCCGAGGCCTGTAAAGAAGAAAACGACGTGCCCCGTGAGCCCTATTTCTTCCGGACATGGGTGGAACGTTACGTCGTGACCGTCGATCGAGAAGTGAGTGTGGATTCTCCCAACGGCGGCATTGACGGGTTTCCGCCACCAGACATTGAAGAACAGCACATATTGCGTTCCTTCTATGTTCCGAAGCTGTGTAACCAGTGCGCCAGGCCGCCCTGTGTTCAGGTCTGCCCGGTCGGGGCAACGTTCGAGACTCGCGACGGGGTGGTGCTCGTGGATGAGAAGTACTGCATAGGGTGTCGTTATTGCATACAGGCGTGTCCGTACGGCGCCAGATATCTGGACCCTCAGACTCGTGTCGCAGACAAGTGCACGTTTTGCTATCACCGGATAACCAGGGGATTGAGACCCGCGTGCGTAGAGGTCTGCCCCAACTCTGCACGCATTTTCGGCGAGATTCGCAATGCGAATACCCCGCTCTGGCGTTTCGTCAGGACAAACGAGCTTCAGGTCTTGAAGCCGCATCTGAGGACCGAGCCGAAGGTGTACTACAACTCCCTCGACAGCGAGGTGCGTTGAGATTGGAAGAGCTTCTGAGACATCTTGCTGAGGCGCAGCAACAGATAACGGGCTACATCTACCCCAACGAGATCGAGCTTCACTGGGGTCTCGTCATCGTGCTCTACCCGTTTATCACCGGGCTGGTGGCCGGAGCTTTCATCCTTGCCTCACTGGAGAGGGTTTTCAACGTGAAGGAGGTCCAGCCCACGTACCGGCTCTCCCTTCTGACGGCGCTGGCGTTCCTGCTGGTGGCACCGTTGCCCCTTCTGGCTCACCTGGGACATCCCGAACGGGCTTTTGAAATCTTCCTCACCCCTCACCTGCAATCCGCGATGGCCATGTTCGGCTTCGTGTACGCGTGGTACCTGACCGTCGTCCTGCTGCTGGAGGTGTGGTTCGATTACAGGAGGGACATAGTTGTCTGGTCCCGGACGTACAGGGGGTGGCGACGGGTTCTGTATTCCATACTTTCTCTCGGGGTCGTCTCTACGTCGGAAGAATCGTTGAAGTTCGACGAGAGGGCGGGACGGTTCATCACCATTGTGGGTATTCCCTCGGCTTTCCTGTTGCACGGATACGTGGGATTCATCTTCGGCTCGGTTAAGGCGAACCCCTGGTGGTCGAGCGTTCTGATGCCGATAGTGTTTCTCTTCTCTGCCATCGTATCTGGAATCGCGCTTGTGCTGCTCATCTATATGGTGAGCAGTTGGCTCAGGAAACATCCTATCGATATGCCCTGCCTCGACAAGTTGGGACAATTCCTTTTCTACGCGCTCATACTGGATGTCTCTCTCGAGCTTCTCGACTTTGTGCACCGTCTGTATGAGGCAGAAGAATCCATTGACATCCTGGCGCAGATGGTTCAAAGTCGCCTCTTTACCTCCCGTGTCGTCGTGCAGGCGCTCATGGGAACGGTCGTTCCGCTAGTCGTGCTGGCTGTGGTGAGGGCGCTCAAGCCGAGAGAGCTCGTCCGCAAAGTGGCTTACTTCGGCACGGGCATACTCATACTTGTTGCGATCTTCTTCATGCGATGGAACGTGGTGCTGGGTGGCCAACTCTTCTCAAAAAGCCTGAGAGGGCTGACCGTCTACAAGATAGGCCTTGCTGGTGCTGAGGGAGCAGTTACGGCGGGCATCCTGACACTCTTGCCGTTCGTGATTCTAATCGTTCTTGTACGCCTCCTTCCTCCGTGGTCCGGGAAGAGCGGTGTCAGAGAAGTCGGTCAGCAGACCCACTCTTCTTGAGATGTCCCTTTGGCGATTGACTGCTTGAACCTGTCCGAGGGAGACCGTTCATGATTTTAACCGTTCTTGTACGCCTCCTTTCGCACTTCTCCTCACTTACATAGTTCTGGATCTGGTTCGTGAGGTCCTCGTGCGATAGGCCCGACAGAACCGTCAGCATTCACCTTCTGCGCATATACGTCGTAGTCCGTGCTGGTGCGGAAATCGAGCCAGCTAATAATCACTCCTCCGTCTGAATCGGGTGTCACGTTGGGATAGAGCTGATCCTCTGGGGCCGTGCACACCGTGACCCCGTTCAGCTTCCAGGACGCCTCACCTTTCGCGTTCAACCGTTGGGCGTAGATGTCATCTCCGCCAGCCCTTCGCTCGTCAAACCAGACTATGGTTGCTCCGCTGGCTCCGTCAGGGGCCATGTCGTGGTACCTCTCGTTGCGCGCACCTACGCACACGGGAACGCCGTTTTTGTTCCACAAAGGTTTTCCTGACGGATCCACGCGCTGCGCGTAGATGTCGTAGTTCGTGCCGCTTCGGTAATCGCGCCAGGCGACTATTGCACCACCCGCCTCGTCAGAAGCTATCAACGGCCACCACTTTGCGCCCGAGATGGTGCAAATGGGAATTCCGTTCTCAGCCCACGAGACTTCACCGGAGCCATCCACGCGTTGGGCGTAGATGTCGTAGTTGCTGGTGTTGCGGGGGTCACGCCAGGCCAGGATTGCTCCTCCGTTGCCGTCCGACGTCATTCTCGGGAGTTGGCTGCCGGGAGTTGTGCATACGGCTACTCCATCTGTGGTCCACAACGCTCTGCCCGAGCCATCCACCCGCTGAGCGAAGATGCAGTAATCGGTTCCGTTGCGGAAATCGGCCCAGGCAATGATAGCGCCGCCGCTTCCATCAGGAGCTATTGTCGGGAATCCTTGGTCCTGATCTGCCGTACAAACAGGAACTCCGTTGACCTTCCACAGAGTCTTTCCGGACGAATCCACTCTCTGGGCGTAGATGTCACAGTCGACTCCGTTACGATCATCGCTCCAAGTTATGATAGCGCCTCCCGCCCCATCCTCTGCGATCCGCCGGCAACGTTCATTGCACGAGGTAGTACAGATGGGGACCCCATCGGCCGCCCACAGCACCTTG
This sequence comes from Candidatus Eiseniibacteriota bacterium, assembly GCA_020349905.1. Classification (GTDB taxonomy): domain Bacteria; phylum Eisenbacteria; class RBG-16-71-46; order JAFGJU01; family JAFGJU01. Next base: position 701,784 of record CP070702.1, read on the forward strand.
CCCTCCGAGTCCACTCTCTGGGCGTAGATGTCGTAATCCATCGTACCGCGTAAGTCGCTCCAGGTTACTATGGCCCCCCCCGCGCCGTCGGTTGCAATACGAGGAAACACGCTGCCTGGGGCGGTGGAGATTGGAACACCATCGGCCTTCCAGGATACGTTGCCCGACGGCTCAATCCGCTGAGCATAAACACCGCCGTTGTACCAGGTCATGATGGCGCCTCCCGATCCGTCGGGAACGGCCTCGACAGAATGCTGATCTCCTCGGGACGTACACACTGGTACGCCATTCTCCTGCCACGAAGCCAGGGCGCAAACGGACAACGCTACGCCTGCAAGGACAAGTACGCCAAGAGCCCTCTTTCTTGAGATAATGTTCGGTTTCATAGCTTCCTCCTGCCAATCTGGGCCCGCGGGTCTGAAGCCTTGCTGCGGGCGTTGACCGCGCTGGTCCTCTCGATAAGAATGACGGGTGCACCTGACATCTGACCCGGATTCTCTTAGTAGTCTTGCCATTCGAATCATACTACACGGCGGTACCGGAATCAATTCCGAGCGGCTCTCAGACGGGAAATTTTTGACTTGACACAGCCTCGTGAGGCAGATAGACTAATTGGACCTGCGGCTTAAGGTCAAGGCTCCTCCTCCAGAGACTCCCGTTACTGTTCATAGTCTGAGTATCATGTGTCAAGATTGCCTCAGAGTGTCTGTTGCTGGATCGTGCCCAGCTCTCAATCGAGGGGGCCGGTTTAGGAAGGTCTGCTCTAGGAGTTTAAGCTTAGCCGCTGGAGTCCGTCCGTGAATACTCTGAAAGCCTCGCTGGTTGTCTTCGCGGTTATCTTCGCTTCGATTTCGCTTACCCCCTCCTTATCCGGGGATTCTGCTGTCTCGCCTCTTGAGACGGCAGAGCAGTGTGCCATGTGCCACGAGGAAAAGGCCGCGGGCCTTAAAGGAACTCCCCACGTTCTGCCCGCCCCGGACAGGCCGGAGGAAGCCGGAGTCGAGGTGTTCTGTCAGGACTGTCACAGGCTCCCAGAGAAACATCTTGAGGAACCGTCTGTTGAAACTGCAGTCAGAGCGGCAGACTTGACTGGAACCGAAGCTCTGGCCCTCTGCTCAACGTGTCATTCCTCCAGGCACATCATGAACCTTGCAGAGGGTAGCCCGCACCTTACTGAACAGGTTTCGTGTGTCTCCTGTCACACAATTCATACTCCCACACGACCTTTCCTTCTGAAGGACACTTCTACTGAACTGTGTCTTAATTGTCATCACTCACTGTCCGAGTCCTTCAGTCTGCCTTCGCATCATCCTGTGAAAGAACGTAACCTCCAGTGCGTGGATTGTCACAATGTTCTCGACGCTTTTGACGCGCCCTTTTCCTTAGAGAGCTCGAAAGCTCTCTGCGTGAATTGTCACACGGAATACGAGGGACCTTTCCCTTATGAACACCAGGCAGTCAACGATTACGTCCTCGAGGGACACGGATGTCTCAGCTGTCACGAGGCACACGGCTCGGTGAACGGAAAGCTCTTGAGGGAGCCAGGCAGGGGAGTGTGTTTGAAGTGCCATCTTGCCCCGAAGCATTTCACCGCACATGGCGGTATCTGGGGTAAGGTGAGCTGCCTGGAATGTCACACTGACGTTCACGGTTCGTATTCGAATGAGAAATTCTTCAGAGAAGGGTTTGTTGCTGAGCCTTGTTTCCAGGCAGGCTGTCACTCCGACTAGCGTAAGGAGAGGCTGGTGAAAGCGTCTCTACTACTCATTTGCTCTGTGTACATTCTATCAATCCTATGGGCTTCACCCCTCTGCTCTCAGGAGCTTCCGCCCCTCTCGGGAGAAGTAAAGATCGGCGCTTGCACGATCACCGAAGACGGTTCCCCTGCCAGCATAATGGAGTCGTACAACGTATCCAAGGGACTTACCCTGGACAAACTCTTTTTGATCGGAAGACTGGGTGCTACAAGCACGGTGTTCGTTGATGTGAACAACGTGACCAGAAATCAGAGAAATCTCCGCCTAGAGTTTATGGGAACCAGAGTGTTCAACATCAGGCTGGATCACACCAGGATGCGGAACCTTATACAGGGAGCAGGTAGCCCCGAGTTTAAGCGTGAGTTTACAGGCGTGTCTGGGAGCGTCACGCCGAACAAGTGGCTCAAGATGTACGGGGGGGTTACTTCTCAAGAGAAGAGCGGTGACAGGGTGGCTTTGCTCTCCGATGGAGCGGACTTCATCGGAACCCGCTATGACTATTCCATCAGAGCTAGAAACGTGGGTGCCCAGTTAAGACGAGACGGGCAAAGTATCGACCTGAACTACGAGTGGAGGGCATTTGAGAGTAAGAGCAGCCGCTTCTTGAACCGAGACGGACAGCGGTTGCGCGTCTCTATACATTTGCCTATTACGCGAAAGCTGCGTTTCTCGGGCTCATATCTAACGGACAAAGGCGCGCTTAAGGACACAGAAGCGGCTCTCCTTGTGAGATCATACTCGGGCACGCTCACGGCCCTCCCGGTTAAGCGGCTCAAGCTGTCTGGCTACATCGATTACAGGGATGCTGACAACGATGTCACGGACATCTGCTCGAGCGCGCTGAAAGTCGGAGGCAGGGGCACCGTAGACCTTTACCCCGTCGTAACGACGGAGTTGGGATACGAATACACGATACGAGAAGACGGACCCCGCTCTGAATCAGAAGACGCTGAACGGGAAGTAACCAGCAATGCCCTTATTGTGGGGCTGAGGGCCAAACCTTCTGACAAAACCAGAGTCACGCTGAGGTACCGAACGAGAAGGGCTGACAGAGGCGACTACGTGGACCTTACGGGCCCATCTGACGTGGACAACTTCCTGGCAAGATTGGAGTCCTGGCCCACATCCAATCTTCGGTTGGCCGTTGGGTTTGAGGATAAGGACAGGTCAAACGATGAGCTGCTCACTTCCGGCAGGATAAGAGGAATCAATGGGTATGCAGATTTTGAGCATGAGGATTTTGGCTACAGGCCCAATCTCAGATTGAGCGCCTCTCTTTCCAGGAGCGAGTTCGAGGATCCGGAGACTAGCTTCATAACAGACAACGTCCTGGTGACTGCAAGACTGCGCCTCGCGCTCTCTCCTGTCATCACAGTCGAGACCGGTATCACGCACATTGAGATACGAGAGGACCTGGATATCAGGAAAGATATCGCCCTGGCCGCAATAGGCTTCGAGTTCATGCCGGGATACGTGATGGAAGTTCGATACGACCTGTTCAACCATGACGATTTCATGAATTATCGAGATAACTTCGTGGCAAACGTGTTCACTCTCAGCCTCTCCAGAAAGTTTGGTCTTGGGGGCACCTCGGACTAGTGGCCGCACAGGGCTCGTCTCGGGACAAGGAGGATTCAAGTGATGTGGCTGCATTCGAAGATACTTAGGCCTGTTTCAACGATGGCGCTTCCTGCGATACTGCTTCTCACCCTGGGCGTAGTTGGGTGCGAGAAGACTACAAAGGTGAGTACCAGACCCGAGGTAGAGGGCTACGTAGGGTCCAGCGCGTGCCAGGCCTGTCACGTTGAGGTCTACAGCGAGTTTGCAAAGACGGGCCATAACTTCAAGCTGAATCCGGCCTCGTCAGCCCGGCAGTCCGGCTTCTATCCCTTCGGAGATCTTCCCGGGCCGCCGCCGGGTGAGAGTTGGAATAACATATCGTACGTCATTGGCGGTTTCTGGTGGAAGGCGCGATTCATTGACAACGAAGGTTACGTCTTGACCGGTTCGAACGTGCAATACAATCTAGCCACAGATAGGTGGGTCTCGTATAACGAGGGGCAGACCCAGGAATACGATTGCGGTAGATGTCACACAACTGGTTATAGAAGCTACGGACACCAGAACAACATGCCGGGAATAATCGGCACGTGGGCTCTCAATGGAATACAGTGCGAGAGATGTCACGGACCGGGCAGCAAACATGTGTACGCTCCCTATGACCATCCCATGAAGATTGACCGCTCTTCGGTGATGTGTGGTGAGTGTCATTCGCGCGGGAGCACTTCGGCCATACCGGCAGGCGGCGGTTTCATCCGCCATCACGAACAGTACAACGAGCTTGTTGCGTCAAAGAAGATCAGCTTCGCGTGCGTGGATTGCCACGAGCCACACGTCAGCCTGCACAAGAAGAATCCCACGCGTGCCTCGGGTATAGTTCTTACCTGTGAGGCGTGCCATTACGAGGAAGCGGAGGGCTTTGCCAACAGTTCGCTTCCTCACTATGATCTTGGGACAATCAAGTGTATTGATTGCCACATGCCACCGGCGGTCAAGTCTGCTGAAGGAGACCCTGTTACCCATAGAGGAGACGTTAAATCGCACCTGTTCAGCATAAATACGGACGCATCCGCACAGATGTTCACGGACGACGGAAAGTTCGCCAAGGGATATATCACGTTGGGGTACGCGTGCTTGTGGTGCCACGTCTCTAAGACCGTTCAGTGGGCCGAGGCCCATGCTTCTGAGGTGCATCCCGACTAGTAGTTGGACGAGAATTGCGGGCTCGACCGGGGAACCAAAAATGCCCGAACTGCTTGCTAGTAAGTAAGTTACGATTCACAGAAAACCCTTGACACACGGGAGGTTTTCTGTGATAATAAAGGCCTTACCTCCTGTTCCCCCATTTGCATGTCCTTTGTCGGATCGGCTATCGGATCGGCTTGGCTGGCTTGCCGGGTTTGTTTCGCTTGGCCGGAAGGAGGTAGGTGGTGAGAACGTTGTATCTCTGCGCTGTGCTGGTTCTTGCGGTTGCCACGCTGGCGGTAGTAACTGGCTGTGAGGGGCCCACGGGTCCTCGCGGCGCTCCTGGTGAAAGCGGAGCCGCAGAATGCTTCGCGTGTCATTTCGAGAACTCAGAACTGCTGGCGATAGAGGCGCAATGGGCCGCTTCTGTTCACGCAACCGGTGGAAACTTCGAGCGTAACGGATCGTCCTGTGCGGGGTGTCACACTCACGAGGGGTTTCTTGCACAACTCGCCACAGGTTCCTCGGGTAGCCCGACGAATCCGTCTCCCATCCATTGCTTCACGTGTCACGAACCCCACACCAGTGGCGATTTCCACCTGAGAACTCAGGCTCCTGTGACGCTGACAACGGGCGGCGTTTTTGACATGGGTCATGGCAACCTGTGCGCTAACTGCCATCAGTCTCGACAGCACTCTCCTCTCGTCGCCGCCGCTCCTGAGTCCACGTCGGTTTCTGGGCGCTGGGGGCCGCACCACGGTCCGCAGTCCAACATGTTGTCAGGCAATGGCGGGTACGAGTTCTCTGGTTACACCTACGGAGATTCGCCTCACACGAGAGTGGTCAGCAACGGTTGTCCCTCGTGTCACATGGCTGATCCCTACGGAGCTCAAGCGGGCGGCCATACAATGAGCATGGAGTATGAGTACCACGAGGAAGAAACTCCTAACGTTGCGGGCTGCAATACTCAGGATTGTCACCGCGGGGCAGTGGAAGACTTCAATTACAACTTCGCCCAGGTTGAGGTCGAAGCTCTGATGGAGGACCTTTTCACGGCTCTTCAGCAGAGGGGTGTCATCGACAGCGAGGGCAGCGTGGTAAGTGGCAAGTATCCGGAGGCAGAGGCCGGCGCCTACTTCAACTACAAATTCATCGAGGAAGACAGGAGCCACGGTATCCACAATACCCAATACACGAAGGCCTTGCTGTACTCGTCTCTAGCAGAGCTTGGTGTACCCGCACCGGTGGCCTCCCGCTAGAGAAAACAAACGCGGCCGAGTCGACGCTTGACTTGGCCGGTACGATAGCCGAATCTTCCGACCATTGAAGCCCGGCGTCGGTGGTGCAAGCCACTGACGCCGGGCTTCTTCGCTGGTGTAGACTTTCCTGGAACGCGAGGCCGCGGCTCGAGACCTTCTCTCCAGGAGGCAGTTCGAACTGGTTGCGATTGGCGCTGAGGAGAAGTTAAGAAACGTGATCGGTCTTGTGAAAAAGTATGGCATCTCTCAGGTGCCGGTTGTAGAGTCGGGAGACCCCTGGGGGTCGTGTCGGAGTCCATGATACTGAATCACGTTTATCCACGGGGCAACGGGGGCGCCTGAAATGAGATTCTCCACAAAAGCGATTCACGTTGGGCAGGAGCCGGACGCCTCCACCGGCGCGGTCGTGGTGCCTGTCCATTTCACGTCAACTTATGCTCAGGAGAGCCCCGGGCAGCACAGGGGCTACGAATACTCCAGGACAAAGAACCCAACCAGGCATGCGCTCGAGGAATGCGCGGCGTCGTTGGAAAACGGGAAACACGGGTTGGCGTTCGCGTCAGGCATGGCCGCCATAAACAACGTGCTCAATTTACTGAAGGCCGGCGACCACGTAGTTTCCACGGACGACGTTTACGGGGGGACCTATCGCATCTTCGACAAGGTGTTCAGAAACTACGGATTGAAGTTCTCGTTCGTGGATACGACGAACCCTTCAAAGATCGAGTCTGCCCTGGAGAAGGACACGAAAATGCTGTGGGCTGAGACTCCCAGCAATCCTCTGCTGCGAATCGTGGACTTGAGAGAGGTCGCCCGAATCAGCAGGGAGAGAGGCCTCACCAGCGTCGTGGACAACACCTTCGCCACGCCCTATTTCCAGCTCCCTCTGCAGCTGGGCATCGACATCGTCGTCCACAGCACCACGAAGTATCTGGGCGGCCACAGCGACGTGGTGGGAGGTCTGATTGTCACGAGTCACGACGCCCACTACGAGCGGCTGGCGTTTTGCCAGAATGCCGTAGGGGGCGTGCCCGGCCCGATGGACTCGTGGCTCGTCTTGCGGGGGCTAAAGACCCTGGGCATAAGGATGAAGGAGCATTTTCGCGTGGGGCTTGAAGTGGCCAGGTTCCTGGAGTCACATCCACGCGTGAAAAGGGTCCTGTATCCCTGGCTTCCCTCTCATCCGCAGCACGATCTCGCAAAGAGGCAGATGTCGGGAATGAGTGGGATGATCTCTTTCGAAATAGACGGAGAGCTCAGAGACGCCAAACGGTTCCTCGAGAAAGTGAAGCTCTTCACCCTCGCGGAGAGCCTGGGGGGCGTAGAGTCTCTCATCGAGCACCCGGCAATCATGACCCACGCCTCTGTGCCTCCGGAAGTAAGAGCCAAGACGGGCATATCCGATTCCCTAATTCGCCTCTCGGTAGGCATAGAAGACCCCGAAGACCTCATCCAAGACCTTGCCTCTGCCCTGGGCTGAACCAGCGGCCTCAAAGCCTGTTGGTTCTCCGCGACACCTCCTGATACTTCCCGACCGGTAACCCTGAAGCCAGCACCCGCCTCAAAGAGAAAACCTGTTGACAGATGCAGCCGAATAGTCTATTGTTTCAATAGAAAGGATAGAGAACTGTGAGACTTTCTACCAGAGCACGTTACGGCCTTCGCGCCATTCTTCAGCTGGCAGAGGGCTTCAAGAGCGGCCCTGTTCCGGCCAGCGTCATCGCCAGGGAACAGGGTGTATCTGCCAAGTATCTGCACGCGCTTCTGACCGTTCTCAAGAGCGCCGGGCTGGTTCGCAGCGTGCGGGGCACTGGGGGCGGCTACGCGCTCACGAGGCCCCCGTCTCGCATCAGGATAAGCGAGGTTGTTCAAGCCCTCGAGGGTCCTCTCTCACTGGTGGAATGCGTCGGGGACGAGAGGGGGTGTGAGAGAGCCGAGCGCTGCGCAGCGCGCGATATCTGGCTGGCGCTGAGTAACGCCATAGAGAGCACCCTCTCGAGTCTCACGCTTGAGGACGCGGTGCAGAAGTTGAAGGACAAAGAAGTCGCAGCGCGCATGTACCACATCTAGCAGACTCGGTTCGAGCTGTCAGCCGCACGCACGAGTCGGAGGAACGACATGGCAAGGATAGCAGAAAACGTCACACAACTCGTGGGGAAGACCCCCCTCGTCAAGCTGGGCAGCATCGTGAGCGGACTGCCGGTCACCCTCGTGGCCAAGCTGGAGGCCTTCAATCCCTGTTCAAGCGTGAAAGACCGCATCGGCCTGAGCATGATCGAGGCCGCCGAGAGAGAAGGCCTCATCGGCAAGGACACCATTGTCCTGGAGCCCACGAGCGGCAACACCGGCATCGGCCTGGCCTTCGTGTGCGCGGCAAAGGGCTACAGGCTGACCCTTACGATGCCGGACACGATGAGTGTGGAGAGGCGAATGTTGCTCAAGATATTCGGTGCCGAGCTGATTCTCACGCCGGGGATCGAGGGAATGCCGGGTGCAGTGCGAAAGGCGGAGGAAATGGCCTCATCGGATCCCCGCTACTTCATGCCACAGCAGTTCCGCAATCCTGCCAATCCGGAGGTTCATCGGAAGACCACTGCCGAGGAGATATGGGAGGACACTGACGGAAAGGTGGACATACTTGTCTCGGGTGTCGGTACAGGCGGCACAATCACCGGGGTGGCAGAGGTCATCAAGCCGCGCAAGCCGGACTTCAGGGCGATCGCGGTTGAACCGGTTGACTCGCCCGTGCTCTCGGGCGGCAAGCCGGGGCCGCACAAGATTCAAGGAATAGGAGCGGGTTTCGTGCCCGAAGTTCTTCGCACGGAGCTCGTGGACGAAGTGATTCAAGTCAGTCACCAGGACGCCGGGGAACTTGCGCGGCGGCTGGCCCGTGAGGAGGGAATACTCGGCGGCATTTCATCGGGTGCAGCTCTTTGGGCCGCCCTCCAGGTGGCGGCCAGGCCCGACAGCGAGGGAAAGCTCATCGTTGTGATGCTTCCCGATACGGGAGAGCGATATCTCAGCACCTGGCTGTTCGAAGACGAGGACTAAACACATGAGACAAGACAAAGATAAGACCGAACCCGACCTCGATTCTGCGGAGGAGAACAAGAGCACGCTGGCCCTGGTGGTCGAAGAGCTGTGCACCGCGAACGAGGCGTGGGGTAGTCCTGTCACGAGGCATCCGGACGGGCAGTCGCTTCCCTCGCGGGACGCAGTTATCAAGACCGTCGAGGCCTTGAGGTCTGTGATCTTCCCCGGATACTTTGGGACTTCGGACCTCAGCGCAGACAGCATGCGTTTTCACGTGGGCTCTACCCTTGACTGGGTCCTCCGCACAATGCAGGAGCAGGTGAGACGAGGTCTTTGCTTCGTCTGCGACGCTCATCCTGACCGCTACCCGGAGTGCGAGCAGCAGGCACTGGCCATCACCAAGCGCTTCCTGGGGAGGCTTCCGGCAGTGAGGAAGCTTCTGGCCACCGACGTGCAAGCTGCCTACGAGGGCGACCCGGCCGCCCGAAGCCCGGACGAGACCATCTTTTGCTACCCCGGCGTGCTGGCGGTGACGAGCTACAGGCTGGCTCACGAGCTGCACGTGCTCGGTGTGCCGCTCATCCCGCGTATGATAACTGAACAGGCGCACAGTCTCACGGGAATCGACATCCATCCGGGAGCCAGAATCGGGGAGAGCTTCTTCATAGACCACGGTACCGGCGTCGTAATAGGGGAAACGTGCATAATAGGAAGCCGGGTGCGCATCTACCAGGGCGTGACACTGGGCGCGAAGAGCTTTCCCCTGGACGCGGACGGAAAACCCATCAAGGGCGTGGACAGACATCCTGTTGTGGAGGACGACGTCATCATCTACTCCGGCGCCACCATTCTCGGACGGGTCTTCATAGGGAAAGGTTCAGTCATAGGTGGAAACGTCTGGCTTACCCACAGTGTGCCGCCCGGCAGCCGCATCTCCCAGGCACAGGCCGGCCAGGGCCGGCTCCAGGACGGTGCCGGGATATGAGGGAACCAGGAGCTCTTGGGCCCCTTCGCTGCTCTACGCACCTCAAGACCGGCCGCCTCGCTCGGCCGTCGCTCCGCGCAGAAAAACTCTTGCCAATCCGCCTACCACCCCGTAGAATATAGGACTGGCCTCCCCGGTTTCCCACCAAGGCACACGTACTTCTCAATCTCTGAACGGAGGAACGAATGTCCCGGGCATCGACCGTCTTCTGGCTCATTGT
>CP070702.1:711882-742253 GCA_020349905.1 Candidatus Eiseniibacteriota bacterium
AAGCCTGAGGGGTGCCGCTGTGCGGGTCCTCAGCCACGTGAAGGTAGATGGACCCATCGGCTGCTCCGGGACACTGGTACCAGGGCAGACTGGAACCCATGGAGCCGATCTGTACTCCTGAAACAGCCCCGGGACCAACGATGTTTCCGTAACTCCCGAGGATGGTACCGCAGTTCTCCCAGCTGTAATTGTAAAAGGTGCACAGCGCCTGGCTGGTCGGAAGCGCCAGCAACAGAACCAGCGCCAATATCGTGAGCAATGCTTTCATGATCGACCTCCATCTGGCCAGGAGAGCTACTTCTACGGGCCTGTGCACCGGCCTCGCAGACGAGACTCACCTGGGTGTAGGAATTAGCGAATCGTTAGCAAAGCGAACTGGCGTTCTCCTATCACCCCCTTTGACTGTGTGAGTAACAAAGACGCTGACTGCCTCAGTCCGTAACGTCAAGCAAGCAGACAAGTTACGGCGAGATACGTCTATGCCAGCACGCCAGCTCGGCCACGCGGCCGGCGCGCTCAGCGGACACTTCACCCCGTAGAGTATACGATACCACATCCTATCCGATTTGTCAACAACGAGTTTGCCTCGGCTCGCCACGCGCCCCGGGTCCTGCTTGAACGTGAGCGTCTTTTGGCCTTGACACGGCCTCCAGGCCCGGTAGAGTCTAGAGTCAGTGCTTGACCTTGAATCCAATCCCCACCGGTTCACGAGGACACACCGAAGGTTTCTGTGCCTGTTTCTCCCTGGACGGGACCTCTGCGGTCGAGCGTGCGGAGAATCGCAGAGCCGAGACGGCGCCTCTTTCTTGTGATGACGGCGCCAGGTGAAGAGGCCACACCTTCAGAAGCTGGCCGGCAGTCGAACCCAGGAGGTGGGACAGATGAAGAGAGTGGCGGTGCTTTTCCTTGCATTTCTTTTCTTGACCTGCGCGGTGCTGGCGTATGCCGGTCAGGAGGAGAAGAAGATGGCGGACCCGGCGGCGGAGCTGGCCAAGTCCGTGAAGAACGGGAAGGTGCTCTTCGGTGACGAGAGCCTGGGCACCAACGGTATGACCTGCAACTCGTGTCACGCCGAAGGCGGTACCAAAGACGGGAAGATGGGCGAGATGGTGATCCCGGCGTTTGACAACCTGGCCGCCAAGTATCCCAAGTATTTCAAGATGGCGGAGAAGGTCATGACGCTGAGCCAGGTCAACAACGCGTGTATAGTGATGGCCATGAAGGGCAAGCCGCTCAGCTGGGACGACCAGAAGCTGGCCGACCTGACTGCTTACGTGGCCTCCGTGAAGAAGGCCAAGCCGGAGAAGAAGGCCGAGGAGGCCAAGTAGGCCGGATTGGCAAGGAAATCTTGCGTGCCAGTTAATAGAGGTAGTACGCAAGAAACACCTACAATCCTCGCTGTTACCGTTACCGGACGTTGTGCGGCGGAGGAGGGAGTCCTGACGTGGAGGTTCCTCCGCCGCAACTCCGGTCTCGTCATTTCTGCACCGCCTGACCGACTGCGTCCTGTTCTGGGGGGCCAGGTTCACCGGTCACTACGTGAGGAAAGGAGGGATGGATGTCACTCTTGGTCAAGTCTGTGTTGGCCCTGGTCCTATTTGGAATCGGGCTCGCTGGAGCGGCTTGCATGCTGGCCCTGATGGGGAAGGCGGAGCGCCGGATGAGTGCAGTGGCTTTGAAAAGGCTGCACAAGGTGTGCGGCGTCATCTTCTTCGTGCTGCTTCTTGTTATAAGCTACTTCTGTCTTGGCTACGTCAAGGCCGGTGGGGACGAGCTCTCCCTGAGGGCCGTCTTTCACAGCGTGCTTGCCCTTTCCCTCTTTGCACTCCTCGTGCTCAAAGTCTCCATTGTCCGCTCGTATCGTGAGTTCATGAGATTCGTTCCCTCCCTGGGCCTGACAGTGCTGGTGCTGAGCTTCTTGGTTGTGTCCACCTCAGCGGGCTTCTTCTTCCTGGGTGCTGGGCGCTCACGTCCTTCCGCACTTTCTGATGGTTCCGCAGCCGTTCCCGAGTCGGCTGACGTTGAGAAAGGCGCCGAACTCTTCAGCCACAACTGCTCCTTCTGCCACGACGCTGACAGCGAAGAGGCCAAGCTGGGCCCCGGTCTCAAGGGGCTTCTGGAGAGAGAGAATCTGCCCTTCAGCGGAAAGCCGGCCACGCCGGAGAACGTGAGGACGCAGCTGGTCAATCCTGCCAGGAACATGCCCTCCTTCGCCTCCACGCTCTCGGACGAGGACGTCGGCCACCTTCTAGCGTTCCTCGGAACCCTTTGAGGATTCCGAGTTGCGGCTCTACCTTCCATTGGATCTGGCAGCTGCACTTGAGGGACCTTTGTCCGCGCGGCCTTCCTGCGGTCCAGAGCCGACGGTGCGCCACCGGACTGCGTTCACACCGGCTCCTGTTTCTGATATAGTGTACGCAGTGGAGGTTTGAATGAAGATAAAGAAGCTCTCCGAGGAAGTCGTTAGGAAGATAGCCGCCGGCGAGATCATCGAGCGCCCATCGAGCGTCGTCAAGGAGCTCGTGGAGAACTCGATAGACGCAGGTGCCTCGCGAATCACCGTGCGCATCGGGGATCCTATCTACAGGGAGATATCGGTTTCCGATGACGGGGCGGGCATGGACAGGGAGGACGCCCTGCTGAGCCTGGAGAGACACTCCACCAGCAAGCTCAAGAGCGAGGATGGGCTTTTCGACGTCAGGACACTCGGCTTCAGGGGAGAGGCTCTTCCCAGCATAGCCCAGGTTTCGAGACTCACGCTCACCACTCGCACTAAAGAGAACCTCTCGGGCACGACCGTTCTCTGCGTCGCCGGCAAGATAGAGGAGGTCTCTGAGGCCGGGAGAGCTCCCGGCACAAGCGTCACGGTGCGCGACCTCTTCTTCAACACTCCCGTCAGAAGGAGATTCCTCAAGTCCAGGACCACGGAGTTCAGGCACGTGATCAGGGTCATGAGCTCTTACGGGCTGGCCTTCGAGAAGATACATTTCCTGCTCAAGCAAGACGAAAGGGAGCTGCTCAATCTTCCACCCGTGGAACGACTCTTGGACAGGGTCGTGTCCCTCTACGGCCTTCAGACCGCCGAGCAGCTCATTGCCGTCGAGCGGCAGAGCGGGGACATGAAGATAGAGGGTTTCGTGGGAACCGCGGAACTGTCGCGGGCCAACAGTGAACATCAGCTCTTCTTCGTCAACAGGCGATGGGTGGCCTGTCCGACGCTGGTATTCGCGTTGAGGGAAGCTTACGCAGGGCTGTTGCCCCGGGACAGGTATCCGATGTGCATCCTTCTCGTGAACGTGGCGCCCGGGAGGGTGGACGTCAACATCCATCCCACCAAGCGGGAGGTCAAGTTCGCAGACGAGGCCTCAGTGAGGACGTTCGTGAGGGACGCAGTCAGGGACGTGCTGTCCGAGGCCGCTGGAGAGGTCCTGGGGGGAATCGAATCGCCGGGTGATGCGGCATTTGAAGTGCCACATGAAGAAAGGCCGCTAGCCGGGTACTTATCAACACAGTACGAGGCTGCCGGTCAGCAGCTCTCGTTCGCTCGCGAGGCCCACGACTCCCTCCCTCCCTCTGCAGGGAGCGAGAAGACATCGGAGGGAGAGGGAGCCATGGTACCGCTCTGGCAGCTTCACCGGGCCTACGTCCTGGCGCAGATAAAGGGCGGTCTCGTGGTGATCGACCAACACGCCGCGCACGAGCGCATACTTTACGAAGAGGCCTTGGAAACCCTCTCGAAGGGTTCGCCGTCAAGCCAGCAGCTTCTCTTCCCGCTTCTGATGGACCTGAGCGGTGAGGAATTCGAGGCCCTTCTCGACATCGAGGCGTATCTCAGGCGGCTGGGTTTTGACATACGGGCGTGCGGGAAGAGCAGAATAATCGTGAGGGGGATACCCGCCGGCCTGAGAGGGTGGCGAGAGGGTCAACTCCTGCACGACATAATAGACGGAGCCACCGGTGACGGTGCTGAGGAGCAATCGATAGAGGAGCGCGTCGCAAGGTCGTTTGCCTGCCACGCGGCCGTGAAGGCAGGAGACCTTCTGACCTTGGAAGAGATGAACTCTCTCGTCGACAGGCTTTTCGGGACAAGCATGCCTCAGGGAGACCCGCACGGTCGTCCGACGTTCGTCAGGATACCCTTGGAAGAACTGGAACGAAGACTGGGCAGGACGTGAACTGGCGTGCCACGAACGAGACGAATCCAGGCATACTCGTGCCCGGGATTGTCGGCCCCACGGCGGTCGGGAAGACGGGAATTGCCGTGACCATTGCCGAGGCACGGGGATGGGAGATAGTCTCGGCAGACTCGCGCCAGGTCTACAAGCTTCTGGACATCGGCACGGCCAAGCCCACCCCGGCGGAACGCTCGCGCGTGATGCACCACCTCGTAGACATCGTCCCTCCGTGGGAAGCATACAGCTGCGGCACCTATCGCAGGCAGGCCACGGCCGCGATGGAGGGATTGCTGGTGGTGGGAAAGGTCCCCCTTGTGGTCGGAGGCTCTGGCCTTTACCTCAGGGCGCTCGAGAGGGGGTTGTTCGACGGGCCAGAGAGGGACGAATCCATCCGGTCGGAGCTTCGAGCCAGCGCGGAACGCGGGGGTAGGGACTCGCTTCACGAAATGCTGGCGAAGGTGGACCCCGTATCCGCGAAGAGAATCCATCCTCGTGATACAGAAAGAGTGATTCGCGCCATCGAAGTCTACAGGATAACGGGGAAGCCTATCTCCGAGCTGCAGCGAGACTCAAGCGTGCCCCCGCGTTTCAAGCTATTCTTGGTTGGCCTGAGGCGTCCAAGGGAATCTCTGTACCGGCTAATAAACGAGCGATTCGACCGCATGCTGGAGGCAGGATTGCTCGACGAGGTACGGGGTCTGGTGGCGAAAGGATTCTCGCAGCAGTGGCCGTCCTTCAGGACCGTGGGATACCGCGAGCTGGCCGGACACCTGCGAGGAGAGATGTCCCTGGATACCGCCCGCGATAAGGCGAAGGCAGAGACCCGACGCTTTGCCAAGAGACAGCTGACCTGGTTCTCCCGCGCCCCGGTGAGCGAATGGGTGGACGTTCCTGAGGGAGAGGCCGCCGCTTTGACCGCAGAGCGCGTCTCCGAAGTCCTGAGGAGAGCAGGCCTCTCACTGTGAGAGCCTGTTCGAAGTGAGCGACCGCGAGGTTCAGTGGTGGATTTCCGGCCCGGACCGCTGTGTTTCCTGGACGGGGAGTGTGGGCCGAGTACCGGGCGCTCCTGCCCGACTACAGGCAACGCGGGCCTTCTGAGGGCCCCCTCGAGTACGAGGGACAGCGTCAAATATCACTTGACATGGCGGCTGCAATTCTGTAAGTTATTTCTGCTTACGGCGTAGACTGTTTTGGCGAGCGGGCATAACTCAGCGGTAGAGTATCAGCTTCCCAAGCTGAGAGTCGCGGGTTCAAATCCCGTTGCCCGCTCCATCCGTCTCAGGTCGACCCGTCCTGGGCCGGCAGGTCTGGAATCGCGCACGGCGCCCGCGGAAAGTCCTATGCTCAAAGTCGAAGCGGTGAAAGAAGGCAGCCCGGCAGAGCGTGCGGGGCTCAAGAGAGACGACGTGCTCGTTTCGATCGACGGCGATCCTGTCAGGGACGTGATTGACTTTCTCTACAACGCCGGTAGCAAGAGGATGCGCGTGCAGGCGAGGAGAGATTCGAAGGTGCTCAACCTGAACCTCTCCAGGGACGAGCGGGGCATATTCGGGTTGCGGTTCGAGCCGCTGAGGCCCCGGACCTGCGCGAACAACTGCGTGTTCTGCTTCGTGGACCAGCTGCCGGGCGGTCTGAGGCCCACGCTCTACGTTAAGGACGAGGACTATCGTTTTTCGTTTCTCTACGGCAACTTCATCACGATGACGGGCCTCGGGGAGTCCTCCCTGAGACGGATCGTGTCGCAGAGGTTGAGCCCCCTGTACGTGTCCGTGCATTCTACGGACCCGTCCCTCAGGACCAGGATGCTGGGCGTACGAAAGGGGGCCGACGTGCTTCCCAAGCTCAGAAAGCTCAGAGACGGAGGAGTTCACGTTCACGCCCAGGTCGTGCTGTGCCCGGGGCTGAACGACGAAGCAGAGCTCCAGAAGACGGTTTTGGACCTGGCGAAACTCTTTCCGGGCGTACAGAGCATGGCTATCGTGCCCGTGGGACTCACTCGGTTCAGGCAGGGACTCCCGCGGCTGAGGTCGGTTGACGAGGCGTGCAGCACTCGGGTGCTGGAGAGCGTGGACAGGTGGCAGAGAAGCTTTCTCGAAAGGACCGGGAGCAGGTTCGTGTTCGCAGCCGATGAGTTCTACCTTCTGTCTGGCTGCGCGGTTCCGCAGGAGAACGAGTACGAGGGCTATCCGCAACTGGAAAACGGTGTGGGCCTGGTGCGCCTTTTCCTCCAGAAGGCGGCCTCGCTCACGAAGCGTCTGAAGAGACGGACAGCGGGGCGGCCGTTCGCCGTGCTCACGGGGGAGCTGGCCGAACCTGTCTGGAAGGAAGTGCTGAATGGCGGTGAGGCCCGCGCGGTGAAGGTGAAGAACCGCTTCCTCGGTGAATCCGTGACTGTGTGCGGTCTTCTGGCGGGCAGGGACCTCCTGGCGGCCGCGAAGGCTCTCAGAGCGGACGAGGTTGCCGTCGTCTCTGAAAGCTGTCTCAACGTCGACCGGCTCTTTCTGGACGGAATGAGCCTCCAGGAGCTAGAGCGCCTGTCTGTACGCGAAGTGATTGTGGAAGGACTCGGTGACGAAGAACCTGGTCGTTACCATAGTGGGCCGGCCCAACGTAGGGAAGTCCACGCTTTTCAATAGACTCCTCGGAAGAAAGGCGGCCGTCGTCCACGGGGAGCCCGGTGTCACCAGAGACAGGAACTTCGCTGTCGTCAGGTGGGGGCGAAGCTCGTTCTTTCTCGCGGACACCGGGGGCTACGTGCCCGACGCAGAGGCCGGGATAGAGGCCCTGGTCAGAGAGCAGGCGTCTCTGGCCATCGAGAACTCCAGCGTTGTAGTTCTTCTGGTGGACGGGGAAAGCGGGGTCACGCCGCTGGACGTCGAGATTGCCCGGCTTCTGAGGGAGAAGAACAAGCGTTCCATACTGGTCGTCAACAAGATCGACAACGACGAACGGGAGGGATTGACCTACGAGTTCCACAAGCTGGGAATGGGAGACCCCATGGCAGTCTCGGCCCTTCACGGGTGAGGTGCGGGCGAGCTGCTGGAGAAGATAGCGGACACTCTGGGCGCCGTGCCCGAGGTGGCGGAGCCCGGCGACGCGGCCAGAATCGCCGTCATAGGCAAGCCCAACGTCGGCAAGTCGTCGCTGGTGAACAGGCTGCTTCGCGAAGAGAGGATGCTGGTCGACGCCTCTCCTGGAACGACGAGGGATTCCATCGACTCTTCGTTCAGGTACGAGGGACATGATTTCGTACTGGTGGACACAGCGGGTCTGAAGAGGAAGAGAAGCATCACCGGTGCCGTGGAGTTGTACAGCGTCGTGAGGGCCGTGAGAAGCGTGGAGAGGGCCAACGTGGTTTTCGTGGTGTTTGACGCCTCCGTTCCCTTTTCTGCTCAGGACGCCAGAATCGCGGCTCTGGCTCACAAGTCGGACAAGGCGAGCGTGGTCGTCTTCAACAAGTGGGACCTGGTCGAAAAGGACTCGATGACAGCTGTTGAGCTCGAGAAATCCATGAAGGAGCGCGTTCCGTTTCTTCATTACGCACCTGTTGTCTTCGTGTCTGCCCTGACGGGTCAGAGGGTGTCGAAGCTTCCGGGCCTGGCCCTCCAGGTGCTCGGCGAGAGCAGAAAGCGCGTGCCGGACGAGCAGCTTTTGGACGTGCTCAGGAGGGCCACCGAGAAGAGAAAACCTCCTGTTACGAGCTCGGGGCACACGCCCTTCATCAAGAGAGCCCGGCAGACGTCGGTGGAACCGCAGGTCTTCACCTTGACGGTTTCGGAAGCGAAGGCTTTCAGGAAGGCGTACATACTCTACATGATTCGCTGCCTGAGGGAGGCGTTCGGATTTCACGGGGCGCCTGTCAGGCTCAGGCTGAGGGCAGAGAAGGGGAAGAGGGGCCGATGATGGAACGCATAGTCGCCACCGTTGTGCTCGGATACGTTCTGGGGTCCGTACCGTTCAGTCTCATCGCGGGCAGGTTTTTGAGGGGAATCGACCTCAGGCAGCACGGAAGCGGAAACCTCGGAGCCGCGAATACCTTCAGGACGCTCGGCCCCTTTCCGGGCGTCGCGGTTCTGCTTCTGGATGGAAGCAAGGGTGCGGCCAGTGCGCTCGTGGGTTCGTTGCTCTGGCGACCCGGAGTGGTGGTCGGCCAAGTTGAGTTGATGCTGTTGGGCGGACTCGCCGCTGTCTGCGGCCACCTCTGGACCGCCTTCGCTTCCTTCCGGGGCGGTAAAGGCGTGGCTACCGCTGCCGGCGTGTTTGCGGCCATGGCGCCTGTTCCCTTCGCGATTGCGTTGGGCATCTGGGCGGCGGTGGTGGCCGTTTGGCGATACGTATCGCTGGGCTCGGTCGTCGCGGCTGTCGCCCTTCCGCTCGCAATCCTTGCGGCAGGACGTAAACAGGTGGAAGGGTGGTCCAGTCTACTCTTGGTTTCCATGGGTGTCGCAGCTCTGGTCGTCTTCAGACACAGGGAGAACTTGAAAAGGATTCTCTCCGGCTCTGAGAGACAGCTAAATTTTCGGGGAGGAGAAGAAAGTGAGTAAGGTTGCGATTCTCGGAGGAGGAGGTTGGGGAACCGCGCTGTCCATCGTGCTGAGCTCCAAGGGAGTGAATGTGAAAGTGTGGGAGTATGATCAGAAACAGTGCGAGTTGGTGAAAGCGAGCGGAAAGAACGAGAAATTCCTGGCCGGCGTGCCCGTGCCCCAGGAGGTGGTGTTTACCTCTGAGATTTCCCAGGCGGTGAGAGGTTCTGAGGTGTTGGTCTTTGCGGTCCCCTCTCACACCCTGAGGGGCGTGGCCAGGAAGCTGGCGAAGCAGGAACTGTCGCTGCCCCTCGTCGTGAGTGCAACGAAAGGAATAGAGGACGATTCTCTGATGCGCATGTCGGAGGTGCTGGCAGACGAGCTGCCGCTTCCTGTTCGAGAACGTATCGTGGTGCTGGCCGGCCCCAGTCACGCCGAAGAGGTGAGCCGAGGGCAACCCACGACGGTTGTCTCGGCGTGCAGAGACAGGGCTCTGGCCAAGCACGTGCAGGATCTGTTCTCTACGGGTTCATTCAGGGTGTACACGAACGAGGACGTCATCGGCGTGGAGCTAGGCGTTTCGACCAAGAACGTGATAGCGATCGCTGCGGGGATATGCGATGGAGTGGGTTACGGAGATAACACGAAGGCGGCCCTGATGACCAGGGGCCTGGCGGAAATGATGAGATTGGGTCTGGCGTTGGGGGCCGAGCGCGAGACCTTCTTCGGGCTTGCGGGGGTCGGGGATCTTGTCGCCACGTGCCTCAGCAAGCACAGTCGCAACCGGTACGTCGGAGAGGAAGTGGGAAAGGGGAAGAGCCTGGAGAGCGTGCTTTCGGGCATGGTTATGGTTGCGGAGGGCGTGAGGACGACGCGAAGCACGCTGCATCTTGCGAAGCGGCGGGACGTGGAGATGCCCATTACGGAACAGATATACAACGTGCTCTTCGAGGGAAAGGACGCTCACTCCGCTATCGACGAGCTTATGAGCAGAGAGCTCAAACCCGAGATGTGGTAGAAAGGAGGTGCTCGGCTTGACAGCAGAGACGAAAGACAGGGCGTATCACTCCATCAGTGAGGTCAGCGCGATGGCAGGCGTCGAGCCTCACGTGTTGCGCTACTGGGAGACTCAGTTCAAGATGCTGCGCCCCAAGAAAAATCGCGCCGGAAACCGTATGTACAGGCCGAAGGACATCGGGCTGGTGATGACCATCAAGAAGCTCCTCTACGAGCAGGGTTTCACGATTTCGGGAGCGCGTAGGAAGCTGCTCGATACGAGACGGCAATCTTCGCGCACTTCCGCGGGCAGTCTCCCGACAGAGGGAACGGCCAAGCTGCTCAAGAGCGTAAAGAAAGAGCTCGAGGACATCCTGTCGTTGGTTCGCAAGACAAGTTAGACAATCAGTTGGCGCCGTAGCTTTCACGGAGGCGGGCAAGTAGCTTGCGGGCAACATAAAGATATAGTAAGATGCAGTATGGCCATGAATCGAACCTCGTGGTCGGGGCGTGGCGCAGCCAGGTAGCGCACTAGCATGGGGGGCTAGTGGTCGCTGGTTCAAATCCAGTCGCCCCGACCATTCTTTGTTGAGGAGGAAAGGGAGAATTTGAGGAAAGCGTGGACTCGATACGTGCGCGCCAAGGTGCTCAGTTTCGTCGGATACTTGCTCTACGAGGTGGGCGGGCTGCTGGCTCTGGTGGCCCCGGTCTCCTTCTCCTACTTCATTGCCGTTGTTCTGGCGGATCTGCATTTCTTTTTGAATTCCCGTTCCAGAAACGCGGTCGTCGCCAACCTGCAGCACGTCCTGGGCGCGTCCGTGGGAGAGGCCGAGCTGAGGCGAATCGCCAGGAGGTCCTTCAGAAACTTCGCCCGCCTGATAGTGGATTTTCTCCGGTTTCCCAAACTGTCCGTTGAGTCCATCGCTTCCTCCGTGGATCTTGAAATGCTGGAGGTCGTGCGGGAGGAGTTTCGGAAGGGAGAGGGCGTCATCTTTCTCGCGGCTCACCTTGGAAACTGGGAGCTGGGCGGCGCCATTCTCTCCATGAGCGGGTTCCCGCTGTCGGTCGTGGCCATGCCTCACGAGAACGGGCTGATAGACCGTTTCTTCGTGCGGAGGAGAACGGCCAAGGGAATCGCCGTGGTCTCTGCCGAGCGCGCCACGAGCGAGCTGCTGGAGTCATTGCGCAGGAAGGAATGCGTCGCGATTCTGGCAGACAGGAACGTGCTTGGGCGAGGGCTGGAGGCACGGTTCTTCGGTTCTGCTGCCCCCATGCCTTACGGGCACGTCATACTGTCTCTCAGGACAGGGGCACCCATAGTGCCGGGTTTTCTCATAAGGGAAGCCGGCGGGCGCTTCAAGGCGTACGTGGATGAACCCATCAGGCCCGGCACTGGGGAGGGGGCGTTCGAGGAGATCATGGGGCGCTGCGTGAACGTGATGGAGAAGTACGTGCGGCGCTATCCGGACCAGTGGTTCGTGTTTGAACCCATTTGGCGGGAGTCATGAAGATGAGGGTCGCGGTGCTGGTCCCCGCCTACCTCACGGGGCCCGAGCTGCTTCGGGTCCTGGAAGGGGCGAGTAAAGCCGTGGGTCAGGAGAACGTGGTCATCATCGACGACGGCTCTCCGGACGGCTACCCGCGCGAGGCCGAGAGACTTGGCTACAAGGTCCTCAGGCACGCCCAGAACCTGGGAAAGGGCGAGGCGCTGAAAACCGGTTTCAGCTGGGCCGTCTCGAACGGTTACGAGGGCGTCGTCACCATAGACGGGGACGGGCAGCACGATCCGTCTCTCATCGGTCCTCTTCTGGAGAAGGCTGCATCGGGCGAGGCCGGCATCATAGTGGGAACCAGGATGAAGGACGTCAGCACCATGCCGTGGGTCAGAATCGTTGTGAACAGGACCACGTCTTGGATAATTTCGAGGCTCGCGGGGCAACGCATAGAGGATAGCCAGTCAGGCTTCAGGTTCATCAGCACCCCGGTGCTTGAGGCCGTGGAGCTAAAGGGGTCCAGATACGATCTTGAATCGGAGATCCTCATCAAGGCGGCCCGGCGGGGCTTCTTCATAGACTCCATTCGAATCCCCACTCTCTACGGGAAGCAGAAGAGCTTCATCAGACCTCTGAAGGAAGGGATTTGCTTTTTGAGAGTACTGTTCGCCTGCAGGGACTGGGTGAGGGAGGGTGACAGAGTTGATTCTGGTGACTAACGACGACGGCGTTCACGCCGAAGGATTGGCGGCTTTGAAGCAGGCGCTGAGTGCTCTGGGAAAGGTCGTGGCTGTTGCCCCGGACAGGGAACGGAGTGCGACGAGCCATTCGCTCACGCTCACCGACCCCCTGCGCGTGAAGAAGGTGGAGGACTCCGTATTGAGCGTGGACGGGACTCCCACCGATTGCGTCCTTCTGGCCGTCAACGGATTGCTGGACGAACGGCCGGAGCTGGTGGTCGCCGGCATCAACCACGGTCCCAACCTGGGCGAAGACGTGAGTTACTCGGGGACCGTTGCGGCGGCCATAGAAGGAACGCTTCAGGGGATTCCCTCCATAGCGCTCTCGATGACGGGGAAGCCCCCGTATCACTTCGACACCGCCTGTTCTTTCATAGTGAAGCTCGTGCGTGTCCTCATGCAGAAGGGGATGGACCCGCAGATGCTTCTCAACGTGAACGTCCCGAACTTGAGCGCGGAAAACATATCGTCTGTCAAGGTCACGAAGCTGGGCAGGAGGATCTACAAGGACCTGATTGTGAAGAAGGTGGATCCCCGCGGGAAGACGTACTACTGGATAGGAGGCAACGAGGCCACCTGGGAGGGCGACGAGAGCACGGACTTCGGCGCGATCGATGCAGGAATGATTTCGGTGACTCCTCTGCATCTGGACCTGACCGACTACCGCAGGATCGTGGAAATGGAAAGCTGGAATCTGGCACCTTGAGGTGAGAGCCGTCCATGGTTCGAAGTCCGGTGAAGGACACACTGATTCTGGCAAGACGCCTTATGGTGACGGAGCAGCTCGCCGCCAGGGGAATCCGGTACGAGCGAGTGCTTCAGGTGATGGGAGAGGTCCCGCGGCATCTGTTCGTGGAGGAGGCGCTCCGGTCCGAAGCCTACGGGGAGCACGCTCTACCCATAGGTTTCGGGCAGACTATCTCCCAGCCATACATCGTGGCGAGGATGTGCGAGCTTCTGAAGCTCGAGGGAACGGAGAAAATCCTGGAAGTGGGCCTGGGCTCCGGCTATCATGCTGCCGTTCTGAGTAAGCTGGGGAGGACGGTCTTCGCCATAGAGCGGATTCCGAAGCTCGCGGAAAGGGCCAGAAAGACGCTGGATTCCCTGGGAATGAAGAACGTCATAGTGAAGGCCGGAGACGGGAGCACGGGTCTGAGGTCCTCGGCCCCTTTCGACAGAATAGCCGTGACCGCGGCGGCGGGGGAGATACCTGCACCGCTCTTAGAACAGCTGGCCGAAGGCGGCAGGCTGGTGATGCCCGTGGGCAAGGGTGAAGAACAGAGGATGATGCTCGTCGAGAAGAAGGGGGGAACGCTCCTTCGGAGAGAAGTGGAGAGGGCACGGTTTGTGCCCCTGATCCAGGGTTCGGGGCGAGCTTTGAGCGAGGGAGAGAAGGTTCGTGGGGAGTGACGGCCTCATCGCCTTTCTGATTTCGATGCTTCCGTTCGTGGAGCTGAGGGGGGCCATACCCTGGGCCCTGCGACTTGGTACCAGCCTGTCCTGGCAGGAGGCTTACGCGATATGCGTGGTGGGAAACATGGTTCCCGTCCCGTTTCTGCTTCTCTTCCTGGGGGCGCCGTGCGACTTCCTGAGACGGAACAGGCATTTCGACAGATTCTTTGAGTGGCTCTTTGAGAGGACGCGACGGCGCAGCAAGGTCGTGGAGAAATACGAGGCCCTCGGGCTGGCCCTCTTCGTGGCGATTCCGCTGCCGGTCACGGGAGCGTGGACCGGCTCCGTGGCGGCCTTCATATTTGGAGTACGGTTCTGGTACGCGATGTTGGCGATTCTGTGCGGGGTGCTCATAGCAGGTGCCATAGTGACACTCGCCACGCTGGGAGTCGTGAACCTGTTCTTCGTGTGACGAACGGTCAGTGGGAGCGCCCTGGGGACAGGGATTGCAGACCGGGCAGTTCCTGCGACTTGGGGTTTGCTGGTTCGGGGCGTAGCGCAGCCCGGTAGCGCGCCTGCTTCGGGAGCAGGAAGTCGGAGGTTCAAATCCTCTCGCCCCGACCAGACTCATACTCTCTCCGCCGCTTGCCGGCGTCTCCTCTGCGGAAGCTCGGAGGGGAGCTGGCCCCTCTCCGTGAACGCCCGCAGGCAGGAGCTGACCGTCCGCGCTTCAGAAGCGCCGAAAGAGAACGGAAGTTCGGAGAATGGAAAAAGCAGGTGCACGCATAGTGGTTTCGGGAATTGTCCAGGGAGTAGGCTACAGGTTCTTCGCCCTGCGGCAGGGAGACGCGCTGGGTCTTAAGGGCTACGTCAGGAACGCCCCTGATGGTACCGTCGAGGCCCGAGTGGAGGGCGAGAGACAGGCGATAGAGGACTTCGTGTCTCGTCTCAAGGAGGGGCCGCGCGCCTCCAGGGTGACCGACGTTCGGGTGAAGTGGACGCAGCATGAGGGGCAATTCAGGAGTCTCGAGGTGAGTTTTTGAAGACATGCTGAAGGAGACGGGCAAGAACAGCTTCACGTCCAAGCTGGATGCGGTCCTGGAGGGCTCGAAGACGGGGCGGATGGTTTCTGACGAGCAAGTGGAGAGACTACTTCACCGCGCGGACTTCGACATGGAGCAGTTCCAACAATTCCTGGAGAAGGCGGCAGCGGCAGGGGTGGAAGTAGAGATTCCTGAGTTCCGCGATTCGGACGCGAGAACCGAGCTGGCAGAGCAGGAAGGTGAACGCCTTTCTGAGCACTCCGTGGACCCGCTCAGCATCTATCTCAGAGAGATAGGCAGGTACCCTCTTCTCACGGCCGCGGAGGAAACGCGATTAGGGGAGGCATTCAGGTCAGGGGACGAGGAAGCCAGAAGGAGGCTCATTCTCTCCAATCTGCGACTGGTGGTAAGGATAGCCAAGTTCTACCGCAATCGCGGGGTGGACCTGCTGGACCTCATAGAAGAGGGTAATCTGGGCCTCATCGCCGCGGTCGACCGCTTCGACCCCAAGCGTGGCAGCCGGTTCAGCACGTATGCTTCCTGGTGGATAAGACAGTCCGTTGTGAGAGGCATAGCAAACTACGCCCGCACGATTCGAATTCCCGTTCACGTGTTTCAGCTGGTGAACAGATACATCTCCGCGGAGAAACTTCTGGTGACCGAGCTGGCCAGGCTTCCGAGCGTGGAGGAGATCGCGCTTCAGATGGGAGAGTCTCTGAGGAAGGTGGAGCGAGTGCGGAGTCTCATTGGCGGCATCAAGTCCCTGGACTACGACCTGGTCAGCGAGGCCTACGGTGACCTGGCGCAATACGAGCCCCTCCTGGCAGTGCCCAGTCCGGAGGAGATGGTGGAGCTTCAGCTGGAGCACGAGAGACTGGGCAGGCTGATGGGAAGGCTCCCGGGAAGAGAGGAGAAGATACTCAGAATCCGGTACGGTTTCCATGACGGCAGGCCGCACACCCTGGCTGAGACCGGTGCGCTCTTCGGGGTGAGCCGGGAGAGGGTGAGGCAGATAGAGAAGCGCGCCCTTAGCAGGCTCAGAAAATTCATCGAAAGCGCCGAGCGCCGGAAAGAGGACGGACGTGAAACGGAGCACTGAAACGAAACGCGACTCGAAAGCTAAGTGCAGGGGAGAGTCCGAAATGGCCGAGGAGCTGAAGGCGCTCATAAGAAACGTGCCCGACTTCCCCAAAAAGGGAATCGTGTTCAGGGACATAACCACTCTTCTCAGCGAGGCGCCCCAGTTCGTGAGGGTGGTGGACCGGCTTGCGGAGGAGTGTTCGAAGAAGAATCCGCAGGCCATCCTGGCCGTGGAGTCGCGCGGATTCGTCTTGGGAGGGGCACTCTCGTATCGCCTGGAGCTCCCGTTCATCCCCGCCAGGAAGCCGGGCAAGCTGCCGTGGAACACGGAAAAAGAGGACTACGAGCTTGAGTACGGCCGGGCCACGCTGGAGGTACACACCGACGCCATAAAACGCGGGCAGAGGGTGGTCATCGTGGACGACCTGCTGGCCACGGGCGGAACGGCGTTGGCGGCGGCGAAACTCGTGGAGAAGCTTGGAGGCAAGGTGTCAGGGATGGTTTTTCTGGTGGAGCTGGAGTTCCTCAAAGGGCGCCAGTGCCTCAAGGGCTACGACCTCTTCTCCCTCGTAAAATACGCCACCGAGTGAGTACCGGCGCGCCGTGAAATGCGCCACCGAGCAGACTTCGACGTGCCGCGGCCGCCCGGGGACCGGTCGCCCGCCGTTTCAGGTTGCCTCCGCCCCTGCGACGTAATAGGATTGTAAAGAGATGCCCCCGTAGCTCAGTATGGATAGAGCAGCGGTTTCCTAAACCGCGTGCCGCGTGTTCGAGTCACGCCGGGGGCACACCCCAGAGGCCGGTCTCGCCGAAGCCCTGCACCCCGCGGGCGAGGCAGGTTGACAAGAGGAAGAGACAGGTTTAAGCTACCGAAGAGAACACCGTTCCGGAGTGGGCGATTAGCTCAGGTGGTTAGAGTGCCTGCTTGACATGCAGGAGGTCACTGGTTCAAGTCCAGTATCGCCCACCATTGCTTTAGGTGAGAGGACTCGAGCGGCTCTTGTGCGGAGGAGGGAAGCTTGCAGCTCGCAATCAAGGGCAGGGACCCGGTGGAAGTAGAACCGGGAATCACCGTGAGAGAACTTCTGAAGAAGGTAGACGGGAAGGGGCAGTATTTCGCCGTCTGCGTGGACGGCCAGGTGGCGGACGCCGACCTTCCAATCGACCAGCCCCGCAGCGTAGAGCTGCTGGATTTCGGAAGCGAGATGGGGAAAGAAGTCTACTGGCACAGCACGTCCCACGTTCTGGCCTCCGCGGTGAAGCGTCTTTTTCCAGACTGCAAGCTCGGAATCGGACCGGCCATATCCGAGGGGTTCTACTACGACTTCGACAGGGCGACTCCCTTCTCGGAGGAAGAGCTCAAGACCATAGAAGGAGTCATGAAGGACATCATAGACTCCGACCTGCCGTTTGAGCGGGAGGCTCTGCCCAGAAAAGACGCTCTCAAGCTCTTCGAAAAGCAGGGAGAGAGCTACAAGGCACAGCTAATCTCAGAAATCCAGGACGACGAAGTCAGCATCTACAGGACACAGGATTTCGTGGACCTCTGCCGCGGTCCGCACGTTCCCTCCACGGGACGGGTCGGCGTGGTGAAGCTCCTTTCGGTCGCCGGAGCCTACTGGCGTGGCCTGGAAACGAATCCAATGCTCCAGCGCATCTACGGCATCTCGTTTCCAGAGGAAAGAGAGCTCAAGGACTACCTCACGAAGCTGGAGGAGGCCGAGAGGCGGGACCACCGGAAGCTGGGCGTGGCCCTGGAGCTATTCAGCACGGAGGAGTCAGCCGGTCCTGGCCTGGTGTTCTGGCATCCTAAGGGTGCGGTGATCAGAAACGCGATAGAAGAGTTCTGGAAGCGGGAGCACGTAAAGAGGGGTTACCAGCTCCTCTACACTCCTCACATCGCAAGGGCCGACCTATGGGAGCGTTCGGGCCACCTGGAATTCTACAAGGAGAACATGTACATCTTCGAGATAGACGAGCAGCTCTACGTGCTCAAGCCCATGAACTGCCCCGGCCACATCCTCATCTACAAGTCGCGGCGCAGGAGCTACAGGGAGCTGCCCGTCAGGTACGCCGAGCTGGGCACGGTCTACAGGCGCGAACGCTCGGGCGTGCTGCACGGGATGTGTAGGGTGAGGGGTTTCACTCAGGATGATGCCCACATCTTCTGTTCCCGCGAACAGGCGCCGGAGGAGATAGACGCAGTGCTTGACCTGTCCCTCTACATGCTCAAGGCCTTCGGCTTCGAGGACTTCAGCATCGAGTTGAGCGTGAGGGACCCGAGCTGTTGCGACAAATACGCCGGCGACGACGCCATGTGGTGCGACGCCGAAGACGCACTTAGAGGCGCGCTCGAACGGCGCGGGCTTCCCTTCAAGCGGGCGGAGGGTGAGGCCGTCTTCTACGGACCCAAGTTAGACATCAAGCTACTGGACGCCCTGGGAAGGGGGTGGCAGGGAACCACCATACCGTTTGACTTCAACCTGGCCAGGCGCTTCGAGGTGACTTACGTGGGAGCCGACGGAAAGCCCCACCCGGTCTTCATGATTCATCGTACCGTTCTGGGGGCTCTCGAGAGATTCGTGGGTAACCTTATAGAGCATTACGCCGGTGAGTTTCCCGTGTGGCTGGCTCCGGTTCAGGTGAGGGTGCTCACCATTACGTCCGAGAACCTGCCGTGGGCACAGGAAGTGCTCCGCACGATGGAGGAGGCCGGTATCCGCGCGGAGGGAGACTTCAGGGACGAGACCATAGGCAGCAAGATCCGGGACGCGGAGCTCCAGAAGGTCCCCTACGTGCTGGTCGTGGGCAAGCGCGAGGCCGAGGGCAGAAAGGTGTCCGTGAGAAGCAAGAAGCGCGGACAGCTTGGTACTGCAGCGCCTGAGGACTTCAAGCAGAATTTGCTTGAAGAGATAGAGGGGAAACTGTAGCATATAGTCAACATGGTCGAAGTAGAGGCCGCCGGCTTCTCACCCTGCGGTGTGCATCGTCAGGGTATATGGTTATCGGAACGAGAAGGAATTTGTCTGCCTTTGAAGCTGGCGGGGGTCTATCAGATGCCTCCGCCTTTGTGCTTTCGGGCTTCATCAGGAGGTGATAGCCATCGCGCATGAAAAGGAAGTGAGAGTGAGAGTGAACCAGCGAATCCGGGTCCCGTCGGTGAGGGTGATAGGCCCCGACGGATCTCAGTTGGGGGTCATGTCCTCTAAAGAGGCTCTCACGATCGCCCAGGGACACGAGCTGGACCTCGTTGAAGTTTCGCCCAACTCGAGTCCTCCGGTCTGCCGGATAATGGACTTCGGCAAGTTCAAGTACGAACAGAGCAAGAGGGCTAAGAAGGCGAAGAAGAAACAGCACATCATGCATCTGAAGGAGGTCAAGTTCAGGCCCAAGATCGAGGAACATGATTATCGATTCAAGCTGAACCACGCCAGAAGATTCCTGCAGGCTAACGACAAGGTGAAGTTCACTCTGACGTTTCGCGGAAGAGAGATGTCGCACGCGGAGCTGGGTCACAAGTTGCTTGAGCGAGTCGTGGCTGATCTGGATGACGTGGGTCAGGTGGAGGGGAGGGTACGTTCTGAGGGAAGAAACCTGGTTTTGGTGATGATTCCCAAGAACGTGAAGGCGCGGTCCTGACGGGGCCCGCGCGGTTGGTTTGAGGACCGTGCGTGTCGTCGCTGGAACGATAGAAGGAGACGGAGGTATGCCCAAGCAGAAGAGCACGAGGGGTGCGAAGAAGAGATTCAGGGTGACTGGTTCCGGGAAGATTATGCGCAGACGCGCCTGTGCTGGCCACAAGCTGACTAAAAAGAGCCGGAAGCAGAAGCGCAGACTATCGAAACCGACGGTCGTCTCGAAGAGGGACAGAGGCAGAATTCGCAGGATGATCCAGGCGTAGTTGGGGCGGCCGGGCCTCGTGCATTCTGTTTCCGATTTTCGCAACAATATGAGAGGTGAGTGCAATGCCAAGAGCCAGGACAGTGCCCACGGGCAGAAGACGACGCAAGAAGACCCTCAAGGCAGCCAAGGGTTTCAGGGGGGGAAGGCACAGACTCTACAGGACTGCCAGAGAGACTCTGATGAGGAGTCTACAGTATGCGTACCGAGACAGGCGGACCAAGAAGAGAGATTTCAGAGAGCTCTGGATCGCCCGCATCAACGCGGCGGCCAGGGTGAACGGCATCTCTTACAGCAGGTTCATCTCGGGACTAAGGAAGGCCGACGTGGAGATCAATCGGAAGGCCCTCGCGCACATAGCGCTGCACGACCGTGCCGGATTCGCCAAACTGGCCGAACTGGCGAAGAGCGCGTCCCAGAGTGATGCGGCCGCCGGGTGATAAGGTGGACACCGAGAAGAGCGTAAGAGAACTGAGAGAGAGCGCCGCCAGGGAAATAGAGTCGGCCTCCACCGCCAGGGAGCTGGAGGAGGCGAGAGTGAAGTACCTGGGAAGGAAGGGACTTCTCACGTCTATCTTGAGAGGCATCGCGAACCTCGGCGAGGCTGAGCGCGCTGTCGTGGGAAAGGCGGCCAACAGAGCGAAAGAGGAGCTCACTTCTCTCATCGCCGGGAAGAGAGAATCGCTGGAGCAGGGGCTCCGAGACGCCTCTCCACGTCAGTTGGACGTCACGCTTCCCGGAACCGGGGATTGGGTCGGGAGCCGCCACATTCTTTCCAGGGTCGCGAGGGAACTGAGAGAGATGTTCGTGGCGATGGGCTTCTCCGTGGCGACCGGCCCCGACGTCGAAGACGCCTATCACAACTTCGAGGCGCTCAACATTCCGGAAGGCCATCCGGCGAGGGAACAGGGCGACACGTTTTTCGTGAAGGGCGGGCTCCTGCTGAGAACCCACACCTCGCCCGTTCAGATTAGGGTCATGGAGGAGACTCCGCCTCCGATACGGATGATTTTCCCGGGAAGGGTGTATCGCAACGACGCACCTGACCCCACGCACTCCCCAGAGTTCCACCAGCTGGAGTGTCTCTACGTGGACAGGGGAGTCACCTTTCAGGACCTGAAAGGGACCCTGGCGCACTTCGCGAGACGGTTCTTTGGCAGCCGGATTGGAGTGCGATTCAGACCCTTCTACTTCCCGTTCACAGAACCCAGCGCAGAGGTGGACATCACGTGCATCGCCTGCTCCGGTGGCAGAGAGAAGCCGGCTTCTGGTACGTGCAGGATGTGTGGCGGCACCGGATGGCTGGAGATTCTGGGCGCTGGGATGGTGCATCCTGCCGTGTTCAGACACGTTGGATACGATCCCGAGCAGTTCACGGGCTACGCCTTCGGTGCCGGCATCGAGAGGCTGGCCATGCTTAAATACGGAATCACCGACATAAGGTTCTTTCTGGAAAACGACCTGAGATTTCTTGAGCAGTTTGCCTGAGGAGTCTTCTCTCACGGGTTGCCTGGCCCGCGAGTGCCCCAGGCATTGCAGGTAAACCAGAGGAAACGAGATGAGGATAGGCTACAACTGGCTCCGCGAGTTTGTCGAGTTCGACATGACTCCGGAGGAGCTGGCCGAGAGCTTCACCATGCTGGGCTTTCCCGCGTCGTGCGTGGGCCCGGTCGAGCCGGAATACCCCGGCGTCCTGACAGGAGTGGTGGAGAAGGTGGTGAAGCATCCCAAGGCCGACAAGCTGGTACTCTGCGATGTCTCTTCCGCGGAGCGGCGCTTCAAGATAGTCTGCGGTGCTCCGAACGTCAGAGACGGGATGAAGGTCGCGGTCGCCACGGTGGGCGCGGTGCTTCCCGGCGGACTCAAGATCAAGAAGACGAGCATCAGAGGCGAGCCGTCGGAAGGGATGCTGTGTTCCGGAGCCGAGCTGGGACTCAGCGACGACGCGGCGGGAATCCTAGAACTTCCCGAGCGGACCGTCTCCGGCGTTACGCTGGACGAGCATATGGGCGCAGCGGAGACCGTGCTGGAGCTCGAGGTCAGCCACAACCGCTCCGACTGCCTTTCCGTTTACGGCCTGGCGCGCGAGGTGGCGGCGCTGGCCGGGGGGACGGTGAAGTTTCCGGATGTCCCCACGGCGGGGGCGAACGGGACGGCCCAGCGGGGCCAGGATTTCGAGGTAGACATCGAAGAGGCCTCCGACTGCCCCCGTTACTGCGGCCAGCTGTTGAGGGGTGTTAAGGTCGGAGTCTCGCCGCATTGGCTGCGAAGGAGAGTCGAGATCTTCGGATTCAGGGCCCTCAACAACGTCGTGGACTCAACGAACTACTGCCTGGCGTGCTTCGGGCAGCCCATCCACGCGTTTGACTACGACAGGATGAGGCAAAAGTCCGTCCTGGTCAGAAGGGCAAGGCAGGGGGAGTCCCTAGTCACGCTGGACGGAACCGAGAGACGTCTCAACCCGGAAGTTCTCCTCATAACGGACGGCGAGCTGCCCATCGCTCTGGCGGGCATCATGGGTGGGGAGGAGACCGAGGTGGTGGAAAGTTCCCAGAACTTGCTTCTGGAAAGCGCCCATTTCTCTCCTCCGGTCGTCAAGCGTGGTTCGAAGGTTCTGGGGCTCGAGAGCGAAGCGTCGCTGAGGTTCTCGAGGGGAACGGATCCCGAGATGGCAGGCAGGTGCCTGGAATATGTGGCCGGCCTAATCACGTCAGTGGCGGGAGGGAACCGAAGTGGGAAGCTGATCGACCGTTATCCTGAGAGGGCCACGGCCCGCAAACTGGTCGTGAACCCGAGGAGAATCAGCGTCGTCCTGGGTGGTGCAGTGACGGATAGCTTCATGCAGCAGAGCCTGGCGCGGCTCGGGTTCGGCTGGAAGACTGGAAAGAAGGGGGTTGAGATAAGCGTTCCTTCTTTCAGGTACGACATGAGCGAAGAAGTTGACGTGGTGGAGGAAGTGGCCCGAAGCTACGGCTACGACAGGTTTGAGGAGAGGGCCGCGAACCTGAGCTGGGTGGTCGGTGCAGACGAAGAGCAGGAACTCTTCCTGGAGGAGTGCCGCTCCTGGCTGGTGTCTCTGGGGCTCAACGAGGCCGTGACAAAGGTGCTGGTCGACCCGGGTAAGGCCGAGCAGTTCTTGGAGCCGGTTTCGGGCGAGGAGCCTGTCCGCTTGGCCAATCCGGCCTCTCTTGCCGAGGCCGTGCTGAGACCATCTGCTCTGTGCAGCCTCCTGGAAGCCGTGAGCGTGAATCTGAGAAGGGGGGCCGAGGACGTGAGGCTCTTCGAGGTGGGGAAGGTGTTTCGGCGTGACAGCGGAGCTGCGGCGCGCGAACACTACGTCGTCGCCGGAGTGCTTTGCGGTCGCAAGGGCCCGCCATCGTGGCGGGGCAGAGAGCTCCCCGAATGTGATGTCTTTGACACGAAGGGGATTGTGGAGGGGCTTCTGAGGAAATTGAAGGTTGACAGCCATGAAGTGCTTTGTTATGATGGCCGTGTACTGGAAAGAGAATTGGCAGGTTATATCTGCTATGACGACAAGAGATTAGGCGTCTTCGGGGCCGTGAGTCGAAGACTCCTCCGAACGTTTGAGGTCGAGCGCGACGTCTTTGCGTTCGAGCTCAACGCCGACGAGCTTCGCAAGGCGAGCTGTGAGCGTGTGAGGTTCGCGGAACCCTCACGCTTTCCCGCTGCCAAACGAGACATCGCGGTCGTTTCGGACGCGGCTCTTCCCCAGTCCGAAGTTGCCGAGCTCATCCGTGGTCTTGCCGGTGAACACCTGCAGCGCCTGGAGCTGTTCGACGTGTACACTGGGGAGGCGATTGCGGAGGGTAAGAAGAGTCTTGCTTACTCTCTGAGTTTTCAGTCCACGCGGAGGACCCTCTCAGACACCGACGTGGAGCGCATCATGCAGCGGATCGTGCAGGGCCTCGAGGCTCGGGGCATAGGGGTGAGAGGGAGTTCCGCGAGCGCTAACTGACTGGTCACGAGCTAATTGTAACGATCACCTCAAGTGTCTTGTAATGGAGAAGATTCTTACACAACTGGAGAAGAAGGTTGAGCGAGTCGCTTCGGCGATCAGTAGACTTAAGGAGGAAAACGCGAGTCTCACGACAAGTAACAAGGAACTCAACGAACGCCTTCGTGAGTTGGAGCGACATGGCTCCAGCGGCGACGGCGCTGTCAAGGGCCTTCGGTCGCGCATTTCCAAGCTCGAGCAGGAACGGAAGACCCTCATCGAGCTCAGGAAGCGCGTCGAAACCCGCTTGGAGGCGGTGTTGTCTCAGTTCGACTGGCTCGAGAAGTAGCGCGTGAGCCGGCGAACCTGAAGACGGTAGGGAAAGGAAGCAGGGATTTCTCGAACCCCATGGATTGAATGAGAGACGCGATGGACGAAAGTCAGAATGTCATCAAGGTTCAGATATTTGGAGGGGAATACAAGATTCGCGGCGAAGCCGACCCGGAGTACATACTGGAGGTCGCGCGTTACGTTGACTCCAAGATGCGAGAGATAAACGAGAAGCTCTCCGTGGCCTCTCTCGGGAAGGTGGCGATTCTGGCCTCGTTGAACCTTGCGGACGAGTTGTTCAAGGAGCGAAGGGAACGCGAACAGACACTCTCGCAAATCCGTGAGAGGGCAGCCGGGCTTGCCTCTAAACTGGAGGAGGCCGTGGCTGATGACTAGGTCCTGCTTCCGCCATCTGGTTGGCAGCGTGACAGGAAGGAGGAATTCGTCCAGGGAGGAATTCTGCCAAGATAGATGAACGCTATGGCTCTATGCGATGCGTAGAGATCCCTACCGTGCCCGTGATGATATAGGCGTTTTTTGAGCCAACAGCTGTTCGAAGGGAGCCTGTTCTCTGAGTAACAGCGGGACCCGCCAGTGCGGGGGCGCGACGACTCGGAGTCTGGCGCCCACCTGGATCTTCCAGGTTCAAAAGTCTCTGTCACACGGCAGTCCGGTGGGGATTTCTCTTTTCCGGGCGTGTCGGCAAGGTGGTGGTTCATAGATGGATTACGCGGTCATGTTCTACGTGATTGTGGGTGTTCTGGTGGCGATCGCGGTGTTCTTCACCGGATGGAACACCTACAAGAGGGTCTCGGAGAGCAAAGTCGTCAGTGCGGAGAGACTCGCAGAGAAGATAGTGCGCGAGGCTCAGAAGGAGGCGGAGACACGGAAGAAGAGCGCCCTGCTGGAGGCCAAGGACGAGTGGTACAAGGCCAAGGCCAAGTTCGAGCAGGAGACGCAGAGCACAAGGCAGCAGCTTCAGGCACTGGAGCGCCGGCTGGCCGACAAGGACGGAAGTCTCAACAGGCGTGCGGACCTTCTGGAGAGGAAGGAAAGAGACGTAAGGAGGACGGAGCGACACGTCCAGACCAAGGAGAAGGCCGTCGAGGAGAGAAACAGGGAACTGGGCGAGCTCATACGCGAGGAGAACTCGAAGCTGGAGAGGATCGCCGGCTTGAGCGCAGAGGAGGCGAAACAGCTCCTGATGTCGAACCTGGAGAGCGAAGCGAGGCACGAAGCCGCCCGTCTGCTCAACGAGATAAGGGAGACCGCGCTACGCGACGCCGAGAAAGAGGTGCGCAAGATTCTTACGCTGGCCATACAGCGCTGCGCTGCCGAGCACGTCGTGGAGTCCACCGTCTCGGTGGTGTCCCTGCCGAGCGACGAGATGAAGGGACGCATAATCGGTCGAGAGGGTCGAAACATCCGTGCGTTCGAGACCTCGACCGGCATCGACGTGATCATAGACTACACTCCCGAGGCGGTCATCCTGTCGGGGTTCGACCCGATCCGGAGGGAGGTCGCCAGGATGTCTCTCGAGAAACTCATAAGCGACGGAAGGATCCATCCTGGGCGGATAGAGGAAGTCGTCTCCAAGACTCAGCGGGAGATGGAGGAGCAGATAAGAGAGACAGGTGAGCAGACCTGCCTGGAAGTGGGTATTCACGGGCTCCATCCCGAGCTCGTGAAGCTGCTCGGAAGATTGAGGTACCGTACCAGCTACGGCCAGAACGTGCTCGAGCACAGCAAGGAGGTTGCTTTCCTGGCGGGAATGATGGCGTCGGAGCTGGGACTGGACGTGGCCATCGCCAAGAGGTCGGGCCTGCTTCACGACATAGGAAAGGCGGCCGACCACGAGGCGGAGGGGACGCACGCGCAGATAGGCAGGGAGCTCTCCGGCAAGTACGGAGAGGTGCCGACGGTAGTCGACGCAGTGGGCGGGCACCACGACGACCCCCAACCTGATTCGCTGATGGCGGTTCTGATACAGGCCGCGGACGCTGTATCGGGCGCCAGACCGGGTGCCAGGCGCGAGACCCTCGAGACGTACGTGAAGCGACTGGAGAAGCTTGAACGCATCGCGGATTCGTTCCCCGGCGTCGGGAAGGCCTACGCGATTCAGGCCGGGCGAGAGATCCGGATAATGGTGGAACACAAAGAGGTCGACGATGCAAAGGCCGCGGCCCTTGCGTCAGACATCGCCGCGAAAGTGGAGCGTGAGCTCGAGTACCCGGGACAGATAAAGATAGTGGTGATTCGCGAGACCAGGGCCGTGGATTACGCCAAGTGAGACCGGGTGTGTGGACTTCCAGCAGGGGCGCGTGATGCGGGTTCTCTTCATCTCGGACGTTGTGGGTTCGGCTGGTAGATCGGCTCTCAAGAAGGTGGCCGCGCTGGTGGCGGAGCTTGGAGCCGATTTCTGTATTGCCAACGGAGAAAACGCGGCCGGAGGTTTCGGCATCACGGGCAACATCGCCGAGGAATTCTTCGCGGCCGACGTGGACGTCATAACCAGCGGCAATCACCTCTGGGACAGGAAGGAAGCGTTGGAGCTGGTAGAACAGGAGCGGCGAATCTTGCGGCCGGCCAACTACCCGCCCGGTGTCCCTGGGGAGGGAAGAGGAGTCTTCACGGCACGAGACGGCAGCAAGGTGGGAGTACTCAACCTGCTCGGCCGGGTCTTCATAAAGGAAGTCGACTGCCCCTTCAGATGTGCCGAGTACGCTGTCCAGGAACTCAGGAGAGAGACGAACCAGATAATAGTTGACATGCACGCCGAAGCCACAAGCGAGAAGGTGGCGATGGGCTGGTTCCTGGACGGGAGGGTAAGTGCGGTCATAGGAACTCACACACACGTTCAGACCGCCGACGAGACGATACTGCCGAGGGGGACCGGCTACATCACAGACGCCGGCATGACCGGACCGTTCGACTCGGTGATAGGAATCGAGAAGGAAGCCGCCATGAGGAGATTCCTGGCTCAGATTCCGGTGCGCCTCACCCCGGCCAGTGGTGACGTAAGAATCAACGGTGTGGTCCTGGACATCGGAAGTGACGGGCTGTGCAGTTTCATTGAGAGACTGTCGCTTCCCCTGGAAGGTCACCGGGAGGGATGAATGGCCGCCCGGATACTGGACGGCAAGAAGATAGCGGCGGAGCTCCGGACCGAGATAGGCCGGGAAGTCGAGGAACTTGCAGGACACAACATCGTCCCGGCCCTCACGATGGTCAGGGTCGGTGAAGACCCGGCTTCCATCGTCTACATGAACGCCAAGGCCAGGTTGTGTGACAAGGTCGGTGTGAGGTCGCGGATCGTCTCGCTGCCGGTGGACTCCAGCGAGAGCAGAGTCAAGGGGCTTCTGGAAGAGGTAAACGAGGACCCTGCAGTTCACGGCGCAATCGTCCAGCTTCCTCTTCCGCAACACCTGGATCCGCTGAGGATCCTGAGCCTCCTCGACCCGGCGAAGGATGTGGACGGTTTTCACCCACTCAACGCCGGACGACTTGCCATGGGCACGCCCCTCTTCGTGCCAGCCACACCCATGGGTATACACGTGCTGCTGGAAAGAAGCGGGGTGGGTGTGGAGGGCGCGCACGTGGTGGTCATGGGCAGGAGCAACATAGTCGGTAAACCCCTGGCCAACTTTCTTAGCATCAAGAGGAGCGGATTGAACGCCACGGTGACTCTCTGTCACTCTGCCTCCTCGAACCTGGAGAGAGTAGTCCGCTCTGGAGACATCGTGGTGGCGGCCATCGGCAGAGCGGAGTTCGTGACGGGGTCAATGGTCTCCCCGGGCGCGGTAGTGGTGGACGTGGGAATGAATAGGGTGGCTGACGAGTCCGCAGAGCGGGGGTATCGGCTCGTGGGAGACGTGAAGTACGACGAGGTGAAGGAGATTGCTTCGGCCATCACCCCGGTTCCCGGAGGCGTCGGCCCGATGACCGTGGCCATGCTCCTCAGGAATACCGTGCAGGCGTGCAGGGCGCTCGGAGGGCTCTGACGTGAAAGCTTTCGACCGGCCCGGTGACTCCACGCCCTACAGCGTGACGGAGCTGACCCGAATCGTGAAGAGCCTTCTCGAGGCCAACATCGGCTTCGTCTGGGTGAGGGGGGAGATTTCCAACCTGACGCTGCACAGCTCCGGGCACATGTATTTCTCGCTCAAGGACGAGAACGCACAACTTCGCTGCGTGATGTTTCGCTCTGCGAAGAGCAAGCTCTCCTTCACTCCCGAGAGCGGAGCGTGTGTGGAGGCGAAGGGGGAGATCACCGTCTACGAGCGAAGCGGACAGTACCAGCTCTCCGTCCACGAGCTGGTTACGGCCGGCGTGGGGTCTCTTCAGCTGGCGCTGGAGGAACTGAAGCGGAGACTGGAGAAGGAGGGGCTGTTTGACCCCTCTAGGAAGAGAGTTCTCCCCGCCTTCCCGCGGGCCGTCGGGGTCGTGACCTCGCCCACCGGCGCGGCGATACGGGACGTAGTGAGGATAATAAGGAAGAGACAGCCCGGGGTCGGCATCATACTGAACCCGGTGAGAGTCCAGGGCGGCGGGGCCGCCGAAGAGATAGCGAACGCGATCAGAGAGTTCAACGAATTCGGGCAGGTGGACGTTCTCATAGTGGGCAGGGGCGGTGGGTCTCTGGAGGACCTGTGGGCGTTTAACGAGGAGGTGGTCGCCCGGGCGGTCTTCGAATCCAGGATACCGGTCGTATCGGCCGTGGGGCACGAGAAAGACGTAACCGTGTCGGATCTCGTTGCGGACCTAAGAGCGCCCACACCTTCGGGCGCGGCGCAGATGGTGGTGAGGGACAGGAGCGAGGTCTCACGTCAGGTGTCGACTCTCGGACGCAGCCTCCTGGTGGCGGTGCAGAACAGGTTGTCAAGCCTGCGGCGAGAGATGGAGCGCAACGCGGGCCGCTACGGGTTCAGGAGGGTGATGGACACGGTGAGACAGAGGATGCAGAGGGTGGACGAGCTGGCAAGGAGGGTTTCTGTCTCGACGGGAAAGGTCCTGCCCCAGAGAAGGCAACACCTGGAATCGGTGGCAGCCAGGCTCAGGGCACTGGACCCGCACGAGGTCCTTCGCAGGGGCTACGCGGTGTGCAGGGTGCAGGCGACAGGGGCGGTGCTTCGGGAAGCATCGCAGGTCCGCGTCAGTGAAAGGGTGAACGTCGAGCTCCACCGCGGGGCGCTGATCTGTAGCGTGCAGGAGGTGGCAGACAATGAAGAGCAAGGGTGAGAAGTCCGGCCAGAGGACGTTCGAGGAGGCCCTGGAGCGGCTCGAGACAGTGGTTGACGCGCTGGAGCGGGGCAACCTCACGCTGGAGGAATCGCTGGCCCACTTCGAGGAGGGCACCGGGCTCATCAAGGAGTGCGCCGCCAAACTGGACGCGGCCGAGGCAAGCTGCAGAAACTCGTCTCGTCCAGCGAGGGATTCAAGCTCGAGCAACTGTCGTTTACTGAAGATGAAGAAACAGACGAAGAGTGAAAAGGCGGTCCCGGCTTTTCTGGAAGTCCTGATGAAGCGGGAGGCCGAACGCGTTGAGGCGTTGCTGAACGAGGTTCTTCCTGAGGGTAGGAAGAGGCCGTCTTCGGTGCACAGAGCGATGCGGTACGCTGTCCTTGGAGGGGGCAAGAGAATCAGGCCCGTTCTGGCAATTCTGGCCTTTCGCGCCTGCGGCGGACGCGGAAAGGCCATATACAAGGTCGGCGCGGCACTCGAGCTCATTCACAATTTCACTTTAATACACGATGACCTTCCCTGCATGGACGACGACAGGATGCGCCGGGGGAAGCCCAGCGTGCACGTGGCGTTCGGCGAGGCCACAGCGCTTCTCGCCGGAGACGCGCTGCTCTCCCTGGCCTTCGAGGTGCTGGCCTCGCTGGGAACGAGTGACTCCTCCCACGGGCTCAAGGCCAGCAGGATGATAAACGAGATCGCACACGTGGCAGGCACCATGGGCATCGTGGGCGGGCAGGTGCTCGACATGGAGTCGGAGGGAAAGTCCGTGCCGCTCTCCACTTTGACTTATATACATACCCACAAGACGGGAGCGCTCATCGCCTGCTCGGTGCGATTGGGTGCGCTTCTGGCAGGCGCGCGCAGGGAACAGCTGGAGGCACTCAGCAGGTACGGCGACCGTCTGGGCTTCGCGTTTCAGGTGGTGGACGACATCAGGGACCTCAGGGCGAGCGCCGCGGAGCTGGGAAGGTCGCGAGCGCGCGACAGGGCCAGAAAGAAGGCCACGTTTCCGCTTCTAATGGGGCTTGAAAAATCTCTAGAGAAAGCTCAGTCTTTAGTGGAAGAGGCCAAGAGCGAGCTGGTGGGTTTCGGGAAATACGAGAAGTACCTTGGCGCTCTCGCGGACTACGTGGTCCAGAGGGCAACCTAGAGAAACGGTGACGGAGATGGCGCTCAACGAAGCTATGCAGAAGAGCCCCTTGCTCATTGCGGTCAGCTGCGGGCTGCTGGTTCAGATAGTAAAGGGTGTTGCCTTTTTGTTGAAAGAGAAGCGTGTCAACTTCAAGAGGTTCGTGCAGACTGGCGGCATGCCCAGCTCGCACGCGGCGGCGGTCTGCGCTCTTTCCACCGCGGTCGGTAACATCCAGGGCTACAGTTCACCCCTCTTTCACGCGACTGCCTTCTTCAGTTTCATAGTCATGTTCGACGCGGCCGGGGTGAGGAGAGCAGCGGGCAGGCAGGCGGCGACTCTGAACCGTCTCATTCACGAACATCTGAAAAGGG
>CP070702.1:742353-751521 GCA_020349905.1 Candidatus Eiseniibacteriota bacterium
AGGTAATTCCAGCTGGTTTGAGTCCAGGGTAACGAAGAGAAGGCCCGCCCTCTCAGGCGGGCCTTCTCTCTGCGGGCGGAGTCGACCGGGAGAGCTGGGCGAGCCGGGAGGCTGCCGCCGCAATATAAAAGGTTTCGCAATCCGCCCACATGTTCTATCATGGGGTTACTGGACGGGAACCTTTCCCGCCCCTCTTCCCGGTCCTGTGGGGCTCTACTCTGTCGGCGGGGCTGACGGAGGACTCTCGAGGGGCTCACTGAGGAGTGACGACAAACTCGACTGGAGGGCAACGTGGCTGGACGCGAGATTTCCGACGAGAGGCTGCGGGCCATCGAAGAAGAAAACCAGCGGCTGCGGCGGGCCGTGGACGAGCTCACCATTCTCAACGACCTCGCGCGCGGCATCGGTGCGTCGCTCAACTCCCAGGACATAATGGACACCATCATCCGCCGCTCCCTGCGGGCGGTCCGTGCTGAGCAGGGTGTCATCACGCTCGTGGACAAGCAAGCCAAACAGCCGATGAAGACCCTCATCCGCAGCATGGTGAGCTCCAGCGAGCTCCAGCCGTTTCATCTGGACCAGAGCCTCCTGGGCTGGATGCATCTCAACAAGAAGCCACTCGTCATAAGCGACCCCCAGAACGACGAGAGATTTCGCGGAGTGAAGTGGGACGAGCCCATTAGTTCAGTCCTGTGCGTTCCACTTCTCGTGAGAACGGAGCTGATAGGCGTGCTCACCCTCTACAACAAGAGGGGAGGAGGTGGCTTCACGGAGGAAGACCACCGCCTGCTGGCCATCATAGCGGCCCAATCAGCCCAGGTCGTTGAAAACGCTCGTCTCTACGAGGAAGAACAGGCACTTCTCCGCATGCAGGAAGAGGTTAGGTTCGCTTCCGAGATTCAGCTGGGCCTGCTTCCGAAAGAAGCTCCCAGAATTGCCGGTTACGACATAGCGGGCATCAGCATCCCCGCGCAGGTTGTGGGCGGCGACTATTTCGACTTCATACCGATGGAAGATCACTGCATCGTCGTGTGCCTCGGCGACATATCTGGAAAGGGGCTCCCGGCTGCGCTGCTCATGGCAAATCTTCAGGCCACGATCCGGGGGCAGAGTTTCCTGGGTCCCTCGCCGCGGGAGTGCATCGCACGCTCCAACAAGCTCCTCTTCAGAAGCACTGATCCCGGGAAGTTTGCCACGCTCTTCTACGGAATCCTGGATTTCGAGAAGCACGAGCTCTTCTACTGTAACGCCGGACACGACCGCCCGTTTCTCTTCGCGAAAGAGAACCGCCCCACACGCTTGGACGTCGGAGGCATCGTCCTGAGCTGCATGGAAGAATTTTCATACGAGGAGGCGGTCGTTCCGTTCGGTCCCGGGGATTCGCTCGTAGTGTTCTCAGACGGGATAACCGAGGCCAGAAACGAGGTCGGGGAGGAGTACGGGGAAGAGAGGCTCTCTGCCCTCCTGAAGGGTAGTCTCGATGAGCCTGCTCCGGCGATGATCGACAGGGTCATCGAATCCGTGAGGGAACACGCCGGCGACTGCCCGCAGACCGACGACATGACTCTCGTGGTGATTAAACGGGACCGAGCTTGACGCTGACGCCAAGCGACCCTTGATTCCTCCGGGTATCGGCCTACACATGATCGGCGAGACTGTTTCCCATTTCAAAATCACTGAGAAGCTGGGTGGTGGCGGTATGGGTGTGGTCTACAAGGCCGAGGACATCAAGCTCAAGCGTACCGTAGCCCTCAAATTCCTTCCTCCGGAACTGACGCGCGACCCCAATGCAAAAGAACGCTTCATCCAGGAGGCGCGCGCCGCCTCCGCGCTGGATCACCCCAACATCTGCACGATATACGAAACGGACGAGACCGAGGACGGCCAGGTCTTTATCTGCATGGCCTACTACAAGGGCGAGGAGCTTAAAGACCGGATCGCCCAGGGCCCGATGAATCTGGACGAGGCGGTTGATATCACCGTGCAGGTCGCCAAGGGACTGGCCAAGGCCCACGGGGAGGGCATCGTCCACAGGGACATCAAACCTGCCAACATCTTCATGACAGAAAACAACGAGGTCAAGATCCTGGATTTCGGTCTGGCGAAACTCACGGGTCAGACGCAGTTGACGG
Source organism: Candidatus Eiseniibacteriota bacterium (assembly GCA_020349905.1). GTDB lineage: Bacteria > Eisenbacteria > RBG-16-71-46 > JAFGJU01 > JAFGJU01. The sequence goes on from CP070702.1 coordinate 744,486, forward strand.
CGGCCGGAACCACTCTCGGGACGGCCGCCTACATGTCCCCGGAACAGGCGCTCGGCGAAGAGGTCACCCATCAAACCGACATCTGGTCTCTGGGGGTCGTTCTGTTCGAGATGGTGACGGGCGAGCTGCCGTTCAAGGGGGACTACGAGCCGGCGATCGTCTACGCGATACTGAACGAGACTCCCAAGAACGTGACCGCCTTGCGGCCCGATGCTCCTGTGGAGCTTGAGTGGGTCGTCAAGAAGGCCATGAACAAGGACCCGGGGGAGAGGTACCAGAACATAGAAGAGCTTCTGGTCGACCTCAGGAGACTCAGGAAAGAGGAAGCCGTTACCGGTAAGATCGAACGCCCCAAGTTCGTGGACAGGGAGGCCAGGCGCAGGTTGCTCAAGAAGGTGAGGACGGTCGCCATTCCGGTGGGGATTGCAGTTGTCCTGACTGCGGCGTTTCTGGTACTCAAACCGCGGCTCTTCGGGCCGGGAGGCGTAGTCCAGAGAAAACCCATCGCGGTCATAAGCTTCGAAAACCAGACCGGTGACCCAGCCTACGACTATCTACAGGAAGCCATACCGAGTCTGCTCATCACGAGTCTCGAGCAATCCAGGTTCCTGAGCGTGACCACGTGGGAGCGGATGTACGACCTGCTGAAACAGATAGGCAAGCAGGACGTGAAGCTCATCGACAGCGAACTGGGTTTCGAGGTGTGCCGCATGGACGGCATAGAAGCCGTGGTTCTCGGAAGCTTCACCAAGGCCGGAGACATGTTCGCCACTAACGTGAAGGTGCTGGACGTGGAAACCAAGAGGCTCCTCAAGAGCGTCAGCTCGAAGGGCGAAGGCGTGGGAAGCATTCTGCGCGTCCAGATCGACGAGCTCAGCAAGGAGATATCGCAGGGCATCGGTGTCCCGGACCGCCCGATAGGCGCAGCCACGGCCCGGATTGCCGAGGTCACGACCAATTCGATGGAGGCGTACAACTACTTCCTGAAAGGGCGGGAGGAGTACGACAAATTCTACTACAACGACGCACGAGTGTTTCTTGAGAAGGCGGTGGAAACCGACTCCACGTTTGCCGTGGCCTACCTGTACCTGGCCTGGGCCCACGACGAGCTCAAGGACGACGTGTCCAGAGACGCGGCCTTCGAGAAGGCCAAGACGCTCTCGAAAAAGGCCTCGGATAAGGAACGGCTCTACATAGAGGCCTCCTACGCGAAGGAGATAGGAAAGGACCCCGAAGAGAGGGTACGCATCTTGAAGCTCATGGCTAAGAGGTATCCCAAGGAGAAAAGAGTTCACTACTTCCTGTCCACGTACTACTGGGGACAGAAACTGTACGAGCAAGCCGTGGAGCACGCCGAAAAAACGCTGGCGCTCGACCCGGAGTACGGGCCGGTCATCAACAATCTGGCCTACACCTACGCCGAGATGGGAGATTTCGAGAAGGCGCTCGAGAACTTCCAGAAGTACGCGAAGGTCTCACCAGGAAACGCGAACCCGCTGGATTCGATGGGAGACATATATCTCAGGATGGGACGTTGCGACGAGGCAATATCCAAATACACGGAGGCGATGGAGGTGAAGTCGGGCTTCGGATCCGATTGGAAGGTCGCGTACGTGTACGCGCTCAAAGAGGACTACGTCCAGGTAATGAAATGGGTGGACCAGTACATAGCCATGGCCCCGTCTCCGGCGAGGAAGGCAGAAGGTTACCTGTGGAGAGGTTTCTATCATTACTGGCTGGGGAACATGGACCAGTCGTTGGGTGACCTCCGCGAGGCGGAGGACCTCGCCATAGAAATCGGCAGCCTGCCGCTTAAGGGCGCCGTGGATTGGATGAAGGGATGGGTCTACTACGACAGCGGCCAGGGAGGACCCAGCAGGACCTTCTTCAAGCGCTGGTACGATTTCATCACGGGATACTTCCCGGCCTACAGCCCGTTCTACACGGCCGAGTACAAGTTCTACCTCGGGTTGCTGGACGTCAAGGACGGTAATACCTCGTCCGCCAGAGCCGGGCTGAAGGAGATGCAATCGCTCCTTCCCGATATTGCGCCCGGCGTGCAGGACTGGGTCGTGTTCTATGCAGACCTGCTTCACGCAGAGATTCTGCTTGAAGAGGACTCTCTGGACTCCGCAGTCCTCATCGCCGAGAGAATATCGCCCTGGGAAATGCCCACCGTGGGTTCCTCGAACCTAATTTCTTACAACCTACCTTTCGTGAAAGACGTTTTGGCTCGTGCGTACCAGAGAAAGGGGGAACTGGACAAAGCCGCGGCTACCTACGAGCGCATGATGAAGATAGACGCGGCCAGCCCGTGCCGCCAGCTACGCCATCCGAAGTATCATTACAGGCTGGCGAAGGTCTACGAACAGAAGGGTGAGACGGCCAAGGAGACCGCCGAGTACCGCAAGTTCTTGCAGATCTGGAAAGACGCCGACAAGGAATTGCCAGAGGTGAAGGAGGCCAGGAGGCGACTAGGGCGCTGACGGGTGGGGGAGACAGCGCAGGAACGTCGTGGGCATGCCATGACCGGGGCCGTCCGCCCTCGGAGGCTGGTAGAACCGCCGTCGGCCGGTGGCCGCAATTAGGGACAACACAGGCGATTGGCCGGGGAGGCTCGAAGAAAATCGTAGAAAGGGCTTGACAGGACCGCGAAGTTGACAAATAATGGTAATGGAACCCATTACCATAAGGAGCCTCTGAAGTGAAAGCTCCGCATCGAAGAAGAGGGGCGATGTGGTGGCACGGTAAGTTCAAGGGAATGGGCTACCGGCTGACCACGTCCCGACAGGCGATTCTTGACGTGCTCGGCGAATCATCGGAGCACCTGAGCGCCGAAGACATATACCTTAAGGTACACAGGATTCATCCCGGCGTAGGACTCACGACCGTCTACCGCACTTTGGAACTCCTGGTTCAGACAGGACTCGTATTCAAGTTCGATTTTGGGGACGGCAGAGCAAGATACGAGCTGTCTGAGGGACCCAAGGGTGCCAGGCATCACCATCACCTGGTATGCACAGCGTGCGGAAGGGTAGTGGATTACACTGACTTCATCGACGAAGAGATCGAACTGCTTAATCGAACCGAGAAGGGCTTGTCTGCTAAGTACGATTTTAAGATCACCAATCATCTGATTCAGTTTTATGGGTTGTGCAACGAATGTCGCGGGAGGAGCTAGCGTGTCGAAAGGCGATAGCGGGTGTCAACATGCCAGAGGTTGTCTTTTTTTGGCGTCATACTGAAAATGGTTGCCATTAACAATAAAGGAGGTGAGACCTATGCCAGGCGGTGACAGAAGCGGTCCTGCCGGGGCAGGACCGAGGACAGGGCGAGGAGCCGGTCTGTGCGCAGGCTACCCTACCCCCGGCTACATGAATGCTGGGGTTGAGTGGTCCGGCTACGCTGGAGGATTCGGCCGCAGGTCTGGGTTCGGCCGCGGATTCCGGTTCGGTCGGGGTCGGGGTGGACGCGTGTTTGGCGAAGGTGCGTGGTTGGGTGGCGGTCGGGGTTGGAGGTATCGATTCTGGGCTACGGGAGTACCGGGTTGGGCGCTGACCCGGGTGGGCCATCCCGCCTTCGGCAATTGGGCGGGCCCCTGGCCGTCGGAGCCGACGGCCGCAGAAGAGACGGAGCTTCTCCTGGAGCAGGAGCGGATTCTCAAGAAGGAGCTCAGGGACGTACAACAGCGCATACGCACTCTCGATAAGGCCCGTGACCAGGAGAAGGAGTAAAACCGGGGCAAGACGCAGAGTCAGGACCGGAACTGGAGCCGGAGCGGGAACCGGAAGCGGAACTACAGCGAGAAACGCGCCGTAACCAGGGCCGGGCCAGAGCCGGACCCGGACCGGGACACAGAACCGGAGACACAATTGAAACAACAGCCAGACCAGGCAAAGGAGGAAGAAGATGCGCGTGGCCATTTCCACGGACGGAAGCTCGGTGTCTCCTCACTTCGGCCGATGCCCGCACTTCACCATCGTTGATATTGAGGATGGGAAACTCACTCACAGAGCGCTGGTTGAGAATCCCGGTCATCAACCCGGTGCCATCCCACGGTTTCTGGCACAGACGGGTGTGGAGTGCATAGTGGCAGGTGGGATGGGGGCGCGAGCGACTACTCTCTTCAACGAGCAGTGCATACCGGCGATCGTGGGCGTCAGCGGGGAGATAGAAACCGTCATAAGCGAATTAGTGAAGGGAACTCTTGTAGGTGGCGAGAGTCTCTGCAGTCCGGGTGGCGGGAAGGGATACGGTCTGGACAAGACCGAGTGCGAGCATCCGGACAACGACGAGAGCTGAGCCTAGAGAAGCAGACCAGCAAGTGTCGACACCGGGAACCTCGGTTTCGGCAAGGAGATGAGGTCGTGAAGATCTGCGTAACTTCCCGAGGGCCCAATCTCGAGTCGGAGGTCGATCCGCGTTTTGGCAGGTGCCGGTACTTCATCGTTGTGGATACGGACACTCTCGACTTTGAGGCAATTGAGAATCCGAACGTCGAAGCTGCCGGCGGGGCCGGCATTCAGTCCGGGCAAGCCGTGGCGGCCAAGGACGTGAAGGCGATCCTGACGGGCAACGTGGGCCCGAACGCCTTCCGGGCGCTACAAGCTGCAGGGATAGACGTCATCACCGACGTGTCCGGAGGCGTAAAAGAGGCGGCCGAAAGATACAGAAATGGCGACTTCAAATCGGCCCAGGGTCCCAGCGTGAGTTCCAAGACCGGTATGCCGTGAGAAGAGAGCCCGGATACTGGCTGAGCGAAATCGAGGGAGGTGCGAACGATGCCGCGAGGAAAGGAGAAAGAAGCCGATGCTCGGAGACGAGGCAAAATGAGCGGTACCCGCGCCGGAGCGGGACCAGGAGGCTTTTGCGTCTGCCCCGGCTGTGGAGAGAGGGTGGCTCATCGGGCTGGTTTCCCCTGCTATTCGATGAGTTGCCCCAAATGTGGGAAACGTATGGCCCGGGAATAGGGCGAGCATGATCCTATCGATCGCCAGCGGTAAGGGCGGAACGGGCAAGACGACTGTGGCGACGGCTCTTGCCCTCTCGTTGGGCGAGAACGTCCAGCTACTGGACTGCGACGTTGAGGAACCGAACGCCCACATATTCGTGACGGTCAAACTCTACAAGCACGTTCGCATCTGCGTTCCTGTTCCCGATATCGACAAGCAGAAGTGCGATTTCTGTGGAAGGTGCCAGGAGGTCTGCTCCTTCAACGCCATAGCCGTGTTAAAAGACGACGTGCTCGTGTTCAAGGAGCTGTGTCACGGCTGCGGCTCGTGCAGCTTTCTGTGCCCCCGTGCAGCAATAGGTGAGATTGACAAAGAGATCGGTTGTGTAGAGGCGGGCGCCTTTGAGGCGGGTACTTTTGAGATACATGCTTCCCAAACGCGTACTCTCCAGACGGGCGGCCGTGATGGCCTGGCGTTCGTGCACGGCAGGCTCAACGTTGGCCAGGCCATGTCTCCTCCACTGATTCGTGCAGTCAAACAACACGGAGACAGGACGAGAACGGTAATCGTCGATGCTCCGCCCGGGACTTCCTGCCCGGCAACCGAGGCAGTGCGGGGGAGCGATTTCTGCCTTCTGGTCACAGAGCCCACCCCCTTCGGTCTACATGATCTGGCGCTGGCAGTCGGGGCGTTGAAGAAACTGGAGATTCCTTTCGCCGTCGTGATAAACCGTTCGGGCCTGGGCGATGGCAAGGTGGACGACTATTGTCAGCAAAGGGGTATTCCCATACTGATGCGCATACCCTTCAAGAGAGAGATAGCAATGGCGTATTCGGAAGGAATCTCGATTGTCGAAGCGATGCCCGAGTACAAAGCGGAATTCCAGAAGCTGATCGAGAGTATCGAACGTATTCTGGTCGCTACCCATCCGGAGTGATGGCGTGAAACAACTCGTAGTAATCAGTGGAAAGGGTGGTACCGGAAAGACCATACTTGCCGCGTCCTTTGCCGCACTGTCTCACAACCCCGTGATGGCGGATTGCGACGTGGACGCGGCAGACCTCCATCTGCTTCTTCAGCCGACCGTGATCGATAGACACCAGTTCAGTGGTGGAAGATACGCTTCGGTAGATGAAACGCTCTGCAGCCGGTGCGGCGAATGCCGCGTGCGCTGCCGTTTTGACGCGATAGGCGAGGACTTCGTGGTGGATCCGGTCTCCTGTGAGGGATGCGCCTTCTGTCACTTCGTCTGTCCCGTTAAAGCCATCGAGATGCGCGAGCGTACATCAGGGGAGTGGTTTGTCTCCGAGACCCGATTCGGCCCCATGGTGCACGCTCAGTTGGGAATAGCAGAAGAGAACTCTGGCAAGCTCGTGTCGGTGGTGAAACGGAGGGCGAAAGAGATAGCAGAGTCCCAGAAGCGCGATTGGGTCATCGTGGACGGCGCTCCGGGAATCGGATGTCCTGTGATCGCCTCTTTGTCCGGGGCGGACTGCGCGCTGGTGGTTACAGAGCCTACGTTATCGAGTCTTCATGACGCAGACAGAGTCATAGGCGTGGCGCGCCACTTCAACGTACCGGTTAAGTTGGTGATAAACAAGTATGATCTCAACCTGGAGATGGCGGCAGAGGTCGAAGCGTACTGCAAGATCGGCAACATCCCGTTTGTGGGTCGAATAGGGTTTCATGAATCGGTGGTTGGAGCGGCCGTGGAAGGAAAGACGATCGTTGAACATTCGAACGGACGGGCCAGACTCGAGGTTGAGGCGGTCTGGAGCACGCTGGAGAAAGAACAGAGGCCCTGAGGACCAACATTGGCCTAGGTCTCGGAATCGGCCAGATGGGCAGGGGCCAGGTGAAATGACGTTAGCCGCTTCAATATCTGCTTTTGTCTCCTAACGCTGTGGCCCGCGCAGGTCCGCTGGTGCCGCACGCCCTTTACCTTTCAAAATCCTTGATTTCGCCCCGTGCGCAGCGCAGAATACTTGTGCAACGCTGTCTTTCTTGTGGCTTGGCATCATTTCTGCTTGATGGAGGTTCGGGCAGCTCCCTACGATTCGTTTTTCCAGATAGGGTAGCACTGA
>CP070702.1:751621-757072 GCA_020349905.1 Candidatus Eiseniibacteriota bacterium
GCCATGAAGCCTGCGTGCCCTATGGAGAATTGTCCCGTGTACCCGTTCACCAGGTTGAGGCTCACGGCGAGGATGATGTTTATTCCACACAGGATGAGAATCTGAAAGATATACGGATTGACCAGAGAGGGCAGCAAGAGGTCCAGAACAAGAAGGACCGCTATTGCGATGACGACGAAGAGGAAGTTCTTCATCTTCTCCTCACACCTTCTCCCCCATTCCGGTACCCATCAGGCCAGTGGGTTTCACAAGCAGGATTATGATGAGAAGCGCAAAGGCGATGGCGTCTCTGAAAGTGGACGAGATGTATCCCACGACCATCACCTCTGAAACGCCCATGATGAGGCCACCTAACATAGCTCCGGGTATGTTCCCTATCCCCCCGAGCACCGCAGCTACGAATGCCTTCAGCCCCGGCATTATCCCCATCAGTGGGTCTATCTTGGGATTGCTGAGCGCCACCAGCACGCCCGCCGCTGCAGCAAGGGCCGAGCCCACGGCGAAGGTGAAGGTGATGACGTTGTCGGTGGATATTCCCATCAGGCTCGAGGCCTCCCTGTGGAACGAGACGGCCCGCATTGCCTTTCCTATCTTCGTCTTCAGCACCACGACCTGAAGCAGGATCATAAGAACAATCGACACGGAGAGAACGATGATCTGGTGGCTGCTGACCAGCACTCCCCCTATGTCGAGTTGACGGGGAGCGATGATCTGTGGAAAGAACTTGGGGTCTGCTCCGAAGACTATGAGCGCGAGGTTTTCAAGAAGGAGGGAGACCCCGATGGCGGTTATGAGCATCGTGAGTCGAGGCGATCTTCTGAGGGGCTTGTACGCCCCTCGCTCGATGACTATGCCCAGCATCGAGCTTGTGGCCATGGCGATGAGGAGAACGAGAACCGCCGCGAAGAGGCTCACTGAACCAGGAGCCCCGAACAGTCTGGCGGCGAAGTAGGCCGTAAACGCCCCCACCATGTAAACGTCACCGTGGGCGAAGTTGATCAGCCTCAGGATCCCATAGACCATGGTGTAACCCAGGGCTATGAGCGCGTAGATGCTTCCCCACGTGATTCCGTTTACAAGCTGCTGAAGAAATTCCTGCAAGGATTCCTCTGGAGGCTCTCAAGGAAGCACTTTGCCGACGAACTTGTACTGCCTGTCTTCTATAGTCAAGAAGATGGCGGGCTTCACGGCGTTTCTGTTCTCGTCTATGGAGATGCTGCCTGTGATGCCCGGGAAGTCCCTCGTGGAGGCAAAGATGTCTCGCAGCTTCGCGAGCGCCTGAGCACGGAGCTCCTTCGTCTCCGCACGGGGCAGCCCCACTATCGCGGTGAAGACTTCGGGTTCCTCCTCGGCCAGCTTCTTTAGCCCGGCCACGAGGAACCTGCCCGCGTCGTAGGCCAGCGCAGCCATCCCGTCGGGGTTGCCGCCGAAACGCTCTCTGTATGTGACGACAAACTTCTGCACCGCCGGGTCGGGGTCCTGCTCCCAGTAGGGATTCACGAAATAGCAGCCGTTCAGTGCCTCGCCACCGATGTCTATCAGCCGGTCGGAGACCCAGCCGTCGCCTCCGAGCAGGGGCCGCTCGATGCCAAGCTCTCTGGCCTGCCTGGCTATTAGACCCACTTCGGTGTAGTAGCCGGGAATAAACACTACGTCAGGGAACTTGGCCTTGATGGCAGTGAGCTGCGCCTTGAAATCGATGTCGCCCTCGCTGTAAGACTCGTCGGCGACTATCTTCCCTCCGCGCGAAGTAAAAGTCTCTATGAAGAAATCAGCCAGCCCTACGCTGTAATCGTTCCTGATGTCTCTCAGGATGGCCGCGTTCTGAGCTCCCAGCGAGTCCAGCGCGAACACGGCGGCCACCATTCCCTGGAAGGGGTCCGTGAAGCAGACTCTGAAGATGTAGTCTCCCACCTGGGTCACCTTCGGGTTGGTGGAAGAGGGGGTAATCATCGGGACCTTTGCGTTCTGGCATATCGGAGCTCCCGCGAGACTTCTGGAGCTGGACACCTCTCCCAGGACAGCTATGACCCGGTCCTGCTCGATGAGCTTCCTAACGGCGGTCGCCGCTTCTTCGGGCTTGCTCTGATCGTCCTCCACGATGACCTTTATCAGCTTGCCGTTGATTCCACCTGCCTCGTTGGCCTCCCCTATTGCCAGGTCTATCGCGTTCTTCGTGGAGATTCCGAACGTGGCTGTGGTGCCGGTCAGGGAGCCGAACTCACCGACTCGGATTTCCTCCGTCTTCTTGGCGCACGCAAGGACCAGGCAGACAGAAAGCGCGACGGCAAAGAGCAAAGTCAGGAGCGCTCCGCACTTGAAAGCTCTGCGGTAACCGGAGTACATTTCGGCCTCCTCTCGAGGTTTCATTACACTTAGGAAATCGCACGTCGTTTACAGGAGAACGGAGGCGCGGCGAGACGAAGTCGCTGAGCTTAGAAACTCCACCCCGGGCGCAATTGGAGAGTCTAACGCCAAAACGGGTAGACGTCAAGAAGCGCCGGAGCACATGTGTGGTGCGGAAGAGCCTGCCTAAAGCAGGTGCTTCCTGAGGGCGAGTATTCTGCGCAGGGATTCATCCACCCTGGCCTCTGATAGGCGTCCTTCTTTCACGGCCTTGAGCAGGTTCCGCAGGGCCTTCCCGGCATTCTCGCCTCCGTGCGCAAAGAGAAGTATGTCACAGCCCGCGAGGAGCGCTTCCTCGAGTCTGCCGCCCGACGCCACGTAGTGCGCAGCTGCACCCATCTCAAGAGCGTCTGTAATCACCACACCCTGAAAACCCAGCTCCTTTCTGAGTATCTGCTCAACGACGCGAGGGGAGAAACTGGCAGGTTGATCCTCTCTTCCGGAAAGACCGGGGCAGCCGATGTGGCCCATCATCACAATCCGGACGCCCTGTTCTATCGCAGTCGTAAACGGCAGAAACTCGAACTTGTACCATCGCTCGGCCGGATGGCTTATGACGGGAAGGTTTTTGTGAGAGTCAACCAGGGACGAGCCGTGACCCGGAAAGTGTTTCGCGGTGGGGACGATTCCTCCGTCGTTGAAACCTTTGAGGGCCGCTCCTCCGAGCGAGGCGACCAGGCCCGGGTCAGCGCCGAACGAACGGTCTCCTATCACAGGATTCTTCGGCTCGTCGTTCACGTCCAGGACCGGGGCAAACACCACGTTAAAACCCAGCCATTTCAACTTCTGGGCGCTGTCGCGGGCGTGAAAGAAGGCGAACCTGGTGTTCCTTGTGGCGCCGATCCTGGAGGCGGAGGGAGACACCGAGAACAGATGGTCTATCTGAGAGATCCGCCCTCCCTCTTCGTCAAGGGAGAGAATCGGGGGAAGGTCCGGCGGGAAGAGTCGTCTCAGCCCTTTGAGGAGTCTCCTGGCACCCTCCGAGGACTCGATGTTTCTCTTGAACAGAATGAATCCCGCGAAATTGCCCTTCGAAAGGGAGTCGGAAAGCTCCTTCGTGAGCTCGGTGCCTTCAAACCCCACGACCAGAAGCTGCCCCAGCTTCTGCTTGAGGCTCATAGAGGAGAGCAGCGTATCTATCTCATTCCGCAACGGCTTCCTCATTCGGGAGGGCTCGCAACTCATGCAGCCGGGTCAGTTCAGTACACCCGCGAAAGCTTCCCACCCCTGTAGTAGTGCATCAGGATGTCCTTGGCGCTCATGTTCTGTCTGGCCATGCCGATTGCGCCCATCTGACACATGCCCACGCCGTGGCCGTTGCCTCCACCGAAGAAGATGATGGTCTCGGCGTAGCCGCGCTGTCTCTGGACGTTGACGTCGAAGAGGATGCTACGCAGTATCGATTGCTGCGGAACGGGCCTTCTTACTACGAGCCGGATCGCGTCCCCCGTCAACCTGTAAACGCTGTCGGTTGTGACAATCTCGAGCACTCTGACCCTACCCGACTTGCTGCGCTGCGCCACCTTGACATCCACTAGCTTCTCTGACTCGGAGGGTTGTCTCGCCTTCGGGTATTGGAGCGGGAAATATCTCTTGAAGATGGATTCAAACTCCTGGCCTGTCCAGGTTTCCTTCCACCTGAAGGTGGAAGAGTGACTGCAGTAAGCTTCCTTCTGATACGGCTTCTTGTCCACGATCTTTTTGAGATAGGGAACCGGCTTCTCGGGCCAAACATCTTCGATTGCCGCCGTCGCCCCTCCGCACGTGGACGAGTAGTTGGCCCTTATGGGTTGCCCCTTGTACGTAATGATGGTACCGAAGGTCTCTGCCACGGCCCTGTCGCTCACCGGCCTCTCCCCTTCCACACCCGAGTAGACCTGGTCCTGCACAGTGGGAAGCACGTCGAATCCCTGCTCTTCGTAGCGCCCACGAAAGTAGAAAACGTAGGTACGGGCCGCTATGGCCTGGGCCTTCACCGCTTCCAGAATCTGCGGGGTGAGGCCACCGATTTCGTTGGGAACCACGCCTCTAAGGTAGGACTCGACGTCGACCACGTTGACCAGCGTGAGAAGGCCGGAGCGACCTCGGAATATCTTGAACTGTCCCCTGTATCTTTTCCCGCCGAGCATGAGAAAGCTCTCAGGCTCCGCGCTGCTTATGACAAGAGTAACGTCCAGGGTGCCCCTGGAGAGGCCGTCGTCATCGATTATTTCTATTCCCACCTCTTCCGGCCCTCCCGTGCCCGGAAGAAAAGTCCATCTTTCCCCCGCTTCGCAGAGTTTCGGCCTTCGAGGGTTTCCTTCGATTGAAATCTGAAATCTACCAGACGCGGTGACGGTGACGCTCGCTGCGTCGACCAGAAGCCCAACTCTCAGGCCGGGACGCTCGTGAGGAGGGGGTACCGGCCGCTTCACTCCGGCACACCCCGCCATCAAAAGGAGGACGATTGACAGACATATCAGAGCGCGCCAGGACGGTTTCATGAGTTTCCTTTCTTCACGCCCACGCTCGTTCCCGTACGCCCACTCTCACGCGTGAACGGCCGGGCCTCAGTCGGGCCTGGATGCAGGGACTATCTTCCCCAGAATTGTCCTTCTCCTGGCTCCGGTAGCTCCCGGCAGGTTCCCGCTTCCGCCGCATATTGTCTCGTTAGCCAGGATGGCGAAGGCGACGGCCTCCTTGGCCGAACTGCTGATGCCGTAGTCGTCAGAGTAGACGACGGGAACCGGCTCGAAGCATTCCCTGAGACCTTGCACGAGGGTCTCGTTCTTGCTTCCACCACCGCTGATGATGAGCTCGTCGATACTCACTCTCGGGAAGACGAACCGCTCGCACGCATTCGCGATGGAACGTGGGGTGAGCGCAGTGGCCGTGGCCACCAGGTCGGCGTCAGACAGGCCCAGCGCTCTGGCCCTCTCGAGCAAGAGCATAACGAATTTACCTCCAAAGAGCTCTCGGCCCGTCGATTTCGGCGGCTCCGTCTGAAAGAACTCGTGGCCGAGCAGTTCCTTCAAGAGCTCCTCGTGCGGCGTTCCGCCGGCGGCA
>CP070702.1:757172-760670 GCA_020349905.1 Candidatus Eiseniibacteriota bacterium
AACTGTCGCCTGCACGAGGCCTGCCCCTCCCACCAGGCAGAGGCCTAAGCCCTGGTTGGACTGTCCACGCTCATCACACAAGCCAGGCCAGAGCCGTGGCTCCCATGCCGAGACAACAGCAGCACCATAGCCATCTACTATCTGCGAACGGGAAGCGTGCGGGAGGTGGCGCTTGACATCCAGCACGTGCCCGGATAGAATGCTGTCAGGTAAGTAGAGTTCCCCGCCGAACGGCGGGTACAGGAAGCCAAGCCTGCACTCAGGGAGGGACGCTGAGCGCGGGCTTTTTTTTGTCTGCGCTGTGCGGTGCTTCCGTCACTGAGTGTTGTTAGCTAGGGCATAGGTCGCGCGCGTACAGGGCGTTACATCCCTTTTCGTGATGCCCCAAACATGTTAACGCCAGAATACGTCGTAAGAGATATCAACTGAGAGAGTTACAGCACGGCCAGCAACAGTTGATGACGGTAGCACCGGCCGCGTAGCGACAGTTAATGACGGAACCACCCTGTCTGCTTGACTTCCTGGCCATACTGTGCTAATCGAAAAGCACAAGTATTCTGCGAACGCATTCACCGATGCGAAAGGGGGAAGAGCCATGCGTGAAGTGACAAGATCACCAGGTTTGGTCTTTGTATTCTCTCTCGGTCTAATGCTCGCAGGCGCCGGCTATGGGTTGGCAATGAGGCGGGTGAGTGTGGATTCCGCAGTCGATCGCCGAGACGTCGAGGCCTCGACGATGGAACGGGTGAGCGTGGACTCCTCAGGCAATCAGGCAAACGGTGATGCCTCGGCTCCTTTCATAAGTGCTGATGGACGCTATGTGATCTTCCAGTCTAAGGCCAGCAATCTGGTCGCCGGTGATACGAATCTGAAGGAAGACATCTTTCTCTACGACCGGCAGACTAACCAAACCACTCGGGTGAGCGTGGATTCCTCGGGAAATGAAGCAAACGGCGATTCCTGGGCTCCTTCGATATGTGCTGCCGGCCGTTATGCAGCTTTCGCGTCCGATGCCAGTAATCTGGTCGCCAATGATGGAAATCACATGCCGGACATCTTCGTTCGCGACTGCCAGACAGGCGTGACCACGCGGGTGAGCGTGGATTCCTCAGGAAACGAGGTGAACTGGCCTGCAGACCCCTCGGATGACCCCTGCATAAGCGCCGATGGGCGCTATGTGGCCTTCAGGTCCTCGGGCGTTAACCTTGTCTCCGGGGACACAAACTCGGCAATTGACGTCTTTGTTCATGACCGGCAGAGCGGAGCGACAACCCGCGTGAGCGTAAAGTCCTCGGGAGAGCAGGTATTCAAGAATTCATATCGCCCCTCCATGACCACCCACGGGCGCTATGTGGCCTTTGACTCCCTGGCAAGCAATTTGGCCCCTGGTCAGACAACGTGGAACTACGATGCCTTTGTTCACGACCGCCAGACTCACGAGACCACCCGGGTGAGCGTGGATTCTGCAGGAAACCAGGGCAACGACATGTCCCTTTCCGCCTCAATAAGTGCCGATGGGCGCTTCGCGGCCTTTGAGTCTGACGCCACTAACCTAGTCCCCGGGGACACAAACGGCGTGCGAGACATCTTCGTTCACGACCGTTCGACTGGCCAGACCACCCGGGTGAGCGTGAGTTCTTCAGGGAACCAGGCGGACGGCCGTTCGTTTTCTCCCTCCATAGGCGGGCAGGATGGACGCTATGTGGTCTTTTGCTCGAACGCCAGTAATCTGGTACCCGGAGATACCGGACGTGAGGACATCTTCGTTCACGACCGCCAGACCCATCAGACTATTCGGCTGAACGTCGGTTCTTCGGGGGACGAGGCAGACAACCATTCCAGGGCTCCGTGCATAAGCGCCGACGGCAATTACGTGGCATTTGAGTCTGCCGCCAGTAACCTGGTCTCAGGAGATACAAACGCGTTGAGGGACATTTTCGTCACAAGACGACTGTCACTAATTGCCACTCCAGTGGTGCGGCCGCTTCTGCCCATTACACCCCCAGAACCCCCTGCGCCCGTTAGACCGCGCAGAGCGCCACCCATCAGAAGATAGACGTCTTCGAAACGAGCCGCCAGGTGCCTCCGCCACCAAGACCAGAAAACGGGGCAAGGCCCGTTGAATTGCCTTGACCGCCGGCGGCCCTTCCGAGATACGACTCATGCCTTCTTTCGGTAACACCTGCAACTGCTGGAGGCAAGGCATGCAGCGGATGCAGGCTGGGTTGGTCTCAAGACGGTTGTCTTTCAGAGACGTATTCACTTTCGCCGGGCAGCCGATTGTCTTTGTGGTCGTGGTTGTCAGTCTCTTGTGTCCCTTGAGACACACTGATTCTGTTAGAATGGCCGCGTAGCGACAGTTGATGACGGAAGCACCCCTTCCTACACTGATACGGTGAATTCTACCCTCAGAGCTTCTTCAATCTAAGCGCTCCTGGATTTCCTTGATCCGCTTCGTGACGAGGTCTTGGACTTCATTCAGCCGCTGTTGCCGCAATTCACTCATCAGGGTCCTAATAGCGTGTTCGGCTTCCTCAATAATTCGCCCGGAATCGGTTCCCAAGCCACAGATCTGGAACAGCCAGCTAACCGGATTCGCTGAACGTGCGTGCTCCCGAAGCGCTTCTTGTTTTTCCTGTATGTCACCAAGTACCCGATAACAGCGAACAGTCTTGGACGCAACCTCAGGCTCGCATACATAGAAGATATCCCTGTACAACAGAGCGTCAGCAACTGTTATCGTCACGGGCGGATGAGGCGGCCTTGCGTATAGCACGATTCTGCCAATCACGTTCCTACAAAACCCGACAAGCCACTGCAGTTGTGTCGCAGTAAGGTCATTCTTGCCCCCCATCTCCAAAAAGGCTGGAAGATTATCCCATGTGGCAATAATGACATCTTCAATGAGCAGGTCAGAAACGGCTTTGCCCTGCAGGTGTGCGCATAGCTCCAGAAGAACCCGGGTACGGCTGCCTATATCTCCAACCAACCGCTCGATCATGGTCACCGCACGTTCAGACAAGAGCGCGTTCGCGGCGGGCCAATCGCAGAGTTCCCCGACAAGGTCTTTGCCGCTATCGAAGCGGGAAAGATCGATCACTGCGAACTGGCCAGTGACCTCATCATCTGGCAAGCGAACGTACTTCTCAATCTCTTTCAGATCTGTTGAAATGACGAGCAGAATAGAAAGCTCTCGGCGAAGTTCTTTACGCTCCTCCTGCGTCCTTGCATTGTACTGGGAGAGCTGCGTGAAGCAAAAAGCGAGCAGACAAGAAACTACGGCGATGTAAAGAGCATACTCTCGCAGGGACCCACGGAACCCGGTCTTGGCGTCAGTCATTGGAGGATCTCCAGGAGGGGATGCAGAACGCGGTTTTGCAGAACAACGGTTTCACAGGCATTGGCCTGCCCCCGGTATGGGTGCCAGTCTTTAGGTTAGTATTCGGGTGCTTCCGTCATTAGCTGTCGTTACGCCGCCATTCTAACAGAATCAGTGTG
>CP070702.1:760770-765336 GCA_020349905.1 Candidatus Eiseniibacteriota bacterium
ATTGTGAACTATCCGGGCGTTCGATGCGAGTATTTGCGTCTCGAACCGTGGAAGGAGCCCTTTCGTCGGTTACTGAGAATCCCCATTCTCAACGAATTCCTGATCGGCTCACTTGCCTACAAGGGCGTGGTTGAGTAAGAAGTGTAGCATGGCCATTGACCTGGTGATGTGGAAAACGCCTGAGGACTCCTGCCCTGAAGTCCAATGGACATCGGGGGAGGTTCGTTTCTCACCGTTGCAGGTCGACACTGCGAGACAAACCATCAGAAGCCTTGCACAGAAGAAGGAAGCAGATGCGCTTCTTCTCTGGGACCTCAGGCTTTCGAGGACACCTCCTGCCGAGAATTGGCTGATGTCTCTTCTTCGCAAGCCTGGGGACTGCTGGCACGCGGGGCTGCTACTCGGGGCCCGAAGGCATCCCCAAGATCGAGACTTCTACCTTCCGACGTGGCAGTTCAACTGTGATCCTGATCCGCACACACGCGCTGTCAGTGATAAGCTGTCGCTGCGAGCATGTCTGCTGCGAAGGGAAGTTATCAGAGCGTTGGGAGGAATCGACGGAGCTTTCCTCTCCGTGGACATGGCAGGGTTGGAGCTCGGGAACAGACTACTGAGGCACGGCGGGCTGATCTTTCATGAACCTGGCCTGCTGCCGAGCAGCCGTCCCACGACGAAAGGGCTATCCTATCCACTGTCTGATCGTTACCTGTACATCATCAGATCCGCTGGTGTGAAGCAGGCGCAGTACGTATGCCTACGGAGAGCTCTTCGTGACCCTTTTGGAGCAGAGATAGCAGAGTACGTAGCGGCTTTGCGCAGGAATCGTCAGCACCCCTCCGTAGCAAGGAAATCCTATCGAACTCGTCTCCCCCCTGTGGATCGCGCGAAGACTCAGCGTTGTCAGGTCTCTGTCATCCTGCCGACCCTCGGCAGATACGGTTTCCTCCGACAGTTGCTGGAGCAGCTTTCTCGCCAGACCATAAGACCCTTAGAAGTCCTTTGCGTCGACCAGAACCCCCTGGCAGAGCGGAGGCCAGGACTCTACGAGGAGTTCAGAGAGAAACTCAACCTTCGTGTCATGTGGCAGTCGGAGAGAGGCCAGTGGACCGCACGAAACGCTGCGATTCGGGAGTCCAAGGCCGACTACTTGCTCTTCCTTGATGATGATTCGGAAATTGACAGGAACTTCATCGAAAGCCACCTCCAATGTCTTTTCGCATTCGACGCCGCTATATCGGCCGGGGCCTCGTTGTCAGAGGTCGGCGCGCCTGTCCCACTGAACTATTCCTTCTATCGCGTCGCTGACCAGTTCGACTCAGGAAACGCCATGGTCCGGAGGGACGCCTTCCGGAAGGTCGGTCTCTTTGACACACAATACGATCTGCAGCGCCGTGGTGACGGTGAATTCGGCATTCGCGCTTATCTCCACGGCCTGCTAAGTATCCATTCCCCGACAGCAAGACGGATTCACCTCAAATCCGCACGGGGGGGACTTCGCGTGTATGGTTCGTGGGATGCCTTCAGAACGAAGGGGTTGCTTGCTCCGAAGCCAAGCCCGTCAGTCCTGTACATGTGTATGACCTACTTCTCACGGCGCGCAATGCGGGAGGAGATAATTCTGGGTTTCCTGGACTCTTGGACACCCTACCGGCTAAAGGGTAGAATAGGGGGAATCCAAAGGGCTCTATACGCCTGCTGGGGTGTACTGGGATTACCGCGTGACGTCATACGTTTGCTACGATCCATTCGTCAAGCCAAGAAGATGTTCTCCCAGGGCGCAGGCATCCAGGAATTGCCTCGGCCAGAGGGATCCGTCTGAGTTGTGAGTATGAAATTGGGAATTGTGTCCCACGCACAGCACTTCGAGTCAGATCGAGGCTGGGCCTGCCAAGGTCCTTTGGCAAAAGAGATCGATTATCTCGGGTGCCTCTTCGACGAAGTGAGACACCTCGCCACAACCGGAGTGGGGGAATTTCAGAGACACTGCTCACTCTACCGGAACGATAGAGTCACAGTAGACCTCGTCCCAGCACAGGGGGGAGCCAGACTCGTCGACAAAGGACGCATACTCCTATCAGTTCCCCAGTGGCTCAGCAAGATCATAAGGCTCCATCAGTGGGCAGATGTCCTGCAGCTACGCTGTCCTGCCAACATCAGCCTCATAGCATGCGAGTATCTCGCTCGAAGGAGTGAAAAGATCCGCTGGGCAAAATGGGCTAGTTCCTGCACACCGCTTCCCGGCGAAGGCTTTGCCAGCAGGAGACAGCGCCGACGACTGTTCGGTGGGTCCTTTGGCGGTCCAGTAACGTTAAATGGGTCCTTGACGGACCAGCCGTCTTATTGCCACTCCTTCTTCAACCCCTGTTTTGCAGAACGGGAACTCGAGGAGATCTTGAAGCGGGAGAAGGAGTACAACACAGAGGAAAGAAACATCCTCTTCGTCGGGCTGCTTGAAGATCGTAAACGCTGCAGTCTCGTCATTGAAGCGACGCATGAGTTGCTCAAGAGGAGTTTTCGATGCCGCCTCACGATCGTCGGGGATGGTCCTTGCCGGAGGAAGCTTCAAGAGCTGGTCAAGCAGCGCGGCTGTGAGGGGAGCGTATTCTTCACGGGTTTCTTGACTCGTGAGGCGGTCAAGGAGGAGTTCTCCCGCGCCGATTTTCTCGTCTTGCCTTCGACTATCGAAGGCTATGCTAAAGTACTGACGGAAGCGATGGCATTCAGAGTTCCCTGCCTAGTAACCCCTGCTGGGTGCCAGGCACAGATCTTCAACGAAAAACAGTGTGGAATTGTGGTTGATATGGATGACCCGGTGGGCGGAATCGCCGAGGGAATACTCACACTCGCAGGGAACGAAGAGTTCAGAAGGCGAGTGGTGCAAAAGGGCATTCCACTGGCCAAGGCAAGTACATACGAGCGCTACGTTCTTGGCATCAGGAGCATGCTCCAACAGCACTATCATGCCGTATTACCCATGCCGGATTTCTCCCGGTCAGGTCATTGTTCGACTGACGACTAGGCGTATGCGAGTGGCTCATCTCGTTGACACGTTGAGACCCGGAGGAGCAGAAGGGGTCGCGGTTAAGTATGCGAACCGGCTCGCGAAGCAGGGGATTGAGGTTCATCTGGTCGCGTCTCGCTACGGGGGCTCGCTTGAGGCATTCGTGGCTCCGCGTGTGAGGCTTTTCATAGCCGGAAGGAAATCAGTCTTCGATATCGCTGGGTTTGCCAGGCTTCTGAAGTACCTGAAAGAAAGCGGCATTCAAATAGTCCATAGTCACAACTCTTCCTCCGCGTTGCTCAGCAGAGTGCTCAACTGCTTATTGCCAAGACGCGCGCCGTGCTTGGTTACGCATGACCATCATGGTCCCGCCAACAGACAGAAATGGAAGATGCGGCTCTGCTTTGCCGGGACGAAGTGCCATTTCGTTGTTTCCGATACTCTTGGGAACTGGGCGCGAGACTTGTACGGCGTAGACACCAGGAAGATAAGGCTCCTACCTAACGCCGTAGATCTTGAAGAGTTCCCGGAGAAGAGAAACGAGACGCTGCGGGCAGCGTATGCTATTCCGAAGGGCAGTCTGGTCTTAGCCTGCGTGGCAAACTTCCGCCCAGAGAAAGAGCACCTCCTGCTGGCGAAGGCCCTCAGCCGATTGCCGGAGCGAGGGAGAATCACAACTCTGTTGGTTGGGCAGAAGATCAACCCGCGCCACCTTCAGGCGGTCGAGGCGGCATTTTCGAGCTGCGGTCATGATTACAGAATCCTACTTGACTGCTCAAATGTGTCAGAGATACTCCGAGGGAGTGACATCGGGATCCTTACCAGCTCTGTCGAATCAGGACCTGTAGCCGTTCTTGAGTACATGGCTGCGGGCCTGCCATTCGTTGCACCGGATGTGGGGATGTGTATCGATATGCTCAAAGGTCTCGGGGCGCTCCATCCCCTTCGTCCACTTGCTGAATCGTGCGGTACGATATTCCCAGCAAGCCAATTGGATGGCTGCTTGAAGGGGCTTTCGCTGTTGGTCAAGGCCGCCGCAGACGAAAGGAAGAACGTAGGAAGGAGAGGCCGGGCGCTCGTAGCCAAACACTTCGCCGTGGAATCACGAGTGGAGAATATCATGGTTGAATATCAAAACATCTTGCGACGGGTCAGCGGCGACGTGCAGCCAAATAAAGAGAAGAAGAGATGAAGCGATGCTCGACAATTTGCGTTATGACATCAAGCGGTATCTGAAGGGTCACGAAAACCGGTGTTTTCTATTACGAGCGAAGATTCTTCTGCTGGACCTCGGCTTCTGGGCTGTCTGTGTCTATAGATATGCTAGATGGACCCAGAGAATCAGATACCGACTCATCCGTTTCCCCTTCAGTCTACTTTCTATCGCACTCGGCCTGCTCGTGGAAATCGCCACCGGCGCAAAGATAGTCATATCTGCAGAGATAGGGCCTGGGCTGCTTGTGCATCTTCCCTCTGGTATTGTCATATCCGGGAAACTCGGCCGGCACTGTACGGTCGTCTCTGGTGCCCAGATCCAAAGCAGGGCGAACTGGCGTGATTCAGGA
>CP070702.1:765436-769608 GCA_020349905.1 Candidatus Eiseniibacteriota bacterium
GGATCGATGCTCATGAGAATCAACCATAAGTCACGTTCTTCATATGCCTTGATCAGCCAAGCGTGCGCCTGATCAAATTCTGTGAGCCCCGAGTAGACGTGCACAAAACACATCGGTCGTATGTATTCACGTTTGGATCTGTCCGCGAGCTCTGCAAGTACCTTTTGGGCTTCTGTTGCCCGACCGCTCATGCCGTACACCCAACCCAGACTCGACAGCGTCCAAGGAATGTTACCCGATAGATCCACCGCCTTGCGACTCTCGGCAATGGCGTCATCGTATCTCGACTGATGGCAATAACTGCTTCCTAGGAGCCAGTGCGCGAGCGGGTAGTCCGGATCCAGCTCGAGTGTTCTTTTCAACTGCACTATCGCCCGGTCGAACTCCCGTACTCCGATCAAGAACATCGCATAGAACGTATTGGCTGGAATCGAGAGCGGATCTACCGCTATCGCCCGCTCGCTCTCATACAGGGCCTCATCGCTTCGATCCGTGAGGAAAAGAGTTGTGCAATACCAGTAATGTGCCGGCGCGTAGCTCGGATTGAGCTCGAGCGCCCGCTTGAATTCATTCTCCGCTGCCGCGTGATCCCAATCGTACCACTGATGGATGAATCCCAGGGAGCTGTGGGCCTCTGCGAGCGTATCATCGATCTGAAGCGCTTTCAGCGCGTTTTCCCTGGCCTTGGGTAAAACATCCCCGGGAGGCGTGAAACCGTAAAATGCGAGTAAACTATAAGAATCTGCGAGCCCGGTGTATGCCTGCGCGTAATCAGGATCCCGTGCAAGCGCCCGGTTGAAATACTCGATCGCTTTTTCCAGACCTTTCCCACGCTGCTCCCAGAAGAACCGACCCTTGATATAGAGATCGTACGCTTCCAGGTCTTCCGTTCCCCGCTTTACGAGCAGGGCGGCCTCATCCCCCAGGAGTTCAATTTTCAGCTTGTCGACTATGGAAAGTGAGATCTCGTCCTGAATAGCAAAGATGTCTTCCATATTTCTATCGTACTTCTCCGACCACAGGTGATAGCCGTCGGCGACGCTGACGAGCTGAGCCGTGATGCGCAGCCGATCCCCCGCCTTACGAATGCTGCCCTCCAGCACGGTATCCACGTTCAGCTTGTCACCGATCTCACGAACATCATACTTCTCACCCTTGAATGAAAAGGCGGATGTCCTGGCGGCCACCCGCAACGTCTTGACATGAGTCAATGCGTTGATCAGCTCTTCAGCCAGTCCGTCACAGAAATACTCCTGATCCTTCTTGGGGCTCATATCGATGAAAGGGAGCACTGCGATGGAATGCTTCCCCCTGGAAGGTTCTTGGGTTGAAGCCTTATTGACATGTTCCTCCCTGGCCGACCGCAGGTCTGCTTCCAGCTCTTCGATCCGTTGGTACCGTTTCTCCGGGCTTTTTTCCAAAGCCCTCTTGATGATCTTATCTATACCCGCGGGTACATCGGAGCGGAGTTTCCTGATATGAGTCGGCTGTTCATTAAGGATCCAATAGACAACTGCGTCGCCGTAGTCGCCCTTGAAAGGCAACCTTCCCGTCACCATCTCGTAGAGGACTACCCCCAGTGACCAGATGTCAGTGCGGTGATCAACTCCTTCGCCCCGTGCCTGCTCAGGAGACATGTAAGCTATAGTGCCCACAGTCGTCCCGGTCTTAGTTAGCTTCGTCCCCCCGGCAAGCTTGGCCAAGCCAAAGTCCATGATCTTGGCCTGTCCTCTGGGCGTTACCATTATGTTGGCACTCTTTACGTCACGATGAACAATCCCCCTCTCGTGCGCCTCCCGCAGACCCTCTGCCACCTGGATGACGGTGCTCAGCACCTCGTCAATCTTCATAGGGCCTGACTGGATCCTCTCCTTGAGCGTCTCCCCTTCAATGCACTCCGAGGCGATGAATATCTGCCCCTCGCTCTCGTCAATCTCGTGGACTGTACAGATATTGGGATGACTTAGCCCGGCCGCGGCCTGCGCTTCATGCATGAAGCGAGCCTTGGCCTCCGAGTCGCGGGTAAGCTCAGGTGGGAGAAATTTAAGAGCAACAGTTCGCTTAAGCTTGGAGTCCTCGGCCTTGTATGCAACACCCATCCCGCCTTCACCGAGCTTGGAGAGAATCTTGTAGTGGGAGATTGTCTTGCCGATCATGGATAGCTCACCATGCACGCCAGCGGGCACGGCGCTCCTTGACACAGGGACGAATACAGAGACACGAGCAGAGTTGTCCTGTGAGAGGATACTAATGCAGGAACGACAACAGCGCAAGGGCGGGTGGAATCACAGCGCAGGATAAGGTTGGATGTGCCCACAGCAACAGAATACCCGTAACCGCATGTAATACAAGCAGTTAAGGGCTAGCGTGCCCTAAGGGACGATTATCGAACTTGGGCGGTGGCAGGGTGAGGGGACAGTTCGGGCTGAAAGAAGAAGCTTCCGTTCAGGCAGCGCCCTTCAATCGCGCCAGTCGCGCTTTGGCATCTTCTATCTCTTCAATCCCCGGATCCGCGTCTTTCCAGATATCCAGGAACTCCTCGTATTGCTCAATGGCCTTGTCTGTCCAACCTGACCTCTCGTAAGCCAATCCCAGCAGATAGTAAGCCTTCACTGCCAGAATGGGCCAGATCGCCCTATTATAGTCATATTGCTGGAGTGCCCCTTCCAATTCACTTACAGCTGCATCCAATCGCCCAAGTTCCAGGTAGGCTTGAGCCAACTCAATACGCCAGTTAAAGATAGGGAAACCAAACTTCTCCGGAGCTTTCTTCAAATGGCTCACCGCGGCCTCTGCATTCCCCTTGATCAGTTCGATATGACCCATCAGCTCCGAGTACAGGTAAATAATGGTCGGATCCTCTCTCTCAATGTCCTTTTTCAGGGACCGGGCGACCTCTTCGGCTTCCTCAATCCTTCCACTCAATGCCAGAAGTCTTCCATACTCAGGGATTAGCACCAGAGATTGCCAATTCTCCACATCGTCCGGGTCAGCCTCATAGCTAATCTCCACGGCGAGTTTTGCCTCCTTAAGAGCTAACTCCCATTCCTTCCTGTGACCATGTATGGCCGCTTTATAGGAATGCTTCCACGAGATCAAGAACGGCTCAACCTGGTCTATAAGGTCTGCAGAGAGGCCAGCGTCCAAAACTTCCAAAGCCTCCTCAAACTTGCCTCGGTAAATCAAAATAAGGGCCAGATACTCTCTTCCCTCCGCTCGATTGGACGCCTCCTTGTCGGAGACCAACTTTCTGCAGGATTCCTCCGCCTTATCGTATTGTCTCAAGAAGAGGTACATGTGTCCCAGTTTACGAGTGGAAGAAAGGAAGCCCGGTTTTATCTGGAGAGCTTTCTCGTAAGAGGCAATGGCCTCGTTAAGCTTACCGTTCCGGGCGTAGAGATCTCCCCTCGTGTCGTACGGGTTCGCCTCGTCGGGGGCTATGGAGATGTACTGGTTTATGGCCCAGATGGATCTGTCGAGATCACCGATTTGTTGATATGCATATGCCAGATCGTTGTATGCATGCTTGTAGAGAGGATCTATCTCGATGGCCCTCCTGTAATAGCGAATCGCCTCTTCTTGCCAGCCGGGGGCCAAGGCGATTACGGTGCCGTTCGAAGAGAAGTTATACCGTAGTAGACTGCCTAACCAGCGAAACGCCTTCTTTTACTGCGGGTACTCGGCCACGATTCTCTTCAACTCTTCAATCGCCTTCTTCTCGTCCTCCGCCTGAACTGCCTGTGCAACTCTGAGGTAGGCCCTCTCCTTTCGAGTCGCCTTCTTTGAGTACTTGACCGCTTTGGCTAGCAGCTCTTGATCTTGAGATTTATCACCAAACGGGAGAGCCCATAATTGATAGTATGCCATAGAAAAGGTTGAGTCAAACTCCAGAGCCTTCCTGAAACTCTCCTCTGCTTCGTCATTATAGAGCTTGCTACTATAGTCAAGACCCTCAAGATAGTGCCGATAGGCTTCCGGTGACTGGGTGGTGACATCAGCCACCGTTGGATCCGACTCCCTCTCTGCCACTCCAGGGAGCGACAGGTCTCTCTTGACCTCAATTGTCAGCTTGTCAACCAGCGAGAAAATCTTCTCTCCGGGCTCGCCTGTAATCCGTTGCGAAGCGACCACCTTGCCGGTAGATACTTCCACAAGCTGCGCAGTGAGAATCA
>CP070702.1:769708-786020 GCA_020349905.1 Candidatus Eiseniibacteriota bacterium
TGAGGTCTTGCCCAACGATTTTTTCACTCCGGGGACACGCGTTGAGTATTTCCTTAAGGCTAAGTTCTCTGGTGGAGGAAGCGAGTTTCTCTTGCCCGATACAACGGGTGGCAATTATCTGGAATTCGAGATGCTTCCTATGATGGAACTCGTAGGGGAGGAAATTCACTGGCCTTGCTTGATTCTGGCGAGTCATTCAGTGGAGATGGCTGAGGATGGGACATACAGGACGGAGGTTATGAGAGAGGCTCTGGACGCCAATGGCTTCACCTATGATGAGTACAATCGCCTTGACCCTGGCTACTGCTCCTACACCTACGGGGCGGGTATAGGGAGAGCTTCATCCGGCGGTGGGTATCAAGGTCCTGGCGCGACAGTCCAGCAGCTTGCGGCACACCGAGGAGTCATTGTGAGCGGGGGCTCGAACAGATACACAATAGGCGAGCACGACATGAATGTCCTCGATGGATGGCTGGCCGCCAGTGATTCCTTGAATCCGCGCTTTCTCTGGATAAACGGGGATGAGGCTGTGCGTTCGCTTAGCTCCTGGGGCAGCACATTTCTAGGCAGCAGACTCTGTGCTTCATACGTGCACTACGTCTACTTCCTTCATTCTGGAGACGAGACCTACTGTCTCCCGATGGACGGTTGGAGTGGAGGTCGCATTGAATGCACAGGGCTCGGAGGCCCCGACGATGAACAGTTCGTTCTGGCCGGGAATCGTTGTTCGCGTCAGTTTGACGTGACAGGTGCCTCTGGCATACCCGGCTGTTCAGGTGCTATCGAGCTTGCTTACAATGAGACTCTTCATGGCGAGACATATGCTGCAGCGGTGTCTGGCGTGGTTGAGGAGTCCGGAGGGCCTTGGTACAGGAGCCTTATCGAAGGGTACGACTTTACATCCATTCGTAGTGATGCTTCCCTCGCTTCTCCTGAATGTGGGCCAGACACGGCAAGCGCCCAGGCAAGGGCTGCCTGGGCACAATGTGTTTTGCTTGGTTTCGGGCACCTCTCGCCTGGGGCCTATTGCGACTCTGCTGGATGGATTGGTGTGGATGACCCGTCTGATGGAAAGAGGTCTCCTCCCGCCTATGTGACCCAGCTTCAGCAGAGCTTTCCGAATCCGATGAACCCGACAGCCACGATCCAGTATAGCATTGGCACACCCGGCAAGGTGATGCTTAGGATATTTGATGTGAGCGGTCGTGTCACCAGGACGCTGGTCGACGAGAGCATGTCAGTCGGCGAGTACCAGAGCACTTGGGATGGGAAAAACGACCGCGGCAAACAGGTCGGCAGTGGTGTCTATTTCTACCAGCTTGAGGCGCCGAACTTCAGAAGTGCGAAGAAGATTGTGATTCTGCAGTGAAGTGCCTGGTGGCCTCTACTTCTACAGGCTGCAAGCTGGCGAGTTTGTGGCTACGCGGAAGAAGGTGTTGCTGAAGTAAAAAAATCTGCCGGAGGTCGGGTACGAACTTAAGGCAAACGGTGTATGTGAGGAGGTTGACACTGCGGAAGCCAAGGAGGTCTGCGTCACCACTCTAATCGCGATAACTGACTGTAACTTAATGTGTACCGCTTGACTCTGCCCTGTCACAGGAGTATAATAGAGCCTGTTGGGATGTATGTTCCGGCAGGCCAGGCAGGCGGTTGAGTCATGCTGTTATCGAAGCCATAGGCGCGTTCCCGTGAGGGGAGTGTGTCTTTTTCTATGCTCGTTTGGGGGACTCCCTTGTGAAATCAACTCCTTCCGATCTCATTCGTACCCCTATGGTCGTCTCGGGAGCTGCGTTCCTCTTGGGCCTTCTAATGATGCTGCCTTTTCCCGTGAAGGCCCTCCCGCTGCGTGTCACTTCACAGGTTCCAGGGTTTGGCTCCGCGATTGGGCTGGACACGGATTCCATGAGGTTCTCTGCGCCCGAGGGAACGATATCTGACAGTCTCTTCGCGAACGGATTCAGCTCGCTTGAAGGTATGCGTCGTTCAAGTCCGGAGAGAAAGGAACCGTGGAAAGGAGAGCACGACGTCCATCTCTCAACCCTGCAGGCTTCTCCCCATCGCCTTACTGAGGCGGGACTGCCGGTTCACGTCGGGGGCGAGCCGGTCTACGGCGGTGCGGGAGATGACCAGGAGCATCCGAGCGTAGCGTTCGATGGAACAAACTTCTTAGTCGTGTGGCAGGACAAACGCAGCGCGTACTGGGACCTCTACGCTTCGCGCGTGACCACGGGTGGAATCGTTCTGGATACAGTGGGCATAGCAGTTACAAGAAGGGGGAGCGGGACGGAGGCCCCCTCGGTCATTTTTGATGGTGCCAACTACTTCGTTGTTTGGCAGGACAAGCGTGCGAGCGAGTGGGCTGACATCTACGGTGCGCGCATAAGCCCGGACGGTATTGTCTTAGATCCCGATGCCATCCAGATCGCGAGAGTACGTTCTTTGCAGGAGACCCCCGCGGTGGCGTTTGATGGAGAGAACTACCTGGTCGTTTGGAGGGACTATCGGACGCCGTCGGATTACTCCGACATATATGGGGCACGAGTGACTTCAGACGGAGTTGTTCTAGATCCCGACGGAATAGCGATTTCCACGGCACCCCTCACGCAGAGATATCCTGCGCTGGCGTTCGACGGGACCAACTACCTGGTCGCGTGGCAAGATTACCGTCGCGGCACATGGGACATCTGCGGTGCCCGTGTCAGTAGCGAAGGTGTCGTTCTGGATACGGCAGGCATCGTCATATCGATAGGCCCGCAGGGGAAGGCGGACCCGGAGGTGGCCTTCGATGGAAAGAACTACCTGGTCCTGTGGGGGGATAGCCGTGGGGATAGCTGGGACATTTACGGGACCCGCGTGGACGTGAACGGCGTAGTCCTTGACAGTTCAGGCATCGGCATATCCACGGCCGCAATGGACCAAGGTTGCGCAGAGGCCGTGTTTGACGGAACCGACTACCTTGTGGTCTGGCATGACAAACGGAACGGCGTAGATCTGGATATCTTCGGAACGCGCGTGACCTCAGACGGCACGGTTCTTCACCCTGAGGGCTTCGTCGTCTTCAGTGGCTCCGAGCAGCAATTGCATCCTGCCGTAGCACTCGGCTCGAGCAGCCACCTGGTGGTGTGGGAAGACGGTCTTTTTTCGGCTGACATCTGCGGAGGCAGAGTCACGTCTGACGGGATGGCCCTTGACCCGGAGGGCATACCCATCTCGCTGGGCGCCAACGAACAGGATTGGCCTGCAGTTGCTTTCGACGGGGTCAATTATCTGGTTGTGTGGCAAGACGATCGCGCCGGTCCGGAATGGGACATCTACGGAATGCGTGTTGGTTCGGACGGAGAGGCCTTGGATGACAAGGCGCTGGCGATCTGCACTGCGCCAGGAGATCAAGGTTATCCTGCTGCAGGGTTTGACGGAAGCAACTATCTGGTTGTTTGGGAGGATTACGCAAACGGTCCGGCTGATATCCGAGGGGCCCGCGTGGGCGCAGACGGGATTGTTCTGGACCCCGCAAGTCTAGAGATCTCGATTCAGCCTAATAATCAGTATGACCCTTCTATAGCCTTTGATGGCACTAACTACCTTGTAGTCTGGGCCGACGCTCGGGACGGTGAATCGTATGACATCTATGGAACACGTATCAGTCGTGATGGAGTCGTTCTGGATCCGGAAGGCATGCCCATTTCGATTGGTCGAGGAGGGCAGTTTGTTCCGTCAGTGGCGTTTGGGCCGGGCATGTATTTGGTCGTGTGGGCGGATACCCGAAACGACGAGTGGAACACCGAAATCTATGGTGCTCGTCTGATTCCAGATGGTCTGCTGTTGGATCCCGCCGGATTCCGGATCTCCTCCGGACTCTATCGTCGCTACTGTCCGGATGTGGCATCTGACGGGGTCAACTTCCTTGTGGTATGGGACGGCCAGGGCGGCATCCAGGGGACGCGCGTCAGCGGGAGTGGTGTCGTGCTGGATACAGCTGCCATAAGCATCTCACCGGCGTCGGGGAACCCTTACATCGGGCCTACCGTAGGATTTGACGAGACTGACTTCATTGTCGTCTGGGAGGGCACGCTGGATTATAGCTCGTTGGACATTCTTGGCTCGCGAGTAAGCTCCGATGGGGTCGTGCTCGACCCGGATGGTGTAGGGCTCTCAACAGGGCCCAATCACCAACGAACTCCAGTGATAGCCAAAGGCCCATCGTGCCGACTTCTAGCTGTCAATAGAACGCTGTCGCAGTATCCATATGGTTCGTGGCGCGCCTGGGGAAATATCTGGTACGGTCCCGAAGCCGTCATTTTCGCCTCGGCTTCGGCCGTAGGCAAAGGCGGTTACGTGACACTGTCGTGGCAAATGATGGTAGATGTGCCGACGTCCGACTTTGTCATACAACGCTCGGACTCGCCGGAGGGAGATTTTGCGGCCCTGGACGTGCCAGTGACCAGAGGCGAGGGATTATCCTATTCCTCCGCCGACCATTCTGTGACTCAAGGCAGAACATATTGGTACAGGATTACCATCTCCAGCCCGTTTCGTGCGGAAGTCTACGGTCCGATTGAGGTGTACATTGCCGTGATACCTACTGCGTACCATGTGTACCAGAGTTTTCCTAACCCCTTTAATCCCCTCTGCACGATTCGCTACGACATTCCGGTGGCGGGTCGAGTGTGCTTGCAGGTATTCGACGCGACCGGCCGCCCCGTCCGCACGCTCGTGGATGCCCATCGCGAGCCCGGCAGCTACAGCGAGCTGTGGGATGGCAGGGCTGAGGACGGGAGGGAGCTGCCCAGCGGGGTGTACTTTTACAGACTAGAGGCGGGCGACTTCGTGGCTACGCGGAAGATGGTTCTGCTGAAGTAGAAAAAACTGCCGGAGGTCGGAGTCGAACCGACACGGGGTTTGAAGCCCCACCGGATTTTGAGTCCGGCGCGTCTACCAGTTTCACCACTCCGGCATCTTCTAGGCAAACCACCAGAAGAATGCTAGCAGTGAGTGGTGGCCGTGTCAAGAAACGCACGTCCTTGGGCGCAGCAGGCGAACTCGTCTAAATATCAACCACGTTCCGCTCGGGGTACCTGAGGGCGAGCATTATCAGGAGGTAGTCCTTGACGTGTCTCGTTATGAGGTAGCGGGTTCTCACCATCTCCTTCGCGGCGCGCCCGACGCCCCTCGCCAAATCCGGGTCGTTCAGAATCTGCCTGATGCGGTGCGCCGCCCCTTCCTTCGACTCTATGAGAAAGCCAGTCACTCCGCTTATTATCTGGCGTCTTATGCCTCCGACCGCACTTGCCACAACCGGCTTCTGTTTCCACATCGCTTCTGTGACAGTCAGACCGAATCCCTCTCTTATGGACTTCTGTACCACGACACT
This sequence comes from Candidatus Eiseniibacteriota bacterium, assembly GCA_020349905.1. Lineage (GTDB taxonomy): Bacteria > Eisenbacteria > RBG-16-71-46 > JAFGJU01 > JAFGJU01. The sequence continues at coordinate 775,080 of CP070702.1, forward strand.
AGCTGCGCGTTGAAGAGCGTTGATTTCACGATGGCTGTCCGGCGAGAGCAAGAGCACGTGTATGTCCGGATCATCCGCGGCCGCGGCCTTGACCTCGCCCAGAACCTTCTGTCCCTCGGGGTCGTCGTCGGCCGTCCCTCCGGCGAGGACGAGCTGGCACTCCTCCTTCTTCCTCACGAGCCGGTATAGCTCGATGACCCCTACCGGGTCCTTCAGTGAATCAAAGCGAGAGACCTGAAGAATCACGGGCTTCTCGGGGTCGATGCTGAACCGCTCGAGGGTAGAGGTGATTACTGATTCGTCAAGCTCCATGTTCTTTTCACTCAGCGGGTCGATGGACGGTTCCAGCAGCCACTGGCGAACGGGCAGCCTTCTTGCGTAGCTGGGAATCGAGAACGCGACGGCGTCGTACCTAAGCATGTAAGTTTTGAGGAATTCCCAGACGAACTTCTGCGGTGTGGACACGTCGACGTGGCAGCGCCAGACCCAGTTGCCTCCAACCTTGTTCTTTAGCTCGATGAGGCCGATGGGCTGAGGGTCGTGGATTATCGTGTTGGAATCCTGAAGGTCGATAGTCTCCAAGTTCTTTCGGGTCGTGCTGCGGAAGATCTCGAGCATCTGGGGGGTCATCTCAACCTGCGCTCCGTGGAGTGCATTGTGGAATGCCTTCGTTACTTCAAAGAAGGGAGCGTCGCCTTCTATAGTCTTCCAGGACGCGTCCACGCCGAGTTCCTTAAGAAGAGGCACCAGCCGGCTAAGTATTTCTGCCACGCCCCCGCCCTTGAGCGTAGAGTTGACATTTTGGAGCTTCCAGCCCTCGACTCTCTTGGCCAGCAAGCGCAGCTCCTTCAGCGTATCTGCCCGCACGATGGCCTTGTAGTCGTCAAGCCGCGGCTGCACTACTTCTTCCCCCCTGCGATTTCCGCCTCCAGCAGGCCCACTATCTTATTTCGCAATTGTTCCAGAGTGAGCACATAGGGATCCAGCTTCTCAATATGCCGCGCAAGAGATTCCATGCCTACAGAATCGCCCAGCCAGATTGAGAAATCGTTCGTTCGCCTCTCCAATCTTAACGGTGCTTCAAAGAAATGATAGAAGAGGGACCTGGAGCTTATTTTCTTCATGTGCGAAAGGAATTCCTGCAAGTTCTTGGCGACACGTCCGGTGGGCAGGACAAAGCTCTTTGAACGACAGAAGTAGAATTCGTTGCCCGGTCTTGCCTGTCGTGGGTCCCCGTACTGCTCGATGTGCTCCCCGAGTATCTCCAGGATGGCCTCCCGGAGTTGCCTTATCGAAGGATATTCCATGGGGTCTATTCCACCCAGCTTCTCGGCCAGCATCTGGTCGCGTATTTCGTCTCTGGTCCAGACTGCGAAATCCGACCGGAAGTCAGGAGTCACGGTATGATGGTCCAGGAAGGAATGGTGGGTGTGGTAGAAGATAGCTGCGCCGTCGATGAAGCGCAAAACGTAGAGTAGCTCGGTCAAGTTGCGGGCCTTCTCTCCCGTTAGCTCAACCAACCTACGCTCGCTGTAGAAGTAAAACGTGCTACACTCCTGTGCGGCCATCTTTTCCTCCTCCGAGGCAAAGTATCTTTTATCGCAGTCCTGGGGTGGATTGTCAACCACAGAATAGCCTGGCGCGAAGCGGACGAGAGAAAACAGCAGGTGCAAGTCTATAGGCGACAAAGCGATACGCTGCGACACAGGTTGCGGTGAGCCTCGTCTATCTGAAGGCGTGTTTGCTCAAATCGGCGAGCGAAGCCAGTTCCCCCATGACAGAATCAAGCCAGGTGTTCGCGTCGTGTTTGGAAACAAAATCCCTAGACGCCCGTATCCTCTTCTTCCTCTCGGCCTCCGGCATTTCGAGGGCTCTCCTTATCGCATCTGCAACCCCCTCAGAATCATAGGGGTTTATGGTGATTGAGTGCTTCATCTCCTCGTGCGCGCCGGCGAATTCGCTCAGCAACAGGACGCCCTTCTCGTCGATCTGGGAGGCGACGTATTCCTTTGCCACGAGGTTCATTCCGTCCTGGACTGGAGTAATCAACATCAGGTCGGCCATCCTGTAGAGCGGAACGAGGTTCTCTCTGTCGAGGGAAGAGTTTATGCACACTACCGGTTTCCACTCGTTCGTGCCGAATCTGATGTTGAGCTCTTCCACCTTCTGCAGCACTCGCTCCGTGAGGACTCTGTAGGCCTGAATCTTAGAGCGGCTGGGTGCTAGCACTTGAATAAAGACAAATTTCTCGATGAATTGGGGATACCGCGTGAAGAACACGTCCAGGGCTCGCAATTTCTCGGGAATGCCCTTCGTATAGTCGAGCCTGTCCACTCCCAGGCCGACCTTCCTTCCGGCGAGCGAGTACTTGCGCTCGAGGCGCTGCATGCTGTTCTCAGTCTTCTGAGATGCTGCGAGCTTCTGGAAAAGCTGAGAGTCGATCTCTATCGGAAACGATTTGACGGCCGTGCACTGCCCGCGGTACTCGACTTCGAAACCGTCGTCTCCCACGTTCGCCCCGAGACACTCCCTGGCGCAGGCCACGAAGTTCTCGCAGTACCTGTCCAGGTGAAAGCCTATCAAGTCGCAGGCCAGAAGGCATTCCAGAAGCTCCGTCTTTTGGCTGCAGAACCGGAATATGTCCCAGGGTGGCCAGGGTATGTGCCAGAAGAGTGAAACCGGAAGGTCGGGCCTCGCACTCTTTATGACGTGAGGAGCACAGGCAAAGTGGTAATCCTGGATCCAGACAGCGGCGGGAGCGCCCCCTGCCTCCTCGAGGACTGCAGTGGCGAATTTCTCGTTGACGGCCTTGTAGCCTTGCCAGAAGACCCTCTTGAATCTGAGTGCGTCGATGAACATGTGGCAAAGCGGCCACAGATACTGGTTGGCGAAACCGAGGTAGAACATCTCTCTTTCCTCCTGAGTGAGCCAGATTCTTCTCAGTTGATAGGCGGGGGCCTCGGGGGGGACCCAGAGCTTGTCCTCCGCGTCGACGAAGTCCCTGTCCGCGCTTCCGTCTCCCCAGGCTATCCAGAGGCCTCCCAGTCGCTGCATCGCGGGTTCGAGGGCCGTGACCAGACCTCCTGCGGGTCTCTCGCACACTACCCCGCGGCTAGTTCGCTTGTGGACGTAAGGCTCCCTGCAGGAGACGACGATTAGATTCGGCTTTTCGCCCGCGTTCAAAGTGACCTCGTACGATTCACGCTCAGAAGGCGGCGGATACGGGCGCCTCTCCCGCCATTCCGGCGGCGGCCCTCGCAAGAGACTGGCAGGACGTGATGGGTCAGAATGGCGTAGAAGCAGGCCACTTCTATGATAGAATAGCCCAAAGGTGATTTCAAGCTCCATTTCACCTCATCTGCACGGGTCAGGCAATGTCTGCCGGACAGGAGAACGTAAGGTGACGCAAGAGTCAAAGGTCAAACCGACTCTAATCCTCGGCGTCGGGAATAAACTTCTTAAGGACGAAGGTGTGGGCGTGCATTTCGTGGAGACGCTGAAGCTGTGCCAGTTTCCTTCCGACGTGGAGGTGGACGACGGAGGCGCAAGGGGCATTGACCTGTTGACTCTCTTCAGGGGCCGCAAGCTCGTCATCGTTGTCGACTGCGCACGAATGGGAGAAGCACCAGGCACGGTTCGCACGTTCGAAAAAGAAGAGATTATCAGAGAACACACCGGGGGCTTCTCCGTGCACGGCACGAGCCTGGCAAACACGCTTAAACTGGGCGAGCATCTGGGTATACTTCCAGACGTGGTGGTCGTAGGAATCGAGCCGGAGACGGTCGAGATAGAGATCGGTCTCAGTGATACGGTTGCCGGCGCGCTTGAAGAAGTGCAGAGGGTGGTGGAAGAAATCATCAGAGAGCGGGGGCCGGGATGAAGAGCCTGCCTAGCGCATAAAGATCCTCCTGACTCTGTTTGTCCAGTCCTCTAGCATCCCGTAAAGCGACGGTACAATCACCACGGTGAGGAAGCTGGACGCAACCAATCCCCCGATGACGCACCTTGCCATTGGATAATACATGGCGTCGCCCACGGCCGTCCTTCCGAGTGCGAGCGGTGTCAATCCCAGCACGGTCGTGGCTGCCGTCATGAGAACCGGCCTCAACCTTTGCCCGGCGCCGTGTATGATGGCCTCGGTGCGCTCCATTCCGGCCTCTCTGAGGCAGTGAACCTGATAAATCAGAACTATCCCGTTGTTGACGACGATTCCTATGAGAATGAGAAGCCCTATCTGCGCCATGATGTTAAACGGCGTGCCGGTCGAGAAGAGAAGCCAGCTCACGCCCACGAACGCAAAAGGCAGGGCGAACATGATGGCAAACGGATGAACGAGCGATTCGAAGAGAGAGGCCATGACCACGTAGACAAGGATCAGCGCAAGCACCATGTTTACCAGCAGCTCCTGCTGCGTGGCGCTCTCCTCTTCGAAGAATCCGCCATAGCTCCACGAGTACCCGGCAGGGAAGCTCATCTCGGAGAGCACGCGAGAAATCCTCTTGCGGATAGTGGGCGTGTCGCTACCTTCGTAGTGAGCAGTGACCACGGCGACCGTCTTTCTCTGCTGTCTCTCTATCTGGGCCGGTCCCCTTTCGACGGTGAACCTGGCAACGGAGGAGAGCGGAACGGCCTCCCCGGCCATGTTTGCGAGTGTCAACCGCTGTAGATTTTCGAGATTTTGCCTGTCCTCCTCCCTGACGCGCGCCCATATCTCGACCTCGCCCTCCGGTCCCCTGAATCTGCTGACCGGCACGCCCCTGAAGAACATTGCCACGGCGCTGGCGACCTGCACGGAGGAAAGCCCCTTGTGCGCAACAAGCTCCCTGTCGATAACGACCTGGATTTCCTCTCTGCCGCGTTCCCTCTGTGTGTCGATGTCCTTGAGTTCACGCACGAAGGCCAGGCGGCGCGCGGCCTCGTCGGCAAGCCCCATGAGGGTGGGCCCGGCGTCACCGAAGATGTTGACACTGATCCTGCCTTCGCGCCGGGTCTCCTGCAGGCCTCCGAGCTTGAGCTCCACGCCCGGGAGCTTGGGAAGTCCCTCTCTCAGTATCTTTCTTATCTCGTGAACGTTGTCCTCGTCAGTGAATTCCGGGTAGGGATACACGCGGGTCATGGCGTAGTTGTCGGCAAAGACGCTGTAGAGAGACTTAAGATGAAGCTCCTCCGAATGCTCTACGATGAATTCTTCCACCTGATTCACGTATCTCTCTGCCACGATGTGGTTCACGTTTTCGCTGAACTCGTACCGTATCGGAATGTCCTCCACCTTGATGCCGGAGAACGCGCTCTTCTCCATCTTCATAAACGGAAATATCATGCTCAGGAACACTGCGGCCATGATGCCGCCCATCTTCCACCTGTGCGCGAGAGACCAGGTCAGAAACCGCTGGTAGCGTTCCGTGAGTCTTCTGATGAGGTCGGAGGAGCGCTCGCGCACCAGATGACCGAACCTGTGCATGAAAAGCGGAATCAGCGTGACCGAAACGAGAAGCGAGCAAAGAATAGCCGCAAAGATGGTCTTTCCTGTCTCGCTTATCCATACCGATATCTCGGTCCTTGCGCCTAGGGTGAGAGGAAGGAAGACGATTATCGTAGTAAGCGTGGAAGTCACCACGGCGGGTAAGACCTCGCGCGTGCCCATTACGGTTGCGTCTGCGGGAGCGGCGCCGGACTGCCTGTGCCTGAAGATGCTCTCCAGTACCACCACCGCGTTGTCTACGAGCATGCCCACGGATATCATGAGCCCCATCATCGAGAGAATGTTGAGGGAGCGTCCCGCGAAGAAGATAAAGACACAGGCGGAAACCACGGAGAAGGGAATCGCCAAACCGATTGCCAGTGTGGCGGCCACGTTTCGAAGGAAGAAGTAGAGGACCACGCAGGCCAACAGGGCGCCTAGCAGCCCGGCCTGCAGAAGGCCGTTCAGCCCGTTCAATATCTGTTCTGAGAGGTCGAGGAAGGTAAGTATGGAGAGCCCCTCCAGGGCGGGGTCTTCGCCTATTTCCTTGAGCCGCTCTCTCGCGGCCCTCGCAACTTTAACGGTGTTGTAGCCGGACTCCTTCATCACCTCTATGCCGACGGCTCGCTCCCTGTCCAGATGGCGCCCGTAATCGAGCTTAGGCTCTTCGTAGCGGATGTCGGCGATGTCTTGAAGCGTGATGTTTCCCGTTACAGGAAAGTTTTGAATTTCCCCCAGGGTCTTGAAGTCGCCCAGTACGCGCACGGAGAACCTGTCGTCCCCGTCGTTCACTCTCCCGGCGCTCACGTTCCTGTTGGCGCGGGTGAGCCCGGAGAGTAAGTCGGCCACGTCGACCGAGTGCATCTTCACGCGGTCCAGGTCCAGCTCGATGGATATCTCTCTTTTCTCGACTCCGTACGACCTGACCTGAGCCACTCCGGGGACCTGTCTGAGGGGGTTCACGATGCGCTTCTCGATTAAATCGTAGCTCTTGGAGAGGTCTCGTCCGGAGGCCACCCGCAGGATCAGGATGGGGATGTCCGAAGAACTGAATCCCTGTACGTATATCTGATCTACGTCGTCCGGGAGCTCGGGCTGCACCCTGTCGATCTTCTCGCGGGCCTCCACTCTCAGGACGTCGATGTCAACGCCCCAGTCGAACTCCAGGAAGATGTTTGAACCGTCAGAATCGGAATAGGAATATATTCTCTTCAGACGACTCATTGTGCTCAGCGCCTCCTCCAGGGGACGAGTTATCTCTTCCTGTACCTGTGAGGGAACGGCGTTGGGATAGGGGACGTTGATGTAGAGCTGTGGAAAATCGACGTCCGGCAGGAAGGCGAGCGGCAAGCGAGATATGGAGAGAATCCCCGCGGCGAAAAGCGTGAAGACGATGGCTATCGTCGTGACAGGCGAGCGTATTACTAGGCGTGCAATGTTCATCTGCTATTCTGACCTGTCTACAGTAGCGTAAACCGCGGGGATGACGAAGAGCGTAAGGAGCGTAGCGAAAAGGAGCCCGCCTATGACTGTCACGGCCAGGGGCACTCGAAGCTCGGCCCCTTCTCCTCCTGCGAGGGCCATGGGCATCAGCCCCAACACGGTGGTCGCCGTCGTCATGAGTATGGGCCGCATGCGAACCTGGCCCGCCGTTACGAGCGCCTCTATCTTGCCCATCCCTCTTCGTCTGAGCTGGTTCGTGTAGTCAACGAGTACGATGGCGTTGTTCACGACAATCCCGCACAGGATGATTGTCCCTATGAGAACCATAACGCTGACCGGAGTCTGCGTGACCAGCAGGGCGACAAAGATTCCAATGGCGGCGAGAGGCAAAGTGAACAGAATGACGAACGGATGAACGAACGACTCGAATTGAGACGCCATCACGAGATAGACCAGAAACACGGCCAGTATCAGGGCGAACCTGAGGCTCCTGAACGACACGTTCAGCTCATCGCTCTGCCCGCTCAGGGCAGCAGAGAAGTCTGCGGGCATCGGGACGGCCTGGATGGCTTCCCTTATCTGGGCGGTCGCGCCGCCGAGGTCGTGCCCCACCAAGTTCGCAGAGATGATGGCGGCCCGTTGTTGAGAGACCCTGGTTATCTCGGCCGGGCCCCGCTCCAGCTCTATTCTCCCCACTGAGGCAAGCTGGATGGGGTGTCCGTTGTTGTGCCCGACTACCAGAGCCGGCAGTTCCTCCAGGGACCTGCGCACTTCGTCGGTGTTCCTGACGAGTATGTCTATTTTGTCCTCTTCGCGCCGGAACCTTGTCGCCACCTCTCCCTTGACAGCGTTGGAAAGCGCGCGGAAAGCCTGAGAAGCATCTATTCCCATTGAAGAGAGGCGTTCTCTATCCAGAACGATGTGCACCTCGGGACTGCCGACCTTCATGGTGCTTCTCACGTCCTTTATGGCGGGCATGGTGTAGAGCTTCTGCTCGATGTCCGCCGAGACGGCCCTGAGCCTTGCCACGTCGTAGCCGAACACCTCTATCTCTATGGGGGTTCTGAAGCTGAAGTAGCTGGGCCTGCTGACGTTGTACGTGAGCCCCGGCACGGTGTCCAGAATCCTCCTAATTGTCTCCGTCACTCGCTCCTCTGCCTCGGCGTCGCTCCGCCGCTTGAGAACCACCGTGAGCTGGGCTATGTTCTCTTCCTTCACCGTGGCAGTGAACTGCCCCAGCAGCGTGGAGCCGGAATTGCTGAAGACCGTCTGGATTCCGGGAATCTCCATGACTTGGCTTTCTATCTCCGTAAGAGCCCTGTCGGTCGAGATGAGGGAGGTGCCTTCCGGAAACCTGAGGTTAAAAGTGAACTCGCCTTGCGAGACCGGTGGAATAAGTTCTACGCTGAGTAACGGCGACAGAAGCAGAGTGAAGGCGAAGAGGGCGAAGGCCCCGCCTATGACCGCCGGCTTTCTCTGCAGCGCGGCCCTCACCGCGTCCGGGTAGGCTGCGTAAGCCCTAGCCATCCCGCGGTCGAAGAGTCCCACGGGAAACGCCACGACGGGTCGCAGGACCCTGCGGAGGCCGCGGAAGATGATGGAGAAGATGCGCCAGACCAATCTTCCGACCCACCTGGCCACGAAAGCGACTCCGAACACAAGACCCAGGAAGATTCGCTTGAGCAGAGAAGAAAGAAAACGCAGGACATTGAGGTTCGCGATTCTTGAAAATCCTTTCCTGAAGAAACGTTGCACTCGGCCAGGTTCCTTCTGCGCTTCCTGTGAGTCCTTGGCTTTGGCCGCCACCGGCGGCTTCTTGAGAGAGAAGGCGGAAAGCATGGGGACCAGTGTGAGTGCAACAATGAGCGACGCGATGAGCGCAGCGCTGATGGTGAGAGCCTGGTCGCGGAAGAGCTGGCCCGCTATGCCCTCCACGAACACGAGAGGAAGGAATACGGCGACAGTGGTTAGGGTTGAGGCGGCCACCGCCCGGCTCACCTCGTTCGTTCCCTGGCTCACGGCGCTGTGGACCGCGGCCGGATTCTGCTGCTTGTGCCTGAAGATGCTCTCGAGAACCACGATTGAATTATCCACCAGCATCCCGACGCCGAGGGCAAGACCGCCGAGAGACATTATGTTCAGCGAAATCCCGAGCCTGTACATGACGAGGAACGTGGCGACCACCGAGACGGGAATCGAGAGAGCGATAGTGACCGTGGTACGCACGTCCTTGAGGAAGAGGAGCAGGACGATGATGGCCAGGAGACCGCCCCAGAAGGCGGCGCTCATGACCTCCGACACCGACCTCTGGATGAAGATGGAATGGTCGGACGCGACGGTGGCTGTGATATCTTGAGGCAAAGACATCGCGGCGATTCTCTTTCTCACGGCCTTGGCCACGGCGACCGTGTTGGCGTCGCCCTCCTTGTATACTGCGACCTCGACCGCCTCCTCGCCGTCCAGCTTAGTTATGGTGTCGCGTTCCTTGTGGCTGCTCTCGATGCGAGCCACGTCTCCCAGCAGGACGGGCCTGCCTGCCACGTGGGCGATTGCGACCCCGGCCAGCTCGTCAACGTTCTGGAACTCGTTGGTGGTCCTGACCAGAAACTCGGACTCCTCGTCCCTCAGGCTCCCGCCAGCCACGTTCACGTTCTCTCTTCCGAGGTGCGTGGTCACCTGGGTAATGGGAATTCCGAGCGCGGCGAGCTTCCCCTTGTCGATGTCGACGTGTATCTCCTCTTCGAGCCCTCCGCTCACTATGGCAGCAGCCACTCCTCTCAGGCCCGCCAGGGCCTTCTGGATCAGCTTGTCAGCTGCACGCCTGAGCCTGAGCAGGTTGCCCGTGGCTCCTGAGACTCGAAGCCTCATGATGGGGTCCAACGATGGGTCGAAACGCAGGATGGTGGGCTTATTCACCTCGCGCGGCAGCTCTACCAGGTCCAGCTTTTCTCTCACATCCAGAGCGGCCAGGTCCATCTTCGTCTTCCAGACGTACTCGAGCGTGACCTCGGACTGCCCCGGTCGAGAGACAGACCTCACCTTCTCAAGTCCCGGCAGAACGCCCACGGCCTCTTCAATGGGCCTGGTCACGAACTGTTCCACTTCAGCAGGGGCGGCGTCCTGGTACTCTGTCTGGATCGTGAGAGAGGGGTAGGAGATGTTCGGCAGAAGCTCGACGCGGAGTCTTCCCAAAGAGACCAGGCCGAAGACGATGACGGCCGCAACTATCATGGAAACGGCAACCGGTCTCTTTATGCTTGTGTCCGTGATTCTCATGTTATGAACGGTTACAGTCTGAACGGTTACAGGAAGAAACCAGGGAAGGCTTCATTTCTGCGTTACGATCTTGAGCTTGTCGCCCGACTTGAGGCCCCCGTGACCGATTGTGACTACGAGGTCTCCCGGAGAAAGGCCCGCCAGAACCTCCACGAATTGCCCGTCACTAATGCCCGTTTCCACCTCCACGCGAGAAGTGGTGTCTGACGCCGCAACGAACACGTAGTTCAGGTCGTCCTCACTGAGAAGCGCCTTTCGCGGAATCGTGAGAGCCGAGTCGTGGGTCGCGGCGATGACGCGCGCCCTGACGAAGGTCCCGGGTCGCAGAGTGAAGCCGGGATTGTCCAGGTAGGCCGTAAGCTTCACGGTGCCGGTTCCCTGGTCTATGACGGGGCTGATGAGCGCCACCTCGGCGGTCAGAAGTTCCGTGGAACTTGCGGGTATCTCGATTGTGACCGGCTGCCCGATTTCAACGGGCCCTGCTTCGCTCTCCGGTACGTGGAAACGCACAACGAGAGGGTCGAAATCCGCCACGGTTGAAACGTGTTTCCCCGGGGTGACGGTCTCGCCAAGTTGAACGTTACGCTCCGTGACGATTCCCGAAAACGGGGCCACTATTTCCGTCTTGTCCAGCGCGTATTGGGCCCTCGCCTTCGCGTGCTTTGCTTCCTCCCATCTGAGCCGCTTCTCGTCGAACTCTCGAGAACTCAGGATGCCCTTCTTCTGAAGTTCCTCGGCTCTCTGCCACTCCTTCTCGGCCA
>CP070702.1:786120-804732 GCA_020349905.1 Candidatus Eiseniibacteriota bacterium
GAGACGAAGATGACCACGTCGTTCTTGCTGACGATCCCGATGTCGCCGTGCGCGGCGTCCCCCGGGTGGACAAAAAAGCTCGGTGTTCCGGTGCTGGTGAAGGTAGCGGCTATCTTGCCGGCGATTATGCCGGACTTGCCGACGCCGGTCAGAATGACCCTGCCCTTGCAGGCGAAGATGACTTCCACTGCCTTCTCGAAGTCCTGGCCCAGCGCGTCTGCAAGGGAGAGAACCGCTTCTCCCTCGGCTCTCAGGACGCGCCTTGCGGTCTCGAGGGAGGAGAGTTCGGCTTCACCGCCTATTTCAGGAACTGCTTGACGCTTTCTTGCCATTTGCCCTGGCTCCTCATTATCTTCTCGATGACCTCTCTGGCCACACCTTCCCCACCCCTGCTTGCCGTGGTGAGATGTGCAACGTCCTTCACCTCCGCCACGCCGTCGGCAACGGCCCAGGCGACTCCGACTTCCCTCATGGCCGAGACGTCCGGAAGGTCGTCTCCCACGAAAGCGGCCTCGGCCAGGCCATATCCTCTTTTTTCACAGACGGACCGGACACACGAGAGCTTGTCCCTGACTCCTTGAAAGACTCTCACGCCAAGCTCGTCGGCCCTGCGTGCGACCGCGGTCGAAGTGCGCCCCGTCACAAGAAAAACGTCGATGCCGGCCTCACAGGCCATGCGCACTGCAAGACCGTCGCGAGCAGAAAAAGCCTTCATCTCTTCTTCCCGCCCCAGGTAGATCTTTCCGTCCGTCAGAACTCCGTCCACGTCGAAGAAGACCGCCCTGATTCTGGTGAGCCTGGCTGTCAGAGTCTCGTTGCCGACTTGTCCGCCGCCTTTGTGCGCCACAAGATATTTCCCGCCACAGGACCCGTCATCGTGCTATTTCAGTGAACACTCCAAGAACGCCTCTCTGATCGGTATGACGTCCTGCATGAACTTCTTGAGCAGAGAGAGGGGCAACATGGTCGTGGAGTCGGACAGCGCGCTCTCTGGAGTCTGGTGAGTCTCTATGAACAGCGCGTCGCTTCCTGCCGCGACGGCTGCCCTCGCAAGAGTCGCGGCGCTCGACCGGTCGCCGGAAGTCTGCTCGCCGCCAGGCTTCTGCAGGCTGTGAGTCACGTCGAAAACGACCGGCACGCCCAGAGAACGCATGGACAGGATGCCCCTCATGTCAACCACCAGGTTGTGGTAGCCGAAACACGTTCCCCTTTCGGTAAGGAGCGCCTCCCTGCAGCCGAAAGAGGCCAGTTTCTCCAGAATGTGGACCGTATCCTCCGGCGCCATGAACTGGCCCTTCTTGACGTTCACGGGTTTCCCCGTGGCGGCGCACGCCTGAAGGAGCTTCGTCTGCCTGCAGAGAAAAGCCGGAACCTGGATTATGTCCAACACCTCGGCCGCCCTCTCCGCCTCGCTGCGACAATGTACGTCCGAGAGCACAGGCAGAGACAGCTTCTCCTTCACTTCTCTGAGTATCCTGAGCCCCTCTTCCAGACCGGGGCCTTCGAAGGAACGTACCGAGGACCTGTTCGCCTTCAGGTAAGAAGCTTTGAAGACGAGGGGAATGCTGAGCTCCTCGGCGATCAGTTTTATTTTCTCGGCGATGTCGAGACACTGCTCTCTGGACTCGATCACGCACGGCCCGGCTATCAGAGCAAGCTTTTCTCCCCCCAGGACTACATCGCCTACGCGAACGGACTGCTCGAACTTGCCTTCCAAACCTGCACCCTCAAGAGGAATCCGCCCCCGCGTCAGAGGCCGGGGCGGCTCCCGAAAACTTCAGCGCGGCCCTCACGAACTCCCTGAAGACAGGGTGCGCCGCGTTGGGCCGGGACTTGAGCTCGGGGTGAAACTGAACGCCCAGAAACCAGGGATGCCCCCTCAGCTCGACTATCTCCACCAGGTCGCGTTCCCTGTACACCCCGGAGAAGACCATTCCGTGCTTCTCAAAGGTCTCACGGTAGGCGTTGTTAAACTCGTATCTGTGCCTGTGGCGCTCACCGACCCGGTCTGTTCCGTAGGCGATCCGTGCGAGAGAGCTCTCGGCAACGTCGCACCTGTAGACCCCGAGCCGCATGGTGCCCCCCTTCGCCGAAATCTTGGCCTGGTCCGGCATGAGATCGATGACGGGGTGCGGTGTCGAGGGGTTGAACTCGGAACTGTCCGCGCCCTCCAGCCCGCAGACCGACCTGGCAAACTCTATCACCGCACACTGCATTCCCAGACAGATTCCGAGGAATGGCATCTCGCGCTCCCTTGCATACTCGATGGCGCGGACCATCCCCAGTGTTCCTCTCTGGCCGAACCCCCCGGGCACCAGAAGCGCAGAGAAACCTTCCAGGAGCTCCGCAGGCCCTTCTTTCTCCACCTGCTCGGAGTCTATCCAGGCTACGCGGACCCTCGTCTTGTTTGCCACACCAGCGTGTACGATCGCCTCGGAGATGCTCTTGTAGGCGTCGCGCAGGTGGACGTACTTCCCACATATGGCAACGGAGATCTCCTGCGGCGCCTCCTTGATGACGCGGACCATCTCTCGCCACTTCTCGAGGTTAGGCTCGTCGCACTTTAGCGAGAGAAGCCTCACTATCTGTTCGTCAAGCCCGCCGTTGCTGAACATGAGGGGAACCTCGTACACCGAGTCGACGTCTAGAGCATCGATGACCGATTCCTCGGACACGTTGCAGAACAGTGCGATCTTCTTCCTAGCTTCTGAAGAGAGCTCGACCTGACTCCTGCAGAGCAGGATGTCGGGCTGAATGCCGATCTCCCTCAATTCCCTGACGCTGTGTTGGGTGGGTTTGGTCTTGGTTTCTCTCGCGACTCCGATGAACGGAACCAGGGTGACGTGGATGAAGACCGTGTTCTCTCTCGTGAGGTCAAGCCTCAGCTGCCGGATGGCCTCCAGAAACGGGAGACTTTCGATGTCGCCCACGGTCCCGCCTATCTCCACGATCGCGACGTCCACTCCATCCTGGCAGCCCGCTTCGAGCACCCGCCTCTTTATCTCGTCGGTGACGTGCGGGATGACCTGGACAGTACCACCCAGGTAGTCACCCCGCCTTTCCTTGGTGATGATGGCGTCGTATATCTGGCCGGCGGTCACGTTGTTCTTCTTGCACATGTCAATGCCGGTAAAGCGTTCGTAGTGCCCCAGGTCCAGGTCGGTCTCGGCCCCGTCTTCGGTCACGAAGACTTCTCCGTGTTGAAACGGGCTCATCGTGCCCGGGTCCACGTTGAGGTAGGGATCGCACTTCTGAAGAGTGACTTCGAGGTTTCTGCTCTTGAGCAGGAGACCCAGAGAGGCCGCCGCAATGCCCTTTCCCAGGGACGACACCACGCCGCCCGTGATGAAGACATACTTTGCCATCTCAGAACCGCCCTCGCTGCGCGCGGAGACGCTCCGCGCGTGTTCACCTTTTCTACACGTCTCTCTCTCGAAGTGGAAGCCGGCCGCCTGTCCGATCCCGCGCGCCTTCCAGTGATTCCAGAAAGGCCTCGGCCTTCTCAAGGTCGGACGGCACGTCCACTCCGACGGAGGAATGCACCGTGACCGCGACCGCCATCGTGCCTCCGTGCTCCAGCACCCTGAGCTGCTCGAGGGACTCCGCAAGCTCAAGGGGGCTCTGGACGAGCTTCACGAACTCCAGAAGGAAATCGCGTCTGAAGGCGTAGACCCCTATGTGTTTCAAGAAAAGGATATCTGCGCGACTGCCGGAGGAGCAATCCGTGTTGGGAATCTGAGAGCGCGAGAACAGCAGCGCGTTACCGTCGAGGTCGACGACAACCTTGACGACGTTCGGATTCCCCAGTTCACCTTCGTCCGTTATCTTCGCAGCCAGGGTGGACGAGTTCGCCCCGGGCCTGTCGCAGAGCGCCGAGACGCATTCGTCTATCATTCCCGCATCTGAGAGCAGCACGTCTCCCTGGATGTTGACGACGATGTCCGCATCGAGTCGCCCGGCCACCTCGGCCGCCCGCTCCGTACCGCATCGGTGCTCGGCCGAAGTCAAGACCGCTTTTCCACCAAATCCCTCCACTTCTTGTGCGATACGGGAATCGTCGGTCGCGACCAGGAGTTCATTCAAGCACGGAGAGGAACGGGAGCGCTCGTAGACGTGCCGGATCAGGGTCTTGCCCCTTATGCTCGCCAGTGCCTTGCCGACGAAACGCGAGGAGCCGAATCTGGCCGGAATTACGCCTGTTACTTTCACGCCACTCAAAGCCCTATCAGGCCAGCCAGAACCTAACCAGCGTGGCCGAGATCGGAAACGCTCCGGCCTCGTGAGCGACAACGCAGATTCAAGGAGAAGAACAGCGGGATGGTGAACTCTCTCAGAGGACGGACCGGCTGTATTTTTTCACGCCTTCAACGAACAGGTCGCCCCCGTGACAGTCCTGGGCAACGATCGCGGGGAAATCCGCAACTTCCAGCTTGCGCACAGCCTCGGGCCCGAGGTCCTCGTAGGCTACGATCGAACTGGACTTGACGGCTCTGGAGATGAGAGCGCCCGCACCACCCACGGCTGCAAAGTAGACGGCCTTGAACTTTTTCATCGCGGACAGGACCGGCTGCGTACGCTGTCCCTTGCCTATCATCCCCTTGAGTCCATGCTCTATCAAGAGTGGTGCATACGGGTCCATTCTGTAACTGGTCGTGGGCCCGGCGGAACCGATGATCTCCCCCGGACGCGTGGGCGTGGGCCCGGCGTAGTAGATTATCTGTCCTCCTATCTCAAAGGGCAGGTTCTCCCCCTTCTTCAGAAGCTCCACCAGCCGCTTGTGGGCGGCGTCCCTGGCAGTGTATATCGTCCCGCTGATGAGAACTTCGTCCCCGGCACGAAGGTCTTCAACCGAACTGTCTGTGAGAGGCGCTGAAATCCTTTTCACATTCGTGTCCTTTCCACGGGCGACAAGACCCGGGCTATACGATCGCCTCCTTGTGGCGGCTTGCGTGGCAGTTGACGTTAACGGCAACAGGAAGACTCGCTATGTGGCACGGGAACGTCTCCACCTGTACACCCAGCGCGGTGACCCTTCCTCCGAGCCCCTGGGGTCCCACGCCCGAAGCGTTTATCTCGCTAAGCAATTCCTTCTCCAGCTTGGCGTATCTCTTGTCGGGGTGGTGCGAGCCCAGAGGCCTGAGCAGCGCCTTCTTGGCCAGAAGCGCGCACTTCTCGAAAGTGCCTCCGATACCCACCCCGATGATGACGGGCGGGCAGGGGTTTCCGCCCGCCTGCTTGACTTTGTCGACCACGAATCTCTTGACGCCCTCTATTCCGTCCGCGGGCTTGAGCATGGCAACCCCGCTCATGTTCTCGCTGCCGCCCCCCTTTGCGGCAAGCGTTATCTTCACGCGGTCACCCTTCACTATCTCGGTGTGAACGACCGCGGGCGTGTTGTCGCGCGTGTTCTTCCTGTCAATGGCGGGGTCGTCCACTATTGACTTCCTGAGGTACGCTTGCTCGTATCCTCGTCTGACTCCCTCGTTCACCGCTTCCATCAGATCCCCGCCTTCGAGGCAAGCGTCCTGCCCTATTTCCAGGAACACGACGGCAAAGCCCGTGTCCTGGCAGCTCGGCAGCTTTGTCTCACGCGAGATCCTGGCGTTCTCGAGTATCTGCTCCAGGATTTGCTTTCCGGTAGGAGACTCCTCTATTCGGAGGCCTTCCTCGAGCCCGTTGATCAAGTCGTCGTCCAGCTCGCAGCTGGCACTGGCACAGAGATCGGCCAGCTTCTCAGTGATGTCGCTTACCTGAACAGTCCTCTTGGCCATAGTCCTTTCCCGGGTAGACGGAATCCACAGCCGCACAACTTAGTCCGCAGTCGCATGAGGTGGGCATGCGGGCCCTCTAAACGGTCTGTATGCTAAGCTTCTTCTTCGTGCGTCCCAGCCTCTCGAAGATGACTCTGCCAGAGACCAGAGCGTAGAGAGTGTCGTCCTTTCCCAGACCGACGTTGGTACCAGGATGTATCCTGGTTCCCCTCTGCCTGACAAGGATGCAGCCGGCGTTCACGAACTGACCGCCGTACCGCTTCACTCCAAGCCTCTGGCCGTGGCTGTCTCTCCCGTTGCGGGAACTGCCAACACCTTTCTTGTGAGCCAATTCAATTCACCTCGCTACTTTCCTTCTATGGAAGCCACTCGTATCTCCGTAAGATCCTGTCTGTGCCCGGTCTTCTTCCTGTATCCCTTACGCCTCTTGAACTTGAAGACGATTATCTTCTTGTCGCGCTTGTGGGAAACGACCACGCCCGTGACCCTCGCCCCCTCGATGAAGGGTCTCCCGACCTTCACGTTCTGCCCGTCAGAAAGAAGCATCACCTGTCCGAGAACTACTTCGTCTCCGACCTTGTTCTTCATCCTGGGGACGCTTATCACCGCGTCGGGCTCTACCCGGTACTGAAAACCTGCTACTTCAACAATCGCATACATCTCGCTTCACCATCGACCCTGAATCCAGACAACAGCCGAAATGGACATAACCTTTAATTTATAGCACCGCGCCCATAGTTTGTCAAGCGCCGGTTGCCGCTCAAACGTCGAACTGAGACGTGACGTCCCTGTGCCCGCGCCTCAGGATGAGCTTGAAGTCCTCCCGCCCCAGGGACGGGTCGTCCACCACGTCCACCTCTATTCCGAGCCTCTTCTCGAGCTGCTCCAGCCGCGGACCTCGCTTCTCCAGGAGGAACACGGCCACGGCAGGAGAGACCCTGAGCTGGAGCTTCTTCTCCCCCAACTCAACCGAGGCCCGCTTGAGCACCCGCTCCATCCTCATTGACATGGACTCCAGCGACAGCACCCTTCCCACTCCTCCGCAGGTGGGGCATTCCTCGCTGAAGTAGTGCAGAAGGCTCGGTCTCTCCCTCTGCCTGGTCATCTCGACCAGCCCCAGCTCGCTTATCTGGAACGCCTTCGTCCTGGCCCTGTCCTTCCGCAGGCGGGCACGAAACTCATCGATGACCGCCTTGCGGTTGCTCTCTTCCTCCATGTCTATGAAATCCACCACTATGATGCCCCCCACGTCTCTGAGCCTGAGCTGCCGGGCGATCTCGCGCGCCGCCTCCAGGTTGGTCTTGAGAGCGGTCTCCTCCTGGTTCTTTCGACCAACGTACCTGCCGGTGTTCACGTCTATCGCAACGAGGGCCTCGGTCTGGTCGACCGTTATGTAGCCTCCCTTCTTCAGCCATATCTTCCTGTTCATGGCCTTCTCTATTTCCGCCTCCAGGCCGTAGTAGTCGAAGATGGGCGTCTTTCCAGTGTAGAGCTTCACCCGGTCCTTGAGTTCGGGGGAGAAGGACTTGACGTACGAAAGGATCTGCCTGTGGTTTCTCTTCGAATCGATGACGATCCTGTGGACGTCCTCGGTGAAGATGTCGCGGATGAGGCCCGCTACGAGCTCCATGTCTCTGTGCAACAGGACCGGAGCTCTCGCCTTCGACGCCTTACTCTCTATCCTCCTCCACAACTTGGTGAGGAACCTGACGTCGGAGTTGAAGTGCCGCTTGCTCTTGCCTTCACCGGCCGTCCTCACGATCAGGCCGGCCTTCGCGGGCTTGAGGCTTTTGATCAGCTTCTTGAGCCGCTGGCGCTCGCCTCTCTCGTCAATCCTCCTCGAGATGCCCACGTGATCGGCTCCCGGCATGAGGACCAGATACCTGCCCGGAAGGGACACCTGTGCGCTGACGCGAGGACCCTTCGTACCTATGGCCTCCTTCGTCATCTGGACCAGTATCTCCTGTCCCTTTTCCAGGTGGTCTTCTATCTTCACTGTTTGTTTGAACTCGCGCTCCACGTCCTCGTCTTCGTCAAAAGGAGCGTCGTCCATGTCGTCGTAGTCGACCAGGGACTCCACGAGGTCCGAGACGTGGAGAAAGGCGGTCTTGGGCAGACCTATGTCCACGAACGCGGCCTGCATGCCCGGAAGCACGGCGTTCACCCTTCCCTTGTAGATGTCGCCGACTCGCCGGCGCCTGTCCGATCTCTCCACGAGCAGCTCGGCCAGGGCCTTGTTTTCCAGAATGGCGATCCTGGTTTCGTGCGGGTCGGAGTTTATGAGAATCTCTCTCTTCATCAGTGATTTCACCTCTTGAAATATGTTCTCTGCGCGAAAAATCCTTCCGCAGGAAGAGCCCTCTCACAGGGGGATCCTGATCCCCCCCTGAGAACGCAAGTATAGCGCAGTTCTCTCAACTGACAAGTATCTCCTGTCCAGGCCGGCCTCCGGCAGGACTATTTCCACCAGTTCGTCCGGTCTCACGAGGTCCTTTCCCTGGATGGAGAGGAGCACTTCCACGGCCGGAAGCTCGTCGTCGATGCGGCGCCACTCCTTCACCGCGTTTGACAGATTCACCTCTTTCGGCCTGGCGCCCGACTTCCTCTGCACCGTTACGCTACCCTTCCGGCGCAAGACCTCGTCCCCGGCAGACAGAACCTCCAGCAAGCCCGCGCGGCTCATGCCCGTCTGTTCAACCAGGTGCTCCGGAAACCTTATGGAGTACCTGGCCGCCACGCACTCCGCGGTCAACGATGGAGTCCTGGCGGCGAGGCGGCCCCACTCGATTAGCTGTATCCCCTTGGGAAGGAAGCGATTAACGGCACCCAGGGGGTCTCCCTCGGGTGCGCTCGCCAGTTCCACGTCAAGGTACTCGCTGCTGCTCGTGAAGCCCAGGGGCAAAGGAGGACCGAAGGAGACCTTGGGCCTCACTCGAAACCCGCCCGAATAGGCCACAGGAAGCCCCGACGCCCTCAGAGCGCGAGAGAACACACGCACCACGTCGAGATGAGACAGAAACCTGGAGGCGCCCTTCTTCTCGTACTGGAACCGGTACTTGCCGCCAGTGAGCAACTCCACCCCCGTGCGCAGCTGGCCCCGCGGGGAGACCGCCGTCGCCTTCTTTCGGGCCACGCCGGGTTCCTTTCCTGAAGGCGTACGGCATACCTCGTCGGGCGAGAGGCCCGTACCCTCCAGCACCCCACAGCAGCTACACGGGCCGCTTCTGCAGTCTGCGGTGAGCTCTCCCCTGTATGCCTTCTGCCTCTCGTTAAGAAGGAAGTCGTTGCTCACAATCTCTATGTGACCCCAGGGCAGAGGGAGGTCCGTCCGCCTTGCCTCGGTGTAGGACTCCACCGAGAGTCCTGCATCTCGGAAGGCCTGTTCCCAGATGGAGAGTTCAAACAGATCGGACCACGCGTCCAGCTTGGCTCCGTTCTTCCAGGCGAGAGCGATGGCCTTTCCTGCTCTCCTGTCGGCCCGTGCCAGGACGCCCTCCAGGAACGAGACAGCGGGCTCTCTCCACTTCACCTTGACGGGCAGACGCCTGAGGGATTTGACAACCTGCTTTGTCCTGGATTCCATCTCCTCCAGCGAACACTGTCCCTCCCACTGAAAAGGCGTGTGTGCCTTCGGGATGAACGGGGATATGCTGAGGTTGAAGCTCACCCTGGGGTTCCTGGCTCTTGCGGCCTTCAGGGCCCTCTGCACCAGGGGCCCTATTGCCAAAAAGTCCTCCTCGGTCTCCGTGGGCAGGCCTATCATGAAGTAGAGTTTGACGAGGTTCCATCCGGAGCCAGCGGCGATAGAGACGGCGTCTACTATCTCGTCATCTGTCATGCCCTTGTTGATGACGTCTCTGAGTCTCTTGGTTCCCGCCTCCGGAGCAAGGGTCATTCCCGATTTCTTGAACTTCTCCAGCCTGGAGGCGAGCTCCGACGTGAGCGTGTCGGGTCTCATGGAAGGCAGTGAGACGTCCACGCCCTGTCCGGCAAACCGGCCTTCCAGAAGGGAGAGCAGCTCCAACAGCTCCGAGTAGTCGGGGGTCGAGAGCGACACGAGAGAGATCTCTTCCCATCCTGTCCTCGCGAAGCCACCGGTCGTCTCGGCCACCACCTGCTCCACCGTTTTCTCGCGCACCGGCCTGTACGTATAGCCGGCCATACAGAATCTGCACCCGTGCACGCATCCTCTCATGACTTCGACGTTGAGCCTGTCGTGCGTCACTTCGACCCTGGGCGTGAACACGAGTCCCTCGCAGGATTCGATGCGCTCGGCGAAGGAGCTTCTTACCACTCCACCGGCAGACGCGGTGTCCCTGACTTTCGTTCCGTCTTCCAGAGTGTTCACCGGAAAGAGGGACGGCACGTAAAGCCCCCTCACCCGGGAGAGCTCTTTCAGCAGCGCGCGCTTCTTAATCTTCCCCTTCTTCCAGCGCGCGGCCGAGGCACAGATCTCTCCCACCACCTCCTCACCGTCGCCGATGGAGAAACAATCCACGAAGTCAGACAGTGGCTCCGGATTCGCCGCGCAGCTGCCTCCGGCCACCACCAGCGGGTGCGAATCGTTCCTGTCCGCACTCCAGACGGGAAGTCCTCCCAGGTCCAGCATGTTCAGAACGTTGGCGTATTGCAGCTCGTATTGAACGGAGAAACCCACCACGTCGAACTCCCCGAGCGGAATCGAGTGGCACAGGGACAAGAGAGGGACTCCTCTCTTCCTGAGCTGCTCTTCGAAGTCCGGCCAGGGGGCGAAGCAGTAGTCGACCAGCACGCCCCTCGTCCGGGCCAGGGCAGCCCCCAGGACTCTGATTCCCAGGTTGGAAACCCCGATTTCGCAGGTGTCGGGAAAGGCCAGCAAGACCTTGAGCCCCTTCCCCGCCGGGAGGCCCGAACAACCTACGACGAATTCACCGACGTACCGGCCGGGCTTTCTCACCACGGGTAGAATCATCTCTTCCAAGACTCTGGAATAGTCCACCGCTTCCATCTGTACCTTCTGGTGAATCAGGATACCCTGCAGCAAAAAGCAGTTAGGGCCTGCTCGACTCGGCGCAGGCCTCGGTAAAATAGTAGCACCTTGCCTGCGCCCGCTCAAGGCAAATGAGAGACAATCCTTCATCCGGCGACGGCCACCACGAGCACTTCCCCTACCTCTGCGAGCGCGAGGGCCTCCAGGCAGGCCGCCACCGTGGAGCCCGTGGTTATCACATCGTCCACCAGTAAGATGCTCTTTCGAGCCGCGAGCCTGGGCTTCTTTACTGCGAAGCTGCCGATGAGGTTGCGGCGGCGCACTTCTGCAGGCAGCTTTGCCTGTTCGCCCGTGGGCCGCACCCTGACCAGCAGGTCTCGCACCAGGGGCACCCCCGAGACCGACTCGATTCGCTCGGCGATGTCGGTGCTCTGGTTGAACCCTCTCTCCCGCTCCCTCGTCGGAAACAAGGGCACGGGGCACATCACGTCACAACGCTCCAGGTCCCGGTCAACGATCCCTGCGCTCACCACGTATTCCGCCAGAAGCGGTGCCAGTTCCCGCCGCCCCGAGTACTTCAACCCGTGAATCAGAGCCAGGACAGGCCCTTCCGGACGCAGGGCAGTTTTTGCCTTGACCTGCACGTGGACACGGCAGGGTGTCTCGCCCGGGTCTCCCTCCGCCTCGTAGCGACACAGCGGGCAGAAGACCGAGCTGCTCGGCCTGATGGAAGCGGCGCACGAGGAGCAGATACTCTCTGCGGAGGGAATGAGCTTCCGGCACAGAGCGCAGGACTGAGGGAGAAAGCAGTGAGCAAACGCAGAGCAGACGTCTCTCAGGGCGGCGGTCACTCTCACCAGCTTCATCCCAACACCTCCCGTGAAGAGAGGCCACCTACTTTACGCGCCTCCGCAGAGCGTGCATCACAAGGAGCGAAGTGAGCACGAGCGCCACGGCGATAAGCTGGTTGTTGTTGAAACTCAGCCCGCCTAACCCTCCGAGCTCGTCGCCGTCCCCGTAATATCTCGTGAAATCGACCAGAAACCTGGCCACCGCGGATGCCAGAATGTACGACCAGAAGAGCTGCCCGTCGAACTTGGTCCGGCGGTCCAGCCACAGCAGCGCGAAGAAGACCAGGAGGGCCAGCCCGGCAGAGTACAGCTGGGAAGGATGGATGGCGGTGGCCCCGAAAACTGCCCACGAGAAGGAATGCTCCGGAAACACCACACCCCACGGGGCTTCTGTGGGCACACCGAAGCAGCACCCGTTCATGAAGCACCCGACTCTCGTGATGGCCTCTCCCAGCGCGAGCGAAGGCGCGACTATGTCAGCCACGCGCCACACCGGATAGCCACGAGACTTGATGAAGGCTATCCCTCCAACTATGGCCGCAACAGTCCCCCCGTACATGGTGAGTCCACCCTCCCACAGCATGAAGACGCTGCCCAAACCTCCGCGAAACTCCGCCCAGTGCGTCGCCACGTACAGGGTCCTGGAGCCCACAACGGCGAGCAGAAGGACTACGAGAGCAAGCCACACGATGAGGTCCTCGGGAACCTGTGATTTCCTGGCACGCTTCACCGCCAGGTGCGTTCCGACGAGGAACGACAGCGTGAGCGCCAGACCATAGAATCTCAGGTGCAGAGCACCTATTCGCAGGATCTCGGGATGCACTACGTCTCCTCAATATTCGTGGAGCCGCCCCGCGATGCCGGCCATCGCGCCGACCACGGCCAGGCTCACTATGAGAGCAGAGCCCCCGTAGCTCAGGAACGGAAGGGGCAAGCCGGTCACGGGGGCCAGCCCAAGGGTCATCAGCATGTTCACTCCCGCGTGGTAGAGCAACATGGACACCACACCGGCGCACACGAGCCCGCCGAAGCGGCTCCTGGCGCGTGCGGCTATGGATATGCCCTTCCAGACTATTACAGCATACAGGAAAACGACGACACAACAACCGATGAACCCGAATTCCTCTCCGAGCACGGCGAAGATGAAATCGGTGTGCTGTTGCGGCAGAAACGCGAGCGACTTCTGAGTCCCGTTGAGGAAACCTTTGCCTATCACGTTGCCGGACCCTATGGCAATCTTGGACTGCACCGCCTGATACCCCGCTCCCATGCGGTCCACTCCGGAACTCAGGAACGAGATTATCCTCTCCTTCTGGTACTCCTCCAGCGAGTTCCAGACTTTGTTGGTGGCCGTCCCCAGTGCCCCGTTCCCTATCATGACAAACACGTAGTGGACGACAGAGAGCCTGGAGCGGTGCAAGATGAGCCACTGGGCCCCAAAGAAGATCAACCAGACCCATCCCCAGAAAGAACAGAGCATGCTCACGACCGGCAGGACAAGCACCGCCAGGTTCAATGCGGGAACGCCCGCCCAGTAGAGCATCCCGAACAGGATGGCCACCAGCGAGAAGCCGGTTCCCAGGTCGGGCTCCTTGAATATGAGGGCCAACGGAATGAGCGTCACCGCGACCGGCAGCATCAGGCTGCGAAACGTGGTCCAGTCCGTCCGTCTGTTTGAGAGGATTCGCCCCAGAAAGAGGATGACTGCGATCTTGGCGAATTCCGACGGTTGAAACAGGAACCCGCCCAGGTCCAGCCACCGTCTGGCCCCGTACCTGGTCTCGCCCACGACAAGCACGGCCACAAGAAGCACGATGGCCATCAGGTACAGTATCTTCGCGAACCCATCGTAGATCCTGAGCGGCAGCGCCGCGGCAACTGAGAGCGCACCCAGTCCTACCCCCAGCCACGTGAGCTGCTTGAAGTAAAGGCCCACCCTGGAAGCGGCCAGAGGACCCTGTCCCGTGCTGTAGATGAGAGCCACGCCGATTCCCGAGAGGATGAGGGCGCAGGCGATGAGCGAGAGGTCCACTCTCTTCTCGATGTCACTCAGTCTCAAGTGAGCCCTCCGATTGTGTCGTGTCAGCGTGCGCGATTTCAGGCAGATGGAAGAAGGCCCTGAGAAGCCGGCCCGCGACCGGGGCAGCAACCGAACCGCCATGGCCAGCGTTCTCCACCACTATCGCGAAGGCAATCTCGGGAGCCTCCGCCGGAGCAAAACCCACGAACAGGGCGTGGTCCTCTCCGTGGGGATTCTGCGCAGTGCCCGTCTTTCCCGCGACGCGGATTCCTGGAATCGCCGCCAGCCTGCCTGTGCCCTGAATCCCGGAGACCGCGTCCTCCATGGCCCGCCTCAAGGCCGCAAACGTGCTCTCCGAAAGTCCCACGAAAGCCCTGGCCTTCCTGCGCAACGGACGCGCCTCGGCGCTCCACTGACTGCCGTAGCTGAGCTCTCTTCTTACGACGTAAGGTTCATAGAGGTAACCGCCGTTCGCGATGGCGGCACAGAAGGTGGCCAGCTCTATCGGCGTCGTGAGTATCTCTCCCTGGCCTATTGCGAGGTTCAAGAGCACTCCCTTTCCCCACTTCCTGCTCCCGTACTGCCTGTCGTACCAGTCTGTGGTGGGATAAAACCCTGCTTTCTCTCCGGAAATCCCTATTCCGGTGCGCTCGTCAAGACCGAATCTCCTGGCGTACCCTGCCAGCTTGTCGATGCTCAGACGCAGGCCCAGCTGGTAGAAGTACACGTCGCAGGAGACCTCCAGGGCCTTGTTGAAACTCACTCGCCCGTGTCCCTGCTCCCTCCAGCACCTGAAGACCCTTCGCCCGAACCTGTACGAACCGGTGCAGGACTCGAAGTGACCTTCGTGAGCCGTAGCGTTTTCCTCAAGACCCGCCGCCGCCGTGAGAACCTTCAGCGTCGAGCCCGGGGGGTACAGCGCCTGCGTTACTCTGTTCAAAAGAGGATGAAGCGGGTGCGAATTCAGCTGGTTCCATTCTTCAGGGCTCAAGCCCACCGAAAACTGGTTGGGGTCGAAACCAGGCTTGCTGACCACCGCAAGGACCGCTCCATCTCTGGGGTCCACGATCACCACGGCCCCGCTCTGGTACGCTTCAAGGGCGGCCTCGGCCGCCCTCTGAAGCCCCAGGTCCAGGGTCAGAACCACGTCCTTGCCGGCGGCGGGCTGCTCCTTCGGCGGCAGAGGAGGCCTGTCCGGGGTAGGCTGGACCTTCCTGCCGCAGGCGTCCACTTCAACGTATTCCTTACCGTTTCTACCTCTGAGCGCCTCCTCCTTCCCTCCCTCCACTCCTGTGCGCCCGGCTGTGTCCCCGGGCTGGTAGACGTCTTCACCGCTCGCCTTAAGCTCGGTGCCCGTCACCTCCGACACGTAGCCCAGGAAGTGGCACGCCAGCTCCCCGTTGGGATAGTGACGCCTGGGGCGCGCTTCGATTCTCACTCCCGGCAGCCGGGCCCTGTTCTCCTTGATTATGGATATCTGAGTTATGTCCAGGTTACACATGAGCCTCACTGGTCTGAAGGGGACCTCCTTTCCCCTCTCCACCAGCGCTCGCCATTCCTCCAGCCTCTCGAGGCCCAGAAGCTCCGAGATTCTCACGAGCACCTCGTCCACTTCCACGTCCTTCGAGACGAACTGCTTCTCGTACGGGTCGAAGGACAGACAGTAGGAGGGGATATTCTCTGCAACTACCTGCCCGTTTCTGTCCAGCAGCCGTCCCCTGATGCGAGACAGGATCTCCAGTCTCACCCTGTTGTGCTTGGCCTGTTCCGCGTAGGCCCTCCCGTGCCAGACCTGGAAGTAGAAAAGCCTCCCCACGACCACGGCAAGCAGTGCAAACGCAACCACCTTCAGCACCAGCGCCTTGGTCTGTTTACTGTTGAGGTGGGACGACCGTTGTCTCACGTTCTACGCCTTCCCTTCGGAAGAACAGTTTGCGCATGACGAAATCGTACGCCGGAAAGACCAGCACGGTATACAGGGCGGAGCCCAGGGATATCGTGACGAGGCTTAGGCCGACAGCCGTCACGCTTCCCGGGTGCAGGAACACGAAGTAGAGCAGGTCGTGAACAAGTACGGAGCAGCCGAGCACGACCAGCTGGGTCCAGTACCTTTCCTTGAAGATACGAGAGGAGACGTGGCTCACCAGAAAGGCGGTGACCGACTTGCAGAGGGAGTTGAGGCCGAGCCCGCCGCCGAAGCTCAGGTCCTGAAGAAGACCGGCGACGAACCCCGCCACCGTGCTGTGCACGGGCCCTCGCCAGAGGGCAATATAGACCGTGCAGCCCAGGATGAGGTCCGGTCTGGCGGGACCTATCGCCATGTAGCTGACGAGAGAGCTCTGGAGCACAAACGCAAACCCAAGGTATGCAGTCTCAAAGAGGATTTCAGAGACTAGTTCTCTCCGCAACTAGGATGCCCTCCCGCGTTTCAGTCTGCGTCAGGATCGAAAAGCCCGCTCTCCCGCATTTCGACCTTTATCACTTCAGGGGCAACCAGCAGCACTTCCACCAATCGCGAGAAATCCACGAAGGGTTTCACTTCGACGTGGGGTTCCCATTCCCGCTCTGTCCGGCTTACCTTAGAAATCGTCCCTATCCTCAGCCCCGCCGGATACACCCCTCCCAGACCGGAGGAAACCACCACGTCTCCGACCCTGACGTCGGATTCAGGTCGAACGAACGTCATTATCAGCGTGTTGGGGGCCGAAGGTTTCCACTCCACGATGGCCTCCACGCCACTTCTCTGCACCCTCGCGCTTACGGGAGAGTTGTAGTTCGTGATGAGCTGTATGCGCGAGAACTCCTCCCCCACGCTTCCGACCTTGCCCACCAATCCGTCGGGTGAACAGGCTATCCAACCCTCCTTTATGCCGGCCAGAGAGCCCTGGTTGACCAGTATCACCGTTCCCAGCCGGTTTGTCTCCTTGCCCACGACCTCGGCGTGCAGGAGCGCCCACTCGCTCCTGGGCCTGAAGCCCAGCTGCTCGCGCAGGCGTGCGTTTTCCTGCCTCAGTTCCTCAAGCCTGCCCAGTTCGAAGGTGCGCACGGCAATCTTGGAGTGGAGAGCCCTGTACTCCCTGGCCAGCCACGCCAGTCTCACGATCCAACCCATCCTTCCAGAGAGCTCCACGATGGCAGCGTCAACGCTGGCCCTCGGACTGGAAAGCCACGAACCGCTGTCTGACTTCATCATCAGTAGAATGGAAATGACGATGCAGATGAAGAGGACCTTCAGTGATGCGAACTTGTGGGGTGAACCGAGGGAGGCATCAGCCTTCTGCATGGCACGATCAGTGACCCTCGCCTTTCATTATTACGTTACTGTACTTCTTGGGATTGTCCAGTATCTTGCCCGTACCCAGGACCACGCACGTGAGAGGCTCATCCGAAACCTCGATGTGGAGGTTCGTGTGCTCCCTGAGAAGCGCGTCCAGCCCTCTCAGGAGGGAGCCCCCGCCCGTCATGACTATTCCCTTGTCCACGATGTCGGACGCCAGCTCGGGAGGCGTCTTTTCGAGCGAGAGCTTGAGCGCATCCACTATCTGGCCGATGGGTTCCTGCAGCGCCTCTCGCACCTCCACGGAACTGATCTTGACGGTCTTGGGTATGCCGCCCACGAGGTCACGACCCTTTATCTCCATCTCCTCTTCCCTCTCGAGCCGGAACGCAGAGCCGATGCGAATCTTCACCTGTTCGGCCGTCTGCTCACCGACGAGAAGGTTGTGAGCCTTCTTCACGTGTTGCACTATCGCGTCGTCCATCTCGTCGCCGGCGATGCGGATCGAGACGTGGCTGACTATGTCGTCCAGCGCCATGACCGCGATCTCGGTCGTTCCGCCCCCGATGTCGATTATCATGTTGCCCGAGGGCTTGTCCACCGGCAGGCCGACGCCTATGGCGGCGGCGATGGGCTCCTTCACCAGAAAGACCTCCCTGGCCCCGGCCCGCAGGGCCGAGTCTTCGACGGCCCTCCGTTCCACCTCCGTGATTCCTGAAGGAACGCATATGGTGATTCTGGGCCGTATGAGTCGCCAGTTCTTCAGGACCTGCTTGATGAACTCGCGGAGAAGCTCCTCGGTCTTCTCAAAATCGGCGATAACCCCGTCCTTGAGGGGTCTCACCGCGACGATTCTCTCCGGAGTGCGGCCGAGCATCTCTTTTGCTCTCGCACCGACCGCCAGAACGTCGTTCGTGTTCTTGTCCACCGCCACCACGGAGGGTTCGTTCAGGACGATTCCTTCGCCCTTCAGGTAGACCAGCGTGTTTGCAGTGCCGAGATCGATGGCGATGTCGTTTGAAAGGAACCTGAGGTGCTTCAGGAAGAACATTGGGGACCCCTTCTCGTTAAGACCAGAGAGGCCCGCTACACGGACCCGGCCAAAAACTCAGAGCCAATCTATCAAAAGCCTCCCTGCGAATCAATCCTTTTGTGAGCCCAAGAAAGCCAATTCGGCACAGGAGTCTTGACGCTACCGCGAGCCGACACACGACATGTGAGGCGCCGGGAAGGCAGAGGGTCGGGGCGCCGGCACGCGGCTGCTGCTCGGTTGCACGGGCTCTCGGCCCAGAGGCCTGCGCGTTTCCATTCTCCTTGACAGCCAATCTGAGGCCTGATAGCGTGGCAGTGCTGAGCGAGACGACCGGTTTGAAGGAGGTATTTGACATGAGGAAGCCTCTCATCGGCCTCTTGACGATTGCGTTGCTGCTCGTTGCGGCAGCTTCTGCGCGCGCTGTGCCCCCCCCAGACGAGCAACCCCCCGAAGAGTCTACAAGGCAGGAGCATCCACAGTTTCTGCGTCCCATCGAGGGTGAGACGTCCATAAGCGGTTCCGTGAGTGACCAGACCCAGAATCCCATGTCCGGGGTCATGGTCAAACTGTTCGTGGACGGACTTAACGTGGCCTCTGCCACGACTGACCTTGCCGGTAGCTACGAGCTGCGATATCCGATAGACGTCGGCAAGGACAAAACAGTCATGCTCTGGTACGTCACCCCGGGGGC
>CP070702.1:804832-863673 GCA_020349905.1 Candidatus Eiseniibacteriota bacterium
TTACTAAAAGTTACCCGCCACGCTAATGGGTTTCACCGAATTCAATATGCCCTAAACCACCACACCCTCAAGTTCGCTCTTGTTTCCCACGCCCGTGGAAAGGGCCCACGACGCGAGGTCGTTCGTGCTGGACGCGATGGACAGGAGCATCTCTGCGCCCAGGCCCCAGCTATCTCCCTACGCTCCCAGAATAACCGTAATCCAGATAGACCAGGACAAGATCAGAGACGTGATCGGTCCCGGTGGAAGGGTGATAAAGAAGATAACCGAGGAAACCGGGGCCCTTGTGAACATCGAGGATTCCGGTGAAGTCAAGATCGCTTCCTACGATGCCGCCAACGGGGAGAAGGCCCTCATGATGATCAGGAACCTGACAGAGGACCCCGAGATAGGACGCATCTACAAGGGGACGGTCAAGCGAGTCGTTCCGTTCGGTGCTTTCGTGGAGATTCTGCCGGGCCGCGACGGCTTGGTACATATCTCTGAGCTTGAGCATCGCAGGGTGGCGAAGGTAGAGGACGTGCTGAGAGAGGGAGACACCGCCGTAGTAAAGGTCATCGGCATCGACCGGGAAGGGAAAATCAAGCTGAGCAGGAAGGCCGCTCTTGACGCCAAGGACTGAAGCGGTCGCGCGTGAGGGAGAAGCCGCATGACGGAAGGCGTTTTCCACAGAGACCTCATTGACGGAGGCCTCACGGTCGTGGGCGAGGAGGTCCCGGGCGTGAGGTCCGTTTCCATCGGAATCTGGATCCGTTCGGGTTCCAGGCACGAGAAGGCTGACCAGAGCGGGCTCTCGCATTTCATCGAGCACATGGCTTTCAAAGGGACCGCCAAGCGTAACGCCCTCGAGATTGCCAGGAGTCTTGAATGCGTCGGCGGCCACCTGGACGCCTTCGCTACGCGGGAGTTCACGTGCTTCTACGCCAGGGTTCTCGACGAACATCTCCCGCTGGCCGTCGAAGTGCTCTCGGATATAGTCTGCCACTCGCTCTTTGACGGCGACGAGATCGAGAAGGAGAAGCGTGTCGTCTTAGACGAGATAAGGCAATTCGAGGACACTCCCGATGACCAGATCCACGACCTCTTTTCTGCGGCGATATGGAAGGGCCATCCTCTTGGTCGCTCCGTTCTCGGAGCGAGGGAAACCGTGAGCTCCTTCAAGAGGGCGGACGTCGTAAGCTTCTTCGACACGAATTATGTATCTCCGAACATCATCGTCTCCGTGGCCGGAAGGTTCGACCACGGCGAGCTTCTGCGGCTCCTGGAAGATAGCTTCTCGCGGCCTCACGGTGCCCGGTCGGAGGAAGCCGTTCCCGTCCCCGGCTACAACAGGCAGATTCAAGTTCACGACCGTGACCTCTCGCAGGAATACGTCTGTCTGGGAACGCGGGGATTCTCTTACGGCCACGAGCTACGCTTCCCCCTGCTTGTGCTGAATGTCTCTCTGGGAGGCGGGATGAGCTCCCGGCTCTTTCAGAAAGTGAGAGAGAGGGAGGGGTTGGCCTACGCCGTCTATTCCTACGCCGACTTCATGAAGGACTCGGGGCTGTTTTGCGCCTTCATGGGCGTGGCTCCGGATTCGACACCGAAGGCCCTGCGCGTGGTGCTCGACGAGTTCGCCGCCGTGAGGGAATTGGGTCTGAGTCGCGATGAAATGAAGAGCGCGAAGGCCCAGCTCAAGGGGTCCCTTATTCTGGGACTGGAGAGCATGAGCAACAGGATGACGCGGTTGGCGAAGTCCGAGATCTACTGGGGCAGATACGTCTCTCTCGACGAAGTAGTGTCCATGATCGAGGGAGTGGACTCGGAAGCAGTCTCACGGGCCGCCCAGGCCGTGCTGAGACCGGAGAAGCTCTCCGTGGTGGCACTTGGCCCTTGCCCGGAGAAGGACCTGACCGGGCTGTTGTGACTCTCAGTAAGTGAATCCTGCCTCTCTGATTCTCTTCACGGTCTCGACTAGCCGTTCCTCACTGACCGTGAGAGATATCCTCACGTATCCTTCGCCGTATTTCCCGAAGCCAATGCCGGGGGCCACCACGACCCCGGTCTTCTCCAGCAGGTCACCCGTGAATTCCGCGGACGAGGCATAGGAGCGCGGGATCTTCAGCCACACGTACATCGTCGCCGAAGGGGGCCTGACGTCCCACCCGTTCTTCCGAAGCCCGCCCAGAAGTACGTCTCTCCTCTTTCGGTACACGTCGGAAACGGCCGCGGTGAGAGCTTCGGAATCCTCCAGGGCCGCCATCCCGGCCCGCTGCACCGCCATGAAGACTCCGAAGTCCATGTTCGTCTTTATCTTGAGAAGATTGCCGACCGCGGTCTTGTTTCCGCATGCGAAGCCCAGTCTCCAGCCCTGCATGCTGAAGGACTTAGAGAACGAGTGAAACTCGATGGACGTCTCCTTGTTCCGGTCGAACTCCAGAAAGCTTCTGGCTCTGAACTTGCTGTCCAGGGAGAGATCGCAGTAGGCAATGTCCGACATGACAAAGATGTCGTTCTCGAGCGCGAACTTCCTGAGGCGTTCGTAGAAATCGTCAGTGGCAACGGCGCCGGTGGGGTTGTTGGGATAGTTCACGAGTATCAACTTGGCACGTTTCACAACTTCTGCCGGGATATCCTCGAGCCGGGGCAGGAAGTCGTTCTCTTCGAGGAGAGGGACTTCGTAGATGGAGGCCTGTGCGACGGTCGCCGCTCCCAGGTAAGCGGGATAGCAGGGCGATGCGATGAGTATGGTGTCCCCGGCGTTCAGATGCGCCATCATGAACTTGGCGAGTCCCTCTTTGGAACCTATGAGCGGCAGAACCTCGGAACCGGGTTCAAGTGATACGTTGAAGCGTTTCGAATACCACCGGGCGATGGCAGCCTTGAACTCGGGAAGCCCGGCGAAGGACGGGTAGCGGTGATTTTCCCTGGTGACGTCATCCAGGCTGTCGTGCAGGGCCCGGATCACCTTCTCCGGGGGCCTGAGATCCGGGTTGCCGACCCCCAGGTCTATGACGTCGACGCCCTGTTCAAGCTTGCGGTCTCTGGCCGCAAACACCTCGGCCAGTATGTAAGGGGGGAGGCTCCTTATCTTGTCGGCTGCTTCGAGCATAAGACTCTCCGTTGGAAGGAGTGAACGCTTCATCGGAAGTGCACTCCAGAATAGCACGAAGTACGGACAGGTGAAAGAAGTTTCGCGGCTGGCAGCGCTGGAGGGCTCCGTGGCGTGACTCGTGACGCCGGAGATGGTCATTGCGCCTTGACTGGAGGGCTCGCTTGCACTATGTTGTACTCTATTCGCTCTGTCTCTCATGCACAGTCTGCCCCGCCATCAGGGATTCTCACGTGAAAGAATCTGTCACAGTCCTCGGAGTCACCATCCACAACGTCACGGCCAGTGAAGCGATCGAGGCGGTCGATGCCTTTGTCTCCGAGGGAAAGCCGCACAAGATAATCGTCGCCAATGCGGCGAAACTGGTGAAGGCGCAGAAAGACCCCGAGCTGCTCGATGCCCTGCGTACTTCAGACCTGGTGACCGCGGACGGCATCTCCATCGTCTTCGGGGCGCGACTCTTCGGAGTGAAGCTGGTCGAGAGAGTCACGGGCTCGGAGCATCTGCTGCCTCTCTCATGCAGGCTTGCCGCCGAGAAGGGATACTCGGTGTTCTTACTGGGCGCGGGGCCGGGAGTGGCCGACAAAGCCGCCGCCATCCTCGAACGGGAATGCCCGGGGCTGAATGTGGCCGGCACGCATTCACCGGGCTACAACGTTCTGAGGGACGAGCGGGAGACGGAGTGTGCCGTCGACGCAGTGCGAAAGGCCTCGCCGGACATTCTTTTCGTGGCACTTGGCACCCCCAAACAGGAGAAGTGGATCTCGAGGAATCTGGAGAAACTGGGTGTTCCTGTGTGCATGGGTGTGGGAGCCACGCTGGACTTCGTGGCCGGCGTTACGAGGCGTCCTCCTGCCTGGGTGCACGATGTGGGCTTCGCCTGGCTCTACCGGCTGCTTCACGAACCCGCCCGTCTCTGGAGAAGAAACTTGGAGGGTGTGGTCTTCATGGGGCTCGTACTGAGGGAGCGACTCCTCGGCAGAGAGCGCGGAGACAGGGCGCGGCAGAGGGCGAGCGTAAAATAGGCGACAGGCGTCGAGAGAGAGTCAAGGAGTGCAGGAAAGCGTCCTCGTGAGCGGCTCGGCCGAGCCTCAAGGACCCTTGAGCTTGTGCAGGACAGATGCGACAAGAAGCGGGATCAAGAGCTCGTGGTGCCCCGTTAGCGCTATTCCCACGGACCCCTTCCCGATGCTGGTGGGTCTTTGCACGACGTTCTTCAACGGCCTGTAGTGCTGGATCATATCCAGGTTGGCGCTCGTGAAGGGCCAGAGCCTGACGCCCTTGTTTCTGGCCACCGCGACAGCCTTCAGAAAAACCTCGGGAAGTATGACAGCGGAGCCGACGTTCAGGACGACGCCGTCTCTGATTCGTTCGACTAGAGAAGCGAAGAGCCTGAAGTCTCGCATGCTCGTCTCTCCGATGGCCTTCCCCGACGCATGGGCGTGTTGATGCGTCACGTCCGTTCCGATTGCGACATGAACAGTAAGTGGTACGCCCCGGGCCTGGCAGGACGCGATGAGACTTTTTGCCGCGAACGGAGCGTTTGCTGCAATCAGGGCCTTCCCGAGGGCCTCACCCATTCCTTCCGTCCCCGAGAAGGCGGCCTCAATCGCTGCACTCATGAAAGCGGCGGTCTCGGCGGTCATGCCGAACGCCCCTTCCTCCAGCGCCTCCTCCACGTCTTCTGACGTTTCTCCCCACATGGCTATCTCGAGGTCGTGAATGGCGCAGGCTCCGTTCATCGCGAGGCCCGTGACGATGCCGGCCTCGATGAGGTCTACCAGAAGCGGTGAGACTCCCGTCTTCACGACGTGCCCGCCCAACATGAAAATCACGTGTTTCCCGCGCCCCTTGGCAGTGACTATCGCCTCCGAAAGTCTTCTGAAGTCCTTCCCGGCAAGTATGTCGGGGAACAGGTCGCTCACCTGTCCACAGGGCAGAGATCTTCTAAAACCGCACGAGAACTGCTCCACGCTCACCTTGCTCTTCCGGGAAGAGATGGACACGATACGGGAACGTGCTCCCGTCCTGCGTGTTCCAGAGCGGCGCGGCATCCCCCGGGCACGGCCACCAGATGACGGTCGGGGCATTCTAACCTCCGGGTCCTACGAAGTTCATGTCGGTCAGGATTGCCGAGATGGAACCCACGGTCACCTTGCTCTTCATAAGCACCGGGATTCTCCTTGCGTCGTCCGTGAGCCAGATGGTGAGGCGTCCCTTTTGCCTGAAGACGCCCTCGCTCTTCAGAACCGGCTCTATGACGAGACAGTCGAACCTGCCCGCCGGAGTCTTCACGGTCTCCTTGCCGTGTACTATGACCTCGAGGGGGTAGTTTTTCTTGTCGGCGTGACACGGAAGAGAAACACGTTCACCCACGTTCAACTTCAGAGTTCTGACGTAGTAGAATGCAGATAGTATGTCCTGCGTGCAAGAGAGAAACTCCATCTCCGTGCCGTCCGAGTACCTTGCCAGGCCGGCCTCGTGGTCGAATTCCACGTCCGCGTCCGAACGGTGCTTGCCCTCACGGATTCTCTTCGAGAAGCGTCTGGTTACGAGTCTCTCCCTGTCCATGAACGAATCGACCCGGTCTCTCACCTTGAAGAACAGCGAGAACAGATTGCTGGATTCGGCCTTCGACACGAGATGGTAACAGGGATGCCCGTCGATGTCTTTCATGCCCTCGACCTGCATGAGGGCATCACCTGCCTTCACGATACCGTACTGAACGGAGAAGTGAAACCACTCCCCGGCGTTGAAAGGAGCGTTTGCCGGTGAAGGCGTGCACGCATCCAGGGGGACGCTTCGAGCTTCATCCGGTCCCGGCGAACCCGATGGGGACGACAACGAATCCCCCGGTGCAACGGAGGCCGAGGATACCTGCGACGGTCCCTGTGCGTTCAGGCCGAATGCGATCAGGATGGCGGCCATCACGCGGATCCCAAGGAGAAAGAGACAGGGTCTTCGCATCTTGCGTGCTTCGCTCATTGTCATATTCGAACCTGCTCTCACGATCGCTCCGGGCATCCAGCGGCCGAGCGCCTCCGGGGCTGTCGAAGTAACCCTTTGGCCACAGGTGTTCCCCTGGCGCACCAGTTTATGGCTCGCGACTTAAGCCTTTCGACTCCTGCCAGAGGACCTCCTTCCAACTTCCTCACGAGAGAACCGAGAGTGTCTATCCTGTATACGGCCGCTCTTTCTATGCAGTAGAGGGCATCTACATTCTCTCCACGCCTCTTGAAGAGAGTGAATGCGGCCTCGTACCCCGATTCCCTCGCTACCCTGGCAACAAGAGCATTATAGATGCCAAACGGATAGGAAAGATATGGTACAGGCTGCGAGAGGCTCCTTTCGATTGTCTCTCGCGACCCCACGAGCTCGCTCCGCAACTCGCTCGTGCCAAGCCGCGTCAGATCCCTGTGAGTGGCGGAGTGAGAGTAGAACCTGGTGCCACTGGCTGCGGCCGTCTCGATATCCCTCCAGGCGAGATGCTCGAAGCGCCTCCAGCCGACGTTTACGTCCCAGAGGTTCTCCTTGCCCACGAATTCAGTGACTATGAAAACCGAAGCCGGAACGTCGTAATCTCTCAGAACGGGAAACGCAAAGTCCTTGAGAGCGAGGTATCCGTCGTCAAAGGTTATGGCCACGCTTCTGGTAGGAAGGAGGGCCTCCGACACGACCTTCTCCAGGGTGACGAAGGAGTAGCCGTTCTCCTTCAGGAACCTCACGTGCCGCTCGAATTGGCGCGGTGTCACCCACGTTCCCCCGCACTCGAATCGTCTGTCCACCTTGTGATAGAGCAGTATCGGCAGTCGGGAGCGTTCCTGATTCCTCAAGTCTGGTTCCCTAGCCGTGCCCGCCACTTCAACGTCTCTCTGGCCTGACAAGTCTGACCCTCCGCGCGCACGAGGCGCCCGATGTGAGCAGAACCATCGACACCGGTCATCTTTCTCGCCCCCTGCACGGGCGCAGGGCGCCCGACCCGGACAACTTCCCTGTTGAAAGCTGCGGGCCGCTGTGTAAGCATACCGTACAGAATCGGAACCACTCTAGCACAACACCCGAGGGCAGACAACGGGATACGCGTGGCTGAAGGTGGACCGGCTGAAAGGTAGCGGTGTTCATGGAGAGGCGAATGCAGAACGAGGGCGTTGTCGATGGCGCTGCGAGCGCCGTCGAACAGCAAGAGCGTGCCGGTCCATCCTGGGAGAGAGACGAGTCGGTGGGCCCGGTGAGAAGACTGTCTGACACTCTCCTGGGTTCGCTCTTCAGTCCCAACGGATTCTTCAAACAGATGCGTCGCACCGGCGGCTATCTGAGTCCGTTGGTATACGGAATGATTCTGGGAAGTATCTCCACGGTCGTGCCAATAGTGTGGAACGTGCTTCTTGTTTCCCTGAGAGACGTAGTCCTTGAGTCGCCTGCGGCGCCTCAAATGTTCACGCCCAGCCCGGGGCTCTACGCGTTGCTGGCGGTTCTGAGCCCCATTCTGGTAACGCTGGTCGCGTTTTTGTGGAGCGGAGTGCTCCACGTCTTGCTTCTGCTGGTGGGCGGGGCCTCGCACGGGTTCCAGGCCACCTTCAGGGTCGTGTGTTATTCCAGGAGTGCTGGCGTCTGGCACATCGTTCCCTTCGTCGGCCCACTCGTTGGCAGCGTGTGGTACGTGGTTCTTCTGGTCGTCGGGCTGATCCAGGCCCACGAGACCTCTCTGGGGAGAGCGCTGGCGGCGGTTCTGATCCCGCTGGTCGTGTGGGCCGTTCTTCTGTTTGGCCTGGTCGTGGCAATGAGCACGTTTTCCTTCCTGTAAACCCACAGGAGAGAGGGAATTCCGGGTGTGGTGGGGTGGAGCGGGGTTTTCCGACCGGCTCCAGACTGGCACCTTGTCGTTAATAGAGTTGGGGGCTTCTGCAGGCCTTCAGGGGCCAGAAAAGCGTTGACTTTTTGTTACTGCGGTGCTATAATAACTGACGGTTGAGGCTGTGTGGTTTATATCGGGCGAGTCGATGGCTGCCCTGTTGTGCTAACTGCAGCCAGCTGATGCCACCAACCAGCGGGACCAGGCCCACAGCCAAGCCGGGGGTTGATGCAGGAAGGGTCACGGTCAGCTTTCGTGAACGTGCGGCTGCCGTGTTTTTCCTACTCGCCGGCCGCCAGCGCACCTTGCTTGTGGTTACTTTGACTTGGCTAGGTGGGTAACTTGCTTAATCGTTCGGAAGCCGGTAGGCGATTGATCGACGTTCTCATCTCGTCGGTCTTCCTCGTTGCCTTTTCAGTGCTTTTTCTCTTCATCGCTCTCGCCACGAAGTTGGGAACGCGAGGTTCGGTTCTCTTCAGGCAAGAGAGAGTGGGTTTGGGGGAAAAGCGCTTTACAATTTATAAGTTCAGAAGCATGTCCGAAAACGGCGAGAAGTTCCTGCCGCGGGAGCGCCCTGCAGCCAAAGAAGCTTCCAGGGTGGGACGATTCCTGAGGGGGCCGGGGCTCGATGAGCTTCCTCAGCTCATCAACGTCCTGAAGGGTGACATGAGTCTCGTCGGCCCACGTCCTTTGATTCCCGCGGAGCTCTACTGCCAGGACGAGCTTGGATACCTGGTGCGTAATCGGTGTCGTGTCAGGCCCGGCATGACGGGACTCTGGCAGATTACCAATAGAGAAAAGGGTGCTGTCCCGCCGTACCTGAGAGAGATGCTTGCGTGCGATGCCTTCTATATCGAGAACCGCAGCATCTGGCTGGACATGAGGATCCTGCTGGTTACAGGCGGCTACGTGGCGAGCTGTCTTTTAAAGAACCTGAAGGCTTCCAGGAACGGCGCGGGGCAGGTAACGCTCGTGCCGTCGAAAGAAGTCGCTAGGATTCCCGAGCCTCAACCTTACACAGAGGCCAGGTCCTCAAAGGTAGTATAGTCACTCAACGGAGGTGATACACCGCTCAAGATTGCTAAGGGCGATACTCGACAAGTGAATGTAGATTCTCCTGCTCGCAGGAGCACTTGCGTATCAGTTTCTGTCCTTTGCTTCTTGGGCGATAGCTGAGAACCATCGTTGACTGAAAGCTTCGGCCGGTTCTGCCCAGGAGGCGGAACCGGCCGATTTGCTTGGTTGGGTGCATCATGAAGGCGTCACTGACGAGGTCACCGTTTCAGCCGCTTCTGAAAGCGGCGAGGCCATCTCCGAAAAGTGCGAAGAAGGACCTTCTTGTGCGTTTCCGGGAGGCCTCCGTTGCCGGAGTCGTGCGAGAGGAGGACGCCGTCCCTCCTGTCTGGACGGTGACAGACGACACCGTCTACCTGCGCTACTTCAAGAGAGGCTTCGATGTCGCTCTGTCGCTCGTTGGGCTACTTCTGGGTTCCCCCCTGGCTTGTCTCATTGCGCTGGCGATAAAGCTAGACTCGCCCGGTCCTGTCCTGTTCAAACAGGTGAGAGTAGGCCAGGGGGGTAAGCCCTTTGTCTTTTACAAGTTCAGATCCATGTTCCTCGGGGCAGAGGGGATCAAGAGGGAGTTCCTGCACCTGAATCAGATGGACGGGCCTGTTTTCAAGCTCCTGGACGACCCCAGGATAACGCGCGTCGGCCGTTTCCTGCGCAGGAGCAGTCTTGACGAACTCCCCCAGCTGTTCAACGTTCTCAAGGGAGAGATGTCGCTCGTCGGGCCGAGGCCCCCCGTGCCCGAGGAGGTCCGCCTTTACGAGCCGTGGCAGATGCGCCGGCTCGCCGTCAAGCCGGGTCTCACGTGTCTCTGGCAGGTCAGCGGCAGAAGCATGATAGGGTTCGAGGAGTGGATGAGGCTGGACATCCAGTACATTCGCAACCGTTCTCTTCTTTTAGACTTACAGATTCTTCTGAGAACAGTGCCTGCCGTTCTCTCAGGCACCGGCGCCTACTGAGCTTGGCACATGTTTTGCTGTTGGGCGCCAAGGGGTAAGAGGCTTTTGGGGTTGCTACGTGTTTGACACCCTCATCTGCCTCTGTTATTTTTAGCGGTCAGACGTTCCCGGTCTCCGGGAACCTCGCGGGAGAGAACGGAGTCTGCCTGCGAGTAGAGGAATGCGGATTGCCCTTGGGTATCCAGAGCCCTGTGTACTGAAAGGAGAGATGTCAGAGTGAGTAGTGCGTCCAGACGGGGCCTACTGTTTGCACCTGCCGGGAATGCGGTCAAGTGCTTGTCAGTTCTGGTGATGGTTGTGTCAGTTGCGGTCGGAGGTTGTGCGGCCACGCACCGGGGCGCAGACGGCACGGCCACGGGTACCTTGCGGATGGAAGATCTTGCCAGGCCCGAAGATGCCGGTGTCTGGGAAGCCGGAGACGAGAGGGTGAGTTGGGAGGCGGAGCCCTACAGGCTGCAGCCTGGGGACGAGATGCAAGTAAGTGTGCTCTACAATAGCAACCTCTCGGCTTCGACACGGGTGCTGCCCGACGGCACGATTTCAGTTCCTATCTTGGGTCAGATGCCGGCCGTGGGGAAGACTCCGCAGGAGTTGGCAGACGTCATCGCCTCCGGGCTCAGCGAGCTCATCGTGGACCCCAGGGTCTCTGTGATCGTGACGAGGCTGGCCGGCAACTATGTGTTCATTCTGGGTGAGGTCAAGAATCCAGGGACGCATCCCATTTCGGGACAGTACACAGTTGCCCAGGCCGTCGCGGCGGCGGGGGGGGCGACGAACTCTGCGAAGCTCAACAGCGTGCTGGTTATTCGCAGGACTTCCCCCGACACGGTGACCGGCATCAGGGTGAGTCTTGACAAGGTCCTCAAGAACAGGAAGCTGTCGGAGGACAGGATACTCCGTGCATATGACATAGTGTACGTACCGACCACTTTCATAGGTCGCGTGGACAATTTCTTGAGCCAGTTCTTCGCACAGACTTCCTCTCCGTGGCTGTGGTATATATGGGCCAGGCGCGCGATAGACTGGGAGAGCGGAGGCCAGCTGGAGACTCCCGTGCCGGAGTAGCGGCGTGCGAAGGAGACGGTAGGGCCGCGGGAATAAGAGAGTACAACTAGGATACCGCCGGGAAAGGTTGCACATGGCAGAGGTACAGGCAGGAAGACACGAAGCGACCCTGAGGGATTACCTGGGCATCATGTTTCGACAGAAATGGGTAATCCTGACGATTCTTGCGATTCCCACGATTATCGTGCTGGTACAGACTGTCGGATCGAAGACTCTCTACAAGTCCACGTCGACCGTGCTCATCAGACGAGGACAGAAGGAGAGCGCGATAGTCCCGTACGTGACGGTTCTGCCCTGGGAGGAGCAGGTCAGTTCGGAAGAGCAGACAGCCACAAGTGTCGTGGTCATAACTAAGGCCCAGGAGATACTGGACGAACGGCAATCGGACGTCCCAGAAAATGAAAGAATCCTCATCAGGGGCTCGTCTGTAGAGGCGGGAATAGTCGGGGAGTCCAACGTGCTCGCCATTTCCTACGTCAGTCACGACCGCCACGTGGCTAAAACAGTGACCCAGGCCGTCACCGATGCCTACATGCAGTACAGAGAGGAAACAAGTCTGGCCCCCGGTCTCGTGAGCTTCTTCGATGGGGAAATACAGGACAAGGAGACCAGGCTCATAGGCCTGCGGCAGGCGCGAGAGGAGTTCATGAGAGTTCAGGGGGTAAACGACCTCACGTGGAGAACCAGGATGCTCCTCGACCTGTGGAAGGACTTGACCTCCACGCTCAGCTATGCGGTGTCTCAGAGGATTGTCCAGGAAACCAACATCGCCGAGATGAAGAGACTTCTCAGCGACCTGGACGTCGAGGTGCCGGTGATAAGCTCCATGCCTCCTGCCAGCCAGGCGGCCATCAAGGACCTTCGCCTTTCCAGGATGGCGCTCAAGATGGACCTGCAGAGGAATCTGGCCAGCTACACCGAGAAGGACCAGCGGGTCATCGCCGTCAGGATGCAGCTCGCCGACGTGGAAGAGCAGCTGGAGAGGGAGGTCAAGCAGGCCCTCGCCCTTACCGAAGCACAGCTCCCTCCGCTACGCGCGGCCGAAGAGCAGGCCCGGAGAGAGCTGTCGGCGGTGGAGGCCGCACTGCAAGGCTACCCCGAGCAGGAGACAATGCTGGCAGAACTGGATGCCAAGATACGGGTGCTGGAGAGGGACTACGAGACTCTGACCAGTAAGAAGATAGACGCCATGGTCTCCAGGGAGAGTTCTCCTGAGTGGACCGTGGTTCTTCTCTCTCCCCCCTCGGAGCCCACACCTCTCAGGACCAAGGATTACGTCAGGCTGTCCCTGGGCCCTCTGTTGGGTCTCCTCGTGGGAATGGGGTTGGCGTTCTTGTTCGACAGTCTGGACCATTCTATAAAGACGAAGGGCGAGGCAGAAGCCATACTGGGAGTGCCCGTGGTGGCTTCCATTGTTGAGATGAAAGAGTGGGAGAAGCAGAAGTGACGTACGAGAGTTTCTACGGATTGAAGGAGAATCCCTTCGGGGTCACGCCCGACCCCAGGTTCTTCTTCTCCGGCAAGAGTCATCGGGATGCGCTGGCATACCTGCGGTATACCCTCGGCGAGCACAAGGGGTTCGCAGTCGTCACGGGAGAGGTCGGAGTCGGAAAGACCACGGTCGTCAAGACGTTCGTCCAGTCGCTGGAACACGGAGTCGACACGGCCGTCGTGCTGAACCCGAGGCTTTCCTTCAAGCAGCTTCTTTCGACCGTGGTGTCGGAATTCGGCCTTTCCGTTAAGGGAAAAAGCAAGGCGGAACTTCTGATCGACCTGAGGAGATTCCTGTTAGACTCGCGGCGCAGGGACAGGAACGTCATCCTCATCCTCGACGAGGCGCAGAATCTCCCTGCGGCGTCCCTGGAAGAGATACGGATGCTGTCCAATCTGGAATCGGACGACAGGAAACTCCTGCAAATCGCGTTCGTGGGCCAGCCCGAATTGTCGGAACTCCTGGCCCTGAGAGAGTTGAGGCAATTGAGACAGAGAATACCTGGCATCTGCACCATCGCCCCGTTGTCCAGGCCGGAGGTTGACGATTACGTGAGGACCCGCCTGGAGAAGGCCGGAGGCGACGGGTCCCCGCGATTCGCGGACGAAGCTTTCGCAGAGGTGTTCAAGCACTCAGATGGGATTCCCAGACTCGTCAACTTCATCTGCGACAGGACCCTGCTGCTGGGTTTCGTCGAAGAGAAGAAGCAGGTGGACGCGGGATTGGTCATCGCCGCCGCGAGGGACCTGGAGGTCGGCCAGAGCGAGGAAGAGGAGAGTCTCGGGAAGGCGGCTATGTAGGGCGAGACTGGATGTGCCCTCGGGCAGCGGACGCGCGAACACTGACTGACCGCGTAGAAGCATGGAGGAGTAGCGGTGAGCAAGATCTCC
This sequence comes from Candidatus Eiseniibacteriota bacterium, assembly GCA_020349905.1. GTDB lineage: Bacteria > Eisenbacteria > RBG-16-71-46 > JAFGJU01 > JAFGJU01. The sequence goes on from CP070702.1 coordinate 818,253, forward strand.
GACGCACTCGACAAGGCGGACAGGGAGAGGAGGAAAGGCCTTGAGGGAGGCCGTCCCCCTGAACCCCCTTCTCAACTGGGGCCCTCGCTTTCGGGTCACCTGCCGAGCGGCATGTGGCGCGAGCTGGGCATCATGCGGAATCTCGTCGAGTCGCAACTTCCGTCCCGCAAGTTCCGCTCCCTTCTCATCACGGCTGCAACTCCCGGGGAGGGAGTTTCCACCGTCACGGCCAACTTCGCCAAGACGCTGGCGGATGATCCCTCTCTCAACATATTCGTGGTAGATGCGAATTCGGAAGACGCCGCCCAGCATGAGATGTTCCAGTTGGACAATTCGAGCGGGTTCGTAGAGTTCGCGAGAGGGGATTCCAAACTGGATGACGTTGTAAGGGTCACTCCTCGAACGAACCTGTGCGTTGTCACCAGCGGGGCTCCGACCGGAGGAATGTTCCAGCTCGCAGGTACCGAGAGAGTTGCCGCCTTCATAGAAACCCTTCGGCCTCGTTTCCACTACCTGTTTTTCGATGCGCCTCCCGTGCTTACGTACCCTGAAACGGCCGTGCTGGGAAGCCGCGTGGACGGGGTGCTTCTGGTTGTCCGCTCCGTCAGCACCAGAAGGGAGGCAGTTGCGCGTGCCAGGGATGCGCTAGTGAAGTCAGGGTGCAACATAGTCGGCGTCGTTCTCAACAGGTACAAGTACTCCATCCCCGAATTTATCTACAAGAGAATCTGATACGCGGGAGCCTCTCATTCTGAAACTGAAAAGACGCTCCGGGTTGTCTCTCCAATGCAAAGATTGATTTATCAGGGTTCGCCGGACGAAGAGAACAGAGCGCGTCTCTTGCTCGAGAAGGCGTCGGCCGCCATTGCGGAGAGGGTGGGCAGCAGGGGTCTGGACGCAATCGTGCTTGCGGGAGGCTTCGGGAGAGGAGAGGGAGCCCTGCTGCGCGAGGACGGCCCGGACGGCGTTCCGTTCAACGACGTCGACCTCCTCCTTGTCGGGTCCCGTCCCAGGGTATCAGCGAGCGTGCTCGGCGAGCTGAGACACTCGCTGGCCAGGCTTCTCCGGGTAGACTTCGTCGACATCAATTACATGCGCTCTTCCGAATTGAAGAGAGTGTCTCCAACGGTCTTCTTTTACGAGCTTAAGCACGGCAACAGGATTGTATGGGGGGCGCAGGACGCCCTGGGTACGCTTCCGTCCTTCGACCCCGCTGAACTGCCCACGACCGAGGCGACGCGCCTGTTTCTCAACAGGGGGTTGGGCCTGCTCTCGGTGCTCCTGCAGCTGGAGACGGGCGAGAAGGGCGAGCTTGTGGCCAGGAGAAGTGCGGTTGCGTGGAGCAAGATCGTTCTCGCTGCCGGGGACTCGCTGTTGCTGGAGCGAAGGCTGTATCACTGGTCTTACGTTGAAAGGGCGAGGCGCATGAGGGAAGTGGCGCGCTATTCAGGGCTGGAGCCCGGCTTTTTCGATGCATACGAGAAGGCCGTCGCCTTCAAGCTCACGGCAGACTTCTCGCTTCTTTCATCGCGCGAGCCGGCCGCGCTCTGCTCCGAAGCCGTGCGCATTCACGAGAGACACTTCCAGATGGCAGAACGCCAGCGCACGTTTGCAGAGTTGGCCGACTGGAGCCAGTATCCCTCCGTCGTACTCAGGGTCGGGCTCCAGCCCTTCCGCAGGAGGCTGAAACACTACTTGACGGGTTACGGCGTGGCCGCTCGAGTCCGCGGCCTGGCACAGTTCGTCAGACTTCCGCTCTGGGACGAGGAGAGACGTCTTGCACTTCTTCCCCTGGTTCTCTACGCGGTGCGTCAGACCCGCGGTCAGACCAGAAGGGACGGTTGCTTGGCCGAGGCCTGTGCCATTCAGTACGGCAGGAGGGAAGTGAGAGAGGGCGACTGGAAACGGCTGGCCGCCGACTTGGTGGGGGAATCTCATCCATGAGCCGTGGCGATTACGGAAAGATATCCATCTTCGTATTGGTGGACGCCCTCGGCTGGGAGTGCGTGCGCTCCAGCAAGTTCCTGACCGACCTCTTGCCGTTCAGGCGCCCGGTCGAGACGGTGCTGGGGTTTAGTTCCGCCGCGATACCGACTATTCTCAGCGGACAGATGCCGGAGGTTCATTCCCACTGGTGCCTGTTCAAGAGAGGGGGGCTTCTGTCCTGCTTCAGTTGGACCGCTCCGCTGAGGCTTCTTCCGAGGAAGCTGAGAGAGAATCATCGCACGCGACGCTCGGTGGAGAGAATGACTCGGGCGCTGTTCAGGATATCCGGTTACTTCTGCCTCTACGAAGTCCCTGTTTCGATGCTGCATCGTCTGGATTACGTGGAAAGACGGGACCTGTGGCAACCCGGAGCCCTGGCGGATTGCTCAACGATTCTGGACACGCTCTCGGCCCGCTCGATTCCCTTCTACGCCAGTGGCTGGAGGGGAACGGACGAGAAGCGATTGGAGGCCACTGTGCGAGGGGTGGCTCAAAGTCCGGTGAGATGCTGTTTCCTCTACTTCAGCGAGCTCGACGCAGCTCTTCACACGTTCGGGCTGGATTCCGCGCAGGCAGAGGCGGAGCTGGTGGCCGCGAGTGTGCGCATCAGACGACTCGTGGCAAGAACTCAGGAACTCTACTCCGAGGTGGAGCTTTTCGTCTTCTCTGATCACGGAATGACGTCCGTCGTCGAGGGGCACGACCTGCAGTCTGTAATGGCCTCGACGGGACCCAGGCGCTCGCGCTACATGGCTTTCTATGATTCCACGATGGCTCGCTTCTGGCCGAAGGACGACCCGACAGGAGAGATCGTCAGGGAGACGTTGTCTTCCGTCCCCTACGGCAGAGTTTTGTCCTCGGACGAGCTCTCTGAGCTCGGCCTCGGGTTCAACGGAAACAGGTACGGGGAGATTATCTTCGTCATGGATCCGGGCCACGTCGTCGTTCCCAGTTTCGTCTCGACAGGCGTGCCGAGGGCCATGCACGGCTTTCATCCTTCGGACCCTTTCAGCCGTGCCTGCTTTCTGTCGCGCGACGAGCCAGAGAGCGCACCAGGACACATAAAAGACATGCATTCGTTCTTCAGGACTCGGCTGGGCCTGGAAAGAGAATGAGCACATGAGAGGCGATGACGAGACAAGAGGACCCGATGTACCCCCGGGAGAACCTGTGAGCGGTGACACCGTGGCCGCCGCGACGGGAGCCGGTGCGGAACCGGAGTACGCTTCGACGGCCAGGAAGGTATCCACTGCCATGGGTTGGAGTGTGGGTGCCAAGCTTGCCCGGCTGGCCATCGCCGTGGCCATGTCCATAGTCGTGGTGAGGGGTCTGGGCAGCCACGACTACGGGGTCCTAAGCATAGTAAGAACCATTCTCACCTTCCTGGCACTGATATGCGGATTCGGGCTGGGGCAGGCAGTTCTGAGATTCATGCCCGAGTTCAGAGTGCGGCGAGACGTAGAGGGACTCAGGGGGCTGTTTGCCTTTGTTCTGGTCGTTCAGTTGCTGGTCTGGGCGGCGTTTTTCGCCCTGTTCCTGTTTAAGGCGGGAAGTCTGGAAGCGCTGTACAGAACGCCGGGGTTGGGTTTCGTCCTCAAGGTGGGTGTGGGGCTGCTTGTCGTGGACCTTGTGGCCCTGGTGCTCTCGCAGACTCTGACCTCCTTCTACGACGTGAAGCTGCTGAGCGTGTTCACCACTATCTCCCTCCTGGTCACTCTGGGCCTGACCATCGCCTTCCTCAGGTTGGGCCACGGCATAGTGGGGGTCCTGCTGGCTGCCGCCATATCAGGAGCGATGCTCTCGGTGGCGCTGCTCGACCGCTGCGCGCTGCACGTTCCCCTCAGTCTCAGGCCCACGTTCAGGGAGACCCGGAGGTTACTCAGGTACTCCGTGCCCTTTGCAGCGATAGGGGTGCTTAACCTCATAACCTGGAGACAGTCCGAGACTCTGCTGCTGGGCTACTTCAGGAGTCCAGTGGAGGCCGGACTGTTCGACCTCGGATACAGGATTCCTCAGCAGGTGCTGGAGCTCGTTCCCGGTGCGGTGTGGCCTCTCATACTGGCCACGTTCGCGGAAATCTACTCGAAGAAAAGAGAGTCTCTCCCGGATGCCATCGGTGGTTACTACAAACTTCTCTTCGTGCTCGTCGCACCGCTTTCGCTCTTCGGGGCGGCCATCTCCGTGCCGGCCGTGAAGATACTGTTTGGCCTGCCAATGGAGAGCTCGGGCCTGCTGGCGCAGATGTTCTTCCTGATATTCTCTGTGTCCTTTTTCTCCACGCCCCTCAGCATGGCACTGTACGTAATGGAACTCACGTGGCTCAATCTCATCATCTACGTATGCAACGCCTTCGTGAACGTGGGGCTGGACCTCATACTGATCCCAAGGTATGGGCTGTACGGCGCAGTAGTACCCGTCGCCCTGGTGATTCTTGCCTCACCGTTCGTCTACTACTACGTCCTGAGAGCACGACGGGTGAGCTTCTGGATTCCCTGGGGTTTTATAGGAAGATGCTACCTGGCGTCCCTTCCACTGGCCGGCTTTTTCCTCGTAGCCAGGTACATCGATTCCGTGCCCGGTCTGGTGGCCGCGTGCGGGCTCGGCGGCGCCGTCTTCTGGGGCTCTGCAAGGGCGGTTGCCATATTCAGGGAGGAGGATGATTTTCTTCTGCGCGGTCTGGGACCCGGGCTACGGAGGTTGGTCCTGGGCTTTTTCGGTTGGAAAGGCGGAAGTTAGAAGTGCCGATATATAATATTTGGGGTGTTTGATATGCAAAAGAGGAGAATTCTGGTAACCGGGGGAGCCGGCTACGTGGGTTCCCACCTTGTACGCAAGCTGCTTTCAAGGGGATACGCTGTTCGAGTCCTGGACAATCTCCTCTTCGGGGATGAGTCCGTCAAGGAACTCTCTTCGGACCCGGACTTCGAGCTAATGAGGGGAGACATCCGGCACATCGAAGACGTCGTGCAGTCGATGGAGGACTGCTACGGGGTCATCCATCTGGCCGGAATCGTGGGCGATCCTGCCTGTGAGCTGAAGCCGGACGTGACCCATGCCATCAACTACGAAGCTACGAAGATAATGGTCGAAATCACCAAGTACAAGGGGTTGAAGCGATTCGTCTTCGCTTCCACTTGCAGCGTCTACGGCGCGGCCGAGGACTACGTCCTCAACGAGGGCTCGGTGCTGAATCCCGTGTCCCTGTACGCCGAGACCAACCTGAGGTCCGAACAGATAATCCTCAGAGGCTTCAACGGAACGGACGTGGTTTCCTCTATCATGAGGCTGGCAACCGTGTTCGGTGCCTCCTACAGGATGAGGTTCGACCTGGTTGTGAATATCCTCACGGCGAAGGCCGTCAACGAGCGGAAGATCAAAATATACGGCGGGAAACAGTGGAGACCCAACGTTCACGTCGAGGACGTGGCCGAAGCAGCCATAACACTTCTGGAGGCGCCCGCCTCAGCCGTAGACAGGGAGATCTTCAACATCGGCAGCAACGAGCAAAACTACAGGATTGCCGAACTGGGCGACATAGTCCTGCAGTGCATCCCCGGCACACAGGTTGAGACTCTCGACGAGAGCCCCGACCCCCGCAGCTACAACGTCTCGTTCGACAAAGCGCGCCACGTGCTGGGCTACAGGGTGGGAAGAACGGTGAAGTCCGGGGTCCTGGAGATAGAGAAGATGTTCCAGGCCGGACTGATAGGCAACTTCCTTGACGACATATACTACAACGTGAAGTATCGCTACAAGTGAGGAGGAAGATGAAATCTTCGCTGGCATCAGAAGGCGGAACGCCCGTTCGCAAGGAGTTTCTACCGTTTTCCCTGCCCATGCTGGGAGATGAGGAGAAGGCCGAGGTCCTCAAGGTACTGGATTCGGGATGGATAACGACGGGCCCCCGGGCCTTCGAGTTCGAGAAGAAGGTCGCTGCTTACGTGGGCGCTTCAGAGGCCGTCGCCCTCAGTTCCTGTACGGCGGCTCTCCACGTGTCGCTGGCGGTCCTGGGGGTGGGGCCGGGGGACGAGGTTATAACTTCGACCCTGACCTTCTGTTCGACGGCAAATGTCATAATCCATCTGGGTGCGAAGCCGGTTCTGGTGGACGTGCGAAGCGACACCCTGGGAATGGATCCGGTCGAAGTCGAGAAGAAGATGACTGCAAAGACGAAGGCAATAATTCCCGTTCACTACGCCGGGCACCCGTGTCGTATGGACGACATAGATTCGCTGGCTGCTTCGAGGTCCGTACCGGTGGTCGAAGATGCTGCTCACGCCCTCGGGGCAGAGTACAGGGGAAAGAAGATCGGCTCGCTGAGCCGGCTCACGTGCTTCAGCTTCTATCCCATCAAGAACATTACGACTGCAGAGGGCGGGGCCATCACCCTGAACGACCGAGAGCTCGCGGACAAGATCCGTCTGTACAGCCTGCACGGCATGAGCAAGGACGCCTGGAAGAGGTACAGTTCAAGGGGAGCCTGGTATTACGAAGTGCTGTATCCGGGGTTCAAGTACAATCTGACTGACCTCCAGGCGGCGCTGGGACTTCATCAGATGGACAGGCTCGACGGGTTTCTGGCCAGACGAGAACACATAGCTTCGCTGTACGACGAGGCCTTTTCGGAGTGTGAGGAGGTGAGCTCGCTCCACGTGGAGAGAGACGTCAAGCACGCGCGGCACCTGTATCCCATACTGTTGAACCTGGAGAAGCTCAGCATAGACAGGGGCAGGTTCATAGACGAGTTGAGAGCCGAGAACATCGGCACGACAGTGAATTTCGTTCCGGTCCACATGCATCCCTACTATCGCGATACCTTCGGATACGGGCCAGGCGATTTCCCGGTTGCGGAGGACGCCTACGAGAGGGTCATCTCCATTCCTCTGTATCCGAGGATGACGGACGAGGACGCAAACGACGTGATGGAGGCGGTAAAGAAGGTGGCCTCTCACCATCGCAAAGGCTGAGACCGCGGCCGGTGGGGAGCGTGCGTGATGGGGGCCGCGAGGTCACGGCACTCGAGGACGGACTTGAAGGGCCTTCCCTGTGCGGGGAGCATCGTGCCGGCGAAGATGGTCAACGGAGGAGGACGCGAGGATGAAGAAGAGTCGAGTTTCGCTTCGTGCGTTCGGGATGGAGGAGGTGGAGAGGTCGCTTGACTGGGTGAACGATGATGAAGTGACCAAGTACACGGGCACTTCTTCTCCCATTTCTGCGGATGAGCACAGGGCATACTGGGAGAAGGAGCTGAAGAACCCGCGGCGAAAAACCTTCTCGATAGTCACGTCAGAGGGGCGACACATCGGCAACATCGGGCTGCTAGAGATAGACTGGGTCGCCAGAAACGCAGAAGTCTACGTCTACGTCGGGGATGCTCAGTACAGGGGGAAGGGGTACGGAACGGAAGCCATCCAGTGTCTCGTGGAGTACGCCTTCGGGAGGCTCAATCTACACAAGCTCTTCGCCCGCGTCTATGCGTACAACGAGAGAGGAGCGAAGAGTTTCGAGAAGTGCGGTTTTACCAGAGAGGGTCATCTCAGGGAGCACGTCTTCAGAAACGGAGAGTATCATGACGTCGCCGTCCTGGGCATCTTGAGAAGCGAACAGCGGGATTCCGGGCAGACGAGATGATGGAGGGCAGAGTTCTCGTCATAGGAGCGGGTTTTCTTCAGAGCTTCGTAATTCGCAGGGCTCGCGACATGGGTTTGCACGTCGTCGCCGTAGACAAAGACCCCAACGCCGTCGGCCTCGCGCTGGCTCACGTCTCGGAGATCGTCGACGTGCTAGACAGGGAGGCCTGCCTCGAGGTGGCCAAGCGAGAGGAGGTCGACGGAGTGCTCTCCGTCTCGACGGACTTCGCGGTGAGGACGGTGTCGTTCGTGGCCGAATCCCTTGGTCTCCCGGGCCTCTCGACCGGGGCCGCGAGGGCGTGCACGAACAAGGCGGTAATGAGGCGGATTCTTGCGGAGGCCGGGGTGGGAACGGTGGCGCACGCGAGCGCGAAGTCCCCGGGAGAGGCAACGGCGGCGGCATCTGGCATAGGATTTCCGTGCATACTGAAGCCTGTGGATTCCGTGGGAAGCAGGGGCGTGAGCAGGGTGGACGATGTCTCTCAGGTGCACGGCGCGTTCGAGAGCGCGCGCGAGGTTTCCGCCTCGGGGGAAGTGATAGTGGAAGAGTTCGTGGAGGGCCCTGAGGTGAGCGTGGAGGCAATCACGGCCGGCGGAGACACCACGATCGCCGCTGTAACGGACAAGATAACCAGTGGTCCGCCCCACTTCGTGGAGCTGGGTCACACACAGCCGTCGGCGTTCTCCGGGCAGGACAGTATCGGGCAGACCGTTCGCGGATGCATAGCCGCTCTGGGCATCGACTGGTCCGGCTCGCACACCGAACTCAGGCTGTCCGCGGACGGGATCCGGGTCATGGAGGTGGGTGCGAGGTTGGGGGGGGACAGGATAACGTCCGACCTGGTGCCTCTCTCGACCGGCATAGACCTGATGGAGAGCGTCGTACTGCTGGCCCTGGGAAGAAGGCCGGAGGTGCGAAGACTGCGGGAGAAGGGTGCCGCCATCAGGTACGCGGCCGTCTACCCGGGCCTGGTGGAGGCCGTGGAAGGAATAGAGGCGGCACGCTCGGTGCGGGGAGTGACCGACGTCGTTGTGGACGTGCGCGCCGGCGACGTCGTGCCGGAGCTGAGGAGCAGTGCCGACAGAGTGGCGCACGTAGTAGCGCAGGGCGCAGATGCGCGTGAAGCAGGAGCAGCAGCGGAAGAGGCGGTCTCGAAGATCAGGATAAGGGTGACATCGTGAAGGAAAACGTGCGCATTCTAGTGGTGATTCCGGCTTACAACGAGGCGGCGAACGTGGGCAGGGTCGTGGCCGAGGTGAAAAACGAGGCTCACTTCGTCGATGCCCTGGTGATTGACGACGGTTCCATCGACGACACTGCCGGCGTAGCTGCGAGGGCGGGGGCGATGGTCGTGAGGCTTCCTTTCAACCTGGGGATGTTCGAGGCGGTGAGGGCCGGCTTCGCGTTCGCGCATAGGAGCGGCTACGACATTACGGTTCAGGTCGACGCCGACGGGCAGCACGTGCCGCGTGAAATCGCCGAGCTGGTAAGACCTGTGGCGGAAGAGGAGTACGACGTCGTGGTGGGCTCAAGGTATCTGGAGGACCGGGGGTACAAGACTCCCCTCCTGCGCAAGTGCGGCATCCGGTTCTTTGCCTGGCTGACTTCGTTGGTTCTGGGGCAGACGATCACCGATACCACGTGTGGTTTCCGTGCATACGGACGGCGAGCGTTCGGGATGTTTGCCAGTTACGACGCGGCGGAGTTCAAGGACTCCGTGGGCCTCGTGATACTGGGGAGGGCAGGACTGCGCATCAAGGAGATTCCAGTAACCGTGAGGGAAAGAATAGGCGGCAGATCGACAATCTCAGCTCTGAAGGCTCTCGTGTATCCGTTCGAGTTCGTACTTTCTCTCGTGGCTGTGCTTGCTAGAAAGAGACTGACAGTACCCGGAGGTGAAGCATGCTAGGGCCGAGAGTGGAGCGCGTGGCAATCGTGATCAGCGTACTGCTTGTCCTCATCGTGCTGGACATGGTCAGGAGGAAGAAGCTGAGGGAGAAATACTCGCTCATCTGGCTCTTCACAGTGGCGGCGATGACTATACTGGTAGTCTGGGAAGGACTACTGCTGTCCATAACTTCACTCATAGGAGCCACGAATCCTTCTTCCACGCTCTTTCTATTCGGAATTCTGTTCGCGCTCGTGATTCTTCTACATCTGTCTAACAAGGTATCCGACTTCTCCACGCAGCTGAGGATACTGGCCAAGGAGGTTGCGATGCTGAACGCGCAGCTTTCCGGGTTCAACGTTCCGCTAGGCAGCGGGGGAGATTCGGTCTCACAGGGTGGCGCTGACGTCCCCGGAAAACAGGGCAAGGAAACCGAGGAGGACCGGGCATGAGAACCGCGGTGTATATCCTCGCCTGCGTCACGATGCTTGTCGCGGGCCAGGTCTTGGTGAAACACGGGCTCAACCTGAAGGGGGGATTTTCACTCTCTCTGGCGTCGTTCTGGCCCGAGCTGAGCAAGTTGCTCACCTCTGGATACGTGTGGCTCGGCGCTATCGTAACGATGAGCAGTGGGTTGCTCTGGATGGACGTGCTCTCCAGGAAGGAGCTGAGCTTCGTCTACCCTCTCATAAGCCTTACGTACGTGGTCTCCCTGATCGCCTCTGCCCTGTTGTTCAAGGAAAGCATATCTCTGCTGCGTTGGCTGGGCGTCGTTGTCATCTGCTTCGGCGTGTACATGGTCTCAAGGAGCTGAGAGAGTGAGTCTTGAAGCGAGCGAGAGGGGTCTTCTGCGGCTCTTTCTGGCGGTGTATCTCGTTTCCGTGGCAGGACTCTGGCTCTGCCTCGTTCAGGGTATAGCGCCCGGAGTGTGCATCGTCGCTTCGCTCCTGCTTCTCCTTATTGCGCCGGGTTTCGTTCCGGCTCTCGGTCTCAGACGTTCTCTCCGACTGAGCGCCCTGGAGGTGCTGCCGCTCGCCGTTTCTCTGAGCCTGGCGCAGGCGACCGTAATCTTGCTCCTCTTCGATCGGCTGTCGCTTTCTGTGCTGCACGCAGGCTGGCCGCTGATGCTGCTGACGCTGGGATGGTGGGCCTGGACGACGCGGTGGGCGAGGCTGGGCTTTTCGCTCCGGCGCGACACGGACCGTGCGGGTCTCGACGTCTCAGGCCACGCGAGAGTCCTGCTCACGGCCTTGTTGTTCGCCTGTCTCGTGGTCGTCTCCGTCCTCATGCTGGGTGTCGGAGCCCCTATGCAGTGGGAGACGGATTCCGTGGCACACGTTGCCGCCGTCAGGGGGGTGCTGGAGGAAGGTAGGGTCTTCCCGGTCGCGCAACCTTACGGGCCGAACGGCGTAGAGAGGGCGGACGTGAGATTCGGCGTCTTCCACGCCCTGTGCGCGGTCATCGCCGCCACCTCGGGAGCGGAGGTCCACACGCTCTGGAACGTTCTGCCGGCCTTCTTTGCCCCGCTTCTGATACTGGCCATCTTCTCGGTCGCGAGGGCAATAACTGGAAGCACGAAGGCGGCTTTTGCCGCGGCCCTCATCTTCCCCTTGTGCTACGGCGGCGAGAGGAACGAGCTGCTTCGCATAGCCAGCTACCCCAACAGAGTCTCGATGCTGGTCTATCTTGTCTCTCTGGGGATGTTCTTCCGGTACCTGAGGGACGAGAAGAGGTGGCTTCTGTGGTTGCTGGCGGCTCTCGTGGCCACGACGGCGGCAGTGCACGTGTACTATTTCATCGAGTTCCTTTTCGTAACGACGTGCTTTCTCTTTGTCAAGCTCCTGACGAGCCCTGGCTTGCGGGCCGAGATCCTGGCGAAGTGGACCAGGGGAATCGTGGTCGCGTCGGCAGTGTCTCTTCCGCTTCTCCTGTACAGGTTCCTGACCTCCTATTCGACGGCAAACCCTTACGCGGTCGAGGAACAGGGGATTCTCTTTCTCGGGAACTCCCTATATATCCTGAATCCGCTCAAGGCGTACGGCTGGCTGGGCCTGGCTGGAGCTGTCTCTATCCTGCTTCTGCCGTATTTCATACTGAGAGCAGGAAGGCAGGATTCCCACGCGTTCATCACCGCTGCCACGGCGGGGCCGCTGCTGCTCATCTTCAATCCCGTTCTTCTGCCGCTGGCCAGCAAAGTGCTGAACTACCTTGCCTGGAGGCTGATGTGGGCCGTGCCGTACGCGCTCTCGCTCGGAATCTTTCTGGCCGAGTTTCGAACCAACTTTAGGCTGCAGAGCGCAAGGGTGAGGGTGGTTTCGATGGCCTGCCTGCTGCTCATCGCGTGGGCCCTCGTGGGAGTCACGACGAGCAGGGTGGCTTTCTACAGGCACGCGCTCGCGCGCAGGGACGCCACATTCACGGAGAACATGGCCGTCATCTCCAATGAGCTCTCTCGCCTGGACCGGGAACTGAAAGGCAGGCGAGTCCTGCTGTCGGATCCCGTGACCGCCTATGCCATCCCTGCGTTCACGAGACACTTCGTGACCGCGATTCCTGTTGCCCATTCCGCGCCGGGGGATTCTTTTCCCGTGAGCAGGGTGCGAGACGCACTTGACGTTCTGAACCCCTCTGTGAGTATTGCCAGGACCAGGGAAGTTCTCCGGCAATACCGGGTGGAGTTCGTCGTGGTCAACACCGGCTTTCTCGAGAAACTGTATGCGTTCGAGTACCAGATAGATCCCTTGTTTCAGATTCAGGCTCTCGAGAAGATATCATCGACTCCTGTGTTTGAGCACTTCTTCTCGGAGGGTGAGCTTCACGTGTTCAGTGTCGTCGGACCGCATCAGGTACCGCTCGCCCAAAGCCAGTCCCCTCTTCCGGGCAGCGAGCCCTTGCCTCCCGAGGGCGCGTCCCGGCTCCCCGACAGCGAAACCCCGTCGGCCCTCGTCCATCTTGAACCAGAGCCGGAGCAAGCCGCCGTGGGAAGTTTCGCGGAGTCGTTCTCCCTGGAATCAGTCCGGATAGACCCCGTGGTGGTCTCTCCGGGAGATTCGGTGAGAATAAGCTCTCTCTGGAAGTGTCTACGTCCTTTACCGAGAGAGGACGTCTTCCGGCTCTTCGTGAGGTTCGAAACAGATTTTCCCAGGGGCACGTTCTTCCACGAACGGTTCGGCAAGATATATCGCAAGCTCCTTGAGGGAAGATTGGGAACCAGATTCAGGTTCAGAGTGGACCTGGATCCTCACAGTTTCGACCGACCTCTTCATCTCTGGCAGAGCGGGGAATTCGTTAGACAGGAGATAACTGTTGCTGTGCCCGAGGACGTCTCCGGGGGGACGTACGTCGTGGAGATGAGCCTGCGCAGGATTTCCCCCGCCACCAACTTCCGTCTGTCCGACTTCCTGCAGGACAGGGATTACTACTCGGGCGTGGAAGTCGGGCGCGTGGAGGTGAGGGACGCGAGCGTCGGCAGGGCCCGCCCGGCGGGCTGCCTCCGCGCTTTGGCTACAATAGAACAAGGGAAGAGTGGCCGGATATGAAGGTTGGCTTCGTGGCAGAATCTTTCCCGACCGCCGACGAGATGAGCGGGGGGGTCAGGGTGAGCGTGAGAAGGCAAGCCGATTTCTTGAGCCGCGAGCACGAGGTCGTTGTTCTGGCTGCCCGGATGGTCTTCCCTCCCTTTTCCAGATACTCCGAGATGAAAGCGGCGCAGGGAAGGGGCGAACGTTTCAGAAGTGTCGAGCAATCTGTCAGAGTATACAGGCCTCCCTGCGTTCACTTTCCTCTGTTGTGGAAGGCGGCCGAGCCGTTTCAGCTCGCCCTCTGGACCGTGTTCATCTTCTCCGTTCTGGAGAGGGGAACCTCTCTCATACACGCGCACAGGTGTTTCCCTGCCGGTTACGCAGCGGCTCTCGCCGTGTCCGTTCTGGGGCTTCCGCTCGTTCTCACCGTGTACGGGTCGGACGTGAATCTGGGCCTGGACAGGGCCGTGGTGGGTGCGTGGGTGAGCTCGGCCACCAGATTCGCGTTGAGGCGTGCGTCGCACGTAATCGCCGTGAGCCAGGCACTGGTTGAGAGGATGCGAGCGTTCGGCCTGGAGGGCGTCAAGACGCGCGTCATACCGAGCGGGGCTGACCAGTTGCTACCGGACTCGATGGGGCAGAAGGAGGCCAGGGAGGCCCTGGGGCTTCCCGCAGGCGGGAAGATCGTCCTTATGGCCTCAAACCTGGTCCCGGTCAAGGACCCCGTCACAATGCTCAGGGCGTTCGCTGTCCTCAGGGGGAGCGAGGTGGACGCCACCCTTGTCATACTGGGGAAAGGAGAACTCGAGCCGGTGCTGCAGAGAGAGATTGCGGCCCTGGACATCTCGGATGCGGTTCTCTTGAAGGGTAGGAGGCCCCGGGACGAGGTACCGCTGTGGCTGAGGGCCAGCGACGTAGTCGCTCTGTCCAGTCTGGACGAAGGTTGTCCCGTGATAGCCCTGGAAGCGTTTGCCAGCGGGCGGCCCTTCGTGGGAACGGCCGTCGGGGGAGTACCGGAGATAGTCCCGGACGGCGGCGTCGGTATTCTGGTGGAGCCGTCCGACCCCGAGGCGCTGGCGGCGGCCCTCAAGGAAGCGCTGGGCAAGAGCTGGAACAGAGAACACATCGTGAGACACGGCCTCCGTTTCTCCTGGGAGACCGTCACCCGGAGAATATCGGCCGTGTACGCGGGAATGTGAGAAGAGGGCGGAAACGGTCCTGATAGGACCGAAGCAACGGCGGCGCAAGTTAGGAGCGATGGTGATATCTGAGCAGGAAAGAATAAGACGTCTCCGTCTCACGATGGGGACGCGAATAAGAGAATCTGTCCTCCACGAATACTACGTCAGCTTCAAGAACTGGGTTCCCTTCGTAGAGTCCGAAGCGTTCGGTCCGCTGGATGAGGAAGGGATTCCGCTCGTGGACTACGGCCGGTACTCGGGAATAGCCGGAATAGGACAGGTGTATTTTTCCGTCACTACGGCGCAGTATGCACTGGGGCTCTTCGAAATGTGGCTGGAGACCGGGGTGGAGAAGTGGAAGCAGAAGTTTCTCAACCAGGTTCGTTGGCTGGAGTCGAACGCGGAGCCGGTCGGAGACGCGGTGATGGTCTGGCCTGCCAGGTTCGACTTTCCCATATACGGACTCAAAGGACCCTGGATCTCGTCCATGGCACAGAGCCAGGTGGCCTCGGTCCTGCTGCGGGCCTCTCAGATGGAGAAGCGTGACGACCTGAGGCAGATGGCCGAGAAGGCAATCGCGTCTTTCTCCATTGCTTCGGGTGAGCCCGGTGGAGTGAGCTTCGTCGACGGAGAGGGCGACGTCTGGTTTGAGGAATACATCACCTCTCCGCCGGCGCACGTTCTGAACGGGTTCATTTTCTCCCTTTTCGGACTGCTGGACTTCTCAAGGGTGACGTCGGACGAGAAGGCGAAGGAGCTGTGGTGGCAGGGCGTGGGCACGTTGGAGAGGAAGCTACAGCTCTACGATACAGGATACTGGTCCAGGTACGACCTCCTGCGGGACTGCGTGGCCAGCAGGTTCTATCACGGAAACATCCACATTCCGCTCCTGCGAGCCCTCCACGTACTGAGCGGTAAGAGCGTTTTCATGCACTACGCTGACAGGTGGGAGCAGTACTTGAGCAGCAGGGTGTGCAGGATGAGAGCCAGGTTCTATGACATGCCGTCCCGGATCCTGAGGAAGTTGACACGGCGCCCAGGAGACTGTACATGAGAATTCTCTACGTCTGTTCTGACCCGAGCATACGGGCTGGAGGCAGGGGGGGCGGGTTCAGGACGCACATGGAAGAGATGATACACAGCTTCCGCAAGCTGGGACACGAGGTCGTGGTCCTGGATACGAAGAGAGGCCCGGGAGCTGAGCAGGATCCCCGCGGTGGACGAATCCGGGACGTGAAAAAGGGTATGGGACGCGGGGCGGATTCCGCCGGCAGGTTCGCTTCGAGGTCCTCGGATGTCGTGGGCGGCCGGGGTGTTCGCATGGTGCCCCGAAGCCTCAGGGTGTTCGTGAGGGACTGCTTCTACCTCTTCCACAACGTACTGTTTTCTTCACGGATGGCTTCCCTCCTCAAGGAGGAGAGGCCGTTTGATTTCGTCTACGAACGGTACGCGATCTACCAGTTCGCAGCTTCCGGGTTGGCTCGCAGGCGGGGGATTCCTCTGGTGCTGGAGTTCAACGCGTCGATAGACGAAACGAAATTGACCGGCGGCCTTGGGCTGAGGCCGATTGCGGCAGCGGTGGAGACGAGCGTGACGAGACGGGCCGACGCCGTTGTCGCGGTCTCGGGTTTTCTGAAGAGGCACCTCGGGGGCCTTGGATTGCCGCCGGAGAAGGTTCACGTTCTGCACAACGGCGTCAACCTCCAGAAGTTCCACCCGGGCATTGATGGGCAAGCTATTAGGGACAAGTTCGGTTTCTCACGCTCGGACGTGGTCGTGGGATTCGTGGGGGGCTTCTCTGTCTGGCACGGCGTGCATCTCCTCCACGAGGTGGCTCCTCTTGCCGCCGGAGAGAGCCGAAACCTGCGCTTCTTCATGGTGGGAGGAAGGCAGGGTAACCCCAGATTCGAGACTTTCAGGGATAAGGTGAGCGAGCAGGGTCTGGGCCACTTGTTCCGTTTCGCGGGCGAGATTCCCAGGGAGGACGTGCCGGAACACGTCGCGGCCATGGACGTCGCCATAATTCCGTGGGCCACCGACTACGGCTCTCCCACCAAGACTTTCGAATACATGGGAATGGCGAAGGCCTTGGTGGCCCCCAGGGTCCCGGCACTCGAGGAGGTCCTGGAGACCGGGACCACCGCCATGCTGGTGCCGCCCGGAGACGTGCGGGAGATCGCCCGCGCGTTGGTTCTGCTGGCACGGGACCCCGGCCTGAGACAGGGTCTGGGCAGGAGAGCCAGGAAGGCAGTGGAGGACACATACAACTGGGACCGGAACGCGGCAGTTACCCTGGACATCGCGAGCAGCGTCATCGAAGAGAGGCGCCGTAAGGATTAGGCACGCTTCAAGAATCATGGATGGGCACGCTTCAAGAGTCATGAATCGGCACGCCTCGAGGATAATGTACTTCAGCGATGCTCCTTATTTCGGGGGAGCGGAGAAGTATCTTGAACTGCTGATTGCGGCACTTGACAGAGACAGGTTCAATCCGTGTGTCGTAGTAAGAGCCGACGCTGATCTGGGAGGATTCAAGGAACGCCTTCAGGCGATCGGGGTGCGCGTGTTCGAGACCGTTTTGGGGAGTCCGTACCACTTTAGGGGGTACTGGGACCTCTTGCGAATCGTCAACAGATGGAAGCCTGACATCCTGCACATCAACCTTGCCGGGACCTACGATGCGCAAGCCAGTCTCGTGGCACCCGTGGCCAGAGCTGCCGGATGCCGCCTCGCGGTCTCGACGGAACACCTCGCCATGGTGGAGAAGCTGTGGAAGAGGCACCTGGCAAAGAGAATCAGCACTCTCTTTATCCATCGGGTCATCTCGATAACTCGCTCGAACGTTCGCTTTCTCACGGAGGTCCACCGCGTCAGCCCGTCTCGAATAGAGGTGATACACAACGGAGTCGATCTTGCCGAGCTTGACGACACGCGGCCTTCTGGCGTAAGGAGCTCCGTCGGACTTGCCGATTCGGCCTTCCTGTTCGCGGTGGTCGGGAGTCTGATAGAGCGAAAGGGGCACCGCACACTGCTGGACGCGTTTGCCAGTCTCGGCGCTACAAGCGGAGGGCCGAGCGCGCTCCTGGTAGTGGGTGCAGGGCCCGAGGAGAGGCGGCTCAGGAGAAGGACCCGTCAGCTGGGCCTGGAGGGAAGCGTGTCCTTTCTCGGGCACAGGGAGGATGTCCGGAACGTGATGAGGGACATTGATTGCCTCGTTGTGCCTTCTCTCATGGAGGGAATGCCCTTCGTAATCCTTGAAGCCATGGCAGCTTCTAAGCCTGTTATTGCCAGTAGAATATACGGGATACCTGAAGTAGTAGTTGAAGAAGAGACGGGCCTTCTGGTCTCTCCCTCCCAGCCGCTCGAGTTGTGCGCCGCGATGCGCAAGATTATGGACTCGCGCGAGCTGGCTCGCTCGATGGGAGAGGCCGGGAGGGACCGGGTGGAGAAGCACTTTACGAGCGCCGCAATGGCAGACCGAGTGGAGAGTGTCTACGAGTCTCTGCTGCGGCCCGGTGCTGCAGGAGGTGGGCTGGCTCCATGACCAGGATCCTTCTCGTGAAACCGGTAATGCCGTATCCTCCGGACCAGGGGACTAAGGTGGTCACCCTGAGTCTTCTGGAGATGCTCTCGCGGCATTTCGAGGTGAGCCTGGTCTGTGGCCTGCTGGATAGACGGGACGCCTCGAAGGTCCAGAAGCTTCGCCCGTTCTGCAAGCAGGTGTACACCTATCTTCTTCCCAACAGGAGGAGCGTGTTCCATTCTGCCTACTACAAGGGGCTGAACACTCTCAGGGCCTGGCTGTCCGGGTTTCCCGCGGAGTCTTTCTACCTGGCCCCCGATGAACTTTCCAGAACGGTGGCGGAGGCCACACGCTCGTCCAGCTACGACATTGTACAGTTCGACTACTGGTACACGGCGGACGCAGCACGCTTCGCGGAAGTTCCCTACAAGGTGCTTCTGGAGCACGACGTAGACTTCCTCCGCTACCAGAGACGGCTCACCATAGCGGATGGCTTCTGGGAGCGGCGCAGCATAGAGAGGACGCTGTCCGCAGTGAGGAGCAGGGAAATAAGGGCCTACTCGGAGTTCGACCGCGTGCTTGCCCTTTCCGACGCCGACAGGGTTCTGATAGAGAAGCTGGCCGGTATAAGGGGAATCTCCAGGCATCTGCCCGTGGCGGTGGACTGCGAGAAGTTCACTCCCGCCTCCCAGGGAAAGATACCCTCTTCGATAGTCTTTCTGGGAGCTCTCGACGCGGACTTCAACGTGGACGCCATCAGTTTCTTCTGTCGCTCCGTTTTTCCGCTCGTGCTTGCCGGGGTCTCCGACGCCCGTCTCTTCATCGTCGGGCGAAGGCCGCCCAGAAGCGTACAGAAGCTGGCGGACGGACGCAGGATAGTCGTCTCTTCGGATGTAGATGACGTGGCCCCCTACGTGAAGCGCTGCATGGTCCAGGTGGTCCCGCTTCGGTTCGGAGGCGGAGTCAGGATAAGGACGCTCGAAGGGATGGCCATGGGGATGGCGATAGTCAGCACCACCATAGGAATGGACGGCATCGCCGCGAAGCCGGGCAGGGACCTCTTGCTGGGTGACACGCCCCAGGAGTTCGCGGCACGAGTGATAGAGCTTCTTCGCAGCCCGGTACTCGGCAGGAGGCTTGGCGGGAGGGCGAGGGAATTCGCGGTGCAACACCACGGCCGGGAGGTGGTGGAGAAACAGGTTTTCTCGCTGTACGAGGAGCTCAAGAAGCAGCGCGAGGAGAAGCAAGCATACATGGAGAAGAGGACGGGCGAGCAAGAATGAAGGTCACTCTGGTCGGGCACTATCCACCTCCGTTCGGAGGCGTGGCAGCGTTGATGAGACAGATTGAGGCCGCCCTCCGCGAGAGAGGCTGCGAGGTGAGCATATTCAACCTGGGACCCGGGCGGCCTGAGGGAGAAGAGGTCGTCAATTTCAACACAAGCAACCGCGCGCTCGAGTTCCTCCAGCTTGCGCGAGCCTTCGTTTCGCACGACTCGGACGTCTTCCACTATCTCTCGGCCAGCTACAGGTCCTTCTGGCTGGGAACCGTGTGCGTGGCGCTTGCCAGGATGGCGGGAAGGAGGATAGTCGTCTCTTTCGTGGGTGGTGCATTCAGGGAGTTCACAGCCGAGCTCGGTCACCTCAAGAGTGCCCTGGCCGCGTTTCTCCTGCGCAGGGCCAACGCACTGATTTCCTGCAATTCAGAGATAGAGGAGGTTCTGCGTTCCTTGGTGCCGGGCAGGACGGTTCACCGTATGAGCAACTGCTTTCCGCCCTGCGGGAGGGAGAAGTCGGGCCTGACGCGCGACGTTGAAGAGTTCGTGGCCCGCCACTCGCCGCTGGTCTGCTCCACCGGGGCGGCCTCGCCGGAATACGGGTTACTGAGCGCGGTCGCTGCCCTGGGGAAACTGAGGGAGCGCTTTGCGAACGTGGGCATGGTTCTTGTTCTCACGAGGTACGGTGATGCCTCACACGAAGAGGCGCTGCACCGGGCCATCGCCTCGGAGGGGTTGGAGGGGCACGTTCTTGTCGTGAGGGACCTGCCTGACTTCATATCTCTTCTGGAACGCTCGGACGTTTTGCTCAGGAGCACGCTGGCAGACGGCGACTCCGTTTCGGTGAGAGAAGCGCTCTTTCTGGGAGTGCCGGCGGTGGCGAGCGACACTCCGTTTCGGCCGGAGGGTGTGATTCTGTTTCGCCGCGGAGATCCGGGCGACATGGCGGAGAAACTGACCCAGGCTCTCACTCACGAGACTCATCGTCCTGTGCCCCGCTTTCAGGAAGAGGCAGTGGGGAACCTGGATGCGTTGCTCCAGATTTACCGGCACGCGCTGAGAGGGAAGGGGGCTCCCGGGTGCCAGCGCCGGTTCTGTGACAGAGGGGGGAGGGTGGGCCCGTGAGCCGACTCCAGAGAGCTCGGCACAACGGAGGCACGAAGCGCGCTGGAGGCCCCTAATTCGTTGGCAGGGAGCCGGTAGCGGCTGCCGCTTCCCGGTTTGGCCTCATGCCCGGCCGCGTGGTTGACGATAACTATATAGAAGTAGTAAAATTAACAGATTGTATCCAGTTCGGGGGGGTCGAGCTTTGCAGAAGGCCTTGGTCACAGGAGCCAACGGTTTTGCCGGGAGCCACCTGGTCCGGCTCCTGCTTGAACGTGGCTGGAAAGTCCTGGGGGTCACGAACGACCTGTCGCTCGACACGGGGTTGGTCCCTGGGGCGGGAGAGTTCGCCCTCAAGGAGCTTGACATCGGCGACAGACAGGGGCTGCTTTCCCTGCTGGCCGAGTTCAGACCGGAGAGCGTATTCCACCTGGCGGCGGTGACGCAGCTGGAGCTGGACAGGGGGGCGCTGGAAGAACTGTACAGGGTGAACGTTCTGGGCACACAGAATCTGCTCTTGAGCATTCTTGAGGCTAAACTTGAGCCGGTGGTGCTAGTTACTGGCTCCAGCGCGAGTTACGGCTCCTCTCAGGGCGTGGGTGGCCAGGCCCTGACAGAGGAATGCCTCCCTGCTCCGGAGACGCCTTACGGAGCCAGCAAGCTCGCGCAGGAAGTCCTGGCCGACACGCTGGGCAGAGGTGCCGGGCTCGGAGTGGTACGAACAAGGGCGTTCAATCACACAGGGCCCGGTGAGAGCCGGCGGATGGCCTGTTCCGCGTTTGCCAGCCAGGTGGCGGAGTGCGAGCTGGAAGGAAAGGACGCGGTGCGCGTGGGCAATCTGGATTCGTGCCGCGACTACTGCGACGTCAGAGACGTGGTCCGGGCTTATCTTCTGGCCGCCACCTCGGGTGAGCCCGGTGAACTCTACAACGTGTGTTCCGGAACGGCCGTGTCGATGCGCAGCATATTGGAACTTCTGGTCTCCATGTCGAAAACGAAGATCCGAATCGAGACGGATCCGGGAAGATTCAGACCCGGAGACGTGAGCTACCAGAGAGGGGACGGCTCCAAGATAGAGAGAGCGCTGGGCTGGAGGCCCGAGATTCCGCTGGAGAGGACTCTCTCTGACCTTCTGGACTACTGGCGGGGGCGGCTCGAGGCCGAGCGGCTCGAACACGAAGGCAGGTCCACCGAAAGGAGAAAGCGAGAATGAACTGGCAAGAACAGAAAGTCCTGGTAACTGGGGCCGGCGGTTTCATAGGAAGCCACCTTGCTGAGAAGCTGGTTTCGCTGAAGGCTTCAGTGAAGGCGTTTGTTCGCTACAACTCCAAGGGTGTCTGCGGCTTCATAGACAGTTTTCCGCCCCAGACGCGCGAGAAGGTGACGGTCATACAGGGAGACCTGAGAGATCCGGAGGCCGTCAGGAACGCCTGCAAGGACGTGGACGTGGTCTTCCACTTGGGCGCGCTCGTCGCCATTCCGTACTCCTACGTCCACCCGGTTGAGGTGGTGGAGACAAACATCCTGGGGACCTTAAACGTGCTCACTGCCGCCAGGGACTGCGGTGTGCGAAAGCTGGTTCACACTTCCACGAGCGAGGTTTACGGAACGGCGCAGTACGTTCCGATCGATGAGAAGCATCCCCTTTGCGGCCAATCTCCGTATTCCGCCAGCAAGATAGGCGCGGACCAGCTTGCAGAGAGTTTCTACCGTTCGTTCGAGCTGCCCGTCGCGGTCATACGTCCCTTCAACACGTACGGGCCAAGACAGTCGGCGCGCGCCGTGATTCCCTCGGTCATAACCCAGGTCATCTCGCGAGGCACGGTATACATAGGAGCCACTCATCCGACGCGGGACCTGACGTACGTGGACGACACGGTCGAGGGATTCATCAAGATTGCGGCTTGCCCCGAGGCCACGGGAAAGGTCACCAACGTGGGGTCCGGTACCGAGGTCTCCATAAAGGAACTGGTGGAGAAGATATGCAGCATCGTGGGCAAGAAAGCCGAGATAATCTTTGACCCGGCGAGGCTGAGGCCCGGCAAGAGCGAGGTCGAGCGTCTGGTGGCCGACACGACCCGAGTCAAGAAGATCACCGGATGGCAGCCGTCCATCACCGTGGACGAGGGGCTCAAGAGGACGGTGGATTGGATATCGGATCACTTCTCGCTGTACAAACCTGAGGTCTACGCGATATGAGCTCCAGATCCGGACGAGCAAAGGGCGCTGCGGCCGAGAACGCAAGACAGAGGACTGCGGTCGTGATGGCCGGCGGCCTCGGTTCCAGGATGAGGCCTCTCACCTACACGATTCCGAAACCTCTCTTGCCGATAGGTGAGCGACCGATACTCGAGATAATCCTGTCTCAGCTGAAGAAGTGCGGCTTCGGCAAGGTCTTCATAACGACCGGGTACCAGGCCGAGCTCGTGAAGTCATACTTCGGAGACGGCTCGCGCTTCGGCGTGGCGCTGGAGTACACGAACGAGACCGAGATGCTGGGAACGGCCGGGGCCCTGTTTCTGCTCAAGGGCAAGATAGCCCAACCCTTCCTGGTCATGAACTGCGACATCTTAACGAAGCTGGACCTGGGTCAGTTCTTTGCTTCGCACCTGGAGGGCGGGGCGACCATGACAGTGGGCGCCACCACCTACGACGTGGAGGTGCCTTACGGAGTCCTGGAGGTGAAGGGCGAAACGGTGCGCGGGGTCGTCGAGAAGCCAAGGGCTTCGCATCTCGTGGCAGCCGGTGTGTATGCCATGAACCAGGACGTCCTGGAACTTGACCACGAGGGCAGAATGGACATACCGGAGCTGCTCAAGATTCTCATCTCGGCCGGAAAGAAGGTCGTCGTGCACCGCATAAAGGAACCTTGGATGGACGTGGGAAAGATGAGTGATTACGAGAAGGCCGGCAAAGAACTGGCGCTCTGGGGCGACGTCTGAGGCCTAGGAGGATGCATGGAAAGGGTCGTTCACAAGACAGCCAACGTGGATCCCAGTTGTACGCTGGGCTCGTACGTCGTGATCGGCGAGAGGGCCACCCTCGGTCCGGGGTGCGTCGTCGGCAGTGGGGTCGTGATCCATCCGGATTCGGTTATCGGAGCCGGCGTCAGGATTGACGAGCACGCCGTGATAGGAAAGCTTCCGATGAAGGCGGCCATAAGTGTGCTCAAAGAGACCCAACAACTTCCTCCCGCCAAGATAGGCGACGGATGCATCGTAGGGACCTCTGCCGTCATCTATCGAGGTTCGGTGATAGGGAGCAAGGTGCTGATTGCGGACCTGGCCACGGTCAGAGAGAACGTCACTGTGGGGGAATGCACAATCGTTGGCAGAGGGGTGACCATCGAGAACCTGTGTACCGTGGGGAGCTACTGCAAGCTGGAAACCGAAAGCTACATAACCGCCTATTCGATATTGGAGGACCGCGTGTTCATAGCTCCACAGGTCTCCACGTCAAACGACAACTTCGTCGGACGCACCAAAGAGAGGTTCAAACACTACGGGGGAGTCACCGTCAGGAAGGGCGGCAGGATAGGCACGGGGGCGGTGATACTTCCCGGAAAGACCATAGGGGAAGATGCCCTGGTTGCGGCCGGCTCAGTTGTGACGCGCGACGTGCCGCCGAGAAAGATAGTGCTAGGAGCGCCTGCAAGGGTATGGAAGGACGTGCCTGAAGAGCAGCTTTTGGAAAACCAGTAGACTTCAAGTTGGGAGGACATAATGAACGTACCTCTGCTGGATCTCCGGCTTCAATACCTGTCGATAAAGGAAGAGATTGACAAGGCCCTGTCGGAGGTTCTGGAGGACTGCGGCTTCATCCTTGGCGAGAGAGTGAAAGAGCTGGAGGCACGCATCTCAGCGTACTGCGGGGTCAAGCACGGCATCGCCGTGGCTTCCGGCACGGACGCCCTCTTCCTCTCGCTCAAGGCGTGCGGCGTGGGACCAGGAGACGAGGTCATCACGTCGACCTACAGTTTCTTCTCATCTGCGGGGACGATCTGGAACGCCGGCGGGCGTCCCGTCTTCGTGGACATAGACCCCGACACTTTCAACCTGGATGTGTCGCAGGTCAAAGGGAGAATCAGTGACAAGACGAAGGCCGTCATGCCCGTTCATCTCTTCGGCCAGTGTGCAGAGATGGTCCCCCTGCTGGAGCTGGCTTCCGAAGCGGGGCTTCCCATCATAGAAGACGCTGCTCAGGCCATAGGCGCAACTTCCGACGGA
Organism: Candidatus Eiseniibacteriota bacterium; assembly: GCA_020349905.1. GTDB lineage: Bacteria > Eisenbacteria > RBG-16-71-46 > JAFGJU01 > JAFGJU01. Next base: position 842,589 of record CP070702.1, read on the forward strand.
AGGAAGGCCGGCTCCCTGGGTCTGCTGGGATGTTTCAGCTTCTATCCTTCCAAGAACCTGGGGGCCTACGGCGACGCCGGGATGATAGTCACGAACGATTCTTCCGTGGCTGACAAACTCCGCCTGCTGCGGGTTCACGGAGCCAAGCCGAAGTACTTCCACCGGGTCGTGGGCGTCAACAGCAGGCTGGACGCTCTCCAGGCCGCCGTGCTTCTGGTGAAGCTCAAGTATCTGGACAGCTGGAGCGCCCGGCGCAGGAATAACGCTGGCCTCTACGACCGGCTGCTGCAGGACACGGAGGTTGTCACCCCGAAGGTGAGGAAAGGGAACGTGTCGATCTACAATCAGTACGTCGTCAGGGTCCGGGCGAGAGACGCGGTGAAGGAGTTTCTGGCCAAGAAGGGAATAGGAACGGACATCTATTATCCGCTGCCTCTTCACCTCCAGGAGTGTTTCAGGGCCCTCGGCTACAGAAAGGGCGAGTTGCCTCGCTCTGAGAAGGCCGCCCAGGAAAGCCTGGCCCTGCCCATTTATCCCGAGCTGACCCCTGAGCAGCAGGAGTACGTTGTCTCCTCGATTCGCGAGGCGTTGGACCTGGTTTCGCCATGAAGAGCTTCGTCTGGAAAGTCCAGAGAATGCAGATGATGAGCCCCGCCGAGATGGGGGTGAGGGCCGGCAGAGAAGTGCGGAACCTGGTGGAGTACCTCCTCCTGGCGAGCGGTGCGCGCAGAAGTTCGTTCGAAGCCGGGGGAGATGCCCTTACCGGAGGGCCTTTCTTCCGAGCCAAGTTCTTCTTCGAACCGGAAGACGAGCGTCTTCGCCTCGAATCGAGTCAGGCCAGCGCCCTTCTGGAAGAGGCCGCAGCGGCGGTTGCTCACCGGGTGCCCGTGCTGGGGCATCAGTACGACCTGGGCGCCCGTATAGACTGGCACTTCGACTACCGGCTGAACAGGCGGTGTCCTGTCCGCTACTGGAGTCTCATAGACCTCAAGAATCCCGACTTCGAAGAATCTATAAGGTGGGTCTGGTATCTCAACAGGCACAAGCATCTCGGAGTTCTGGGGCGTGCCTATTCTGTTTCCGGAAACAAGGAGTTCGCCCAGGAAATAGTAGATCAGCTTTGCGGATGGACAGAGCAGAACCCTCCGGAAGTGGGCGTCAACTGGGCCGCTTCCCTCGAGATTGCGCTCAGGCTCCTCTCCTGGCTCTGGGCGCTCTATCCGCTGAGGGACTTCGATGGCCTCACGCCCAAGGCGCAGCGTGCCGTGATGGAGTCTGTGGAACTCCAGATGAGGCACATGTTCAGAAATCTCTCCACCTTCTCTTCCGCAAACAATCACCTGATTGCCCAGGGTATGACGCTCTTTCTGGTCGGAACGCTCCTGCCCTGGATGCGCGGGGCGGCCAGGTGGAAGGAGAAAGGCCTCTCTATACTCTGGAGCGAGCTTCTCACCCAGACGTTCACTGACGGGGTGAGCAGGGAGCAGTCACTTCACTACCACTGTTTCGTGGTCGAGATGTATTCCGTCGTGCTTCTCTTCGCCCGGCGGAACGGCATCCAGGTGCCCGAGCGTGTGCGGGAACGCTTTTCCGGAATGTGCGAGTTCCTGTTGGACGTCTCGACGAGGGAGGGCAAGATGCCCGACGTCGGCGATTCCGACGACCAGACGGTGATGCTGTCGGAGAGCCCGCGGGTGCTGCTCCGGTGCCTCATGGCCTGCGGCGCGTATCTGACGGAGAACGAGGATTTCTTCGGGAGAGTGTACGAAGTTCCCCACGACCTGGCATTTCTGCTGGGAGGGGAGGGCTCGGAATTCGTCAAGAAGGGGTCGCACAGCGCGCGGGCCGAGGCCTCGCGGGGCGAGGCGCGTTCCTCGAAGGCCTTCTCTGAGAGCGGGTACTACGTGCTTTCCGGGGAGAAGGGCGGCGTGGAGACCCGGTGCGTCTTCGACTGCGGAGAGCTGGGTCTGGGAACGACCGCAGCGCACGGCCACGCAGATTGTCTCTCGGTGACACTCGACTCGGGTGGCCGGGAGATTCTCATCGACCCGGGAACCTTCACGTATCACAGCCTTCCGGAATGGAGGGCCTACTTTCGGTCCACCAGCGCACACAACACCGTGAACATCGACGGGCAAAGCCAGGCGGACATGGTGGGTCCCTTTGTTTGGAGAAGCCGCGCCACGCCCAGGCTCGAAGACCTGGCTCTGGAGAGCTGCTTCGACCTAGTGGCGGGCTCTCACGACGGATACATGCGGCTGGCCGACCCCGTGAGCATCAGGAGGGTACTGGTCTTTGTCAAGCCATCGTTCCTTATTATCGTGGACGAGCTCAGCGCCCGGGGCCGGCACGAGTACGAGCAGAACTTCCACTTCGGAGGCAGCGTCTCCCTGGACCGGGCCGCCGGAGCGGCGCGGGTCCTTGACGGCAGTGAGGGGGCGACCGCACTTCTTTTCTCCCCTTCCATCGCCGGTGGAAGGGCGACTCTGGTCTCGGGAAGGGAGGAGCCCGTCCCGCTGGGCTGGCGTTCACCCAGATTCTGGGAGAAGACCCCCTGCGACTGCCTTTCGATAAGGGGGCATTTCAGCGGCCTACTTGTCCTGGACAGCTGCGTGGTGAGCACGTTGGCCGACGGGGCGGGAGAGCCGGCAGTGTCTTTTTCTGACCTCGGCGGAGAGGCGAGACGTCACAGCATGGTCAGGCGCCGCACCTCTCTCTTCGAGGAGACCTCGCTCATAAACCTGGGCGACGGCTGGGTGAGAGGGGAGCACCTTGAATCAGATGCGTCGTACGTGTGCCTGCGCGAGTACACGGCGGGAGGTAGAGAGATCTTCGGGAGAAACGTGGGAAACGTGCTGCGCGACGGCGAATCGCTTCTCGAATCCTCGGCTAGGTTTCCCTTCATCAGGGTGATGGTAGAAGGAGAGGCCGTCAAGTTCGAGGCGAAGGGCTCGGGCTCCGTTCTGGTCCGCGCGGACAGCGCCGGGAGCATAGTCTCCTCGACGCCGGGTGTGGACTACGAAAAGAAGGGACGGTTTGTCAGGGTGTCAGTGGAGAATTGAGACCGGGACGGGGAGGAGTCAATGCAGGATAAACTGAGAATTGCCATCGTGGGGGCCGGGGAGATGGGCATGGTGAGGGGAGTCATGGCCAAGGGGCTCCCCATGTATGAGCTTGCGTGCATCGTGGACTCTAGAGGTACTTTCGCCCGGCTTGCAGGGAAGCAGTTCGGTGTGCGTCACTTCTCGAGCTACGAGAAGGCCGCCTCCGCTGAGCAGTTCGACGCCGTGGTGATATCTACTCCTCTCAACTCCCATCACGAGCTGGGACTCAAAGCCGTCCGAGACGGCAAACACGTGTTCTGCGAGAAACCCCTGGCAGGCGACTCTTCTCTGGCCATCGAGATGCACAGGGAAGCCGCTGCGAGGGGAGTGAAGACCCAGGTCGGCTACAACTGGCGCTTTCACGTGACCTTCAGCAAGGCAAAGGAAGTGATCCAGAAGGGTGTCCTGGGCGAGCCGAAGTACGTGAGGCTCATGGTATACAAGAGCGAGGTCGTAAGACCGGAGGAGAAGGGCGAGAAGAAGAACCGAGAGGAACGCTTCGGCTTCTACGGTGCGCTTGCGGTTCACGGGCTGGACCTTCTCCTGTGGTTTGCCGGGAAGCCGAGCAGCTTAAGCGCGCAGACGACGCGAGTCTTCAGCTCCGGGCTTTCGGACCTCATCTCCGCAATCTGCCGGTTCGACGGCGGAATCCACGGAGTCATAGATCTGGGATGGAGTCACCACGGATTCGTGGATAAAGACGAGCTGTCTCTTCACATCACCGGGACCGAGGGGTCCATGGTCGTCAATCCCGACTGCATCGAAACGTATCTGGAGAGGGAGTGTGGTGAATTCCCATGTGGGGACTCGCTCGTCTACGCGTCGGAGCTTCCCTATCACACCGAGTTCTGGTTTACACACAGAGGCCTGTCGCATGAGATGGAGGCGTTCGCGAACGCGGTGATCCGTGACGAGAAACCCGCCCCTTCATGGTACGATGGGTATCTCGTGGACAGGCTGGTCGAGGCGCTAGAGGAGTCGGGGGCGAGCGGCAAGCCGATATCGCCGGTCATCGAGGAGTCAGAATGAAACTGCCCAGGGTAATGTTGGGATCCAATCCCTTTCACGCCGTGTCCTACAGAAGCGCCGACGAGAGGAAGGAGTATAGGCGACGTTTCGCCGACGTGGACAGCGTCTACAGAGTGATGGAGCGTTGTGCGGAATTGGGAGTCAAGGGCTTTCATTCCTACGCCAAGGACGTCGAGATCAAGTCCATCGTGAGGCTGAGAGAGAAGTACGGCGATTCCATCACGGTCGTGTCCATTCTCCCCGACATCTACGGTGCCATGTCCCGTCAGGTCGGTGGAGATTCCCAGGACAAGAACCTGGCCAAGGTCAAGATGCTGGTGAAGAACATGCCGAGTCTGGTCTCGGCCGGCGTGACCGGGAATCTCGTACCCATGGTTGACTCTGTCCTCAAAACCGAGCTGGATTTCATCAAGGAGACCAGGCCCGATTTCATACTGCTTCACGGCACGCTTGCCGACATGGCGTGCGTGACTGACCAGAAGCGCTTGCTCGAGCTTTTCCAGGAGAGAGTCCGCAAGGCAGGGGCGATTCCGGGCATGACTACCCACAATCTGGGCACGGCATATCGGAAGCTGAAGGAGATGACGGTTCACTTTCCGGTCATCGAGGCGCCGTTCAATCCGCGCGGTTTCATGATGCAACCCTCCGAGGAAAAATGCCTTGAGATACGGCGCGAGGCGGGCGACGTGCATTTCATAGCCAAGAAAGTCCTCGCTGGAGGCTCGGTCGAGCCCAGAAGCGGTTTCCTGTACGCTTACGAGAAGGCCGGGGTTCAGTCCACGGTCATCGGCATCGGGAACGTGAGCGAGGCGGAGGAAACGTTCGCGGCTGCGAAGGAGATACTCGGAGACGGATTCCATGAGGAATACGACATCGCGGCGACCTGAGACCAGATACAACCCAGAAGCGGAGGAGCTTTGAAGATGGAAGTATCCGTTTTCGGACTCGGTTACGTTGGAACCGTGACGTCTGCGTGTCTTGCCAAGTTGGGGCACACGGTGACGGGCGTGGACATAAACGAGTTCAAGGTCGACTGCATCGCCAAAGGAAAGAGCCCGATCGCAGAGACCGGACTGGAGGACCTCATCTCCGAGATGCAGGCCGCGGGTCGGCTCGGCGCGACTTCTTCGGCGGAAGAGGTGATCCGCTCCACCACGGTGAGTCTGATATGCGTGGGCACGCCTTCGTACGAGAACGGCTCCATCGACCTGGGGTTCGTGGAGCGCGTCTGCAGGGACATCGGGAAGGCACTGGGAGGTGTGAACCACTTCCACGTCGTGATGATAAGGAGCACGATGCTCCCCGGAACGATGGAGGACAAGCTGGTGCCCGCCCTGGAGGAGAGCTCGGGGAAGAAGGTGGGGGTCGACTTCGGTGTGTGCTACAACCCAGAGTTCCTGAGAGAGGGAAGCGCGGTTTCTGATTTTTTCAATCCGCCCTTCACGCTCCTGGGCGCCACCGATGACAGGACACTTCGCGCGGCGCAGGAGGTGTTCTCGTCTCTCAGCGCCCCCGTGTTCACGACGTCTCCAAGGGTGGCAGAGATGGTGAAGTACGTGGCCAACAGTTTCCACGCCCTCAAGGTGGTCTTCGCAAACGAAATCGGAAACCTCTGCAAGAAGGAGGGTATAGACAGCCACGAAGTGATGAGGATCTTCTGCAAGGACAAGAGGCTGTCCATCTCGGAGCACTACCTGGAACCGGGATTCGCCTTCGGGGGCTCCTGCCTTCCCAAGGACGTGAGAGCTCTCTGCGCCAGATTCCGGGAGACCAAGACCGTTGCCCCCGTGCTGGAATCGATTCTGAGCAGCAATCAGAATCAGATAAGAGTTGCACAGAAGATGATAGAGGAGACGCGTAAGAAGAAGATAGGCATACTGGGAATCAGCTTCAAGGCCGGAACGGACGACCTGCGGGAGAGTCCCATCGTCAGCGTGATCGAGAGCCTGGTCGGAAAGGGATACTCGGTCAAGGTGTTCGACGAAAATGTCGACCTCTCCAGGCTGCTGGGAGCCAACAGGCAGTTCGTGCAGGAGGAGGTCCCGTATCTTCCTTCCATAATGTGCTTCTCTATGGACGAGCTGCTCGACTTCGCCGAGGTCGTGGTCATCGCCAACAAGGGTACCGGCTTCAAAGACGTAGGAGGCAAGCTCAGAAAGGACCAGGTCGCGATAGACCTCGTGCGCATAATGGAAGACGCGTCCGATACGGCCGGAACATACAAGGGAATCTGCTGGTGAAGCGCACAGACCAAGCAAGTGGCGAACCCTCGTCCCGAAAGAAGCCCTACCGCGTGACGTTTCTGGCGTCCACCCTGGTGACCGGGGGCGCCGAGAGAATGGTGAGGGAATTTGTCCTCCGGTTGGACAGAACCGTCTTCGAACCGTCTGTGGTGTGTTTGAACTCGTACGGACCCCTCGGGGAGGAAATCGCATCTCAGGGCATCGTCACCGTCAACGGCGTCATGCGGTCCAGGCACGACCCTCTGGCCCTGTGGAGACTGAGACGTTTGCTGGACCGCTTAGGCACGGAGCTTCTGCTGTGCCTGGACCATCGCAACGTCATCGTTCTGGGTGCGCTGTCCTCCCTGGGCGCAGCCAGGAAGCTGTTCGTGGCGGTCCACTCCACAAGGCAGTGGGGCGGTAGGAGAAGTCTTGGACCGGCAACGGGCTGGTTCCTGAGGTTTGCCGACCGGGTCGTGGCCGTGGGTGAGAACCAGGCCGCCTATCTTTCCAGGGAGGAAGGCCTCCAACAGGCCAAGATAGCGGTCGTACCCAACGGCATCGACGTCGCCGAGTTCGACAACATGCCCTCCGCGAGCGAGGTGAGGGCCTCTCTGGGAATCCCTCCTGGATGCGGTGTCGTGGGCATCGTGGCAGTCCTGAGACCGGAGAAGCACCACGAGCTTTTCCTCGAGGCCGCCGCATCGGTGGCGGAGCAGGTCCGCGACGTGCGGTTCGTTGTCGTGGGCGGTGGAAGCAGGAGGGAAATGCTGGAGAGTCTCGCTTCCGGACTCGGGATATCGGACAAGGTCCTTTTCACGGGTGAGAGAAGTGACGGGAGAACGTTGATGCAGGCCTTCGATGTGGCCGTGCTCTGCTCGCACCCCGTGGTGGAGACCCTGCCTCTGTTTCTGATGGAAGCCATGGCTTCGGGCAAGCCCGTTGTGGCCACGAGAGTGGGAGACGTCCCGTCTCTCGTCGAAGACGGAGAAACCGGGCTGCTGGTGGCCCCCGGTTCGCGCAAGGAGCTGTCCGGCGCCATCGTGCGTCTCCTGGAGGACGAGACACTTCGCAGCCACATGGGGTCCAAGGGCAGGGAGAAGGTGGCGAAGGAATTCTCGCTGGAGAGGTCGCTGGCGACCCTCCAGCGACTTGTGGAGGAAAGATTGAGGCCGGAGGGCAGCCAGGGAATATCGTGAAGCCGACTTCCGCAGTACTGGCCGTGACGTACAGGTGCAACTCGCGATGCGAGACCTGCGACATATGGAGAAAGGGCCCGGGCAAAGAGCTCCGGCCAGAAGATTTCCGCAGGCTCCCGGACGGTCTGCGTAACATCAACGTAAGCGGAGGCGAACCGTTTCTCAGGGACGATCTGGTGGACGTGGTCCGGGTCTTGAAAGAAACGTACCCGAAAGCCACGCTCGTCATTTCGACGAACGGCCTGGCTCCGGAGAGGATAGAGCGGGAAGTCAGGAAGATGGGACGCGTGGGAGTCCGCGTGTCCGTAGACGCAGTCGGCGCACTCGGCGACGAAGTGAGAGGAGTCAAGGGAGCTTTCGACCTGGCAATGGAAACCGTTGACCGGCTGGCCGCTCTCGGCGTGTCGGACCTGGGCATCTCGTCCACGATAAGCCAGAGGACGGTGGGCGATCTGCGGAAGCTCAAGAGAATCGCCGAGAGCCGCGGGATCGAATTCGTGACGAATCTCGTACACAGTTCTCCGACTTACTTCGGCGAACACGGGGATAAGATTCCTGCGATGGAGGCGCTGGAGAAGGAGTTGTTGTGGCTGAGGGGGTGTGAGCTCTCATCCAGGAGGCCAAAAGATTGGTTCAGGTCCTACCTGACTGACGGAATGATAGACCAGCTCGCCGGGAGAAAGAGAAGGATACGGTGCCACGCTGGGAGGTACCTCTTCTTCATGTCCCCCGAAGGAGACATTTATCCGTGCAACATCTGGCCCGAGAAAATGGGAAACATCCTCGAGGAAAGCTACGAAGAGATGGTTGCACGGTGCGAAGGGATGTTTGAGAAGATAGACCGGTGCGGCGTTCAGTGCTGGATGAGCTGCACTGTTGCGCCCGCCATGAGGAGACGGCCCCTGGGGTCCATCCTCTGGGTGGTAACACACAAGCTCTCTCGGAGCAAGACGTGAGTCTCAAGGTTCTGCAGGTTAACAAATTCTTCTTTCTGAAGGGAGGGGCGGAGAGATACTTCTTCGATCTCTCGGAACTCCTGCACTCCAGGGGCCACGAGGTGATTCCGTTTGCCATGCAGGATTCGCGGAACGTTCCCAGCCCGTTCGCGGATTCGTTCGTCAGTCACGTTGAGCTTAACGGTTCAGGGCGGGCACCGGGCAGGGCCCGGGCGGCACTCAGGGTGCTCTACTCTTTCGAGGCCAGGCAGAAGTTGAGCGCGCTCTTGCGGCGCGAGAAGCCGGACGTGGCTCACCTCCACAACATAGCCCATCAGCTTTCGCCTTCCATAATCGACGCGTTGGAGAAATCGGGGACGCCGATGGTCCAGACGCTTCACGACTACAAGCTTGCCTGTCCTGCGTACCTGATGACAGCAGGCGGGCAGCCCTGCGACGCGTGCGTGCCCGGGAAGTTCTACAACGCGGTTCTGAAGAGGTGCACGCAAGATTCTCTGTCCGCAAGCCTCGTCAGTTGTCTGGAGATGTACCTTCACAGGTTGAGGAAGACCTATTCAAAAGTGAGCGCCTTTCTTTGCCCCAGCGAGTTCATGCTGGGCGTCATGAAGAGGGCGGGCTTCAACGAAACGAAGCTGTTTCACGTCCCCAACTTTCTGAACCTCGACTTCTACACGCCCTCGTTCAAGCGCTCGGGATACTTCATCTACGTCGGCCGTCTCTCGCGCGAGAAGGGGCTCGACGTGTTACTGGCGGCGAAACGCAAAGTCGGACGGCCTGACATGGTGGTGGTGGGAGACGGAGAGCTTCGCCCGTCGCTGGAGAAGGAAGCGTCAAACGGCAACGGCATCTCGCTCAGCGGATTCCTGTCCAGAGAGAGGTTGGCTGAAGTGTGGAGAGGTGCCGCCTTCACGGTGGTACCTTCTGTCTGGTACGAGAACTTCCCCTATGCCGTGCTCGAGTCTTTCGCGTTCGGAAAGCCCGTCATCGCTTCCAGGATAGGGGGGATGCCTGAGCTCGTCTCGGACGGAGAGACGGGCTTTCTGGTGGAGCCGGGCGACGCCGAGGCATTGGCCGAGAAGATATCGGGCCTGGCCTCGAGGCCTGACGAGATATGGCGAATGGGGAGGTTGGCGCGCCGAATGCTCGAAGAGCGCTACTCGGCTGAAAGTCACTACGAGAGGATCATGAGTCACTACGAGAGGATGCTCCGATGAAAGTTGCCATGATAGGCCAGAAGGGAATACCCGCCACGTACGGTGGTATCGAGCGCCACGTGGAGGAAGTCGGAACGAGACTGGCCGCGCGCGGGCACGAAGTGGCAGTATACTGCAGGTACTACTACACCCGGATGAAGGACAAATATCGGGGCGTGAAGCTCATCAGGCTGCCCAGCATCAGGACGAAACATCTGGACACAGCCACCCACTGCGCCGTCTCGACCCTGGATGCGATGGTGAGGGGATTTGACGTCGTGCACTTTCACGCGCTGGGGCCGTCCCTGTTCAGCGCCCTGCCGCGCCTCGCAGGAGCCAAGACCGTTGTTACCATCCACGGCCTGGACTGGCAGAGGGAGAAATGGGGTCCGGCGGCGTCCTGGGTCTTGAAGCGATGCGAATACCCTGCCGTTTCCTTTCCGACCAGGACAGTGGTCGTGTCTCGCACGCTCCAGGAGTACTTCAGGGAGAAGTACGGCGTGGAGAGCGTCGTCATACCAAACGGAACGAACATCCCGACGCCCAGGCCTCTCTCGCGACTCAAGAAGAAGGGGCTGGAGCCCCGCAAGTACATCCTTTTCGTGGGACGGCTCGTTCCAGAGAAAGGTTGCCACTATCTTATCGAGGCCTATCAGAAGCTGGAGACGGACGCCAAGCTGGTTATCGCCGGCGGCTCGAGTTTCTCGAGCGAGTACGTGGAGAGTCTCAAGCGGCACGCCAGCGACAGGGTTCTCCTGCTTGACTACGTCTACGGAGACGATCTGGAGGAGCTCTGGAGCAACGCGCTGCTGGTTGCTCTGCCGTCCACGCTCGAGGGGCTCTCCATCTCCTTGCTGGAGGCCCTGAGCTATGGAAAGTGCGTGCTCGTCAGCGACATAGCGGAGAACCTCGAGGTGGTTGAGGACTGCGCACCCTCGTTCAGGAGTAAGGACGTGGGGGACCTGAGGCGCAAGCTGGAGGAACTTCTGGCGGCCCCGGACGTGCTGGCCAGTTACGAAGAAAGGGCTAAACAGCACATTCTCCAGCGATTCACTTGGGACGGCGTGACGAAGTCCCTGGAACAGCTTTACGTGGAGCTCCTGTCCAAGTGACAGCCGCCGCTTTTCCTTGAAACAGCCTTCTCCTTGTGTTATAGAGGGGACACCGTGTCTGAGATGAGGGGGGAAGTCCGACGCCGAAGCTCTACGCCATAGTGCTGGCAGGAGGTAAGGGGGAGAGGTTCTGGCCTCTGAGCCGGGTCTCCGCACCCAAGCAGCTCATCCCTCTGGTGGGAAGGGAGAGTCTTCTGGAGCAGACTGTCTCCCGGATCCTGCCTCTCGTCCCGCCCGAGCGCGTTCTCGTCATTACCTCGCGTAGTCTGGAAAGGGTCGTGAAGAAACGACTCGGTCGGTTCAAGGGAGTCACGGTCGTAGGAGAACCTGTGGGCCGCAACACGGCTCCGGCCATAGCTTTTGCCTCGACCCTGGTGTCGGCCCGGGAACCCGGGGCAATCACTCTGGTTCTGCCCTCAGACCACGTAATCAGCACGAAGAAGCAGTTCCTGTCGGACGTCAGGCGTGCAGCGAAGGCCGCCCGCACCGGCAAACTCGTGGTCTTTGGCGTCAAGCCCGACAGGCCTGAGACAGGCTACGGTTACATCGAAGCGGGCCCGCGGATGTCTTCTTTGGGACCGGGGCTGTTCTCGGTCCGGCGCTTCGTGGAAAAACCCAACGCCCGCACTGCCAGGAGACTCTGTCGTTCCCGCTCGCATTACTGGAACAGCGGCATGTTCCTCTGGTCCGTTGACGTACTGATGGATGGTCTTAAGGAACACCTTCCCTCGCTTGCGCGGCAGATGGAAACGCTACGGCCCGGTGCCACGAAATCAGCGCTTAGTGCTAATCTCGAGAGGTTCTACTCCCGGGCACGGGCAATCTCCATCGACTACGGTCTCCTGGAGAGGTCCAGGAACATAGCCATGTTGAAAGCCGGCTTCAAATGGGACGACCTGGGCTCGTGGATTTCTCTGGAACGCCTCCTGCCGCGAGACGGAAACGGGAACGTCAGTTCGGGCGACGTTGTCTCTCTGGACGCCCGCGACTGCGTGCTCTTCTCCAGCGGAGGCGTGGTGGCGGCCCTGGGAGTCGAGAACCTGGTGGTCGTGAGAACCGAGACAGCGACTCTGGTGTGCTCAAAAGAACACGCGCAGAGCATAAGGAGAGTGTCCGAGACGCTCTCTACGTCGGCGAGACTAAAGAAATACCTCTGACCCGGGACGGGCTTACACCGGCCCGCATCCGCGGATGCGGGTGGCTGGCGTAGGCCCCAGGTCTGGTTTACAGCTCCAAGGAGTGACGTTACTCTCAGGACCGGTAGCAAGGAGGTGAGCGATGCTCTTGCGTTCATTGTGCTTACTCTCACTCTTGTTTCTACTGCTGGGCCTGGTCGGCTGCGCCTCGCAATCCTACTCTCCCGAGAGTGCTCCCCGCGCGGCCGCGAAGGAGACAAAGGAAAAGACAGAGAGAGTGGCTGGCGAAGAAGAGCTCGAGGCGATTCCCGAGCCCGTGGGGTTGACTAAGCAGGTCAAGCGGAGTCCGGACACCACTTCCACCTACGTCGAAGCGCAGGAGCCGCCGGGCGTGGAAGAGGCGGACGTGGACTCGGGATACAGGGTGCAGATATTTGCCTCGTCCAGCATGGAGAGAGCCGAGGAAGTGGCCAGCCAGGCCCGGAGCGTTTTCACCGAGTCCGTCTACGTGGAGTACTCGGTGCCCTTGTACAAGGTAAGAGTGGGCAACTTTCTCTCCAAGGACGAAGCGATGCAGTTCAGGCAGAGGGCCATCGAGGCCGGCTACGAGGGAGCCTGGGTGGCGGAGGCGATCATAGAGCCGGAGTGACAGGAAAATGGCCAGGTTCGGTGTGTGCATCTTCGAAGACAGGGGGTTTGCCGGCTTCGAGCCGCTCGTCTACACGCGAGCGGTGTTCGAGCTGCGCTGTGGCATTCTGTCCCTCTGGGAGAAGATGGTTCGAGACTACGAGGAGGAAGTCGAGCTCTTCTGTCTCGTGCGACCCCATCTGGCAGAGACCTTGAGGGGACGGCTGCCTTTCTCCGTGAATGAACTGGACAGCTTCTCCGGCGAGACGATGCTCTTCGTCAACGGCAGGCTGCTCGCTCCGCCTGCTCTGTCCCAGCTTCTTCCCCTGGAGGGAAAGCCCGCCCGGTTCGTCAGCGACGGGGAGCTCATCGCCTTCAGGGTGGACGGGGCCGAGGCGTGTGATAAGTACGCCGACCCCCGCTTTTTTCTCGAAGCCAGGAGCACGGACTCGGTCGCCGCGGACCTGCCTGCAACGGAAGTCAAGGCCACCCTGGTGGAGTTCACTTGGGAATTGGTGTTCAACAATCCCGGGCAGATAGGCGTGGACTTCGACGATTCTCGGCAGGGAGGTAAGATCGAGGGGGAGGTGGACGAGAGGACCGTCGTTTACAACTCGGGCGCCGTTCACGTGAGCCCCGGGGCCAGAGTCGATGCCGGTGTCGTAATAGACGCCCGAGGAGGTCCTGTGTTCATAGGAACCGATGCCAGGGTCTCCTCCTTCACGCGAATCGAGGGTCCGTGTTCGATAGGCGACGGCACGTTTCTGGTGGGAGGGAGAATCACAGGAGGCTGTTCGTTCGGCCCCTGCTGCCGGATCGGAGGAGAGGTCGAGCAGTCCATAATCCAGGGATATTCAAACAAGTATCACGAAGGCTTCGTGGGACACTCCTACATCGGGGAGTGGGTCAATCTGGGTGCCCTCACTACGAACAGTGACCTGAAGAACACCTATAGAAACGTGAGTGTCCCCGTGGACGGGCGTCCGGTGGACACCAAGATGCTGAAAGTCGGCTCCTTCATCGGGGATTTCACTAAGACGGGAATCGGTACGCTTCTGGATACGGGCTCTGTCGTTGGCTTCTCCACAAACATCTTTGGAGGAAAGGGAGTGTTTCCCAAATACCTGCCCTCGTTTATGTGGGGCGACGGCGAGGACTTCAAGGTATACATACTTGAGCAAGCCGTATCAGCTGCCAGGCTCGCCATGGAAAGACGCGACGTTGCCACGAGCCCCGAACTGGAGGAGCTCTTTCGTAAGACTTTCGAGCTCACGGAAAAGGATAGACGAAAGCTGTTGAGCGACTGATCGGCATGCCGGCGCGGCGTTCTCCCCGGGGCGGTCGGTCTTGATTGTACTACTGTTGAGGAGGCAACATGCCCGAACTGCGACGAGATCCAGTAATCGGTCGATGGGTCATCATATCCACCGAACGCGGCAGGAGACCCGTGGCCGTTCCAGAGCCGGAGACGAAGAAAGAGGCCGGTTTTTGTCCCTTCTGCGAGGGAAACGAGGACAAGACCCCGCCGGAGATATTTGCCTTCAGGGCTCCAAGCACCCGTCCCGACAGCCCGGGCTGGACAGTCAGGGTGGTGCCCAACAAGTTCCCGGCGCTGCAGATAGAAGGCAGTCTCAACAGGCGCGCCGACGGAATGTACGACAAGATGAGCGGAATCGGGGCGCACGAGGTCATCATAGAGACCCCCGACCACACCATGGAGACGAGCCAGCTCTCTGCGGAGCACGTGAGAAGGGTGCTCGCCGCCTTCAGGGAGAGGGTCCTGGATCTGAAGAAGGACGCCAGGTTCCGCTACATCCTGGTGTTCAAGAATCACGGGCAGCCGGCCGGTGCGTCGCTGGAACACAGCCACAGCCAGCTCATCGCAACACCCATTATTCCCAAGAGAGTGGCCGAGGAGCTGGACGGGGCCAAGCAGCACTACGACCTCAAGGAGCGATGCGTTTTCTGCGACATGCTGCAACAGGAGACCTCGGACGGGAAGAGGATAGTCATGGAGAACGACGAGTTCGTCGCTTTCGCCCCGTTCGCGCCGCGTTTTCCCTTCGAGACGTGGATTCTCCCCCGAGTGCACGGGGCGGCTTTCGAGGCGATCGAAGAGGTACAACTGGCCCTGTTTGCGGAGACCCTTAAGGAAACCTTGATGAGAATAAACATTGCCTTGAATTGTCCGTCGTACAATTATATATTGCACTCGGCTCCCTGCAAGACTCCTGACCTGGAGTATTATCACTGGCATGTCGAGATCATGCCTAAGCTGACCAGGGTGGCGGGGTTCGAGTGGGGAACGGGCTTCTACATCAATCCCACATCTCCTGAAGACGCAGCTCAGTTTCTTGGACAGATCTCAATCGAAGAGCCAAAGGAGGCGTCATGAAAAGAAAGTTCAAGATCAGCATTGCGAGTGCCGAGATGGTGCCGTTCGCGAAGGTGGGTGGCCTCGGTGATGTGGTAGGTTCGCTGTCCAAGAAACTCGCAACGATGGGGCACGAGGTGCGCGTCTTCCTGCCTCGCTACGGGAGCATCAAGGCGAAGGAGCACGGGCTCAGGAAGGTGAGACTTCCTGAAGGGATGAGCCTGAACATCGGGGGAGTCGAGGGGGAAATTCTGCTCTGGCAGTCTCGCGCCAAGGGCTCTAGCGCCAAGGTCTATTTCGTGGGGAACGACCATCTCTTCTCCAGGGAGGGCATCTACGGAGACCCGGTCACTCACGAGGACTACCAGGACAACGGCTTGAGGTTCACCTTCTTCTGCAAGGCCATCCTGGAACTGCACAAAGCATTGGGTCTCGAGACCGACGTTCTCCACTGCAACGACCATCAGACAGCCTTGATACCACTCCTCTTGCGTCGCGACTACAGCGGGGAGCCCACACTCTCGAATGCCGGAACACTCTTCACCATTCACAACATGGGCTATCAGGGGGTGTATCCTCTGGACATCCTGGAGCAGACCGGACTTCCCGAGGACCTTGCCTATCCCATGGGTCCGCTCGAGTTCTGGGGAAAGCTCAATTTCATGAAGAGTGCCATCGTGTATTCCGATGTAATATCTACAGTTAGCGAGACGTACGCGAAAGAGATTCAGTCCGGCGAAGAATTCGGTTTCGGCCTCGAGGGCTCGCTGAAGGCCCGAAGCGAAGACCTCTTTGGAGTGCTGAACGGCGTGGATTACACGGCCTGGAATCCGGCCAGGGACAGGCACATTCCGCACAAGTACAGCGCCTCGGATTGGGGTGGGAAGCTCAAGAACAAGCTGTACCTCATCGAGAAAGAGAAGCTGACCCAGCTCTCTGAGAAAAGTTTCCTACTGGGCGTGGTCTCCAGGCTTGCCGACCAGAAGGGTTTCGACCTGCTCCAGTCGATTGTCGAGGAGATGCTCTCTAAGGACCTCGGTCTCGTCCTGCTGGGTGCGGGGCAGCAGAAGTACCACGAGTACTTCCTGGCGCTTCGCTCTAAGTACCCGGGCAAAGTCTCCGTGAGTCTCAAGTTCAGCGAGAAGCTGGCCCATCTCATCGAGGCAGCGTCGGACGCGTTCCTGATGCCGTCCAAGTATGAGCCTTGTGGACTCAATCAGATGTACAGCATGAAGTACGGAAGCATCCCCATCGTGCGCTACACCGGCGGGCTTGCTGACACGGTCGAGGAATTCGAGCCGGCATCCGGCAGTGGAACAGGTTTCGTGTTTCACGGCTACACGCCTGCGGCCCTGATGGAAGCCGTGACGAGGGCGTATGACACTTACCAAGACAAGCAGCAGTGGTCTCGTCTCGTGAAGAACGCGATGGAGGCAGACTTCTCGTGGCGTCGTTCGGCGCAGGGTTACGTTGAGCTGTACAAGAGGGCAATAGAGAGGAAGACCAGCGGCCCTTTTGCTAGCTGGGTCGACGCTCTGGCCGAGGGAGCAGTCGGGAGGTGAAGGAGACCTCAGAGATTGGCTGCTGAGCCCTCCGGGACGAAGGTTCTCTGGAGGCCGCTCACAGGCTTGCGGTGGATCCTTCTACCACGAAGGTCCTGTGAAGCTGTCTCACGGCCTGCTCCGTTTTCTCAGCCGGAACCAGGAACGAGAGAGTGATTGCGCTACAGGACGCCGCAAGAGGTTCTATGCCTGCAGAGGCGAGCGTGGAGAACGCGTCGGAACACGTGCACGCGGTCCAGAGCAGGTTGGAGCCTACCACGGTGACGAGACCTACGTCCGGGACGAGTTCCATCGTCCCCGCTTGATTCCGCAGAAGCGAACCGCACACCTCCTCGACCCTGGCCCCGTCCGCCTCGGGAACGACCAGCACGAACACCCCTTCCTGAGAGGGCAGGGACGACTCGTTGAAGAGCCGCACCTCCACTCCGGATTCCTCCAATCTTCTGAAGAGCGAGCCCGTGGCTTCCGGCGTCTTCTCCAGTCCGTGGAGTCTGGCCAGGACCATTCCTACGGCGTGCGCGATTCCTTTGACACATTTCTGGTCCTTCTCTGGCGAACTTGTCACCATTGTCCCCCTTTCACGCGAAAAGCTCGAGCGAACATGAAGCGGGATGCCAAACCTGTAGGCGAGCTCTACGGCTGAGTGATGCACGACGCCCGCTCCAGAAGCCGCGAGTTCCAGCATCTCGACGTACGAGATGGAGTCGAGCTTTCGTGCGTCGGGTACGACTCTCGGGTCGGCGCTGAAGACACCCGCCACGTCGGTGTAGATCTCACACTCCTTCGCCCTGAACGCGGAGGCCAGAGCAACGGCGGTGGTGTCGGAGCCGCCTCTGCCGAGCGTGGTTACTTCCTTGGTGGAACTGACTCCCTGGAATCCTGCCACGATGACCACGCGGTTCCTGACCAACTCCTCGGTTATTCTGGAGGCCTTCACGTCCACTATCCTGGCGCGCGTGTGCTGGCAGTCCGTTATTATTCCGCTCTGTGAGCCGGTGAACGATATGGCGTGGCAGCCTCTGTCGTTGATGGCCATCGAGAGAAGGGCCATCGATATCCTCTCGCCGGCTGTGAGAAGCATGTCGAGTTCTCTGGAGGCGGGGTTCTTGGAGATGGTCGTGGCGAGATCGAACAGCTCGCTCGTGGTATTTCCCATCGCGGACACCACCACGATGAGGTCCGTTCCCCGCGCCTTGGCCTCGACCACTCTCTCTGCGACGCGTATTATCTGCTCCACGGTTGCCAGGGAAGAGCCACCGTATTTCTGGACAACAAGTTCCATGTTGACGATGATAGCAGACGTCTGACTCCGGTCTAGAGAATTGTGCGCGTCGGGCGTCAGGGGAATGGACTGGGTTCGGCGTGGGACTCGCCACCCCCCGGGGGGTCACAGGTTTGTCTGCGTGCGCTTCGCCGGGGAGCCGGGTCGCCGCCAGCCCGATTGGACCTCCGCGCTCTCCCGGGTTGGTTCCCTGCAGCGAGACCGAAGGACCACGTAAAGCACGGGTTCCGTTCGAGATGCGCGCGGTACTAGCTCTTGACAACGGTACTGCGGCAAGCTATATTGAAGAAGTACGTTTAGCTTGAGTCGGTACGAGCGGAAGTAGCTCAGCTGGTAGAGCCCCACCTTGCCAAGGTGGTTGTCGCGGGTTCGAGTCCCGTCTTCCGCTCCATCCGCGGCCATTTGCGGCGGATGGGTTTCCCTCGAGTTCAGCGGCTTTTTCCCGGCGGCATAGCCAAGTGGCTAAGGCGACGGTCTGCAAAACCGTTATTCACCGGTTCGAATCCGGTTGCCGCCTCCACTCTATTCCTTCGTGGTCTGCGCCTGTCGCACCAGCTTTCCACGTCCGGCGCGAATGCGTTGACACCTGCTCCCGAGGGTGTTACTTTGCGCAGGGTCCGAGAGATGTTCGGCGCTGGCCGCCAAAGAGCTCGGGTGGCGGAGGTGTTTCCCTTAAGGAGCCAGTCTCAAACGCGAGAGGTGCAAAGTTGGAACGACTCAAGAACCTGGATAAGCTCAGACCCGAAGTCGCAAGGCCGCTTAAGCCTTACCTCGAGAGCCTGCTGTCCGTCCTGGGCGAGGAAGTCCTGTCCGTGGTGGCGTTCGGAAGTGCGACGGGCCCCGACTTTGTGCCCGGGCGTTCCAACGTCAATTTGGCGGTCGTCGTAAAGGAGCTTGATCTGTCCGTACTGAGAAAGTGCCTGAAGCAGGTGAACGCAGGCTTCAAGAAGAGGATAGTCGCTCCGCTCTTTCTTACGCAGCAATATGTGAACAGCTCGGCTGACGTGTTCCCGGTGGAGTTTCTCGACATCCGCGAAA
Organism: Candidatus Eiseniibacteriota bacterium; assembly: GCA_020349905.1. Taxonomy (GTDB): domain Bacteria; phylum Eisenbacteria; class RBG-16-71-46; order JAFGJU01; family JAFGJU01. Next base: position 861,423 of record CP070702.1, read on the forward strand.
CCGGGGTAACGCTCGTGGGAGAAGAGCCCCTGGCGACGGTGCGATTGGACCCGGAGAGTCTGCGGCTGGAGTGCGAGCGGCAGCTTAAAGGTACGTTGCTCAGAATCAGGCAGGCTTATCTGGAGCTGGGATTAGCGAAGGGAGGACTTGAGAGGGTGCTCAGTGATTCCATTACGTCCTTGATCCCTGTGTTTAGGGCCATGCTGGTACTCAAGGGTGTCAAGCCTCCGCGAGGCAAGAAGGAAATCCTGCACGCCGCGTGCGAAGCCTGCGGGATGCCTGCTGAGACCTTTTCGGCTGTGCTTCGGCTCAAACTGGAAAAGAAGCACGTCTCCGGACAGAAAGGAGATGAGCTGCTCGGGGATTACATGGAACAGGTGCGCGACCTGGCCAGACTGGTTGATACTCTTAAGGTTTCGGGGGAGACGTGAGACGCGGCTTATCCTTGACGCTTCACAAGATGGTTGTCCTTGCGCTCTCTGCTGCGTTCTTCTTGGCCACGCCGGCTTTTCCTCTGCTGGAAGGCTGGTTTGGTGAATTGAGGTCTTGTGTGGGTGTTGGAGATACAGGTATGCGCTCCAACTCCTTCGTGGCCTACGCACAGGAGTATTCCCGGCCGCTGGGATTCGTGAGTGACTTCGCTGGCGTGATACCTGATGACACTGAGAGCAACATTGAAGCTATTGCCCAGGAAGTGGAACGGAAGACTACGGCTGAGATCGCAGTCGTGACCGTTCCGACCGCAGGCGGAATGGATATACACGATTACTCGGTTGAGCTATTCACCAAGTGGGGGATAGGGAAGACGGGAAAGGACAACGGGATTCTCATTATCGCTGCCATCAACGACAGGAAGCTCTGGATAAAGACTGGCTACGGTCTCGAACACGTGATTCCGGACGCGGTCGCCTCCGACATCTATCGCGGCGTGCTGCGTCCCTCTTTCAGGGCCGGGGACTATGGTGGTGGCCTGCTGGCTGCAGTACTTATTGTGGCCCGGCGGATCGCGGAATCGGAGGGTGTGACTCTTGCTTCAGCTGATTCGGTCGTTGCAGCCCAGCCAGTCGTGGTGACTGACGAAGGGACTAGGATGGTTCTCTTCGGTTTCTTTGTGTTCGTTGCCTTGCTTGTTATTATCACGCTGATACAGGCGCGCGCTATAGTCTCCGGAAAGCGTACCGGGTTTCCCTTCTGGACCATCGGAGGATTCGCGGGGGGAGGTGGAGGAGGGAGTTTCGGAGGGGGCTTTGGCGGTTTCGGCGGGGGCAGTTGTGGTGGCGGAGGAGCCGGTGGAGGTTGGTAGCTGATGTGTCGTTGTGTTGTGAAATCGAGTGTGCCGATGTCTCATTCATGAGGGGGTCGAGATGCAGAAAGGTGGAGTAATCGTTCTCGTAATTCTCGCTTTGCTTGCCATCATTGTAGTGAGCTGGTACATAAGCGGTCTCAATCGCGTCGTACGGCTCGACGAGCAGGTGGATGGAGCGTGGGCTCAGGTCGAAACACAGCTTCAGAGGCGAAACGATCTAATCCCAAATCTGGTGGAGACTGTGAAGGGGTACGCCCAGCACGAAAGGGGCCTCTTTGAAGAAGTCACTAGGCTCAGAAGTGATTGGGCACGTGCAACAACCAAAGAGGAGAAGATAGAGAACGCCAGGGCGATGGAGTCAGTCCTCTCGAGACTTCTGCTCGTGGTGGAAAACTACCCTCAGCTTCGGGCTTCTGAGAACTTTCAGACGCTTCAGGCTCAGCTTGAGGGCACAGAGAACCGCATCGCCGTAGAGAGGAAGAGATACAACGACGCGGTTCGTCTCTTCAACACATACATCCGTGAGGTCTTCGGAAGCTTCTTCGCGAAGAGAAGAGGGCTCACCGAAGCCGCGCCGTACTTCGAGGCCGCACCTGAGGCAACGGAAGTTCCGGAGGTGAAATTCTAGCCGTACCCGAAGCTCCGCTCGTATCGATGCCGAGGTGGCGGAATGGCAGACGCAGCGGACTTAAAATCCGCTGGAGAGTATTTCTCCGTGCCGGTTCGAGTCCGGCCCTCGGCATTGTAGAGTCGCAGTTTGCTGCCGACACCGTATCTCAGTTCTGCTTACAGCCCCGATGAGATTACGGATTCTGCCTATATCGTGTTGATTCGACGTCAGCAGATTGACGACCCCTGGTTCCTCCCTTGTTTTAGGGGAAAGACGACGAGCCAATTCCTCTAACTTACAGTCACTTAAAGCAATATCGACGAGAGTAGAGAATT
>CP070702.1:863773-892410 GCA_020349905.1 Candidatus Eiseniibacteriota bacterium
CCTGCCGCCGGAGAAGAGCAGGGTGGAGCTGAGAAGACGGAGGACCCCACGAAGAGGGTCCTGGTCAAAGTCGGGGACATCGAGATAACCCAGTTCGAGTTCGACATCGAGTTCAAGGCCGCACTCGAACGGATGTCGCCGGACGGCAGAGGTATGTTTGAGAACCCCCATGGGAGAAGGCAGTTCCTGAACGTGATGGTGGACGAGAAGATATGGGTCAACGGAGCACTGGACGCGGGCCTCGGAGAGGACACGGAAGTACTTGCCTTGACCCGAATGTACCGCCACAAGGCCCTCGTGCGTACGTTTTACGAGAGGCAGATGGTGGACAGGTCCAGACCCTCCGAGACCGAAATCCGCGCCTTCTACGATACCAACCAGCACAGGTTCATGACGCCGCCCAGGATCCGCGCCAGGCACATCCTTCTGGCGGACTCCGTGGAGGCCGCCGAGCTTCTCTCGCAGATTCAGGCAGGAGCCAGCTTCAAGGACCTGGCGAGAGAAAAATCCATCGACGAGCAAACGGCAGCCAAGGGCGGAGACATCGGGCTTCTGATGCGTGGCATGGCACTGCCTCCCGGACTCGGCGGTTCGCCGGCGTTTGAGGACTCGCTGTACTCGCTGCAGCCCGGTCTGGTAAGTCGAGTCATCAAATCGACCAACGGCTATCACATAATCTTCGTGGAAGAGAAGATGGAGCCGAAGCAAAGGCCGTTTGAGGACGTGGAGAAGCAGATCCACGACGGATTCTTTAAGGAGAGAGTCAGCCAGCTGAGGAAGGAATTCTTCGACGAGTTCAAGAAGAAGTACCAAGTCGAATACTTCATACCGGACAGTTCGATCGCGCCCGACGCGGGGACGCTTCCTCCCGACGTGGCGAGTACCCCGGAGGAACTGTTTCAGGCTGCGATGGACTCCAACGACAGCCGTCAGCGAATCGCCATCTACGAAGAGCTGGTGAAGAAATTTCCTGAGAGCAAGTATGCCTCACAGGCACAGTTCATGATCGGATTCATTTACTCTGAGGAGCTTTCGGACTACGAGAACGCAGAAGCGGCGTTCCGGACGGTGGTGGAGAAGTACCCGGAATCCGAGCTTATTGACTCCGCCCGATGGATGATAGAGAACATGCGAGACGAATCACAGTCCGTCGGGACCGTGGAGGACGTCAAACGAAAAGCTAAGAAATCTTCGCAGCCTGCCGGGAAGTAGGAGGTGTGAGTCGTGATTGAGGTGAAGGTCGGCGGTCTTACATACGATGACAACGCGAAGAGTCCCGTCGTGTTTCTGAAAGAGCGCGACGGTACGAGGGTGCTTCCCATCTGGATCGGGCCTGCGGAAGCGAACGCAATCGCGCTTGAGATGGTGGGAAAGAAGTTCCAGCGACCGCTGACTCACGACCTCATGGCCACGATAGTTAGGGGATTGAAGGCGAAAGTCTCCAGGGTCGTCATATCTGACCTCAGGGACAACACCTTTTACGCCAGCGTCGTCCTGGAGAGGGAGAAAGAGAAAGAGATGCTCAACGTCGACGCCAGGCCGAGCGACGGAATTGCGCTGGCCCTCAGGACGCGGTCGCCTATCTTCCTTGCCGACAAGCTGCTGGAAGGCGCCAGGGATCTGAGCTCACTGAAGGAGGAAGAGAAGGAGCAGCCCGCTGAGGAGGGGAAGACGAAGGAGAAGGAGAAGGAGAAGGAGAAGACAGAGGAGGAGAGGGCGGAGGAATTGAGGAAGTTCCTGGAGGACCTGAACCCTGAAGACTTCGGAAAGCTCACCCCGTAGTGTGCTCTTCCGCTTCTGCAACGCGCCCCCTTTTAACCGGCACCTCGGTGTCCCGACCGGAACATCTACCGCGGCGTCTCTCATCGAAAGGCTTTGCCGTCCCGCCGCGCCTACTCTGGCGCGCACTTCATCCGAAGGACAGACCTTTAGCGGCCGAGCAGCTGCGCCGGCCGCAGGAGGGGAGTATGATAGGATCCTACAAAGGCAAGACTCCCCGGCTGGGGAAGGGAGTCTTTGTGGCTCCGAATGCCACGGTCATCGGCGACGTCTCCATAGGTGATTTTTCCAGCATCTGGTTTGGAGCGGTCGTTCGCGGGGATGACCATTTCGTAAGAATCGGACAGTACACCAACGTGCAGGACGGATGCGTCCTTCACGTGACCGTGGACAGATTTCCGCTCGTCATAGGAGACGGGGTGACGATCGGTCACGGCTGCATACTCCACGGCTCCAGACTAGGTAATAACTGCCTCATCGGCATGGGAGCCGTGATTATGGACGGCGCTGAGATAGGCGAGGGCTGCATAGTGGCGTCGGGTTCGGTGGTGCTTCAGGGGACCAGAATCGAACCGGGAACCCTGGTGGCCGGGATTCCGGCGGTCAAGAAGAAAGAGGTCGGGGAAGGCGCGCTGGCTGAGATCAGGAAGTCAGCAGCGGAGTACGCCGAGCTGGCCTCGTGGTACCGTGAGGAGTTCCGCTGAGCGGGGCCCGTGCTCACAGGGGCTCTCGGCTGAAGGCCCGCCTTCTGCGAGCAGGGCTCGTGCCTTGAGGCGTTCCCGGCTGTTCGAACGTTTTCTGCGAGCCGGGTCCGAGACTTGACACGTTCTCAGCTAGTCGAACCTCATCTCGAATCTTTTCCTTTCTCCTTTCTCCAACGCGACGAATTCGAGTGCCCCCTCTCTCTCTTCTGAGACGAGCCGGACTGAGTGTACGGCTTCCGCACAGAAGAAGCTTACGGTGTCCCTTCCGGAGAGGGGCAGGGTGAGAAACTCGTCGAGACGCACAGAGACTGACTCGTCTCGCAGAAGCTGCTCCGCCTTCACGTCGAGCCTCGAGAGTGCCTGGCGGGAGAGACCCAGGTCCTGGAGGACGGCAAGATACAGGGCGTAGGCGACTTTGGCCTCCAGCTCTTCCTTTGCTCTCGCGCTCATCTCGGGCACCTTCACCACCAGAGCGGGACAGCTGGTGTGACGCAGGACGTAGTGTGCGTCCTCCCGAAGAACGGGCTTTTCACCGGCAACGACCTCATCCCACCAGCCGGAACAGGCCTGCGCAAGCTTCATCCCCGCCTCGCTTCCAGGATAGTGCAGGAGAAACGGGCGCTTCTCCGGGCAGATCTCCAACCTCAGATACCTGTCTACTGAAGAAACCTCCGCCCCTCTCACCTTCTCAAGGTTGCTCAGCGTTTCACCCAGGAGCACGACCTCTGCGCCGGCTCCCCGCAGCATCCGGGCGAGCCGCGCTCCGATCTCGACTGCAGATTCTCCGCCTTCGGTGTTCTTGTACGGCGGCGTTCCACCTACGTCGATCGCGATTCTCCTGTGTCTGGCCAGACCCAGCGCCACCGGGGTCATCTCGACGTTCTGCACCGCCGTCAGAAGCGACGAGGGGGGAGAGAGAGCCAAGGCAAGGGAAAAAGGTACGAATCCATCCTTCCTGAGGATCGCCCTGTTCTCGTCGCCCGCCGGAAGCACCGCCAGGCCCTGCGGGCTGCTGCGGCTCAGCGTGGTGTCGCAGTGCCATATCTCCACTGCTTCCAGGGGCTCACCGTTGTTCGCCGCAGTAATCCTGAAGGCGTGGGTACGCGCGCTGAGCCGCCTCAAACTTAACGAATCGCTCACGTCCTGGCAGCTCACGTCCAGGCGCGCCTCTAAGGCGGAGAGTTGGGGAAAGAAGACGGTGGATGCCGCTCCCGAGGTTATCTCCACCGAGTCGGAGGAAAACCTCCCGCTCGTGCTCGAGAAGAACACCGGAGTTCCCTCTGCGACCGCGTTTCCGTTGGCGTCCGTGGGCCGAGCCACCACGAGAAGCCCACCCTCCTCAGGCATGCCTCCGGGTGAGGCGTCCAGAGAAAGGAAGGCAGCGGGAAGGTAGACCGCGAAGCGCGCGCACCCTTCTCCGGACGAGTTTCCCTCCGAGTTGCGGAAAGAAAAGCAGACTTCGTGCGTACCGCTCGCCAGGACACGGTCCGGGACAGCCTTCAGACTCCCATTGTCCGCGTCCACGTCGGCTGGCAGCGGTCTTCCGTCCAGCCTGCACCTGACAGTTCCCGGGTCTATCGATGTCCCGTCGATCGATACCGCTGCACTCAGAGCGGGGCGGGCCTCGTGCACGACGGTGTCACACGGGGAAACGGAAACGATGCGAGGCGTGCCTCGGTCGAAATACTCCACTATTCCCGCGAAGTAGGCCTGCGCCTCCAGAAGCTGCTTCTGCGCCAGCTTCAACTTCTCTTCCACCCAGGGGTTGGAGAGATAGGAGGGCTCGCCAAGGACCGCGGGGCAGGGGGCGTTTCTGAGCACGAAGTAATTTCCGGCCAGGACGTCTCCGTCAGCTATGGAGAGGTTACTGGCCAGGTGTCTGTGTATCAGGAGGGCCGCATCTCTGGAGGGGCCGTCGTCTAGCATCTTGAAGTACGTCTCTATCTGATTTTTGCTGGTTGAGCGGGATATGTCGGCATTATGGTGGAGCGAGACGAACAGCTCGGGCTTGGCTGCTGACGCGATCTCCATCCTTTTTGCGAGGTCGTCGCGAAGTTGGCCGTCAGGGCCTTCCAGAAAATCCACGTCCGAAGAGCGCGTGAGAAAAACTTCAGCACCCGCGTCCCTCAAGAGCCCCCAGAGATAGAGCGCGACGCCCAGGTTGACGTCATCTTCCTCCAGTCCTGCCCGGCCCATGGCTCCGGAAAAGGTTCCACCGTGTCCGGGGTCCAACACGATGCGCCTGCCCCTTACGCTGGAGGCATCCAACAGCCTCACCTGCATCAGGGGGCTCCCGTAGAAGGGAGGCGGGACCCTGCGCTCGCGTCCGGCGCAGCCGTGAATCAGCACAGCAGCTGCCAGGAGAAGGAACGGCGCCGCTCGCAAGACGGGGCCGGGTTTCACGCGGGCCGGAACTCGCATTCTGCCTTTCACCTCGGGAGACTCGGAGCGTCCGGAACTTCGGGTCTGATATTCGCCTCGGCAACGCCTGTGGCCTGTGGTAGAATAGCGGAATCAGAGCGGTGCTTCAAGAGCAGTCAGCTATTTTCTTCGATCGAGAGCCTTCCGGAGAGAAACGACCGGTTGTGGAGGGATTCTCCCACGGTCTTTCCGTTTCTTCCCGACGGAGTGAGAGATGAAACCTATCCTTTGCGCGTTCTTTCTCCTCTTGCTGGCCGGCTGTGCCAGAGACGAGCAGGTGCAGGTCGGCTTTCTAGCTCCTCTCTCCGGACCAAAGAGCCAGTTTGGAGTCTCCGTCAGGAACGGGCTCGAGCTTGGGCTGCGAGAGGTCAACGGCTCCGGGGGTATAGGGGGGCGCAAACTCCGACTGGTGGTCGAGGACGACAGGGGAGAGCTTGACGAAGTGGCCTCGAGCTTTGGCCGGCTCATGAGAAGAGGGAACGTGTGCGCCGTTATCGGCGAGGTGACGAGCTCCGCCTCCCTGGTGGTCGCTGCCGCGTGCGAATCCAGCAGGGTTCCCATGATTTCCCCTTCCGCAACGAGCCCCAGGGTCACCAGGACAGGCAGGTTCGCGTTCAGAGTCTGCTTTGGCGATTCGTTTCAGGGAGAGGCGATAGCCCGGTTCTGCGCCGCGAACCTGGGATTTGGAAGAGCAGCGGTGCTCTCGGATGAGCAGAGCGAATACAGCCAGGGGTTGGCCCGGTGTTTCAGGGACGTGTTCTCCGAGCTGGGAGGTGCGGTCGTGGTGGAGCAGTTCTTCGCCGAGGGAGACGTGGACTTCCTGGACCAGCTGCAGGCCATCCAGCGGGAGGGCCCGCAGATTCTCTTCGTGCCGGGATATTACACTGAGGCCGCCCTAATTGCGAGGCAGGCAGCTGAGGCGGGCGTGCGGCTTCCCCTGATCGGAGGAGACGGCTGGGATTCCAGGGAACTGATAGAGATCGGTGGAAGCGCCGTTGAAGGGAGTTACTTCGTCGGCCATTTCTGGAAGGGCGACGCCAGTGAGAGGGTGACCAGATTCGTGGACGCTTACGTGGCCAGATACGGAGAGGACCCGGACGGTTTTGCCGCCTTGGGCTACGACAGCGTCCTCCTTCTGGCGGACGCCCTGAGAAAGGTTGCACTGAGAGACCCCTCCTCCTTCTCCGTCCTGGGTTCCGTGCGGGGCGGCACCGTGTCGCCTGAGGAGCTGGATGCGGCCCGTGAAGCACTGCGCCGGGCGATATCCGAGACCGTGGGCTTCGAGGGGGCGACGGGTACGATCACGTTGGACGAACAGGGGAACGCCCTGAAGTCCGTGAAGTTCTTCAGAGTCGAGAGCGGCGAACCTGAGTACGTGGGCGTTGTGAACCCCTAGCGGGCGGCCCTCTTTCGGCCTGTGGGCCGTCGGTTTCTACACCGGTCCGTGCCTGCGTCCCGAGCATCTGTCCCGGGCATCTACTGCCGGGCGCTTCCGCAGAGCCCGTGGGCTGCGTCCCCACACTCCCGCGAAGCAGCTTCCTGTTCAACTCCCTGCGGGGTCTTGAGTTCTGGGGCCACATCTGGTACAAATGGCTTGACTGCGTACACAACATCTGGTAGGTTGCGCTCGTGCAGACAGATAGGGGAGATATCCTGAGGAAGATACCGTCCGTGGAGACGGTTCTCGAGAGCCGCGGGGTAACGCAGCTGCTAGGAGAGTACCCGCGGGTCCTCGTGGTTGCCGTGGTGCGAGACGTGCTGGAGCAGGAGAGGCGCGCGATTCTGGAGCGGAACCTGGATACTGTTTCGGCGCCGGAAGAGATTGCGTCGAAGGTAGGAGACGTGCTCGCAGCCAAGACGGCCAGGAGCATGCGCCGAATCGTGAACGCCACGGGCGTCGTACTGCACACGAACATAGGAAGGGCACTGCTCTCAGAGAGCGCCGTTGAGGCCCTGACATTTGCGGCCAGGTATTACACGAACCTGGAATACGACGTCGAGCGGGGCAGACGGACGACGAGGCAGGTTCACGTTGACCGGTTACTGAGGGAGCTGACGGCAGCGGAGGCGGCACACGTTGTCAACAACAATGCCGGGGCGGTGCTTCTCGTTCTGAATACTCTGGCGCAGGGTAGGGAGGTCATAGTCTCGCGGGGTGAGCTCGTAGAGATAGGCGGTTCCTTCCGGCTGCCCGAGGTGATGGCCAAGAGCGGCGCGGTGCTGGTTGAGGTGGGAACGACGAATCGCACGACGATAGATGACTACGAGAAGGCGGTGAGCCAAGACACTGCCCTGCTGTTGAAGGTGCACAAGAGCAACTTCAAGATGGTCGGGTTCGTGTCCGAGGTTTCTCTGGAAGAGCTGGTGGACCTCGGAAAAAACCGCGGCGTCCCTGTCGTGGAGGATCTCGGTAGCGGTGCGCTCGTGGATTTCTCCCTTCATGGCCTCCCCGGTGAACCGCTGGTCTCGGAAAGAATAGCGGCCGGGGCCGACGTGGTCACCTTCAGCGGAGACAAGTTGCTGGGCGGGCCACAGGCCGGCATCATCGTGGGACGGGAGGGGCTCCTAGAACAGATGCGGCAGAATCCGTTGGGTAGAGCGCTCCGGATTGACAAGCTCACGGTTGCCGCCCTCGAGGCCACCCTGCTTGAGTTGCTCGGCACTTCTGATGCTCGCGAGAGATTGCCCAGTCTCAGGATGATAACCGACGACGAAGAAACCGTGAAACTGAGAGCAGAGGCGCTTCTTCAGCGCGTCCAGGCTCTCACTGATGTGCTCTCGTTGACGCTCGAACGCACGCTTTCCCAGATAGGAGGCGGGGCCCTGCCGGAGGTCGGGGTGCCGACCTGGGCGATCGCCGTCCGCTCTCCGGTGCTCGGCGAGAGCTCGGTGGAAAGGATCCTGCGAGAGGGAGAGGTGCCGGTTCTTGCCAGAGTGGAGAAGGAAGCCGTATACATAGACCTGAGGACTGTACTCCCGGACGAAGAGCGAATCGTGGAAGCGGCTCTCGGTCGCGTTGCTCTGACGGCGCGAGGGGGAGGATAAATGGAAACTAAGAGACCCGGTTTCGAAGACGCGTTTTTCTCCGGTCGCAGGACAGATCCTGGCTCGAACCCTGATTTCTACAGGACTGCGACGGAGATTGCCGACGACCTGAAGACCCCCCTGCTGGCAGAGCTGATGCTCACGGAAGAGCTCCGGTCCTGGGAGAGGGACCTCTCCGCACTTTCCGATTACGGGTGGGCCGGCGGTTGTACGAGAATCGCAGAAGAACTGGTCCGACTTCGGGAGACTTTGCCGCTCGACTTGGTGGGGGTGGTTGGGCTCACCGACGGAGTCTACGTCAGGCCTTTGCTCTGCTCTCTCGGTCTCGTCATGAGGGGCCTTCTTCAGAGAGTGGTCCTGGTCGACTGTGACCTACGGAATCCCTCGCTTCACACTGTTACAGATTCGCAGACGAGAGAGGGTTTCATAGACATGGTCAAATACGGCTGTTCTTTCTTCACGGCCGCATCGGAGACAGAAGAAGGGGGCATCTACGTCATCGCCGCCGGCTCACATCCGGTTTCCTCCGAGGGAGAGCTCCAGAGCAGGGAACTGGAACGTGTGTTTCATTCCCTGAGGGCCAAGGCGGACATGACACTGGTGAGTGTCCCCCGGTTCGTGGGGGACTACAGGATCAACCCGATTCTCGAACACATGGACGGCGTGCTTCTGTGCGTGAACAGGCTCCGGACTCAAAAGCGCTCAGTGAAGAACGACTTCTCCAGGCTCTGGCAGTCGGACATTCCGCTCGTGGGCTTAGTGAGTCAGGAGACGTCGGAGGTCGGTATCCAGGGCGAGGCGGAACTGAAAGCCGGGGCGAAGGTGGAAGTTGAGGCACAAGCCGGGCCAGAGGCGAAGCCAGACGTGGAGGAGAAGATGAATGAGGCGGTTGATGACCAAGCCGCGAGGCCTTCCGTGGGTGCGCTTCCCGGCCATGAGAGTCCGCCGCGCGACAAGTCTGACGAGACACCTCTGCCGGACGAAACGGACGTCGTGGAGACGGCCCTGTTCGGAAAGCAGAGGCGTCGTCGCAAGCTCCCCTACATCATTGGGATCTGTGCAGCCGCAACCATCATGGGCTTCCTGGGCGTGAGAGAGGCCGGGTTCTTCGGCCCCGGGGGGCCGGAGATGGACAGCAGGACTGTACGTTCGCTTCTGCTCCCGGGCTCCGACGGAGTCACGAATGCGGTCGAAGAAGTCGAGGAAGTCTCGAAAAGTCCGGCCGAAACTGTCTCGAGTTCTTCGGAGAGCGCCGAGCCATCTGCTGGACAGACCTCTGTCCCTGCCGAAGAGCATGCGAGGCAAGATGTGCCGGGAGGAGAAGGCGTGAAGCAGAGACCGGCGCCCGCTCCCGCGAGGGGCACCGCTCAGCCGGCGGGAGAGACGAACGAGGCCAGGGGCGAAGGTGAGTTGGCGCCGTTGACAACCGGGGCGATCTTCGTGCACGTCAGTTCATTCAGGGAATACGGGAAGGCGGCGAAGGATTCCTCGCGCGTAGCGGCTCTTGGGCTCGAGACATCGATCGTCCTTGTTACGTTTGAGGATCTGGGCACCTGGTATCGGGTGCTTGTTGGCCCCTTCGATAAGCAGGTGGACGCCGAGATCGCATCTGGGAAGCTGGTCTCGTCCGGCCTGGTGAAGAAGACGAGGATTATCTCGGAAGGAGGAACGGACTAGATGCTACTCAACAAGCTCGAGCTTCTGGGTTTCAAATCCTTTCCTCAGAGACTCAAGATTGAATTCGGTTCGGGTATTACCTGCATAGTTGGCCCCAACGGCTGCGGCAAGACCAACATTGCAGACGCCATCAGGTGGGCCCTCGGTGAGCAGAGTGCGAAGGCCCTTCGAGGCGGGAGCATGGGTGACGTCATCTTTAACGGGACGGCTAACCGCAAGCCCATTGGCATGGCCGAGGTGACTCTGACGTTCTCCAACTCCGGGTCTCTCCTTCCTCTCGAATACGACGAGATCGCCGTGAACAGACGGGTCTTCCGCAGCGGTGTGAGCGAATACTCCTTGAACAAGACACCCTGCAGGCTCAAGGACATAAAGGACGTCTTCTTCGACACCGGAATCGGCAGCCATGCCTATTCGCTGATAGAACAGGAGATGGTTGACCACGTGTTGAGCGACAACAGCGGTCACCGTAGGTTCCTCTTTGAGGAAGCCGCAGGAATAATGAAGTACAAGACGCGCAAGAGAGAAGCACTCCTGAAGCTCGAGGCAACAGAGAGTGATCTTCTCAGAGTGAACGACATACTGATCGAGATCGAGCGGGAGGCCAACTCACTGCGCAGGCAGATTGCGAAGGCACGTAGGTTCAAGAGGCTGGAGGCCGAGGTCAAAGAACTCGACGTTTCCCTGGCCGCGCTGTCCTACAGCCGTTATGACGAGGAAGTGAGAAAGCTGTCTCTGGAACAGCAGAGCTGTCTGGCGAAGAAGGGACAGGTTTCCGGCGTGGTCAGCTCACTGGAGGCGGCGCTGGAGAAGCTCAAGCTGCAGATTGTGGAAGAGGAAGAGAGGGTCACGGCTGCCGCCAGTGAGGTGGCCGAGGTCGAGGAGAGGCAAGCTGAGACAAAGGACCGCATCCTGGTACTGAGAGAGAGACGAAACGCTCTGGACTCGAAGTGTCTGGGTCTCACAGAGGACATGAGGCATATCGAGGAGAGGACCGAGACCGCGGAGAGGCGTTCGAAGGAGACCGCCGAGGAACTGCGGCACCTCGAGGACTCGCTGGCAGCCCGGACGGAGGAGATGCGGAGCAAGACAGGGGAACTTGCACTCATCGAAAGAGACTTGCTGGCCGCCAAGGCGGAGCTTCAGGCACTTAACGAACACGTCTCTGATGCAAGGGCCGAGGAAACCCAGCGGGCATCCAAACTGGACGAGCTGTCCGCTATGAAGGAAGAGCTGCAGACTCAGCTTGCAGCAATGGGTGAGGAGACTCAGCGGCTTGAGTCGAAATTGGCCGAGCTCCGCAGGGCGAGGGAAGCAAGGAATCGGGAGCTCGACGAGCGGAAGAGACGACTGGCGGGACTCCAGACCGCGATGTCCGAGACGCTGGAGCAGCAGAAGTCCCTGCAGCAGGCCGGCGACGATCTGTTAAACGAGGAAGCGTCTCTCACAGGGGAGGCCAAGGCCCTCGAGGGACGACTCGGCGCGTTGGAGACCCTATTGGCCGGGCAGAGGAAGCGACGAGAAACAATCCGTGAGACTCTCGGCAGTGTAACGGGCAAGGTCACCGGAATGCTGGAGGACCTCGTGCAGATACCTTCTGAGCTTGCGGCGGCCTTTGACGCGATTCTGAGCGAATACGGTTCCGTCGTTGTCGTGGATAACAGGGAGACCGCCCTGGCGTGCTTCGCGGCTCTGGACGCTAAATCCGTTGGGCGTTTCAGCGTGCTCACGCTGGATGAGGCGGACGAGACACCTTCGCACGCCGCCCCGTCGAGCGTGCTCTCTTCTCCGGGCGTGGTGGGGGAGGCCGCGGCTCTGCTGAGCTGCCCTGAGAAGCTGAGGGGAGCAGTCCGTTCGCTGCTGCAGGGAACGGTCATTCTGGAGAAGGAAGAGACGTTGCGCGACGAGAAGGTTTACAGGGAACGGACGGCGCGGTTTGTCACTCGCGACGGAAGGTTTGTGTGCAGGGGCAGGGTCCTTACAGGGGGGAAGGAGTCACACTCCGCCGGCCTCGAGGTAGAGAGCCAGCTGGCAGAGGGCAGAGCTCGGCTGGAAAGGGCCCGCACCATGCTCAAGGATTGCGAAAGCAGGGGCATGTCGCTGCGCAAGGAAAGGGACGAGGCGCGCGAACGTGGCGAACGGCTCTCACGGGAATTGGCCGAGCTGAGGATAGGAGCGTCGGCGGACGAAAGGGCCCTCTACGTGTGCGACGCGGAGTCAAAGATACTGGAAGACCAGCTCGTTCCGGCCAGAGAGAAGCGCAAGAACCTCGAAGAGAGGCTCCAGGCATACGCGAAGCAGGTGGAGGACCTGGAAACAGAGATCTCGCGGCTGAGAACGTCACCGGACCCCAGGCGCGAGAAGTTTGACGCTCAGTCATCGCTCGTGAACACCTTGTCCGAGAAGCGAGAGAGCGCGCTCTCCGGTCTGGGCGAGCTTCGGATGACCGACGTTCGAGAGCGCGCGAGGCAGAACGAACTTCAATCCCTGGCTAGACGGCTTGAGGAAGAGAAGCAGGTTCTGGCTTCCGAGCTGGCGAGAAAACGCGTCTCGCTCGAGGAAGCGAAATCTACCCGTGAGCAGGGAGACGAGCAGCTTGCAGACCTGGAGCAGCGAGCCTCGGAGCTGGCGGAAGTAGACAGGGAAAGGGTCGGGAAACTGGAGAGTGCCAGGGCTTCGTTCAACCTGCTCAGGAAAGAGGCATCGGGGCTCGAGGAGAAAACGAGGGCGGAAAGAAGAGTAATGGAGCAACTATCGGAGGAAGCTCACAATCTCGAGCTTGGCCTTACGAGACAGAAGATCGAGCGCGAGGGTGAGGTGCGAAGGATTCACGCCGAGTACGAGACTGACCTGACTGTCGTGGCCCCTCCGCCGGAGACCTTCGACGCCGCGCAGGCGCAGGAAAAGCTCACCGTCGCGCGCGAGAAGATCAGAGGGCTCGGGCCTGTCAACCTTCTGGCTCTGGAAGACTTCGAAAAGAAGAAGGAGCGTCTGGATTTCATAAGGCATCAGAGGGACGACCTTCTGGAGGCCAAGAGCTCTCTCCTGGAAGTCATAGAGAAGATTAACGAGAGGGCGTCGACCCTCTTCCTGGAAACGTTCAACAGCGTTCAGCAGAAGTTCAGGGAGACTTTCAAGACCCTCTTTGAGGGCGGGGACGCAGAGTTGAGGCTGCTCGGAGAAGACCCTCTGGAGGGAGAAATCGAGGTGGTGGCGAGGCCCAGGGGAAAGAGTCTGCAGAGCCTCAACCTTCTCTCGGGTGGGGAAAGGGCCCTCACGGCCATCGCGCTCCTGTTTGCCATCTACCTGGTCAAGCCGAGTCCGTTCTGCATCCTGGACGAGGTAGACGCTCCCTTGGACGACGCGAACATTCACAGATTCCTGGGAATGCTAAAGACTTTCAACAAGAAGACTCAGTTCATCGTCATAACGCACAACAAGAGAACCATGGAGGCGGCTGATTACCTGTACGGAATCACCATGCAAGAGCCCGGCGTCTCCAAGGTGGTGTCAGTGCGGCTCACTGACGCAGGTGAACCGGAGGAAGTCGTTGAGGAGGCAGTGGCCGTCGAAAGCTGACCGGGGCAGCGATTACCAGCGGGCGGCGCACGTTAAGCAGGAGACGCTGCGTAGATGCTGAGCAGATTGAGGGCAGGCCTGAGGAGGACTCGAGACAGTCTTCTTTCGGGAATAGGACGTATCCTCTCCGGTCGTGCCGACTCGGAAGAGGTAATGATAGACCAGATGGAGGAGTTCCTGCTTTCAGCAGACGTGGGGGTCTCGACGTCCGAGAAACTGGCCCAGAAGTTGCGGACACATCTGAGAGAGGGCGGGGCGGGGGCAGGTCCGGACCTTCTCGCTTTGATGAAGAAAGAGATACTCGACGTGATGAAGAGACCCTTGGCTGAAAGCGCACCAGGTGGAAGGCCTCACGTGACACTCGTGGTCGGGGTGAACGGCTCGGGTAAAACGACAACGGTCGGCAAGCTGGCCAAGTATTACGCCGACAGGGGCGAGAAAGTCCTTATCGCATGTTCCGACACGTTCAGGGCAGCGGCGGGCGAGCAGTTGGAGGTCTGGGCGAAGCGTGCGGGAGTGGACATCGTCAGGCAGAAGTCGGGAGCCGATGCTGCGTCCGTGGCCTACGACGGCGCCGAGGCTGGTCTGGCCCGGGCTGCCTCGGTCGTGCTCGTTGACACCGCGGGACGTCTTCACACCAAGGTCAACCTCATGGAGGAATTGAAGAAGATCAGGAAGGTACTAGCCAGGAAGATCGAGGGCTCCCCTCAGGAGGTCCTTCTGGTGCTAGACGCCAGCACCGGCCAGAACGCCCTGATACAGGCACGCGAGTTCGGGTCCTGCATGGGCGTGACCGGCATAGCCCTCACCAAGCTGGACGGAACTGCCAAGGGTGGGGTGGTCGTGGCAATAGCCAGTGAACTCGACATTCCGGTGAAATTCCTGGGAGTCGGTGAGTCTTTAGAGGATCTGGTCGAGTTCGACCCGATCGAGTTTGCCGACGCGCTGCTCAGTGAGGAGAATTCGCCCTCGCCCCTGTCGTGACGGATATCGTACGCCTCTTGTTTTCCTGCCTCTTACTTGTTCTTGAACGCCTCGAAGTATCCCCTGGCTGCACGGCTCTTCATGCCCTTCTTGCCTGTTCCGTGGGCCTCACGGATGTGGGAAGCCACGTCGTCACGCCGGGAACCGCAGACGGGACACTCGTCTATTCTGAACGCGACGGACGGGGGACTCGCGAAGCGAAACAGGTCCACAGGGAAGAGTAAGGCCCACAGGACGACCGGGAATAGAATGGCTGCAGGGACAAAGAGCCTCAGAAAATACGTGACGTAGCCCGGAGAACCTCCCGACGAAAACAAGAGCACTCTGAGTGAAAGGTACAGGATATGGAAACCCAGCAGAAGGACAATTCCCAAGCCGATCGCCTTGAGCCGCCTGCGCCACTCCATCGGGCTAAACGCCAGGGCCAACGACAGGAAGATGATGAAGCCGGTCGGAGCCAGCTCAACGTCGCACTGGCGGTTCCGGCCCGCGATGGCGGAAGTGAAGTGGATGGTCTTGCCGGACACTTCCACGCCGGTCGGTCTGTAACCGCACAGCGTGAGAGGCACCAGAACCATCCTGCCGAGTCCCGAGAGGGCGTACTCTCCCACTACCAGCCATAGAAGGAAGAGCGCGAAGGAAAAGGCCACCACTTTAAGAAGAAACGGAGACAGTTTTCTCACGGCCCACCAGCTTCTCTATCCAAAACACCACCATGGCTACGACGAACACGATCAGCGCGACCTGCCAGAAGTAAAGGTGTGCCACATCGAAGTACTGAGGCCTGTACGCGAGGACGTAGGTCATTACAACGAGCCGCAACAGGTTGAAAACCAGAATGAGCGGAATGCCTATTGCCAGCCCGAGCAGCTTCTTCTTCAGTGGAGAAGGATACGCTACTACTACGCTGAAGAAAAGAGCCATGGCCGTGTAACCGGTGCACTCCCCGATTATCTCCAGGCCTGCTGTCCCGAAACTCACGAACACCCCGTTGACCGTTGCATCGAACCCGAGCAGTGACAATACATTTCCGAGCCACGAAGCAGTCACCGGGCAGAGGGCTTTCACACCGAACGGGAGCCGGCCGGACATGTAGGGGATTGCCCACAGCACCGCCCATAGTCCAAAGAACACGGCCAGGAACTGTGCCACTTGCCTTCTCGGGGAAGGGGGTCTTTGGTCTTTCTTCAGCGTCAAGAGCTCCTCGAGGAAGCGTAAGATGTTCTAAGACTTTTGGTTAGACCAGGTACGTTTCAGCATACACCATCCCGACAGGGGCGTCAAGATTCGCGAGACCCGGCCTTAGAATCGATGCCGAAAACCCTCTCTGATGTACGTCCTTTCCCTGCCTGGCGGGCCCTCAAGTTGGTAGTGGATTTGCCGATATCAATGGGGTAGGGCGGAAACGAGCCCCTCGGCCGGTTTCCACAAAGGAGTCTCGCTTGCCTGACGTAGCGACAAGAGGTCCTTTCTCGGAAGAGGCACTCAGGACCTTCCTGAGCAGAACTTCGGAAGCACTTCTCCTCACGGATCCCGACGACAACATCCTCGAGGCCAGCGAAAGCGTCCGGGAGATCTGGGGTTTTCCACCCGAGGAGATCGTGGGTAAGTCATTACGCTGCCTCTTCTCCCGCAGCAACCCTCCTGACACGGCAGTTCAAATAAGCAAGGAGGTAGCCTGCGGCGGATGGCAGGGGGAGTTGCTCGGCCTGAAGAAGGACGGCGAAGAGTTCCCGCTCATCATGACGGCTCGTCCGGTAGTGGATGAGACGAACGAAGTCGTATTCAAAGCTCACTTCATACGAGAAATCACCGACAAGAGAGCAAGCGCAGACCTCTCGCGCACCCTTCAAGAAGCGTACGACGAGCTTCAGACCGCCTACGAAGTCAACCTCGCAATCAGCCAGAGCATCGACCTGGAACGGACGTTGAAGGAAATCGTCGTTACCACGAAGAAAGCGCTACAGGCGAGCAACTGTTTCCTGTTTCTTCTGGACGAAAGGAGAAACGAGCTCGTAGGGGTGGCGACGAGCGCGCAGGACCCCGAGTTTGACAAGTTGCGGGTGGGCATGCGCGAGACCGTGGCTGGCGTGTGGGTAGTGAAGGAGAAACAGCCGCTCTCCATCAAGGACCTCTCAAAAGATCCGCGGGCTTGCGTGGTGCTGAAAGAACGCTACGGTCAGAAGTCGGCGCTCTTCGTTCCGCTCATCGTAAACGATACGGCCATCGGCACCATGATTCTCGACGACACGGAGAAGGAACGTGTCTTTTCAGCGGCCGAGGTACGAAGGGCTCAGTCCATCGCAAACCAGGCCGGCCTGGCGATACAACGCGCCAGGTTATATCAGGCAGTGAAGGAGAAGGTACAGGAAGTAACTGTTCTGTACGAGGTCGGCCATGCGCTGAGCTCCAGCCTTGAGTCTGAGACCGTTCTGAACGAGATGATGCGGATCCTGAGCGATTCCTTCGGATATCTGCATTGTGCGATTCTCCTTCTGAACGAGGATAAGACGGAACTTCACGTGAAAGCTTTCAGCGGATACGCGGAGAACGTCGACAGGCTCAGCGTCAAAGTCGGACAGGAGGGGATAACGGGCTGGGTGGCGGCCACCGGAAGACCGCTCTACGTTCCCGACGTACTGAAGGATCCGCGGTACGTCGCGGGGCTGAAGAACGTCAGGTCCGAGATCGCCCTCCCCCTCAAGATAGGGGAAACGGTCCTGGGTGTGCTCAACGTGGAGAGCACGGAGCCGACTGCTTTCAGAGAACGGGACGTGCGGATTCTATCGTCGCTGGCGGCGCAGGCCGCCGTGGCCATCGAGAACGCGCGCCTGTATGCGGAAGTACAATCGAACGCAGAGGAGCTGGACGCGGCGTGTCGAGACCTGGAGACTTCAAGGCAGGACATCCTGAAGGCCAACGAGCGACTTCGGGAGATGGACAGGCTCAAGTCCGAGTTCCTTGCTACAATGAGTCACGAGCTGCGCACGCCGCTCACCGCCATAATCGCCTACAGCGAGCTTCTTCGGGACGAGAGGGTCGCAGGTTCGAAGCGCCTTGAGTTCCTCGAGATCATTACCGACCAGGGGCAGCGCCTTCTTCAATTGATCGACGATCTACTCGACCTGTCCAAACTGGAGTCAGGCAAGACACAGCTCACCCTCGAGCAGGGGGACCTGAATCAGATTGTGCTTTCTGCCGTGGACACGATACGCCCCACGGCCGAGAAGAGAGGCCTGGAGCTGGTACTTGAGCTGACACCGGACCTGCCATGCGTCTTCATGGACACGAAGCGTATAAGGCAGGTGTGCTGGAACCTGCTGTGTAACGCCGTCAAATTCACGGACCGGGGAGGGCGGATCACCGTGTGCTGCTCCGATAGCGGGGAGGAGCTTCTGGTGAGTATCTCCGACACGGGTGTCGGAATCAAGGAGGAGGACCTGGAGAGGATTTTCGATCGATTCGCACAGGTTGATTCTTCTGCCACGCGTTCACACGGCGGAGCGGGCCTGGGACTTGACCTCGTGCGGCACTTCGTGCTTCTTCACTCCGGTCGCGTCTGGGTGGAAAGCGAGTACGGTCGCGGAAGCATCTTCTTCTTCACCCTGCCGAAGGAGAAGGCAGTTCTGGTCGAGGAGCCGGTTGACGTCTGGGAGAGTGTCACGCCCTCAGCTTCAGACGTCGCTGATCGCGCTTGCACTGACGAGGATGCCTCCGGCCGGCCAAGCTCCGCAGGGAACGGCGAAACCTCCGACGGCCCGGATTCGGCCGAGAGCCCCGAGCAGCATTGAAACCCGCCTTGCCTCGGCGGGATTGAATGTGTTGACAGCTGCCTTCCGCAGGTTCATAATTCCCACTTGAGAATGTTACGTGCTTTCTTTGGGGTGGTGAGGAGCGTGAGCGGGTCAAAGAGAAAGCCTCAGTTCGTAGGGGACTTGCCCAGAGTGGACAGGCCCCGAGAGAAGCTCGCGCAAAAAGGAAGCTCGGCCCTCAGCGATGCCGAGCTTCTTGCCGTTATCCTCGGGACGGGGACGCGTGGTATCGGTGTTCTGCAGATAGCCAGGGAGATTCTGAAGTCCCACGGGATGAGCAGGCTGCCTTCAGTGTCGTTGAGTGACCTGGAGACGACCAAGGGGGTCGGCATCGCCAGGGCCTGCCAGATTCTGGCCTGCATGGAGTTGGGGCGAAGGGTCTTCTGTCCCGAGAACGAGTTCTCCGCCCTCGTCAAACAGCCCGAAGACGCCGCCGCGCTCAGCAGGGAGCTTTCGGTGGCCAGGAAGGAGCACTTCTGTACGCTTTATCTGGACACGAGGAATCGACTCATCAAGAAAGAGATCATTTCCATCGGGACTCTGAATGCCAGCCTCGTTCATCCCAGGGAGGTCTTCCAGCCAGCAGTGGAATGCTCTGCGGCGAGCGTGATTCTGGTTCACAATCATCCGTCGGGAGACGCCGAACCCAGCAGGGAAGACCTGCTCCTGACAAAGAGGCTCGTTGCGGCCGGCGAGATCATGGGAATCGATGTGCTGGATCACGTCATAGTGGCGAGACGCTCCTTCGTGAGTTTGAAAGAGAGAAAATTGATGTGAGACAGGCATTGTACCGTCGCCAGGTTTCTCCCCGTTCTGACGAGGCGCTGGAAGGCACCAGGGTCGGCCTGGGGCTGGCCATCCTGGTGGGATTGCTTCTGGCGGTCGCCCTGGGCGGGTGCGCGGGTCCTGCGCGCACAGGACCTGGGGTCGGTGAGAGAGCTCTGGCTGGCAGCCGAGATACTTCTTCAGCGCCCGAGGCACCGAAACGCGAGAGGTCCGGTGCGCCAGTGAAACCGTCTCCCTTCGTTCAACGCTACGAGGTGGCGAGGCGTCTTGTCTTGATTGGGGAGCTGAAACAAGCCGCCTCTCAGCTCAAGAAGCTAAAACGTTCAGCGAAGAGCAGTCTGGAGAAGGCGATGACAAACGAACTCGCGGCCTCGCTATATCTGGCGCGCGCTGAACTCCGGCGCGCCGAAGACACCGCCACCAGGGCCATAGAAGCAGAACGGACTTTCAGTGTCGCGCACAGGACCAGGGCCCTCGTTCGAAAGGAGAGGGGAGACGTCGAAGGTGCCATCCAGGATTTCTTGTCTGCGCTCGCGCTGTCTCCCGATGATCTCGAGAGTCTCCGCGGGCTGGCGGAGACGTACCTGTCCCAGGGGCAGGTCGAGGCCTCCCTCAGCGTCCTCGGCAGGTTCCTCGAAGTGGACCCCCTGGACGCGTGGGCCCAGGATACCTGGTGCGAGTCGATTGCCGCTCTTCTGGGATATTCTGAATTCCCCCTCGAATACCTGCGAACACTGGAAGCCGGCGCCGTAATCCGTGGAGAACTGGCCGCACTGTTGGTCGTCGAGCTTGAGTTGGCCCGACTGCAGAACCGGTACGAGACAAACGATGAGAGAGTGGTGGATGTGCTCGATGTTCCCGACTGCCACGGTTTGTGGTTCAGCCCGTTTGTCCGGAAGGCTATCGGCCAGAAGTTGCTGAGATTGTACCCGGACGGAACTTTTAGGCCCGGCGACGTGGTCAAACGCGGCCCGCTGGCCGTTGAGCTCCATTACTTCGTGAGCAGACATTGCCCGGAGGCGCTGGATCTCTCCTCCGAAGGCGAATCGGGATTGTCCAGTGCCCTGCAGGCCACTCTTTCTGTCGGAGTGGGAGACGTCTGGGGCTACGTGGACGTTGACAGCTCCAGCTACCTGTGGCTTCCCGCCGTGTCGATGGCCAGGCTGGGAATAGTCAAGCCGGATTCCGACATCCTGTTTGGCGCCGGGAGCTCTCTTGACGGTCGAGAGGCGAGGGACGTCGCGAGAAGTCTGGCGCGCACGATACTCTCGTCCGGATGCGATTTCGGGCACTGATTCGCCTTGGGCTCTTCGGCCTCTGCGGGGCCGGTTGGGCGTCGTCGTGATGAATCAGCTTGACCGTTGTCAGACGCCAGTGATAGCCTCATGGGATTGGGGAAAGCGGCCGCTGCTCATGCTAAACGAGAATGCACATGGGAAGTAGTTTCAAGAGTGAACTCCGCAAAATCACGGATGGATTCAGGGATCAGACTGTCCTCGTCGTAGGGGACCTGATGCTGGACCGGTACCTGTGGGGAGGGGTCAGCCGGATTTCTCCCGAGGCTCCGGTGCCGGTTGTGGAGCTCTCCGGAGAGACAACAAGGCTGGGTGGAGCTGCCAACGTGGCGGGCAACATCGTCTCACTGGGTGCCCGGGCCAGGCTTCTCGGAGTCGTGGGTGATGACGAGCCCGGGAGACACTTGCTTTCGGAGCTGGGCAAGACCGGGATTCTATCTGACTGCGTCCTGGTGGATCCTGAACGGCCCACGTCTGTCAAGACCAGGATCATTGCCCACAGTCAGCAGGTCGTTAGGACAGACCTGGAGAGCCGTGGTGACCTCAACGACTTGCTACAGACGAACCTGACTGACAGGGTCAAACAGCACCTTCCTGACGCAGACGTCGTGATCATTTCGGACTACGGCAAGGGTGTCCTCACCAACGATGTTCTGAATTCCGTGATTCGGGAGGCAAGAACGAGTGGAGTGCCTGTCTGCGTGGACCCCAAAGAGACTCGTCTTCTTTCGTACGTCAACGTCAGCGTCATAACTCCCAATCAGCACGAAGCAGGTTTCGCTTACGGCAAGAGGATAGTCGATGAGGCCACGCTCAAGGAGGTCGGATGGGGCCTCAGCAAGAAGCTGGGCTGCGACGGAGTACTCATCACGCGCGGCGAGAAGGGCATGAGCCTCTTCGAGAGAGGGAACGAGTATACACATTTTCCTACGGTTGCCCGCGAGGTGTTTGATGTCACGGGCGCGGGAGACACGGTCGTCACCGCGTTCGCCCTGGCGCTGGCTGCAGGAGCTACGCTGAAGCAAGCGGCCTCCATATCCAACCATGCGGCCGGCATCGTCATACGAGAACTCGGGACCGCCACTGCCACGACGGACGCCCTCATTGATTCGTTCGACGAAAACGGTCAAGGGAGTGGGTGGTAACCGAAGCGCGAAGGAAAAGAGGGCGGACGGACAATGGGAAGGATTGTAGACAGGACAGAAGTTGCCGGTTTGCGGCAGTACGCGCGAGAGAGCGGACTCAAGGTCGTCTTCACCAATGGATGCTTCGACATCCTCCATCTCGGCCACGTCCACTATCTCTCGCGTGCTCGCCAGCTAGGCGACGTGCTCTTCGTCGGCCTCAACAGTGACGGTTCGATGCGGAAACTGAAGGGAGTCAAGCGACCCATCGTTCCGCAGGCGGACAGGGCCGGCGTTCTCTGTGCGCTGTCGTGTGTGGACTACGTGTGCATCTTCGACGAGGAGACTCCTGACGCCTTGATACGCGAAGTGCAACCGGGAGTCCTCGTAAAGGGCGGCGACTACAAGGCGGACGACATCGTCGGGGCAAGTTTCGTCCGTGAACTCGGTGGAGAGGTAGTGGTGATAGATGCCCTCGAAGGGCGTTCTACTCAATCTCTGATAGACACCATCGTTCGCAGGTTTGGCTCGGGAGCGTGAGGGCCGTCGTATAGAGAGAGGTCGAGATATTTTTTGGCCGGGAGATTCTCCCGGCTTCTCAGGCGCCCGCTGGAGCTGACGGAGGTCGCGGGCGCCTGATGTTGTTTTGACTCCGGTGGGTGCGTGCGCGGGTAACGGGTGCGGGGCGAGAGGTCTTGTTGCGGGCGTGCGCGGGTAACGGGTGCGGGCGAGGGGGTCTTCCTGCGGGCGTGTGAGGATTACTGCTCTTTCTGGGCGCGCCGGCGCATCTGGTCTATCATTCCCTTCACCCCGGCCATCATGAGCTTGTACTGTTCGTCCTCGCGCAGATTCTCCACGAGGGGATCTCTCATGCTTCTCCGGTAGTCCCTCCAGCCGGCGTCGATGGCCTCCCGGAGCCAGCGGTAGGCTTCGTCCTTCTCCCCCTGGATGGCGTGTATGGCTGCAACGTAGTAGGGAAGCTGCCGCGATTCGTCTCCCTGGTCTATCAGCTTCCTTGCCAGTCCCAGGCCCTCGTCGAACAACGTCGCGGCCTCGTCGTCACGCCCGGACTTCAGGCAAACATAGGCGAGGCTCGTTATGACACAGATGCCCGTGGCGCCGGGGGCGCCGGTGGCATAGAGCTCGAGGGCTCGCCGATAATACTTCTCTGCCTCAGGGTAGTTGCGAGCCGCGAGTTCCGTGTCGCCTGCCCAGAGCAGAGAATCCACCTCGTCCGGTGCAATGGCGAGAGCCTTCTTGCTGTGGGAACGGGCCCTCTCGTGGTCGCCGCTGGCCAGGTGCAGGTAGATGAACTCACGATGGGCGTATATCAGGTCCGGCTGCAGTTCGAGTGCCTTGCTGAACCAGCGTTCGGCCTCGTCATAGTCATCCAGGCTCATGTAAACATAGCCGACGTTCGAATAGGCGAAGGCGAACGTCGGATTGAGACTCACGGCTTTCTTACTCCACTTGAGTGCCTCCCCGTATTCCCCCAGGGCGAAATTCGTCGTGGCGATGTTGCCGACCGCAGGGTAGTAGTTCGGATTTAGCTCCACGGCCTTCTGATATGCTTCCAGGGCCTTGAGCCTCTTCCCCTTGGCCATGTATGCCAGGCCGAGAGCCTTGTACGCTTCTACACAGGCTGGATCTATCGAGAGAGCCCTCTCGCTGGCCTCGATTGCGGAGTCCGTCCACTTGGCCTCGAGGCCGAACCTGCCCGTCCTCTGACCGTAGGCGTCTCCGAGGCCGGCGTGCGCCAGCGCGTAGCCCGGGTCCAGCTCCAGGGCCTTCTTGAAGAGTTCGATTGCGTTCTCGTTGTCCTGTTTGTGATAGCGATAGTAGTACTCTCGGCCCTTCAGGTAGTAATCATAAGCCTCCAGGTTCTCGGTCGGTTTTCTCTCGAGCCTCTCTCTTTCCACGGGTGAAAGCTTGGCTTTCAAGGCAGCGGCTATGTTCTGAGCCACGTCGCTCTGGATGGCGAAGATGTCCTTCATCTCCCGGTCGTAAGTCTCCACCCAGAGATGTTCCTCCGTGCGGGTGTCCACCAGCTGGCTCACGATCCGAACCCTGTCTCCTGCGCGGCGAACGCTTCCCTGGAGAATTGTAGCCACGTTCAGTTCCCTTCCGATTTCACGGAGACTCTTGTCGACGTTCTTGTATCGCATCACGGACGTGCGCGATATGACCTTCAGTTGGCCGATCTTGGAAAGATGGGTGATGATATCTTCCGTCGTCCCGTCGCTGAAATACTCGTCCTCTTTGCTCTCGCTCAGACTGGTGAAAGGAAGAACGGCTATGGACTTGCCGATGCGCCTGAGGCCCGGCGGCCGTTCCTTGGCGACCACAAGGCCGGTCCCTGCGCCGAGTGCCGTCAGGTCCGCCAGCATCTCGGCCGCGCTCTGGTAACGTTCGTCGGGGTTCTTGGTCATCGCGTGGGCTATGATGTGTTCCAGCTCTATCGGCGTGTCGGCGCGGAAGGACGTTACCGTCCTTGGGTCTTCGTTCAATATGGCGTACACGACGGCCGCCTCGTAGTCTGCCTGGAACGGAAGCCTGCCCGCGACCATCTCGTACAGCACGACTCCGAACGACCAGATGTCAGACTTCTGGTCTATCTCTTCTCCCCTTCCTTGTTCGGGCGACATGTAGGCCACCGTGCCCATCGTTATGCCGGTTCTGGTGAGTTTGGTCTCGCCCGTCAGCTTGGCCAGGCCGAAATCCATGATCTTGGCCTGTCCCTTCGGCGTCACCATGATGTTGGCGCTCTTTATGTCGCGATGGACAATGCCCTTGTCGTGAGCCTCCCGCAGCCCCTCGGCCACCTGAGTCGCAATGCTGATGATTTCGCTCAGCTCCAGCGGACTTGATTCGATCTTCTCCTTCAGGGTCTGGCCCTCTATACAGGCCATGGCCATGAACGTCTGTTCCTCGGCTTCGTCGATCTCGTAAATCGTGCAGATGTTGGCGTGATCCAGGGCTGAAGCCGCGCGGGCCTCTCGAACGAAACGCTCCTTCGCCTGCGGGTCCCGCGTGAGCTGAGGAGGTAGGAATTTCAGAGCGACGGTGCGCTTGAGGTTCTTGTCTTCCGCCTTGTAGACAACACCCATGCCTCCCTCACCCAGTTTCTCGAGGATTCTGTAGTGTGAGATATCCTTTCCTATCATGGGTGCTTACTTCCTCGTGTCTGCGCCTGCGAGGAGCGCTGCCCGGTCCTTACACTGCGAAGTGCTCCCACTCCCCTTTTACCCTCTCCAGGAGCTTCTCGAACTGCTCCTCGCCGCGTATGTTCTCCAGAAACGGGTCTAACTTGGAGATGAGCGGGTAGTTTATGAATCCCCGGCTGACCGCGTTCTCCAGCCACCGAAGCGATTCGTCGCTTTCACCTGCCAGGGCGAAGCACTCTGCCAGAAACCAGGAGTACTGTAGGTCCCATTTTGCCACGGTTTCGAGCCCGCCCGCCAGGGATTTCAATGTCTCCGAGTCACCTCTGAGCGCGTGCCTGAAACAGAGGCCCAGTTGAGCCCAGAGATCCTCAGGAGTGTCTTGGGCCGCTGCCTGGAAGAGCGAGAACGCCTCGCTGAGCCGGCTGTTCTGCGCAAGCACCCAGGCGTACCAGAAGCGCGAGATGGCCGAAGCTGGCTCCATCTGGTGCCATTTCTCTTCCTTGTGAAGGGCCAGGTCGAACCTTCCTTCACACAGCAGCGCAAAACCCGGCGTCGCATGGTTTATGGGGGTGAGCGGGTCCACCTCCAGCAACCTCTCCGCAAACTGCATGGCCAGGGTAGTTCTGCCGGTGCTTCCGTAGGCAATAACCAGCCAGAACAGGGCGTCGGGATTGTTGGGATCGGTGAGCAGCGTGCGTTTAAGATGTCTCACGCCCTCACGGACGTTCCCCTTGGTCACGCTGACGAGTCCCAGCAACATGTGACCGCGTGGAGAATCCGGCTCCAACTCAAACACCCTCGCGGCGCAAGCCTCTGCCTTGGACAGGTACTTTTCTGGGGGTCTGACGCCGAGGTTCGCAAAACTCCAGTACGTGTACCCCATTCCGGCAAGCAACAAGGGATTCTCTCCCACGATATCAGTGGCCTCCTTCAGATACTGCAGGGAACGCTCCAGTCCTTCCTCGGTGAATCGCATTATCTCCTTTCTGGCCTTGAGGTAACTCTCGTAGGCGCGGATGTCTCCGATGGGCCTCTCTGCGATTCGACGTTCCTCTTCGGGGCTCAGCTTGAGTCTCAGGGCCTCGGCGATGGAACGGGAGACCCGCTCCTGGACGTCGAACACCTCCTCCAACGTCCCGCTGTACTTCTCTGCCCACACGTGTGAGTCCGTCGTGGCGTCTATGAGCTGGGCGATTACCCGGAGACTGCTTCCCACCTTCCGCACGCTTCCCTCCAGAAGGTACCGGACGTTGAGGTCACGCCCGATGGTCCTGGCGTCCCTGTCCGTTCCCTTGAGTCTCATAGCGGACGTGCGGGAGATAACGCAAAGGGAGTGGATTCTCGAAAGGTCCGAGATTATTTCTTCGGTGAGCCCGTCGCTGAAGTATTCGTTGTCCCTCCCGGGGCTTATGTCCTCAAACGGAAGGACGGCGATCGATACCTTCCGCTCGCTCGGCGCTTCTCCCTGGGCGGGTAATCTGTCCAGGTCCTCCAGGAAGGCCGCGGCGCTCTGATAACGCTTTCCCCTGTCCTTGCTCATCGCCTTCTTGACCACCTTACGCAACGCGTCAGGAACATCCGAGCGGAACGAAGTGAGGGAACGCGGTTCCTCGTAAAGGATGAGATACATCAGGGCTTCCGGATAGTCGGCTTCGAATGGCAACCGGCCGCTCAGCATCTCGTACGCGACGACACCCAGGGACCAGAGGTCGGTTCGCAGGTCGACCTCTTCTCCGCGCGCCTGCTCCGGCGACATGTATGCCACTGTGCCCACCGCCATCCCGCCTCCGCGGCTCCCGGGGGCGCCCGCCAGCTTGGCGAGTCCGAAGTCCACTATCTTCACTACGCCATCGTCCGTGACCATCAGATTCGCGGGCTTGATATCACGGTGCACAATCCCGTGCTCGTGCGCCTTGACGAGGCCGTTCAGGACCCCCCTCGTGATGTCCTTGACCTGGCCTACAGGAAGCGGACCACGGGCAATCTTCTTCTTCAGGGTCTCGCCGGTGTAGAACGGCATGCATATAAAGATCTGTCCGGCAGAGGTTTCGTCTATTTCGTGGATCGTGCAGATGTTTAGATGGTCCATTGCCGAGGCGGCCTGCGCCTCGCGGATGAAGCGGCTCCTGGCTTCCTCGTTGTTCGTGAGATGGAGGGGCAGGAACTTGAGCGCAACCGTACGCTTGAGCTTCGTATCCTCGGCCCTGTACACCACGCCCATGCTGCCGCCACCGAGCTTCTCGAGGATTCGATATCGAGAGATGTCCTTCCCGATCATGAACTGCCCTCTCTGCGGCGCAGCAACACCGAAATTGCTGGACGTCAGGAGTCGGGTGGTGAGGCCGCGACCCCGCTGATGAAACTTCCTGCGTCTCTGGCTGTAGGCGTGGGCCGGCCGTTTCTTTCCTTCATTCCAGGCGTCCGAGCAGCTCTTCGATCTTCGTCACTACTCGATGTGCACCCATGTCATAATTGGACATCACCGCGCAGGTGTATCCCGTGTCGAGAAACATGCTAAGGTTCGAGTTTATGCCTGCAAAACCGCCCGAGTGACCCACGATACGGTTCTCCGGCGTCCCGCGCACCCCGAAGCCGAAACCGTAGTCGGGGGAGTTAAGCTCTGGTTTTCCACTCCAGACCATCTCGGTGTAGTCCGGGGTGAGCAGCTTGTGCGAACGCAGTGCAGAGTCGAATTTCAACAGGTCCTCGACCGTGGAGAACCCGCCTCCGGCCGGGCCGCCCCTGACCACGTGCTTAAAGATATTGTTCGTCCACCTCGGCTCGGGCCCGGAACGTTCTCTTGAGTAACCTATCGCCAGATTGGGAACGGGCCTGTCCATATCGTAGCAGTCGGTGTTGCTCATGCCCGCAGGCTCGTAGATGTGCTCCCGGACGTAGTCGAAGTAACTCTGATTCGTCACATTCTCGATCACGACACCCAGAAGGAACATGCCGGTGTTGCTGTATCTCCAGTCGGTTCCCGGCTCGAACGCCAGTGTGTCACCGGCAATAAGAGGTTTGTAGTCATCCAGCTCGCGAAACAAAAGCCTGGAAGACTCGTTGTATTTGTCGTTGAAGTAACTCCCGAGACCAGAGGTGTGCGTCAACAGGTGCTTGATCTGAATCTTCGCCGTGATCTCGAGGGGGAGCCACTCGGACGACAGGAACTTGCTGAGACTGTCGTCCAGCGAAAGCCTGCCCTGCTCCACGAGCTGGGCTATGGCCACGCCCGTGAACATCTTGTTCATCGAGCCCAGATTGAACTTGGTGTCCATCCGGTTGGGGACGTTGAAACGCTTGCTGGCCAGGCCGTATGCGCCCTTGAATAGCACGATTCCGTCCCTGGCCAGAAGGACCGTGCCGGAGAACGCGTCGGCGTCGGCCAATCTCTGTACGAAGGCCTCGAGCTCTCTGACGAGCTGGCTCTCACTGAGCTTCGCGGCAGGAGGAAGGTCGCTCGGAGGTCTTGCAGAGGAGAACTGCAGACTTTTGATGAGATGCGGCGGCTCCTGTTCAATGAGCAGTATGAATGCCTGCCAGTCCTGAGTAAGCCTGTTTCTGACTATGACCACGAACTCCTCTGCAGGAGTCGGGGCTTCGTAGTCGCGGATGCTGTGAAAATCGAACCCGCGGCTCTGTTCATACAGCTCTGCCGCGGTGGCCAGGTGCTCTTCCATGGGCGCCATGTTGCGGGAGGACTCGGTGAGTCGCTGCTCGACGAACGTACGCACCCTGCTGCTGTCGTTCGAATTGATCACGTCGATGAGCTCGGCGATTCGCTCACCGAACACGCCCTCCGGGAGGGCAGGGACATCGGTGTAAGGGCCGCGTGACTGCTGGGCCCACGCTGGACGTCCAGTAGCAATGCTGAGGACTGCCACGAGAGGCAGCAGAATCAAGAACGCACGGGCTCTGTTCAGACGCATCCGCTACCTCCGTCTCGCTGGGATCTTGGGACCCTCGTTCACGCTCACCGAAGCAGGGTCTCTCGTCGCATTCTAACGCCGAAGGGGTGTTATTTCAAGCCCTTGTGAAAGATAAGAGCGCCGGGTCCTGACCAGCGGCCCTGACGCGCCGGTCCGGTGCCACCACGCGGGTTTAAAACAAGCGAAACCTATGGCGCCGACTCCTTGCACCTCGTCAGGATTCGGCCAACGGTTTGGCTTTCATTGGACGGGAGCAGCCTTGCGCTGGTTCAAGCAGTCGGTCGACTGGCGCCGTTCGACCCATCTGCTATTGGCAATATTGCCGCTGGTCATGGTATTGC
>CP070702.1:892510-921761 GCA_020349905.1 Candidatus Eiseniibacteriota bacterium
GGGTACCTTCTCTGGATGCTCCAGCGCATGTTCCTGGGTAAGCCGCAGGAGCAGTACGCAGCCTTTCCGGATATGAGCGCCAGGGAGCTGGTCTCATTGGTACCGCTTCAGATAATGACGGTTTTCATCGGTGTCTACCCGTGGCCCCTCATAGACTTCATGGACACCACGATAGAGTCGCTCTCTTACTTCTTGAGGGGGGGCCTCTCCTGAGCGCCGGCTCGGGAACAATTGAGAATTGACGGCAGTGGAATAATGAGGAGGAAACTCGTTTGAGTTTCGTCAGCGTAGATTTCGGACTTCTCGTGCCTGAGCTCGTCGTCCTGTCCGCGGCTTTTCTGGTGCTCGTCGTGGACCTCCTGGGGTCTCGGCAGCGGGGTGCGTCGCTCTGGTGGCTCACTCTCTGCGGCCTGGGCCTGGCGCTGCTGCTGGCGGCGAGGGGATGGAACCTTTCTGCCAGCACCCTCAGCGGTACCTTCGTGCTGGACCCCTTCGTTTCTACCGTGAAGCTGGTCTTTCTGCTGTCGGCTTTTCTGGTCACGCTGACCACGCTGGACTGCCGGCTCATCTCCAGGCTGAGTCTGGGCGAATACTATTCTCTTCTTCTCTTCGCCACGTTCGGCTTCATGGTGCTTGCCTCCGCGGGCGACCTCATAATGATCTTCATAGGGCTGGAAATGGCCAGCATCCCCTGCTACATACTGGCGGGCTACGCCTTCGAGGACGTGAAGTCCAACGAAGCGGGCATAAAGTACTTCCTCCTGGGGGCCTTCTCCTCGGCCATCCTGCTTTACGGGATGTCTTTTCTCTACGGCCTCTGCGGTTCCACATTCCTCAGCGAGATAGGTTTCTCCATCGGCCAGAGCGGGCAGAAGCTTCTCGTGATGGGTGCGTTCGGCGTCTTCCTGGCGGGGCTTACGTTCAAGATGACCGTGGTCCCGTTCCACATGTGGGTGCCCGACACGTACGAGGGAAGTCCCACCCCCGTGGCGGCCTTCTTCTCGGTGGTGTCAAAGACCGCGGGCCTGGTGGTCCTGATACGCATCCTGGCCTACTTCAAACAGGGTTTTCTGGCCCTGGAAGTGGACTGGACGCAGGTCCTTTCGATTCTGTCCGTGCTCACGATGGTCGTGGGGACCGTCATCGGGGTGGTTCAGACCAACGTGAAACGTCTCCTGGCGTATTCGAGCATCGCGCACGTCGGCTACCTGCTCATAGGGCTGTGCGCGGGAACCAGCGCCGGGATTGACAGCATAGTCATATACCTCTTCGTGTATCTCTTCATGAGCATCGGTGCCTTCGCCGTCGTGACGGCCGTCTCGCGCGCAGAGGGAGGAGAAGAGCTCGCTAACTTCAGGGGTCTCAATCGTAGATCCCCGCTGCTGGCCGCCTCGATGGCCGTGTTTCTCATCTCTCTCACCGGCATTCCACCTCTGGCAGGGTTCATCGGGAAGTTCTTCATCTTCGCCGTGGCCATCGAGGAGAAGCTCTACACGCTTGCAATAGTGGGGGTCCTCACGAGCGTGGTGAGTCTTTTCTACTACTGCAAGATTCTGAAGGCGATGTACTTCGCGGAAGCTGAAGACCCGGGAGCTGCCCCGGTGGCCGTGAGCCCGGGCATGAGAGTTGGGCTCGTCTTGATGTCGTTTTTCACGCTCGCCCTCGGGCTGTATCCGGTCCCCCTGGTCGAAATGGCCCGCAGTGCCGTCAGGCTGTGGCTCGGGAGCTGATCTTTCTCCCCGACTTGACTCCCGCATGCCCGTTCCTGGTCCGTTTCCGCTGAGGAGAATTGAAGAGTGAAGGAAATGGAAGAAGGGGACGTCAAGTTTCTCTCGGCCTTTCTGCGGCTCTGGCTTCCGGTCCTGGGATACGTCACTCTCATCTTCGCCCTCTCATCGACGTCCGGCCTGCCAGGGACAAAGCTCTTTCCCCACATGGACAAGGCCGCGCACTTCGTTGAGTACGCAATCCTGGGCTTCCTGGTGGGCAGGGCCTTTCGCCACTCCGGGGTCTACTTCATCACCAGGTTCTGGTTAGGTCTTGCAATAGTCGCCGCCCTGGCAGTAGGATTCGTCGATGAGTGGTACCAGGCAACGGTGCCCGGAAGAGAGAGAAGCGCCTTGGACTTCCTGGCAGACGCCGCGGGCGCAGCGTTTGGGCAGATTGCCCTCCTTATTACGGAGAAAAGGTGGGAAAGAAGGAAAAGGGCAGGATCCAATCGATAAGGGGCACGCGCGACATTCTCCCGCCCGAGAGCGACAGGTGGCTCTGGCTGGAAGAGCGGTGCCGGTGCGTGCTGGGGCGCTTCGGGTATTCGGAGATCCGCGGTCCGTTGTTCGAGCA
Organism: Candidatus Eiseniibacteriota bacterium; assembly: GCA_020349905.1. Classification (GTDB taxonomy): domain Bacteria; phylum Eisenbacteria; class RBG-16-71-46; order JAFGJU01; family JAFGJU01. The sequence continues at coordinate 894,854 of CP070702.1, forward strand.
CACCGAGCTGTTTCAGAAGGGCACGGGAGAGGGCACGGACATCGTTCTGAAGCAGATGTACACGTTCCAGGACAGGGCAGGGCGTAGCCTGACCCTGCGGCCGGAGGGCACCCCGTCGGTGGCCAGGGCAGTGATAGAGCGCGGACTGCTCAAGCGCGCGAAGGTCCTCAAGCTGTACTACATCGGCCCCATGTTTCGATACGACCGGCCTCAGGCCGGAAGGTACAGGCAGTTCGACCAGCTCGGGGCTGAGCTAGTGGGCGTTCCTGGAGTGGAAGGAGACGCCGAGAGCGTGCACCTTCACGTCATGCTGCTCAGAGAGCTGGGGCTCAGCCAGTTCACGGTCAAAGTCAACTCGGTGGGCTGCAGCAAGTGCAGGCCCACTTACTCGCGGCTCATGAGGGAACGCCTGAGCGACGAGCTTGAGAACCTGTGCGAAGACTGCAGGGAACGCTTCGAAAGGAATCCTCTGAGGGTACTGGACTGCAAGGTGAAGGGATGTAAGGAAGTCGCACAGGGTGTGCCTCCCATTCTGGAGAGTCTCTGCGACGAGTGTCGTTCTCAATTCGAGGAGTTCAAGGCGCGGCTCGGTCTCATCGGCCTGAGCTTCCAGGAGGACCCCGGACTCGTCCGGGGATTGGATTACTACACGAAGGCCGCCTTCGAGATTCACCACGACTTGTTGGGGGCGCAGAGCGCCCTCGGCGGCGGAGGAAGGTACGACGGTCTGATAGAGCTGTACGGAGGCCCCCCCACGCCCGCGGTCGGCTTTGCGGCGGGTCTGGACAGGATTCTGCTGTCCGTGGAGAAGGAGGAGGTGGCCGTGCCACCGGCCTTGCCGGTCGAGGTGTACGTGGCCTCCGTGTCCCAGGCAGGCAGGGAGAAGTGTTTTGTTCTGGCCTCCTCCCTCAGAGAGAAGTTCCGCGTAGAAGTCGACCTGCTGGGAAGGAGTCTTCAGGCACAGATGAAGGCCGCCAACTCGGTGGCGACTCGATTCAGCGTCATAATCGGCGAAGAGGAGCTAAGTTCGGGTATCTACACGGTGCGCGACATGGAGTCTGGTGAACAGGAGAAGGTTCCGGAGCAAGATTTGAGAGAATATCTGAGGAGACGACTCGGCCTCTGAAACAGTGTGCCGGTGCCCGGAACAGGATGCCGGCAAACAACGAAAGGGCTCCTGACAGCAGTCGGGTGGTGAGAAACGTGACTGAATTCCTGGGTGATTGGAAAAGAACCGCGACGTGTGGAGAGCTTACTGCTTCCGGGGCGGGGAGCAGCCAGACTCTCATGGGGTGGGTCAAGAGCATCAGGGACCACGGTGGCGTCATCTTCGCAGACTTAAGAGACAGGTACGGTGTCACTCAGGTCGTCTTCCGGCCCGAGACACTACCCGGGGACCAGATGGAGCAGGCCAGGCAGCTCAGCTTCGAATACGTGGTGGCCGTGAGGGGCACGGTAGAGCTGAGACCGGACGGAATGAGAAACCCGGACATGCACACCGGGGAGGTGGAGCTGCTCGTTGCGGAGCTCAAGATGCTAAACCGGGCCGAGCCGTTGCCGTTTCTCCCGGCCGAAGAGCCCTCGGCCAGCGAAGAGCTGAGACTCAAGCACCGCTACCTAGACCTCAGGCGAGAGGCGTGCCAGAAGGTGTTTGCCCTGAGACACGGAATCTACCAGAGCGTTCGCAAGTGCCTCAGCGAGGAAGGGTTCCTTGAGATAGAGACCCCCATCCTGGTTCGTCCGACTCCGGAGGGCGCCAGGGACTTCCTGGTTCCCAGCAGGGTGCACAGGGGCAAGTTCTTTGCGCTCCCTCAATCCCCGCAGCTCTACAAGCAGCTGCTGATGGTCTCGGGCTTCGACAGGTACTTCCAGCTGGCGCGCTGTCTCAGAGACGAAGACCTGAGGGCTGACAGGCAGCCCGAGCACACTCAGATAGACCTCGAGATGAGCTTCTGCTCAGAAGAAGACGTTTTCGGCGTGGTGGAACGCACGTTTTCGGCGGTGTTTGAGGAGAATCTGGGCGTTCGACTTCCCGTGCCGTTTCCCAGGCTCACGTACGACGAGGCCATGTCCCGCTTCGGAACGGACAAGCCGGACCTGAGGATTCCCGTTGAACTGGCCGACTTGACCGAGGCGTCGTCGACAAGTGGTTTCTCTCTGCTGGAGGAGGCGGTGAAGGCAGGGGGCAGGGTGGCCTGCCTGCTTGTTCCGCTCCAGCTGTCTCGGAAGGACATAGGAGAGCTGGAGACCCTGGCCAAGGCACAGGGTGCCACCGCGCTCTTCTGGGCCAGAAGTTCCGGCACCGACCTGGAGGGCGGGGTGAGCAAGTCGGTGGGAGGGGCGCTCCAGAAGCGCCTGCTGGAGCTCTCTCAGGGCCCGGGGACCGTGCTTCTGACCGCCGGCGCCCGCGCGTTCGAGGCCGCCGGAGCTGTGAGGAGCGGGCTGGGCGAGAAGCTCAGGCCGGGCGACTCCGCCTTTCGCTTCGGCTGGGTCAAGGACTTCCCGGTCTTCAGCTGGAGCGAGGAGGACTCTCGCTGGGAGCCCACCCACCACATGTTCAGCATGCCCAGGGAGGAGCATCTGGAGTTCATGGAGGAAGACCCGGCCCGGGTCAGGGGCCGCGTTTACGACCTGGTGTGCGACGGAGTCGAGCTGGGCTCCGGAAGCATGCGAATTCACTCGCCCGAATTGCAGGTTCGAGTCATGAAGGTCGTGGGGCTCTCCCTCGAGGAGGCCCGCAGAAGGTTCGGTTTTCTGCTGGAGGCCATGAGGTTCGGCGCTCCACCTCACGGCGGCATAGCTCTGGGGCTGGACAGGATTGTCATGCTCATGGCGGGGCGGGACACCATACGAGACACCATCGCCTTTCCCAAGACCACCAGCGCCAGCTCGCTCATGGACGGCTCTCCCTGCCAGGCCGACGAGAAGGACCTGAAGGAGTTGGGCATAAAACTCGTGTAATGGTATGAAATTTGCTAGTTTGGGCACAAGAGCTGCCGGGGGGTCGCTCGGTTGCTCCGGACCCGGGTGCTGAATTCTCTTGACATCTCCCGGAAGCGTGTGATAGATTGCGGCTCGTGTAAGAAGGGGTCATATAGCTAACTTCTTGCCGTGGGCATTGTTACAGGAATTGCGAGCATTTTTTTTGCACGAAAGGAGGTGCAGTGAATGCTGGCTAAGTTAGTCAAGTCTCTGTGCTTCGTCGTGGCCGTCGTCCTTGTTGCCTCTCTGGTGGTCGGTTGTGCCGTCAACCTCCCGTGCGACGTGGCTGAGGACCAGGTGGAGAAGGCGAGGGGTGCGACCGCATCAGCTGAGAAGGAGATGAAACAGGCAACCATGAAGGTGGCCGAGCTGGAGGCCAAGCTGAAGGAGAAGCAGGCCGCAGTTGCGGAGCTGGAAGCTCAGAAGGCGGAGCTTGAGAAGGCTCTGGCCGAGTAGACCTGTCTCAGGATTTCGAACGTCGATAGAGATGGTTGGAAAGGAGTTGAGGAGAGAGCTATGAGAAACAGAAGTTTGTTGATACTCATGGCTGTAGCACTTCTGGCTCTGTTCCTTCTGGCCGGCTGCGGAAAGAGAGTGCTTCGCACCGCGGACGTCTCCCAGGGTGACTACTACACCGCAGAGGAGTTCAAGAAGCTCTCCAAGATGCAGCGGGACGCCTACTGCGACCGGCTGGAGAACGAGCTGGGAGTTCAGAAGCAGAAGGCGGAGAAGGCAGGCCAGTCGGTTGCAGAGGCCGACAAGAAGGCCGCGGAGCTCGAAGGCAAGCTGGCGGACCTTGACGCCCAGTTAGCAAAGCTCCAGGCCGAGGTGAGCGAGCTCGAGGCCAGGAAGGCCGAGAGGGACAGGATGCCCGAGACTTACACGGTCGTCGAGGGTGACTGCCTCTACAAGATCTCCGGCTACGAGAAGATTTACGCCGACCCGCTCAAGTGGCCCAGGCTGTACAGGGCGAACAGGGACAAAATAAAGGACCCGAACCTCATCTATCCCGACTGGGTGCTTGTGGTGCCTCGGGGATTCCCGAAGGAATGGGTCGTGTACGCTGGCGAGTATCTGTCCAAGATCGCCGGATACTGGGAGATCTACGACAACAGCAGCGAGTGGCCCAGGATATACGAGGCCAACAAGGATCAGATAAGCGATCCTGACCTCATTTATCCCAAGCAAGTGCTCAAGATCCCTAGATAGCAAGGAGTTAGGGGTCCGTGCCTTTTGCCGGGTCTCTGCGTCGGCCGTGCCACCGGTTAGTGGTGTCCCACAGGGTTAATTTATAGCAAGGCAACGCCTTAGCAGGATTATTCACAGGGAAACTCTTGTTCTCTCAAAGTCCAAGAGTTTCCCTTTTCTTGAAGGTCCGCGAAAGGAGTTGCCGATTTCCATGAAGAGGGTATTCTTTTTGGAAGGGGACCTCGGCAGTAGCTTAGGAGGCCTGGAGATTCACAGGTGGCAGCCGAAATCACGGAAAGACTGTCCATAGAAGACATAGAGCCGCTTAACCTTCTGGGAAGGCAGGACGCAAACCTGCGCCTGCTGGAGGAGAGGTTCGGGGCCAGAATCGTTGTGCGGAACGGGGTCATGACCATGACCGGGCCCGGCCGGGAAGTGGGGCTGCTGGTGAAGGTTCTGGAGGAGCTCCTCGTCCTGGTCAGGGGAGGGCGAGTCCTCGGTGAAGAGGACGTTCTCTACGCCATGGACGCCGCCGAGGAGCATCCCGCGGTGAAGCTCAAGGAAGTCGACAAGATAGTCTATCGACTGGAGCGCATTTCGGTCTCTCCCAAGACCGTGGGGCAGGCCGAATACGTGAAGGCGATCGAGGAGTTCGACATAGTCTTCTCCATAGGTCCCGCAGGCACGGGCAAGACCTATCTGGCCGTGGCCGCCGCCGTGAACGCGCTCAAGATGAAGCGAGTGGACAGGATACTGCTGGTGAGACCGGCGGTGGAGGCGGGCGAGAGCCTCGGCTTTCTGCCGGGAGATTTTCAGGAGAAGGTTAACCCGTACATGCGCCCGCTCTACGATGCGCTTCGTGAGATGCTGAGCGTCGAGCGGATGAGACGGCTTCTGGAGCTGGGGGTCATCGAGATAGTGCCTCTCGCCTACATGAGAGGAAGGACTCTCAGCAAGAGCTTCGTAATACTGGACGAAGGTCAGAACACGACGCTCGGACAGATGAAGATGTTCCTGACGCGCCTTGGCGCCAATTCGAAGGCCGTGGTCACCGGAGACATCACCCAGGTGGACCTGGCGGACAGCAAACAGTCTGGTCTTATCCGGGTCCAGAGCATCCTGGGTAGCGTGAAGGGGATAGAGTTTGTCTATCTCAAGGAGCGCGACGTTGTCAGACACAAGCTGGTCAAGGACATCATCAGGGCTTTCGAGGCGCAGGAGAAGAAGAGCAGATGAAGTTGCCCAGAAGAAGTTCGCACAGCAACAAGAATTCACTCCGGGAGAAGAAGCAGAGAACCGCACGTCCTCGCAGCGAGACGTTCGTGAAGAGGGCCAACGTGGCTCAGAAGTTGGCCATCGGCGTAGTCTTTGTGGCTGCCGCTGTCCTGCTTTTCCCTCCGCCTGTCCTGTCGCCACAGAGTGAATACCGTGAAGGGGCCGTCTCTGAGAAGCAGGTCATAGCCCCGTTCGAATTCAGCATTCTCAAGACCGACGAGCAGTACGAGGAGGAAAAGAGACTGGCGGCCGAGTCAGTGCTGCCGGTCTTCTCCATAGACGAGCGCAGGACCAGCCGGTACATGGCCAGGCTGGCGGCCCTGAGACAGATTGTGGAGAGATACGACGTCCAGGCCGGGGTCCCCCTGGACCTCTCGGCTCTGGGAGACGTGAATCTGCCGCCGGAAGTAGAATCCGTGCTGTCCACACCAGGGTTGGGACTGCAGGTGGTCAAGGAAGTGGAGAGGTTCGTGGCCAGGGCGTTTGAGGCAGGCGTGGTGGCTGCTAAGAGGCCCACCGAGGTCGGGACGTACGAGAAAGTGAAGGTCACGAGCACGAAGAGCGAGTTCGAGGTTCCGGTGTCGCAGCTTCAAGACAGCCGCGCCGTGGTGGCCCGGGCCGAGAGAGAAGCCAAGAGCACCTATCGGCAAGATCCCAAGGCCGCCTCCGCGTTCGTGGAGCTCGTGCGCAGGCACGTGGGCGTCAACACTTACTACAACGGTGCCAAGACGGACCTGGAGAGAGCAGACGCCAGAGGGTCGGTGTCGCGGTTCGAAGGCGTCGTGCTTCAAGGCGAGAAGATAATAGGCAGCCACGAGAAGATAACCGCGGAACATCTCAAGAAGCTCCGGTCGCTGGAGCACTACAAACGAGGCATAGGAGAAGGCGTGACGGCTCTGGAGCGTTCGATTCCTTACGCCAGCAGGGTGCTCGTCACGTCACTTCTCGTGTTCGTGTTTGCCTGCTACCTGCGCGTCCGCCGCCGAAACATCCTGGCAGACAACCACATGTTGCTGCTGATGGGAATTGCTGTGCTTCTGGTTCTGGGACTGGGCTCCCTCGTTCTGAACACGCTGAAGCTCTCTCCCTACCTGGTGCCCATCGTGGTCGTGCCGGTCCTGGTGGGGCTTCTTCTCGACGACGAGGTTGCGCTCATACTGGGTGTGATAACGAGCGCGCTGGTCGGGACGCTGGCAGGCCTGGACTTGCTGTTCTTCACCGTGTCTCTCGTGGCGGCCACCACGGCCGTCTATGCGGTGATAGGTGTAAGGCAGAGACGGCAGTTCTACAGAGCCATGCTCTTCGTGGCGATGGCCTACGTGGCTGCGATCGCCACCGCAGGGTTCAGCACGGGCGTCTCGGGTTCTGACCTCATCAAGGAAGCGGCGTTCGGAATCCTCAACTCGTTCGGCTCCACCATCATCGCCATGGCATGCCTTCCTGTCCTGGAAAGCACGTTCGGCCTGACGACGAACATCACTCTTCTGGAGCTATCCGACCTGAACAGACCCATAGTGAGAAGGATGATGATAGATGCTCCCGGAACCTACCATCACAGCATGGTGGTGGGGAATCTGGCGGAGGTGGCGGCCGAGGCCATCGGCGCCAACTCCCTTCTGGCGAGAGTGGCTTCGTATTATCACGACATCGGCAAGATCAATAAGCCGGAATACTACATAGAGAACCAGAAGGACGCCCGGAGCAGGCACGACAGGCTCTCGCCCACGATGAGCTGCCTCATCCTGGAGTCTCACGTGAGGGAGGGCGTTGACATCGCGAAGGAACAAAAATTGCCGAGCGTGATAAGACAGATCATCCAGGAGCATCACGGCACGACTCTCATGGCTTTCTTCTACCAGAAGGCCAGGGAGATCGACAGCGACGCTCCTATCGACGAGTATCGCTATCCCGGGCCCAAACCTTCCTCGCGGGAAGCGGCCATAATCATGTTGGCCGACTCTGTGGAAGCCGCCTCGCGCTCGCTCTCGGCTCCTACGCCCAGCAGGATACGCGGCATAGTGAAGAGGCTCATTGAGAACAGAGCTACCGAAGGTGAGCTGGACGAGTGCGGTCTTACGATGGCCGAGCTCGCCAAGATCCTGGCCAGTTTCGTTCCCATCCTCACAAGCATCTTTCATGGACGACCTCCCTATCCTGATGACGTGAAGAAAAGGGACGATGGAGATATCCGTAGCGAACAGACAGAGAAGGATAGGCATCAGCTCTAAGAACGCCAGGCTTATCGCTTCATCCGTGCTGAGGGGTGAATCTGCCTGTTTCGACGAGATTTCCATCGCGTTTCTCGGGGACAGGGCGATGCGGAGGCTTAACAGCACGTTCGCAGGTCGCGACGAGTCCACCGACACGCTGGCCTTTGAGTTGACTCCGGGTCTTCCCCCAAAGCGTGCCGGGAGTGAAGTGCCCGCGGGCAGGAGCGTTGGGGAAGTAGTGGTCTGCACTGACAGGGCCCTTCAGCAGAGCAAGAGGTACCGCGTAGGGCTTGAGAAGGAGCTCGCGAGACTTCTCATCCACGGCTTGCTCCACCTGTGTGGCTTCAGTGATTCCACAAAGAGCGAGAGGGCACGAATGCACAGAAGGGAAGACCACTACCTGGCCTCTCTTCGTGAACCGGTGGCGGGGCTCGTTCCCCGGCGGCGGAGGGGCTCGGTGTCCTCAGGGTCCGGCAGGTGAGGAGCTTGAACCAGTCAGTTTTCGACGAAATAGGTGTCTCCGGAATCCTCGTCTTCACCCTGACCGTGGCCTTCTTCCTTATGTTTCTTGCCGCGTACCGCGCAAGGGCCTCCATGTGGCTCGGACCGCCGGAGACGATTCCCCACGTAGACACCGACGAGTTTGCCAGACGGAGGAGAACGTCGGGCGGCCTCTACCTGTTGGAGACGCTCGTGCTGGCCGCTTTCTGCTTCCTGCTTGCGCATTCACTGCGTCTGCTGGGCCTAGACGGAGCGTGGCTGTACGTGGCTTCGGCCGTGGCGTGTTCCCTGGTAGTTCTGGGCGTTGCTCCTCTCTCCTTGAGGCCCTTCACGGCGAGGCAGGTTTCCCCAGAGAGAATCGTGCCCGTCCCCCGATTCCTCCTCAAGACGGCCCTGTTCCTGCGCGACCTCTCTCTGAGAGGGTTTGACGAGGCTGCCGGTCCCGGTCCACGGGCCGTCCCTCTCGACGGGAAACACGGGAGGGACTTTTTCAAAGTCCTGTCACGTCTCAGGGAGCGGCAGATATCGGAGATGATGTCTCCCCGGGTCGACATGGTGTGTGCCGACGAATGCTCTACCATCTCCGAGCTGGCAGACCTTGTCAGGGAGAGCGGCCACACGCGAATACCTATCTTCGCCGGCACCATCGACTCCGTCACGGGGTACGTCACCGCCAAGGACGTCGTACTGCGTTTGCACAAAGGCGGCGGTGAGCAAATAGTGAGTTCTATCGCCAGACATCCCACCTTCGTTCGCCCGGTAGACACCATCGAGAACACGTTGAAGGCGATGCAGAGAACCGGAGTGACCCTCGCCATCGTGAGCGATTCCGCTGGAGGAACTCTCGGGCTTGTAACCAGCGAGGACATCCTGGAGGAGATAGTGGGCGACCTGTACGAGGACTACGAGCCGGAGGAACCTGCGTACCAGGTCGTGGATGATAGGACCGCGCTCGTGAGGGGGAACGTGGCCGTGGAGGATCTCAAAGAGATCTTCGGGGTGGTTCCGCTCTCGCAGCGTGGCGCGGCGCTGGGGGAATACGTTAGAGACTCTCTAGGGGCCGACGCGGTCGTGGGTGACAGCGTCTCCGACGACGTCTTTTCCTATACGGTCGTGAGGACGACGGGCAAGGCCATCTGGAGCGTGAGGGTAGAAAAGAAGGTCTGAATGGTCTATTCCTGGCTCATAGGAATCCTCGTGGCTCATCTGGCGGCCGTCTCCGGTGTGTATCTTGTTCACCACCTGCGCGCCGAGCCGGACAGGTCGCGTTTTTGCCTGCAGTCTCGCACTGCACTGGCTCTCGTTCTGGCGGTCTCCTCGTCCCTGGCGGCCGCCGTCCCCGGCTACTCCACCGGCCTCGCACTTCTCGGGCTGTTGGGGTGGTCGCTGCTCGTGCTGGCCTTGGTCGTGATGGTTCCGCTCAGGTTGACGGGACCCCTCGGCGGCAGAGGGCCCCTGGCGGCCGCTGCCAGACTGCCGATGCGGTTTTTCGTGTTGCCCCTCGGTAGAGCGACCTGTAGACTGACAGAGCTGGCCGCGGGTCGTGCGGCCGGCTCGCTTGAGAGAAGCTGTGCGAGAGAGCTTGGCGTTCTCTTCTCTCCGGATCCCGTGCGCGTGCTGCGTTCAGAACCTCTCGTCTCGGTGCTGAAGGAGTTCGGCAGGACCGTCGCGGAAGACATAATGATTCCCCGAAGCGCCATGGTGGCCGCGGCGAGTTCGGATACCCTGGCAGATTGCGTCGACGTCTTTGCCGCCGAGGGATTCTCAAGGCTTCCCGTCCACGAAGGAGACCTGGAATCCGTCATCGGGATCGTTCACGTGATGGACTTGCTCAGGGAGACGGATCTGTCCAAGACAGTGAGGCAGATCGTCAGACCCGTGCTCTTGATTCCTCAGTCCAAGGCCTGCGACGAGCTGCTCAAGGAGTTCCAGAAGAGTCAGAGCTACATGGCGATCGTCCTGGACGAATACGGAGGGGTGGCTGGGCTCGTCACGGTCGAGGACGTGCTCGAGGAGCTGGTCGGAGAGATGGGCGAAGAGCCGGCCAGGCTGCGCCGCCTGGTTCGCCGTGTCTCGGAGGGGGAGTTCTCCGTTCAGGCACAGGTCGAGATAGAGAAATTTGAGTCTGTGACCGGAATAAAGCTGCGCCGCGGAGACTACGAGACCCTGGCAGGATTCCTTCTGGAGGAGTTCGGCCGGATACCCGAGGCCGGCGCCAAAGTGCGCAAGGGGGGAGCGCTGTACGAGGTGGTCGCAGCAGACGCACGTCGCATCAAGGTCGTCAGAGTGACCGTCGGTCACAGGGAACCGCGGAGCGAAGCTGACACTTAACGCGGGGGTGTGCCCTCATTGGGAATCTGCAAGAGCGAAGCGGTAGTCACGAGAAGCATCAGGCTGGGCGAGACCAGCAAGATCGTGTGGCTGTACACCAAGGATTTCGGAAGGGTCAAAGCCGTCGCGAAGGGTGCACGGAGCCCGAAGAACCGCTTCGGCTCGAGCCTGGAGCTCTTCACACACTGCTCCGTGGTCTTCTACTGCAAGGAGCGACGGGACCTTCAGCTTCTCTCGCAGAGCGACACCCTGCGTCACTTCTCCATCCTGGAGACCGACGTGGCCCGCTTCGCCTTTGCGAGCGCCTGCTTCGAACTTCTGGACACCATGGTGGTGGGAGAGGATTCGAATCCGCCCCTGTTTCAACTCTTGCTTGACACGCTGGGCAGTTTCGAAGAATGTCCAAAACAGGGGCTCAGGAGTGTGTTCTGGGCCTTCGAGCTGAAGGCGGCAGAGCTGCTGGGATACAAGCCGGAGCTCTTCAGGTGCTGCCGTTGCGACAAGGAGGGAGAGCTGAAGAGGTTTGCGCCTCTGAAGGGAGGGCTCGTGTGTCGCGCGTGCGGTCTTAGGGAGCCGGATTCCTTCGAGATCTCCCCCGCGGCACGAGAGCTTCTGAGGACACTCCAGAGCCGCGACATCTCAGAGGCTGGCTCGCAGGCTCCCGTGCCGAGGCTGGAGGGCGAGGTGGACAGGGTACTGGAGGTATTCCTGCAGTTTCACGTGGACAGACTTCCCGGCCTTAAGTCGTTGAGGTTGCTCAAGAGTCTGAGGTGAGCGGAGAGCGAGATGACGTTTCAGGAGATGCTGATAAAGCTGGAGCAGTTCTGGTCTGACCGGGGATGCGTGCTCGTGCAGCCCTACAGCTCCGAAGTGGGCGCGGGCACTTTCAATCCGGACACCTTCCTGCGGGTCCTGGGTCCTGAGCCGTGGAACGTTGCGTACGTGGAGCCTTCCAGAAGACCCAAGGACGGCCGGTACGGCGACAATCCTTTCAGGGTCCAGCGATTCTACCAGTACCAGGTGATTCTGAAGCCCGCCCCGGCGGACGTGCTGGAGACGTACTTTGAGAGCCTGGAGTTCATCGGCATCGACCCGACCAGGCACGACCTGAGACTCATAGAGGACGACTGGGAATCTCCCACCCTGGGAGCGTGGGGGCTGGGCTGGCAGGTGTGGCTGGACGGGTTGGAGATAACTCAATTCACGTACTTCCAGCAATCGGGCGGCATCGACCTCAATCCGGTCTCCGCAGAGATTACGTACGGCCTGGAGCGAATCGCCACGTCCATACAGGAGGTTGAAAGTTTCTCGGACCTGATGTGGTCCAGGAACGTCAGATGGGGCGAGCTCTTCAAGATGAACGAGTTTGAGTTTTCCAAGTTCAATTTCGAAGAGAGCGACATAGAACTTCACCAAGAGCTCTTCAACAAGTTCGAGAAGGAAGCCGCGAGGCTGCTGGAGAAGCGGCTCGTTCTTCCCGGCTACGACTACGTGGTGAAGTGTTCTCACCTCTTCAACGTCCTGGATGCTAGAGGTGCCATAAGCATCACGGAGAGGGTCGGCTACATTGCCCGCGTGCGACGCCTGGCAAGAAAGGCCGCCCTGGCGTATCTGGAGCAGAGAGAAGAGCTGGGCTATCCGCTCCTTGCGGGGTCCGGAGAAGAGGGAAAGAGTTAGGCCGGCAGCCGGGTGTCGAAGGCCCGGTCCATGTCTGCACCGGAGGTACTGACGCGTGGACTTCTTGCTGGAAATCGGTGTGGAGGAACTTCCTTCCAGCTACATCGAGCCCGCTCTGGAAGAGCTTCGTCTCAAGTTAGAAGCAGGGCTCCGAGAGGAACGAGTCCCGTGTTCCTCCCTGGAGGGCTACTGCACCCCGAGGCGGCTGGCTGTCCTTGTGAAGGACGTCGCCGAGAGACAGGAGGACCTCGAGAAAGAAGTGATGGGCCCTGCGGCCAGGGTGGCCTTCGACGAGAAGGGCCGGCCCACGGGTGCGGGCAAGGGATTCGCCCGCGGCCAGGGTGTGCCGGTGGATTCCCTGGTCAAGAGGAAGACCGAGAAGGGCGAATACGTCTGCGCGCTGGTGAAGGAACGCGGCAAGCCCGTGAGCGAGGTGTTGTCCCGGATTCTCCCGGGGCTCATTCTCTCCCTGTCGTTTCCCCGCACGATGACGTGGAACGATCCGGCGACCAGGTTCGGCCGTCCCATAAGATGGCTGGTGGCCTTGCTGGGCGACGCCGTGGTGGCGTTTGAAGCTGCGGGCGTCGGCTCGGGAAGGAACACTTTCGGCAACAGATTTCTGGCTCCTTCGGCCATCCAGCTCCAGGACCCGTTGGAGTACGTCGAAAAACTTCGAAGGGCCTGGGTTCTCGCCGACCGCAACGAGCGGGGGCAGCTGGTTCAGAGTCTCATACAGAAAGAAGCCGGCAAGAAAGGTGGAAGGGTGCTGGAGGACCCGGAGCTGGTGGGGATAGTGACGAATCTGCTGGAGTATCCGGTCGCGGTTCTGGGTTCGTTCGAGGAGAGCTTCCTCGCGCTGCCGAGGGACGTGCTCGTCACCGCGATGCGGGAGCACCAACGTTACTTCGCGGTGGAAGACCGCGACGGGAACCTCTTGCCCTTCTTCGTGACGCTGAGGAACGGCGGTAAGGAAGGCGAGGACGATGTCCGGAGAGGAAACGAGGGAGTGCTCAAGGCCAGGTTGGACGACGCGCGGTTCTACTGGGAGAAGGACCTATCCATAGGTATACACAAGCAGCTGGAGCTCCTGAAGCAGGTCGTCTGGCACGAATCCCTGGGCTCTGTCTTTGACAAGAGCGGGCGGTTGTCGGAACTCTCGGCCTTCGTCGTGCAGAGTTGGGACGATTCCCGGGCCGAGAAAGCCAGAAGGGCCGGGCTCCTGTGCAAGACGGACCTGGTCAGCGAGATGGTAAAGGACGGCAAGGAGTTCACGACGCTCCAGGGCATAATCGGCGCGGAGTATGCCGCTAAAGCAGGAGAAGACGTCGACGTGACTCTCGCGATGAAGGAGCATTACCTGCCCAGATTCCCGGGCGACGACCTGCCCTCAAGCCTGGAGGGGTGCGCGGTGAGCATCGCGGACCGCCTGGATGAGATAGCAGGGTGCTTTGCGGCCCAGCGTATCCCGTCCGGCTCCGAGGACCCCTACGGCCTCAGAAGACACGCCAACGGAGTAATGAGAATCCTCATAGAGAAGAGCTTGCACCTCCGCTTGTCCCGGGTGACGGAGAAGACCCTTCAGCTTCTGTCGCACAAGTGGAAGCAGAGGGAGTCTCTGGGGAAAGAGATGGGTTCTTTTCTGGAGCAGCGGCTTGCGTTTGTTCTCTCCGACGGAGGTATAGAGCAGGACGTCGTGGACTCGGTTCTCTCCGCCGACAGCGACGACCCTTACAGGGCCTGGCTGAAGGCTCGGTCCCTGGCCGGGTGGAAGTCGAACGAGGAATTCTCCCAGGTCGTGATCTCATTCAAGCGGGTGTCCAACATATTGAAGGGGGAACGCTACTCGCACCCCTCTTCTGGAGAGCTGTCCGAAACAGTGGAAGTGGAGCTTCTTAAGGCAGTGGAGGAGGCCTCCGGTCTCGTCTCGGAGGCGATATCTGAAGGCAGTTACGATGACGCGGTGGCGCATTTGCTCTCGCTGAAGAAGCCCATCGACGACTTCTTCGACGGGGTGATGGTCATGGATTCGGACCAGAACCTCCGGACGCGAAGGCTGGGGCTGCTGGACCTGGTCCGTGAGGAGTTTCTGAAGCTTGCCGACTTCTCGCGGCTCACCGAATCGGCTCCGATCAAGGGAAATGACGGGTAGGGCGAGAAAGCCCTTGCTCTCATCTTACCGGCGTGCTAGAGTGTCTACGAGGTCCGCGGATCCTCGCGGCCCCACCTTTTAAGCTAGCCCGGAGAGGTTAGCAAGGGGAGTCCTGGATGTCAGTCGCTGGTTTCACTTTGTACCTTCTTGCCTGGGCGAGGAGGTTTCTTTTTTGCCGGAGGGATTGAAGTGAACTACGTCGAGAAGGCGCAGGTGATGGACGCCAAGGCCATGGCCAGGGCTGTTGCCAGGATCGCGCACGAGATAGTCGAAAGAAACCAGGGCACAGAGGGAATAGTGCTCATTGGCATACGTAAGCGCGGCGTGCCCCTGGCGGAGCGGATTCGGAAGAGAATCAAAGAGTTTGAGGGCACAGACGTCCCGCTCGGGATAGTAGACATAACGCTGTACAGGGACGACCTCAAGCAGATAGGCCCAGCCCCGGTGGTGAGGTCCACTCAGATACCGTTTGACATAACGGGAAAGGTGGTCGTGCTCGTTGACGACGTCCTCTTCACGGGCCGCACCGTTCGTGCTGCTCTGGACGAGATCATAGACTTCGGACGTCCGAGAGCCATCCAACTTGCCGTGCTCGTTGACAGGGGACACAGGGAGTTGCCCATCCGGGCCGATTTCGTCGGAAAGAACCTTCCCACAGCCAGGAAGGAAATTGTCGCCGTGAACGTGAAAGAGGAAGACGGCGCTGACGCCGTGTCAATCGGGGAGGTGGCTGACAGTTGAAAGGCAGGAAAGACCTTCTGGGGTTAGAAGATCTCTCGAGGCATGAAATCGAACTCATTCTGGACACGGCGTGCTCATTTCAGGAGGTCCTGGAACGCCCGATTCCCAAGGTCCCGACCCTGAGGGGCAAGACCGTGGCCAACCTGTTCTTCGAGCCCAGCACCAGGACCAGGCTTTCGTTCGAGCTGGCGGAAAAGAGACTCAGTGCTGACACCGTCAACTTCACTGCCTCGGGCAGCAGTCTGTCGAAGGGCGAGAGTCTCAAGGACACCGCACGCAACATCGAGGCCATGCAGATAGACATGATCGTGATCAGGCATCAGGCCTCGGGGGCTCCCCATTTCCTTGCGCGCTGCCTGGATTGTTCGGTGATAAACGGCGGAGATGGAAGGCACGAGCATCCGACTCAAGGACTTCTGGACATTCTGACGGTGCTGGAGCACAAGGGGAAAATCGAGGGGCTCAAGGTGGTGATAGTGGGAGACATCGCCCACAGCAGGGTGGCCCGTTCCAACATATGGGGTCTCTCGAAGCTGGGGGCGCGAGTAGTGCTGTGCGGTCCGTCGACGCTCATGCCCCTGGAGATCGAGAGGCTGGGTGTCGAGGTGACCTACGACATAGACGAGGCCCTTGAAGACGCCGACGTCGTGAACGTGCTGCGTATTCAGCTCGAGAGGCAGAAGGGCGCCTTCTTTCCGACCCTCAGGGAATACGCCAGGTATTTCGGGATCACGCGCCAGCGGCTGTCGGTCGCCAGGGAGGACGTGCTGGTGTTGCATCCGGGACCCATGAACCGGGGGGTGGAGATAGCGCAGGACGTGGCCGACGGTCCCTTCTCCGTGATACTGGAGCAGGTGACCAACGGGGTGGCGGTGAGGATGGCGGTTCTCTATCTTCTGAGCGGCATTGACGAAAGCGCCAAGCTCGCTTGAGTTTCTCAGCCGGCTTGGTACGGGAGGTGAAATGGCCGAACGTAAGAGGAACCCGTCCAGAGGTCCCATTCCGGGCCGCGGACCGCGACGCTCCGGCAAGCACGACACACTTCTTTTGCGAGGGGGACGCGTGATCGACCCGGCCAGCGACCTGGATGAAGTGTGCGACGTTCTCCTCTCACGAGGCCGCATTCAGAGCGTGGGCGGGAGCGCTCAGGCGGGGCCGGGTGCCGAGGTCCTGGAAGTGTCGGGAAAGCTCGTGGTGCCCGGTCTCATAGACATGCACGTCCACCTGCGGGAGCCGGGCAGGGAGGACGAAGAGACCATCGAGAGCGGCGGGCGCGCTGCGGCCCGGGGTGGGTTCACGACCGTGGCCTGCATGGCCAACACCCAGCCTCCCATCGACACTTCGGGAATGGTCAGGTACGTGCTGGAGGCCGCCGAGAGGTCGAGCCCCGTGCGGGTCCTTCCCGTCGCCGCCGCGACCGTGGGGCTCAAGGGAGAAGCGCCCACGGAAATATTCGACCTGCGGGCCGCCGGGGCGGCGGCGCTTTCCGACGACGGCAATTTCATCAAGAACTCCGAAGTGGCACGAAGGGTCATGGAGTACGCGCGAATGGCCGGGCTTACGCTGATTTCTCACTGCGAGGACTCCTATCTCGCCGAGGGGGGGGTGATGCACGAAGGCTACCGGTCGACGGTACTGGGCCTCAAAGGCATCCCGGCTGCCTCCGAGACGGCCGCAGTGGCACGGGAGCTGGCCCTGGCGGAGCTCACGCAGGTCAGGCTTCACGTAGCGCACGTGAGCACGGGCGGCGCCGTGAAGCTCATCCGCGAGGCGAAAAGCAGAGGACTGCGCGTGACGGCCGAGACTGCGCCTCACTATCTGCTTCTTACGGACGAGGTGGTCGCGGATTACGACACGAGCGCGAAAGTGAATCCTCCGATAAGAAGCAAGGAAGACCGTGACGCCATATTGGAAGGGCTCAAGGACGGAACCATAGACGTTGTGGCGTCTGACCACGCCCCGCACTGCGAAGAGGAGAAGGACGTGGAGTTCGACGTGGCCGCCTTCGGCCTCGTGGGCCTCGAGACGACCGTCGGTCTGCTGATGGCTTTCCTGGTGAAGAGCGGGCTCGTCCCTCTCTCGCGCGTCATCGCGGCGCTCACGGTGGCACCCTCCACGGCGTTGGGGATAGACGCAGGGAGAATCGCGCCCGGGCAGCTTGCCGACGTCACCGTGATCGACCCCGACCTGGCGTGGGAAGTCGATCCCCTTTCGTTTGCTTCCAAATCCCGCAATACCCCTTTCAGGGGGACCAAGCTCGTGGGCAGGGCCGTGACCACCATCGTGGGCGGGAAGATAGTATATCAAGCGTGAAAGGCACACTTGACCCATGAAGGACAGTTTTGCCGACAGGACAGAGGTCTCTGCTTCCCCGGGCAAGATGCGGCGCCGTGGCTGGCTCGGTGTTTCGGCGGCCTGCCTGCTTCTCGCCGCACTTCTCTCCTCCTGCGCTTACTACAACACGTTTTACTTCGCACGGCGTTACTATCAGCAGGCCATGCGAGTGGGCCGACAGTCGAAGCAGCCGACGACCCTCGTACCTGCCCAGATGAGCGGCCTGCTGGACAAGTCGATCGAGAAATGCGTCAAGGTCATCTCCCTCTATCCCGACAGCAAGTGGGTGGACGACGCGATATATCTCATGGGAGCCTGTTACTATCACAAGCGTGAGTATGACAAGGCGATTCAGAAGTTCAGTGAGCTCACGATGTACTATCCCAAGAGCAAGCTCGTCCCGAAAGCCACGTTTCTGACCGGGATGTGCTATTTCGGAAAGCGGGACTTCGACCAGTCTACGCAGATTCTGAGAAAACTACTCAGGGACCGTCCCAAGTTCGAGGACAGAGAGGAGGCTCTGTTCACGCTCGGCGAGGCTTCTTTCGAAGAGAAGGAGTTCGAGCAGGCACTCCCTCAGTACCGGCTTCTTGCAGGCAGGGGCAAGAAGTCCAAGGTGCACTTCGAGAGCCTGCTCAGAATCGGTGAGTGCTACTTCGAGATTGCCGACTACGACAGCGCCAGGATGAGCTTCTCGGTCGTCGCCAAGAGAAGCCCCGACGACAGGCAGGCGCTCGAGGCCCTGATGAGAATAGGGGATTCCTTCGTGGCCGAGAGGAAGTTCGAAGAGGCAATAGGAAATTACGACGATGCTCTGGACCTGGCGGAGGCCTTCGGTGAGACGCCCGTGGTGAAGCTCAAGATCGCCTCTGCCGTAGCGGCCACGGAAGACTACGAGGAGGCGGTGGAGCAGTATCGTGCTATAGTGGAAAAATATCCGCGCTCCCTTCACGCCAGCGAGGCGCAGTTTCGCATCGGCTACATCCACGAAGTGTATCTGGACGATTTCGAATCCGCGAAGCTGGCGTACGACAGAGTGAAGGAGCATTCCCCCCGCTCAGAGTTCGCGTCGCAGGCGGGCATTCGAAGTGCCGGGTTGGCCAAGCTGGGAGAGTTCAGCAAGACGGTCGAGAGCTCCGAGGGTGAGGAGGCCGCCGAATCGGCCTTCCTGATGGCCGAGCTCTCCCTTTTTCAGCTGAACAAGCCGGACAGGGCGATAGAGAAGTACCTGGAAGTGGAGAGGGATTTTCCCGAGACGAGTTACGCCCCGAAATCCGTCTTCGCGGCGGCCTACGTCTTTCTGAACATGAAGGCCGACACGGCGGGGGCCATCGAGACGTACTCAAGAATCCTGGACCGGTTTCCCCGCACAGAGTATGCCGTGGCGGCGAGAGAGATTCTTGGAGTTCTCGGCGTAGAAGTTCCTGCGGAGGAACTCGTGCCCATCGGCCCTCCTGCGCCGGAAGCCCGGCGGAAGGAGTAGAGAGCTGAAACCGTCCAGAGCGTCCTCGACTACCAGGACCGCGAAGGTCCACGCTCCTGACCACCCGGTTGAAACCGTGGCGGAAGTGAGCGCAAACAGGCAGGTCTCCTCTTCGGGTTTTCTCCTCACGATGGCCACGGAGGTTCCCTCGCCGGACCCCGGTCAGTTCGTGATGGTAGGTCTTCCGGAACCGGGCGCCTTCTTCCTCAGACGGCCGTTCAGCGTCTTCGACTTCCAGGCTCGCCGCAAGAGGCTCAGCGTGTACTACTCCGTAGCGGGCCCCGGAACAGAGGTGCTGTCCCGCGTTCGGCCCGGAGAGAAGCTGAGTCTTCTGGGTCCCCTGGGACGGGGCTTCCCGGAGAGTCCGCGGCGGCTTCACGTGATGGTGGGAGGTGGCAGGGGAGGCGCGCCTCTTGCTTTCCTGTCGCGCAGGGCGCGAAAGGGGAAGCGAGTCCTCTTTCTGGTGGGGGCACGCACCGAGGAGCACGTCTTGCCGCTGGAGAGGATTCGAGCGTCAAAGATCTTCGTCGCTACCGAGGACGGCTCCCTGGGCATGAGAGGAACGGTGCTGGATCTCCTCGAGAACGTGGTTTCCTCACCGGACTTCGACTGGGCGGAGGCGGCGCTGTACGGATGTGGACCCTCTGCGTTGCTGCGGAAGCTCCACGCCATGGCCGTCAAGAGGCGTGTACCCTGTTTCGTTTCCCTAGAAGCCCGTATGGGATGCGGGTTAGGAGCCTGTCAGGGGTGCGCCGTGCGCAAGAGCTCGGGTGGCTTCTTTCTGGTCTGTAAGGAAGGGCCGGTCGTCGACTCTCTTTCCGTGGACTGGCAGAGCTACTCGGAGGTCAGGTAGAAGGGCGTCCTTCGGGGCGCTATTTTGTTGTTCTGCAACTCATTGAGAGCTTCTCGCGGGGTGAAGTGCATGAAGCAGAGGAGAAAGAGACGGTCCGGGAGGCAGCCGGACGTGACGGTTCACCTGGGCTCGCTTCGCCTCAGGAATCCCCTGATGCTCGCCTCGGGCGTGGCGGGTTACGGCCACGAGCTGGGGGACGTGATAGACCTCGGCCGGGTGGGCGCGGTCGTGACGAAGACGTTGACGCTGAAGCCCCGCCAGGGGAACGCGCCTCCCAGGCTCGCGGAAGTGCCCTCGGGCCTGCTAAACAGCATAGGGCTTGCCAACGTGGGAAGCAGGGCGTTTATCTCCGAACACCTTGACCGGTTGAGGAATCTGGACACCCGAATCATAGTCAGCGTGGGCGGCTTCACCGTTGCCGAGTACGCGAAGCTGGTGCTGGAGCTGGAAGAGGTGGGAGGATTCGACGCCTACGAAGTCAACATATCCTGTCCGAACGTGAAAGCCGGAGGCGTCAATTTCGGCAGCACTCCCGGGAAAGCAGCGGGAGTCGTAAGAGCACTGAGGTCCAAGACGGGACGTCCGCTCATCGTGAAGCTGACTCCGAACGTCACGGACATCCCTTCGGTAGCCGTGGCCTGCGAGTCCGAAGGGGCCGACGCCCTCACGGTGGGCAACACCTTCAGAGCCATGGCCGTGGACCTCGACTCGCGAAGACCGGTCCTGGGGGCGACTGGGGGCGGGCTTTCGGGTCCCGCGATCAAGGCCATGTGCATGGCCAAGGTGTGGGAGGTCGTCTCGTCAGTGAGGACGCCCGTGATCGCCTGCGGGGGCATCTGTTCTGCCGGAGACGCGCTGGAGTACATCGTGGTTGGAGCTGCGGCTTTCCAGGTGGGAAGCGCCTGTTTCCGGGACTTCAGGGCCCCGGAGTCGATTCTGGAAGGCATCACAGAGTTCTGTAGAAGGAAGGGAGTGCGCTCAGTCGCTGAGCTGCGAGGCACTCTGGAATTACCGCGGACTTAAGGAGGCGACTTGGACTCGTCAATGCATCGAGACCCGGCGGCCAACCTCATTGTTGCCCTGGACTTTCCCGAGCAGGGCCAGGCGCTCTCCCTGGCCAATCTGCTGACGCCCAAGGTCAAGTTCTACAAGGTGGGACTCGAGCTGTTTGTGAACTCCGGCCCGCCGGTCGTGACGGCCATCAAGGAGATGGGTGCCAGGGTGTTTCTGGATCTCAAGTTTCACGACATACCCAACACGGTCAAACGCGCTGTGGCTTGCGCAACACGCCTGGGTGCTGATATCATTAGTATTCACCTGAAGATGGGGGCAGAGGGCGTGAGGGCGGCGAGCGAGGGTGCCGAGGAGGCCTCCGTCTCGGGAGGCGGGGGGAAACCACTGATCGCCGGCGTGACGGTGTTGACCAGCCAGGGAGCCGCGGAGCCATCAGAGAAGACCGGGTCCGTGCTGGAGGAGGTCCTCCGGCTCTGCCGGCTGGCCAGGGATTGCGGAGTCAACGGCATCATCACCTCGGTGAAGGAAGCCGGAGACGTGCGCCGCCTGCTGGGTCCCGGGTGCTCAATCATCACGCCCGGAATCAGGCTCACCGCGGCGCTCGACGACCACAAGAGGGCCGGCACGGTCCGGGACGCACTGGATGCCGGCGCCGACTACCTGGTTGTGGGAAGGCCCATTACCAGGGCGCCAGACCCTCTGAGGGCAGCCGAAGAGTTCCTGGCGCAGATGAAGGTTTTCGGCTCAAAGCCGTAGCATGCCGGGCGGGTCTCTGGGGCGTTGCGGCGGGCTGAGCCACGGTCCTTGCGCGCGGCCCTGACCCCGGTTCTTGCGGGTGGGCCGAGTCACGGGTCTTACGCGCGGCCTGACCCCGGTTCTGGCCGTCGGTGCAGGAGAAATAAGTGGCGCTCAATTCTGACTGGAGGTCCTGATGAAGGTTCTCATCACCGGCATCACCGGGTTTGCAGGGAGTCACCTGGCAGACCTCTGTCTTTCGAGGGGCGACGTCGAGGTCTGCGGAATCTGGAGGTGGAGAAGCAGAACTGAGAACATCGCACACTGCGTGGAGAAGTTCTGCATGTACGAATGCGACGTCAGGGACGCCTCTTCTGTCAGGGACGCTATCGAGGAGCTCAGGCCGGACTGGATATTCCATCTGGCCGCCCAGAGCTTCGTACCTACTTCCTGGAGAGCTCCCACGGAGTCGCTAACGACCAACGTGCTCGGGCAGCTCAACGTTTTTGAAGCCGTCAAGAAGCTGGGGCTGAAGACTCGCATCCAGATAGCCGGTTCCAGCGAGGAGTACGGCATGGTCTACGAGAACGAGCTTCCCATCAAGGAGACGAATCCCCTGAGACCGCTGAGCCCCTACGCGGTGAGCAAAGTGGCTCAGGACATGCTCGCGTACCAGTACTTCATGAGCTTCCGGCTGGACGTGGTGCGCACGAGGGGCTTTAATCACACAGGACCGAGGCGTCCTCCGGTCTTCGTGTGCTCAGACTTCGCCAAGCAGCTCGTGGACGTGGAGAGGGGCAAGAAGAGCCCGGTCATACGTGTGGGGAACATGGAGGCCACGAGAGACTTCACGGACGTCAGGGACATAGTCCGCGGATACTGGCTGGCCCTCGAGAAGGGAAAGCCCGGCGAGGTCTACAACATCTGCTCCGGACAGGGAAGAAAGATATCGGAAGTACTGGACATGCTCATAGAACTCAGCGGGGTGAAGGTGGAGGTGGTCAAGGAGGAGTGCCGGTTCAGGCCCTCCGACGTTCCGGTGCTGGTGGGAGACAACTCGAAGTTCGTCAAGGAGACGGGGTGGAAGCCTCTCATCCCGTTTGAGCAGACGCTCAAGGACTTACTCGAATTCTGGCGTAAGGAAGAGTGAAAGCAACCGTTCTCATTACAGGCGCCCTGGGATTCGTGGGCAGACATCTCTACCGTGAACTGGAAGATTCGGGATACGACGCCTGGGCCTCCGACCTTCCGGCCTCGTGTAGAGACGCGGGTCCTCACTTCGATGCGCGAAAGGTAATGGCCTGCGACGTTACCGAAGGCGAAGGCCTCCTGCAACTTCTCAAGGAGTCCTCCCCGGGTGCGGTGGTCCATCTGGCCGCACAGAGCTCCGCCTCAAGGTCTTTCGAGCGTGCGCAGGAGACCTTCCTGGTCAACTCGGTCGGATCCATGAACGTCTTCGAGGCGGTCAGACGGGCGTGCCCGGACTGTCTGGTCCTGGCAGTTGGGTCCGCGGACGCGTACGGTCCCCACGAAGGCAAGCGAGCGCTGGACGAGAGTACTCCGTTCGTTCCCGTCTCGCCCTACGCTCTCAGCAAGGCCGCTCAGGACCTCATGGGCGTTCAATACTTCAGGGCCCAGGGGCTGAAAGTCTTCAGGACGCGTTCGTTCAACCACACGGGTCCGGGACAGACGACGACGTTCGCTCTGCCCAGTTTCGCGTCTCAGATCGCTGCCGCCGAAGCGGGGTTGGGTGAGCCGGTCATAGAGGTGGGAAACCTGGAGGTCGTGCGCGATTTCCTGGACGTCAGAGACGTGGTTCGGGCTTACAGGCTCATACTGGAGCGAGGGACTCCCGGGGAAGCCTACAACGTCTGTTCGGGCAGACCCGTCGAGCTGAAGAGTATGCTGGACACGCTCGTCTCGCTTTCGAGAGTCAAGATAGCCATCAAGGAATCTCCCGCAAGGCTGCGGCCCGCTGACATCCCGTTCCTTCTGGGTGACAATTCGAAGCTCAGGGCCAGCACCGGGTGGGAGCCGCGAGTCCCCATGGAGCAGACGCTTTCAGAGCTTCTGGAATACTGGCGAGCAAGAACAGGGGAGTCTTCCCCTTCCGCGTCGCACAAAAGGGAGGCAAGGTGAGAAGAATCGCGATCATAGGAGCGGGCTACGTGGGACTTGTCACCGGCGCCTGCTTCGCCGACTTCGGCAACGAAGTGACCTGCGTGGATTCGGACGAAGACAGAATCGCGGCGCTGAAACGTCTCGAGATGCCGTTCTACGAACCAGGCCTCCTGGACGTGGTGGCACGAAACTGCTCCGAGAAGAGGCTGATTTTCAAAACCTCTCTCAAGGAGGCGGTGGATGAGAACGACATCCTGTTCATAACGGTTGGCACTCCCGCGAACAGAAGCGGGGAAGCGGACCTGTCAGGCGTCAAAGGAGTGGCCAGGGAGATCGCGGCTCACATGAAGAGCTACAAGCTCATCGTGCAGAAGAGCACCGTGCCCGTCGGCACGGGAGCCCTTGTCAGGCAGATCGTGAACAGGAACAGGAAGAGGAAGGTTGCCTTCGACGTCGCGTCCAACCCCGAGTTCCTGCGCGAGGGCTCTGCCGTGGAGAACTTCATGAGGCCGGACAGGGTGGTGATAGGAACCTGGACCGCGAAGGCGGAGAGCATACTGTCCGAGGTATACGCGCCTCTCTATCTCATCGAGACGCCCATGGTGAAGACGAGCGTGGAGACCGCGGAGCTCATCAAGTACGCCTCCAATGCTTTTCTTGCCACGAAGGTGTCCTTCATAAACGAGATGGCAAGACTCTGCGAGGCACTGGGCGCGGACGTACAGGTGGTGGCGAAGGGAATGGGCCTGGACCGTAGGATAGGACCCAAGTTCCTGCACGCGGGTCCCGGAATAGGCGGTTCGTGCCTGCCCAAGGACACCACTGCCCTCGTGCGATTCGCGGCCGACGCCGGTTGTGAGCTCAAGATACCGAAGGCCGTGCTACGGATAAACCGGGCCCAGCGGGAGTTCGTGTGCGAGAAAATCGTGGAGGCCGTAGGAGGTCTCAGGGGCAAGCAGATAGGGGTGCTTGGCCTTTCCTTCAAGCCCGAGACCGACGACGTGCGCGAGTCCCCCGGAGTCCTCATCAGCAAGATGCTTCTCGGCCGGGGAGCTAGGATAAAGGCGTTTGACCCCGCTGCGATGGAGACCGCCAGGGCCGTTCTCCCCTCGGCGGAATACTGCTCGAGCGCCTACCAGGTGTGCGAAGGAAGCGACGCTCTCGTGATATTCACAGAGTGGAACGAGTTCAGGCGTCTGGACCTCGCCAGGATCAAGAAGCTGCTCACCAAGCCCGTAATGATCGACTGCCGGAACATCTACGTTCCCGCCGAGCTGAAGACAATGGGTTTCAAGTACCACTGCATCGGAAGAGGTTCGCGACACTCGTGAGGCGCTCTGACCCGGAGCGATGCCTCAAGCGCCAGGAGGTAATGAGAGTGAGAATGATTGAAGGCGTCAAGATCAAGCCGTTGAGAGTGATACCTGACGAACGGGGCCTCGTGATGGAGATGCTGAGATGCGACGACGAGATCTTCGAGAAGTTCGGGCAGGTCTATCTCTCCGTTGCCTATCCCGGGGTGGTCAAGGGCTGGCATTACCACAAGCTCCAGACGGACTACTTCACCATAGTTCGGGGAATGATGAAGGTCGTGCTCTACGACCAGAGAGAGGATTCCCCGACGAACGGGGAGATCAACGAGTTCTTCATGGGGGAGCAGAACCCCATTCTGCTCGTCATTCCCCCGCTCGTGGTACACGGGATGAAGGCCATAGGAACGGGGCCCGGGTATCTCGTGAACTGTCCGAATCTCCCCTACAACCAAGAGAACCCTGACGAACACAGGATCGACCCGCACAGCGGTGTGATCCCGTACAGCTGGGAGAGGAAAGATGGCTGACGTCGGCTGGACAGAAAAGGCGAAGTTTCTGGTCACGGGGGGAGCCGGGTTCATAGGTAGTCACTTCGCCAAACGCCTCGTGAAGGACTATCCGGGAGCGCGCGTGGTGGTCCTCGACAAGCTGACCTACGCGGGAAACCTGGATAACCTCCGGGAACTCGAGAAAGAGGACAGATTCACCTTCGTGCGGGGCGACATATGCGACGCCGAGAAGGTGGGGGAAGTTATGGAAAGCTGCGACGTGTGCGTCAACTTTGCCGCCGAGACGCACGTCGACAGGTCTCTGGGAGACGCGTCCAGCTTCGTGCTCACGGACGTTTACGGGACTCACGTGTTGCTGGAGGCTGCCAGGCGGTTCGGCCTGAAACGATTCGTTCAGGTGTCCACGGACGAGGTCTACGGAGAAATACTCGGAGATCCCGTCAGCGAGGACTCTCCCCTAATGCCCACAAACCCCTACGCGGCCAGCAAGGCGGGTGGAGACAGGATCGCGTTCTCCTACTACGCCAGTTTTGGTGTGCCGGTAGTGATAACCAGGTGCAGCAATAACTACGGTTCCCATCAGTATCCCGAGAAGCTGTTCCCGCTTTTCATCACCAACGTCCTGGAAGGCAAGAAGCTGCCCGTCTACGGATCCGGGAGAAACACCAGAGACTGGATACACGTCGAGGACCACTGTTCGGCGCTCGAAGCCCTGATGGAAGCCGAGGGAGTCGAGGGCCTGGTCTTCAACATCGGTTCGGGGAACGAGCTCTCCGTGCTGGACATCGCCGAGAAGATACTGCGCCTCCTGGATGGTTCCGAAGGGCTCATTGAACACGTCACCGACAGACCCGCCCACGACAGGCGATACGCCCTCAACACAGACCGGATAAGAGCGAAGGTGGACTGGGCGTCGCGAATCGACTTCGACCAGGGTCTGTCCGACACGGTGCGGTGGTACCGGGAGAACAGGTGGTGGTGGGAGAAGATAAAATCCGGTGAGACTTACCGGAAATACTACGAGAAGATGTACGACCGTTGAGTCAGGCGCGGGGGAAGCGAGTTGAAGCCGAAAGTGATCTTCGTCGGGGGCGCCAGGCCCAATTTCATGAAGATAGGTCCCATTCTCGACGAGATGAGAGAGGTTCCCGACGTGGACTCCCTGCTGGTTCACACTGGACAGCACTACGACAGGGAGCTGTCGGACGTGTTCTTCGAAGAGCTGGGGCTCCCCGCACCGGATAGATACCTGGGCGTCGGGTCTGCCTCTCACGCCAGGCAGACGGCGCGCATAATGGTCGAATTCGAGAAGGTGTTGCTGAGCGAGAACCCGAGGCTCGTCGTTGTCGTGGGCGATGTGAACTCCACGCTTGCCTGCTCCATCACGTCAGTGAAGCTGCACGTTCCCGTTGCCCACGTGGAGGCGGGCCTGCGCAGTTTCGATAGAACCATGCCCGAGGAGATAAACCGCGTCGTTACCGATTCTCTGTCC
>CP070702.1:921861-1048191 GCA_020349905.1 Candidatus Eiseniibacteriota bacterium
AGGGACAGGGCTCGACCGTTCCGTGGCTCCGACTCACTTCCGATGAGAGACGTCTCGGTGATCTCTCTCCCCTGTTCCAGTCACGGTGGAGCCTCGGTCGCGAGCAAGGGCAGCCTCTGATGAAGTAGAGAACGGAAATACCAACTATCCGTCCTACACGCCTCTATATGACTAGGGTACGGCAGATACGGACCCGTGTCAAGGCAAACCTCGATGATTTGACTACCACTCCATAGTCTCGAGGTGTCTTCGCAGCCTGGACACGGTCCGGAACTTCTGCAAGATGAGCGAATTCTTCAGACCGCTACAGATGTACTTCACGGCATCGGGCTGATTCGCATAGAACCTGGCACCTCCCAGAGAGGCATGAAACACCCGCACCAGGTCGCAGATATCGGACTGCCTGTTCTCCTTTTTGGGCATTTCCCAGTGAAACAGGTCTATCAGCTTCACTTCAAAGCTGAGTCCGACCCGCTTCACTATAACGTTGTCCACGTGCAGGTCACCGTGGTACTCGTTCATCAAATGTATGGACTCAAGTCCCCTGGCAAGGGCGTAGAGCAGATGCAGCGCCTCGAAGTGTGGGAGCCTCTTGCCCGGGAGCTTGCTCAGGAAGTCGGAAAGAAGTTCCCCTGTCACGTATTCGGAGATGAGCGCCGTAATGGGGACTCTCCTGAACGTGATGATCTCTTCCGTGTGATATTTCATCAACGCGGGACAGTTGCGGAGCTTGTGTAGCTTTCTGGCGTAGAGCTTAGAGGCTCGGTTTCCCACGTTCCTCTGGGGATAAAACAGTTTTGCCGCCCTCTCTATGCCGGTTCTGAGTTCTACAATCCGGTACACTTCGCCTTCCCAACCAGCCCCCAGTTTGGCTATTATCTCGTATTTTCTGGCTATCCTGTGTCCCGGCCGCAGGTCAAAGGATGCGACGGGGATGACCCTTTCCCTTTGTCTTCCCACTGATGGCGGTTCCTCCAGTCCGTAACGATTCTCTCTCCCGGCGCGCCCCGTGGCGCCGACGCAACGGGGCAAGGCCCTTTGACTCAGAGACTGGCACAGATTGGAAATCTCGTCAAGCGTCTGAGCCTGAGCGAATTCGGGCGGCTCAGACCAAGCATCCAGACTCTCCGTGGAAGGGTCGGCGTTTCTCCCGGGGAGGATTCGGGCGGCTCAGACCAAGCATCCAGACTCTCTGCGGAAGGACTGGCGCTTCCATAGGGGAGGATTCGACCTTCTCAGAGAGAAGATTGAGGCTTCTCACAGGCTGGACTGCGTGGTATAATAGATTGGTGAGACTCAGCTTCGGAGGCCCCTTCAACACATTTGGTCTTACTGTGCACGACGGCGACGTTCGTCGAGCACTAGGTTCCCCCGTCGGGGCTTGCAAAGGGAGTCCACCGTGACTGTGTCTCCAGTGAGAGAGCAGTTCTCTCTCCTCTTCTGCCTTGTCCTCTCTGTGGTCTTCTCTCTGCTCACCCTCGCGCTCTGCTGCCCCGTGCTCAGCTCCGACCAGGATGTCTCATCGCCAGAAGGATCCCTTAACATAACGCGCGGCGCTCACGGGAACCGCTACCTGGTTGGGCTTGAGGGCACACCATCGGAGGTGATGATTCCGTGGCTCGTGGTTCCCGGACACCCCGACGCCCCGGGCGTCGCCGTAGTGGACGTGGATGCTTTGCGATCGCTCGAGGCCAGCTGTACGAAGGCTCAACTGCTTGCACCCTACGATGACACCCGACACTACTACCTGGTTCACCGACCCCAAGCCGAGAGCGAGAGAGAGATATACGAAGCCGGCGATGTCCTCTGGCAGAGTGGGCAGAGCTATCTGGTCTCTGTCAAGGACCTGGCAAGGGCCAAGTTCGCTCTCTCACGTCTACGGGCCAGGCGCCTCGAGCCCTCGGAAGCCGGTCTCTCTTCACTCGGCGGCGGGCTTCCTTCCTCGATACCACTGCCGGTACATTCTGCCTGGGAGCGTTTCTGGATGGAGCGCATGGTGAACGCTGTGTCGGAGGAGAACCTGAGGGAACACATCTGCGCGCTCTCCGGGGAGACGCTGGTGAACTTGTCTTCG
This sequence comes from Candidatus Eiseniibacteriota bacterium, assembly GCA_020349905.1. GTDB lineage: Bacteria > Eisenbacteria > RBG-16-71-46 > JAFGJU01 > JAFGJU01. The sequence continues at coordinate 923,936 of CP070702.1, forward strand.
GGTCCGCACAGAATAATGACAAGGTATTCCTATCATCCTGACTGCCGTAGGGCGGCAGAGTACCTTTACTCCGAGTTCGAACGAATGGGGTTGGATGTGGCCTACGAGGACTACCTGGGCATTCCGATCAGGTGCATAGAGTTCATGGGTCTTGAGGGATTCGCAGTGGGAGACTCGGGAAGAATCTATCACACTCAAGACGGAGGAGACAGCTGGGAGAGCCAAATATCGGGTACGAGTGACGACCTGTGGGGAAGTTGTTTTGTTTCGCCCGACACCTTCTGGGCCGCGGTCGAGGGGGGAGGGGGAAGGCTGCTCGGCACAGCAGACGGAGGTTTGAACTGGATTATTGTGAACACCGGCGTCAGGCACCCTTTGTACGACGTGGAGTTCGTGGACGCACAGGTGGGTTGGGCCTGTGGCTCGGCGGGAATAGTGCTCAAGACCTCTGACGGCGGCGCAAGCTGGGTCACCCAGACCACGGGACAGGCCTTTCGGCTCTACGACATAGAGTTCCTGGATCCTTTACACGGCTGGTCGGTGGGCTACTCGGGGTATTACTCCGCCTACGGCGACCTCCTGGGCAAGATACTGCATACGTCGGACGGCGGACGGACCTGGAAGACCCAGGCCAGCGTGATGGACACACGTTTTTACGATGCCTGCTTCGTGGATACTCTCAGGGGCTGGGTCGTGGGACAGAACGGGACGATTCTGGGCACGAGCGACGGCGGGGTCTCCTGGCAGCCCCAGAACTCCCGCGTGACCGAGCACCTGTACGGCGTGTGCTTCGTAGACAGCTTGAGGGGATGGGCCGTGGGGGGCGGCGGTCTAGTACTCTTCACGGCAAACGCGGGAAGGAGCTGGAACATTCGGAGGACCTCCATGGGCGGAATGGGCTCGAGCCTCTACAGCGTGAGCTTCATCAACGGCACTCAAGGGTGGGTTGTTGGGCGTACTTCGTTGCTTCGCACCGTCGACGGCGGGATTACCTGGTCCTCGCTCAACGAGGGCGTGCCCGATGCCTGGAGAAACGTCGTCGCCACACTCGAGGGCACCGCGTCGCCTTCGACCGTATATGTGGTCTGCGGCCACTACGATAGCATCTCCAGGATCCCGATGATCAAGGCACCGGGAGCGGACGACAACGCGAGCGGCACCAGCCTAGTCCTGGAGGCCGCCAGGGTCCTTAAGGACTACGGCTTCGAATCAACGATAAAGTTCGTCTTCTTCTCCGGGGAGGAACTGGGACCGTACGGCAGCTCGTACTACACCGAGTGCGCGCTTCACCGGGGAGAGAGAATCGAGGCGGCCCTCAATTTCGATATGATCGCCTACGGTACTCCAAGCGCGTACCTTGTCGGAAACGGAGCCTCGTACCAGCTGGTTAACTATTGCCACGCCGTAGGCGACAGCTTCGTCCCGCAATTGCCGCTCGTGGACGTCATCAACAACAGCTGGGTCTTCAGCGACCACGCGAGCTTCTGGCAAAAGGGATACCGGGCGCTCTGCGGAATCGAGCTGGACAACGAAATCAATCCCTACTGGCACACGGCTCACGACATAGTCGACTATTTGGACATGAATTTCGCCGCAGACGTGACCAGGCTGGCCGTGGCATCCCTCGCGTCGCTTGCGGGACTCAGCGAAGCTCCTCCGATCCTGGCCTCCGTCAATGTGTTGCCCAACACTTTAAATCTCCAGAGCAGAGGCAGGTACGTCACCTGTCGCATCGAACTGCCCCGGGGGCTTCCTGTCACGGACATCGACGTTCCCACGGTCCGCCTGAACGGCTCCGTGAGTGCGGAGGCGGATTCCTGTTCTCTGGGCGACCACGATTCGAACGGCCGGGTGGACGTCGTTGTCAAGTTTGACAGAGAGCGAGTCCAAGAAGTTCTCCCGAAGGGGGACGCTGTCGAAGTGGCGGTCACCGGTGAGGCCGGCGGTCTTCCCTTCGAGGGAAGGGACACCATCAGGGTCATCGGAGAGGACGACTACGGTAGAGAGGAGCCGGGAACAGTTTCTGTGGAAGACCAAACGGTCAGAAAATACGAGCTCAGCAAGAACTACCCCGACCCCTTCAATCCCAGTACGTTGATTCGCTACGAACTACCCTTACCCTGCGAGGTATCCCTGCAGGTTTTCGACGTAAGGGGAAAGCTGGTCAAGACCCTGATAGACGACTGGAGGCCACAAGGCGGCCACGTGGCGGTCTGGGACGGGAAGAACCAGGCGGGAGTAGCCGTGCCCTCGGGCGTGTACTTCTACAGGTTAAGGGCCGCCGATTTCACGTGCGTCAGAAAGATGGTCGTGCTCAGATGATATGGTTACGGCCGCCGTCATAGAGCCGCCCTCAAGAGGCAGGGAACCGGTCGACTGCGGCGGCTTGCATCCCGGCCTTTCGATAAGGGCTTGCCTTATTGCCACCGCTTTCCGCTGCGTTCAATACTTGAAGTGCTTGATCTTCTCTCCCTTATCGCATATCTCTGCCATCGCTTCTATCCCGATCTGAAGGTGCACGTCGGACCACCGTTTGGTCACCCGAATGTCCGATTCCTCTGTCTTCACGCCTTCGGGAGTCAGAGGTACGTCGGAAACGAGCAGAAGTGCCCCGCGGGATATCTCGTTGTGATGCCCGACAATGAATATCGTGGCCGTCTCCATGTCTATTCCTATGCACGTGAGGCGCTTTAGCCGCGCCAGGAAGTTCTTGTCGTGCTCCCAGAGGCGCCTGTTGGTGGTATAGACCACGCCGGTCCGATACTCGTAGCCGCGAGCCACAATCTTGTCCGATACGAACTTGTGCAGTTTGAACGAAGGGAGAGCGGGGACTTCAGGCGGGAAGTAGTCGTCGCTCGTGCCCTCCCCGCGAATCGCAGCGATCGGGAGGATGAAGTTACCTATTTCGGTGGAGCTCTTGAGGCCCCCGCACTTCCCCAGAAGAAGGGCTCCGGTTGGGCGCCGCACGCTGAGCAAATCCATGATGGTGGCAGCGTTGGCCGACCCCATCCCGAAGTTCACTATCGTCAACCCGGCCGAGTTGGTTGCCGCCTGCATGGGCCTGTCCTGACCGCAGATGTCACATCCGAACATCTCCGCGAACTTCTCGATGTAGTATCGAAAGCTCGTGAGCAGTATGTTGTCACCGAATCGGTCCAACCGCATTCCCGTATAACGCGGAAGCCAGTTCTTCGCTATGTCAAGTCGATCGGGCATGAAGCGTCCTTCCCTTCACCTCGACTGTGTCGGGACTCCGGGCTCGATGCTTGCCTCACGGGTCCACGAACAGTAACCACTGCACCTCGAAGGGTCTTAACCTGAATTCGTTCTGGTTGTCCCTCGCCCTTGTCACCTCGCCGGTCAGAAGATTCTCGAACACCCGCGGCCAGCGCTCCACGTCCTTCTTCTCCAGGCGGAATACTCGCCTGCTGCCGGTCACATTGGTGAGCGCGAGTATTCGCTGGCTCCCGTCCAGTGACGTTCGAACGAGCGAGAACACGGCGTCGTTTCTCATTATAACGCTCTGCTCGCCGCTCGGGTGGAAAGCCGGACAATGGACTCGCACGCCCGCGAGTTGCGACAGTCGCTCGAGAATCAGGTGCGCACGAGAGCTCCTGTCTTCAAGAAGTCGCATGAGTGCGTCGACATCGAACGCCCGGCGATTGATGTCTCGCTTGGCCCCGGTTCTCAGGACCGTCTCCACGTCGTTTTCCGTACCTATGACGCTCGGCAAGTAGCTGCCGGGCACCCCCCTCAGGACAAGTTGAACGGAACGCGACGCAACAAAGCGGTCGATCTGAGTCTCTATCGGCTCGTCGCTTTCCATACCATTGACGGCACTGTACCAGGCTATGTTGAGCTCGTAAGGATAATGTCTCCCATCCTCTCCCAGCATGTAGGAGACCATTCCCCCGTATTCGAGCGTCCTTTTCATCAGTTCCCCGATATCGTACTCCGAAAGGATGCCCCTGACGGCCATGAGCCCGACGCCGTCGTGGGAGTCCAGGAAATTGAAGTACGTGGCGCTACCCGATATGCGCTCGAGCCCGGCGGCCCACCTGCTCATCTTCCGACAGTTTCCCGTGTGAAAGGAGTGCAGCACGAGAGGAGGGAGTGCGAAGTTATACACAAGTTGAGCTTCGTTATGCCCGTCGCCGAAGTATTTAAGGTTGTCCTCGTGAGGAACGTTTGTCTCTGTCAGGAGCGCCACATGCGGCGCCACAACGTCCAGAATCAATCGGAAGAGCTGGATTATCTGATGCGTCTGCTCCATATGGACCGAGGCGGTCCCCAGTTCCTCCCACAGGTAGGTCACCGCGTCCAGCCGTATTATGTCCGCTCCCCTTCTGACGTAGAAGAGCAAAACGTCCAGAACGCGAAGGAGCACGTTTACGTTCTTGTAGTTGAGGTCCACCTGGTCCGGGCTAAACGTCGTCCATATGTGCCTCGGCCCATCGATGGCCTCGAACCTTGTGAGCAACGGAGTCGTTCGTGGTCTCATTACCCGTTTGAGCGCTTCCGGGTCCAGGTCCGCCATTGAGGAGAACTGCGTGAAGAAATCCTTGTAGTACGGATTCCCATTAAGAAACTCCTGAAACCATTTGCTCTTGGCGGAGACATGATTGATGACGCCGTCGAACATCAACCTGAAGTCCTTGCCGAGTTCCTGGATGTCCTCCCAGGTTCCCAGGTTGGGGTCCACGCTGAAGTAGCTGATGATGGAGAAGCCGCGGTCAGAAGAGGAAGGGAAGAAAGGCAGAAGGTGAATCGTGGTTATGAATTTGGCTCTCTCCCTCAGGATTCTCTGCAGAATCTTGAGCGGTTTCTCGTCTCTCCCGGTTATCAGGTCGCCGTATGTGATAAGTATGCTGTCTTTCTCAGTGAATCTCTGAGCCGGGTCGAAGACGGCGTCGTTCTTTATCATCTCCGCTGTCTTGTGCGCGTAGTAGACGCGCATTATTCGCTCGACCTCGGGGTAATACTGAGAGGCTTTCTTGCTGCCGTAGAGAAACGTCAGTTTCTCCAATATCGCTGCCTTCTTCTCTTCCGGCACCCTGAGCAGCGGGCGCGCGTAGTCCGGCTCAGGCAGGTGGGCGTCCAGGTAGGAGCCTGGAGCCCTGACCGCCTCGTTGAACTCCCCGTGTGTCGGACGAAATACACCTTTGCGGGGCTTGGCCCTGGTTCCTGACGCCGGTCTTTTCGCTCCTGACGCCGGTCTCTTCGTTCCTGACGCCGGTCTTTTCGCTCTTCTCATAAAATCTCTTCCAACCTGTGTCTCCTGGCTCGCCTCACGGAGGCCTTTCCAAGGATGTCGGAATCCCGCTCAGGCCAAATCGACTGTCCACCACCCCGGAGACCTCCTCGGCCTTCTCTGACACCAGTAGCAGGAACGACGGGCCAACCGAAGACGCACAGCGTTTCTCTTCAGAGACTCTGGGCTGCGGCGATTCAGAAACCCAGGAGGCGCTTCGCTCTCATGAGGGCGTAGACCCGGTCGGCCTTCTCGAAGCCCTTCGCGTGCTTCTCCCCAAGATCCTTGAACTTAAAGGTACGAGAGGCCTTCTCCACCGTGGTGGGACACGCGAGGATGCAGCCCGTCTCGTCGGTGGCGAATTTCTCTATTCGGAAGGCAAGTATTACCGGCTCCCCTATCATGGAGAGCCCCGTGGGGTGATCTCCGCCGAGGCCTTCGATGGCCACGGGGCCTGTGGCGAGAGCCCAGTCCATCTTCAGGGGAAACTCCTCGACCGCCCAGACAGAACGGTCCGCTGCCAGCTTGCATGCCAGTTCATCGAGCGCAACGGCAGCCCGGCAGGCACTGACCGCGTGGTCCTCGACGGAGCCTTCCTCCCAGAAAGCGAAGATGGCGTCCCCCTGATATTCCTTGACGGTGCCACCGTGCTTCGCCACCTCCCTTCCGAGGCGGGCAAACACGCGACTCACAGATTGTTGCAGCTTCTTCGACGCGGCCGTTCTCACAAGAACGGTGTAGTCGCGAATGTCTCCAACCAGCACCGTGACCATTGCAACGCCCGAGATGGCCATCGTTGCGGACCGGGCAGATGCCAGGCTCAGTGCGGCGGCATCCGGCTCGCCGGTCACACGGAATTCATGCTCACTGCTGACGGAAATGACCTGTCCCTCTTCGATCTCCACTTCCAGGTTGGGAATGAGCCGCTTTCCGTCCAGCCTGGTTCCGTTGCGGCTGACGTCGCGCACGAAGCAACGCCCGTCAAGGGACTGGGTGATGATGCAGTGCCGGGACGAGACAGTTGGGTCCTTGACCAGCAGGACGCCGGTTTCCGTCTCCCTTCCCTCGCTGTAACGACCGATCTCGATTGAGCTGTAGAAGGTGTAGCGTTCTTCCTGGGCGGTGCCGGCGCATGCCACAAGTTCCCTCGCGGGTCTGTCTGTTGCCGGCGGTGTCTTGTAGAACCTCGAATCTGCCATTGCTCTCACCAGGGGCGCAGCAGAGCGCCTACTTTCCACCCTTTAGTTTGACCACTTCGTTCGTCAGTCCTCGAATGCGCCTCGACATCGTTTCCAGCAGCCGAAAGGCAAGCGACGGGTCCTCGTGAATCCTGCGGAGCAGGTTCTTTCGGTCCACAGTGAGCAGCCGGGCCTTGCCCAGGGCACGAACCGTGGCCGAGCGCACCTCTCGCTCGAATATGGCCATCTCACCCAGGAACTCACCCTCCCCCAGGACTCTCAAGCGCACTTCCTTGCCTCCCTCCTCCACGAGCACCTCGACCTCTCCCTCCTGGATGACGTACATGCTGTCCCCCACGTCTCCATGCTTCACGATGACCTCACCGTCGTCATAGACCTTTCCCAACGCGCCTGAGTCCATGGTTCTCACCTCTTGCTTGTCGCCCTTCCCGGGGACAGTAAGGAAACAACGATGTTCCAAATAAGCCGGCCCCAGAAGCCAGGTCGCATCATCCGCAGGAACACTTCCCGGTAGGGTGCGCTGCCCGTGAACATGTCCCACAGGACCATGCTCATCCGGCGGCGGTGTCCGTCCTCCTTCTGCTCGGCCACAGTCATTCGGAACACGGCACGGCGAGCGAAACGCCTCTTCTGAATCTGCCGAGTGGCCACGAAAGACAATCTTCCTATCGCGTTGTCGTTCTCTATCGTTCGGCACACCGGCCAATAGTGTCTCTCGAAATCCGCCGCGGATACGCCCTGAAGGACTGCCGTGGTCGCCGCTGCTTTTGCCGTGCGATAGGCCGCTCCGATTCCATCCTTGTACAACCTGGTCACGCCGCAATCCCCGATGAAGACGAGCCTGTCCGCAAACGGACGCCTTGCCCCTTTCACACTGATACGCGGCGAGCACTGGCAAGCGCCTTCGCTCGAGCTCCATTCCGGAGACAGACATCTCTCGACCTCGGGGGAATTCATAAACGACTCCACCAGTTTGTTGTCTATGTCCTGGCCGAGCAGGCAAAGCGTCATGTAGTCACCCTTGGGGATGATAGCGGCAAACTCCAGCCGCGGGATGTCCAGCAGGAAGACGTGCATCGAGCTCCCGAGTATCTTCCCCACCGCTTCTCGACCCAGGTAGTACTCCCTTATGAAGGTCTTCGTACCCCGGGGGGGCTCGTATCCCAGCGACATTCCCTCGAAGAGTTTCAGGGTCGCGGAATTGATACCCACGGCCACGGCCACCAGGTCGTAGGTCTCGGGTTGGCCTCCCTTCAACTTGACCTGAAACTTCCCGCCTTTCAAGGCGATTTCGTCCACGCGGCCGTGCTTGAGCTTCGCCCCTTTCTTGAGAACCAGCCCCTGCAGGTGGCCGTCGAAGCTCATCCAATCGGTCTCCTCCACTCCGCGGGGACCGGACCCGCGATACACGGCTCCGATCCTCATCTCTTTCACCGGGGTCTCTATGCTCACGCTTCCTACGTCCATGTGAAGCATGTAGGAGTCAATCCCCCTCTGTACGACTGTGGGTGGCAAGCTCACACCTTCCGCGGCCAGGGCCTGCACCAGGGATTCGGAGACGATTCCTCCGCACATGTTGCAGCCCAGGGGAGCCGGCCTCGAGAAATCGCGCGACTCAAAGACATCCACTCGTAGGTCGATGCCCATCCTCTCGGCCATGTCCAGAAGGAAATAGCTGAAAAAAGAGCCGGCCGGACCGCAACCGATCACAGCCACCCTCGAGCCGTCGTCCAGCTTGAGAGCATCAGGTCCCTTCTCGGACCGAAGGGCTGTCGCCCAGTCTGAAGAGCTTTTGTCTGCCTTGGAAGACACGAAGCGTCCTCTAATGTTCAAGAACCGAGCAGTCTGGTCCCGACCCCACGGTCTAATCTAGGTCTTTCGCGCAGCGGAAGCCCACGTTGAAGTCGACCCAGTTAGTGGGCAACGCGTTGCGGTAGAAAACCCTGGTGCAGGACGGACCGGAGTGCCATCCTCCGCCGCGAAAGACCCTGAACTTCCCCTCCTCAGGACCCTTCGGGTTGTCGCTCGGACTTTCGCCATAGTACTCGCCATCGTAGTAGTCCGATACCCATTCGCTCACGTTTCCGGCCATGTCGTGCAGTCCGAACCCGTTCGCCGGGTAGCTTCCGACCGCCACCGTGCCACCCTCGCCCGACTTGGTGTAGTTGGCGAGGGTCGAGTCGGCAGTGTCACCGTACGGAAAGGCCTTGCCCTCCAGCCCACCCCTTGCGGCGTATTCCCACTCTGCTTCTGTGGGGAGTCTCTTTCCGCACCACTCCGCGTATGCTTCTGCATCACGCCAGCTGACTCCCGTCACCGGGTGGTCGGGAAAATCGGGCCCGGAGCGGAACCGGCCCATTCCCCAGAACTCGGGCATCTTCCTGCCGGTTTCCTGGCAGAAGGCAGCGTACTGCGCGTTTGTAACCTCGTACTTGTCCATGCAGAACGAGTCGATGCGCACTCTGTGAGCGGGGGCGTGGTCCCCTTCTCCATCTGAGCCCATCAAGAACTCGCCGCCGGGAATGACGACGCAGTCGGATGCGGCGCCGGCAGTCTCTTCGGGGACAGTTTCTGCGCCGTCACTGCCTGTCTCCTGCGCGGCGACTGCAGGGAGAGACAAGAACAGGGCAAACGCAAGAAGGGTGAGAAGGCGGGGCGCTAACAATCGTAACATGCTCCCTCCTATGAGGCAAGATGTCAAGAAGTGCGGAAGAGCACCAATTTGGTGTAGAAGCCTTGACGCAATCAGCAAGAATCCGGATGACCCAGCAGTAGTAACAATCACATCTCGTCAACAATCCCGTTGACGGAGTGCCGTCCGTCCCTACGACGCTACCGGCGCCGGCGGCGCACCAGCGCTTTGACTTACCGCGTGATAGAGCGAGGCAAAGGCGAGCCGTATCCACATGACTGCCGGGATTATGCCCACAATGAAACAGAGAAGCCCTGCCAGACTAATGGGGATTGCGAGAAGGCCCACCAGGAAAACCGTGAGGGCGTGCCCGTTTGTCATTCGCCAGCTCTCCTTCACGGCCTGGATGGCATCCAGCTTCCTGTCGACGATGATGTACGGGACAAAGGCCAGCTTGCACGCAAAGACGATGCCAGGAATTATCAGGAGCAGTATCCCAACGCCTACGATGAAGGCAACCAGGATGTTGGCCAGCACCGCGTTGGCCCAATTCTGGAATACCTCAAATATGTCTTTCACGTCCAGCCGGTCTAGTCTCGCGGCCTTGAGAAAACCGAACGCCACACCATACTCGATGGGAGCCAGGAGCAGGACCCCGTAGATAACGGTGAATAACCAGAGAAGCACTGCAGCACCGATGTGAACGTGTTCGGCTGCCTCGCTGAGCCACGTGGGTAACGAGAAGAGAAACAGCACAATACTTATGAGCAGAAGCTCTAAAAAGTACTTCCACAGCACCTGCCATCCGTTCGAAAAGCTCCACCCAACGTCCGGCACCATCGCGGCTCTACTCTGGGAAACGGGCTCCGCGTTCGGCGTCATCTCGGCCTCCTTGGAGTGCGTGAAAGGGAAACGGGCTGAGGGCCGGCGGAAGAGACCGGCCGTCAGCGCTCGACTCGCTCGAGCTCATGAAATTGTAGGACCAGCGTCAATCTGCCCAACGGCCTTGGCCGTGCGTCCACCCACCGCATCTCATCGCGACTTCTCGTAGTACGGCAGCGCTTCTGGAATCAATTCCTTCAACTTCCTTATCCTGGTCTCGTCAGAGGGGTGAGTGCTCAGAAACTCCGGCGGCCCTGCTCCACCCTTCTCGTGAGCCATTCTCTCCCAGAAATCGACCGCCCTGCCCGGGTCGTAACCCGCCATCGCCATGAAGATGAGACCCAGACGGTCTGCCTCGCTCTCGTGGAGGCGACTGTAAGGAAGAAGAACCCCAAGCTGTGCGCCGATTCCGAAGGCGGCCAGCCACAACTGCCGGGTCTCTTCGGGTTTTTCCTCTATGGCTTTCGAGAGTGCCATGCCGCCCATCTGCGTGACGAGCGCTTGGCTCATTCTCTCGTTCCCGTGTTTCGCTACCGCGTGGGCCACTTCGTGTCCCATCACGACGGCGAGACCGGTTTCGTCTCTCGTGACCGGCAATAGCCCGGTGTAGACGACCACCTTCCCTCCAGGCATGCACCACGCGTTCAGCTCCGGGCTTTCGATCAAGTTAAACTCCCAGTCGTAGCCCCTCAGTTCATCGATCAGCTTCTTCTCCGCCATGTATCTCTCTACTGCTCGCTGTATCTTGCCGCCGACGGTCTTGACCGTACGAGTTTGCTCCTCGTTCGTGCTGAGCTTGTTGGTTTTCAGGAATTCGTCGTACTGCTGGAAGCTCATCGAGAGGACGGTCGGCCCCGGGACTATGTTTAGCTGGCGTCTGCCGGTAAGCGGAACCGTGCTGCACGACGTGACAAAGAGCAAGAACGGAAGAAGCGTGAGAAACATGATCGCGAAACGTTTGATGCTCTTCATGTTAGCCTCACTGGTGTTAAGAGACTTCCACTGTGGCGACAACTGTTGTCGCAGACCCAGTCACGACCCTGGAATGTATCCCCGGCTAGACCTACTTCACATCCTTTATGGTGACCATCCTGAATTCGAGATCACCGAACGACTTGGCGATCTCTTCTGCCTGGTGAAGGATGGCCTCGATTCCGCGTCCAGAAAACTCGTTGTCCTGCATCCTGGCAAGCAAAAGCAGCTCGAAGGCCGTGGATCTGAGCCAGTCAACGTCAACCCGGTATCCGCACACAGCCAGGGCCCCGGTCTTATCCAGAACGAGCTGGAGCTTCTGCTTCGAGATGTTCATGGTACTACATGAAGAGAACATGATGAGCCGGTTTGCGCACTTGGAGGCCAGCAAGTCGGCCATGGCGTCGATAGAGTACACGCCACTTCCCATCTCGATACCCCCCTCCTTGCCGTGGCCCGCAACGTAGAGAATAGGATAGGCGTCGTAGCTCTTTTGAGTCCACTTGGAGAGATAGAATTCAAACTCTTCGCGAGTGGCGTACTCCCGGTGTATGTAGTCGATGGACTCGTTGAGCCTGAGCAGCTCCATCAGCGGTCTAACTGTAGAGGATAAACGAAGATCTGGGTCCCACAGACCTTCGATGCAGAATATTCCTTTTGTCTGCCCGCGCTTTCTCATTGCACCCCCTCCGGCTTGATCCGCACGGCTCGCAGGCCGAGAAGAGATCCCGGCGACGAGACGCCTGCAACGCCCTCTTGCAGCATAATCCAGGACGGGCTTCCGGTCAAGCCGTCAACAACCCGTGGAAATTGCTTGAATTACAGACGATTTGGGTGTATAATGTCACGACACTCTACGCATGGCTGAGACCGGGGCTTAGTTACGGTACCCTCCGCGTGAGCCTGGCTGCTGCATCGCACGTCGCGAGCCGTGTATCTGTATTTTTTCGAGACCCTTGTGGGCCACTTCCATCGAACAAGCATCCGCAAGGCCGATCCCGAGCCCGCAGGGTCAGACAGCCGTCACCGGACCAGCACAGGCTGGTAGTGGAGGAGTTGCCAATGTCTATGCCGCGGTACCTCGTAGTCTCTGTCTCGTGCCTCTTCTTGGCCGGATTGGCTCTGTGTTCTGTCGCACTTGCCCAGCCGCGCCAGGCAACTAACCAGCTCGAGCTTGACAATCTGTCTTCCCTCTTCCGTCAGCGTCTGGAAGCCCGACGGGGACCCCTCTTCCACGAACTTCTTGATAGCCAGGAGCCCGCCCAGAGCGCTCTGAACCGAGACCCCGACATCAAGCTCATGTATGTGGAGCACGGCAGGCCCTTCTATTATCTGGCCCAGAACTTGACTGCGGCCAGAACGATCAGCACTTTCAACGTCTGGCCGGGAGGAGGCTCGGGTTATTCCCTGACCGGCTCCGGCACGACCCTTGGGGAGCTGGCCATTTGGGACGCGGGAGGGGTACGGCTCACTCACCAGGAACTGACGGGAAGAGTCACCCAGATAGACAGCCCGGCCGCCACGCATTACCACGCCACCCACGTGGCGGGAACAATGATCGCCACTGGAGTGACCGCTAACGCCAAAGGGATGTCCTACCAGGCCAACCTCGCGGCCTACGACTGGGACTTCGACGAGACCGAGGCCGCCGCCGCAGCCGCTGCCGGCCTCAACGTTTCTAACCACTCATACAGCCTCATCACCGGATGGTACCAGTCCGGTGACTGGTACTGGTTCGGCGACACTAACGTCAGCACGACCGAGGACTACTACTTCGGCTTCTATGATGCCCAGGCCCAGGATTGGGACCAGATTGCATACAACGCTCCCTATTACTCCATCTGCACGTCTGCCGGAAACGACCGAGATGACGCCGGTCCGGGTCCCGGAGGCGGACACTGGGTGTGGGACGATGGGGTTGGTAACTGGGTCTGGAGCACTGCCACGCGAGACCCTGACGGAGGGGCAACCGGTTACGACTGCGTCAATCACAGGGGAGTCGCCAAGAACGTGATAACGGTCGGTGCGGTGTACGACATCCCGCTGGGGTACTTTTCACCCGCCGATGTGGTTGCCGCGCTCTTCACCTGCTGGGGGCCGACCGACGATGGCCGCATAAAGCCTGACTTCGTGGCGAACGGCATAGGTCTGTACTCCTGCACTGACGCCAGCGACACGGCGTACGGCATCTACAGCGGAACGTCCATGTCCACTCCCAACCTGTCCGGCTCTCTCAACCTGCTTGTCCGCCACTACGAGGACACGCACGGCAGCACCACGCCGCGCTCGTCAACCATGAAGGCTTTGTTGATACAGAGTGCCGATGAGTCGGGTCCCAACGATGGCCCCGACTACTCCTTTGGGTGGGGGCTCATGAATACTCGTAAGGCCGCAGATCTTATCAGCGCGGACACTGCGAGCGCTATCCGGATGCACGAGGACTTCCTGGCTAACGGAGAGGAGGACAGTCTTTATCTCGTGTGTGACGGTGCCACAACGGTGAGGTTTACCATCGCCTGGACAGATCCACCGGGCACGCCCACGGCCCCCGCACTCGACCCGACAACACCTATGCTGGTCAACGACCTGGACATGCGGCTTGAGCACCTAGCCACTTCGACCGAATACATGCCGTGGACTTTGAACCCTGCCAGTCCCAGCAGCCCGGCAAGCCGGGGAGACAACGTCAGGGACAACGTTGAGCAGATCCAAGCCATTCCCATCCCGGGCGCCTATGTGCTGAGGGTGAAACACAAAGGCACCCTCTCTACTAACCAGTACTACTCGCTGGGGTCTTCGACTCCACTGACGGCCACGGCAGACGCAACTCCTCCCTCTATCACCGTCACCGACCCCAACGGAGGGGAGACCTTGGTAGCGGGAACTCAGTACGAGATAACATGGACGGCCACGGACGAGAGCGGCGTGGACTCGGTGGACATTCTCTACTCGACAAATAACGGAGCGTCTTTCGACACAGTGGCCCTGGGCGAGGACAACGATTCCAGTTACATGTGGACGGTTCCGGGTACACTGTCCGACCAGTATCTCGTGCGCATCGTGGCGTACGACCCGTTCCTGAACACAAACCAGGACGACAGTGATGCTGTGTTCGAGGTCGTGCCTCCGCACCCGGTTCCTACCCTGAAGCGAAGCGGACAGCTGCTGCTGGCTGCCCTGATAGTTGCGATGGCGGTGATCCTCCTCTTGAGGGCAAGGCGAAGGGCTACGGAGCGGTCCTAGACGCTTCGTCTCGAGCCGAAGGCTTCGAGACAGCCCGCCGCCCGCTCTTGGGAGCGGAACTGTTTCCCGTTGGAGCCTCCGTTTACCGCGGAGGCTCTAACCGTATGTTTCGGCCGCCTCCAGGAAGGCGGCGATGTTCTCCCAGGGGATGTCCGGTTCGTCGATGTCGTAGGCAGGGCAGAGAATGAGGCCGGAGCGCCCGAGCGCCTCGACGCGCTCCTTCACCTCGCGACGGATGTCCTCTGGTTTCGCGAAGCTGAACGTGGTGTGCCGCCCTACGGTTCCCCAGAGCGCCGGCCTCGTTCCGAACTTCCTCCGAATGCGCACGGCGTCCATGTGGTCGGGCTGAACGGGGTTGATGGCGTCAACGCCTATTTCCACCAGGTCTTCTATTATGGGCTCGAAGTACCCGTCGCTGTGATACAGGATGCGGATCTCAGGCTTAACAGAACGCGCTGCCCGAACGATGTCTGCGAAGCGCGGTTTGAAGAACTCCCTCCAGGTGCGGGGACTGATCATCATCGTGCCTGGCATACCGACGTCGTCATCCAGTGCAAGCACGTCCACGCCCGCCCTGGCGAGCGTCTCAGCATTGCGGCGAGCCAGATCTCTCAGACGATCCAGTAAGAAGTTCGCCCAATCAGGACGCTTCACCAGGTCCACCAGGAAGTTGTTGAGACCCCTCAGGCGCCAGGCAGACTCGAACAGCTCTCCTCCCAGGTGAGGCAGGTTGCCGCCGGCGGCCAGGTTGCGAGAGTGTAGTTTCCTCACCTGTGAGGCCAGCTTCTTCACGTCCCGGGGCCGGCCGGGCCGAGGAAATGGGAAACGCTCCAGATCGGCGAGCGAAGACGCGTGGGCCAGAGGATTGCGCCGCGAGGAGGACTCGGGGTGGTAATCCCAGCTGGCATAGGTGGCCATCTGGGCGGATGTTCCCAGGCGGGTGTCGGGCGGGGAAGCTTCCGCCCTGCGGTCCAGCTTTTCCTCTTCGCGAGACGGAGAGAATCTGATGAACCGGACGTCCACCAATCCGTCTCGCCACTGCCCGGGCGGAGCCAACTCTTCGATCTCCACGCGGTAGAAACTCAGAGCACGAGGTATGCTGTCCGGCTCTCCCCCGTCCATGGCGACCAGGAGTCGCTCACGACTGTTCATGATTGCCTTTACGAAAAGGTGGCGTTACTCGTACTTCCTCATGGCCTTGAGCAGGGCCTGTTCTATGGGCTTCTCTCCCATCCAGTGTCCGGCAGCCTCAGCGATGACCAGTTCGGATACGGGTAGCCGTAGGTGCAGGCGGTACGCACTCACCGGAGGGCAGACCATGTCGTACCGACCGTTCACGATGAAGACCGGGATGTCCTTTATTCTGTCAGCGTTATCCAGTAGCTGTCCTTCTTCAAGAAAGCATCCGTTCGCCAGGTAGTAGTTCTCAAAGAGCGCTAGCGTGATGATGAAACCTGCTCGCTCTGACTTGGCTATCTCATCCACCCACTCGTCGCCGGCCTGGAGCCCTCCGATTCGGGCCGTGTACTTGACCCAGGCTATACTGCATCTGTCGCGCACGCCCTCGTCCTCACTCTGAAGTTGCTCCAGGAGAGCGTCGGGCAGAGGTCGTCCGGCTGGATCCGGAAGCGCAGAAAGGAGTCGCTCGTAGGCTTCGGGAAAGAACTGGTTCACGCCTCCGTGGTAGTAGTGGTCCTGCTCCTCCTGTGTTGCCAGGAAGATGCCCCTTAAGACCATGCCCGTAACCTGCTCGGGATACGTCTCGCCGTAGGCCAGAGCAAGCGTCGAGCCCCAGGAGCCACCGAAAAGAATGATCTTATCCAACTCCAGATGAGTGCGCAGCGTCTCTATGTCCTGAACCAGGTGTTGAGTCGTGTTGTCCCTGAGTTCCGCGAACGGCCGGGATCTCCCGCAGCCCCGCTGGTCGTGAAGAACAACCAGGAATTTCTCTGGGTTGAAGAACCGGCGATAGTAGGGGGAACATCCCGCTCCAGGTCCGCCGTGCAGCACGAACACGGGCGTTCCCCGAGGATTTCCGCAGAGCTCGTAGTATATCTCGTGTATGTCCGAGACCTTGAGATAGCCGGACTGGAAAGGCTCGATCTCCGGCCAGAGCTGCATCTCCTCCGAGGAACCGGTTCCAGCACAATTAAGGCTCAGAATGAACGCAATGGGCAATACTATCGCAACGGTCCAGAGATTCTTCTTCATTCCAGTCACTCCTTTCGAAAGTCCCTGCTGAAACGCTACCTCGAACCCCGTGTCGGCCGAAGTGGTGTCGCGACCGGGCGCCACGTCCCGTCAGACTGATACCACACTGGATGCCACCCGCGACTGCAAGCGGTGACGCCAACGGCCTCAGGGCTGCCACGCCGGGGTTTCGAATCTTTGAATCTCAATCAAATATCCACTTGGGTCGCGCGCGAAGCAGTGATAGATGTCGTATTTCGGATTATATGCCGGGGCTTTCTCAAAGACCACTCCCTTCTCACCCAGCAGACGATACCAACCATCCACGTCATCCGTGACAAGAGTCAAAATGATACCTTCAGGCCTGGCGGCATTCTCTCTCGCGCAGAATCCGATGAAGGCGCGGCCCGCTACGCGGTAAATCCTGCACCCTCCCTGGTCCAGGGCCAGAGTGAGCCCCAATGTTTTCTCATAGAAGCGAGCCGTGTCGGCCAGGTTTCTTGTGTAACAGAAAGTTATCTGCGCATCAAACGGTGCCATTGGCTTCCTCCTGCATCTCGCATACCACTTCGCACGACCTGCATGCGGCAGGCAACGTGATCGCTGACGAACGTCACCGCTGATACACGATCTCGCCACCCACGATGGTGTAAAGCACTTTCGTACTCAGTATCTCTTCCTGGGGAACGGTCAGGATGTCCTTGGAGAGCACTACTACGTCGGCCAGCTTCCCACGGGTGATCGAGCCTTTCTCTCCTTCCTGAAATGCGGCGTACGCGGCGTCTATGGTGTAAGCTTTGAGAGCTTCCTCTCTTGTCATTCGCTGGGCGGGATAGAAGAGCTCACCGTTAGGCAGCCGACGCGTAACAGCAGCGTAGAAGTTGGCTATAGGGTCCACGCTCTCTACCGGAGCATCCGTACCACAGCTCACGACGGCGCCGGAATTCATCAGCTTCTTCCAGACGTACGCTCCCTCCTCCGCTCTCCTGTCACCTATCCTCTGAGGCACCCAGGGGCCGTCGGAGGTAC
The DNA here is from genome assembly GCA_020349905.1 of Candidatus Eiseniibacteriota bacterium. Lineage (GTDB taxonomy): Bacteria > Eisenbacteria > RBG-16-71-46 > JAFGJU01 > JAFGJU01. The sequence goes on from CP070702.1 coordinate 941,334, forward strand.
AGTGGATCGGCTGCATGGAAGCGATGACACCCAATTCCCGGAAACGAGGGACGTCTGAGGGATGCAGGTGTTGAGCGTGTTCGATTCTCCAGCGCAGGTCTTTCTCGGCGGGGTACTCTTTGAAAACGTTCTCGTAGGCATCCAGGACCTCTCTGTTGGCCCGGTCCCCAATTGCATGAGTGCAGAGCTGGAAGCCATGTTCCATCGCCAGACGCGCCACGGCCTTCAGAGAATCCGCGGACATTGTACTGAGCCCCGTACTGGTCGGGAGGTCTTCATACGGTTCCAGAAGCCAAGCGCTGCGCGAACCCAGCGCTCCGTCCACGTGCGCTTTGATGGCTCTCACGGTCAGACGGGCCTTCGCCATTCTGATTATCTTGTACTCAGACAGCCGTTGAGCCAGCGCACCCACCTCTTCGTTGACCATGACCCAGAGTCTCACGGGAAGCCCGTCCTCATCAGAGAGCTTCTTGAGCAGGTCGATCTCTTCGAAGGTGGAGCCCGCGTCCTGGAAGCTCGTGACACCCTTGGACAGGCACTCTTGCGCGGCGAGAGAAACGGCTCGTCTACGTTCCTGCTCGATTTCTGCCGGCGGTCTTCTGGCCCTGTCTTCTCTGACGAACTCGTCCATCTCTTCGTCGGCCGTCTCTATGAAAACCCCGGCCGGACTGCCGTCGCCAAGTCTCAGAATCCGCCCTCCTTCGGGGTCCGGCGTGGATGCCGTGACTCCAACCAACTTCATCGCCACGGCGTTGGCGATACTGGCGTGCCCGCTTGCGTGGGTCATGAGCACCGGATTGTGGGGGGACACGTTGCTAAGAGTCTGATGCGTGGGATAGCCCTCCACGGTATCTGCAGGGATGCTCTCCCATTTTTCCTGGTGCCACCCTCTGCCCAGAATCCACTCTCGGGGCTTCGACTCGGAGGCAGCTGCTGCCACGAGCGCAACGACGTCGTCCCAACCCTTGGCCTCGTTCAGGCGCAGTCTCATCCGAGAGTAGCCCAGACTCAGGAAATGTGCGTGAGCGTCTATGAACCCAGGGACGACGAGCTTCCCTTCAAGGTCTATCACGCGGGTTTCCGGGCCCACGTACAGACTGACGAGACTGTCGCTTCCCACGGCAAGAATCTGGTCATGCAGGATGGCCACTGCTTCGGCCTCGGGCTGGCTCTCGTCAACGGTCACCACTTTGCCGTTGAGGAGAACCAGGTGAGCCGCCACCTTCTCCTCTGTCTCGTATATGGGAGGGACTTCCTGGGCGTCTTCCTCGCTGCAAACCGCGTGCGAGCTGAAAGCCAGAGACATCAAGAATCCCAGAGACGATGCGAGCCATGCGCTTCGGACAGACATCTTTGTCATACGGGCCTTCTCCCTTCTGCAATCGCTCGTTTCACGGTCGGTCTCAGAGTGCCGGAGGACACCGGTCCCACTCTGACGAGAGAAGCCGCGGTCGTTCGCCCTACTTCAAACTTGCCGCAGAGCGAATGCCATCCCCACGGCTCCCGCCCATTCTAGCACTCGCGGACGTCGCCCTCAACCAACGTCAGAAGTCGCGGATTTGGAGGCCGAGGGTCTCGGGCAGACGGCTTCGAGGAAAGAGGTTCACCTCGGAGAAATCCCTATTCCGCGGACTTCGTCGAGGCGAACCTCTGCCAACAGACTAAAGAGAGAGGTTCGCCCCGGAGAAATCCCTATTCCGCGGACTTCGTCGGGGCGAACCTCTGTGTACGCACTACGGAAAGAGGCTCGCTCCAGAGAAGTCCCTATTCCGCGGACTTCGTTGGAGCGAGCCTCTGAAGCTACCCTGCGGTTCGAGAGGGCGCCTACCTGTCCTCCTCCCTTATCCCCATCCCGCTGCGGTCTGGATACGGGGGCCGTCGCGCAGGCCGGTAGGGGTTGCGGTCTATCTCTTCCAGCATCAGATCGATGGCCGCGTCAAGCTGCGGGTCCTTGCCACCGACCATCAGGGCCGGATCGTCAACGACCTCTATGTCAGGGTCCACGCCGTGCCCTTCGATGCCCCACGTTCCGTCTTTCTCGAAGAAGGCAAACGTCGGAGCGCTCGTGTACCCGCCGTCAATGAGAGCCGGGTTTCCGCTCATGCCCACGAGGCCTCCCCACGTACGAGTGCCCACCAGTTTGCCCAGCCCCGCCTCGCGGAACCAGAACGGGAAGTAATCCCCGCCAGACCCGGCGAGGGAGTTGATGAGCATACACTTGGGGCCGTGATGGGCGTCCGGAGGCCACGGGAAGTCTTCTTTTCCGTAGCGCGTTGCCCAGTAGTTGGCCAAGGGTCTGTTCAGAAGCTCCACGAACCGCGTGGGAATCTGTCCTCCGCCGTTCCAGCGCTCGTCAATGATGAGAGCCTCTCTCGTCACCTGGCCGAAGAATTGACGCACGAGATCGTTCTGACCTTCGATGCCAGTGTTGGGAACGTAAATGTACCCGACCTTGCCGTCGGTCTTCTCGGCCACGTACGCGCGGTTCTTCTCAATCCACGCCCGGTAACGCAGGTCGTAGTCGCTATCGAGCAGCTTGACCAGCACGTGCCTGTCCTTCTCTCCTAACTTGGGCTCCTCGCTGACTGTCAGACTCACGGTCTTCCCCGCGAGGCCCTGAAATGCGGCCCATGGGTCCTTCGAGGTGTCCAGAGGAACACCGTTAACTGCGAGCAGGTAATCGCCGACTTTGATACCTACGCCTGGTTGGCTGAGGGGTCCACGCGCGTCTGTGTCCCAGATGCCCCCCTCGATGATCTTGGAAATGCGATAAGCACCATTCTGAAGCTCGAAGTCGCACCCGGGCATACCCACCGTGACCGAAGGGGAATGCTCTGTGTCTCCGCCCCAGTAGTAGGCGTGCCCGACGTTCAGCTCGGCAATCATCTCTCCGATGACGTAGCTCACGTCCTCCCGAGAGGCGCAGTCCTCCAGCATTGCGGCGTATTGTTCACGAACTGCGTCCCAATCCACTCCGTGCATGTTCGGATCGTAAAAGAAATCCCTCTGAACTCGCCACGCCTCGTTGAAGATCTGCCGCCATTCGTTCCTCGGGTCCACGCGAACCGTCATGCCCGAGGTAGAGATAACCGGGTCCATCTTCTGGTCAGCCTTGGCGTCCATTATCGCCATTGCCTGGGTGCGGTCCATGACCAGGAGCTTCTTTCCGTCGCCAGACATCGCGAAGCCCCTGATTCCCGAGATGACGGTCTTCTCCTTGTCCTCGTCCTTCTCTTCCTTCATGTCGAAGATGTGGATAGACGACGGCTTATCCCACTCGCCTCCGACAGGGTTGCGCGCATACAGGAGCTTCCCTTCGTCGTTGACACAGAGGCGGCTGAAGCCACCCTTTTCCGCGGGAAGAGGAATCGTACGGCGCTCGAAACCCTCTAGGTCTATCTCTACGGGCTCGGGCTTCTCGTCCTCAGACTCCTCCTCATCGTCGTCCTTCTTTCCTGTATCTTTCTCTCCCTTGTCCTTCTTGCCTTCGGCCTTAGACTCATCCTCGGCCGTACCCTCACCCTTCTTCTTGTCACCACCCTTGTCCTTGTCATCTTCCTCCCCCTCTTCGTCCTCCCATTTCTCATCGTCGCTCTCGGGCGCGAACGGGGACTCGGTCTCGCTGCTCAGAGGGACCACGTACAGGCGGTCGGTGTTCGCGTACACCCAAGTGGTACCGTAGTCCTCGTATATGGGCGACGAGAAGTCTCTCTGGCTGGCGAAGAAGAGATACTTCCCTTCTCTGTCGAACGTGGGCCACGTGTCGTTGAAGACTCCGCTCGTGACCTTGTGTTTCTCGTCCTTATCGACGTTGTAGAGTCTTATCGCAGAAGGCAATAGCTGAGACTCCGAAAGGGAGTACGCCAGCCAATTGGAATCGCTCGACCAGCTGACGGGGGACCGCCCCATGCCGGGACTGCGGTCGACCGTCCTGGTCTTCTTGCTCTCGATGTTGTGAATGTAGAGCTTCCCCTTCTCGTCCCAGAAGGAAATCCACTTCGAATCAGGCGACCAGACCGGGGCGTAGAGAAAACCCTTGCCCAGACTGGTCAGCTTCTGGGGTTCACTCCGACCGTCGGACTGAGTGATGTAAAGCTCGTAGCCCTCCCCGGAAGCGTCGGAGAAATAGCATATCCACTGCCCGTCCGGGCTCCAGGCTGGGTCCCGCTCGGCCACGCTGTCGGACCTGTGAAGGTTAAGCGCGGAGCCCTTCTTGGCCGGAAGCGTCCAGATATCACCCCTGGCCTCAATAACGGCACGCTTCCCCGTGGAGGATATGTTTCCGTTGAATATCAGCTCGCTGGCCTGTACGGTCTTGGCTCTAATCTTGGGCCGGTCTCCTGGAATGGTCACGCTCACGGTTCTGGCTTTTTCCGTACCCAGGTCCAGAAGCCGCAGCTCGGAGCCGTACTGAAACACGATTTCGCCCTGGCCGTCGCTACCCGGTCCGATGGAGGCCCACTTCACGTCGTACTTCTTATAATCGGTCACCTGTCTGCGTTCGCCTGACTTGGTATCGTAGACCCATATGTTCAGGCGATGGGCCGAACCCTCGTCCGAGACGTAGTACACCCGGTCGTTGTGCCACATGGGTCGGGTGTCGGTTCCTTCCCAGTCGGTAATCTTTGTAGAAGTGTGCCGGGTCAGGTGGAAGAGCCAGATGTCGGTGGCGGCGCCCCCGCGGTAACGTTTCCACGTCCTGTGGTCGCGGCTGAACAGGTTGTACGCCATCCACTCACCGTCGGGACTGACGGCGGCGCTTGCACCGTAAGGCACGGGCATTTTCTCGGGCAGGCCACCTTCGGCAGAAACCGTGAAGAGCTCCGTGGCTCGCGGATACTGCCCTATGCCCCAGGCATAGAAAACCAGCCGTCCGTCAGGGGTCCAGTCGCTCATGGCCTCGAACGCAGGGTGATGCGTCACCCTGAAAGGGGTCCCCCCGGCAACCGGTATCGTGTACAGGTCCCGGTTCCCGTCGTAGTTTCCGGAGAACGCAATCACGCGTCCGTCCGGGCTGAACTTAGGATATCTCTCCTCTCCGGGCGGGCTGGCCAACGGGAGAGCGGTGCCCCCCTCTTTCGGAACCAGCCAGAGGTCGTTGGCGTAGAGGAACACGATGTGCGTAGCACTGACGTCCGGATAGCGAAGCATCCCCGCGTGGGGTTCCACGGCCATCGCCGGTGTCGCCAGGGCTAACAAAATGACAACAAATAAGATAGCGGAAAAGAGCGGACGTCCGGTCATTCTGCCTCCTTCTTGGTTGGGCGGGTGCGAGAGGCCGGCCGAAGGCCCAAGTCGGGCGGCCCGGCCCGGGGAGCCGTATACGTATACCGCTAGTATATACGCAGCAGAGGGAATAAGGTTCGCCCCAAATCAGGCCCGCGGAAGGCGGGGCAGAGCAACCAGAATCCGGCGCGTAACCCGTCTCACTCTAGGACGTGTATGTTTCTCTCCGCGCACATGTCCTTGAGTATCCTGGGCCACACGGTGACGCTGCACTCCCCGAGGTGGGCCTTCTTGAGAATGGCCATGTAGGTCCGGGACTGCCCGATGCCGCCACCGATGCTGAGGGGGATCTCGTTGTTGATTATTGCCTTGTGGTACGGCATCTTGAGGAAATCCAGCTGGCCCGTTATCTCCAGCTGCTTCTTGAGCGTGTCTGCGTTCACGCGAATTCCCATGGACGTCAGCTCGTGACGGCGCTTCGTCACCGGGTTCCAGACCAGGATGTCGCCGTTCAGCCCGTGCATGGGCCGGCCGTCAGCCGACACGGTCTCCGTGACCCAATCGTCGTAATCCGCCGCTCTCATCTCGTGAGGATAGCCGTCCTTGAGCGTCCAGCCCACTCCGTAGATGAAGATCGCCGGATACTCCTGCAGTATCTGCGTCTCGCGCTGCTTCCTCGGCAGGTCGGGGAACATGTCCAGGATATCTTCTGCGTGCAGGAAGGTGAGCTTCTCCGGCAGGTCCGGATACTTGTCCGTCTTGAGCTGGGGAAAGCACTTCTGAGCGTAGGTTTCGGCTCCCTTCAAAACCTTCCATATCTTCTCGACCACCTGCGTCAGGTACTGGAGGGTGCGCTCCTTTTCCGTTATCACCAACTCCCAGTCCCACTGGTCCACGTACGCACTGTGGTCGTGGTCCAGGAAGTAGTCCTTCCTGACCGCGCGCATGTCAGTGTACAGACCCTGGCCGACCTTCATGCCGAACTGCTTCAGTGCGGCACGCTTCCATTTGGTCGCCGCCTGTACGACCTGCGCATCGATGGGATTCTTGTTGTAGTCGTTGGAGATGTGGAACTGAATGGGAGTGCGGGAGCCGTCGCGGTCCAAAAGGTCGTTCACGCCACTCTCCACATCAACAATGAGCGGGACTTCGACGCGCATCAGGTTCAGCTCCTTGCAGAGTCCGTCCTCGATGTATTCCTTCACGGCGGTGATTGCCTTCTGCGTGTCTTTCGGGGAAAGCAAGGGCGTGTAATCGTTCGGGAGTACTTTTTCTAGGTCTTCGTAGTTTCCTATGCCCGGTCCGGCCAGGTCTGCCTTCTTGTCTGCCATCGTGTCTTCTCCTTTGAGTTAGTTATTTGCCTACCGAATATAACCTTACGAGGATAGAGGAAGGGCGAGTCGCTGTCAAGCAATATCGCGTCTCTATTCCTTGATACCGGCCAGGTCCAGAAGGAACGCGTATATGAACGCAGCTTCCCTGTAACGTTTGTAGCGCCCAGAAACACCTCCGTGGCCCGCTTCCATCTTCGTTCTCAGGAGCAGCAGGTTGTGGTCCGTCTTCATGGCCCGCAACTTGGCGACCCACTTGGCCGGTTCCCAGTACTGAACCTGCGAATCGTGCAGACTCGTGAGAACCAGCAGGTGAGGATACTCTTTCGCCTCTACGTTGTCGTACGGGGAATAGGAGAGCATGTAGTCGTAGTACTGTTTTTCGTTGGGGTTTCCCCACTCGTCATACTCCCCCGTGGTAAGCGGGATGCTCTCGTCCAGCATCGTCGTGAGGACGTCCACGAACGGAACGCCGGCCACGATTCCTTTGAACAAGTCCGGTCGCATGTTGAAAACGGCCCCCACAAGCAGCCCTCCGGCACTCTCGCCCATCCCGAAGAGCTTCTCCGGGCTGGTGTACTTCTCCTGGACGAGATACTCAGCGCAAGCGATGAAATCAGTGAAGGTGTTCTTCTTCTTAAGAAGCTTCCCGTCTTCGTACCATTGACGCCCCAGCTCTTCTCCCCCGCGGATGTGAGCGATGGCGTAGATGAAGCCTCTGTCCAGCAGGCTCAGCCGGTACGAGCCGAACGTCGCGTCCATGCTGTAGCCGTACGAGCCGTAGCCGTACAGAAGCAGCGGGCTGCTGCCCTCCTTCTTCATTCCCTTCCGATAGACAAGCGAAATGGGGACCTTGACTCCGTCCTTTGCCGTGGCCCACAGGCGCTCGGTCTGATAATTGCCCGAATCGAAATCGCCCAGCACTTCCTCTTGCTTGAGCAGAGTCTTCTCCCGCGTCACCATGTTGTAGTCGAAGACGGAGCGAGGCGTGGTCAAAGAGGTGTAGACGTACCTGACGACGGGAGTATCGAAATCGTAGTTGTCTCGCGCGTAGGCGAAATAGGCCGGCTCGCCGAAGTCCAGGTAATGCTCTCCCTCTCCCGACCAGGGGCGAATTCTCATCTGGATCAGCCCGTCCTTGCGCTCCTCCAGAAGGAGGTGATCCTTGAAGATCTCAAAGCCCTCGAGAAGAACGTATGCACGATGAGGGATGACTTCCTGCCAGTTTTCCTTCCCGGTCTTGTTCACGGGCGTCTTCATCAGCCGGAAGTTCTTCGCATCCAGGTTGGTGCGGATGTAAAAGTCTCCACCGTAGTGGTCGAGCTGGTACTCGTGCTCGCCCTCTCGCGGAAGGAAGACCTTGAACTTCCCACCTGGTTCGTCCGCGTTCAGGTACCTGTACTCGCTGCGTAGCGTCTGATGGGAGGCAATCATCACGTACCTTTTGGACCTGGTCTTGAACACGTAGGAGTAGAAAGTGTCGTCGGTCTCTTCGTAAATCAGTTCGTCTTCTTCCACCGGCATTCCCAAGACGTGGCGGTAAATCAGGTAGGGTCTCAGTGTCGTCGGATCCTGCTTGGAATAGAACAGCGTCTTGTTGTCGTTCGCCCACGCCATGTTGCCGGTCACATCGGGGATGACGTCCTCCAGGGTCTCACCGGTCGTGAGGTTCTTGAAGTAGATGGTGTATTTCCGCCGTCCCACGGTGTCCACCGAATAGGCCAGCAGGTCCTGGCCGTGACTCACCGTCCACTCGTCGACAGAAAAGAACTCGTGCCCCTCCGCCATCTTGTTGACGTCGAGCATGATTTCCTCGACACCCTCCAGCGAGCCCTTCTTGCGGCAGTAGACGGTGTACTCCTTTCCCTCCTCGAAACGCGTGTAGTAGAAGTAGTCGTCCATCTTGTATGGGACAGAAATGTCTGTCTGTTTTATGCGGCCCTTTATCTCCTCGAAAAGGATCTCCTGTAACCCGTTAGTGTGAGCCGTCATCGCATCCGTGTACTCGTTCTCTGCCACGAGGTAGTCCATGACCGCCGGGTCTTCCCGCTTGTTAAGCCAGTAGTAGTCGTCCACGCGAACGTCACCGTGCTTTTCCAGCTGCACGGGTTCTACCGGGGCCTCGGGCGGGGTGGCCACTGCCTGGGCGCGGCTGCCCCCCTGCTGACCGCTCGACGGGCAGAACCACAGCAGGCCCAGACAGAACGTCACGAGGATCGCTGTAGCAAGGTAGCGCATGGTATTCCTCCTCCCTGGAGTGTGAATCACCTAGTATCCGGCGGCCTGGCCGTCCTTTCTGGACTCCGAGGCGCCGTAGTAAACTCCGTTTTCCTTATCGAACATGATGGCCTGATAGCCCCCGAAGCTGCCCACGTTCTTTCCTATCCTGTGTCCCATCTTCACGAGCTCTCTCACCGTCTCCTCTGCAATCCCAGTCTCCAGAGACACGGTTCCCCCGTCTCTCATCTTCTCGCCGGTGGGCTGCGAGGAGCCCTGGTGCAGTATGCGTGGAGCGTCTCCCGCTTCCTGAAGGTTCATTCCGAAGTCCACGATGTTTATGACTATCTGTGCCTGGGCCTGGGGCTGGGTGGCACCTCCCATGACACCGAAGCTCATGAACGGTTCGCCGTCCTTCGTGATGAAGGCGGGGATTATCGTGTGAAAGGGCCTCTTGTGAGGAGCGTAGGTGTTGAACTTCCCTTCCTCCAGGTCGAAAAGCTCGCCTCTGTCCTGGAGCATGAAGCCAAGTCCGTCCGGGCATAGGCCTGAGCCCATGCCGCGGTAGTTACTCTGGATGAGGGACACCATGTTTCCTTCGCTGTCCGCGACCGTGAGGTAGATGGTGTCGCCAGCGTGAAGGGCCGGATTTCCCGCATCGTAGGTCTTGGCAGCGCGAGCTGGGTCTATCATGGCTCGCCTATCGTCCGCATAACTCTTCGATATGAGCTCTTTCACGGGAATCTCGTTGAAGTCTGGATCTGCGTAGAACTTAGCCCTGTCTTCAAAGGCAAGCTTCTTTGCTTCCACGAAGTGGTGAACGTGTTCTGGGCTGCCGAAGCCCATAGAGCGCAGGTCGAAACCCTCGAGGATGTTCAGGATCTGAAGCGTGGCTATCCCCTGGCCGTTCGGGGGAAGCTCCCACACGTCGTACCCGCGGTAGTTCGTCGAAACGGGCTCCACCCACTCACTGGTGTGCTCCGCCAGGTCTCTGTATGAGAGAAAGCCGCCGACTTTCTTCATGTATGCATCGATGGTCTTCGCTATGTCGCCCCGATAGAACACCTCACGCCCGCCCGCAGCAATCTTCTCGTAGGTGTCCGCCAGAAAAGGATTCCTGAACACCTCGCCCTTCCTGGGTGCCCGGCCGTCTAAGGTGAAGATCTCCTCGAACCCGGGCCATTTATTTAACACGGGAACGCTGAGTTGCCAGTAGTACGCAATCAGCTCTGAGACCGGAAACCCGCTGCGCGCATACTCGATGGCCGGGGCCAGAACAGCGGCCATGGGAAGTCTCCCGAACTTCCCGTGCAGCTCGAACCAGCCGTCCACGCAACCCGGAACGGAAACCGACAGAGGACCGTGCGCAGGGATTCGCTCTATTCCCTGCTCCCTGAAATGCTCCAGGCTGAGGGAATAAGGGGAGCGGCCGCTCGCATTCAGGCCGTAGAGTTTCCGGGTTCTCGCGTCCCACACAATGGCAAACAGGTCTCCCCCAATCCCACTCCCCGTCGGTTCCATCAATCCCTGCATGGCGTTCGCGGCGATGGCAGCGTCCACCGCGCTTCCCCCCTGCTTCAGAACGTCCAGCGCGGCCTGTGTGGCCAGTGGTTGACTCGTGGCCGCCATTCCGTTGCGTGCGATTATCTCGGAGCGCGAAGCGAACGCCCTTCCGGTGACACGGTCGAACGCCGAAGCCGAAGAACAGAAGCAAAGTAGAAGAATAAGGCAGCAGATGGGTTTCAGCATGTCCGCCTCCTCTCCAGGGCGCCAGATTCGCTGGCCGGAACAGATGGCCGAACAGTGACGATTAACCTGTAAGGATAACATATCTTGACGGTGGCCGTGGGGGATAATTAGCTCTTGTAGGCCACCATGAGGCCGTCACGGATGGGTATCACCGTGGTGAGCCACGCCGGATCCTCCACCATCAGCCGCGTAGATTCACGGATTGCCTCAGTCTCAGGGTCCCGGTCCTTATCGTCGAATACCCGACCACTCCACAGCATGTTGTCCATGATGAGAACGCCCCCGGTCTTCAGTTTTTCCCGGATGACGGCCAACGACTCAGGATAGCCGGTCTTGTCGATGTCGTTGAAGATGAGGTCAAAGGGGCCCGGCGTTTCGCGGAGCTTCCAGATTGCCTCGCTCACGTGGTAACGGACCACGTCTTCCAGGCCCATCTTCCGTAGATGGTTCCGCGCCTGCCGGGACAATCCTTCGTCCCAGACAACGTGATGGACTTCGCCGCCTCCGTTCTCTTTCACGGCCCGCGCAAACCATGCCGTGGAATAGCCGAAACCAGAGCCCAGTTCGAAGATCCGCTTCGCACGTATCATGCGCGCGATCTGGTAGCACAGGTATCCGCACGCGGGGCCGATTATGGGAAAATCCGTCTCCCTGGCGTGAGCTTCCATCACTTTCATTTCCGGCGGCCTCGGAGGAACCAGTCCGTTCAAGTACTCACGCAGTCGCTCAGACATCAGTTTCTCGGCCATCGCTCAGTGTCCTCTTTATCCATGTCGTTTGCCTTGCCGTGTCCGCGCCCCAAGTCGCAACGGCGATCGCCCCCTACTTCTTCTTCAGCATGTACAGCTGCCAGAGGTCTCGGCTACTCCAGCGCAGAAAGGGCAAGATCGTCAAGCGCCCCGTCTTCCCGATGCTTTTCTCCAGGTACCGCAGCTCCGCAAATTTCTCCCGTATCTCAGGATCCACTGGCACTTCATGGCCCGCCTCTCTCATGAGGAGCATTCCCTTCGCGCGTATTGAAAGCTCCAGATGAAGCTGCAGGAGACAGAGCATGTCGGCCACGACCTCTCCAGGAAACTTGTCCTTCAACGACATCAGGTATGCGCCAACCGGCGTTTCGGCGATGCTTCCTGTCGTTATCATCCGGAGCAGCTCGGAATCCGTGTCGAAACCCACACCGAGCCACTTCTGCAGGGCTCGCTCGCTCTGCTGAAAGACCACCAGCATAATGAGAGGGAGGCCGACCACGATGCTCACGGCCGACAGCTCCGGAGAGATGAAGAAGTGATTGTAGGCCGAGTGGATGAGTATCGCCATGAGAAGACCCGGCAGAAAGACCCATCCCCAACCGGACGCGTAACGGTCCGAGAGGCTCTTCGAAACAATCCCGAAAAGCGCGGTCGCTCCGCTGTGCATGACGGCCGTCCCGAAACCGCGGACGATCCAGGTCAGTATGCCGGACTCGGACAGCGAGCCGAGAAGCAGCACGTTCTCCACGACCGCAAAGCCAGCACCCAGCGCGAAACCGCATATGGCAGCGTCGACCATGAACCCGACCCGTTTCGCACGTATTAGGAAGATGATGTAGCTTGCCTTGAAGATCTCCTCCACGAGGGGAGCAACGTACCTCGCATAGCCGGTGCGCTCCAGGTCAAGAAGCTCAATGAGCGTGTTGTTCACAAACGTGCAGGCGAATGCCACGATGAAGCCAACGGCCACCGTTAGAAGAACAGCCCTCAGGCGAACCAGTTTGTAGCTGTCCAGGAATACGAGTGCAAGCAGAAAGATGGCTACGGGGAGAACACTGATGAGAATTCTTATGAGGTTATGTGTCGCCAAGGTATTGAACTAGACTCGATTGACCGGTGAGCACACTATCGGCTTCGCAAGAGCGCAAGGGCCGCAAGAAGCTGAGCGCCTTAGCGCAGTATCTTCAATGATACCATGAACTCGTCCGTGGGACTCCTTCCTTCTTCGGCCGCGATAGCGTATCCGAGCGAGAAGGTAGATTCGAGAGATGAGAAGAGTACCAGCTTAAAGTTAAGCTGAGCACCCAGGTCCACGAGTTCACGTCTATGCGGCCTGCTGTCTATGTTCGTAACGATGCCCGAGGAGAAAAGCGCCAGACGGGTCCAGTTGCAGTAAAGCGCAGGGATTCCAAGGCGCCGGAAGCGAACGGGGGGAAGCGTGAGCTCCAAGGTCACCTTTCCGTAGTTCTTGCCCGACACCTCATTGAGCTCGACTCCCGGGAAACTGTAGTATTCCCTGTAGCGGTCTATCTCACCGTGGTCCACCCAGTTGTTGCCGAAGCCGCCGAAGTAGAAGTTGGCAAACGGCTCCTTCCTCTCTCCGAAGGAATGCCCCAGGGACGTTCTTAGCCAGAGAGAAGTATGGTCCACGGGCAGGAGAAAGCCGTAGTCCAAATCGGCGCTCAAGAGCGGATACAGCCTGGAGCGCACGTAGTTGCTGGTCGAAGCCACCTTCCACGTCAGCCCCTTCTCGTGTTCGACCGCCCCGATTGTCTTTAGAGTGTTCTTGTATCGCAGTTCTCCCGAGGCCGTGTAGAACTCCTCGAACGAAGCCGCCACGTTCTGAAAGTCCGGAAGCCTCTCCAATCCCCCGTACCCGGCGACGTCGATGGTGTACTCCAGGGTCCTCGGCTTGTTGTAGATGATGGGCCTGTCGTAGTTCAGGGCGAGGGAGTATCCTTTGCGACTCGTCTTGGTGGGGCCGAAGAAGTCATAGAAATCCGCACGGTTGTATGTCCCCGAGAGAGTCCAGAACATGTACCGGTATTTGAGCCGCAGGTGCAGCCGCTCGTCTTGCGGCAGTCTCGCGGTGGGAGAATAGGAGACGGCAAGGTCCAGGCTGTTCAGCATCACGGGGTCCATGAGATTCAGTTTCACCCCGAGCGACGTATACTCCTTGTAGCCCTCCGCGATGGGGTAGGCGGAGGACACACCCAGGTTCTTGATCACGCTGTATTCGCCCCGTGCAACCACAAAGGAATCGATGTCTATCTCCAGCGGAGAGCCGAGGATCCAATCCCTGACCACCGGATGTCTCTTCACGACCTCCTGCCCCAGGTATTTCACGGCGCTCACGTCTTCGATAGGCGTGTTCGGAATCATGACGGGCACGAAACCCTGACCCGTGTACCTGAAGGCGATCAGGGAGTCCTCGGATACGGGAAGCGGTCTGAAAAAGCCGGTTTCGCAATTGCTGATAGCCTGCATTGCCTGGTTCTCGAAATCGTATCGCCAGACGTTTGAGGCACCCGTGTAGTAAGAGGTGCCGAATAGATACTTTCCGTCGGGCGAGAAGACGAAGTTGGCCGGAGCGTTGTTCTTAAATTCCCAGAGCACGTCATAGGCTTCGTCCATCGCCAACAGTCGCTCGATCTCCATTCGAACCAGAAGCACCCGCCCGCTTATCTCGGACAGCGACGCGGTGAGGTACTTTCCGTCAGGAGAGATGTCGATGTCGAAGATGTCCTTTCCGTACTTGAGCGGCAGGACCTTGTAGCCATCCTTATAGGGTGACGGGAAAGTAACGAGGCTCGACCTGCCGTTGTCGTGTTGCACGCCCCAAAGAGACTTGTCCTGCCGATTGAAGACCAGGTCCCCAGTGCGAAAGTTCTCCAAGAGAACCCATTTCTTGCCCGTCTTAACGTCAACGCAGTTTATGTCCCGCCACGAACGGCTGTTGTCCGTAGTGAAGAACAGGGTGGAGCTGGAATCGTCGTAGGCAAGCGAGGTCACGTAGTAGAGCGCGGGCGTGGGAATTTCACATATCTTCCTGATTTCTCCCGTGTCAATGTTGATAGCAGCTATGTGGGCGAACTCTCCCGGATAGTTGATGGCGGCATATAGTGTTCTGCTCTCCGGCTCGTAGAACCCTCTCGACACCGAACCAAGCGGCCGGCAGGATAACACGCGGAACGGGGTGAGGGGATAGCGCCGTATTGCCTCCAGGTTATTGTACTGCCACTCATGTTCAAACTGAATCCAGCGGGACCACTCCTCGTCAAGCGAGATCCCGAAGACGTGCCTGAACTGGGAAGAGAAGTACCGCTTACTGCCCTCGCCCCGCCTGGCCCACTCAACGACCTTATCGGGTCCGTACTGGCGGGCCAGATAACTGCAGAACCTGGTCCCGTAGAGATAGGAGTTTTGTCCTATCTGAAAGTCTTTGGCCGTGCCCTCAGATTCCAACCCGACGATGTCATAGAAATGAGCGTTGTCTCTCACCATGGCCCGGAAGGTCATCTCGTCGTATCCGGTGAGAGCGCGTCCCAAACCTCCAGCCATCCACGTTTCCATGAAGACTGCGATTCCCTCGTGGTACCACCTCGGGGCATATCTGCGTGGATTAGTGAGAAAACTGTACAAGATGGAGATTGGGTCCTCGTCTATGGGAGTGACTTTGCCGAAGAAAGCTCTTCTGAACAGGTTGTCTCCATGTGTGGCCTGGTCAGAAGCAACCACGTGAACCAGCTCGTGATTCATTACCCAGTTCATTCGTTCGTTCGTCGGACAAGTGTCATAGACGTACTCGAACGGTTCAATGCCTAAAGTAAGCCAGTTGTTCGGAATGGTCGTTGTCCCGGCATATCCGTAGTCGTCCGAGTCGTTGAAGAATATGGTCACCTCTTCGCTCGGCTCATAACCGAAGAACCTGGTATGGTACCGCAGGGAGTTTTCCCCGCAACGCGCCAGGTGGTCCAGGATGTAATCGTGTTCATTGAAGTTATAAAAGATGCGCAGGTTCCTGGTCTGAAGCACCAGGTTCCGGAATTCATACTCCTGCGCCAGGGCAGAGACGCCGAAACCCAAAACGAGCAGAGAAATTAGGGCGACGACGAGCCGACTGAGACGGCTCAGGGCTCTGACTGATGGACAGGCGGTTTTAATCATACTTACAAAGGGATAGCGCCATCGGCACGAAAAGGCAACCCCAAAATGAGGAGACGAAGCAAGGGCCGCGGCAACGCCGCGGCCCTTGCTCCTGCGCTGAAGAGGTAACTACTGTTGAGTGATGAGAACTCTCTCGAGGAACGACGCCTTCTCCTGCAGAGAAGCTTTGGCTAGTATCGAGGCCTTCTCTTGTAGAGAAGCTCGCTCCATCAGTGTGGCCTTCTCCTGAAGAGTCGCACGCTCAAGAATATTGGCCTTCTCCTGGAGCGTCGCACGCTCTAGGATGGTGGCCTTCTCCTGAATCGTGGCTCTGGCCATGATGGTGGCCTTCTCCTGAAGCGTGGCCCTCTCCATTATGGCGGCCTTCTCCTGAAGCGTGGCACGAGCCAAGATGGTCGCCTTGTCCTGTAAAGACATCCTGGCCATTATCGAGGTCTTCTCCTGCAGAGTCGCACGCTCGAACGCTTGCATGTTGACATCCAATTTGGCCAGCAGGGACGTCCTGTCCTGGAGAGAGAGACGCATGAGCATCGAGACTCTTTCGTCTATCGTTGCGCGCTCACACAGAGCCGCTTTCTCCTGCAGAGAGGCCCTCTCCATAATCGACGCCTTTTCCTGCAGCGTCGCACGCTCCATCAGAGCGGCCTTCTCCTGAAGCGTGGCGCGCTCAAAAATGGAAGCCTTCTCCTGAAGCGTTGCGCGAGCTAGAATGGATACCTTCTCCTGAAGCGATGCGCGCTCGAAGAGGGTTGCTCTTTCCTGTAGCGAAACGCGTCCCAGGATCGAGGCCTTCTCCTGGAGTGTTGCCCGCTCGATTATGGAGGCCTTCTCGGTCAAGGAAGCCCTCTCCATGAGGGAAACCTTCTCCTGCAAGGTTGCACGCTCAAAGATGACACCCTTCTCCTGCAGAGTTGCGCGCTCCATCAATGTTGCCTTCTCTTGGAGCGTCGCCTTCTCCATTATGGCGGCCTTCTCCTGGAGCGAGGCCCTCTCCATTATCGCTGCCTTCTCCTGAAGCGTTGCACGCTCCATCAAGGACGCCTTCTCCTGCGGTGTGGCTCGTTCCAGGAAAGTAGCCTTTTCCTGAAGCGTTGCCCTCTCCAGCGCCTGAGCGCTGACGTTGATCTTCTCCATCAACGAGTTTCTGTCCTGAAGAGAGAGACGCAGGAACATCGAGACTCTCTCCTGTGGGGTCGCTCTCCCGAAGAGTGCGGCCTTCTCCTGCAAGGAAGCACGCTCAAATATGGTGGTCTTCTCTTGGAGCGAAGCCCTACCGAACATAGCTGCCTTTTCCTGAAGCGTTGCTCTCTCAAAGAACGTGGCCTTCTCCTGCACCGAAGCTCGGTTCAGCAGTGAGGCTCGTTCCTGAAGAGACGCGCGCTCCATCAGGCTGGCCCTCTCCTGCAAGGTCACTCGACCGATGAGTGAAGCCTTCTCCTGTATAGAGGCCTTGCCGAATATGGCCGCCTTCTCCTGCAAGGTGGCCTTTTCAAGGAACGTGGCCTTCTCCTGCAGAGTCGCGCGCTCCATCAGGGCGGCCTTTTCCTGAAGCGTTGCACGCTGTAGAATGTTGACTCTTTCCTGAGGTGTGGCCTTCTCCATCAGAGCAGCCTTCTCCTGCAGGGTCGCGCGCTCAAACAACGAGGTCTTCTCCTGGACAGAGGCCTTGCCCAGCTTGTCCGCATTCAAGGAGACACGCTCACAAAGCGACGCCTTCTCTTGAGGAGTCACGCGTTCCAGCATGGCCAGTTTTTCCTGCAGGGTTGCACGCTCGAAGAGAACTGCTTTCTCCTGAAGGGTAGCTCTCTCCATGATGGCGGCCTTCATATCCGGGGTGACGCGCTCCATAAGGCTTACCTTCTCCTGAAGCGTGGCGCGTTCGAAGATGGCCCCCTTCTCCTGCAGTGATGCCTTGCCCAGGATCGCGGCCTTCTCCTGGAGCGAGAGCCGCTCCATCAAGGTCGCCTTCTCCTGAAGCGTGGCACGACCCATGAGATACGCCTTCTCGATCAGGGACGCCTTCTCAAATACTGTGGCCTTCTCCTGAAGCGTGGCACGCCCTATCAGGGACGCCTTCTCCTGAAGCGTGGCACGCTCAAAGATGACCGCCTTCTCCTGAGGCGTGGCGCGCTTCAACGCATCGACGTTAGCAGAGACGCGTTCCATGAGGACACCTCGCTCCTGCACGGAGAGACGGTCCAACATGGCCAGCTTCTCCTGGAGAGTGGCTCTCGCGAAAAGAGCCGCTTTCTCCTGTACGGATGCTCTTTCCATTATGCTGGCCTTCTCTTCCAAAGAGGCCTGATCGAAAAGAGCAGCCATCTCTCTCAACGAGGCAGCACCCGTCGTCTGCTCATCGCCCTTCAACACCACGTCCTCGTCAGCAATCTGGTCAGCCCTGTACTTCTCCGCCACACCGATTGTGCCCCTGGCATCTTCCTGATCAGTGGGGGGGTAGAAGAACGCGAAGTACAGAATCAGGACGACCGCACCGACAACGAGACCACCCAGTAGCGCTTTGTACCTACCCATACTCGCACCTCCTGATGATTGGGTTTAAAGCCGCCACCTTTCACATGAACTACAAAGCTGGAGACGAAGAGTTGGGGACAAACGAAGGAGTCTCTACTTTCGCCCCAGCAGGATCGCCTTTTCGAGCAGCAAATCCCCGCCAGAGAATATCTTCAGCTCGATGACGGGGCAGGCCTCTGTGGAGCCCTTGAAAACCGCCACGTAGTCGCAGCTCCCCACGTGAGTCAGTTCTGCCGTGTTTTCAGCAACTTCCAGGGCATAGTCACGGCTGCCCACAGCTCTGAGGCCCTCGAACGTGAGCTCCGCGGGGTACTCAAAGACCACGCGGATTCTGGACTTAGACGACAGTTTTAGCGCTCCAACTATTGTATCTGAAGTGTATTGCAGATTCATACAGCCCGAGACGGAATCCAGCTCGAACTCGATGGGTCCAGCTCTCAGAACCTCCCCAAACCGCCCCTTGGTGGCCAGGGTACCGTAGAGATGGTCCAGATCACCCTGAACCCCGGTGGGCGCGGTTCTGAATAGTGCCGTGAACAGGCAGATGCCTATAACTAGACCCGCGGCAAAGGCGTAGGCAAACTTGCGGTTGAACGTGAGCCGGAGCACGTCAAAGAAAGACGGCTCGGGCCGGGTCTCCACTGTCCTGGCGCCTTCGCCGAAAACTCTCGAGAATATCCTGTTTCTGAGGCCAGCAGGCGGTTCAAGTTGCCCCACTTCGCCGAACATGCGGGCGACCGAGCAGAGCCCTTTATAATAGCTTGCCGCCTCGGGATGCTCCTTGAGATACCCCTTCAGGTCGGCACTCTCCCTGTCCGAGCAGAGCCCATCTATCTCCTTGTTCATCAGTTCTATGTACTTAGGGTCGATCATCTCTCGTATCCTTGCTTGACCAGTATATCCCTGAGCTGTTGCCTGCCCGTGTAGAGCCTGGACTTGGTGGTCTTCTCTGAGATGCCCAAGATCTCCCCTATCTCCTTGTAGGAAAAGCTCATAAAGTGTTTCAGGATAACTACGACGCGGTAGTCGAACTTCAATTCCATGAGCCCGTCCTGAAGCAGTTCCGCCGTCTCACTCTGGGCGAAGTACTCGTCCGGAGTCGTTTGCCCTAATGCAAAGTCACGATTCAGGTTAGCCGAGCGCTTTCTCTTCTTGATGAGGTTCAGGGATTCGTTCACGGCGATCTTGTATATCCAGCTGAAGAACTTGTGGGAGGGGTCGTATCTGTCTAAGTTCTCGTATGCCTTGACAAAAGCAGTCTGGGTGATGTCCATGGCGTCCTCGTAGTCGTTGACCATCCTGAACGCTACGTTGAAAATCGGCTTCTCATATCGGTCGACCATCCTCTCAAAGGCCTTCCTGTCACCTTTTGAGAACTTCATTATGGGCGTGTCTCCGTTTTCAACCTAAACTACAGCCGGCGGAGCCAAAAGTTGGTAAGTTTCTGGCCCCGGCGCGGAAAGTCAATACCACCTCGGCCAAAGGGCCATACCGACCTCGAGAATGCGCGCAAATGGGGTAAGAAGAAGCCGCCATCTATCCACAGGAACAGAGAATCGCTATTCGATATCGAAGATGAAATCGAAGCCCGCTACCGCAAAAATGTTCCTGATGTGCTTGTTAAGATTGACCAGCTTAAGGCCGTAGCCGGAATCCCTGAGTCTCTTCTGTGTCGCCAGAAGGACTCCCAGCCCCGCGCTGGATATGTATTCCAGGGTCTTGAAATCCACGACACACGACTGTGTAACGGTATCGAGCACGCTCTTCAGCTTCGCCACTTGGGAGGCATCGAGCCTGCCGGAGAGTAAAACATGGTCGTTCTCTTCCCGCGAGATCTCAAACATCCTTTCCCTCCAGCTTCTTCTTGGCTGTCACGCACAGGGTGCGGTTCTCGTACTCGTAGGTGAGCTTGTCAACGATGCTTCTGACCAGGTGGATCCCGAGCCCGCCTATGCGTCTTTCCTCGAGAGACTGACGCACGTCCACGGGGCTGGCCTTGGTAATGTCGAAGGGCTCCACATCGAAATCTTTGAGCCGGATGACGAGCTGGCCCGCATCTCTCTCCAGCTCAATCGTGATGTGGTCTCGCCCCCCGCAATTGTGCCGCACGAGATTGGTGAAGAGCTCCTCCACCGCAAGCCGCACAGAGAAGGCAGCGTCTTCCTTAAGTCCGGCAGCGGCAATGAACTCATCGACGAAGAGGAAGACCTCGTTCAGTGCTGCAAGGTTTCGGTTGAACTCTCTCTCCATGCGGGGACCTTCTGCGGGTGGGGCCTTGAGGATGGGGGTGCCAAGGGCGCCGCCCCAGGAAGACAGAAACCACCCGATTCTCAATGGTCTGAAAAGAAGAAAGTCAACGCGCTAACGTATAATATTACAACATTCCGGCCCGAAAGCCAAAGCCCGTTTTGACGTGTCTTCCGGGGAAGGACTCTGACGAGGCCCCGCTACGTGAGCCTGTTCGTCGACCGTGAGCTTCGCACAACGCTGTCGTAACTTATTGTCACGTTATATGTTGTGCCGAGGCAGTTTTCCGGGAGGGGCGACCACTCCCCCGGCGCCCCAACGGGCTGGCCTTCTGGGGCAACCAGGAGCAGCGTGCCACTTGCAGTACCGACAGTTAGGGTCTATGCTGGCTCGGCAGCAGGTGAGGGCCGGGCGCAGGTGTGCCGCCTGCGGAATGCGGCGGTACGAGGAGGGAGCACGTGTGACTGCTCAGAACAGGGCCTACGTCTTTGCACTCCTGGCGGTCTTTTGCTGGTCGACGGTCGCCTCGGCGTTCAAGTTGACGCTACGGCACGTGGATTACCTCACCTTACTCTTTTACTCATCCTTTGTGGCCGCGGTCTTCCTTCTCGTTGTCTTGCTCGCCCAGGGCAAGGGGGGCCTTCTGAGAGAAGCCTTCAGGGGGCCTCGTGGCGACAGCGCCTCTGCGGTACCTGGCAGGGGCAGCGCCCCCCTGGTGCCACGCAGCGGCGGCTCGGGGACATCTCGTGGCGACAGCGCCGGAAGCACGGCACGTACCAGGGCTGGCGCGCATCCCCTGCTTCGTTCGGCTGCCGTCGGCTTTCTGAATCCCTTCCTCTACTACGTCGTTCTTTTCAAGGCCTACTCCCTGCTTCCTGCTCAGGAGGCCCAACCCCTGAACTACACGTGGCCCTTGATGCTGGTGCTTCTCTCGGCGCCCATGCTGGGAGAGAAGATACGGCCTCTCAGCGTGGTGGCTCTCTTCATAAGTTTCTTCGGCGTACTGGTCGTCTCGACCCGCGGAGACGTGCTCGGACTCCGATTCACCAATCTACCGGGGGCGCTTCTGGCCATGGGGAGCGCCATTGTGTGGGCGCTCTTCTGGCTGAAGAACCTCAAGGACGAGAGGGACGAGGTGCTCAAGCTCTTCCTGAATTTCCTCTTCGGATTCCTCTACGTAGCCGCGACGATCTTCGTCCTCAGCAGGCTGGGTCCGGCGGAAGGAACCGGTCCCCCGGGTGAGGTCCCTGCCGAGATTGCAGGGAGCGCGATGGGCGCGGGCGGGAGCGGGGCAGGAGCGATTCGCGCGTTTCCGCCGCCGGCCGACCTGGAGGGGCTGTTCGGGTGCCTGTACGCAGGCATCATGGAGATGGGTCTTGCGTTCGTGCTCTGGCTCAAGGCGCTGAGGCAATCGGAGGGCACTGCGAAGGTCAGTAACCTCATCTTCCTCTCACCTTTTATCTCGCTCATCTTCATCCGCCTTGTAGTGGGAGAGACCATCCTTCCGTCCTCAATTCTGGGACTCGGGTTCATAGCTTGCGGAATACTTATTCAGAGAAAGGCGGCAAGCGGCTCCGGTGCTTCAGCCCTCCTTGCGAGCCCTTAGCCCATCCAGCAGGCTGTAGATGACCGGAATCAGGAAGAGGGTGAAGGAGGCGGAAACCAGCACCCCTCCGATGGAGACGATGGCCATCGGAGCGCGGAACTCGGCAGCCGCCCCCAGGCCCAGAGCCAGGGGAAGCATACCCAGGGAGGTTGCGACGTTGGTCATCACGATGGGCCTGAAACGGGTGGGGCACGCCTCCAGAAGCGCTTCCTTTGCCGCGTAGCCCTTTGTCCTCCTGAGCGTCGCGGTGTAATCCAGAAGCAAGATGGCGTTGTTCACCACAATACCCACAAGCATGATGAGAGCCATGAGGGAGAAGATGCTGATGGTCTTTCCCGTGACAAAGAGCGACAGCAGGACCCCCACGAGGGCGAGCGGCAGCGTGAGCATGATTGTGAACGGATGCACGTAGGATTCCAGAAGAGCAGCCAGGAGCATGTAGGTCAGGATGATTGCCAGGATGAGGGCCTGGAAGAGCGAGGCAAAAGACTCCGCCATTATCTCCGCCATCCCGCTGAACTGGACGCCGTACCCAGGAGGAACATCCAGCTCGTCGGTCTTCCCTCTTATCTGCCCCACCATCTGACCGAGAGTACCCCTCGCGATGTTGGCGCTTACGGTTATCATCCGTTCTCTATCCTTGCGCACTATCTGGGTCGGTCCCTCGTCGTAGTGAATCGAGGCGAGTTCCCCAAGAGGAATCGCCCTTCCTTCGGCCTTCACAAGCAGGTCGTCGACCTTGCCCACGTTGCTCCGGTCAGATTCGTCCAGCTTGACTCTTATGTCGTACTCCTCGTCCTTGTCGCGGTACTGCGAGGCGACCGCACCCGTCAGATACGTCCTCAAAACGGTGGCAAGGATTGCGGTCGATACTCCGTAATCAGCTGATTTCTCGCGCAGCGGGCTTAGCCTGACCTCGGGCTTGCCAATTCTCCAGCTTGTGTCCACGTCAACCGTGCCGTCAGTCTCTCTTACGATCGACGCAACCTTGTCCGCCAGAGAAATCAGAATGGGCATTTCTTCTCCCACCACGTCTACCTGGATGTCCTTCATCCCTCCGCCGCCCATGGTGGAGCTGGGCTGTACCGTGAGCTTGGCAGACGGAATCTCCGTGAGCATCCCCCTCAAGACCCGGGCCAGCTCCTTGTCCGTTCTCTTTCGCTCGCGCTTGTCTACCAGCCGTATCAGAACCTCGCCCACGTTCACGCCGGCCCCGCCCGCCCCCAGTTCGCTCTCAGTAGTCCCCACGGAAGTAAACAGCACGTCCACTTCCGGAAGAGAAGAGACCACGTCTTCGACCGTTCTCGCCGCCCGTTCGGTCTCGGCAAGGCTCGAACCCGTGGGCATCTCGATTCCAACGGACAGGATGCCGGTGTCGGAGCTTCCGAAGAATTCAGCCCCGATGAACGGGACTAGGACGAGACTCAGAACGAGAAGCCCGAAGCACATACCCACCACGCGCCACCTGTGGTTCAGGCACCACTCCAAACCCTCTCGATAGCTCAAGGAGGCCCTCTCGTAGAACGAATCCCAGCCCGCGAAAAACCTGGCCAGGGGCGATTTCCTGCGTCCCTCTGAACGACCTGTGCGCGAAGCGAGCAACTTGGACGCAAGCATGGGGGTCAGGGTGAAGGACACCAGAAGGGACATGATGGTGGCAAACGTAACGGTCAGCCCGAACTGTCTGAAGAACTGTCCTATGATTCCGGACATGAAGGCTATCGGCACGAAAACGACGACGTTGGTCATGGTGGAGGCCAGGACCGCAAGTGCGATTTCGGAGGTACCTTGCTCGGCGGCCTCGCGGGAGTCTTTTCCCATCTGCATGAACCTATATATGTTCTCCATGACAACGATGGAGTTCGTAACCAGGATTCCTATGCAGATGGCGAGCCCCATGAGCGACATTACGTTGATGGTGAAGCCCGCGAAGTAGAGGAAGCCGAACGTGGCAACGATGGAGACGGGGATGCTCACACCCACAATCACTGTCCCCTCCCAGCTATGCAGGAACAGGAACAGAACGAGTGCGGTGAGAATTATCCCGATTATCATGTTGCTCGTAACGTCCGATATGGAGCCCTCGATGAATGTGGACCTGTCCCGCGCCATCTGTATCTCCACGTCGGGCGGGAGGATGCTCTTCAGGCTCTCGATGGTCTGCTTAACGTCGGCGGCGACCTGTACAGTGTTCGCGTCCGTCCTCTTCTGCAGCGTTATCCCGACCGTCTCCTGGCCGTTGAACCTAGCAAGTTCCCTGACTTCCTCGAACGAATCGCGCACGTCCGCAATCTCTCCGAGACGCACAGGGCTCGAGTTGTTCCTCTGTATCCATACGTCCCGAATCTCGTCCAGGCTCTCAAACTCGCCCTGGATGCGCACCCCGTACTCTCTACTCTCCTCCGTGATGTGACCGCCCGGAACGTTCAGGTTCTCCACGGCAATGGCAGCCACCACGTCCATGATGGAGAGCCCGTAGCCCGTGAGCTTCTCTTTTGACACCAGGACCGAGATCTCTCGTTTCCTCCCGCCGATGATGTCGATGGCGGCGAGACCTTCCACCTTGGCCAGCTGCAGCCTTATCGTCTCGTCTGCGATTTCGTAGGTCTCTTGCAGCGGTCGCTTGCCAGAAACGGCGAGATTCATCACGGGGATGGCGCCTATGTCGAACTTACTGATGGCGGGAAGCTCAATGTCCTCGGGCAGGGTAGCCAGAATGGCGTCCACCTTTCCTTTGACGTCCATGCTCGCGAAGTCCGCATCTGTTCCGAGCTCGAACTCTGCTACAACGATCGACACGCCTTCCTGGGAATAGGATTGCAGGGTCTTCAGTCCTCCGATGGAGCTCACGACGTCCTCGATGGGCTCTGACACCAGACTCTCGATCTCCTCCGGGCCCGCTCCTGGATACACGGTGACAACGGTGACCACGGGGAATTCTATCGGAGGGAAGAGGTCCACGGTGAGTCTCACGTAGGAGAACGCTCCTATCACCACGAGTGAAAGAAGCGCCATAGTGGCCAGGACCGATCGTCTCACCGACAGTTTTGCCAGAAACATTGGATGCGTGCTCCCTGGTTCAGAATCTGCTTCGTTGAGCAGTGCGTTCTCCGCACATCAAGCTTTGTCCGAAAGGCCAGATTCTGTTTCGCGCTAGTTCCCCTCTAAGAGCTTCAGCTTCTCCCCTCCCGAGAGAAGCTCGTGGCCTCTCAAGACGACGCGCTCGCCTTCCAAGAGGCCCTCAAGTATCTCCGCGGATTTCTCATTGATGATTCCCACCGTGACGGGCCTGAGCTCCGCCCGCTCCTCTTCCGTGATGACGAAAACGGCCTGCTCTCCTTCTCGGCTCAGGATACATCGCAAGGGGACGATAAGAACGTCCGCTTCGTACTGGGTGAGGATTTCCGCCGTAACGAAGGAGCCCGGCTTCAAGAGACGCGCTGCGTTATCGGCCTCTATCTCCACCCTGAACGTCCTGGTTTCCGGGTTCGCCGAGGACGAGATGGTGGACACCTCACCGGGCACTTTCTCCTCGCGCGCTGCAGAGATGAAGACCCGGTTTCCGGCCTTCAGCTCCTTGAGCTCTGTCTGGCTCGCGTCAACGACTACCTTGACGCTGTCGAACCTGGCCACTGTGCACAGCACGGTCCCAGCAGAAACCGTCTCGTCTTCGTAGACGTTCACGGAGGTCACGACGCCCCGGATCGGAGACGTTATCTCCACCAGGGACCTTGCGGCTTCGAAGTTGGCTTTGGCGATTTCCAGTCCGCTTTCCGCCTGCTCCATGACCTGTCTGGAGATGGCACCCTTTTCCAGGAGCGCCTTCATTCTCGAGGCGTTCTTCTCAGCGTCCCCCAGTGCGGCCTTCGCCTGCCTGAACTGAGCCATGGGGCTGCTCGTGTCGAAGGTTAGGAGAAGCTGTCCGCTTGTCACGGACTGACCCGCCGCGACGTAGACGCGCGCCACACGTTCGGTGATTCTGCTGATCAGGTCGGCCTGCGCGATGCCCTGCACGGTACCTGTCAGCTCCACGGACCGGGAGATGTCTCCGCGCGCAGCCGTATAGAACGAAACAGGCACGCCCCGCTCCGTCTGAAGCTGAGATATGCTCTTCGTCTGAGGTCTCTTGCTGGAACGCCAGATGCGATTCCCGGCAAGAACGAGCACCAGAGCGACAATCATAATGAGAATCAGTTTTCGCTTCATCCTCAAGAACTCCCTTGAGAGGTGTTATCCGCGTCCATCCCTACTCCAGATGACCGCCTGTCGCGCGCTCGATTTCGGCGACGGCCATGAACTGCTCGAAGACGGACACGAAGTAGTTTGTCTTCGCCCTGCTCAGCGCCACCTGCGAATCCAGCACCTCGAGCTGTGTCCCGACGCCGTTCTCGTAGCGAATGTTTGCTATATCCATTCCCTTCTGGGCCTGTTCGACCGAGGCAAGCTGTGACTCCACCAGTTCCCTGGTCTCTTCCAGACGCGAAACCGCCTGCTCCACTTCCAGCCTCACTATGTCCTCCACCTGGGCCGCGTAGAGAAGCGCTTGCTCGTACTGGGCCCTGGATTGCTTTATCTTTCCCTTCGTGTAGAGACCGTCGAACATCGGGATGGACATGGCCAGCGCAAGAGTCCACATCCTGGAGCGCCACCTGTCGGGTTCTAAGCTGGCCTCTTCAGTGTTCATGGTTGCACTTCCGGCCAGTGCCAGGCTCGGATACCTGTCCGCCCTGGCAAGATCCAGGGCCGCCCTCATTCCCTTGGCGTACAGTTTCGCCGCAGCAATCTCGTGACGGTTCTCTTTGGCGAGCGAGAAGGCCTCTGCAGTGGAGATGTGGACGTCGTCGTATGAGAGCTCTCCGTCCGGCTCGATGGCTTCATCTGCGGGGAGACCGAGGGAGTTTCTGAAGATGATTAGCGAGCGCTGAAGCTCGTTCCTGGACCTGATCTGCTCCGGCACCAGCTCTGCCTCGCGCACGCGAGCCCGGATGAGCTCGTATTCAGACGCCAGGCCTTCGTTGAAAAGTTCCTCCACGTCTTCACGGTGCGCCTGTGCCAGCGCCAGGGCTTCCCCGGCCAGCACAGACATGCGTCTCGCAAGGAGCACGCCGGCGAAGGAGGCCTTGACCTGGTAGACGACGTCGGCGGCGGTGGCAAGCTCGTTCTCGCGCGCGTAGCCCCTTGCGGCATCAGCAGCTCTCAAGGCGGCACCGGTGCGCCCGGCGGTGTAGATGGGTTGAAGCAGAGACACGGAAGTCTCTAGGTACGCGTCGTCTATGTTGAACGTGAAGCCTTCGCTTCCTCCGAAATTCATCGTACCGCCGCTCTGGATGTAGCGGCTCTCTGCGGAGAGGTTTGGAAGTGCACCGGCGCGCGCCTGGACGACACGACCCTCCATGGCATCAACTTCCTGCTTCTGAATGAGGAGCTGCTTGTTGTTCACCAGGGCCAGCTCGACGCTCTCCTCCAGGCTGAGTCTTCTCGCGGCCGGTTGAGCTTCTGTTCTCACCCGCGCGGAATCGGACGAGGCGCCTCTTGGACCTGGGGCCGCGCCGTTCGAACGAGCAGGCACCGAAAGCAGAACGGCCACAAGGACTCCGAAACTCAATAGACAGGGCAACGTACCTGCTCCGGCAGATCTCCCGGGCTCCCTGCCCGGGGTTCTTGCCTTAAGCCAATTGACGGGGTACCGCCGTGCGGTCAGAGCTTGGCTGAGATGCCGAGTTTTCACCTGAGCTCTACCTCTCCAGTCCTTCGAACACTAAGTCACATACCATTCGCGCGTCTTCCGCGGGACGAGGCTTGATTTCCTTGATATGCCAGTAGTACACGAGGGAATGTAGGACGGAAAGCAGCACGTGCGACATCTTCTTCACATCCACTCGCCTTATTTCCCTGCGCGAGATACCTTCCCTCAACACGTCCTCCACCAGTTCGGTGTACACAGCGTATCGCTCGTCGATGGACCTCTTCATCCTCCTCTTCATCTCCTGGGTCTTGAAGACGACTTCCGAGGAGAGGATCCTCGTGAGAAACTGGTTCTTCGCGAAATGTTCCAGCTGTTCTCTCGCAATGCCCTCTATTCTGGAACGGCAGTCCGCCTTCTCACTTGCGGCTTGCTTCACCTTGAGAAGCTGCTCGTCAATGACACCCTCCAGGACCGCCAGGAACAGCTCCGCCTTCCCGGAGAAATACCAGTACGTGGTTCCCTTCCCGAGTTGTGCCTTCCTGGCTATCTCTTCCAGTGTAGAGTGGTGGTAGCCCTTCCTGGAGAACACCACCCGGGCAGCAGCAAGTATCTGCTTCCTGCGGGCCACTCTCTCTTTCTCACGCCTGGTCTTGCCGTTCAAGGTTCACTGCTCTCCTGGACTGCTTGGCGAAGCAAGGCGCATTGTCTCGACTGGGAAGTCAATAATCGACCGGCAGTTCGACAATCTTATCACGGCCTTCTGCACAAGTCAAGGGGCTTTCTGGACCTGCAAGTTCGACACGAAGGGCCAGACACGGCCTCCGCGACTCACGTGTCGGGGACGGTATCCGGGAGAGAGGCGTCAAGCCAGACCGATGAAGAGTCGGGTCGGGCCTCCTGAAGGGGATGTGGTCACTGATCATCTAGCTGAGGAGGCTGTATTGGAAATCGTCCGCAGCGCACGCGGCCTAACGCGCGCTGCGGACGTAGAGAGTTCGAACAGGATATCACTTCAGAAGCACGGCCTTTCGCGTGGCCCGGTACTTACCCGTCTCCATCTTCACCACATAGACACCTGAAGAAACTACTGCACCGTTGTCGCTGCGGCCGTCCCACACCGCCTCGTGCACGCCTTCCGGCATTCTTCCGTCCACCAACGTGCGTACCAATGCTCCACCGACGTCGTAGATGCGAATCGTGACGTGCCCCGCCGTCTTCAAGGAGTAGGATATCTGCGTAAGAGGATTGAACGGGTTCGGCACGTTCTGGAAGAGCGCGTCGCGGAACCGGGGGGTCCCGCCTATCGGAACGTCGATGAGCGGTTCCACGCTGATGGTGTCAGAGACCATCGCGACCGGAGCCGCCCTTCCCTGCGCCACCCACGCGTCGTAGATCTCCTGTCCTGCCGTGTTGGTGACGTTCTCGTCCCGCAAGAATTCCACGTACCCCTTCGTCGTACTCTGGTAGTACAACGTGGCCTCGACGAAGGCCGCTTCCAGGGGTAGCACGTACATCGTGGTGTCCGAGTACTGGCCGTCCGCGTAGCTGTATGCAACGGGCGGCGACTGAATGGCCACGAAGTTGGCGTTCGTGAATCCCCGAGGCGGAATTCTGTTGTCCGAGAAGATCGAATCGTTGAGCACAAAGTGGAAGGATGGTCCTACGTCCAGGCCAACTATGGGAGAGAGTCTTGAAGAAACGCCTGGTTTGATTTCGTAGATCTTGGCGTCTGCGTCGTGCGTAAGAATCCCGGTCGCAAAGTCGTAAGCCCCGGACTCGTAGACCAGGGCAGAGCCGTCGTCGTACGCCTTCAGGTTTATCCAGATGCGCCTTCCCTCTGGATACCCGGAAGGCAGCTTGTGGCCGGTCTCGTTCGTTATCGCAACGAATACGGCCGGGTTTCCTCCGTACTGTCCCGTGCTTAAAGACATGCCGGCCGCCTTCTGCAGCATGCTGATCGCGCGCAGCTTTCCGTCACGCAACCTCAGCGAGTCCACCTCTCCGGGGAAGAAGCCCGGCAGTATGTCAGGAATGAAGTAGTTCCCGCCGGTCAGGTCGTGCAGAGGCAAATCGGGCCGGGTGGGGGCCCCGGGCTCGTTGCAGCCCTTTCCGCTCACGTCCGCCATGTGGCAGTCCTGGCAGGTGCTCACGATTCCGTCGGCCTTGTTTCCGGCGAACTGCGGTGCGTAGACACCGGTCGAGGCGTACTCGCTCATCGACCACTCGCTAAACGTCCTCTCAACGGGGAACATGTTCCTGAGGTCTTCGTCCGGATGCGGAGAGTCGAACGTGTTCGGAACGTAGATGTCGGGCGTCGCACCCTGAACGTAGACCGGGTTGCTCACGTCGTGGCAAGTGCCGCACATGTCCGCCTTGCGGTGGAACGGTGACTCCAGAAAGGCGTGGCTGGCCTCTGCATCAAAGAACGGTCCCCTCCTTATGGGGTTGGGGTCCGTGACGAACTGGCCGTTTGCGTAGGCCGGAGGGATGACGTCCAGAGAGTCCAGGACTGCGACGTCCTCCAGCGGGCTGATTCCGAGCTTGTAGTCGGGGTCCACGGCCCTGTGACAGAAGTCGCACTGTACACCCTGCCGGTCCTTGGCCGTCAGCATGCCGCCGCCCGTGTCACCGGACCGACCTTCCTGCCATCCTCCAGGCGTGTGGCACCGGAGGCAGAGGTCTCCCACAGACGGCGCGTCCTGCTCCGAGACTGCCAGGCACGCAAAGAACAGAGGATCCCTGGCCGCCTGCGCCATCATGCTCCCCTTCCATTGATGCCAGGGCTCCACGTTAGTATCGTAGCCTGCGTGGCAAGTGGTGCAGCTAACGTCGGGATTATCAAGAATACCGCCCTCGAAGGGCTGTGTCCCGGACAGTTCCATGTCGCGCAGGGTCGTGGGAACCTTGCCACCAGGCGTGGCAACGATGGTGAAGGCGGCGTCACTGTCGTCAAAGCCGTAGTTACCTGCGTTGTCCCTGGCGACCACCCTGACTCTGTTCTGAGTGCCGGGGAGATTAAGGACAAACCAGCCGAACGGTATGTCGCTGCGCAAACTCTTGGCGATGGGCTTGTAGGTCGCACCGCCGTCGTCGGAGAGATAGATGTTCACGTGCGAGATGCCGCTCGCGTCAGTGGCGGACCAGCTTATGTTACCTACTGTCTCGGCATTGAAACTCTCGCCACCGTTCGGAGAGACAACTGTCACCTCCGGAGGTGTAGTGTCCAGACTTCCGGAGGGCGTGAGATGTCCGTTTATCTCGAGCAGGCTCACGTTGGAGACGCTGCTTATGTTGTTCTGATTGAGACCCGGAAATGTCGGCGTGTTGGTGAAGTGGGCAGTGTCGGTTATCTCTATCAGGTTCGTGTAACCGTCGTTGTCCGAGTCTTCATTTTCGATGGCCTGAATCGCCTCCTGGTCCGTCGCATACATGCCGGAATTGCGAGCCACTTCCACGGCCAGGCCATACGGGTTTCTGGGGCCTCCCCCGTCGAAGTCGAAATGACACGCCCCGCAGTGAGAGGGGTTACTGGGGACGTCGTCCAGACGACTCCCCTCGGCCGAGGGATAGACGGCGAAGAAATCGTTCCGGATGGGTCTGCGGGCGTGCGAGTCCGGAGCCAGGGCAAGGAGAAGAATGGTCGAAATCGCAACGCAGATGCAGACGGTCAGAAGATGTGACTTTCGCATGGCAGTAACCTCCCGGCCTTGTTGAAACCGCAACAGTCAGACGCGCCGTGGAGAGAAGTATGCGAGACAGAGGCGCAAAGACCGAAGCACGATAGACCGAAGTATGATAGACCGATGTATGATAGACCAAAGTATGCGGTCGAATCTTCGGGCCACGGCCCTTACACTGCGTCCGGTAAGGGCACCTGGTGGTTGGTGGTCTTGACTGGAAAGGGCTGATTCCTGCAAGCACGAGCACTGCCGGTGTGGCAGAGACCTTACCTGACTATTATAGGCCGAAAACGGCCTCAAATCAAGCAAATTCTGGACTTGCGGTTCGGACAGCAGGTTCGGCAGGGCGCCTTTCGCGCAGGCGTGTTGATACCGGAGTTTTAACGCGGCTGCTACCGCCAAGTCACATTTACGCCGCAGCTCTAGCACAACGCCTCTCCTGCAGATGGGCGGGTGCCAGACGGAATTGAGCAGACGTAAGGGGGAGTCTCCGGGGGAAATAAGGCCCTCAGGGCCTCAAGAACTCTCCAGTCTTCTTACTCCGAGCTTCCGGACCAATATCAGGAGCAGCGAAGGCATCCTCGAACGTGGACGCAGACTTCCTGTAGAAAACACCCAGCGGGATGAGGCCGTCGGCGTCGTAGTTCCATTCCCTGGCCTTGAGAGCCGCCTTCTCGTAATCCAGTTCGTCGTGCTCCTTCAGCTCGTAGCCGCGCTCGTTGTACTGCTGGTACACGTTGAAGAAAGTCACGCACACCTGAAGCACGTCAAGGAGCGCAAACCCCTTGTGGGTCACCGCCTCCTTCACGAGTCGTTTCAAGAGCTCCATACCGCCGGAGTATCCGCGAGCCACGAACGTTGCACCGCTCGCCATCATTAGCTCCAGCGGATTCACCGGAGCCTCAATCGCGCCGTAGGGAGTTGAGCGTCCCTTGAAACCCCTGGGAGAGGTGGGCGTGTACTGACCGGTGGTGAGCCCGTAGACACGGTTGTTGTGGATTATCATGGTGATGTCTATGTTCCGCTTGGCAGCGAAGACCAAATGCGCCAGCCCCTCACCGTAGGCGTCGCCGTCTCCCGCGAGCCCTATCACCTTGAGGTTCGGATTGGCCAGCTTTATCCCCTCCGCGACGGGAGTCACTCTTCCGTGAATAGCGTAGAAGCTGTTTACGTTCACGTAGTCCACTATCTTCGCGTGACAGCCGATTCCCGAAACCAGGACCACGTTCTCCAG
This sequence comes from Candidatus Eiseniibacteriota bacterium, assembly GCA_020349905.1. GTDB lineage: Bacteria > Eisenbacteria > RBG-16-71-46 > JAFGJU01 > JAFGJU01. Next base: position 973,758 of record CP070702.1, read on the forward strand.
AGGGGTTCCTTCTTCAGCCAGCGCGCCGAGCACTGATTTAAGGGAGTTGAGGATCCCGAAATTCCCGCACCCGGGACACCAGGTGTTCTTTGCTCCTGTTGCAAGCGAATCCTGAGCCATCACCTTCTCCCTCTGGCTAGTCTTGGGGCGACTCCCCTTCGCCTCGCGCCCTGACGAAGCCGCTTCTATGATTTCTCCAGGGCCCTCACCAGTTCCTCGACCAAGAACGGCCGCCCGTCGAACTTTCTTACGCTGTCGTTCACCGAGAAGCCGTGCACTGTCACAAGCTCCACGAACTGTCCCGTTGCATTGTTCTCGACTGCCACCACTTTCTCCACGTTTTTCAGGGCGTCCCTCATCGCGCTCACCGGCAGAGGACAGAGCACGGGCACGTGAACCACCTTCCATCCCAGGCTCTCCCCCGCCTCCGTGCACACTCCCTTGTTCGAACCCCAACACAGGAGGGCGCGCGAGGCCTTCGCGTCTCCGAACACCCTCACCGTCTCGTAGGCCTTCAGCGCCTCCGAGAGGTGTTTCTCCTTGCGCAGGCGTTTCGACTGCATCTTCGCCGTAAGCTCCGACTCTTCGGTCGTAATTCCCTGCTCGTCGTGTTCGTAGCTGTTCACCTTAACGACCGCACCGCGCGTGGGCGGAAAAGCCAGGGGTGACACACCCGTGTCGGTGACCTCGTACCTCCTGTACGGGCCTTCTCCCGACCACAGGTCGGGCAACTGCTCGGGGGGTTCCGCCATCTCCCCAGCGTCCAGACTGTATCCTCCCTCCGCGAGGGTCTTATCGGTGAGAACGAGGGACGGTACCTGGAACTTCCAGGAAATGTCCATGGCCACCTCTGCCCAGTAGAGCGCTTCCTCCGCGTCTCCGGGTGCAACCACGAACCGAACAAATTCTCCGTGGCCGGCGTTTAAGACGAAGAGCAACTCGCCCTGGCCCGTGTACGTTGGAAGTCCCGTGCTGGGACCCGGTCTCTGTCCGACCACAACGACCACCGGGAGTTCGGCCATGCCTGAGAGACTGAGACCCTCGGTCATGAGACAGAACCCGCCACCCGACGTGCCGACGGCCACCTTCTCCCCGGCGTAGGAAATACCCAGAGCCATCAGCATGACTGCTATCTCGTTCTCGGGATGGACCACCTTCAGCGAGAAATCCCTGGCAGCCCCCGCCAAGAAGTGTAAGAGTCCAGAGGACGGGGTCATGGGGTACGCCACGTAGGCCCGCAGGCCTGCTCTGACAAGACCCAGGCCCACGGCCTCGTTGCCCGTGAGGACCGGAAGCTCCTTCTGCTCTAGCGGCTCTAGCTTGACAAGCTGCCTCGCCTGGTCGTATCCCCTGCGCCCGAGCTTTACGTTGAGCTCCGGTTCCCTTGGGAGGTACTGCCTCAGGACAGCTTCGAACGTTTCCCAGTCTATACCCGCGCTCTTGGCGAAGGCACCTATGAGACAGGTGTTGCGCATGAGCGGCCTGGCCTTCTCTTCCTTAACCATTTGTGTGAGCGGAAGCCCGAGACCCTCGCCCTTGGCCGAGTCGGAATCAAAGGTCACGCGCGAGGGGTCCCTCAATTTGGCGGCGTGCAGGTCGATGGCTTCCTGGTTTAAGGCCAGAAGAAAATCTATCCCCTCACGATGAGCGCCGATTCTCTCCCGTGCCGCTCTGACGACGGAGAAATTGTGTCCCCCTCTTATGAGAGAGGGATAATCTATGTCCGTGTAGACCCGGTACCCAAGCCGTGCAAGCAGGCGGGCAATAAGCAGCCCGGCCTGGTTTATGCCGTCTCCGGCCTTTCCGGCTATGATGACAGAGAGCTCCTTCACGAAACCTCCTTACTGCTTGCCAAAACGATAGCCCGCGGTGCAGCGGGTGTCAAGGTGAAGCAAGCGTCAACAGGTGCCCTCAAACGGAAACGGCCGACGTGCTGGCAGCAGGCCGCTTTCGCGACATGGTTTCGTATGGCGGAAGCAGAGCTGCTCCGATTCACGACCACAGCAACGCCGCGTCGAAATGGCGCAAGTCGGCAAAGCGGAACGCTTTCACGCGGCTGGTCCCAACACAACTTAGTCCTTGATTCAAGTGGAAAACGCTATAGGCTCTTAGGGTTGGAGTCTTGAGTGTCCTGATTTTCCGAACACAGTGACTCTGCCGACCTTTTGCGAGGAGGAGCGGAGGCGGTAACCCGGAAGCGACCCAAGGAGGCGTTGATGAAGGCCAGAGAAATCGCACCCGACATCTACTGGATCGGGGTAATCGACTGGGCAGTAAGGGACTTTCACGGATACACCACCCTGAACGGCACCACGTACAACAACTATTTGATAAAGGACAGGGACATTACGCTCGTAGACACGGTGAAACACTCCTTCGCGGACGAAGGCATGGCCAACCTGGCTGCGCTCGTGGACCCTTCGACCGTGAAGAACCTTGTTGTCAATCACATAGAAGACGACCACATGGGGGCACTGGCCAGGTTCATGGAGCTCATGCCCAAGGCCACACTCTACATCACGGAGAAGGGCAAGAGCGGCATGGAGAGGTTCTTCGAAACTTCCGGCTGGAACGTAAAAGTCGTGAAGACCGGGGACGAGCTCAAGACCGGAAAGTACACCCTCACGTTCGTCGAGACACCCATGTTGCACTGGCCCGACTCCATGATGACCTACGTCAAGGAAGCCGAGCTTCTCATTTCTCAGGACGCGTTCGGGCAGCACCTGGCTTCCAGCGCCAGGTTCGACGACGAATTCGTGAACTGCGCCTCGCTCTCCGAACTGGACGAGGCAGTGATAGATTACTACGCAAACATCCTCATGCCATTCAACACTCTCATAAAGACCAAGATCGCGGAGATAGGCAAGCTGGGGATTCCCATAAAGACGATAGCTCCGGACCACGGAATCATCTGGCGCAGCAATCCGAACAAAATCATCCAGACTTACCTGGATCTGGCGGGCGGCAAGGCAGACCTCAGGGTGGCGGTCATCTACGACACGATGTGGGGCAGCACGGACCACATGGCCCGCGGGATACTTGAAGGGATTGAAGAGGAGGGCGTGAGCTCCAAGCTCGTCAAGCTGAGAGCCACTCCCACGAGCGTTGCGACGAAGGAGCTCTGGAAGTCCCGGGGATACATCGTGGGCTCGCCCACGCTCAACAACGGCATCTTCCCCTCCGTTGCAGAGTTCGTGACCAACCTCAGGGGACTCAGGCCCAGGGACCGTATCGCCGGCGGCTTCGGAAGCTTCGGCTGGAGCGGCGGGGCCGTCAAGTGGCTCTACGAGCAGTTCGAGGCGATGAAGCTGGAGACGGTCGGCCCCTGTCTGGAGCTGCGCTACAAAGTCCTGAAAGAGGACAAAGAGAAATGCCTGGAGTTCGGCCGCGACTTTGCGAGGAAGGTCAAGGAGTACCACAAGAAGTTCGAATAGAAGGCATTTTCCCTCTAGCCCAAAGCCACGGCCTCCATCTGACTGGAGGTCTGCCTCTGCGTAACGGGTTGAAACCCAACTTCTTATAAAAGAAACAAAAAAATCCTTGACACGGGCCTAGTATAAGAATATAATAGTAATCGTTACTATTAGCATCTAGAGATCGCCAAAGGAGTCTGTCTTGCTACCCAGGTCCAAGCTTCGAATGACACCGCAGCGCCGGTTGATCCTAGAGGAGCTCAGAGGCATGAGAACCCATCCGACAGCCGACCATCTCTACGAGGCCGTTAGACGCAGGCTGCCCCGTATCAGCCTCGGCACGGTCTATCGGAATCTGGACCTGTTGTCCAGAGACGGCTTAATAAACCGCATCGAAGTCGGGGGGATGCAGAAGCGTTTCGACGGAGACACCGCCCTCCACTATCACAAGAGATGCGTGAGCTGTGGCCGCGTCGACGACGCCCACGTGCCGGCAGCACAGGCGGCAATAGACGCAGCAGCGAAGGAGGTGACCGATTACCACATACTCGGCCATCGACTGGAGTTCATCGGACTGTGCCCCCAGTGCGCAGTGAGAGAGAAACCTTCCGAAGGTCGCCCCGAGGGCGACCAGAAAGGAGAGACAGCATGAAACTAAAGGGTTCAAAGACCGAGAAGAACATCCTGACAGCTTTTGCCGGAGAGTCACAGGCCAGAAATCGCTACACGTACTTCTCCAGCCAGGCGCGCAAGGACGGTTACGTACAGATCGCAGACATCTTTGAGGAAACCGCCAACCAGGAAAAGGAGCACGCAAAGCGCCTCTTCAAGCTCCTAGAAGGTGGGGAGGCAGAGATTCAAGCATCATTTCCTGCGGGCGTGATAGCAACCACCGCCGAGAATCTGACGGAAGCCGCAGGAGGAGAACACTACGAATGGGAAGAGATGTATCCCTCCTTTGCCAAGGTCGCCCGTGAAGAGGGATTCAAAGATATAGCTTGCATATTCGAGGCCATCGCCGTGGCCGAGAAACAGCACGAGAAGCGCTATCTGGGTATTCTGGCAAACGTGAAGTCAGGAAAGGTGTTCAAGAAAGACAAGGCAGTCACGTGGAGATGCCGCAACTGCGGCTATCTCATAAACTGCCCCGAGGCGCCTGCGAAGTGTCCCGCCTGCGACCATACACAGGCCCACTTTGAGCTTCTGGGTGAGAACTGGTAAAGGAGAGGATCATGACGAAGAGGTTGCAAGTCTACAAGTGCAACGTGTGCGGGAACATAGTGGAGGTGCTTCACGAGGGTAAGGGAGAGCTCGTCTGCTGTGGCGCTCCGATGAAGCTTCAGGCGGAGAACACGACCGATGCCGCCCAGGAGAAACACGTCCCCGTCGTGGAGAAGACCTCCGCGGGAGTGAAGGTGAAGGTCGGAAGTGCGGCTCACCCGATGGAGGAGAAGCACTACATCGAGTGGATTCAGGTCCTGGTAGACGGAAGAGCGTACAGGCAGTTCCTGAATCCCGGAGGTCCTCCCGAGGCGACGTTCAACGTGCAGGGTGACAACATCACTGCTCGCGAATACTGCAACCTGCACGGGCACTGGAAGGCATAGAGCGTCGAGGTAATACGTGGTGACGGGCCGTCAGCCACCTGGTCCGTGAGGAGCGGGACCTGATGGGCTGAGGAAACAGGAACCTTGTGAGCTGATGGCCCTGACCACCGCTCGTGAAAGAAAGCAATACGGAGGTAAGTCAATGAAGAGATGGCGCTGCTCAGTATGTGGCTACGTTCAGAGCGGGGAGAGGCCGCCGGACGTCTGTCCCAACTGCAGCTCTCCGAAGGAGAAGTTCGGAGAGATACCCGATGACTTTGAAGAGCTACAGATGCACTACGAGAAGAAGGTCTCCCGGGGCAAAGAAGTGGAAGTGAATCCCTTCTTTGGAGACTATTCGGGTATCTCTCCTTACGTATACAACCTTCCCGCAGGGCAGAGAGTCCCACTGCACAAGCATCCGACCACGGATGAGCTGTTCTTTGTGCTCAAGGGAAAGTTGGAGTTCAAGGTCGGCGACAAGAAGGTGACGGCGGCAGAAGGAGACGTGGTCAAGGGCAAGATGAACGTCCCTCACACGTTCGCCAACATCGGCAAAGAGGCCGCCGCGTTTCTCTCGGTCAAGGGCCCCAAGCCCGTTGACCTCGTGAAGCTAGAAGAGGCCTGACAGGCGGGCACGAGAACGGCCCGCCGATGAGGAGATTGACGTGACTGGTGAAATGGACCGCAAGGCGCTGCGAGACGTTACATACGGTATGTACGTCGTCACGTCTCATTCCGACGGCAAACTGAACGGGCAGATTGCCAACACCGTCATTCAGGTTTGCTCCGAGCCCCCGCGGATAGCCGTCAGCATTAACAAGAACAACCTGACCCACGAATACATCTCCAAGAGCGGGGTGTTCGCCGTCTCCGTGCTGGATGAGAAGACGCCGATGCCGTTCATAGGGTTGTTCGGGTTTAAGTCCGGGAGGGACGTGGACAAGCTCTCGCAGGTCAACTACAAGGAGGGCGTCACAGGATGCCCCTGCGTCACGGATAATGCACTCTCCTTGCTGGAGGCTAAGGTTGGTGGCAGCACCGACACCGGTACCCACACACTCTTTGTCGGGGACCTGGTTGGGGCTGAAGTCCTCCAGCAAGGAGCACCTCTTACTTACGCTTTCTATCACAAGAAGAAAAGAGGAAAATCTCCTAAGAACGCCCCGACATACGAGGGGCCCGATAAGCCCCCAGCGGAGGGGCCTCAGAAACCCTCAACCGGGGCACGTGAGAAACCCTCACCCCGAGAAGGAGAGAAGGACATGAAGACATACGTCTGCAACGTGTGCGGTTACGAGTACGATCCCGCTGTGGGGGATCCCGACGCCGGTATACCGGCGGGCACGGCGTTCGAGAAGTTGCCGGCCGACTGGGTCTGTCCCATCTGTGGAGCCGCCAAGAGCGAATTCTCGCCGAAGCCCTGACGTATATGCCACGCACGAGATAGGTATCACACGCCACCTGGTTCTCGACAGCCATCGTGCGTGGCGCTTTCATCTCCTGCCCGCGAGCCACCGGTCTTCACACCTGCGGAATATCACTTTTCCCAAACTCTCGACTTGCGAAGGATTCGACGCTGTGACATGATTGCCCCGGCTGCATCGCCGGAGGTCAGCCATGAACGCGAATAAGTACTCCCACACACAGGTCGGCTGGGTCATATTCGTCTGCCTCTGGGTGTCCATCCTCATCACGGTGTTCGCCACACTGCTCACGAAGGAGTTCGTGTGGGTGGTGACGATGGTCATCGTAATCCTGTTTGTCTGTCTCATCAACTTCGCGACTCTCACCATCCGCGTAGACAGGGAGAAGATAAGGCTCTACTTCGGGCCGGGTCTGGTCCGTAAGACCTTTCCCATCTCGGAGGTCCTCTCCTCCAGGGTCGTCAGCAATCCCTGGTCCGCGGGATGGGGAATCCGCCTTACGCGTGGCGGTTGGCTCTTTAACGTGTCCGGAACGCGCGGTGTGGAACTGGAGATGAAGAGCGGCGCTAAACATCGCCTCGGCACGGACCAGCCCGAGGAGCTGGACTCGTTCATAAAGCAAATGCTGGCCGGAGGCTGAGGGGCTGCGCGGACCTCGTTCGAAGCTTCATTTACCCCAGGGGCGAGCCTTGCTTTGCGATCCCTCCGGATTACGTCAATCCTTGTCGGGTCACTTGTTCCGCAGGCTCGATGAGCCTTGCATGCGACGCGCCGTCTGCGCGGCATTGCATTTTGCTCTTGATTCCTTTCGCTCCGCACTGCCTTCCTTTCTCGCGCCAGGCCAGAAGTGAATTGGACAATCGTGAGCCCCCCTCGGTAGCCGGAGCAGAATCAAACAGTTGAAGGCGCACCCGCGACGTCACCGGTCCCTGGCACACATCTTGCGCTTGTGTGTTGGGTGAACGACATAGACCGGCAAGCCGGTCGCAGAATACTGCCCACCGACAAGAGCAAACTACTCGAAAGCGTAGGGCGCAAAGTCACCGGCCTGAAAATGGTAGCGGGACTGCCGAAGTGGGTGCCGTTGGAACCCGTTTCTCACTTTCGAGGACGGGTTTCTTCTTGAGAGGAGCCGAACGAAGCGCAGCGACACACTGGCTAAGAGGACCGCCTCCTCGAACCTCCAGAGACCTACCTCAAACACACCCGCAGGCTTCCTCTCCCGCACGCTTGGACGGCACCCACACATACCAGGTTCAAGCCGGTGACTTGTTTTGTCTTTCTTCCACAACCACGACGGTCACGCATAGTCTAGAATCCGCCGCGGACTTTTTCCGCTTGGCGAGCCCTCCCGTCGGGACTAAGATTCCGACACTCAAACCAGCGTCGGGGCCGAACCGTGCTCACCTGGGCGCGGAACTGCCCCCCCCGACCGCACCACGCGCTTGCGACAGCATACGCGGTGCCGCGTAGGAGTAGTGGCTCAGCGGCAGGAGTACCCCTGTGCCAGAAAAGAGTCAAGAGAACGTCTACAGACTGGGCTTCGTGAGTCTCTTCACGGACCTCTCGAGCCAGATGATATATCCCCTGATTCCGGCCTTTCTGGAATCCCTGGGGGCGACCAAGTTCCTCATCGGCGTCATCGAGGGAGTTGCGGAGGGAACAGCTTCGTTCGTGAGAATGATTGCGGGCGCGTTCTCCGACCGGCTCAGGAAGAGAAGGCTATTCGTGTTTTTAGGCTACTCTCTCTCCACGCTGGTAAAGCCCTTCCTGTTCCTGGCCCATCACTGGCTCGTTGTCTTCGTGGTGCGCTTTCTTGACAGGGTCGGGAAGGGCATACGAACACCGGCCAGAGACGCCCTCATAGCCGATTCAGTGGACCCCTGCAGGAAAGGTCTGGGCTTCGGATTTCACAGGGGGATGGACCGCTTGGGTGCGGCATTGGGACCGCTTCTCGCCATGCTCGTCCTCTCACTCACTCAAGGGAACGTGAGAATGGTGTTCCTTCTCTCCGTGGTTCCCGCGGCAGTGGCCGTAGGCATCATAGGGAAGGTGAGAGAGATCGCTCCACTTCGGGAAGCTGCGGAACGTCTGAGCGAGGACCGGAAGGCACTGGGCCGAGGTTTCAGTCTCTTCATCGTAAGCGTCGTGCTATTCACCCTGGGCAATTCATCCAACGCTTTTCTCATTCTCAAGGCGACCGAGGTGGGACTTTCCGTGTCCGGGGTCCCGCTCATCTGGCTCACCTACAACCTGGTCTCTTCTGCTTCTTCGCCCGTGTTCGGAGGGCTCTCCGACAGGGTAGGAAGAAAGCCCGTCATTCTGCTCTCCTTCCTAGTCTACGGTGCCATCTACGCGGGCTTCGGTTTTTCTTCCACGCTCCCCGCGGTCTGGCTTCTCTTCGCCTGCTACGGGCTCCACTACGGACTCTCGGAAGGCATTTTCAGGGTTTACATTGCGGACCTCGTGGAGTCACACAAGCGAGCCACGGCCTACGGTCTCTTCAACACGGCCGTGGGGATAACGCTGGTTCCCTCGAGCATCATCTTCGGAGCTCTCTGGGACTCCTTCTCCTCAAAGGCCGCTTTCCTGGTGTCGGCAGGACTGGCCATTCTGGCTGCCGTGGTCTTTCTGGCTACGCAGATGGGTAAGGGGCGGTCTGCGTCCTAACAAGGCGCCACCCAACCTCAGAAAACGGTCACTGCCGAGGCCTTGAAGGTGAGAAACACGTCACTTCCCAGGCCGATTCGCAGTCGTTCGAAGGACTCTTTGGTCACGTGAGCCGTGAGCATGAGGCCTACGTCCACGGTTGCCGCGACCCGGTCTTCGAGCGTGGCAAGCGCGGTCACCTTCCCTGCGAGACAGTTCCTCGCGCTCGATTCGATTCTCTCCGTTGAGACTATGATGGCGCCGGGGTCTATGGCTGCACGTACGGGGCCCGCACTGTCCGTGATGACATGAATCGCAACGCGTCCGACCTTGAGAAGCGTTGAGCCGTCCTTACGTATGACTTCTCCTTCCAGAATGTTTTCCAACGCGGGCGGCGCCAGTCGCCCCCGCTCGAGACGAACCACGTTTGCCGACAGCCTGTAGGCCTGCCTGAGTTCGTGGGTGACTGCCACGACCGTGCATCCCCTCGCCTCGAGTCCCTGAATCGCCATCTCGACCCGCACCCTGTTCGCCTCGTCCACGCTTGCCACGGGCTCGTCCAGGAGTACGAGAGGCGGACCGAGCGCTATCGCTCTTGCCAGGGACACGCGCTGTGCTTCGCCGGTAGAAAGCGTTCTGGCGTTGCGATGCTGAAGATAAGCTAACCCCAGGGCCTCGAGCGACGCTTCCACGCGCTGTAACTTCTCTGCAGGCGTGAACTCCCTGAAGCGCAGTCCGTATTCCACGTTCCGACGAACGCTCGTGTCAAAGAGGTACGGCTTCTGGAAGCAGAGCGTCATCTTTCTCATCTCGGCGAGCCGCGTCGCCGGCGTGAGGCCGTTGAGGTTTCGCCCGAACACTTTCACGCTGCCGCTCGTGGGAAGTTGAAGGCCGTTAACCACGCGAAGCAACGTGGTCTTCCCCGCCCCGTTCGGCCCAACGAGAACGTGCACCCTGCCCTCTTCGAACTCGAGGGACGGGAGATCCAGAACGGTTTCCCCTCCGAGAGAGACGACCAGGTCAGAGATCTTAACGACTGCTTCGGGCATGAATCAAACTACCTCGGCCCCCCTCAGGGGCTCTCTCCCCTTCCCTGCGCGTACCTGAGCACAAAATTGACTCCCAGAGCCAGGGCCATCAGCACGATTCCTAGAGCCATCGCCAGGGAAAACTCTCCCTTCGAGGTCTCCGTAGCGATGGCGGTCGGGATGTTACGAGTCACTCCGGCGATGTTTCCGCCCAGTATCATGGACACGCCGACTTCGCCGATGAGGCGGCCGAAGGCGGCCGCCACGGCAGTCGCAAACGCGAGCCTGCCTTCCCACAGTATGGTCGCGAGGACGCGAGACGGACCCGCGCCCAACGTGCGGGCGGTCTCCTTGACAGACCTGTCCAGAGAAACGACCGCACTTCCTGCGAGTGCTATCACGATGGGAAGGGCAAGAACGACTTCACCGATTATCATGGCCTTCTTGCTGAAAAGTAGATCCAGCGGCCCGAGTATGGAGCGTCTGGTAATGAAGGCGTACACGAAAAGCCCCACAACCACTGTTGGAAGGGCCATGAGGGTGTTGAGAAAGGTGATGACCAGGTGCCTTCCGCGGAAGCGGTTCCCGTATATGAGAAACGCCAGGGGAATCCCCAGCAGCGTGGTGATGACCGTGGCCGTGCCGGCGACCTGCAGGGAAACTGAGACGGCGCCGTACACTTCGGGGTCGCCGCTCAATATGAGGCGGAACGCGTCGCCGAAAGCACGTATGAGAAAGTCAAGGCCGGTCAATGTGTAGCCTCACGTCTGGCTAGATAGGCCGTCCGGCCGGAGGGCCGGCTGGATTCAGCGCAGCCCGGCCGCACGGTTCCGAACCGGGTGCTCTCGAAACCGACGGCACACCCGGTAGGTGTTCCGCTATTGTCAGCTAGTCACCTGTCCTGCCTGGCGCAATCGCGTCTGGAAAGAACAGCGTCTCGTCGTCTATCTTGAAGTTCGCTATGAGCTCCTGCCCCTCCCGGGAAGTCAGCCATCCAATCAGGGCCATGACTTCGACATACTTCACGTGAGGATGTAGAGCAGGATTAACCGCAATAATACGGTACGGGTTGAAAAGTCTTGCGTCTCCTTCAACAAGAACCGACAAATCCATTTTCTTCTTGAAGGCAAGATATGTTCCCCGGTCCGTCAAGGTGTAGGCCCGCTTCTCGTCGGCCATCACCAGGACGGCACCCATCCCCTGACCCGCGCTCCAATACCACCCACCCTCCGGCCTCACCCCGGCGCTGTGCCAGAGTCGTTTCTCCTTCTTGTGCGTTCCCGATTCGTCGCCGCGCGAAACGAAGAGACTTCTGCGCGCGGCAATTTTCCCCAGAGCTGCCGAGGCGTCTCTGAGTCCCATGATGCCGGCGGGGTCGCTCGAAGGCCCGACGATGACGAAGTCGTTGTGCATGACTTCTCTCGGGTTCACACCGAAGCCCTTCTCGATGAACGCGTCTTCTGAGACTCTATCGTGAACCAGAATCACGTCCACGTCACCCTTCTCTGCCAGCGCGATGGCGGCGCCTGTACCCACGGCGATGACCTGGACCTCTACTCCGTATCTAGCGGTGAACGGAGGCAGGAGCAGTCCCAGAAGCCCGGTGTTGTCCGTGCTTGTCGTGGTCGCGAGCCGGATGGCTGAATCCGGCGATCCGTGCGCCCCTGGTCCTCCAGGTACATGCGCGAGGAAGAGACTGACGAACAGAGTTGCCACTGCTAAGCACAAACGACGGTTTCTCATTTCCACTCCTTTCGAAGCAACATGATGCCAGAAGAGTATACCGTAGACTGCACCTTCCGCAAAGCGCCGCACGGGCGGTATCAGAATCAGCTGAACTGCGGTTCTGCAGAAGTCGACCCGTTTCCGCAACAAGCAGGTGCGACGTCGTGCGCAAGTGCTGGCCCGGCCTCGGTAGACCCGTCCAAGGTCTCGTTCCGGAAGCAAGCACCTCCGGCCCGCCTCATGGTGACATTGACACGCCAGCGAACGTGACATATCGTCAGTAGTCTGTGGGTTGACGTGAGGATTCCGAAGACCGGCGCGCGTGAGTCATGCCCCGAATCCCTGGGAGCTTAAGCCAAGATGCAGAAAGGGCGTGCACAGTTAGGAAACATACTCCGGGCGCTTGCCCATCGAAATTTTCGTCTCTTCTTCGGCGGGCAGAGCATATCGCTCATCGGCACCTGGATGCAGCGCGTGGCCCTCGGATGGCTGGTTTATCGGCTGACAGACTCCGCCTTTCTCTTGGGTGTCATCGGATTTGCGGGCCAGATTCCCACCTTCATTCTCGCCCCTTTGGCCGGTGTCCTGGCCGACCGCTGGAACCGCCAGCGCATCCTGCTCCTGACCCAGACGCTCGCAATGATGCAGGCACTTCTTCTGGCCGTGCTCGTGTTAACGGACTCGGTCGAGGTCTGGCATCTCATAGTGCTGAGCACCTTTCTGGGTGTGATAAATGCTTTTGACATGCCCACGCGCCAGTCTTTCATGGTCGAGATGATTGACGGCAAGAAGGACCTGGGAAACGCGATAGCGCTTAACTCCACGATGGTGAACGGTGCGCGTCTCCTGGGGCCGTCCGCCGCGGGCTTGCTCATCGTCGCAGTGGGCGAGGGAATTTGCTTTCTCATAAACGGGCTCAGCTACCTCGCCGTCATCTCCTCCTTACTCCTCATGAAAATCGCGCCCAGAGAGGTGAAGCCGGAGAAATCCAGACTCTGGAAGCGGCTGAAAGACGGCTTCGGCTACGCCATGGGCTTCGAGCCAATCAGCGCCATCCTGTTGATGCTGGCCCTGGTGAGTGTGATGGGTATGCCGTACACCGTTCTCATGCCCGTTTTCGCCAGGGACTTCCTGAAGGGCGGGCCGGACGCGCTGGGATTTCTCATGGGAGCGGCCGGTGTAGGGGCCCTTGTGGGAGCCCTGTATCTGGCCTCCAGAAAGAGCGTGCTGGGGCTCGGAAGGATGATCCCCGTATCCGTGAGCGTCTTCGGTCTCGGACTCATTGCCTTCTCGTTCTCCCGGAGTCTTCTCGTGTCCATAACGCTGATGCTGGCGACTGGCTTCGGCCAGATGGTTCTTTTGGCCGCCAGCAACACCCTTCTCCAGACCATGGTGGACGACGATAAGCGAGGACGGGTGATGAGTTTCTACACTACGTCGTTCATGGGACTCATGCCGTTTGGAAGCCTGCTTGCCGGTTTTATGGCGAGCAGGATAGGCGCCCCGTGGACCGTCTGCGTCGGGGGGATTGCCAGCATACTTGGCTCCGTGCTCTTTGCAAAGAGACTCCCCGTGCTCAGAAGGAAGGTCCTTCCGGTCTACGTGGACAAGGGGATTATTCCGCAAATTGCCTCGGGAATTCAGAATGCAACTGAGTTATCATTAGTGAACAGGATTCCGAAGAAGTGATTCTTGAGGAGGATGTCCCGATGCAGAACGCTATCTTCACCGCAGCCGCCTGCATGGTTCTGTTCGTGGGCTGTGCGATATCGTCGCAGCGTCCGAACATGGCGGAGCTGCGGCAGCAGGTGATGAAAACCGAGAAGACCTTCGCCAAGACCATGGTTGAGCGAGACCATGCAGCATTTTCGTCCTTCGTGTCCGATGAGGCGGTCTTCTTCTCCGGACAGAACGTCTTGCGTGGCAAAGAGCGGGTTGCAGACTGGTGGAAACGCTACTTCGAGGGGTCGTCGGCTCCGTTCTCCTGGGAGCCGGAGCAGGTCGAGGTGCTCGACTCCGGGACCCTGGCGCTCAGCTCGGGCCCGGTCTACGATCCGGACGGAAAGCTCATAGCCACTTTCACTTCAATATGGCGGCTTGAAGAACCCGGTGTCTGGCGCATCATCTTCGATAAGGGCAACAAGGCCTGCGATTGAGGCGGGCCGGTCACACACGTGGGGCAAAGAGACTGAATCGCACGATTGGGGCTTACCTTAAGAGACTCCCTTAAGAGACTCCAATGCAGCGCCCGCGGATATCGGAACGAGGGGAGTGCCGACTCCGCATCACGGGAGGTCACATGAAACCCGACCATCGCATTGCGAAGCTGGCTCGCCTGCTGGTGCACTACTCCATAGGCGTGAAGGAAAGGGAGAAGGTGTACATCTCGGGCTCCACCGCCTCGGAACCCCTGCTTCTGGAGCTGTACCAAGAGGTCCTTCGGGCAGGCGGGCATCCAAGGATGCGCGTGGAACTCGAAGACGAGAAGTACCACTTCTACTCCACTGCGCAGGATTTTCAGCTGGAATACACCGACCCGTTTCTCCTCTACGAGCTTCAGACCGTGGACGCGGTCATACAGATGGTGCCCGATTTGAATCCGTATCAGCTGAGCTCCATCGATCCCCAGAAGAAGCAGAAGATTGTTCTGGCACAGAAACCCGTCACGGAGACGTTCCTTAAGCGCTGGGGAGCCGGCGAACTGCGCTGGGTGGGAACCCTGTGCCCGACTCCATCCCTCGCACAGGAAGCCCACATGTCGTTTGATGAGTATTCAGAATTCGTCTTTGCCTGCATGAACCTGAACGCGGACGACCCCATAGGGTTCTGGAAGGGCATCTCCTCGAAGCAGCAGAAGATCTGTAGCTACCTGGACAAGGCGAAAGAGATGCGCTACATCGGTCAAGACACGGACCTGCGATTTCGGTGCGAGGGCCGCAAGTGGATAAACTGCGACGGGAAAGTGAACTTTCCGGACGGCGAGGTCTACACAGGGCCCGTGGAGGACTCCGTCGAAGGTACGATTCGTTTCACCTTCCCGGGGGTGTTTCAGGCAGAGGAAATCGAGGACATATTCTTACGCTTCGAGAAGGGCAAGGTCGTCGAGGCCCGGGCAGCCAAGGGCGAGGAACTGTTGCTCACACTGCTCGATACTGACGAGCGCTCGAGGTACGTCGGGGAGGTGGCAATCGGCACGAACGACAGCATCGACCGCTTCACCAAGAACATGCTCTTCGACGAGAAGATGGGGGGAACCGTGCATCTAGCCATCGGTGCAGGGATGCCCCAGACCGGCAGCAAAAACGTGTCGGCCATACACTGGGACATGCTTAAGGACATGCGTGACGGCGGGGAGATATACGCCGACGGAAAGCTGATCTACCGAAGCGGAGAGTTCTTGATATGACAAAGGATGCAGAGACCAAGATAGCGTTGCACGAGATGACGTCGCGCGAGATTTCGTCTGCTCTCGAGCATAACTTTGACACCGTTATCGTCATGGTCGGCTCGATTGAGCAGCACGGACCTCACCTTCCTATAGGCACCGACACCTTCGCCGCTGACGAACTGGCTCTGCGCATGGCGCACAAGCTGGGGAACGCTCTCGTTGCGCCCACGATTCGTCCGGGCTGCTCTGACCATCACATGTGCTTCGCCGGAACCATCTCGCTCCGCCCCCAGGTATTACTGGAGATACTGCGCGACTACTGCCGCTCCCTCGCAGCGCACGGCTTCAAGAAGGTCGTGCTGGCCTCGAGCCACGGAGGGAACTTCGCTCCCCTGGAGACGTTCGCACCTGTCCTGGTGCGGGAGTTTCCTCAACTACGAATAGTGCACTACGGTGACATGAGGGGCTTCATGGACGTCTGGAGGAAGGCGGTCAGTGATCTGGGGCTTGAGACCGAGAAGGCAGGTGGCCACGCTTGCCTTGGAGAGACGAGCGAGATGCTTCGGCTCAAACCCGAGCTGGTCCGCAAGGACCTCTTCGAGCCGGGGTTCATCGGTTCCACGAAGGGTCTCACCTCCAAGATACTCAGGGACGGAATCGAGGTGGTCACGAAAAACGGAGTGCTCGGCGATCCCCGTGAGGCCACTTCGGAAATCGGGGAGGCACTTCTAGAGGCCATGGCGACTCATCTCTCCGATTGGGCAAAGAAGGAGCTGCAGGCCTGACGTCAACAACGACGTGATGAACACGGGGCTGGACAGTTTTGAGGCATTGACAGCTCCGCTTCTGGTGGACTAGGGAGTTTCGGCAGTGAGTCTTCCGTCGAACGCGGCTCCAACCGGCGGCGACGTACGCAGAGCCAATTTCCTGCTGCTGGCACTGGCCCTCGCCTACTTCTTCCTCGAATGGCTGCCCGGCTCCACAGGTGAATACGGCTATTTCATCGACGAATTCTACTACGTGGCGTGCTCGAACCACCTGGCGTTTGGCTATGTTGACCATCCTCCACTGTCAATTTTCCTGCTGTGGGTGGTGCGCGCCGCCGTCGGCGACTCCCTGCTGACACTGAGAATGATCCCTTCTCTTGCCGGGGCAGCCACCGTCTTGCTAACTGGGCTTGTAGCGAGACGCCTGGGTGCCGGAACGTTCGGTCAGGCCATCGCAGCCGGTGCCGTCATGCTGAGCTCCATTTACCACGTCATGTTCAGCTTTTACTCGATGAACGCTCTCGCCATTCTCATGTGGACAGCGTGCTTCTGGATCCTGGTGGAGATCGAACGTCTCGACCGACCTCGGCTGTGGCTTCTCTTTGGAGTGGTGGCAGGTCTGGCTCTGCAAAACAAGCACACTTTCGTCCTGCTCCTGTTGGGTCTTCTGGTGGGACTCGTGGTGACCAGGGCGCGCAGGCATCTGGCAGACCGCTGGCTCTGGTTAGGTTTCGGGGTTTGCGTGCTTCTTGTCCTTCCCAATGTTCTGTGGCAGGCCACGAACAGCTGGCCGTCCATCGAGTTTTACCGCAACGCAGACATTTACAAAAACGTCCCGACTCCACCCCTTGAGGTTCTGAAACAACAGTTCCTGTTCATGAACCCCGCGGCCGCGCCAGTCTGGCTGGCGGGTCTGGTGTTCTTTCTCGCAATCAAACGGGGCAGCTCATACCGCCATCTTGGTGTCCTCTACGCTGTCCTGCTGCTTTCCATGCTGATGGCTCAGAAGAGCCGCCCGGACCGCATCGCGGAGGCCTACACGATTCTCATGGCAGGTGGGGGCGTGGTCCTCGAAATCGTCTCCCAGCGCAAATGGTTGGGATGGGTGCGCTGGGGTCTACCTGCAGCCATGCTCCTTTTCGGAGCGGCGCTTGCACCGGTGGGATTGCCTTTGCTTCCTCCGCCGATCGCAGCGAGGTACGCCACCGGCCTGGGCGTGGTTCCCCAAATCGAGAGGGGAGAGGGCAAGCGCTCTCAGCTGCCGCAGTGGCTGGCAGACAGGCTCGGCTGGGAGGAGTTCGTTGACGACGTGGAGGCTGCGGTCAGGCAGATGGAGCCGGACGAACGTGAGCGCGCGATTCTTCTTCTCCCCAGCTACGGACAGGCCGGAGCCGTGGAGCTCCTGGGCCGAGGAAGAAACCTTCCCCCGGTCTACGCCACACAGAACAACTACGCTCACTGGGGACCGCCCCAGGACCCGGTTGAGGCGGCCATCGTCACCGGCCCCTTCAGCGAGGAGGTGGTGAGATGGTTCTTCAGTGAGACCGAGCTCGTGCGCATTCACGACTGCGACTGGTGCATGCCGTGGCGCGATGAGATTCCTATCTGGTTGGGGCGCGGGCAGAAGGAGCTCTTCCGGGATGCCTGGCCCCAGATGAGGCACTACGAATAGGGATAGTTCGACGGCCTCTTCGCGCTCCAGCGGTGACACCATCCGTTGGCACGGCCGCCGAAACGTCTAGGACGTAGCTGTCGCGCCGGTTACGACGATTTCTTGGCTCATCCTCGTGGTTGTGGTAATGTTGTATGCACGATCCCCCACCAATTCTGAGTCACCGCAACGCAATCCGACACTTCAACAGAATGAGAGGAAAGTATGAAGACCAGAAGCACAGTCGTCCTTCTGATTCTCTGGAGCGTCTGCCTGCTCTGTCACGGCCACGCAACCGGGTGTGAGCTCATGGGCTTTTCGTTTAGCGAAGATGTACCGGCCGGGCAACTCCTCTCCGCCTTCAGCTGCCGTGGCGAGAAAAACCCTGACGGCTGGGGTGTGGCCTTTTACTCGGACAACTCCGTGACGCTCTTTAAGGAGGCGGCCGATGCTTCAAAGAGCGCCCTTGCGGAGTTCTTGAGAAGCTATGACGCCCTAGATGGAAGACTGCTCGTGGCACACGTGCGCGACGCCACGGTCGGCGGCCAGAGCCATCAGAATACCCATCCCTTTGCCCGGGAGCTGGGGGGGAAGGAATACACGCTGGCTCACAACGGCACCCTTGAGGATTTCAAGGATAAACTGCCGCTCTCTGGAATCAAGCCTCTCGGCACAACCGACAGCGAACATATTCTTTGCTACCTCCTTGGTCGAATCCAGAAGAAAGGGGTTGGGGACTGGAACACAGAATCCTTCGAGTGGCTCAAGGGAGAGTTGGACTCAATAAACCAGACCGGCACACTCAACTGCCTTTTCTCTGACGGAACGTATCTGTTCAGCTATCACGACAAAGAGGGCTACAACGAGCTCCACCATTTGAAGCGCGTGCCTCCCCACGGCAAGGTGTTCTTCAAGGACCTGTCCAGGGAGGTGGAGCTTTCCGGAATGTACCCCGAGTCTGCGGTCGGCGTTATCGTAGCCACGAGACCTTTGACCGACGAACAGTGGGTCGAGTTCCTGCCGGGTCAGCTCCTGGTGTTTAAGGACGGCACGCAGGTCTTTCCGACAGAGAAGTAGCGCGCGAGCGTCGCCTGACATGTTCCGCGACCCGGAAGTCGCTCCCGGTTCACACATTCTCAAAGGCTTTCGCACGGGTTCGGAACGAAGGAGGGGGTCATGCCTATCACCTACAACGTCTACAGGGATGGCCGTTTCATTCATGCCGTGGCCAAAGGTCCGCTGACCAGCGATGAGTTTGTCCAGTATGAGCTCGACCACGCAACTGACAAGCGAATCAAGTCCCCGCTCGCCGAGCTCCTGGAGATTGAGCCGGGTGCCTGCAAAGACATCACGATGGAGGACATGAATCGCGTGCTGGAGCAGCGGTCCAGGATCAAGAGATCGCCCGCTCGACACCGTTGCGCCATCGTCGTATCACCCACCGACACACGCTGCTGGGATTTGGCGAAGTTCTACGAGGCCATGGTGCCGTTGCACAATCCGGAAACAACGATCGTATTTGGAGACGCAGAGGTAGCGAGGGTCTGGCTCGGAGTGGATGAGGAATCCTACCACCACACCGAATAGGGCGGCCGTAGTTAGTGCCCTCCACATTCAGGATGGACCCGTAACAGTGGGCCGCCCATATCAGGGGTTCCTTGCCAGTGCCCCCACGGCACAGCGGACCACTGGAGGACCTGTCCCGCTCTAACTTAAAGCCACTCTTTCTTTTGATGTGTGCTATAATGGTTGCCCGGCGTTTCGTGTCGTGCGCCTGGTGTCAGGCGCACGGGTGCGTGCCCTCAACGAACCGCGGAAGCATGGCCTTTACTCTGCGAGGTCTTCCTTGACGTTACCTGAACCTCTTCCGGCGAGCGAAGCGCTCAATAGAGTGCTTGAATCCGCCGTTTCCCTGTCAACTCAGAAAGTGGCGCTCGAGCGCGCGAGCGGGCGGGTCCTGGCCCAGGAAATCCGGGCCGACAGGGACCTTCCCCCCTTTTCTCGCGTCGCGATGGACGGCTTTGCCGTTCGCTCCGGGGATCTCCGGAACGGGAAGGGAACGCTCAGGATTGCCGGGACTCTGGCATCCGGAGAGGAGTGGCCCGGGGAAGTGATTCCTGGTAGCACTATTCGAGTCATGACCGGAGCTCCCCTTCCGAGAGGCACGGACGCGGTCGTTCAGGTCGAGAAGAGCAAGGTGTCCGAGAACGGAGCAGAGGTCTTCCTTGAAGAAACTTCCGTTGCCGAGGCGCTCAACGTCCACCCAAGGGGCGTGGACGCGAAGGCAGACGACGTTCTTCTTCACCCGGGCGACATTATCGGACCGGGACAGATCTCCGTTTTGGCCTCGGTGGGCGCCTGGAAGGTGAAGGTGCGCAAGCCGGTCCGAGTTACGATACTCTCAACGGGCCTGGAAATAGTTCCCGCAGACAAGATTCCCCTGCCGTATCAGATAAGGGACTCGAACAGCCCAACTCTCAAGGCGTTTCTCTCGGAGAACGCCTGGCTTTCGGTCAAACAGTTGGGAATCGTGACGGACGAGCTTGAGGAGACCAAGAAGGGGCTCGAAGGTGCACTAGGGCTTTCAGACGTAGTCCTCATCACGGGAGGCGTGTCGGCCGGCGCCTTCGACCACGTGCCCAGGGCCATGGAGGAAGTCGGCATCCAGAAAGTGTTCCACAAGGTGGCGATCAGGCCCGGTATGCCGCTCTGGTTCGGCAGGACCCCTTCAGGAAAGCTGGCGTTCGGCCTTCCCGGAAATCCCGTCTCGGTCATGGTGACGTGTCTTGAGTTCGTGCTTCCGGCCTTGAGAAAGCTCGCCGGGATGAAAAAGCTGGACGGGCACCGGTGTTTCGCCACGGCACAGGCGCGCTTCGGGAAGAGGAAGCACGGGTTCACGGTATTTCATCCGGCAAGGTTGTTCCACGACGGCGACCACACGTTTTGCTCCCCCGTCTCGTATCACGGCTCCGGCCACTTTCTGGCCCTATCCTATTCGGACGGCGTGGCGGTGGTGCCGCCCGAAGTGGACGCCGTGGAGCCCGACGAGACCATCGAATTTCACCCGTGGAGGTAGCCGGATTTGCGTGGCGCGCATGGTGCCGGAGAATAGGAACGATCTAAATGGATATTGCGGAAACCCTCTATGACGAAGGTGGCGAACTTGAGCCAGACCAGAGGTAACAGTCGCCCGGCCTATCAGCTCAGGATTTCGGTGACAGACCGGTGCGACCTCCACTGCATCTACTGCGTGCCCGAAGACGGCATCGAATGGTGCAGCCGTGAAGAGATTCTGCGCTTCGAAGACATCTTTCTCATCGTAAGAGAGTTCGTAAGCCAGCTGCAGGTACGCGGCGTGAGACTCACCGGCGGAGAACCTCTGTGCCGGGCCGGAATCTCTTCCCTTATCGAGCTCGTGCGGACCCTGGAGCTGGACGAGATCACCATGACGACGAACGGCTACAAGCTCGCTCGAGAGGCCCAACGCTTAAGAGAGGCGGGCCTCTCCAGGGTGAACGTGAGTCTCGACACTCTCGACTCCGAGACCTATCGGCGGCTTACGCGCGGAGGGGAGCTTTCGAGAACCATAGAGGGGATTCGGGCCGCGAAAGCCTGCGGCCTGGAACCCGTGAAAATCAACATGCTCGTACTGAGGGGATGGAACGAAGAAGAAATCCCGCGCATGGCAGAGTTTGCGCAGAAAGAAGGCGTTCACGTGCGATTCCTTGAGGCCATAGCAATCGGAGAGACCTCACTTCAGCATCACTCCCTATGGGTGCCGGCAGACGAAATCCTGGAGCGACTGCGCAGGACTTTCGGCGTGAGTGTTGGACAACGCGCCCCAGGCGAGACGGAGACACGGCTTATCCTGACGCCAAAGGACGGGCCCCAGTTCGAGGCAGGCCTTATCACCTCCGAGAGCGATCCATTCTGCGGGACATGCTCCAGGCTTCGCCTTTCGGCGAGGGGGCGACTGCGTGGGTGCCTCTTGAACGAGGCCGAGGTGGACCTCTTTTCCTGGGTGAAAGACCCTGGCAGAACCACGAGCGACTTCCTGGAAAGGGTGAGCCGGGCGGTTTCCCAGAAACCTCCGAGGCGAAGGACGCGCTCTCCGGTGAGAATGGCAGAAATCGGAGGCTGAGAGAATGAAACGATTTTCGCACATTGACTCCTTGGGCAGGGCCCGCATGGTGGACGTGTCCGGAAAGAAGGCATCCTCAAGAAGGGCCGTGGCCGAGGCAATCGTGCGCGTCGGTCCCGAGGTCGCAAAGCTTCTTAGCGAGAAGGGAGAAGTGAAGAAGGGAGACGTCCTCGAGACTGCCAGAATCGCCGGAATCATGGCCGCCAAGCGCACCCCCGAGTTGATTCCCCTCTGTCACCCTCTGCCGCTGGACTACGTCGACGTCTACTGCACGGTCGGCAGGACGAACGTCACGATAACTACCTCTGCCAGCACCACCGCGAAGACCGGGGTGGAGATGGAGTGCATGGTGGCCGCCGCGGTGGCGGGCCTCACGGTCTACGACATGTGCAAGTCGGCCGGAAAGGATATCGAGATTCGGTCGGTGCGCCTCCTTGAGAAGTCAGGTGGCAAGAGCGGGAGTTGGAGAAGATGACCGGCGCGAGGAGACAGCGGAGCTACAATCACAAGCGCGGTCGCCGTTGGAGCAGGCTGCCAGCACCTAACTGGAAGAGACGTTGACATGACCGCCGGAAGAGTCGTAGCCATCTGTACGAGTGAGGAGAAGAGGGTTCCCAAGAAGCAGGTTCAATCAGCGCTTCTGGAGGCGGGCCGCGGCATCCAGGGAGATGCCCACGCCGGAGACTGGCACAGGCAGGTGAGCTTTCTTTCACTTGACGACGTAGAGGGGATGAGAGTCGAGGTGCCGGGAATAGAGTTCGGTGCGTTTGCCGAGAACTTCGTGATAGAAGGCGTGGACCTGGAGCGACTCGGACTAGGTACCCTCCTTCGAATCGGGCCTTTCGTTCTCACTCGGGTCTCGCAGATTGGAAAGGTTTGCCACGACCCGTGCGCCATCTTCCAGAAGACCGGAGACTGCATCATGCCGAGGGCAGGTCTCTTCGCCAGGGTCATCGAAGGCGGCAGGGTCAGCACAGGGGATTCCGTGGAAATCGTGAACGAAGTTCCCAGGGATACTTTCCAGGCTGTCGTACTCACCATCAGCACCCTGGGGTCTAAGGGGCAACGGGAGGACACGGCAGGCCCAGCTGTACAAAGGATGCTGGAGGAAAAGCTGGGGGCCCACGTGTACGCTCTCGAAGTGCTGCCGGACGCCAGGGGGCGAATCACCGAGAGGCTCGCACACTATTCGGACGGACATTCGATAGACCTCGTTCTGACCGTGGGAGGAACTGGTCTGTCGCCCGATGACCTAACACCGGAAGCGACCCGGCAGATCATCGAACGGGAGGTCCCGGGCCTGGCCGAGGCCATGCGCGCTTATTCCATGAAGAAGACTCCGCATGCGGCCCTGTCCAGGGGCGTTGCGGGGATCCGCGGGCAGACTCTCATATTGAATCTTCCCGGCTCCTTGAAGGGAGCAGTGGAAAACCTGGAAGCAGTGCTCCCCACCCTCCCTCATGCTCTAGAGAAGCTCCGCGGTGATACCACGCCGTGTGCCGGCGATGGGTAGAGATCAATGAATCTGTGCTGTAGCGCCCCACTCATAGGACTCTCGGGGCACAAGAAGACCGGTAAAACTACTCTGCTCGAGAAGCTCATTCCTGCTCTGTGCAAAAAGGGGCTCACAGTCGCCTATCTCAAGTACGACTCTTGCCGGATAGACATGGACAGTCCCGGAAAGGACACAGACCGCGCCTTCAAGGCGGGAGCGGCGTGGGTGGGCATCGTCTCGGAATTCGAGACGGCCGTTCGAGGGTTTTCTGAGCATCTGTCGA
This sequence comes from Candidatus Eiseniibacteriota bacterium, assembly GCA_020349905.1. Taxonomy (GTDB): domain Bacteria; phylum Eisenbacteria; class RBG-16-71-46; order JAFGJU01; family JAFGJU01. The sequence goes on from CP070702.1 coordinate 997,311, forward strand.
GGGCACGCCTCCTGACACTGGCCGGCGAAATCTGCGACATCGTGATAGTTGAGGGAGGAAAGACTGCAGATTGGCCCAAGCTTTGGATGCGCGAAGAGAGTGGTGTCTCTGATTCGGCTTCCTTTCCAAAGGTCATTGCCGAAATCAGCCCTTCAGAGAACGACCCCACGGCTGTGAGCAGAGACGACGTGGACGCGATTCTGGAACTCGTGCTCAAGGAGGCGCGCTCGCAGGTTCTCGCAAGACCCGTGTGCGGAGGTCTTCTAATCGGCGGGACGAGCGAGAGAATGGGAAGTCCTAAGGCGCTTCTTTCTTTCGAAGGAAGACCGCTCGCCGAGCACGTTTGGAAGCAGATTAACTCTGTGGTTTCGGATGTTTACTTGCTGGGGTCCGGGCCCAGGCCCGAGTCCATGAAGGACAAGCCCTGCTTGCCTGATTCGCCGGGCTTGAATGGACCGATTGCCGGAATGGTCTCCGCGTTCAAGCATCGCGAAGACGCTGACTGGCTCTTCCTGGCCGTGGACCTACCGAACGTGACGCCGGACTATCTCAAACAGATTCTCTCGCGACGGGACGTGGGATACAGGGCAGCCGTTCCTCTCAACCCCGAGGGATACAAAGAGCCGCTCTGCGCCCTCTACTCTCCCTCGCTGGGAAGGCGAATCGTTCGTCTCGCAAGCCCCCAACGACTCTCTCTCCAGGAGCTTCTTAGCGCCCTCGGCGTAACGGGCGACCCCCTTCTCTGGAACGCCGACAAGCTGTTTAACTGGAACGAGCCGGGGTAGGCGGCCATGCCGCCAGTGTGAGCGCCGCGTCGCATTCCTGGCCCGCTCGCGGCACGGCCTCGCCAACTTGAGCACAGTGCCGTATTCCTGGCCCACGCGGGACAGCTTCCCAGCTTGCGTACGCTGCCATCCTGCAGGTGTGGGCGCAGCGCCGCACAGCTAACATCTCATCACTTCGACTGGTGTTCACGTACGACGATCACGATTGAAACGAACACTGGCAGGAGCAGCACTGCAGTCACGGGACCGGTCACAATATCAGGACGCAAAGCTCTCAGAACAGCAAACAGAACAAAGAAGTCGAAGCCGACCAGCACCGCGAGGAAGTACCGCCGGCTGACTTCACCCAGACGGAACTTACGGAGAAGCACCACAAGCTCCCCCACGGCGAGAACCACTCCGATCCCTGCTACAGCCAGCCATAAGGACATCTTGTTCCTCCCTTCTACTTGCCAGGCGGGGCCTATTGCAGACCGTCTATGAAAGCCCTTATAACACGATACAGCTCCCCAGGATTCTCCGTGGCCATGGCGTGCCCGGCGCCCGGGATGTAAAAGAGCGGTATGCCTGCAGCGCGGAGGAGCGCCTCCCCTGGATACACACCCCTGTTCTTCTCGCCGTAAATGAAACACACGTTCTTGATTCGAGAAAGCCTCCCGACCAGCGGCGTCGATGAATCTGCCACGGTGTGAACTGAACTCATGTAGAGAGCAGTGGTCGAAGCCGCTGCGAACGTTTCCGCATATTCACTCATCGAAGTGTCGTCTGCACCCGCCTTCCTCAGAGTCTCCTCTAGTCTCCGCCTCCCGTCCTCTGCAAACTCCTCTCCCGTTAGACCAGCCACTCTGCCCGAAATGGTGCAATCTTCCGGAGTGAGGTTTCCCTCCATGTTCACGAGCGACAGGACTCGGTCCCGCACCTTCTCCGCCATGCACATGGCCACTAGACCTCCCATCGAGTGCGCACAGAGGTGAAAGCGTCGAATTTCAAGGCGCTCGAGTATCTGGAGAACGACCTTGCCCTGCTCCTCCATGGAGTATCCGAAATCCTCCGGCCCCCGGCTTCTGCCAAATCCTACCAGGTCGGTGGCGATTAGAGGAAACCCCTCGAGCGAGGGTGAATCAAACGCGTACCGGAAGTGTTCCTTCGCCGAGCCAAATCCGTGTACGAAGACGATGGTATCACCGGCGTCCTCACCACCCGCCACACGCCGAATGAAGGCGACAGGAAAGCCGCCCAGCAGGTGAATCGTTTCTTGACAGATGCCCATGCTACTCCTTCTCACGCGGGACCTTGAGCGGGCCTTGTGAGAGGCGACCGTGTACCGCGGAATGAAACGTGCTCGCTGAGCCGCTCCTAGCCAAGGGCCGAGCCAAGATAGTACGGCCAGATGATTAGCGCCAGAACCGCCTTCCAGAACGAAAGGTGGGCAAACGCGATTGTGAAGAGCCAGCCGATGAACCATATCGGCCCAATCAGGCTGGCGTTGTGAGCAGAACTACACTTTCCTTCTTGCTTTTCCATGCGGTCCTCCCCTTTCGAGCAAGTGGTCTCTGAAGAGCGATTCAGGTACGTCTCCCTAGTGAAGGCAGATGTTCACGAATTTTGACGGCTTGAGCTCAGGTTTTCATCCGAAGGCCCGATTCTCTCTGCAGTATGTTTCTGAACCTGGTTGCGCTTATCGGATGATCAGCCAGGAGTCGACCGTCATACACCAGGCTCACCGTCCCGTACGGACTGGGCATTCTCCTGCGGGCTTCTGCGGCATCTCTCAATTCAACTAGATTCAGCCGAACGCCGTGTTTCTCAGCCATCGGTGGAAGTTCCGCTACGGCCTTGCCTATGTAGGGATATTGGTGAGTATATATGAGAGTGAGCTTGCGGAAACTCTTCAATCGCTCGTCCCAGTTTCGGGGAAAAGTAGGCAACGGCCGTTTCCGTATCCGCTTTGCCAACAACTGAAAGTGAGGCGGGGCATCATCCACCTCTTCAAACCCGTTCTTTAGGAACAGCTCTTTACTCGCCATCCAGGGCCCGCCACTGCTTACTACCGCCACACCCTGCCTGCCATCGCTCCGAGCTTCCTTCACACAATCCCGCAATAGTTTCGATGCCAGGCCCTTGCAGGGACCTCTACGAGAGTTTACCCAGATGCAGTGTACGACCACGTACCCGCGTGCATTCACTGTCCGCCACGTATGTTATCCCCGTACGTACGCCAGAAAGCCGGCCCGTTTTCCGTCCCCGGTCACTATCAGCTTGATCCGAACACCGTTCTCAGAGTGTTTCTGCAGCCACGATAGCTTACCGGTGTAACCGAGATGTTTCTTGTTTCTTACACAGAAGAAGCCAAACTCGTCAACGTTGCCCGAATCAACAGTGACAATCTTGTAATCAGAAACTGCTCTGTCTCGACGTACCTTCTTCATGTGGTCGTTTCCACCTTGCTAAACGCTTCCCAGCTTTCGCTCCATCGTGACAACCGTTTAGCAGGCCCTCGGCCGCTCAAGCACACGTGTCGCCACAGATTTTGCTGTCCCCGGGCACTCAGGTCAACACCTTTCACCGCGTCATCCTTCCGCCAGAACACGGAGGTTTTCTAAGAGCCTGCCTTCTCCTGACATCTCACCGTCGGGTGAGTAGCAGGAGCCGTGTGGGGTCGGAGAAGCGGGTTCTCATTCGCGTCGCAGTTCCCCGAGATCTCTCTCCAAGAGTTCACCCAACTTGATGAAGAAGATATCTCTCACCTGCTCAATGTGGAGTGCTTCGGCGTGTTCGACGATGGCCTCGTCCTCGGTCATGAATCTGGATGGTTCCACCTGCAGTGCGTAGGTGTTGCGGTGCCGCGCCCAGAACCAGCGCGCCGACCCAAACTGAACGTATCCCGGGTCAATGGCCGGAATATGTTCAAGCGACTCGCGCAGGGAGCCTCCACGTGGGCTGTTCTCCAGGCAAAGCGCGATGTACGCGATTCTGTAAGTGACAGGCCCTTCGTGGATGGAAGGAAGACGTTCCAGGTTGTGTGGATCCTGCCCAGGCGCATACAAGAAGTGGCCGTAGCAGCTTTGAAGGGTGAAGCACTGAGGCAGCAACGAGAATCCTTCGATGAGCTTCACTATGGGCGGGTCTATGACGCCAAGATCCAGGACTTTAAGTGCCTCCCGGCGGTTCTGAGTGTACCTAGGGTCTTCGACAAGTTCTCTGGGTTCAGTGAACGTCTTCATCTGTCGAACGAAAGCCGCAGGACAAGTGGAGCGGTGCTCTTCCATCAGAGAGAGTCAGACATCGCGTCTCAACGCATTTCTAAACCACTTCGGGGCTCGCCTTCGAGTCCATGTGGCAAAACGCGATTTGTCCTCAACGTAGAACTGTCTGTACGCAGCTACTGAATCGGAAGGGATCCTGCATCTCTCAGGGACCACTTGCGGAAATTCAGTCAACCCTGCGTCCTTGATGGGAGGGAGCGGCAGTTTGCGAACCACCGCCGCTGATTCGTGGTCACAGTCCCTGCCAAATCGGTACCTGTACTCGTCGTTTAGCGCAAGGGCCAGGCGGTGCAGCCACTTCCAGTTGCTGAGAGACTCACCGGCCCAGAGCGTGCAGGGATGCTTTGCATGTGTACTCTTGTACGGAGCCTCCACTCCATGTTGCCACAACACCGAACACAGCATCTGGGCACTTTCCAGTATCATCTTCACCACGTGCTGGTCAGCATGGTATCTGGCACACTTTCTCACATTCCTGTCGAGTACGAATATGTTCATTAGCCAAACTCAATATCTCCCGAATTCTTGACATCTGCAAACCGCTGAAGAATTCGGTTGTGATGGTCGATGATCTGCTGCGCGGGCAGGTCTCCGCCGGCCCACGTCGTGTGGCAGTCGCCCACTCACGTGACCTTGTAGCCCAAGTGGTACGCCGCGCGGACGGTGGTGTTCACGCAGAATTGGGTCGCAATTCCTGTGACAAACAACCGAGTCATTCCTAGTGCCTGTAAGCGCGAATGCATTTCCGTCTTGTGAAACGAATCGGGCTCGCGCTTGCGTATCAGCAGGTCGCCTTCTGAAGGAGACACCGCGGGATGGATGCGCCAGCCGGGGCCGCCCTCGGCCAGACCGCTGGCCTCAGACCCACAATGCTGTATGTAGACCAACGGCACCCCGCCGGCTCGAGCTCGACTCAGGAGTTTGCTCAGGGTTGACAGAAAGTGCTCGGTACCGTGAACACATTCTCCAGGGTCGAACATACCCAGTTGAACGTCAATGACGAGAAGGGCACTATTGACGCTCATCCATGGCCTCCTCATCTGATATTGACTCTCTCGCCACACAAAGTGACTGATTGGCTGAACAACATCACCGTGACTCACTTCGACTCGAACCGGGCAGACAGTAGCGGGCCATTGCACTCGTTTGGTTCTCAGATTCTGCCTCTATCCGAGAGCCATCCGGTGTCCGCCGTGAACGAAGAGGATATGGCCGGTTATCCAAGCAGCTTGTTCCGAAGCGAAGAACAGCACGGCGTTGGCAATATCGTTGGGACGTCCGACTCGTCGGAGAGGTATGTCCTGGACAAGAACGGCTTCCATCTCCGGGCTGATGTAGCCGGATTGCACGGGGCCCGGTGAGACAACGTTGACAGTAATCCCGTAAGGTCCAAGTTCAGCGGCGGCACTGCGGCTGTAAGATTCCAGAGCATACTTGCTGGCTCGGTAGGAGACTTCTCTTGGGCTTCCCCACGCGCAATCCGCGCTTATGTTGATGATTCGTCCCCACTTCGTCCCTCGCTCGATAATTCGCCACGCGAACCTTGCCATGAGCAAGGCGGCAGCCCGGGAGTTCACCGCGAAATGCCGGTCGTGGCTTTCTGCGTCGAGTGTCGTTACCACCGGACCTCCGTCCCACAACGTCGCCTCTTTTCCCAGAACGGTTCCGGGTAGAAACGTATCCGCGAGGTATTCAGCGGCATTGTTGACCAGAACATCAACCGGCCCGAGCATCCTTTCTGCCTGCTCGAAGAGAAGATTCACGTTTTCTGGTTCCCGAAGGTCCGCCTCCCACGATTCCACCTCACCGCCTTCCTTCCGTATGCCGGCCACCACCTCGTCAGCGGTCTTCATCTGCTGGTCGTAGTACAGAGCCAATCCCGCTGCCCTAGGCTCTCCAGAGCGCTCCCCTAGCTGCGGCCCCCCGTGACGGAAGTAGTGAATGAAGACGCGGGCACCACACGATGACAGGGCGCGTGCAGTTGCCGCACCAATACCCAGGGGATTGTTACCTCCCGTCACAAGTGCGACCTTGTTCTTCAAACCAACATCCATAATGGCTTCCCTTTCGACTCTGACTCAGGTGTTGCCGGACGAGCCTGGGTACCATCCTCCTACTGCCCACGGGCGGCTTCAAATGCGTCCCGCCAGAGCTCCATTATTCTGTGACCTCGCCACGAGCGTGTCTCTTCGGTGTGTACAAATCCCGCCTTCTCATACACGCGTACCGCGGCGGGATTCATGCCGTGCGGAGGCACGACGAGCAGCCCGCAGTCCGTGTTTCCGAACAACCACTCCACCACTCCCCTCATCCCCTCTGTTCCCATTCCCTGCCCCCAATACTCCGGCTTGAGTTTGATGTCACCAATGAGACAGACAGCTCCCTCCGGCTTCCTCCACTCATCCAGCGTGAAATCGTCCGGCACGGGTGCGAAGAAGGCCTCGCCAAGGTTCTCGCCCTTCATCAATCGCAGAATCAGCTGTGTGTAACCCCGACCCAGAGACGTGCGCCGCTGCCCATACTTACGCCACGCCTTCTCAGCGTCAGACGACTTGGACCAGCCTCTTAAACTCGGGAGCTCGTCGGCGTACTTCATCACCTCAGGCATGTGCCAGAGTTCGAAGAGGAAGGGGAGATCCCGCTCCTCCAGTTCAGAGATGGTCAATCTGCGTTCTGCCATTCTGACCTCCCGGAGCTCGCCCATCTAGCGTCGCCACAATTGTCAGGCCGTTAATCACGCCCCGAAATCACCGCGACCCTGCAAACAGACGCCTCCTTACGATGTCTGGCCAGCGCCTGGTATTCAGGCGATTCGTACCAGCGCAGGAGCTTTTCATCGTTGGGGAACCGAATCAGAACCGTACGTCCGGCCGGCCAATCGCCCTCCAGCACTCGCGGATTCTCTTCCACGCAGACGACCTGGCCCTTGTACTTCTTAAACACTTCGTCAAAACCGGCAAGGTAATCCTTGTACTGCTCTGGATTGTGGATGTCTATCAGTGCAATGAAGTAACTGCTCATCGATCTGGTTCTCCGTCTCCTGCCGAAGGCCGTGCGGAGGTCCATAATCTGCCTAAGACCGGACGCTTTCCTGAAGGCCTTCGAACCTAAAGCCCGAGCTTCTCCCCGACTATTACCACCGTTATGACGGGTTTGTACTTGTTGTTGTCGTATTGCCGCTCTATTATGACCGTCTTGTTGCAGATCCGCCAGGGAGAGTCGCAGTCGCTACACTCCCTGGTCACGCCACACGGCGGCATCGGGTCGAAACCGGGATGCCGCGACACATTCGCCGGCGCCACTTCGTTCTTTATTCTCTCGAGCGCCGCGTCCAAGTCCGGCACAATCTTGTTTACACCTACCACGAGAATGACCTTTGCCGGACCGAAGAGCATCGCTGCCACACGGTTTCCGTGTCCGTCAACGTTCACGATTTTGCCGTCCAGCGTAAGAGCGTTCGTGCCCGTTACAAACACGTCTGAGGTAAGCGCTCGTCTCTTGAGTTGCACATTCTCATCCACACTCACGCCCGAAGCCCAGGGGTTCAGGAACGTATAATTGCCATCGCTCAGTGCATCTACTACACCGATTTCTCGTAGGGTGAGCGAGTCCCCATATCCAACCACACTGCCCTCGGGTATCATAGACATGACCCTCTCGAAGGCCTCTCTCCTGGTGGAGACGTACATGGCAGGTATGTTGTTGTCACTCAATCTCTTAATTAACGCATCGATTTCCGGCTTAGTCACTTGAGATACTCCTTTTGAGCCAGAATATGGCAGCTGCGCCAGGAGCTTATTGGCTCCCGTAGTCTATCCCTTCAACGTGTCGAGTGGGAATTCCGGTCCGATACTCCTCAAGGAGCAACGCAACATCCAACACGCCAGCGAACGCTCCGCCTAGTGACGTCACGCGTTCAAACGCCAGAGCTGCAAATTGAGCGCAGTCGCGAAGCCCACCCAGCAGAGATATGGCAGCATAAGCGCGCCGGCCACAGGATGAACGCGCCAGAAGGCAATCAGCGTGGCCAGTATGACCAGCCAGAGCACAACGATATCGATGAAGGCTAGACCCGGCTGGTGAAGACCGAAGAAGAGGTATGACCAGAGCGCGTTCAGGACGAGCTGCACGATGAAAAGCCCGAGCGCCACTGCCGCACCGGCGAATCCAGCGCGCCGCCAGACAAGCCAGGCAGCAATGCCCATTAAGGCGTACAGTGTCGTCCACACTGGCGCGAATACGGAATTAGGAGGAGTCCACGCCGGCTTTGCCAGGGCAGCGTACCACTCCCCCGGCATAAATCTCGAGCCAACCCAACCAGCGGCCATAGCTGCCATGAGCCACAGGATTAGACCAATCGCAGAGTTCTTCATGTCTGAACACACCTCCTGGTTGACCTGCACAGTCTGGAACGGGGTCACTGCGCGTTGCGCTTACCCACCGACAGGCTTCTGAGCGTACCACGTTCTGCCGTTAAACAGGAAGGGCTTCTCTGGGCTTCCCTCGAAGAACGGCCTGAGTGAGTCGCGGAGCCATCGCTCAGCATTGTCAAACGATTCCGTGCCTTCTCTCACCGCTGCGATGATGTTTGTGGTGGACAGCTGATAGTCAGTGAAGTGTTCCAGCGTCATGCCCAGCTCGTTAAGAAACTCTTCCTGTCCCCGAAGCTCGAACCCGTGTTTACGGGCCAGCTCTTCTGAGAGTGGGGTCCGGTCCCGCGGAGGGGTCGGGTAGCGCCCCAGGTGCTCCTTCTCAAACCAATCGCGAAAAGCCGGCTCTTCCCTTATCTCTCCGGTGAACCAGCTCGTGTAGACCAGGAGCCAGCCTACCTCTCGAAGTAGCCGATGTGATTCGGCAAGGAACGCGCCGTGCTCGAACCAGTGATACGCTTGCCCTGCCGCCACAAGGTTGAATTCGCCATCACGGAACGGAGTCGCCTCTGCTCTGGTCTCTCGATACTCCACGTTTGGCCATGGTGTGGCGTGCTTCAACATGTCTGCGGATGAGTCGATGCCAATGACTCGTTCGGCAACCTCGGCGAGCGCAACCGTAGACTGCCCTGTTCCGCAACCCACATCGAGCGCCAGACAAAAACGCAGGTCAGACCCCACGAACGACCTGAACAGCCTTACGGCTGTCGGATGTATGTTGGGACGCGACCTGGCGTAGCGGGCCCAGTCCATTCCGTCTGTGAAGTAGTTCACCATTTCATTCTCGAGCGAGCCGCCGAGCGCCTTGGCATCGGCGGCCGTTGCCCCAGGAATGCGTCGGGCTTGAGGGAGATCTCTGTATCACCCTTGCAGTTTCCGCAGCACTTCTTGTAGAGCGGCTATTCTCTCCGCGCGGTCTTTGAGGTCTCTCGCTACAATGACGAGAGAAGCAGTGCTTGCGTCTTCCACGACGAGCAGCTTCCCCTTTCTGAGCTTCCATCTACGCAACATGACTTTGCCCTCCTCTCTGCACTTGCGTCCTCCGGCTAGTGATCCGGCGTCCTTCCGTTGACTATACCCGCAGCCAGTCCTCTCCACAAAGCCCGACATCTTCCCTCTTTGGGCATCCACATGTGCTGGGGAGGTATGTCCGTCTCGAACACGGTAAGCTCTGCGATGAGCTGAAGACTTCCTTGTGACTCTGCGATCTTCTCGAGCCCCTGAACAACGTGGCGTCCACTGCCCAAAAGAGTCTCGAGGCTGCCTCCCATATTGCGCCTGAGCTCAACCCGTTCCGTCCCGTCGAAGTAGTACAATACCCACTCGCATCCGAGGGCCATCTTGTGCCCGACACTGACCTTGACCGTGTACACTGATGACGGATCGAATCCGATGTGCGTACCGTTGTCCTTCGACTCGATATTGAGCTCCGAGGGCACGGTCAGGATTTCCCAATGCCTCCGCTCCAGGTACGCGTCCTTGATTGGATCTAGCGGTTCTAACACTTGGACTTGTTCCGCTGTCTGCTTCGAGAGGACGATGTTCGGACAGACGAGGAGCGCCAGGGTTACTACCGCATAGACAGTTGTTCTTGGCCTCATGTGTATCCTCCTGATGGAATGCTCCGGCTAGGCTGCAGCTGCGCACTGGATACCAGCTCAAGTCCGCCGTTAGGCGAACATGTTGCATGTCTTGTGAGAATAGAAAGGTGAAGGAGTCAAGTATCTGAGACAGACAGAGTTATATCTCCCCATCTACCTCTTTATTACCAACGCATCCGCGACGCTGGCGCCTTGGCCTTCGGGGAGGACGATGAGGGGGTTGATGTCTAGCTCGGCGATGGAGTCTTCCAGCTCGAGGGCCAGGCGGCTCACCTTGATAAGAACGTCTGCGATAGCGTCGATGTCTGCCTTCGGCCGGCCTCGCGCGCCTGCCAGGACGCTGAAACCTTTGATGTCCTTAATCATGTCGAGGGCGGCTTGTCTGGTTATGGGGGCGACGCGGAGTGAGACGTCTTTGAGGATCTCGACGAATATCCCGCCGAGGCCGAAGAGAATCATGGGGCCGAACTGCGGGTCGTTCTTAACCCCCACGATAACCTCGGTTCCATCTCTGACCATCTCTTGGACGAGGACGCCGTTCACCTTTGCGTCGGATTTGTACTTGCGGGCGTTCTGCATTATCTCGCCGAAGACCGCGGGGACTTCTTCTGCACTGGAAATGCCGAGTTTGAGCCCGCCTGCCTCCGTCTTGTGCAGGATGTCGGGTGAGTCTATCTTCATGGCCACGGGATATCCGATGCCGTCCGCAATCCGGACCGCATCCTTCTCAGAAGCGGCCACCTCTTCTTGCGTGACCGGAATACCATATAGAGAGAGAAGCTGCTTGCCTTGGTGCTCGGTCAGGGAGGCGCCGGTGCTAGAAAGCAAAGCGCGGGCCTTGTCCTGGGCTGCCTTCCGCTCCCGCATCAGCTTCGCCTGCGGCGCCACGGCCTTCTGCGCCGCCTCCGGAACCACCTCCCTCTCCTCCCTCGCCTCCAGAACGCTCTCCAGATGCTCCTTCCTGAACGCCGCGTACTTCATGAGCGCGCCCATGGCCCGGACAGCACGCACAGGAGACTTGTAGTACTGAACCCCTCCGTCGCTCAGGGCCTTGAGTTGCCCGCCCACAAGCTGGTCTGCCGTCGTCCAGGCAACCGTGATGGGCTTCTTGATTCGCCCCGACATCTTTGCGATGTCCTGGGCCATCTGCATCCCCTGCTCTCCGGTTATCTGCGTCACTACGATGACGAAGGCGTGTATCTGTGGAAGCTTGGCAACTGCCTCCAGAACGTGCATGAAACCTTCGGCTTCGTTTATCACTTGCGCGGTCACGTCTATGGGATTTAAGGCCGAGCCATACTCGGGGATTACTTTCTTGACCGCCTCTTTGGTAGCGGGATCGAGTTCCGGGATATCCAGCCCCAGGTCCACGGCCTCGTCGGCCACCAGAATCCCACCGCCACCGGAGGTGGTGATTATTCCGAGACCCGTCCCTTCAGGAAGGGCCGGAATGTGCTGCATGAGAGCGGCCACGTCGATCATGGCCTCTATGTCGGGCACGCGGATTATTCCCTTCTGCCTGAAGAATGCGTCGCAGACCGCGTCTGAGCCCGTGAGTGAGGCCGTGTGAGAGGAAGCGGCCTTCTGACCTACTTCGGAGCGGCCTACTTTGAGCGTGACGATGGGTTTCCCCAACTCCAGCGCCCTGTCAGCGATGCGCGCAAACTGTCTCCCGTCCTTTATGCCTTCCAGGTAGCTGATTATCATCCTGGTGTCAGGGTCTTCCAGTATGTGCTCCATGAAGTCCAGCGTGTGGAGGTCCACCTCGTTCCCAGTGCTGGCCACGTGCGTGAAACCCACGCCAGCCTCCAGCGCCAGACTGAAAAGTGAATAACCCAGCGCCCCGCTCTGCGTGACGTAGCCGATGGGGCCTATTCTAAACGGCCTCATCCCGAGACTTGCACTGAATCCTCCGATGGCGCTCTCTTTGAGATTCACCGATCCCTGACAGTTGGGACCGCACACGCCCATCCCTGACTCGCGCGCCAGCTTCGCCATCTCTTCCTGGAGCGCCTTCCCCTCCTCTCCGGCCTCGGCAAAGCCGGAGCTAAAGACCGTCGCGAATTTCACACCTTTCTTGACACAATCTCTCAGGGCAGGAAGGACCAGTTTGTAGTTAACGGCTATGAGCGCCAGGTCGACGGGCCCCGGCACGTCCAGGATGCTCTTGAAGCACTTGTAGCCGCCCAACTCGTCGTACTTTGGGTTTATGGGAAAGACCTTCCCCTTGTAGCCGTGCTCCTTGAGGAAACGAAGGGGCTTCCCGCTTATGCTATCGAAGTTTCCCGATGCGCCAATGATGGCGATGGAGCGCGGGCTGAAGAAGTATTTGAGGTCTCTTGGTGCGCTTACGATGGCCGCCTCCCAACACGCTCTACGTATTGGCCAGGGCGTACTCGAAGCGACCTGCCTTGAGCGGAGCGTGTATGCCGCCTGCCAGGACTACCTGTCTTAAGAAAAGACCGCCGATGATTCCCGAGATTGAGGCCACGATGGCTGCTACCTCAGGCCCGGTGCCCTCGAGCGCAAAGGCCCCGGCCAGCTCCAAGGCCAGAGGAAGAACGAGCCCGAGGCCCGCAACGCCTATCCAGAAGAGAGGTGCAACCGATTCAACGAGCACGAGTTTCGCCGAGGCCCTGGATTCGGGGACGCGGTGCGTGCCCTGAAGATAGAAAATGACGACGAAGATTTCGGCGATGATGAGCAAGATGTCTACCTTCCCCAGCTTCACGATGGCGGCCTCTGCACCTCCGGCAAACGACGCGCCCACTATGACGGCCATCACTCCGGTCGAGAGGGCGGAGACTAAGAACAGCAAAGGAAGCATGGCCGTGCTCCAGAAAGCGATGGGCCGCGAAGCTCCCAGAAGGATGCCCGTGTAGATGGCTGTGCCGAGGGCAAAGATTGCGCCAAGAAGCCCGATGGCCTGCCGTGCCCCGTCTGCATCCACCAGAGAGTCGAACGGCCATATCCAGAAGCCGAAGTGAATAGCACCCAGAATCATGAAAACTGTAATCACGATGGTCCCGCGGGCTATCCACGAGGTGTTGGGCCTCATCCACGCGCGCCAGAAGTTCTCGGGCTTACCCAGGTCAGCAACCAGAAACGCGCAGCCCACCAGAACGCACGGGAAACCTAAGACCACGCCTATCCTCGCGATACCTGCCCACTCCCCACCCAGCCAATCCGCCACCACGCCAGTTATGTAGGCACCTGCCCCGACTCCGGCCAGGAAGAGATAGGCCGCGACCAACCACGTCCATTTGCTTTGCGGCTTGAGCAACATTTTTCGTTACCTCGCAGGCAAGTAGTAGACAGACGGCTCGGTTCCGAACTCCGGGTTGAGCTGGAAACCTCGTTCCCGCTTTATCAGGATGGACACCTCGCTCTCCGGGTCGTCCAAGTCTCCAAAGTAGCGCGCCTTGGCAGGACATGCCTCCGCGCAGGCAGGCTTCTTTCCTTCCTTCACCCTGTCCTTACAGAAATCGCACTTGGTGGCGATTCCGTAACCGTTCCTCTCTTCCCACCTGCCCTTCGCGTACGTCTGGTAAAAGTCCAGCTCTCCTTCGGCATCCGGGAAATAAGTGCTCCAGCCCGGCACCGAGTGACGCTGGCCGTAAGGACAGGCCATCATGCAGTACTTGCATCCCATGCAGAGCTTCTTGTCGACCGTGACGATGCCGGCTTCGTCCTGCTTGGTGGCCCCGGTAGGGCAGACCTTCAAGCATTCCGGCTCAGCACACTGCATGCACAGCGTGGGCAACATCTGTCTCAGCGCGTTCGGGTACGTGCCGGTCTCTCCCTGCAGGCATCGGGCGAAGTCTACGCCGCGTGGAGTGTTGTTGGCGGCCTTACAGGCCACCTGGCACGAATAGCACCCGTAGCATCTCTTTAGATCGATGACGAATCCGTACCGCATTATTCCTTCTCCTTGCACGCATAAATCTTGACTTTGGCGCACGTGTCCGAACCCTGTGTGAGCGAATCGGTGTGGGCCAGGTCGCACTCGGTGAGGTCGTCGAAGAAGACCCCCTTCCCCCTCGCGATGGGCGTTCCCCTCGCCCAGTGGCCGTGACACCCTGCGATGCACACGTGCTCGTGGTGAACTCCGTGCACCAGCCGCACGGGGCCCTTGATACGCTTACCGACGGGGTTCTCGACCCATATCATCTGCCCGTCCTTGAGCCCCTTCTTCTTTCCAGTCTCTTCGTTTATCTGAATCAGGTAGACCCACGGGTCGGACGTGGAGATTTCGTCCAGCCACGGGTTGTTCTGCGTCGAGGACTGCGTGTGGAACGAGGGACGCCAGCAAAACGCCCACATGTCGTACTCCGAACCCTCCATCGTGTGGGACGGGCACGGGTTCCACTGCGCCAGCGGCTTGTAGAAGTTGTAGTCCGCGATTTCGGGCATGCCGAAAGACGACGCAACTTCCTTAAGCTGCTCGCCCGCCTCTATGAAGTACTCGAAGTAAATCGGGACCCTCACCGGCACGAACCATCTCCAGTAGAGCTCCTCCACCTTGTTGGGCCATTTGACGAGTCCCGTCTTCTTGAGCGCCTCCAGGCCGTTGCTGTCCCCCAGCCGGTCCTTGAGCACCCGGTCGCAGACGTCCTGCCAGGAGTACTGTTTCTTTGGGTCAAGCTTGTACTTCTCGCTCATGTCCCCGCCGTAGCGGATGGGGATGACCTTGTTGATTGCGTCGTAGTACTTCTCCTCGATTCCGAGCTTCTTGGCTATCTCGAGCATCACTTCGTTGAAATCCCTGCGCTCGTAGAGCGGCTCCACCACCGGCTGGCGTATCTGCCACACCCAGTGGTCTATGCCCGTCGGATGACAGAACGTTGACGGGAAGGTGACGCAGGGCGTGTATCTTTCGAGGAAGCAGGAGTCCGGAAGCACGATGTCGGCCACTGCCTCCGTGAACTCGTTGTTGTAGATGTTGAAGGAGAAGATGAACTCGAACTTCTTGAGGAAGTTCTCCGTTACTTCCTGGGCGTTACCCATGGTCATGACCGAGTTGGAGCCGAAATTCACCATGAAAGTGGGCCGGTAATCTATCTTGAAAGTCTCTAAGTACTTCTCCCAATCGGGCGAACATATGGTGAAGGCGTTATAGACCGAGCAGGGAAACATGTCCTGAAGGTCTAGCCGCGTCGGCGGAGCGGGCTTTCTTAAGGGATAGGGCTTGTGGTCGTAAACCCATCCTTTCACCACCATGAGGCCGTCTTCGCAGGCGTAGGGAACCGTGTCGGGTTTTCCGGTCTCGGGAAGACCGTGGCACACCGGAGAGCCGTGTCCCATGGCTCCTCCGGGCACGTCGGCAGCGCCCACCACGTGATTGAGCAGGTCGATGCAGAGGCAGGTCCAGCCGGAGTTCACGTGTCCCTGGCTTCCCCGGAAGAATATGGCGGCCGAGGGCCGCAACGGGAGCTTCTTTCCGTCGAGCGTGATGGTGCTTCCAATCTGGGCGTGCTCGCCGAACTCCTTGGCCACGCGACGGATTGTGCTCACCGGCACCGACGTTATCTTCGACACCTTGTCGAGAGGATACTTGTTTCTGATGTGTTCCTTAAAAAGCTGAAACGCCGGGGTGCACGTGAAACCCTCCACAGTATACTTGCCTTCGAGGGCGTAGTCTTTGATGGTGGGGTCGTCGAAGGTCTTGGCCTTATTGTCGACGAAGTCCCAGATGAAAGGCTTGTTCGTCTTTTCGTCTCTCATGTAGTGGCCGTCGGGCTGAATCAGGTAGCCGGCGTTTGTCTTTAGCTTCAAGTACTCGGCGTCGTAGAGGTCCAGCTCGTTTAGGAGAACGTTGATGAGTCCCAACGCGAGAGCTCCGTCCGTTCCCACGCGTATGGGAATCCATTCGTGTCCTTTGGCTGCCTGCGTGGAGAGATACGGGTCAAAGACCACGGCCTTCATGCCCCGGGCACGCGCGTCGGCCACCTGCTGAGCGGTCTGGAGGGCGGCGTGTCCGGCACCGTGTCCCTTCGAGCACCCAAAGTAGAGTGTGTAGTTGTTGTAGTTGAAGTCCGGGATGATGGACCATGCGGCGTGCATGATGCCGTTCATGAAGTGCGCGCCGTTACCGCACCAGAGTCCTCCGCCCGACACCCAGTAGTTCTTAAATCCGAATGCCCGCATGAACGCGATGACGGCGAAGCGGATTTCACTGGTCTGAACCGTCGTGGCCTGAAAGTAACCACCCCTGGGATCTATTTCCAGGTACTTCTTGAGCTTCGTCACGATGATGTCGTAGGCCTCGTCCCATGAAATCCTCTCCCACTTGGGATCCACCCCCACTCCCTTCTCCGGGTTGGTCCGCTTGAGCGGGTAGTTTATCCTGTGCGGGTCGTAGAGGGTCATGAGCTGGGCCGAGCCTTTCGCGCATATCTTGCCACTTCCCGCCGGGCTGTCCGGGTTACCTTCTATCTCCACTATGACCCCGTCCACCCGGTGGCAACGGATGCCGCACTGCGCGTAGCATCCGCCACAGGAAGTGGGAATCCACACGTCTTCCTTTACTCCAGTCTGTGGTTTGGTTGCGGTCTGCGCTTCCATTATCACCTCGCCTTTTACCAGAAGCTCCATCCAGTCTGCCGCCGGTGCCTAGAGGGGTGAGACAGCGAGAGATTCGGGTCACCCGGTCACTACCCTCGAGGTTCCTGCTCCTTACGGGGCCGGATCCGGTACGGCGCCAGACTACAGAAACGTCGTGTCAAACAAGCGGTGAATCTCCAGTAACTTATTAACTTAAAACATCCTAAGCCATTTGTCAAGAGGAGATTCGGGCAGGGTGCGAGTAGACGTTCATCCTCTTTCCCCGCACAAAGCCCGCTAGCGTTATCCCGAATCGGCGGGCTCTCTCGATGGCCAGACTCGTCGGCGCGGCGCGGGACACCAGCACCAGAATCCCACCCTGGAGCGCTTTCTGCACTATCTCCGAGCTGAGACGCCCCGAGCAGAGAAGCATCTTGTCGCTGGTCCGGATTTTCTCCACGAAGCATCGGCCCAGTATCTTATCAACCGCGTTGTGCCGGCCTATGTCTTCGAACGTGAAGAGGACCTTCGAGCCGTCGGAGAGGGCTGCCACGTGCGTCCCGCCGGTAAGGCGAAACATCTCCGAGCTGGCCAGAAACTCGCGCATGAGTGCCAGGATGCGTGGCTTGGAGAAGATGGTCGTGTAGTCGATGAGAAGGTCCTTGGCGGGGTCGATGTCCTCTTCTTTACGAAACGTGAGTCCTCCACCGCAGCCGGATGTGAGTATCCTGGTTAGCGCGCGCTTTTCTTTCGGACGTCCCCTTTTTGTTCTGATGGACACGCCGCCTTTTTGCTTTCTGACGGAGCGGACCTCCTCCGGTCTTCCGAGCAAACCCTCGGAGAGAAGAAAACCCAGAGCCAGATACTTCTCCCCTCCCGGAGAGCACGAGAGCACTGCGACCTCTTCCCCATCCAGGGAGACGGAAAGGCGCATCTCCACCGCCACGGCGTCCTTCACCGTAAGGGTCTCGCCGTCCTTGTCGCGCAGGATGTCAAAGTGTTTAAGAAGAGGCTCGTCGGATTCCATCACTCAAATATCACCGCAATACCGCTCGCGGTCTTCTTGACCACCGTTCGTGGTCTCGATACTACCACGTGCCTTCTCCACGGGCCAGCCCCGACTACCGCGTGATGCCTCTGCACGTAGAGGTCCCTGTCTATGTCGTACTCGATGAGCATCACACCGTCGGCGCCGATCTCGCGAGCCTTATGGATAATTAACGCATCAAGCTCGGGCCGCCGCGCCTGCCTTCCCAGCTCTACCTGAATGACACCTATCACGCGATGCGGCCGCGCGATTTTGCCCTGGCGGAAGACGATTTCTGTCCCGGCCGGCTTAGGTTTGGGGACGTAGGAATCGTCCGTCTTGATGAAGCGAACGTTCGAGGAGCATCCGCAGAGAAGGAGCGCCGGAAAGAATAGAGTCAGAAAGAACAGGATCACCGCCTTTTTCATGGTACCTCCTGGTTATGCTGCCTCCTGGGTACGTTGCCCGCTGGCTATGTTGCCCTCTCTGTCTTGGGCCACTGTCATTTCCTCATGGAGGCCGGCCGAACGAGAACTCACCTATTCGTATTCCCGAAGGATCGGCCTCGTCAAGCACGTGGGACCGCCCTCTGCTTTCAGAGATATTTCGTTTCCCTCGTATGTAGTGACCTCACACCCGGCCGCCTCCAACCGTTCCAGAGTGCCTGGGTTTCCTTCCAGCATAACGCACTTTCCAGGCGCCAGGGCCAGCACGTTGGGCCCCATAGTGGGAAACTCCTCATCGGGCACGTGGACGAATCGGAATCCCCGGCCCTCGAGATACTGCCAGAACGTGGCCGAGAGCAAGGGAGGATAGATGAGAGCAAGATCGTGGTCCACGATGCTCACCAGAGAGAGCAGGTGCAGGCAACACCTGGGTCCCTTGTGATACGGAAGCTCCACCGGCACAAGCGTAACGCCCAGCGGAGAGAGCGCCTCTGAGAGCTGGCGGAATCCCTCAAGATTGGTGCGAAATCCCAGACCGACTGCAAGAGTGTCGTGGTCTATCCACAACAGGTCCCCGCCTTCAGCCACAGCGTCTCCGTGAAGTGAATAGAGAACGGGTAGACCCAGCTCCTTCAGAGCGTTCCCCATTGCAGCTTCTTCCCCCCTGCGCATGGACTTCCCCATTCTGAGTACTACGGTACCTACGTCGGTCACCAGGACCGGGTCAAAGACGTACATTGCATCCGCGAGCCCGGGCAGCCCTGCGTTGTGATAGATGACCTCCACCCCGGCCTTCCGCAGGATGTCCGCGAGAGCATCGTGCTCTCGCTGCGCCTCCGCCAGAACGGGCCTGCTCGTGTAATGCCACTCGTCGGGGTCGGCTGCGGAGAAACTCTCGTCCGGACGCCTCACCAACACCCTGCGCAACGGGGCGACCATGCTCTGTGCACCGTATTTTCGTTCCATACGTCTATATGAGGACTCCAGTCTGCCAGTCTTCCGATTGTTGAGCGATTCCTCGTACCGGTATGCTCGCCGCAGTAGGATTACCTCGGTCCCCGCCGCAGCTAGCTGGCCTCGCCTCTGAGTCGTCTGAACAGTCCTACCAGGTAGATGACTATGATGATGAGAGCCGCCAGTCCTCCGAAGCTCTGTCCTGTGGCAGGATCCATCTTGAAGGGCCATATCACGCACACGGCGTACACGAGCCCTCCTCAAAGCGCCCCACCGACCAGGGTCCACAGTGCTCTGAGTACCTCGCGCATCAATTCACCTCCTCAGGTTTCAGGTTTGCGCCGGCCTCCGGCGCGCATAGCGCGCTAACAGACACTCTGCCGGAACTAACGATGTCCCACCTTTCGCGCAGGGCGAACGCGAGGGACCGCTCATGGCTTCTGCGTCATCCTCTTCACGACCGTCTCGATGAGTTTCTCGTCGTCCGGGAGAAGACCCGAAGCTGGAAGCCGCCGGACAACCTCGGCCCAGCGGGAATCCTGAGCGTACGCTCTCCACAGAAACGGTATCGCCTCGTCCACACGTCCCGCACCCACGAGCGTGACGCCCACCCAGAACGGTGCCTCTCCGTTCGTGGCCTCGTCGGGCACGATGCTCGTGGCCCTCATGTAGGCATCCATTGCCTTAGAGGCGTCCTCCTTTGCCATCCATTCGTCGCCTTCGTTGAGCTTCAGATAAGCCCGCTGAAGCTCGACCAGCCTGCGCAGCTCTTTGACCGGCTCCGGGTGGTCCTCCACGCGAAGGTCAAACTTCCTGTCCACCCAGGGTCTTCCCGTTCCTTCGGCAGAGACTATGAGCAGCGCGGCCGACTGCCGGCCACGGATGTCACCGCCTTCCTTCTCTGCTGCCTCCAGCGCTGCAAGGAGGCGTTCAGCGAGGTCCCCCTCCGCGGTCTCATACGCCTTAGCCATGGCATCCCAGACAGTGGTCCTCTCCATGAGATTGGCCTGAACTGAGTATTGGTTCCCAACGCGATGGCCGGCCGCGTGTATAGCGCGGCTTCCGGTATGGGCCGCCACGTTGCCGGCCGCATCCACCATCGCCACCTGGCGCACCGCTTCGCCGGAGTCTGTGGACACGAGCGCACTCAGGGCCTCTGGCGCAGTCCTGCCCAAACGCATGAGCTCGAGTCCGAGCGGCCCGTAGGCCGGCTCCACCAGCGACTGAGTGGCAACGGCACCGACTCCCGGCTCCGCCCACGGCACGATGGGCCCGACCGAGAACCAGTGGGATTGAACCGCGACTCCCATCTCGCCCGTGAGCGAATCGCGAGCCACGATGGAATACGTGGCCACGGGTCTGACCGGCAGCTCTGTCCCGGCAAAGAGAGACGAGACCGGAAGAAGCAAGACGACGGGCAGAACAGCAAGAGGCACAACCCATCTTTTCATCGAATACCTCCTGAGGTTAGTGTGGCTCGGCTTGAAGTTGTCAGCGCCACGGTGTTCGTGGCCGGTACCATGCGTATGTCTTGCGCAGCACACGCCCCTACAGACGGGAGCGCCCTACGCGTGAAACGGGGCCGCCTGTCTTACCCTCCTTCTTCTCGCCGTTGCACCCTCCACCGAGTATATGACCAGAGACGCCCACACAATGGCAAAACCTGTGGCGCGCACACTCGTCAACTCTTCGCCGTAAAGCAGCACGCCCAGAAGGAAGTGAGACGTCGGGGCGATGTACTGCAGAAGTCCCAGGTTCGTGAGAGTGATTCGCTTGGCCGCGGACCCGAAGAGCAGCAGCGGGAGAGCCGTCGTGACGCCGCTAAAGGCCAGGAGAACGTTCATGCTCAGTCCCGCGTGCCCGAAAGCCGCCACACCTTCGTATTCGAGGAATGAGAGATAGACGAGGGCCGGGAGAAACATTATCACCATCTCGAAGGAAAGCCCTTCTAGCGAGCTCAGCGCCGCGGTCTTGCGAAACAGACCGTACAGCCCGAAGGAGAAGGCCAGGGTGAGGGCTCTCCAGGGAAACGAGCCGTAGCCAAACGTTAGGTAGAGTACTCCGATTGTGGCGATTGCGATGGCGACCCATTGCCAGGGTCGGGGCCGTTCTCTCAAGAACATCACGCCCAGGAGCACGCTCACGAGCGGGTTTATGAAATATCCCAGGCTGGCTTCGACAACGTAGCCGGAATTGACCGACCAGATGAAGGTGAGCCAGTTCACGGAAAGCAGACACGCGCTGACCACGGAAGTGAGAACCGTGCGCCGGCTCTTCAGCCTGGAAAGAAGCTGGCTCCAGCCGTCACGATACGTGAGGACTATGAGCAGAAACAACAGCGACCATATCATCCGATGGCACAGTATCTCGGACGACGGAACGCTCTGGAGAGCCTTCCAGTAAATGGGAAAAAGACCCCATAGAGCATATGCAGCGATCCCGAAGAGGATTCCCTTGCTCATATGCTGGCGCTGTTCTTTCGAAGCGAGAAATCAGTCGCGGCTTGCGGCGGTGCATGCCGTATGCCTATCTCCGCTCGGCGCATGCGCTGACCGGCCCCGCAGCCTATCCTGACGTCTGTGCCTCCGCCGCCTTCTTCAGTTTCTCGTTCGCGTAGATGGCCACTTCGACGCGACGGTTCTGAGCGCGGCCTTCAACTGTCTCGTTGTCAGCAATGGGCTGCGCTTCGCCGTATCCCATTATGGTGAACCGGCCCGGATTCACCCCAAGCCCCGTGAGATAGTTCGCAACAGACTGCGCGCGCAACCTGGACAGCTCCAGATTGTACTCGTCCGTTCCAGTGGCGTCAGTGTGCCCTTCGAGCAGGATGTTGGTGTCTTCGTACTTGCTCAGAATGGCGGCCATCTTCGCCAGATTCTCCTGACTCTGGGGCTTTAGCGTGGCCTTGTTCACGTCGAACAGGATGCCGGAATCGAAGGTAATCTTGATGCCCTCCCCGACTCGCTCGATCTTTGCCCCCGCGATGTCGTCCTGCATCTCTTCTGCCTGCTCGTCCATGTAGTTGCCGATGTAGGCACCTGCCGCGCCGCCGACCGCCGCACCCAGGATTGCACCGACGGCGGTGTTCCCGGCCTTCTTGCCGATGATACCTCCGACGACGCCCCCGGCAGTCGCGCCTATGACCGCCCCTTTCTGCTGGCGGGTCCAGGACGAGCAGCCGACGAGAGCTCCCATGACCAGAAGACTGACCAGGGACAGGACAACGAACTTCTTCATGGCGTTCCTCCTGTGGTTAGGGTGAACACTCTGGGACTTAACACTTGGATAGCTGGGCAGTTGGATACCAATATACGTGGACCCCCAGTCACTGGAGACTGAGTTCCCGTTCAGCGCGGAAGATAAGGGAGATTCTTTAGGTTGGCAAGCAGTATTTGGCGGGGAGCCCTCATGACTTTATCATAATTAGCATCATCTTAAACGGGCTCAGGGCCTTGAGTGCGTGGGGTTTCCCCGCCGGCATGACGAGCATCTCTCCCGTCTTCACGACCACGGGGACACCCGAGATGGTTACCTCCACTTCCCCGTCCAGCACGCACACAAGCGCGTCGAAGGGAGCCGTGTGCTCGCTCAAACCCTGCTCCTTGTCGAACGCAAACAGGGTCACGGTGCCCGTGTCTTTCTTGATGATAGTTTTACTCACCACCGACTTTTCCTGGTAGTCGACCATGTCCACGAGCGCGCTGGCTCTGAGCTCCGAATTCATTCTGACCTCCCTTTCCGCTACTCGTACCTCAGTGCCTCAATCGGGTCGAGATGTGACGCTTTCCAGGCAGGATAGAAGCCGAAGCCCACGCCGACCAAGGCTGCGAAGGCCACGGCCAGGATTATCGACAGAGGCGAGATCAGGACAGGCCATCCGGCACCGGCGGAGATAACCCTGGAACTCACCACGCCGAGCACTATTCCCATTAGACCGCCGAGACAACTGAGCGCGATGGCTTCGACAAGAAACTGAAAGAGGATGTCGTTCGTCCTTGCACCGACGGACATCCTGACGCCGATTTCCCTGGTTCTCTCAGTGACCGTAACGAGCATTATGTTCATGATGCCTATCCCGCCCACCAGGAGAGAGATGGAGGCGATGGTAGCAAGAAGCGCGCCCAGGGTCCTGGATGTCTGCGCCGCGGTGTCGGCCAACTCGGTCTGGTTACGGATTCTGAAGTCGTCTTCTTCCCAGGCCTTTAGACGGTGCCGCGACCTCAGGATGCCGGTGATTTCTTCCGTGGCTGGCTCCACGGCTTGTCGAGAGACGGCGGACGCGATGATGAAGTTGGCCCACGTTATCCCCAGGATTCTCCGCTGAAGCGTCGAGAAGGGAACCAGGAGGATGTCGTCCTGGTCGGAGCCGAAGAAGTTAGGACCCTTGGCGCTCAGAAGCCCCTTCACCTTGAGGGGAAGCCTCCTGAAGCGGATTGTCTTTCCCACGGGGTCTTCGCCATCGACGAAGAGGGCCTTTGCCACGGTCTGTCCCATGAGGCAGACCTTGGCAGCGTTCCGCTCGTCAGATTCCGTGAGAAGCTCACCGCTTTCGACAGACCATTCGCGTATGGAGGTGTAATCCGGGTAAACCCCCTCTACCCGCGTGGCCCAATTCTCGTTTCCGTAGACCACCTGTCCGCCCGAGCGCGCCACGGGAGACACGTACATGAGCGAACCGGATTCCTTCAGCATGGCCACGGCGTCATCTTCTGTAAGGCGAATGGACGTTCCCGCGCCGTAGCTCACGCCGTGTTGCCGGGTGGCACCAGGAAAGATCATGATGACGTTCGTGCCCAGACTGGCAATCTGTGATTCTACAAGTGCTTTTGCCCCACTGCCAACGGCCAGCATTGCAATGACCGCGCCCACTCCGAAAATGACACCCAGCATTGTGAGAAGCGAGCGGAGGCGGTTAGTGCCCAGCGAGCTGTAAGCCATCTTTAGTATGTCGATTACGCTCATCTTCGGACCTAACGTCCTCGCCTGCGGAAGTTGGGCTGGAACGGGTTGGTGGGAGTCCTCTGTTCGCCGGAACCGTTCCTGGAAAACCCCGTCACGACCACGTCGCCCTCTGCAAGTTCGGGGGAGAGGACCTCAGTGAAAGAACCGTCCGTAAGACCGACGCGAATCTGCACGGGTTCCAGCTTCCCTCCGCGCCCGAGTCTCCAGACCACCTTCATGGCCGGCGGCGGCGGCATCCCCGCGTGCTGCGCTCCCGGTTCTGGGCCAGGCTGGCCCCCTTCGGGACGGGTCGGTGACCGCTCCCCGAACTGTGGGCCCCGCTCTTCTCCTCCAGATTGCGCACCTCGTGATTGCCCGCGCTGCGCCATTTGCTGCTGCGGCGGCTCAGAGCCTTGCTGCTCCGCTCCGGGTCGACCTCCACGCTGCTCCACAGTTGCCGAGGCCGATCGCTCTCCCGCCTGAGCCACGCGCTGTTCTCCCGCCGGCAGACCTCCTTGAGGCCCGGCGGGTACAGGCGCGCCTGGCGGTCTAAATCTCAGGGCGGCGTTGGGGACCTTGAGGACGTCGTTCTTCTCGTCCACGTGGACGTTCAGATTGGCTGTCATCCCCGGCATCAATCTTTCGTCCGGGTTCGACACGGCCACAACTATCGTGTAGCTCACCACGTCCTGCACGGTTATGGGTTCAAGGCGTACCTGGGAAACCACGCCTTCAAAGACCCTGTCCGCGTACGCGTTTACCGTGAAGGTGACGAGCTGCCCGGGGCGCATCATGCCGATGTCGCCCTCGTCTATCTGGGCCTCCAGTTGCATTTCTTTCAAGTCGTTTGCGATCAAGAACAACGTGGGAGCCGCGAAGCTGGCAGCCACTGTCTGGCCCACGTCCACGCTTCGCGAGATTACGACCCCGTCCACCGGGGCCCTTATGCTTGCGAGTTCGAGGTTGACCGTGGCCCGCTCGAGCTGCGCCTCGGCAGAACGGGCAGTGGCCCGGGCCGTTTGATACGAAGTGGCCACAAGGTCGTATTCCAGCTCGGATATGATTTCCTTCTTAGCGAGCACCTTCGCCCTCTGGAGCTCCATCTCCGCCTGGCGTACCTCCGCCTGGGCGCGCTCCAGTGCCGCCTGCGCTTCCTTCACGGACGCGGCCAGAAACGTCGTGTCTATGAGGGCTATGAGCTGCCCTGTCCGAACGCGGGAATTGAAATCTGCGTGGAGCTCCGCCACGGTTCCCGATATCTGGGAGCCTACCTGAACCGTGTTGAGGGGATTGAGAGTGCCGGTCGCAGTGACCTCGATTGAGATTTGCCCCTTCTCGACGACCGCTGTTCTGTAGGCTGCTGAGGCTTGTCCGGGACCCCGCGCGCGCACGAGCAGGACTACCGCAACCACCACGACCACCACCACGGCAACGACCAGATACAATCTACGTGCTTTCAAGCTGCCTCCTCCTGAAAACGGGGCACTCTTGCCTTCTGACCTGACTTCTACCGTCCGGAGGCCCAGGGGTTCCAGCCGTCTCACACGGCGGCAGACCTGACCGGCCGGCGCCCCCCGCGGCCCGCGGTTGAGGCCCTCTCGCAGCTCGGCGAACCTGACAGACCTGCGCCCTTCGCGCCCGCGGTTGAGGCCCTCTCGCACGACGCCAGATTTTCGTGGGCCCGCTGTCCTGGCAGTCGGAAGGTACGTGACGGGGGATCCCTTCGGGGAAGTTCAGGGGCGGGCGACTCCGAAATCCGCACAGACAAGGATAGCACGGAAGCGCGGGAAGCTCAATCCGATTCAAGAGGACGGCCGGGTGCCGCGACGAACGCCGCGCCCGGCCGCAAGAGAAAGTGTGTGCCCCACGATAGCTAGGATTGTGTCAAACACAGAGCTGCGGCTATCCCGGAGAGCTCTCAACTAGGCCTTCTGGAAGGCCTTCCATTTCTTCTCCAGCTCGGGGGCTTCCAGCTTCTCCATCAGGTAGTCCCCGAACTCCTTGCTGGTCGCTCCGTTCGAGCGACCGGTCATGACGAGTCTCTTCTCGTACTGGCCGCAGATGTCCAGGGCCATCTCCAGCGCCTTGCCTTTCTCCGGAAATCCGATGTGCGAAAGCAGGAAGGCGCCGGCCCTTATCAAGCTGGACGGGTCAGCATACTGGGCCCTGTTCTCGGTGACCATTCGCGGGGCGGAACCGTGGATGGCCTCAAACATGGCGTACTGTTTGCCGATGTTTGCGCTCCCGGCAGTGCCAACTCCGCCCTGAAATTCAGCTGCCTCGTCAGTGAGAATGTCTCCGTAGAGATTTGGAAGCGCCATCACCTTAAACTGGGTCCGCCGCTTCTCGTCCACCAGCTTGGCGGTCATGATGTCTATGTACCAATCGTCGCACTCAATCCCGGGATACTCCTTCGCGATGTCCTGCCCTATCTTGAGGAACTTCCCGTCCGTGGTCTTCACCACGTTCGCCTTCGTCACCAGGGTGACCTTGTTGATTCCGTTCTTCTTTGCGTGTTCGAAAGCAACGCGGATGATTCTCTCCGCTCCCTGGGACGTGGCCACCGTGAAGTCCATGGCCAGGTCCGGAGTCACGTCCAGACCGTCACTCCCCAGAGCGTACGCGCCTTCGGTGTTCTCACGGAAGAAGACCCAGTCGATTCCCTGGCTGGGCACGCGCACTGGTCTCACGTTCGCGAAGAGGTCGAGCTCCTTACGCATCGCCACGTTTGCGCTCTCCACGTTGGGCCACGGGTCTCCCTTTCTGGGAGTGGTGGTCGGGCCCTTGAGCGTCACGTGACACTTCTTGATTTCTGCGAGCACGTCGTCCGGGATGGCCTTGTTGTGCTTGGCCCTGTTCTCAATGGTCAACCCCTCGATGGTGCGAAACTCCACCTTTCCTGACTTCAGCTCGTCGTTAAGCAGGAACTCCAGGATGCGGCGGGCTTCCTCCGCAATGTAGGGACCGATGCCGTCCCCGCCGATGATGCCGATTATGATGGGTTTCAGCTTCCCGTAGTCGGTCCAATCCTGCTGCTGCTTCATCTCCTCTACCCTGCTGAGCTGGCGCTCTATCAGGTCAGCGAAGTGTTGCTTTGCTCTTTCGATCGCCTCAGTCGCCATAATCCTCCTCCTCGGCTAAGCGAGTCGAATCTACCCCTCGGGGCAGCTCTCCTGTGCTCGTCGTGAGATACTTGAGTGCTCTGGCAGGCAAAACTGGCTCAAATCACGCGACCACTGTCCAAAACCTAATAAGTCTAGCGGTTCCGGAGGGCGGTGTCAATGAAACTTATGGGGTTCTGGCGTGCCTCTATTTCAGTACGACTATCTTCTGCGTTATCCTGCTCTCGCCGGCAGTGAGCGTTAGGAGATACACTCCGGCCGAAACCGGCTTGCCCCCCTCGTCCGTTCCGTCCCACGAATACTCGTTCGTGCCGGCAGGGAATTCCTGCCTGGCAACGAGCTTCACCAGGCGGCCTTGCGGGTCGAACACGGCCAGCTCACCGCTGGAAGCTTCCGAGAGAGAGAATCTGAAGCTGGTCGTGCGCTGGAATGGATTGGGATAGCTAGAGCTGCCAACCACAGGAGAGGGGACCGTCTCTTCGACTCCGGTGGCCTGAGCATCCACGTACACGATAGGAGAAGCATACGGCAGCACGTCCACCCCCACGTGGCAGACCACCACCGAATCGGTCACAAACGTCTGAAGAAGCGTGCCGTTTGTCACCGCGTACGAAGAGCCGTCGTTGGCCATGTAGAACCGAACCATGGCGTGTTCGAAACGCTCGTCTTGATTGTTCACGATGCTGGCGCTGTTGTTGGTCGCAGTGCCGTCGTTGGGAACGGCGAACGAGATGGTGAGGTTTCCACCGGCAGAACCGGCTGTCGCAGTGGGAGACGGAGTGATGCTGCTTCCGCTGACCCTCACCAATCTGTAGGCCCGCTCCCCGTCGCAGACGGATTCGGTCGCGATGTCAAGGGGCCAGCCCGTCAGGGAGCCCTGGTTCCTGTGAATGTGTCCCCAGAGAGCCAGGTCCACGCCCAGGGAGGCAAGGTCGAGCTGACTCTGGAAGTCCCTGTGATAAAAGAGGATCTGGAGAGCGCTGCCCGAGGCCGCGGCGAGGTCGTTCTGAAGCCAGGTGAGCTGGTCCGCCGTGAAGCTCTCCGCTCCGTAAATGGCGCTTCGCCAGGAATCGTAGTTGATGTAGCTCTCCATTCCGACGAAGTGGCAAGAGCCGTAGTCGAAAGAATAGTCCTGCGTGCGAGCCGGGTCTCCCGGCGGAGGGCTGTCCAGGTAAGGCCATCCGAAGAATCTCCACCAATCCCGTCTCGCAGTGCCGTCCGGAGGAGGTGTGGCGTCCCAGCCTCCGATGTCGTGGTTTCCGGCCAGAAGATACACGGGCACTTCCAGCTCCGTCAGCAGTCTCTGCGTGCGGGTGAAGTAGCGCCGGTACTCGAAGTCTTCCAGCTCGCCCTCGTTTATGAAATCCCCGGTGATGACGAGGAAGATGGGATTGATGAGGTTTACATCCTTTATGACCTCTCTGAAATCCACGAGCTCGCTCGAGTCGGTCTCGCTCCCGGGGTCGTCGTAGTAGAGATGAGTCACCAGGTGAGTGTCCGTGACCTGAATGAAATAGAAATCGCTCTCGTAGGAGTCGATGACCTGAACCGCGTTCTCCGTCACGTCGGAAATGCCGCCCGAAGCAGTGACTGAAAGGTTGTACAGCTCCATGGGTGTGCTCACGGGAACCATGGCCTTTATCTTCCAGCGGTCGAGGGTGGCCTCAAACTGCGGGTCTATGTTCGTGAGGGGGACGTTCAGTTCCCGACAGATGAGGTTGGCCGCCCAGCCTGTTGTCGAGCCGGGAGCGGCGCAGTCTATCTCGAGCGTGTCGCCACGGGGAATAATTGTGGGCACGTTCAAAATGGGCCTCATTATGACTGTGAGCGTGTCCCCAGGAGGCGTGTAAGGGAGAGCGAAAACAGGTGTAGAAGCGAGGCAAAGGAGTGCAGGAACAAGAAGATAGAGAAAGTGAGAACGCAATCCGCGGCACATCTAGTGAAACCTCCGTCGCTGCATGAGCTCTGCTGCGTGAACCCTTGGCTGGCGAGCCTCCGTCGCGTACTCACTCCGCGGCGTGCCCAATAATTATAACACGAAGAATACTAACAGGAAAGGGATTTCCGGTCATCACCTGGCCTTTCGTGCACCCTCGGGCGCTGGCTGCAAGGAAATGGGTCATGAAGCTCATCCCGAGGTTGCCGTGCACCCTCGTGGGCTGCCTGCGCCCGGCAATCTAGCTGGAAGGCCGTTTTCCATCACTCGTACCGCAGGGCCACGGCCGGGTCCATTCGGGCGGCTCTGCGTGCAGGGTAGAGGCCGGCGGCGATGCTGACGCCTATGGCCAGAACCACGGCGCCAGCCATGAGCCAGGCCGGAATCTCGTAGAGGCGGCGAAACGGAATCTCGTCCCTTACCACGAAGGCAAACATGATGTGATTCGTGGCTTCTGCCACGACCCAACCCAGCACGATTCCCAGAAGACCCCCCACCACTCCGACCAGAGCCGCCTCGGTTACGAAGAGACCGAGGATGTTGCGGCGGGTGGCCCCCGTGCTCTTCATGATGCCTATCTCGCGCGTTCTCTCGAGGACGGACATGAGCATGACGTTCATTATTCCGAGGCATCCCACCAAAAGCGCCGCGCCTCCGATGGCTCCCAGAAAGGCCGAGAGCAAGACGAACGTGGACCGCACTCTCTTCAGCTGGTCGGACACGGACATGGCTAGGAGCCCCATGCTTCTAATCTCCTCGCTCACCCTCCCGATGTGCGCCATGCTGGAGACGTGGACCTCTGCCCCGGGATAGCCACCGCCCTGACGAGAGAGGTTCTTCAGAATGTCCCCTGGGTCCCTCACCGCCTGCGCAGCTAGGACCTTTGTCATCTCGAAGGGAATGTACGCGTCCGTCCTGCCGTGAGGGCTCACGAACGCCTCCTTGAGCACTCCTCCGAGGCGGAAGCGGAACTCCTTCGTGGCCAAGGGCGCCCTGGTGCCAAAGGAGAAGATTGAGGAAGCGACGTCTTTCTGAAGAGTGACTATGGTGATCGTAACCGGAATACCTGGACCAAGGGAGTCGGGGTCTATTTCCAGCCTTCTGGCGAGCGAGGCGGACGCGAGAAGCAAGCTGTCTGTCTCCGATGAGAAGACCTCGCCCTTATCCAGCCTGTCTGCAAGAACCTCGTTCGCAGAGAGAGGCAGCCCGGCCACGAGGGCAAACTCCTTCTTCGCACCCAGGCTCACGATGGCAGGAAACGCCAGGACAGGAAAGACGCTCCTTACCTCCTCTATGGACGAGAGCTTCTCGAGCACCGCGTCGGTTATGTGGACTTCCGCCGAATCCGAGGCGAGGGCGTTCTCATCATCCCCCCCGGGGGCCATGCGGGCCATCGGGCTACTGCGCGGCAGCACGTATACCGTCGTTAGGAGCCCGGAGGAGGAGATGGTGTCCGAGATCTCGCTCTGCATACCCACGGCGTAGGAGATCATGGAGACGATTGCACCCGTCCCGATCATGATTCCACACATCGTGAGCGTGTATCTCAACTTGGCTCTTCTCACGTTTCCGAAAGCCAGTATAAGTGTTTCCTTAAACATCCCTCAGACCCGTTGCTGCGCGATGCTTGTTTCCAGGACCGTAGCGGCCTCATTTGCGCGAAGTCGTCGGTAGAGAAACTCCATGACGTGACTGACTTCGACGTCTAGACCGGCTCGAGCGAGAGTGTCCCTGAGCTGCATGATGCAGCTCGGACAGGAGGTCAACACTACGCGGGCGCCGGTCTCTCTCACCGCTTCCGCCTTGTGCGCTGCCACGGCCATAGACATCTCGTAGTGAGTGAAGCTGTAAAGGCCCCCTCCCCCACAACACCTGTCCGCTTCCGGCATCTCCCTGAACTCCACCCCGGGCAGGCTCTTGATGAGCTGCCTGGGTTCTTCCCACACACCCTGCCCTCTTTTCAAGTGACAGGGGTCGTGATAGGTCACGACCTCATTTTCTCCGTCCCGGGGAAGCGGCAAGGCTCTCAGCGCTTCGACACCCACTTTTTTCACGATGAACTCCGAGGCGTCCATGACCTTCTCGGAGAAGCCGGAGGTATCAAGCTCCAGGATTGCAGAGTACTCTCGCTTTAGCGCCAATCCGCAGCTTGCACACGTAACGATGACGGCGTCAACAGCAGAAGCGTCGAAGGCCTTGAGATTGGCCCGCGCCATGTCGCGAGCCGTCTCGAAGTCTCCTGCGTTGAACATGGGCGTGCCGCAGCAACCTTGCTCACGCGGAACGAGGACCTCGACGCCGAGTCTCTTCAGAACCTCCACCGTCGCAGTTGCCACGTCCGTGTAGAGAAGATTGCTGGAGCATCCGACGAAGTACGCCACCCTAAGCCCGCTCTTTCTCTCCTCGGGAACGATTCTCTCCGATACCTGCTCCCTAAAGCTCCTGGAAGCGAAGACGGGGAGTCGCCGCTCCCGGTCTATGCGCACGGCGGGGAGAAGAAGTCTCAAGGCGCTCCCCTTGGGAGAGAGTGCGAGCAGCACGCGCTGAAACAGCGAGGCCAGCTTACCCACGGGCGGGAGCAACCTGCCTCGCTTCAGGAGACCCCTCAATATGAGTCGCTTGAAAAAGGGCAGCCTGCCTCTGGCGACGAGCTCCGCCCTGGCAGCCAGGATGATGTCGTCTACCCTGACGCCGCTGGGACAGGCGTCGATGCAGGCCTTGCAGTTTATACAGCTTGAAATCCTCTCGTCGAAGATATCCGATAGCGATAGCCGCCCGTCCAGAACGGCTTCGACAAGACTGACCCTGCCCCGTGCCCCCTGCGATTCGCTGAGCGTTTCGATGAGCGTGGGGCAGACCGCACGGCAGAGCCCGCACTTTATACATTTCACTATCTCGTCGGAGAACTTCCCGACGCGCGGGTACACGTCCTTGAGGGGCTCTCGGTAGACGAACTTGGGTTCAACGCTCATTATTCTGTCACTCTGCCGGGGATGACTTTGCCGGGATTCAAGATGCCAGCGGGGTCAAAAGAGGCCTTGAGCCGCCGCATGGTCTCCAGCGCGGGCCCGCTTTCCTCCTTCTTGAGGAAGCCTGCCCTCTCCAGACCTATCCCGTATTCGACCGGGACTGCACCACCCAGAGAGAGCGCTCTCTGCTGAATCCCGTTTACCGCGGCCTGGACAGCCGGGGTCTTCTCCGCAAGCGGCGCGTCTAGAAGAATCACGGGGTGCAGGTTGCCATCGGCGGCGTGGCCGAACGTGGCGATGCGAAGACCGTGTCTTTTTCCCGTCTCCGTAACGAAGCGGGCCATCTCGCCGACTCGGCTGCCGGGAACCGTGACGTCCTCCAGGACGGTAACGGGTCCGGCCTTTCCCAGGGCCGAGAGAAGCCCTCTCCTCTCTTCCCAGAGTCTCTCCTCTTCTTCACCGTCCCAGCTTCTGCGCACGAACGCGGCACCTGAATCGACACAGACCTGTTCCAACGTCTGAGCTTCCTGCTCGGCCGCCTCCCTGAAGCCGTCCGTTTCCGCCAGCAGCAATGAGTGCCCTTTGGCTTCGGGCGGAAGACCGTTCCCTTCGCGGCGGAAAAGGACCCCCACCGAAACAGAATCCATGACGTCCAGGATGGAGGGTGTGGCCCCGAGGGACATCACCGCAGACACGGCCCGGGCCGCCTGCTCCAGGTCCGGGAATCCTGCCAGCAGGGTCACCCTGTGTTCGGGAAGTGGAATCAGCTTCAGAACGGCAGCCGTGACGAGCGCCAGCGTACCCTCCGAACCGCAGACGAGCCGGGTGAGGTCGAATCCTGCCACGTTCTTCACTGTCCTGCCGCCGGTCTTCATCACCTCGCCCGTGGGAAGGACTATCTCTAGGCCCAGAAGGTAGTTCTTGGTCACCCCGTATTTGAGGGAGCGCAGGCCTCTGGCCGAGGTGGCCACGTTCCCACCCACGGTGCAAGTCTTCTGGCTGGCCGGGTCCGGCGGATAGAAGAGAGAGGAGATCTCTACTGCCTTCTTCAACTCCTCGGTAACGACTCCCGCTTCCACGACGGCGTAGAGGTCCTCGGTCACTATCTCTCTTATCCGTCTCAAGCCTGTGAGCGAGAGCAGAACACCTCCCTCGAGCGGAACCGAACCGCCCGAAAGCCCTGTCCCGGCCCCCCTGGGCGTGAGCGGAATCCGCTCCTCAGTGCAGAGCCGGGCAACTGCCGCCACCTGCTCAACGTTCCCGGGGCAAACCACGACTTCGGGCAGCTCGCTTCTTCGGGTGGCGTCGCACGAGTGACGCAGGAGCTCTTCCTTCTCCA
Source organism: Candidatus Eiseniibacteriota bacterium (assembly GCA_020349905.1). GTDB lineage: Bacteria > Eisenbacteria > RBG-16-71-46 > JAFGJU01 > JAFGJU01. Next base: position 1,030,670 of record CP070702.1, read on the forward strand.
GGAGTACGGACCGAGGGCCCGCGATTTCACGGAGCTTATGGAGAACTGTTTCCTTCACGATACGCCTTTCATCTGGGAGCGTTCACGGCGACGAAAATACCGATCTGGAGAGCGCCCTGAAGATGTGTCTCCTGGAGTGTTCGGGGTCGTAGCAGAACATGGAAAAACCCCTCACCCCGATTCTTCTCAGCGCCCTCATCTTCTCCACAACCCTGGAGGAAGACTGATTGTACATGGCGATGCCGGGGTAGAACCTGTCGGCACCAATCAGGTTCTTAATGGCCGTTACCTGGTTCGTCACGGTCTGCGTGGACGCCGAATAGCACATCGGAACGGCGAAGTCTAGTATCCCCTGTTCCAGCCAGGACGGCCAGTTCTGAGCGTGCTTGACCACGGCCGAATGCACGTCAGGCACAACGGCAGCAGATAGTTCCAGAGACGGATTGAGTTCCTTTATGTCAGAACTCAGGGCCTGAACCAGGCTCTCCACGTCCCGAGCTCGCCATTCACTCCATCGCCCCCGTAGGTCCACGACCCCCTTCTTCCCCAGGAGCTCGACCAGCTCCTCGCTGTCTGTCACGAGCTCCAGCGGGTCAACGGCGTATGCGCGCATGAACTCCGTTCTCGTGGCTGCGTCGAACCCCACGTCCATGTTGGGATACCTCACGTAGTCCAGGTGTATCCCGTCAATGGGATAACGCTGGATGAGCTCTCTCACCACGGCCCTCAGGTGCTCTCGCACCTCGGGGTTGCCGGGCGCCAGGAAGACGCCCTCGATGCCCATCGCGTCTATCTCCCGCCTGGATAGTCCGAGAAGCGACCTTCCGTCAGACCGGACCGCCACCCAGTCGGGCCGCGACCGCACGACGTGTCTCTCGTCCAGGGGCGGCTGCGGGGCTGCCCACACGAAGAACACGTTGAGCCAGGCGTGGACTTCCAGGCCCTGTTTGTGTGCCTCGCTTATGAGGTAGGCCAGCGTGTCTAACCGCTGGTCTGCCAGGAGCTCCGAGCGCGGTTCGATGGAGGACTCGTACAGGGCGTCTCCCCTCCCGCGTACCTGGACCAGGAGAACGTTAAAGCCGGACTCCCGCGCCTGGCTCAACATCCTGTCAACGGTCGCACGCGAAACGAGAGTGTTTCTGAGGACCCAGAGCGCCCTCACCTCCCCGTCCGGAAGGGCCTCCAGCGGGGGCACGGGAATAAGGAGGAGCGCAGAGGCGAGAAGGAAGACGGTGCCGCTCAGGAATAGCCGTAACAGGAATAGGCGTAGGAAGAAGAGCGAGAGCGCCAGAGCAGTATGCCGCGGGAAGGCGAGCACAGATGCCGAGGCCGCAGGGGGCAAGGAGAGGCTCGAAAGAAAGAGGCCACGCGCTCCGGCCTGGCCTTTGGGTTTGTATCCTAATGTGAAGACGTTCCCGAATCTACGAGTTCCGCCCGACGCTGCTGCACAGAGCCCGCCTGTGGCAGAGTCGTTGGTACTCTTACTTCTCCCCCTTCTCACCCTTCTCCTCAGAAGGCCCTTCAGCTTCGCTTTCTTCACGGGCCTCTTCGGCACGCAGTTCCTCCTGGGCAGCTTCTTCCTCGAGTTTGCGCTTTTCTTCCTTCGCCTTCTGCTTGGCTTCTCTCTTCTCGGCCCTCTCTCGCCTTTCCTCTTCCATGAGTTCTTTCGACTTGATGAGTTCCAGGACGCCCATCTCTCCGCCGTCTCCCTGCCGCCTCTTCAACTTGATGATCCTGGTGTAGCCACCGTTTCGGTCGGCGTACCACGGAACGATGGTCTCGAAGAGCTTTTTCACTACCTCGTCGCTCTTCACGTACGCGGCCACGTTCCTGCGCGCGTGGAGGTCTCCCTTCTTGGCGAAAGTAATCATCCGCTCGGCGACTCTCCTGGTCTCCTTGGCCTTGGCGACGCTCGTCTCTATTCTCTCATGCTCGAACAGGGCAGTGACAAGATTGCGCAGCAACGCCCTCCTGTGCTCGTGTGTCCTGCTCAGTTGTCTTCTGTCTCTATTGTGTCGCATGAGAGTAACCCCCTATATCACTCGAGCTTTTCATCCTTGTCGGATTCGACGAGCTTGTAACGGCTCACGTCCATTCCGAAATGCAAGCCCATCGATTCCAGAATATCCTCTATCTCCTTCAGCGACTTGCGTCCGAAGTTCCGGTACTTCAACATGTCCTGTTCGGTCTTCTGGACCAACTCACCAAGTGTCCGTATCTCCGCTGCTCGCAAACAATTACCCGAGCGGACCGAGAGCTCCAGTTCCTCCACGCTCTTCTTCAGAAGCTGGCGCACCCGTTCGGTCTCCTTGTCCACTTCCTCTTCTTCCACGATGACCTCTTCCTCGAAGTGAACGAACAGGCCGAAGTGGTCGGTCAGTATCTTCCCGGCGAACGAGAGAGCGTCGGTGGGAACGACGCTGCCGTCGGTCCATATCTCTAAAAGCAAGCGATCGAAGTCGATGCGCTGCCCGACCCTGGCGCTTTCCACACGGTACGTCACCTTCGTCACCGGGCTGAAGAGGGAATCCACCGGAACGATCCCGATGGCCCTATCTCCTCCGGGCTGCAACTCGGCCGGTACGTAACCCCTGCCCCCGCTGATCTCGATCTCAATGTTGAGCTCGCCTTCCTTGTTCAGCGTAGCGATATGAAGGTCCGGGTTGAGCACCGTCACTTCCTCGTCGACCTTGAGATCCCCGGCCACAACGTCGCACTTCCCCTTGGCGTCGAAGACACCCCGCTTCACGCTGTCCGTCATCAGCTTGAACCGGATCTGTTTCAAGTTGAGGATGATTTCGGCGCTGTCTTCCAGTACGCCTTTCAGAGTCGAAAACTCGTGCAGCGCGCCGTCTATCTTGACGGCAGTAACCGCGGCCCCCGGCGTCGACGAAAGCAGAACCCGCCTCAGCGAGTTCCCTATCGTAGCACCAAACCCTCGCTCCAGTGGCTCGATTGTGAACTTGCCGTACGTTTCGCTCGCAGTCTTCTCATCGAGCTCGATCTTCTTTGGCATCTGGAGGCTTTTCCACCTCATGACTAAGACCCCCTGGCATTGCAAGTATGCTTACTTGGAGTAGAGCCCAACTATGAGCTGCTCTTGAATCGGAACGGGAATCATGTCTCTGGACGGGATCTCGACCAATCTACCCGAGAGACTCTCACGATTAACCTGAAGCCACGACGGCATCTCCCGTCCCTCGGTGGCCTCGAGCGAATCAGTTATTATCTTCAGCGAACGGCTCTTCTCCTTGACCGAGATCTCACTTCCCGGTTTCACCTGGTACGAAGGTATGTTCACCTTCTTCTGGTTCACGAGAAAGTGTCCGTGCTTGACGAGCTGACGGGCGCACGGTCTTGACGGGGCCAGGCCGAGGCGAAACACCACGTTGTCCAACCGGCATTCCAGCATCTGCAGGAGCAGTTCGCCCGTGATGCCCTTCTTCGCTTCGGCAGAAAGGAAGTAGTTCTTAAACTGCTTCTCCAGTATCCCGTAGATCCGCCTGGCCTTCTGCTTCTCCCTGAGCTGGAGGCCGTAGTCGGTCACGCGCAGCCTGCGGTCCCGGCCGTGCTCGCCCGGAGCGTATCCCCTCCGTTCGAAAGCGCACTTGTCGGTCACGCAGCGCTCCCCCTTAAGAAAGAGCTTGGCACCCTCGCGTCTGCACTGTCTGCATTTTGCGTCTCTGTTTCTTGCCATCTATCGCACCACCTGATCTCTAAAGAAACGATACTCCCGTTTCACCATGACTCGCCGGCCGAGCAGCCGGCATCCTTGCCCGCTAGACTCTTCTCCTCTTGGGAGCACGGCAGCCGTTGTGGGGAATCGGCGTCACGTCCCTGATGGCCGTGACCTCCAGACCGGCGGCCTGAATCGAGCGGATGGCCGCCTCCCGGCCCGCACCGGGGCCCTTCACCCAGACTTCCACCCGTCTCATCCCGTGCGTCAAGGCCTCTCTCGCCGTCGCCTCCGCGGCCACCTGCGCTGCGAAGGGCGTGCTCTTCCTGGAGCCCTTGAAGCCGACCTTGCCGGCGCTGGCCCAGCAGAGGACGCCCCCTTCCGCGTCCGTAATGGTCACGATGGTGTTGTTGAACGTCGCCTGGATGTGGGCAACGCCGTTCGGTGCGGCACGTCTCTCCTTCTTCTTTCCCTTCTTTGGTTCGACTGCCAATTACTTCTCCCCCTTTGCATGTCTGGTGGCCGGTCCCTTCTTGGCCAGGGTTTTGCGCTTAATGGCCCCCGCCGTCTTCTTGGGACCCTTGCGCGTCCTGGCGTTTGTCTTGGTTCTCTGCCCCCGCACCGGAAGCCCCTTCCTGTGCCTCAGCCCGCGGTAGGCGCCGATGTCCATCAGTCTCTTGATGTTCATCCCAACTTCGGTCCGCAGGGAACCTTCTATCTTGTACTTGCTCTCAATCTCCGTCCTGAGCCGGGCCGTGTCCTCTTCCGTTAGGTTCTTCACGCGGGTATCCGCGTTGACTCCCGTGGCGCGGAGAATCTTCCTCGCTGAGGAGGCACCTATACCGAAGATGTACGTGAGAGCGGCCTCGATCCTTTTCTCGGCAGGCAAGTCTACTCCAGCAATTCGTGCCAAATCAGATCACCTTCCCTCTTCTCGTGCGTCCAAAGTCCCCGTTACCAGTTTCATGCACAAATCCGCGTCACTCCCCGGAGGTCCATCCTGCAGAATCAGAAAACGACACGCCTCCTGGCGGAGTGACGAATCTATTTCTGCCTCTGCTTGTGCCGAGGATTCTTGCACAGCACACGCACTACGCCCTTTCTGCGAACGAGCTTGCAGTGCTCACATATCCTCTTCACTGACGCCCTGACTTTCATGACCGTTATTCCCCAGAATGCGCGGAGACAAAACCCCCGGCGCGCGGCGCTGGCCCGAGCTTAGCGTCCGGCTAACTCGCCTAGCGCCAATCACTTATACCTGTAGATGATCCTCCCCCTGCTCAGGTCGTACGGAGACAGCTCGACAGTGACTTTGTCCCCCGGAAGGATTCTTATGAAATGCATTCGCATCTTCCCGGAGATGTGCGCAAGCACGAGGTGTCCGTTCTCGAGCTCTACCCTGAACATCGCGTTAGGAAGGGGCTCAACCACAGTACCTTCTACTTGTATCCCCTCTTCCTTTGCCACTGCCTCTATGACCTCCTCGGGGCGGCCGACTCCACCTGCGTCAGTATCCTGGCACCGTTCTCACACACCGCAACGGTGTGCTCGAAGTGGGCCGAGAGAGACCTGTCTTTCGTTACGACAGTCCACCTGTCGTCCAGGGTCTCCACCTCCCACCCGCCGGCGTTCACCATCGGCTCGATGGCCAGAACCATTCCCTCGACCAGCAGCGGGCCACAGCCTGCCTTACCGTAGTTCGGAATCTGAGGGTCTTCGTGCATCTCCAATCCGACCCCGTGGCCCACGAGGTCTCTCACGACGGAGAGGTTGAAACGCTCCACACACTCCTGAATCGAATGCGAAACGTCACCCAGGTGGTTATCGGGTGTCGCCTTTTCCACACCCTTCATCAGCGACAACTGTGTCACCTCGAGCAACGTCTGCGCCTCCTCGGAGATTTCACCGACGGGGAAGGTGGCCGCTCCGTCGCCGAAGTAGCCGTCTTTCAGTACCCCGACGTCGATGCTCACGATGTCACCTTCAACAAGAGCGCGCCCTCCGGGAATCCCGTGCACCACTTCCTCGTTCACGGAGACGCATATGTTGGCCGGAAAACCCCTGTAATCCTTGAAGGCCGGCACGCCCTTCCTGGCCTTGATGAGATCCACGGCCCAACGGTCCAATTCGATGGTGCTGAGACCCGGTTCCACTATTCGGCCGAGCGCCTCGAGGGTGTCGGCGACGATTATGCAGCTTTCCGTTATCCTGGCTATCTGCTCCTTGGTCTTAAGCCTTATCATCTATGCTCGTTCCTGGGCCCCGTGCTCTTTCCTCAAGCTCCAGGCGAATGTTGTCGAAGATCTCCTCCACCCGTCCCGCCCCGTCTATATTCACCAGCCGCGAGGTCCGCTCGAAGTACTCGACGAGCGGGGTTGTCTGCGAGAGGTACACGCCCAGCCTCTTTCTGACGGTGTCTTCCGAGTCGTCGGCCCGTACCTCGAGAGCCGTTTTGCACTCGTCGCACTCGCCTTCAGAGACGGGCGGGCGATTCTCCATGTGATACATCATCCCGCACGCTGGGCAGGTCCTCCTGAGCGCGAGCCTGCTGACGAGGACCTCCTCGGAAACGCGGATGTTGACGACGGCGTCAAGCTCCCAGCCCAACTCCGCCAGTATTTCTTCTATGCCCTTCGCCTGGGGAATCGTTCTGGGAAAGCCGTCCAGAACGAAGCCCCTTCGAACGTCCTCGTGCGACAGTCTCTCCCTCACGAGCCGTATCGTGAGCGAGTCGGGGACAAGGGCACCGCCGGAAACGTACTTCTCGACTTCGGCACCCAGCGGCGTGCCGTCCGCGATGGCCTTTCTGAAAATGTCCCCGGTCGAAATCTGAGGGATACCGAAGTGGTCCTGGATCAACCTGGCCTGCGTTCCCTTTCCGCTGCCGGGGGCCCCGAGGAGTATTATGCGCATGAGGCTACATGAACCTTCTTCCTCTTATCTTCCCCTTCTTCATGAACCCTTCGTAATGTCTCATCAACAGGTGAGATTCTATCTGCTGAAGAGTATCCAGGGCCACGCCGACCACGATCAGAATGGACGTCCCTCCGAAGTAGAACGGGGCGTGAAACCTGTTTATGAGCACGTCGGGAAGGATTGCCACCAGCGCCAGGAACAGGGCCCCCGGAAGCGTTATTCTCAAGAGCACCCTGTCTATGTACTCTGCCGTCCTCTTTCCTGCCCGGATGCCGGGTACAAAGCCGCCGTGCTTCTGGATATTTTCCGCAAGGTCGGTCGGGTTCAGGATGATGGCTGTATAGAAATAGGTGAAGAATACGATTATCGCCCCGTACACCAGAGAGTAGAACCAAGTTCCCGGAGAGAACAGCATCGTTATCCTCTCCATTATGGCGTTGTCCCTGACGAACGTAGACATCGTGCCGGGGAACATTATCAACGCCTGGGCAAAGATGATGGGAATAACCCCGGCGCTGTTCACGCGCAGAGGGATGTGGGTGTTCTGCCCACCGTACATCTTCCTGCCCACGACTCGCTTCGCGTACTGGACGGGGATTTTCCTCATCCCCTGCGTCATCACGATCACGGCAGCGATCACAGCGATGATGAGCACCGCCAGCCACACAGCGCCGAAGATCTGGATGGCTCCGAGCTGCAAGGCCCGGATGGTGTTCACCACGTCCGTGGGGAAGCGCGCCACGATGCCTATGAAAATGATGAGAGATATCCCGTTTCCGATGCCGCGATCCGTTATCTGCTCTCCCAGCCACATGACAAATATCGTTCCGCACGTGAGCGTTATCATCGTCAGCAGCCGGAAACCGATACCGGGGTTCGGAACGACCGCACCCAGCTCGCTCCTCAGCGATTCCACGAAGATGCTGATTCCGTAGCCCTGGATCATCGCCAGTCCGACGGTTCCGTACCTGGTGTATTGCGTTATCTTCTTTCTTCCTTCTTCACCCTCCTTCTGCAGCTTCTGCAGAAACGGGATGACCGCCCCCAGGAGCTGCATGATAATCGAGGCGTTGATGTAGGGCATTATGCCCATCGCGAAGATGGTGCACTGGCTCAGTGAACCACCCACGAACATGTCGTAGAGACCGAAGAGAGTCCTCTCCTTCCCCTGGAAAAACGCCGCGAGCGCCTCTCCGTTTATCCCTGGAGTGGGCACGTGCCCGCCGAGGCGATACACGATGAGAAGGAGCACGGTGAAAATTATGCGTCGCCTGAGTTCGGGAATTCGGAATATGCTCTGGACTTTCTCAAGCATTACTTAATTAGCTCCACCGAACCACCTGCCTGTTCGACTCTCTCTTTGGCCGACTTGCTGACAGCGTGAACCTTGATCTTGAGCGGAATCGAGATTTCTCCCGCGCCGAGTATCTTGATAGGTCGCTTGCGCTTATGGACCAGGCGCTTCTCGAACAGGCTCTCCGGCGTCACTTCGGCTCCGGAGTCCAGCTTCGACAGCTGACCCAGATTGACCACCTGGTACTCGACCCTCGTGGGATTCGTGAACCCTCTCTTGGGAATCCTGCGCTGCAGAGGCATCTGCCCGCCCTCGAACCAGGCGGGCACCTTTCCTCCGGAGCGGCACTTGAGTCCCTTGTGCCCCTTCGTGGAGGTGCCTCCGTGGCCCGAACCCTCACCACAACCCAACCTCTTTCTCTTCTTGCGAGAGCCCGCCGCGGGGCGCAGTTGATTGAGCTTGCTCATCCCTCTATCTCCTCGACACGAACAAGGTGACTCACTCGCGCTATCATGCCACGAATCTGCGGAGTATCATCGTGAACCACGGAATGGTGCAGACGCCTGATACCGAGGGTGCGGACCGTCACTCCCTGGTTCTTCTGCCTGCCGATGGCACTCCTTACCTGAGTGATCCTAAGCTTTCGTTTCATCGCCCGTCGCCCCTGTCATGCCAAAAAGTTCCTGTACGGTCTTGCCCCTCTGGGCAGCTATGTCCTTGGCTTTCCTGAGCTGCTGGAGCGCATCGATGGTGGCCTTGGCCACGTTGTGCGGATTGCTGGAACTCAGGCACTTGGACAGCACGTCCTGAACCCCCGCCGAATCCAGAATCGCCCTCACGACTCCACCCGCCACTATGCCCGTTCCGGGCGACGCAGGTTTGAGCAGCACGCGGCACGAGCCGAAACGGCCGATCGCCTCGTGAGGAATCGTTCCCTTCACCATTGGAACCGGGAAGAAGGCTCTCTTCGCGGCCTCGCTGGCCTTCTTTATGGCGTCGGCAACTTCGTTGGCCTTACCCAGACCTATGCCCACGTTACCCTGCTGGTCACCGACCGCCACCAGAGCGTTGAAGCCGAAGCGTCGACCACCCTTGACAACCTTCGCCACGCGGTTGACGTGTACGACCTTCTCGACCAGTTCAGTCTTCTCGGATTCTGCGTTAGTCAAAAATGCCTCCTTTTGCTCCCGGGGTGACCCTCGAATGCATCGAGGGTGACCGTGGAATGCGTCAGAACTTGAGACCGCCTTCCCTGGCACCCTCCGCGAGCGCCCTGACCCTTCCGTGATACAGGTAACCGCCCCGGTCAAACTTCACGTGCTCAATTCCTTTGGCCTTTGCCCGTTCTGCGAGGAGAACGCCCACCGCTTTGCTGGCCTCTTTCCTCGGCTTGCCGCTCACCGACTCGCGCACTTCCTTGGAGAGAGTCGAGGCGGAAACCAGCGTCTGTCCGGCCGAGTCGTCGATGAGCTGGGCGAAGATGTGATTGAGACTCCGAAAAATGCTGAGTCTCGGCTTATCGGAGGTGCCAGACACCTTTCGCCTGATTCTCATGTGTCTCTTTCTTCTTCTTGTCGCGCGTTCGGCTGTATGGGTTCTCATCGTCTTCGTCCTGCACAATGTGTCAACAAGGGGTCCAGTATCACCGGTTATCCGCCCGCTCCGACTGCGGCCTTGCCGGCTTTCTTTCGCACGTATTCACCTTCGTATCTGATGCCCTTGCCCTTGTAGGGTTCGGGTCTCTTGAAATCCCTTATCTCGCTCGCCACCTGACCGACGAGTATCTTGTCGCTGCCCTCAACGATTATCCGTGTCGGAGACTCCAGCGATATCTGCACTCCGGCAGGCACAGGGTACTCGACCGGCTTGGCAAACCCGATGGTCAGCACCAGCTTCTTACCCTCCATCTGCGCACGGTACCCTGTTCCCACTATCTCCAGCACCTTGCGGAATCCCTTGCTCACTCCGACCACCAGGTTCGAGACGAGGGCCCTGGCCGTCCCATGAAGCGCACGGGCTTTGGGGTCCTTCGAGCTCACCGAAATCTGTACGAGGTTTTCCTTAAGCTCCGCCGAAACCCCCCGGGGAATCACGGTCGAAAGCTCTCCCCTGGGCCCCTTGACTTCGACCCGGCTGCCGGAGAGTTTCACCGTGACGCCTTCCGGTATCCGAACGGGCATCTTTCCTACCCTGGACATGAATTCAGAACCTCCCGGAGCAAAGCTCCCGATGCGCTATCGCGACCGACTCGATCTCAAAGCCCCGGCCGGCTGGCAGAGGCGAGGCGGATAACGCCCGCGCTACCATACGTGGCAAACGACCTCGCCTCCGACCCCCTGTGCGCGGGCCTCCTTGTCGGTCAGAATCCCCTTGGACGTGGACAGTATGGCGGTCCCCATACCTCCCAGCACCCGAGGGATTGAGTCCCTGTCGACGTATATCCTGCAGCCCGGAGTGCTCACTCTCTTCAGGCCGCTGATGATGCTTTTCTTCTCCGAGTCGTACTTGAGGTAGATACGAAGCACGCCCTGCTTCCGATCATCTATGGTCTTAAAGTTGTTGACATACTTCTCCCTCAGAAGCAGCTTCGCCAGCTCTATCTTCATTCGGGAAGAAGGTACGTCAACCTTCTTGTGTCGCGCCTTGCATGCATTCCTTATGCACGTGAGCATGTCAGCAATTGGATCCGTCACAGACATGTATCTTGCCTCCGTTAGACTGGCTCTACCAGCTGGACTTGACTACGCCGGGAATCTGCCCCTGGAGAGCAAGCTCCCGGAAGCAAATGCGGCAGAGACCGAACTGTCGCAGGTATCCTCGAGGCCTACCGCACCGACGGCAGCGATTGTATTTCCGAACCTTGAATTTAGGCTCCCTCTTCCACTTCTCAATAAGAGCCTTCTTAGCCACTGAACCTCCTTTGCGCCCCGGACGATGGGCAACCTACGTCTGCCTGAACGGCATGTCCATCAGCTTGAGAAGCTCAAACGCTTCCTCGTTGGTACCGGCAGAGGTAACTATCGTTACATCCATTCCCCGGATCTTCTCCACCTTGTCGTAGTTGATCTCGGGAAAGATTATCTGTTCGGTGATACCGAGCGTGTAGTTGCCCCGCCCGTCGAACGACTTCGGGGAAAGCCCGCGGAAGTCTCGAATCCGGGGCACGGCCACGTTCACAAGCCGGTCGTAAAGCTCGTACATGCGGGCTCCTCTGAGCGTCACGCTGCAGCCGATGGGTGCTCCGGCTCTCAGCTTGAAGTTCGCGATGGACTTCTTGGCCCTCCTGATGGACGGTCTCTGGCCGGTGATGGAGGCCAGGTCCGCGACCGCAGCGTCCATCAGCTTTATGTTGAGCAAGGAATCTCCCACTCCCATGTTGATTACGATCTTCACGAACTTGGGGACCTGCATCCGGTTCTTGTAGCCGAACTTCTGCATCATGAGAGGAACAACTTCTTTTTCGTACTTCGTCTTAAGCCTGGGAACCATCTCTCTTCTCCGCTGCCATCGTCAACGCCATCAAGGTCGAGGTATCATCTCGCCGCATTTCCTGCACACGCGGACTTTCGAACCGTCGCTCAGTTGCTTCACGCCTACCCGGACCCCCACGTCGCACTTGGGGCAGAGCAGCATGACGTCCGAAACGTGAACGGGCGCTTCCTTTTCCAGAATGCCCCCCTGCATGCCGGTCCGCGTGGGACGCGTGTGTCTCTTGACGAAATTGACCTTTTCGACCACGATGCGAGACTTCTTCGGAAAGACCTTCAGCACCTTTCCGGTCTTTCCCTTATCGTCACCCGCAATAACAACAACCATGTCGTTTCGAGCAATTATCATCTCCTGGCTCCGTGCTAGATAACCTCCGGCGCGAGCGAGATTATCTTCATGAACTCCTTGTCTCTCAGTTCCCGTGCGACCGGTCCGAAGATTCGCGTTCCCCTGGGTTCCTTCTGGTCGTCTATGAGAACAGCGGCGTTCTGGTCGAACCGGATGTACGAACCGTCCTTTCTCCTCAGTTCCTTCCTCGTGCGGACAATAACGGCCTTCGCCACGTCACCCTTCTTGACGGTACCACCCGGCAAGGCATCCTTTATCGATACGACGATGATGTCGCCTATGCGCCCATATCGTCTCCTGGTGCCGCCCAGGACCTTGATGCACTGAGCCACCCTGGCACCGGTATTGTCAGAAATCGAAAGCAACGTGCGTGGCTGAATCATCTCTCAAAATTCCTCATGCATTCTCTTGTCTTGCGGCCCTGCTTCCACGAACTCATCTGGGCCGCACGCCCGGCACACTAGCGGGCCTTCTCCAGGACTTCGACGAATCGCCACCGCTTGAGCTTGCTGAGCGGCCTCGTCTCGCTCACGCGGATGAGATCCCCCACCTGGCATTGATTCTCAGCGTCGTGGACGTGGAGCTTCTTACTTCGCCGTACGTACTTCCCGTAAATGGGATGTTTCATCAACCGCTGTATCTCGATGACTATGGATTTGTCTCCGCTGCGGCTCACTACGCGGCCGATTCTCACCTTTCTCTTCGCTCTTCCTTCCATTTCTCACCCTTTGCTGGTTGCCGCCCGAGGCCGGACCTCGCGTCCTCTTCGAAGCGGAAGGCCAAGCTCCAAGCCGCTTCTCTACTTCTGCGCCGACTCGGAGGCAATCTTCCTGATGCCGAGCTCGTTCTCCCTCAAGATTCCCTTGAGCCTGGCGATGTCGCGTTTCACGACACGAATCCTGAGTGCATCGTCGAGCTGCTTCATTGCATTGCGGAAGCGGAGATTGAACAGTTCCTCTTCGAGATCGCTCAGTTTCATCGTGATCTCGGTCAGCGTCATCTCTCTTATGTCTCGCGGCTTGAGCGACTTCGCCATTACCTGGTTAGAACTCCTTTCTCACCACGAACTTCGTCCGGATGGGCAGCTTCGAAGCCCCAAGCTTCAACGCGTCCTTCGCCAGGGCCTCGGGGATACCCTCCAGCTCGAAGAGCACTCTTCCCGGCTTCACGACGGCGACCCAGTATTCCGGATTCCCTTTACCCTTTCCCATCCTCGTTTCTGCGGGTTTAATGGTCACCGGTTTGTCCGGAAAGATGCGGATCCAGATCTTACCGCCTCTCTTTATCTTCCTGGTTATGGCCACCCTGGCGGCCTCGATTTGCCTGTTCGTTATCCAGGCGGGCTCCATTGCCTTCAGCCCGAACTCTCCGAAGTCCACCTCGCCACCACGCAGGGCCTTGCCCCTCATTCGTCCTCGCTGCTGCTTGCGAAACTTCACTCTCTTGGGCATCAACATCGCAAAAACCTCACGAACTCGCCTGCTCGGCCCCCGTGGCCGCGGCCTTGTCCAGGACTTCGCCGTGGAAGACCCACACCTTGACTCCGACGCATCCGTACGTCGTGTGCGCCGTAGCAGTCGCGTAGTCGATGTCTGCGCGCAGGGTATGGAGCGGCACGCGCCCCTCCTTGTACCCTTCGTGCCTCGCCATCTCGGCTCCGCCCAGCCGTCCGGAACAAAGGACCTTTATCCCTTCCGCCCCGGACCGCATCGTGGAAGTCAGAGCCCTCTTCATGGCCCGCCTGAAAGAGACTCGCTGCTCAAGCTGCCTGGCGATGTGTTCCGCGACGAGCTGGGCATCGAGGTCGGGCTTCTTCACTTCCTCTATGTTCAGCAGGACCTCTTTCTTGGTGAGGTGCTGCAATTCGTCTTTAACCTGGTCCACCTGCGCCCCTCGTCTTCCGATGACGAGTCCCGGCCTTGCAGTGCGGATGGTCACGGTGACCTTCCCGCCGGCCCTCTGGATGAGAATCTTTGAGATGCCGGCCTGCTGAAGACGTCTCTTCAGATAACGCCGAAGCATGATGTCTTCATGAAGGAGGTCTGCGAAGTCCTTCTGGGCGAACCATCGGGAATCCCACGTCTTGATGATTCCGAGCCTCAACCCGACAGGGTGCGTCTTCTGTCCCAATTAGCATCTCCTTTCTTCAGACGAATTATTGCTCTGCTGTAGACAGCAATTGCGATGTACTCACTACCACCGTTATGTGGCTGGTTCTCTTGAGAATCGGCGTCGCTCTGCCGAGCGCCCGGGGCAGGTATCGCGTCATGGTTGGCCCGGGACCGACCCGGATCTCCTTCACCCGGAGCGTGTCCACGTCGATTCTCCCTTCAATGTTCACCGCGTTGGAAATCGCCGACTTCAATACTTTCTCGAGCACTCGCGCGCCGGCCTTGTGAGTGAACTGCAATATGTGGAGGGCGTCGTCGACACTTCTACCCCTAACCAGTTGACTTACCTGGCCTATCTTCCGAGGCGAAATCCTCACGAATCTTGCAGTTGCTCTCGCGTCCAACGTTAACCTCCGTGACTCATCTTCCCCGCTCTACTTGAGCGGCGGAGCCGACCTCTCCGAATGAACGCCATGTCCTCTGAACATCCTGGTGGGGGCGAACTCGCCCAGCTTGTGCCCCACCATGTTTTCGGAGATGTAGATGGGGATGAACTTGTTGCCGTTGTGAACGGCCATCGTATGGCCCACGAATTCAGGCACGATTGTCGAACGCCTGGCCCAGGTCTTCACGACTCTCTTTTCACCGCTCGCGTTCATCTGTTGAATCTTCGCAAGAAGCTTCTCGTCCACGTACGGGCCCTTTTTGATCGAGCGTGCCATCCTGATCCCTCCGGACTACTTCCTTCTCCTGACTATCAGTTTGTCTGAGCGTTTCTTCTTTCTCGTCTTATAACCCTTCGTAGGTTTTCCCCAAGGGGTCGAAGGATGCCTGCCCCCCGAGCTTTTCCCCTCGCCTCCGCCGAGCGGATGGTCGACGGGATTCATAGCGACACCGCGAGTGCTGGGGCGGATTCCCAGCCAGCGGCTTTTGCCGGCCTTGCCGATGACGATGTTCTCGTGGTCCAGGTTGCCCACCTGGCCGACCGTACAACGGCAATTCAGGTGCACCATCCTCACCTCTCCCGACGGCAACCTGAGTTGAACGTGCTTGCCCTCCTTGGCCATGACCTGGCAGAAGCTTCCCGCCCCGCGGGCAAGCTGAGCACCTTTGCCGGGAATGAGCTCTATGTTGTGAACCTGCGTCCCGAGCGGAACGTTTCGCAACGGGAGAGAGTTTCCCACCTTTATGTCGACCCTCTCTCCAGATTCCACGACGTCACCGACGGACAATCCGAGCGGCGCCAGTATGTAACGCTTCTCGCCATCCACGTAGTGGAGGAGCGCTATTCTCGCGGAACGGTTGGGGTCGTACTCGATGGCGGCCACCCTGGCGAGCACACCTTCCTTGTCCCGTCTGAAGTCGATGATCCTGTAGCGTCTCTTGTGGCCTCCGCCTCTCTGCCAGCTGGAGATACGACCCTTGTTGTTCCTTCCGCCGGTGCGACGCAGGGGCCTGAGCAAGCTCTTCTCGGGCTTCGATTTAGTGATTTCACTGAAGTCCGATATCATCTTGTATCTCAGTGCGGGTGTAACGGCCTTGAATTTCTTAAGTCCCATCGCCTTTCACCTGTCTCCCTGTTGGGCTGCTCCGTCGTTGCGATAAATCACACCTGTTCGAAGAGCTCTATGGTCTGCCCCTTCTTCAGGGTCACGATGGCCTTCTTCCAGTGAGGCCGCCGCCCGGAATGAACGCCCATCCTCTTCAGCTTGCCCTTCATCCTGACGGTTCTCACGTTGCTGACCTCTACTGAAAAGATTGCCTCCACGGCTTTCTTTATCTCGAACTTGTTGGCCCGCGGGTCGACTTCAAAGATGTATTGGTTCGCAACCTCGCGGATCTGGGTACCCTTCTCTGTAACCAGCGCTCTCCTTACTATTCGCCTCGGCTCGATCATCGGGAGAATACCTCCTTCATGTTCTGGAGAGCGTCCGGCGTAAGCAGCAACTTCTCACAATCCAGAAGGGCGTACGCGTTGAGCTGGCTCGAAATCAGAAGGCGGACCTTAGGGATGTTTCGCACCGACTTCAGCAGGCGCTCATCGGCAGAGGCCGTCACAAGAAGACACTTCTTGCCTGCCAACCCGAGCCTCTCGAGATACTTCGCCACTTCCTTCGTCTTCACCTCGCTCAGCTGGGGAGGATCGACCACCATCACGGCCTCCTCCCTGGCCTTCAAAGAGAGGGCCGACCTCAGCGCAAGCCGCTTCACCTTCTTTGGCAACTCGTAGCCGTAATCGCGCGGTTTCGGACCGAAGGCGCGTCCGCCACCCACCCAGATGGGCGATGCCCTCGAACCGGCCCTCGCGCGGCCCGTTCCCTTCTGCCTCCAGGGCTTGATCCCGCTTCCTTTGACGTCGGCGCGCGACTTGGTCGAGGCGGTGCCGTGTCTACGGTTGGCAAGATGGTTCCTCACCGCTTCGTGCAGTACGGACTCGTTTACCGGGGAACCAAAGAGACTCTCGGGAAGCTCGGCAGTCCCCTTCTCTTCTCCCTCAGCTGAAAACACCTTTGCCGAAATCATCTCGTATCTCCTAGGAAGTTCTTCCCGTGGTCTTCTTCACTTCCACGTAACTGTTGGGCGCCCCCGGCACTCCGCCTCTGATAAGAAGCAGATGCCGCTCCTTGTCCACCCCCACCACGGTCAGGTTCCTGACCGTTACTCTCACGCCCCCCATCCTGCCGGGCAGCTTGCGATTCTTCAGAACCCGGGAGGGGTAGGCGCTCGCGCCGATCGAGCCCGGCAACCTGTGGGTCGTGCATCCGTGGGTGTCCTTGCCGCCGGAGAAACCCCAGCGCTTCACAACGCCCTGAAAACCCTTTCCTCTCGAAGTCCCCGTCACGTTCACGACGCAACCCACTTCGAACATCTCGACAGTGGCTTCGAACCCGACTTCGTACTGTGCGACGTCAGGGACCCTGAACTCCTTGAGGATTCTCTTGGGAGAAACGCCGGCACTCTTGAAATGTCCTCGCAGCGGCTTGGAAACACGCTTCTCGCGCATGTCCTGGAAGCCCAGCTGGACCGCACCGTAGCCTTCCTTATCGGGCGTCTTCTTCTGCACAACGGCACAGGGGCCGGCCTGGATGACGCTCACCGGCACCGCGTTGCCCTTGTCATCGAAGACCTGTGTCATTCCTAGTTTCTTTCCGATAAGTCCTGGCATTTTCACTCCCCCGCCTTTCCTACAGCTTTATCTCGATGTCGACGCCGACCGGAAGGTCCAGCTTCATCAGGGCGTCGATCGTCTGGGGCGTTGAACGAACGATGTCAATCAACCGCTTGTGCACCCGGATTTCAAACTGCTCCCTGGACTTCTTATCCACGTGCGGCGACCTCAATACCGTGTAAACCGTCTTCCTGGTCGGAAGCGGCACCGGCCCGGAGATCATCGCGCCCGTCCTCTTCGCCGTTTGCACGATCTGATTGGCAGACTGATCCAGCATCGCGTGGTCGTAGGAACGCAGCTTTATCCTGATTCTTTGACTTGCCACTTCTCCTCCTCGCTCGCCAGGCTTCCTCCGAAAGCTCTGACGGACGTCGTTATCAGTCTAGTACTTCTGCGACTACGCCTGCTCCTACCGTGCGTCCGCCCTCCCTGATCGCAAACCGCAACTCCTTCTCCAACGCTATCGGCATTATCAACTCCACCTCTATCGTCACATTGTCCCCAGGCATCACCATCTCT
>CP070702.1:1048291-1079867 GCA_020349905.1 Candidatus Eiseniibacteriota bacterium
ATCGATGGTGGATGCGGGATTGCAGGTGACATAGCCGGTCTTTGCCCCGCGCCTTCTGGCTTCGGCCACCGCGGCTTTCGCGAAAGGAGTACGCCGGCTGGCGGCGATTCCGACCACCACGTCCTTCGGACCCACGCGCAGCTTGCGAATGGCCTCCACGGCCTCTTCCTCCCGGTCCTCCGCTCCCTCCACGGCCCTGTAGAGTGCGCGCCTCCCCCCCGCGATTACTCCTTGCACCATCTCGGGGTCCGTGCCGAAAGTGGGCGGGCATTCTGCCGCATCCAGCACTCCCAGGCGCCCGCTGGTGCCTGCCCCTGCGTAGATAAGTCGTCCACCTCTCTTGAGGGCAGCGACCACGTGCTCGACGAGCGCAGCTATCTGTGGAATCTCTATCTCCACCGCTCGGGCCACCGACTCGTCCTCGCCGCTTATGGCTTCCAGAATCTGGAGCGTGGAGCGCGTGTCGATGTCCATGGTGCGGCTGTTTCGCTGCTCGGTGATGAGAGAGAGAAGTTCCAGAAACACTTCCCTGCTCTTCTTGTCCATCTCCGCCTCGTCAGCGTGCCCGAGTCTGTGTGAGAGGGTGGCGTCTTGACTCCGCGCGCTGCGTCCACGGGCGGCGCGGCGTTTCCTCGCGGCCGGCTGTTCTTTTCTCCGCGTCATGTGTACCTCACCCACCAGTTGCACGTTGCCGCGCACCGGCGCAAGCCCAGCGATGCAAAAAGTGACTGCCGGTTAGATAATCCTAGCGAAGGAGCACAATCTTCGACGACCTGCTCTCCGCTCCGCAACTGAGGGAGCAGAGGTAGACTCCGGAGGCGACCGGCCTGCCGCTCTCGTCGGTACCGTCCCACGTCGTCCTTCTCTCGAGCACGACTGTTCCGGTCCGTCCTTCCTCCAGAATCTTGACCATCCTACCAGCAGGGTCGAAGATTGCAAGAACGTAGTTCGCGGACCCGTTCGTGGCGGGCAGCGTGAACGGAATCGTGGTGGAGGGATTGAATGGGTTCGGATAGCTCCTGCCCAGGGCGATCCTCGGCGGGGCAAGAGACTGCTGGGCGACGCTCAGACTCGTGGTGTCGATTCCGGCCAGGGAGGCCAGCGACGCCACCGCAAGTCTGGTGACGTTCGCCACAAACGGAATCGTGAGCGTGCCCACGGTGTCGTCGGTACTGTGGTAGTAGGGATTGGTGGGGTAGTCGACTTCTATCCCGCAGAAGGCGCTGTAACCTTCATCCCAGAAGGGCGCGTGGTCGCTGTATCTCATGGTGGCGTTTATCTGCTTTGTTATCCCCAGCGACGGAACGTACCCGTCCCTTACGGCAATGCAGTAGTCAACGAGCCACTGTGATGCATTGTTGCCTATGAGATAGATGGAGGGCGTGCCGTAGCCCACCATGTCGAAGTTGAGCACTCCCGCGATGTTGTCGCCCGCAACCGAAGCGTCTGCCGCGTAGTGGTCACTACCTATGAGACCCTGCTCCTCACCGGAGAAACAGATGAACCTGACGGAGCTCAAGAGAGGAAAATCCTTCAGCACGCTGGCTGCCTCAAGCACAAGAGTGGTGCCGCTGGCATTATCGTCTGCCCCGGGGGCTCTCACCATCGGATCCTCCGAGGTGCTGTCGTAGTGCCCGCAAACGATGTACGTTTCGTCTGGCGTTGCGGTACCCGTTATCGTGGCGATTACGTTTCTCCATCTGATAGGAACGTTCTCGTTGAGCGAGACCCAGGTGGCGCCTTCGTCTTCCGTGCGGATTATGGAGGAGGTGCCGGCCGCCCACGCGCTAAGGCTGTCGGTGCAGGTGACAGCAAAAAGGCGCGAGCCAGTTCCGCTGTCCTGGACGTCCCAGTTCTCTCCGCCGTCCTCGGTGTGGAGCACCACGCCGCCGTAACCCACCACCCAGCCCTGAACGCTGTCCGCAAAGCAGACGCCCTGAAGGGACACAACCACCCCGGACGTCTGAGCGTCCCAGGTGGAACCTCCATCGGCGGTGTGGAGTATCGTTCCAGAGTAACCCACCGCCCAACCTTCCTGCGCGCTCACGAAACACACGTCGTGAAGCCTGTAGTCCGTACCACTTGTCTGCGGTGACCAGTTGGCGCCTCCGTCAGAGGTGTGTATTATCACGCCGGAAGTACCCACTGCCCATCCGTTCTGAGAGTCGACGAACTCGATGTCGTAGAGGCGCGCGGTCGTTCCGCTGGACTGGGCCGACCAGTTGAGCCCTCCGTCAGATGATTTGAGTAACGTCCCCTCGGTGCCGCAGACCCATCCCTCGAGTGCATTGATGAACTTGACTCCGTAGAGGTAATACCAGGTTCCCGTAACGAGAGAGTCCCAGGTGGCGCCGCCGTCGAAGGTCCTTATGCAAAGGCCCACGGAACCGCAGGCCCACGCACTGTCCGCGTCGACGAGCGATAGTTTAAGAAGGGTCTGGTCCGTTCCCGAGGCCTGGCTCTCCCAGGTGTCCCCGCCATCCACGGTGTGCAGAATCGTTCCTCCGACGCCGACGACGTATCCCTCTGTGCCGTCGAAGCCGATACCGTAAAGGGGGACCCCGAAGTAATCGTCATACTGGACGCTCAGTCCCATGCCCTCAAACTGTGAGTAGATGTATTGCGCTGCCAGAGTGCACTGCGGATGAAAGGAGAATCGGGTCAGTATCGTGTCCGGCCCACCCGAGAGGTTGACCGCAGTCTCACCCGTGAGAGAGTTGAGGTAGTCAAGCACGTCGGACTCCGACACTGCTCCTACCATCCAGTTTATGCAGGAGTCCTCCACAGAGGAAGAAGTCCGAAAGATCTGCGAGGAGACCGGCCTGACTGAGACGAGGCTCCTCTCGATAACTTCCAACCGCTCTAGCTTAAGGCCCAGCAACGCGGCCGCGTCTTCGATTCTTCCTACACCCTTAACACTCCTCCCCGCACGGACGAGATAGTCGTTTGCCCTGTTCCAGAGAATCTCACCCAGACCGGAGAGTCTCCGCGCACTCAGCGAGGGAGGCGTCCGAATCAAGTAGTAAGGTTCCGCCTCAACGTATTCGTCCAGTATCCGTACGGTCGCACCTGCGGTTTCGAGTCTTCGGAGCAGTGTGCGGTCGGCGATGAGGATGCCCGGAAGGTACGGTTCATCAGGAACGAGGAGCCACGGAAGGGCGAGCTCGCCCGGAACGCCCACGACTTCGACCACGGAGACGTCGAAGGGAGAAGGTCCGGACAAACTGGAAGTCGAAGGATTGGAGACGAGCCAGACGTCAGGGCCGGGGGAAATACCAGAGGCCAGAGGAGCTGAGGACGTAAGCGCCAGCAGGCTCAGCAACGCGGTAAAGAGGAGCGGTAGCCCTCTCAGTGTCACGCTCGCTATCACTGAACCTCTTCCTCCTCCTTGCCACCCCAGCCTGCAGCACCAACGATGCTATTCGTCAATAGTTTAGCACGTTTTGGCGGCCCGGTCAACGCCTGGGTTCCCAAGGGCAGAAACAAGGGCGCGCAGCCCGTCGTATGCCGCGAGCTGCGCGCGTGGAGATATCGAATCATCCGGCATGTTCTGCTTTATTCAGGCATTCTGAGTGCCACAAACAGCGTGGCGGTTTCCCTTCTTATGAGGAAAAGCGCAGCTTCTCCCGGCTTCGACTTCGCCAGGGCCTTCTCGTACTCGGAGGTAGTCGTGACTTTCTCCTTGTTTACCTCCTTAATGAGGTCACCCTGTGCGATTCCGGCTTGCTGAGCCGGGCTTCCTGGAGTCACGCTGGTAACCACGACTCCTGTCTCGTCCTCGTATCCCAACCGGGACGCCATCGATGGGGTGAGGGTCTGAACCTCGATTCCTATCTTACTGACCTTCTTTTCTTGTGGCTCCGCAGAGGCCACCGTCTCGGCGGGAAGCTCTCCCAGCTCGAGAGTTATCTTCCTGGGCTTACCGTCCCTCAGAATCCTGAGCGTCACATCTGTTCCCGGCGCGGTCTCAACCACGGCGTTTCTCAGGCCCACCGTGTCCTTTACCTTCTTCCCCTCGAAATCCAGAACGATGTCCCCTTGCTTGAGGCCACCCTTCTCCGCGGGGCTTCCATTGGACACCTCGCTTATCACTACTCCCGAGGCCTCGTCCAGGCCGAGCGCAGCCGCCATCGTCTCATCGATGTTCTGAATGACGACTCCCATCCACCCTCTGACTACCCTGCCCTTTTCGACAAGGTCTTCCATCACCTTCCGGGCCATCTCTACGGGAATCGCGAAGCCGACTCCCTGGTATCCGCCGCTCCTGCTCAGTATCGCGGTGTTGATGCCAATTACCTCGGCCTTCAGATTCACGAGCGCACCGCCGCTGTTTCCAGGATTGATGGCGGCGTCGGTCTGGATGAAGTCTTCGTATTCCGCCAGCCCCACGTTCGAACGTCCCTTGGCGCTCACGATACCGGCCGTGACCGTCTGCTCCAGCTGCTCCGAAAACGGACTCCCTATGGCCAGCACCCACTCGCCGACCTCGGTGTCCGCTGAACTCCCGAACTTCGCGACAGGCAGTTTGTCGGCCTTCACCTTTATCACTGCCACGTCGGTCTTCGGGTCGGTCCCTATGACCTCCGCATCGAACTCCCGGTCGTCAAAGAGGGTGACGCGTATCTTCTCGGCCTCCGAAACAACGTGGTAGTTGGTCAGAATGTATCCCTCGCTGCTGACGATGACGCCGGAGCCGATGCCTCTCTGCCGGAGTTCTCCTTCCGGAGTTGGCCTGCGGAAGAACTTATCGAAGAAGTCCTCACCGAAGTAGTCGTCGAACGGAGAGCGCGGCAGATTCCGGTGAAAACCGGAAAGGTCCTTTACGACTCTCTCACTGGAGATTGTGACTACGACCGGTCGCACCATCTTCGCGATAATCACGAAGGCCTTGCTGGTGTTCTGAAGCTGAAGAAGTTCGTCCGGAATCTCCTCGGTGGAACCCAGTCTTATGGCCTTGGCCGTGTCCGAACTGAAGACCGTGCGCACAAGTTCGAGGTCCGAGGCCACGTATATTCCCAGCGCAAGGCCGAGTAGAATGCATACCAGTGGGATGAGAAAGCTCTTGCTCCTAAACTTCATTTCTACTGACACCTCCTGGGGCGAGACTGGAACTCCTAGTACTCCAGCCCTCCCTCTCTAGCGAACTCCTCAATGAGCTTCTTCTGTTTCTCCGTAATCTTCTCGGGTGTGACGACCTCTACCTTGACGAACTGGTCTCCCTTGAGCCCGTTCTTCTTAAGCCCCATCCCCTTCAACCGGAAGGTTGCACCGTTTTGAACACCAGCAGGGACTTTCAGTTCCACGCTCCGGCCGTCCACGGTCTTGACCTTGACCTTGGAGCCCAGCACTGCCTGGGCCACGTTCACGGACACGGTGCAGTAGATGTTAGCACCCTTCGTGGTGAAGAACGGGTGCGACTCGACTCTCACCTGAGCTATTATGTCCCCTGGAGGCCCTCCGGCAACACCCGGCTCGCCCTGGCCCCGCAGCCTTATCTTCTCACCTGTCGCGATCCCGCGGGGAATTTTTATCGCGTATTTCTTGGGACCCCGCACCGTCCCCCGTCCCGCACACGTGGAGCATGGGTCTCCTGCAAGTACTCCCCGCCCCAGGCACTTGGGGCAAGGCCTGCTGACAGCGTAGCCCCCCTGGACGAAGGAGACGCTTCCCTGCCCGCCGCATTCCTGGCAGGTCGTGGTGCCCGAGCCAGGCCGGGCCCCGCTCCCACCGCAGACTTTGCAGTTGTCCTCTTTGGATAGGGCGACCGTGGTTTTCCCACCCTCGACCGCCAGCTCGAACGGTATCTCCAGCTCGACCAGGACGTCGTTACCTTTTCTGGGGCCTTGAGCCTCGGGCCTGATCCTGGAGCCGAAGAGATTACTGAAGAGGCTTCCCAGCCCCCCGAATCCACCCAGGTCCTCGAACGAGAAACCACCCCCACCACCGGTTCCACCTCCGGAGAAGAGGTCCCCGAAATCGAACCCCTGAAATCCCCCACCTGCAAAAGCCCCAGCCCCCAGCTTTCTCATCTGGTCGTACTGAGCGCGCTTTTTGGAATCGCTCAGGACTCCGTAGGCTTCGGAGACTTCCTTGAATCTCCTCTCCGCCTCCTTGTTGCCGGGGTTGGCATCCGGATGGTACTTCTTTGCGAGCTGTCTGTAGGCCTTCTTTATCTCTTCGGTGGTTGCCTTCTCGCCGACCCCCAGGGTCTCATAGAAATCCTTTTGGGCCTCCGGCATCGTTATTCATCACCCGTGTCAGTGGTATCGAGCTGCGTCACCTCGACCTTGCTGGGCCTTATCAGCTTGCCCTTGTAGGTATACCCTTTCTGTATGTCCTTCACAACGGTGCTGTCTTCTCCCTCCTCCACCTTTGTCACCATCACCGCCTCGTGGAAGTTGGGGTCGAACCGCATCCCCTTGCATTCTATGGGCTCCACGCCCTCTGCCTGAAGAGTGCTCTTGAGCTTGTCGTATATGAGCCTCACACCCTTGGCAGCGTTGTCGTTCTCGCAGTTCGGCGCAAGACTCTCGATCGCTCGTTCCAGATCGTCCATCACGGGAAGAAATCTACACACCAGCTCTGCCTTCGCATAGTCGTAGGCCTCCAGCATCTCCCGCTGGACTCTCTTCCTGTAGTTGGCGAACTCCGCCTGTACCCTCTGCAGCTGCTCAAGATATTCCTGTGCCAGGTCCTCTTCTCCGGCGCTCTTCTGGTCGGGCTTTTCACCGGTCTCCTGGCCGGTCTCTCCAACAGTCTCTCGGCCGTTCTCCAGCCCGGTCTTCTCACCGGTTTCTTTGTCGGTTCCTTCGCGAGGCGCGTGCTCCGGCGGCCCCGCGGCCGCATCCTTTTCGCTCGGAGCCTCGTCCCCTTCCTGGATAGGAATCTCATGCACGTCGCCTAAAGGAGAAGGCTCCCTGCGGACCTTCCTTTTCTTGACCATCGATTGCGCTCCTGGGTCTCGAGTTCTCTCTATGCCTTCCTGGAGCCCTTCCCGGGGCCGGGCTTCGATCGGAGCTTCGACCTGGGTCGTGCCCCGGCCTTCCCGGCCTTCTTTCTCGGGGCTTCCTTCTTATCACTCTGCTTCCCTGCGTCCACCGGGGGCCGTTCTTGAGTCGCGGCTCCTGTACCTGCCGTTCCGGCCGCTTGCTCGGACGGCTCGACTTTCTCCTCCTCACCCGCCGGTTCGGAACCCCTGGGTTCGCCGGCCTCGGACTTTGCAGCTTCCGCTTCCTTCTCTGCTTCCTGTCTCTCTAATTCCGCGTGGTCCTTCTTTAGCTCGTCAAGATAGTTCAACCTGAGCTCGGTCAGGGCCTTTTGAAGCGTTCTAGTCTCTTCGTCCGTGCGATTCCCCTTCGTCTTCTCGTCGAGCATTCCGAGCATGTCTATGGTGATCCGAGCCTGGTCCAGATTCCTCTCCATCTTCTGCGTCACGGGATTGGTGATCTTCCCCAACGCTATCATCGCGCTGGCCTGGATATTGAGAATCAGTCCAATGAAGAGCACTTCGTTCAGAGTGGCTTCTTTCTCCGCCATCAGTTCCTCCGTGAGTCAATGGTATCCACAAACCTGGAAATGGCAGGACGCGCGGTAGCAAACGCCCCGGTGCCTCAGCGGAGACCTGCCGGCCGACGGGCCGAGGTCGCAGAGCTCTTACTCTACGACCTCGAAGTCGGCGTCAACGGCGTCTCCCTCTTTCTGCTCTTTGGGACCTGCCTGTGCGTCTGCCTGGCCCGCGCCTGAGCCCGGAGTGGACTGGGCACCAGCTTGCTGCGCCTGAGCATACATCTGCCCCGCAGCCTCGTGCCACACCTGCGTGAGGGCGTCGGAGGCAGACCTTATCTCGTCCACGTTCTCCGTCTTCAGCGCTTCCTTCACGCGCTCCACGGCAGCTTCGACCTTGGCCTTGGTGTCGGGATCCAGCTTGGAGCCCATCTCTCGCAGGTTCTTCTCGGTCTCGTAGACCGCCTGGTCCGCACGGTTTCTGGCGTCGATGGCGTCCCGGCGCTTCTTGTCTTCTGCGCCGTGCATCTCGGCGTCTTTGACCATCCTCTTGATCTCTTCCTCGGACAGACCGCTCGAGGCCTCTATGCGGATGCTCTGCTCACGCCCCGTGGCCTTGTCTCTGGCCGAGACGTTCAGAATACCGTTGGCGTCTATGTCGAAGGCTACCTCGATCTGGGGCACGCCCCGGGGTGCAGGCGGTATGCCCGTGAGCTGGAAGCGCCCGATGGTCTTGTTGTCCACCGCCATCTGCCGCTCGCCCTGGAGCACGTGGATCTCCACGGTCGTCTGGCTGTCTGCGGCGGTCGTGAACACCTCGCTCTTCTTGGTAGGTATGGTGGTGTTTCTCTCGATGAGCTTCGTACATACACCGCCCAGAGTCTCGATACCAAGAGAGAGCGGAGTCACGTCCAGCAGCAGGACGTCCTTCACGTCCCCTGCGAGCACGCCGGCCTGGATGGCTGCGCCGACCGCCACGACCTCGTCCGGGTTGACACCTTTATGAGGTTCCTTGCCGAAGAGCTCCTTCACCAGCTCTTGAACCTTCGGCATCCTCGTCTGCCCTCCGACAAGGATTACCTCATCAACGTCACCGGCCTTGTATCCAGCGTCTGCCAGCGCCTTCTTGCACGGCTCAATGGTGCGCTGCACCAGGTCGTCCACGAGCTGCTCCAGCTTTGCCCTGCTCAGGGTGATGTTGAGATGCTTGGGACCGGATTGGTCTGCCGTGATAAAGGGCAGATTCACTTCGGTCTGGAGCGTTGTGGAAAGTTCGCACTTGGCCTTCTCCGCTGCTTCCTTAAGCCTCTGAAGGGCCATGGGATCCTTGCGGAGATCGATGCCTTCCTGCTTCTTGAACTCGTCCGCCAGCCAGTCCATCACCCTCTGGTCGAAGTCGTCGCCGCCCAGATGCGTGTCGCCATTAGTGGCTTTGACTTCGAAGACTCCTTCTCCGAGTTCAAGTATGGAGATGTCAAATGTGCCGCCTCCCAGGTCGTATACGGCGATCCTCTCATCCTTCTTCCTGTCGAGCCCGTAAGCCAGAGAGGCAGCAGTAGGTTCGTTAATAATCCTCTTCACGTCCAGCCCCGCGATCCTTCCGGCATCCTTAGTGGCCTGCCTCTGGCTGTCGTTGAAGTACGCGGGAACGGTAATGACGGCCTCGGTCACCTTTTCGCCCAGGTACTCCTCGGCCGTTCGTTTCATCTTCTCAAGTATCATTGCGGAGATCTCAGGAGGCGTGTACTCCTTGTCTCCGGCTTTCACGACGGCAAGATCGTTCTTTCCCCTTATGACCTCGTAGGGCACCTCCGAGATTTCTGAGTCTACCTCGTCGTGCCTGCGCCCCATGAATCTCTTGATAGAGTAAACAGTGTTGTGAGGGTTGGTTATGGCTTGACGCTTTGCGACGAGCCCAACCAGCCTCTCTCCTGACTTCGTGAACGCCACCACCGAGGGAGTGGTTCTTCCGCCTTCGGCGTTGGGGATTACTACTGCCTCCCCGGCCTCCATGACAGCCACGCAGGAGTTTGTCGTACCCAGGTCAATTCCTATCGTCTTTCCCATGTCAAAACCTCTTTTCAAAACCGGACCAGGTTACTCTCCCCGCCCTGAAGGCGGGGAGAGTAAACGAGATCAGGCGGTGTTCACTCGACGGTGATGTCCTTAGCCTTGGCCTGTTCGGCCTTGGCAAGCCTGATCTCGAGAATCCCGTCCTTGTACTTGGCCTTCGCCCTGCCTGCGTCCACCTTGGAGCCCAGGACGAAGCTCCTCTCAAAGGAGCCGTAAGAGCGTTCCATTCTGTGGAAGTTATGCTCCTTCTCCTCCTTCTGGAGCTTCTTCTCGCCCTTTATCGTGAGCGTGTTGTCGTGAACAGAAACCTTCACGTCTTCCTGCTTCACACCCGGAAGCTCGGCCCTGATGATGTACTCATCATCGACCTCACTCACGTCCACGACCGGTGAGAAGAATGAATCCCTTCTTTCGGGATGGAACCATCTGCCGAATCTCCCGGAGACGAGATCGCCAAACATCCTGTCTGTCTCCTCGTCGATCGACAGAGCCTCCTTCCACGGATTCCATCTGACCAGAGCCATCAACGTTCACCTCCTTCACAGAACCTCGGCCGAACCACTTGGTCGGCCACTTCGCTCAGCCCTGCATTAGAGCAAGTGGTGTGCCACATGTGGATAACCTGAGGCGTCCCTCGTAATCTGTTTGATAATAGTCGGTTAGGGGTGAGGTGGACGCAGTGAAGGCAGGCAAGAGGGTCCGGAAGCGAATGAAATGTTCTAAAATGAAACGGTCGATTGTTCTATTTTAAAACGCGGCTCAGTCCATACTCGCGCATCTTGCGCCAGAGCGTGGAGCGAGAGATTCCCAGAGAGGAGGCGCTCCTGGAAACGTTTCCTACGTACTTCTGAAGGACGCCTCTTATGTGTTCTCTCTCCAGCTCCTCGAGCGTCCACTCAGTCGAGTATCCGGCCAGGCCCTCCCCGGCGGGCTTGAGCATCTTGCGCCGAACCATGTCTGTAGGAAGCTCCTTCTCCGTCACCAGGTCCCCGTCCACGAGGGCCACCGCCCGTTCCATGGCGTTCTCAAGCTCCCTCACGTTGCCCGGGTAGTCGTGCTGGAGAAGATACAGCTGGGCCTCTCTCGTGAAGCCCGTCACGCTTTTGCCCTGTCTGCGGGAATATCGCTCCAGGAAGTAACGCGCCAGCAGCGGAATGTCGTCCCTGCGTTCTCTCAAGGCAGGAAGTTCGATGCGAAACACGTTCAGTCGATAGTACAGGTCTTCTCTCAGCTGGCCGCTCTCAAGCGCCTTGTTGACGTCGGTGTTTGTTGCGGCCATCACTCTCACGTCCACGCCTATTGCCGAGCTGTCCCCGATTCTTCTTATCTCCTTTTCCTGTAGGGCCCTCAGAAGCTTCACCTGCACGAGTGGCGGCATCTCCGCAACCTCGTCCAGAAAAAGCGTGCCTCCCTCCGCCTGTTCGAAGAGGCCCCGCTTGGTTCCCGTTGCGCCGGTGAAGGCGCCCCTCACGTGGCCGAAGAGCTCGCTCTCGAACAGGGTCTCGGGTATGGCAGCGCAGTTTACGGGCACGAACGGCCTGGGCGCCCTCGGGCTCTCGTAGTGAATGGCCCTCGCCACCAGCTCCTTGCCCGTCCCGCTCTCACCGGTGATGAGAACCGTGCTTTCCGTCGAGGCGATCTTCGTAATGAGCCGGAGCAGGCGCTTCATCTTGGAAGAGCGCGCCAGGATGCCCTGAAGCATCTCGTACTCCGGAGTCCCCGCTCCTCCGGCCCCTGCTTCCCTCGGCATGCAAGCTCCTTTCCGGCCCCACCCCAAGAGTGAGGCCCTTCATCGGACTTTGTCATCAGGGCCACCGACTGCACTAAAATGAAACGTGCTGTGTTGAACCAAACCCCACAGGCTGTTTCGTCTTGAAACACAATCTTACGCCTGGCCCGTGAGAATGTCAAGGGTGATGTGGGAGTCCCTGCCCCGCGCCAGGAGCCGACTACCTGCCCGCTTCTGTGTGGCTCCACGGCCAGTATGCCGGTGCGGGCCGGAGGCCCCTCCTCATGTCCGGCTCTGAACGTCCTCGGCACCACTCTCACTCACCCTGCGGCCAAAAAGAAAGGGCCCGCCCCCCACGGGGAACGGGCCCTTGAGTCTCGTGCAAGGCTAGAAGAGAAAACCTACGCCGGCATTGATTCCGAAATACTGGGTGGATTCATCCTCGGTCAAGATGTGGTGGAATGCCACTCCCACGGTGAACATGGTGGTTTCGGCGATGGGGACCTTGAGCCCCACTCCTCCGTTCATGCCGAACTCGCTCTCGCTTTCCGTGTCGGAGTCTCCATCGCACGTGCACTCCAAGGTCATGAAGTACATCCCGATGCCACCCTTGGCGTAGAGCATCAGGTCTCCGGCAGGGAAAGTCCCCACGAAGTCGAGCATCACCGGTATGATCTGCATGGTCATGTCTTCAACGCCAGGATCCAGTGCCTGCAGCGCGTCCATGAGATCGTCGTTTGCCGAGAACTTGTTCCAGTCCACGCCGAGCTCCAGGCCGTACTGCTCGTTGAACATGTAGCAGCCCGTCACACCGGCCGAGATGGCGCCGTCGTAGGCGTCACCGAAATCACCCATGGGAAGAGCGTAGCCGACGTTAGCTCCGAAGGCCCACATGGGACCGCCCATCTCCATCTGTGCGAACCCCGGCGCGGCACAGAGAACCAGCGCCAGGGGGACCGTCAACAGGGCAAGAAACTTCTTCATCTCGTATCCTCCTTCTTTTGGGCACCTGCAATCGGGAACGAAGATGTGGCGAGTCCGGATCACCCCCTTCCAGCTCTACAGGCTGTCAAACTCGTTCTATCTCACGCGAGCGCACCGGGACCGTTCTGCGCGCACCAACCGATTTCCCCGTACACGAAACCCTCGCCCTTCGCGCGCCACCCAGCGTTCATCGTCCTGGTGACGACGTCCTCGTGCGTCACTGCATTTGCTCGAGAACAGACTCAGAGTCTCCTCGATAGTCAATAATCTCTATCTCGTCCCCCAGGTCAAGCTCAAAAAGCGACTCCTTCAGCTCGGGGTTCACTTTTATGCGCGAGAGCGTCATCTTGACCACGTCCCCCCCGACCTCCTCCACCTCTATCACTTGAGGGAGGCCGAGTTCGGGGTCTATTCCCAGGACGAGCCTCCGGAATCCTTCGGCTCCTGCCTCGTCCTTGGGGACGAACTCCACGTACCTCAACCGGTCACCGCGTCCGCGACCGGCAGAAACAGTGAACTCTCGCTTCAGGTCCTCGAGAGATTCCCAGAACACGAAGAGGTTTTTCCCCTCGGGAGTTCCTTCGAAGCTAAACCTCTGTACCTGCTTGAGGGAGGGAAGATAGATCATGACGACCGAGTCGTGGACAAGGAGCTTGTGTCGTTCCGGACTGACGTAGTCCAGCAGGATTCTGCCCGGCTTCTGCAAATAAAGTCTCCCCTTGGCACTTATGGTCTGGTCCGTGAGGCCAATCTCTCTGGTTTGCTCGAAGGAAGCAGCGAGGGAGCGAACGGAGGACAGTTTCTGGTCTACCCTTTCGAGAAACTGGTGCAGGTCTCCTTTCTGACCAAGACCCACCAACGGGATGGCGAATGCCACGAGAAAGAAGGAGGTGACTATGACGTAGACTGTCTTAGCCGGAGAGCTCATACCCCATCCTGATGCGAAGCCGCAACTCCAGCACCACCGGCTCGTCTCCATTCCTCAAGCGTCTTGGAGTGCTTCTTCTCTACTACGTCCCGGAACGTGGGTCCCGCGTTGTAAGTGCAGAACGGGTACATCCTTCCACCAGGCGCTCCGTAGTGAACCACACAGCGCCGCGCCCTGTCAACGTCGTAGTTGTAGGCATCCATGAAGTGCATGCCACCGAGAAGGAGTGTCTTGTATGTCTGTTCCGTCTGGCCCGGCACCCTCCCGATCCTCTTATTCATGAGGCCCTGAAGCGTGACCAGGAACGTGGCGAACGTCAGTCCCTTGGGAGCCTTGTCTTCCCTGAAGTGCTTCTTTATGGAATTGAAGGCCTTCATCCTGGCAAACGACTGGAGGCGAGCCCTGGGTACGGTGTAGGCGAATCTCTCCAGGTCCAGGAACATGGACTCCACGTCCACGAACTCGGGGGCCGCCACGACCTCTTTGGAGTCGGCCGAGACAAAAAGGTAGGTCGCCAGCGAGCAGTGAGGATGGCACGTGAGATGCACCGTCTCCTCACCCTGGAGCGCGGAAACGAACCTCGTGAAAGGAACGATGCAACAGGTGGGGTACCAGTCTCTGCGGGCCTTTGCCAGCCCCGTCTGCTTTTCTATGCCCCACGCCAGGTCCGTGAGCGTGTATCGCTTTTCCTCTCGCTCTGTCCGGGAGATCCTGCCAGTGAAAGCGACGGGCTGGTAGCTTATCCCGCTCACCACGTCTATGTTCTCGATGGCGTAAAGGAGTATCTTTCCCACCTCGCAGTCGTTGAACCCCTTGACCACGGTAGGAACAAAGACGATCTTCATCCCGCTCCGCCTGATGCTTTCGATGGCCTTCTCCTTGACTGAGAACAGCGGCTTCCCGCGCGTCTTCCTGTATACCTCGTCGCTGGTTCCGTCGAACTGGAGGTAGACCGTGTGAAGCCCTGCCTTGCCGCATTCCTCTGCAAACTTGGAATCGGTCAGGTTTAGCCCGTTGGACGCAATCTGGATGTGCGAGAACCCGAGTTTCTTGGTCGCCCTCAGAATGTCCAGAAAGCGGGGGTGAAGGGTGGGCTCCCCGCCCGAAAACTGGATCATCCGACCTGCCACCGGCTGCTCGGCCCTGAAGACCTTCAGCATCTCGAGGACCTCCTCGTAGGAGGGCTCGTACACGAAGCCCGAGACGTTGGCGTTGGCAAAGCATATGGGGCAGGTCAGGTCGCACCTGTTCGTGAGGTCTATGTTTCCCAGCCCTGTGTGGCTCGTGTGGCGGTTGCAGAGACCGCACTGGTCGGGGCACCGGGTTGCGTTCTTGACCCTGGGGTTCTGTAGACCCCGTCCGTCCGAGAACGCCCACTTCTCTGCCTTCAGGTATATCTCAACGTCTGACCAGTAAAGGTCTCTGACGTGGCCGTGTTCCGGACAGGTTTTCTCTATGTATACCTTGCCGCCTTCCTCGAAAAGCCGTGCATCGATGACCTTCGTGCACTCCGGACAGACGGAGCGGATGTCCCTGGGAAGCCCTTTCTGGACGTCGTTGATGGTCTCGCCGCAAAACGTGGCTTCAGGTGCGGGTTTCTTGCGGCCGAACCTCCCGGCTATTCGCGAACCGGAAGTCCGGGGTCGAGTGGAAGTGCTCATCTCAAGCGCCCCTTTCCCTTGTGGCTTTCCTCTTTTACCAGATGTCGTCCACAAAGGCAAGCTCCCCGCCGAGAGCGAGCAGGACCTCCTCACTGTCTCGCTGCCTTGGCAGAACGATAGTATGCGGTCGGGAGCTTGGCCGAACGTATGTGAAAGCGCCTCGGTTGTTGAGCCAAGAGATGTGGCGCAGGGCGTAATCGTCAAGAAATCCTACCCCAGCAGACTGCTAGATGCAAGGGAATAAATGACCTGCCTAGGCGGACGCTGATGACACGTCCCCTCAGGGTATGGATTCTACTCCTACGTCTCTAAGCTGCAAGCAGAAAATGGTAAGAGGGCCTTCGGGCCAGCGCCAGACCTGTCAACGGTGCCGGACGCCAGATGTTACCGCACGACCCTCGGCCCAGCCCCCCATCAGCGCTCGAACTCTTCTCGTTCGGACCCCACCAGCTCTGAAAGTGTCTTCACGACGGTCCCGGGAGGCACTTCCAGTTCGAAGGAGCCGGAGTCCAGGGGCTTGTTGAGCTGAACCCTGTCGAACAGCAGTCTTGTCTCGAACTGAGCCGACGGAAACGAGATGGCTATGTCCCGCGGGAAGCTAACCTCTCCAGACCTCTTGTAGTCCCGATAGCTGACTCTGGCCCACTCGTCTCCCTCCGAGTTCACCCACTGCATTCCTCGCAGCCTCCCGCTTTTCGTTTCGACGAAGGAGATGCGTTTGCCGCCGGGGAGCTCGTCCTCCAACCTGCACGTGCCCCCGGGGGCGGTCTCAAACAGGCACGCACCCGAGCAGAACTCTGCCGGAAACAGGGCGTCTCTGAGAATCGCCAGAAAGGTCCCCGCCTCGAACGCGACGACCTGGTCCCGCACCGACCCCAGGAGAAGAGTCGACTTGGGAGGTATGAACGCCCGCAACGAGTCGCCCTCAACCGTCACGTCCAGCACCGTCGAGAAGCCCGCGTAAATCTTGAGACGCGCCCTGTCTGGCTTCTGCGCCGCAAGGCCGGCCTGAAGGGTTCCGCTGTAACCGGCCCGCTCCAGCGTCAGACGGGTGCGAAGAGTCCCCCTTATCGTGCGATAACAGTCCGTGTTGCTCTTGAGGAGCTTAAGAGTCCTGGACGGACAATCCTGCGGCACGAACTCTTCCGGGGCTGGCCTCCTCACGGCGCACGAGAGAGAGGACAGCACGACAAGCGACACGAGGAGGAAGGTAGCCACAAGGGAGCGCCCGCCTGCGTCGTGCTCGCCAGCCGAGGGCCGACCTCGCAAGCTCTCGCCTTTCAAACCCCCTCCTTCAGTGCAGACGACCCGCCCTCGCAACGCGTCACCCCGCTCGCCCAAAGAACTTCTTAAGGGCCCTGCAGAGTTTCTCTATGTCCTCCAGGTTGTTGTAGAGGTGAGGACTCACTCTTACGGCCCCCTCTCTTTCCGCCACTATGACGCGCTCGGCAACGAGTGATTCCTTGAGCGCCGTCGAGTCTTCACAGGCGAACGAGAGAATACCGGACCTCTCCCCCGCTCCCAGGGGACTCTGGATGGTCACGGGTAGACTCCGGAGCTCCTCAACAAGAACGTCCAGAAGCCCCAAGACGTGTTTCTGAATCTCCTTTACTCCGACCGACAGTATGAGTTTCAAGGACTCTCTGAATCCCACGAGGTCGTGAAACGCCAGCGTGCCGACCTCGAAGCGCCTGGCGTCATCGACCGGGTCGAAGGGAGTGCCCAGGATGGACCTGTGCCGGGGGTCCGCCCCCTTGACGTTGAGCCACCCGGCAAAGCAGGGCCATACATTGCGCATCACCTCCGAGGAACAGAAGAGAAAGCCGGTTCCGCACGGGGAGAGAAGCCACTTCTGTCCGCCGGACGCCAGGATGCCCACGTTGCATGCCCTGACGTCTGTCTCTACTACCCCGAGGCCCTGAATGGCGTCGACAGCCAGCACCGCGCCGGCATCTTTGCAGAGCTTGCCGATTTCCTCAAGGTCAGCCCTGTAGCCGTTGTGAAAGGACACGAAACTGACGGCGACTATCTTTGTGCGCGCGTCTAGGGCACTCCTTATGTCCTCCACGGTCGTGTAGCCTTTCCCCGGAGGGAGTATCGTTACCTCGACACCCTTGCGAGCTAAGTTTTCCCACACGTACACGTTGGCAGGAAACTCGCTCCTTCCGACAAGGACCCTGTCCCCCGGCTCGAGCGGAAAGCTCTGCGCCGCGGTGTTGAGGGGAACGCTGGTGTTCCAGCTCAGGGCGATCTCCTCCGGGGAGGAGTGCAAGAGAGAGGCAATCTGAGAGCGCAGGTCAGGAAGAAGCTGCTGGTACTCTGGGAATTGCTCGAACCCCGCCCTGTGCCAGATAGATGCGAAGCGGCCCATGGCCTCTATGCAGGAGACCGGCAGGATGGACCTGGAGGCGTTGTCGAAATAGGCGTATTTCTCGGCATCGGGAAACTGGGCCCTTATTGTTCGAACGTCCACGACGACCCTCCGTCAGGAACGACCGGGCAGAAACCACAGCGCATCTCACCGAAGACGGCCGGCTCTCCTAAATACGATTCGCTCTCCGAAGATGACGCCAAGAGAACAACACTAGCACATTTTCGATCGCCAGTCAGCGGCCCTGTCTTGGGACGGCGAGTCGGCGCATCGCTTTTGGATTGAACCGCGCGCGCGGCCCGGATATACTGAATCTTCTTTGGCCCCTCACAACACCGGTTTGGCCTCTCACGACACCGGCGGAGAAAAAATGGTCGACCCACTTCTTAAGGCAATCCAGAGCGAGACCTCCGGCGAGCGGCCGCTTATGCTCCTGGGCAGGCTCGCCTCGTGCCACCGAATCCAGTCCAGCCCTGGCTTCCGGGAGGCGGCGCGCCTCTGCGAGGAGGCGGCGCGAAGCTGGGGACTTGAGACCGAGATTCATACTTTTCCGGCGGACGGAAGCACTTCCTTCTGGGGATGCCCGATCCCTATGGAATGGGAAGCACACGAGGCCACTCTCGAACTCATAGAGCCCCAGAGGACACGCCTGGCCGACTTCACCGAGTCAAGAATCTCCCTCATACAGAGAAGCGCCCCCGCTCAGATGGACTCGGCAGAGATAGTGATGCTTCAGGACGGGCTCGAGAGGGCAGAGTACAAGAACGTAGACGTTTCGGGGAAGCTGGTCCTGACGAAGGGGAACGTTGAAAGGGTCCACGAACTGGCCGTGCAGGAGTTCGGGGCAGCAGGAATCCTCTTCGACGGAATCCGCGAGGTGAAGCCGGTGAGGACCAGGGCCGACCTTCCGGACGCCAGGCAGTACACCTCCTTCTGGTGGAGGCCCGAAGACAGGAAGTGCTTCGGCTTCGTTTTGACGCCGCGCCAGGGTGATTGGCTGAGGGGGCTTCTGGCCGCATCCACGAAGCCCAGAGCCAGGGTGAGCGTGCGAGCAGAATTCCGACCGGGAGAGATGGAAGTCCTTTCCTGTTTCATACCCGGAGAAACCCTGGAAGAGGTGCTTCTCGTAGCACACCTCTGCCATCCCCAGCCCTCGGCCAACGACAACGCCTCCGGATGCGTTTCAGTTCTGGAGGCCATGAGGACCATCAAGACGCTCGTCGAAAGCGGCGAAATAGGGCCTCTCAAACGCGGAGTGAGAGCGCTCCTGCTTCCCGAAATGACGGGCTCCATCGCCTATCTGGCAAACCACGAAGAGAGGCTCCCGGACCTCCTCTGCGCCCTGAACGTTGACATGGCCGGAGAGAACCAGACCCTTTGCGGAAGCACTCTTCTTCTGGAGACTCCGCCTGACGCGTGCGCTGGGTTCTCGACCGAGCTGGGAACCTTCATACAGAGACGCGTCTTCAACATCCAGGCCGACGAGGACTCGGACAAGGCCCGCAGCCTGGGCCAGGAGAGGCTATCTCTCTATCCTTTCGCGGGGGCGAGTGACCATCTCATCTTCTCAGACCCGGACGTGGGAATTCCCTGCCCCTCTCTCTGCCAGTGGCCCGACAGGTTCTATCACACTGACGCGGACACTCCTGACAAGGTCGACCCTGCGATGCTCTCCGCCTCTGCTGCAATCGCGGCCTGCTACGCTGCGTTCGCAGCCACTGCCGGAGAAAGGGAAGCCAGATGGTTGAGCGTAGAGATGCTGACGAGTCTCAAGCAGGCCGTGACAGAAGAAGTGCGGCAACAGCTGACCTCCGCAATTAGGTCCGGCTCATCGGCGAAAGACACGCTGGCCCTTCTGAGAAAGAAACTTTCGTACATGGCAGAGAGGAAGAAGGAGGCGCTCGTCCATCTGCGGAGACTCGGCGCCAGACCCGAGCACGTGGAGGAGACGAAGGAAGAGGTCAACGAGTGGGTGAGAAGGGAATTCGCCGACGCCGAAAGAAACTGTATGGCCCTACTGTCCCGCTCGAATCGCTCGTGCGGAAGGAAGACGAACGACACACCGGAAAGGAACGACGCCCTGAAATCAGCTGTCCCGTCCAGGATACTCAGGGGACCCTCAGGAACCGGAATGGTGGCAAGGTCCTTCTGGGGCAAGCTCAACAAGAGAGATAGGGAGAGGCTCTGGCAGCTCCTTGAACGTCACAAGAGAACGCCGGACGTTTTCCGCGCTCTTTCATGGTTCTGGGTGAATGGCCGGCGTTCCCTGGCCGACATAGCCGACCTGGTGGAGATGGAAACAGGTGTTAGAGATGACGAGCTGCTCGGGGATTATTACTCCTTTCTGGAGAAGGTGGGGCTGGTAAGTGTCTCGAGAAGGGGGGGCGGAAATTGAGCTTCTCCGTCAAGCTCAGGGTCCGCTACGCGGAAAGCGACCAGATGGGTGTTGCGTACTACTCGAACTACTTCGTGTGGTTCGAGAGTGCCAGAACGGAACTCCTGAGAGAAAGCGGTCACCCTTACTCTGAGATGGAGAAAGATGGGCTCTTCCTGCCCGTTTCAGAGTGTCACTGCAGCTACAGCGCCCCCGCGCACTACGACGAGCTTCTCGAGGTGCGATGTCTCATCACGGAGGTAAGAACGAGGGCAGTTCGATTCGAGTACGAAGTCGTCCGTGAGGAAACGGTCATTGCAGAAGGTCACACGGTACACGTGTGCACGGACAGAAACGCCAGACCCCGCCTCATCCCCACCCACGTCCGCGAAACCCTGCTCAAGCTGGCCGAACCTGAGGCGTGCTGCAAGAACCAGGGCCGGGGCTAGAGCTGAATAGGCGAATGCTTGCGTCCTATGTACTTCCGAAGCTCGGCCTTCGTCGCCGAGGAAGAAAGGCCGTACCTGGGATTCGCCATGGCTCTTTCTATTTCTCGGAGAAGTCTCTTCGTCACCTCGCCGGGGCTTCCGTCTCCGACCTGGCTGCCGCAGACCTTCACGATGGGCATTATCCCGCATCCCGTCCCGGTCATGAAGCACTCCCGGTTCGAGCCCAGCAGGTCTATCGGCATGAGGTCCGGGACCTCCTCCACCCTGTAACCAAACCTCCGGGCGAACGTCATTATGCTCGCCCTGGTGATGCCGTTCAGGCAGTAATCCCCCACCGGAGTGAGCAGTTTCACCTTTGAAGGTCTCGTTCGGTATCCCTTCTCCTTGATGACGCAGAAGATGTTGTCGACCGTGGCTTCGGCTATGTTCCCGTCGTCCGTCAGCATGATGGCTTCAAAGAGTTCAAGATTGTTTGTGCCCTCCAGGAGGCCGAGCACGTTGTTGAGGTAGTTGTTGCTCTTGACCCTGGGATCCAGGATCGAACCGCCGGGCCTCCTTATCTTCCTGGAGAGCCCCAGCTCGATCCCCTTCTGATACGCTTCCCTGGGATAGAGTCTTATCGTGGAGACGATGGCATACACGGTTGCGCCGACGCACTTCTTCGGGTTGATGCCGAGGTCTCCCAGGCCGCGCGTGACCACGAGCCTTATGTAGCCGCTCTCGCTCTTCTTGAAGCCCACCGCCTGGATGGTTCTCACCACCTGCCAGCTCAATTCCCTCTTGGAGTAAGGTATCTCTATCTTGAGGCCCGCCGCCGACCTCCAGAGCCGGTCTATGTGTTCCCTGTAGAGGAAGATGATCCCGTTTCGGATGAGAATGCCTTCGAAGCAAGCGTCTCCGTATAGCGGAGCGTGATCTATGTAGGAGATTCCTCCCTCGTCCATGCCGAAGATGCCCTGCAGCCGGCGGAAGGGTTCGCGAGTCGGTGCGGTCTCCGAAGCGGGGTGATCTGACAACGCCCTGGACGTTATCCCTTTCACGACCGGCATACTAACAAACACCCTGGCCCTGGCCCCGACTTCCTCAAGCGTACGAACGGCTCCAATTACGACCTCTCTATTCGCCATGTCTACCTCCTGAGGGATGATTGCCATCGCCGGACGCAGTCTCGACCCGCGTCTCCGGGCCAGATTGCCGATTCTCACTGACGGAAGCCGAAAAATTATACTCGGAAATAGTGATTTTGAGAAGAAGTTTCTGACTCCGATTGACAAAACCACTTCAGGAACATATACTCCGCCCCGTGGCCGTCGCCTGACAACCACACGTTCGACCTAAATCCAGACTCACGCACCAACGGCGGAGGGCAAATGGACAGACAGCTTCTGAGAGCCGCACGCGTCGCCTTGAAGGACTGCATGAAGGTCTCCAGGAAGGAGACGCTTCTCGTGGTTACCGACGAACGCTTGCGAAAGATCGGCTACGGGTTCTGGACGGTGGGGAAACAGATGGGCTTTGACTCCATAATCACTGAATTCGTGGAGAGGGAGGTTCACGGAGCAGAGCCTCCCCCTGCGGTGGCGAAACTGATGGCCGATGTGGACGTCATCATTGCCCCGACCTATAGATCTCTATCACACACGAACGCCAGGCGAAATGCCTGCTCCAGGGGAGCTCGCGTCGCTACGCTTCCCGGGATAACGGCAGACTCCATGCGACGAACGCTCATCGTAGACTACAAGAAAATGCGAAAGCTCACCCTCGAGCTGACTGCCCTCCTTACGCGAGCGTCAGTGGCTCACCTGACCACGCCAGCCGGAACCGACATAACGATGTCGCTCAGGGGCAGAAAGGGTCTCGCCGACACCGGTGTGGCGCACAAGAGAGGAGAGTTCACGAACCTGCCGGCTGGCGAAGCTTACATCGCCCCGGTGGAGGGAACCGCGAACGGCGTGATCGTTGTGGACGGCTCGATGTCCGGTGTGGGATTAACCAGGACTCCGGTGACGATGAGAGTCGAGAAGGGCCGAGTGATCAAGTTCGAAGGCGGCAAGAACGCCGCCACAATCCGCGGCTTCGTGAGGAAAGTAGGAAAGCTGGCCACGAACGTGGCCGAACTCGGCATCGGGACCAACAGGAAGGCACGCGTGACCGGAAACACTCTCGAAGACGAGAAGGCCATCGGTACCGTCCACATGGCCATAGGCGATAACCGTTCGATGGGCGGGAAGGTGGACATCCCGCTGCATCTGGACGCCGTGATGCTCAAGCCGACTCTCACCCTGGACGGCAAACTCGTTCTCAAGAACGGAAAGCTGCTGAAGTAGCCCTCCCCGGAGTTACGATGACGCGTGAGAGATGGACTGGAAGAACCGCATTTGTTCTGGCCACGATCGGGAGCGCTGTCGGCCTGGGCAACGTCTGGAGGTTTCCCTACGTCGCTGCGACGAACGGAGGGGGTGCCTTCCTCATCCCCTATTTCGTAGCTCTTTTCACTGCCGGCATTCCGCTGCTGATCCTGGAGACGGGGCTGGGACAGAAGCTGCAGGGCTCCGCCGCGGCCTCCTACGCGCAGGTCAGGCGCAACATGGAGTGGCTCGGCTGGTTTTCGCTGGCCATCGGGCTCATAATCTCCAGCTACTACGCCGTGGTTCTAGCGTGGTGCTGGAACTACATGATTCACTCCTTCAGCCTCGCCTGGGTCCAGCTTGGAGCCGAGGCGTTTTTTGCCGACCGCGTGCTGAAGGTCAGCGAGGGCCCGGCCGAGATAGGCGGACTCGTTATTCCCGTCCTGGCCGGCCTTCTGGGTTCCTGGGCAGTAGCGGCCGCCGTGATATCCAAGGGCGTGGGAAGGCTGGGCCGGTTCAACAAGGTGCTTCTTCCCATAGCGTTCGTTCTGCTCATCATTCTGTTGGTGAGGGGCCTTACTCTCAAGAACGCCTCCGAGGGCTTGAGTTACTTCCTGACACCGCAGTTCAGCGCTCTCAGGGACCCGAAAGTCTGGCTGGCAGCATATTCCCAGATATTCTTCACGCTGAGCCTGGGCTTTGGGATACTCATAGCGTACGCAAGTTACAAACCCGAAGGGGCCGACGTAACCAACAACGCGTTCATAACAGGCCTGTCAAACAGCAGCGTCGAATTCATCGCGGGACTCACCGTGTTCAGCACCGTGGGTTACCTGGCCCTTCTCAGCGGAAGCAGCCTGGGCGATCTGACGGTAGGAGGGCCTGGGCTCACGTTTCAGACCTACCCGACCGCCATTGCCCTCATTCCGCACTTCGGTTCCTTCTACGGCGTCGTACTGTTCTCCATGCTGCTCTTCCTGGGCTTCACCTCTCTCGTGTCATTGGTGGAAGCCATGGTGACGGGGCTCAGGGACAAGTTCTCCATCTCGCGCAGAAAGGCCACGTTCCTTACCTGCGGTGTGGGAGCGGCGCTGGGGCTCATATACACCACGAGAGGCGGGCTGCACTGGCTTTCCATAGTGGATCACTGGGCACTGACGTACGGGCTGGCAGTCATCGGGATTGCGGAGTGCGTACTCCTTGGATGGTTCTTTAAGACAGGCACGCTCAGGGAGTTTATCAACAACGTCTCAGAGATTCACTTGGGGTACTGGTGGGAAATCTGCATCAAGTTCATCACCCCCGGAGCACTGGCCGTCACGCTGGTGCTTTCGCTCTTCTCGGAAGTCATCGAACCCTTCGAGGGCTATCCTGTGTGGGCTCTGGTCGGAGGCGGCTGGGTGCTTCTCATAGTGGCACTTCTGGTCAGCATCCTG
This sequence comes from Candidatus Eiseniibacteriota bacterium, assembly GCA_020349905.1. Lineage (GTDB taxonomy): Bacteria > Eisenbacteria > RBG-16-71-46 > JAFGJU01 > JAFGJU01. The sequence goes on from CP070702.1 coordinate 1,072,148, forward strand.
TTCATGCGCTTCAGAAACAAGGGCGTGGCCGTCAGCATGTCGGCCGTGGCCATACTGGTGGGCTACGTCGAGCTGGCCGTTCTCTCGGGCGTGGCGAGCGCGGCCATCACGCCCGAAGGCTGGATCATGCTGTTCGTGGGCGCGACGGTCCTGTTCGGCGGTCTCGTGCTGGCCATTAGCACTGCCATCAAGAAGGAGAGACAGAAACAGAGGGAAAAGAAGATAGAGGAGGCCGTGCCCACTTTCTGACCTGCGGTTGGGGGCGGGCCGAATCTAAGGAAAGGGCTCCGGATGGAGCGAACGCTCAACCGGAGCCCGTTTACCTTTTACTTCAGAACCGCACCCTAAAAACAAGTGCAGGACAGATTCACCAGCACTTCTTAGAGCAGCTCTCCGCACAACTCCTGGAGCAACCCTTCTCCGCGCTCTTCTTCTCAGGGTTTGACTTTTTGCCCTTGGCCTTGTCCGGACTCGTGGCCTTCTCTTTCTGTTCGGTCTTCTCCTTGGCCTTCTTCTCTCCCTTGGCCTTCTTCTCCTTAATCCCCTCGGGGACGACACTCAGCTTGGTCGGAGAGACTTTGAACGCCTCGGCCACTCCCCTCCACTTCGGTGATTTCTCCCGGCTCTTGACCACTTCCCGGAGCGGGGCACCGGAGTGAACGCACAGATTGACGGCCAGCACGATTTCGTCGAAGTCGTAGCCCTTCTCAGCGAGGAACATAAGTGGTTTTTCGTCCGGCATCCCGTAGTAGCCGGCCAGCCGCTCTGCCAGAACGTATCTTCTGAAGAGAGATTCGTTTCCTTTCGCCCTCTTGAGCGCCGACGGATGAACGCCCAGTTCCTTAGCGATGGCGCCCCAGCCCAGACCCTTCCTCATCAGAACAGCCACGTCTGAAGATTTCTTGCCAGAAGCGCTAGAGAACTCCAGCATCAACGCGATGTCGCCGAAATCATATCGCCTGTCGTGCAGACCCTTGACAAAGCTGACGGTCACACCGTACGAACCAGCTATAACCTCCGCCCACAGCTCTCGTGCGCTCCCGCGGTCCACGGGAGAGAGTTCCAGCTTGGAGGGCCTGGAACGAATCTCCGCACTCAACGACCAATCGATGTCTCCGGCAGCGTTCGCCGCGGCGCCCGCAAGCAAGAGAACGGCCACGAGTGCCGTGAGGGCGGCGCGAACCGGGCCGCGTCCGAGCATCTCGAAGCCAGAAGACCCTCTGGGCGCCGAAGAAGCATCACAGGTTGCCTTTCTGTTCACCTTCCACTCCTTTCTGTTTGGAAGCGTCTCACACAAAGGTGTCGCTGCTAGTTTTGAAAATCCGGCCTCATGCCGGGCCCCATAAGTATACCACGTGACAGAAGTCCAGGGAAGAGGCGCGGCCGCAGGACCTCGACCGTGCCGGACCTCAAAGCCATGAACGCTTCGCACAGGCAGGCCCCTGGCGCAGGAGAAAGAATACCCTGCCCTGGACAAAGTCGGCCGCCACTCCCCTCCTAGCGCATCAGGGAGAAGATCCTGTCCAGGATGAAGCCGGCGGCCACAAGTACTCCGATGAACAGGTGCAGCATTATGGTGGCCGCGTTGGCAGGAGCCAGCTTGGCGGAATCCGCGTAGTTCAGAATGGCGGTGTTTATTGCCTTCATAGCTATGGGGACCGTCACCAGCGCAAGCAGGCAGTATGGGGGAATGGCGCGCGTCATAACCGGAATGAGAACGGCCAAATAGGCAGAAAGCGTCAGGGCGAGATAGCCCCACACGGCCCTCTCCTTGCCCAGTCTGACGACGAGGTGGTTCTTACCCACCGCCTTATCCGCGGTGAAGTCAGGGAACTCGTTGATGAAGAGAACGTCTGCTATGAGAATCGCCACGGGCAGCGACGCGAGGAAGGCGCCGGTTGAGAATCGGCCGGCTTGTATGTAGTAGGAACCCAGGGTCATCAGCACGCCGAAGTTCAGCCCCACGGTCAGCTCCCCCACACCTCTTGCCGCAATGTTCACCGGCGGAGCAGTGTAGAAGAAACCGCACAGGCCGCCTATCACACCCAGGACCAGGATGACCGGCCCCCTCACAACGGCGAGATATATCCCGATTGCCCCGCCGACTGCAAAGAGCACCAGGGCTTCGACGAGCACGGTCCTGGGACTCAGGAGTCCCTTCTGTATTAGACGGCTGCCGCCGGTGAAGGGCCGGACGTACTCTACGTTTATCTCGTCGTTACCACTCTTGTGATCGAAATAGTCGTTCACCACGTTCGTACCCGCGTGAAGGCACACACCGGCAACAAGTGCCAGCAAGAACAGGGAAAGCGAGAACTCGCCGGTCTCCGACCATGCCACCGCCGCTCCGAGGAGCACGGGGACGATGGACGCGGTAAGAAACGGCGCTCTCAGTTCCTCTGCCAGAAGCAGGATCTTCTTCACCTCTTACCCTCCGGAGTCTGGATTGCGTTCGACCAGCGGGGCTCGTTCAAAGCGAGCGAGACGTGCGCTTGCAGGAGTCCTCGGTCAGACACGGAACGAGACATAAAAAAAGGGGGTGGGGCAGGGCAATCTTTAGGAACGGCGACGATGGAGGTCGAACGGGAGCCTCGTCTGCATTCCCTTACCGCAATTCGCCCCTGCGGGATTACCCTTGAACCCCGGCCTCTGTGCCATCTAAGGCGCAGTCTCACCCCCGGGGGGCATCCTACGGAGCCCCCCAAAATTTGTCAATACGCAAAATGGAGGCTTCTATGCATTTTGTGATACAGCACTTACGCGGGTTGACCGGATGAACCGGTGCCGTTCTCGGCAGGCTTCAGGGCCGGGATCCGTCTTCGTCGTGCCTGACGATCCGGCCGTCCTTCATCACAAATTTCACATCTCGCAGAGCCAGTATGTCTTCCAGCGGATTACGGGGCACCGCGATGATGTCTGCGGCCAGGCCCTCGCGTATTGAACCTCGGACCTTCTGGAGCCCCAGAAAGAGGGCGGCGTCCGTGGTGAGCGCTCGCAGGATATCTGGAGCCGGAACTTCCGCCGCGAGCCAGGTGTCCAGGAGGGTCAACACAGCGCTACCCCGGTCGTGGCCGGGTATCTCCAGTACGATGTCGGAACCGAAGGCCATGCGCACTCCGATGCGATGCGCGCGCCGCAGCCGGTCGACAATCATGTCCCTCCATTCCTGGATTCCGTAGACTTCAAGAACCTCTGTCGAGAAGTCCGTTCCGACGAGCCAAACATCGTGTTTCTTCATCATCTCCAGGGTCTCGTCGCTCAGGGGAAACCCGTGCTCGACAGAGGCCACGCCGCCGGCCGCAGCGTTCCGGGCCGCCTCGTCTGTCATGCAGTGCGCCGCCACGCGCAGGCCGACCCTGCCCGCCTCCTCCACGATGAAAAGCACGTCCTCCTCGGAGTATATGTAGCGCTGAGCATCAACCACGATCTTGATCCAGTCCGCACCGAAGTAGACATTTTGGCGAACTGCACGACGCATCTCGTCTCGACTGTCGGCGAAGATGTAATCGATGAGCGCGAGGTCGACACGCTCCGGGCTAAGGACCTGCTGGCCTCCGAAGGGCGTGATGATCTTTCCCGAAGCCAGGGTGGTCGGCCCTTCGAAAAGGCCTTTCCGCAGGGCCTCTCGCACGGCGACGTCGCCCCACTCGCCGCAGTTGCCGACGTCGCGCACGGTCGTGATGCCCGACTCGAGCATCTTCCTGGCGTTGGACACGGCCTGAAGAACGCGCCCCGGCAGGGTCTCTCGAACGAGATGGGCGTCGAAACCGTAAATCACATTTTCCGGCGGTGCGGAGATCATTTCGCAGAGGTGTGTGTGGCAATCGAACAAGCCAGGCAGCACGTACATCTCCCTCAAGTCGAACAAGTCGGCACCCGCAGGCACCTCAAGGCCGGGGCCCACAGAGGTGACCTTCCCGTCTTTGACTATGATGATGACGTCACGTCGCACGGTGCCGCTTTCGGGGTCCACCAGCCCTCCGGCCTGTATCACGGTCTCGCCCGCGGCCGACCCGGCCGCCACAAGTGCAATAGCCAGGGCCACTCCCACAATCCAACGTTTCTTGCTCATGTTCTGCCTTCTCCCTTCGTGGTAGCCTTCGTCCTGTCCCCGGTCGCAGGGGCAATAGTCGTCGTAGTGGCAATACTTGTGGCAGACGAGCCAAGAGTCAAGAGAAGAACGGCCGCTAGATTGACAGCGCCCCCCGGACCTGATAGAATCCGGACACCTGCAGGCAGCGGAGGTCCCATGAAGCTGGACAGATGGCTCAGAGTTCGCACCTTCCATCACGAGCAATTCAGCGACATCAAGAGACTGGTGGAACTGAAGGAAGAGCAGGGCCTGACGGTCAGTGTCTGCTTCCCCACTCTCAACGAAGAGAAGACAATAGGCAAGGAAGTCAAAACCATCAAGTCCGAGTTGATGGACAGGTTCCCCTTGCTCGACGAAATTGCCGTTGTTGACAGCGGCTCAACGGATAAGACCACGGAAGTCGCTGCAAGGGAGGGAGCCGATGTCTACCTGGCCTCCGAGCATCTCACCGACCTGGGCGTCTGGTACGGCAAGGGAGAGAATCTCTGGAAGAGCCTCTATCTTCTTAAGGGCGACATCATCGTATGGGTGGATTCCGACATCAAAAACATCCATCCGAGGTTCGTATACGGTCTTCTTGGTCCCCTCCTCACGAACAGCGACATTGAATACGTCAAGGCCTTCTACGAGAGACCCATCAAGGTGGGCAGGAAGCTCGCTCCCACCGGCGGGGGCAGGGTGACCGAACTCGTGGTCAGGCCCGTTTTTAACCTGTTGTTTCCCCAACTGTCCGGGCTCGCCCAGCCCCTTTCCGGAGAGTACGCAGGGCGCAGGAGCATTCTGGAGCGCATGCCCTTCTACTCGGGCTACGGCGTGGAGGTCGGCCTCCTTCTGGACATAGAGAGGAAGGTAGGTCTCAGGACCATCGCCCAGGTGGACCTGGAAGTCAGAGTGCACCGGAACCAAACGCTTGACCGCCTGCGGAACATGTCGCACCGGATTCTGACCGTTCTCCTCACGAAGGCGGAAGAGCACGGAAAGATTGCGATTCTGGAGGAATTAAACCGCAGCATGAACGTCATAACCAAGGAGGAGGACTACTACGGCATCCGCAACATCAAGATCGAGGGCACGCAGAGACCTCCAATGATAGCTGTGAAGGCCTATCAGGAGGCCAGAGGAATTAGGGAAGAGGACCTCATCCTCGTGAAAGAGGTGCGGGTAGCCCGGAAGCCCGAATACGCGCGCGTCTCCAGCCTGCTCAGGGAGAACCTGGTGCACCTGGACCTGGTTTCCAGGACCAAGCACGCGGCCCTCGAGGAACTGGTTCAGTCCCTGTATGCCGAGGGTCTGGTCACGAGCGTCCCCGAGACGGTGGGCGCCCTGCTTGCCAGGGAGGCGGCGCTCTCGACCGGAATAGGCAAGGGCATCGCGATTCCCCACGCTATAACTGAGCTTGCAAAGGAGAGGGCTATCTGCGTGGGAAGGTCGCTAGAGGGTGTGGAGTTTGGCGCGCTCGACGCGGAACCTGCAAAGCTCATCTTACTCGTTATCTGTCCGCTGAGAGAGAAGGAGGAATATCTCAAGATGCTTGCGGCCGTATGCAGGCTGGCAGAGGACGACAGGTTTTTCCAGAGTCTGTTAAAAGCACGTGGAAGAAAGGACCTCATTTCGGCGATACGGAAGTTCGAGACGCTGGACCTCTTGACAAGGGAGTTGCATCCTGCTACATAGCTACGTATAAGCAAGGGAGCTTTATCATCAGGTCCTTCTACCAGGGAGTCTCGTCCTGACTGTCAACCAGGTCGTTGAGATGCCGCCAGCGCGGTCACATGACAAAATAGTCGCAGATAGAATCAGCGAGGTCGGCACCGCTGACGTCGTCGTTGGCATTCCCAGCTTCAACAACGCCCGGACAATCTCTCACGTGGTCAGAGCCGTAAGCGCGGGGCTGGCCAAGTACTTCCCCGACACGAAGAACGTCCTCGTCAATTCCGACGGCGCCTCTACGGACGGTACACCCCAGGTAGTCATGGAGACGCAGCTCGAGGACCTGAGCGCAATCCTGGTCAGCCACAAGCTCTACGCGGTCCACAAGATAGTTACTCCCTACCACGGGATACCGGGCAAGGGAAGCGCCCTGCGGACAATTATCGAAATAGGGACCTCGCTGGGTGCCAAGGCCATGGCCGTGGTCGATTCTGATTTGAGGAGCATAACCCCCGAATGGGTTGAGCTGCTGGTTGGGCCGGTCTTGAGAGAGGGCTTCGACTACGTCACGCCACTCTACGCCAGGCACAAGTACGACGGTTCGATTACGAACAGCATCGTGTACCCCATGGCGAGGGCGCTGTACGGAAAGAGGATACGGCAGCCCATCGGCGGGGACTTCGGCTTTTCCGGCCGGCTCGGTTCCCATTACCTCTCCAAGAAGGTCTGGGACACGGACGTTGCCAGATACGGAATCGACATATGGATGACTACGACCGCGGTCGCGGGCGGGTTCAAGGTGTGCGAGGCGTTTCTCGGAGCGAAGCTGCACGACCAGAAGGACCCGGGCTCGGACCTCAGCTCCATGCTCACTCAGGTCGTGGGGAGCGTGTTCGACTTGATGGAAGCCTACCATTCGGTGTGGAAAGACGTCCGCGGTTCGTCCCGCATTCCCCTCTTCGGCATGAAGTACGGCGTGGGAGTGGAACCCATCAACGTGAACATCGAGAGAATGATAGAGAGTTTCAGGCACGGAGTAGAACACTTATCTCCGCTCTGGGCCCGCTTCCTCGAGCAGGACGTTCTGAAGGATCTTGAATCTGCCCTGGAAGGACGCAAATTCGAGATTTCCGACGACCTCTGGGTGCGGCTCATATACGACTTCGCGCTGGCTTCCCACCACAAGAGACTCGGGAGGGAGCACTTGCTTAAGTCTCTGACTCCTCTGTATCTCGGCAAGGTGGCCTCGTTGTTCACGGAGATGCGCGACAGTCATGAGAAGGAAGTCGAAGAAAGAATAGAGGCTCTCTGCATGACGTTCGAGACCAAGAAGGGCTACCTCGTGGAGAAATGGCGCCCGTAGGCGGCGAAGGAGGTAGATATGGAAAGCGAAAGAGCCGGTGCCTTCGCGGAAGCGCTCCGGGAATACTTCAGAATCCTTAGTACTTCTCTACCCAGCCTCCTCGCCCTGCTGGTCATCATTGCTGCCGGTGTCGCCATCGGATGGGTGCTCAAGATCGTGGCGCGCGGAGCGCTCAAAGCGCTGGGCATCGACCGTCTGCTCTATCGAGCGGGCTTCACCGCCCTCCTCGAGAAGGGAGACGTGAAGAAGCAGCCTTCAGAGGTGATAGCGCTCGTAATCTTCTGGATCGTCATCTTCGCCTCTTTGCTCGCAGGCCTGGAGGCAATCAACGTGGAAGCCATGGACAAGGTTGCGGAAGGGTTCTTCGCCTACCTGCCCCACCTGGTCCTTGCGGTTTTCATATTCATCGTCGGGTATCTCCTGATGGTGTTCGTGGGTAGAACGGTGCTCATCGCTGCGGTCAACGCAAGGCTCAAGTTCGCGAGGCTGCTGAGCATAGGCGTACAGATCATCATAATGACCTTCACCATAGCCATGACAGTGGATGAACTGGGAGTGGCAACGAGCATCGTCGTCGTGACCTTTTCCATCATCTTCGGCGGCCTCATACTGGC
>CP070702.1:1079967-1092563 GCA_020349905.1 Candidatus Eiseniibacteriota bacterium
TGAAGTGAAGGCCGCAGCTGCGGCATCGGCCGAGCGTCCATCGGCTTTCCAGCAAGGTGCGCACGGCCAGGGCACGGACCTGGTCGGACCCGCATAGTGGACATTTCTCTGTCGTCACGCGCTTGCTTCCTCTTTTGGGCTGACTATGGCTTAAGGGGTTTCGGTGTAAAAATGCTTTGGCGAGCTTCTTGCCCAAACGACATCCATCAGGGATGTTTTCAGACTACATTACAGCGATGCGGCTGTCAACCCGGCGTGGCTTCTCACCCTCGCCAACACTTCAACCGCCTCACCTCGTGACCTTTCCAGTGGAGAGCCGCCCTGTATAGGGGAACACGAATACAAAACACCCTTCACTCAGACCCGTCCGTCTCGACCTTCGGTAGATGTTTTATGAACTTGCCCACCAGATTGAAGTTCGCCTGTTCGTGCTTCCATGCCTCGGCATCATGTTGGCCGAGAAAGGGGTCAGAGGTGACGACAATAACCATATCGAATTCATCCAGCAGGACAATCAGGATTCCTCCGTGTCCTGCGGCGTAGTTGAAATGGTGGTCGCCTACCCTGGCCGACCACCACTGATAGCCGTACCCTATGTCGCGGAAGTAACGGCCGATTCTGCCGGATCTCGGCGCGCCGGAATTGGCATTCTCAGTGTAAGTTTCCAACGATTCCCTGATCCAATCGGGCGAAAGAATGCGGTTTCCCTCGTACTCACCGTCGTTGAGATAAAGCCTGCCGAATTTCGCCGCATCACGCGCCGTGAAGCGGATGCCCCCGTGGCCGATGTAATATCCTTCCCAGTCCTGCCACCAAACGTCCCCCACCTCCACGTCCAGTGGCGAGAACAGATGAGCCTCAGCGTATGACTTAAGGTCTGTACCACACGCTCGTGCCACAACAACCCCCAACAGATGGGACGTCAGATTGCTGTAATTGAATTCTCTTCCCGGATCGCTGACGAGAGAAACGTCGACCAGGTGGGAAGGCCGAAAGCCCGAATACAGTGTGTCGAACAACTCCCGCGTGGACTCCTCCCAGGGATATCCGGCCCGCATCTGAAGCATGTCTCGGAGCGTGATCTGCTGCTTCCTGGAATCAGTTATTTGGCCGGCGAACTCTGGAAAGAAATCAATCATGTTCTGCTCCACGCTCGACAGATGACCCTGGTCCAGCGCAATACCTACTAGCGCCGAGGTGTAACTCTTCGCCACGGACTGCAACAACTCCTTCTTCTCGACCGCCCCGTCGTTGAAGTACCCTTCGGCGACGAGAAGGCCGTTCTTGATGACAAGAAGCCCGTAGAGTCTCTCCACGTGAGCAGCCTCGTGATACAACTCCGCCACCAGCATCGGGTCCAACCCCTGCTCCGCGGGCGTCGACGTCCTCCAATCATCCCCGGGGAGCGGTGCGTATTCTACAGCTTCGAGCTCTTCAGGCCGGAGGCGCAGCATCTCCGCAATCTCGGGACGAGTCCTCCTAATATGTTCGTAGTCCAGTTTCAGTCCCAGGGGCGCAAGAGTCGCTCCGAGCCGGTCATAGATACCTTTGTCATCGTCAAACGGAGCTGAGACGATGTCTAGAGGTGTAGCCCCGGTGATGTTCCTCACGTGTCTGTCAGCACCGTTATCCAGCAGGGCCCTGACAATATCCGTGTGGCCGAAGAAAGCAGCAACGTGAAGCGGAGTGGAGTTCTCGTTGTTACCAATTGTCATATCGGCGCCGGCCTCGACCAACGCCTTGGCCACTTCAGTTTTGCCAAACGTGGCTGCAATAATCAGGGGAGTCGACCCAAACATGTCTTTCTCGTTCAGGTCGGAACCGGCCTCGATGTGCTGCTCAATGGCATCAATGTTCCCCTCAAGGGCTGCCATGTGGATGCTTACAGCAGTGAGACTTGAAGGCTGCTCTGTCCCTTCAATCGAGCTTGCCAGTGTTCCCCGGCAGATAACGAGGAGAAGCATGACTACGAGCGCGGCTGTCGTGAGTGATTTCATTCTTCTTCCCTTCAATAGACGGACCAGTAACGGGGCAACTGTCACGAGAGTGCAGGAACACCAGAACAAAGCCAACCATGACCGTGGGAGCGATCAAGAATACATTGGCGAACGCGATACCATAGTGGCTCTTCTGCTCGTGGCAGAGGTCCTTATCATTCGGCTTCCAGAAACTCAGCGACCGCCGTCGCAAAGTTGACAGGGCAATCGTCAAAAACTGAATGGCCCGCCCAGGCACCCTGTTCCTCACGGCCTACCAAAACGAATCGAGAGTCAGGAATCGAGCGTTCGTAGCTGCGACTGCCGGCCAAAGCTATCTCATCATCGGCGCCGTGCAGAATCAAGGTGGGTGCTTCGATTTCGGCGACGGCCGACCTGAAATCGTAAGACCTTCCCATGCTGAAATACAGGGCAAAGACCGTCCACCCTCCGCTTGTCGGTCCATCCTTCATCCCCAAGGAATCATAGCCCATTGCCTTCACCAGGTATTCACCGCACGCTTCGTGGAGAGTCACCAGGTCAGAGTCTGACTTCGAGAAGATATTGGGGAAATCGAAATACTCCGCCAGCACCGAGTCGTACGCTGCGTGCTGCTCCTGGGGAAGTCTCTCTCGAGCCAGCTGGAAGATGTTGCGTTCTTCGTCCGGCGGCGTGAGGACGCCGGCAGGGGCGACCAGAATCAATCGGTCTACGCGCTGTGGAAATTCTGCCGCATACAGGGAAGCGATGAAGCCACCGAACGAGTGGCCGATGATAGTGAGCTTCTCCTGACCGAGAATCCTGCGGATGCGTTCAACGTCTGCAATTTTGGCACCGAGGCCCAGGGTGCGCTCGAGCGTAGTCATGTTGGCGTAGTAGTTTTTCGATTCGAAGCGGTCGAAGGGGCGAGTCGACTCGCCACAGCCGCGCTGATGATAGTAGTAGAACCTGAACCGGTCCTCCAGAGGTCGAAGCCCTTTCCACGCGCTCGCATAAGGAATCCCCGGACCCCCGTGAACGACGAGAACCGGGCGGCCTTCTCCGAATGCATCCAAGTGCAGACCGATGCCGGGTTCTACCTGCCAGACGGCGCCATCTACTTGCTCCGGCGGTTCAAGTGGAGCAGTCAGATTCTTCTCAGAACTCACGGAGCCGAACCTGTAGAGCGGTTGCTTCATCAACCACGAAACACCTATCACGACAGCGATGATAACACCGGCCAGGGCACCTGCTGCCACGAGTAATCCGACCTTCGTTTTCCTCTTCATGTGCTCTCCTTCTCGACGACTAATCCGGTTCCCGTCGCACGGCCATTCGCAACGCCCAGCCCAGGGCGAGCTCTGAAACCCCAGGGCTACATGCAGGCCTTGAAGGCAGTGCAAGGTGCAGTTCGACGAGGGGTATCTAGACGTGTGAGTGCTTCACGGTCGGCGGACTCGCGCCGTCCAACGAAACCGTGAGGTGATAATGCTCGTCGGTCCGATAGTACTCTCGGCCCGCGTTCGTGAAGGCATTCAGGACCTCGTCGTGGGGATGCTTGTAGTCCTTCCTGTACATGCAACTGATGCCAAGTCTGGCAGAGGCCGGGCAGTTCGACAACCAGGTCGGCTGATCCTGGGCATCGAGACTACCGTTCTTTGAGCCGTGGTGAGGCACCTTGAAGAACACGGTGTCCTGTGGAATGTTGGAGGCAATGTCGTCCCACACATCTTCCTCCGCGTCGCCCGTCAACACAACGGACGTGCTGCCCAGCTTCAGCACCAGGACTATCGAGTTGTTGTTTTCCTCGCTCGAGATCTGGTTGTAGTGCGGCCAAAGGACCTCCATGCTGACGTCCCCGAACGCAGGCAGAATCTTAGTGCTGTTTACCGCCTCGAATTGCCCGACTTTGGAAGTCGCCTGCCCGCAATAGCGAATAAGTGGAGCATCCGGACCCAACCGCTCCGTCTTCGGGTGCCAGAAGTATGTCGTGCCGTATTTGCGTATGATTCCCTCCAGACCCTTACCGTGGTCGTCGTGTCCGTGCGACAGGAGCACGAATTCGAACAGCGGCGCAGGTATGTCCTGGCGCTTGAGCCTGAACAGTCGCTCGATAAAAATGCGAGTCGACTTAATTTCCTTCGAGTCGTTGGAATCGATGAGCGCGTAGTGACTGTTGTTTGCAGCGTCCACGTGCTCCAGAAAAATCGAGTCGCCCCACCCCACGTCGATCAGAGTTATGTTCAGGGAACTCATTGCTATTCCCTCCACTCGAGTTTGAGATTTTCGCTCTTAGGGTAGGCTGCTCTGAGATTCTCCACGACCCCCTCGCTCCATCTGGCAAAGGCGGTCGTCTCAATTTCTGAGAAGGAGACCACGATGCCCGCCTCGCTGATTCCAGACAGGCCTGCGTCCAAAGAAGCATCGTTCCGGCAGAGGGGGTAAAGCATGGCAAAGAGGTCAAAGGGAACACGGTAGATGTCCCCCCTCTCGGGCGTCTTGTCGAAAAGTTCATTCGGAATCCAGATGTTATCGGAGTCAACGTAGAGCGACTCGTGAGCCTCAACGGTCCGAAAGAGCCCTTCAATCTGGTCCGGCGTCTCGAAAAGCTCCTTCTTGTTGCTCGGCCTGTGAAGCACGCCCGAGAACTCGAGCGGTAACATCGGTATTCCGAGGGTGCGGTCGTCGATGGGGATATCTGGGGATGGTTCGGTCGACTCTACATAGAAGTAGGTCACCCTTGTCATCTTGAAATCGCCAACGTCCTTGCGGTCGTCGACCATTACGGGGATCGTTTTCGCTTTCATAGGCGTCTCCTTTCCGGCTTGTGAAACACTTCAGCAACACGCCGAGAATGGTCTGGACTATGGACGGAACCTGCTCCGACTCCTATGCGTTCAGCTCTCTGACCGTTACTGCGAGACTTCAAGGAATGGGTGAGACACTTCTGCGTTTCTCAAAGACGATGCGGGACGTCTATGCTGCTATCATTCTTCAGTGTCCGAAGACTTCTGTTCTTCCAGCTCCTTTCCGGCATTGACCTCGACGATGGTCTCGATTGCGGCCCTCCTGTCCTTGTTGTGCAAGTCGTACAAGGCCCCAAGAGTCACAACTGCACTCCCCCCTCCTCCCCGGCGTGCCTTTCTGCATATCCGCACGAATATGGTCAAGACCACTGCCAGTATCACAAATGCAACACCTATCGAGATCAATGTGTTCATGGGCCCAGTTCCATCCTTCCGTCGCCTGCGTGCGATTGTCGTGGGCCTGCCTGTCGTTCCTGCTTGGCGATCTTGTTGGCCAGTGTGAAACCGGTGAACATTGACACTGACAGTATACGGCATTTCACCAGGGTTCACACTTCGTAAGTGCTCCCCTCCGGAGCGTTAGTGAGTGCCAGGATGGACGGCGGAGTCCCCAACTTATCTATCTTTCAGGAGCCTCACGGAGCAGGCGTTTACCTTCGGGTAGTTGTGCGGACCGATCATCTGCAGATGATCCAGCAGGGCAACGGAATAGGCCAGCGCCGTGTTTGTGTCGGAGGTCGAGGAACTCCAGTGGTTCACCCCCCTGAATCCACCAGGTTTGAAGTCACCTGCTTTGAATTCTGCGGCAGAGGTCCGCACTCCGGACCATTGCGGGTCAAATTCGGTGGCCGGGGATATGAGCTTACGATACCCGGCGCTGTCGGGTCCACAAAACGCGATGAGCTCCTCCCATTCCTCTCTCGACGGCAGGTGCCAGCCCGGAATCTGGTCGGCCGCTGCCAGGGCCGCTGACCAGGTGTATAGGCGCCCCATGGCCTCGCATTGAAGCGGGTCGTCATCGTAGCAGTAGGTGCCGTCACCCACGTCGTATCGCAGGTTTGCCGCCATCCAGACCTGCTCGCCGATTGTGACGGTCTGGTATCTGTTACCTTGAGGGTCAAACAGATACCTGTCGTGCGAGCAAGACAGCAGAATCGGTAGGAGGAGGATGAGCGCGATTGTACGCATCTTTTCGGAGAACATCGAATCGACTCATGCCTCCTGTCTGGGCCACGTCCATGCGTGCCAGACGATCAGTGCAATGAACAGAGCCTCGACAATCACATAGAATGTATAGTAAGTCCAAACTTTCTCTGTCCCCGTTGGTATGAGCATCGTAGCGAGCAGGACACCGGCATAGAATACACCCACGATGATGTTCATCCAGCGATTCGCTCTCGCCTTGAGCGCCAGAGACAGGAAAACCATAACACTCGGAATCGCCATTAACACCGCAGTTCCCAACAAGAATAATTCGTTGATTTGTATACCAACTACCTCCCCCGTCATTACATCCTCAATGTGCCCCGGCTGATAAAATGCGACGATATCTGCGTACAGATAGAAAAACATCAGAGTCACCCATAACGCTGCAAGCTTGATCTTCACGTCTATCTTCACATCCAACAGATGTCTCCCGCTTTCCTTCTTTGCATTCATGTTCGCCTCCTTGTCCATCAGGACTCTGACCGGCTATCAGGCAATTAGTCCTGGAAAGCAGAAACGCAGGCACAACAACACACTTGTCAATTCATCAGGCAGATTCAAGCGCACGCTTTTCCCACTGCTCGATGTTCACACCGTTGCTCAGAAGCCGCAAAGGAATGCCACCGAAGCCACCGCGAGCTTCGTCATCGTTCTCTCAGGCGACTATCGACTATCCGCCGCTGCTCGTCTCAACAACTGGTAGATACAGGTCAAGCAAGAGCTCATCTGCTGGCGCACCGGGGTTCACAAGCTTTTCGAGTTCCTGAGCACGACGCCAGCAGTGGGTACCGCTCGCCTTCACCTTCTCATAAAGGTCGCGCCATATCTCAGGAACAGTCCCGTCACTATCACCGACCAACTTGCAGCGGCTGACCGCAAACAGGCCGCCAGGGAATTTCTTGAGCTTCAGTTGGCCAGAGTCGGTAAAGCTATCATCGACGACCATCCAGAATTCGTATCCGTACTCCTGACTACCAGGCTCGGGGTTAGGATTATTGAAACCGTATATCGGGTGTAGTTCATTGCCCTCCAGCAGCCCCCGTGGTTCTGCCCAGGCGCACAGCAGATCCCAGGCCTCGGATTCGGGCGAGACACCTAAAGCGTGTGCCGACACAACTGTCATCGGAGAAAGCTTGACAATCTGAAATCCTCGGCTCTTCATCACTCACCAGCCCCTGGGAAGTCGCCTAACGTGTGCATAGTGTCACCCGTCGGCTCAAAACCGGACACCTCGGGTCGCCCTAAGATCGACCGCTGACATTGAAAAAGCGTCCACGTAAACAGGTGGATTTCGCCTGGATACTGGCATATTATACGCACATTCCGGTGAACGATTGTATATTGAGTGTTAGCTGCTTGAGTAGCAGAAAACCCTACCCGAAACAGATGCGATTTCCATACTACGACAATCTAAGCGCAGCCAAGAAGAAAATCTACAGGAGAAGCGATGCCATAGGCAGCATTCCTGTTAAGAGTCCGGGCCGCGTACACCCGGTGACCAGGAAGCTCAAGAAGGCACTTGAGGACAGTAGGTCCCGTGACGTGGCGAAGCACGCCTCTGAAATCTGCCGCCTGGTGTGCGAGAGCCTAAACACAGAGGCGCTCGTTGTAAGAATCAAGTCCAGGCGCCCTTCAAGCTCAGTGGAAGAGCTGCAGGGCCTCTATGAGCGGACGGGGGGGAAAAGAGCTGTGCTTACTGTCTGGATGAAGACCGCCGCAAAGGGCCAGGTGGTCGCCTTCAAGTCCTTCATGAGGACCGTTCTTCATGAACTCTGTCATCACATAGACTACACGTATTTTGGTCTTGATGACTCTCTCCATACGGAAGGCTTCTTCAAGAGAGAGGCTTCTCTTTTCAGACAGATAGTCCCCCAGGAGCTTCAAAAGAAGGGTCCAAGAAAGAAGAAAGCCTCTCGAAAGAAGTCCAGGACACGGAAGACCAAAGAGCCGTAGCAGAGGGGACTTTTCTGACGACAGACCGTCAGCGGTCTAGCTTGGCGGCGCTGCCTGTGCGTCCACTCAAGCCGTGGTTGGGCAGCACGGGGCATAATTTATCCCGTCACTCTCCCGAAGCCGCTCATCTCCTGGCTCGGACCCGCCACACGTAGGCCCTACCTAACCCAGGCTCCCGCGTCAGTCCATTCTCCTGCTCCATTCGCTTGACCCATTCGAAGCACGGACTCTGATACGGCAGACGCAGCCGACGTTTCAACTCTGGCCACGTAAGACCCTTAGGGTTGCGACGGAGCTCGCGGCAGATTGAATCTCTGAAATCAATGTATCTCATCTCACCCACATCCCGTGGTGTCCGTTGCATGACGCTCAGCATCACCGGCAGTAGCAGAGCGCATCGAAATCACCTTACGGTGCATCGGCTTGTTGGATGCACCCGTTGCATTAACGAATAACTCAGTATCCAAGCTGATACTGTACATCGATGAGGTTTCCTTTCCAGACTAGGTTCAGGGTTTCATCTTCGTACCAGCCAACTTCTCCGTACGTAGGAACGCGCATACCGCCTCGCATTTGATAGTGGCGAAAGTGGCCTTCCCACGGTACCTTCTTGTACTCCCCGTCGAAGCGCCCGAATCGACCCAGACTGTAGATCGCCACCACCTCATCGGCATCGTTGAAGCGAAACTCCAAAGACACAGTGATACCACTGTCAGTCAGCGTGGCCGTTGCAGATCGGTTGTCAATTGAACTCCAAACCACCCCCGACTGAGGCAAAAGGGCTGTGGGATACCATACCGCCTCCGCAAGGTATCTGTGCAATGCACCGGAATTCAAACCGGGATCACCAGCTTCTGAGGCGACAGCGAACGCCGACAGAATGCTAACTCTACCCGCACCTACACCGGCACTGTAGCTGTCCAGAACGCCAACATAAATACCCAGAGGCATAGCGACCTTTGCACTCCAAACGAAACCCGTGGCGGGTGGCACAACCACCTGATGCGCGGCGTATGAAGACCAGACGTCGGTCTTCATACTGGTTCGTAGCATACCCGACTGGTGCATTCTCGCTATCCTTATTATTTTCTGGTCATCAGCCAAAACATGCTTGAAATATCGGGAAACCGGTGGCGGAAGCTCGGAAAAGGAGCCGAAATCCACAGCGTTAGCATCTAGGTCAGAGCTCCTGTCGATAAGCATCTCTACCATCCGATCTACCCTTGTGGTCTCACGAGCACGTCCGGCCATTCCAGCGATCACGATTCCTATGACGATGACTCCAAGCCCGACCAGAATCCACTTGCTCATCTGACGTATCCTATTCTTGGTACGCATTACGGCGCGGTAAAGCCGAGGCCTTCTGGCCATCCGATTTCAGCGGCTTGTTATGCTGGCGCATCCCACGCATCGAATAGTTGCCCACACGCACATTCTTTCTGATACCACTTGACTTCAGCGCTACAACTCTTACAGTGCCATTCGCTTTCTTGTGCCTTCAGCCATTCCTGTTTGCCATGCTCCTTGATGAACTCTAAGTTAGGCTGCATGGTCCAATGGTGAGGCCACTCATCGTTCATGAATTCGTGGAGTTCGGTGCAGGGATATTCGCTGCAAAGACAACAGAACTCTATGTCCTTCTCTTTCGTACACCGCCGGAACTTGCATTGCCTAACGTAATCATCAATGACATTGCTCTGACAACCACCACAGTCTGGTGCACCGCATGCACCGCAATACAAACCACAAGGGCCATATTGGGATTTCTTCATGGCATCACCTTGAGCATAACAATCCACGTAGCCCGCGTGACGGACGGGCACGGGCGGCCCTGGCCGGGCGTTCCCGCAGGGAAGCGCCAAGGGCGGGGCGACCACTACTCACAAGGGCCACGACAGCTCCGGGTGCCAGTTTCATGAGGAACTAGATCGCGCTCCGAATTGTCTCATCAAGTTCCGTATCCGACTCAAATGGTGCCGGTCGTGCTCCGCCTGGAAGTACATCATGTCGCACACCCTCATCCTCTTGCCCAGTCTCGGATGCATTGCGGATTTCGCAAAGCCGTCGGGGCCAAACTCCTCAAGACATCTGAGCAATTCTTCCCGCTGACGGCGAAACTCAACCAGAATGTCCCGAATATCGGATTCGTTGTGACAGGCTTCAACCGTTCGCCGATTAGTCATGTCGGCGGGGCGTAACGTTTCCAGATTCGCTCTGTAGTCATCAAGGCGACCACGGAACAACGACTCGATGCTCAGCAGGTGACCGGCGTTCTCTTGAATGGACCACGCGTTCCCATCTCTCCGTATGAGCAGCTCCCATGGAAGCGATAACACCAGAGCCTCTAGCTCGTCCGGTGTACTTCTCAATCGTTCAATTAACCTTGAGGACTCCGTGACCGGCAAGTCAAAATTAAACTCTCTGTCCACCCACTTCACTCTGCGTGCCTCCCTTGATGTTTGCGTAGAATGTGCCCTCGGAAGCCGGTCCAACGTCATTCATAACCTGCAGACAGGCCTGGCGGCTTTACTTATTCTTCACGTTGAAGAATATCTCCCGAGATTTGTGCCGCTCATCAATTACAGCCCGGCCTGTCGCCACCATGACGTAGAGCATGTTCAGAGCGCTCAGGTGCGACGGAATCTCCCGGGGCTTCCTGGACCGGGCAAATACTAGCTTAGCCGTGACGCCCTGCTGGCCGCGAAGTCGCTTAAAGAGACGATCTACAGCAGTCTTGCTGACCAGGTTGAAGTTACCGGAAGAACGTTTCGACCTCGACAACGACATAACGAAGTAATGCCGTCGACTAGACAACACATAGTAGTGTTGCCTCTTTCCATACAACTGACCGTGGTACTTCAGTCCAGTGGTCAAGCTCTTTACATTGAGCTTCATGTTGCACCCACACTCCTTTCTCTGACCAGATAACGATGTGCATAGCCTGCAGGCATGAGCTGGCAAGGGGCCTGCGACCGCAGGCGGCGTGACGGTCAACTCCTGTCGGGTTCATGCAAAGTCGGGCGGCGCGCGACTTTGACTTACACCTCTGAGGCCTGCAGAGGGACTTTCATGACGTGCGCACGCTATCTTTCCGTCTTCTCAAGGTTGACTGAGTTCCTCCTTCACGTATGAGTCCCACGGACAGAAGGATTGCAACGTGTCTACCCAGTAATCGAGATCGTCCTCAACCCCTTGTGGCCCACCATCGCACACCTCTGCGCTCACCCCGGTCAGCGTCCAGGCGTCTGGAACGAAGTGCCACGACCAGCCGAGGTTGTGACCTCCACTGCCCCGCTCTATTGGACCACTGATATGGAGGCTCCGCTCCGAGTCCGGCAGGGCAAGCTGCGAACGAGCCCGCGAGATGATGACCGAATTGGAGGTCACGGCGACGAAGTCCTGGGTCTCGTTGTCATCGTTCCGCATGCCGAACCGGAAGTCCACGTCGATTGCCGGGACCTGCGAGTCGTTTTCATACGAGCAGCCACAGAGAAGAACGGCAAGAAGAACGGTCGCAATTACTCCGCGTGCAGCTCGAAATACAATCCGTGACCGATGTGATAGGTTACTCATGACAACCCTCCATGTACGTCAGCCCAAGGGACCGCGCATCACCCGCGAGCGCCAGGTTGGGGCGACGGGCGCGCATGCAGTCGGCGTGACAGCCAAGCTCTTAGGGTACCTACGCTAGTTAGGCAGCAGAACGCCACTGAAGTCAACTGTTACTCCTTCGCCTTTGTTTCCAGACATCGTGAATCAAATCTGACAGCATCGCCCCAGATCCAAATGCGCCAAATATCAGGCCTAGTAGTCTCGCATCTGTGGTCCTGTCAAACAAAGGAATAGCAGAGACAACCAATAACAGAAGAGCACAGGCTAGAGCTACGAGTTTCAAATAGAATGTGCTTCTTCTCTTCATGAGCGCCCTCACCTGACTTCTCGAGCCATTTCACGGTCAAATAGAGCATCCTTACACCCACATCCTCTCCAACCCGGCGGCCCGTCGCGCGTCGGCCAATTGACCGCGGTGCATATACCAATGGTCACTGACGAACTGCAGGCAAAGGCGGTAGGTGCCGAAGGTGTCTTCGTGGCCCTTGGGCGCGTTCGCACTCGATTTGTCGAGATCACCTTCGGAGAGCGAATCAAGAAACGTTATCGTCCACTCACGCATCTCGCGGCACATGGCGAGTACTTGGTCGAACGGCGGGTACTGGCTGATGTCCCCGGTCGTATCGGTTCCGTCGAATGGATCCTCCCACTCGGCCAGCGGATTCTGTTCTGCAAACATGAACCCGCGGATAACAAGCGCCTCAATGTAGGCCAAGTGCCCAAGCACCCAGAGCGTGTGACCGCCCCCCTTTGGGCTCGGGAATACCACGCAGTGCTCCCGCATTTCCTCGATGCGTCTGAGAACATGGTTCATGCTCTTCGTCAGATTGTCGCGTATGAGGTCAATAGATTGCATTTGTCTTCCACAGAAGCGATTCCCATTCTGCCTTCGACGGATCCCCTGTGCCTCAATGCCATCTTCGGGTCGGCCGAACGTTCCGTCTGACTGGCCCCGCGGGGCGTGTCCGTGCGTCTCGCGGGATACGGTCCAGGCGATTGTTCGATAATCAGCCCGCCCGTTACTCCAGAGAGATTACCACTCTCTCGTTCTTCTTGTGCTCCT
>CP070702.1:1092663-1112969 GCA_020349905.1 Candidatus Eiseniibacteriota bacterium
GCCTTCATCGCGGCAACGGGTGACGATGAGACGAACATCGTCTCCTGCCTCGTGGCCAAGCATCTGAAAGTGCCGAAGATCATCTCCCTCATCAACAGGACGGAGTACTGGGCAATCATTCCGAACATCGGGATCGACGCATACATTTCAAAGCAGCTGCTCACAGTTAACAAGATCCTGAAGTTTGTCCGTCGAGGCGCGGTGGTCAGCGTGGCCTCGATTCCAGGGATCGCGGCGGAAGCCATCGAGTTGATTCCCAGGAAGGGATCGAAGATCACGAAGAAACCGCTCAGCGAGCTGGCTTTTCCGAAGGACGCTATCGTCGGAGCGGTGATGCGTGATGACCATGTTCTCATTCCCGTTGGCGATACGCAGCTGAAGCCGGGCGACAAGGTGGTGCTCTTTGCCCTGCCGTCTGGAATTCACGAGGCGGAGAGACTCTTCAATTAGCCCTGATGAACTCAGACCTCAAAGGTCTCCGGGACGTTTGAGGTCTTTCTGTGACACGTTTCGGAGTGGTTGAGAACCTGTATGGTTAGCTATCGCGCCGTCATACACGTTTTGAGCGCCCTCCTGATCTTCCTGGGAATCTCTCTTGTCGCCCCTACCCTGATCGCCTTCTTTTTCAAGGAGGGCGACTTCAACGCCTTTCTCGTCACCGTTGCCGTGGCCTGGGTCGTGGGAATCCTGGGGTTCTTGACGACGAGGGCAGAAACCGAACTGCGTCCCAAAGACGGATTCCTGATCGTCTCGGCCGGATGGCTGCTCTTTGCCCTCGTGGGGGCCTTGCCGTTCAAAATCTCGGGATTCATTCCTTCCTACACCGACGCCTTCTTCGAGACCATGTCTGGATTCACCACGACCGGGGCCTCGATTCTGACCGACATCGAGGCGCTGCCGCACGGACTCCTGTTCTGGCGTTCCCTGACACACTGGCTGGGCGGGATGGGAATCATCCTGCTTTCCCTGGCTATTCTGCCTCTCCTGGGAGTGGGCGGCATGCAGCTCTTCAAGGCCGAAGTGCCGGGACCGGCGCCCGATAGATTGACTCCCAGGATAAAGAGCACGGCGAAGTTGCTCTGGGGCGTGTACGCGGTAATAAGCCTGGCCGAGACGCTGCTCCTGAAGCTGGCGGGAATGACGTGGTTCGACGCGTTCTGTCACACGTTCGGGACCATGGCCACCGGCGGTTTCTCCACGAAGAACGCTAGCATCGGGCACTACAACAGTGCCTTCATCCACTACATAGTAATGTTCTTCATGGTCCTGGCGGGCATAAACTTCGCGCTGCACTACCGCGCGTTGAGAGGTAAGCCGTTGGTCTATCTCAAAGACCGGGAGACCACGTTCTTTGCCGGAATCATCGCCTTGGCCGTTCTCCTGATAGGGGTCGACGTGTGGAGGGTGACCGGGCATCACATTTCCACCACGCTCCAGCAGACGCTCTTCCAGGTCGTGTCGATTCTGACAACCACCGGGTACGTAACCGCGGATTATGAGAAGTGGTCGAAGCTATCGCAAGTCATTCTCTACTTCTTGATGTTCTTCGGGGGATGTGCGGGTTCGACCGGAGGCGGCATAAAGATAATGCGTACGTTGATCCTGCTCAAGCTGGGCATCAACGAGATAAAGCGGTTGATTCATCCGCAGGCGATTCTGACGGTGCGGCTCGGCAACATGGTCATCCCGCGCGAGATAGCTGGCAACATCGGCAGCTTCTTTCTGCTCCACATCGGACTGACAGCGTTCGGGGTCCTGTTCATGAGCGCGTTGGGTCTGGATTTCGAGACAGCTTTTGCCAGCGTGGCAGCCAACATTAATAACATCGGACCGGGTCTGGGGGCGGTCGGCCCGACGGATCACTATGCCCACGTTCCCGTCGTAGGAAAATGGTTTCTCTGCTTCCTCATGCTGGCCGGCAGGCTGGAAATCTTCACTGTCCTCGTTCTGTTCACGGTCTCTTTCTGGAAGAAGTAAGGCCAGAAGTCGCGGGAGACGTGTAGGTGCGCGGCTTCGGCGGATTTTGATTCCGTGGAGGGAGGGAAAGAAGATGAGAATCGCGCTCGTCCAGCAACGCGCTTCGGTGGACAAGGTGTCAAACAGAGAGAAGGGCCTCACGGCGGCGGAGGCCGCAGCCGGCAGGGGTGCGCAGCTCGTGTGCTTTGCCGAACTGGCCTTCGAACCCTTCTATCCTCAAGAGCGAGCCGCTGCCGACGTGACCGAGCTGGCCGAGCCGGTGCCAGGTCCCACGACCGAGGCCTTTGCGGAGCTGTCGGGCCGGCTTGGCGTGGCAGTGGTTCTCAACATGTTCGAGCGCGAGGGCGACCGCACCTACGATTCGTCTCCCGTCCTGGACGCCGACGGAAGCTTGCTCGGAAGGACGCGTATGGTGCACATTCCTGACCTGCCGTGCTTTCATGAGAGGGACTATTACGCCGCGGGCGACCTGGGGGCGCCGGTCTACGAAACGGAGTTCGGCCGAATCGGCGTTGCCATATGCTACGATAGGCACTATCCTGAGTACATGCGAGCTCTTGCTCTGGGCGGGGCGGAGGTTGTGGTCGTGCCTCAGGCCGGGGCCGTGGACGAATGGCCAGAGGGCCTGTTCGAGGCCGAGATGAGAGTGGCGGCATTTCAGAACGGATACTTCACGGCCCTCTGCAATCGAGTCGGAAGGGAGCCGAAGCTGGAGTTTGCAGGAGAGTCCTTCGTGTGCAATCCGGAGGGGAAGGTCATCGCACGCGCCGGTAGACTTACCGAAGAGATTCTCGTGTGCGACGTGGATCTTGCGGCCCTCAAGAACTCGCCGGCACGGAGACTCTTTCTGCCGGACCGCCGGCCGGAGCTGTACGCGGCCTGGTTCGGGCAGGGCTCAAGCCAGCCGAAGTGACGCTGAGGTTTCGTGCCGTACCGGACGTGCCCTGGCCAAGCGGCAGTGGTGCAGTGCCCGGACCGGTTGGCGTGATGGACCCTCATCAGTAGGAGTCATGTGTGTGCCAAAAAGGGGGGAGATTCATGAGAAAGGTTTGCGTTCTCGCTATCCTAGGTCTGGTGCTTCTTGGCATGTTCGCTTCTGCTTCTCAGGCCCAGAAGTCGAGCGAGAAAGAATTCAGACCCGCACTCCTGGTCATCGATGTTCAGAACGAGTATTTGCCTTACATGGATGATGAGGACAAGGAGTTCGCGCTGATGGTCATCAACGCTGTCATCTCACTGTTTCGCGAACACGAGCTTCCCGTCGTTAGGGTGTATCACACCGAGCCCGGCTACGGCCCCGAGCCCGGCGCCGAGGGGTTCGAGTTTCCGGCCTCGGTCAGCATCGAGGAAAGTGATCCCAAGGTCGTGAAGAACTATCCCAGCGCCTTCACCAAGACAGACCTTGAGAAGATGCTCCGGGACAGGGAGTGCAATACCCTCTTCCTCTGCGGTCTGAGCGCGGTCGGATGTGTCCTGGCAACCTATCACGGAGCCATCGACCGCGACTTCGATGTCTTCATGGTGAAGAACGGGCTGATGAGTCACAACGCCAGCTACACTGACTTTGTGGAAGAGATCTGCGAGACTGTGAGCTACAAGACTCTGACGGTCATGCTGCGGTAGCGTGGATGGCCTTCGGACCCTTCCTTCCAGCAAATAGAAGCTTTTGAGCCCGGGGGTTTACAATGCCTGAACTGCCGGAGATTCTCTCCAGGGCCAGAGAGATGAAGATGGAGTTGATTGGCAAGACCATCTCGGGCGTGGAAGTGATGCAGCCAAAGTGTCTCAACGTCAGGAAGAAGACGTTCGTCGACGCATTGACAGACGCCAAGGTTCTTGGCGTGACCAGCCGCGGGAAATGGATCTTCGTGGAGACGTCCAAGGGCTGGCTGCTTCTTAACCTGGGGATGGGAGGGGAGATACTGCTGGTCAGCCGCAAAATGCTGCCAGAGAAGCGGCGACTGGTCTTTGATTTCAAAGACGGCACGTGTCTTTCGCTCAACTTCTGGTGGTTTGGCTACGCGCACTACGTGCGTCCGGACAAGCTCAAGACCCACGCCATGACCGCGAAGCTGGGACCCAACGCCAACGAACTCGGTCTCGAAGACTTGCGGACGATGCTGAAGGGGCGGCGAGGGAACATCAAGTCCTTTCTGCTGAACCAGTCTTACGCGTCGGGCATCGGAAATGCCTACATCCACGACATCCTCTTTCTGGCGCGGCTCCATCCCCTTCGCGCAATCAATACGTTGAGCGAGAAGGAAGTCAAAGGTTTGGCGAAGGCCATCCGCGGCGGGCTTCAGCCTAGCATCAACAAGGGTGGGGCTTTCTACGAGGTCGACCTGTACGGCAGGAAGGGGGGCTTCCAGATGAAGCACATCAAGATCGGATACAGAGAAGGAAAACCCTGTCCGACCTGCGGCAGGCCGATTGAGAAGATCAAGACAGGCAGCAACAGTACGTTTATTTGCCCGGGCTGCCAGCCCCGGAAGTAGATGCGCATCGTGCCACAATTGAGCGGGTCCTCTGCAGGGGTCAGGCGTCAATTACCGCAGTACACTCCATTTGCCACGGGGGTAGCGCATGCAGCACACGACA
Organism: Candidatus Eiseniibacteriota bacterium; assembly: GCA_020349905.1. Classification (GTDB taxonomy): domain Bacteria; phylum Eisenbacteria; class RBG-16-71-46; order JAFGJU01; family JAFGJU01. Next base: position 1,097,239 of record CP070702.1, read on the forward strand.
CCTTCCGGCTCCTCGGAACGCGTCGGGCATTATGATTCTTCGGCGCGCGGGAACGGAAGTCACAAGTCGATTCTCATCGGAATCGTCGTCGCCATCGCCGTCGGAATCGCAGTGGGCGGCTGGCTGCCCGATCTTGCTGTGAAATTCTCGATTCTGGGTGAGGTGTTTCTGAATTCTCTCATGATGATCGTTGTACCCCTCGTGGTGTTGTCGATGATAGTCGGCATCACGGGATTGGGCGATATCAGGAAGCTCGGCTCGCTCGGCTGGAGAACGATTCTCTACTACATGGCGACGACGGGGGTGTCGGTTCTCATAGGGATAATCCTGGTAAACATAGTGCAACCAGGCAGGGAGGTCTCGCACGGGGAGAGTCACGAGCATTACGCCTACACCTTGAGCGGTGAGGGGAATCGCACGGTGACGCTGGCCGACATGCAGTGGAGCAAGGTCCGTTACGACGATAAGTACATACTCGTCTTGCTCGACCAGGACGTATGCGGGGTAATCGAGTCCGTGTCGGAGAACTCGGCCTCCGTAGTGTTCTGGCAGCACATTGAGGCGGAAGACGTGTTTTCGGTCATCTCCGAGGATGGCACCCGCCTGCCGCTCCGCAGCGTCGAAGGGAAGCTCGTCTTCGCCGAACCGCAGCTCCGTCCATCTGGAACCGGAGTCGAGATCGACCTGGCGATCGCCCAGACCGTGCGCGGCAAAGAGAAGGGAGAGGTGAGCAGCACGCTGAGGGAGGTCCTGGTGGGGAACAAGGCCACGGGCAAAGAAGGCATGATTCCCCGCAACATCTTCAACGCCATGGTTCGCATGGATATACTTCCTCTCATCGTGTTTGCGCTTCTCATAGGCGCGGCGCTCTCCGTCCTGGGTGAACGCGGGCGAGCGGCGGTGGACGTGATCTCGATTCTCAACGACGCGGTGATGCGGCTCGTTGGCTGGATAATGGTCGTGGCTCCGGTCGGCATCTTCGGATTGATAGCGGGGCGGATAGGTGAGGCGGGGGGATTCGGAGGGTTTCTGCCGGAGCTCTATGCGCTTGGCAAATATAGCGTTACAGTCGCAATGGGACTGGCGTTGCACGGCTTCATCGTGCTGCCGCTCATACTCTGGGCCATCGGGCGGCGGAATCCCTTCAGGTACGCCACGGGAGTGGCGCCGGCGTTGCTGAACGCCCTCTCTACGGCCTCGAGCTCTGCCACGCTGCCGCTTACCATGGAAGGAGTTGAGAAGGAGAACCGCGTCTCAAACAGAACGGCCAGTTTTGTGCTTCCGTTGGGCGCCACAATAAACATGGACGGGACCGCTCTCTACGAGGCGGTTGCGGCCATGTTCATTGCCCAGGTCTACGGAATCCACATGGGCCCTGTAGAGCAGGCCATCATCTTTCTCACCGCCACCCTGGCCGCCATCGGTGCTGCCGGGATTCCCGAAGCGGGACTCGTCACCATGGTGATTGTCTTGAGGGCGGTGGGGCTGCCCGTAGAAGGCATCGGTCTGATATTGACCATCGACTGGCTCCTCGACCGATTCCGCACCACCGTCAACGTGTGGGGTGACAGCGTGGGGGCTGGCGTCATAGAGACGCTGGAGATGAAGCCGGGACGGCGAGTCTCAGGCAGTACGAAGTGAAGGGAGCCGCTATGAAACAGTTCATCTGGTCGATTCTGATTTCGCTTGTCGTCGCTGGCTGCGCCTCCGGAGCTTCCGACGGAAACAGAAAGGATCTGGCTATGGCAGGAGATTCTACAGGATTCGAGAAGGCCACGTTCGCGGGCGGCTGCTTCTGGTGCATGGAGCATCCGTTTGAAACGATGGAAGGCGTGGAGGATGTGATCAGTGGTTACACTGGCGGGCACACAAAGAATCCCACGTACGAACAAGTGTGTTCCGGCAAGACCGGTCACCTCGAGGCCGTTCAAATCACATTCGATCCGTCCAGAGTAAGTTATTCAGAACTGCTTGATGCCTTTTGGAGGCAGATTGATCCGACCGATGAGGGCGGGTCTTTCGTGGACAGGGGGTCTCAGTATTTGACGGCCATCTTCTACCACAACGACGAGCAGAAGCGTCTGGCCCAAGAGTCAAAGCACAAGCTGGAAGTGTCGGGACGATTTAAGAACCCCGTAGTGACCAGGATACTGCGATATTCGGAGTTCTGGAAAGCCGAAGACTACCACCAGAACTACTGCACCGTGAATCCGGCGGCATATGAACGCTACAGGAAAGCATCCGGTCGCGACGAGTTTCTCCAAGAAGTGTGGAAGGACACCTTGAGCGCCGAGTCCGAGTCTCAGAAGCCTTCCGACGAAGAGCTGAGAAGACGACTGACTCCTCTCCAGTATCACGTGACTCAGGAGAACGGCACCGAGCCGGCGTTCGACAACGAGTATTGGGACAATGAGCGGGAGGGCATATACGTCGACATCGTGTCCGGAGAACCTTTGTTCACCTCGCTCGACAAGTACGACTCAGGCTGCGGATGGCCGAGCTTCACGAAGCCGATTGATCCCGATGCTGTCACGGAGAGGGAGGACACCACCCTATCCATGCGGAGGACGGAGGTAAGAAGTCAGTCTGCAGACTCGCATCTCGGCCACGTGTTCAACGACGGACCCGAGCCCACGGGGTTGCGATACTGCATCAACGCCGCCGCGCTGAGATTCATTCCGAAAGAGGAGCTGGAGGAACTGGGATACGGGGAGTACAAGAAGCTCTTTGAGTGAACTGGGGCGCGTGGAGTTCCGGAAGGCATCGCTAATGGCCCGTTTGAACGCAAGTTCAATTCGTAACCACAAGGAGGTGCGCGTGAAGAGACTCCTTAGGTACTTTGATCTGGCCTCAGGTACGACCGCTGCGCCCGGCAAGAGGCGCGTGCCCCGAGCCGGCGGCCTGTTTCAATATGTTGCGCTGTTTATGGGAGTATGGATTCAGCCTTTCTTCGCGCAATACCAGGCGACTGGTCAGTGGAGCATGGCAATTAGCTGGGGATGGGTGTTGTTCGCTGCCATCGTTTGCGTGCCCATCTTTCCGGCCGTGTATAGGAAGTCATTTGACCCGGAGAAACCTGGGATTATTCAACTGTGCTCCATATTCACAGTTGGACTTGGCTGGGAATCCATGCTGGGCAGTGTTCTGAAGGCGATTTGAATCCTGTCGAACGACAGTGCGGCTGCTAGTTCATCCAATGCAGTCAATTCGGAGGACGGGCCGGGCAGGGGTTTGCAGTTCCCTAGTATTGTGGTATGGTCAGACCGTAAATCGACGTAGCGTTCGCAGACGTGCGAGCGGAATCAAGGTTCGCCTCCCCGCCGGGCAGCGGGCTCGGAAATCCAAAGGGAAAGCACAGATTGGAGGTTCATGGACCGAGACAGAATCAGAACTATCGAGGAACTTGAAAAACGCACCCACTTGACCCCGTCCGAGAAACGCGAACTCAGCTCCATCATCGCACATCATCCCATGGCCGTCACAGAGTACTACGCGAATCTGATCGACTGGGACGATCCGGATGATCCTCTGCGCAAGATGGCGATTCCCTCCATAGAAGAGCATGAGCTGGAAGGCAGCTTTGACACAAGCGGGGAGCAGGACAACACGAAGTACCGAGGCCTGCAGCACAAGTACGCACAGACCGGTCTCGTATTGATGACTAACAGCTGCTGGTTGCATTGCAGATATTGCTTCAGAAAGAGACTCGTGGGGGTCTCCGTCGACGAGATCGTGCACGACTGGAGTGAAATACTGCAGTACCTCCGCAGACACACCGAGATAACAAACGTCCTTCTGAGCGGAGGAGATCCGCTCACGTTGCCAACGTCCAGGATAGTTGACAGTCTGGAGAAGCTCGCGGATATCCCTCACCTGAACTTCGTACGTATCGGCACACGGGCGCCAGTCGTTCATCCCAGCAGGATAACGGAAGACGAGGAACTCGTGAAGTTCATGAGGCAATACTCTTCCAAGAAGAAGCGACTGTACATAATAACGCACTTCAACCATCCCAGGGAGATAACTCCGCAGAGCAGCGACGCCGTCAATCGTCTGACGGACTCGCGGATGGCCGTCATCAACCAGACCGTGTTGCTCAGGGGGATCAATGATGATCCCGCCGTGCTGGCTGAGCTTCAGTCGGGAATATCGAAGATCGGCGTTGCGCCATACTACATCTTTCAGTGCCGCCCGGTCAGGAGGGTGAAGAGCGGCTTTCAGGTGCCCCTCCGCGAGGCGTGCAAGATCATTGAAGAGACAAGGTCCATGCTCGACGGCATCGCGAAGAGATTCCGGTTCGTCATGTCCCACGAGACCGGCAAGATCGAGATACTGGGTTCCAGGGGCACGAGGGTGTATTTCAGGTACCATCAGTCGAAGGACCAGACCCGCGTCAACGAAGTGTTCCTCAGGAAACTGGACCAAGATACCGGCTGGATCGACCCGTGAGGGGCGACTGCTGGCCGGTCGCCCCAAGAGTGGCCAGCGCAGCGAGGATGAAGGAGAAGAACGGCGAACACCCGCTGGGTGATTCAGGACAGCTCGTGTTGCTGGGGTTGTTTCTGTCTGTGTGGGCTGCCGATTCGTTCTTCCTGCGAAAGTCAACTTTCCTGTCCCACCACATACCTCTCTTATTACGTCTCATTGTTCTTGCCGGCGTTCTGGTGTTAGCTTTCTTTCTATACAGGTCGGGGCACGCAGTTGTAAGTCATGGAGCGCGGCCCGCCGGTTTAGTCTCGACCGATGCATTTAAGTACGTGAGGCACCCCCTGTATCTGGCCAGCATGCTATTCTATGTTGGGCTGGCTGTTTCTACGGCCTCGCTTCTGTCCCTCGCTCTAGTTGCTGTGGCATTCACATTCTACGACTACATAGCGCGCTATGAGGAGAGACTGCTCGTGGCCAAGCTGGGGAAGGCGTACGAGGACTATATGGAGAGGACGGGGAGGTGGATACCAAGGGTACGTACGCGAGAGCGCACGGAGACGAGAGTATAGGTGGCATACCAGGTAGGGCGGCCTCATTGCTTGTATGGTCCTTTGACCCATTTGCGGGTGAGTTGATGAATGGTTGATATCGTGCTAGTCTTGGCACTACGGTGACAGCAAACGCGAACTCAAGAGCATCAGCGGGGTAAACATGGGGTATGGTAAGCTTCCACAGACCGACACGGAGCTGTTTGCTGCTCTTCTGGACAGCCTGAAGGACCCCTTCCTCTTTGCGGACACGGGGCACACGATTCGCTACATGAACAGCGCGGCAGTCTCACACTACAAAGAGGGAGTCGCCCTGATTGGCCGCTCGCTGCTCGACTGCCACAACGCGCGGTCGTCCGGTATCATCAAAGAGACGCTCCGTGCTCTGGAAGCTGGAGAGGACGAGCGGCTGATCTCAGAGAATGAGACTCAGTTGATCTTCATGAGGGCCGTGCGAGGTCGCGACAGGCGACTCCTCGGCTACTACGAGCGGTACCAGGAACGAACCGGGTGAGCCGCCGGTGGTCCCCGCACTCACCGAGCCCCGGAGGAAGGCCTTCCGGCAGGAGGTCCGAAAGGACGGTGTGAATGAGAGCTCCTGACAGAACCGCACCCGAGTGGCCGGTTTTGAGGCTCTACGAACTCATCTCGGGGCCCTCGGACTCTGAGCGCCCGTGGGATGAGTTCTTTTCGCTGTTCCTGCCCGGGGCGCGGATACGGATGGAAATCCGTAAGGAAGACGGTTCGGTGCGCGCGTGCGACTGGTCTCCGGAGGAATTTGCGCGGGAGGCAGCGGAGCATTACAGTCGTGCGGGCTTCTGGGAGAGGGAAGTTGCGCGGAGGACGGACACGTTTGGAAACATTGCCCACGTGTTCAGCACTTACGAATCACGGGTGGGGGATGAGAAGGGCCCCCCATCTGCACGCGGCATCAACAGCGTGCAATTGCTGAAGCGAGATGGGCGCTGGAGCATAGCGGGCATCGTCTTTCACATCGAACAGCCGGGTACGCCCATCCCCGGAGAATATCTGAAACGGTGACACGTGCTGGCGTTCCCTGACGCCTAAAGAGGAGGCCGAAGATGGCGGATAAGGACGCGGTACAGGAATCCCACAACTATCACCTGGACAAGCCTGCGAGGAATGAGACGTTTGCCCTGAAAGGCTCAAACTCCCTTGACTGGGGAGCGAAGAATCGTCTGTCCAACATATTTGCCCCGGAGACGGGACGAACGGTGATGCTTGCCGTCGATCACGGGTATTTCCTCGGTGCGACCACCGGATTGGAGCGCATAGACGTAACGATTGTCCCGCTACTTCCCTACGCCGACACTCTCATGTGCACTCGCGGCATACTGCGCTCCACGATTCCGCCGACCTTCACGAAGGGAATCGTTCTGAGGGCGAGCGGTGGCCCGAGCATCCTGAAGGAGCTGTCCAACGAGGAGATTGCGGTCGACATCGAGGATGCGCTCCGTCTCAACGTGGCCGCGCTTGCAGTACAGGTATTCGTGGGAGGCGAATACGAAACCAAGTCCATTCATAACATGACACGGCTCGTGGACGCTGGTAATCGGTACGGTGTTCCGGTGCTCGGTGTGACGGCCGTCGGGAAGGACATGGTGCGAGACGCCAAGTACATGCGCTTGGCGACGAGAGTATGTGCCGAGCTTGGTGCCTCCTACGTTAAGACCTACTACGTGGACGAGGAATTCGAGACTGTCACTGCCTCGTGCCCTGTTCCCATAGTCATCGCAGGGGGAAAGAAGGTCTCCGAACTCGACGCCCTGACTATGGCCCACAGGGCGATCGAACAGGGTGCTGCGGGCGTGGACATGGGTCGCAACGTGTTTCAGTCCGAGGCTCCGGGTGCAATGATTCAGGTACTGCGCAAAGTCGTTCACGAAGGCACTCCGCCCAGGGAAGCTCACGATATCTTCGAGACCCTGAAGCGTAAGAAGTAGCAGGTGCACACCACCGATGGCGAGAAATGAAATACTCCCCTTCCTGCGCGAGCAGGTCCCCACCATGAGCGTGGGAATCATAACCGCAGACCTCATGAATCTGGGTTCTGAATTGAGCCTGCTCGAGCGACTCGGTGTGAAGATCGTCCACTTCGATGTGATGGACGGAAGGTTCTCGCCGTTTATGACGGTAGGCCCCCTGTTCGTGAAGGGGATCAGAACGCGGCTTCTGAAGGACGTCCACCTGATGATCGAGCGTCCGCTCGAGAGAGTGAACGAGTACGTCGAGGCCGGTGCCGACATGGTCACCGTGCACGCGGAAACAGACGGAGACATCCTTGCTGTTCTGCGCAGACTTGGTGAACTGAATAACGTGAACGACCCGGACAGGGGCCTGGTACGTGGCTTGGCCGTCAATCCTGCCACGCCGACGGCTGCCCTCGAGCCTCTGCTGGGTGACGCTGAGATGGTGTCCGTGCTGGCGGTTAATCCCACCATGAAGGGCTTTCCGCCTGTTGACTCCATCGCGCGCAGGTTCAAGGAGATAAGAGATTTCGTGCACACGGGCAACAAGGACATCCTGCTGTGCATTGACGGCGGTGTCAAACGGAGCAACATCGGTGAGATTGCGGAACTGGGTGCGGACATCGTCGTCAGTGGAAGCGCCATTTTTGACGGGAAGGCCGCTGCTGAGAACGCGCGATTCATGCTGGAGGCCGTTAAGGCAGGTTCCGACAGGGGACGCCAATGAAGAACAGATGGTCTGACTCGGGCGCCGACGAGTGCGTGGAGAAATACGCGAAGCAATGGGGCGAGCAGCTGGCGCTCAGAACGTACACAGCCAGGCTCATCGGTGCCGAGAAGGAGCTTGTGCTTCACGGCGGAGGGAACACCTCGGTCAAGGTAACGTTCGTCAACGCCCTGGGCGAGCGTGTGCCCGCTGTCTTCGTGAAGGCGTCCGGGCAGGACCTGGCGGGCATGGTCCCGGAACATCATACTGCCGTGGACCTCGAACGTCTGCGCCGGCTGAGGGCTCTACCCGGGCTCCCTGACAGGCACATGCTGAACGAGCTCATGACGAACCGTTTCGATTTCCAGGCACCCGCCCCTTCCTTAGAGGCGCTCCTGCACGCGCTCCTGAGTCCGGAGTACGTCGACCACACTCACGCCGACTCGATTTTGGCCCTGACCAACCGCTCTGACGCCGAGAGCGTCGTCGCGGAGGCGCTGGGTCCCGACGTGCTGGTGCTGGATTACGTGAGGCCGGGCTTTGAGCTTGCCAGGGTGGCCGCGGCGTGTTTCGAGGGGGCACCTTCGAGCGCAGGAATGGTCCTCATGAAGCACGGAATAGTCACCTGGGGAGCCACGGCTCGCGAGTCGTACGAGAGGATGATCGAACTCGTGACCAGAGCAGAGGCCTATCTCGCCGGCAAGAGAAAGAGGCGCGCCCAGACACAGAAGGGCCCGGCAATCACAGCAGCTGAAACTGCAGAGCAGCGCTACCTCAGGGTAGCCCCTGTTCTGAGAGGACTCTTGGCAATTCCGTCCAACCATTCCGACAGGCCGCGCCGTCGATTTATTCTGCAGGCGCTGACAGATGAGGGCACTCTGTCCGTGGTGGACTCAAAGCTCGGGAAGCCGGTCGCACTTACCCCGCCGCTCACCACCGACCACCTCGTGTGGACAAAGCCGCTTCCTCTCTGGATAGATGATCCGCTGTACGACGACGAGACGGCTCTGAGAGAGCAGCTGTTGGGTGCCATAGATGAATACGCCAGGCAATACGACGCCTACTTTGATCGGCATTCCGACAGAATGGACTCCAGACTCACGCGTTTCGACTCCCGGCCACGCGTCATTCTCATGCCCGGCCTGGGGGCCGTTTGTGTCGGAAAGGACATCGGGGACGTTTCGGTGATCAGAGACATCACCGCTAGAACGCTGGAGGTGAAGATGAAGGTTGCCGAGACGGGAGAGTACCAGGGGCTGAGTGAAGAGCACCTCTTCGACATGGAATATCACGTCCTTCAGCACGCGAAGCTGGAGCAGGGGGAAGAGCCGTCCTTGCAGCGCTCAGTGGCGCTCGTTACGGGGGCCGCGGGGGCGATAGGTTCTGCGATCTGCGAAGAGCTTCTCCAAAACGGCTGTCACGTGGCCGCTGGCGATCTGCCCGGGCGCAACCTGGATTCACTCGTCCGGGAACTGAAGTGCGAGCACGGAAATCGTATCATCGGCGTTCCCATGGATGTGACTGCACCCGGTTCTGTAGCCGGTGGCTTTGACAGAATCACTCGCTCCTGGGGCGGGATAGACCTAGTCGTCGTGAACGCCGGTCTCGCCCACGCTTCATTGCTGGCGGAGATGGACGTGGCCGCCTTCAGGAAGCTGGAGCAGGTGAACGTCGAGGGAACGCTTCACGTCCTCTCAGAATCGGCACGGAGGTTCAAGGTGCAGGGTACGGGAGGGGACGTCGTCTTGATATCCACGAAGAACGTCTTCGCGCCGGGGGCGGGATTCGGGGCTTACAGCGCCAGCAAGGCCGCGGCCCACCAGCTGGCCCGGATCGCCAGCCTGGAATTCGCTCAGATGGACGTGCGTGTAAACATGGTGGCGCCGGATGCCGTGTTTGCCCACGGCGAGCGCAGGTCAGGCCTGTGGGCGGAAGTGGGGCCGGACCGCATGCGCGCGAGAGGACTGGATGAAGCCGGTCTTGAGGAATACTATCGGAATCGCAACTTGCTCAAGGCGAAGGTGACTGCAACACACGTCGCGAAGGCGGTGATGTTCTTCGCGACACGGCAGACTCCCACTACGGGCGCGACCATCCCGGTAGACGGCGGTCTACCTGATGCGACTCCGAGGTGAGGCGAGGAGGGTGCCAGGCTTGGCCCATGCACTTCACATCGTTGACGTGTTCGCCGAAAGACCATACTGCGGTAACCAGCTGGCAGTGGTTCTGGATGCGGGCGACATTTCGTCCGACGAGATGCAGCAAGTGGCACTGGAGATGAACTTCTCCGAGACCACTTTTGTGACGTCCGAGGAGGAATCTGACGGGGGGCATCGGGTGAGAATATTCACGCCGACCCTTGAACTCCCCTTCGCAGGGCATCCCACGCTCGGAACTGCCTGGGTCATAAGCCGGCACGTTTCCCGGAAGACGCCGGCGGTGGTTCGCCTGAATCTGAGGGTGGGACAGGTACCGGTCACTTTTGAGGAGGACTCCCAGGGAACGGAGCTGCTCTGGCTTTCTGCGCCTGCGATGCAGCTGGGAGCTACGCATCCGGCGGAGCTCGTGGCTCCTGCGCTCGGTCTGGCTCCGGGGGACATAGACAGCAGAGCACCCATACAGCAGGTGTCCGCGGGCATTTCCGTCACCATCGTACCGCTCTGCGGGCTGGACGCGCTCCGCAGATGTGCCCCGGACGCGCGAAGGATGGCGTCTCTGGAGCGCGAGGGAATCCTGCCGTTCGTCTATCTCTTCTGTCAGGAGCCCCGCTCTGCGGAGAACGATCTCTGTGCCAGGTTCTTCTTCGACGCCAACGGAATCCGGGAGGACCCGGCCACGGGCAGCGCCACGGCATGCCTGGGCGACTATCTTCTGGAACACGAGTACTTCCCGGGAAGGGAACTCTTTCTGAGAATTGAGCAGGGCCACGAAATTGGGAGGTCTTCTCTGCTCCTGCTTCGTGCGAGCAAGTCGGACTCGGGTAGTGTAGTTCAGGTCGGGGGAAGAGTGATCCCCGTTGTGAGTGGCCAGCTGCTCTGACACACAGCTCGAGGAGTGATGGATTCCGCGGCGTATTCCATACTGATGCTGAACCTGGTTCTCGGCCTCGGCTGCGGGTGGCCGCTGGCCAAGGCGATCGCGCGGGTTTCGCCGACGCCCACCAGGGTGTTTCGATATTTCGCTCTTCTCGTCGTGGTGTACCTGGTCGAATGTGTGGCGTTCAGCGCCAGCATGGCGACAAACGTTCTGAGTGTGGGGCTGGCCTTCGTGTGGGGATTTCTCATCGGGTGGTGGTTTCGCCGCTGGGGCGCCGGGGAGAGGGCCCTGCTGAGGACCGTGCTGCTCTTCTCCCTCTACTCGAGCCTGCCGGCGGCCTCCTTTCTCTCGATTCCGGTTCTCATGGTCCTCGGTGGTCACTCGGTCTTGAGTGTTGAAGCAGGATTTCAGTTCGGCATTCCGGCGTTTGTGCCGTGGCCGGTTAACACAATACTGGGATTTTGTGTCGCAGTATCGCTCGTGGCCGTGACGCTCAAGGTCGTCGTCACAACGTACCTGGCCAGGGCGTTCATAGTGAGTAGGGCAGCTCGCCCCTGCGACACCGCCTCGCCTGCTGCTTGAGGAGAAGTAACAGAAGGGACGTGAAAGGAGACGAGGAAGATGCCTGAAGCGGAAAGTCGTGCGAAGGAGAGCTGCGTCGTATTTGTGGCTCTGTGCCTGCTCATGTCGGTGCTGTGGCTGGGAAGCGCTTACGGCCAGGTGGAGGAGGAGATAGCGGCAGAGCACGGGTACATACGCGCAGGGAACGACCAGCTGTTCTACGATCTTTTGGGACAGGGAAAGGCGTTGGTTCTGCTTCATGATGGGCTCCTGCACAGGGTGACCTGGGACGAGCAGTTCCCTGTGCTGGCGGAGCGCTTCGAGGTCGTTCGCTATGACAGGCGCGGCTACGGCCGCTCTTCAAGACCCAGGGAACCTTACTCTGACGTGGCCGACCTTCGAGTCTTGTTCGACAGCTTGCGCATAGATAGGGCCGCGCTCATCGGGTGTTCGAGCGGAGCAAGCCTGGCCATAAACTTTGCCCTCGAGTACCCGGACAGGGTGGATGCCCTTGTCCTCGTGGGGCCTGTCGTAAGCGGGCTCGACTACTCCGAGCACTTCCACACCAGGGGTGGGCGTTGGGTCTGGACCGATGAGACGTCACCGGAAGACGTGATACAGTACTGGGCGGTGACCGACCCCTACGAGATTGCCCCGCACAATCTCGATTTGAAGGAACGGGTGAAGAGGCTTCTCTCGGTCAGTCCACAGAATATAGAACCTGACAAGTTCGAGCTACGGCAGCCACCCGACCGCCCCGCGGTCAAGTTTCTGACAGAGATTGCTGTCCCGGTGCTGATAGTGGTCGGCGAGTCAGACATACCTGACGTCCACGCCCACGCCGGCGCGATAGAAGCGGGCGTTGACAATGCCTGGCGCGTCGTTATCCGCGGATGCGGGCATCTGGTTCATCTCGAGGCACCGGATATCTTCAACGAGCTGGTGATCGATTTCCTGAAGGAGCTTGACTAGACGTCAAGACGCAGGCAAGCTCGAGAGGGGGAGACTCTATGCTCCAATCAGAACAGTACGAGTATGCCGGTGCACGTACACTGGTACTGCTTCACGAACGCCACTTGCGCAAGTTCTTGGAAGCCTGGAACTACGCCAAGGCCGCCGAGGTAAGACTTCCCGAGACGACCGACCCCGACTACGCCTCGCTCGATGCACTGTTGAGACACGTCCTGGCGTGTGCCAGATCGTACATGGTCTGGATCTGTGAGAAGCTGGATCTGCCCGATCCCGAGATCGAGCCAGCTCCGGACGAGGAGGCGATCGAAATGAGGTCGGCGGACTACCTCGAGCATCTGCTCCAGAGATGGAGGAGGCCACTCTCACAGGTACCGGAGAGGGCCTTCTTTGACCGTTCTTATCCCTCACGGTGGAAGACCGAGTACTGTGTCGACGCGATGTTGGAGCATGCGATCTTGCACCCCATGAGGCATACTTTTCAGTTGAGAGAATTGGCTGAAAAAGAAGGGAAAGAGACGCCGCCGTGAGGTCTCCCCGCTCCGAGAACGCCCACGATGCTGCCGGAGAGACCGGAGCTTTGTCGACCCTATGGAGGAGGAAAGATGAAAGTCGTCCACTTTAGAAGCGCTGAGAGGTACGAACCTGAGAAGGACTGGAAACGTGTCAGTCTCTGCAGCCAAGAAGACGTGTCAATCGAACACTTCGTCAAACCTCCGGGTCACGTTTCCCCGCTTCACGAGCATCCGAGCGCCCAGGTGCTGGTCGTGCTGAAGGGCAAGCTGGTGGCGCGCACTGACAAGCACGGAGAGGAAGTGCTGGAAGAGGGCGACGCGGTATACATACCTGGAAACCAGCCTCACACGGTCACCAATCCGCTTCAGGAAGCGTCTGTCGGCCTGGACATTTTCATCCCTGGGCGTTCGTTCGACTTCTGGCTGAAACGGAAGCAATCCTAGCCTCTGAAGCCTGCCTGTGAGGCGTGCCCACGAAGCGCGTGCGCGTTGACGCGCTGCCGTGGGCCGCTCCCTGCATGAGGGCCAAGTACTTGCGAAGCTTGGCCCTTGAGTCTATAATCTGGGTCAAGGACTGCCGCCTGACGGCGCGAGTCGCCTGGCCGTGGGAGGGCGATTTCGATTCCGGAGTGCGGGCTTCGGGCCGGCCACGATCGAGCATCAGGTCTGCGCCGTTGCTGAACGCTCCTTCTGTATGATACGGAGAAGGATTGGGCAACCCAAAGAACTACAGACTGAGCCCCTCCGATCTAACGTTCCTGTACGACAAGTGCAAACACTGCTTTGTGCTCAGAGTCAAGCACGGAATAGGGCAGCCTTCCATCCCACTTCCGGCCATATTCACCAGGATCGCCTCGCTGCAGAAAGATTACTTTTCCGGTAAGAGGACGGAGGAGCTGAGTCCTGGTCTTCCTCCAGGAATCGTGCGATACGGAGAGAAGAAAGTCCGGTCTCGGGAGCTCGAACTGCCGGGCTGCACAAGCACGTGTCACCTGGCCGGCCGGTTCGACATCGTTGCCGAACTTGACGACGGCTCCTTCGCGATCCTGGATTTCAAGACCGGTAGCCCGAGCGATGAGAAGTCGGACATGTACGCCCGACAGCTGCAGGCTTACGCCGTGGCACTGGAGAATCCAGAGCCCGGAGAGTTGCACCTCTCGCCGGTGTCCATGCTGGGACTTCTCTACTTCACTCCGGACCGCTATTCACAGTCAGAAGAATCGAGGCAGAACCTTTCGGGGGAGCTACAATTGGCGCCCCTAGAGCGCGACGAGGCGCGCTTCGTGGCCTTTCTCTCTGAGGTCGTTTCAGTCCTGGACGGACCTACGCCCCCTCCCGGGACCGACGCCTGCGACTGGTGCGCGTTTCGCGCGCAGACCTCGAAGTTCCTGACGGGCGAAGGGGCGCCTGCCGGGGACGCTGCCAGGGGGGGCGCGACTCCGTCCTGCCCGAAATGCCAGGGCCCGATGCAGCTCAAGAAGGGAAAGTTCGGGGAGTTCTGGTCGTGCGTGAGCTTCCCGTCGTGCAGAGGGACTCGCAATCCATGACACGACGACGTTCCACTACGTCAAGGCGCAGCCTGAGTTCCCGAGCTGGTAGACTCGCGCTCGAGTTTCGCCCACTCTCGACGGAAGAGTGGGGCCATTTCGAGAAGCTCTTCGGAGAGCGCGGGGCCTGCGGGGGTTGCTGGTGCATGTGGTGGAGACTGCGGCAGAGAGAGTTTGAATCCCAGAAGGGCGAAGGGAATCGAAGGGCCATGAAAAGGATTGTGGCGTCGGGCAGGATTCCTGGACTTCTCGCGTTCCACAGAGGCATGCCCGTCGGCTGGTGTTCTCTGGCTCCTCGGGAGGAGTTCGTAAGACTGGAGCATTCCCGAATCCTGAAACCGGTGGACGATAGACCGGTGTGGTCCGTGGTATGCTTCTTCGTCTCGAAGGACTATAGACGAAGGGGGGTCTCCGGGCGCTTGCTTGAGGCCGCTGTCCGCTACGTGAAGCGCCGGGGCGGCAAGATCGTTGAAGGGTACGCGGTTGAGCCCAAAAAAGTCCGGATGCCGGACCTCTTCGCGTATCATGGACTTTCCTGCGTGTTTCGCGACGCCGGGTTCAAGGAGGTCGCTCGCCGGTCGCCGAGCAGGCCCATCATGCGACTTTCCGTCGGCCGGTGACCATGGCTGCGGCAGAAGGGAAGAACGTTCGCCGGGTTGTTGAGAGTAAGAAAATGTCCGAAGCAGACTCCGGGATGCAGGACGCCGCCGTACTCATACCCCTGTTCCGCGACGAGCAGGGTGTTGTCAGGTTGGTTCTTGTCCGTCGCGTGGACCGGGGCATCCACGGCGGTCAGATTGCTTTCCCGGGGGGAAAGCGTGGTCCCGGGGACCGCACGCTCCTGGACACTGCGCTGCGGGAGGCGCGGGAGGAGATCGGTCTGGAGTCCAACCGCGTGGAGGTGCTCGAGCAACTTCCTGCTGTTGAGACGAAGACCACAGGGTTCAGGATCTCTCCCTTTCTTGTTCGCATCGCGCACCCGCCCGAGTGGTGCCTCGATACAAGGGAGATCGTGGAGGTCCTGGAAGTGAGGATAGACGAGCTGGCTCGGCCCGAGGCCCACGGCGGAGAGATAGAGCACGTCACAAGCTGGTCAGGGCCTCAGCGGAGCCGCTTCTTTCACGTGGGTCCGTACAAGCTGTGGGGAGCGACTTATCGTATTCTGAAGCCGCTCGTCCCCCGGCTGGCTGCGGGGGAATGGCCGGTGTGACCGGACCGGCAGTCCTGAACCAGTTGCCGACGGTCCGCAGGACCCTCGGTCGAGGAGGAGGTTTCTGATGGAGGATCAGGAGAGGTACGAAAGAGCTAAGAAGCGCGTGGCGGAACTGAAGGACTTCTACAGTCATCTCATAGTCTACGTGCTCGTGAACATCACGCTCTTCATGGTGAACATGCTGACCTCACCGGGGCACCTGTGGTTCTACTGGCCCCTC
>CP070702.1:1113069-1157602 GCA_020349905.1 Candidatus Eiseniibacteriota bacterium
TCGACGGCGACATCGTGCTCGCCTTCCTTGCGGACGGAGGCGTCTGAGTAGAGAGAGACCCGGAAGTCCAGGTCCGGGCTGCGGCTCTGGAAAAGAAAAGGCGTTTCCTCTGCGCCCGGAAGCCCCCTCTTGACGGTCCCCTCTCTCAAGTACCGCATCTCTCTGCTGAACTCTCTCAGCAAGCGCTCCATGGGCGGTGAACCGGCGGGGGCGCGGCCTCTCTCTTGGAGCGAGAGGAGCATGGCGGCGACGTCGTACTTGGAAACGGGCCGGGTAGACACAAAGAACGAACCCAGCGCGCCCGCTATCCACAGCTTCCTGAGCTCTTCGTACGCCCAGTGGTCCGTGGGCAGGAGCTCCACCGGTCTCTCGCCATACAGCGAGCCCAGAGGGGTGGCCGACAGGGGAGGGGAGAACGAGGGCACCACCGTGGCGACGAAGGCCAGCAACAGCACCCAAGTCAGAGCGGGCAGGGTGAACCGAGACGGACGCGACGGGTACGAGAGCAAACGAGCCTGGCTGTCTGCACGGGCAACGGTCCCGGCTTCGGTTCTCATGCAGATCATCATAGGCGTCACCCTTCGGCGACTCAGTCCGCCTACTTGATTCCTCTTCGCTTCTTGGCCTCGGCGAACTCCTTCTCGTCCGGGAAAAGCACGACCTTGGCCGACTTCCGCGGCCTCGTTGTCATCTCGTTGAAGCCCTTCTCGAAATCCGAGAGCAGGAACATGTGACTGATGACAGGGCTTATGTCCAGCCTGCCGGAGGCCAGAAGGTTGCGCACTCGGAACCAGGTGTCGTACATCAGCCTTCCGTTTATTCCGTGCACCTGCGCGCCCTTGAAGACGATGCCGTTGTTGTAGTCGACGAGAGTGGGTGACTCGGCAGCCACACCGAAGGCGGAGAACCTGCCCCCCTTGCGGAGCATCTTGAACCCTTCGTCCAGGGCCTGTGGGGAACCGGCCATGTCCAGCACGATGTCGGCCCCGAAACCGTAGGTGTTGTCTTTCACGAAGCTGATGCGGTCCACGTCGTCCTTGTTGGCGTAGAGCAGGAAGTCGGCTCCCATGCGCTTGGCTATGTCCATGTTGAAGTCGTACTTGCCTATTAGGAATATCTTGGTCACACCCACCGCTCTCGCAACTCCCACGGCCAAAAGCGCGATCGGCCCGTCTCCTATGATGGCCATCGTCTTGCCAGCCACGTTGTTGTCTTCGCCCAAAACGGTGTAAGTGGCGTTTCCGAGCGGCTCCTGCACGGTAGCGAACTCCGGAGGAATAGCGGGGTCGTTTATCCAACACACCGACTCGGGTACGGCGAAGTACTCGGCGAACGCGCCGTTACAGTCCACGCCCAGAATGGAGAGATTGGCGCAAATGTGTTCCTGTCCGGTCAGGCACTGGATGCAGCTCTTGCACGGGATGTGGGTCTCCGCGGAGATGTAATCCCCGACCTTGACCGTCTTCACGTTCGCGCCCACCTCCACGACCTCTCCTGCCACCTCGTGACCGAGAGTCTGGGGGAGTCTCTTCTCTCCTATTCTTCCCTGGGACCAGGGGTCCCACTTGTAGATGTGGACGTCCGTACCGCAGATGGACGTGGCTCTAACCTTGACCAGGACCTGGTCGGCCGCTATCTTTGGCCGTTCGACGTCGATGTACTCGGCACCTGCCGCGGGCTTGGTCTTCACGACTGCCTTCATCTTGGCCATGTCTTCCTCCTTGCTTGTCCCTGTGCGAAATCCGCAGGCACGCCTCTCTGCGCGCTCTCGCTCCGGCGCCCCGGAGACGTTGCCTTCACGCCTCCGCAGCCCTACAGCGTAGCACCCGCGCCCTTCGGCGTCAAACAGTAAGAGGCGAGTCGGTCCCCGCGGCCTTGCGCGCCTTCAAGAGGGCTCATGGGGCTCCTGTTTTTGATTGACGGCCTCACGGGACTGTGCTAGTTTCCTGAGTATAAAGACAGCGTGTGCGAGCGGCGAACTTGAGGTTAGCCGCTCTTAAGCTTAATGGGCACAGGTTTCAGGTGAACAGATGAGAGAGGAGAATTCCGAAGAAGGCAGGCCCGCCGCGGGGCCTTACGACCCCTCGCAGGTGGAGGAAAAGTGGTACTCCTACTGGCTCGAGAAAGGGTGTTTCTCGGCCTCTCCGAGAGAGGACGCCAGGCCTTACTGCATAGTCATCCCCCCACCCAACGTCACCGGCATCCTGACGATGGGACACGTTCTTAATAATACACTTCAAGATATCATCATAAGATGGCGTAGAATGGAGGGTTACGAAACTCTCTGGCTTCCTGGGACGGACCACGCGGGCATAGCTACGCAGAACGTCGTGGAGCGGGCCCTTCTCAAGAAGAAGGTCAGAAAGGAAGAGCTGGGGCGGGAGAAGTTCTTGAAGGAGGTCTGGAAGTGGAGGGAGGAGTATGGGGGGACCATCATCAAGCAACTTCAGGTGCTGGGTTGCTCCTGCGACTGGTCCAGAGAGCGCTTCACGATGGACGAGGGCCTCTCCAAGGCGGTCGAGGAGGTCTTCATACGGCTCTACAACAAGGGGCTCATCTACAGGGGCAACTACATCATAAACTGGTGCCCCAGGTGCAGGACCGCTCTCTCCGACGAAGAGGCCGAACACGTCGACACGCAGGGAAGTCTTTATTACATCAAGTATCCGATACAGGGCACTCAGAAGCACGTCACGGTGGCCACCACTAGACCCGAAACCATGCTGGGCGACGTGGCCGTTGCCGTGAGCCCCAAGGACCCTCGCTTCAAGCACGCCATAGGAAGGATGGCCGTCTTGCCTTTCTTGAGGCGCGAGATGCCCATCATCGCCGACGATTACGTCGACCCCAAGTTCGGGACAGGAGCCGTCAAGGTAACGCCCGCGCACGACCCGAACGATTTCGAGGTGGGCAAGCGCCACAAGCTGGAACCGGTGGTGGTGATGAACGAAGACGGGACGATGAACGAGAACGCCGGCGACTTCGCGGGGATGGACCGCTTCGACTGCAGGAAGAAGCTCCTGGAGGCCCTGGAAGACAGGGGGCTTCTGGCTAAGACCGAGCCCTACGAATACGCGATAGGGCACTGCTATCGTTGCCACACAATCGTGGAACCTTTCCTCTCCGAACAGTGGTTCGTAAAGATGAAGCCGCTGGCCGCGCCCGCCATAGAGGCGGCCAGGAAGGGAGAGGTCAAGTTCTTCCCGAAGCGCTGGAACAAGGTGTACCTGCACTGGCTGGAGGGCATCAGGGATTGGTGCATCTCCCGTCAGCTGTGGTGGGGGCACCGTATTCCCATCTGGTACTGTAACGAGTGCGGAGAGATCCACGCCTCCGCCAGCAGGCCGGAGCGCTGCAAGAAGTGCCCGAGCAGAAGCCTCCGGCAGGACAGCGACGTGCTGGACACGTGGTTCTCGTCCTGGCTCTGGCCGTTTTCCACTCTGGGGTGGCCCGAGGAGACAGAGGACCTGAAGTACTTCTATCCCACTTCGCTTCTGGTTTCGGCTCACGACATCATCTTCTTCTGGATAGCCCGCATGGTCATGGCAGGATTCGAGTTCACGGGCAGGGCGCCGTTCGCCCACGTTCACATCCACGGCATCGTGCGAGACGAGATAGGGCGGCGCATGAGCAAATCGCTCGGTAACTCGCCCGACCCGCTCGATATCATGGAGGAGTACGGGACGGACGCCCTTAGGTTCACGATGACCCTCCTCACACCCACGGGTCAGGACATTCTCTTCTCCAGCAAGAAGCTGGACACGGGCAAGCACTTCGCTAACAAGCTGTGGAACGCCTCGAGGCTGGCGATCGCCAACCTGGAGGGCTTCGACCCTTCGAGGGTCTCTCAGAAATCCCTAACGCTTTCTCTCGAGGACAGGTGGATACTGAGCCGGCTCTCCAGACTCACGAAAGAGACGGGCAGAAACCTCACCACTTACAGGTTCAATCTGGCGGCGCGGTGTCTCTACGAGTTCGCGTGGGGCGAGCTGTGCGATTGGTATCTGGAGCTTGCGAAGATCCGTTTCTACGGCGACAAGGAGTCACCTGGATACCAGTCGGCCCAGTTCGTAACGCACAGGGTCCTGGACTCGCTGCTGCGACTTCTTCATCCGTTCATGCCGTTCATAACCGAAGAGATATGGCAGAGGCTGCCCGGTTCAGGGGAGAGCATAGTCAGGGCCAGATGGCCGAGGAGTTCGAAGGCGCTCGTGGACGAGGAAGCGGAGGAACAGATGCTCGTGCTGCAGCGTGCCGTCAGCGCGATAAGAAACATACGCTCCGAGATGAACGTGGCGCCCAGCAGGAAGGCGTCGGTTCTCATAAAGGCCGACAGCAGGACTCTAGGGATTCTGAAGGAGAACGAAGGCAGCCTCAAATTCCTCTGCAGAGTTGACCGCGCTGAAATTTCACCCTCGGTGGAAAAGCCCCGCCTGGCAGCCAGTTCAGTCTCGGAGGGGATGGAAATCTACATGCCGCTCGAAGGTCTCATCGACGTCGAGGTCGAACAGCGCAGGCTCAACAAGGAGCTGGAGAAGGCGCGCGACGATCTTCAAGCTACTCTCAAGAAGTTGACCAACAGGGATTTCGTGATGAAGGCGAAGCCCGAAGTGGTGGAGAGAGAAAGGCAGAAGCTCAAGACGCTCGAAACCGTCACCAACAAGCTCGAGAGACATCTGGGGGCGCTCGGAGCCTCGGAAGGCTAGCGGGCCCATCTCTGTCTGTTCCTCAGTTTCAAGTTCAACCGGTTCTTCATGGGGGTGAAGCCATGAGAGGAATCAAGAGTGCGGCTACCCTGCCGCTGCTGTGCTGTCTCTTCTTCCCGGTTCCGCTTCACGCTGGACAGGTGGCGGTGACCGTCTACAACGAGAACATCGCCCTCGTCAAGGAGCTGAGGGAGATGTCATTCTCCAAGGGCGAGAGCGAAGTCGAGTTCACGGGAGTCCCTTCCAGGATCGACCCCACGTCCGTCCATTTCGTGTCGAAGACGGCCCCTGACGCGGTGGCCATTCTTGAGCAGAACTACGAGTACGACCTGGTGAGCGCGACCAAGCTTCTGGAGAAATACGTGGACAGCAGGATAACCGTGTTCAGTGAGGACGAGAAGATGTTCGAAGGCCTGCTCTTGAGCTACGATGCCCAGAATCTCGTCCTGGCTCCGGAAGGAAAGGGGGGCCCGGTCACTGTCGTGTCCAGGGAAGAGGTCAGACACGTGGTCTTTCCCACCTTGCCGCGCGGTCTCATCACGAGACCCACTCTCGTCTGGAAGCTACTCTGCGAGAAGGCGGGGGAGCACCAGGCGGAAGTGAGCTACCTCACGGACGGGATGAACTGGCACGCCGAGTACGTGGCCGTCTCTGGAGCGGGGGACGATGTTCTCGGCATCGCGGGCTGGGTCTCCGTGGACAACCGCTCCGGAGCCACGTACGAGGATGCCAAGCTCAAGCTGGTTGCGGGTGCCGTTCACAGGGTACAGGAGAAGCGCAGGCCTCCGCTCCTCGTTGAGGCGGAAATGCCTCTGGCCGCTGCGGCCGCCATGGAGGAGAGGGCCTTCTTTGAGTATCATCTCTACTCCCTGGAAAGGCCTACCACGCTCAAGAACAACGAGGTCAAGCAGGTCTCCCTGTTCCCGGAAGCGCAGGTGAAGACCAAGAAGGTCTTCACTTACGACGGGGCGCGGTATCCCAAGGACGTGAGGATAACTCTTGAGTTCAAAAACACGGAGGCCGAGGGACTGGGTGTCCCTCTTCCCAAGGGTGTCGTGCGCGTCTACAAGGAGGACATAGACAAGAGTCTGGAGTTCATCGGCGAGGACGCAATAGAGCACACTCCGAAGGGAGAGAAGGTCAGAATCTACGTCGGTAACGCGTTCGACATCGTTGGGGAACGTTCCCGGGAGTCATTTCGCCAGATAACGAAGACGCTGAGGGAGGAGACCTTTCAGATAAAGCTCCGCACTCACAAGGAGGAACCGATAGAGGTGACCGTGGTCGAGCGCATCTGGGGTCAGTGGCAGATAGTGGAAAGCTCTCACGAATACGTGAAGAAGGACGCCAACACCGTGGAGTTCACCGTGACGGTGCCGGTGGAGCAGGAAGTAGTGGTCCGATACACGACGAGAGTCGGGTACTGAGCAGAGTAGTGAGGTGCCAGGCAGCGCAGAAGGAAAAGGGCACTGGACACCGTGAACCGCTTTCGGCCGGGCACCTCCGGCGCGAGGTTCGGCGCGGGAGCTGATACGCGCCGCGACGAGATATGGCAAGACGCAAGCTCCGAGAGAGCAGCAAGGATTCGCCCTTCAAGCTCGTAGCCCCCTACGAGCCGCGCGGAGACCAGCCGGACGCCATAGAGGAGCTTACGGAGGGCGTTCTCTCAGGGAGGAAGTATCAGACCCTGCTCGGGGTGACGGGTTCAGGGAAGACTTTCACCATCGCCAACGTCATAGCCAACGTGGACCGTCCCACGATCGTTATCTCCCACAACAAGACCCTGGCGGCCCAGCTCTACGGAGAGTTTCGTTCCTTCTTTCCGGAAAACGCCGTCGGCTACTTCGTGAGCTACTACGATTACTACCAGCCTGAGGCATACGTCCCCGCCACCAACACCTACATCGAGAAAGACGCCTCGATCAACGAGGACATTGACAGGCTGCGGCTGAACGCAACGAGCGCCCTCCTGGAGAGGGACGATTGCGTTGTCGTGAGCAGCGTCTCCTGTATATACGGTCTGGGAAGCCCCGAAGAGTTCAGGCGCCTGGTTCTTCTTCTCAGCGTGGGCGAGGAAGTTGAGAGGCAGCAAGTTCTTCGGAGGCTCGTGGAGATGCACTACAGCCGTAACGACGTTGACTTCAGGCGTGGAACGTTCCGGGTGAGAGGGGAAGTGGTGGACGTGTGGCCCGCGTACGAGGAGACGGGCATCCGGCTTGAGTTCTTCGGAGATTCTATCACCAGGATATCCGAGATAGACACGCTCACGGGAAAAGCGCTGCGCAGACAGGAGCGGGCCGCCGTCTATCCTGCCTCCCATTTCGCCATCGCGTACTCGCACGTGGAACGGGCCCTGGACTCCATAAGGGAGGAGCTCAAGGAGCGTCTTGCGGAGTTCGAGAAGCAGGGGAAACTCCTGGAGGCCCAGAGGCTTCGGACCAGGACCGAGTACGATATTGAGATGCTGAAGGAGGTCGGTTACTGTCCGGGCATCGAGAACTACTCGCGACACCTGAGCGGGAGGGCTCCGGGCCAGAGGCCGTACACGCTGCTCGACTACTTCAGGGATGACTTCCTTGTGGTCATCGATGAATCGCACGTAACTATTCCGCAGATCCGCGGGATGTTCGAGGGCGACCGTTCCAGAAAGGAGACCCTGGTGGAGCATGGCTTCAGGCTTCCTTCTGCCCTGGACAACAGGCCTCTCAATTTCGAGGAGTTCGAGGAGATAGTTCCTCAGATGCTTTTCGTCTCTGCCACGCCGGCAGAGTACGAGCTGGAGAAGTGCGGCGGGGTCATCGTGGAGCAGGTCATAAGACCCACCGGCCTGGTCGACCCGGCCATCAGCGTGAGGCCTGCCGCCGACCAGGTGGACGACCTCCTGGAGGAGATTCGAAAGCGGGTGGAGCGCAAGGAGAGGGTGCTCGTGACCACCCTCACCAAGAGGATGGCCGAGGACCTCACGGAGTACATGGAAGAAATGGGTGTTCGGGTGCGCTACATTCACTCCGACATCGACGCCATCGGACGGGTGGAGATCTTGAGGGGGCTCAGGCTGGCGGAGTTCGACGTTCTGGTGGGTATAAATCTGCTGCGAGAAGGACTGGACCTCCCGGAGGTGTCGCTCGTGGCCGTGCTGGACGCGGACAAGGAAGGGTTCCTCCGTTCGGAACGTTCCCTGATCCAGACCGCCGGGCGAGCTGCCAGGAACGTGTTCGGCGACGTCATACTCTACGCGGACAACATGACCGGCTCCATGCGCGCCGCCATAGAGGAGACTGCGAGGCGGCGTAGCAAGCAGGTTCAGTATAACAAAAGACACAACATCACTCCGAAGACCATCGTGAAGTCTTTGGAGGAGATCATGAAGGCCACTTCCGTGGCTGACGCTGGAATCAAGGACGCGGAGCCGCCGGAGTTCGACTCCTCGGTCCTGGAGACCATGGACAGAGAGGCCCTCGCGGAGCTGATCGAGAGGGAGATGCTGGCCGCGGCCCGGAGACTGGAGTTCGAAAAGGCAGCCAGTCTCAGGGACCGGCTCGAGGATCTGAGGACAGGCAGTTGAGGGAAGGCAGGACAGTATGAAGCTCGAGACCATCGCCACTCCCATGGTCAGGATGGCCCTGACCGAGGACATCGGAGGGGGAGACATAACCACGCAGACCAGCGTGGCGGAGGACCTCGGCGCATCGGCCGCCATCTTCGCGCGGGAGGGCGGTGTGCTGGCGGGGCTGGAGGTGGCGAGGATCGTCTTTCACGAGCTCGACCCGACCGCAGAGTTCACCGCACACATGAAGGACGGCGAGAACGTCGCCGCCGGGAAGCGCGTGTGCACCATCAAGGGCAGCGCACGCGCCATACTCACGGGCGAGAGGGTGGCGCTCAACTTCCTTCAGCGGCTCTCGGGAGTCGCCACGCTGACCAACAGGTTCGTCAGGCGAGTGAGAGGTACCGGTGCCAGGATAACCGACACACGGAAGACGACCCCCGGGATGCGGATCCTCGAGAAGTACGCGGTCAAGGTGGGCGGTGGCACGAGCCACAGATTCGGTCTGTTCGACATGTACCTGGTCAAGGAGAATCACATCAAGGCCGCGGGCAGCCTACGTGCGGCCGTCCAGCTTATCAAGGAGAAGAAGAGGGACATCCCCATCGAGGTCGAAACCAAGTCGTTCGAACAGGTGAAAGAGGCCTGCGAGTGCGGGGTTGACAGGATTCTCCTCGACAACATGAGCCTGCCGCACATAAGCAAGTCCGTTGAAATCATAAAGAACCATCGCCAGCAGATGCGTTTCAGGACCGGTCAGACCGACGAACCGCCGAAGCCGGAAATCGAAGCCTCGGGCGGAGTGACCCTGGACAACGTCAAGGAAATCGCGCTGACCGGCGTCGAATACATATCCGTGGGGGCGCTCACCCATTCCTTCAGGTCTATCGACATGAGCCTCCTGATAGAAGAGGTCGGACCTCGGACGAGTTTTCCCGGAGCCTGATGCGACATGGAGGAGACCAGCTTCGAGAAGACCGCCTCACGTCTTGACTCCTCGCGATTTGGAGCACGGATAATCTCAGTCAGATCGGTTTCATCCACCAACGACCTGGCCAGGCAGGAGGCCGAGAAGGGCGCTGCCGAGGGCACCGTGGTGGTGGCGGAGGAGCAGACCTTCGGCAGGGGGAGGTTGAGCAGAGGATGGTATTCGCCCCCGGGCCTGGGAATATGGATGTCCGTGGTGCTGCGACCTACCCTCAGCCCCGAGGCGGCGCCGGCCCTCACGTTCTGCGCCTCGCTGGCGGTGGCCAGGGCGGTGAAAGCAGCTCACGGGCTGGACGTCACACTCAAATGGCCCAACGATGTCCTGGTGAAAGGCAAGAAGCTTTGTGGCATACTTACGGAGATGAAGGCCACGCGCCGGAGCGTGGAATTCGTTGTGTGCGGGATAGGGATGAACGTGAACCACACGCTCGAGGACTTTCCCGCCGAGCTGCGCCGGAGCGCCACATCCGTTCTCATCGCCTCTGGCCGGAAGGCAGACAGGGTGGCGCTCTTCGCGGAAGTCGTTCGGCAGCTGGAGTTGGCCTACGACAGGTTCTCCAGAGAGGGAGCCTCTGCCTGCATCCAGGAGTGGCGCTCGATGTGCCCCCTTTTCGGAAAGCGTGTCAGGATAAGGGAAGACGCAGGCACGGGTGCAGAAACCGGACGTCGGACCCGTGCCCGCACGAGGGCCGGGACCAAAGGGAAGAAAAGGGGAACGGGCCTGGTCGTGGAGGGGACGTTTTTCGACGTTGAGAGCAACGGCGCTCTCGTACTGAGGCTGGATTCGGGGGTACACCGCACATTTGTGGCCGGAGACGTTGAGCTCGTTTCACAGGAAAGTGAGGACCCATGAAGTGCCCTGTTTGCGGACACACGGAAGACAAGGTCGTTGATTCGAGGTCGACCAAAGACGACACCGCCGTCAGGCGCAGGAGAGAATGCCTCGGGTGTGGCAGGCGATTCACCACCTACGAATACATAGAGAACACACCTCTCATGGTCATCAAGAAGGACGGCAGGAGAGAGCCGTTCAGGCGCGGGAAGCTGAAGGCCGGGATCCTGAGGGCGTGTGAGAAGAGGCCCATCTCCTCCGAGACGGTGGACGAGATGGTGGACCGCATCGAGTCCGGGTTTCAGAGACAGATACGCAGCGAGGTCACGAGTAAGGACATAGGAGAGAGCGTGATGAAGGCTCTCTTCGACCTGGACGACGTGGCCTACGTGCGATTTGCCTCCGTCTACCGGCAGTTCAAGGACGTGAGCCAGTTCATGGAAGAGCTGAAGGGCCTTCTGTCAAAGAGCCAGCAGTGGGGCAGTGAGTCCGTTTCCTCCCAACATCCACGCCCGAAGCCCGACAAGTGAGGAAGAACAGAGCTCGATGAACGACCGAGAGAAGCAGGGCTCCGAAGAGAAGGAAATGCCCTTTCTGGAGCATCTGGAGGAACTCAGAAGGGTAGTCATAGATTCCCTGATAGCCGTGGCCGTGGTTTCGGCAGGCTGCTGGTTTCTGTCCGGAAGGGCTATCGATCTCCTCATCGTGCCCATCGGGAAAGCGGTCTTCATCGGCCCCGCCGAGGCCTTCACCGTCAGGCTCAAGCTGGCGGTCGTTCTGGGCCTTCTCATTTCGCTTCCGTTCGTGTTCCTTCGCTTATGGAGATTCGTCGTTCCCGGACTGTTGCGCAGGGAGCGCACGGCGCTTCTGCCTCTCGCTCTTTTCTCCAGCATACTCTTCTACGGCGGAGTGGCCTTTTCTTACTTCATGCTCGTCCCGGCCATAATGCGCATACTGCTGGCCTTCGGCACGGACAGCCTGGAGCCGATGATATCCATAGACAAGTACCTCTCCCTGGTGATCCAGATAGGGCTCTCGCTGGGACTCGTATTCCAGTTTCCCCTGGTGGTCGGCGTTCTGACGTGGCTGGGCGTGTTGACCCCGGATTCCCTGAAGCGAAAGTGGAGGTATGCTATAGTAATAATATTCATCATCGGGGCCGCGGTTACGCCCGGGGACGGACCGAGTCAGCTCGTGGTGGCCTTTCCGGTAACCGGACTCTATTTCCTGAGCATCTTGGTTTCCATGGTCGTGCACAGGCGCAAGGACGCTGAGACGGAGAACGACGATGATGATACGGAGAACGACAACTGAGACGGAGAACGACGATGATGATACTGGCTATTGACGTCGGAAACACGACGACCGAGTTTGGAGTCTTCGAGCAGGGGAAACCCCTGCAGCGCTGGCGGGCGGTGACCCGGAATCGAATGGGGGACGAACTCACCCTCCTGGTCAGGGGTAACTGCAACTCGCGCGGCATCGCTCTGGAAGCAGAGGGCGACTGCGTGATGTGTTCCGTGGTGCCTCCGCTGACTTCCGGCTTCGTTGAGATGGCGGTGGCGTTCTTCGGACGGGAGCCCCTCGTTGTGGACGGTTCTACCGACGCGGGGCTGCGGATTCTTTACAGGGACCCGCTTTCAGTGGGAGGCGACAGGATAGCCACGGCCGTGGGTGCCGTGGAGCGCTTCGGCAAGCCGGTGGTCGTAGTCGACATGGGGACCGCGACCACGATCGACGTTGTCTCGGGCGCCGGAGATTACCTCGGGGGTGCCATTGCCCCGGGCGTCGGTACGGCTGCCGAGGAGCTCTTCAGGAGGGCGGCCAGGCTGCCCAGGGTTGAACTGAAGCAGCCGCCGTCAGCCATAGGCAAGTCGACAGAGGAGAGCCTTCAGTCGGGCATCGTCTACGGGGCCGCAGGTCAAATCGAAGGTCTCCTCGCGCGCGTTCTCTCCGAGCTGGACTTCGAATGCCCCGTGGTGGCCACCGGAGGCCACGCACGTCTCATAGCCCGGCACTGCTCCCGGATAGACCACGTGGAGGACGGGCTCGTTCTGGAGGGACTGAGGGCCATCCACGCCAGAAACAGCAAGTCCAGAGGCAGTTAGCCTGATTTTCTCTGGACGCTCGCCCGTTTTGCTGCTAGAATCTTTCGAGTTGGTTTTTCCAGGCATCCTCTCATTCCTTTTTCCGCTTTTTCACAGGCGAAGGCGGGCCGTAGGGGTCCGTTTCGCCAATTTCTCGACCAGGAGGGAAATCGTCGATGTCGAAGATCCTCGAGTTTGATGCTGATGCCCGAACAGCGCTGAGAAAAGGCGCGGACAAACTGGCCGACGCCGTGAAGGTTACTCTCGGACCGAAGGGCAGGAACGTTGTCATAGAGAAGAAGTTCGGCTCTCCCACGGTCACGAACGACGGGGTTACCATAGCGAAAGAGATAGAGTTGGAAGACCCCTTCGAGAACATGGGGGCCCAGCTTCTGAGGGAGGTGGCCACCAAGACTCACGACGACGCCGGAGACGGCACCACCACGGCCACCGTGCTGGCTCAGGCCATTCTGAGGGAGGGCCTGAAGAACGTGGCCGCGGGGTCGAATCCCATGGCTCTGAAGCGTGGTATTGAGAAGGGCGTGGCGGCCGTCGTGAAGAGTCTGGGCGCCCTCAGCAAGAGCGTGAGTGAGAGGGATGAGGTGGAGCAGGTGGCGTCCATCTCTGCGAACAACGACAGGGAGATAGGGAAGCTGATAGCGGACGCAATGGACAAGGTCGGCAAGGACGGCGTCATCACGGTGGAGGAAGCCAAGAGCATAGAGACGACCCTGGACCTCGTCGAGGGACTTCAGTTCGACAGGGGCTACGTGTCTCCCTACTTCGTGACGGACGCGGAGAGGATGGAGGTCGTCTTCGAGAATCCCGCGATTCTGCTGCACGACAAGAAGATCAGTTCCATCAGGGATCTCGTCCCGCTGCTGGAGAAGGTGGCCCAGCTGGGAAGGCCGCTCCTCATCATCGCCGAGGACGTCGAGGGCGAGGCCCTGGCCACACTGGTTGTGAACAAGCTGAGAGGAACCCTGGCCTCCGTGGCGGTCAAGGCTCCGGGTTACGGCGACAGAAGAAAGGAAATGCTGGAGGACATCGCCACCCTGAGCGGGGGCAGGGTGATTTCCGAGGAGGCGGGTTTCAAGTTGGAGAACGTCACGACGGGCGACCTGGGCGGAGCGACCAGGGTAACGGTCGACAAAGAGAACACGACCATAGTCGGTGGCTCGGGCAAGAAGTCCGAGGTCCAGGGCCGGATTTCCCAGATAAGGACGCAGATCGAGACGACGACGTCGGATTACGACAGGGAGAAGTTGCAGGAGAGATTGGCCAAGCTCTCGGGTGGCGTGGCCGTGATAGCAGTAGGAGCCGCCACCGAGGTAGAACTCAAGGAGAAGAAGGCCAGAGTTGAGGACGCCCTGGCTGCCACCCGTTCGGCCCTAGAAGAAGGAATAGTTCCCGGGGGAGGGGTCGCCTTTCTGAGGGCTCTCGGTGCAGTGAGGAAGCTAAAGCTGTCGGGCGAGGAGAAGATCGGCGCGGAGGTCGTGGCCCGGGCCCTGGAGACCCCGGCCAGGTTGATTGCCTCGAACGCAGGAGAGGAAGGCTCCATAGTCGTTGAGAAGATAAAGGCCCTCGAAGGCAGCTCGGGATTTAACGCCAGCACGAACAAATACGAGGACCTCGTTAAGGCAGGTATCGTGGATCCTGCCAAGGTGGCACGCGTCGCCCTTCAGAACGCGGCGAGCATCGGTGGTCTCCTTCTCACTACCGAAGCCCTTGTCAGCGAGGCACCGGAAGAGGAGCAGGAGATGCCTCCGGTTCCGCGGGGGGCGGGTCCAGGTATGCCCGGCATGTACTAGGATAGTGGGAGCGCCTCGAACGGACAACAGGGACCCTGACATCGATTCTCTCTCGGCAGGCCCGTGCGCGGGATGTGGAAACGGCTTGAACGTCTGACGACGCGCGGGCCCTTTTCTGAGGAACGCCATGGATAACTGCGGTGCTTTGAGAGACGGCCAGCGCGTTGCCGTCATCGGAGCCGGACCCGGCGGAGTGGGTGCGGCGTTGGCACTCAGCAAAGGCGCCAGGGAGCGCGGTGTCAAACTCAAGATATTCCTCTTCGAGTGCAAGCGGTTCGGTGAACATCAGAACCAGTGCCTCGGAGTGCTCTCGCCTCCGTTTCTTTCCATCCTTCGCCGCGGATTCGGCATCGAGCTGCCGCACAGCATCATCCAAAGGAGCATCAAGGGATACGTGCTCGCAACCGCATCCGATGAGGTGGCACTCGACTGCGAGTCCGAAGCCGAGTACTCCCACTCGGTGAGAAGAGTGCAGCTGGACTCCTTTCTGCTTTCGAGGGCCCAGGAGAGCGGGGTAGAGGTGGCGCAGAGCCGCGTGACTGACATGGAGGTCTCTCAGGAGGGGGTCATAGTATACAGCGACAGCGGCAACTGTGAAGCAGATGCCGTCATCGGAGCCTTCGGTCTCGACGACGCAATGGCCGACGTGTTCGAACGCAGGACCTCCTACAGGCCTCCCGCAGCGCTGCGGACCGTCGTGACCAAGATTCATCCTAGGGAGCAGCGCATAGCCGACGCGCTTCTCTCGGACAGGATTTACACGTATCTTCCGCGCATAAGGAATATCGAGTTCGGGGCCCTGGTCCCGAAGGGCGACCACGTCTCCGTCGTGGTGGCAGGAAAGGAGGTGACGGCAAGGGACATGGACCTCTTCCTCCAGCTTCCCGAGGTGTCGCGCGTACTCCCGTCGGACGTTTCACACGGCAGCTACTACAAGGGATCCTTTCCCCTGGGGGCCGCGGCGAACATATACGGGGACCGCTACGCCGTGGTGGGTGACGCGGCGGGCCTGGTCAGGCCCTTCAAAGGCAAGGGCATAAACTCGGCCCTCCTGACGGGAAGGTTCGTCGCCAACACGATGCTGGAGAAGGGGGTCTCCGAAAGAGCACTCAAGCACTTCTACGATGCCTGCAGCGATTTTACCGCCGACGTATGGTACGGCCGGCTAATGCGGTTCCTGGCTACCGCCACGGCCAACTACTTCTCGGTTGACAGGGTCATCGCCCTTGCCAAGAGGGACCCCGCGGTGAAGCGAGCTCTCTTCGATTGTGTCTCGGGCCATCGCCCGTTCAGGGAAATAGTGCGTCGCAATCTGAACCTCCCTTTCGTGGCACGCGTGCTCAAAACGATCGCGGTGGAGGGGTCCCTGGACAGGATTGCGCGCAGGCGGGCCCATTGAGAGCCCCGTGCGGGTTGACAAGGCCTTTCCCATGATGTAGTTTGAAGCAGGAGGCCAGGTTAGGCTCGCCATGAGCCCCGCCTTCGAGTCAGGCTTGCGTCCGGTCGAGCCGGAGGGAACCTGCCCCTGTGTTCCCTGGAGTCCGTTCTAAGATGAGACGTGCAGAACGACTGGAGAAACTGCCCCCTTATCTGTTTGACGAGCTGGATAAGGCAAAGCGAAAAGCGTCAGAGAGGGGTGCGAGAGTGATCGACCTGGCGGTCGGTGACCCCGACCTTCCGACTCCCTCGGCCGTGGTCGAGCGAATGCGCGAAGCCGTCACCAACCCCTCGCATCACCGCTACCCGGGTTATCTCGGCTCCCTCGAGCTGAGAGAAGCTCTGGCGGCCTGGTTCGGTCGCAGATTCGGCGTGAGGTTGGACGTGGACTCGGAGGTCCTGGTGCTCATCGGCTCGAAGGAAGGGCTGGGGCATCTTCCCATGGCGCTGGTCAATCCCGGCGAGAGGGTACTCGTGCCGGACCCCGGTTATCCGGTCTACGCCAACACGTCTATTCTGGCAGGTGCGGAAGTGGGCCGCTTCGAGCTGAAGGAGTCAAACGGATTCCTTCCTGACGTGGAAGAGCTGGCTTCGTTGGGGGAGGCGAGGCTCATCTTCCTCAACTACCCGAACAACCCGACCGGCGCAGTGGCGGGCCAGGAGTTCTACATGAAGATATTAGATTTCGCCGCTGCGAGAGGTCTCCTGATATGCAATGACGCAGCTTACAGTGAGATCACGTTCGACGGATTCCGTTCTCCCAGCATTCTGGCCTCACCAGGGGCTAAGGAGTGCGCGATAGAGATACATTCGTTTTCCAAGACGTTCAACATGACCGGCTGGCGGATAGGTTTCGCCGCAGGCAATCCCGACATGCTGCGGGCGCTCGCGCAGGTCAAGGTAAATCTGGATTCCAGCGTCTTCGGCGCCATCCAGGAGGCCGCGGTCACTGCAGTCTCGCTCGACTACGACGAGAACGTGCGAGTCTACGAGGGCCGCCGCAGGCTGGCCCTGGAGTGGCTCTCCAGGCTGGGGTGCCGCTACTTCGAGGCAAAGGGGACCTTCTACCTCTGGGTGAGGGTGCCCGAGGGGTTCAGTTCGGTGGATTTCGCCGTGCTGCTTCTCGAGAAGGCCGCCGTGTGCGTGGCGCCCGGCTCGGGATTCGGCACTTACGGTGAAGGTTGGTTCAGGATCGCTCTCACGCGTCCCGAGGCGGAGATTGCCGAGGGGTTTCGGAGAGTGGCAAGTTTGAATCTGTGGACAAGCTGAGACTTACGGGTTTATCATTCTTCGGGCACCACGGGGTCCTGGAGGCGGAGAGGCAGCTGGGACAGAGGCTCGAGCTGGACGTGGAGCTTCACGGCGATTTCAGTCGCTGTGCATCTCAGGACTCCCTGCGCGAGGCCCTCGACTACACGAAGGCGTACGAGCTCGTAAAGGACGTCGTAGAGCAGCGAACGTTTGAGCTGCTGGAGGCCCTGGCGCACGCGGTGGCGGAGGAGCTCCTGGGGCGACTGCCCGTGAACAGCGTGGTCGTACGTGTCAGGAAACCGAACGTGCCGTTCTCGGCAAGTCTCAGCAACGTCGAGGTGGAGATAGAGAGGAGCAGGAAGAAGTGAGAGTGTTTCTCGGCATCGGCAGCAACCTGGGGGAGAGAGAGAGGAACATCCGGCGCGCGGTGGACGAAATCGCCTCTCTGCCCTTCACAAAACTGATAACCGTCTCTTCGCTCTACGACTCCGAGCCAGTCGGTGACGTTGAGCAGGCCAATTTTGTGAACGCCGTCGCTCTTGTCGAGACGGACCTTCAGCCCCGCAGACTGCTGTGGAACCTGATGCTCATAGAGAAGCGGATGGGGCGTGCGCGGACCGTTAAGTGGGGTCCGAGGTCCATTGATCTCGACGTCATAATCTACGGCAACAGCTTGGTCAAAGAGGAGGGACTCGATATCCCGCACCCCGAGATGGACAAGAGAGCCTTCGTTCTCATCCCTCTTCTGGAGATAGACCCAGACCTCGTCCATCCACGCTCCCAGGAGCCGCTCAAGAAGCTCCTGAAGAAACTGAAGCCCCACTGCTCGGTCAAACGGAAAGGAAGATTCTGGCTTTGACCGCCCTTGAGAAGAACTACATTGCCATCGAAGGCGTCATAGGAGTGGGGAAGACCAGCCTCGCCACGATGATCGCGGAGAAGCTGGACGCCAGGCTGGTCCTTGAAGAGGCGGAGACCAACCCGTTCCTGGAGGATTTCTACAAGGACCGTCGCGGCATGGCGTTCCAGGTGCAGGTCTATTTTCTCCTGAGCCGTTACCAGCAGCAGAAGGAACTCATCCAGAGGGACCTGTTCTTCAAGCGGACAGTGAGCGATTATATCTTTCAGAAGGACAGGATATTCGCCAACGTGAACCTGGACGACAGGGAGTTCGCGCTCTACGACCGCATCGCCTCCATCCTGGAGCAGGAGATCGCCAAGCCCGACATTGTTATCTACCTTCAGGCCACGCCCGAGGTGCTCATGAGGCGGATACAGAAGAGGGCGAGATCGTCCGAGAAGCCGATGGAGCTTTCTTACATTCAGACCTTGAACGAGGCCTACAACTATTTCTTCTTCCACTATACCGACGCCCCCGTGCTGGCCGTGAACACGACGGAGATAGATTTCGTGAACAACCCGGAATACGTCACTGACCTGTTAAAGAGGGTCGAGGAGCACGACGACGGTGTGCTCTACTACACCCCTCTGGGAGGGAAAGGTGAAGAGTGAAAGGAAGAAGGTGACGGTGGCTACCATTGCCAAGATGAAACAGGGCGGAGAGAAGATAGCCGTGCTGACTGCGTACGACTTTCCCACGGCCACGCTGGCGGACGAGGCGGGAGTCGACATCATTCTCGTGGGTGACAGTCTGGGCATGGTGGTGCTCGGATACGAGAACACCCTCAGCGTGACCATGTCAGAGATGCTGCACCACGCCTCGGCTGTCACCAGGGCGCGTCCCCGTGCGCTGGTCGTGGGCGACATGCCCTTCATGTCCTTTCAGGAAAGCAGGGAGCGGGCCGCAAGGAACGCCGGCAGATTCGTGAAGAAGGCCGGGGTCGACGCTGTCAAGATCGAGGGGGGAGAGGCCATGGCCGACACGGTGAGATACATAGTCGGCGCATCCATCCCGGTAATGGGACACATCGGTCTCACTCCTCAGTCGATACTGAGGTTCGGTGGATACAAGGTCCAGGGAAAGAAGAGCGAGGAAGCCGAACAGCTCGTGAGGGACGCCAAAGCCCTGGAGGAGGCGGGCTGCTTCGCGGTCGTGCTGGAGGGGATACCGTGGAGATTAGCGCAGCGTATCACATCCGAAATCAACGTTCCCACCATCGGCATCGGCGCCGGTCCGCACTGCAGCGGTCAGGTGCTGGTGTTGCACGACGTGATAGGACTTTTCTCCAAGTACGCTCCCAGATTCGTCAAGCGGTACGTGGAGGCCGGAGACCTCATCAGAGACGCGTTCTCCCGTTACGTGTCCGAGGTGAAAGAAGGGAAATTCCCAACGCTCGAGTATAGCTACGGAGAGTAATCAGACCGATGAGAGAGATCACCGGAGTGGGCCGGATGAGGTGCTGGTCCAGGCAGGCCAGGGCCCGGGGGAAGACTATCGCCCTGGTTCCCACGATGGGGTTTCTACACGAAGGACACCTCAGCCTGGTCCGCAGGGCGCGGAAGCAGTCAGACGCGGTCGTGATGAGCATTTTCGTGAATCCCCTTCAGTTCGGCCCGAAGGAGGATTTCAAGGTTTATCCGAGGGACCTCAAGCGCGACAGGGAGCTGGCCCGGCGCGAGGGGTGCGACGTCCTGTTCGTTCCGCCTTCCAGGCAGGTCTATCCGAAGGGCTTTCTCACGAGGGTCCACGTGGAGGGACTGCAGGAAGGGCTCTGCGGCGCTTCCAGACCGGGGCACTTCACCGGAGTCTGCACGGTGGTGCTCAAGCTCGTCAACATGGTGGAGCCCCACGTGGTCCTGTTCGGGCAGAAGGACGCCCAGCAAGCGGTTATTCTGAGGAGAATGCTGAGAGACCTCAACGTGGACGTGAAAGTCGTCGTGTGCCCGACGCTGAGAGAGCGGGACGGGCTTGCGATGAGCTCCCGCAACCGCTATCTCAGCGACGTGGAGAGAAAGAAGGCCCTCGCCATCTCGCGGTCGCTTTTCGCGGCCAGAGAGCTCGTCAGAGGCGGGGAGAGAAGGGCGGGGCGCATAAAGCGGAAGATGAAGGAGACGCTGTCCCGCGGCGGGATAACCCGCGTCGAATACGTGGCCGTCATGGACGCACGCGAGCTCGTTCCTCTGTCCGTGGTTCGCGGGGAAGTGTTGATCGCGGTCGCAGCCAGGGTGGGGAAGGCGCGGCTCATAGACAACTTGAAGGTACGAGTTTAAATGAGCTCAAAGCGCGAAAGGACACGGAAGCGACGGGACGCTGAGGAGAAGCCCGGCGTCTCCGGGACTTCCCGGCACCGGCAGGTCTCGGGAAGTCCGGCGGACTCCGCGAGCGAAGAGAGCCGCAGTCTCGCGGAGGGTCCCAGCATCTCCATAATACTGGCCGCAGGGCAGGGCACCAGGATGAAGTCCAGCGTGGCCAAGGTGCTTCACGAGCTGGCGGGACGCCCCCTCATACACTACGTTGTGGAGTGCGCGATGGAAGCCGATCTCAGGCGGAACGTCGTGGTAATCGGCTTTCAGAAGCAGAAGGTGCGTGAAGCTCTGAAGGACTATCCTGTTCAGTTCGTCGAGCAGGACCAGCAGAACGGGACCGGGCATGCCGTTCAGCTGGCCCTCGGACAGGTCGCGGAGAGAGAAGGGGCAGTAGTGGTGCTGAGCGGCGATTCCCCGTTTCTCCGTCCCTCGACCCTGAGGGCATTCATGCTCGAGCACGTGTCCTCCGGATGCGATTGCACGGTTCTGACTGCAGTGGTTCCGGAGCCCGATTCCTACGGCAGAATCGTGAGAGACGTCTCGGGGAGAATGGTGGCCATCAGGGAAGAAGGGGATTGTTCGGAGGACCAGAAGAGGATAAGGGAAGTCAATTCCGGGATGTATTGCTTCAAGCTGCCCGCTCTGCTATCCTGCGTTGGACTCTTGAGCGACGAAAACGTCCAGCGTGAGCTCTACCTGACCGACGTGGTTAGAATCATGCACTCCAGGGGAATGCGACTCGGGACGTACACCGCGCCTGATTGGAGAGAGATTCTGGGCATAAACACGGTGGAACAGCTCAGGCAGGGCGAACAGATACTGAAGGAGCTTTCTGGAGGCCGCTGAGTGACCTATGGGTGAACGGCTCTGGGCAGGATGGCGAATGAAGTACATCGAGTCGTCCAAATCGGGCGAGTGCCTGTTCTGTGCGAAATCTCGTTCGAGGCCGGGGAAGAAGAATCTGGTGCTCGCCGTCTCGGAGAAGTGCCTGGTGATGCTGAACGCGTTCCCTTACAACTGCGGCCATTTGATGGTGGCCCCGAAGCGCCACGTGGGCTCCATGTCCGGTCTCAGCAGGAGTGAATGGTCGGAGCTGGCCGAGTATCTGTCCCTCTCGGAGCGGATTCTGAAGAAGGCCTACGGGGCCCAGGGATTCAACGTGGGCATGAACTTGGGCAGATGCGCCGGTGCTGGTGTTCTCGGCCACCTTCACGTGCACGTCGTGCCCAGATGGTCGGGGGACACTAACTTCATGTCGACCACGGCCGCGACGGAAGTGCTTCCAGACACCCTCGGAAGCACTTACGCCAAGCTCAGAACGGCGATGGAAGAAGTGCTTTCCCCGTCCGGTGGACGAACAACCAAGAGACGTCATGGCTCGAAGAAAGCGTAGTCAGGCAAGAGAAATGCTCGCCCGCATCAGGTTGAAGCACCTGTACATGGTCGGAGTGGGCCTGCTCATTCTGGCCCTCAGCTCCCCACTTCTGAAGAGGGACCGCGTGGAGAAGGCCGAGTGGGAGGAGGATCCCTCCTTCGACACGAGAGTCCTGGTGCTAAACGGCTGTGGAACGGAGGGCGTTGCGGACGATGTGTCTGCGTGTCTCAGGGACGCCGGGTTCGACATAGTCGGAACCGGCAACGCCGACGCGTTCGACTATCAGCGCACCATAGTCATTGACAGGTGCGGTTCCAGGGAGAAGGCGCAGAGGGTGGGGG
Organism: Candidatus Eiseniibacteriota bacterium; assembly: GCA_020349905.1. GTDB lineage: Bacteria > Eisenbacteria > RBG-16-71-46 > JAFGJU01 > JAFGJU01. The sequence goes on from CP070702.1 coordinate 1,134,651, forward strand.
ACGCGTTGGAGTGTGAGCGGGTCATGCTCCAGAGGGCCACCGCCCCGGTGAGTGACGTGATCGTCGTCGTGGGCGCTGATTGGGGAAGCCTCAAGGCCCTGCGGGAATGGAAGAAGGAGGCGAGCTGGGGTTCTCGCCGCTAGGTCGGACTGACAGAGATGGGAGGTTCAAGTGCCGTCCACGGGTCGAAAGCTCGGCTATTTGACGCTGGTTCTCTTGCTGGGGTTACTGCTCGGCAGTGTGGTGGGTGAAATCCTGGGCTTCCTTCTGCCCGACTCGCCCGTCAAGACGGTCTTCGTGTTGGGCTTCACCTACGAGTTCCCCCCGGCCACCCTGAACCTGATTGTCTTCTCGCTGACCTTCGGCTTTACCATAAAGGCGAACGTTGTGAGCGTTCTCTTTGTTTTCTTGCTGGCGCACCTTCTAAAGTGGTTTAACATAGTAAGGTAGCTCCCCGGGTTGGGCTCCGGGAGACGGAGGTGACTGTTGTGGGCAACATAGGCTTCAGAGAGATCCTGATAATCCTTCTCATCATCCTCATTCTGTTCGGGGCGAAGAGAATTCCCGAGGTGATGAAGGCGTTTGGGAAGGGAATCAGGGAGTTCAAGAAGGGGGCGAAAGAGCTGGAGTCACAGGTGAAGGAAGACGATGAGTCCTCCTCTGAAAAGGACAAGCCTTCACCGCCCGCCGGCTAGAATCAGAGTATGTCGGCGCGGTAGTCCTCTATGCGCGCTGCGTTGCGCAGCTGCTCCAGCCACATGGAGATCGCCAGTATCCTCTTCTGCTGCAATAGCTGCAGTTTCATCTGTTCCTTCTGCGCAACGAAGAGTTCCTCGTCAAGCGGAACGTGCCGCACGGAGCTGACGAGGAAGAAGCCCGAGTCTCCCTCCAGCACGCCGCTGGAATCTCCGGGCCCGAGCGCGAGGGCAGCTCCAATCACCGAGGGTTCGCGTCCGACCTCGGGTATTGCATCGAACCTGCCCACCGCCTTGGCCTCTCTTACCGTCAACCCGGCCTCCCTTGCAGCCTGCTCGAGACTCTTGCCCTGCGCCAGCGCAGCGGTCACGGCCTCGATGCTCTCGTGTGCGGCCTTCTTCTTCCGCTCAGCGACAACCGCACGCCTGAGGTCGACTTCGGCTTGCTCGAAGGTGGGTACGTAGGAAGGCTGCTTCTCAAAGATTTCCAGGAAGTACCAGGCGCGTCTGGTCTCGATGGGCTTGCTTATCTTGCCGACCTTGTTCTTGAAGGGAAACTCCTTTACCTCCTCTTCTCTTGGAAGAATCGGAGAGATGCCGCCCTTGTAGAAGAGACCCGACTCTTTCAGCTCCAGGTTCATCTCCTGTGCGATTTCCCGGAGAGACAAGTCGGAGGTCATCTTCATGACTTCCATCGCTTTAGCCTGAAGCTCTGCGAGGGTCTCCGACCCCGGGTCGACAGGCAGGAATATGCGGCGATATCTTACTTTCTCGACCCCGTCCTCCAGCTTCTTCTCTTCCAGCTTGACAATAACGTAGCCCCGCTTGTCTCTCACGGGCGAGGAGACCTGGCCGGGTTCGAGGGAGAAGAGCACCTCGGCCTCGGCAGGGGGAATCGATTCCCTGGGAAGGAGTCTGCCGATGTCTCCTCCCTTCTCCGCCTCTGCCCCCTGAGAGAACGCCTGTGCAAGCTCACCGAAATCTGTTCCCGCGCGGGCTTCTCTGGATATGTCGTTTGCCGCGGCCAGGACCTCGCTCTCGTCCTGCGCGGAGGGGTCTTTGTTCAGCACGATGTAGCGCAGGTTGGCCGACTCGGGAATCCGGAACTCCTCGGAGTTCGCTTCGTAGAACGCCCTGAGCTCTTCGACCGGTATGCTCTCCGGGTTCACGGAGAAGTCCCTGGGCCCGGCCGACACGAAACTGAAGTCGATCCTGGCGCTAGTCTTCTCGAAGAATGCTCTTACCTCGTTGTTGCTGACCTTCGCGGACGCTGCCACGAGCTCCTCCAGCTTGCGAATCGGGACCGTGGCTCGTACGATCGCCTCCAGCCCGGTGAGGTCGTAGGCGGGGTTCTGCAGTATGTCCCTGTACTTGGCCGGGTCGAACTCCCCGTCGGTCTGGAAGGCAGGGCTCTCCGCCACCTCGGGGGGCGGGCTGTGTCGGATGTAGAATTCGAGCTCCGCATCGCTCACCGAGATGCGGCGTCTGCCTATCTCCTGCGCGATGAGGGTCTCGTTCACTATCCTGTCCCATGCCATCCCCTGAAGCCTGTCCTCGTCGCTCTCCGAGATGTCGCCTCCGCGTTCCTTTCTCAGTTGCTCGTAGGAGTTAAGCAGGATCTGCCTGAAGTAGCTTGTCTGAATCCTCTGACCGTTGACTTTCCCTATCACCGTGGGATTGGGTCCCCGGCTCTGCTGAATGTCCATACCCCAGACAAGGAAGATGAATCCCACGAAAGCGAAGATCGTGATCCAGAGGATCACCTTGGTACCTTTCCTCAATCTCTCGAAAAGGAACATGAAGACGCCTCCTGACGAAATGGGTTGCGAGAACTGTATGCACAAGACTAGCATCGCCCGCAGGCAAAAGCAAGTGGTTACGGCGCAACTGCGTCCGCGATGCGGCCTTGCCGATATCTGTTGACGGCGGCACTGTTGAAGCGATACACTCCCGCGGGAGGTAAGAACGCGTTCCCATGCCCTTCATTCTGATTGTCCTTCTCGGCATTCTTTTGGTATTCTCTGCTTTCTTCTCCGCCTCAGAGACGTCCCTGTTCTCTATACCCAGGGCCCAGGTCAGCGCCCTCGGCGACTCCGGGGGCCACACTGGAAGGCGCATCGCGCGTGCCCTGGAGAGGCCGAGTCACCTCCTCACGACGATCCTCACGGGGAACACCCTGGTGAACGTGGCCACTGCCGCGGTGGCCACGGCTCTCTTCAGCATGCTGATGGGCCCTGAAGGCGTGGCGGTGGCCATCGTTGCCTCTACGGTTCTGCTTCTGATCTTTGGCGAGATTGTTCCCAAGACCATAGCCGTGAGCTTCGCCCTGCCGGTGGCCAGGCTGCTCGTGGGTCCCCTCTACCTCTTCAGCCAGGCGGTAAGACCGGTCACGTACGCCGTCGCGTCCTTCTCCAACTTCGTGCTGTCTTCGCTCTCTCTGGTCAGCAGGGACGAGCTCGAGAGCAGGCCCGCGGTGGGCCCCTCCGAGCTGAGGATGCTCATGCACGAGGTGGACGAGGCCGAAGGGTTCACGCGAGAAGCTCGTCGGATCGCCATGAACATACTGGAGTTCGCCGAGACTCGGGTGGACGAGATAATGACGCCCAGGGTGGACATAGCGGCAGTGGATGCCGGCAAAGACAGGGAAGAGGTCGAGGCGTTCATGAAGGCGGCAAAACACAGCAGGATTCCCGTGTTTCGCAACAGCGTCGACGGCATCGTGGGCTTCTTGAGCACGAAGGAGTTCTTTCTCTGGCCCGAGAGGCCCCTGGAATCGCTCATAAAGCCGGTTCTCTTCGTGCCCTCGTGCCGGAGGCTGGAAGGCCTGCTGCATGAGATGCAGAGGAAGGGAACGTTCATGGTGGTTGTCGTGAACGAATACGGGGAGACCCTCGGCCTCGTGACCAAGGAGGACATCCTGGAGGAAGTAGTCGGGGAAATATACGATGAATACGAGGCCCACGAGGTCCCGGTCAGGCGACTGGAGGACGGAACCTTCGTCGTCGACGGAAGGGCCGATCTGGACCTCGTGAGCGACGCACTCGGGGTGAGCCTGAGAGACACCGAGGCCGTGACCTTGAGCGGTTTCATATTCGAGGCGCTCGGCAGGGTGCCCTCCAGAGGGGACAGCGTGGAGCGGGCCGGCCACAGGTTTGAGGTCATGGGAGTGAAGAGGAACAGAGTGACCAGGTGCAAGATCAGGAGGCTCGGGAGATGACGCCGTCGACTGTCCTGGGACTTTCCGTCGTGGCGGTCTGCGTCTTTCTGTCCGCCTTCTTCTCCGGTGCCGAAACCGGCGTGGTCTCGGTCAACAGGATCCGCTTGAGGCATCACATCCGGTCCGGGGACAGGAGGGCCGAGCACCTCTCCAAGCTGCTCGTCAGGCAGGAGGGTGTCCTGGTTGCAACGCTGATAGGAACGAACGTGTTCAACGTCACTGCCGCGGCCATAGGCACGGTGCTGCTCACGCGTTCCTTCGAGTCTGCGGCCCCGGTTGTCTCCACGGTCCTGGTCACGCCTCTGCTTCTGCTTTTCGGCGAGGTCATGCCCAAGGCCTATTTCCGGTTCAGGGCGGACACGGCGATGCTGACGGTGAGCCGTCCCCTTGCCGCTGCTACCTCTTTCCTGGCACCTTTTGCCAGGATGGCCACCTGGTTCGCGAACCTGGTGTTCCGCATCACGAGGACCACCAGGAAGAGTCCCTTCGTGACCAGGGAGGAGCTTAAGAGCATCGTCAGGGAGAGCGCGGAAAGGGGTGCCCTGCGCTCCAAGGAGCGCGACATGCTCCACGGCGTGCTCGACTTCGGCAGTACTACCGTGAAAGAGGTCATGATTCCGCTCCGCGACGTGGCCTCCGTGGACGAGGAGGTGGGTGTGGAGGAGCTCAAGAGTGTGGTGAGAGACAAGGGACACACCCGAGTCCTCGTGCACAGGGAACGGGTGGACGAGGTGGTAGGCTTCGTCAACGTGTTCGACGTCCTGTACGCAGGGGATGGTGGTCAGAAAGTGCCAGACTTCCTCCGGTCCATCAGAGCGGTGCCCGAAACGAAGCGGCTGGACGGGCTGCTAATAGAGATGCTTAAGGGCAGGGCTCCCATCGCGCTCGTTGTGGACGAGCTCGGAACGTGCTCGGGGATAGTTACGGTGGAAGACATAATAGAGGAGATCATGGGCGAGCTCATCGACGAGCACGAGGCCGTGAGCGAAGAGATCCAACAGACCGGGGAGGCCGAGTATCTTATTGATGCAAGGATGGATATAGACGAGTTCAACGAGCGGTTCGGGCTGGAACTTCCCAAGGAAGGCTACGAGACGATAGGAGGGTTCATCTTGGCGGCTCTGGATAAACTGCCTCAGGAAGGCGAGACCCTGGAGTTGGAAAGGGTCGTGTTCGAAGTCGTGGACGTTCACCGATACGGAATAACTAAGATAAAGATGACCCTCACGGACGTCTGACGGAAGCCGCACCCATCGAAGTCGTGCCCTGAGACTTTCCTTCCTCGCGCGACAGTCACTCACTCCAATGTTTCCTCGTTGACGAGCGGGGGTCCTACCCCGCGAAGGACGAAACCGTCTTCGTTCTCTCCGACGCTCTCACTCGAGTCGATGAACATCGTCCGTGAACTCCAGGTGACGACGTCGGCGACGGGGCGAGAAAAATTTTTGCCGGATTTGCATCTTTTGTGTTGACTTGATTTTTGGTATGTGTCAAGAGTGACGTGAGGACGCGTGCGCAGTTTCTTCTGCGACAGAAAAATCCTGTTCGACAGAAAGCAACTTCTTCCTTGAGAACACGCGCGCGTATGAGAGATGCACCGGAAAGTGCAGACGAGAGTTTCTGAGACCCAGCTCGACTGGCTCATTGCGGACGCGCTCCCGTTCGTCCTGGTGTCAGCCGACGCGGATGGAAGGGTCCTCTTCCTGAACGCCAAGTGTGAGGAGGTCTTCAAGGTCCGGAGAGCCGAGGCGGAAGGCAAGGACATCGCTGAGGTTCTGCATTCCGAGGACACGAGATGGCTGACCAGAGACGGGATCGATTCTCTCGGTGAGGAGAAGCGAAACGAAGTACGATTCGTCGTGGACGACGAAGAACTCCTCATGCGAGCCGGGGTGTTTCCCGTCCTCGATGAGGACGGAGACCTCGTGTGCCGGGTGGCGCTGCTCGAGGACCTCTCGGACCTGGAGATCGACGAGGAGCTGCAGCGCAAGATGGACAGGCTCATCTCCCTGGGGGAGCTCTCGGCGTGCGTGGCTCACGAGATCCGAAATCCGCTGACAGGTATAAGGACTACCGTCCAGTTCGTGGGTTCCAAGTTGGGGGAGGGGGACCAGAGGAAGGAAGACCTGGGGGACGTGATAAAGGAACTGGACCGGATAGAGCAGATCATCACCGACCTCCTCATTTTCGCCAATCCCCAGCCAGGAAGGCAGTCTGAGACGAGCCTCAACCCCGTGATCGAGAAGGTGGTGGACAATCTGGCTCTTCAGTTCAGCTCGGCCGACGTCAAGGTCGAGACCAAGCTGGCTGAGAACCTTCCGGCCGTGCTGGCCGACCCGGATCTCATCCAGCAGGTGTTCCTGAATCTGTCTCTCAACGCCATTCAGGCCATGCCCAAAGGGGGAACTCTCCGCATAGGGACCTCGCTCAAGAGGAGGCGGTCCAGGAAGTCCCACGTTGTGGTCACGTTCCGGGACACGGGCCGCGGGATTCCCGAAGAGAACCTTGACCGGGTGTTCGTTCCGTTTTTCACCACGCGGTCCATGGGCACGGGGCTAGGGCTATCCATTTCGCTCAGAATAGTGCGCGATCACGGCGGGACCATCACCGCCGAGAATTCCAAGGAGGGCGGCGCAGTCTTCACGGTGACGCTGCCCGCCGGATAGACGGAGTAGGACCGTGGCGACTTTCTCAATCGTGGCCATAGACGACGAGGAATTGATTCGCAAGTCCCTCAAGAAGGTGCTGGAAGAGAAGGGATATCGCGTGACCCTCGCGGCCAGCGGCGAGGAGGGCCTGGCAAACGTCAGGCGCGTTCTGCCCGACGTGGTGCTTTTGGACCTGAGGCTTCCCGACGCCGACGGTCTGGACCTTCTGGAGAAGATAAGGGAAGTCAGCCCCGTTTCCCAGGTCATAGTGATCACTGCATACGGCGACGTCCGTTCTTCCGTGAAGGCAATGAAACGGGGAGCATTTGACTTCCTTAAGAAACCGTACGAGCTGGACGAGATAGTCCTCACGGTCGAGGCGGCCATAAAGAGCGCCTCCTACAGGGCCAGGCTGGACCTTTACGAGAAGAAGGAATGGGAACGATATGCCCTGCACGACATGGTCGGAAGTTCCGAGGCCACGCACGCGGTCGAGGAGACCGTGGCCAAGGTGGCCCGGAGCGACGCCACCACCGTGCTCATAGAGGGGGAGAGTGGCACGGGGAAGGAACTGGTGGCTCGAGCCATTCATTTCCAGAGCACCCGGGCCCAGGCCCCGTTCGTGGAGATAAACTGCTCGTCTTTCCAGGAGAACCTGCTCGAGAACGAGCTATTCGGCCACGAAAAGGGCGCCTTCACGGACGCCTCGCAGCAGAAGAAGGGCCTGGCAGAGCTGGCAGACGGCGGCACGCTCTTCCTGGACGAGGTGGGAGACATGCCAGTTCCTACTCAGGCCAAGCTGCTCAGGTTCATAGACACCCTCACCTTCCGCAGGGTGGGCGGCTGGGAGGACATAAGCGTCGACATCCGCATAGTGGCCGCCACAAACAAGGATCTCGAGGAGAAGGTGGGAGAGGGGCTCTTCAGGGGAGACCTGTACTACCGTCTCAAAGTCGTGTCCATCTACATGCCTCCCCTCCGCGACAGGGAGGGGGACCAGTTGGAGATCGCCAGGTACTACATACAACACTTCAACAGGAAGTTCGGGAAGCGGTTCAAGGGGCTTTCGGCTGAAGCGGAGAAGATGTTCCTCAGCTACCGCTGGCCCGGAAACATCAGGGAGCTGAAGAACGTCATAGAGAGAACGGTTCTCCTTGAGAAGGGGCCCTTGATAAGGGCGGAACACCTGCCCAGGGAGATCGTGGGGCCTGACAGGACGAGGGTCCGGCCAGACCTTGCTTCTGTCCAGAAGAGGGAGCTGGAGACCCTGGCCGAGCTTGAGGCCGAGCACGTCAAGCGCGTCCTTCGCCTCACCGAGGGGAACAAATCCGAGGCAGCCAGAATTCTGGGAATCTCGAGGCAGGGACTGATCGAGAAGCTGAAAAAGCTCGAGGACGTGTCGCCTGTTCTGCATCCCACTCGTTCTGATTGAAGTCTGCGGGAGCACCGAGCGGCGGTGAGCCGGAACGAGTGAGGGCGACGAGTGTGAACAACGAGCCAGAAGCTAGACCTGTAAGAATAATTGACGCGTCAACAAATCTTACAGCTGCATAACTGCTTGCAGAAGAAATTGAAACGCGCGCCGTGCAGTGCTGCTTATAAGGTTCTTTGACAGAAGATGCGGTTGTTTCGGGCTCGTGTGGACCGCAGCGAATCTCCGGCTCCGCGCGCTGCAAATCGGGCCTTCTAACTGATAGCGACGGTGTGAGATACGAGCGCGGGCATTTCTTCGCCTTTCGCTTCCTTCCTGGCGCGGAAGTTGCTTCATAAGAATAGACTGAATCAGTCAAAGGGAAGGAAGATGGAGAGTGGCGAAATCAATTCTGATTGTAGAGGACCAGCGACTTCTGGCGAGGACACTGTCGAGCGCGTTGAGGGAGGCGGGATACGAGGCCAGCACCGTCAGGAGCGCGGAGCAGGCAGAGAAGCGAATCTTCTCGGGAAGTGGGTTCGACCTGGTCATTCTGGATAATCGATTGCCCAAAGCGGACGGGCTCAGCGTCCTGCAGGAACTTAGAAAGAGAGAGGCGGAAACCAAAGTAATCTTGATGACGGCTTACGACAGCTCGGGAGTGAGAGAGAAGGCTCACAGTCTCGGGGTTGACGGATACGTTAAGAAGCCGTTCGACCTGGGGTGGATGCTGTCGTACGTGCAAGAGCTCCTGAGCGAGGACTGCGTTGAGGACGAACAGGCGAAAGCCTTAACACCACAAGGGAGGGGGTGAAACGTAATGCCGATGAAGAGGAAGGCAACCAAGAAGAAAGCCGCCAAGAGGAAAACCACCAAGAAGAAGACTGCTAAGCGGAAAACCACTAAGAAGAAGACGGCGAAGAAGAAGAAGTAGCCCGTCTTCACTTGGCAGGTCCTTGAAAGTGCCGGCGCGGGGCTCTCCTGCGCTGGCACTTTCGCTTCCAGGACCTCCTGTGCGCGTTCTGGAAACCCCTGCCTCGCCTAATCAGTTGCCGCCGGGGTTCGTTCTGCTTTCAATCGACCCCTCTTTGGCCTAAGATTCTAGATTGCGCCGGCTCTCAGACGGGGGAGAACGCCGGTTCCCTGGTGCCTGCCGTTTTGGGAGCCGCAGCGGCGCCGCGCAGAGCGGCTCTTTCTTTCGAAGCGTCGATCTCTTCGAGCGCGGACTTTGTCGTTTCAGGGGGGAAGCACCACATGCCTGCGTGGATTAGAATACGCGGCGCAAGGCAGCACAATCTCAAGTCCATAGACGTGGACCTACCTGTCGGGAAGATCACGGTGGTAACGGGCGTGAGCGGTTCGGGCAAGTCCACGCTGGCGTTCGACACGCTCTACGCGGAGGGGCAGCGACGTTACATCGAGTCGGTCTCCAGCTACACCAGGCAGTTCCTGGAGCGAATGTCCAGGCCCGAGGTTGATTCGGTGGAGGGCCTCAGGCCTGCGGTGGCGATAGGGGCCTCTGAGGCACCCAGGAGCGCCCGGTCCACCGTGGGTACGGCCACGGAGATATACGACCATCTCAGACTGCTCTTTGCGAGGATAGGGAGAACGTATTGCAGCCAGTGCGGAAACGAGGTCGTCTCGGACACGCTGCAAACCGCTGTGGACGAGGTCAACAGGCGGGCAACGGGTCAGGTACTGGTTGCCTTTTCCTTGGGGCCGTTCCGTCCACAGGAGTTCCGAGAGAAGGCGGACGCGCTGGAGGCGTCCGGTTTCCTGCGGGCCTACTTCGAGGGCTCCGTTCTGGAATTGGAGGAGTTGAAGAAGCGCAGGGCGGGAAAGGGGCGCGAACTCATGGTGCTCGTAGACCGCCTTCAGTTGAACCCGGGCAATCTCGGCAGACTTACCGACTCGCTGGCAACGGCGCTGGAGAGAGGCGGAGGGACTGCCGTTGTGGTCACCGAGGGCGGTGAGACTTTGCGTTTTGATAGGAGCTTCAGGTGCAGCGACTGTGGCACAGAGTACATACAGCCCAGCCCGCTGTTCTTCTCGTTTAACAGCCCCTACGGGGCGTGTCCACACTGCAGGGGATTCGGGAACGTCCTGGAATTCGACCCCGAGTTGATAGTCCCGGACCCGGGCAAGACCATCCTGCAGAGGGCCATAGCCCCGTGGGCCGGGCAGTGGTGGCGGTATTTCTCAGGAGAACTCCGGAAGTTCTCGCAGAAGAGCGGAGTCAGGCTGGACGTGCCATTCGGCAGGCTCCCGGAGAAAGATAGGCAGGCCATTCTTCGCGGCAACGACGAGTTCGAAGGTGTCATTCCCTTCCTCGAGAAGCTGAAGCAGAAGAGCTACAAGAGCAGCGCCAGGTTTCTCGTGAAGAGGTGCCAGCGCCCGGTGCTCTGCCACGAATGCGCAGGCCAGAGGCTGAGAAGGGAAGCCCTCAACGTCAGGGTGGGTGGTGAGCACATCGCGGCTCTTGCGGCGATGGACGTGGACGCGGCAACGGCCTTCTTCTCCCGCCTCGAGCTGGAGAGCCGCGAAGAGGAGATAGCGCGCCGGATTCTGGACGAGATCACGTACAGGCTGCGTTTTCTCAAGGAGGTGGGGTTGGGTTACATCACTCTGGATAGGCTGTCGCGTACGCTCTCAGGGGGAGAGCTCAGGAGGATAGAGATTGCCAACGCGCTCGGGTCCGGCCTGGTGGATTCGCTGTACGTGCTGGATGAGCCCACGACCGGTCTTCACGCCAGGGACAGCGAGAGGCTCGTCTCCGTACTGAGGCATCTGTGCAGCGCCCGCAACACCGTTGTGGTCGTGGAGCACGACAGGGAAGTGTTGCGCGCCGCGGACTGGGTTGTGGACCTCGGCCCCCTGGCAGGCAAGAGGGGAGGCGAAGTGGTGTATCAGGGTGAGCTGGAAGGGCTCTTCGAGAGCGAGGACTCCCTCACGGGGAAGTTCTTGAGCGGAAAAGACAGCGTCCATCTGTCCAGGAAGCGCAGGAAGCCCGGGGCGTTCGCCATCGTCGTCAGAGGAGCCAGCGAGCACAACCTCAAGGGACTCACCGTGGAGATTCCGTGCGGGCTCTTCGTGTGTGTCACCGGGGTCTCCGGCTCGGGCAAGAGCACACTCGTGACGGACATACTCTACAGGCGGCTGGCCCTGGAGAAGGGAGAGAGCGTGCTCTTGCCAGGCGCCCACGCCGAGCTGGAAGGCAGTGACCTGGTGGAAGACGTCAGGCTGGTGGACCAGACGCCCATCGGGAAATCGCCCCGGTCCAACCCCGTCACCTACGTCAAGGCTTTCGGCGCAATAAGGCAGGTGTTCTCGTCCAACATAGAGGCGCGAAAAAGAAGGTACACCGCGGGAACCTTCTCCTTTAACGTGCCTGGAGGCAGGTGCGAGACCTGCCAGGGTGCGGGAGCCACGAAGGTGGAGATGTACTTTCTGGCAGACGTGTTCGTCACGTGTGACGCCTGCGGAGGCCGAAGGTACAAGAAGGAGATCCTGGACGTTAAGCACCGGGGGAAGAACATAAGCCAGGTGCTGGAACTGACCGTGGACGAGGCCCTCTCCCTTTTCTCCGACCAACCGTCGGTCTGTGAGAAGCTGTGGGTTCTCAAGACCGTCGGGTTGGGATACCTCACGCTCGGGCAGCCGGCCAACGCGCTCTCCGGCGGAGAGGCGCAGAGGCTCAAGATAGCGCGGGAGCTTCTGCAGCCCAGCGCCAGAGGGGTGCTGTACATAATGGACGAACCCACGGTGGGGCTCCATCCCTCAGACGTTGGAAATCTCGTCAAGGTCCTTCACAGGCTTGTGGAAAGAGGAAACACTGTGGTGGCGGTCGAGCACAACATCGAGTTTGTCGCCGCGGCAGACCACTGCATCGATCTGGGGCCAGAGGGGGGAGAACGGGGGGGACGCCTGGTGGCCTCGGGAACGCCGGAGCAATTGGCCAGGACAAAGGGTTCCTATACCGGAAAGTACCTGGGAAGATATCTCAGGGGTACGAAGCGCGGAGCTTCAGGCCGACGAGCACGTAGTCGAAAGTGAAGTCGCTGGGTACAGTCTGGCGAGCCTCTGCAAAGAGGCTCACTCGCGGAGCGACGAGGAGCTCCGCGCCGGCGAAGACGCTGAGCGTGGTGGAGAGCTTCGATTCAGACATGTTCCCGAAGTCTTCAAGGTCCGCCCAGGAGTAAAGGTAATTAACGCTGGGCCCCACGCTCACGTACGGGACGAAGACCGTGGCTTTGCGAGTCGCCTGCCGAGGACTGAGTTTCAGGAGAATTGACCCCGAACCAACGGCGAGCCTCAGGTTGTCAAGATAGGAGAAGTACCCGCTGACACGGACCGCGGGTGTCAGATAAGGAGGCAGGGCCCGGTACTGCATTTCGTGCTCGGCCTGAGCGCCGAAAGCGTAGTCAAAGAATCCCCTCGGAAAAGCCACCCCGGCGCCGTACTCGGTGGCGCAATATGACGTTTCGTAAAGCGACGCCAGCGCCAGAAGGACTCCCAGGCACAGAAACGTCGAGCGGAGCACGCGGCTGCCTGTCCGGCCACTCCAGCGCACGCGGGCCCGCGGCCCTCCAGAAGAGTGGCCTGACCACCTCGCCCGGGCTCGGAAGGGTCCATGCTGAGAACGAGATGTCGCCGGGACAGAACTATACACGCGCGGCCTCCTAGCGCCTTACGATGACGTCCCCGTGTGTCACGTAGTCCCCCGCCTTGAAGAACACTCGATACGTTCCGTTCGGTACCTGGCGTCCGTCTTCGTCCGTAAGGTCCCACGTGCGGGAATACGTAAGCGGTAATTGGTTCTCTCGCACGAGGGAATTTATCTTCTCGCCCTTCTGCGAGTAGACAGACATAGCCACGTCTGCTTCGGCTCTCAGAGTGTATTCTACGCAGAACGGCCCCGACGTGGGATTGGGACCGGTGCAGATGTATATGTCGCCTCCCGGAGGAGGAGCCGCTTGAGCTTCAGGGGAAGGCACGAGGTCACCACACGAGTATGGGCACACCGGCCAGAAATCAGGACTCCCTGCGTCATAGGAGTCGGCCGATTCGAAGAAGTCAGGAGGGTCTATGAGATTCTCTTTCTCACAGGAGCAGAGCGCGGTGAAGATCAGGAACGCTCCGAGGAGAGTGAGAACGAAGAACCGTTCCGTGTACCTGCCCAAGACCTTCTCCTTTCCCGACGGGCGCGTTAGGCCTGAACGAACGCGTCAGGCTAGAACGAATCCATTCCGGGGAGCAAGATACTCCATAAAAGAAGGAAGTTCCCCACCACCGGGTGCTTTCGGCAGCCCCAAAACCTCACCTTTGAAGATAGCCCGCTTACAAAGTTAGGCTCAAGCGCTGAAAGAACACACTCTAGGCAGGGAACTCCGCTTCGCTCTTCGCTAAGACGCTAGCAACACTCAAGCACGCTGTCAACCGCAAAAAGCTCCGGCACCCGGAAAATGCCGCGGCCCGCGGGAAGCTCGAAGACTGCTTTCCGGGGTGACGAGAGAGGCGCAGCGGCCAGTCCGTCGGGCTCCGGGCCCTGGCGCTAACTCTATGCCGCGCGCGCAGTAACTTGCGCTTGCGCGGTGCCCGCACGTGTGGCAGACTACAGGGTGAAAGTATAACGTCGTACGCTGTGGAGCTGACAGGGGGAGGTCGCAAATGAACATTCTTGTCACCGGCGGAGCAGGTTACATAGGAAGCGTCCTCGTGGAGCTTCTCGTGATAAAGGGGCACTCCGTGGTGGTGTTCGACAATCTCTCCACCGGCCACAGGGGCGCGGTAGAACCGTCTGCCAAGCTCGTCACGGGAGACCTCTGCGACGCGGCCGAGGTGGAGCGGCTTTTCACGGAAAACATGTTCAACTGCGTCATGCACCTGGCCTGCCACACACTGGTAGAGGAATCGATGCGTTTTCCTGAGAAGTACTACTGGAGCGGGTTGGTCTGCGGCCTCAACTTGCTCTCCGCAATGGTGCGGCACGGTACGAAAAGAATGGTCTTCTCTTCTTCGGCCGCGGTCTACGGTGAACCCGAATCTGTACCCATTTCTGAAACCGCAGCCACGTTGCCTCAGAACCCTTACGGCGAGTGCAAACTGGCGTTCGAGAGAATGCTCCATTGGTTCAACGTGGCGCACGGACTGGACTACGTTTCTCTCAGGTACTTCAACGCCGCCGGAGCCACGGCAGCGCACGGAGAAAGCCACGAGCCGGAGACCCATCTCATCCCGGTGGTGCTCAAGACCGCTCTGGGGCAGCGCGATGTCATCGAAGTGTTCGGCACCGACTATCCCACCCCGGACGGGACGTGTGTGAGAGATTACGTACACGTCGTGGACCTTGCCGAGGCGCACGTCCTTGCCGCGGACGCGCTTCTCAAGGGGAGTACCGGAATCTTCAATCTGGGCAACGGGAGCGGCTTTTCGGTAAACGAGGTCATTTCGGCGGCGCGCGAGGTCACGGGCGCCGACATACGCACAAAGAACGTCGCGCGAAGGAAGGGAGACCCGGCCCGGTTGGTTGCCAGCTCGGACAAGGCCGTGAAAGAGCTCGGATGGAACCCCAAGCGCACGTCTCTGCAGGAGATAATACTGAGCGCCTGGAGATGGATGAAAGACCATCCCGTGGGATACGCGGACTGAGCAGGCAGGAGGGAGTAGATGGAAACGATAGACGTCAGCACTCGCTCAAGGACCGAGATGATTGACATAAACAAGCAGGTGGCCGCCTGCGTGCGCAAGTCCGGGGTGAAGAACGGTCTCTGCTTTCTTTACGTCCCCCACACGACCGCGGCCGTTACCGTCAACGAGGGCGCAGACCCTTCGGTCAAGCGAGACGTTCTCGAGACGCTCAACGAGCTCATTCCGTTCGAGGCCGATTACTCCCACACCGAGGGGAACTCTGCGGCCCACATAAAGTCCACGGTGGTGGGTGTCTCCGAGGTCGTCCCCGTAAGGGACGGCGCTCCGATGCTGGGCACCTGGCAGACCATCTTCTTCTGCGAGTTCGACGGACCCCGGCGTCGAAAGGTGCACGTGGTCGTCTCTGCCTCAGACTGAAGCGGGCGCGGAGCGGCTACGGCTGCGCGGCGGCCGGGCCGGCCGGGTGTGGGCGCCGCCGGGTGCTGCGCTTGAAGTGCCCACGCCGAACCCTTCCGATGGGAGGGGTCCGGTGGGGATGGGCCGATTGACAGGAGAGCCAAGCACATGGACCTTTTTGAATCCGAAGACCGACCCAGGAAAAGGGCCGCCGCGCCCCTTGCAGACAGGATGCGTCCGCTTTCGCTGGAGGAGTTCGTCGGCCAGGAGCACATCGTGGGGCCGGGAAAGGTCTTGAGGAAGGCCATAGAGAGCGACGAGATCCAGTCGGTGATTCTCTGGGGGCCGCCGGGAACGGGCAAGACCACGCTGGCCCGCATCGTGGCCCGAATGACGGATTCGCGGTTCGTGGCCTTCAGCGCGGTCACGTCCGGCGTCAAGGAGATACGGGAAGTCATTGCCCGCGCCACGGCCGAGAGGAAGGCGTCGGGACGCCGGACAATCCTCTTCGTGGACGAAATACACAGATTCAACAAGGCCCAGCAGGACGGCTTTCTGCCGCACGTCGAGAACGGAACCGTGGTCCTCATAGGTGCCACAACTGAAAACCCTTCGTTCGAAGTCATATCTGCGCTTCTCTCGCGCTCGAAGGTGTTCGTGCTGAATCCCCTCAGCGTTTCCGAGCTCAGGACCGTCCTGGACAGAGCCGTGGCGGACAGGGAGCGCGGTCTGGCATCGCTTTCTCCTGTTGTGGCAGAGAACGCGCTGAGTTTTCTTGCCAACACTTCCGCCGGGGACGCGCGCGTGGCTCTGAACGCCCTGGAGCTGGCGGTGACGACCACGGCCCCCGACAAGAAAGGGGAGCGGGTGGTGACGCTGCCGGCGGTCCAGGAGGCCATGCAGAAGCGGGCGCTCCTCTACGATAAGGAAGGCGAGGAGCACTACAACATCATCTCAGCCCTTCACAAGAGCATGAGGGGAGGGGACGCGGATGCTTCCCTCTATTGGCTGGCCAGGATGCTGGAGGCGGGGGAAGACCCGCTCTACGTGGCGCGGCGGCTAGTGCGTTTCGCCTCGGAAGACGTGGGAAACGCAGACCCTCAGGCCCTTCTGGTGGCCGTGGCTGCCAAGGAGGCCGTGCACTTCGTAGGGATGCCCGAGTGCAACAACGCCCTTGCCCAGGCGGTCACGTATCTCGCCACCGCCCCCAAGAGTAACGCCCTCTACACGGCATACTCCCGCGTGCAGAAGGACGTGTCGGAAGGAGAAAACCCCCCGGTGCCGCTTCACATCAGGAACGCACCCACGTCCCTGATGAAGGAGCTCGGCTACGGGAAGGACTACATGTACCCTCACGAGTTTCCCGACACGGTGGTGGACCAGGAGTATTTCCCGGAGGCCCTGAAGGGCAGGCGCTACTATCATCCCACTGATTCGGGCTTCGAAGCGGAGATAAAGAGGCGCATGGCCGAGTGGATGAAGAAGAGGGTCGCGCTACGTTCGCGGGCGGGGAAGAAGGGAAGTGGTCACGCGGGGAAATCGCTGGGAAAACCTGGTGAAAGCCCGGGCAAAGCGCTCGGAAAACGTGGCAAGAAGAGCGTCCGGGGAAAGAAGAAGCCGTGAGGGAGACTTAAGTCGGAGCCCCCGAGCCGACGCGCGTGATTCTGGGGCTCTGGTCTGGAAGCGGGGCGCCGGCCGCGAGCGGTGCCCGGGAAGCCCGGGGCAGACCCACTGGCTGGCGGCGCTGGTCCGGAAGCCCGTGAACAGCTAGGGTAAACGCTGCGCCCAGCCCCTGTCCAGACCCACCTCCTGCATTTTCCGGAAGGCCCTCCTGTATTCCTCGCGCGTTATCCTCCTGTTGAGAGGCGGGACGCCCGTTGCCTCGTGCGCAGGGAAATACTGAGCCATCAGGCTGATGTAGCTCTTGCTCGAGATCTCCTTCGCGATGAACTCGAGCGTCTCCTCTGTTCCGCTCACGGAATCCGGAAGCACCAGGAGCCGTATAACAAGTCCCCTCAGGGCCACTCCCAGTTCGTCCACCTGAAGGTCACCCACCTGCCTGTGCATTTCCCTTACGGCTTGCCTGTTGTGAGTTGCGTAGAGCGGCACCCCCGAGTACTTGAGCCCGGCCTCATCGCTGGCGTATCTCATGTCAGGCATGTAGATGTCCACGATTCCCTCGAGGAGTTCTACGACCTCCACGAGCTCGTAGCCGCCCGTGTTGTAGACCACCGGAAGCGTGAGGCCCTCTTCAGCTGCCAGGGCCAATGCCGCGAGTATCTGGGGCATGTAGTGCGTCGGTGTCACGAAGTTCACGTTGTGACAGCCCCTTCTCTGAAGAGATAGCATCATCTCGGCCATCTCCACCTCGGAGACCTCGTTTCCGTGTCCCAGCTGGCTTATGGGATAGTTCTGGCAGTAGATGCACTTCATGTTGCAGTTGGTAAGAAAGATGGTGCCCGAGCCGCGCAGGCCGGAAATCGGCGGTTCCTCTCCGTGGTGCTCGTTACAGCTCGAAACGGCCGGCCTGAGGCCGGCCCGGCACTCTCCCAGCTCCCCCCTCGTCCTGTCCGCCCCGCACCTCCTGGGGCAGAGCGAGCAGCTGCGCAGGAGTTCCAGGGCCTCCCGGGCCCGAGCTTTTAGCCTTTCCCCCTCAAGCAGTTTGAGGTAAGATGGATACGTAAGTGACACCGTCCCTGCCTCCTTCGGGAGGCATTATACCAGCCGCGGGGAGACTAGTTCAAGACAGGCCCATCAGGAACTCTCTGTAACCCGTCAGCCAGACTCAGATCGTCCTCACACCTGAACGCGCGGCGTCGGCTGGAGGAGACCATTGAACAAAGGGCAGAAGTTCGTCCACCTTCATCTTCACACCGAGTACAGCCTTCTGGAGGGAATGTGCCGCATCGGCCCGCTCTTTGACTCGGTCCTTGCCAAAGGGATGCAGGCCGTGGCCATGACGGACCACATGTCGTTCTTCGGTGTGGTTCCGTTCGTCAAGGAGGCGGGGGCCAGGGGAGTGAAGCCCATCATAGGTTGCGAGATGGACGTGGCCGGGCTGCACTCGGGTTCCCTGGCAGGCGACGGGAAGCCATTCCGCGTCGTCTTACTCGCTGAAAATAATGACGGTTACGATAATCTCCTCAAGTTAACTACCAAGGCTCTCACCAGGACCGATGCCCTTCGCGGGTCCGTGGACGCCAGGGATATTTCATCGCACAGGAAGGGCATCATCGCCCTGAGCGGCAGCCGGCACTCGGAGGTGTCGCACGTGTTTTCGGTGGAGGGCCCCGCAGCGGCGTCGCGTCTGGTGGCGGCATACGAGGAGCTTTTCGGAAGGGAGAACTGGTTTCTGGAGATTTGTAGGCACAACGTGGAAGAGGAGAGAGAGCTCGACCACTTCCTCCTGGACCAGTTCAAGACGCAGGGTGTGCCCCTCGTGGCAACGAACGAGGTTCGCTATCTGGAACGTTCGGACGCCGAGACCCACGACGTTCTCCTGGCGATACACTGTGCGACCCATCTGGGAGACCCGGACAGAGAGCGGCTGGCGGCGCCCGAGTATTATCTTAAGAGCCCGGAGCAGATGTGGGAGCGTTTTGGCGACGTCCCGTCGGCCCTGGAGAGGACCGTGGAACTCTCAGAGCGCTGCCGCGTGGAGATTCCGCTCAACCGGGTACACCTTCCCGGCTTCAAGCTCTCTCCCGGACACACTGTGCGGAGTTACCTGCGCGTCAAGTGCGAGGAGGGTCTGAGGGAGAGGTTCACGGAGGAGGAGATGCCGGCTGCGAGAGAACGCTTGGACAGGGAGCTGGCAGTTGTGGCGGAAAAGGGGCTCTCCGGTTTCTTCCTCGTTGTCTGGGACCTCGTCCGGTTCGCGCGCCAGAAGAAGATACCTGTCGGGCCCGGCAGGGGTTCTTCGGTCGGAAGCATCATCGCCTACTGCCTGGGCATAAGCGACGTGGACCCCATCAAGTTTGACCTGGTCTTCGAGCGGTTCCTGAGCCGCGGGCGCTCCGGACTCCCGGACATCGACGTGGACCTGTGTCACAAGTGCAGGGAGCGTGTCGTGGACTATCTCACCAGGAAGTACGGAGAGAAACACGTGGCGCACATTGCCACGCTGGATACGCTCGCGCCCCGAAGCGCGGTGAGGGACGCCGGAAGGGCGCTCGCCGTAGGAGAAGAAGTGGTGGACCGCGTGGCCCGCGCGATTCCGGGGGGCTCAGCAGGCAGCATCGAGGCCGCCATGCGAGAGTCGGTGCCTCTGGCCAAGCTCTACGGGAACGACGAGAGGGCCCGGGCACTCCTGGACGCGGCCCGGGAAATCGAGGGCCTGCCCCGTCACCCTTCTGTCCACGCCGGAGGGCTTCTGATAACTGATGCACCTCTCACCGACTACGTCGCCCTGCAGCGGCTGGCCAGCGGTGAAGTCATAGCGCAGATAACCAAAGACCCTGTTGAGGAGCTGGGTCTTCTAAAAATAGACCTCCTGGGTCTGAGGTTCCTGACTGCACTCTACGAGGCCGTCTCGATGGTCAAGGCGCGCCGGGACCTCAAGCTGGATGTGGGTTCGATTCCCCTCGACGACGGTTCGACATACGCGCTCATGGCCGAGGGAAAGACCCTGGGCGTGTTCCAGCTCGAAAGCAGCGGAATGCAGGACCTCTTGCGACAGCTCAAGCCGGAGAGGTTGGAAGACGTGGTAGCGGTGCTTTCCCTCTACAGGCCCGGCCCTCTGGGAGGAGGCCTGGTGGAACGCTACATCGCCAGAAGACACGGTCGCGAACCGGTGAGCTATCCGCATCCGATGCTGGAGTCTGTCCTCAAAGAGACCTTCGGAGTCATACTCTATCAGGAACAGGTGATGGAGGTGGCCAGGGTCATGGCGGGCTTTTCTTTGGAAGAGGCAGACGAGTTCCGCGTGGTAGTGACGAGGCGCAAACCTGGAGACCTGGCCTCGCTCAGGCAGAGGTTCGTGGGCGGGGCAGTCGAAAGGGGAGTCGAAGGCGAAGACGCGGAGGAGATATTCAAACTCCTGCTCCACTTCGCCGGGTTCGGCTACAACAAGTCCCACAGCGCTGCATACGCTCTCACCACGTACCGATGCGCGTACATGATGGTGCACTTCCCGATGGAGTACATCACGGCTCTTCTGAACAACAATTTGGGCTTCACGGACCGGATGAGAAACTACATGGCCGTCGCCAGGGAACGGAACATAGGCTTTGCGGCGTGCGACGTGAACGCGAGTGAGGTGGATTTCAAGATAGAAGGGGAGGCCATACGCGTTGGTCTTTCGGTGGTCAAGCACGTGGGTGAGGGGGTCGCACGCGAGATAGTGTCTGAGAGGAATGCGTGGGGAGATTTCGGCTCGCTCACTGACTTCTGCTTCAGGACGCACGGGAAGCTCACCAGGCAGGCCGTCGAGAACCTCGTGCGTGCAGGGGCGTTTGACTTCACACGGCTCAGGCGGTCCCAGATGCTTGCAGTCCTCGGTCAGATCCTCAAGGTCGCCAGTGGCGAGGGACAGCCCGAGCGCTCCCGGGGGGAGGAACAGACCGAACTTGGGCTGGCGGAAAGAGGAAGGAAGGAAGAGTGCGTGGACGTGCCCGATCTGCCGGAGCTCTCGCAGTCTCATTTGAGAGAAGGCGAACAGGAGGCCACGGACCTCTTCATAAGCCAGCATCCTCTGCACGACAGAGAGCACCTTCTCCGCCAGATGGGGATCGTGACAATAGAGGAAGCACTTGCGTCCCAGCAGGCGCAGGTCGTTTCTGTGGCCGGGCTCCTTGCCGAGTACAGAAAGATAAGAACAAAGAGTTCCCGCCCGATGGCGTTTCTCACGCTGCGTGACGAGACGGGCACGATAGAGGTCGTCATCTTCCCCAACGTCTTCGAACGTCTGGCCAGGGCAGCCGAGGAGACCAAGGGGAAGCCCTTCTCAGTGAAGTGGGCCAGAAACGAACCTCTGGTCGTTACGGGGAAGATACAACGGGAAGAGACCACCAAGCTTCTTTGCGAAGCAGTGGAACCGCTGGCCGAGGTCCAGGAGGAGTTCTACTCCATCGGGGTGCTGGAAATAAGGCTCCCCGAACGCTTCAAGAATTACTCCAGGCTCAAGAACGTGTTGCTCTCCGCCCCGGGCAACTCCGAGGTGAGAATAAGCTGGACCCAGACCGGGTTCACCTTTGCAGAGGACAGCCTGGCTGAAGAGACGCGCACAGAGATCGAGGCGCTCAGAAGACACAAGGTCCACGTATCGGAGGAGCTGGTGGAGGAAGTGGAGGCACTGGTGGGCAAGGGAAACGTAGGAGTGGCCACCAAGGACGGCGTCTCTACGGAGAGCTCCGGCGGTTGAGCGTTCGGTGCCCCGAGGTTGACAGCCCCGCAGCAGTTTGTTACATTGACCGAGGCTCTGAATACAGAGCCGTTCTCGTGCGTCCCCATCGTCTAGCCTGGTCAGGACACCGCTCTTTCAAGGCGGCAGCAGGGGTTCAAATCCCCTTGGGGACGCTAGCTCACAACTGATTGTGTCGCAACTAATTACGGGTATTCTGTTGTTCGGGACGCCTCCATCCTTGTCTTGTACTGTGACTGCTCCTGCACTTGCGCTGTTGTCGTTCCTGCATTAGTATCCTTTCACAGGCTAACTCTGCTCTCATCTCTTTCTAACGAGTGCCGAATTCACTCGCACGCACGGTGAGTTATCCATGATCGGCAAGACAATCTCCCACTACAAGGTCCTTGAGAAGCTTGGAGAGGGTGGAATGGGTGTCGTCTACAAGGCCGAGGACACCAAGCTCAAACGCACCGTTGCCCTGAAGTTCTTCTCACCGCAGGCCCTGGGGACCGAAGACGAGAAAACTCGCTTTATTCATGAGGCCCAAGCTGCAGCTGCACTGACTCACCCTGGCATCTGCACAGTTCACGAGATTGATGAAGTCGACGGGCAGACGTTCATCGCCATGGAATGTGTGGAAGGTCTGAGCCTGAAGGGGAAGATCGCGTCAGGTCCGTTGAGGTTGAATGAGGCACTAGACATTGCCACTCAGGTTGCCGAGGGTCTGCAGAGAGCTCACGAGAAAGGCATTGTCCACCGTGACATCAAGTCTGCGAATCTCATGATCACCTCCGACGGTCAGGCTAAGATTATGGACTTTGGCCTAGCCAAGTTGGCTGGGGCAACGAAGGTCACGAAGACAGGGACCACTGTGGGCACTATTGCTTACATGTCTCCCGAGCAAGCGCGAGGTGAAGCAGTTGATCACCGAACGGACGTCTGGTCACTGGGGGTTGTTCTCTATGAGATGCTGACGGGTCAAGTTCCTTTCAGGGGTGACTATAACGAGGCGGTTGTCTATTCGATTTTGAATGAGGTTCCTGAGCCCATTACTGCGCTTCGCACCGGTGTACCGATGGAGTTGGAGCGGGTAGTGGGTAAGGCATTGGAGAAGGAGGCTGGCAGGCGATATCAGAGTGCTAAGGAGTTTCTGGTTGATCTCAAGAATGTCAGGGACAGGGAGCGCCCGGAGGCTACGGTTCATCCGCCTTCACCCAGACCGTCAAGGAAACCCTGGCGCAAGGTTCTCGTTCCAGCCGCAGTTATTCTGATTGTCGCGATCGCCGTTGTTGTCGGAGTGAGGGTGCAGGTAGGCCGTCAACCTTCTGTCGTGGCGGCAGAGAACTCCTTGGCGGTGATGTACTTCGACAATCTGGCGAATCCAGAAGACCCGGAAAGACTTGGTGAAATCGCAGCGAATCTTCTTATCACGGATCTATCTGAGTCGCGTTTCATCCAGGTCGTATCCAGTCAAAGGCTGTACGACATTCTCAAGTTGCTTGGCAGAGAAGGAGTCAAGGTGATCGACAGGGACGTGGCTTCTCAAATCGCGAAGAAGGCGAATGCCAGGTTGATGCTTTTGGGGAGCATATTG
>CP070702.1:1157702-1179080 GCA_020349905.1 Candidatus Eiseniibacteriota bacterium
TCAATGGTTCGCCGACATCGACTACACCTTCGCAGCCTACGCTCACCCCTGGCCGTGGTTCAGCGGCTCGGTGGGTGCTTTCTTCGGTTCACTGGGCACTGAGCTTAACGAGACCACGGAATACATGCCCTACGGCACTGGGAGGACGTTTACCTTCAACGACTGGGTGGCCGGGCTTTCTCTTGCCAGGCGACTGACCGACAAGTTGCTGGTCGGAGCCAACATCAAGTACGTACGGGAAGAGCTGGGAACCGAGGTGGGTGGGCCCGTCACCAACTCCTGGTTGCTGGACGTGGGCACCAAGTACTACGTCGGGCTCAGCACGGTGCGGATGGCCATGTTGCTGTCTAACTTCGGCCCCGAGTTGCAGCCTTCCGGTACCTTCACCGGGCTTCTGAACGGTACCTCCATCACGCAGAGCTACGAAGGATTCACTCCGCCCACCACTTTCAAGTTCGGTGTGGCTTTTGACCCCGTCCAGGCTGAGCTTCACAAGGTGACGGCCTCGCTGGAAATGAATCACTACGCCGACAACGAGGAGACCATCCGGGCGGGGGTGGAATACACCCTGTACGATCTTGCGGCCCTGAGGGGCGGTTACGACTTTAACTCGGACTCCATGGGGCTATCTCTGGGCGCGGGTCTCAAGGCCGGCTTCGCCGGAGTCAACGGTCGTATTGATTACTCTTACTCCAGGGTCGAGTACCTGGGAGACGTCAACATCTTCACGCTCAATGTCTCTTTCTAGACAGGTGGTGTGGGGTGTGATGAGGAGTCTACTGTCGTGAGTTTGATACGCGGACGAGACACAGCAGCGATTCTCTTGCTTTCGACTCTGCTCTGTCTGGTCTCGCTGTGTGGGTGCGGACAGAAGATCGAGGGTCCGTCTGAGACACCCGGCGGTCTCGCACCGCCGCCCAACACGTACATCCTGACGTACGAGTGGAACAATTTCCCGGGCACGACCGACATCATAGTGACGACCGGCGGGTTTGTGTACGTGGCCCAGGAAAGCACCCAGGTCGCGGCCTACACCACGTTCTCTCCAAAGAGACACCCCCTCATTGCGGACTTGGTGGGACTGGCGAGGCCGGTTCTGGTTGCCGAGGGCGCTGACGAGCAGATTTACGTTGCAGACGCCGGAGACACTACGGTGAAGAAGTTCTCGCGTTCCGGCGGTTCCCCGATACAGGTCTTCAGAGACACGGCCTGGGTCGCCATCGGCGGCATCGCGGCCGACGAGGCCGGCTTCCTGTACGTGGCAGACAGACAGAAAGAGATGATATGGAAGTACATCTCTTCCGGCATAAGGGACTCCTCTTTCGGCACTAACGGGGTGCTGTCCGAGGGGGGCGAGGGAGTGGGTTACGTGCGGCAGCCGGGCGGCATGTGTTTTGACGGGGTTTACCTGCAGGTCACGGATACGGGTAAGAACCGCGTGCAGAAGCTGGTTCCGGACGAGTTCGCTTTCGGGGTACTGAGCGTCACGGGCCCCTCCCTCGAGGACCCGTTCGAGTCCCCGCTCGATTCCGCCGCCGATTCGGAAGGAAACATCTACGTCGCAGACACTGGCAAGAGGAGAGTCCTCAAGTACGACAGCTCGGGTTTTCTTCTGGCCACGGTCAACTGGGATTCCACGGTAGTCGTGGGGGAGATCCCGGCAGTGGCGGCGAAAGACAAGTGGGTTTACGTGGCAGACCCGGAACACAACAGAATACTTATCTACGAGTTGAGATAGCGCGGGTTGCTGCGGGCCGGCACGCGGCCCGCGTTCGGGTGTCCCGCCTAGACGTTGGGGAGTTGAATTGAGACGGATGAATTCCAGATTGGACGGGCGCAGAGTAACGGTCTTGATGGGTGTACTGGCGCTGTTCTGGGCAGGCTCTGCCTTCGCGCTCACTTCACACGATGCTCCGTTTTGGTTCGAACCCGGCGTGTATCCGACGTTGGACCTGGCTGATTCGGTGAGGTACGACATCCGGGTGCACGACGCCAGCAATATTGGAATGACCGTCACGAACTACGGTTTTCTGGGCAACAACTTCGTGAACAGAAGCCCCTCGCTGGAATATCCTCTCGGTTCAACCATCGACCATCTCATCCGCGCAGGCCTGTGGATAGGAGGGGTAAACGCCCAGGGCGACACCCTGGTCACCACGTCTACTGTCGACGGCTACTGGATGACCCCGAGCCCCGTGGGCGTGGAGTTCGCGGCCGCCACGATGGGAATCGAGGAGATCTCCGCTCTTCCCAACAGCAAGTACTTTCACCCCGGTGCGTTCTCCGAACAGGACTTTATTGCCTTCTACAGCGACTCCTTCCCCGTGGGGGCCAGGCCCGACAGGCACGTCACGATGGGGCTGCTGACCCGGCAGCGCAGCATGGTGTGGAGCTACGACCTGGCCGACGCGTTCGTGCTCGTAAACTTCACCCTCACCAACTTCAGCAACAGCACGCTGGGCGCCCTGTGTCTGGGGATGTACTCCGAGTTCGCCTCCGGGCACAAGGGTTCCTACGAGACGTGGCCGCCGTCGGGCTGGTTCGACAACAAGGACGTCACGTATTACGACAGCCTCAGGATGGTTTCGGAGCATCATTACACGTTCGCCAACGGGGCCGCTCCATCCTGGGTCGCCGCGAAACTCCTGGGCGTCAAGCTGAACGGTGTTCCGGTAGACCTTGCCACCACCACGATGTCGTTCAACTGGTGGGATTGGGACCCTGGAGCGACGGATAAGGACGAGGACCGCGAGCGTTACCTGCTCATGAGCAACGGGGAAATAGACGAGACGGCTGGGTCCGAGGCGCCGGACTACGACGTGGTCGAATTGCTCTCTGCCGGACCGTTTGGCTTCCTGGGGGTAGATGATTCCATCAGCGTCGCCTTTGCCTTCGTGGGCGGGGACGACGAAGAGGACCTCATCCTGAACGCCAGCTGGGCGCAGAAGGCATACGATTTCAACTTCGTCTTGCCCACGCCTCCGCCCTCGCCGGTACTCAAGGTGATTCCCGGCAAGGGAAAGCTCACCCTTCACTGGGACGACTCCCCGGAGACCGCGAAGGACCCCGTCACGGGCGACGAAGACTTCGAGGGTTACAGGGTCTACGTCAGCAGAGACAACAAGACGTTCGACATGATACGACAGGCGGACGTGGTTGACACCGTCGGCTTCAACACCGGCCTGGACGCGCTCGTGGACCCGGTGGAGATCGACGGGGTGCAGTACAAGTACAAGTTGACTCTGGACCTGTTGAAGGACGGCTTCAGGTACTGGGTCGCGGTCACCTCATACGACACGGGGACTCCCGAGGTGCCGAGCCTGGAGAGCGGTGTGCCTCAGAACAAGACCCTGCTCATCCCCGGCCCCGAAGAGCACGAGGCCATGGCGGGCAGCGTCACGGTGTTTCCGAATCCGTATCGCGTTCGGGCGCTGTGGGACGGTGAGTTCCTGAGAGACAGGTATCTGTGGTTTACGAACCTTCCCAGGAAGGCGACTCTGAGAATATACACACTTGCCGGTGACCTGGTGGACTTGATCGAGTTCGACGGCGACACGTACAGGGCTGAGGGTGCCAGGGGGGTTTACGACCCCGGGGCGGACCCCGAGGGACGAGGTGCCCCCATCCTTGCGGGTTCCATGTACGCCTGGGACGTCATCTCGCAGAGAGACCAGGCAGTGGCCACCGGACTGTACATATTTGTTGTTGAGGACAGAATCACTGGAGAGACACAGACCGGGAAGTTCCTGGTCATCAAGTAGGGCGGCGGCGAATGAGGCCGCGCCGGAGAGCCCGGTCAGAGGGCCCCGGGAAAGCGCAAAGGGGAAAAGCGAGCATTAGCATGAATCAGGTCGTATCAGGTGTCCACGGGCGTCGAAGATTCTACCTGCTTCTCCTCACGGCGGGCCTCGCAGTTTTTGTCCTCCTGGCCGGCTGTTCGAAGGACGCGGGCAGACCTCTTCCCAATTCTCCTCCCGAAACCGGTGTCTTCGTGGAGGGACCTCTGGACACGGTGAGTTACGCCGTTAAGCTCTACTGGTGGGGTCAGGACATAGACGGAGAGGTAATAGGCTTCTACTACAGGTGGACGTGCGCCGACACCGCGGCTTTGCCCGACACGAATTGGGTTTTCACGACGGCAAAGAGCGGGGATTTCATACTTCCCGCGCCGGACGGCTTCGCAGTGCAGAGCTTCTGGGTCAAGGCAGTGGACAACGTGGGTGCGGAGGATCCCTCCCCCGCACACCAGGATTTCCCGATGCGCAACTCTATGCCCTCGGTCCAGTTTAACGAGAGCGGGCTGCCCGACACGACCCTACCGGCTGTCACGTTCGTCTGGACGGGGACGGACCTCGACGGAAACAACACCATCGCCTATTACGTGATGTGGGTCGACGGGAAGGAAGGCGACCCGCTCCTGGTGGTTGGCCAGGACACGACCCTGGGTCCCGACTATCTGGACAGCTACGGGGACAGGACCGTTTACATAAAGGCGGTCGATGAAGCCCAGGGAGCGAGCGGCACCGACTCCCACACCTGGCACGTGCTTGCTCCTGTAGGTGACGTTCTTCTCGTCGATGACGTTCCGCCCAGCGTGCCCGGGGCGGGCATGACGGACGCGTTCTACCGGAGCCTGCTGGATTCGCTGGTTCCCGGAGCTCAGTACACCGTGTTCGACGTGGCGAGCCAGGGTGCGTTCAGGTCTCCGGGAGAGGTGAGCCTGATACTCCCGCTCTTCCGGCAGGTGGTGTGGTACGGAGACACTCGCAGCGCGCCCTCGGGCGCACTGACTACGGGAGAGGTTGGAATCGGGGTCTTCCTGGATGGCGGCGGCAACATCTTCCTGGAGGGAATATCGCTCGTCGGCACCGGAGGAAGTCTGAGTCCCGGTTTCGCGGCCGGCTACCTGGGCATAGACAGCCTGAGAACCAGGTACGTCTCTCCCAGCAATCCATCTACAACGAACTTCGACTTCTTGAACGGAATGGTCATGAGGGGCAATCAGGCGCTCGGGCTGGATTCGCTGAGGGTCGTGGGAATATACTCAGGATGCGAGATGATATACCCGTCCCCGGGGGCGCAGACGCTCTTCTATCTGCCCCCCGGTTCCTACTCAGGACAGACAGAGAACTACTATGTGGGCGTGCTCATGCAGCAGCCGCCCTACAAATCCGCCTGCCTCACTTTTCCCGCCAGAAGATGCGACGGCTTCGCCACGGCGCGCCAGGAGGTGGCCAAGCTGCTCACGATCCTGGGAGTGGGTCAATAGCGCGTGGCCGCTGACATTCCCGTTCCGGTTCTCGAACGTCTCACTCGTGCCCTGGAACCAGTCCTCTTCTTCCCCAGCTTGCGCACGCGGAAGGCCCCGGGCGTGGTGCCCGCGTAAGCCCTGAACGCGTTGTAGAAGGTGGACTGGCATCCGAAACCGAGCTCGGAATACATCTGCTTGATGCCTCGTGTCCCGTCTTTTAAGAACTCCTTGGCCCTCTCAACCTTGGCCATGTTCACGAACGACCAGAGCTTGACCCCCGTCTCCTGCGAGAACGTGCGCGAGAGATGCTCCCGGCTCACGCCCACAGCTTCGCTTATGTCGGTGGTGGAGCCGATGGAGAGAAGATTCTCCTCGATGTGGTCCAGGGCTCTGGTGACGACCGGGGATAGGCGCGGGGAAAAGCGGATTCCCGGCACCAGCTTTCTCTTCTTGCGTTTGGGCTTTTGTCTCCTTCTCATCTCTGGATGACCTCCGTCCTAGTGAAAATCCCGAAGTGTTCTTGAATCCAGGCAGGGTAGTCAGTATCGGTTGGCACGGCTCCAGACAATAAGCCCGGAGTGAACGTCGTCCGATCTTGTCACCGTGGTGGCTCGGCCCACTAACGCCTCCGTACGCTGGTGCTCAAGTTGAACCCATCAAGGCGAGCGGCAATACATGACAACCGGCAGAGAACGGCTCCGAGGCGGAACCCATTCGTGAAGCGGGGAAACCGGTCGGCCAGGTTAGCGGCGCTTCGACAAAGGGTAAGCAAAATGTCCGAGTGTCTCCTTTCCGTTAGGGCCTCCTATCAAACAGCGGAAAGAAGAAACCCGCAATCTCCTTCCCTCGACGCAGTGAAGCAAGGGCGGGAATACAGCTTCACCGCAGAACTCGCTAACAATTCTACCCGCTGGTCGAAGTATGTGTCAATCACAATTTGAACTCCGTGTGAATTTCTCGGTGGGCGCCACGAAGAGCGCCGCATCCGGGGCCAGGCGCGAGGCCCGGCACGCGAAGCCGCAACGGCCGCAGATTCCCGGCCCGTACCCGGGCCGTCAGAGTTCGCTTGCCACGCCAAGGCACCTGCGCTAGATTGGTTGTCGAGCGCTGGTTTGGCCGCGCCCCCAAGTGGCGGGGACACGGAGGTGGCAGGAGAGAGCTTCTGGGGAACCAGAAGTGATTGCAGGGCCCCAGGATGTCACATATTCGGAGGTACACATGGTCGCGGTCAGGTTGCCTGATGACGTGGTGATAGCAGGGGGTGGCAAGATAATCCTCGTCGTTCTGGACGGACTCGGCGGCATACAGGACCCCCGGTTCGGCAAGACGGAGCTTCAGGTGGCGAGAACCCCCAACCTCGACAAGCTGGCTTCGGAGTCGACCTGTGGCCTGCTGGACCCCATCATGCCCGGCATCTCCCCCGGAAGCGGACCGGCACACATGGCGCTCTTCGGCTACGAGCCCCTTGAGCACAACATAGGCCGCGGAGTCCTGTCGGCGCTCGGTGTGGACTTTGCCCTCACAGAGAAAGACCTGGCAGCCAGAGCCAACTTCGCCACGCTAGACCCATCAGGGAACATCACGGACAGAAGAGCAGGAAGAATCTCGTCGGATGCAAACAGGAAGCTCTGCGAAAAACTCGGTCAGGCAATCCGGCTTCCCCACAGCGTGGAGCTTTTCATTCAGACCGAAAGCGAACATCGGGCGGTGGTTGTCTTTCGCGGAGAAGGCCTCTCTGACGCGCTCTCCGACACTGACCCCCAGAAGGTCGGGGTTCCGGCCCTGGACCCTTCACCGCTTCTTCCGGAAGCCGAGCTAGCCAGCGAAGTTTTACGTTCCTTTCTGAGCCAGGCCGCCGATTTGCTGAAAAAGGAGCATCCCGCAAACGCGATTCTTCTGAGGGGCTTCGCCGTGCTCAGACCGTTCAGGAGCTTCGGAGAACGGTTCAAGCTGAAGGCTGCCGCGGTGGCCAAGTATCCGATGTACAGGGGCCTTGCCCGCCTCATCGGCATGGAGGTGCTTCCGGCCTGTGAGGACATGGACTCCGAGATCTCCCTGGTGGAGAAGGAGCTTCCCAACTTCGATTTCTTCTATCTCCACGTGAAGAAGATGGATAGCCACGGAGAGGACGGCAATTTCGAAGAGAAGGTCAAAGCCATCGAGCTGGTGGACCGCAAGATCCCGTCTCTGGTTGCTCTCTCGCCCGACGTGCTCGTGGTGACCGCCGACCACTCAACGCCCTCGCTGATGAAAGCCCACAGTTGGCACCCGGTACCCGTTCTGCTGAGGGCGCGCACGTGCCGTGTGGACGACGTGGCCTCGTTCGACGAGCTGAGCTGTGCGAGAGGCGGAATCGGGAGAATGCCCACCGTTCATCTCATGAGCCTTGCACTGGCTCACGCCGGCAGACTAACGAAGTACGGGGCATAGGAAGTCCACCTGAGCCGCCCGGGGTTCCGTGAGCCTTGACTCTGAGTGGCCGTGCCATGTAGTATTTCCCGGGCTGCAGGCGATGTCACCCACTTCTACGGGCAGGGTTCGGTGTGAGGAAAAGAGGCAAGGAGAATCACGCGTGGTAGACGAAACCAGCATAGAGGCAGCGATAAACCGGTGGCGCAAGGCGGTCACCGAGAACCCCTTCGACCCTAGAGCGCACTACGGCCTGGGGATCGCGTACGGCAAGAAGGCGATGTATCTTGAAGCGATAGAGGAGCTGAGGCACGCCTCCAAGCTTGCCCCCAACGATCCCGATATCCGTCTCGGGCTCGGCCTCATATACAGCCAGGCCGGGTTTCAGGAAGAAGCCATGGAACAGCTCAACGAGGCCGCAACTCTCGCACCTAACGATGCAGACGTACACGCGAGTCTGGGACAAGTACTCTCAAAGTCCGGTCGCTTCCAGGAAGCCATCGTGTCGTTGAAGAAGGCCGCCGCGTTGAGGCCGGACGACAGGGACGTGTACTATGCCCTCGGGGACGCGTACTGCTACCAGGGCATGTTTGACGAGGCGGCCGTGGAGTACAAGAAGGCGATGCGAGAGCTTCAGCTCGAGAGCTTCAAGAGGCAAGGGCGCGTCCAGAAGAAGGGCGTGAAGAGACTTAAGGAGCGACTCGACAAACTGGTTTCCGATGAACAAGAGGAAAGGAGCAGCTGATGGCAGGAAAGAGGCCCCTCATAGCGTTACTGGTATTTTTCGGCGTGCTCATCATTGTCGCCGTGCTCATAGTCGTGCTGTTCGTGGAAAAACCCCCCGAGGTCAAGGAGGATAGTTATCTGGTCCTGAACCTGGGAGGGGAGCTGCAGGAAGAGGCGTCCGGTTTCTTCGACCTTCCGTTTCTGGAAAGAGAGCAAGCTACCCTCGCGGACGTCATCGACTGCATTGACAAGGCCGGTGTAGACGACAGGATAAAAGGGATGATCGTGAAGATCACTCCCTTCGCATTCGGCTGGGGCAAGGCTCAGGAGATAAGGGACAAGCTCGTCTGGTTCAGTCAGGAAACCGATAAGTCCCTCGTGGCTTACATGATCTCCGGCGGGGACAAGGAGTACTATCTGGCGTCGGTCTGCGAGAAGGTATTCATGCCCGAGGCCAGCGATCTGCAACTGGACGGGTTGACGGCGGAAGTCATCTTCATGAGAGGCTCCTTCGACAAGCTGGGCATAACCCCGGAGCTGGAACACATCGGTCGCTACAAGAGCGCTTCTGACGTGCTGACGCAGAAGACGTTCACCGACGCTCACAGGGAGGTCACGAACGCGATTCTGGACGATGCCTTTCTCAGGCACGTTGAGGGCATCGCAGAAGCAAGAGGGCTCGAGACGGCACGGGTTCGCGAGCTCATCGATTCCGGCGATTTCTCGGCCTCCGAAGCCTTTCGCGCGGGCCTGGTGGACAGCCTCGTCTACGAAGACCAGCTGCACGCGCTGCTGGGAGTGGAGCACGAAGACGACTTTCGGACCGTCCCGCTGGAAGACTACGTCCGCGTGAGACTTGCCGCTCTGAAGCTGGGAAAGGGGCCCAAGATTGCGCTGGTCTATGCGGTCGGTGCGATAGAGATGGGAAAGAGCTCCTACAGCCCTCTCTGGGGAAAGACCATGGGTTCCGAGACGATGGTGGAGGCCCTGAGAGACGCGCGGACCACCAAGGGAATACGGGCCATCATCATGCGCGTGGACAGTCCCGGCGGTTCCGGCCTGGCCTCGGACATCATCTGGAGAGAGGTGAACAGGGCGGCGGACGAGAAACCGTTCGTGGTTTCCATGTCCGACGTGGCCGGTTCGGGTGGTTACTACATTGCCATGGCCGCTGACACCATCGTTGCGCAACCCGGGACTCTCACGGGTTCCATCGGGCTGGTGAGCGGCAAGTTCGCCAACAAGGGACTCTACGACAAGTTGGGGATGAACAAGGAAATCCTGAGCCGCGGAGCGAACGCCGCCATGTTTTCCGACGCTCGCGGCTTCACTCCGACGGAGCGCAGAAAGCTCCTCGAACAGATGTGGGAGTGGTACTCCGATTTCGTGCGAAAGGTGGCGGAAGGAAGAGATATGTCGGAAGAAGACGTGGACCGCGTTGCACGGGGTCGGGTGTGGAGCGGGGCGCAGGCCAGGGAGATAGGTTTGGTGGACGAGCTGGGTGGACTGGAGCGCGCGATCGAGATCGCCAAGGCAAAGGCCGGCATTCCTGAGGATTCAGAAGTGACCCTGGTGGTCTTTCCCAAGAAGAAGGCCTCGGTCTTGCAGAGGTTGCTGCGGGCGTTTTCGTCGGAGGCTGGCCTGGAGTTTATGTCACCCGCCTCGAAAGAGGTCCTGGAGCTGTTGCGAGCGGAGGCCCTTCTTGTTCCCGGTCAGCCGCATTACGTCATGCCCTTCCACCTGGTGATAGAGTGATGTGCCGCCGAGCAGCCGGAGGAGGGCGTCCTCGGCGCTGAATGGGTCTGGTGGTTCCGACCGCGGCCGCAGGTTCTTTGGAGTGCGGCCCCTGCAAGGAGGGAACACATGAGAAAGCGACTCACCGGAAGCCGGCTCGCCATGCCGGTTGCCCTCTGTCTTCTGGCCTGTCTTTGGGCTCCTGTGAGTGGGGACTCTCAAGCTACGCAGCAGGGGCAGGCTTCGGAGGAAAAAGGGAAGACCTTGGAACGAGAGGAAAAATCTCAGGAGCTGGGCCTGGACAGGATGCTCAAGAAGATCCACTGGTTGGGACACGCGTCCTTCAGGATTGAAGGAGAGACGACCGTATACTTCGATCCCTTCCGGCTCAAGAAGGGAGCGGCCGCCGCAGACGTCATATGCGTCAGTCACTCCCATTCCGACCACTGTTCTCCAGAGGACATAAAGCTGATCCAGAAGAAGGAAACGGTTCTCGTCACCACGTCTGATTGCGTGAAGAAACTCTCTGGCGAAGTGGTTACGGTGAAGCCCGGCGACACTCTGACGGTGAAGGGCCTCAAGATACAGGTCGTGCCGGCTTACAACACCAACAAGAAGTTTCATCCCAGGGACAAGGGTTGGGTAGGCTTCGTTGTTACCGTGGAAGGCCAGAGGGTCTATCACACCGGCGACACAGATTTCATTCCCGAGATGAAGAAGCTTGACGTCGACGTGGCGCTGCTGCCGGTCTCGGGCACTTACGTGATGACTGCCGAGGAAGCCGCTCAAGCGGCGAAAGCCATCGCCCCCCGCCTGGCCATCCCCATGCACTACGGCACGATAGTGGGAGACGAAAAGGACGCCCTTACTTTCAAGGAGAAATCCGGTGTGCGGGTAGAGATCCTGAGACGTGAGACCCGCTAGGAAAGCTCGTAGCTTTCTCCCGGTTTCAATATCACGCAGCTGCTCTTTGTCTCTTTCTCGACGCTCGCCTTGAACGCCTCGGGATCCTGCTTGACGATGTCAAACGTATCGTAGTGCATCGGCACAACTACGGCCGGCTCGATGAGCTTCACCGCCTCGAGCGCGTCCTCGGGTCCCATCGTGAAGTTGTCTCCGATCGGCAGAAGCGCCGCGTCCACCTTGCGCCGCCCTATGAGCTTCATGTCGTAGAAGAGCGCAGTGTCCCCCGCGTGGTAAACGCGCTTTCCTGCTATCTCGAGAAGGACTCCGGCGGGATTGCCTCCGTAACTTCCGTCCGGAAGGCAGGAGCCGTGATGCGCGATGGTCAACTTGGCGGTCCCGAAATCGAACTTGGCCGCTCCGCCTATGTGAAGCGGATGCATCTTGCAGCCCTGCTTCTCGACGTAGGAAGCTATCTCGAAATTGGATATGACGGTGGCGCCCGAGCTCTTGGCTATCTCCACGGTGTCTCCGAGGTGGTCTCCGTGGCCGTGGGTTACTATGATGTGATCGGGGCTCAGCTCTGTGCTCTTGATGGGAGAAAGGGGGTTTCCCGTAACGTAGGGGTCGATGAGGACCTTCTTCCCGCCTCCCTCGATCAGAAAGCAGGAGTGTCCGTAGTAAGTGAGCCTAACCATGCTAAACGTCACCTCCCGTGATTGAACCCATAACATCGCGATTTAGAATGCGGTCACATCTTAGCATCTATCAATCGCGTTCTCAAGAACCACCAAGTGATAATCCTATCGTACTCATGGCGGCCTGACCTCACCTGTACGAAGCACAAATCGGCGCCTTCATTTCTTCATTGCACCAAGGCACTCCGCAAGTCAGCAGTCTAGCGGATCAGCACCATCTTCTTCGTCTCAGTATGGCCGGGGGCCTCAAGCTTCAAGAAGTAGATTCCGGACGCAATAGGATTCCCCATGTCGTCGCGGCCGTCCCAGGTCACCTCATAACCTTTGGCGTCTCGCCAAGCGTCCAGCAGCGTACGCACGGGGCGCCCCCCGATATCAAACACGCGCAATACAACACGTCCTGATCGGCTGACGACGAATCTGATCCGCGTCATGGGATTGAAGGGATTAGGGTGATTCCCAACAAGCTTGGATTGAGGTGAAAGGACCGCTCTACTCTGTTGTACTTCTATGACTGAGGAGCAAACGTGATCGTAATGTGTCCAAAAGAAGCTGTAGTCAGCAATGTCGACAAAACCGGAACAGACGTAGTCTGTTCTGCACGCGACCCCCTCATAATCTTCCAAGAAGAGATAGTCATCGGTGCCGTCAACGACGCAATCTCCATTCAGATCAGCGGAAAACCACTCCCTGGTATCGGTCGAAGGGCCCTGGCCAGGTATCCACCAGGGAATCGTCACGTTCATAGACTGGACGATTGTTGTTACGCTGCAACACTCGGTGCCGCCCGTGGCGTCAAGTCCTGCGTGGATATAAAGCTCGGCCTCTCCGTTGACGTCAGTGACGGCCGACACGGGTTCGCATCGGCACATATCGCAGTCCGCCATGAAGCCCACTGTCACCTCGGCCCCATTCATTGGCTGACCGTACTCATCCCTCAGGCTCACGTATATGTGGCTGCCACCTCCGCAGGGACAGACAAAAGCAACTTCGTTTCCACACAAGAGATTTGCCCACTCAACGTAAGAATGGTATGGATCGGGGACAAACGGAGGGAGAATGCCCCCGTCCTCCCTTATTCGCTGTGCATAGATGTCCGCATTGCCGCTATCTCGTCTGTCCTCCCAGGCGATAATGGCCCCGCTTGTGCCATCAGATATCAGGCAGGGCAGCCATTGTATATTTGAGACCCCGCAGACAGGAACGCCATTCTCTGTCCACATGGAACCACCATACTCATCTAGTCGCTGTGCGTAGATGTCCCCCTCTGCGACGCGCCCGTCATTCCAGGTAAAAATGGCTCCTCCTTCCCCATCCGAGGTGATTCGAACACCAAATTGGTCTCCAGCCGTCGTGCACACCGGCATGCCCTCGGCAGGCCACACAATGTTGCCGCTGACGTCCAGGAGCTGTGCGTAGATGTCATAGTTGGCTCCGCTGCGGGAGTCATTCCAAGTCACAATTACGCTTCCTCCTTCGCCCGAGGCCATGGTCGGATTAGACTGGTTCCCGACCTCCAGACATACCGGGACGCCGCCGGACATCCAGCATAGCTCCCCGGACATATCCACACATTGCGAATAGATGTCCCAGTCCGCTCCGTTGCAATCATCTTGCCATCCAATGACAACGCGACCCGGACCGACCGGCATAATCGTGGGATGCTCCTGATTCCCGGCTGTTGTACACACGGGGATACCGTCAAATGGCCACAAGACATTTCCCAGTACATCTACGCGCTGGGCAAAGATATCGGTGCCTAGTCCCCGTCGCGTATCCTCCCACGCAATGACAGCCCCGCCATAACCTAGAGGGGCCATCTGGAAATTCCCCTCTTCCTCGACAGTCACTGTGCAGATGGGTACGCCGTCAGGGTTCCAGGTCAAATTCCCCCACATGTCTACGTGCTGGCCGTAAATGCTATAGCCGGTCCCACGATCATCAAGCCAGGCTATGAAAGCTCCCCCAGAACCGTCGTGGATAACCTTGGGGCTTTCCTGGTTGGCTCCAGTTGCGCAGATGGGCACGCCCTCCGGTGCCCACGACAGCTCTCCTGCAGGGTGGACACGTTGCGCGTAGACGTTGTAGCTCGCATCGGCCTGTGTCCAGGTGACAATGATTCCACCAAACATCTCCAGAGTCATCGCGTACTCGTTCTGGTCGGCTGCAGTTGTGCAGACTGGCACGCCGCTTGGCGCCCACCACAGATCTCCTGCCGAGGTCACGCACTGGGCAAAAATGTCCCAATTGCCATTCCGATAGTCATTCCAGATGATGAAGGCTCCCCCGCCACCATTAGACGTGATCAGAGGGCCCAGCTCTTGGCCGGCCTCTGCGCAAATAGGGTACCCGTCAGCTTGCCACGAAGCGAACGCAAGCTCACCGGTGAACAACGTGGTCAAAAGGAGAAGCACACTCAATCCAGCGAGTTTCGAAAATCGTCCCATGATCCTCGTTCCTTTCCTGAGGTTCTGGCCGCTGTTCGCCAAGCTTCGAGTTCCGTTGGAGGTTCTCATTCGCACACAGGGCTTCACAGGTGAAGCCACGGTTGTCCTTTGCAGTCCCAACAGCAAAAAGGCCCCATCATCGATGATAGGGCCTGGCTCGTCTGGAGACGTTGGGAGAGTGTGAGGTTGCGCAGGCGCGGGCGCTTCAGCCATGTGGACACCCCGTTTGTGACTCCACGAAGTGCGCGTGATCAGCCATCTCCGCCACGGCGAGTCACCATAATATCACGAATTCGACAGAGAATCAAGCCGAATGCCGCCCCATCGGCTCCTTGCAAAGAGGTGCTCTTCCGTGGAGCAGCGGCCTGCGACAGGGTTCCGATTTCAGTGAAGCTTCCGTTGTGATATGCTCTCCATCGGATTCTGGTGCACGAGCCGAACTCACCGAGTTCAGATAGTAGTGATTGGTGGACTCATGAAAAACCGCGCCATCGCAGAGATGTTCGGCCGCATTGCCGACGCCCTCGAGATGAAGGGAGAGCTTCCCTTCAGGGTGAACGCATACAGGAAGGCCAGCCGGGTCATCCAGGATCTCAGGGAAGACATCGAGGACATCTGGAAGGAGGGAAGGTTGAGGGACATCCCGGGCATCGGCGAGGGAATGGCGCAGAAAATAGAACAGTTCCTCTCTACCGGGAGCATGGACAAGTATGAGGAGGTCGTGCGGGAGGTGTCGCCTGACCTGATCGAGCTTCTGGGCATCCAGGGACTGGGCCCCAGGACTCTCTTCATGGCTCAACAGAAGCTCAACGTGAGGAATCTGGACGATCTCTCGAGAGTCATCGAGAACGGCTCACTCGAGGCCCTTCCTGGAATGGGAGCCAAGAAGGTAGAGAACATACGGAAGGGAATGCAACTGTTCTTGGCCAGCATGGAGAGAATCTCGCTGGGAGTGGCCCTGCCCGTTGCAGAGGAAATGATCGAGCGCCTGCGCAAGACAACAGGCGTGACGCGAATATCCATGGCCGGTTCCTTGAGAAGGTACAAAGAAACGGTCGGCGACATCGACGTACTGTGCGAAGGGAAAACGGGCGGTGACATCATACAGAAATTCACCACGCTTCCCGGTGTCGTGAGAGTTCTGGCCAGTGGAGAGACGAAAGGAAGCGTTCTGGTAGAAGGAGGCACGCAGGTTGACCTGCGGGTGGTGGAGCCGGATTCCTTCGGCTCCGCCCTTCAGTACTTCACCGGTTCCAAGGCGCACAACATCCGGCTCAGGGAGATGGCCAAGAAGCGGGGCCTGAAGATCAGCGAGTACGGCGTCTTCCGGGGAACAGAAAAAGTGGGTGGGAGGGACGAGGAAGACATTTACAGTGCGGTCGGACTTCCCCTCATCCCTCCCGAGCTGCGTGAGGATTGGGGGGAAATCGAGGCCGCCATGGAAGGCCGGCTGCCCGAGCTGGTAAGCTCCGCCGACATGAGAGGAGACTTTCACGTTCATTCCTCGTACAGCGACGGCTCTGATTCCATAGCAAGCATCGCCGAGAAAGCGGCCGCCATGGGCTACAGTTTCGTGGCGATATGCGATCATTCCAAGACGGCGCGCTACGCCGGAGGGATGAACAAAGACACTCTCCTCGCGCAGATGGAGGAGATAAGGAGTGTGAACTCCGGTCTGAAGGGCTTTCGTGTCCTGGCCGGAATCGAGGTGGACATCATGGCGGACGGGCGCCTGGATTTCTCTGACGAGATCCTCGGGAAGCTGGACGTGGTCGTGGCGTCTGTGCACAGCGGCTTCAAGCAGAGGGTGACCGAGCGGATTCTGGCTGCCATGAAGAACCCGCACGTGGACATAATCGGTCATCCCACGGGCCGGCTGATTTCGCGAAGGGAAGGCTACGAGGTGGACCTCGAAAGAGTCATGCGCGGCGCCGCAGAGACCGGGACAGCCCTGGAGATAAACGCCTACTACGACAGGATGGACCTCTCTGACCTGAACTGCCGCAAGGCGAAGGAGCTGGGCGTGAGTCTTGCCATAGGGACGGACGCCCACCATCTGGAGCAGCTGGAGTTTGCTAAATTCGGTCTGGGTGTGGCGCGAAGGGGGTGGCTGGAGAAGCGCGACCTCCTCAACACATTCACTCTAAATCAGTTAGCCAAACGCATGGCCCCGAAGTCCCGGCGGTGAGCCGCAAGGGGAATTCTCTTGTTGCATCCTGCAGAGAGTGTGTTAGTGTCGCACGTTAAGAAAGCGTACGACAGGCTTGGCTCCGCTTTTTCGACTCGGTGTCTCTGCACGCTCCACGCCGGGAAGGGAGGCGGAGCTTTTATTGTGCGTCCGCCGGCTTTCGATGCCGGAACCTTCCCGAGCCGGCCTTTCTTCTGATCTTTTCTGTCTAGCCTATTCGTGTCGGAACGATTTGTCGGGGCGCGGCGGAGGCGGCGGTGTCTCGACCGGATGCTCCCGCATCTGTCTCTGTAAGTACCCGATGGCTGCCTCCAGCTGAGCATCCTCTCCCTTGAAAGTGCTGTGAGGCAGATTGTCTACGACCACGTCCGGTTCCACTCCGTGTCCCTCTATGAGCCACTCACCTTCGGGCCCGTACACTCCTGACTCGGCCGAGGTAGCGATTCCCCTGTCAACGAGCCTGAAGTTGCTGAAACTCAACCATATCTCGCCACCCCAGGTGCGCGTGCCAATGACCTTGCCCAGTCCCAGCCTGCGAAAACCTTCCGTGAACGCTTCTCCGTCTGACATGGTCCATTCGTTGCACAGGACCACCATGTGCCCCCTGAAGGCGTACTGCATGTTCCAGTACGGTTCTCCCACCCTCGACTGCCAGTAGAACCAGGCCCTGCGCATCAACTTCTCCAGAATCCAGCTGTCGATGTTTCCGCCCTGGTTGTTCCGCACGTCTATGATGAGTCCCTTGCGGTCGTAGACCGGATAGAAGTCGCGAACCCATTCGGAGTAGTTTCTTCCACCCATGGCGCGGAGGTGCACGTACCCGATGTCTCCGCCACCTTTCTCTTCGACCAGAAGCCTTCGAGTGTATTCCCACTCGCGATAGCGGAGGTCCTCGGCCTCGTCCGGGGTGATCGGCTTCACGACGGCATCGAAACTCTTCCGCGTTGACTTAGACCTTACCCGGAGCAGGACCTGGCGCCCGGCGCAATTCTTGAGCAGCGCGGACGCCGATTTGACGGAAAGCGCGGGGACGCCGTTTATGGTTTGAATGACGTCACCCTCACTTATGTTTGTTCCCGGTTTCGCCAGCGGAGAGAGGGTCTCGGGATAGTCCGGGTCAGAGCGCAAGAGGCGCTCGACTCTGTAACCTCCCGCATTTTCGTCCCGGTACAGGACGGCGCCGAGCGAGGCGGGGTCGATCTGGTCTTCGCCGCTTCTCCTGTCGCCCCCGCGCACGAAAATGTGAAGAGCCGAAAGTTCCCCGACCAGGTGACCGATGAGGTCGTTCAGCTCGTCGCGGTCGCTGACTCGTCCGACCAACGGCAGGTGCTTCTCAAGTTGCGCCTTCCAATCCACTCCGTGTAGCGCGGGGTCGTAGAAGTAGTCCCTCTGCAGGCGCCATGCTTCGACGAACATCTGTTTCCATTCCTCACGTGGGTCCAGGGGGAACGTCCAGCCCTCCAGATTGACCTTGTGCTCGTTCGGTTCTCCGGGGGCCTCGCCCGAGGCCTCGAAGACGAACACGTCGTCTCCCTTGTGCACCATGAGCTTTTTCAAGTCGGCTGAGAGTTCGTAGCTCTTCACGTCCTCCAGGACGGTTTCTGCCTTGACGTCTTCGTTCTTGATTTCAACTGCAACCAGATTGCTCCGAGCATCCAGGGAGGTTTCTCGCTCCAGAAGGAAAAGGTGTTTTTGCGTCACGGTGAGCTGGGAGTAGTTTCCGGATGGCAGGGGAACCTCCACCACCCTTCCCTGAAGGCCGTCCAGCTGGATCCTGACTTGCGGCGGCTTCTGATCACCCGCGCTCTGCTCTTTCGCGCCCTCCTCTTTCCTACCGGCCTGCTCCTCCTTTCCCTTCTCTTCCTCTCTGCGGGAGAGGAGCTCATCGTCGGGTTGGAAGGGAGAGCGCTGGTCCTTGAGCAGAGATATCATGAAGATCTGCGTCGTCTTGTCGAAGAAAGGTTCGGGTTGACGCGGTCCCCAGGGGCTGCGCACGAGGGAGCGGAAGAAACGGTCGGAGAGAAAATAGAGCCACTTGCCGTCCGCGCTCCACGCCGGGGAGTAGCTGTCCAGCCGGTCTCCGGTGAGCGGCGTTATCGAGCGGTCGCCGAGGCCGTAGAGCATGATCTGGCTGTTGTAGTTGTCGGCAGGAGAAACGTAAGCGAGCCACCTGCTGTCAGGAGACCAACGCAGGTCGCTGAATTCGCCGCGCGAGGAAGTGGCGACGCGGCGCAGGTCCCCATTCTTCACGTCTAGAATCCAGAGCTGGTAGTCCTTGTCGGAGAAGGCCAGCCACCTGCCGTCCGGGGACGGGACTCCGTCGAATCGGAACACCTCTCCGCCTCGAGTCAGAGGCCTTCTTTCTCCCACCCCGTTGGCGGGGACCTCCCAGAATTCCATCTCGCCGGTTTCGTCCGAGAGCAGGACGATGGATTCACCGTCAGGCATGAAGCGGGCGTCTCGATAGCGCACGCCGCTCTTCCTGGTTGCCTCAACGAGCCGTCCCTGCTCCACGGGAGCCACGAAGACCTGCCCTCGTGCAGTCAGAACCACCCGGTCCCCGTCCGGTGAAACGTGAACGGAAGTGAGAAAATCCGCCGGCTTCTTTATCCACTTTTCTCGCGCCTGGTCGAAGTCCGAAGCCAGGGTGATGGGTACGAGTCTGTCCTCTCCCGTGGCGATGTCATAAAGGTAGATGTCGGCCACAAGCTGGTAGACGATTCTACCGCCCTGCGACGAGGCCGCGCTCACGTCCCATCCCCTGTGGAAGGTGTGCTGTTTTAGGTCACCGCCTTCCTCGTCCATGGACCACAGGTTCATTGTGCCGTCACGGTCGCTCACGAAGTAGACACGGCCCGCCCACCACATGGGTTCCTTGCTCGTGCCGGCGTAGTCCGCCGTCAGGGGGGATGCCTCCGCGCTGCCCTCCTCGAACTTCCAGAGGTTCTGCACGGCGCCGCCCTTGTAGCGCTTGGTGTGGCTGCCCTGAAACGGCAATCGTGTGAAGAAGAGGGTGCTTCCCGTCTCGTCAAACACTCCCTCACTGGCCTGGCTTAGAGGGAGCAGCTCGGACTCGTCCGTTGTGAGGTTTATCGTTGCGAGCTGTGCGTTGGGAAGGCCCGAGTAGTGCCTGGTTGAATAGAGGATCTTACCGCCGGGCGTCCATCCCAGGACCAGTGCGCCTTCTCCTTCGAACGTTCTCCGGGTGGGCAGGCCGCCCTCCAGGGGTATCGTGTAGACTTCCGTGGGGCCTTCGTACTCTCCGGAAAACGCCAGAATGGTTCCGTCCGGAGAGAATGCGGCGTGGGTCTCGCGTCCGTGGTGAGTCGTCAGGCGCTGGGCGATTCCTCCCTCGGAGCCGACGGTCCACAGGTCTCCCTCGGCCGTGAACACGATCCTTTCCCCGTGAATCGTGGGGTAGCGGTAGTACCCAAGAAGCGGCTCGCCTTCCACGGCCAGGGGAAGAAGCAGGAGAAACAGGAAACACGTTACGCTGCGCATCTCGACCTCCTGTTTGAGCGGAGCCCCCGGGGCCCGGGCTCGTTCTGGCTTGGTTTCAAACAGCGGGCTCAGGGTCCTTCGGTTCCTCAGGCTCCTTCGGCTCTTTCGGACTCTTTCGCTTTCCATAAGTTGTAACACGTCGCAGTCAAGACCTGAAACTCTTTTGCGCGCTGTGGCCGTCTCTCATCCTGCCCAAACCTCGTTGCCCACCCATCGTGCGTGTGTTAGGATGAGGACGATTTGCGAAGGACTGACTGGACGCGGGCTTTTTCATGGGCGAGCCCGTCACGGGCTTTCTCTATGCGCGGACTTGTATCTTCCCGGGCCTTACACGAGGGGTGTCAACGTGAAGGGGGAAGCTTCAAATGATCAGCCATGAACTGATCCTGGATCTGCTCAAACGTGCCGACAAGAGGTTCCCTACCACCAGCCTGTACCTCGACCTCAGTTCTCCGAAGTTCACTACCAGGGCCGCGGAGATACTGCTTAAGGGCATGATAAAAGAGAAAAAACGGGAAACGCAGAACTGGCCACTGGACAGGGAACAGAGACAGTCCATGGCCGGGGACTTCTCGAGACTGTCGCGATACTCGACAACCGAGCTGGACAGGAAGGGTTCTAAGGGAATCGCCATCTTCTCTGCCTCCGGTTCGGGGCTCTGGGAAGTCTTCCCGCTTCCCGGGCCTGTCAGGAACGTGTTGTCGGTGGACAGGGACCCCTACATAAGACCCCTCACCATGCTTCTGGACGAATACAAACGGTATTGCACCGTCTTCGTGGACAGGGGAGGAGCCAGGGTGTTCGCGGTATGCCTCGGTGAGATAGAGGACCATTCGCAGATTCTGGACGAGGTCCCGGGTCAGGTGAAAGCCTCCGGGTGGGGTGGGTACGAGGAGCGGCGCATCGAGAGACACATCGAAGACCACGTTCGCAGGCACCTGAGACACGTCGCGGAGGTCACGTACGACTTCTTCAGGCAGAGGAAGTTTGACCGCCTGATAATCGGCGGCCAGAGCGACATAGTCCCCGAGTTCGAACGCCAGCTTCACAGTTACCTGAAGGAGCGCATAGTGGCCCGGGTCGGCGTCGAATCCGCCATCTCGCTGGACGAAGCCCTCAAGAGAACCACGGAGGTAGACAGGGAGATAGAAAAGCGTGCCGACAAGGAACTGGTGCGGCAGCTCCTTGAAAACGCGAAGTCACGGGGCATGGGCGTCCTGGGTCTCAGGGCGGTGTTGGGTGCCCTCAGGCGGAGCCAGGTCCACACCCTGCTGATCGAGATGGGATACGTGGAGAAGGGCGTGGTATGTGACGCCTGTGGTTTCATCGGCACCAGCGACGAAAAATGTCCTCTCTGCGGGAAGAAGACGCGAGAAATTCCCGACGCCGTAGAAGCAACGATTCGAGAGACACTCCGGCA
The DNA here is from genome assembly GCA_020349905.1 of Candidatus Eiseniibacteriota bacterium. Classification (GTDB taxonomy): domain Bacteria; phylum Eisenbacteria; class RBG-16-71-46; order JAFGJU01; family JAFGJU01. Next base: position 1,178,980 of record CP070702.1, read on the forward strand.
GAACGGCAGGGTGGTTCACGTGGGAACCGAGAGCGGTCTCGGCGACGAAGGTCGGATAGGAGCCACCCTGAGGTTCAAGCTCTCTGCCTGACACCCTCCAG
>CP070702.1:1179180-1226113 GCA_020349905.1 Candidatus Eiseniibacteriota bacterium
ACGGGCCGCGCGGCGCGGCACGGAATCCCTAAGCTGCTAACATGCAGAGGGATAACGTACTCGAAAACTTCTTGACAAGATTGCACCCTTGACATACTTTGGTGCAGTTACTAGGCTTGTGTGTCCCCAGCCATTTCTTGGTTAGCATTGCCAGCCTTTCAGCAGGCAGTGGCATCAACTGCTACGGAGAATGGAGGTAGGCCGTCTATGAGAGTCCTCGTGACCGGAGGCGCTGGTTTCATCGGGTCGCATCTTGTCGAGGCCTTGCTGGGTAGGGGCGATGAGGTATGGGTCATAGACGATCTTTCTACCGGCCGCAGGGAGAACATAGCCCACCTGGAAAGCAATCCGCAGTTCCACTGGTGCTGGGGAACCGTTCTGGATAAGAAGCTCGTCACCGAGACCGTGGCAAAGTGTGACCTGGTGTTTCATCTGGCCGCAGCCGTAGGCGTTAGCTACGTCATAAAGCGACCCTTGAAGTCCCTCATAACCAACATCCGAGGGGCGGAGGTTGTTCTGGAGGCGGCGAGTGCCGAGGGCAAGAAGGTCGTCCTCTTCTCCAGCTCCGAAGTCTACGGAAAGGGTAACTGTGTTCCTTTCAAGGAGTCTGACGACCGGGTGCTGGGGCCGACGGCCGTCTCCCGCTGGAGTTACGCCACCGGAAAAGCGGTCGACGAATTCCTGGCCCTGGCTTACTGGCTCGAAAAGAGTCTGCCCACCGTGGTCGTGAGGTGCTTCAACAGTTGCGGCCCCAGGCAGACAGGGGACTACGGCATGGTGGTGCCCCGATTCGTGACGCAGGCGCTGCTGGGTGAACCGATATCGGTCTACGGAGACGGGCAGCAATCCAGGTGTTTCTCGTACGTGGGCGACGTGGTGCGCGGAGTCCTGCTTCTGGCAGAACACCAGGGTGCTGTGGGGGAAGTCTTCAACATTGGTACTGACGAGGAAATCACGATAGAGCGGTTGGCCTTCAAGATAAAGGAGATCACCGGCAGCTCGTCTCCGGTCGTCCACGTTCCCTACGAGGAAGCATACGCGTCCGGTTTCGAAGACATGAAGAGACGTGTCCCGGACCTTTCCAAGATCGGAGCACTCGTAGGATACAGCCCCTCCATATCGCTGGACAAGCTTCTGGTGTTGACGGTCAACGACATTTGCCAGCGGCTTGACATTGCGCCTCCGCGCGGTCTGCCTGTCGTGGAGTCTTCCTCGGCCCTTGTCGGGTGCAGTTGAAAAGGCCTGACAGTCGACCCGCACGCTTTTGCTCTCGTCTGGGTTCCCGTCGCCAGTCCATACACCGGGCCAGTTTGTGATGACCTACCTTCTTGCCTTTGCCGTCGCGCTTCTCTCCTCGCTGGTGTTCACTCCTCTTGTGAGGGCACTGGCCACGAAGTTCTCCCTCTTGGACATACCTGACGGACAGAGATTTCATAGCTCTCCCGTGCCTCTCCTCGGAGGAGTTGCGGTCGTGAGTGCAATTCTGGTGGGCGTACTCCTGTCGTTCCCGTTGCTGGGGGTGCAGCTAGGCGCCGGGCATCTGATTCTGGGATCGGGCATCGTACTATCGTTCGCCCTGGGGCTGTACGACGACAGGAAAGGGATGGGGGCCCTGCGCAAGATCTCCGGGCAGGCATTGTGTGCCGCCGCCCTTGTTGTCGGATGCTACGCAGGGGGATGGATTGAGGGGTGGTTTCTTTCTCCACTTCTCTTCGTCTGGGTCGTGGGTATGATGAATGCCATCAACTTCCTGGACAACATGGATGGTGTGGCGGGAGGCGTGATAGCGCTCACCTCGCTTACGTTTCTCTTTCTCCTTGTTGGCACCCAGCACTGGACCGGCATAGTCCTCGCCGGTGCGCTCTGCGGTGCCACCATCGGATTTCTGAGATTTAACTTTCCTCCTGCCTCCATATTCCTGGGTGACGCCGGGAGTCTGCCGCTGGGTTATCTTCTCAGCGCTGTCTCCATAATGGTGGCGGGCCAGGCGATGCCGCACTCTTTGCTCACCCCTCTTGTTGTCCTTGCGTACCCGGTCTTCGACACCACCTTTGTCACGATAGTGAGAGTGAAGGAGCGGAGGAAGTTCTATCAGGGAGGCAAAGATCACTCTTCGCACCGCTTGGCCGCCCTGTCGGGCTCTACGCGTAAGACAGCGCTGGTCATATACCTCGTTTGTGTCGTGTTGGGCCTGCTCGCCTTCCTGGTCGAGCACGTCGAAAGTCTGCTGTTTTCCGCCTCGGTCGTGGCCGCGCTTTTAGTCTTGTTCTCTTTCCTGGGCCTGCGTCTCGTGAAGGTGAAGACGGGCGCGCCCGCATAGCCCGGCGAACCGAGGCTCTCCCGCACAGTCACGCCCCAAATTGCGTTGACGAGGTCGTAGCGTTGTGGTAGTTTCAGACCACCGGCGAGTGCGTCTCCTCATTTCGTCAAAGGAGCCAGGGGAATGGCAGCTGCGCGCTCCATAAGAATCGGGGTCGGCCCGGGTAAGCTGGAGCACCTGCACGGGGAAGAGGTGCGGGGGGCTCTCGAGCGCGTGGCGCCCGACGCGAACGTGAAGCTGGTCCCTGTTGCTATCAAGAAGGAGTACCGTCTTGGCCATAGGGACGTGGCAGAGGTCGGCGCGCCCAACCAACTTGAAAAGGCACTTCTCGGTCGCAAGATAGACGTTGCGGTCTCAAGCATGAGAGACGTGTCCCTGGAGATTCCGAAGCAGCTCACGATCGCGGCGGTCATGACGCGTCTCACTCCCTTTGACGCCCTCCTGTGCAGGAGCAACCTGATACTGGACGAGCTCCCGCTCGCGTCCCGGGTGGCGACGGGGAGCTTGAGGGTGAAGGCTCAACTTCTTCACTACAGACCCGATCTCGACGTCGTATGGACGGGTGTGGGTATCGAGGCACAGATGAAAAGGATGGCGTCCGGCGTTTTCGAGGCGGTGGTCATCTCGGCCGCGGACGCCGAGATCCTTGGATGGCAGGACCGGGTGACCGAGGTCTTCACGACCTCCCTCTGTCTCCCTGCCGCGGGTCAAGGTTCCCTTTGTCTGGAAGTGAGGGGAGGGGAGAAGGACCTGCTCGCTCTGGTCAAGAAGCTGGACGATCCGGTCTCGAGAGCCGAGATCAGCGCGGAGTTCTCGTTCATGGAGGCGGTGGGTGGGGCCAGATGGCTCCCGGCAGGAGCCCTGGGGCGCACGAACGGAAAGGAGCTTGTCGTGGAGGGCTTCGTGGCGAGTCTGGACGGCAAGTGCCTGTTCAAGGACGTTGAGAGCGGGAGGTTGGGCGAGGAGAAGGAAATCGGCAGCAGGCTTGCAGAGAGAATCCTCGACGAAGGTGGCAGGTCTGTCCTGTCTGATCTGGCGATTCTCTGAGGACGTGGAGGGTTGTTGCCGAGTGCTGGACAGGAAGCTCATACGTGCGAACCCGGACGAGGTTCGGCGCGGCATAAAGGACAGGGGTGAAAAGGTCGACCTCGACCACTTCCTCGCGATAGATGCGCGACGCCGCCAGCTTCTTTCCGAAACCGATGCGCTGAAGCACAAAAAGAATCTTCTTTCCGAAGAAATCGGGGGACTTAAGAGAGCTGGGAAGGGCGCCGCTGCCCAGCTGGAAGAAGTGAAGCAGCTCTCTGCCGCTATGGGGGGCCTGGAGGAGGAACTGAGGAAAGCGGAGGCGGAACTCGACGATATCCAGGCCAGAATACCGAACATACCTCATCCCTCTGTTCCCGTGGGTCACGACCCTTCGGCAAACGTAGAAGTCAGGCGGGGTGGCGCGCTTCCCGAACTCGATTTCAAGCCCCTCCCCCACTGGCAGGTGGGGGAAGCGCTTGGGCTTTTCGACCTTGCGCGTGCGCCCAAGATAAGCGGTTCGGGCTTTCCCCTCCTCACCGGGCTGGGGGCGAAGCTGGAGAGGGCCCTCATACGATTCATGCTCGACGTGCACACCGGCTCACACGGTTTCTCCGAAGTCTGGGTCCCCATGCTGGTCAAGCGGGAGTGCCTCTTCGGAACGGGACAACTTCCGAAGCTGGAAGAGGACATGTATCTCTGCGAGAGAGACGACGTCTTCCTCAATCCTACCGCGGAGGTTCCCATAACGAACATCTACAGAGACGAAATCCTGGAGCAGGAAGCGCTTCCCATTAAACTGGTGGGGTATTGCCCCAGCTTCCGCAGGGAGTCGGGCTCGTACGGAAAAGAAACCAGGGGGATAGCGAGGGTCCACCAGTTCGACAAGGTGGAGTTGGTGAAGTTTGTCACGCCCGAAAGCTCGTACGAGGAGCTGGAGACCCTTCTGACCTGCGCGGAGAAGATACTTCAGCTTCTGGGCCTGCCCTACAGGGTCGTGCTGCTTTGTACGGGTGACCTGAGCTTCGCGGCCTCCATGTGCTATGACCTGGAGGTGTGGGCGCCCGCCGAGGAGAGATGGCTGGAAGTCTCCTCGTGCAGTAACTTCGAGAGCTTCCAGGCGCGCAGGATGGGCATACGGTACCGGGTGGAACAGACCAGGAAGCTCGAATACGTGCACACTCTCAACGGCTCCGGCGTCGCGCTGCCGCGTACCTTGATAGGCATACTCGAGAACTTCCAGACTCCCGCGGGCACAATTCGAATTCCTGATGTGGTCGTGCCCTACATGGACGGCCTGAGAGAAATCTCCTGACGGCCGCTCAACTCCCCCGCAACCGGCATCGGGCGGTGATACCTTGAGAAACCTGTCAGTTCAACGACCCGGCGGCACACAACTGCTGAGAGGGTATCTCTTTCTCGGAAGCAGTCTTCTCGTTGCCTTGGTCTTCATCTACACCAACCGGGTCGTCCACAAACTAGAAGAACAGGCAGGTGCCCTCTCGGCGGTATTCGCACGTTTCTGCGCCGTAGCGGCCATCCCCGCTTCGGAAGACGAGGAACTCAGGGACATCTACAGCGAAGTGATAAAGAACATCCGTTTTCCCGTGGTAGTGACCGACGTGGACGGGAGACCGTACGCGTGGGCCGGGATAGGAATAGACATAGACGCCGTCTCGGAGGAGCAGGCCGCCCTGATGGATCCCGCTAATCCTTCCCCGGGCCCGCTCAGCGAGATAGCCAGGATCGTGAAGGAACTGGACAAAGCCAATCCGCCTATACCCATGATTGCCCCAGGAGGCACTCACGAGCTGGGCAAGGTCCACTACGGAGAGAGCGGGATTGTCAAAGAGATGCGCTGGGTCCCGCTGGTGGAACTGGCGGCCGTCTTTCTGTTCATGGGGTTCGGCTACCTGGGCTTCAAGAGCCTGAAGGTGAGTGAGCAGCGGTTCATCTGGGTGGGTATGGCAAAGGAAACGGCGCATCAGCTGGGGACTCCCATTTCCTCCCTGCTGGGTTGGCTGGAGGTAATAAGGGACAGGTCGGAGAGCGCGGCAGACGAGAAAGGACCCGTGGAGATAGAACGGCCTCTCTTCGAGCAGCTGGTTCACGAGATGGAAAGCGACGTGGAGAGACTTCAGAAGGTCGCCAACCGGTTCGGCAACATCGGTTCTATCCCCAATCTCCAGCTGCAGGATGTCGTTCCTCTCGTGAGAGGCACCGTGCATTACTTCCGTAGGAGACTCCCGAAAGTCGCCCACGAGCTTCAGGTGGTTGAGGAGTACGAGGCTGTGCCTCTTCTGAATCTCAACAGGGAGCTGATGGAATGGGCCCTGGAGAACATACTCAAGAACTCGCTGGACGCGTTGGACAAGTCTGGCGGCAGGATAGAAGTATCAGTCAAACGGAATCCGGAACAGGAGACCGTGGAGCTGACCTTCAGCGACGACGGTAGAGGCATGAGCCCCTCCGACCAGAGCAAGGCGTTTCAGCCGGGGTTCAGTACGAAAGAGAGGGGATGGGGGCTGGGACTCACGCTGGCGAGGAGGATAGTCCAGGAATACCACGGCGGCAAGATCTGGATAAAGTCCAGCGAACCCGGCAAGGGAACGGTCGTTGTAATCTCCTTTCCGGTTTGACCGGAGTTCTTCCTGGCGAAAGAGAACTGGAGCTGAGAGCATGGCAACAGAGAAGAAAAGAATCCTTTGGGTAGATGACGAGATAGACCTTCTCAGGCCTCACATCCTCTTTCTGGAGGGAAAGGGTTACTCCGTAACGCCTGTGGCCAACGGAGAAGACGCCATTTCCATGGTCTCGCGCGAGAAGTTCGACATCGTGCTCCTGGATGAGATGATGCCCGGCCTGGGCGGGCTCGAGACTCTCAGGGCCATCAAGGACATAGATGCGGGCGTGCCGGTCGTGATGATAACGAAGAGCGAAGCCGAAGAGCTCATGGACGAGGCGATAGGGCAGAGGATAGCCCACTACCTGATAAAACCCGTGAATCCCACGCAGATTCTAACGGCCTGCAAGCAGGTCCTAGAGTCGCGCAGGCTCGTGGAGAGCCAGCTAACGAAGGAGTACGTTGAGGAATTCAGGCGCATCCAGTTGCTCAGGAACATGGGCCTTGACTGGAAGGAGTGGGTCAACCTCCACGTTTCTCTCTCCTCATGGGACGTGAGGTTGGACGACGCCGCGGACACTGCGCTGAAAGACTCGCACGCGGACCAGAGGAGGGAGGCCAATGCGGAGTTCGGGCGTTTCGTCGAAGCCAACTATCCACGATGGCTTGAAGGGCGCGATTGTCCTCCGCTTTCTCCGATCCTCTTTGAGAAGTTCGTGGTGCCGCACCTCAAGAAGGACAAGAGGGTCTACCTGATAGTGATAGACTGCATGCGACTCGACCAGTGGCTGAAGATGGAGTCGGCACTGGAGCCGTATTTCGACATTTCCAGGGATTACTACTACTCCATTCTCCCGACGGCCACTCCCTATGCCAGGAACGCAATCTTCAGCGGCCTGTTTCCGGCGGAGATCGCGGAGCAGTATCCGTCCTATTGGAGAGAGACCGCTGCGGAAGACCTAAGCAGGAACAAATTTGAAAAAGACCTCATGGAGGCCCAGCTAAGGCGTCTGGGGGTGAGCCTCAATCCCGCACCTCGCTACGTGAAGGTATACAATTCAGACGAGGCCAACGCCGTAAGAAGGCAGATCACCACTTACCTTTCCATCCCGTTTGTGGCCTTCGTGTTCAACTTCGTGGACATACTGGCGCACGGCCGGTCCGAATCCGAGATCCTGCAGGAGCTGGCTCCGGACGAGTCGGCGTTCAGGTCCCTCATGAGGTCCTGGTTCGGCCACTCCGTGCTTTTTGACATCATGAAGGCCATGTCTCAACAGGACGCGGTGGTTGTGCTCTCCACGGATCACGGCTCGGTTCTCGGCAAGAGGGCGGCCCTGGTGTATGGGGACCGGCAGACTTCTTCGAATCTCAGATATAAGTTCGGGAAGAACCTGGTGTGCGATGAGACGGAAGCCCTCAGGGTGAGGGAGCCTCTCAAATACGGGCTTCCGGCGGACATTCTCAACAAGAACTATCTGTTTGCGAAGGAGGACTACTACTTCGTGTATCCCACGAAGTTTCACGAGTACGAGAGGCAGTACAGAGGGAGCTTCCAGCACGGCGGGATATCCCTGGAGGAGATGATACTGCCGTGCGTAACGCTTTTCCCCAGATAGGAAGCCCCGGGACTTGGGCCGGAGGGGTGTCGCTCAAAGCAACCCTTCGGGAAACCGCCTCGCCGTGGGGCTCGTTTCAGTTTTCAGGAGGTTCTGTTGGAAGGTGTCTTTGAGAGCGAGAGCGAGGAGCAGACTTTGGCCTTCGGAAGGAGGTTGGGCAGCCTGCTCGTGAGGGGAGACGTCGTCGGCATCAGGGGAGAACTGGGGGCGGGAAAGAGCGTGGTGGTGCGGGGAATCTGTGAAGGGTTGGGCATAAGGCAAAGGACGAGGAGCCCGTCGTTCACTTTCGTGAATCGTTACGGGGGTCCGGTCGACGTTTACCATGTTGACCTCTACAGGGTGGCGGAAACCGCCGACCTTGCAACCCTGGGTTGGGAGGACGCAGTGTACAGCGACGCCGTGACGTTGATAGAATGGGCGGAAAAGCTGGGTGCTCTCATGCCGCAGGCCTCCATCCGGATAGACATAGATGTGACGGGGGAGGAGAGTCGACGCATTCGACTCTCCTCCCCCGGGAAGAATCACGAAGACATCGTAAGAAAGGTGCTGTGCGACCGTGGCTGACATCAAGGTGAACGCTCGTACGGTAGTGGCTCTCGAGACCTCGGCCGCCTTCGGAAGTGTTGCGGTCGTGACGGACGAGGGATTGCGCCTGGAGACTTGCGTGTCTGTTCCCCAGGGGCACTGCGAAAGTCTACTTCCCATGTTGCAGGGACTGCTGACGGAGACTGGAACAGAGCTCCCGTCAGTCCACGCGTTTGCCGTCTCACTCGGCCCCGGCTCGTTCACCGCGCTGCGCATAGGGCTCAGCACCGCCAAGGCGCTTTCCATGTCCACCGGCAAACCCCTGGTGGGCGTCGGGACACTGGACGCGCTTTCCCACAATGTTGCTGGCCTTTGCAGCCACGTATGCCCTATCATAGATGCCAGGAGGCGGGAGGTCTTCTACGCGCTCTATCGGGATAGAACCGGACAGCAAGAGAGACTCACCGAATACTGTGCAGCTTCTCCCGAGCAGGCCGTGGCTCACGTATCGCGCCTGCTGGGAGAATCGGAGGGGGGCGGCGCGCTTTTTCTGGGGGACGGAGTCCCGCTGTGTCGCGAGTTCATTGAACGTGAGATAGCGCGTCCCGTCTTCCCGGCGTCGCATCTTGGAATACCACGCGCCTCTTCGGTGGGCATGCTTGCTCTTGGGTTGCTCGAGCAGAACAGGGTGGCGGACATCGAGACTCTGGAGCCCATATATGTCAGACGCTCTGACGCAGAGCTCAGAAGGCGGCGGACATGACACGGCTGAGCCGGTCATCCAGCCGATGCGACTGGCAGACATCGACGAGGTCGCCCTGATGGAGCAGGTTATATTCCCGTCTCCCTGGCCCAGGCAGGCGTTCGCGAACGAACTGAAAGAGGGAAGCGCCTCCCTCTGCCTGGTTGCCAGGGTCAGGGACCGGCTCGCGGGGTATCTGGTGGCGTGGTTCGTGCTGGACGAGGCCCATGTGGGCAACGTTGCCGTTGCGCCCGAGTTCAGGGAAAAGGGCATAGCCACGGGGCTCACAAACAGGCTCATCCGGGAAGCTCAGGCCCGAGGCGTAAGATTGATGACGCTGGAGGTTCGAGTGTCGAATCTGCCTGCGATAAGGCTCTACCGACGTCTTGGGTTCAAGACCATCTCGATGCGGCGGCGTTATTACGCCGACAACGGGGAGGACGCGTTCGTGATGCTGCTCGAGATGTCTCCTCCCCGGGGCCCGGTCCGAGGGCGCGCGGGCCCGCAGTGACGGGTGTCAAACAGAGGTGTGAAATTGGCCGAAGAAACTGAAGACAGGGGCTCCTGGCTGGCAAAGACGAGTGAAAGCCTTAAGGCCAAGAAGAAGCGCGAGCTCCCGAACGGTCTCTGGGTGAAGTGCGACGAGTGCCAGGAGTTCATCTATCAGAAGGAGCTGGAACGCACCTACTGGATATGCCGCAAGTGCGGCTATCACTTTCGCATCTCGGCAAAGGGCTACATCGACCTTCTGAGCGACTCGGGCTCGTTCCAGGAGCATTTCTCCGAGATAATATCGTGCGACCCTCTCAAATTCCGTGACTCCAAGAAGTACGTGGACAGACTGAAGCAGGCGCGCGAGAAGACGGGGCTCAAGGAATCCATCACCACGGGTCGCTCCCGCGTCGGTGGCCACCCCGTGGGGCTCGGCGCGATGGACTTCGCTTTCCTGGGTGGAAGTCTGGCGTCGGCGGTGGGCGAGAAAATCACGCTGCTCATAGAGCTGTGCATAGATTACGGGATGCCTCTCGTCATCGTCTGCTCTTCCGGGGGCGCCCGAATGCAGGAGGGAATACTCTCTCTGATGCAGATGGCCAAGGTGTCGTCATCACTGGCAGCGCTCGCCCAGAAGCGTCTGCCGTACGTCTCAATTCTCACCAACCCCACAACCGCGGGAGTCTCGGCCAGTTACGCTTCCCTCGGGGACATCATAATCGCCGAGCCCGGGGCGCTGGTGGGTTTCGCGGGGCCCAGAGTGATAGAGCAGACGATAAACCAGGAGCTTCCTCCGGGCTTTCAGAGGTCAGAATTCGCCCTGGAACACGGCATGGTAGACATGATCGTGACTCGCGGGGAGCTCAGATCGACCCTCATTCGGATTCTGGACTTCTTTCAGAAGACCACGCGCCTCTGGGAGCGAGATGCGGCGAGCCAAGTATGAACAGCTGCTCCGGCGTTTCTATTCCCTTCAGAAGAGGGGAATGAGACTGGACCTGGAGGGCACGAGGGCCATCCTCAGGAAGGTGGGTTGGCCGCACAGGAGCATTGCCTCTGCTCTCGTGGGCGGGACCAATGGCAAGGGCTCCACGTCCGCCATGATCGCCTCCATCCTCAAGGCAGCGGGCCACAGAGTGGGCCTGCTGACCTCGCCTCACCTGCTCGACTTCAGGGAGAGAATAAGAGTCTCCGGTGAATGCGTTCCGAAGGAAGAGGTCTACGAGCTTCTGCAGTTCCTGGTACCGGCCGCCGAGAACGACGGTCATTCGTTCTTCGAGACGATGACCGCTCTTGCCTTCAGGCACTTCAGGGACCGGGACGTGGACTTCATCGTTGCCGAAGTGGGTCTCGGGGGGAGATTGGACTCCACGAACGTTCTGAATCCGAGGGTGTCGGTGATAACCGGGATAGCGATAGAACACAGCCACATACTCGGTCGCACGCTGCGCTCCATAGCCACCGAGAAGGCCGGGATTATGAGGAAGGGCAGGCCGGTGGTCACCGCCGCAACGGGGCCCGGGCTGGATAGATTGGAGGAAGTATCCGCTGCGTTGGGGGCCAGGCTGCTCAGGGTGGGACAAGACCTCAGGCTCAGGTCGCGCCTTCTCTCCAGAGCCGGCACGGTTTTCACGAGCTACCATCGAGACGGCAGGGCCAGGGAGAGCCCGAGAGACTTGTTCCTGGGCCTGAGGGGCAGGTTCCAGGTTCGAAACGCGGGCTGCGCGATCCTGGCGTGCCGTGGTCTCAGCGACGGGGGGTTCCCCGTCAGCTCGGACGCCGTGGAAGCCGGGCTCAGGGACGCGCAGTGGCCCGGACGGCTGGAGGAGTGGGGACGGGAGCCGGTCTTCTTGTTCGACGTCGCCCACAATCCCCAGGCCGCGGCGCAGCTGGTAGAGGCTCTGGACACCATCTACGCCAGTAGGGAGGTCATTGTGGTGGTGGGGATGGTGGCGGAGAAGGACCACCGCGCGTTCTTGCGGAGGCTCACCCGGCGCGCGAAGTACGTTGTTTTCACTCAGGCGAAGTGTCCGAGGGCCATCTCCGCCCACGAGCTGAGCGAACGCGCGCCTTCCGGTTTCTCGAGACGCAGCGTCGAGGACAGCGTCTCCGGGGCCGTCGAGAAGGCTCTTTCCTTGGCGCGGAACGATGAGCTTGTATGTGTGACCGGCTCCTTCTATACTGTTGGCGAAGCCATGGGCCATCTTGGTCTGCGTGTCAGAGAACGCATATGACGGAGAACTAGGAAATGGCGGAAGTAGTCCTCAAGGGAATCACGAAACGATTCGGCGGTGGGGTCGTGGCTGTGGACAACGTGAGTCTGCACGTTAACGACAAAGAGCTTCTGGTCTTGGTCGGACCCTCCGGATGCGGTAAGACGACGGTTCTCAGAATCATCGCGGGGCTCGAACAGCTCACGGAGGGGGACGTGTACGTTGGAGACCGGCTCGTTAACGACATGACGCCCAAGGACCGGGACATCGCGATGGTATTTCAAAACTACGCCCTCTATCCTCACATGACCGTCTACGATAACATGGCCTTCGGCTTGAGACTTCGCAAGTTCTCGAAGGAAGAGATAGAGAAGAGAGTGAGAGACGCGGCGGAGATACTGGAGATAGCGCCGTTGCTCTCAAGGAAGCCCAAGGAGCTCTCCGGCGGACAGAGACAGAGGGTGGCCGTGGGCAGGGCCATCGTCAGGCACCCCCTGGTGTTTCTCTTCGATGAACCGCTTTCAAACCTGGACGCGAGACTCAGGGTCCAGATGCGCGCCGAGATAGTAAAACTCCATGCCAGGCTCGGGGTCACGATGATCTACGTCACCCACGACCAGACCGAGGCCATGACTATGGGACAGCGCATCGTGGTGATGCACAAGGGAATCGTCAGGCAGGTGGACGAACCCCTGGAGGTCTATCGCAAGCCGGCGGACGCGTTCGTCGCCGGCTTCATCGGTACCCCGTCCATGAACCTCATAAAGGGAAGGGCAGAGGAGACAAACGGGAAGTTGGTTTTCAAGTCGGCCTCAGTGTCCGTAGAGCTCCCTCAGGAGCTTGGCTACCTCAGGGAGGCCTGTCCTCACGGCGAGATATTGCTCGGTGCCAGGCCCGAGGACGTCGCGATGGTGGAATCGCCCGAGGCGGGTTCGATAGAACTGGCTCGCGGCAGTGTTGAACTGGTGGAAGCTCTGGGCAGCGAGGGGGTGGTTCACGTCTCGGTCGGGAAGGCCGTTCTCGTGTCCAAGGCACCCGGCGAGTCGCTTCCTGTGCGAGGAGACGCTGTGACGTTGTCAGTACCCCTCTCCCGGATTCACCTGTTCGACGCCAAGAGCGAGGCACGGCTAGTACGTCCCACAGGCTGATCTCTGTTCGTTCAGCTGCTTTTGACCCTGACAACCCATACCCGGAGACCTGACATGCCTCCTTCGTCCGACACCGCGGTGGCAATCGGCGTAGACATCGGAGGCACGACCAGCAAGACCGCCCTGGTCGGCCGCGGCCCCTCGGTTCTGGAGCGAAAGCAACTTCCCATGGATCCCGGAGAAGAGCCTGCCGCAGTGGTACGGAAGCTCGCGGCCGTGCTGCGGCGGCTTCAGACCGCCGCCGGTAGCGACGCACTCCCCGTGGGCATCGGTTGCGCCGGCCTGGTGGACATGGAGTCCGGCGTTGTGCGCACCTCGCCCAACCTGCCGGCGTGGAAGAACGTTCCGCGTGCCACGATGCTGGCGCAGGAGCTGGGGGTCGTCGTCGTTCTCGACAACGACGCGAACGTCTTTAGCATCGCCGAGGGACTCTACGGTGCCGCGAAGGACTCGCAGGACGCGGTCTTCCTTACGCTCGGCACGGGCGTGGGCGGCGGGTTGAAGCTGGGTGGCAGGATGTACACCGGCAGCTGCGGTTTCGCCGGTGAGATCGGGCACCTCACGATCGACGTTGATGGGCCGGTCTGTTCCTGCGGGAATCGCGGGTGCCTGGAGAGTTTCGTGGGCAGCGCCCGGATAGTGAACAGAGCCAGAATGCTCATAGAAGAACAGGGGAGGCAGCGGGAATGGCTGACATCTCGCGTGGGTTCCCTGGATGAGCTGTCCGCCCGCGACGTCGGACAGGCAGCCAGCGAGAACGACGAAATCGCCGTCAGGGTCTTTGAAGAGGTCGGCAATTACATCGGGGTCGCCGTGGCCGGTGTCGTGAACCTTCTGAATCCCGACATGGTCGTCATAGGCGGGGGAGTCTCCAACGCAGGAGAGCCGCTCCTTCGAGCGGTCAGAGCTACCGTGACAAGGAGAGCCATGGGACCCTCCAGTCAGTGCGTCAAGATAGAACCTGCACAGCTCGGAGAAGATGCAGGAGTGATAGGGGCTGCCATGAGGGCGGCCGGGTTCCACGAAGGTTAGCTGCATGCATGGATGGCTCTGCTCCAACATCCGCCCCGCCAGGCTCGGATTCCTTCCGTCTCTTTTCTGCCTGCTTTTGCTTCTTGGCGCAACCGCGGTTTCTTCCGAAGAAGAGACCGAAATACCGTTTGACATCTCGGCCGACAATCTGAAGGGAAGGGCGGGAACCGAAGGTGACTTCCTCGTCCTGGAAGGGAACGTTCGCATCGTGCACGGGACCACCGTGGCAACGGGGACGACGGGTATCTATCTTCGCAACTCCAGGACCGCCACGCTGGGAGGCGGGGTGGAGATAGTGGACGGGGAAACGTTCATGAGTGCCACCAGGGCCAGCTACTCTCTGGAGACGGAAACGGCCACGCTGCAGGAGAACGTGCTAATTCGCAACGACGACCTCGTGCTCACCGGGGCCTCGGCGGAGTTTCGTAGACGAGAAAACCTGGCCATTCTTACCGGGAACGTCACGATGATAGACAGCACCAGGGAGATAGAGGCAGACAGGATCATCTACGACAGGGAGTCCGAGATGGTGAAGGCGGAGGGAAAGGTGGTCGCGTACGACACCCGGAACGAGGCCACGGTGACAGGCGGGTACGCCGTTTACAACAGGGACTCCGGGGAGGCGGTCGTGACCTCCTCCCCCAAGCTGGTTTCGACCGACAGCGAAGGCGAAAGCACGGTCGTCATCGGAGAACAGATGGAGTTCTCGATGGACGACGACATCTTTAAGGCCCGAGGCATGGTCCACATAGAAAGAAAGAACATGGAGGCGTCCTGCCAGCTGGCGGAATTCTACAGGAAGGAGAACAGGGCCGTGTTGTCGGGGCAGCCCAGGGCGTGGGACGAGAGCGGGGAGATTTCCGGGGACTCGCTGGAGCTTCATTCCGACGGCGACGAGATTCGCACCGTCCTGGTCTTCGGGGGTGCCCGGGTACTCTACAGGTCTCCCGAGGGGGAAGCGCCGGAGACGAGCCTGGTACGCGGCGATTCGGTTCGCATCATGATGGAGGATGAGGAGGTGAACGAGGTCTTCGTCTTCGGAAACGCTCGCAGCAACTACTTCTCCCTCAAGGAGGGCAAGCCAAGCCGGAACACCGCCCAAGGCGAGACCATACAATTGGAGGTGGAAGACGGAAAACCCTTCAAGGCCACGTTCGAAGGTCAGACGTCGGGAGTATATCACTTCTCCACTGAGTCCGCGGACACGCTGAAAGAGGAGGAGGTGGAGTATTCGAGCTCGAAGATAGAGTTTCATATTCCCGACGACCTTATCCGTCTCTCAGGAAACGCGGAGCTCCTCTACCAAAACCTGAAGCTGGTGGCTCAAGAAGTCCAGTTCGACGCGGAGAAGCAGACTATGGAGGCGACCGGGGAGCCCGTTCTCTGGGAGAACCAGGAGAAGGTGACGGGAGTGAGGATGAACTATAGCCTCGAGAACGCGAGAGGCACTATCTATCACGGGAAGACCAGGTTTCAGAAGGGACTCTATACGGGGGACCAGATAAGAAAAGTCGGCCAGACCATACTCAACGTGAGAGTCGGTGAGTACACGACGTGCCAGCTCGAAGAACCTCACTATCATTTCAGAAGCACGCGGATGAAGATATTTCTTAACGACAAGGTCATCGCCAGGCCGCTCGTACTGTACGTGAGGAAGGTCCCCGTCGCGGCCTTGCCGTTTTACGTCTTTCCCATCAAACCCGGCAGGCATTCCGGCTTCCTGATCCCGAACATCGAGTTCGGTCTGAACTCCACGAGGGGACGTTTCGTTCGAAACGCCGGATACTACTGGGCCGTGAACGACTACGCGGACGTGACCGGCTGGATGGACTACTTCGAGAACGAACCCCGCTGGATCGCCTATTTCGAAGGCAGGTACCGTTTGCGCTACAGCCTTTCCGGCTGGCTCAGGTCGTCCTACTCCAAGAACTCGGCCCTGGGCACCACTCAATGGGACCTTCGTGCGAACCACCAGCACAAGCTCGGGGAGGGGCTGGATCTGTCCATGGAAGGGGACTTCGTGAGCGACAAGAGATACCGTCTGGAGGCGTGGGGATTGGGTCACAGCCTGGAAGAGCGGGTCAACCGGATACTGCGGTCCAAGATGTCGCTCACGAAACGGTGGTCGTCGGCGCAGCTAACGCTCGCCTACGATAGGACGGCGTACATGGACACGGATCCCGACAACCTCATCGAAGAGCTGAAGAAATGGGAGATGAGACCGACCGTGAGCTTCACTCTTCAGAGCAAAGCCATCGGCAGAGCGGCGAAGGGGGAGAACGACCAGGGGCGGCTGCCCTGGCTCAAGACCACATATCTCAGCGCGTCCTCGGTATTCCTGTCCGAGGTCAGAGAGTACGAGTCCAGCGAGCAGAAGCATACCGGGGTGAGCACGCGTCTCGGCCTGAGGGACAGCAGGAAGCTCTGGGGAACTCTCTCCATTTCCCCGGGGCTGAATTATACGGAGAACTGGTACGACAAGGACGTGCTCGGCAACAAGTATCAACGCTCCGGAGTGTGGAGCACCTCGCTCGGCGCAGGGGCCACGCTGTACCGAGTCTTTATGCCCGGCATAGGACCGCTTCGCGGCCTGAGGCACTCCGTTTCTCCTCGGCTTGACTTCTCGTACCAACCCGACTTCCCTCAATACAGCTACGTCGACGAGCTGGGAATCAGGAGAAGTCGTTTTCCGAGTTTTGGCTCGATAGTGACCTCCTGGAGCAAGAGACAGTCGCTCTCGATGTCGGTGTACAACCGGTTTCAGGCCAAACTGAAGTGGAAGGACAAGGTCATCAAGCTGGACGACCTCCTGGACGTGAGCGTCTCGACCTCCTACGACTTCCTCTACAGGGAACGCAACAAATCCCAGCCGTTCTCCAACGTCAACAGCTCGATCAGGTTCAAGCCGATAGAGAATCTCTCCTCCGAGCTATTCCTGAGCCACGAGCCCGTGAAAGGCGAGATGACGAGCATGAGCTTTGTCTCGTACCTGTTCGTGCAGGGCGGAACCGGCAAACGCAGGAGCGAGACTCAGCCTTCGGAGGAAGAGGTGAGCGCGGAGCAGGAAGCCGAAGCGGACGCCACGGAGCCCTCCGGACTCGAATCGGCGGGTGAAGGGGAGGACACTCAAGCCGAAAGTGGTTCTCTCCCGTGGAACGGAACGCTCACGTTTCGTTACAGCAGGGGGGCCGACAGGGCAACGGCAAGCTACTGGATCGACGGAAGCACCAGTTTTCACCTGTCCAAGAACTGGCGCGTGCAGTATTCGGCTCACTACGACCTGAAGGAGAGACAGGTCGTGAGCCAGACCTTCTCCCTCTACAGGGACCTTCACTGCTGGGAAGCCATCTTCATGCGGAGATTCTCCGGCGACAGGTGGGAGTACTACTTCAAGATAAACATAAAGGCGCACAAGGAAATATACCTGGAGCGGGGGACGGCGTTCAACTAGATGCGCGCCTCCGAGCGCCGCGCTCGACCGTACAGCGGAGACGGGTGTCCCGCTCAGTTATGCGAAAAATCGGCCCCCTGCCGCGCGGAAACGTGTTGACAGCGGGCCGAGTTGGTTGTAGCGTTGTGAAGGTGCGAGTAGGCCTGTCCGTCTGTTCTGGTCCCCTTCCGTACCCGGCGGAGGTGAGCTGGATGAGCAAGAGCAAGCTGGCAGTGAGGTTGGCGAAGAAGACCGGGCTGTCGCTGCGAAATTCGAGAGCCGCGATAGAGGCTCTGTTCAGCACCCAGCCCGGGCGCGGCATCATCGTGAGCGAGCTCTTGAAGCGCAACAAGGTCCAGATAACCGGGTTCGGCACCTTCGAGACGAGGCGCAGGAAGGCCAGAGACGGACGGAATCCTCAGACCGGTGAGAAAATCAAGATTGCGGCCACCAGATTCCCCGCTTTTCAAGCCGGCAAGGCCCTCAAGGACAGGGTCAAGGCCTAGTGGTCCCCGCCGCACGTCCGTGCAATTACCACTTGCTTGCCTGCCGCTTTCTGTGTTTCCGCTCCCGACCACGCACCGCGTCGAGCCCCTTGTCGTCCGCCGCGCCGTCACGGCTTCCAAAATTCCCTTGCCCGAACCTCAGATTGCTGCTATATTTAAGGGTGGCAGTTCGCTTGAGCGTTCAGGAGGTGAGACCTGAGTTGAAAGCGTCAAGACCTGTGGTTTATGTGTTCCTTCTTGTCGTCGTGGCCCTTGCTGTTCTCTGCACGGGGGCACAGGCGAAAGAAGAGAAGATTCTGATTCTCACGACGACCGACACGCGTTCCGAGCTCATCCCGTGTGGGTGACACTCCGCCCAGAAGGGCGGGCTGGCCCGGCGGGCCGGCTTCATCGATTCGATGCGTACGAACTACGAGAACGTGTTGCTTGTTGATGCCGGAGACGCGTATCAGGGCAGGACCGAAGAACAGAAGAGGAAGAGCGAGGTAATCCTCCGCAGCATGGGGCTGATGGGCTACGACGCCTTCTGCGTCGGAGAGAGCGAGCTCAGCTTCGGGACCGAGTTCCTGCTGGATGCGGCTCGAGAGGAGAAGCTGCCTCTGGTGTGTGCGAACCTCGTGTACAACAAGTCCGGTAAGACCCTGGTGCAGCCTTACGTGATCAAGAAGTTCGGAAAAGTCAAAGTGGCCGTGATCGGACTCCTGGATGACGTGCTCGTCCTGCCCAAAGCACAGGCGGAGTACGACAGTCTGGTCATACTGGGTGCCATAGAGACCGCTCAGCAACTGGTCCCCCAGGTGCGCAAGAAGGCGGACGTGGTGGTGGTACTCTCGCACATGGGGTTTGCCAAGAGCTCCAAGCTGGCGACCGACGTTCCCGACATAGACGTCATCGTGACCGGACACAATCCGGGGGTTTCGATGGAAGCTCGCAAGGAGGGCGACGCGTTGGTGATGATGAGCGGGACGAGGGGACAGTACGTGGGCTGCCTGGTTCTGAACGTCTCTCCGGAGGCAGGGATAGGGTCGCACGACTCCAAGCTGGTCCCTCTTGACGGAAGGATAAGAAAACACGACCTGGTGGAGTCGTTGTCCAACGAGTACAACGAGCTGGAGAAGAAGCTGCGAGCCGAGAAGGTCAGCAGGCAGAAGGAAGAATCCCTCGCCCGTACGGGTTCGGATCAGTATCTCAGCGCAGAGACCTGCAAGAGATGCCACGAAGAGGTCTTTCAGAAAGTGGCGAGGATGACGCACGCGACGGCTTTCCAATCGCTCGAGAAGTCGAACAGTGACGGGCTGAGCGAATGCGTTATCTGCCACACCACGGGCATGGGGAACCCGTCCGGTTTCGGTGGGGCCTCTTCCCCAGGCGACATGAAAGGTGTGCAGTGCGAAGCGTGTCACGGCATGGGAAGCAGGCACACCAGAGACGGCACGTACGGCAAGGCCGCTCAGAGCAGCTGCGTGGGGTGTCACACAGAGGATAGAAGTCCGGAATTCAGCCTGCAGGCCTACCTTAAGAGGATAGCGCACTGAGAGGGAGGCCGCGGCTCCTGGAAGTCTCCTAATGGCTTGATAGAAATAGCGTTAAGGTCCTCGCGCGACCGGCGAGAAGGCGGTCGGCGAGGGCCGAGTTTTTTGCTTGACTTCCATTGGTGGCTTCTGTAATTTCGTGTTTCTGAAAGGTTGCGTCCACAGTCCGTTGTAAGCTGAGTTGGTTTATCCTGTAGGGCATCGGGAGGATGCCTTTTTTAGAACGAGTCTAACGAGATTTTGCGCGGAAGCAGGATTCACGCCGCCGCGCGGCGGTGTTCCGGCTTTAAGGAGGTGATACTGGAATGAGGAAGGCAGTAGCTATTCTACTGACGGCTTTGTTTGTGGTTAGCATGTTAGCGGCGCTGAGCTGTGCGCCGAAGGAGGAGCCCGCGGAGGAGGAGACCACGATGGAGGAGGCCGCTCCTGCCATGGAGGAGCAGCCGGCGGAAGTCGCTCCAGCCGATACCGCGGCAGCCCCCGAGGGGGAGTAAGATAACTGACCTGCTGCGTCCAGCAGTTTGTTGTTGCCGGCGGGTAGATGTTTGAGGAAGAATCTGGGTCACGGGTTTCCGGATTCTTCCTCAGTCTTTTTCTGCACTTTCCCGGTGAGGACTGCAGCTTCACCGGCCTCGCTGTAAGGCGTCTTGAGCCGCGCTCGGCGAAGGGCAGCTCGTGTACGGAGGTTCGTCGATGGAACGAATGAGACTCGTTGTCCCGGAGATGCGCGAACTCCTGGAAGCCAGGCAGGTCGAAGACGTCAAGGACATCATCGCCGGCTTCGAGCCCGTGGAGGTCGCGGAGGTCTTTGAGCACTTCAATGAGGTCGAGCAGTTGAGCCTGCTTAAGGACCTGGATCCGCCGACGGCCGCGAAGATATTCGAGGAGCTGCACATCGATGAGCAAATGAGGCTCATCTCCGGCCTGGAACACAGGCGGGCGGCCGGTGTTCTGAACGAGATGTCTCCGGACGACAGGGCCGACCTGTTTGAGGACCTTCCGGAAGAGCTGGGGTCGCGATTCCTGGCCCTCATGAAGCAGCCCGAGGCCGCAGATGTGCGGGAGCTGATGCAATATCCCTCCAACACGGCCGGCGGTCTGATGACGACGAAGTACGCGTCGGCCCTCGAAGAGACTACCGTGGGGGAGGCGATGAAGAACCTGAGGGAGCGGGCCAGGAAGCTGGAAGTCATCTACTACCTGTACGTCGAGGACAGGGCAGGCAGGCTGGTGGGCGTGGTCTCTCTCAAGCAGCTGGTCCTTTCCGCACCGGAGCGTCGCCTCTCGGACATAATGAAATCTAACCCGGTCTACCTGAAGCTGGAAATGCACCAGGAAGAGGCGGCCAAGGAGGTGGCCAAGTACGACTTCGTGGCCATGCCGGTAGTGGATGAGCTGGGAAGGTTGCGCGGCATCGTGACCGTGGACGACGTTGTCGACGTCATCGAGACGGAGGCCACGGAAGACATGCACAAGATGGCTTCGATGCAGGTGGTGGACGAGGCCTACCTGAGAGTCGGCTTTCTCTCACTGGCCAGGAAGAGGATAGTCTGGCTCGTGGCGCTTCTCTTCATCGAGACTCTGTCCGGAAAGGTGCTACAGGTCTATTCGGGTGCCATCGAAGCCGTGGTGGCCCTGGCGTACTTCATACCTCTTCTGACAGGCACCGGCGGAAACGCCGGTGCCCAGACCTCCACGATGATCGTGAGGGGACTGGCTACGGGAGAAATCTCCATCAGGGACGGAACCAGGGTCATAAGCAGGGAGATCCTGATGGGCCTGTTCCTCGGCCTCATCCTGGGGACGTTCGCGTTTGCCAGAGCATACTGGGGCGAGGGGAACCTGGCCTTAGGCCTCACGCTGGGTACCTCCGTTATTGCGGTCGTGACCATGGCCACGTTGGCCGGAAGCCTGCTCCCGATATTCTTCAGGCTGCTTCGCAGGGACCCGGCGGTCATGGCGGGTCCCTTCATCACCACTCTGGTGGACGTGGTGAGTCTCATCATATACCTAGAAATAGCGAGGCGCCTGCTCTTCTAGCAGGGCAGCGGCAAGGCCATGTTGGCTCGCAAGTCCACAGCGCTTCATCCCAACTGCATCGTGATAGGGAGCTTCTTGTGCCTCATCCTGCTGGGTACGGCGCTTCTGTTGCTGCCGGGAGCCTCCTCAGGAAGTCGCATGTCCCCCGTGGACGCACTGTTCACCTCCACTTCCGCCGTCTGTGTCACTGGCCTTACCGTGATCGACACCGGAACTGACCTGTCCAGGTTTGGCCAGGTTCTCACTATCATCCTCATTCAGATGGGCGGACTGGGAATCGCCACGTTCTCCACCTTCTTCGTCTACGTTCTTGGTAGGAGGATCTCCCTGAGGGGTAGAGGCATGGTGGAGGCGTCGTTGACGCAGTTTCCTGTGAAGAACATGGGGCAGCTCCTGGTGAGAATCCTGGGTCTCACTTTGGTGATAGAGGGCGTGGGCGCCGTCCTCCTGTATTTCTGCTTCTCCGGTTCCGCCGGTACTCCCTCTGCCGCCTTCTCGGCCGCCTACCATTCGGTGTCTGCGTTCTGCAACGCGGGTTTTTCTCTCTATTCAACCAGCCTGGAAGACTTCAGAGGCAATCTGGGTGTGAACGCGATTATCATGGCCCTGGTGGTCCTGGGCGGGATCGGTTTCGTGGTCATCGTGGAGCTGATGGAACCCCTCTTTTCGAGACAGAAGCCAAGAGGCAGACTTTCCCTTCACAGCAAGATGGTCCTGAGCTTCACCGGGGGACTTCTTCTCGCTGGCGCCTTCGCGTTTCTCCTGCTGGAGGCGAACCACTCGATGGCCGGGCTTCCTTACGGGTGGAAACTCGTTGCCTCTCTGTTCCAAGCGGTGACCCCCAGGACGGCCGGGTTCAGCACGGTTTCGATGGGTTCATGCTCGGACGCGACGCTCTTCCTCCTCATCATGCTGATGTTCATCGGGGCGTCTCCGGGTTCCTGCGGGGGCGGAATCAAGACCACATCTTTCGGCGTAATGGTGGGTCTGGCCGTCGCGAAACTCAAGAGTTCCGGCGACGTCAACTACTTCTCCAGAAGAGTCCCAGACGAGATTGTTTCTCGCGCAATCTCGGTGGCCCTCTTTTCCCTGGTAGTGGTGGCCGGGATGCTCATGGTTCTGTCTGTTACCGAAGCAGATCTGCAGGGACCGGGATCGGTGAGAGGTTTCCTGGCCCTGGCGTTCGAAACTGTCTCAGCGTTCGGTACCGTGGGCTTGAGCACAGGTATCACGCCGTGCATGAGCGTGGCGGGCAAGCTTCTGCTGACGATTCTAATGGTTGTGGGCAGGCTGGGACCTCTGACGATCGCGATAGCTCTCGCGGCCAGAGAAGCCAAGCCCAGGTTCAGGTATGCGGAAGAAGACGTGATGATAGGCTAGGAGGCGATGGAAGTGAAGCAGTTCGCTGTTATTGGTCTAGGCAGCTTCGGCTACTATCTCTGTAAGCAGCTCTCGGAAAGGGGGCACCAGGTTATGGCGGTTGACCGCAGCCCTGCGAAGATTGAGAGCGTTCAGCATCTCGTGGAGAAGGCCGTCCTGGCTGACGCCGTTGACAAGGAGACGCTGTCCAAGCTGGGAATGGCTGACATGGACCTGGTCATTGTCTGCCTGGGGGACGAGATAGATTCCAGCATTCTCACGACTCTGTACCTGAAAGAACTGGGAGCTAAGGAAATCTGGGTCAAGGCGATGACCGAAGACCACGGGAAGGTGCTTCACTTGATAGGGGCCAGCAATGTCATCTTTCCTGAACGGGACATGGCCGAGCGGGTGGCCTACACTGTCAGTCACAGTAACGTGCTGGAACACATTCCTCTTGCTGCCGGGCACAGCATAATTGAGCTGGCTCCTCCGAGCGGTCTGATCGGTAGGACTCTGGGCGAGCTTGACCTGCCAAGAAGGTACGGAGTGATGGTTCTTGTCATAAAGGAGCTAGTGCCGGAGAACGTCGTGACGATGCCGAGCGGTTCATACCGAATCAAAGACAGCGACGTGCTCGTCATCACCGGCAGGGACCGCGACCTGAAGAGACTCCAAGCGCTCTAGGGTCCCGTGAGACCTGTCGGGAGTTTCGCGCTCGAGCGGCTCGTGAGTCTGTCCCCGCCGCAGGCTGCGCCGTCCCCGTTGCCCTCCTCGTCTAATCCTCGTCTTGTCAAGGAGTTAAAAAAAACGCTTCCGCTCGGAGGAAAAAAGGCATTTTTTCTTGACACCCCCATATGTTGTTTCTATAGTGCTGGAGGCCACTAGATAAGCCAGAAAATAGTTGATTCCCAACCGGAGTCTTCCTCCCAGGGAGATTCCGGTTCCGTTTCGGATTCTTCTTTCGACCGCGCGTTCATATTCCGCGACAGGACTCAGGAGAGACAGCTATGGCGAGAGTAGACCACGGTGTGCAGGGGGCTCCGTCGGAATTCCTCATTCTTGCACAGAGCCTGGCTCGAGACAGAGCTGCCGCCGCGCAGCCCGCAAATTGTGACCCTCCGATTTCCTTTTCCAGCAACGCGTTGAAGGTGCTCGAGCGCAGATACCTGAAGAGGGAAGACTCGGGCAAGCTCGTGGAGAAGCCGGAGGAAATGCTCCGGCGCGTGGCCAGGAACGTGGCATCTGCGGAGGCCCAGTACGTAACCGAGGAAGAGGTTTCACGCATAGAAAAGGACTTCTACAGGGTCATGGCCGCCCTGGACTTCCTGCCCAACTCCCCCACGTTGATGAACGCCGGTGCGGACCTGCAACAGCTCTCCGCCTGCTTTGTTCTCCCCGTCGAAGACTCCATGGAGAGTATCTTCGAAGCCGTGAAGAACACCGCACTGATTCACAAGAGCGGAGGAGGAACCGGGTTTTCCTTCTCAAGACTCAGACCGCGCAACGACGCGGTTCTCACCACGAGGGGTATCTCCAGCGGTCCCGTTTCGTTCATGACGGTTTTTGACGCGGCCACCGATGCCATCAAGCAAGGCGGGACGCGCAGGGGCGCCAACATGGGGCTCCTGAGAGTGGATCATCCCGATATACTCGATTTCGTCACTGCGAAAAACAAGGAACACAGTCTCAACAACTTCAACCTCTCAGTGGGGGTCACCGAGAAGTTCATGGAGGCGGTCGAGAGAGACGACGAATACGAACTCATCAACCCTCGTACCAACGAGGTGGTGAACAGGCTCAAGGCGAAGAAAGTGTTCAAGCTGATCGTTCTGATGGCCTGGAAGAACGGCGAGCCCGGAATAGTATTCCTCGACAGGCTGAACCGCGACAATCCGACACCGCGCCTGGGACAGATAGAGAGCACAAACCCCTGCGGGGAGCAGCCGTTGCTGCCGTACGAGTCCTGCAATCTGGGCTCCATAAACCTGTCTCACATGGTCAGGGTCGAGAACGGCGACGCCGCGGTGGACTTCGAGAGACTTCGCAAGGTTATTCCGGTCGCGATCAGGTTTCTGGACAACGTGATAGACGTTAACAAGTATCCCATCCCCGCGATCGAGGAGATGACGAAGAACACTCGCAAGATAGGTCTCGGAGTGATGGGATTTGCCGACATGCTTCTGAAGCTGGGCATACCGTACGACTCAGAGGACGCCGCGCAGGTGGCCGAGGAGGTCATGTGCTTCGTGCAGGCCGAGTCGAAGAAGGCCTCCGCGGAGCTGGCCAAGAAGAAAGGCGTCTTCCCCCTGTTCAAGGGAAGCATCTACGACTCTCCCGGTGCCACGAGGGTTCGGAACGCCACGACCACCACGATAGCTCCCACAGGCACGCTGAGCATACTGGCCGATTGTTCCAGCGGCATCGAACCGCTGTTTGCCATCTCCTACGTGAAGAACGTGATGGACAACACGGAGCTTCCCGAGGTGAACCGGG
This sequence comes from Candidatus Eiseniibacteriota bacterium, assembly GCA_020349905.1. GTDB lineage: Bacteria > Eisenbacteria > RBG-16-71-46 > JAFGJU01 > JAFGJU01. The sequence goes on from CP070702.1 coordinate 1,204,281, forward strand.
TCTTCCGGCAGGTGGCAGAGAAGCAGGACTTCTACACGGAAGAGCTGGCTCGCGACGTCGCGCTGAAGGGAAGTCTGAAGAACATAAAAGGCATTCCGGACGAAGTGCAGAGAGTCTTTGTGACCGCGCACGACATCAGCCCCGAGTGGCACGTCCGCATGCAGGCCGCGTTCCAGAAGCACACCGACAACGCGGTCTCCAAGACCATAAACTTCAACCGGGACGCGACGGTTGAAGACGTCGAGAACGCGTACATGCTTGCCTACAGACTCCAGTGCAAGGGCGTCACCATTTATCGGGACGGCAGCCGCGAGATGCAGGTGTTGACCATAGGCGGCGAGGGCCGGAGACAGAGGGGAAAGCTCGTTCCGCGCTCGCGTCCTCTCGTCACCAGAGGTTCGACGGAAAAAGTCGGCACCGGTTGCGGGAACCTGTACGTCACGGTGAACGAGGACGAGCAGGGTCCGTTCGAAGTGTTCGCCAGATTGGGAAAGACTGGCGGGTGCGCCGCTTCCCAGACCGAAGCCATCAGTCGCCTGCTTTCGCTGGCTCTCAGGTCCGGCCTGAGTATAGACTCGGTATTCAAGCAGCTTCGAGGAATCAGGTGCCCGGCCCCGCTCTGGGACAACGGAAGTCAGATCCTCTCGTGTCCCGACGCTATCGGCAGGGCGGTGGAGAGATTCCTGGAGCGTTCGGGATCCCTGCCGACAGGCGGCGCGTCTCAAGATTCCGCCACAGACGGGGAGGGGAAGGTGCTGGCCTTCCTCGCTTGTCCTGATTGCGGGCAGACCATGGAGCCGGAAGGGGGCTGCATCGTGTGCCGCTTCTGCGGATTCTCGAGGTGTAGCTAGCCCGCACCGGGCTCTGGTCGTGATTCGGCTGGATCGCTACCGTTGCCTTCGTTGCTCCTGCTCCGGTTCCTGTTCCTGTTCCTGTTCTCTCTCCTGTTCGTGCCCCCTCTCGCTGCTGCTTTTGCCCGCGCTCATGCTTCCGCTTCCGCGCCCCTGGCAGCGGGCCAAAATTGTATTGACACTGAGCGGCGCAGAGGGGAGAATAATGGGTCAATATTCGGAGTAATGTTTCTGGCTCGAAGGCATTCGGCGTGCCCGATAGAGCGGAAATACACGTTGCGTGTGGAGGCCACCCGAACCCTTGGGAGGGATGCAAATGAAGAGTAAGATTACGATAGTCGGCGCCGGCAATGTCGGGGCCACGGCTGCTCACTGGGCTGCAGAGAAGGAACTCGCAGACATAGTACTAACCGACGTCATAGAAGGGATGCCCCAGGGCAAGGCCCTCGACCTGATGGAAACCAGGCCCGTCGAGGATTTCGACACGTCGATAATCGGGTCAAACGACTACAAAGACACTGCCAACTCTGACATCGTCGTCATCACCGCCGGGCTCGCCCGGAAGCCGGGGATGAGCAGGGACGAGCTGTTCGAGGCGAACAAGAACATAGTCCAGGAAGTGACGACAGAAATCGTAAAGCACTCGCCCAACGCAATACTGATAGTCGTCACTAACCCTCTCGACTCGATGTGTCACGTTGCCAAGATGGTCAGCAAGTTTCCCAAGCATCGCGTGATGGGAATGGCGGGCATCCTGGACACTGCGCGCTTCAGGTGCTTCGTATCCATGGAGCTGAAAGTCTCCGTTGAGGACATCCAGGCCATGGTTCTGGGTGGTCACGGTGACAGCATGGTGCCGCTGCCCAGGTACACCACCGTGGCAGGTGTACCGATTACCCAGCTCATCTCCAAGGAGAGGATCGACGCCATCGTGGAAAGAACGAGGAAGGCCGGCGGTGAGATCGTGGCCCTCCTGAAGACTGGAAGCGCGTACTACTCTCCCTCGGCCGCCGTGATCCAGATGGTGGAGGCGATTCTGAAGGACAAGAAGAGGATCCTCCCGTGCGCAGCCTATCTTGAGGGCGAATACGGAATCAAGGACCTCTACGTCGGTGTTCCCGTGAAGCTGGGTGCGAAGGGGATCGAAGAGGTCATCGAGCTCGACATCACCAACGAAGAGAAAGCCGCCTTGCAGCAGTCTGCGGAGGCCATCCGCGGCATCGTCGAACAGATAAAGCTCTAGGGGCGCCCGGCGCTCTCACCTGTTTGCGTCTTCCCGTGGCGTCTCCGCGATCCCTCCGCGGCGGTTCGCCTTCGCTACGTAGAGGCGGCGCTCGAGGGGGAGCGGGACCCGGGGAGAGTCCACTCGGAGTGCCAGGTTGAATGGAAGGGGTCGGTCATAAGGACCGACCCCTTTTGCTCAAGAGCCCGGTAGCCTGCATTTGGCTTGACTACAGGCTCCGAGTGTTCTATCCTCTTTGGGATTGTTTTCGCAATGCCTGTGCGGGGCGGCCCCATGGCAGTGTCTGAGACGGTCCTGGCCCCACGAAATTCCAGGTTTTCAGGAGGGATTATGCCAATCGTCGATTCAAAAACCGGCAAGACCATCAGGAAACTCTCGGCGGGCGAGCTGGTAGAAGCAGCCAATCTGCTCCGGGGCTACAATCTCGTCTCCCTCGCGGCAGCAGGCTCCGGTCACGCGGGCGGCACGCTTTCCATCATGGACATTGCGGCGGCCCTCTATCTCAATGTGGCCAGGCATGATCCCAAGAAGCCCCAGTGGGAGGACAGGGATCGCATCATCTGGTCCACCGGGCACAAGGCTCCCTCTCTGTATCTCTGCCTGGGAATGAGCGGCTACTTCGACATAGAGGAAGTCGTTACGCTGAGGAAACTCTGGAGCCCCTTCCAGGGACATCCTCACTGGCCGAAATGCCCCGGAATCGAGGCCTCCACCGGCTCACTCGGTCAGGGCCTCAGCATCGCGAACGGAATAGCCCTCGCGGCCCGGCTGGACAATCGTAAGCACAGGGTCTACTGCCTCATGGGCGACGGGGAGCAGCAGGAGGGCCAGATATGGGAGGCCGTGATGGAAGCCGGCCACTACAAACTGGACAACTTGTGCGGCATCGTTGACAAGAACCGGCTTCAGATCGACGGTTGGGTCAGGGACGTCATGGACATCGACCCTCTTGCAGACAAGTACAGAAGCTTCGGCTGGAACGTAATCGAGATACACGGCCATTGCATGGAGGAGATTCTGAAGGCGTTCGAAGAGGCCGAGGCGTTCAAGGGGAAACCTACCGTGATAATCGCGCACACCACGAAGGGAAAGGGTGTGGACTTCATGGAGGACGTGGCAGGGTGGCACGGAAAGGCCCCCAGTTACGACCAGATGCTCGAGGGGCTCACCCAGCTGGGTTTGAGACAGAAGCTCCCGGTCCAGAAACTCATGGAGAAGGCGAAGGGCTACCAGAAGACCGTGGATAAGAAGCTCAACGCCAAGATGCCCCGTTTCTCCAGGGACTACTTCTGGAACGCCGGCCCGCGCATGAAGGTGGAGATGGCACCTACCAGGAAGGGCTTCGGCTGCGCTCTTGCCGACACCGGAGACGATGAGCGTGTCGTGTGCCTGGGCGCAGACATTTCCGGCTCAATCACCATCAGCGACTTCTACACGTGCGACGCCAAGAGAGAGAATCGGTTCCTCAGCATGGGAATCGCAGAGCAGAGCGCCACGGGCGTTGCCGCCGGCCTGGCAAAGGAGGGCAAGCTCCCGGTGTTTGGAACCTACGGAGTGTTCGCCTCAGGCAGGAACCTGGACCAGTTGAGAACCACCGTCTGTTACGGAAACTTCAACGTATTCATCGCCGGTGCCCACGGTGGGGTTTCGGTAGGGCCCGACGGTGCTACTCACCAGGCCCTGGAAGAGTTGTTTCAGATGTGCGGTCTTCCCGGCATGAACGTCTCCGTGCCCTGCGACTCGGTAGAGACCCGCAAGGCCGGCATAAACCTGCTGTTTGACATAAAGGGACCCAAGTATCTCAGGTTCGCCAGGGAGGCCACCCCCATCGTCACCACGGAGGAGACTCCTTACAAGTTCGGCGAGGCCAACGTCATCCGGTTTAGAGGGGAGAGCGACAACTTCATAGATGCGTTCGAGACGGTTCTCTCTTCAAAGTACAAAAACGAGCGCGAAGACCTCACCATCGTGGCCTGCGGTCCCGAGGTGCCGGAGGCCATGAGAGCGGCCTACATTCTAAAGAAGGAATACGGACTGGAGACCAGAATCGTCAACATGCACACGGTGAAGCCGCTGGATGAACGCACGATAGTAAGGGCGTGCCTTGAAACCGGCATCCTCGTGACGGCCGAGGAGCATCAGGTCGGGGGGGTCGGAAACCTCGTGGCGGCAGTCGCGTCTCAGGCCAGAGAGGTCTACGGCATGCCGGTTCTGATGGGTATGATCGGGGTGAAGGATAGATTCGGAGAGTCGGGCGCGCCGTGGGAACTCATCAAGGAATTCGAAGTCAGCGCCGAGCACATAGCCCAGAAGGCGAAAGCTCTTTATGATTTCGCGAAGAAGAAGGGGCTGAAGAAGGCGGTGAAGACCGAGAAGGCCTCGTCTGCGAAATCGAAAGCGGCGCGTTCCAGAAAGAAGGTTGCCTCCGGGATCGGCAGGAAGGGTACTGGAAAGAAGGCCAGGCGCACGAAGAAGGCTAGGTCTGCAAGGAAGACCGCCTCCGGCCGGAAGGGTAGGGCACTCCGACGGGCGAGGCCTGCAGGAAGAGCGAAATCCGAAAAGAAGAAAGCCGGCACGAAACCAAGAGGGGCCGGCCGGCAGCGCGCAAAGGCCCGTTCTGGTCGCAGGAAATAGGTCAGGATTCGGAAGGTTCTTCCGCGTCTGCCTCTTCTTCCTCGGGCTCCGGCTTCACCTTCTCGGCGAACGATTTCATCTTTTCGCTGAGCTCGCTCAGCTTCCGGTCCACGTGGAAGTTGACAGACCCTTTGGGATAGGTGCCGTCTGCCCGGCGCTTTCCGGCGGGCATGCCGGTCAGTATCTCTATGCCTTCCTCTGCGGTCGTTATCGCGTGAACGTGGAACTTGCCCTTCTTGACCGCCTCCACCACGTCAGGTCTCAGCATCAGATCGTCCACGTTCCGCGCCGGTATCATGACTCCCTGCCTTCCGCTCAACCCTTTCGCCCTGCACACGTCAAAGAAGCCCTCTATCTTCTCGTTGACCCCGCCGATGGGCTGAATGTCCCCTTTCTGATTCACCGAGCCCGTCACCGCCACCTCCTGCCTGAGGGGAACCTCCGAGAGGCTCGAGAGAAAAGCGAAGAGCTCGGCCGCGGATGCGCTGTCGCCCTCCACCCCCGTGTACGACTGCTCAAAACAGAGGCTCGCGCTGAGCGTGAGAGGTCTTTCGCGGGCGTACATGGCTCTGATGTAGCCGCTCAGAATGAGAACTCCCTTGTCGTGCGTGCGACCGCTCAGGTTGGCCTCTCTTTCTATGTTGATGATGCCGGCCCTCCCCATGGAGGTTTGGCAGGTTATCTTGCTGGGCCTCCCGAACACGTGGTCGCCGAGGTCGTACACGGAGAGCCCGTTCACCTGGCCCACCTTCTCTCCCTCGATGTCTATCATTAGCACGTCGCGCTCGATGAGCTCCTGGATCTTCTCCTCGACCAACTTCACCCTGTAAATCTTCTCTTCGATGGCTTTCTCGACGTGCCCGCCCTGCACCAGCTTGGTCTTGTCCTTCGAGGCCCAGTAGCAGGCCTCTCTAGCTATGTCCACGATCTTGAGAAAGCGGGTGGTCAGCTTCTCACGGTTTCCAGCAAGTCTCGCTCCGTACTCGGCCACCGCAGCCACGCCGGTCTTCTCGAAATGGGGGTGGCCTTCGTCGGCGCAGACCCTCGTGAGAAAGGCCGCGTAGTCACGGATGGCGCCCTTATCGCGCGGCATGACCGTGTCAAAGTCTGCCTTTATCTTGAATATCTTCTTGAAATCCTCGTCATAGGTATAGAGCAGATGGTACAGATAGGCGTCGCCTATCATCACCACCTTGAGATTGAAATCCACGGGCTCGGGCTTGAGAGACGTGCCGGCAAAGAGGTAGAACGGGTCGTACGGCTGTACCTCGATGACCCGGTTTCTGATCGTACGCTTGATGGCGTGCCACACACCGGGTTCGATGAGCACGTCCAGGGCGTTCAGGACCAGGTAGCCGCCGTTCGCCCTCAGGAGGGAGCCTGCCTTGACGCGCGTAAAATCGCTTCTCACTTCCCCGAATCTGCCGACCACCCTCTCGATCGTGCCGAAGAGGTTCCTGTAGTTGGGAGTCGTCTCTATTATCACGGGTCTCCCTTTGGTCTCGGAGTTATCCACCAGGACGTTTACTCGATACTCCAAGAACTCGTCCTGAGCGGGCTGCATGGGCACGAATGGAGTGAACATCGCCGGCTGCTCCGCCTTGGGCTTGAACCTGTCTATGTTCTCGATGATGTCCTTCTCCACGTCCTCGAAGTAGGTCACCAGCTTCCGGTAGTCCGCGTATTTCTGAATCAGCTCTCCGATGGCATCCTTCACCAGGGGCAAGACGGCCTTCATGTCGAAGCGCTCGACCTCCTGCCGCATCTCCTTCTCTATCTTCCTCACGTCCTTGAACGTCGATTCGAGCTCCGTTGAAAGACGCTTGTACTGCTCCTTTCTCTTATCGAAATCCTCACGCGTGACCTTGCCCTCCTCGACGTACTTCTCAAGCGTGTCAAAGGAGACGGCGTCCTCGCCCACAACCGGGACTACCTCAGGCCGGGTGTACGGGCCCGCCTGGATCTGGGCAAGGACGAACCCCTCCTCCTCCACCTGCTTCTCGAGCGTCTTTAAGAGCTGCTTCTCCCGCTCCTTGAAGGTCTCAATCAGCTTCTTCCTGCTCTCCTGGTAGCGCTCGTTCTCGAAAACCAGGGGGATGTTCCTCTGCAAGGTCTCTATGAGAAGGCTCATGTCGTTCCTGAGGCCCTTTCCGCAGGCCGCCGGGAGCTCGATGAGAGAGGGCATGTCCGGATTGCGGAAGTTGTGCACGTAGCAGAGGTCGCTGGGGGGCGTCTCTCCCTTGTCCAGCTCCTCCAGAAGGCGCTTGATGGTGGTGTTCCTCCCCGTGCCCACGAAGCCCGCCACGTAGATGTTGTAGCCGGGACTCTCGATGTCCAATCCCAGGCGTATCGCCCTGAGCGCACGCTCCTGTCCTATGATTTCCGTGGAAGGTTGCAGGTCCTCTGTGGTGGCGAAATCTAGCTCGTCAACGGGGCATTTCCACCTGAGCTTTGAGGCAGGGACTTCAGTGGACTTCTTCCTTCTGGTCTTGCTCACTTTTTCCCTCCGTACTGCTGCCGCAGGCGAACACTAGCACAAACATAACGGGCGAAAAACGCAAAATCCTCTCAGCGTCTTCGCTTCTTCTTTCTCAGGGCAGAGGCCGGCGACGGCGAAGGCCGGCCACCTCGGGGCTTCAGAACAGCCATCATCTGCTTGTGGATTCTTCCGTTCGAGGCCAGCATCTCCCTCATGAATACGTCAAACCTGCCACCCCTGAAGTCGCTCACCCTGCCTCCGGATTCCGTCACCATGAGAGAGGCGGCGGCGACGTCCCAGGCGCGGAGCTTAAGCTCCCAGAATCCGTCAAACCTGCCGCACGCCACGTAACACAGATCAAGGGCGGCCGAACCTGCGCGCCTCACGGCCTGGGATCTCAGGGCGAAGGCAGAGAAATGGTCAAGATTGTTGTGCTTGCTCTCTCTGATGTCGTAGGGAAAGCCCGTGGCGAGAAGGCTCCTGCTCAGGGAGCGGGTGGTGGAGACCTGGATTCTCCTCCCGTTGAGACAGGCGCCGCCCCCCCGGGTGGCCGTGAAAAGCTCGTCCAGATTGGGGTTGTAGACAACTCCGAGGACTATCGAGTCCACATGTTGCAGCCCTATCGACACGCAGTACACCGGAAAGCCGTGGGCGTAGTTGGTTGTTCCGTCCAGGGGGTCGATGATCCACAGAAACTCCGAACCCGGATGGCTTCCCCCTGCTTCCTCGGCAAGAAACGAGTGGCCCGGGAACTTCCTTCCCAGGTAGCCCACTATGGCCTCTTCGGCGAGCCGGTCCACCTCGGTGACGATGTTCACCTTGCCCTTGTAGGTCACTCTCTTCTTCTGGGAGGCCCTGGAAGTGAGTACCCTGCCCGCGAGCTTCGCGGCCCCCACGGCCGCATCGAGCATTGCCTTGAGCTCTCTTCTCTTCACGCTGGTTCGTGGGACTGCCGAAGGCGTCATCTGGACCGGCTCCCATGAAGAGGACTGTCCGCATAGAGTGTCATGCTAAAACAGGCTCTGCACTCCACCGTCGTGGATGCAAGCGAGGCATGAGGTTTCAATCGTCTCGGAATGCCGGCTTCGGCCCGCCGTCGTGCGAAAAAGCCGTCACACGGAGAACATCGAGAACAAGCAGCGTCCGACTATCATGCCAGAGCCCCGAGCGCTAGTCAAGCAGCGTAGGTGCGGCGCGGGAAGGTGCAGGGGTAGTACTGCGACCGGTGCCGGGCGCGGAATCAGGCGCGAGCAGGCTTGCGACGAGAATAGCCAGCACCGAGCATACGAAGGCAGGTATAAGCTCGTATAGCCCTGTCGGTTCGCGTAAGAAGAGCTTCCATACGATGGTCACGACGGTGCCGGTTAACATGCCTGCCACTATCCCCCAGCGCGTGGTCCTCTTCCAGAAGAGGGACAGGATGACGGCGGGGCCTAGCGATGCCCCCAGCCCGGCCCACGCAAAGAGCACGAGCCAGAACACGAGGTCTCTTGCCAGAAACGCGAGAACGAGGGCGAGGGCACCGGAGAGCACAACGACGTACCTGCTGAGTCTCAGCTTCTTCCACTCCTCGATGCCCGAGCCCTTTCGAAGCGTCTTCTCGTAGACGTCTCTGACGAACGTCGAGGCAACCACCAGGAGTTGAGAGTCCGCGGTCGAGAGGATGGCGGCGAATATCCCTCCCACAAGAAGACCGTACAGGGCCGGGCCGAAGTACCGGGAAGAGAGCACGAGATAGGCCATCTCGGCGTCCTGGTTGGGAAGATTCTGGATTTCTGGAACCGCGGCCCTTGCCAGAAGTCCCACGAGCACCGCGCCCAAGCCCAGCAAGACGTTCCACGCAGTCCCGATGACCGCACCGACCCTCAAATTCCTCGGGTCGTCGATGGACATGTATCGCACCAGGATGTGCGGCTGTCCCGGTGAGCCCAGGCCGATTCCCACAAACCCGATGATGAGGCCGAGACCCAACGAGAGCGGATCGACGTACGCCGGATTCAGCCGGGCGAGCATCTCCTGGAGACCTGCGACGCCGCCCAGGCGCGCCAGCCCTACGACCGGAAGCACGACCAGAGCCAGCAACATGACCAGGGCTCGAATCACGTCGTTGTACGCGACTGCTATGTATCCACCAAGCACCATGTAGATCAGGATTAGCAACGCCGAGAGCAAGAGGCACACGTTCAGCTGGATGTCGAGGGCACTGCTCAGCGTTTTGGCCCCCGCAAAGAGCTGAGCAGAGACGTACGCCGTGATGAAGATGCCGATTATCACTGCACCGGTTATCCTGATTGTTTGACGCGCGTCGTTGTGCCTGGATTCAAAGTAGTCCAGAAGCGTAATGGAGCCGAACTCCTGCGTTCGTGTGCGCAATCTCATGCCGACGTAAATGAACTGGAAGAATTCCACTACGGTGTAGCCCACCACGGCCCAGATTGCCCCGGCACCCATGGCGTATGCCGTCCCGCTGACTCCCAGAATTAGCCAGGAAGACCTTCCGGTTGACACTGCCGAGAGGGCCACCACGAGGCGGTTCATTGCCCGGCCGCCCAAGAAGAAGTCAGATTGGGACCTTGTCGCTCGCACCGCGAAGAAGCCGACCACGATGGGCAGGAAGAGGGTCGCCAGAAACACCGTGAGGGCAACGGGATGGCTCAGTTGTTCGTAGACGTTCATGGCAAGGCCCCACGGGCCCGCGCAACAGGCGAGATGGCAGCGTCACGTCGCCGGGCACACTGGTCATTCCATCGGACCGTCATTCCGGGCGAGCTTAAGTCCTCTGCAAGCGGTTTTCAATGCGTTTCCCGAGGGGGCTGTCCCCGGCCGTGGTTCCGGCCGGTTGGTTAGCCGCACGTGCTGGCTCCGTTCGCCTCCGCCCCGTGCCATCTGTGGCAAATCTGTCCGTCTCTCGGCCCCCCATCCGGGGTTTGGGCTCCCCAGTAGGCGATTGACGAGAGTGCGCCGGAAATGCTATCATGCTGTGCTTGGGTCAGATTGTCTTAAAGTCCGTCTTTTGCGGGATTAGCACGTGATTGGAAGGAGGAGAGTATGGCCGGAATAGTCGGCTACGGTGCCTACGTGCCCAGGCATCGCATCAAGGTTGAAGAGATAGCGAAGGTTTGGGGAACTGACGCAGAGAGCTACAAGAGAGGACTCATGCTCAAGGAGAAGTCCGTCCCCGCCCCGGACCAGGATACCATAACGATGTCTGTCGAGGCCGCCAGGAACGCCGTGAAGCGCGCCGGCATAGACCCTGTCCTCATCGAGGCCGTGTACGTGGGCTCTGAGTCCCATCCCTACGCCGTGAAGCCCAGCGGGACCGTGGTCTCCGAGGCGGTCGGCACGACACGCAACATCCACTGCGCCGATTTCGAGTTTGCCTGCAAGGCCGGAAGCGAGGCCATGTTCATATGCATAGGTCTGGTGGAAGGCGGTGCCGTTCGATACGGCCTGGCGATAGGGGCCGACACGTCCCAGGGAGCGCCGGGTGACGCGCTCGAATACTCGGCTGCCGCGGGTGCGGCCGCGTTCATATTCGGAAAGGAAGACGGGGTGGCGAGGGTGCTTCACACTCACACGTTCATGACAGACACCCCGGATTTCTGGAGAAGGGAATACGAGTATTATCCCAGGCACGGAGGGCGGTTCACGGGCGAGCAGGCTTACTTCCGCCACATCACCACCGCTGCCAGCCAGATGATGGAGAAAGCCAAGATGAAGCCGCAGGATTTCACCTACGCCGTTTTCCACCAGCCGAACGGCAAGTTCCCCATGAAGGTGGGGGAGATGCTGGGGTTCAAGCGGGAGCAGATGGAGGCGGGCTGGCTCTCTCCGACTCTGGGCAACACGTACTCAGGTTCCTCTCCGATGGGACTGACCGCCATACTGGACGTGGCCAAGCCGGGAGAGAAGATCCTCATGACTTCTTTCGGCTCCGGCGCGGGAAGCGACGGGTTTATCTTTGAAGTCACGAAGCAGATAGACAAGGTCCGGGACGTCGCCCCCAAGACCAGGGAGCAACTGGACAATAAGACATACATTGAGTACGGAGTCTACGCCAAGTTCAGAGGAAAGATCCGCAAGGCAGTTTGAAAGCGAGAAAGTGGAGGTGCCAATGCGCGACGTCGCAGTAATAGGAGTAGGATTGAGCGAATGGGGAGAGCTCTGGAAGAGATCCCTTAGAGAGATATTCGTTGACGCCGCTTCTGCGGCCATAGCCGACGCCGGTGTTGACAGAATCGACTCGATGTACGTCGGCTGCATGAGCGGCGGTCTTTTCGTGGGCCAGGAACATCTGGCCTCCCTGCTTTCAGACTACCTGGGCGTGGCCTCGATACCCGCTTGCAGGGTCGAGTCGGCTTGCGCCTCGGGGGGAGTCGCGTTCAGGCAGGGATACATTGAAGTCGCCTCGGGCATGAACGACGTCGTCCTTGTGGGCGGCGTGGAGAAGATGACGGACGTGGGGGGCGACGGCGCCACCTACGCCCTTGCCACGGCGGCCGACCAGGAGTACGAGGTATACCACGGCGTGACGTTTCCCGGTCTCTACGCCATGATGGCCAACGAGCACATGAGCCGTTTCGGGACCACCAGGGAACAGCTGGCGCACGTGGCCGTGAAGAATCACAGGCACGGCGCAATGAACCCCAAAGCCCAGTATCCCTTTGAGGTGACGGTGGAGGGGGTCCTGAAGTCGGTTCTGGTGGCAGATCCCCTGAGGATTCTGGACTGCTCGCCCATCACCGACGGAGCCGCGGCAGCCGTGCTGTGTCCCCTGGACATGGCCAAGAAGCTTTCCAAGAAGCCGATAGTGAGGGTAGTCGGCTCGGGCCACTCGACTGACTCCATCGCCCTTCACGACAGAGAAGACCTCACGGAATTAGCGGCCACGAAGCGGGCGGCCGAGAAGGCATACAAGATGGCCGAGGTTGGACCTGCTGAGATAAGCTTCGCGGAGGTGCACGACTGCTTCACGATCGCCGAGATATGTGTGATAGAAGCCCTGGGACTCGTCGAGAGGGGCAAGGGCGGTACGGCGGCCGAGAGCGGCCTCACGGCTCTCGGAGGTCGCATCCCGGTCAACACGAGCGGCGGGCTCAAATCCAAGGGGCATCCCGTGGGATGCACCGGTATCGCACAGATAGTCGAGCTGACCGAACAGCTCAGGGGTGAATCTGGCAAGAGACAGGTAAAGGGTGCCAAGCGTGGCCTCGCCCAGAACATGGGGGGCACCGGAGGCAGCACCACAGTTCATATACTGGAGGTGGAGTGATGTTTCCGTCGCGATATTGGCGAGAGATTCCGCAGAGATACCGTCTGGAGGCAGCCAAGTGCACAGGTTGCGGAAAAGTGAGCTTCCCTCCCAGGAGCAAGTGTCCAAAGTGCGGAGGCGTTGAGTTCGACGAGGCGAGGCTTCCCGAGAAGGGCGTGGTCAAGACGTTCACCATAATACGCGTGGCCCCTTCTCAGTTCGTGGAACAGGCACCGTACGCGGTGGGAATAGTCGAACTGGAGGGTGGAGTGAAGATCACTGCCCAGATCGTTGACTGTCCGCTGGAGGACATCAAGATAGGGCAGAAGGTGCGCATAGAGTTCCGCCGCCTCCAGGAGGACGGGTGCTCCGGCGTCATCTGTTACGGCTACAAGTGTGTGCCTGCGCTCTGAAGGACTGAGAGCCTGCCCCGCAGCTTGAAGCAGTTCCTTCGGCTCACGAGACGCGGCGAAGGGGGGCGGTGAAGGGGACCGCTGTTCCTCTGAGCGTGCGGTTGTAAGGAGCGTTCGAGAGATCGTGATCCTGGTCTAGCCGACGACGCGCAGCGAACTCTGCGCAGTCCGATTCGTTGCCTACCGAGGTCTTTCTAGCGTGCAAAGGTGCGTGGAGAATGTACGTAATTGAATCCAAGATCGACCCCAAGAGCCCTGAGTTTCAGGAGAACAGCCGCCACATGGAGGCGGCCGTCGCGGAGCTGAAGAGGAGGCTGGAGGAGATAAAGAAGGGCGGGCCTCCCAGGGCCCTCGAGAAACACAAAGAGAGGGGCAAGCTGACTGCCAGGGAACGGCTGGACCTGCTCTTCGACAAGAACTCTCCCTTCCTGGAACTGAGCACCCTCGCGGCGTACGACATGTACGATAACGAGGCCCCGTCTGCGGGAATGGTGACCGGAGTCGGCGTCGTGCACGGCAAGGAAGTCTTGGTCGTGGCCAACGATGCGACCGTGAAGGGCGGTACCTACTTCCCCATGACCATAAAGAAGCACATAAAGGCGCAGGAGATTGCACTCGAGAACCGTCTGCCGTGCGTGTACCTCGTTGATTCCGGAGGCATCTTCCTTCCCCTCCAATCGGGCACCTTCCCCGACAAATTTCACTTCGGACGCATCTTTTACAACCAGGCAGTCCTTTCGGCCCTAGGCATCCCGCAGATCTCAGTAGTCCTGGGCTCCTGCACTGCCGGTGGTGCATACGTTCCCGCGATGAGCGACGAAACCGTGATAGTGAGGCAGCAGGGGACCATCTTCATCGGCGGCCCGCCCCTGGTGAAGGCGGCCACGGGCGAGGACGTGACGGACGAGGAGCTTGGCGGGGCAGACGTGCACTGCAGAATCTCCGGTGTCAGCGACCATTACGCCAACAACGACGACCACGCCATAGAGATCGCCCGGAACATCGTGGAGAATCTCAACACGCCGCAGAAGTACAGGCTGGAGACGAGCGAACCGGAAGAGCCCGTCTACGATCCCAGGGAAATCTACGGGATCGTGCCGAAGGACTTGAGACGGCAGTTCGACATGCGAGAGATAATCGCGCGCATGGTTGACGGAAGCAGGTTCCACGAGTTCAAGGAGCTCTACGGCACCACGCTCGTATGCGGCTTCGCCCGGATAATGGGCTACCCCGTGGGCATTCTCGCAAACAACGGCGTGCTCTTCTCCGAGAGTTCACAGAAGGGTGCGCATTTCGTGTCCATATGCTCCGTGCGAAAGATCCCGCTCCTGTTCCTACAGAACATCACGGGCTTCATCGTTGGCCGGGAGTACGAGCACGGCGGGATAGCAAAGGACGGCGCGAAGCTGGTCCACGCCGTCGCCAACGCGGACGTACCCAAGTTCACCCTCATCATCGGGGCGTCGAACGGAGCCGGAAACTACGCCATGTGCGGGAGGGCGTACGCTCCCCGGCTGCTGTGGATGTGGCCGACTGCGAAGATATGCGTGATGGGCGGCGAACAGGCTGCTAGCGTTCTGGTGAGAGTGAAGGTGGACGCCCTTAAGAAGAAGGGAAAGGCGCTCACAGCGGAAGAGCAGGAGGAGATGAAGAAGCCCATCCTCAAGAAGTACGATGAGGAGGGGAGCGCATACTACTCGACCGCCAGACTCTGGGACGACGGCATAATAGACCCCGTCGACACGCGCATGTGCATTGCCCTGGGTATTTCTATGGCGCTCAACGCGCCTATTCCGCCTCACAAGTTCGGTGTGTTCAGGATGTAGCGGCCGAGACAGGCTTTCTCGAAGGGGAGAGGCCGGTTCAGGGAAAGAGATGTTGAGAAGCGACTACGAGACGATACGGTGCGAGCTCAGGGACCCGGTACTGTTGGTCACCTTCAGCAGGCCCGAGGTCCACAACGCGTTCAACGACAAGATGATTTCCGAGCTTCTGGAGGTCTTCCGGAAAGTGGGCCAGGGAGACGGCGTCCGCGTCGTGGTGCTTACCGGTGAAGGAAAGAGCTTCTGCGCGGGGGCCGACCTCAACTGGATGAAGAGAGTCATGGGTTTCTCCTTCGAGGAGAACCTGAAGGAATCCCTGGAGCTAGCCGAACTCATGCACTCGGTCTATTCGCTTCAGCTTCCTACGATCGCGATGGTGAACGGGGCAGCCATCGGAGGCGGCATGGGTTTCGTGGCAACGTGCGACATCGTCGTGGCCGCCTCGCACGCCAAGTTCAGCCTGAGCGAGGTGAAACTCGGGCTGGTGCCGGCCTGCATCTCGCCCTACGTCATCCGGAAGGCAGGCGAGGCCGCCTGTCGCGAGTTCATGCTGACCGGGGAACGGCTCACGGCCGAGAAGGCGGCCAGGATCGGACTCGTGAACGACGTCGTGGAGGCGAGCCAGCTGGAGAGCACGGTCTCCGCGTACGTCGACAAGCTCGTTTCAAGCGGGCCCAACGCCATCGCGATATGCAAGCAGCTTCTGAGAGAAGTGCCGGCCATGGCTCTGGAAGAGGCCAAAAGGGCCACGGCAGAATCGCTGGCACATCTCAGAGTCAGCGAGGAAGGACAGGAAGGCATGAAGGCCTTTCTGGAAAAGAGAAAGCCGCGCTGGTTACCGAAGAAATGACGGAGGAAGAGGGAGGCCGAGGGGCGCGCTCTTGAGGAGACGTAACCCGAACAACCGGACCGGAGCACTATGAAGAGGATCCTCGTTGCAAACAGGGGTGAGATAGCCCTCAGGGTGATGAAGGCCTGCCGCGAGATGGGCATCCCCACGGTTGCCGTCTATTCCACCTCCGACAAGGGGAGCCTTCACGTGCAGTTCGCGGACGAAGCGGTCTGCATCGGCCCACCGCCTCCGCTCGAGAGTTATCTCAACATCGACAAGATTCTGGAGACCGCAAAGGAGCGGGGAGCCGATGCCATACATCCCGGCTACGGGTTCTTGGCCGAGAACTCGGAGTTCGCGAGGCGTTGCTCGGAAGAGAAGATCACGTTCATCGGACCCGGCCACGAGGCCATGCGACTTCTGGGTAACAAGGTGGAGTCTAGAAAGACCATGGTCAAGGCTGGCATTCCGGTGATTCCTGGAATGATGAGCGCCGGCAAGGAAATCGCGTCTCTGTGCAAGGAGGCCACCGATATGGGGCTTCCTGTTCTGGTGAAGGCAGCCGGTGGGGGTGGCGGAAAGGGTATGAGGATCATCCGCGAAGAGAAGGACCTGGAGGATTCTCTTTCCGCCTGCATGAGGGAGGCCAAGTCGGCGTTTGGCGACGACACCATCTATCTGGAACGATACATCGAGCGTCCGCGTCACATCGAGTTCCAGATACTGGCCGACTGCCACGGGGACATTGTTCATCTCTTCGAAAGGGAGTGTTCCATCCAGCGGCGATATCAGAAGATCGTTGAAGAGACCCCGTCGGTCGCGCTGTCGCCGGAACTGAGGGAAGAGATGGGAAGCGTGGCCGTGAAGGTGGCCAGGACCGCGGGCTATACGAACGCTGGAACCGTGGAGTTCCTGCTGGACGAGAGCGGCGAATTCTACTTCCTGGAGGTCAACGCCAGGGTCCAAGTTGAGCATCCCATAACCGAGGCCGTGGTGGGAGTGGACCTTGTGAAGCAGCAGATCCGGATTGCCTCAGGGGAGAAGTTGAGCCTGAAGCAAGAGGAGCTGCGACAGCGCGGTCACGCCATCGAGTGTCGTATCTACGCCGAAGATCCTGAGAACAACTTTCTTCCTTGCGCGGGAAAGATACTGTACGTTTCTCAGCCCGAGGGTCCGGGTATAAGGTGTGACAGCGGCATCTGGAGCGGGTGTGAGGTTTCGGTTCACTACGACCCCATCCTGTCTAAGCTGGTCGTGTGGGACGAGACGAGAGAGCAGGCGTGTAAGAGGATGGCGGCGGCCCTCAGGCGTTACGCCATCCTGGGCAT
The DNA here is from genome assembly GCA_020349905.1 of Candidatus Eiseniibacteriota bacterium. Taxonomy (GTDB): domain Bacteria; phylum Eisenbacteria; class RBG-16-71-46; order JAFGJU01; family JAFGJU01. The sequence continues at coordinate 1,221,135 of CP070702.1, forward strand.
CAGGACCACCACTTCCTTCCTCGCGGACGTGATGGAGCACCCGGCCTTTCTCGAGGGCCGGACCCACACCGGGTTTATCCCGGAGCACTTCGCTGACTGGAAACCGTGCGAAGGCGACGGCCCCGAGCTCAAGGTCGCGCTTCTGGCCGCGGCCGCCCTCGGACAGAAGGCGCCGGGCGTGAAGGCCGCAGGGCCCGCTGTCGAGACCTTCTCTCCCTGGAAGATGGGCACGAAATGGAGAATCGGCGGCCAGAGCTAGAGATTCGCTGATCTCGGCATGCGCGTGGAGAAAAACGGAATGGATTTTGAATTCCTGGTTGGAGAGAAGGAAGAGAAGCTGAGCGTGGAGGCCAAGGACGGTGTCTGGCTCGCCAGGTTCGGAGACTCGGAGTTTCGCGCCGAGGTCGTTACCGTAGGCCCGAACGTCTTCTGGATTGCCACTTCGGACAGGTCTTTCTCGGTCTACGCGGCGGAGAACGAGGGCAAGTGCTACGTCTTCGTGGAGGGCCAACATTTCTGTATCGAGAAGCCTGCGGCTCAGACCAGGCGCAAGATCGGCACGGGCGGGACGCTCAAGGCCGAGGAGGTCGTGGGGGCGCCGATGCCGGGAGTCATAGTGAAAGTCCCGGTGAGAAAGGGAGACGTTGTCAAGGTCGACCAGGTCCTCGTCGTCGTTGAATCCATGAAGATGGAAAACGACATCCGGGCCCACGGCGAGGCTCGCGTCAAAGAGGTTCACGTGAAAGCCGGCGACTCCGTCAATTTTGGTTCCCCCCTCGTCGAACTCGAGCCCGTCTCCTGATGATTCTCCTGATCCTTCCAGCCGTCGCAAAACTGACAGTTCGCTCCTGACGTGGGGCTGGCGAGGCGTTTCGCGGCAAGGAGGCTCGCATGCTGAGAGAGAAGATCGAGTCCGTCATCCAGAGGACCGTCGAAAACAATCTCTGGCGCCAGAACAGGTGCTTCAACCTCATACCGTCGGAGACCACCCCGAGCCTCCTCGTCAAGCTGTGTGAGATTTCCGATCCGGCCGGACGATACGCCGAGCACAGGACTTTGAAGGGAAAGGAGATCTATTTCTACCAGGGCACGGACTTCATACGCGACGTGGAGGAAGAGACGCGCGCTGCCTTCCACGAGTACTTCGGCTGCGAAAGGGTGGAGCTCCGCACCATAAGCGGGCAGATGGCAAACGAGGTCGTGTTCAAGGCGATGGTCAGGTTTCTCAATCGTGGAAAGCCCGAAGACGCTCCGATGCGGCGCATGCGTGCCGTCATGAACAACGAACTCACCAAGGGAGGTCATCTGAGCAGCCAGCCAATGGGCGCACTCTTCAACTTCGTGGAGATCGACCCCTCCACCGGCAAGGAGCGCGTTGTGAACTTTCCGGTGCGAGCCGACAATCTCTACCGCACCGACACATCCAAGCTCGAGGAGCTGCTTCTGACAACGAAGCCGGAGCTCGTGGTGTTCGGAAAGAGCATGTTCATATCTCCTGAGCCGGTGCGCGAGGTCTACGAAATCGCGCAGCAGATGGACGAGAAGCCCGTCCTCATGTACGACATGGCCCACGTTCTGGGTCTCTACGGGGCTTTCCAGGAACCCCTGGCCGAGGGAGCGGACGTGCTTACTGGAAGTACTCACAAGACCTTCTTCGGACCTCAGAGGGGCGTGGTTGCCAGTTCCATCCCGAAGGGCTCTCCCATCGGTGGCCTCTGGACCGAGATAAAGGGCCGTGCCTTCCCCGGCTCCACGAGCAACCATCATCTGGGAACGCTCCTGGGGCTTCTTCTGGCCGTTCACGAGATGAACACTTTCAAGAAGGATTATCAGGAGCAAGTCGTCAAGAACGCCAGGGCGTTCGCGAAGCATCTGAAGAACCACGGGCTGGAGGTGGAGGGTGACCCGGAAGGCGGGTACACGTGCACGCATCAGGTGATAGTGAGGGTGAGGGCCTCCGGCACGGGCGAGGAGATAGCGCGCAGGCTGGAAGAGAACGGCATAGTCGTCAACTACCAGGCGCTTCCCGACGACGCGAGCTTCATAGATTCGAGCGGCATAAGGACGGGCGTTCAGGAGATGACCCGCTTCGGGATGAAGGAAGCTGATTTCGAGCCGCTCGCGGGGCTCATGGCAGAGGTGGTGCTTCGAAACAAGAGCGTGTCGGAGGAAGTGGCGAAGCAGAGAGCCCGCTTCCTCAAGATGCACTACTGCCTGCCGCCCGAAGACGCGATTCCCCTGGCGGCGAAAGTGCTGGCCTCCATGCTTCACGGGTCCGACTGCGTGAAGCAGTTTGCCGAGAACCTCACTCGGACTGGGGACTTGTTGGGTAAGGGGGCGTAGAAGGTCCGGAGCCTCACGCCCGCTCGGGCGCTGCCGCCTCTACCATCTCGGCCACCATCTCTGCACACCTCGAAACGTAGTTCACGCACTTCTCTTGGTGAATCTTTTGCTTGTCGAACTTCTCCCTTCCCTCCGGGGTCGTAAGGTCGCAGTCGGTCAGCTCACGGCACAGAACGCTCCCGAATTCCTTCTGGAAACGGTCGTAGAGCTCCCGGGCGTAACCGTAGGGCCTGTCCCTGTCGTCCGAGGGCTTGCTCCTTCCGTACGCTAGCCCGACGGCCATGATTCCGCCGGTAAGAGCCCCGCACACGGAGCCCCTTCTCCCGAATCCCGCCCCGAACCCGGTGGCCACCGCCGGGATGAACGGACAGCACCTGTGAAGGGATTCGGCCGTGGAGAGGAGGAGGCTCTCTGCACAGTTCAGGCCCGAGTTGAAGAGTGAAACCGCTCTGTCGGAAAGCTCCTTCTTGAATGTCATGGGCTCTTGCTCCACCTCCTTGCGTCTATTGAATGGCTGGACCTCATGCAATTCTAGCTCACCCCAAGAGGATTTTCCATTCCTGAGTGGCCGACGGGTGGGACGGCCGGAACCTGACGCCGGGTGCGCACAGCGGGTCGGCATGTTGGCCCTGGCCCCGCCGAAGGTAGCCGGGACCGAAGTGCGCGCGGCCCGAGCGCGAGAGAGACAGCCACAGTGCCGTCAGGAAGGCGCTGCCCTCGCCGACCACCGGCACGAACAGCATTGCGGAAGGGACATCCGTCGCGCAGTGCATTGTTTTCAGAAAGAGATGAGCTGTGCTATCATGGAGGGTCAACGTCCAGGGGGCCGGCAAAGGGGTGTGACGTGCTTTGCCGGACGGGAGCGAACCCCTGGAACCGGAGAGCGGGACAATCGCATGAAGCTTAAGACCATAGGACGCGAGTTCACGCATCACTTTCCCTTCAGTCTTTTCAGCGCCTCGCTCGGACTACTCGTGGTCGGACTCATCACGGCCGTCGTGATCGGCTCGGGAGGAGGGGAACTGGCCCCGGCAGACACCGGTGAGGCGCACGGAGTGCTTCCCGACGTGTTCGGAAGACTCTTTCACGTGTTCCATCCCGTCCATATTCTCTTCAGCGCGATCGCCACCACCGCGATGTTCTGGAGGTTCGACAGGAAGCTTTTCAAGGCAGTGGCCATCGGGCTTCTGGGCTCTCTGGGCGTCTGTGGCGTCAGCGACATCCTCATCCCCTTCGTGGGGGGCATGTTGAGCGGTAGGGAGATGCATCTGCACCTCTGCGTGGTCGAGCACGCCTCGCTCGTCCTGCCCTTCGCTGCCCTGGGGGTGGTTGTGGGGATAATCGCGGCCCGTGTGCTGACCGAGAGGAGATCCACCGTGTTCTCGCATTCCAGCCACGTGCTCGTAAGCACCATGGCTTCCCTTCTTTACCTAGTGTCCTTCGGCTTCACGAACTGGATGGAGAGCATTCTCGCGGTGCTCGCCATCGTGGTGATCGCGGTTCTGATTCCATGCTGCACGAGCGACATTGTGTTCCCTTTGCTTGTGGCCTCGCCCGAAGCAGCAGAGCACACCTGCTGTGCCCACGGCGAGGGCGCGTCACGTTCCACGTCCGCCTGAGGCGGCGGTGATTAGCCAGATTGGGGGAGACCATGAATTGTGTTCACGGAAAGACCATCTATACGGGTAATTCAGTTGTTCAGAACGCCTATCTCCTGTTCGACGGGCAAAAGACGGCGGGCGTCTCCAAGGTGAGGAGGGGCAAGTTGACCGGGAAGTTCCCAGTGATTACGCCCGCTTTCATCGATCCACACAGCCACATCGGTATGCTTCGTGCAGGAGAGCCGGAGGCGGAATCTGAGACCAATGAGTACATGGACCCAATTCTGGCCATCTCGGACGCGCTGGACTCGGTGCAGATGGACGACGCCTCCTTCCGCGACGCGGTGGAAATGGGAATCCTCTACTCCTGCGTGGTTCCCGGAAGCGGAAACATAATCGGTGGTCGCTCGGCGGTGATCAGACACTACTCAAGTAACAGCTCGGAGGCTCTCGTTGCCAGGTCAGGGGTGAAGGCCGCGCTGGGATATAATCCGATGTCCACGCAGGATTGGAAGGGTACCCGTCCCTCGACTCGAATGGGAGCCCTTTCCATTCTGCGAACGAGATTGGACGAGGTACGTTGCAAGATGGAGAAGCGACGTGCCGCGAAGGGGGAAAAGAAGAAGGAAATCGTCTTCTCTGCTGCGGAGACCGTTCTGGAGGAAGTGCTCTCAGGTAAGCAGTGCCTGCGAGCCCACGTTCACAAGATAGACGACATCGCCGCTCTGCTGCGACTGGTGGACGAGTTCGGCCTCAGTGTCACGGTCGAACACGCGGGGGACGTGCACAAGCCCGAGATCTTCAAGGAGCTTAAGAGGCGGAGGATTCGAGTAACCTACGGGCCCATCGATTCGTTCGCCTATAAGGTCGAGCTCAAACACGATAACTGGCGAAACGTGCGCCATCTCGTGGAATCGGGAGTGGAGTATGGACTCATGACCGACCATCCGGTCTGCGCGGCGCGGCAGCTCTTCCTCCAGACTCGATGGTTCATCCGGGCGGGGTTGTCGAAGCAGCAGGCCATCGAGCTTGTCT
>CP070702.1:1226213-1238504 GCA_020349905.1 Candidatus Eiseniibacteriota bacterium
GAAATCGCGGAAACGGGCCACAGGGCCTTGAAGCCGTTCAGATTCCTCGGGCACGTCTTTGCCCGTCTCCTGAAGGGGCAGTTCTATATGGCCGTCTACACCCTGGGACAAGTGCTACCAAATTGGCTTCTCTGCTGCAACAAGGCCTGGCTGATGTGTACGGAATCGTTCCGCTTTCCTGAACGGGAATATCCCCTTGTCAGAATCTGGCTGGCGAACGAATCGGACGTGGACGACATCGTGCGCGTGAGCGGAGTATCGAGGAAAAGGGTACTGTATCTGCTCGAGTCTGGAGCCAGATGCTACCTCGCATCTGCCGGGGACGCGCCTCCGTCCTCAATAAACTGGTGCATCAACGGCCACTGTTTCATCCGCGGGATGGGCTTCGAACACGACTTTGAGCAGGACAGCGTCTACGGCTTCTGGTCTCTGACGCTGCCGGAGTTTCAGAAGAGGGGGCTCCATTTCGCTCTGCTCGCCGAAAGGACCAGGATAGAACGGGCGCGGGGAATAAGGAGATTCTACGGAATTGTGGAGTCCCACAACGAGCTGAGCTTCAACATGCGGACAAGGTTAGGTTTCGTGCCGGTTGCGACGATATCGTTCCTCAGAGTGCTCTGCTTGAGAATCTGTGTGGTCAGGGACGCGCAGACCCGAGAGTCGTCCGTCAGGATCTTCGTGCGTGAGCCCCGTGGCGACGTCGTAATGATATAACGCAATAATGGTGTGGCGCTGCCGCCAACCAGTGTGATAAGTTCACTTACACGCAATTTGCACTGAGCGCGCCCCTGGTTCAGCGTGGCGGCAGACGGAAAGCCAGCTAACCTGTATTGATTCAATGAGTTCGAGCCGCCTTTTTGACGGCGGCTCTGGCTCAGAAGTTGCTACAAATAGGGAGAAAAGCCGCGCCCCGCTGGCGCGGTGTTTCAGCCAGTGTGCCCTTTTGGCGTTCGTGCAAGAGAACGACTGGCGGCACAGCGAATCAGGAACAAGACGTTCGCTACGATTTCCGGTTCCGAACGCGGAGCGTTTTGCCTTATGAGGAACTCAGTCGAACCAGGCAAGCTGCGACACGAGAAACAACGACTGGTCGTTCTGACTTGCTATATTCTGTCTCTTCTTCTCTCCCTCGGAACGGCGAGCACGCTCTCGGCCGTGCCGGACCCGGTACCCTCCACCTACTACCAGGATCTCGTGGAGCTGTTCAATCGGAAGTCCATGGCCATCCAGAAGCCGAGCGAGCTTCTTGTAGAGGGGGGATACTGGCAGAGCGAGAAGGTCATTTTCCACGACGTGGAATACGGTTCGGAGGTGTGGCGTCTCTCGAACGACCCCGACTACACGAGGCATCACAACACCGTGAACAAGACCCCCTGGAACCGCGACGGCTCGTTGATTTCCCTTTTCTCTTCGCGCTACGTGCCCGGGCTTCCTCACACGGGCTGGTTCAGGTTCTTCGTGATGGACGGGAACGGGAACAGGTTCCGCCTTCTGGAACCCCACGGAGTCCCGAACGCCACTTTGATTCCCGATTACGCGGCCATCACCGCCTGGGACAGAACGAATCGGGCTCTCATGTATTTCGCGTACTTCGACGGCCTCTACAGCGTGGACGTCTCGGCCTCCGACCTCATGACCCTGGTCGAGCCGCTGCCGTTCACGGACAGGCGAAAGGTCATAACGACGTATCTCTCCGAAGACAACGTGTTGCTGGTCAACGAGAAGAGTTCGTCGTCATACTTCTTCAACATCTACATGATAGACCTCAAGGAAGCCCCGGGCTCACCCGGACGGCTTATCTACTACAGCACTGACTTCAACATCACTGACGTCGAAGGCCATTCCGTGGAGAACGAATGGCGCTACCACGACCTGATGTTCATGAGGAAGTCGACGAACAGTTTCAGCTTAAACTTCGGCCCCTCAGGGGACGTCGGTGAGTACGTTACCTTCGAAATCCCCTACGACGGGAACGCTGACGACGTCACGATCGCCTTCACGCAGTACGACCCGGTTTTGCCCTACTACTCCCATCCCTTCTGGGGGGCCGACGGCCGGCAAGTGGTCTACTTCGGCGAAAGCAGCAGGGGAGCAAACGACTGGGGGCTTCAGCTGAGGGACCACCTCACACAGACCCCGGTCCGCACCCTCACGCCGCGTCTCAAGGCAGGCGGCGGACACACAGCCTGGGACGGCTACGACCCGGACTGGGTCTTCGCCTCTCCCACGAGCTGGGATTGGTCGGGGACCATCATCAAGGCGAAGACTGACGGCTCGTACTCTGCCCCGTTCGTCAGAACTTACACCAGGCTGAACGGCGTGAGCCCAGACTATTCATCGTACGCAAGGCCCGCACAGAGCCCGGACGGGACCAAGGTCCTGTTCACGTCCAGCATGCTTCAGAATGCCGACGACAAGACCGACGTTTACATCGCGGTCGCCAAGCGTCCGTATCCTCCCAGGAACGTGCGCGGCTCGAGCGTCTCCCAGAGCGGCGTGCTCATCGCCTGGGGCGCTCACGACGTTTCGAGAGAGGTCAAGGGCTACCACGTCTACAGGTCCGTGGATTCCGACAACAACTTCTCGGAAATCTCGCCAGGTCTTGTTACGTCGCAGGAATACTTGGACACCGGAGTCGCGGCCGGGCACAGCTACTACTATGCCGTGACCAGCGAAGAGCACTCCGGGCTGGAATCCGACTATCTCTCCAACGTCATCAGGGCCGACGTGTCCACGGGACCGGGGAACTGGCAGAACCACAGGGACGAAGGTCAGAGCGGCTGGGACACCATTCCGCCGGGCCGCGTGGCCAGGCTACAGGTCTCGCAGCTTGCCCCGGGAGTGTACGAGCTCAGTTGGGAGCGTCCCGCCGACAACGATGTTCGCTACTACAACATATACTACTCGGTGGCCGGCCACCCAGCTCGTGACCAGCGGAGACTGATCGCCTCACCCGGAGGCCTTACGGCCAGGTACGTTGACTGGCAGGCCAATCCCAGCTACTCTCCCTTCTACGGCGTGACCGCCGTGGATAGAGCGGGAAACGAATCGGCTGCCGCGTACTACCCGCCCACCCAGACCGACACCACTCCCCCGGCTCCGGTAGGAGACCTTGAAGGGAGTTCCTCACCCTAGGAAAAGGGTCCGAACTTGCGCACTGGGATCAACGTAGCGTCCAACTGGGGCATCTACTCAGCCAACGTGGTCGTTGCCTTCTTCCTGTCTCCCTACATGGTTCGCATGCTGGGGGATTCTCCTTTCGGAGCCTGGAACATCCTCGTTTCGCTCACCGGATACATGGGGTTGGTGGACCTGGGCACCAGGTCTGCGGTCGTCAAGTACGCGGCGGAGTACTACGCCAAGAAGGAGTACGACACGCTGGCCACCGTGTTCTATTCCTCCTTCATCTCGGTCGCCATCGGAGGCACCGTCCTGCTGCTCGGAGCGCTCGCGGTAAGAGGACACGTCGCGTCCTGGCTGGCTGTTTCCGGGACTCTGGGCGAGCTCTTCACGGCGGCCATCTTTCCCAGCGCTCTGGCCATAGTTCTCTCGATAGCGGGCGGGATCATCCTGGGACACATCGCGGGCGTGGGCCGATACGATCTCTCAAACCTGGTGTCTGCGATTTCTCTGGCGGTCAGGACAGGAGGAATAGTGTTCTTCCTGGAGCGAGGCGGGAGCCTGCCGGAGCTGGCGTGGGTGCTCGTCGTGACAGCGGCCCTGAGCTGCCCGCTGGCTTTCGTGGTGCTCAACCGGCTGGTGCCTTCTCTGCGCCTCAAAGCGGGGGTGTTCGATACCGGGAGATGGCGGCAGGTCATCGGTTACGGCTTCTTCGCTTTTCTCAATCAGGTGGCTGCCAGGATATCCAGGGAGAGCGATAACATAATAGTCGGCGCTGCAGTTTCCACCACCGCGACCGCTTACTACGCAATCGGCATCAACCTGGCTTCGTATCTGAAGACTTTCATCTCCTCGGCCGCCGTTGTTGCCATCCCACTCACGAGCGGCATGGAAGCCCGTCAGGACGCGGAGGGACAATGGCGCGTTACTGTCCTGGGAACCAGGTTCGCCTTGTGCGTGGCTCTGTGCGGAACCGTGGGGTTCTTTCTTTTGGGGCGAGACTTCCTGACCCTGTGGCTCGGAGAGAGGTTTGCCGTGAACACGTGGCCCACGGGGTTTGTTCTCTTCATCGCCCTTGTATTCGCAGCCAGCCAGCAGTTCGCCGGGGCAATGCTGTTCGGTCGCGGGAAGGCAAAATTCCCGGCTCTGATGATGGTTACCTCCGCGGTGGTCAATCTCGTTCTCAGCATCCTGCTCGTGCGGAAGATGGGAGTACTGGGGGTCGCCCTGGGAACTTTGATTTCCGCCGCGATTCTTGAGTTCGGGTTCATCTCGCTCTACTATACTCCGAAGGTCCTTGAGAGCTCCCGGGTGGCGTACGTGAGGCAAACCTGGGTGGGGCCCCTCGTATGTCTCGTCCCCTCCCTGGTCGCGGGCTGGCTGGTGAGAAGCCTGGTTGACGTCTCTGGCTACGCTGAGCTTCTGGGAGTCGGAGCCGTAGTGCTGGCGGGGTACTTCGTGCCGGCCTGGTGGGTGTGCCTCAACTCGGAGGAGAGAGCTTCCGCCCTGGCTCGCGTGAAGGGCCGGACGGAGCGGTGAGCGCAGGCCTGAAGATGAGAGAAGAAGAACCGATTTCCATACACAACGAACCGGCAAGAGCCAGGAGAGTCCTCGTCGTAAGCCACAGCTACCTTCCGTCCGAAACCTCTGCGGCCCTTCAGACAATCTCTCTCGTCCGCAAGCTGCCCGAAGCAGGCTGGACACCCACGGTGCTCACCGTGGGAGCGAGATGGCAGTACCTTCCGACGAACAAGGACACTCCCGGCCCGGACGTGGAGGTAATACGCACCGCACTCTGGAGACCCTTCTCGGCTCTGGAGCGCTTCGTGCAGGCGCTGGGCATCTCCGGCGCGGGCACACGAACGCGCAAACCTGACCGCGAGACTGAAGGCGACCGTTCGCCAGGCCCCTCTCGCAGGAATCCGGCGTCTCTTCTCAGCGGAACGGTTCGCAGCATCTACTGGAGCATGAGACCCACCGACTCCAATTTCCTGTTTCCGCTCTTCGCCTTGTTTCGAGGCCTGAGCGTAGCGAGGAGGAACCGGCCTCTGGCCGTCTATTCGATAGGAAAGTCCTTCTCGAGCCTGGTGGCCGGGCATCTTCTGGCCAAACTCCTTCGGCTTCCCCACGTCGTGGAGTTCCACGACCCCTGGACTCTCTCGCCTTCGTACGGCGGCAAGGGTGTGGCGGCCTGGTGCGAGAGAAGGCTCGAGGCATGGACAGTCGCCGGGGCGCGCGCAGTGGTAGCGAAGACCAAGGCGGAAACTGCCCTCTTGAAACGAGGGCACCCGGATGCGAAGGCCGAGTTCTTCACCGTCCCGTGCGGTTTTGACGAGACCAACCTGCCCGAGCCCACAGCTGTTGGCCAACCCAGGTCCGCGACCGACCGCATCTGTCGCGTCGTGCACACCGGTTCCCTTTCGGAGCGCAGGAGTCCCGTGGCATTTCTGAACGCCGCCGGTGCGCTTCTGAAGAAGTGTCCGGATTTGAGGGGCAGGTTGAAGTTCATCTTCGCAGGACGTGCCGGGACCTTCGAAGGGCTTTCACTGTCCGGGTGGTGCGAGCGCCTCGGCCTGGCAGCTGAGCTGGACGACAGGGGATGGACAGGCAGGCGCGAACTGCTTGAGCTGATGAAGGACGCGGACGTTTTTCTTCTCATTCCCGACTACCCGGGACAGATCCCTGCGAAGCTATACGAATACCTCTGGTTCGACAGACCCGTGCTCGTGCTCGACGCCCCCGGTTCCGAGTCAGCGGGGCTCGTGAATAGGCTCGGTCGCGGTCTGCTGGCTCCCCGCAACGAGCCGGGCGCAATAGCCGACGCCCTCCGCACTCTCATCGAGACGGCGCTGGACGGCCCTTCACACCGGGTCGGAGCGGATGGGCTCTCGCCCTACTCCGCAAAGGGAAGGGCGGGCGCTCTGGCCGACATATTGAGCGCTGTCTCCTTAGCTGTCTACTCGTAGCCCGCTCGCCCCTCCGGGATTGCAAAGCTACTCCCTTGAGCTTGCACAATGCATGGGAACTCGCTCCCGGCCGCGCGGTAGGTTTTCTCCGGGCAGAACCCTTTGCCAGGTATACTGTTACGCGTGCCGGGTCCCCAGCAGTGTGGCATGCTTCCTGCTTTTTGATGCGACGGTCAACGCTCTTTGATAGGCGGCGTTTCCTTGAAAAGAGCAAACTAGCCGAAAGGCTGGGACGCAGAGCAACGGGGCTGTGATGGGGCGAAGAGACCGCCCCGTCTGCTGGCCGAGCCGCCAAGGGAACCCTTCGGGAGTTCTTTTGGCGGCCTTTCGTTTAGCCGCCGGGGAGGTAGGCTTCATGAACTTCTCCACTCGGAACTTGCTGGGATGGACAGCATTCTTGATTACGGCAGCTTTGGCGGTGACATGTCCGGCAGGGGAAGCGTCGCCCTGGAATTCGGTCACTTTGACGTGGACCGCTCCCGGAGACGACGGAACAGTGGGGACGGCGGCGCAGTACGACATCAGGTACTCCACGTCGAACATCAGCGGCACGGACACGACCGGGTGGTGGAACCAGGCCACCCAGTGCAGCGGAGAGCCTGCCCCGGGGGCACCGGGCTCGGCGGAGAGTTTCGTGATGATGGGGCTACAGCCCTCTACAACGTATCATTTCATGATTCGGACCGCGGACGAGGTGCCCAACTGGTCAGGGTTCTCGAACCTGGCCGTGCTGAGCACGGCGGCGGTGCCCGACACCGTCCCTCCGGCCGCGGTCAGGGATCTGGCTTTTTTGCGGACAACTGGGCATTTTTCTCTTGCGCTCTCTGAATCATCTGTTAGTGTGTCGCGTGAAGCGCATAGGGGGGCCAGTCAAGATCCGCACGAGTCCTGTTGCCGGAGACACTGGCCTGTTTTGTTTGTAGCAGCGACGAGTGTGCTTCGAATTGATGGCGGACTTCTGACATGAGTGCATCCGGAAAGGGATTCCTCTGCGCTGCACTCCTGCTTTTTCTGGTGTCTCACGCCGAGGCGGGAGCAGTGAACGAGCACGTAGTCTCCGTGACGTCCACGAGTGCGACGCTGAGATGGACGGCTCCCGGAGACGACGGAGACCAGGGAAAGGCCTGGCGTTACGACCTGCGGTTCTCTTCTGACCCCATATCGGGAACCGATTCGCTGGCGTGGTGGAATGCAACCAGTACGAACAGATGTTCCGGGCTTCCCGACCCCGGTGAGCCGGGCAGCGTGGACAGCTTCGTCGTCACGGGCCTCTTGCCCGAGCGCACATATTACTTCGTGCTCAGGACCGCCGACGAAATGCCGAATTGGTCTTACTTTTCGAACGTGGCCGTAGTGACGACCCCCGCCAAGAATGATTCGGTTCCGTACAGCGATGAAATACCGCCGGGTCCTGTGGCCGGGCTCAGCGCCTGGACCGTGGATGAAGGTATCAATCTCAGCTGGATGCCCTCTCCGGACGCCGACGTCGTCGGCTATTACGTTTACCGAAGCATCGATGCTCAGGATTTCAACGCAATCACCAGCACACCCCTCAGCCAGGTCAGCTACCTGGACACCAACGTTCTTGCCGGGGTGACCTACTACTACAGCGTGACCGCGGTTGATGATGCGGACAACGAGAGCCCGATTTCGCAGTCCGTCTCGGCCACCGCACCCTCCGGAGCGCCCTCTGTCACGCGGCTTCTGGCCCCCTTCCCCGACCCCTGCGTGAGCCAGACCGTGCTGAGGTACGAAATCAAGGAGGCTCACGCCGACGTTACCCTCAGGATATTCGACGCCCACGGGAGACTGGTGCGAGACCTTCTGCAAGAGAGGTTGGAGCAGGGACAGTATTCCGTCGTGTGGAATCTGAGAGAGGACAACGGTCGCAGGGTGAGTCCCGGGGTCTACGTCTGCGCCTTCGCCACGCAGACGACGAACAGCACAAAGAAACTGGTTGTGCTAAGATAAGCCCACTTTGAGCCAGCCCGGACTTGCTGGAAGAGGTCAAGGGCTGGGGCATCGAGGCTGCTCGACCCGCTTCGAGTCCGCTACTTCGAACTCGTTATGACCACTATGCTGGCGATGGCGGAGAGAAGAGCGGTGAGGACTGCCGGGCTCGTGAGAGCGCCGAACGCGGACCTCCTTCTGGGCACCGTGATGGTGTCACCGGACCTGAGGTCCGGGTTGGCAGAGAGAAGGCCCTGTCTCAGATACTTGTCTAGGTTCACCTCCATCGTGGTGCTGGCAGAAACTGTCCGGCGCACTATCGTTATCTTCCTGAGGTCGGCGCGCTCCGTGGGGCCTCCGGCAGCCGAGACAGCGGCCACCACGTCCTTTGCGAAAGCCACTTCATAACTGCCGGGCTTCTGCACCTCGCCCAGAACGTAGATGACCTGTCCTTCCGGTGCGGTGACGCTCCTGCGAGGAACTCTTATGGTGTCTCCGGGAAAGAGCTTCACCTGCTCCGCGCTCTCCCCGCTTATGAGCTTCCTGACGTCTACCGTTACTGTTTCTCCGGTTCCTGCCCGGATTATCTGGACAGCTCCAAGGAGTGCGGCGTCGGTGGGCCCACCGGCCTCGCTCAAAACGTGCCAGACGGAGGGAATGGCCGGAAACGTGTACTTGCCCGGCTTGACCACCTCGCCGACCACGAAGATCTTCCGGCTGTTGTACTGTGCGACAGTAACGACGGCCTCGCCTGCCCGGAACACGGAAAGCCTCCTGCTGAGCTCTCTCGAGAGCTGGGACGGAGTCATACCCGCCGCCTTCACCTCACCCAGGAGAGGAAGAGCGATCGTTCCCTGCGGACCCACCAGGAAGGTGCCTGAGAGGTCGGGACGTTCCCGCACCGTCACAGCAAGAACGTCCTCCAGCCCTATCACGTACTCCCCTGCCTGAGCCGCCTCGCACGTGCCGGGCCCGGAAGACGCCGGACTTCCAACAGGCAGGAGCACGGGCCGGCTCGGGCCCAAGAGGAGGGACGAACAGACAAGACAGAGAAGCAGGGCTCGAGAAAGGCGTTCAGGGCGTGATCTCACTGGTTGCTTCTTCATGGAGCGTATCTCTTGGTAAGGTCTGAGTGGCAAGCTTCAGACTCTGAACCGGGGAAAGCCTGTGCATAGCGTCCACGCCGGCCAACCGCTGGGCAGCACAAGTTGAGCCGCTGCTCAGATCGGTGTTTCGCATACTACCACCGCGCTGGCGCCCTGTCAAACGAAAGCTAGGGGCCTGAGATTAGGTCTGGAAGCCGGCCAGCCCGTGTAATATCATGAGAAAGGCGAAGACGACCCGGAGCTGAGCAAATAGACAGACCATCGCACTGACACTTACCATGCCTGCTAATCTTCCTCCACAGTACCACGAGATCGAAAGAAAGTTCAGAGAGGCCAAGAGCACGCCCGAGAAGCTGGCCTGCCTGCGGGAGATGCTGTCCGTCATCCCGAAGCACAAGGGAACAGAAAAGCTCCAAGGCGATTTGAAGAGAAGGATTTCCAAGCTACAGAGTCAGCTTCAGAAGTCACGAAAACTTGGCAGAAGGCCTTACGGATTCTCTGTTCAGCGCGAGGGAGCGGCCCAGGTGGTCCTGGTGGGGCCGGCCAACTCCGGCAAGTCCAGCCTCGTCAAGGCGCTCACGCGCGCGGACGCTGAAGTGGCGCAGTACCCCTTCACCACGACCAAACCCATGCCAGGAATGATGCAGTTCGAAGACATACAGATACAGCTGGTAGACACTCCTCCCGTCATGCCCGGCTCGTTGGAGCAATGGTACGTCCAGCTCGTCATGAATGCGGACGCGCTGCTGCTCGTTCTGGACGTGGTGTCCCCCTCCGTGCTGGAAGAGCTGGAGATGGTCCGGGTGCAACTGGCTTCACACAAGGTCGCTCTCGGGAGCGGAGCGGAACCCGAGCCCGCGCCGGACGAGGAGCGCCTGCGGCTGAAGAAGGCGCTCGTGGTCGGAAACAAGATCGACCTGGAACCTCCTCGGGAGGCGGTTGAGCTGGTGCAGGAGCTTCTTGGTGAAACGGCCAGGCTGTTTCCCTTTTCCACGGTGGGAGGCGACTTGGCAGATAGTCTCAAAAGGGCGATTTTCGAGTTGCTTGACCTCGTGAGGGTGTACACGAAGGTTCCGGGTAAGAAACCTGACCTGGACAGGCCGTTCGTTCTGCGTGGAGGAAGCACGGTTCTGGAGGTAGCGGCGCTCGTTCACAAGGATTTCGAGGCCAATCTGAAGTCCGCCAGGATATGGGGCTCCGGAGCTTTCGACGGGCAATACGTCCAGAGAGATCACGTCGTGAAGGACAAGGACGTGATAGAACTCCACCTTTAGGTGGGCGGCGCCGACCCCCACCCGAAGCGCCTCAGCCACCAGGCGCCTCAGCCACCAGGCTACATGCCCCGATCGACGAGCAACGCCACGGCGCCCACCTGGCCACGCCCCCGCTCGACTACGCCGCGTCACCTGCGCCACACGTCACATTACCTTGACAAGGGGCCGAAAAAGCGTTATAATGCCGCCGATTTCAGCTGACAGAGCACCATCGAGCCCACATCAGTAGCGTTATTTCCGTCGCTAATTCCCTTGGGACTACCGTCCCGGACCGGTCATTTGCTTCCTGGGAGTGTCTCTCCCGCAGCGAAAGGAGCGCACCCATGAGAAAGTGTGCTATTGCAGCGTTGGCCTCAGTTCCCGTCCTTCTGGGGCTTTTTTTGTTGCCAGCCGTGGCCACGGCCGGGCCGGGCCCGGACGCAGCAAAAGTGACGGCCAATCTGGAGTACCTGGGAGGTCCTCCGGGTAGCCAGCTGTACCGCTTCGACTACACGGTAGAGAACGTCTCTGTGGAACCTGACCTGGCCGGATGGATAGTGTTCTTCGATTCAGACGGGCTGGCACGTTCCGACTACGACTCGCATTCCTGGCCGACGGGCTGGGACGACACGTTCGTTCTGCCTGAGGCGCCGGACGGCTCCTGGAACGTGGAGTGGAACACGTTCGGGAACTCCATTCCCATAGGCGGAAGCCTGGGAGGGTTCTCCGTGACCTTCGTCTGGAATGACCCCTACTCGGTCCCTAACGTGCAGTACTTCGAGGTGTGGAACGGTGGCGCGCACGAAGGCGGAACAACGGTCATACCGGGCTCGAGCGTCACCGGCTGTCTGGAAGGCACGGTGCTGGCCGGATGTGACGGAGAGGTGTACCCGGCACCTGGTGTCGCCGTGGACCTCTACACGATCGACAACATACTGCTTGCCTCCACCACAACGGACATGAACGGCGAATACCAGTTCTCAGGACTTGCCATAGGCAACTACAAGGTCACAATCGTGCCGCCGATGGGATATTCTGCAGACCAGGACACCAAGCTGGCTTCTGTTTTCTCGGGTGATTGCACCCAGGTGGATTTCCAGCTCACCTGCTCCCCGTTCCCCTCTACGCAGAGGAGCATCGGGTATTGGAAGCACCAGGTGAACACGCACATAACGGGTAACGGCTACCCCCACGAGAGTCTCGCCAACATGAGCTACTACATGGAGGAGATAAGGACACACTTCAACGAAAATCTGCTTCATCCCGTGAAGCTTGTCGAGATAGAACCCGGCTCTCAGCGCGACAGTCTCATCGCTCTACGGCAGCTCCTCACGGTCAACAGAGAAGCAACGCTGAACGACAGAGCCAGGCAGCAGTTGTTGGCGCTTCTGCTCAACGTGGTGTCGCTGAAGATCTCCCAGGGTGCCATCATCAGCGAAGACGGTGCCACCGTGAGCCAGGCCATCACCCACTGCTGGGACCTCATAACCGACGGCAAGCCACAGAACGATGAGGACGCCAAGGGCATCGGGGATTACATCAACAATGGAGAAATGGTCCCGGCCGGCATGATACCGCTCGACACGCCGTTCATCTGGTATGAGCGTGACAGGCACGGCAGCATAGTGTATCTGGGCAAGGGCTATCCAAACCCGTTCGTTACCTCTGCCAGGATTGCCTTCGCTCTCAAGGGTGAGGGTTTCGTGCCCGTGAACTTGAAAGTGTTCGACGTCACCGGCAGGGTGGTGCGAACGCTCGTGAGCGGTGACCTCACACCGGGCCAGCATTCGGTGTCGTGGAACGGAATGAGTGACCGCGGCGAGAGGGTGAGCTCGGGTGTCTACTTCTACGAGCTCAGGACTCCAGTGGACGTGGCCACAGGAAAGCTGGTGATGA
>CP070702.1:1238604-1250266 GCA_020349905.1 Candidatus Eiseniibacteriota bacterium
CCGGGGGACCGTGGAAGAGGACATGGTCCAGTGCTTCTTCCCTCTGTACAGCAGCTTGCAGAAAGACCCTCAGGTTCTCCTTGAGGCGCTCCTGGCCCACGAACTCGTCCAGGGTCGTGGGCCTGAGGGCCTTATCGAACACTACTTCCGCCTCGGCGAGGGCGGGAGACGTGAGCCGTTCTTCGGCCAAGTGTGGCCTCCTTTCCGGCATTCAACGAGTTGCTTTCCGGGCAAACACTATCACACCAAACCGGCGGCTGCAAAGCGAAAACCCGGCCCTCATTTGACAGTATCGGCGAACAGGTGGTATCCTGCAGATGGGGAGCGCGTTCATCGGCGAGCACTCTCAACCCAAGGAGCTTCCGAAATGAACCGACGAGAATTCCTCAAGATAACCGGGGCCGGCATGACAGGAGCCCTGCTGGCCGACATACATTTGCCCGTAGCTTTCGCGTCTGAAGAGAAGGTCTTTCCCAGTTTCGTCGTGGCCCGCGGGCCCGTGGTCGCGGACAACCTCTCCTCCGCCCTGAAGGCCCTCGGTGGAATCTCGCGGTTCGTATCCAGAGGGGACGTAGTCGTGGTGAAGCCCAACATCGGGTGGGACCGCGTCCCGAAGCAGGCCGCCAACACGAACCCCGAGCTGGTCCATTCCATCGTCCAGAATTGCTACGAGGCCGGCGCGAAGAAGGTGAAGGTGTTCGACAAGACATGTAACGACCCTCGCCGCTGCTACGTCAAGAGTGGAATCGCGGATTCGGCGCGGAAAGCGGGAGCGGACGTCTCCTTCGTGGACGACAGGAAGTTCAAGCAAGTCGAACTCGGAGGAGAAGTCCTGGACAAATGGCCCGTTTACGCCGAAGTGCTGGAGTGCGACAAGATAATAAACGTCCCCATAGCCAAGCACCACGGGGTTGCCAAACTCACTATGGCTCTCAAGAACTGGATGGGCGTCATCGGGGAACCCAGAAACGTGCTTCACCAGCAGATAGACCTCTGCCTTTCGGACCTGGCGCGGTTTTTCAGACCTGCCCTGACCGTTCTGGACGCCACCCGAATACTTGTTGCGAACGGTCCCCAGGGAGGCAACGTCAAGGACGTGCGCAGGCTTGACACCCTGGTCGTGGGAACCGACCAGGTGGCCATTGACTCCTACGGCTCCACCTTCTTCGGCTCCAGGGGAACCGACCTGGGTTATCTGGTGGCCGCGGCGAAGGCCGGCGTGGGACAGGTGGATCTGGGTAAGGTGCACTTTTCTGAGATAGGGGCAAGCTCGTCCTGAGCCGACTTCTCGCGAAGGCCCGCGGGCCCAGCTGAGGCAGTTTCCCGCGAATGCCGCCCGCATTGATGTTGGAGTGAGACCTCGCAGATGGCAAACATCAGAAGAATCTCGCAGGTTCTTTTCATCCTCGCCTTTTTCTTTCTTCTAATCAGGACTCAATACTCCGGGACCGACGAAATCAGCTACCCCGTGAAGATATTCCTGGACCTGGACCCGCTTTTCGCCGGACTGCTGCTTCTTTCGTCTTTCACGATGAAACCGATCCTCCTGCTGAGCCTGATAACCGTGGCCGTCTCGCTGCTTCTCGGGCGCTTCTTCTGTGGCTGGGTCTGCCCGTTCGGAATACTGCACAACGCAGCAGGAGAGGTGGCCCGCAGGCCCAAGAAGCTCGAGCACGGGCTCTACAGAAGAAGCCAGGTGTGGAAATACGTCGTCCTGGTCGTGGTAGCTTTCAGCGGCCTCTTCTCGATGTCCATCCTGGGTGTCGTGGATCCCATCTCTCTTACCGTGCGCTCTGTCGCCGTCGGGATCGGGCCGGCCCTGGAGTCTCTGACGCGCGCCATCTTCGACGGTCTCTACTCGCTCGGCCCCGCGTGGCTCTCCGGACCCTCCGAGGCCGTCTACGGCTTTCTGAAGGCGCACGTTCTTGCGTTCGAACAGCCCCGTTTCTTTCAGGGCGCGTTGCTGAGCACGTTGTTCCTCGGCCTCCTGGCGCTGAACCTGGTGAGGCCAAGGTTCTGGTGCAGATTCGTCTGCCCCCTGGGCGCGCTGCTCGCGGTGTTTTCCAAGGTATCGATTCTGCGGCTCACGGTCGGGCAGAGTTGCGACCGCTGCGGCAAGTGCGTCAGGGCCTGCCCTACGGGTGCCTCTCCGGCACTCGGGGACGGGTGGAGAAAGGCGGACTGCATATTCTGCTGGAACTGCGTGGAGGTCTGCCCAACGAGGGTGGTCGCCATCGGGTTCGCGGCGCCGCGCCGGGAAGAGGCGCGAACGGACATGAGCAGGCGCAGTTTCCTGTGGTCAGCAGGTGCCGGGCTCCTAGCGGTCCCCCTCCTGCGAGTGTCTCCCTCCGGCAGGAGGCTTCACCCGCGGCTCATAAGACCGCCCGGAGCTCTTCCCGAAGACCAGTTCCTGCAGAGATGCGTCAAGTGTTCCGAGTGCATGAAAGTCTGTCTCACCAACGGGCTTCAGCCGACTCTCATGGAGGCGGGTCTTGAGGGAATGTGGTCGCCGGTGCTCGTTCCGAGAGTCGGATACTGTGAGTACTCCTGCACGTTGTGCGGTCAGGTCTGTCCCACGGGGGCGATAGAGGAGCTGGGGGTCGAGGAAAAGAGAAAGGTCGTCATAGGTCTCGCGTTCATCGACAAGGACCGATGCCTGCCCTTCGCGTTCGGCACGAACTGCATAGTCTGCGAGGAGCACTGCCCCACCCCCGAGAAGGCCATAGTGTTCCAGGACGTGGAGGCCACGGACGCAGAGGGCAAGAAGGTCATCCTGAAGCAGCCCGTCGTGCTGCCGGACCTTTGCATCGGCTGCGGCATCTGCGAATTCAAGTGCCCTGTTTTGGACGAGCCCGCCATCTACGTGACCAACATCAACGAGTCTCGTTCTCCCCAGCGCGCTCTCCTCCTGCCTCCCAAGAAGTAGCATGGAATCTATCAAGACCCTGGCAAGGCTCTCGAAATACCTCAAGAGGCACAGGAAGACCCTGGTAGCGGGGGCGTGTTGCATAGCCCTTGTCCACTGCCTGGGCCTCTCCATCCCCTGGTTAACGAAACTGGCAATAGACTCGCTGGGGGCCGGGACGCAACCCAGAGTCCTGCTATTCTACGCGGCACTCATCGTGGCCGCCGCGGCCCTGCAGGGAGTCTTCAGATTCTCCATGAGGACTCTGATGATAGGCGCTTCGCGCAGAATGGAGTACGAGCTGCGAAACGACCTCTTCCAGCATCTCCTGACTCTCTCTCCGAGCTACTTTAGCAGGACCAGGACCGGAGACATAATGGCGAAGGCCACAAACGACGTGGCTGCCGTGAGAGAGTTCATGGGCCCGGGAATAATGTATTCGCTCAATACGATTATCGCGTTCGCGGCGGCCATCTCGCTCATGCTCTACATCGACCCGCTTCTTACCGCCTTCGCCCTCATCCCGCTCCCCGTGCTGGCAATCATAGTGAACCGTTTCGGAAGACTGGTGAGGGAGAGGTTCGAACAAGTGCAGCAGCAGTTCTCCAGGCTGAACACAAGGGTGCACGAGAATCTCTCCGGAATCAGGATAGTGAAGGCATACGGGAACGAGGAGTTCGAGAGCCGACAGTTCGCGGAGCTGAACCAGGACTACGTGGCGAAGAACATGAGGCTCGTCCAGATCTGGGGCACTTTCCATCCGCTCATCGCCCTCGTCGGAGGCGTGGGCGCAGTCATAGTGCTCTGGCTGGGCGGTACCGAGGTCGTCAGGGGAAAGATATCTCTGGGAGATTTCGTGGCCTTCAGCGGTTATCTCGCGATGCTGACCTGGCCGGCCATCGCGCTGGGATGGGTGGTGAACCTCGTTCAGAGAGGTGCGGCGTCCATGGGGAGGATAGCTCAGATAATGGACGAAGAGCCGGAAATCGTGGAGGTGGACCCGGTCCCCGTGGCCCGCGTGGAGGGTGAAATCGAGTTCAGGAACGTCACCTTCTCGTACGACAAAGACGCGCTCTTGGCGCTCAAGAACGTGAGCTTTCGCCTGGCACGAGGCAAGAAGCTCGCGGTCGTTGGCAAGACCGGTTCGGGAAAGAGCACCCTCGTCAACCTCATACCCAGGCTTTTCCGTCCCACGTCCGGAAGCATCCTCATTGACGGGCTCGAGATAGAGAGGTTTCCGCTCCAGACGTTGAGAGGCAAAATCGGCTACGTGCCCCAGGAGTCCTTCCTTTTCTCTGACACGATAAGGGAGAACATCGCCTACGGGCTCGCCTCTGCCAGGGACGAGCAGGTGGCGGAGGCCGCCGTCATCGCCAGGATGTCTCTGGAGGTGGAGGAATTCGTGGAGAAGTTCGACACGCTCGTGGGAGAAAGAGGAGTCACGCTTTCCGGCGGCCAGAAACAGCGAACCGCCATATCGAGAGCCATCATCATCGACCCGGCCATCCTGCTACTGGACGACCCTTTCTCGAGCGTGGACGCGGCCACGGAGAGAGACATCCTGAAGGGCCTTCTGAAGAAGGTGGGCGAGAGGACCTGGATCATCGTGTCCCATCGCCTTTCCTCGATTCGAGAAGCGGACGAGATAATCGTCCTGGAGGACGGAAGTATCGCAGAGAGAGGTACTCACGAGGAGCTCCTCAGAACGGGTCGGCTCTACCGGGAGCTTCACAGGAGATTGGCAATAGCGGAGGAGTTGGAGACAACTTAGACACATGAGTCGCCGGTTCCAACACGAAGAAGAAGTCCTGGCGAAGGCGTACGACGCCCGCCTTGCCAAACGGCTTCTGGGTTATCTGTCTCCCTACAGGTTCGTGGTCGCGGTCTCGGTCATCCTGCTGCTGCTCGTGTCCGTCTCGGAGCTTGTCGGCCCTTACCTGGTGAAGGTCGCGGTGGACCAGCACATTTCCGTGGGAGACGCCTCCGGGCTTCCGTTTCTGGCTGTGTTGTACATTCTTTCTCTTGCCGCCGCGTTCCTGCTGCGCTACTGGCAGGTGTATCTGATGAACAGGACCGGGCAGCAGGTGATGGCTGATTTGAGACAGGAGCTCTTCGCCCACGTCCAGCGTCTCTCCGTCTCGTTCTTCGACAAGAATCCTGTGGGCCGGCTCCTCACGAGGGTCACCAACGACGTCGAAGTGCTGAACGAGCTCGTCACGACCGGGGTGGTCTCCATCTTTGGAGACCTCTTCACCCTCGTCGGGATATCCGTGGTCCTTGTCGCCATGAACGCCAGGCTTGCGCTCGTCATCTTCCTTCTCATTCCCTTCATGTTCGTGGCGGCCCTCCTCTTCAGGCAGAAGGCAAGAGTGGCCTACAACATGATTCGGGCGCGTATCGCGCGGCTGAACGCCTTCATGCAGGAGACCCTGAGCGGAGTCAGAATCGTGCAGGCGTTCGCCCGCGAGGCCAAGAGCATGTCCAAGTTCGAGCGGCTGAACGCCTCCCACTGCGAGGCATATCTGAAGTCTATCCGCTATCACGCCATCTTCTTCCCCGTGATGGAGCTCATCGCGGCCACCGCCGTGGCCCTCATCATCTGGCACGGCGGCGTGAAGACGCTCGAAGGAACCCTGACCCTGGGCGTGCTGATAGCGTTCCTGCAGTACACGCGCAGGTTCTTCGGGCCCATCTCGGACCTCAGCGAGAAGTACAACTCCATGCAGGCGGCCATGGCTTCCTCCGAAAGGATCTTCAAGCTCCTGGATACCGTACCCGAGATACAGGATTCGCCCTCCCCCGTCTTGCTCAAGGACGTACGGGGAGACGTGGAGTTCGACCGCGTGTCCTTCTCGTATCACGAAGGCGAGGAGGTCTTACGAGACGTCTCGTTCAAAGTGGCTGCGGGGGAAACGGTGGCGATAGTCGGCGCGACGGGCGCAGGGAAGACAACGCTCATGAACCTGCTTTCCAGGTTCTACGAACCGCAGCAGGGAGCGGTCAGAATAGACGGTGTTGACGTCAGGCAGGTGCCGCAGAAGGACCTCAGGAAGCACATAGCCGTTGTCCCCCAGGAAGTGTTCCTCTTCTCCGGCACGATAGAGCAGAACCTGAGACTGGGAAAGGTCCATCTCTCTCAGGAGCGGATAGAGGAGGCCGCAAGGAAGGTGCGGGCGGACGAGTTCATAAGGCGCCTCCGGCGCGGGTACGGTGAAGAGGTGGGAGAGCGCGGCACTTCTCTATCGGCGGGACAGCGCCAGCTGCTGTCGTTCGCCCGAGCGCTGCTTCACGAGCCCAAGATACTGATTCTGGACGAAGCCACGTCCAGCGTGGACCCGGAGACCGAGCATCTCATAAGGGACGCCCTGCGCTCGCTGCTCGTGGAGAGGACTTCGATCGTCATCGCGCACAGGCTCTCCACCATCCGGAGCGCCAACAACATAATCGTTCTGCACAAGGGAGCCGTCAAGGAACAGGGCACGCACGCGGAACTGCTGAGAAGAGGTGGGATATACGCCAGGCTGAGCGAGCTTCAATTCGAAGAACAGGAAGCCCTACCGCCCCGCCAGTGAGAGAGCCCTGCGTATCATCTCCTCCAGACTCAGCCGGCCTCCCTCTTCTGCTGCCACGGAGCGCAGCGCCTTGGAGGCGGAGGCCCTCGTGAGGCCGAGCGATATCAGGGCCAGGAGAGCGTCGTTGTAGTGAGGAGATTCGCCCGCGGCCGCCACGGGCTCCAGGACCGGCACCAGGACCCCTATCTTCTCCTTGAGTTCGACCACTATTCTCTCCGCCAGCTTCTTGCCCACGCCGGAGATCGTGGTCAACATGGCCAGGTTTCCCGAGGCCACCGCCTCGGCGAACGAGTGCGCCTCGCTTCCGGACAATATGCCCAGCGCGAGTCTGGGTCCGATGCCCGATACCAGTATGAGGAGCTCGAAGAGCTGCCTCTCTTCCGCGGTGGCAAACCCGTAAAGGTCGAGAGAGTCTTCCCTGACGTGAAGATGTGTCAACAGCTCGACCGGGGTGCCCACGTCTCCGAGCCTGTCGAAGGTGGAAAGAGGAACGTTGACGCCGTAGCCGATGCCACTCACGTCCACCACAATACGCGTCGGGTTCTTCTCAAGTAGAGTGCCTTTGAGCGAGAATATCATACTGTCCCTTACCGGTTCTGTTGATGTGGCAGAGCGCCACGGCCAGAGCGTCAGAGGCGTCCAGCGGCAATCGTCCCTGCGGAGAGAGCGTTTCGCGGACCATGAACTGCACCTGTTTCTTCGAAGCGGCGCCGGTCCCGGTCACCGATAGCTTTACTTCCAGCGGGGTGTACTCGAATATCTCCAGCCCGGCCTTCGCGGCCGCCAACAGCACCACGCCCCTGACGTGGCCCATCGTAAGCGCCGCCCTCACGCTGCGACTGTGAAAGATGGTCTCCACGGCGATCCTGTCCGGCCGGAAAGAGTGGATGACGTCCGCGAGCCGGTCGTGAATTTCCTCCAGTCTCTTCCCCAGGCTCTGACCACGAGCCGGCCGCAGGCATCCGAAATCGATGCATTCCAGTCCGGACGGCGACTTGCGAACGAGGCCGTAGCCGGTGACCAGGCTTCCAGGGTCCACACCCAGCACCGTGAACTGTTCCGGCTGTCCGCTACCTTGCGAGCTTGGCCATGATTTCATCAGGAATGTCGAAATTCGCGTGGACCTTCTGCGTGTCGTCGTGCTCTTCCAGCACTTCCATGAACCTGAGGATTTGCTCGGATTCCTTCTCGCCCAGAGTCACGGCCGACTGGGGAACGCGCGAGAGCTCTGCCGCCACGAGCGGGACGCCTGCGTTCTTGAGGGAGTCTCTGACCGCTTCGAGCTTGGACGGTTCGATCGTGATTTCGTAGTATTCGGGGGACTGGTCGTCCACGTCCTCCGCCCCCGCGTCCAGAGCCAGGCCGATGAGCTTATCCTCATCCACGGAGCTCTTCTCCACGGTTATGAGCCCCTTGAGGTCGAACATCCACGAAACGCAACCGACTTCTCCGAGGTTTCCTCCGTGCTTTGAGAAGAGGTGTCGTATCTCGGAGGTCGTCCTGTTCCTGTTGTCGGTCAGCGTCTCGACCAAGACCGCCACACCGTGCGGGCCGTACCCTTCGTAGAAGATCTCCTCGTAGGACACTCCGGGAAGCTCTCCCGTACCTCTCTTTATGGCCCGGTCGATGTTGTCTGCAGGCATGTTGGCGCCTTTGGCCGCCTGAACCGCGGTCCTCAAGCGTACGTTGGCGCCTACGTCTCCGCCTCCGCTGCGAGCGGCAACAGTTATCTCACGGATGAGCCTGCTGAAGATGCGGCCTCTCTCCTGGTCGGCCTTACCCTTTTTCCTCTTTATGGTGCTCCACTTGGAATGCCCCGACATGGAACGTCACTCCTCTTTCTGCTTCGAGTCGGCGACCACTTTCTCAGTGAGCTCCCGAGGGACCTCCTCGTAGCTGGCAAACTTGGCCGTGTGCGAGCCGCGGCCCTGGGTCAGGGACCTTAAGTTCGTGGAGTACTTGTAGAGCTCGGCCTGCGGAACGAAAGCCCGAACCTGCTGCATCGTGCCGCGCGAGTCCATGCCTAGGATCTTCCCTCTCTTGCTGCTCAGGTCACCCATCACGTCTCCCATGCACTCGTCGGGCACCGTGACCTCCACCTCCATGATGGGCTCCAGCAGAATCGGTTTGGCCTGCAGCGCGGCTTTCTTAAACGCCATGGAACCCGCTATCTTAAACGCCAGGTCCGAGGAGTCCACTGTGTGGAAAGAGCCGTCGAAAAGGGAGATCTTAAAGTCAACCATGGGGTAACCGGCCAGCACTCCTTCTCTGGAGGATTCCTCAACTCCCTTCTGCACGGCGGGGATGTACTTGGAAGGGATGGCGCCCCCCACTATGAGGTTCTCGAATTCGAATCCCTCGCCCCTCTTGCGGGGTTCCATCTTGATCCAGACGTCTCCGTACTGGCCGCGCCCGCCCGTCTGCTTCTTGTATCTGCCTTGGACTTCCGCCTTGCCCCTTATCGTCTCGCGGTAGGGCACCTTCGGCTTCACGATGTCCACTTCGACGCCGAAACGGTCCTTCAACTTCCCGATAATCACCTCGAGATGTAGCTCGCCCATGCCGTTGAGAAGGGTCTGTCGGAGCTCGGGGTCCGCGACGACCGTAAACGTGGGGTCTTCCTCCTTCAAGCGCGAAAGCCCGTTTGCGATCTTCTCCTCATCGCCCTTCGCCTTGGGCTTCAGGGCCTCCGAGAGTACAGGGGCGGGAAATTCTATCGGGACCAGCTTGATGCGCTTCGCCTGCGAGCACAGCGTGTCGCCGGTGGAGGTATCTCTTAGTTTTACCGCCGCACCGAACTCTCCTGGACCCAGAGAGGCCACCTCCTTGCGGTCCTTCCCCTGCAGCCTGAAAAGCTGCCCTATCTTCTCGGCCTTACCCTTGGTCGAGTTGTAGGCGTCGGAACCGGACTGAAGCTTTCCCGAAAAGACGCGCACGAGCGAGAGCTCACCGACGTGAGGTTCCGAGACCGTCTTGAAGACAAGACCACAGAAGGGCTCGCTGGCCTGGGGTTTAAGCTCAATCTTGTTGTCGCTTCCCGGAGAGACACCCTCGACAGGCCCCCTGTCAGAGGGCGAAGGAAGCACCGTGGAAAGCAGGTCCAAAAGATGTTGCACTCCGGTGCCCCTGTGACCTGACACAGCGACAGCAGGAATCACGTCCCCCTTGGCGAAACTCTTCTGAAGTCCCTCCACGATCTCGCCCGCCTCCAGAGTGCCATTCTCCAGGTACTTCTCGAGCAGCGCGTCGTCCCCCTCAGCGACGCCGTCTATCAGCTTCTCCCTGGCCTCTTCGGCCCGTTGGCGCACCTCGTCAGGGAGCTCCTTCTGCTCGGTGAATTTGCCGTGGTCGCTGTAGGTGAAGGCCTTCATGGAGACGACGTCCACGACGCCCGAGAAAGACTCGCCGGCCCCTATGGGCAGGATCACGGGAAGCACTCTCTTCGAGAAGGCGTCCGAGGCGCCCTGAACGCACGCCCAGAAATCGGCGTGTTCCTTGTCCATCATCGTCACGCAAAGAAACGCGGGTAGCGAATTGGCCTCGATGAAATCCCACATTCTCACCGTGCCGACCTCCACCCCTCCTGCAGCGCGCATGGTCAGTATGGCGCTGTCCACGACGGCCAGGCTGGCCTTGACGTCACCCACGAAATCCGCATACCCGGGAGTGTCGATGACGTTGAAGAGGCAGTCTTTCCATTCGAAGTGCCCGACGGAGAGCGCTATGGTTATCTTTCGCTGGATCTCCTCGGGCGAGTGGTCAAAAATCGAGGTCCCGTCCTCGACTTTCCCGAGTCTCGTAGTGGCCTTTCCGTTGTACAGAAAAGCCTCGCAAAGGGAGGTCTTTCCTGAACCCCCATGACCTACAAACGCAACGTTCCTCAAATCGGCCACATCGTGTTCTTTCAAAATCGCACCTCCGCTGAACATCCAGAATTGAAAAGAGACAGAAAAATCGTGCGAAGAGTCCCTCAAGAAGGTATGGGCGTGGCTCGCCAGCCCCGCTGATGCTAGCACAGCAGCTCTGGACGTGTCAATAGTGCGCGCCGGCTCGAAGAGCCCTCCCGGCCTTACGCTTCCTTCTTCGCCTCCAGTATCCGGTCTATTCCTTCGGCGGCACCCAGGGGTATGGAAAGCTGTCCCTCGGGGACCTGGTGGTCGCGAGGATTGATTCTTATGAGCGCGGCGTCCAGCAACCTGGCGAGGTACTCCGACGTGCTGCGCACGGTCGGGACCGAGCGTCCGGCCCCCATCTCGACGATGGCGAGCGAGAGATTCTGGCTGCGCAGGGTCTGAAGCCATCCGGCGAACCGCTGGCCCTGCGTCTCTGTTCTGCGCGGATTCCAGAGCCAGTCACCGAACATGAGCACGTTGGGCCGGGCGACGCGGCCGCACCTTCCGCAACGGGGCAGCGGGTCCCGGGCTTCGAAGACGCTTTCGTCAACGGCAACGGTCGTGTCGCGGGCGTCCCAGATGTCATCGCCACAGGGCTCGGCGCACTGGAAGTGGTGAATAGAACCGTGACATTCTTCTATTCTGTCCTCTTCGTACCCCGCCTTCTGAAACTGTCCGTCCACGTTGGAAGTGAAGACGAAGTACTCACCCTTTTTCCGCTTCCCGCTTTCCAGCAGCTTGAGGAACCCGTCGTGAGGCACGGTCTTGCGGTAGAGATTCAGCCGATGCCCGTAAAACCCCCAGGCCAGTCTGGGATTCCGATGAAACCAATGCGGGTTGGCCATCTCGTAGAAGGATATGCCGAGCTTCGCTATGGGAGGATAGGCCTTCCAGAACCCCTCGTCGCCTCTGAAATCCGGAAGTCCCGAGTCGACCCCCGCTCCTGCCCCGGCAGTCACGAGCAGAGCGTCACAGTCCTCCAGTACCTGCGCCGCCCTCTCCAGATTCCTTCTCAGTGTCGTGGTATCCATCTTCCTGATGCGCACCGTCCCTTGGGTGTCGTGGTTCCCCCGAACACCAAGCTTCCCCGGGCGGCAAAACTCGATAGCGAGGGGCCGACCTGCTCAGAGTAGGATAGCCCAACCGCACCGCTTGGTCAATCGAGCCACCCGGTTAGCCGAACGGTCCGCTCGCTCAAGCCGCACGGCCGGTCAACCAGACCGCCCGTTCCACCGGGGCGTGGGTTGCGTGTCAGTGATTACTGTTCCCTTCGCCACCGGGGCGCGTTCCTC
>CP070702.1:1250366-1258238 GCA_020349905.1 Candidatus Eiseniibacteriota bacterium
GAGGATGGCCACGTGAGAAGGCGCATGGGGGAGGCGGCGCGCGAGTCCGCAAGGAGCCGCTTTTCTCTTGAGACGATGCTGGCCCACTACGAGAGACTCTTTTCCCCGGAGAACGCCTGAGGTAAGAATGGGCGAACCGAAGCTTCGGATCCTGGTCGTTACCAACATGTATCCGACGGAAGAGAATCCGTGGAGCGGCATGTTCGTAAAAGATACCGTAGACTTGATGAGAATTCGTGAGCTCGACGTGGACGTTCTTTTCATCAAGGGCAGGCGCACTGCTCTAAAGTACGTCGCCGGCATCTTTCGCCTCTGGTGGCGAATGGGCCGGAAGAAGTATGACTTGCTTCACGCCTATTACGTCTACTCGGGCATCGTGGCGCGGGCCCAGTTCACTCATCCTGTTGTTCTAACACTTTGCGGAAGCGACGTGAACCTGCCGTCGCAACGTCTCTTCTCGAAAATGCTCTCCAGGATGGTGTCCAGGACCGTAGTACAGACTCGAAGGATGAGGCAATTGCTGGCTCGAGAGGGCGCCACGGTCATGCACATGGGTGTGAATCTATCCCTGGTCCGCCCGCTGCCTATCAAAGAGGCGAGGGCCCGGCTAGGGCTAGAGCCTGGCGGCAGATTCGCCCTGTTTCCGTACGACCCGGCCAGAAGAGTGAAGCGGCACGATCTTTTCAGCCAGGCCGTGGAACTGGCGAAGAGGAAGGAGCCCAGGCTGCGACCGCTGATGATGAACGAAGCCCCGAGGCAGCTCGTGGCCACGTACATGTCGGCAGCAGACGTGATGGTGCTGACTTCCGAGTCCGAGGGCTCTCCCACCACGATAAAGGAAGCTCTTGCCTGTGGGTTGCCTGTTGTGTCAGTGGACGTGGGTGACGTGGCCGAGCTCATCGCGGGCGTGGAGGGATGCTGGTTGTCCGAAGCGCGTGAAGAGGCTGTTGCAGAAGGCATCCTCAAGGCACTATCATTCGGAAGACGGACCGAAGGAAGAAAGAGGGCCGAGGAGCTCTCCTCTGAGGTGACCGTCGAGAAGCTGAAAGAGCTGTATGGGGAGGTGCTTCGAGAAAAGAGAGGGCCGGTCGGGGCGTGTCAGTCCCGCGTCTTCTGAGATTCGAGGGTGGTCGAACGGTTCATTTCCGTACAAGGAGTGAAGCGGAGGAGTGCGCTCAACATGAAGGTCCCTTTTGTTGACCTGAGCAGAAGCTTCGCCCAGATTGAAGAACGTGCGTTCGACGCGATACGGGCAGTGGTATCAGAATCCTCGTTTGTCGGAGGTCGTTTTCTCGAAGAATTCGAGCAACGTTTCGCTGAATGGTGCGGCGCCGGCTTTGCCGTCGGGATGAGCTCCGGCACGAGCGCCATTAGACTCGCACTTGCCTCCTGCGGCGTGAAGGCCGGCGACGAAGTCATTACAGTTCCCAACACGTTCATCGCAACCGTTGAGGCCATCTCTCAGCCGGGGGCGAAGCCCGTCTTCGTCGACATAGAGCCCCTTACGGGCAACATGAACGCGGAGCTCGTGGGGGAGGCAGTCACGGAGAAGACCTCGGCCGTCATACCCGTCCACCTCTACGGTTGCCCGTGCAGCATAGAGAAGCTGTCGGCGGCCATCTCGGACCGGCCGATTGTCGTAGTGGAGGATGCCTGCCAGGCGCACGGCGCCGAGAGTCTGGTGGACGGGAGGTGGGTCAGGGCCGGCTCACAGGGCGCCGCCGGGTGCTTCAGCTTCTATCCCACCAAGAACCTGGGGGCCTTCGGTGAAGCTGGGGCAGTCGTGACGGGCTCAGAGGTCGTGGCAGAGAAGCTCAGGATGCTCCGGGACCACGGCCAGCGCGATAAGAACGTGCACGAGATAGAGGGTTCCAACGAGCGTCTGGATTCCATTCAGGCGGCCGTGCTGAGTGTCAAGCTGGACTCGCTTGAGCAGTGGAACGGGCAGAGGAGGGTTCTGGCCCGGACCTACGGCGAGCTGCTTGCCGGCCTTCCTGTTAAGACACCGAAACCGCCAGACGACGCACGTCACGTATACCATCTGTACGTCCTGCTGAGCGAGAAGAGAGACGCTCTCATGAAGTTTCTCTCTTCCCGGGGCATCGGGACAGCCATCCACTATCCCAGTCCAATTCACCTTCAGCCTGCCTACAGCCAGCTGGCCCACAAGGAGGGCGACTTCCCCGAAGCCGAGAAGTGGGCCAGGGAGGTGCTTTCTCTCCCCATGTTTCCCGGGCTGAGACGGGAAGAGGTCGAGCACGTGGCCGGCACTATCAGAGAGTTCTTCCAGGACCATCGGTGACAGTTGAGTCTGACAGGCTTAAAGTCTCCGTCTGACACTCAATGGCATTCTGTGGCGGACTGGCAGTGGAATTCTCTTGCATATCGCACGGACAGGGCTAACATCAGCGAAGGTTTTTGCACCACGTGTATTTGGCCCGAAGGAGAACAGGCGGTGGAGAAAGACTCGCACAGGCGGACGCGCTTGCTGGTAGTGGGAACAGGCGACGGAGCGAAGCGGCTCAGCTCGCTAGTGGTGTCTCGTTCCGAAGTCCCGAGTACCATCGTGGGACACGTGGACTTCGCCGCCCTGGCTCAGGAGCAGTCAGCGAACGCAGAAGGAACCGGGGGAGGCCGGGAAGCCGGGCAATCCGTCGGGGAAGCAGTTTCCGGCGCCCTGCGGGCCGACGAGGTGCTGGTGGCAAATCCTCAGCTACCCATCTCGATCCTCTTCGGCATCTGCCTTCCGCTGCTGAAGAGGGGAACGGTGGTGAGAGCCGTCTCCACTGCTTTCTCAGTAGTCAGGCATCAGCTAGGTGCACAGGACCTTGACGGGCTTCCGCTCGTGACCTTCAGGCCTCCTGCGCTGTTGGGTTGGAGATTGGGGCTGAAGAGGGTCCTAGACGTGTTGGGCGCGTTGATGGGAGGGATCATCCTGCTTCCAGTCTTTCTGGTTGCGGCGATCATGGTAAAGGTCAGTTCTCCGGGTCCCGTTCTGTTCAAACAGACCCGGGTGGGTAGAAACGGCAGAGAGTTCACGTTCTACAAATTCCGAAGCATGGTGAGCGGGGACGATTCACGTCACAGAGAATACCTTAAGGAGTTCGTAGAGAACGGCCGTGAGGCCGCCGTGGACAGAAAGGGAAGGAAAGTCTACAAGATCATGGACGATCCGAGAATCACCACCTTCGGACGCTTTCTGAGACGGACGAGCCTGGACGAATTCCCCCAGCTCATCAACGTGCTGAGGGGCGAGATGAGTCTGGTGGGACCCCGGCCGTGCCTTCCCTACGAGTGGGCCCTATATGAGGACTGGCAGAAGGAACGCCTGGCTGTAACGCCGGGACTGACGGGACTGTGGCAGGTCACGGGAAGAAGCAACGTCAGCTTTCACGATATGGTTATCCTTGACCTCTTCTACATCTTCAACTGGTCTTTTTGGCGCGATTTGAAGTTGATTTTACGGACGATCCCTGTTATCTTTCTCAGGAGGGGTGCACACTGAACACGCCCTCCATTTGCTCCTCGACTCCCGCCCGGAGCAGCGACGCAAGCGGAGGAAAGATAACAGTTGGAAAAGGGCTTCACCGTCTTCCCCCTGGACATGGATGGCCTAGTGGATGTGGCCGTCGTAGGCTGTGGATACTGGGGTCCGAACCTCATCAGGAACCTGGTGGAGAGTAAGACCTGCAGGAAGATAATCTGCTGCGACAACAACAACGAACAGCTTTCCAAAGTGTCCAAGCGATATCCCAATCTGTTCTACACGACGGACTTTGAAGAGATCCTGGCGGACGGCAGCATAAACGCTGTCTTGATCGCCACGCCAGTTGCCACTCATTTCGGGCTGGCCAAGAAAGCACTCCAGGCCGGGAAACACACCTTCGTCGAGAAACCCTTCACGACTTCGGTGGAAGAAGGCGTGGAGCTCATGGAGCTGGCGAACTCGCTGGGATTGACGCTCATGGTGGGGCACACATTCGAGTACAGCCCTCCGGTGCTCAAGATAAAGGAGCTCATCTCCGCCCAGGAACTTGGAACCGTCTACTACATAAGCTCTACGCGCGTGAATCTGGGCCTTCATCAGAGAGACGTGAGCGTCATCTGGGACCTGGCTCCGCACGATCTGTCCATGCTTCTGTTTTGGCTGGAGGAGACTCCCACTCGAGTCTTCGCGATGGGCAAGGCGTTCGTGCAAAAGGGAATTCCTGACGTAGGCTTCATAAGCCTGGAGTTCCCCGGCGGTGTGATTGCCCACGTTCAGGTGAGCTGGCTCTCGCCGAGCAAGCTGCGCAGGACCACTATTGTCGGCAGCGGAAAGATGTTGATGTACGATGATACGGAGCACATCGAGAAAGTGAAGATATTCGACAAAGGTGTGGATTTCAAGGAGCCTCAGTCGTTCGGCGAGTTTCAGTTGAGCTACCGTTCGGGAGACATCGTCTCGCCCAAACTCGACAGCTACGAGCCCCTCAGGGCCGAAGTGGATCACTTCCTGGCGTGCGTGCTAACCGGAGAGAGCCCCCGTACGGATGCGAAGAGTGGCCTGAGAGTTGTCTCGGTCCTGGAAGCCGTGGAGCGCTCGATAAGGAACGGCTCCTCTGTGGAATGTGTTGCACACGACGTGATTGCATGACTTTTTCCAAAAGTCCTACCGCAGTTCTACCTCACCATGAATACTTGCAGGGAAAAGGATTTTGTCTCGAAAAGGTGATCCCCCCGCCAATCTGCTGTTCGAGAACGTGACCCTCGGCAGAGACTGCGTGCTGGAACCTCCTGTGATTGTCGGCAAGCCACCCCGGGGCAGGAGGGATGGAGAGCTGCCGACCATACTGGGTGACAATTGCCTCATCAGGGCGTTCACGACTGTCTATGCAGGCACGAGGATCGGCCATCGCTTTCAGACCGGCCACGGTGCACTGATCCGTGAAGACAACGTCATAGGAAACGACTGTTCTGTCGGCACAAACGCAGTGCTAGAGTTCGGCAACAGGATTGGAGATTCAGTGCGCGTCCACAGCGGTGCCTTCCTTGAGATGGTGACGCTCGAGGACCACGTGTTCGTGGCTCCCAACGTCGTCTTCACCGACGACCTGCACCCCATGTGTCCCAAGTTCAAGGAGTGCGTGAAAGGAGCAATAGTGAGGGCCCACGCGCGCATCGGTGCCAACAGCACGATTCTGCCCGGCGTAGTAGTGGGAAGAAATTCGCTCGTGGCAGCCGGGTCGGTCGTGGTGAGAGACGTGGAAGACGGAACCGTCGTGGGAGGAGCGCCTGCGCGGTTTCTCTGCCGGATAGAGGAGCTCAAGTGCCGGGAGGGTCTCTTTGAGCGTCCCTACGAGTGGGAGGTCGAGTAGCCGCTCCTGCGGGCGTAAGTTGCAGAAGGCCTGTCTGGGGAGGACGAGAATGAGAAAGTACTTGATGGCAGTACTGCTGGCAGCCGCTGTTGCGTGCATCTTCTGTTCTGCTTCGTCCGGCTCAACAATCAGTAACATCCCTTCGGAACACAGAATTCATGGCTACGTTGAAGAGCTCGGAAGAAGGGGCTTGCTGACTGGCCTCTTCTTCTCGGACCGCCCGTACGCCAGGGAGAAGGTGCTAGAGGCCCTGTCGAAGCTGGAGGAGAACGCCATTTCCCAGGGAATCGTGCTCACCCCGTACGAGGTCTGGCTCGTTACCCGGCTGAGGGAAGAGTTCCAATTCATCTCGGAAGCCTCCCACGAAGAGAGGACCGAAAGCGTCGAGACCGGCGCGGAGTTTGAGATTGCGGGAAGGAGCACTGACTCGGAGGTGACGTGGCCGCCCTTGGTCTATGCAGAGGACGTTTCCGGAAAAGACGTTGAAAGCGAGAGCGAACAGCTGCTTCGCGGGCTCCTCTTTGGATGGGTGGAGTACTGGACGCCTCACGCGAGCGTGTCCGGCCGGTTCAGGGTGGACTCTAGAATAGAGGACGACGAGAGATTTCTCGGGCGCCCCTGGAGGGAAGACGTTGGTGGGTACGTGAGCAGCGGCTACGGCCGGCTCGGAATCGGCCCCTTCGACGTTCTCCTTGGACGGGACCGGCTGAGTTGGGGTCCCGGCAGGAGCGGTTCGCTCATTCTTTCCGACCTGGCGCCTCCTATTGACATGGTCTGTTTCGGGTTCACCCTG
The DNA here is from genome assembly GCA_020349905.1 of Candidatus Eiseniibacteriota bacterium. Classification (GTDB taxonomy): domain Bacteria; phylum Eisenbacteria; class RBG-16-71-46; order JAFGJU01; family JAFGJU01. The sequence continues at coordinate 1,256,517 of CP070702.1, forward strand.
GGCAGAGTCAGCGCCAGCGGCTTTTTCACAACGCTGGACGACGTTAAGCTCAGCAGGGCGGTCCCGTATCAGTACGACTCCCTTTACGCGGGTACCGCGGCCACGCGCCACCTGTCGGGCCATCGCATCGATTTCAGGGTCACGCCCTCTCTGGAAGTAGGATTGTCGGAGACCATCATCTACGGCGGCCCTGACAGGGAGCTCGAGCCGGGTTACATCAATCCCCTCAATTTCTACTACGCGCACCAGTGGAATCTCGTGAAGAACGACAATCCTCTATGGGCGCTGGATGCGACCTGGTGGCCGACGCCTCGACTCCAGCTATACGGACAACTACTCGTGGACGATTACCAGTTCGAGCACAAGGATGAAAGAGACGAAGAGCCCTCGGAGATAGGCTTTCTTATCGGCCTGCACAGCGGGGATCCCTTTGGGCTGGCCAATACGTCTGTCACGCTCGAGTACGCCCGCGTCAATTCCTGGACGTACAACCAGGGCTACGAGTGGAACAGATACACATACGGCGAGGCCCTTCTCGGGCATCCCTTGGGCCCCGACGCAGACGCCTTCTACCTGACCGTGGCAAGGTGGTTCAACGACAGGTTCACGGGCCGGTTCGACTACAGATTCATGCGTCACGGCGAGGTCTTCGTTGACACTGACTGGCCCGTGCCCGTGGCAGGTCCCTGGGGAGGTGCGTCGTTCCCGGAGGGGTTCCCCGTGGGAACGGCCGCGAAATCGCACAGGTTGGACGTGCTGGCGCGCTTCCATGCGACTGCGCACTTCGACGTGGACGGCTTCGCCTCTCTTGAGAAGGTCAGCGACTACTCAAACGTGACCGGGGGTGAGCTGCTCGTATATGAGGTGGGGCTGCGCGTGAGTTTCAGGCCTGAGGGCCGGCTACGTCTCAGCGAGTGAGCGCTCGCTTTCCCTAGCCCTCCATACCGGTTTCAGGCAGCAGTTCGAGAGCTCGATGTTGACCCTGGACTGCGAGAGGCATCCCTCGCACACCGCCTCGGAGAACCCGAAATCTTCAAAGAGCGGATCTGTCAGATACTCCCTGCCGCAGTATCGGCACGTTCTGTTCCTCGAGGTCGAGATGCCCGGTCCGAACTCCCAGGGGCAGTGAAATCGCGGTCTCGTTCCCGGTCTGTAATACTCTGCCAGCCCCGTATTCTCGCAGCGCACGCAGATGGGGAGGTAGAACCGGCCGAGCCTTTCGCGGGGTACGGTCTGGGTGCCGCAGAGAAAGCAGAACATGAGGGGTGCCTCTTTCACCGAGACGGTGAAAGCCTGCGCTCCGAGCCCAGAAAGGAACGTATTCTGGGCTCCAGTAAGCAGCCGGAAGACGATGTTGTTTCTCGGCGTTCCACCCAACTACCACACACAGTAAAGAAGGTCTCCTCCGCCGGAGAGAACCACTCTGAGTCCAGACTCCTCTATGAAAGACACAAGCTGCCGTCGCGTGTACCAGAATTGCGTGAACTCCTTTGCAGGGACGCGCCTTCCCAACAAGGGCTTCAACACCTCTGCTGCCTTTCGCCTAAGCCGACTGAGAGCCTGAGAGAAGGACATCGACGGCACCGTCACGATGGCGATGCCGCCGGGCCTCAGTATCCTGTGCGCCTCTCTGAGAGCCCGGCGAGGGCCCTGCGCAAAGTGTTCCACCACGCCGAACGACAGGTATCCGGACAGCGAGCCGGTCCTGTAAGGCAGGCTCTC
>CP070702.1:1258338-1299313 GCA_020349905.1 Candidatus Eiseniibacteriota bacterium
CCACTAGGAAGATATCGGCCCTGTAATTGAGGAAGGTGAGAGCGTTGGCCAGCATGACCTTGAGGCCGTATCGGAGCGACGAAAGCGTGACGGTACGGTCCCACGTGGGCGAAAAGGGTGACGCCTGTATCCAGTGAACAGCGCCGGGTACCAGCCACGAAAGGGCAAACGCCCCAAGTATGGTCGAAAGAGTGATGCGCTCAGCGACGAAGAGCGCCGCTAGAAACACGAGCAGCAGCGCGGGCCTCAGTATAACGAGACGGTTGTAGCGATTGAAGAGCTGCAGCCCGAGGGATATCTTCGAGCCGAACTCATAGGTCATGAATGTAAACAGCACCAAAATGATGAGCCAGTGCTCCGTGAAGGCTCGGCCAAGCTCTCGGGTCCTAAAAAGGGACATCAGGAACTCTGTACTGACGAGAAGGAAGATACACAGTCCGCCAATTATGGAGATGAGGATACCGTTCACGAGCAGGTTTCCAATTGTCCTGGGGCGCGGGTACTGCTGGTTACTGAGGAAGTATAGTGCGGAGATATCCATTCCCGGATTGGTGAAGCGATTAACAGCCTCAACTACCACCAGGATGGTTGCCAGAATCCCCAGCATCTCAGGGCCCAGCCAACGAGAGAGCAAGATGTTGTTGGTGAGTCCCAGGACGAACGTGGCGACCTGGGCGAGAAACGTCAGGCCGATGATGGGTAACAGCGAGTTATTCATTTGACCTTCAATATTCTCTCGTAAAGCGAGAGGATATCCTGTGCTAACTTCGAAGGAGAATAGTGCGTGTCGACGTACTCTCTACCTTCCCTGTTCAGCTCGGTGTTCCTGCTCAGAGAGCGCAGGAGGTCCAGAGCCTCTGCGACGCTCTCAACCGTGTGGCAGTGAGGGAAGGGTTGCGTCCACAACACGTGTCTGCCGTTGGAAAGAGCCTCGAGCAACATCTTGGGAAGACCGTCGTGCTCGGTGAAGCGCAACAGGACGGACGTATCCCGGTAGTGCCCGGCCGGGCTCTCCGAGAAGGCTCGCAATCTCACGTTCGGCAGACCAGGAGGGACGCTGCCAGCTGCAAGCAGGTGGAAGTCGACCTCCGGCAGTTGCTTGGCCACTTCGAGAACAGCGTCGCCACCGTAGAACTTCCATCGCCGTTGCGGGACGTAAGAAAGAACAGAGAACTTCTTTGGCAGCGGGGGAGGTTCGGTTTCAAGCTGGACTCCGGCCAGAGGGTATATCTCGGACGAGACTCCAACGGTCTCCAGCTCCTTCTTGAGCCCCTGCGAGACGACCACGTGCGTGGCCGGGATCTTCTGGATGAGCCGCTTATTCATCCACCTCTTGGGCGCAGAGTCTTTCAGGATTCTGTAGACGTCGGTCCCTATCCAGTGATAGACCATGGGCCTTCGGAATCTTGCCAGGTCACGCAGCGAGGGCAGGGGTGACGATATCAGGTGAAAGACGTCGAACTGCCCGTAGGGGACGGGTGCTTCCCCCTGCGATTGGACCGCGACGTTCAGCTTGTCTCCGAAATTCTCGTCGAGCTGCTCCTTCAGGTCGCGGGCATGACATGCCTCTCCCAGAATTAGGAGCCTAGTCCGTCCTGCTGCCACTGACTTGTTCCCTCGAATTCGGATGCGGTTTTCTGGTTCGGGGACAGACCACAGGAGCTCAAGACCCAGAGAACTGTAGCAGGCCTATCCCGGCAGATGCTCGCAGCAACACAAGAGACGACAAGGGCACATACTAGCACAAAAGAGTGGTGATTTACATTTTGAAATGAGCAGTGAATTCGTATAGCATTTCTTCGATCGGTAGACGCCTCGATTGACGGGTGCTTCGGAGTTCGAAGTGCCTGCATACCGGTGCAGCGAGCGCCCAGAAGCTTGGTTGCTTTAACTTTGGAGACGTTCTCTGCGCCTTCGAGACCCAGGGTCTGGTGGTCTGGACGATTAATGTAACATGGCGCAATCAGGCACGAGACTAGACCGCGTAGCTCTTGTCACAGACAGCTTCACGACAGGCGGCGGTCTGAATCAGATATACCACGTCGCCAGTGGTATGAGCGACATTCAATTCGGTGTTTTTGCCGACGGCGGCAGCGACACCGAGGGACTGGAGCGCCTTGCGAACGTCGTTCTCTTTGACAGGGGCTACGGCCGCGGGTACATCAACGAATACGGGCCCCAGATAGTCCACATTCATCACCTGAGGCCGCTCCTGAGTTACTATTCCAATACGTTGAGGCGGGCTGGAATCCCCGTGTTGTTCAGTGTGCACGGCATTCATCTGCACCGGTACGAGTTCCTTCCGGGACTGCGAAGCGGCGTCGGGCGCCTTCTTCGCCTCAACCTTGAGAGGCACCTGTACCGAAAAGTGTCTCGTTTGATAGCCGTCTCGGAGGAAGACCAGAGATACCTTCGTGAGAATCACGGGATCGATTCATGCATTCACGTCCCCAACGGAATCGATTTTGAGACCTTCGACAGAATCCGCCTGTCGAAGCAGGGCCTCAGGAAGGAATTCTCTCTTCCGCCCAATTCGTTGCTCTTTTTGACCGTCGGGAGGTTTAGTTTCCAGAAAGGATACGACCTGCTCATCAAAGCCTTGGGGCTTGCACGGAGAAACCTCTCCGGCCGGGACGTGAAGTTTGTGCTTGTGGGCGAGGGGGAGGAGTTAGTATCGGCAACGAACCTTGCGAGAGAGCAGGGTGTCTCAGACATCGTTCTATTTCTGGGAAGGGTTCAAGGTGCAGGGCGTCTGATGAAGGCGTCGGATGTCTTCGTTCTTCCGTCACGTTGGGAAGGGCTTCCCATTACACTTCTGGAAGCTGCCTGCTGCAGACTGCCGATTCTCTGCTCCGACACATACGGCAGCAGGGAGATTGTGAAAGACGGCGAGACGGGATTGACGTTTGAAAACCAGAACGTGGAGCAGCTGGCCGCAAGAATCCTGGAGGTCGTCGACGGAAAACACGACCTGGAAGCCTTGGCCTCTAAGGCGGATGCCAAGGTGAGGGCGAAGCACTCACTGGATGCCATGGTTGCGAAGTTGAGAAGCGTCTACAATGAATTGCTCGGCATTGCAGCAGCTGCGACTGATTGACATACGGCCTGCGAGCAGAGTAGAGTACAGCCAGAGGAGGTAGCATGAAGTTTTCAAAGACGGAGTTCGGGTACGTTGCGATGCTGGAACCCGGAGAGGAGATCCTGTCCTCGCTTTCTTCCTTCGCGAGGGCCCAGAACATCGGCAGTGCCGCCGTACAGGGCATAGGAGCCGCGGCAGAGCTGACGATAGGGTACTTTGATAGGACGCGTAAGGATTATGTTAAAAAGACCCTGGAAGGCGAGTATGAGATCCTGAGTCTTTCGGGCAACATCTCCTTCTTCCAGGACGAGCCCTGGGTCCACATTCATGTCATCGTGGCGGGCCCGGGGTTGGAGACGCAAGGAGGGCACCTCTTCTCCGGCAAGGTGACCGTGACGGCGGAGCTGGCTCTGACCGTCAGCAGGAAGAAGATAGAGAGGAAAGAGCACGCCGAAACTGGGTTCCGCTATCTCTCGCTGGATAGTCAGAGGTAGCAGTTCATAGTAGGTTCGCGAAGAGGCCCATTCCATGCCAGGTTTCTGCACAGCCATCATAGGTGCCACCGGTGCCGTGGGTGCAGAGCTCATCAGGATAATCCAGGAACGGGAGTTTCCCGTGAGCGATCTTCGGCTTTTCGCCTCGGAACGCTCGCAGGGCAAGCTGCTGGAGTTCCGAGGGGGAAAGCACGCGGCGCGGGCTCTCAGCGCCTCGGAGCTCAAGGGAGTGGAGGTCGTCTTCATTTCCGCTGGCGGCGCTGTGAGCAAGGAGTACGCACCAGTTCTGGCACAGCAAGGTGCACTTGTCGTGGACAACAGCAGCGCCTTCAGGGGGGACCAGAGTGTCCCGCTGGTCATACCGGAAATCAACGGACACGAGGTGGTCGGCCGAAGGGGCATAGTTGCCAATCCGAATTGTTCCACGATACAGCTGGTTCTGGCGGTGGAGCCGGTGCACCGCATCTGGGGACTGGAGCGTCTCGTTGTGGCTACGTATCAGTCGGTGTCGGGGACTGGTGGAAGGGCGATGCAGGAGCTTCGCGCTCAATCGATGGCTTACCTGGAAGGACGCCCACTGGAAAAGAGCGTCTATCCTGTTGAGATCGGATTCAACCTCTTTCCGCACATAGGCGAGTTCGGCGAAGACGGGCTTCACGTGGAAGAAAGGAAGATAGTTCAAGAAACCCGGCGTTTTCTTCGGGACGAGAGCCTGTCCGTCACTGTCACTGCAGTCCGTGTACCCGTCTTCCGCTCCCACAGCGAGGCAGTCGTAGTGACCACACGGAAAAAGACCAGTGCGCGCGAGGTCGCGGATGCGCTGCGGTCCCTGCCCGGAATCTGCCTGATGGAAGGGCCCGACGCTCACTCCTATGCCACTCCAGCGTTCGCAGAAGGACGCGACGAGGTCTTCGTTGGAAGGGTGAGAGACACTCATCCAGAAGGTCACGGCATCAGCATGTGGGTGGTGGCTGACAATCTGAGAAAGGGGGCAGCGCTCAACGCGGTTCAGATAGCCGAGCACGCAATGGGTCTGGTTTGAGCGGAGTCCGGTGTTCTCCTTCCCCTCGGGGGAGAGGGCTTGCGCAGCTGGTCTCCCACTTGCATCCACGTCAAGGGAGGGTTTCATGGAGGATGTTTACTCGTCTTACATCAAGAACCTCATCGACCGGACGACGGCCTCGCTTCAGAGGTGCGGTTTCGAGGCCTTTGCCGTGGCCACCAGAGCAGAGGCCAAAGAGAAGACTTTGGGTCTCATCCCTCCTGGTTCGTCCGTGGGAATAGGAGGGTCGGTGACACTGAAGGAAATCGGCGTGATAGAGGCCCTGGTGGCCCGCGGGGATACTGTCTACGCGAAGAGCAGTGCCAGTCCCGACTTCGACTATAGAAAGGCCCAGCTCACCTCGGACGTGTTCTTGAGCAGCACCAACGCCATCACCGTTGACGGGGACCTAGTCAACGTGGACGGAACAGGGAACAGGGTCGCAGCCATGGCCTTCGGTCCCGGGAAGGTCATAGTAGTCACCGGATGGAACAAAATAGTGTCCGACGTGGGAGCCGCCTTCCAGAGAATCAGAGACGTGGCAGCACCGCTCAACGACAAGCGGCTTGAGCTGGACGTTCCGTGCGCAGAGACGGGCTTCTGCGTAGACTGTGACGCTCCGGACAACATCTGCAGGATTACGACCATAATCTCCAGGAAGCCCAAGAGGGCGGATTTCACGGTCATCCTGGTTGCCGAGCAGCTAGGATACTGAGAGGAAGCCCGGGCAGGCGAGCCTGACGGGCGTCTCGGCGGCAGAACAGCTGGGATACGAAAAGGAAACCCCACGGGGTGCTTCGCCCGTGGGGTGCTTGCTGCCTCCCCGGCAGCGTAGAGGGAGTGCTCCGGGACTAGGTGTCGGAGCTCTTTGAGGACTTGGTCATTCCTTTCACGAACGGCTCGAAGAGATCGATGGGAACAGGGAAGAGCGTAGTCGAGTTGTTTTCGGCAGCCACTTCCCTCAGCGTCTGAAGGTACCTGAGCTGAAGGGCGTAAGGGAAGTCCGAGATGATGCCGGCTGCGTCGGCCAGTCTCTGAGCCGCCTGGTATTCTCCTTCCGCGTTTATTATCTTTGCTCTTCTCTCTCTCTCTGCCTCGGCCTGCTTGGCCATAGCGCGCTGCATCTCCTGCGGGAGGTCAACATGCTTCACTTCCACTGAAGAGACCTTTATGCCCCATGCGTCAGTCTGTTTGTCCAGAATCGTCTGCAACTCGACGTTGATTCTCTCCCTCTCTGCCAGTAGATGGTCCAGCTCTGCCTGACCGATGACACTTCTGAGCGTCGTCTGGGCCAGCTGTGAAGTGGCAAAGAGAAAGTTCTCCACCTCGACGATTGCTTTTTCGGGGTAGAGGACCCTGAAGTAGACCACCGCGTTCACCTTGATAGATACGTTGTCCCTGGTGATGACGTCCTGAGGGGGAACATCCATCACGACCGTCCGCAGACTCACCTTTATCATACGATCTACTATGGGGATGAGCAGGAAAATGCCCGGCCCCCGGGCTCCGACCAGTCTTCCGAGCCTGAAGACTACGCCCCGTTCGTATTCCCTGAGTATCTTCACAGCGCTCAGAAGAAGAAGCACCACGATGATTACGAGAGTCGACACTGTGGGCATAAGTTCCTCCCTGAATGAATGGTTTGCAGGGCCAGCTAAGAGGAATCTCTCAGCTTCTCCACTACGAGCTTGAATCCGTCGATACCCGTGACCCTCACCTTGTCACCCACCTCGAGAGGGCCAGTGCTGCTTGCGTCCCAGAACTCACTGTGTATGAAGACCTTCCATCCTCCGTTGAGCTTCCTGGTGACCGTGCCGATTTCGCCGATGAGGCCCTTGAATCCCGTCGTAGGCTTTCTCTTCTGCGCCAGGAGAGCCTTGGCTACCGCGAACGTGAAAAAGGCGGCCGTGGACAACACTGCCACAAGTATCACCTGCCAGGAAATGCGCAGGAAAGGTCCGCTCGATTCTATCAGCATTATGGATCCAAGAGTCATAGACACTACTCCCCCGACTGCAAGCAAGCCGTAGCTTGTGACCTTGATCTCGGCTATGAAGAGGACTATTCCGAACAGAATCAGAAGCAGACCCGCGTAATTGACCGGAAGCGTCTGAAGCGCGTACAGAGAAAGGAGGATGAAGATCCCGCCAATCACCCCAGGGAAGATGGCCCCGGGGTTCGAGAGTTCAAAGAAGATGCCGTATATTCCCAGGATGAGGAGTATGTATGCTATGTTGGGGTCGGAGATGGTGTTCAGGATCCTGTATCTGAGGTTCATCTTGCGCATTTCTACCTGGCTGCCCTTCGTGTTCAGGGTTCTTGTCCCCGTGACAAGCTCGACCTCAGAGCCGTCTATCTTGTCCAGCAGCTCAAACACGCTGGCACACACGTAGTCGGCCACGTTCAGCTCCACGGCTTCGGTCTCAGTAACGGACACACTCTTTCGCACCGCGTCCTCGGCCCATTTCTCGTTTCTTCCGTGCTTCTTGGCCAGGCTCTTTATGTAAGCCGCTGCGTCATTGAGCACCTTCTCGTTTATCTCCTCGGTCTGCTTCTCGCCGCCGAGCCCCACAGGGTGTGCCGCGCCTATGTTGGTCCCCGGCGCCATGGCCACGATGTGGGAAGCCAGAGCGATGAAGACACCGGCCGAAGCCGCACGGGAGCCGGACGGCGCCACATATGTCACGACCGGAACGTCTGAAGAGAGAATGGCCTTAACGATTGATCTCATAGATTCCATCAGGCCGCCAGGGGTGTCCAGCTGGATAACGATGCACTCAGCCCCCTCCGCCTGCGCCGCCTCAATCGCGCCCACGACAAAACCCGCCGAAGCCGGGCTTATCACGCCGCTGACCTCGACGAGATGTACCGGTGCCCTGGGCCGGTCCGGTCTCTCTGCATCCGGGAAGGGTTTCTCATACCTGGCTTCTGGAAGCTCTGGAAGGGGGTCCGTTTCGCTGTCTGCACCAGCGTCCGCGACGCCCGCCGCCACGTCGTGTCCAGCCAGAAAGTCATTCTGGCCCGGTGAGCCGAAAATCACGCCAAGGGCAAACAGTATCACGAGCAGACTTGCTTTTCTCATTTGTGAGAGCCCTCCGAGGAAGATTCGATGATGATACCAAAGACTATCACCGGAAGAAACCGGAGTCAACCGGTTAGTCCGAGTCCGGGGCAATGCTTTGAGTTCATCGGCAGGGTTTGATTCGCAGTTCGTGCTGTTGTAGTATGGCGCGAGGAGGACTCATGTCATCGACCCCCAAAGCGAGCAGGCGTGCCGTGTTCGACGTAGTCGGGCTGGGCTACACGGCCACGGACTACCTCTCAATCGTTCCTAACCTGCCAGAGTTTGACACGAAACTGGAGGCGGATTGCCTCTCGATTCAGGGAGGGGGTCCGGTCGCCACTGCTCTGGTGACCGTGCGGAGGTTGGGCCTCCGCTGCTGCTACATCGGAAAGGTGGGCGACGACGGCTTCGGAGATTTCATGCTGTCGGAGCTTGCCCGCGAGGGTGTGGACGTGGCGAGGGTCGTCCGAGAGCAGGGCGCACGGTCGCAGTTTGCATTCATAATGGTCGACAGGCAGACCGGCCACAGGACCATCGTCTGGACCAGGGGCTCGGTGAGCAGGTTGACGAGGGGCGAGGCCGACCTCACGGCCATCGATGGCTGCAAATGCCTTCTTCTGGACGATCTCGAAGTCGAGGCGGCCATTGAGGCCGCTTTGAGAGCTCGACGGGCCAAGGTCCCGGTTGTGCTCGATGCCGGCACACTCAGGGAGGGGATGGAGGAGCTGCTTCCTCTCTGTGATTTCATAGTGGCCGGCAGGGAGTTCGGAGAGCAGTTCTCGGGTAATCCTGACCCCGTGGAGGCAGCGAGGTTCATACATCGGGCCACGGGGAACGTCTCAGTGGTCACTCTGGGTGAGGAGGGGTGCGTGTGTGTGGACGCGGGTGGGATTTGCAGGCAGAAGGCGTTTGAGGTTCGCGCCGTGGACACGACGGGCGCCGGCGATGTCTTTCACGCGGCGTTCGCGTTCGGAATACTGAAGGGCTGGAGCGTCCCCAGAGTACTGGAATTCTCGAGCGCCGTGGCCGCGATTAAGTGCACGCGGCTGGGAGGGAGGCCCGGCATTCCTACTCTGGAGGAGGCAACGGCCTTCCTGAGAGAGCGTTCTTCGGGTGACTGGTAGGCCGGGGGTGGTGTGCTCGGCGCGGCAAGCTCAGGGTCGACGCGCTCGGGGCCGACGCTCTCAGGGCTGAGGATTCCGGGCCGTGGGCTCCGCTACCGATTTCGATGCTGTCCCGACAGTTCCCGCTACGGGCCAGCGGATTCCTCGACGGCCTCACCCAGGGTAAGAGTGAACGGTTCTCCGCTTTCGACACCCAGCGCCTTTGCCGCACTGGCACCGAAGAGTGCGACTTCCAGGTAGCCCGCGCTTCCCATGAGGATCCCCGGCTCACCTCTGCCGAGCTCGGCATAGCTGAGGCAGGCCCGCGAAATCGAGACGCCTCTCTGCGTGAAAGTGAGGACCTTCACCCGGGGCCGTCCCCCAGACGGGGTGGCGAGCTGAGCCGGGATGTTTGTGACAAGATTCCCGAACCTGTCCACGTAAATCACTTCACCCTGGAATTCGTCCTGGAAAATGCGCTTCGGCTCGGGCAGGGAGAGCTTCACGGGTTCCTCGGCCTCGGTCCCCAGTTCATTCAACTTCCTTCCGAGCGACAACCGGGCTGCTGCGGGCGCGAATATGTCCCGTCCGTGAAACGTGGAGCTCTCGGGAGGGGGATCTTGCCTAATCTCGACGCACGCGGTAGGGGGTTCGTCCTGCAGAACGAGCCCGAAGACTCCGTTGTCGGGCCCCACGAAGAACCTGCCCCCGGCCTCGACAGCGAGGGGGCGGCGCTCGGTTCCCACGCCCGGGTCTACGACCACGAGAAAGACCGTACCCTGAGGAAAGAAGCGGTGGCACGACTTGAGGGCAAACGCGGCCTCTAGAACCGAGCACGGTGTTATGTCGTGCGTCACGTCCACGAGCAGGACGTCGGGATTTATCCCTGCAATGATTCCCTTCATCGTTCCGACGTACCAGTCTCCGGCGCCAAAATCTGTCATTATGGCTATCACGCTTCTCATGCCGACCTCCTCCGCAGAAGGCAGACGAAGAATCCCTTAAATGGGCGGTGCTCGCCTGTGATGGCTCGGGCGACGCGTCAGGACATGTTACACGACCGCTCTGCGGCTTTCAAGCTCCTGGCTCTTGAAAGCGTCCGGCTCGTCCCTTAGACTCCCATAAGAGGGCGGAGGTGCGGCGATTGGCTTTCTGGCGGAGGCGTGCGGTGAAGATTGTGTATTCCGACAATTACTTCGCGGACATCGGCCAGCACGTATTTCCCATAGAGAAGTACATTCGGCTCAAGGACAAGTTGCTAGCGGAGAAACTGGTCTCTCCTGCGGATTTTCTTGAGCCCCGACCCGCCTCGGACGAAGACATTCTGCTCGTACATGACCAGAGCTATCTCAAGAAGTTGAGGGAGGGACGGCTGACTCCGATCGAAGTTCAGATTCTGGAGATACCGTTCACGCCTCAGATTGTTGAGTCCTTCGTTCTTCATGTTGGGGGGACCATACTGGCGGCGAGAACTGCGGTCCAGGAGACGGCCTGCGTCAACCTGGCCGGCGGACTTCACCACGCCTTTACCGACCACGGGGAGGGTTTCTGCGTGTTGAACGACGTGGCAATAGCCGTGCGAAGACTCATGGCAGACGGGGCAATCTCCAGAGCCCTGATCGTCGACTGCGACCTTCACCAGGGAAACGGAACCGCCGCTATCTTCGCGGGGCAAGAGAACGTGTTCACGTTCTCTATCCACCAGCAGAACAACTACCCTCTCGTGAAGCAGCGAAGCGACCTTGACATAGGTCTTGCGGACGGGGTCGGCGGAACGGAGTACGTCGCCCACCTGGTCGAGAGGCTCCCTCCCGTCTTCGATGAGTTCAGGCCCGAGTTCGTCATCTACCTGGCCGGAGCCGACCCCTACGAGAGAGATCAGCTCGGGATGCTCAGTTTGACCAAGGACGACCTGGCACTCCGTGACCGCACCGTGATGACGATGGCTCGCGACAGGAGCCTTCCCCTGTGCGTCGTCTTGGCCGGAGGCTACGCCTGGAAGATGGAAGACACTGTCGACATACACTTCAACACTGTCGCCGTCGCTCTGGAAGTGTTCGGTGCCGGGTAGGTTGTCGCATATGGTTACGGATATGCATCCGCCACGGTTTCTCGTAGACTCCACGGCCGTGAGGCTGTCCAGGTGGCTGAGATTCATGGGCCTGGACGTGAGCCTTGACTCGAGCGAGAGTGTTGCACGCCTGCTCTTGAGGGCTCGACGAGAGGGAAGGGTGCTGCTGACGAGGCGCAGAGAACTTGCCGGGGCCAGGGAAGCCGTCCTTCTGACGTCGGATCACCTGGACGAGCAGCTGCGGCAGGTGGGAACTGCGTACAAGCTCGCGGTGGAGTCCGCATCGCGCTGCACTGTCTGCAACGCCGAGCTTGTCGTCGTGCCCAGGGTAAACGCTGACGGCAGGGTCCCGGAATTCATCTACCAGAGTCACCGGAAATTCGCGTTCTGCAAACGCTGCGACAGGTACTACTGGAAAGGGACACACTGGAAGAACGTACGGGATGCGTCGGCCCGCATGTCTGATACGGACCGTTAGTGCGACGCCTGTCGGAGATTCCGAGCAGTTGCAGAGCATTGAACCTGGCGCCGTTCGGAAGAAGCACCGCGGCGCGCCCGCGCCGGCGCCGCGGCCAGGGACGCGCTCACGGAGTGTAAGATGCCTCTCAGGGTGATTTCCGCAAGCCGTCGCATAGACATGGTTGGGACCGCGCCCCAAAACCTCTCCGAGACGCTGAGGACCAGGTTTCTTCCCTCGGACGTACACACCCTGGTCATCTGGACCAAAGACCCAGTAACCCTTCTCACGCACAGAGACCTTCGCTCCACCGTCTCGAGCTACGGCCAGCTCTTCGTCCACTTTACGATTACTGGCATGGGAGCCACGAGGCTGGAGCCACGCTCACCTCCGGCGGAAGAAGCCCTTTCTGCGCTCGGACCGCTGGTGGAGCTGGTGGGCAGGCCCGAGAGGGTGAGGGTGAGATTCGACCCCATCGTGCATCTAGTGCTTCCCTCTGGCCGGACGTACTGCAACGTCCGTCACTTCGAACGCGTGGTCAGGCGAGCCGGTACCCTCGGCATTCCTTCCGTGACAGTGAGTTGGATGGAGTGCTACGCCAAGGTTCGTCGAAGGCTGGCGTCGCAGGGGATAAGTCCGCAGCCGGTCTCGGCAGAACTCGTGCGCGAGGAAACGGAGCGCATGCTGAGAGAATGTGCGAGACAGGGAATGAGACTTCTGGGGTGTTGCGCAGAGGGTCTGGAATCCTCGCGCTGCATAGACGGAGAGCTATTGAGCAGCCTTCATCCGCTCGGCCTCGAGTGCTCGGTTGCGAAGGCCAGGGGCCAGAGAACGCTCTGCAGATGCACCGCCAGCTTGGACATAGGTTGGTACAGCCCGTGCGCGCACGGCTGTCTCTACTGCTACGCCAATCCCAAGCCCGACGTAGCCGCAGAGGGTCCGGTGTTGCCAGAAGGGGCGTAGAACGGGGAGGGGCGTAGAACGCGGAGGCGGTGGCTCTCCTAACCTCCCGATGCGGCCTTTTTCTTAAGATAGCTCTCTATGCTGCTGGCGGCCTTCAGTGCGTTGTCCGCACCGGAGAACGTTTCGTCATCGGCCGCGGCCTTGTACTCCTGAAGGGCGAGTTCGTACTGCTCGCTCTTCTGATAGAGCCGGGCCAGGGCGTAGTGCGCGCTGCCGTACGGCGTCTTCTTCTCGATCGCTTTCTTGTAGGCCTCGATGGCTTCCGGAGTGTTATCCAGACCCTCCAGCGCTTTGCCCTTTATGAAGAGGGCCTGAGCGAGGTCGGGCTTGACCTTGACTGCGTTGTCGGCCGATGCCACGGCCTCAGCATATTGCTGGGTGTCCAGGTACATCTTGGCCAGGTAGAAATGAGCGACCGAAGCGTTCACGTGCTGCGGGTCTAGCTCGACCGCTTTCTTGTAGACGTCTATCACTTCTCCGTACTCGCTGGCGGAGCCCGCCTTGCGGTACATCGTGGCACCAAGCTGGTAGTAGGCATCGGCGTAGTCATTTCTGAGGTCGATGGCTTTACGCAGAGAAACGATGGCCCCGTCAAGGTCCTCCGTGGCCGCGAGCGCGTTCCCCAGGTTGAGATACGCGTCTGCAAACGAAGGATCGTACCCCGTTGCCTTCCTCAGGTGCAAGATGGCAACCTCGCGGTTCCCGGTGCGCAGGGAGAGTGTGCCGAGCCCGTAGTGAGCCATCACCAGCGTCGAGTCCAGCGACAGCGCGCTCCGGTAGGCAAGTCCTGCCGAATCGAGGGTGCCCAGTCTCTCGTAGACGAAGCCCAGATTGTAGTGGGCCGCGGCGAAGTCCGCCGAGTCGGCCACGACCATCCGTAGCAACGGGAGCGCCTCCTGATGCTCACCTTTCTCTACATGCCCCATCGCGGTCTCGTAAACCTCAGCGAGAGACTCCGTGCTCTGAGGGACGGTCGAAGTCAGAGACTCCGTGGTCTGAGAAACGGCAAGAGAGGCGGACAAGGAAACGGTCGCAAGTATGAACGCTATAGAAACCCAAGCACGCATGCTCCTTCCTCCTTAGCAACCCATGGGACTGAATTCTCCCGGCCAATCTCTGACTAAGAAGTTACACGGATGTCGTTGCAGTGTCAACCCTTGACTGCATGATGCGGCTGGCCTATGCTTTCAGAAGCGGGCCGCGAGGAACGCGGAAAGGATCCCCGAATGTCGGATTGGTTCAGAGACGCCTTTGACGAGTTCTACCTGACGCTCTACTCTCACAGAAATCAAGAAGAAGCAGCCCGGTTCGTCAAGGTTCTGGGAAAGCTCATCTCTCTGGATAATTTGCACCTGCTGGACGTGTGCTGCGGAGAAGGTCGCTTCCTGAGGGCCTTCGGGGAGGCAGGCGTTGTCGGCTTCGGTCTGGATCTCTCGGAGGCGCTCCTGAGGCGGTTGGTGGCGGCTCATCCCGCGAGCGCCGGCAGGGTGGTCAGGGGAGACATGCGTGAATTCTCGTTCAGAAGCCGGTCGTTCGACGTCTGCATAAACATGTTCACCAGCTTCGGCTACTTCCAGACGTTGGAGGAGGAGTTGCGCGTGATACGGGAGGCCCACAGGGTGCTGCGGCCCGGCGGCCTCTTCGTGATAGACCACGCTAACCCGGTCTGGGTCAAAGAGAACCTTGAGCCGCGTTCGGTCCGAGAGGTCGGCGATTTTCTGGTGGAAGAGAAGCGCAGGATTCTCGATGGAGGAAAGGCGGTCGAGAAGACCGTGGTGATCCGCTCGGCAGAGGCTCCCTCGGCCGTGCTTCGTGAGTACAGGGAGAGGGTCTCCTTGTTTCCGAGATATGAGCTCGAGAAGATGCTGGAGCAGGCGGGTTATACCGTGTTCAGGTTGCTCGGAACTTACGACGGCGATTCCTTCGATGAGCCGACTTCGTGTCGTCTCATCGCGCTGGCAAGGACGGTTTGATGCTGGAGCAGGTAACCAAAGCAGAACCCGGGCTCTTCAAGTTGCCTCGCCTTTACGTGGACTACGTTTCGGGTAACGTGGCCGGAGGCGTTGAGTCTCCTGAAATCTTCGGCATCGGGGGCGGTCCGCACCGAGCACCCACCGGCCCGGGCGCGGGAGGGCATCTGTGGAAAGAAGTTCTGGACTACAACTCTCGGCTGGGGGCAGGACAGTCAACCCTTCAGAATGCGAGGGCCCTTCTTGAGGGACAGGCGGTCCCGGTGCTGACCGGGCAGCAACCCGGTCTCTTCGGCGGCCCCCTCTATACGCTGTACAAGGTTCTGACCGCGGCGGCGCTTTCCGAATCGCTCTCGAGCAAGGGAGAGACCACGGCTGTGCCAGTTCTCTGGAACGCCTCGGACGACAGCGACTTCGAGGAAGTCTCGACGGCGTCGTTCTTCGATAGGGACCTTTCTCGTAAGTCGGTCTCTCTTCCCTCGTCCCTCCACTTTCCCGGGAGGATGGTGGGGACGGTTCCAGCAGGGGCGATTGAGAGCGCTCTCGAAACCCTGCGAGAAGGATTCCAGTATGCACGCAACGCCGATTTCACACTGCAACAGGTCGGAGACGCTCTGGCGGTTTCCCGCGACATGGGCGAGTTCTTCTCCGCCCTGTTTCTCCGCGTAGCGGCCTCTACCGGCGTAGTGGTTGTGGACGCGAGGCTCTCCTCTGTTCTGGAGAACTCCAAGAGCGTCATCGGAGCCTACCTCAAAGATAGCCGTTCCGTAGAGCGCGAGGTGCTGGAGACGCTCAAGATACTCAGGGACGCCGGATACGGTGAGCCCGTCTCGGCGAGGAGCGCAGAGGTCTGCGTTTTCCTTAGAGATGGGGAGACCAGGCAGAAGGTCTCCAGGGACGATCTGCGGGGCGTCCGAGGGGAATGGGAGAGGGGTGCGGTGGAGCTTCTGCCGAACGTGCTGCTGGGTCCCGTTGTCAGAGGCCAGGTCACGGGTGCAGTCGCCGGTGTTCTGGGTCCGTCAGAAATATCCTACTCGTTCGTCACGTCGGCCGTATGCAGGGTCCTGGAGCTTGGACAGGCGCCCGTCTTCCCGCGTCTGAGCATGACCGTTGTCCCAAGGGATCTGACCGCTCTCCTGGAGTCGGACTCGGCAACGCTGGCGGACCTCGTTGTTGCCTTCGATGAAACGGCGCGACGGTACTTCCGTCGAAGCCTTCCCGAGAACGTGCGGAAGGAACTGGACCGTCTTCCGGACAAGGTTCTGGCAGCTCTGGAGGGCGTGGCCCGGCTGGCTGCAGGTGCGGGACGGAACGTGGAGCAGGTTTTGTCCTCTTCGCGCAGAAAGATGGAGTTTGAGACAAAGAGGGTACGCGATGCGTTCGAAGCTTCGTACAGAAAGGACGCGCTCGGCAAGAGACCGGCCCTCAGATGGGGACGGGAGATGCTGGCTCCGAGGGGAACGCTTCAGGAAAGGAGTTTCTGTTGCCTTGCTCCCATCCTCCATTCGGACCAGTCATTCATCAGCGGTGTTCAGGACGTGGCCAGGGCACACGTCGAGGAGTGTCTTGAGGGGCGCGTGCATCACTACATTGCCGTTGTAGACATCCCTTAGGAGGAGACCATGAGAGTCGTAGCGATCGGGGCACATCCGGACGACGTTGAGCTGACCTGCGGGGGGCTGGTTGCCAAGCTTGGCTCCATGGGACATGACGTGCGCCTGTCTGACCTGACCAGCGGGGAGTTGGGAAGCTCGGGGAACGAGAAGACGAGAGCTCTGGAGAGTGCGAAGGCCGCCAGCATACTGGGCGTCTCCTCGAGAGAGTGCTGCGGACTACCGGACGGAGGGCTCGATCACTCAAACGTACAGCAGGTGAAGACCGTGGTGGAGCTCATTCGTAGGCACAGACCCTCGCTCGTGCTAGGGCCCTACAGACACTCACGGCATCCGGACCACGTCGAAGCCAGCGAAATGATAAGGAGGGGCGTCTTCCTGGCAGGGCTGCGGCGCTTCGATGCCTCAGGGAGGCCCCACGGCCTGGTCAGCATCCTGTACTACATGGGGGACGTCCACTTTGTGCCGTCCTTCATCGTGGATGTGGGAAAGTTCTTCAAGAAGAAGATGAAGGCCGTGCGCGTCTACCGGAGCCAGTTCGAGAGAAACAGACCCGACTCGTACCCCACGCGACTCAATCGGGCGGGCTTCATGGACCTAATCGAAGCCAGGGCGAAATACCTCGGAGGTCTGATCGGGGCGGAGTACGGGGAGGGTTTTCTGTACGAAGGCTCTCTCCGCGTGGACGACCCCACTCTTCTGGTGGGTGGGAGATGAGGAGTCAGTTATCGGGCGGGGGTGAGGCCGGGCTCAGCAGTGGGCGGCAAGAACGAAGAAGGGGGAACCGATGGAGTCCTATCGCATAGCTATCACGTGCTATCCCACCTCGGGAGGCAGCGGTGTCGTGGCCACGGAGCTGGGGATGGAACTGGCGCGGATGGGCCATGAGGTCCACTTTGTCACGTATTCTCTCCCCTTCAGGCTGAAGGACTTCCAGAAAAACATCTTCTTCCATCAGGTCGACACGCGCTTCTACTACGTGTTTCAGGACGCACCTTACAGCCTGAGCCTCGCCGCCAAGATGTGCGAGGTGGCCGAGCGCCACCGCGTTGACGTGCTGCACGTACATTACGCCATCCCTCACGCCGTCAGCGCCTTTCTGGCCCGCAGCATGTTTGAACCGAACAGGCTTCTGACCATAACCACGCTTCACGGGACCGACATCACGCTGGTGGGACAGGAACCCTCATTTCACAGGATTACGAAGTTCAGTATCGAGTCCAGCGACCGGGTCACCGCGGTCAGCGAGTTCCTGAGGGCTCGGACCGAAGAGAGCTTCCAGACAAAGAAAGACATCGAGGTCATCCCGAATTTCGTGGACGTGTCCAAGTTCACGCCTGACGGGGCCACGGTGGCGAAGACGCTCTTTTGTCCGTCGGGCCAGCCTCTCATCATTCACGCGTCGAACTTCCGTCCTGTCAAGAACATATCGGGTGTTCTTCGAGTGTTTTCGAGGGTTCGGGCAGAGCGTGCCTGCAGGCTGGTCATGATAGGGGACGGTCCGGAGCGGCTCCCGGCGGAGAAGCTCTGTGCCCAGCTGGGGATAGAGGGCGACGTCCTCTTTCTGGGAAATCAGGAGTGTATAGAGCGTGTGCTGCCCATCGCCGACGTGCTTCTTCTTCCGAGCGAACACGAGAGCTTCGGACTGGTCTGCCTGGAGGCCATGAGCTGCGGGGTACCGGTCGTTGCGACAAACGTGGGAGGTGTGAAGGAAGTCGTTCAGCACGGCAAGATCGGTTTCCTGCACGATCCCTACGACGTTGAAGGCATGGTTGGCTCGCTCCTCGGGCTGCTGGAAGACGACGACAAGAGACACACTTTCGGCCAGGAGGCGAGGCGCGTGGCCGTGGAGCAGTTCGAGGTGTCGTCCGTCGTGAAGAAGTACGTGGACCTGTACGAGAGAGCCCATTCTGGAACATCGCAAGGCACGAGCTGCTGAGGCCGCCAGCTACCGGCGTGTCTCTCAATCATTCCTCTGAAGACCGAGGCCTCCCGGAGCCGCGATGGCCATCTGCCTACCCGTGCTTCCACCGTGCGCCCTGTGTGAGAAGAACATCTGTGGCTCGCAGCACGTGCACGCAGGGGGCAGCAGGATGTTGTCGGCCGGCACTCCTCCACTGAGAGCCTGCGCGGCGTTGGCTTCCCAGAGGTCGGCAAAGGTCTTTCCGTTCCTCTCCTTCACGAACGGCCGCGGAAGTTCGGACGCTGTCCTTGTGTCCAGCTCGTAGCAGCACCCGCCGATGGACGGTCCCAGGGCCACCGTCAGCGCTTGCCCGGACGCATCTGCCTTGGACTTCACCAGCTCTACCAGATTCCTAGTTATGCCCAGTGCGGTCCCACGCCTCCCGGCGTGAGCCAGGCCCACAAAAGAGAGCTGCTCGTCCAAGACGAACACCGGAACGCAATCGGCCACCAGGATTGCCATCCACAGCCCGGGTTTCGAGCTTGCCAACCCGTCCGCCCCGCTGAATCGGCCCGGTGCGTCTGCGTAGAGCACGGACTCCCCGTGCACCTGTTCAGGCCAGGCGCAGTCCTTTTCGTTGAGCCCCAGCGTGGAGGCAAGGAGCCGGCGATTCCTGCGAACGCTACGCGGGTCGTCGCCTACGCGCAGCGAGAGGTTCAGTCCCTCGTAGACTCCCTTGCTGAATCCGCCTGTCCGCTGCGTCACGACGGCGGCCGCGCTGCCTGGTCCAACGAGCCGAAGCACGTAAAAGGAAAGAGCTCCCCTGTTTTCTTGAAACCACGCGAAACCCATCACCGCGGGATTCTATTGAGTGCACCTCCGGCTGTCAAGCTGGACGCCTGCCATCGCGGAGGCCGGTTTCTCGTGGACTGCGTTCAGGCGCTGTGCCATAATTGCCTGTGTGCTTCTGCCCGGCGATCGTCGGGTTTCACGCTGAACCGAGTTTTCTCAGTCGCAGTCTCTACATCCCGTGAAGAAGAACAGACTCGTCATACTCGCAGAGGGCGCCTTCGGCGTGCTGGGCTCCAAAACGGCTACCTGCGTCATCCGTCACAGGCAGGAGGAAGTCGTGGCCGTGATAGACAGCACCCAGACCGGGAGGACTGTGGAAGAGATCCTCGGTTTCGGAGGCCCGATCCCTATCGTTGCCGACCTTGCCGAGGCGATGAAGTACTCTCCGGATTCCCTTCTGATAGGAATCGCCCCCAAGGGGGGAGTGCTCCCGGGGGAGTGGAGGGTCGTTCTCAAAGAGGCCATCTCACGTGGGCTGGACGTTTACAGCGGCATGCATACGTTTATCGGAAGCGACGGAGAATTCGCTCAGCTGGCGGGCCAGAAGGGTACGACTCTTGTGGATCTCAGGGACGTACCGGATGACATTCCCGTGGCACGCTGTCTCGCTGCGGGGGTCGATGCGTTCGTGGTTCTCACGGTCGGGACGGATTGTGCGACCGGCAAGATGACCGTTGCCCTGGAGATGACAAACGAGGCCGCCAGAAGAGGACTGAAGGCTCACTTCGCCCCGACCGGGCAGACCGGCATCTACATCGCGAGAGAGGGGATAGCGGTGGACAGGGTGATTGGGGATTTCGTGGCAGGCGCGGCAGAGAGGCTTGTCCTGGAGGGCGCCAAGGGCAACGACCTCGTGTTCGTAGAAGGGCAGGGGTCTATCTTTCACCCCGGCTACTCGGGCGTCGCACTGGCCATGCTTCACGGCGCTCTCCCGGACGCGCTGATTCTCTGCCATCAGCCGACTCGGAAGTTCGTGAGTGACTACGAGGTTCCCATCGTGCCCCTGGGCGAGGCAATCCGGATTCACGACGCGATCTCTGCGGTCGTCAAACATGCTCCCGTTGTCGGCATTGCCCTGAATTGCTACGATCTCACCGAAGAGCAAACACTCTCAGAGATAGAAAAAGTGGAGAAGGAGACAGGTGTCCCGACCACTGACTGCGTCAAGTTCGGAGCCGGAAAGCTGGTCGATGCAGTCATCGAAAGGATAAACTCCGGAGGAAAAGGAAGATGCACTTCTCATTTGAACCCCTGACCCTCAGGACTCGGCACGTGTTTGCCATTTCAAGGGGAGCCGCCGACACTTTTGGGGGCGCAGTAGTGAGGATTGAAGACGGAGGACTTGTGGGTCTGGGTGAGGCGGCGCCTTCTCCGTTCTACGGAGAGACTCAGGCCACGGTCCTGGCCGCCATCGAGCTCCTCAAAAAGGAGATTCCAGAGGACCCGTTTCAGCTGGAAGAGCTCGCGCAGCAAATGAACAGGACGTTAGGGCGCAACCCGGCCGCGAAGGCGGCCATCGATATTGCGCTGCACGACCTCGTGTGCAAGAAGTTGGGAGTCCCCCTTCACAGCTTCCTCGGCTTCTCGGCAGACAAGACCCCGTGCACGTCTTTCACCATAGGCATAGACGACGTCGAAACCATGAAGCAGCGAGCCATCGAAGCAACCGACTTCTCCGTTCTCAAGATAAAGGTGGGCACCGACAGGGACGAAAGAGTGCTCGAAGCGATTCGGAGTGTCACGGACATGACGCTCAGAGTAGATGCGAATTGTGCCTGGAGCCCGAGGGAAGCGGTCCAGCGCATCTCGGCGCTCGAAAAATTCGATATCGAGTTTGTCGAGCAGCCGATTCCCCCGGGCGACCCTGGGGCGATGAGGTTTGTCAGAGAGAACGTTTCGGTGCCCCTGATTGCCGACGAGAGCGTTGAGACTTCGTCCGACATCAGGGCGTTGGTCGGAGCTGTTGACGGCATCAACATCAAGCTGATGAAGTGTGGTGGTGTGCGCGAAGCACTCAAGATGATCCACGTCGCGCGGGCCACGGGAATGAAAGTGATGCTGGGCTGCATGGTCGAATCCTCCATCGGTATATCAGCTGCGGCACATCTCTCTCCCGGAGTGGACTACGCTGACCTGGACGGAAACCTGCTGCTGGCAACGGACCCCTACGTGGGAGTCCAGGTCAAGCAGGGGAGACTCGTCCTGCCCTCTGAGCCCGGGTTGGGAGTCAGGGCTGGAAACGGAGCATGAAGTGACGCTCCTAAACTTACAGGAGTCAATCTGCTACGGACCGGTATCATCCAGGAGGCTTGGATGTTCACTCGGGGTGAACATCCTTCCCTTCAACTACAAGCTCTGTTCTCTGAATTGCGTGTACTGTCAGTACGGATGGACAGAAGAGTGTCGGCTTCGGGCTGGCCGTCGTACCCGGGGTCTGCCTTCACCCGAGGAAGTGTCCCAGTCGCTCCGGAAATGCCTGGCAACGCTCAAGGAGAGGGGAGTAACGCCGCCGTACATAACGTTCTCCGGCAACGGTGAGCCGACCCTGCATCCGCAGTTCGAACGCATCGTGCGGGCCGTGAGAGAAATCAGAGACGAGCTCGCCCCCGACGCGCTTGTCGCTGTTCTTTCCAACTCCACGACCGTGACGAGTGAGGGGGTAAGGAGGGCCCTGGAACTGTGCGACGTCCGGATAATGAAAGTCGACTGTGGGGATGCGGAGACGTTCGGCTCCTACAACAGGCCGTGCCGCGGCGTGACGCTCAAGGACATCCTGGAGGGCCTGAAGAAGCTCAGTCGCTTCACCGTCCAGACGCTGTTCACGGACCGGAACTCGAGCGACGACCTCGTAGAAGAGTGGGTCAAGGTGATAGGGGAGCTCAGACCTTCCGACGTTCAGATCTATAGTCTGGACAGGGCGAGCCCTTGCCCGGAACTTGAAGCCATGAGCAAAGACAGGCTACGGCAAATCGCCCTTCGGCTCGAGGAAGCCTCGGGTATACGCGCCGCAGTCTACTGAGTTCCAGCAACCCCTGGGAGGCTGCCATAGAGTCAGGATTTCTGCCCTGGAATTGGGCCACAGTGCTGCGAGTTCTGCTCTTCGTGTCCGCGTCCCTCTATGGCGCTTCGTTTGTCGCCACGACCGTGGTGAGGTCGCGGCCCCCTCACGTCGCGCAGCTGTCCCTTCACAGGAGGCTGCTGCTTCTGGCCCTCCTTTCGCACGTGGGTTTCACACTTTTCAGAGCGTGGTGCATGGGCAGGCTGCCGTTCGTCGGCAAGCCTGAGCTTCTTTCGTGGTTCGGGCTCAGCTGCGCCGTGCTTTGTCTTATCGGTGCGGGCTGGCTGCGTTCCAGAATGGTGATCGCAAGCGGTGTGCTGTGCGCTTTCATAGTCACGGCGTCGCTGGCAGTCTGGCACGAGCCGTGCGCTCTTCCAGGCATCGACATAATCCAGGGCGCGATGATCACCTGGTACGGTGCGGCGACGCCTCTGGCATACGCGGCAGGGGTCCTGGCATTCGCGGCGCAGCTCAGGGGAATTCTTGCAGCGGGGCGTCCGACGGGCTTCCGCGATACGGGCGGGTTCGACGTAAGTGAGGAATCCATGAACGCTGTCTCCGCCGGGCTTGTGAGGTTTGCGTTCCCTCTGATGCTCTCAGGACTTCTGGCTTTCGGGTTGGGGTCTCTGGAGGCGGTTGGGCTCGGCTGGTTCTGGCAGAGGTCCATCGCGGCGCAGCTTTTCACCGTGGTGGCGTATTCGATCCTTCTGCACCTTTCCGTTTCCAGGCCGGCGTCCAGGGGCGCGATTGTGGTCGCCCAGTCGGCGGCCCTCTGCGGAATCATCGTATCGTTCCTGTCGTTCGACGCTCCGCACGGGTTGATGCGGGGTGTGGGACTCGACATCTTCTTGTGATCCCCGCAGTCCTGCCGCGCTGCCGGCTCGGGTGCCGGTTCAGGTTCGCGTGCAGGCCCTGAAGGAGGTCCGGTGAGAAAAGGCTTCCACGACACTCGAGTTCGTGAGCAGGGCCTTCAAAGGAACATTCTCTACACGACCCTTTCATCGCCGGAATTCGCACTGGCGGTGATGTTCTTCATCGGATTGGGGACGCTGTTGGGAGCGCTTTTTCCCCAGGGGTTGGACGAGGCCTATTACCTTGCCCGGTTCGGCGAGAGGATGTTTCGCATCTACGATTCCCTGGGATTGCTGGGAGTGCTTCGTTCCTGGTGGTTCATGCTTCTCTTCGCACTCTTGCTGGTGGCGCTGGTCTTCTGCACATACGCCCGGGTCAGAGAGAGGGCCTTCAGGGTCACCAAGGGCACGGATCAGTACGAGAGCGAATTCTCCGTCCCCGCTTCCAGCGAGGACGTGCTTCTCATATTTGCGGTGCTCCTACGCTCGATAGGTTTCAGGAGAAAGGGGGTCATAACCGAGGAGGGGCGCTCAGAAATAACTGCGGTGAAGGGCATCTCCCCGTGGTTCACTTCGTTGATGTTCCACCTGAGTGCCATTGTGCTTCTCGTGGGGCTTGCGGCCACGTACTTCTTCTCGTGGGGATACGTTGCCAGGTCGGAGAGAGGGCTCACTTCTGTCGTCCCTGCAAGGGCTCGGGAGACCAGGTGGGACAGGCTGGTTGGCAGCTCTCGTCCCTCAGGCTCGCAGCCGGAAGATGCGGGAGCTCTCAGAATCGAGCTGCTGGAACTCAGAAAGCACTACGAGTCCCTCCCCGCCGGGGTGACCGTCGCCACGTCCGGTTCCCCTCTGTCCAGAGTCTTCCTGGCGCGGGAACAGCTGTTTTCCGGTGAAGCAGACCGAGGCCTGCTCTTGAGGGGTTGGGGCAGCTTGCTTCGTGTCACGTCCGGGGAGCTCAGCGACAGCATTTACGTGGGGGCTGGTGACAGCAGGATGGTCTTTGGTCACAGCGTATCGCAAGGTGCCTTTTCGGACGTGGCGCACATCGAATTCCCCGCCCTCAGTGAAACGCTGAGAGTAGCGCTTCCCGCGAGCGTGACCAGAGAAGGTGTGCGCCTGAGTATCAGCCCTCAGCTGCTGACACAGCTTCAACTGAGACACGGGTCCAAAGACTCTGTTTCAGCGGCGCAGCCCGCCCTGCGCATCAGCGCCTCGCCTGCGGCGGAAGGATTCGGGTATTCTGGCGAGATCCCCGAAGAGACGGTCCTTCTGGGTCGAGGTGACGGGGCCGACGTGGGCGGGCTCGAGGTCAGAGTTCTTGAGGTGTTCGAGCAGAGTCTGATACGGGTGCGCAGGGACCCCGGCTGGTCCCTGACAAAGCTGGGGGCGCTGCTCGTTGTTCTTTTCTGCGTCCTGAGGCTGTACGGCCATTGGTACACTCTCAGGGTCGAACTCTCACCAAGGGGTGAGACTGGTTCTTACCTCAAGTTGCGCATAAGGGCGTCGGGTTTACTCTCTTCTCCTCCGCGCGTGGCGCGCAAGATAGCAAGCCTCCTGGTGAAGTAGGGTGCGGGAGCCCTCACATTCGGTTTGACATCGGGCCGGCCGAATTGGTATTGGTGGGGTTGTTCGAGGGGCCGCGCCGGGGCCACCAGATTGACGGCCAGTCGCGCTGCCCTGAGGCTCTGTTCCGGAGTGGCAGTCAAGTTTCTGTTGAAGGTTGAGGATGCTCACGATGACAGACAAAAAGTCTCACGGCTGGCTGAGGATCGTGCTGGGAATCCTGGCTGTTCTTGCCCTGCTCTGGGCATTTTATGCCGCTCGCGAGATCGTTATGCTCCTTCTGTTCGCCATCCTCATGGCCTACGCCCTGAGTCCGGTGGTGGACTTCCTAGAACGGCTGAAACTGCCTTTCACTCCTATTCGGGTCGGACGCCGCGTGGCCTCTGGAGCAGTCGTGGCAGGGGTGGTGGCTTTTTTCGTTCTTCTCCTCTCAAAGGTCTTGCCGGCCATAGGAAGCCAGATCAACAACGTTCTGAGTGATTTGCCTTCCTACATGGAACGGCTCAAAGAGGGGGTCGCCGCTCTGGAGAGCAAGTACGGGGAAAACGCGATCATTTCCTCCTGGCTTTCCTCCCTCCAAACCGAGCTCGGTAAGATCTCTCTTGAGTCCGGTCGCTACATCGGCAAGGGGCTTTTCACGGCCGTGAACATGGTCATCCGCCTCGTGGGGCTGGTGCTCATCCCTATTGCGACTTTCTACGTTCTGGACGACGGTAAGAAATTCAGAGAGGGGCTGATGAGAGTAATCCCGGAGGCCAGAAGAGAGAGAGCCGAAGAGGTCCTGACGGACGTTGACAGGGCTCTCTCCTCTTACGTGAGAGGCCTCGGCATCGTCTGCCTGTTTATGGCGGCCGCAGCCACTCTCGCGTTTGCCCTCGTTGGGCTGAACTACCCTCTGGTGCTAGGGCTTTTTGCCGGTGCATGTGAGGTTGTTCCCTTCTTGGGCTTCACGCTGGCCTCGATCGCCATAGTGCTCGTGGGCGTATTCCAGTCTCCCTGGATGGCGGTCAAGGGGTTTCTCGTCTATCTCGCTCTCAACCAGTTTCTCTCCTTCGTGGTTGGCCCACGTGTGATGGGTACCAGGATGAAGCTGCATCCCCTCACTGTTCTGGTTGCTGTCATGGTAGGTGCCAAGGTCGCCGGGCTGGTCGGAGTCGTTCTCGCGCTTCCCGCCACCTCGGTGGGCAAGGTCCTGATTATGCACCTGATTGGAAGGAGGGTGGGTGAGGAGGAGGGTTAGAAGAGTAGTCAGCCCGCTGCCTGACTCCTCGTACCTCGCGTATTCGAATTAGATGGAAACTGCTTGTTCTCCTGCTGGCGCCGTCTCAGGAATCCTCCTGTCTGTCGCACTTATAGTCGTCCTGCTTCGCTTTCGCTTCGACCTGGGGTTGTCTCTCTTCGCGGGAGCCGCGCTGATAGGTCTCTGCTCGGGGATGGGTGCACGGCAGGTGCTGGCGACGCTCGCGCTTTCGTGCATCGAACTCTCCACGTTGCACGTGCTCGCCGTGATAGTGCTGATCATGTTTCTTGCCGAGGTGGCGTCGCATCACGGTTACCTTGAGACATTCACGAGGGCCCTCCAGCGGCTCATCTCGGACAGGCGGATAAACATGTGTCTCATCCCGGCGTTCGGGGGGTTGCTGCCGATGCCGGGTGGGGCCATGTGGTCGGCGCCTCTGGTGGCAAGCGTGGGGGACGCGCCGGGCATCACGCCGGAACATCGAACCTACGTCAACTACTGGTTCAGGCACGTCTGGGAGTATGTCCTGCCTATCTATCCTGGACTAGTAATCGCGTCGGCCATCGTGATGATCCCCATCGAGCAGATTGTCGTGACGCAGGCGCCGCTCTGTGGAGCTGCTATCTTCTCGGGTGCGATCGTGGTCTTCGTGCGGATTAAAAACGGAGAGAGTACGCAGGTACGCGACCGCGCCGTGACTCGAGAACTCGTGGGGATGCTGTCGGGCATATGGCCGTTTGCGTTTGTCATCGTACTGGTCCTGGTCTTTAAGGCAAACCTCCTCGCAGTGATTGTGGTGACGATAATCCTGATAGCCGTTTTGAAGAAGACGGGTCTTCGAAGGCTGGGAGGACTGGCCAAGAAGTCATTCTCTCTGTCGACAATCTCTCTGGTTCTCGGGGTGATGGCGTTCAAGGAGGTCATGGAAGTCGGGGGTGTCGTGCGCGTTTTCCCGGGGATGCTGGCGCTGCTGGGTGTACCGGACGCCGTCGTCCTATTCCTGGTTCCCATGCTCGTGGGACTGCTGACCGGAATCGCGCAGGCCTTCGTGGGCGTGGCCTTTCCGGTGGTTCTTCCCTTCGTGTTGGCCTCTTCCTCGCCCGTCTCCGCGGTGGCCGTCGCATACGCAGGTGGGTTCCTAGGAGTGCTTCTTTCGCCGGTGCATCTCTGTCTTATTCTGACTCACCACTATTTCGGAGCAGCTCTCGGGAGAGTGTATCAGCTGATGCTCTTTCCCACGGCAGCCGTGGCTCTCGTTGCTTTTGCCATCGGCTTGCGGTAGATTCTTGAGTGAGGCGAAGCGGCGCATCATCGCTAGGCAGACCAGTCATGCACCCTTGTTCCGTGCCCAACGTCCGCCAGGGATTGTGAGTGTCATGAAGAAGAAAAGAGCAAAACAGGGAAAGCGAGAGGCTAGCGAGCCGTCACGGCTTCTTGCGCAGCGTTTTGCTGTCGAGGCGCCAGGCAGTCTTCTGGACGTGCTTTCCGCTCTGAGGAGCGCCGGGTTCAAGGCGTACGTCGTGGGCGGGAGCGTGCGGGACCTGCTCCTGGAGAGGCCGGTGAAGGACTGGGACGTGGCCACGGACGCCCTACCCGAACAGGTGGAAGGCAAGTTCTCGAAGACGGTAGCGACAGGGAAGGCGCACGGCACCGTCACTGTGCTTCACGGCGAGAGGACGTTTGAAGTCACGACGTTTCGCCGCGACGGCGAGTATCCTGACGCTAGGCATCCGGAGAAGGTTTTTTTCACGGACGACGTCAGAGTGGACCTTTCTAGGCGCGACTTCACGGTCAACGCCATCGCCTACGAGCCGGTCGCTGGAGAAATCATCTGTCCTCACCAGGGACTCTCGGACATAGACAGGAGGCTGATACGGACCGTCGGGGATCCTGTGGAGCGATTCCGAGAGGACGGACTGCGTCCCCTTCGAGCGATCCGGTTCGCTTGCCAGCTGGATTTCGAAATAGAAGCAGAGACGTTTCAAGCGATACCTGCCGTTCTTGACAGGGCCTCACTCGTCTCCATGGAACGCGTACGTGACGAGCTGCTGAAGATCCTGGAATCCGCCAAGCCCTCGCGAGGATTCGAGATGATGCGCCAGTCCGGACTGCTGGCCCTTTTTCTTCCGGAGCTCGAGGCAAGCCGAGGAGTCGTACAAAACGAGTTTCATGCGTATGACGTCTATTGGCACAGTCTCCATACGTGCGACGCGGTGCCGGCAGACAAGCCTCTCCTCAGGCTCGCGGGGCTTCTACACGACCTGGGCAAACCTTCGACCCGGGAGGAGAGGGACGGGCGGGCTACCTTTTATAATCATCAGCACGTGGGTGCCGAGATGGTCTCAGAGATTATGAACCGGCTCAAGTTCAGCGGTGCGGACAGGGACTACGCGGTCAATCTTGTCGACAATCACATGTTCGATTACCGGAGCGAGTGGACTGACGGAGCGCTCCGCAGGTTTATGAGGAGGGTAGGAGTGGAGATGATTGCCGACGCGTTCGATCTCCGTATCGCCGATTTCCTCGGAAACGGTCTGAAGCAAGGATTTCCTCAATACCTTGAGGAAATGAGGGGGCGCATCGAGAGGCTTCTGGAGAAGGACGAGGCTCTGTCGGTCGCAGACCTGGCCGTTGACGGGCGCGACGTGATGAGAGAGCTTGGCATAGGGCCCCAGCAAAGAGTTGGTCAGGTGCTCAAGGAGTTTCTGGAGGTGGTGTTAGACGACCCGGGCCTCAACACGCGGGAGGAACTCCTGGGACGGCTCAGGAAGATGAGAGCCGGCGGCCAATGACGCTAGAACGAGTCCCTCTCGGCGGGACTTTCGTGTTGACACGTCCTGCCTTCGCCCGTAGCATCTTGAGGCCCGATGACAAGAGGGGACACAATGGTTAGAAGAAAGAGGACCGGTCAGTTCACTGGTCTGGGGCAGCTTATAGTGCTCCTCGTTGTCGTTTGCGCTGTGCTCACGGTTTTCTGGCGCATAAGCGCGCGACAGAAGAGCGCCGCCTCTTTTCAGTCGATGGACTCCACGAATGCCCTGGCCTCCGCCGTCCCCGAACTTCATTCCGAATCTGACACACTTCGCTCAGGAGGTTCGCTGCACGCCTCCCTTCTGGGCAAGCACATCTCTGCGGAAGACATCACTGGCGTTCTCAGCACACTGGGCAGTGTCATTGACCTCAAGAGGTCTCTACCCGGGGAATCATATGAACTCGTGACGGACGGTGAAGGAAGCCTCAAGAGATTGAGGTACTGCAAGACCCCTGGCGAGGTCTTCGTGGTGGAGCCGGCCGAGGACGGGTTGACCGTGTTTCAGGAGAACATACCTCTGACCAAAATCGTGCGAAAGGTCGAGGGTGTCATAAAGCTATCTCTATACGATGCGGTCTGCGCCTCCGGCGGTGACGCTGAACTGGCGGTACTTCTAAGCGATATCTTTGCTTGGGACATCGATTTCTTCACAGATCCGCGGGAAGGGGACAGGTTCTGCGTTCTGTTCGAACAATACCGGCGTGGCGAGTACAATAAGAGTTACGGAAGAATCCTGACCGCCTCTTACAACGGCAAGGAAATCTCCAAAGATGCCTTTCTCTTCCAGCTGGCTAACGGTAAGAGCGGCTATTTCGATGAAAAGGGGCAGTCTCTCCGCAGGGCGTTCCTTCGCTCGCCGCTCAACTACAGGAGAATCAGCTCGTACTTCACAAACAGGCGCTTTCACCCGATTCTAAAGCGCTACAGGCCGCATCACGGGATAGACTACGCTGCCAGCTATGGAACGCCGATCGTGTCAGTAGGGGAGGGCACGGTTACCTACGCGGGGTGGAAAGGGGGCTACGGCCGCTTTGTCAGTGTGCGGCACAATTCCACCTACACAACGACCTACGGACATCTGTCCAAGTTCGGAAAGGGAATCGTAAGAGGGGCCAGGGTGAAGCAGGGACAGGTGATTGGCTACGTGGGTTCGAGCGGGCTGTCGACCGGTCCGCATCTGGACTTCCGCATGACGCGAAACGGGTCTTTCATCAATCCGCTCCGATTGAAGGTTCCCTCGCTTGACCCCGTGCCGAAGGGGGAACTGGAGACTTTCAGGTCTCACGTGAGAGTGCTGACAGATGCGATGAACGAGCTTTCCAGCTCTCAGAGCCTGGAGTTCGTTCAGTTCGAGCGGTGGTTTTTCCCGGACACGACGTCACACACAGTGGTTTCCCGCTGACAGGCCGAGCAGAGGAATGCCCGCCCGCAACAGACTGCGGTGGTGAATGTTTGACGAACGGGCCAGCACCCGGACTACCCCTTTGCGCAGGGCCCTGTTACGGGTCGCTATCCCCGTTTTCGCTTGACAGTCGGCGGTGCCGGTGTTACCGTGTAAGTGTTGTTATGACAATAACCTATTTGTTGTTGGGCATGCTTTCAAACGGTGGCTGAGATGAAACTGGCGGAGCTTCAGTCTGCGGTGAGAGGAGAGCTGGACGAGCTCGAACAGCAGTTGAGCGAAGCTCTCGTGTCGCATCTTCCCCTGATTCGGACGGTGGCCGATCATCTCTTACTTACGCGAGGGAAGAGATTTAGGCCCACTCTCCTTCTTCTGAGCGCAAAGATGAGCAACAGCCCACCTTCTGAGGCCATCCGCGCCGCGACAGTAGTTGAACTGATTCACACCGCCACACTCATCCACGACGATTCGATCGACAAGAGTGAGCTCAGGCGAGGGGTGCCCACGGTAAACTTCAAGTGGGACGACGATGTATCGATAGCCATGGGCGACTTCCTTTACTCCAAGGCTTTCTACCTGCTTGTGAGTAACGGAATGTACGAGACGATGGACATACTTGCCGAGGCCACACACCGCATGAGTGTCGGAGAAATGCTCGAGATTGAGCGGCGCGACGATGTTGATGTCACCGAGGACGATTACATGACGATGATCACTGAGAAGACTGCATCCCTGATGTCCGCCTCCTGCGAAATCGGCGCTGTGCTGGGAGACACGCAGGACGGGGCCCGGGGCTATTTCTCACGGTTCGGCCACGCCGTCGGGCTCGCGTTCCAGATAACGGACGACCTCTTCGATTTCATGGGACGGGAAAAGGAGCTTGGCAAAGAGATTGGAAGCGATGTCAGGGGAGGGAAGTTCACCCTTCCTCTTATCGCGGCCCTGCGCAACGCTACTTCCCGTGACAGAGCCAGGATTCACAAGATACTGAAGTCCGGCTCTCTCATGGATGGAAACTGGCAGGAACTCCTCACTTTGATAGACGAGTACGACGGTATCCGGTACTCCAGGGAGAGAGCTTTCGCCTATGCGGCTGAGGCGAAAGACGTCATCAAGCGTTTCGAGGGTTCTCCCTGCTATCCGTCTCTTTGCTCCGCGGTCGACTACACGGTGGAGAGAAAACGCTAGGTTGATGCCTCGCACTGTGACCTCCCTTTCTGCCATCAGAGACGTTCCTGAGACCGAGCGACATACTGAGGAAAGCCACAGTTCCGGCGGCTGCCTGACGGGAGGCGACCTGCATGTTTGAGGCGATGCACTGGACCTCCACTGAAGACGGACGAGTGCGGTGCGAGTTATGTCCGCATCACTGCGTTCTCTCCGATGGACAGACCGGGATATGCATGGGCAGGGTGAACAGCAAGGGGAAGCTGTATTCGAAAAACTTCGGCCATCTGGTTTCGGCTGCCCTGGATCCGATAGAGAAGAAACCGCTCTATCACTTTCACCCGGGAAGCCTGATTCTCTCCGTCGGCCCAAACGGCTGTAACTTCCGATGTCCCTTCTGTCAAAATTGGGAGATTTCGCAACAGGAGGTGCGCACCTCGTTTGTCCCTCCCGAAGAGCTCGTGGAATCGGCGGGCCGGGACGGTTCCATCGGTATCTCGTACACCTATACGGAACCTCTCGTATGGTACGAGTACGTATTCGAGTGCTCGAGACTGGCGAAAGAGAGGGGATTGGTGAACGTTCTGGTCACCAACGGATTCGTGGAAGAGAAGCCTCTGAAGGAGCTTCTGCAGTACGTGGATGCTCTGAATATAGATCTGAAATCTATAAGGGAGTCGTTCTATCAGAAGCTGTGCAAGGCATCGCTGGCCCCGGTCCTCAGAACCTGCAAGATCGCAAAGAAGCATTGCCACGTTGAGATCACGAATCTGATGATCCCCGGAGAGAACACGGACAGGAAGGAAGTGGAGGAGCTTGTGCACTGGGTGGCTTCGAATCTGGGGCAGGAGACACCTCTGCACTTCTCGCGCTACTTCCCTCATTACAAGATGGCCGCGAAGCCTACGCCTGAATCGACACTACTCACAGCGTACGAGATCGGGAAGAAGGAGCTTTTCTACTGTTATCTTGGCAACATTCTCACCAGGACCGGTTCGAACACCTGCTGTCCGGTGTGCGATAACGTTCTTGTGGAGAGGCAGGGTTATTCGGTCAGCCTGACCGGCGTCAAGAAGGGGAAATGTTCGAGCTGCGGCAGAACGGCCGACCTCGTGCTGCGGTAGAACGGGTGCCGTGGCCGTCGCGATGAGGCTGTAGCACTTCTGCTGGAAGGAGAAAGACTGCTGACACCGCACCAACTGGCAAGAGAGGCAGCCGACCTGGCTGTTTCTAAGAAGGCCGAGGAGGTCGTCATTCTTGATCTGAGGGGGCTGTCCACCGTGACAGATTTCTTCGTGATTTGCAGCGGAGGCTCTGACGTACACGTGAAGGCAATCTCTGACGCCGTGGAAGAAGGGCTGGAGGCGCGCGACGTCAAGAAGTGGCACATCGAGGGATACAGGCACAGAAGATGGGTTCTTCTTGACTACGTGGACGTCGTGGTTCATATATTCAATCGCAAGGCACGTGAGTATTACGCACTGGAGAGGTTGTGGGGAGACGCCAAGAGTGAGAGAGTCGATAGTTGACATTCTGCGCGGCGCCGTGAGGGACGCTGCGCTTCGAACAGGGCACGTGCAGGAGGGATCCTTGCCCCCTGTCGTGATTGAGGAACCCAGGGCCGCTGGACACGGCGATTTCAGTACGAACATCGCCATGCTCGTGGCGAGTCAGAGCGGTTTGAAAGCCAGAGAGGTGGCGGAGGCCATCGCGTCCAGATTGGACAGGACTTCTGCCAAACTGGACAGGGTGGAGGTCGAGGGACCGGGTTTTGTCAACATGTTCATCAGCAAGGCACACCTTCAGGAGAACGCACGACAGATTCTTCAAGATGGAGACGCGTACGGGACTTTAAACTTCGGAAAAGGAAGCCTGGTCCAGGTGGAGTTCGTGAGCGCGAACCCGACCGGTCCGCTGAACGTCGTGAGCGCGAGAGCGGCGGCCGTGGGGGACTCCCTCATACGGCTTCTCAAGGCCTGCGGCTTTGAGGCCAGGAGCGAGTTCTTGACGAACGACCACGGAACACAGGTGGAACTGCTGGGACGCTCTCTGCAGGCTCGCGTAGAGGAGCTCAGGAGTGGCCGGCCAGCCGAGATTCCGGAAGAGGGCTACCGCGGCGAGTATCTTGTGGACCTGGCCAGAGAGATTTCGTCCGAAACCGCTCTTCAGATGCTTGCCGAGGCCGGTAAGGCCGGAGGGTCCAAGTTTGCGAAGTTTGCGGTCGAGCGGATGATCGAGGGACAGAGGAAGGACCTGACGGACTTCGGCGTGTCGTTCGATAACTGGTTCAGGGAATCTTCTCTGCACTCATCCGGCTACGTTGAGGAAACCCTTGCGACGCTCAGAGATTCAGGGTTCTTGTACGAGAAGGACGGCGCAGAGTGGTTCAAGTCAAGCGAGCTCGGGGACGAGCAGGACCGAGTGGTGAGGAAGAGTCCAGCGGGCCAAGAGGGAGCTGCGGGAGAGCCCACGTACTTTCTCTCAGACGTCGCCTATCACCGCAACAAGTTCGAGAGGGGATTCGAGAGAGTGATTGACATCTGGGGGCCTGACCACCACGGTCACGTGCCCAGAATGCAGGCGGCGGCACGGGCGCTCGGCTACCCACCGGATTGGCTCGAAATCCTCATCGTGCAGTGGGTGAGGTTGATGAGGGGCAAGGAGCCCGTGTCCATGTCCAAGCGGGCGGGGGAGTTCGTGACGCTCTCGGAGCTGATCAAGGAAGTCGGAGTCGACTGCGCCAGGTTTTTCTTCCTCATGAGAAAAGTCAACAGTCATCTGGATTTTGACCTTGAGTTGGCGAAGAGACAGTCCGATGAGAATCCTGTATACTACGTGCAGTATGGTCACGCCCGCGTGAGCAGCGTCATAGAGTTCGCCAGGGAGGGGGGAGTGGAAATGTGCGGCCTCGAGGAGGCCGACCTGTCGCTCCTCTCCCAGCCGGAGGAGCTCAGTCTGCTCAGGCATCTTATATGTTATCCTGAGCAGGTTCGGGCAGCGTGCCTGGGAAGGGAACCGCAGAAGATTACGTCATATCTGACGGGGCTGGCGACTGCGTTCCATCAGTTCTACCACAATCATCGTGTGGTTGGGGCTGAACCGAACCTGATGCAGTCCAGGTTGCTGCTCGTGCGCGCTGTGAAGACTGTCATCAAAAACGGTCTTGACCTTTTGGGAGTTTCGGCCCCGGACAAGATGTAAAGGAGCATAGTAGCTCACGGTAGACGAGCACCGGCTCGTTCATCGAAAGTGTCTGCCCAGAATGAAGTCCTGAGAGAGCGAGGTAAAAGAGGTGAGTATTCTAGTTGTCGGCTCGGTCGCCCTGGACACGGTGGAGACTCCTTTCGGAAGCTGCAGTGAAGAGCTGGGAGGGTCAGCTTCGTACTTCTCAATAGCGGCCCAACATTTCGACAAGGTGAACATGGTGGCGGTTGTGGGGACTGACTTTCCGAAGGAGCACGTCCGTTTCTTCGAGGGGCGAGGTGTCAATCTGGAAGGTCTTCAGGTTGAGGAGGGAGACACTTTCAGGTGGAGGGGAGAGTATGGCTTCGAGTTGGGAGAGGCCAAGACCTTGAGCACGTGTGTGAATGTGTTTGAGCACTTTCATCCAGTCATTCCCGAGAACTTCAAGAACTCGGACTACGTTTTTCTGGCAAACATCGACCCCGGATTGCAGTACGAGGTACTGGAGCAGGTCGGGAGTCCGAAGTTCGTGGCCTGCGACACGATGAACTTCTGGATCTCCGGTAAGAAGGACCAGCTATTGCGCACCATAGAGAAGGTGGACGCGTTCATTCTTAACGACTCAGAAGTACGCCAGCTCACTGGCGAGCCGAATCTCCTCAAGGCGGCAAGGAACATCCTGACCATGGGGCCCAGGATCGTGGTCATCAAGAAAGGAGAGCACGGCGCCTTGCTCATCACGCGCGACTTCACCTTTGCGGCGCCCGCCTATCCAGTGGAACTCCTCTACGATCCAACGGGAGCGGGCGATTCTTTTGCAGGCGGCTTCGTGGGGTTCATGGCCCGGTGCGATGACCTGAGCGAGGACTCGCTGCGGCTTGCCGTCATGTACGGCACCGTCATGGCCTCTTTTGCAGTGGAGAGGTTTGGGGTGCAGCGGCTCGCAGAAATAGACACGTTCATCATTCTGGACAGACTGAAGGAACTCAAGAAACTCTCGGAGTTCCAGCTCCAATTGCCCTAGCAGTACCGCGTTGTGGACCAGGCAGACGTCTGGCGCAGGCTCGCCTGCGAGAAACGCTCGGGTTCCTGACTCTGGCTCGTGAGCGCGGCTCTGCCAGAGTGTCCTCTTGAATCAGCCTCCCGGAATCATCCTCTCACGCTGCCTTTTCGATTGACGTGACTCCACGCCTGTGATATCATAATCTCTGACCTGGCAGGTTCTTTCCTGCCGGGCCGGAACGAGGTCAAAACTCAGCTGCTATTTTGCATGAGCTCAGGGTTCAGCCTGCAGAGCCGAAGGCAACTTCTTAGTCTAGACTGAGGAGGTTGCTCCGGTACTGCTTTGTGCTGCATCCTGCTGCCTGGCATAAGTGATTTGCACCGGCGCCGCGTCGCTGGTTCGATGCGCGCCTACTTTGCCTCTGCTGGCGGAAGGAAATCCTTCCGCGGGACAACAGGAGGACGGTATGCGAGAGTCAACAGCCAGGTGCTCCGTGATGCTTCTGGCCAT
Organism: Candidatus Eiseniibacteriota bacterium; assembly: GCA_020349905.1. Classification (GTDB taxonomy): domain Bacteria; phylum Eisenbacteria; class RBG-16-71-46; order JAFGJU01; family JAFGJU01. Next base: position 1,293,739 of record CP070702.1, read on the forward strand.
CTTCCTGGTCGCACTCTTCTTCGCATCTGCAGATCTGGCGTCACCTCCTTGCGTGGACTGCAGAGAGACGGTCAGGTTCAGCGAGGATTCCGGAGATCCTGATATGCCTGACTGCGCAGGACCAGGGTCGGAAGCTGCTGACGGCACCCCGTCGGGCTCCGCGGGCGAGAATGAGTCGTCCGAGGAGCTTTTCCGTCTCCACCATGACGTTCAGCTTGAGAAGGCCAAGTGGTCTGGTAGAGCCTCGTTCGACGTTGAGCGAGCGATGGCCATCCTCAGACTGTGTGCCTCCGTGTCATCTTTGGCGATTGCATTCTAGCGAGGAGGTCACCATGGCTTTCGGAATTCCTGACATTAAAAGGATCGAGAAGAGGTTGGAGACCCTTCGTAACATCTCCGCCGCTTCGGAATACCTGGAGCGTCTTGAAGTCCTGGCGGACCTCTACCTCAATCAGGACGGTTACGAACCGGCGCTGGAATATCTGGAGGAGATTCTGTCGAAGGCGCACAGGATGCACATCTCGGACGCGAAGCGAATCCGTCTGGAGATGAAAGTGATTGAGTGTCTTCTGAGGCGTTCTCGTTGTGGCGAGGCCCTCGAGAAGTGTGGGGACATCGCCCGCGAACTGTCGGCACAACGTGACGAAAAAGTCAGTGCGGAGCTGAATCTGCTACTCTCTCAAGTTCACTGGAAGATGGGGGACTACGGCAGAGCCATCGCCTCCTGCCAGGAGGCACTTCGAACCTTCGCCAGGCATCGCGAAGACCGCAAGGTCGCCCAGTGTCACAACTGCATGGGCAAGAGCTATCTTCGACTCGGCCAGGCGGGGGTCGCCAGGGAACAGTTCGAGGAGGCCCTGGCCGTTTACCGCAGGCTGAAGGAGAAGGCAGGCATTGCCATCTCACATAACAATCTGGCTCTGCTTCACAAGAACCACGGTGAGTGGCAGCTGGCGTTTGACCACTTGAACAAGGCGCTGGAGCTGGACAAGGAGAGCGGTAACTACGGCAAAATTGCCCTCAGGCTTCTCAACATTGGTCTTGTCTACCACAGAACGGGACGCTGGAGAGAGGCGAGGGTTTCTCTGGAGGAAGCGCTGTCCATCGCGAGGCGCATCGGAGACCGGCACACCTGCGCAGCTGCCTCGATAGGACTGGGCAACGCTCTCAGGCTTCTCGGAGAAACGGCGGCAGCGGAGAGACTATACAGTGAGGCTATCCTAGTAGCCGAGAAGGAAAACCTTGCAAGAGAGATCGCCCTGGCTCACGAGTTCATGGGAGAGAGCGAGCTGGCTCGTGGTAGCGTCCAGTCGGCCCTCGACCGCTTCCAGCAAGCGCTCGCGATAGCTGAGAAGATCGCCTCCGAGGGAGATATCGTGGCCGAAGTGGAGCGACGGCGAGCCGAGGTGTTTCTGGAATGCGGGGAGCACAAGCAAGCCCTCAAGTCCTCCCGCCGAGCCCTCAAACTCAGTTCCGCGCTTGGTGACAGGCACGAAGAAGGAGCGGCGCTCTGCGTCCTGGCGAGAATCAAGGCGGATGCCGGGTGCAGAAGAAGCGCGGGAGTGGCGTTCAGAGCGTCTGTCAAGCGACTTCAAGCAGTTCGGGATCGGTACGGTCTGGCGCGCACCCTGCTGCACTTCGGGCGTTTTCTCTGCGGGCCGTCCTGTTCCGGGGACGACAAGAGGGAGGGGAGACGTCTCCTGGCGCGCGCAGCTGGTATCTTCGCGGAGCTCGGCGCAGAGAGGCTTCTTCAGGAGACGGAGAAGGAACTCGAAGAGGCCTGGGGTGCTCCCGGGCGAGTGACTCCTGCTCCCAGGCCTGATGAGGACTCCGCACAGCGGGAGAACTCGTCTCACGGATTCGTCACGTGTGACGTGGACCTGCTTGGGGTGATACGTACTGCGGAGAAGCTCTGTTCAAGCGATACCAGGGTGCTCATTCAGGGAGAGACTGGAATCGGGAAGAACCTCCTTGCGTACGTCTTCAAAACTCACGAAGAACAAAAGGGGGGCTCATTCGTTGAACTCAATTGCGCCGCGATACCCGGGGAGCTTCTTGAGAGCGAGCTTTTTGGGTACGCGAAAGGTGCATTCAGTGGGGCGGTGGGGGACAAGAAGGGAATTCTGGAGGAGGCCAACGGCGGGACGCTTTTTCTCAATGAGATTGGCGAGATGGACCCGCGCATGCAGGCCAAGCTCCTCCAGGTCCTCGACGACGGCTGGTATAGGCGTGTAGGCGATACCGGTGTGAGACGGCTTCGCTCCCGCATTATCTCCGCCACCAACAAGGATCTGTGGCTTGACGTCGAGAAGAGGGCTTTCAGGCGTGACCTCTACTTCAGACTTGCGCAGGCCGTTCTCGTTCTTCATCCTCTGCGCGATAGAAAGAAGGACGTTGCCCTCCTTGCCCGGCACTTCCTGGAGATGTACTGTCACCAGTACTCGAAGCACGTGAGTTTGGACAGTAGCGCGCTGGACTCGCTGGAGCATCACAACTGGCCGGGCAACGTGCGCGAGCTGAGAAGTAAGATTCAGCTTCTGGTGATTGACTCTCCGAGAGCTGCGACCCTTTCGGCGCGGGACGTGGCCAGGGTCCTGGACTCGCCGGATGAGAGACCAGAGCCGCGGACTCTGGCAGAGAAGATTGAGTGGCTGAAGAGGGCAGAGATAACGCGCGCGCTCGGTAGATTCGGAGGGAACAAAACAAGGGCGGCGCAGGCCCTGGGAATAAGTCGAAGGGGACTTCTGAAAGTGATGGAACGTATGTAAGCGTAGGCGTCTGGCATTATATCGGAATCGCCTACTGTATTGAGAGGGCTCCAGTTCGCACCAAGTGACGGAGCCCTCGTGTTTATCACTTGACAAGATGCGGAAGGGGGAGTCTCTTTCTGAGTCGGACCGACTAAAGCCGTATCGGAATGAGGGCCTCACTGGACTGAGCGAGAACGCGGTGCGCGCTCCAAGGAACGGGGTTCTCGCCTGCAACTTGCTGCAACGCAGCCATCTCGGGGCTCTCAATCTGACATGAGAATCTTGTTTTCAGTTTGCCAGATCCTCGCCACGCGGGGCATGCGGGGCGCCACTGGGCCAGCCTGTAACCGTTCTGGGGACAGCGAGTTGCCCTTTGCCCATTGTTTGTGGCCTCTACAGCCGGGCGGGTACGCCTCTTGCAGAATGACGACGACGTCAGGAAAGTGGGGTGTCCGCGCGCCTGGAACGAGGTCAGGTGCAGTTGCCGGGTCTGCACGTCCGGCCAGACAAACAGCAGGCAGGCGTCGCGGCCCCCATAATTGCTGGGGTTTTTTGCTCTTGCGTGGAGTGGAAGAGGATGGTATATTGGCATTTGCTTGACACGCAGGCCTACCGGAAGAGAATGGGGGTAAGCTTGGCTAACGTGCTGCAGAAGCCGCCTCTTGCCGTCCGCGCCGAGGAAGTCATCAGGAAGCTCCGTGATGTCTCAGCGGTCTCGGTTTTGGTCGCCGACGGGCAGATCAACGAGATTCATGTCACGACTGCGAGCAACCGGACACCGAAGCAGCTGGTACGGGACGTAGAGTCCATTCTTGAGGCGGAGATGGGGATTCGCGTCGACCACAGGTGCGTGAGTGTAGCTCAGAAGAAGGAAGCCGCTAACGAGGGTGGGCTGCCCGAGTTGAGCGTTGCGGACTTCTGCGCCCCTGACAGTAATGAGCAGCGGGTCCGATTCGGCAGCATAAACGTCAGCTTCTCCGAACTCAAGGCACAGGCCAGAGTTGAGCTATGGCTCGATGGTCACGAGTCTGCGGGGTTTGCCGAGGGCTCGTGCGATCAGTACGACGTGAACAGGCTCATTGCCATTGCGACACTTCAGTCCATAAGGCAGTTTATCGCGGAGGAGTGCTCGCTTGCGCTGGGCGACGTGGAGGTGATACGTCTAGGGCCAGATGAAGTAGTTGTGGCAAACGTAAAGTTTCTCTGGGGCAGAACCGATAGGACTCTAGTGGGGTCAACCCTTGTTTCGCAGAACCTGCATCAGAGCGTTGTGTACGCAGTTCTAGATGCGGTCAACAGGGTCTTCGGCAATCTGCGCCTGAAGGAACCTGTAGAGTACGAATTGAGACCGACATCAATCTGAGGCTGGAGCGAAGCGGCGTAACTGGAGCGAAGCGGCCATCTGATCCATTCGTTCGGGCATTCCTTTAGGCCCAAGAAGGAGGTGGCTGCTGGGTTATGCCGAAGTTGATCTACACGATAATTGCCGCCCTGCTCAGCTACATTACGGTGAGCGGTGGGCAAAGCAACTGGTGGTAATTGACGGCCTTGATTGATGTCGGTCCTTATTAGTGGTCTTATTTGTGTTTTGGCTTCCGTTCTCTCGTTCTGATTTCTCGAGTACTCGGCACCACCCGTGTGGATTGACCGTCTGAGATCGTGGCACTGAATTGGCTGCCGTTGGCAGCTGACATGGTTTCCTCGACATGACCTTCCGACTGAGCGAAGGGTGACGTGCATGGGCAGGGCACGCAAGAACTCAAACCTCGGCTTCGTTCTCTTCTATGCGGGCACAGTCGGCTTGGGTGTTTTCCTGCTGGCAGCGCTGACTCCCACGGCCGTCGTCCCCAGCTGGACAGCCGTTGCGATATGGGGCTTACTCGTATTTGTGTGCGCTGTGCTCCCGGTTCCTCTCCCGACCGGCGCGGTTATGATGGTGTCATCGGCCATGGACTACGCCGGGATTATTATTTTTGGACCAATCATTACGGCGTGGATTGAGGTCCTTACGACTGGGGTCGCACAAATCTTTGTCCACCGACGCCCGCTGTACAAGGCCGGGTTCAACATGTCCCTGCACGCCATCACCATACTCAGCGCGGGTCATGTGTATCTGCTTCTTGGTGGCAAGATAGGCGAACTTACCTTGCCTGGCTCACTGCTTGGACTTTTGGCTTGCGGACTTACGTACTTCGCCATCAACACAAGCGCCATAAGCGTCGTGATTGCCCTAAAGGAGCGTGCGAATGCGTGGCGAGTTTGGCAGGTCAACTACCTATGGACGATATTTCACTTACTGGCGTTTCTGCCTCTCGGGGCCTTGGTTGCCTTGGTCTACTTCACGGCAGGCCTGTGGGGGGTTTCCTTCTTTTTCGTGCCCCTGCTTCTGGCCAGACACTCCTTCAAACTCTACACGGACATGCGGCGGGATCACTTTGATTTTGTGCGTGCACTGACGGGGGTCATCGATGAAATCGACCCTTACACGCGGCAGCATTCGCTTCGTGTGGCAGAGTATGCCGTTCGTCTGGCAAGAGGACTGAATCTCTCGGAGAGCGAGGTGCAAACGATAGAATACGCCGCACTGGTGCACGATCTGGGAAAGATTGACCTTGTATACAGAGACATCCTAGGCAAGCCTGGGGCTCTTTCGACCGAAGAGAGGAAGACGCTCACCAAGCATCCTGGAGTGGGTGCAGATATCGTGACGAAGGTGAGGTCCTTGAAGAAGGCCTCTGAGATGGTGCGTTCACACCATGAGAGACCCGACGGCAAGGGGTATCCGTTCGGACTGGTCGACGAGGATGTCCCTGTGGGCGCACGGA
>CP070702.1:1299413-1310565 GCA_020349905.1 Candidatus Eiseniibacteriota bacterium
AAGCATAAGACAGGCCGGATTTCCCCGGCACAGCTCGACCCTTCAGATCCTGCAGTACACGCTCGGCCTCTTCAATCTTGCCACACCTCGCCAGCACGTAGATGTAGATACCTTGCAGGGCAGCATGCGAGCGGCCGTGAGCTCCCTCAACAACTGCAATCATTCTTTCGCCTTGTTCCAGTGATAATTGTGTCTCCCCTCGCTTCTCATGAATCAGTGCCTTCAAACCGTGTTTGACGGCAGTCTGTACGCCCTCGATCTGCTCCAACCGATCCGCAGCAATCCCATCTTCCAGGACCTTCAACGCCTGCTCAAACTTGCCCTGGTAGAGAGGAATAAGTGCCAGGAAAACTCGTCCCCTGGAGCGCGCATACTTGCTGGGGTCGTGCGAGAGTCTCAGGTAGTAGGTTTCAGCAGCCGCGTACTGTCTCTTGAAGAGATGCATATGCCCTAACTTAGCCAGCGAGAAATCTGGTTTTATCTCCACAGCTTTCTCATAGGAATCGATGGCTTCATCGATCCTACCGTTAAACGCGTATAGATCTCCTCTCGTATCGTAGGGGTTGGGCTCATCTGGGACCATCGATATGTACTTGTTTATGGCCCAGATAGATCTGTCAAGATCCCCCGCGTCGTTATAGACGTATGCGAGTTGGTTATACGCTTCCTTGAACAGAGGATCTACTTCTACGAGTCTGTTTGCGTATTGGATGGCTTTCTCGGGCTGGCCAAGTTTGCCGTAGCCTACGGACGTCCATAGCAAAGCTCGTTTGTCGTTTGGGTGTCGTTCTAGCACTTGTTGATGTTCGCTCACGACCGTCGCGTAATCTCCAGAAAGGTAGGCATCTCTTGCCAGTATGTAATGCTTCTCTCTCCGTGTGACTCTGTCAACGTACTTGAGGGCGTTGGCTATGTGCTGTCCGGATTCGTCCTCCGGTCCCCAAAAAGACAACGCGTAGTACGCCATGGCAAAGGTGGAATCAAACTCTATTGCCCGTCTGTAACTCCTCTCCGCATCAGTAGCATAATACCTCAGCGAGTAATCCTCTCCCTGGATGTAAGAGCGATATGCGTCTGCGGAATGAGTTGTCACAACACTCACAGGTCGGTCTGCCTCCTCGCGTGCGGCCGTGGGCAAAGACAGGTCTTCCCTTATCTCGACAGTGAGCTTGTCCACCAGCGAGAATATCTCTTCTCCAGGCTCACCTGTGATGCGCTGTGAAGCCACCGCCTTGCCCGTGGACACCTCTACCAGCTGGGCGGTTAGAACTGTCTGAGGCTCGACCTTGAGAATACTCCCCAGAAGCATCCACTTGGCGTTTGCCCTCTCCGCCACCTGAGAGGCAACCTCCCGGTCAATCACTTTGGCGCCTTCCCTTCCGAGGAGTTTCAGGATGTCGTAGAGTCTCTGGCTCGAGACCACCTGAACGTAGCGGGATTCCGAGAGGTCAGTGATGAGAAGATTTGTGACTATTTCCCCAAGTCTTCCAGGGTCCTCCGGTTCGGCCAGGTTGTCGAAATACATCACAGCCAGAGAATTCTCTTCTGCCACTGCAGTGGGCTGGCGCCCCACCTGAATCCTAATGCCAACAACAAGCGCCAACGCGACAATCACGAGAATCAAGATGGGAACCAGGAATCTTCTGCCACGCTTCGAAGGAAGCTGCGGGGCAACCCGCGTCGAGACCAGGCGTTCCTTCAATCTCTTGAGTTCGCGCAGCATTTCACCCACCCGCTGGAACCGTCTGGACCGTTCCTTCTCGAGTGCCTTCTGGACAATTCCAACCAACTCATCGGGAACATCTCTCCTCAGTTCGCTGAGTGAACGTGGCTCCTGGTTCACGATGGAGTACATCACTGCTGCTTCGTGTTCCCCAGTGAAAGGAAGCTGACCAGTTATCATCTCATACAGAACCACGCCAAAAGAGAAAATGTCAGAGCGTTCATCCACCTCTCCACCCTGACATTGTTCAGGCGACATGTAGGAAACAGTGCCCACCGTGCTGCCGGGCTTGGTCAAGCCAGGCACGCCCCTCAGCTTAGCAAGACCGAAATCCATTATTTTAGCAACAGAATCACTGGTAAGCATAATGTTGTCGGACTTGATGTCCCTGTGGACTATGCCCTTTGTGTGGGCAGCACCGAGCCCTTCGGCTATCTGTATGGCAGAGTCCAAAATCTCCTCGATGGGAAGCGTTCCCCGTCCGATCACGTCCTTGAGTCGATTGCCATCCACATAGGCCATGGAGATGAAGACCTCTCCTTCGGCCTCGTCGATCTCGTATATCGTGGCGATGTTGGGATGATCCAGAGCCGAGGCGGCCTTGGCTTCGTGAATAAACCTCGTACGAGCCTCGTCGTCGGACATCAGATTCTGCGGCAGAAACTTGAGAGCAACCGTGCGGTCAAGCTTGGTGTCCTCGGCCTTATAGACTACACCCATGCCCCCTTCACCAAGCTTCTCGAGGATTTTGTAGTGGGAGATGGTCTTGCCTATCATGACTCCAGCCCGATCTTTCTGACCAGTGCAGAGAAGCGCGGATCATCCCGTAGATTCCGGAAACGAGGATCCGTTTTCAATTGCACTATCCAGGGGTCACGCTCACGAAAAGCTCTCTCCAGAGACTCGAAGGCCAGCTTTTCATCACCAAGCCCTGAGTAGATGACGGCATAGAAGTATGGTGCGACATATTTTTCTTCAGACGAATCATCGAATTCCTTCAAGATGTTTCGCGCCTTATCATCCATTCCAGCAACGCCATAAACGTACCCGAGGGTTGCTGCGCTCTCTGATAGCGGTCCTCCGACAGTCACGGCTCGCTCAAGCTCCTCAATTGCCCTCTCGTACAGGCCTTTTTCGGCAAACGCAGCTCCCAATAGCTGATGTGTGGCCTCGAAGTCCGGATCCATATCAAGTGCTTTGTGAAGTTCCTCTATGGCCTCGTCGTGCCGTCCGGCAGTGATAAGGTGCCAGGCCACGCTTGCATTGATAATGAGTGACAGTGGGTCAAGATCTCGCGCACGTTTTGCGGCTACAAGCGCCTCATCAACCGATCCAAGCTCGGATAGATGCAGACCGTACCAGTGGTGTGCGGTTGCATAACTGGGGTTTAGCTCGATGGCTCGTCTGTATTCTCTCCCTGCTCCCTCCCAGTCCCACTCTATCTCTCTCACCGTAGCCAGCGAGACACGGGCCTCGGCCAGTGTGCTATCCAGTTCCACTGCTTTGAGAGCGGCGGCCTTGGCTTTGGGCAAGACTTCATCGGGTGACACCATCCCCCATGAAGAGAAGAGGGCATACGTGTCAGCCAAACCTGAGTAAGCAGGGGCATACGCCGGGTCTTTTTCGATGGCCTGCTCGAAGTAGTCGATTGCCCTCTGAAATCCCTCTTCCGTCCTCTTGTTCCAGTAATAACGACCCTTTAGGTACAGTTGGTACACCTCGGGATCCAGCTGCCTGGCTGCGGCAAATCTCTCGTGATCTTGGGGCGACAGTCTCACATGTATTTCCTTCGCAATTGCTCGAGCCAGCTCGCTCTGAAGCTCTAGGATGTCTCCCAGGTCGCGGTCGTAACTCTCTGCCCACAGGTGCTCATCAGTAGGCGCACGTATCAACTGAGCAGTGACCCGCACACGGTCGCCGGTCAGAATTACAGTTCCTTCGACCACGGCCCTCACGTTCAACGCGCGGGCTATCTCTGGAAGAGACTTGTCGCTCTCCTTGAACCGCATCACGGACGTGCGCGAGATTACCTTCAGGGAACTGATCTTAGCTAGACTGGCGATGAGAGCATCCGTCATTCCGTCGGCAAAGTACTCCTGTTCCGGGTCTCCCGAAAGGTTCTCTAGGGGGAGAACTGCAATGGAGTCTATGACACCGTCCGGACGGACCAAGAGAACCTGTGTCAGGAGAATCGTGATGGCTATCAACCCTGCAAGTCCAGCAGCCAGCATAACCCATCTTCTTCTTTTTGACACTCGCATGCCCGCTGTGTGCGGCGCTCTATCCGATGCGGCGCGCATGGAGGCAGACCGCAGGTCAACCAGCATCTCGTTGACCTGCTGGTAACGCTCCTCTCGTCTCTTGGCCATGGCTTTCTCAATGATACGTTCCAACTCCATCGGCACGCCTGTTCGCAGAGCCGTGACAGGCTCAGGAGTTTCATTCAAGATCGAATAGACAACCGCCTCTGCGTAATCACCCCTGAAAGGCAACTGACCTGTCACCATCTCGTAGAGAACGACACCCAATGACCATATGTCTGTTCGGTGGTCAGTATCTCCCCCGCGAGCCTGCTCCGGTGACATGTACCCGATCGTACCAACAGTCGTCCCTGCCTTCGTCACCTGTGTCACTCCCCTCAGCTTCGCGAGGCCGAAATCCATGATCTTCGCCTGTCCCCTGGGCGTTACCATTATGTTGGCGCTCTTAATGTCTCTATGTACGACCCCCTTCTCGTGCGCCTCCTGAAGCCCCTCTGCAATCTGAATGACAATGCGCAGCGCGGCGTCAATCCTCATGGGGCCCGATTCGATCTTCTGCTTGAGGGTTTCCCCCTCGACGCACTCCGTAGCTATGAAGATCTGACCCTCTGCCTCGTCAATCTCGTGAACTGTACAGATATTGGGATGGCTCAGCGCTGCAGCTGCTTTGGCTTCGTGGAAGAAGCGCATCCTTGCGTCGGAATCACGCATCAACTCCGGCGGCAGAAATTTGAGTGCAACCGTGCGGTCGAGCTTGGTGTCCTGGGCCTTGTAGACTACACCCATGCCGCCTTCACCAAGCTTCTCAAGGATTCTGTAGTGAGAGATTGTCTTGCCAATCATAGGACAGCTCACGGTGTGTCTCTGCGGGTGACACGGACTGTCACGCAGAGAGCAGGGCAAATACAGCTGATAACAGCATTGTACTGTGGGACAGAATGTGGTGCAAGGCAGAGCTGGATTGAGTTACTCGGGAGGGTTGGGGAGTATTAGGGCGGCATTCAGGTCGCTTTAAGCCTGACGAGGCTTTCGAACTCCCAGACTCTTTAACTTATAGAACTGCAATGAGTTGTGGGTGCGGGGCCGACGAGACGATCTTAGAACTCTGGAGTGGAGGTGTGAGAGGACCTATGCCCTAGCCAGCAATTTGAGCGGAGTCCCCGGCGGCCCCTATCCGATCTAGTCTGGATCTTCGCGAAGGGTTCCTGAAGTCACACGTAGTGTTTGAAAGGCAACACGCTTGTTTCGGGCTCAGCCTTCTAAAACCTCGCTGGTGCGTGAACCCTCTTCATGAGGAGAATCCTCCACCTCAGAGTCCTCAAAAGTGTCTTGATGGCAATGAGGACCTTGCACGGAAGATGTCGGGAGAGAAGCATAGTGTCCGCCACTCGAACTAAGATTCCACGGGCTGGCTGAGGTAATCCATAGATGAAATCGTAAGCGCGAACAAGCCGCTTGTACCATCCATGAAAGAAGAGCACTTCGGTATCGCTCAGCTGCGGCTGCTTTATCATCACGCCGTCATCATTGTTCAGGAAGTGCCTGTTCGTCAGGAAACCAGAGTCTCTGCACATCTCATAGGCACGAGTGCCAGGGAAAGGATAGAAAATGTACGAAGTCGCTATTTCCGTTTTCAGGGCGGCCACAAGTTTCACGGTTTCGAGCAGCGTGGCCCTGGTTTCGAAGGGACAACCCAAGATGCTGTATGCGACTGTCCTCAGCCCTGCCTCGTGGGCCATGTCGAAGGCTCGCCTTATCTGCTCCTGCGTGAGCCGTCGTCCGAGCACTTGCTGGTTGATAGTCTCGTTGCCGCTCTCAATCCCGAAACAGACCAACCTGCAACCCATCTCACGCAGGGTGTGAGCTACATCGCGGTCCAGAAGCTCGGGCCTGCAGTTTCCCACAAAAGGCAGGCCGACTTGACTCCCGTAGAGCTGCGAGAACGTCTCTAGCCAAGACTTCTTGGGGAATAGGATACTATCGTTGAACACAAAGCACTCTGTCCTCGGATATGATGTCTTCAGATGGACCAGGAGTTCTACGGCTCGTTGCGGTGACATGAACCGATGATACCTACCGACCGCCGAGTACACGTCCGCAAGAGCGCGAGATGAGCAGTAGTGACAGCTAAACGGGCAGCCGCGCGAAAACTGGACCGATAGTGTGTCTGTCTTTGTGAAGAAGAGCCCGTCGTAGTCGTGAACCGAGTAGTCAGGAAAGTCCAGCGAATCAAGGTTGGCTACGAGAGGGCGGATTTCGTTTCTTGTCGTCTTCCCATCCTGCTTCCACCAGATGTTTCTCACTGAACCGGGTCCGACTCCCTTCTCCAGAGCATCGCACAGCTCAGGAAAAGCCTGTTCGCCTTCCCCCCGACACAGCATGTCCACCGACGGATCAGAGATGACCGTTTCTGGGTCAAGCGTAGGATACGTGCCCCCGAAGATGATCGGAACCGAGGTGATTTCCTTCGCCCACTCTGCCCACTGTCTCGCGATGGGAAAGAAGTGATATATGACGGAGAACCCGACCAAGTCGGGGGTGGTCGCTGCAATCCCGGCTTGAAAGTCGGTTTTTGAGGGAACGCTGGTCATGTGCAGCAGACTGACTGAGTGGCCTGCCTTCCTCAGATACCTGGACAGATAGGCGATCCCATGTGCAAAGGCTCCGGAATACCCCGCGACCGAAGTCCTAAGATCTGGAAGTACGAGGGTGACGTTCATGTCTTGACCCCAGAGTCAGTCACACCAGTACGCAGGCTCTCGCTGGCGCATTGCGCAAGGCAAGGCGCCGTATCTCTTCGTTTCGACCGGCCCGGCTAATACCGGGCGACGGGTGAGTCGCCGCCAGCGCCAATTCGAATTTTCGAAAGTGCCACTCTCAGGAACTTTCTGAGAACGATCACCAAGAGCGGAAGTGGATCTAACAGACTGCTCATTGCCTCAACTCTGGCGTGCCTGACACTGTTCAGCCAACGGAGAAAGGAAAGCTCTCCGGTCCCCAAGACCCGACGGTCTCGCCACCTGATATGCTTCGTATCTCTTCTCAGATCGACCCAGAAGACAGGCTTTCTCAGTTCCATGTGGGGTGTCGAGCCACGTGCCCCGATCATGTCTGAATAGGCAACGAATGGCAGATTCACGCCGGAAGCACATGCCATCTGCAACCACTGCCAAGCTCTCGGGTTTATCTCTAGAAAGTAAAGCTTCCCGTCTCTCTCCTTGAACTCGATGTTCCCGATGCCGTGAAAGCCAATCGCCTTCGTGAGCGTTGCGCAGAGACTATATAACTCTTCCCTCTTCTCTGAGCGCCCGAACGTGCACGTTCCGAAATCCGACGGGTACTGCCTTATCTTGCGGCCCGTGTGATACCCCAATATCACAGAATCGCGTGAGCAGTAGAAATCGATTGCCCAGAGGTTGCTGGTAGGTCCCGGGATTTCTTCTTGAAATATGGCTGTAAACCCGGCCTTCCGAACATCGTCAATCTTACGAACCAGCTCGCGCGTGTCGCGGCAGCGGAGCGCCTTCGTCTGGTACACAGCATAGAATCCGAAATTGGAACAGAACCTACCGTTGCGCATCTCGAATTTCGCCGCAGGCTTGACCACACATGGAAACATGTAAGATGAGGAAGGATCGGAGGTGCCGTCTCCGGAGCAGACAGGAAGGAAGGTCTCAGGCACAGTCAGACCGCACGTCTGGGCCACAGGATACATTCTCCTTTTGTCTACACAGTTGAGGGCGACTTCCTCGCTCATGAATGAGAACAGAACCTGATCTTTGAGCCTCTCCATGTTGCGGCAGAGAATGAGGGTATGAAGGTCTTGTGTGGGAAACAGAACCGGGTTCTCTCCGAGGGACGCCGAAGTCTCAAGCAGGGAATCTACAAAGCTCCGCTCGGAATCGATGGGGTCATGGCAGAGCCTAAACTGGCACCACCGAGAATAGCGCAGTGGCGCCTCACGGACGTGATCAAGAGCCACAACGGGAACGCCTGCTGCATACAGGGCTCGGGCAACAGCGTACGCGTTAGGCGAAGAGGCCGGCACGACAATGGCCGGGTGTCTCAGACTCCGGGGAGACATCTTTGCGCGTCCTGTGAATTCGGAACGTAGATCCATGTTGCCTGCCGTCACCTATGCGCGGAGGCGGTTTCCTTCTTCATCGCTCTTGTCGGTCCTTCTATCGTGGTTTGAGCCTACTTCGTCTATTGTGAATACCATAGTTCCAGTTTTGACAAATCGGTACAGTCGTGATTGGGGAGGGGCTTGTTGTGTCTTGGCAGGTAAGACAGTCTGGTGAGTCCCTCGGCTGCGTCTCGGGGCATCATGTTGAAGGGGTAGCCCATAACGAAGGTGTCGTGTCTGGGATCTACGCCGGCTGTCCTTCCGTTGAATCGGGCTTTCCTAAACCATCTGTCCGCCTCAGGGTCGTCGTGCAAGATCGCTCCCCCCTGACCTATCTCTAAGATCTTGCCCCAGCGAAACGATACGCACATAATCTGGGCCTCTTTGTACATTCCTGAGGTGAAGTAGCGAGCAGCGTCCCACAGAGGATAGGGTTTGAGCTGGTAAAGTCCTCGCCATTTTGTGTTGTCAAATCGGACTTGGCCGCCGGCACGTATTACGGCCATCGGAACGGAGATGTAGGTAAACTTCGGAATTGAGACTTCTTGGACTTTCAAGTACTCACAGGCCAGAATGAGAGAGGCAGTACAGGACGACGTGGTCACCGCGTACTTGGCCCCCGTGTATTCGCAGAGAGCCTCTTCAAACTTATCTAGCACGATGTAGGGATTCATATAGAGATCTTCCCTCCTCTTAGGTCGTCAGACGTTTCTGGTCGTTGGAAGAATAATTGGACCCGAGGGTTCCGCAGAGCTTCTCACCCTGATGGAACGCCGATCATTCTGAACTCAGAGTTGGAACGCACAGATGTTCCGATGACAACAGCGAGTACGTTCGTAAACAGGAATTCAGCTCGGGAACAAGAACGTCTCCGTCCTCCACAGACACGAGCATGTGGTAGAGGAATTCACAAGCCTGATCGAGGGTCATCCAGAAACGAGTCGTCTTCCTGTCGGTACTGTTCAGAATCCCAGCTTTCGCCTACTCCTCCCAGAGAGGAATCACAGAGTGAGAGTATACTAATGCACCAACGGCAACAGCGCAAGTGCGGGGGGAATCACAGGACAAGATAGGGCAGGAGGCAGACACAGCGACATGAAGCGGCTAATTAGTTGCGGAACAATACTTTAGGAGGGTGCGGGCCCTACGAGACGAATTTAGAACCTGGGCTAGTAGCGCTGCAGAGCCAGTTTCCTTTGCCGTGGCTTAACACGGCCTGCTGAAACCACGTTTAGACCTGGCTTGACCTTATCCTCAGTGGTATAATTCAAGTAGAAAGCCACAATAGAGGCGGTTGAAGACAGGCAGGAATCCGGAGCTGAGACATGAAAACTTCGGCTCTTTCTCTTCTTCTCTGCTCGCTGCTTCTCGTTCCGACCTATTCAGAGGCCCGCACCTGGTTCGTGAGACAGGACGGGAGCGGGGACTGTACGACAATTCAGGCTTGCATCAATCTGGCCAGTGCAAATGACACGGTGCTGACCGGCCCGGGAACATACTTCGAGAATCTCACGATAAGCACTCCCATTACCCTCGTAGGTGAGTTAGGAGCCATGCAGACGATCATCGACGGAGGTGGCGGGTACACGAGATGCATCACGTGTTCTCACGCAACAGGTCGCGTTTATCTCGTGGGGCTCACGATAACTCATGGAGGAGTCCCTGATCTCTGTCCCCCGAACAACACGGGGGGCGGAGTCGTCTGCATCTCGGCAGAGCTGGAGATACGAGGATGTAGGATTCTGTCTAACTTTGGAGGGGGGGTCGGATGTCGGTCTGGCAGTTCCGTCACTGTGACTGATTGCTATATTGCAGACAATTTCGGCTGGTGGGGTGACCCTTGTATGGCGCGAGGCGACGGCATTCTCGGTGACGGGGCAACTGGCACCGTATTGCGATGCACGATCAATAATCCGGAGGCAGGAGGGATATACTGGTTTCACGGGTCGCTCTCCGCAGCTGAGAATGACTTACATGGGAATGCGATCGGAATCGTACTCGACTGCACGGACAACGCCACCATCTCGCAGAATCTCATAAGGAGTGGGGGAACAGGAATCTCGGCAATCCTTTCCAATGTGTCGATCGTCTCAAATACAGTGGTGGGTGTGGTGGGCTCCGGGAGAGATGGGATCAGCCTTTATGACTGCGCGGGGTTGATCTCGAACAACATAGTTGCTCTTGGCGCTGGCCACGGCATCGACTGCTCTGGTGGCGGCACTATCTCGTGTAACAACGTCTGGAGCAACGCTGCAGGTGATTACTATGGTTACTGTCAACACCCTTTGGACATTTCAATTGACCCACTGTTTTGCGACCCAAGCAGCGGTGATTTCCGGCTCGACTGCATGTCACCTTGCGCTAACTACCCGGGCTGCGGACAGATCGGTGCGTTTGGTGTGGGATGCGGTCCAACTACGGTGGTCGAGACGACGTGGGGAAAGATCAAGGTTCTGTTCAGATAGCGCAGACAGGCAAGGTCAGACGGAGCAAGACTCCGGCTCGAGACACGAGTCGATGAGAACACAAGGAGGGTCAGGAAGCTTCCCGACCCCTTTCATTTTCGTCTCACTTTCTGCAGACGCTATGCAAAGCGCGCTACGCGGGCTGCAATCAAGAGTTCGAGACTGGTTTTGTCCTTATCGCGTAACCGATTGCGGCATAACAGATTACAAAATGGCGGGGCCGACGAGACTCGAACTCGCGACCTCTGGCGTGACAGGCCAGCGTTCTAACCGACTGAACTACGACCCCGCTTAGACGCGAATAGGCCGGCTACGGGCGGCAAACCCGACCACGTAGCCCAAGCCAATTTTAGGATAGCACAAGACGTCGGCCCTGTCAATTTCCTCGGTGTCACTGGCTGCACGAAAGGTGTTGCCTGGAAGGAGATTGGCGGCGCGACTTGAGGCCGATGTGGTAAGCCCTCACCCACCCAGATAGCGCGTTCCATACACTGGCGACACGCGCGGATCCCACAGAAGATCCCTAACCCGCCCAGGTAGGCCTCCCGGACTTGCTCGTTGTGGAGCAGATCCTGGG
>CP070702.1:1310665-1329029 GCA_020349905.1 Candidatus Eiseniibacteriota bacterium
GTCCGCTCAGAGAGGCGTGGATGAGGAGGCCAACCTGGCGACCGGGTGCAGCGATCTCCTCGCATTCTACGAGGAGCGGTTCCACACCCCCCAGCTCGGCCTTGATGAAGTGTCGCGCTCCGCGTCTTACTTCGAAGACCCTTAGCCAGGGCGCGGAGTCCTCGTCAGGAGAGACCCTGACGCTGTGAAGGCCCGGTTTGAGGCGGATCTCAAGCGGCGTTGATCCTACTCTTCTTCCGTCCACAAAGACGTCGTCCCCTGTTGAGGCCTCGTAACCCTGCGCGGTCATCCTTTCTGAAGTTACCTTGATGATGCCTGACTCCGAAGCCTGCGCCGGGTCCACGTGTACTTCTGCGACCCCTCCGTGAGCCACGAACACCTGTTCCTCCCAGGGTCCGAACTCCTCGTTCCCGACAGTAACCACGTGCGACCCCGCGGCTACGCTCTCGACGACGCAGGGGGTACGGCCCCTCATCTCTCCGTCCACGAGCACAGAAAGCCCCCTTTTGGCTCCTGAGCTCACGGCGATGTCCCCGGCGAATCGAACTTCCATCCGCATCGTGTCACCCGCCGCCAGCTCCACGTCTCGCATCCATTCCCCCAGCTCGGAGTGTCTCACCGTCACCCTGTGGGAGCCGGGCGTTCCGCTCAGGACCGGCGAGAGCGCGTCGCTCGAAACCACGTCGGCGTCCAGAAGCACTTCCGCTCCCGAGGGAACCGAGCCCAGGCTGAGAGCCCCGGTCAGCTTCCCTTCCGTCACGCTATTGTCCGAGCCCCTGCTGCCTGCGCCTGAGAGCCCGTGAAGGCGCGGTCCGGCCCAGTGTACCCAGAGGGCGTAAAGTAACAGGGCCACAGTCCCTGCCGCGAGAAGCAGACTGACGCCCTGCACCGAGAAAAACCTGCGGCTTCTTCGTTCAGGCCGTCCGTTCGGCAGTGAAGAGACCACCTTCCCTCTCGCAGTCTCCCGGGGCACGACTGCCCGCGTGAGCTCCGCCCTCAGCTCTCTGTACCACTCCTCGTCTCGCACGCGTTCTTCAGACACAGTGCGCGCCACCCGCAGTATTGCCAATGCACCACCCTCTGGCCCAAAGAGACTGCTTGTCGCCTCCTCCGCGCTGAGTTCATCCTCGGAGGCCTCCCTGAGGAGACGCAGGGCGGTGTCGAGTCTACTTGAGGCAAGCACATAACTCATCCCTGGATAAAGGGTTCGCTTGGCCATCTCAACTCGTACTTTAAGTGTTTGGCCTAGAAAAGAGGGCTCTCCCACCGCCTCGTCCGTCGGAAGCAGGCGCTCCACGGCGGAGCCCTTCACCTGGTACGCTGCGCAGTCCCCCACGCTGGCGAAGTGCACCGTGTTCTCGTCCCTTTTGAACGCCACCATTGAAATCTGTGCCGCAGAACCGCGGCGGCGCGCGGCCTCGCTGAAGACCTTTCTGTGTGCGGACTGGAAGAATCCCACGAGGCTGGATTTTCCGCTCCCGCCCTTGCCCGTGAGCAGAGTGCGCTCAAAACGCTTGGACAGAGCCTCACGAAGCCAGCGCACCGTCTTTCCCCTCTCGTCTCCTGCCACGGAAACGAGACACGCGCATTCGCCCCCCTCGTCTCTCAAGAGGAAGCTGCGGCTCTCGTCAGTCGTGTGGGACCGAAGTGTAAACTCCACAGTGCCGTCCCTCTATTCCTTCTCCATGGCCTTCCTTACCTCTTCCAGCTCCGCGTCCTCCTGAGCGTGCTCGAGGTAGGCCTTCCAGGCCCACCTGGCCTTCTCCTTCTGGGCCTTGGCCTGATAGGTGACGCCGAGATGGTAGTAGGCCGGCGCGTACTCGGGGTTGAGACAGATGGCGTTCTTGAGGTGTTCGAGAGCCCTGTCAAGCGCCTGTTTCTCCCTGCAAGCGATTCCCATGTTGACCAGGATGTCGGAGGAGCAGAGGCCCGAAGAGACTACCTTCTCGTATTCGTTCAACGCCTCGTCGAGGTCCCCGCGCCTGAAGAGAACCAGCGCCAGGCTGTTTCGAGCGAAGAGGTAATCGGGATTCGCCTCCAGGGCGGCCCTCAATTCCTCCATGGCGTCATCCGTCCTCTCCAGCTCCAGGTACAGGAGGCCAAGGTTGTATCTGATGTCGGCGTAGTTGGGCCTGAGTGCCCTGGCGGCCTCGAACTGTTTCGTTGCTTCCACGGCAAGGCCCCGGGCGGAGTATTCGAAGGCCAGGGCTGCGCGCGCCTTCACGGAGTTGGGCTCGGCGTCCACGGCCTTCAGGTGATACAGCAGCACCTCTTGCTCTCTGTCCTGTGCGGAATAGAGAAGGGCGAGATTGCCGTAGTAGTTGCCCAGACTGGGAAACGTGCGCAGGCTCAGCCGGTACTCCTGTTCTGCTTCTGAAAACATCCCGTTTGCGGAGTATGCGTGGCCGAGGTGGTCGTGCAACTCGCTCAAGTGCGGGTTCACTTCCTGCTGCCTGAGGTACTCCTTGAACGCCTCTTCAGACACCCGTCCTTCCGCGAACAGGAGCGCCTCTCCGAAGAACTCGGAATACGGAGGACACAGCTTTTCGGCCTCCCTGAGGTTTCTGGCTGCGTCGTCTGGCTTGCCGCGGAGGAAGGACGCCATCGCCAGATTGTGTGGATACAGGGCGCTTCGGGGGTCGTTGGAGGCCGCCTCCCGGAGCTTCTCCTCGGCCTCTTCGAACCGCCCTTCCTTGAGACGAAGAAGAGCTACCGCGTTCAGTGCCAGTGCCCTCCCCTCGCCTTCAAGGCCGCGGCTGAACACGGACTCCGCCTCTCCCAGCCTTCCCTTCTCGGTGAGGCAGAAGGCCAGGTTCTGGCCGGCCACAAAGTAGTCGGGATTGACCGAGAGGGCAGCCTCGAAGGAGGTCCGCGCACCTTCGAAGTCCTCACGCCGAAACTGTATCAGTCCCAGCCTGTTGTGAAGGTCTGGAAAGTCCGGATGGATTTCGAGTTCCTCTCTGACCACGCGCTCGACTTCGTTCATCATGTCCAGAACAACGTGAAGTCCGCCGCCCCTCAGACTAATGGCTTCACCTTTCTTCTCCATTTTCCACCTTTCTTCTCGAAGTTCTCGAGCTTGAACACGGTGTCCCTCACGCCCGGTATAGACCTGATGTCCTTCTCTATCCTCTTGACAAGGCCCAGTAGCTCGTCCACCTCGTCGATGCGCTCCAGCTGCCTCTTGCCGTAGGTCTGGCGCAGAAGTCCCCTCACGTACACCACTCCGTTCGACGTTCCGAAGTCTACGCGCGAAGTGTCAATCCAACGCCTGACGAGGACGCTTCGGACGAAGGCGTTGATGCGGTAATCCTCTATTGACATGGGAGTTCCCTCTCGGCACTTTCCGTGCGGCAACATACTACACGACCCGGGGCTTGTCAACGTTGAAAGAGCCCGCGCAACGGCCGCCCGGGCCGCTTTTTTCCCCTCTCAGCCCCAACTGATGGCATGGTGCTTGCTCCGATAGTCCCTGCGCACATCCCCTCACCAGGACGTTCGAAGGGAGATGTCGCAAAAACCTTGTGCAGTTTGGGAGCTTGCGGTGTAACATCCCTCAGCGCGGCGGTGACGCTCAGGGAAACCGGCCCCTCGGGAGGTCGGTTTTCGACACGTGCATCGGGCAGAAAGCACTTGCGCCGGCCTGGCTCCCGCGCTATCATGCCGTTCATCGTGCGTCCTGGACCTAGGAGGATTGGCCGTTTGCTGAGAGAACACCTTAAGACTGCTCGAGCCTGGCCTCTTCTTGTGGCCCTTTCGCTTCTCGTTGCCGCTCCTGTCCTGGCGTCTCCTGCTTCCAGGGCGCGCCCGGCCAGAAGCTCCGCGCCCCAGGAGATAGAGGGCGCCCGTTCTCTCTACGAGGACGCACTGGCTTCCTTGGCGCTCGGGGAATGGCAGATTGCGTCTGACCGCTTCCACCTCGTCTGGCTGGCGGCCGAAGACCTGCAGGCCCGGGGGCAGCTGGCCGACGAGCAGCTTTCGGAGGCTCGGACCCTGTCGCAGAAGGCCGAGCATCTGGGCTCACAGGCCAGGCAGGCCGCGTGTCTTGCGCAACGCCTCAATCCAGCCGGTGGAGTGCCTGGCTCCGACCTCTCCTCGTACATCGGGTACGATTCTCCCCCATCCAGAGCCCCCCAGCTGCCCGGCGTGAAGCCGGAAATGAACCAGGACGTGAAGAAGTGGCTAGATTTCTACGTTCAGGACGGCAGCAAGGTTTTCGGCAAATGGCTGAGCCGGTCCAGGCAGTACCTGGACATGGTGCAGTCCATTCTGGCCAGCGAGGGCATGCCGACGGAACTGGCCTACCTCATTCTCGTTGAAAGCGGGTTCGATTTGCGCGCGCGCAGCTGGAAGCACGCGGTCGGTCCCTGGCAGTTCATTCTGGGCACGGCGCGACTCTTCGGCCTTCGGGTGGACCCCTGGATCGACGAGAGGTGCGACCTGGAGAGGTCGACCGTTGCAGCGGCGCGCTACCTGAGACAGCTCTACTCGGAGTTTGAATCCTGGCCTCTGGCGCTAGCCGCGTACAACACGGGCGAGGGGAGAGTGAGAAGGGCCGTGATGAAACAGAACACGCGCGATTTCTGGTCGCTCCGCCTGCCCCGGCAGACGAAGGACTACGTTCCTCAGTTCATGGCCGCGCTTCACATAGTGAGTGAGCCGGAGAAGTACGGTTTCAACGACCACCTTCCGGCACCCGTGTCCTTCGAAGAAGTGATGGTCTTCGGCCCCGTCGACCTACGTGACGTGGCCGCTGTCTGCGGCGCTTCGTTGGATTCCATGCGCGTGCTCAATCCCGCGTTCAGGAACTACGTCAGCCCCGCCAGGAAGGGAGGTACCAAGGTCAGGGTGCCCGCGGGCAAGGGCGAGGAGTATCTGTCCCGCCTTGCGCGAGACGAGATTCAGGCAGAGCGCGCGGACTCCTGGAGCCGGAGCGGCTCAGGCGGCCATCCTGGAGCGGAAGAAGAGCTGCGAGGGGAAGCCGACCCTGCGGCGCAATCCTCCCTTTCTCGCCGGTACGAGTATGAGTTTCCACCCGTGGAGGACGAGCTCTACATCACCTACCGGGTTCGAAAAGGAGACTGTCTCTACACAATTGCCAGGAATTTCGGCGTGAGCGTCCAGGCCATACAGGAGTTCAACGAGATCGGCAAGCGCAACATCATAAGACCCGGACAGAAGCTGTTGGTACCCAGAGAGGACGTCAAGCTCTCCCGACGTTCCTCCCAGAAGGGCGGCAAACGTTCCGCCGAGGTCGTGCACGTGGTTCGTTCCGGGGACACGCTCCATAGTATCTCCAGGAGCTACGGAGTGAGCGTGAAGGATATCGTGAGGTGGAACTCGGTGCGCAATCCCCGGCTAATCCGGCCGGGCCAGAAGCTGGCGATCCTTCCCGATTGAGCGCAGGAGCAACGCGCGGGTGGAGTTAGAATCTGTAAGAGGCGGAAACCCGGTGGGAGTTGTCAAGGTCCTTGTGGCTCACGAATGCGTAATCGAACCCGAAGCCCGAGAATCTGGCGCCCGCCCCGGCCGTGAAGCGCCCCGCGTTCAAACCCGTCCGAAGCGCCACGGTGCGCTTTAGCCAGTACTCAAGCCCCGCCTTTATGTCTGCCGTGAAAGGTCCGGCCCACAACTGACTCGCCAGCCTTCTCTTCTCAAAGCCGATCTCCGTGTCCAGCGCCACGGTGCCGATGCCCTCAAAGGGACCCAGCGCCCTGGTGTACTGTCCCCCCAGGCGCACGGTGGGCGCCACGAATTCGTGGTGGCCGGTGTCCCAAGCAAGCTGCGTGGTGGTGGCGTCGGAGATCACTAGGCCCGCGGAAGCCGCGGGGCTGAAGGAGTAGATGATGCCGAGGTCCACTCCCGCCCCCAGGCTGCTGTTGTCAAGCAGCTCCTGGCGTACCAGTTTGAAAGTACCGCCCACGGAGACCTTCTCCGTGAGCTCCGTGCCGTAACAGAGAAGTAGCGCCATGTCTGCGTTGTTCTTCCAGACTATCTTGCCTTCGTCAAGAATGATGCGCTCTCCCGGGTCCCACTTGCCGTTTCCCTCTCCCTCGTCCGAGGTCCCCAGCGTTCCGTCCAGGCCGTAGTCCTCCCACTGAAGGTCCTTCGTGTAAGGAATATCGTCCACGGCGAGACGTATGAACGCCGCCCCCAGAGAGGCCTTTCGCTCACCCGGAGAGGAGAGCGGAAACGCCACGGCCAGGAAGTCGTAGTTTATTATGTCGCCGAACTGCTCGGCGTGCATCGCCTCAAGCTCGGTGCCTGTGACGGAGTATATGCCTGCCGGATTCCAGTACGTTGCGCTCGCGTCGTCGGCCAGAGCAACGAACGCGCCTCCCATGCCGAGGGCCCTGGCACCGACACCGACCTTGAGAAACTCCGCGGCATACTTGTCCGCACACGCATCGGGTACCATCAGCAGCCACGGGGCGGAAACCAGAAGCAGCAGAAGAAGAAACACACGCCTCACAACGTCCCTCCTATTTGCAGTCTCTTTCAGAGTTTAGCATCGCTTCCGCCGTCGGTCAATTCAAAAGCCCTCAGGACCCCATGCCTGCCAGAAGGCGCCAGATTATGTACTCCCTCACGAAGCCCCTGTCTTCCTCGCCTATCGTTGTGAACGCGCATGCGATTCGGTATCCGAGGACTTTTCTGCCCTCCTTTTCGGGCAGGCTCCTGACTACCACCGCCTCGGCCTTGATCTCACGGGCCGCGCTGCGCTTGCCCCCGAAGGCAGGCAGCAGCAAAGTGATGGCCACCTTGGTCAAGGGCGGAAGGTACTTCCCTACCTGACAATACACCCCACCCTCGCTCAAGTTCGCACTCTCTGCCGGGATGATTTCCCCTCGATACTGCTCTTCTCTCTGCTCTAGTTGGATAGGTACCCTGGCCTCGACACGGTGAGTCTTCCTTCTCTCGACAAACGGCTTCTTCATCTCCACCGCCTTTCTTTTCTCTGACGCGAACCTCGCCGGGACCCGGGCTCCGGGACAGGAACGAGGTCCATCATCCTTCCCAGAGGGTCAACCTTCGCAACCTGGACCGCCAATGACTGCCCGAGTGAGTATCTCCTCCCCCTTCTCTTTCCGACCAGTGAAAAGTGCTCCTCGTCGTAGTGATACGAATCGTCTCGAAGCACATCTCTAGATACCATCCCTTCGACCAAATGACCAGAGATTTCTACGAAGAATCCGGAATTTATCACGCCCACGATGAGGCCCTCGAAGACCTCACCCAGAAACTGCTCCATGAACCTGAGCCCCTTCACCCGGTTTGCTTCCCGCTCCGCCTCGTCGGCCCTGATCTCGGTCTGGGTGCACAGCTCGGCAGCCGCAGGCAGTTTCCCAACGGCTTCCCTCGGTGGAGCCTTGGCCCTTCTTACCAGGCAGTGCTTCACGATTCGGTGATTCAGCAGGTCTGCGTACCGTCGTATCGGCGACGTGAAGTGACAATAGCCCTCCAGCGCCAGCCCGTAGTGTCCGATGTCGGTCACGTCGTACCGGGCCTTTTCCATCGAACGGACCAGGAGAGAATTCAGAAGCCTTTGCCTGGCCGGGTCCAGAGACTCACCGAGCCCGACGGCCAGCTCTCTGGCATCCGCCTTGGAGCGTCCCAGCTCGGGCAGCCCCATGGCGGCCGCGGCTCTGAAGAACTCCTTCAACTTCTCACTCTTCGCCTTCGGGTGCACCCGGAACAGAAAGGGCACTCGCTTGCGCTTCGCGGCCGAGCCGATGAGCGTGTTTGCCAGTATCATCATCTCTTCCACCAGAGAGTGAGAAGCCACCTTCTCCTCCAGGTACAGTTCCTCGGGAAGCCCCAGGTCGGAGAGGCGCACCTTGAGCTCCGGCAGCTCGAAGTCCAGCGATTTGCGCTGGCGCCTCTTTTCGTTCAGCGCCCGAGACAGAGCGCTGAGCGTTCGCAGGTCCCTTTGCAGACCCCTCGGGGCCGCGGCCTCGCCGTCAAGAATCCGCTGAACCTCCTCGTACGTAAACCTTCTTTCGCTCCTGATGGTGCTCTCCAGAATCCTGGAGCGCAGGACGTCCCCGTCTCTGGTGAGCTCCATCAAGATGCTCACGCATCCTCTGGGCTCTCCTGGCTTCAGACTGCAGAGTTCGCTCGAGATCTTAGGGGGCAACATCGGGAAGACCCTGTCAGGCAGGTAGACGCTGTTTCCGCGTTCCATCGCCTCCAGGTCCACCGCGCTTCCGTCACTGACGAAGGCGGAGACGTCCGCTATGTGTACGCCCACCTCGAACCGGTCACGCGAAACCTCCCTCACGGAAAGTGCGTCGTCGAAATCGGCCGCTGTCTCAGGGTCTATCGTGAAGACGCTGGCGTCCTCCAGCCGGGCTCGTGCCCCGGAGTCTGAGTCGACTGCCAGCTCCGCCTCCTCCTCTGCGCGGTTCCCGAAGGACAGGGGGAGACCGAACTCCCTGGCGATGAGCGTGCTGTCCAGCCTGGCGTCGTCGGCATCGCCCAGAACCTCGGTCACCCTGCATCTGTTGAGCTCTCCTCTCTGTCTCCCTTCCAGCACCGCCACGACCCTGTCGCCCTCCAGGAAGGAACCCTTCCTCGCGTCGGCTATCAGGATGGGACTGGGAAACCTCGGGTCGTCGGGAAGCAGCACGCACCCTCCACCTGTCCCGGACACCCTTCCTGTCAGTTGTCTGAAGGGTCTCCGGACTATTCGCAGCACCCTTCCTTCAAGAAGTCCCGACCTTCGATTCCTTCGCACCTGAATCTCAACTTCGTCCCCGTCGAGCGCGCCGGCCAGGTTTCTGCTGGCCACGTAGACGTCCCCTTCGTCTTGCCCGGTATCCACAAAAGCAAAACGGGGCGAGCTTCTCTGCAAACGCCCCACGCTCTTCCAGGTTCGAACTGGAATTCTGGTTCGTCTCGGCAAGTTTTCTCCACTTCCGCGAAAGGGCTTCTGCGCGCCCCGTAGGCGAAACGCCCGCGCGTCGCCCGGTGGCCCGGCTACAGTAACGCCGGAGTCCGGCCCGCCAAGATTCGAGTCAGGGCCTCTCCGGCGCTCTCGTTGCTCCTTCTGGACGGAATCAGTCCACGAGATCAGCGCTGCTTCTTCTTGTGGCGATCTCGCCTGAGTCTCTTCTTCCTCTTGTGAGTGGCGATCTTCTTCTTCTTTCTCTTCTTCCCGCAACCCATGCGTGCCCCTCCGTGGACAAGCTCACTGGTTTCAGGACAATCATCCTTCAGAGACAATCGATTTGAATGCGGCGGCGGGCTTGAACACCGGCAGGAGCCTAGCGGGCACGACTATGTCTTGTCCGGTCCTGGGATTCTTGCCCATGCTCAGTCCCTTCTCCACGACCGAAAACGTGCCAAAGCCTCTCAACCTCACCTCGCCCCCCTCGCTCAAAGCCCTGGAGATGGAGGAGAGGATCTCCTCGACGACCATGGAGGTTTCCGCGCGATTTCGCCTAGTCCGCCTGGAGACCTCCTTGACGACCTCGGCCTTTGTCATGGTGACACCCCCAACGTTTTCATCCGCACGTCGAACACGTCCCGCCACTGCAGGTGCTACACGAAGAGCCGGCACCAGAACCCGAAGCTGATTTCGAAGACGAACGGACGCCGAAAAGTGAAAAGAGCCTCTCAGACTTCTGCCCCCCGCACGCGGGGCATCGCACACCTTTGTCTTTCCCTACAGAACAGAGCTTTTCGAATCGCTCGCCGCACGAGCCGCATCTGAACTCGTAAATCGGCATCAGAAATCACCTGAGGCAAATCTATCACACGCCCGCCCACATGTCAAA
This sequence comes from Candidatus Eiseniibacteriota bacterium, assembly GCA_020349905.1. Classification (GTDB taxonomy): domain Bacteria; phylum Eisenbacteria; class RBG-16-71-46; order JAFGJU01; family JAFGJU01. Next base: position 1,320,445 of record CP070702.1, read on the forward strand.
TCTCTTCCCACGTCACTTCATCCGGAATGCCCACGATTGCGGCGTCGCACGGGGTGAATTTCTCCGGAAGTGAGCTGGCGGCCTCCCTCCCTCTTACGAAAAAGACGACCTGGCCCGGCGCAGCGCTCACGGTGTCCACGGCAACAAGGGGCGAGCCGGAATCGCGTCCCTCCTCGTCCAGGGGCTGGACAACAAGCAACCTGTGACCCTCCAGAGAGGGCACCTTCGCGGTCGCCACGACCGTCCCTATGACTCTCGCCAGGTGCACGCTCGACCCCCTGCCTCTCAGCGCGTTTACAGTAGTTTCTCGAAAAGGCCGTCGTCGGGCCTCGCTATGACGACGCTCCTGACCAGCACGCCCGTTGCCCTGGCCGGTGCGCTTCCGGCCTCCACTGCCGCCTCCACCTCGCTCACTTCGCCTGTCATGGTCACAAAGGCGCGCCCGCCCAGACCCTTCGCGAGTCGAATCTCTATCAGTTTTACCCGTGCGGCCTTTGCCGCGGCGTCCGATGCCAGCACCGTGGAGGCAACGGAGAAGGTCTCCACGACGCCCAGGGCGTCTATCTTGCCCACGTCCGAGGTTCCAGTCAGGGCCGGGAGGATGCCCTCGTGCGGGCTCGCCAGAAAGAGGGTGTCCACCACGCACTCTTCACCCACCGAAGCTCCCCTCGACACGCTGGCCTCAACGCTCGCCACGTCTCCCCTGACTATGACCACATACTTGCCCGCGCAGACCGGAGCCGCCTCCACCAGGACCACCGGCGATGCCTTGAGCATCTCGTCGGCGACCCGGATGCCTATGGCCACGGTGTTGAGTTCCACGAGGCCCAGTGCTTCGCCCGGCATCGCTCTTTTCTGTGCCTTCTCACGCGGCAACGTGCACAAACTCCTCTGTGACCGCTTTGACCGTTCCCCGGATGCTGGCGTGGGCTCTGGCCCCTGTTCCTGCGCCCCCCGGCACTGCCACCAGGGCACCTTTCTCCACCGTTTGTCCTTCGCGCACCGCGGCCCGCAGGGTCCCCCACTTCTCCCGGAGAGGGATCTTCACCTCGTCCACCTCCATGAGGCCGCGTCCCGCAGGTGCCTTCGCCTCGTATCCTCCGAGCCCTGACCTGGCCACGAGTCGAGCAGTCGGGATGCGCCGTCCTTCTCGCTCCGGTCGGGGTCCAACGGGCTCCCTCCTAAAGCCGGACGGCGTTCCCAGTCTCGCCAGCTCCTGCTTGACCTGCTGATACACCTGCACGGGCGAGAGTTCCATGGTGCACGCGAAGGCACCGCACAGCCCGCATTCCGAGCAGAGAAGGGCCGAGGCCAGCTCTGCCTCCGATTCTCTTATCCAGAACGCCACCGAGCGCATGGCCTTGTGCGGGAACAGTTGATGCCCCAGCAGGTACCTGGGGCAGAGCAGTGTGCAGTCGGAACACTGCATGCACGCAGCCATGGCCCTTCGTACGCCCACCGAAACAGAGATTCTTCTCTTCCTCACGAGAGGGTTGTCCTCAGGGAGGACAATTACCGCGGTGGTTGTCTTCCTCACCGGCGAGTGCCAGTCCTCCGTTATCTCGCCCATCATGGGCCCACCCAGCACCAGGACGCAGCGCTCCGAGGCGCGTCCGCCGCAGACATCCACGAGGCGCTCGACCGACGTCCCCAGCGGCACGAGCAAGGTGGCGGGCTCCTTCACTTCTCCGCACACTGTCACGAATCTCTCCGTGAACGGTCTTCCCTCCTCTGCCAGGGCCACGCGCCAGAGAGTTGTGACGTTGCTCACGAGCACCGAAACCTGCGGAGGTATGCCGCCCTGTGGAACCACCCTGCCGGTCACCTCTTCCACCAGCACGTGCTCGTCCCCGGCCGGATAGACGTCGTCCAAGAGGTGAAGCGAGAAACCGCTTCCGGTTGCCGCCAGCTTCTCCAGGGCCTCGACGGCCCTACTTTCCTTGCGCTTGAGGGCCACCACGGCCTTCTCCGCGCCCGTGGCCTCCTGCATGAGTCGCAGCCCGGCCACCACTCGACCAGGGTCTTCCAGCACCACCGCCGTGTCGGAGGCCACCAGGGGTTCGCACTCCGCGTAGTTCGCTATCACAGTGTCTGCGGTGGCGCTGGCCTTGAGGTGCGTCGGAAAGCCGGCCCCTCCCGCCCCGACCACGCCCGCCTGCTCGATGGCTCTCACGATTCTGTGCATCAGACTATCCTGAAATAGTCGACCAGCACGCACCTGCGCATCCTGGTGAAGTGACGCGCGCTGGTCAGCCCTTCTCCGGTGGGGCTGGCTATTGTGAAACTCGTGTATCCTTCACCACCCAGACCCAGCCCGGCAAAGGAAGGTCCGTTCTTCACGAAAATCGAGACCTGCATCATACGGGCCATCTCACTGAGGCACTCTATGTTCTTGGAGTGAATCACCGCGGTGTGGCCCAGACCCTGTTCCACCTTCTTCGCCAGGTCCATCGCCTCCCGCACGTCACGCACCCTGACCACGGGGACGATGGGCATCAACATCTCCGTCCAGACAAAGGGGTGCTGGCGGTCCACCTCTATGAACGCAAGGCGAGTTTCCTCGGACACTCGAAGACCTACCTGGCTCACGATGCTGCCCGCGGACTTCCCGACGTGGTCCCTGTTCACAGGTGAGGGCCGGCCGCCACCCCTGTCTTCACGCAACACGATGGACGACAGTCGCGGTGCCAGCGCGCTCTCCAGCTCTATAGCCCCGGCGCGCACCATGGCGGCCTCTAACTCGTCCGCTATGGAATCCACGGCGATGATCTCCTTCTCCGAGATGCAGACGATGTTGTTGTCCAGAGACGCGCCGGCCACGATGTCTGCCCCAGCCTTCTCTATGTCGGCGGTCTCGTCCACGACCACAGGAGGGTTGCCCGGGCCTGCGGCGATGACCTTCTTCCCGCAGTCCATGGCTGCCTTCACGACGGCCGGACCGCCGGTGACAACCAGAAGGTCAATACCCCTGTGGCGCATTAACTGCTGTGCAAGCTCTATCGAGGGTTCCTCGAACGAGACGAGCAGGTTCTGGATGCCAGAAACGGAGGCGATCGCGTCGTTCAGCAGCTCCACCGTGGAGAGCGTGGTCTCCTTCGCCGACGGATGCGGGCAAAAAATCACTGAGTTCCCGGCGGCCACCATTCCGATGGCGTTGTTGATGACCGTTTCTGAAGGATTCGTGGAGGGAGTGATGGAGGCGATGACCCCGTAGGGCGCCCACTCCGTCAGAGTCAAGCCCCTGTCGCCAGACCAGGAGATGGGCACAAGGTCCTCGACCCCGGGAGTCTTCTCCGCGACCAGCAGGTTCTTCTTGACCTTGTCCTCCACGCGCCCGAGGCCGGTTTCTCTGACCGCTGTGCGCGAGAGAAGGAACGCGTTTCGCACCGAGACCTCTCTCATGGCCTCGATTATCTTCTTGCGAACCTCCAGAGAAGTGGAGACCAGTACCTGTTGCGCTCTCAGCGCAGCCTGGGCCGCGGTGTCCGCGTCCCCGAAGGCACCTCGCCGCCCCCCGGCTCCGGACGCGCCAGGCGCCGCCCGCGACAGAGGGCCGCCCTCGGCAAACCCGGACCCCTGCCGAGTCAGCTTTCCCTCCGGAGACGGACCGCCGCTCTCACTCCCGGCTCGAAGCCGTCCCAGCACCTCCTCCACCAGGGCGGATATTCTCTCTTCGTCAGAGACCATGGGAATCCTCTTCACCTCTCGGGGGAAGAAGCACCTCACAGACGTGACCGGGCACCCAGTGAGGCCGGGCGTCGATGAGCGCCCGCGGAACGGTGCCCCCCGAAGACGCTGGCGCGCCCTCGCAGGAGCAACTCAACGCGCAGGCCGCCTACCGAGACTTCCGCTTCTGATAAAGTTCCTTGCCCTCGATCTCAAGAGTGTCGACGATGCCCATTATCACCGCGTCGACCGGCTTGTCGCGGGTGACGTCCGTCAACCTCGCAGAGCTCCCGCTCGCGTACAATACGACCTCACCTCGACCCGCTCCCACGGCGTCCACCGCGACCACGAACGAGCTCTTTGCCTTGAGTTCGGTGTCAAGCTCTCGCACGATGAGTAGCTTGAGCCCTGTCAGCGCTTCCTCTTTGCGCGTGGAAACTACTGTTCCCACCACTTTTCCAAGAACCACGACCGACCCCGCTCAGCGGTGTTATTTCCTAGATTCAGAGGCCTTTCCGATCGGCAGCGTGCCCTCGAGGCTCGAATGGGGCCTCGGGATGACGTGGATGGACACAACCTCGCCCACCTTGCTACCGGCCGCTCCCCCCGCTTCGGTGGCGGCTCTGACTGCGGCGACATCGCCCCGCACGATGGCCGTGACGTATCCGCCGCCAATCCTCTCGTAGCCGATCAGCCTCACCTTGGCCGCCTTCACCATGGCGTCTGCGGCTTCCACCATCGCGGCGAATCCTCTGGTTTCGATAAGACCAAGAGCCTCTTCCATGTTCGTCCCTCCGTTAGAGACCCTCCCGCTGCTACTTGAGCAGCGGACTCTCCAGCTGCGAGTGCGGGCTGGGGATGACGTGTGAAGAGATGAGCTCCCCTACCTTCTCGGCAGCAGCGGCTCCTGCCTGGACCGCGGCCTTCACTGCACCCACGTCTCCTCTTACGAGAGTCGTGACGTACCCGCCACCGATCCTCTCGTACTTGACGAGGGTAACCTTGGCAGCTTTCACCATCGCGTCGGAGGCCTCTACCATGCCTATGAACCCACGTGTCTCGATCATACCAAGCGCTTCGCCCTGCAAGTGCATCACCTCCTAGGAACCTCGATTCACCTTGATTTCGGCAAGCATGTCGCAGCATACATCGGCCGCGTTCGCATCGTCAGTGTCGAGATGCATCTCGAGCCTGAAGTCGGACCTGACCTTGACAATAACGTTCTCGAACACGACGCCCTTTTTTCCGCGGACCCTGGCACTCACGGTCTGTCCATCTCCGAGGCCCATGAGCGCCGCGTCCTTCTCTGTGGCGTGGATGTGTCTCGCCGGCCTTATGGCCCCTTCCTTGAGGCTCACTGCGCCCCTCGGGCCTACCAGCACGATGGGAGAGCTCCCGGACAGATTGCCCGATTCTCTCACGGGAAGCTCCAGTCCGAGAGATACTCCATCGGTCCTGGCAAGCTCAACCTGTGCGTATCGGCGCAGGGGACCCAGGACTCGCACTCCCTCTATCGAGCGCATCCTGCTCCCTATCAGGGTGACGCACTCGCCTGCGGCGAACTCTCCGGGTTGACTCAGCTCCCTCTCTCTCGTCAGCTCGTATCCCCTGCCGTACAGTTCGTCCAGGACTTCTCTCGTGAGGTGCACGTGCCTGGCCGAAACCGCAACGGGGACAAAGCGTGACGCCGCGCCGGAAATCTCATCTCTCACTCTCTGCACGACGGCCGCTGTCAACTCCGCCAGGTCCGCGTCCCGCAGCTCCGAGGCGGAACGGGAGGCGGGCAGACCAGCGGGCATGCTGTCACAGTATCCGCACTCGTGGCACGAGCTGCGCCGGCGCTCCAAAGCGACCTCCATCTTGCGCCCGGAAAATGCATCTCTTTAGGCGTGTGAAACTTAACAGAGGCTCCTTCGGGATGTCAACGTCTTTCGCAGAGGGCAGGTCAACGGTGCGCGAGAGTGTGCGACTGAGAAAGGGGGGCGTGGGGACGCTCCCCGTAGGGGTGCGGGCTATCCTGTATTTTCCGCCGTGTGGGACTCACGAGACCTGGTATAAGGAGCGGAGTCGCCAGGCCTGAAGAGAGAAGCGCGGGGAGCTTCACGCGCTCAGGATCCCTTCCCTGCGATGACGGAGGAATCGCAGGACGAGTTTCTCGCTGAGGCAGAAGTCGGAAGGATATGTGATGAGAACAGCGGGATCTGAAACCACGCTACACCCCCCGGCCTCAAAAAGAGGTCGAACAAGACCGCTTTTGCCTGTTCCAAATAACAAGTTCCGTGCCAGCGGACCGCAGCGGCACGCACGTAGAACTCGTTGCAACGGAAAGACTTGCGGTCACCCTCGCGGCTGCGACCGGGCTCCGACGGTGCCTGAGTGCTAACAACGTTCACGGGGTGAGCGTCGACGTCGCTAGTGAGCTATTCCCAAGAAGTTTGGACGTGACCTCGGTTCACGCGGATGTGAATGGAGTGGCAGGCGGCTCCACGGCACGCGTCAACGCACCGTCGATTCTCTTCCCACCGCGCCTCCCTTCCCGAATCGCAAAAGAGAACGCGACCCCCGGCGTCACTTCCCACCGGGAGCCGCGATCTGCCCCGTCCGACGAACGAGCGGCTCCGCTCCAGTACTCTATGACCCTGACAGTGCGCTTGAGCTACGTACCAACGGCCTCCAGAGGAGGGAGCCGCTCTCCCGACCTCAGTTGCTGCGTGAGGTTAGTCCCTGAGTGATTCCAGCTCCTCACTCAGTTTTTCCAGTTTCTTCTGCAGTTTCTTCATGGCCCGGTCGAGAGCTTCCATCTTCAGGCGAAGCTCGACGCCTTCCTCGGGACCTTTGGGCGCTCTCTCGAGGCGGAGGTGCGGCATTTCTGGAATGAACATCCCCTTCTTCGCCCCCTCGATCAATGCCCAACCGGGCCCTTCACCGAGGACCGCGTCGAGCTTCATCGTCTTTCCCTTCCTGAACAGGACCAGCTCCACGCTGTCTCCCTTTTCTCGCTCCCGAAGAAGCCGGGTCAAGTCGCCACTGTCTTCCACTGGCTTCCCGTCAGCCTCGATTATGACATCGCCAGGCTTGACTCCGGCTTCCTCGGCACCGCTGTCTTCTTGTACTTCTATCACCAAGGCACCCTTATCTGTCCCAAAATACTCCGCCAGCTCCTCCTTCACATCCACGACGCTTACACCGAGGTAAGCCCTGTCCAGGTTAAGGGTGAGACTCTTCTCAAAGGGCTTCAGCTTGTAGGTGAAGGAGTCCTTGTCCCCGAAGAGCTTTTCGTCCACGTCGAATTCTATCTCCTCCAGCTTCCTCTTTGGCGCCTTCCCGAGCGTTGCAGTCAGCTTCTTCTTCGTGCCTTCCCTCAGGACGACCACTACTACCTGGTCCCCGGGGCCTCTCTTCTTGACCAGGGCCACCAGTTGCTCCACGCCTTCCACGGGCTTCTGGTCGACCCGTACTATGACGTCTCCCTTCTTTATCCCTGCCTTGTCCGCCGGGCTCCCCTCGTCGACGTCGGACACGAGAGCACCCTCAGTGCTTTCCTCAAGTCCCATGACCTCCCGTAGCTCCGACGTGAGGTCTTGAATGTGGACACCCAGCCAGCCTCCCCCGGACGTGTCGCTCTTCTTGTAGGATTGTGCGGCGCACTTGACCAAGCGCGCACAGCAAGGCCCGGACTCGCCCCCGTCTCCGGCTCGCACGAGGCATCCCAGTTCAGGCGGACAACACGAAGCAGGCCCGGCAACAGCGCTCGAGCCGGCGGTCGTCAGAGAAACGACGACGGCGACCACGATGAGCGCAGCGGCAACCCTCGAGCTCGCAACCATCTCGCCACCTCCTTCTGTGGACGTTCTACCCCAGCCTGGAAGTTTCTCCTGAGGCGCCCGGCCCCGGCAGGGCAGCCGGCCACCTTTTCTGTCAGGTTGAACACCCCCTGAGCCGGGAAAGTTCCTCGGATTCGCTGCTCTTTTTTGCAGCTCGTGGCGCCTTGACCGAGGGGCCCCGCGATGGTAAGTTGTGGGTCTTGTGTGGCTCAGGAGGGAACGCGATGGTCACCCTTATAGTCTTTGGCTCCGCCGTGAGCTTCTTGCTTGCCTTCCGGTTTTTTGGCAGATTCCTGGACGGGCGGCTCTCGGTCGACGACCAGCGTGCCACGCCGGCCTGTTACATGGGTGACGGGGTGGACTACTTCCCTGCGCGCGTTCCCGTCTTGCTCGGCCACCACTTCTCTTCGATCGCCGGCGCCGGTCCGATAGTGGGTCCGGTGATCGCCGCCACTCTCTTCGGATGGCTCCCGCCCCTGCTCTGGATCGTTTTGGGCACCATCTTCATCGGCGGCACGCACGACTATTCCTCGCTAATGGCCTCCGTACGACACAAGGCCCGCTCCATCGCCGAGGTGGCCCGCCAGCACATGTCGCGGCGCTCGCAGCTCTTGCTCTTGGCCTTCATATGGCTGGCGCTGGTCTACGTGCTTGTCGTTTTCATCGACCTCACCTCTACCACCTTCACTCTGGACGGGGGCGTGGCCTCGGCGTCCCTCTTCTACATCGTACTGGCCCTGGCCTTCGGCGTGTGGATATACAGGTTAAAGCTGCCCCTCCTGCTGGGTTCCCTCATCTTCGTTGTACTGATTTTTGCGGGCGTCTGGGGCGGGCAACGTCTTCCCCTGAGCCCCGGTCTCCTGCCCACCTTCGGCGGGTACGATGCGCGGTACACCTGGAACCTGATTCTTTTGGGTTACTGCTTCGTGGCCTCGGTCACTCCCGTGTGGGCGCTTCTCCAACCCCGCGACTACCTGTCCTCGTTTCTACTCTATGCCACGGCGGCCGGGGCACTTCTCGGAGTCCTTCTGGGAGGTTTCCAGGCGAAGCTGCCCGCCTATGTCTCTCCGCAGCTTCTGGGAGAGGAGGCCGTTC
>CP070702.1:1329129-1347767 GCA_020349905.1 Candidatus Eiseniibacteriota bacterium
AGGCGGCGATAAACGGGGGCCTTCCCGTCAAGGTGGGCGCCTTCACGGTGGAGAAGGTCTGCGGCTCGGGCATGAAGTCGATCATGCTCGCGGGGCAGGCCATCAGGGCGGGCGACGCCGACGTGGTGGTGGCGGGCGGCATGGAGAGCATGAGCAACTGTCCGTACCTGCTCTCCCGGGCAAGAACCGGCTACAAGCTGGGTCACGGGCAGCTGCTGGACTCCATGGTACTGGACGGGCTGTGGGATCCCTACGGCGACTGTCACATGGGGATACTTGCCGAAGGAACGGCCAAGAAGTTCGGGATAACGCGGGAGGACCAGGACCGCTACGCTGCCGAAAGCCACGCGAAGGCCGTGCACGCCATCAAGGAAGGGAAGTTCAAGCAGGAAATCGTGCCTGTCCAGATTCCCCAGAAGAAGGGCGACCCGGTCACCTTCGACACGGACGAAGGCCCGAGGGCCGACACCACTGCCGAGGTTCTGGCCAGGCTGCGCCCGGTCTTTGCGAAAGACGGGACCATCACTGCCGGTAACGCCCCTTCCACTAACGACGGGGCTTCAGCCGTTGTCGTCATGTCTTCCGAGGCGGCAAAGAAGCTGGGAGTCGCTCCCCTTGCTAAAATCACCTGCTACGCCACCGCAGGTACGGCGCCCGCGGACCTCTTCTAGGCTCCCATTCTGGCGGTCAAAATGGTCCTGGAGAAGCTCGGAAAGAAGATAGATTATTTCGACCTCATAGAGGCCAACGAAGCCTTCAGCGCGCAGGCTCTTGCAGACGGTAAGGGTCTCGGTTGGGATTGGGAGCGCGTCAACGTGCACGGCGGCTCTGTAGCCCTGGGGCATCCCATCGGAGCCAGCGGCGCGAGGGTGCTGACAACGCTGCTCTACGCCATGAAAGACAGAAAGGCTAAGACCGGACTAGCAACACTTTGCTTGGGAGGCGGCAACGCTGTCGCCCTCAGCGTGGAAATGGGGTGATGTCATGGACGTGAAGAACGTAGGAATCGTCGGAGCCGGAACCATGGGGAACGGAATCGCTCACGTCTTTGCTCAGAGCAATTTCCAGGTCGTTCTCGTGGACGTGAAGCAGGAGTTCTTGGACAGGGCAACGGCCACCATCCAGAAGAACCTCGGACGCATGGTGGAGAAGCAGAAGATCACCAAGGAAGTGATGGACGCGGCCCTCGGAAACATCAAGACTAGCCTGAAGCTGGAAGACGTGGCCAAGTCCGGGATAGTTGTGGAGGCCATAATCGAAGACGCCCAGGCCAAGAAGGACATCTTCAAGGTGCTGGACGCGAAGTGCCCGCCTGAGACGATTCTGGCGAGCAACACCTCTTCCATTTCCATCACCGAGCTGGCCGCGGTGACGAAGAGGCCGGAGAAGTTCATCGGAATGCACTTCATGAACCCGGTGCCCATGATGCAGCTCGTGGAAATCATACGCGGCATCGCCACGGACGACGAGACGTTCAAGACAGTTTTCGACCTGAGTGCCAAGGTGGGTAAGACCCCGGTCGAGGTGAACGACTATCCCGGCTTCATATCGAACAGGGTGCTCATGCCCATGATAAACGAGGCCGTCTTCGCGCTCATGCAGGGTGTCGGCACCAAGGAAGCCATAGACACGGTTATGAAGCTTGGAATGAACCACCCGATGGGCCCGCTTCAGCTGGCCGACCTCATCGGGCTGGACGTCTGCCTGGACATCATGGAGGTGCTCTACTCGGGATTCTCGGATTCGAAGTACAGGCCCTGTCCACTGCTGCGAAAGATGGTGGCGGCCGGCTACCTCGGCAGGAAGACCAAGAAGGGATTCTACGATTACAGCTAGTAGGTGGACGTGAGAACGGTCCTTCCGGGGCCCTTTCTGGCAGGGTCGTCTGCCGTGTGAGTGGCGGCCGTTTGCCGCCTCGGCAGGGGCATGCCTGCGGGGAAGAGCTCCCGGTCCCCACACAATGGAGGGAAAGATGCAGTTTGCGTTGACCCAGGAACAGAAGATGATTCAGGAGGCTGCCAGGGACTTTGCCCAGAAGGAAATCGCCCCCGTGGCAGCGGACCTCGACAAGGAAGAGAAATTCCCCACGCAGATAGTGAAACAGCTCGGACAGCTGGGACTCATGGGCATGACAGTACCCACCGAGTACGGCGGTGGGGGAATGGACAACATCAGCTACGTCCTTGCCCTGGAGGAGATCGCCAGGGCGTGCGCGTCTACGGCCATCATCATGTCCGTTCACAACTCCCTCGTCACGTACCCCGTCTACGAGTTCGGCTCGGACGAGATAAAGAAGAAGTATCTTCCGGCCCTGGCCAAGGGTGAGAAGCTGGGCGCCTTCTCTCTCACGGAGCCGAATGCGGGAAGCGATGCCGGAAACCAGCAGACCACCGCTGTGGAAGACGGAGACCACTACGTCATAAACGGCACCAAGATATTCGTCACCACCGGCGACGTCGCGGACTACGTGCTCCTCTTCGCCAGCACAGACAAGTCTCTCGGACCCAAGGGAATCACCGCCTTCCTGGTGGAGAAGGACTGGGAAGGATTCAAGGTGGGTTCAATTGAACACAAGCTGGGCATACGCGCCTCCAGCACGTGCGAGCTGGTCTTGAGCGACATGAGGGTCCCCAAGGCCAACGTTCTGGGAGCCGTGGGGCAGGGCTTCAAGATAGCCCTGCGCGCCCTTGACGGAGGCAGGATAGGGGTCGCCGCACAGGCCGTGGGCATCGCTCAGGCAGCGTTCGAGACCGCGGTCAGATACTCCAAGCAGAGAGAGCAGTTCGGCAAGCCCATATCCGTGCTTCAGGCCATTCAGTGGATGATTGCCGACATGGCCGTGAACATCCAGGCGGCCCGTCTCCTCCTCTGGGAGGCGGCCTACGCCAAGGACACGAAGAAGTTCTTCTCGAAGGAAGCTGCCATGGCGAAGCTGTTCGCCTCCGAGGTGGCGTCCAAGTGTGCGTCCGAGGCCATCCAGATTCACGGAGGCTACGGCTATTCCAGGGAGTATTCGGTAGAGAGGAACTACAGAGACGCCAGGATTACCCAGATCTACGAAGGCACCTCAGAGGTCCAGAAGCTCGTCATCGCGGCAACGGTGCTGAAGGAGATCGAGTAGAAAGGCGAAAGAAGAGGCGCTGCATCTGGGCCGGCGAGTTGTCGGCCCGGCCGGCGTTCTCTCTGCGGCCTGTCGCAGGACGATTGGCAGACGCTCTCTTCACGGCTTGGGACAGCAGGGTTCGCAGGCGCTCTGTGACGTAAACAACAATTCCGGAGCGGTTAGGAAATGAGAATCATAGTTCCAGTTAAACAGGTTCCCAACACCACGGACGTACGGATCGACCCCAAGACCGGCACTCTGATAAGGGAAGGAGTCGAGAGCATCGTAAACCCCGAAGACCTGAACGCTGTGGAGGAAGGGCTCAAGCTCAGGGAGGCGCACGGTGGGGAGGTCATCGTGGTCTCCATGGGACCCCCACAGGCCGAGGAGGCCTTGAGGGAAGTGCTGGCCATGGGAGTGGACGAGGCGTACCTGCTCACCGACAAAGCCCTTGCAGGAGCGGACACCCTGGCCACTGCCTACTCCCTTTCTCGCGCGATACGAAGCATAGGGGAGTTCGACGTCGTCATATGCGGCAGGCAGGCCATAGACGGAGACACGGCGCAGGTGGGTCCGCAGCTGGCCGAGTTCCTGAAGCTGCCGCAGATAACCTACGTGAGCAAGGTAGACATCGAGGACGGAAACGTTCTTGCGGAGAGACTCCTCGAGGACGGAACGGAGGTAGTGAGGGCGAAGCTTCCTGCGTTGCTCACGGTGACCAAGGAAGTGAACAGGCCGCGCTATCCCACGATGGGCGGAATAAGGGCCGCCCACAGGGAAAAGGAAATTCACTCCTGGGGGGCCGAGGATTTCAAGGCGGAGCCCTGGAGAATAGGACTCGACGGCTCTCCCACGTGGGTCAAGAAGACTTTCAGCCCTCCTCCCAAGGCCCCTGGCCAGGCGCTCAAGGGGACGCCGAAGGAGATGGGCCAGGAGCTCGTGCGCAGGCTCACTGAGAAGAATCTGATTTAGAGAGAATAGACGGCGGACCGAAGGAGAACAACGCATGGGAGTCGTAATCGTTGCGGAGAAGTGCACGGGCTGTAAGCTCTGCATCGCCTCCTGTCCCTACGCGGCCATAGACATGGTCGGAAACGTGGCCGTCCTGAACGAGAAGTGCACGGACTGCTGCGCGTGTCTCGAGTCGTGCAATGTGGAAGCCATCATCTTCGAGGGCACGAGGCGCGAAAGGGAGATAGACCTCTCTCAGTTTGCGGACGTGTGGGTAGTGGCCGAGCAACGTGAAGCCAAGCTCATGAGGGTGACCAAGGAGCTTCTGGGAAAGGGCAGGGAGCTGGTCGAGGCGAAGGGAGAGCGGCTCTGCTCGGTGCTCATTGGCAGCGGAGTCGGCCATCTCGCAAAGGAACTCTTCGAACACGGTGCAGACGTGGTTCACGTCGCAGAGGCCGAGGAGCTTTCCTCATACCGCACCGGCCCTTATTCCAAGGTTCTTTCGGAACTCATAATAGAGCACAGGCCCGACGTGGTGCTTTTCGGGGCCACTACCATAGGAAGGGACCTGGCCCCAAGAGTGGCGAACAGGATTCAAACCGGCCTCACTGCGGATTGCACGGGACTTGAGATAGAGGCGGACACCGGCGCTCTTCTCCAGACGCGCCCCGCGTTCGGCGGAAACATCATGGCCACCATCGTCTGTCCCAGGAGCAGGCCGCAGATGTCCACCGTGCGACCAGGTGTCATGGCCATGGCAGAAAGGCAGGCGGGCAGGCGCGGCGAGCTCGTCCAGAAAGAGGTGAAGCTGAGGAGAGCCGACCTCACCACGGAGATTGTGAAGGTCATCAAGGGGGAGAAGAGGCACGTCAATCTGGAGGAAGCCAAGGTCATAGTCTCCGGGGGGAGAGGTCTGGGCGGGCCCGAGAACTTCAAGCTTGTGGAGGAACTGGCCTCCTTGCTGGGCGGGGAAGTTGGCGCTTCCAGGGCCTCCGTCGACTCGGGCTGGATAGACTCGTCCCATCAGGTCGGGCAGACGGGCAAGACTGTGAGACCCAGGCTATACATCGCCTGCGGCATCTCCGGTGCGATACAGCACCTGGCGGGAATGGAGTGTTCTGAGACGATAGTGTCCATAAACAAGGACGCAGACGCTCCGATACACAAGATAGCGGACTTCTCAATAGTGGCGGACCTGCACAAGGTGCTTCCCGTGCTCATCGAGGAACTCAAGGGAGTGGGCAAGGGATCGCCCTCAGAGGGTTGATGAAGAAGGTCGCGCGGTGAGCCGGCCGCCCCGCGCGTCCAGGGCGCGTACATGGGGCGCGGAGCGGGTGCGCCGTGAGGCCGGGCACGTACACGGCGGCGTTTTCGGCACGCCAAGGAGTCTCTCGTGAGTCGTTCGACAGTGGCGGTGCTTAAGACCCAGCCGGAGACGGTGGTCCAGGACTTCGGAAGGCTGATGGACCTGGCCCGTTACAGGGAGTTCGTCTCCCAGGAGGCCGAGGTCTGTCTAAAGATAAACATCTCGTGGCACCACTATTTTCCGGGCTGTTCTACGAGTCCGTGGCAGCTGGACGGCGTCATCACGAAGCTGCTCTCTGACGGTTACGATAAAGCCAAGCTAATCCCCACTCACAACAGCACCGTTGTGGTGGACCCTCAAGTCGGCCAGGTCAACAACAAGCTGGAGCCCATTCTCAAGAGAAACGGCCTCGAGCCCATCTTCCTGAACGAGCCACCCATCCGGTGGGTCCGCTACGAGCCGAAAGAGAAGATGCTCGCCCTGGACAAGGTATTTCCGGACGGAATCCACATTCCCGAGGTCATGATAGGGCAGAGCATAATTCACCTGCCCACCATGAAGACCCACGTGTTCACCACCATGACGGGTGCGATGAAGAACGCCTTCGGAGGGCTCCTGCAGGAGCGGCGTCACTGGACGCACGCCGTGATTCACGAGACGCTCGTGGACCTTCTTGTGATACAGAAGGAGATTCACAGGGGAGTCTTCGCTGTCATGGACGGTATCGTGGCAGGGGACGGTCCCGGCCCCAGGGCCATGAGACCGCATGTTAAGAACTACATACTGGCGAGCGGCGATTCGGTGGCCATAGACGCGGTGGCTGCCAGGATGATGGGCTTCGACCCTCTTTCTCTCAAGTTCATCCGCCTCGCCCACGAGAAGGGTCTCGGCTGCGGAAACCCCCGGGAGATAGAGGTCGTGGGGCAGGACGTGAGCAACGTGAATTTCCACTTCAGGGGAGATGAAGACACTTTTGCAAGCCGTGGCCAGAAAATGATTTACCACGGTCCTCTAAAGCCGTTTGAGAAGCTTCTTCTGAGGAGCCCCATAGTCCCCTGGTCCTTCGTGGCGTCCCGCCTGTACCACGACGTCTACTGGTATCCCTGCTTTGGAAAGAGAAGGGTGGGCGAGTTCATGAAGACCGAGTGGGGAGAGCTGTTTCAGAAGTATTGAAGGTGTGGCCGTTGTCCCATCAGGCCACTCGCTGCATCCGGCCGCAAGGAAGGCCGCCGCCGTGGCGCAGCTTTGTGGTCTCCCACCGCGCCGTTGCCGCGCACCGCCCAGGTGCCACGCCTAGTCTTGCTGCTGAGTCTCGCAGAGCTCCACAAGCACGCCGTTCATCGAGGAGGGGTGTATGAAGGCCACGAGACTTCCGTGAGTCCCTTTGGAGGGGGCGGGCTCTATCAGCTTGACACTCGCCTTTCTCAAGTTCGCGAGGGCCTCCTGGATGTTTGGGACCTCGAAGGCGATGTGGTGAAAGCCCTCTCCTCTTGTCTCTAAGAACTTGGAAACTTGCGAGTCGCTCCCGGCGGGTTCCAGGAGCTCGACGCTAGTGCCGCCCACGTCCAGAAACGTAATCTTTATGCCTCGCTCCTCTGAGACCGTCGTGCCCTTTGCAACAGCTCCCAGGACATCGCTCATAAGAGCAGCGGTTTTCTCACCGTCCCTGACCGCTATTCCTATGTGCGCCACCTTCTGGAACAGGGAAGCGGTGGACGATTTCTCAGACACGGTTCAGCCCTTCCCTTCGTACTGGCCCCAGGTCTCTCTCAGCACGCCGCAGATCTCGCCCAGGGTGGCCCTGGCCTTCACAGCGGAGAGGACGAGAGGGAAAAGATTGTCCCTTCCGCGGGCCGCCTTCTTGAGGTTCCCCAGAGCCCTATTGCACTCCTCCCCTCGGGCGACCTTGAGGGAACGAAGCCGCTCGCGCTGCTTCCTCTCTATATCGGGAGAAGGGGAGAACCTGCGGACGGGCCGGTCCTCATCGGTTAGGTATCTGTTTACTCCTACTACAGTTATCTCGTCCTTCTCAACCTTCTTCTGATATTCGTAAGCGCTCCTGTGTATTTCTTCCTGCATGAAGCCACGCTCGATGGCCTTCACCGCTCCTCCCATCTCGTCGATTCTCCTCAGGTACTTCTCCACCTCCTCCTGTATCGTGTCCGTGAAGTGCACCACGAAGTACGAGCCTCCCACAGGGTCAGCGACGCAGGCTACGCCGGTCTCCTGGGCAACCAGTTGCTGCGTCCTGAGAGCGATGCGCACCGAGGCCTCGGAGGGAAGATTGAGGGCCTCGTCGTAGGAGTTGGTGTGAAGTGACTGCGTTCCCCCCAGGACCGCTGCCAGCGCCTGGAGGGCCACCCTCACCACGTTGTTCTCCGGCTGCTGAGCAGTGAGCGTCGACCCCGCCGTCTGCGTGTGAAAGCGAAGCCGCATCGAGGCCGGTTCCCTTGCTCCAAACCTCTCCTTCATTATCTTCGCCCAGAGCCTCCTGCCCGCCCTGAACTTGGCGATTTCCTCGAAGAAGTTGGAGTGCGAGTTAAAGAAAAACGAGACGCGCGGCGCAAATTCGTCCACCTTCAGACCACACTCCACGGCCGCTTCCACGTAGGCAATGGCGTTTGCTAGGGTGAACGCCACCTCCTGGACAGCGGTGGAGCCGGCTTCCCTTATGTGGTATCCGCTCACACTGATGGTGTTCCAGGCGGGAAGCTCGTCTCTGCAGTATGCGAATACGTCCGTGGTAAGCCGCATGGACTCGGCCGGAGGGAATATGTACGTCCCTCTCGCCACGTACTCCTTCAGTATGTCGTTCTGGATCGTCCCGGAAAGAGAGGCCCTGGGTGCGCCGGTTTTCTCGGCAACCGCTATGTACATGGCCAGTACTATCATTGCTGTCGCGTTTATTGTCATGGACGTG
This sequence comes from Candidatus Eiseniibacteriota bacterium, assembly GCA_020349905.1. Lineage (GTDB taxonomy): Bacteria > Eisenbacteria > RBG-16-71-46 > JAFGJU01 > JAFGJU01. Next base: position 1,337,410 of record CP070702.1, read on the forward strand.
CTCACCTTATCAAGCGGAATGCCCTTAAAGAGCACTTCCATGTCCTCTATCGAATCGATGGCCACACCCACCTTCCCGACTTCGCCCTCGGCAAGGGGATGGTCGGAGTCGTAGCCCATCTGAGTGGGCAGGTCGAACGCCACGCTGAGCCCTGTCTGGCCGGCGTCGAGCAGGTAATGGAACCTCTTGTTCGTGTCCTCGGCAGAGCCGAAGCCGGCGTACTGGCGCATTGTCCAGAGCCGTCCCCTGTACATGCTGGGCTGGATTCCGCGGGTGAAGGGGAGGGTGCCTGGAAAGCCCAGCTTCTCGAGGTAGTCGGAAAGGGGAGCATCCAGGGAGGTGTAGAGTTCACTGACGGGGGTTCCGCTCTGGGTCTCGAAACGGGGCTTTCGGGGCTCAAGCGAAGAGTAGGCCCTCTTCCATCTCTGCAATTCGGAAAGAAGCCTTTCTTTCTTCTCTTCGTTCATCAGCGGCTCGTCCTCGGGCCTCGGACGCTTCTTTCGAACGCTTCTTCAGGATTCTATGACGAGGAGCACCTGGTCGGGGTCCACCGCGTCCTGCTCCTTGACGTTTATCTCCTTCACGATTCCTGCTGACTGCGCGCAGAGTTCGTTCTGCATCTTCATGGCCTCTATGATAACGAGGGGCTCTCCCTCCTGTACCCTCTGACCCTCCTTAACACCCACCTGAACGACAAGACCGGGCATGGGCGCCTTGAGCTGGTGGGTACCTCGCCGGGGGCCGCTCTCCGTGGCGGAACCGACCCTGGCCCAGAGTTCTTCGCTTATTGAGATTCGGTACGACTCGCCGTGGACGGAGACGTTGACGGAGTCCCCGTCGTGCCTAACATCGGCCTCGTAGGATTTCCCGGCTATGAGCATCGAATAGACAGAGCTGCCCGCCAGCTTCCTGGCGTCCACCCTGTGCTTCTTTCCGTCGAGGGTCACGACGTACATGCCGTTTCGAAGCTCCACCTCGACCTTGTGCTGTTTGCCGTCAATCCAGGCGATGTACTTCATGGGGGCTCCTCAATCTGCCGAAGAGCTTCCACGCGCTGGGCTTAGTTTTCCCCTCTTCGGTCTTGGGCAGGACTATCTTTCGCTCTTTCTCGAACACGTCCAGCGCAGCCGCAATGATGGCGGCCCTGAGCAGTCCCGCCTTTTCAACAGGAGGGGAGGCGGAGAACTTAGCGTCTATGAAGTCAGCGTGTATGTCTCCCTTCCCAAACTCCGGCTGCTCCATTATCCACCTGTGGAAGGGAATGGTTGTGGCCACCCCGTCGATGAGGTATTCGCTGAGGGCTCTGCGCGTCCGCTCGATGGCCTCCTTCCTGTCGCTTCCCCAGACCACGAGCTTGGCGAGCAAGGGGTCGTAGTAGACGCTCACATCGCAACCCTGGAAAATCCCGGCGTCGTTTCTTATGCCCGGCCCCTCTGGAAGCCTGAGTCGCAGGATCTTTCCGGCGGAAGGCAGGAAGGAGTTGTAGGGGTCTTCAGCGTAGATGCGGCACTCGATGGCGTGTCCCCTGGGCCGCACGTCTTCCTGCTTGAATGAAAGCTTCTTACTCGAAGCGACGCGCAGCTGCTCCTTGACCAGGTCTATTCCGGTCACAAGCTCGGTCACAGGGTGCTCCACCTGAAGGCGGGTGTTCATCTCCAGGAAGTAGAAGTTCCGCTTCTCGTCCACGATGAACTCCACGGTGCCCGCGTTCGTGTAGCCCACGGCCTTGGCAATGCGCACCGCGGCTTCGCCCATCTGCTTTCTGAGCTCCGGCGTGACGATGACCGATGGCGTCTCCTCGATGACCTTCTGGTGTCTTCTCTGTATGGAGCATTCTCTCTCGCCCAGATAGACGCAGTTACCGCGCTCGTCGGCCAGAATCTGTATCTCGATGTGCCTGGGTCTGGAGATGTATTTCTCGACGTAGACCTCGTCGTTTCCGAAGGCCGCCCTGGCTTCCCCCTGCGTGAGTCGAATAGCGCTCTCAAGTTCCTTCTCCTCCTTCACTATCCTCAGGCCCTTGCCGCCTCCGCCTGCCGCTGCTTTGAGCATGATGGGATAGCCGATGCCCCGGGCAGAGGCCCTGGCCTCGCCGATTCCCCGCGCCGGACTCGTCGCGCCCGGGATGATGGGTACGGAGGCCGAGACCGCGGTCTTGCGAGAGACCAGCTTGTTTCCCATGGCCTTTATCGCGCGGCTCGAGGGTCCTATGAAGACAAGGCCGTTTGCCTTGCACCTTGCCGGGAAGTCCTCGTTCTCTGCCAGGAATCCGTAGCCCGGGTGAACGGCGTCTGCCTTCACCTTCTTGGCCAGAGAGACTATGGCATCAAGCTTGAGGTAGCTTTCCTCGCTCGGGGGCGGTCCGATTCGGTAGGCTTCGTCAGCGAGTCTTACGTGGAGAGAATCTCTGTCAGCGTCCGAGAAGATGGCGATGGCGGTGGTTCCTGTTTCCCTGAGGCCCCTTATGAGCCTCACCGCGATCTCTCCCCGATTGGCGACAAGAACTCGCTTAAGCATAGATTTCTCCTCGCCCAACTATAGCACCGGAGATGGGGCTTTTCAAGGTAGGGGTATGATGGGTCGCGGCCAGGTGAAGGTGGCGCCGGCGCTGTGTGGAGCAGTTTTGCAGCTTGCAGAGGCCCCTGCCCAGGGACAGGACGGCCGTTACCGTTAGGAAGTCCGAAGAATCCTCGGAACCAATCGGGAAGCGCAGGCGTACAGTAGTAGTGAACGCCTCTTGCTGATGGGTGAGAGCGCCGGGCAGCCGGACTCTCGCAGAGCGTCTCGTCAAGAACAAGGAGGACGGATGAGATTGCTTGCCGCCACAGCCGCTTTGTTCGCACTATTCGTGCTCGCTGGCAGCCTCGGCTTCGCTCAGGAACCGCAGCCAGTGCCCATGCGGATACCCCCGTCGGGCGGGTATCGGATGTTGACACAGGATGGGAAGACGGCGGTTCCGTTTGAATTCATCTCAAATCACGTGGTGATTCCCGTAGAGGTGAACGGACACACTTTCAAGCTCATTCTGGATACGGGCATGCCGGTTGACGGTGCCCTGCTCCTTGGCAGCGAGGCAGTGGACGGACTCGGTCTGGAGTTCATCGGGAAGGCTCCGGTCATGGGGCCCGGTGGGGGCAGGGTAGATTCTGACCTGGCCATGGGCGTCAGCTTCGAATTGCCCGGAGTGGAGCTAACGAATCAGATGATTCTCGTGATGCCGCCGGAGTCCACGCGAAGCAGGCATTTCGAGGGCAAAGACGGTGTCATAGGACGCAGCCTGTTCAGCCACTTCGTGGTGCGGATCGATTATGACAGCATGAAGGTGACGCTCACCGAGCCGGAACGATTCGAGTACACTGGGTCGGGCAGGGAGCTCCCGGTACGGATCGACCGCTATCCGTTCCTGGTTTGCGAGGCGAGCATAGTAGGCGATGCGAGCTTTCCCCTGGAGCTCGTTCTAGACACGGGTAACGGGGCTGCATCGACTCTGAACATCGGGGCAGAGGAAGGTCTCGTGCTTCCGGAGAAGGTAATCGAGTATCACACAAGGAGTGTGGGTCAGGAGATCATTCGGTTGACGGGACGGATCAAACGCCTCCAATTCGGACCCTATGTGTTTACGAACCTCCTGAGCTCCTTTCGGACGTCTGACCACGGGCCGGCTCCTCCTTGGGAAAGGGCAGGGGCCTTGGGACAGGAGGTTCTGCGGCGATTCAACGTCGTGTTCGACTACGCGCACAGCAGGATTATCCTCGAACCCAACGGTCACTTCGACGAGCCCTTCGAGTTCAACATGGCGGGCATCCAGTTCATCCGGGCCTCGCAGGGTGGATTCCAGGTCACCCGGGTGATCCCCGGCTCTCCGGCAAGTGACGCGGGGTTAAGAGCGGGGGATTACATAAGCCAGATAAATGGTCAGACTGCAGGCCAGCTGGGCGTGGATGATGCGGAGCGACTTCTCAGGAGGGAAGGCACGGAGGTAACGTTGGACGTCCTGCGAGGAGACGAGTCGATACATGTGCGCTTTACGCTGCGACGGTTAATATAGGCCGGTGATGTGTCGAGAGAAATCCCGACCCTTGCTTCTGAAAGGATAGGAACGATGTTTCAGAGACTGTGTGGCACAGGTCTGATTCTTGCGATTGTGTTCTCACTAACCGCATTCTCATCGGTCGCTCAGGAGAGAAGAACCTCGCTGCCCCATCAAGCTCCTGTTCCTGACACAACGGCGCCGCGAACGGAAGAGATGGTGGATGTTGGGGGACGGAAGCTGCACTGCCGTGTCTATGGCGAAAGGGGGCCAACGGTCGTCCTTGTGAGCGGTTTTGGGGCGCCTCAATCTTACTGGGATACTGTGCTGCCCGAGATTGCGGCCCAGACCACGGTGGTCACGTTCGACAGGGCGGGGGTGGGAAAGAGCGAGATCGGGAGCTTGCCCACGCACGGCCTGCAGTCGGCAAAGGACCTTCGCTCGCTGCTAGGTCAACTCAAGGTGCCGACACCCTACGTTCTTGTGGGACACTCGTACGGAGGAAACGTGGTCCGGCTCTTCGCCTCCTCGTATCCCGATTCTGTGGGTGGGATCATTCTGGAAGACTCGCAGCACGAGGACGCTCTCGAAGAGCAACGCAAGATTCTCGAGGGTGAAGACCTTGATCAGTTTGAACAGCTGGCTGCGAGATTTGGCACGCCCGACGATCCGAAGACCGAGCTGGATTATATAAACATCACGAAAGAGCAGGTCAGAGAAAGTAAGCCGCTACCCGAGGTACCGTTTGTGGTCTTGACAGCGGGAGACAGAAATGCAGGGATGCCGCCGATGTTCAGTGAAGCCGCGAGGAAGAATTTGGGGGAGTTGGGGCTCTCCCTGCAGAAGAGACTCGTCGCATTGGTTCCAGGCGGCAAGCAGATTGTGGTAGAAGGCGTGGGGCACAACATGCATGTCGAGAAACCGGACGCCCTGATCAACCCCTTAGTCCAGATGATAAAGGAAATCCGGAAGTGAACGTCAGGGATTCTGGCGTGCCACGCTTCTGGTCGCAGTCACGGACGCATCGGCCGCGATCTGCGACATAGCCTGCATACGCCGCGCGGTCCAGTTATGGACTATCCGCTCTTGCTGCCGCTCCGCCAGAGGATATCTGCAATAGTCGAAGACACGCACGTGACACGGCCGAATTACCCGGGACTCGTGGCGAAACTTACACCCTTCAAAGACAGCGGGATCTCCCAAGTTCGTGGCGTCAGGAACCGAACGGGTGGCGGTGCCTGGGCAAGCCACGCCGCGCATTCAGTGCTTGACCGGGCGGGGTAGTGGGATTAGCTTAGATTGCGCAGCAAGGGTCACCTCGATCCGTGAACGGTGCCTGCAGGCGCACGCGGCCTCCGGCTGCGACCGATACTTCTGAGGAACACTGGGTCTGAAGCCGGATTGACTGCGTGGGCATTGGCCAGAACGCTCTTGTCCTGTGCCCGCTGACTGAAGCCAACAATTGAACCGGATACAGGAGGTAAACGACATGGCAAACGAAGCGCGAATAAGGGAGCTCCGGCGCAGGAAGAAGAAGGCCAAGGAGGGTGGGGGAGGCGAGAGAATCGAGAAGCTGCACACCTCCGGACGGCTCACGGCGCGGGAATCCATAGAGCTACTTCTGGACAGGGGTACGTTCGAGGAGCTGGGCGGCTTCGTCACCCACAGGTGTCGCGATTTCGGAATGCACGCCAAGAGAATCACGGGGGACGGCGTGGTGGCGGGCTACGGCTACATCAACGGCCGCCTCACGTACGTGTTCGCCCAGGACTTCACGGTCTTCGGCGGCACCCTCAGCGAAGAGAACGCTAAGAAGATATGTAACGTGATGGACCTCGCAATGATGAACGGGGCTCCAATAGTGGGGCTCAATGACTCGGGAGGCGCCAGAATCCAGGAGGGGGTCGCCAGCCTCGGCGGCTACGCCGAGATATTCTTGAGAAACACCCTCGCCTCAGGAGTCATCCCGCAGATCTCCGCCGTCTTCGGCCCGTGCGCCGGAGGAGCAGTGTATTCGCCGGCCATAACGGACTTCATCCTCATGGTGAAGGGTACGAGCCACATGTTCGTAACCGGCCCGGAGGTCATAAAGAGCGTGACGAAAGAATCGGTCACGTTTGAACAGCTGGGTGGAGCCGTCACTCACAGCACGAAGAGTGGCGTGGCGCACTTCGCGGCGGAGGACTGCCGGGACTGCCTTCAGCAGATAAGGAAGCTGCTGGGCTACATGCCGCAGAACAACATGGAAGACCCTCCCCGGGTGGAATGTACCGACGACCCCAGCCGCATGGACGCCGAGCTTGCGGACATCGTGCCTGAAGACTCGACAAAGCCCTACGACATCAAAGAGATCATAAAGAGGGTGGTGGATGACGGCGAGTACTACGAGGTCCAGAAGGACTACGCGCAGAACATCACCGTGGGTTTCGCGCGCCTCAACGGACGGTGCGTGGGAGTGGTGGGTAACCAGCCCAAGGTGCTGGCCGGAGTCCTGGACATAAAGTCTTCCATCAAGGGGGCCAGGTTCGTGAGGTTCTGCGATGCCTTTAACATCCCTCTCGTGACGTTCGAAGACGTGCCCGGCTTTCTGCCGGGCACCGCACAGGAATACGGCGGAATCATCAAGCCCGGGGCCAAGCTGCTCTACGCATACTGCGAGGCCACGGTTCCCAAGCTCACGGTCATAACAAGGAAAGCGTACGGGGGTGCGTACGACGTCATGTCCAGTAAGCACGTGCGAGGGGACTACAACGTGGCCTGGCCCACGGCCGAGCTTGCCGTCATGGGTGCGGAGGGGGCAGTAAACATCATGTACCGCAGAGAAATCGCCGAGGCAAAGGACCCCAAAGCTGCCCGCAAGAAGTTCGTGGACCAGTACAACGAGAGGTTTGCCAATCCATACATAGCGGCTGAACTGGGCTATCTGGACGATGTCATAGAGGCCCCCGAAACGAGGCCCCGGCTCATAAGCGCCCTGGAGATGCTTCAGAACAAGCGCCAGAGCCTGCCCCCCAAGAAGCACGGAAACATACCTCTTTAGGGCCGTTTGCCACACGGGCCTCAGCCTTGGGGCGTCGAGCCCCGCCTGCTCAAGGGTGAGCCGCCCGAATGCGGCTCTTTCGCGGCCAGCCACCGGAGCGCAGGCCGTAAGAGCAGGGCCCTTCAAGACACCCGCCCCTGAGGCGGCCGTTCAGAGGAAACCTTCCCGGCCCCTTCTGCGTATCAAGGGTTGAGAGTCCTTCTCCCGTGGGCGGGGTGCGACTTCCGGGCCCGGACGGGATCTCTCTCAAAGCGCTTTGACGCCATTGGATTCGCCCGAGGAACTTCTCCCAAGGAGGAGCCAAATGAGAACCGCACTGGCAACGCTCTCCGTTCTCGTCATCACACTGGGCCTCACTTCCTGCTGCTGCATAGAAGATTTCGACATAGACATGGAGGGGTTTAAGTCCGAGTTCGACCGCACTTATTCCCTGGCGTCCGGAGGCAAGGTGGAAGTGCAGAACGTGGACGGTTTCGTTCACGTCGAATCCTGGGACAGGGACGAGGTTCTGGTGAAGGGCACTCTGAGGGTGAGGGCGAAGAACGAAGAAGAAGCCCTAAAGAGGATGAAGGAGATAAAGGTGGTTGTGACCCAGGAGGACGACTACCTCTCCATCCAGATAAAGAGGAAGGACAAGAGACCGAAGGTCGTATGGTTCGGGTGCGGAAGCTGGAGAGTCGATCTCGACCTCACCGTTCCCAGGAGATGCAACCTGTCTCTTTCCACCGTGGACGGAGCCGTGCGCGTGAGTGAGATCGAAGGCTCTGTCAGCACGAGCACGGTGGACGGTTCCATCCGTGTCGAAGGTGTGCGGGGCGACGTGCGGGCTCACAGCGTGGATGGCTCCTGCACCGTCATTGCCGTGGAGGGAGACGTGGACGCCGGCACGACCGACGGAACCGTGGAGGTTCTTGAAGTGCGGGGCGACGTCTCCTGTAAGAGCGTGGACGGTTCGTGCACCCTCTCCGACGTCATGGGAAGCGTGAAGGCCAATTCCGTGGACGGCCGCATAAGAATCGAGGGCGTCCTGTCCGGTCTGAGCGCATCTGCCGTCAGCGGGAGCATCGGTGTTGCTGCCCTGGATGGGAGCAGTGTGACCGACTCGTGGAAAATCACGACCGTGGACGGCTCTGTCACCCTGAAGCTGCCGGAGACGATTTCGGCGGACATTAAAGCTTCCACGATAGACGGTCGTGTTTCTCTGGGCGTGCCCGCAGAATTCCAGTTGAAGAGCAAACGCAGCGTGGTTGCCACCCTCGGGAAAGGTGGAGGCACGATTTCCATCTCCACCACCGACGGCTCGATAAGAGTCGGTTACCTCGAGGCCGAATGACCCCTCAGGGCCTGGCGTCCGCCACACTCCTACCCCAGTAGTCGCCAGGCCCTTCCTGCCCAAAGTCGGACGTTCTCCTTCGTGCCGGCAGCAAGGACCCTGTGGCTCCGGCCTGACTCGCGCCCGAAACACTGCTCAAGACGCACCCCAAACACTGCTTGACACCCCCCCGAGCCTGTCTTAAGATTTTCTGCTAGTGTTTTTTGGCACGATGTTACCTCCTCCGGCCCCCTAGCCAAGCGCCTGTCCAGGAGCCCAGCTGATGCTTTTGGAGTACATTCCGATTCTGGTATGGATATGCCTGACTACGGGCGTGGCTGCCGCCATCCTGCTGTTTTCACACCTGATAGGCCGCAAGAGGCCTTCCGACGAGAAGCTCTCTCCCTACGAGTGCGGCATCGTTCCTACCGGCGATGCCAGGACTCGCATTCCCATTAAGTTCTACATGGTCGCCATGGTCTTTCTCATCTTCGACATCGAGGCGGCTTTCCTGTATCCGTGGGCCGTAGTCTACAGAAACATGCTCTTCGTGGGACTCATCGAGATGGGTCTCTTCATGCTGATACTGCTGGCCGGATTCGTCTACATCTGGAAAAAGGGAGTCTTCGACTGGGAGGATTAGTGCGAGCCGACGAATCTCAAACTTCCAGAAGCGCTCTGGAGAAGTTCCTGGAGAGAAGGATACTCTTCACGACAGTGGAGAAGATGGTCAACTGGTCCAGGAAGTCCTCCCTCTGGCCCGTCACGTTCGGTCTGGCCTGCTGCGCCATCGAGATGATGGCCACGGGCGCCTCCAGATTCGACCTCGCCAGGTTCGGTGCGGAGATATTCAGGGCCTCCCCCAGGCAGGCAGACCTCATGATAGTGTCCGGCACCGTCACGCAGAAGATGGCCCCTGTGCTCAAGAAGATATACGACCAGATGCCCGAGCCCAAGTGGGTGATAGCCATGGGGGCCTGCACGGTCTCGGGCGGCATCTTCGACAACTACAGTGTTGTGCAGGGCGTGAATAAGCTCATACCCGTGGACGTGTACGTGCCGGGCTGCCCCCCCACCCCGGAGGGACTCATATACGGCATAATGAAGCTCCAGAAGAAGATCGAAACGGAACCCTTAAGACGGCTCTGGGAGCCGGAAGAGGAGCGTCGTGGAGTTAGCTCGTAAAGCTGTCGGGAAGATACGAGAGCGCTTCGGCGAGAAGGCCGTTGTGGAAACCCACGAGTCTCTGGGCGAGGTAACCGTGGTCCTCGCGAGGGAGGCACTCGTGGACGCGGCGAAACTTCTTAGGGACGACCCCGAGCTGGGTTTCGACTTTCTCTCCGACCTCTGCGGCGTTGACTGGCCCGGACGAAGAGACCGCTTCGAGGTGGTCTATCACCTCTATTCGATCAAGCACACCGCCAGGCTGAGGCTCAAGGTCAGATTGACCGAAGATGACACGTCCCTCCCCTCGGTGTCCGGAATCTGGCCCACGGCGAACTGGCACGAGAGAGAAGCGTTCGACATGTACGGAATAGTGTTCCTGGGGCACCCGGACCTCAGGCGCATCCTGAACCCCGATGATTTCGAGGGCTTTCCATTCAGGAAAGACTTCCCGATAAATTAGGGAGAATCACTTGGCTGTTTCAGAGCGAATGATACTCAACATCGGCCCCCAGCACCCCAGCACGCACGGCGTCTTGAGACTGGTTGCCGAGCTGGAAGGGGAAACCATCGTCAAAATCACCCCTCACGTGGGCTATCTCCACAGGGCCATAGAGAAGCTCTGCGAGACCAAGACGTACCAGCAGTGCATCCCCCTGACGGACAGGCTCGACTACCTGGCCCCACTCTCCAACAACCTGGGTTACGTGCTGGCCGTGGAGAAGCTGCTCCAGCTGGAAATCCCGAGAAGGGCCCAGTACTTGAGAGTCATAATGGCCGAGCTCTCCCGGATTTCCTCGCACCTTCTCTGG
>CP070702.1:1347867-1390403 GCA_020349905.1 Candidatus Eiseniibacteriota bacterium
GAAGGCGTATTTTCTGCTTCTTCCGTTCGGCTTCATGATAATCACCGCCATGTCCGCGCTCGTGCTTCTCATAGCACGGTACCGTGTGAGCCCGGTAGGAGTGGTGGCGGCTTTGCTGCTGGTGCTTGCAGTGAGCCTGCTTCTGGAAGGCCTCGCGGCTTTGAAGAAGCCAGTTTCGTCCCGGGCTCCGGTCTGAGGTTTCGCGCCCCCTCAGTACGGCTCGCGCGGCTGGAGGCCCTCGTGAGCACCACTTGAAGACTCCACTCTCCGGATGTGGAACGTGGGCGCTACTGCTCCGCCTCTTCTGGTGCCTCGCACCCCTCGCGCAGCGCGCCTATGGTTCCGCACGGACCGCCCAAAGCAGGGGAATCCCCTCGCAGTGTGAAATCCCCATCGCCAGGTGCGCAGAAAAGAGGGTCAGCGTGGATGTCTGCCGGTTCGGCCGGGAGGCCCAGGTAGTTTCCTGTCTCGTTGTCCCAGAAGATGTTGCAGGACAGAACGGGGTACGCTCCCTCGACGCAGTAGACGGCGTATCCGGGCGAGTTGCCGAGAAAGATGTTGTTGACGATTCTGGTGAAGACGGCCGACGTATATAGACCCGCGCACAGTGTATCGGTTGCCGAATTGAAGGCCAGCGTGTTCCTCTCTATGTCAGGAGAGGAGGTGTCGGCGAGAGCCACGGCAGCTCCCCTGGCTCCGTGGTTCTTCCACAGCACGTTGCGCCTCACCTGCCCGGTCGAGCGGAAACTGGAGATGCCGCCACCCTCTTCCGCACGGTTCGCAACGAACAGGTTGTCTTCCACCTCGGGCGCGGATTTGTTCATGAACAGACCTCCACCTCTCTCCGCCCTGTTTCCCCTCACCACGTTGCCCCTGACCTTGGCCCCCGAGTGCGTACCCAGGTACAGGCCGCCCCCTATGGAGGCCCTGTTCTCCTCGACCGTGTTTGAGTCAATGGTCGGCGAAAGGAACATCGTATAGAGAGCTCCTCCGTAATCTGCACTGTTGCCCTTGAACGTGTTCCTCCTGATGGAGGAATTCGAGCCGAGCACGCACAGCGCGCCTCCGTACCTGGCAGAGTCCCCGACGAAGACGTTCCCCTCCACCGTGATGAACGCGTTGTTGACGAGCACACCACCGCCGTGAAGCCCCACGCCGTTCTTGAAAGTGAACCCGCGGACCACGCCGGTGCTGTCAGGAACCTGTGAATACGTGAGGGCTGCCCCACGGCGCTGAGCGTCTATCGTCGTCCTTGCGGGGCCTTCAGTGCTCACGAGAGAGACCAGCCTCTCGACCACCAGGTTCTCCTTGTACATGCCCGGCCCCACCAGAACCGTGTCTCCGTGAGCGGAAGCGTCGATGGCGCTCTGGATGGTCTTGAAGTCCTTTGACGGAACCTGAAGAACACCTCCATAGGAGCCAGCACTTATCAGAAACAGCACGAGCGCGCCCGTAAGAGAGGACAAAAAGAGCTTCTTCACGTTTGTCTCCTTTCAGGAATGGCTGACGGGGCGGCCAGTCGACAAGGAAGGGGTCAGCGAGTGCTACCTCTAAACAGTATAGAGAAAGTGTCCGCGGTTTGTCAACAGCCAGACGCGCGGCTCTCACTGCTCGACGGACAGCGCTTCGTCCTGAAGCGATTGCCTCTTGATCTTTCTCGTGGAGGTCTTGGGGAATTCTTCGTTGCGGATGCTCAAGCTTCTGACTCTCTTGTAGTCTGGCAGGCGCGAACAGAGCTTCCTTATCTCCGATCGGATGATGTTTTGGGTCTCTTCTCCGGTCAGACGGATCTCGTTTGCCTCGGCATACAGTTGGAGCTGTTCGAAATCAGGGTAGACTATTGCGTGAACCTCTTCCCTCCCCGAAGAGTCGCCCTTCTTTCCCACCACGACCACCTCGGAGATGAGGGGGCTCGACCCCAGTACCGCCTCCACCTCCTCGGGAAAGATCTTCTTCCCGGCCGGCGTCACTATCACGCTCTTCAGTCGTCCGCATATGTAAAGGTAGCCGTCCTCGTCCATCCTGCCCAGGTCCCCGGTCCTCAGGAAACCTTCCTGCAACACCTTCGCCGTCTCTTCAGGAGAGTCGAAGTACCCCTTCATGACGTTCTCTCCCTTCACCAACACCTCCCCCACCCCCTGGGCGTCGGGGTTCGCTATCTTCACCTCCACCCCTGGAATCGGATGGCCGACCGACCCGCATCTGAGGGCACCGACCCTGTTCACGCTCACCACCGGAGAGGCCTCAGTGAGTCCGTAGCCCTCCAGTATCGGAATCCCAAGAACACCGAAGAACTCCTGGACGGTCGGGGAAAGCGGTGCCGCACCGGATATGGCAAGCGTCAAATCGCCAAGCCCCGCCTTGGAGCGGAGGGGCTTGAGAAGACCAGAGCCCAGGTCCAGCCCCGGCACCTTCTTCAGAAGCGCCCTGAGCTTCAACAGGAGCCCGGCGAAGGTTCGCCTGTGGAAAGGAGCCTGGGAAAGTGCACGCCTCATTGAGGCCGCCATCTTCTCGTACAGCAAGGGCACGCAGACGAACAGCGTAGCCCTGCACGCGAGCAGGTCCGCAAGGAGTTCCTTGGAGCGAAGACTTCTCGCGTAGGTGACGCAGGCTCCTTTGCTCATCGGGGCCAGGAGACCCGCGGTCACTTCGAAGGTGTGGTGCAAGGGCAGGACAGAAAGCGCCCTGACGTTCTCGTCAAGGTGTATGGCCCGGGTAACGGACTCCACGTTGGAGCAGATGTTGCGGTGGGAAAGCATCACGCCCTTCGAAGCGCCCGTCGTTCCAGAGGTGAAAATGAGAACCGCGTCGTCCTCCTCGTCTACCCTTCTCTCGCAGGGAGCCCCCCGCTTCAGGAGAGTCTCCCCCTCGGATAGCAGGTCCTTGAGGCCGGGAAAGCCCTCGGCGCCCTCAAGAGCCACTATCTCCACTCCCGGGCCTTCACCCTGCCTCAGCTCTTCCAGGTCATTGAGGAACCTCCCCGACGTGAACAGCAGGCGGGCGCCCGAGCGGCGCACCAGATAGCGCATGTCTTGAGGCTTCGAGAGGGAATCGAGAGGCACCACGGTGCATCCCGCCCGCAGGATGCCGAGATAGGTCAGGACCCATTCAGGCCGGTTCTCGGAGACCAGACATACTCTCTCCAGTCTCTCCATCCCGCGCGCGATGACGGAAGCGGCGAGAAGGTCCACCCGCCTGTCCAGTTCCCCGTAGCTCAGTGAGGAAAAGCTCCCCTCGGAGAAGATGCGCAGGGCGGTCCTGGCCCCGTGCGCTTGTACGGCTTCCCTGAGAATGTCCGCGATCACTGCCGGACCTCCTGAGGTCCTCGCGGCCTCAGAGACCGAGCTCCCGGTCTATTTCTGTCATGGCCTCGAGACCGATCGCCACAAACTCCTCGAGCTCCAGGCCCAGCGAGGCGCAACCCTCTATCTGCTCGCGGTTCGCACCTCTGGCGAAGCTCTTTTCCCGGAATCTGTTCATTACAAAGGAGGGTTCAACGTTTCGCAGCTTCTTCGTGGGATGCATCAGGGCAGCGGCCACGATGAGCCCCGTTAAGGGGTCTGTGGCAACCAGGGCCCTGTCCATGTCGGTAGCGGGCTCGCAGTGACCCGCATGACACTGTATGGCCTGGGGCACCTCCGGCGGAAGGTCCTGTCCGGAGAGCATCTCTGTGGTCAGAAGCCCGTGTCTCGCGGGATCCTTGGCCGTGGAATCGTAGTCCAGATCGTGCAGGAGACCGACCAGAGTCCACGTCTCTTCGTCCTGGCCCAATCGCCCGGCCAGCTTCTTCATCACGGCCTCGACCGCAAGCATGTGCTTGACCAGGTTGGGTGAAGAGACGCTGGCCTTAACCAGTCTGAAGGCTTCTTCACGTGTCATCATGTCCGGCGAATTATCCCCGCTTCACGGCGTTCCTTGAACGCACGTTCCGGCTCTCTAGAGCCAGTAGAGAATCCTGCCGCAGTTCTCACACAGGGCAATGTGTGAGTCTTCCAGCTTCGTCGGGGCAACTGACGTGGGCAGCGTCATGAAACAGCCGAGGCACACTCTCCCCTCCACCGGCACAACGGCCCTGCCGTACCTCCGGGAGACTCTCTCGTACAAGCTGAGCAGTCTCGGACCTATCTGTTCGGCGAGCTTTCCTCTGGTGGCCTGGAGAGTCTCCAGGTTTCTGAGCTTGAAGCCCAGGTTCTCTTCCTCACCCAGGCTCTCAGGGTCGCGCGCTTCGCGGATCATCAGGTCAAGATCCTGTAGAGCCACCAGCATTCTCAAGGTTTTCTTCGCTTCACTCATCAGGGAAGAACACCTTCTTCAGCTCCTCGAAGCTCTCCACGTTCATGAGCTTGGTGCGAATCCGAGCCTCCTTTATCTTTTCCACTATCTTGCCCAGCACCGGAAGGTAGATGTTCGAGCGATCGTGCGGAGGGGCGACTATGAGGAAGAAGAGATGCACCGGCCTCTCATCGAGGGCGTCGAAATCGATCCCTTCGGCAGAGCGTGCGAAGAGTATGCTCAGTTCCGGCGCCGCGAGTGAGCGGCCGTGGGGAATGGCGATGCCCTTTCCTATCGCGGTACTACCGAGACTCTCCCGGCGGGTGAGCATCTCCAGCACGAGCGCCTTGTCCTTGATGCGCCCGCTTTCGAAGAGACGGTCCACCATTTCCTTCAGGGCCTGCTGCGCATCGGTGGCTTGGAGATTGGGAATGAAAAGAGCAGACTCGAAGCAAGTGGCAAGCCTAATCTGTTTCATCATAATTAAATAAGGTTCTGAATGTGACCGCGCCAACGCCGAGCGGCACATCGCCCCACAGCGACCACATCCGCGCGCAGTATAGCCAACGTCCACCAGGACGTCAACATCTATTTTCCGCCGGGCCTGTCTCCGGCGGCCGTTTGGAGGCGAAAGAGCCGCTTCCGGGCTTCGGCCCAACCTCCCTACTCCTTTTTCTTCTTCTTGAAGAGCTCCTCGAGCAGTTTCTTGCCCTTCTCAGCAGTCTCCTTCTTGAGCTTCTCCACCTCCTGCTCCAGGTCTCCCTTGAGTTCTTCCTTCAGCTCCTCCCCCTTCTCCTTCCCTCTCTCCAGTTCCTGGCGCAGCTTCTGCGCCAGGAACTCCCTGGCGCGTTCTTCCATCCTGCGACGGTCCCAGTCCAACGACGGCTTCTTGACTGTCCCGCCCACCAGGAAGTCCAACACGACGCGTCCCTCGTTGTCCTTGAGCAGTCGGTCAAGACCCTTCAGGGACCCCAGGCGGTCTGAACGCTCCTTAGAGAGGGTCACGTTCACCCTGTGATTCAGGGTCCCATCGAAACCGGTGGAGCCGGAGAATTCCCACGTGGAGTGCTTCTCAACCAGCTGGCATCTGGGAACCACCAGCTTCCCGTCCTCCACCAGGAAAGAAGTCGCGAAGTCCTTGAGTGGATACTCTCCCTTCTGCTCCAACCCCGTCAAGCCGACCACCGCTGCCACGATCGGGCTGGCAATGGCGCTCGCACCCGTTGTCCTGACCTGGCCGGTGGCCAGAATGCTGTTAATGGGATTCACCTCCTCGCCCAGGTTCCCCTGCACGGATAGCTGGAGGAAAGTGCGGCCCTTGAGAAACTCCTTGACGGGAGTGAAGGAGAGGAGAAGCTCTGCGATCTCTATCTCGTCAGCAGAGAAAGAACCCCTGTAGCTGGGAGTTCCCTCGCCGGCCAGCAGGATCCGGCCTTCTCCAGAACACTTCCCGCCGAGGGTCTGCATGCTCAAATTGTCCACCACCAGGCTGTCCGGCCCGAACTGCAACCTCGCCCTCAGGTTCTCCCCCCTGAAATAGCCGTGGGTCAGCTTCTTGACGTCCAGGGTTGCCGTGCCTCTCACAGGCAGCCCGGCAACGGGCACCGGGGGGAGGCCAGAGACCCCCTTCTCTCCCGGACGCGCAAGGCGTGCCTCTGCCAGCGGCCGGAGCAACTCCTCCAGGTCGATGGAGGGCGACTCGATTCGAAGCTTCGCCGAGCGCTCCTTCCAGTCGTCTATCGCGACGGCCACGTTGAAGACGGAGCCCCCTACCTTGGCGCTCAGGTCAGCGATGTCGGCGCGCCTTCCAGAGAAAGTGAGGTGCCCGCTTTCCAGGGTGACGCGCGGGTTGGGGGCGGGCAGCTCTATCTCGACTGCTTTCACTGAGGCTTCCCCATGTACCTGGGCAGAGAGAGGATCCGACTTCAGTTCTTCAGCCAGGCCCCCGCCCTTCACTTTGAAGCTCAGCTCGCCGCCCCTTACTTTCGGCCCTTCCTGTTCGGGTAGCAGAGCCGCCAGTTCCTCCAACATCGCGTTGCCCGTTGACTCGAACGTCAACCTTCGCGGCTCCTGAGTGGTTGCGGTCGCGCTCCCGCGCACGGTCGAAGAGCCAAGCGAAACCTCAAACTGCTCCACGTTCACCGCCTCTTTGTTGAACCGTCCGCTCACCCCGACTTTTCGGATCTTCACACCGGATACCGACCCGCCCCCATCCACCACGCCAAAAGTCCCGTCGTAGTCCGGTGACGGGAGTCTTCCATCAACGGAGCCGGACACCACCACGTCTCCCTTCAGCTCCAGGCCCTGAACCTTCTGCAGCAGCTCGGCCGGGACAAACCGGGTGAACTTGTCCAACTTCCCCTCCAGGCCAAATTTCAGGCCCAGGTTCGGCCTTCCTTCTGCCAGATCCACGGTCCCGCTTATCTGCACCGGCAGCCCGGATACTTTCACGGAGACCTCTTCGAGTTCGAGCAGCTTCTCACTCGGCAGCACGCGCATTCTCCACGAGCCGTCCACCTGCTGTGCCGGAAGCGCGAAGGAAGCCTCCCGGCCGGCGAGGATTCGCAGGTCCTTGGAGGAGAAGGTGCCCTCGGAACGCAAAACCTCGCCGCCTCGCTTGGCCTTGACGCGCGCCGTGGCGTTGAGCCTGCTCAGCAAGAGCACGCCGCCACTCAGCGTGTCCTCCAGCCGGACGTTCCCGTTCCTGACGACTGCCTTGGGCAAAGAGAATGAGAATAGTACTGGTAGGCGGACCCGACCCGTTCCAGGAGCCGAGGCGAGCGCCGCCTCCGGCGTGTCCACGACCGGGGCCCAGACGCCGGCGACCTTCACGTCCACCTCCGGCCTCTCGATGTACAGCTGCTCGACGACCACTTCTCTGCGCAGGAGAGGCCCCAGTGCCACCACCGCTCCAACTTGTGGTATCGTGGCCAGCCTGGAGTCCGCTCCGCCTGCGGGCTGGTACACTTCCACACCCGATACGCTTACGCCTATTCTCCAATGCACGAAGGAAATGGCCGCATTCTTTACCGAGATATCCAGACCCGTGGCCGTCTCCAACTTAGCGACGGCCAGTTCGCGGAGGACTTCTGAAGGAAAAACGGCTCTCAGAACGAAAAAGAGGACGGTCACAACAACCAGGACCGAGACTACCGCAATGACGACTCTCTTGAGCAGGCGCGCCTTCACTGGACCACCTCCTGGAGACAAGCCGGCCACACGGCTTCCTTCCCAGTGTGGCTCATCTGAGAATTTAGAGTGCAAGCTCCCCGAAGTCAAGGGAAGAGGTTCGCAGCCCATGCGGCCACAGGTCCCCGCGCCCTGCGGCCTTCGGCGCGGGCATGCCGTCCCAGAAAACAACGAGCCCGCCGTGTAGCGCTCGAACATGGCGGGCTCTGTCGTGGCTCCGGGAATGCGTCACGATGTCCCGTCTCGTTACTCTTTCTTCCTGCCTGAAACGGCGCCGATGAGCTCGCAAGGAAGGGCCGATTCCAGCTCTGCCAGAATAGCTTCTTCTTCGATTCCAGCTGTACGTTCCGCCGAACTGGCTCCGATGACGAATGACTTCTCTTCCATCCAGCTGCGCAGGACTGCTCTCGCATCGAGCAACTCGAACGGCGGTTCGAGAGACTCTATCTCTCTCAACTTGCTCAAGCGGAGCACTACCTCTTCCACGATCCTCTCTTTCTCGATAGTGCTCTCCTCGATCCTGTACTTCACCATCAGCTGGTGGGCCCTCAACCTTGCGAGCCTCTCAACGCTTTCCTGTTCTCTGAACCTGGCCGCGGCCTCTTCAAAGAACTCCATTGCTCTGTCGTACTGTTCCAGCTGAGCGCTCCTGAGTGCCTTCATGTGGAGCACCTCTCCGCTCTTCACCTTTTCCCGTAGCCTCTTCAGTATGGCCAGCATGCCCGCTTTCCTCTTGTGTCAGGTGTGTTCCGGTCTCTGCACGCTCGTTGCCGATCCCAACTCCAACCGACAGAATCAGTGGCAGCAACTTTCATACCACACGCCGGTGGCGACCACGCCTGTACCTCGTTGAAACTAAAAGCATTACGAACCCACTGCCCGTAAGGGCGGCAAAGACGGGACTCGGCCCGTGCAAACTAGAAGGCAGCACAGCCAATTTGCAACGCGCGGGTGCGTGAGCGCAGGGTCCCGGCGGACGGCTTCTGAGAGCCCGGAGGCGGCCGCCTGCGGGAGCGGAACTCAGGCCGGCAGACCTAGGAGGAAGGGGTTTGCGTTGGGTCAGTAGCCACCGAAGCCCGAGCAAAATTCTCTCACAGCGGACCTGATACGCGAAAGGCCGGAGACGTCCGGGCCCGTGCGGAGCACGCGGTGTATGAACTCCGCCACCGTGGCCATTTCCGCCTCCTTCATGCCCCTGGAGGTCAAGGAGAGCGGGCCCACTCGTATTCCTCCGAAAGGACCAGCTTCGTCGAACGGAACAGCGCACTTGTTGACCAGGATGCCGGCTTCCTCCAGCCATTGCCAGGCGTCGGCACCGTCGATGCCCTTCTGCCTGACATCAACCACCAGCAAGTGCGTGTCCGTGCCGCCGCTGACGATCCGATAACCCAGTCTCTGCAGCTCCGCAGCCAGGGCCTTGCAGTTGGAGACGACCTGCACGTGGAACTCCCTGAACTCGCTCCGCAGCGCCAGCTTGAAGCACAGAGCCTTGGCCGAGATGACGTGCACGAGAGGTCCGCCCTGTGTCCCGGGGAAAACCGCCTCGTCTATGGCGTCTGCCAGCTCGCGCCTGCAGAGGATGAGACCGCCTCTGGGCCCCTTGAGGGTCTTGTGAGTGGTGCTGGTAGCCACGTCACAGAAGGGCACCGGGCTCGGGTGGATGCCCGCGGCGATGAGCCCCGACAAATGGGCCATGTCCACCATGAGCAGGCTCCCGCACGAGTCAGCTATGGCCTTGAATCTGGCAAAATCTATCAGCCTGGAGTAGGCGCTTCCGCCGGCAATGATGAGCCTGGGTTTCTCTTTCTCTGCGATGTCTGCAATTGCATCATAATCAATAAGTTCAGTGTCTCTTTTCAAGCCATATCTGAGCGGTTTGTAGAGCCGACCCGAGAAGTTGGAGTCGCATCCGTGGGTCGTGTGTCCTCCGTGCTCTACTCTCATGCTGAGTATCTTGTCGCCCGGCCTGAGCAGGGCGAAGTAGGCGGCCATGTTTGCCTGGGTGCCCGAGTAGGGTTGAACGTTCACGTGGTCAGCCCCGAAGACCTGCTTCGCCCTTTCTATGGCAAGTAGCTCCACCGCGTCCACGACCTCGCACCCGGGATAAAGACGTTCTCCCGGATAGCCCTCCGCGTACTTGGGAGAGAATATGTTGCCTGTTGCCTCCAGTATCGCTGTCTCCACTATGCTCTCAGACGCAACGAGCACCAGCGATTCCGCCAGCCTCTTTTTCTCCAGTTGCATCAGACGGAACAGTTCCGCGTCCACCTCCCGAACCGCCCTGGGCTGAAACGACCAGGGTTCGCTCCCGCCGCTGGCCCCGGGGCGAACCGCTACGTCGCGCGGCCGTTCGGCCCGGTCCTCTTCGAACTGGGATATCTTCCCCACCCGCCTGCTGTGCCGCCCGCCTTCAAACGGGGTGACCAGCCAGATGTCCACGATGTGCCGCGCTTCCTCCTCGCTGGTGAAGCCGGCCGCCAGCACCAACACGTTCGAGTCGTTGTGGCGCCTGGAGAGCTTGGCAGACTCCGTGTCGCGGCACAAAGCGGCCATCACTCCCCTCACCTTGTTGGCCGCGATGGACATGCCTATTCCAGACCGACAGGCAAGGACTCCCCTGTCGAACTTCCTCTCACCGACTGCCGCAGCCACCTTGAAACCGTAGTCAGAATAATCTACGGACTCAGCGGAGAAAGACCCGAAGTCTTCAACCTCGTGCCCCGACTCCTCCAGGTAGGCCGCGAGGTGCTTCTTGAGTTCGAACCCCGCGTGGTCGGAGCCCAGTGCGATTCTCATCGCGTCAGCAGACTTGCTGTCCCTCTTGCTCTTCAATTCGAGGCCTCCTTGTTCTCAACGAGCTCGGCCAGAAACTGTATTCCTCTCTTTAGATTGCTCTCGATCTGAGCGAAGCACTCCTCGTAGACCTCTTCCGAACGTCCGACCGGGTCGGGAATGTCGCACCTGCTCCCGCCCGGGCAGTCTCCGAATTCCGTAAGAAGGAGGGCGTGCTCGACGCGTTCCGGAGAGAGCCTCTTCACTTCGGCCAAGTGGCTCTCCTGCATCACGAGTGTCAAGTCCGCCTTCTCGATGAGCTCCGGAGCGAGGCGACGTGAAAGATGCCCGGAGATGTCTATTCCCTGTCTCTTGCTAACGAGAACCGCGTTGCGTGAGGCGGGCTCGCCCGCGGCTGCGGCCACGCCCGCTGACGTCGCCTCGACGCGTCCCTTCAGCTCCTGGGGCAACAGATGCTCCAGAATACCCACTGCCATGGGACTCCGACACGTATTGCCCGTACAAACGAAAAGCACTCGAAACACTGCGTCTCCCTTTCCAGGCCTGCACTCACGTGTCAGCCAGGAGAGCAAGAAGCTCGTCGTTCACTCTCAGGCTGCCCTCCCTGAGCACCGTGGGCGGCACAAGGGTAACGTCTATCATGGTCGACGGCTTCTTCGCCGGGGCTCTCCCGGAATCCACCACCAACTCCACTCGCTTCAAGAATGTTCGCGCGGCGGCTTCCCCCGTCACGCAGGGAGGCTCTCCGCTGAGATTGGCGCTCGTCGACACCAGAGGCCCTCCGAGCTTCAGTAGCAACTGCCGACAGAGCGGGCTTCCCGGCTGGCGCAGGGCCACGGTCTCCCGCGGTCCCCTCACCCTGCCCGGCACTCGCTCCGCCGCCTTAAGAACTAACGTCAGCGGGCCGGGCCAGTATCGAGTCATAAGTCGCCGGGCGCACGCCGGAATGTCGGCACACAGCTCATCTACCCAGGAGCGGTCTCCCACCAGCAAGAGGAACGGCCTGCTCTCTGCACCCTTTAGCTTCCTGAGTCTCTCGAGAGCCTCACCGCTTCGCGCAAGGCAGCTCAGGCCGTACACCGTGTCGGTGGCCATGCAGACAAGCCGGCTCCCCTCGAGGGCCGCGACCAGCTCCGCCAGCTGGCTTTCGGTGAACTGCTCTCGAGCCTTGATGAGCCTGCCCACTCGTGGCGTCCCTCTCTAGGAAGAGAACTTCTTCCGGTATTCACTTAGTCTGGGTTTAAGCGAACCGTCCTTCAACGACAGGATCTCGACTGCGAGTACGGCCGCGTTCACTGCCCCTGCCTTCCCCGCGGACACGACGGCCACCGGGACACCAGCCGGCATCTGCACCGTGGAGAGAAGAGAATCCAGTGCCCCGAAAGAATCCGCCAGAAGAGGTACCCCTATCACGGGGACAGTCGTGAGCGATGCCAGGGTCCCGGCCAGATGGGCCGCCATCCCTGCACCCGCGATCACAACGTCTGCCCCGCCTTCTTGCACCCTTGCGGCCAGCTCTCTCACCTTTGCAGGCTGCCTGTGCGCTGACGCTACTACCAGCTCGCTCGAAACTCCGAACCCCTCGAGGGTCTTTCGGGCCTCCTCCATCGTGTCGAGATCACTCTTGCTCCCAACAACTATGAGGACTGAACAACGCGGCATCGTCTCACCTCGCTTTTTCTCAGACGTGTCTCCCGCGCCCAGCAGCCATGCTGCTACTAGTCTGAAGCAGGCGAAAGGTTCTGTCCCGCACCCGCGGCCCTCAGCCCCCTCGCCCCGATGTCCCTTCGGTAGAACATGCCTTCGAATTCGATGCGGCCCAGGCCTTCGTAGGCCCTGGCGATGGCGCCGCTCAAGCTGGATTCGGTTCCCACTACCGCCAGCACCCTTCCGCCATCAGTCACAAGGCCGCCGTCCTCCTTCTTGGTGCCGGCGTGGAACACCGAGATGCCCTCCGCTCCTCTGAGTTTCTCCAGCCCTTCTATGCGCTTCCCTGTTTCATACTGTCCTGGGTACCCGCCAGAGCAAGCCACCACGCACGCCGAATGCAGCACCGCAGGCACCTGCCCAGTCCGCGAGAGATTCCCGCTGGCCGCCGACATGAGCGTCTCTCCCAGGGCCAACTCCAGTGACGGAAGCACGGCCTGTGCCTCCGGGTCTCCGAAGCGGCAGTTGAACTCCAGCACCTTCGGCCCGCTCTCCGTCAACATCAGACCGGCGTACAGGACCCCGGTGTAAGGCGTTCCGTCCCTCGCCATTCCTCCGATGGCCGGCATGATGATGTGCGACTCTATTGCGTTCATGAGCCCTTCGTCTACGAGCGGGACGGGAGAGTACGCGCCCATGCCTCCCGTGTTCGGACCGATGTCCCCGTCCTGCGCCCTCTTGTGGTCTTGCGAACAAGGAAGCAGGAGGTACCGCCGGCCGTCGCAGATCGCCATCACGGAGATCTCCTCCCCCTGGAGACGTTCTTCTACCAGCACCCATGCTCCCGCCTCCCCGAACTTTCTCTCGACCATCATCTCGCGCAGCGCACGCACCGCGCCTTCACTGTCGGCACAGACAACGACCCCTTTTCCCCTGGTCAATCCATCGGCCTTGACCACCACCGGTCCGTCGGTGCGCTCGCAGACGTGCGTGGCAGCCGCGTCGAAGGAATCGAAGGTCTGGGCGTCGGCGGTAGGTATCCCATACCTCTTCATGAATATCTTCGCCAGCACCTTGCTGCCTTCCAGCGCCGCCGCAAGCGAAGACGGGCCGAACACCACCACGTCTCTGGACCTCAGTCGGTCCGCCGCCCCCCTCACCAGCGGCTCCTCCGGCCCAAAGACGACCAGGTCGATCTTGTCCTTCTGGACGAGGCGCACCAGCTCTTCGGTGTCGTTCACTTGGATGGGAACGCACCTGGCGGATTCCGCAATGCCCGCGTTCCCGGGACAACACACGACTTCGCTCACAGATTCGTCCTCGAGCAACTTCCACACCAGGGCGTGTTCGCGTCCGCCGCTTCCGACGACCATGACTTTCATTCCAAATCCCCTTCCGACTTTCGCGCCCGTGGCCACCGAGTCTATTCCCGGGCCACGGGAAGCGTCTCCGAACCCTCCGGGAACACGAGAGTCGTCACGCTGCCCTTCTCTCTCTTCAAGACCTCTTCCATCGCCTTCTCCACCGAGGAGGAGGGCACGAAACCTGTTCGTCGCACGACGTCGTCCTTCAGGTCCGAAACCAGGTGAATGTGGAAGCGCTTCGCCTTCTCCATCATCGAGAGGGCCGTGTGTCCGTGCAGCGTGTAATGCGACACGAGCTTCCTGCGCACCGAGTCTATGCTGCCGTCCTCAAACCAGCTCAGCAGGGTGTCCGAGCCGATCCCGTCCTGGCACTTCGCCAGCACCACCATGGAGCCTCCGTCCTTGAGCGCTACGCTCGCGTTCTCAACGGACTTGTGAGACTGGATCAGCGTGGAATCCCTCGGATATCCCCCACAACTTACCACGGCGCAGTCGGCCTTGCCGGAAATCGCGACCTGTACTCTCTTCTGTAGCTCTCGGCTCCCTCTCAGGTGAGCCTCTACCGGGTCGCCCGTGTGCAGGCTCAGGACACGCCCCTCCGCGTCCACAATCGTGTTGAGGAGGAAAGAAGGAGGGATCAAGGTGAGCGATTCCAGCATGTCCTCGTGCACGGGGTTTCCGTCGAGCGAGGCGTTCCTGCAGAGCGGATGGAAACCACTCTCGCCACTTATGGTGAGCCGATGGTTTGAACAGATTGAGCTCAGGGCCGCAATCCCGGGAAGCACGCTCTTCCTTCCTCCCCTGAAGCCCGCGAAATAGTGAAGCCCGATGGAACCCGTCAACACAACGAGGTCCGCCTCAGCGGCCCTCTTGTTCAGGTGTACCCGCGTGCCCCGGGACGTCGAACCTGCGTAGAAGTGAGCCCCCTCGTCACGGCAGTCGTGCTCCGTCACGCTCAGGTTCTGAGTGATTTCAGGGGGCAGAAAGGCCTCGAGCCGCTCCCGGCCAGCGGGAGCGTGCATCCCCGTGGCAACGATGAGCTGGATGCCTTCCTCAGGAACCCCGCACTCCTTGATGAAACGCACCAGCACGGGCAGGAATTCCTGAGCGCCGGTGACTCTCGTTCCGTCCGAAACCACGATGAGCACCCGGCGCGAGGCGCCGCAGAGCTTCTCCAGCGAGGGACCCGCGTCCGGCTCTCTCAGTGCCGAGAGTATCTTCTTCTCCGGGTCTCTGGCGGGCTCTGCGGGCTCCGGCGCAACGACGAGGGGGCGCAGATGTCCCCCCAGGGCGACCGTCACCTTGCCGGTTCCCCAGCCCAGTTCTATGGTTTGCTCAGCCATGTGTAACTCCGGACACAAGTGTATAGACTCTGCAGAGAAAGTCAAACACGGCGGCCCGCTGGAATTGCGCTGCGTCGTCTTGCACCCGCTGGCTCGGCGGCGGAATCCCGCGCAGAGTCGCCCTGCAGACCGCGGCTCTAGCTCGCATCCGGGCTCATGTATCTCGCCAGGACCTTCTTTCTGATGTTTCCGGAGAACTCGACCGTCAATTTCGCGGCGTCGCCGTGGCCCTCCTGGGCCACGACCGTGCCCGTCCCGAACTCGCGGTGAAAGACACGTTTTCCCACCATCGAGCTCTGGGGGCTCGCGTCCCGCGCCTCTCGAGTATTCATGAGTCCCTCCGGTATTTCACGTACAAATCTGGAAATGCCGGTGCTGCCTCGCTGGTCGAAACGCCGCCTTCTGGCAGCAGCGGAAAGCACGAGCCTCTTCCTGGCCCTCGTGAGGGCCACGTAGAAGAGCCGTCGCTCCTCCTCAAGCTGTTCCCCATCTTCCATGGAAGCGGAATGGGGAAACAGCCCGTCCTCAAGCCCGGTCACGAAGACGCACGTGAACTCGAGACCCTTTGCGTTGTGAGCCGTCATCAGGGTGACCTGTTCGGCCTCCGGTTGCCAGCTGTCTATCTGGGAGACCAGCGTGACGTCGTTCAGGAAGTCGGCCACGGCCGAAGCGCGGTCTTCCTCTTCGATAGAGCGCTCCTCGCTGAACTGTTGCCCGTAGGCCACCAGCTCGTCCAGGTTCTCCAGCCTCTCCCTCACGTTGCCGCTTGCGGCCTGAAGGTGCTCCCTGTACCCGACTCTTTTGACCAGAGCCTCCATCACGCTTCCCACGTCTTCGTTCCGCCTTCCCGAGAACTCGTCCAGGATTGAAAGGAAGTCCGCTATCCCGCTGCGGGCGCCAGGCGATACACCTACGACGTCGCCCGCGACTCTCAGGGTTTCGAGAAGGGATATCCCCCTTCGCGAGGCCTCCTCTTGTAGCCTCGTGATAGCTGCCCGGCCGATTCGCCTGGGAGGAACGTTCAGGACCCTCCTGAGGCTAATGTCGTCTCCAGGGTTCACGCACAGCCTCACGTAGGCCAGGACGTCCTTCACTTCCTTCCTTTCAAAGAACGACGTGGAGCCCACTATCTGGTAGTTGATACCCGAATGCCTCAGGGCCATTTCCAGTGCTCTGGACTGAGCATTTGTTCTGTAGAGCACGGCCATCTCCGACAGCGGCGTGCGACGCTCCACGTGTTCCAACGCTATTTCCTCTGCCACGGCCTCCGCCTCCTCTTCCTCGCTCCCCAGCAGCAATAACCCGATGTTCTCTCCGTATTCGTTGGCCGTCCGCAAGGTCTTTCCCTTGCGTCCCTTGTTGCACTTGATGACGCTGTTTGCGGCCTCCAGGATGAGACCCGTGGAACGGTAGTTCTGTTCGAGTCTGATGGTCTTGGCCTCCGGAAAACTCTCCTCAAACTCCAGGATGTTTCGTATGTCTGCGCCTCGCCATCCGTAAATGGACTGGTCGTCGTCCCCTACGACGCACAGGTTTCTCTCCTCCCGGCAGAGTTCCGCGATGATCCTGTACTGTGCGTGGTTCGTGTCCTGGTACTCGTCCACAAGGACGTGGCGGAATCTGTCTGCGTAACTCCTTCTCAAGTCCTCAAACTCTGTAAACAGTTGCACGGTGTTGACAAGAAGGTCGTCGAAATCCATGGCGTTGTTCTTCATCAACGCATCCTGGTAGGCCGCGTAGATCCTTGCCACTCTTACATCGTGGTACGACATGGCCAGGCGGCTCATCTCCTCGCAGCCCACCATCTCGGACTTGAGGGAGCCGATTCTCTCCAGCACCCGAGCGGGAGGAAACTCCCGCTCGGAGATGCCCAGCTCCGCGATGCGCTCCTTCACGACGCCTCGCTGGTCGTCCTCGTCGTATATCGAGAAGTTCTTGCCGTATCCCAGTCTGTCAGCATGCAGACGCAGTATGCGGGCGCACACGGAATGGAACGTGCCTATCCACATACCGCTCACGTGCCCCGCAAGCAGTTCCTCCACGCGGCGCTTCATCTCTCCCGCGGCTTTTCTGGTGAAAGTTATCGCGAGGATGTGCTGAGGATGCACGTCTGCCTGCTCAACGAGGAAGGCGATTCGATGAGCGATGACGCGGGTCTTCCCGCTGCCCGCACCGGCCAGCACCAGCAACGGGCCGGATGAGTAACGGACAGCTTCCAGCTGCTCGGGATTTAGCTGGCCCTCCATCTATCAGAATTCTCCGCCAATGGAGACGTGTGTTCGATACCCTGAGACGCTGTCGAAATCCGTGCGCCAGGCAAAATCCACCTTGAGTATGATGAACGAAAGTCCGGTTCTGAGCCCAGTGCCCAGCGACGCTCCGCCGTATGCAGGATTCATCCGAAGGCCGCCGACCCTGGTGAAAGGCTTGAAGCTCTCGTCGTCGCTCCACGCGGCGCCTATATCGAAGAAGAGAACGCCCTTTATGTTCCTGAACCCCACCGGGAGCGGCCACACGAGTCCCAACCGGTCGATGAACGGGAATCGAAACTCGCTGTTCACGAAGACGACCCTCGTGCCGACGAATTCGAAGTCTTCGTATCCACGCAACGTGTATGGGCCTCCAGTGAAGAAGCGCTGTGCATCCTCTCCCTCACTGAAAGCTCCCACGACTCGGAATGCGAACGAGTATCCCGGTGCGACCCTGATGTACTTGCGCAGGTCCGCCCAGCTCGTTTGAAAAGTCATGCTCTCGTCCGAGACACCGAGACCCGACGAGTAGGAGACAGCCCATCTGGACCCGGACGCAGGTCCGTAGATGCCCCACTTGACCGTGTCTCCGACGAAGGTGACTCCCGGGGATAGCATTCGGCGCGTCTTGGCAGAGACTTCGTAGAACACGCCGAAATCCGGGTCGTATTCGTAGAAGACCCTGTCGACAGACAGGTGGGTCAGGTCGAAGTCGACTCTCTGGAATTTGCCGAACGGATAGCTGGCCAGAAGCATGAAACCGTAGTTTCTGTCAGAGAAGTACTTTTCCTCGGAAAACTCCTCACCAAGGGTGGTCGTCCTTGAGTAGTAGTAGCTCTTGTAGTGGAAGGCCCCCACCCCCAAGTCCAGACGTCGAGGCAAGTAGTAGTAGATTGCGATCACGTCCGTCTCCTCCACAGACGAGAAGAAGTCCGAGGCGATGTAGAACCTGTGGTTGCCCAGGAAATCGCTGAGCGATATCTCGGTGTTGCCTCCGAAGCCGAAGGCGGAAGTGTACTGGAAACCGCCAGTGATCCAGTCCGGCGAGAACTTGATCTTGTATCGCCTGGCCTCTGCTACCGCCAGGCTGCCCGGGGCCAAGGCGAGCCTGAGCGAATCGCTCTCAGCGCGCAGCGTGTCTGCCTCAACGACGCCCAGCTCCAGCGGGGGCAACAACGGATAAGGAGGATACGGTCCGGGCAGGCTCTCCAGAGTGTCTGCCGCCAGAGGCACGTTCTCTATTCGTCCCTCGGCAGCCAGGTCCTCCATCACCGCCTCAAGAGAGAGCGGTTCCTTCGCCACGTACACGTCCCACCCGCCCTCGGAAAACAGGGTGAAGGCCAGCCTGTCGCCGGCGGACCAGTCGGGCGTGAAAGCACCACCCAGAACGTCCGTCAGTCTGGTCAGGGTACCCTCCGCCAGGTCGAAGGCATACAGATTGCTGATTCCCTCCGGGCTCGAGGTGAAGATTATCCTCGCGCCGTCCGGAGACCAGGTCGGACTTCTGTCGCTGCCTCCGGTGTGGACGACCTTCTCGATCTCTCCGCTCTCGGGGTCTATGGCAAATACGGAGTAGTTGCCGATGCCCTGCTCAACTCTCTCGGGCCTGAGTTCAAAGGGCCAGTGCCTGTCTGAGGAAAACGCGATGCGGGTCCCGTCGGGAGACCAGGCGGCCTCGATGTCGTCGTACAGATCATCGGTCAAGCGCTCCAACGCGCCCGTCTCCAGGTGTAGCAGATAAAGGTCCGAGCGTCCTCCGCTCAAGCCGGTGAGAACAATGCGGCTGCCGTCAGGAGACCAGCTCGGGTAGGCAGCGCCACCCAGTTCGAGGGGGAATCTCTTCACGACCTTCGCGCTCTTCACGTCCAGAAGATAGAGCACGTCTCCCTTTCCGCTTTTGGCAACAAACGCGATCTGCCGTTCGTCCGCGGACCACGCCAGAGCGCTCCTAAAGGACGGGATGACTTCGAAGCGCATCGACTTCTCTCCCCTGACCAGCCTGCGAAGGATCTTCCCGTCTATTGCCGACGCAAGGTATATGTCCATGTGCCCGTCCCTGTCCGAGAGAAAGACGAGCCTGTCCCCCCGGGGTGAGACCGCGGGGCTGAGGTTGAGAAAGGAACCGTCCTCCTTGTGATCGGTTATACGTCTGCCGAACGTGCTGGGACTCTGGTGGACTGCCACCTCAGGCCAGTACTGCTTGCGCACTGCCTCCAGCCAGGTCTCACTAAACTTACGCACGTCCACGCCCAGGCTGGTCTCGAAGACTCTGTCCAGGTTCTTGCTCGTCTTCAGCGTCCTGATAACGTCGCGCAACTTTTCTCGCCCATACCTTTCCACAAGGAACACCACCGCCGATTGCCCCTGCTTGTAAACCAGATAACCCCCGCCCAACATCTCCAGGGGCAACGCGTATCCGGATATGGCCGCGTCGCGCATTATCATGTCGGCGTTGCCGTCCCATCCCAGCGACTCGTATTCAGCCAGTCCTTCCATGAACCACAGAGGGACCTGGAAGAGGTACTGTGCGCTGAGGATCGAGTCCAGGATCCCGCCGTACATCATGTCGAACAGGAACGCGTGCGTCAGCTCGTGGACCAGGACGTGCCGCAGTTCCTCGTACGACCCCGTGAACGGAATCACGACCCGGTTCTTGAAGATCTCCGTAAACCCGCCTACTCCTTCCTCCAGCAACTCAAACGTGACGTTCGTCTGCTCGAAGTCGTAGTGAGATTCGTAGATGATTATCGGGATCTTCTTCTGGAGCCTGTGCCCCAAGCTCTCCGACAGCTTGACGGCCGCGGCCTCGGAGAGATCCAGCACTATGCTGGCGAGGGTGTCGGCGCCTGTGTAAAAGTAGACCTCAAAATTCTCAGACGACGCCACGCGCCAGTCGAACTGCCGATACTGGACTTTGTTCTTCCCGAACGTCTGGGCCGTGGCCGTGGTGGTCCCTGCGGCCGCCGCGGCCAGAAGAAGCACCAGAATGACCCACGCCGCCCTGCTGCTCGGATTTCGCCTATGTCTCATCTCACCGTTCCTTTCCCAACCCCGTCCTTCACCGGACGCTGTCTCCGACCGACGCATGCACTCCGGTCGCTCAGTATTCGTATTTCAGCTTGAGGTCCAGATTGTACTTGTCCCTCTCGCTTCCAGTGAACCTGTCCCGGCTCACGACCTCGCCTCTCAAGAACAGCAACTCGCTGAGCCTGTATTCCACGGAGACGTCCCTTTCGGAGGTCCTGGTCAGTCCCTGCGAATAGCGCAGATATAGCTCAGGCGTGATGTACTTTCCCACGCCCCAGCGCACCCCGCTCAGCGAACCGGTTCCCTCCAGCCCGCTGCCGAACTCTATCGAGTCGACCCATCTGACTTCTCGGGCCAGCCTTCTTTCTATCTGCCTCAGGAAGTAGTTGCCGACCGAGCCGGTCACACCTGGCACTAACCCTCCTTCTACGCCCTCTCCTTGTTCGACGGCCACGTACTTGCCCACCGTGAGCAGGCGGACGATCTCCGTGTGAGAAAGATTCGGGTCCTCAGACGAAAAGCGTATGTTCGGCTCGCTGAGTCTCCCGCTGAGCGTGAGAAACACTCTTCGGCCCGAGGTCCGCGTTTCCGCCTCGATGCTCATCTCGGGGTCAATGGCGCCGACGTCCTTGAACTCCAGCGTGCCGGACGTGATTCTAAACTCGTTGTCGAAGACGTAGTACTTACCCCTCAGGATTCTGAGAGAGCCCAGAAGAATCAGCCCGGACATGTCCTGCCTGGCGGTCAAGGAGCCCGCCAATTCTATCTCCGCGTTGGTGTTCTTCAGCCACAGATTGTTTGGGATCTCCACCTCGATGTCGCAGAACCAGCGTTGCTCCTGCGGAGGGCCGCTGCTGGCCTGGAATTCCCTGGCTATCAGACCCTGCCGCAGATCCACCTTCCCGGTTATCTGTGCGTACTTACCTCTGTCCTTCACTTCGACGGACGAGATGTCGAGGACAAAATCGCCCCTCACCGCTATGTCCTCCGGGTCGCCGGCCGTGACCTTCTTTCCTCTTATGAGAAACTCGTACTCGCCTCTTCTCTCCTCGCTCAGGTAGAACTTGCCGCTCCCCTCGAAGCGTCCCCTGTCCAGTCTGGCCGTACACTTCACGAGCTCGATCGCCTCTTCGCTGAGAGTTACCTGAGCGTCCAGGTCTTCCAACGTCTCCTCTCTTCCCGCCAATCGCAGCGTGGCGTTCTTCAACTCGAAGCCCCCTCGAAGACGTGGATTCCTGAACGTCCCACTCAACTCGGCCTCACCTCGAGTGAGCCCGGAGCATGAACCCAGCTGCTTCAGGAAGAGCGTCGCCACAGAGAAGTCGCTTTCCGAGAGTCGCACGGTCAGCCTCATCGGAGCGTCCGGAAAACTCAGGCCTCCCGAGCTGAGATCCAGGGCAGCAGGAAAGAAACCGTTGACCTCGCCCCTCGCGTCTTGTTCCAGAAGCTGGATCTGGGACACAGTGCAGACTCCGTCCTTGAGCACCACGTCTGCTGAGAGACCCGCCAGCCGGTATTCCTTCAGCCGCAGATTCTGCGCCTTCAGGTCAACGGCCGCCCCAGGGTTCTCCAGGTAGCCCTCCAGCTTGGCCTTTCCATCCACCACGCCACCGATCCCCGCCAGAGCCGGATGCCACTCCGAGAACTCTGAGAGATCCAACCCGGACACAGCAACACCCAGGTCCGCCCGCACTCCCGGCGGCATCGATCCGCGGGCCCGCAGCGTGTCCAAGAACTCGAGCAGGTCCGAGCTGAGGGTGAGCGTTCCTGACGCTCTGAGGTCACCTCCGCCCTTCCGGAGCTCCAGGTGCTCCAGCACGACGTCTCTACCGGAGGCCGCACCTATGAGCGAGATTCCGTCCACTGCCCTCTCAGCCACGCGGGCGCCGAGCCAGTCGATGTCCGCGTCCACGACCAGCCCATCGCCGTGCCGCTCAAAGGCGATTCGGCCCAGAACGCTTCCCCCCAGTCCGAGACGGCCTCCCAGGGCCTTCTCGATGTCCAGCGAGTCGAGATCCACGTTCCCAGCGAGCCTCCCTGCTCCCGGTTCATAGGAACCCCGAGCGGCCACGCGGGACTCGCCCGCGTAGAGGCCGAGGTCCTTCACTTCCATGATCCCCCTCCGCCACGACAACCGCACGGCTCCTTCGTTCCGCCATTCAAGCCCGTCGAGAGCGACCTTAAGCCTGTCGATGCCTACGTCCATACCCTCCTCGCAGAAGAGCACAGCTGCTTCTGCCGCGAAGGCCGTGTCGCGCCCCGCGCCCTCAACCGTTGCCTCCAGCAGAGCCCGCACGGGCCCGCATACCTCGCCCTCTTGCGCCTCACCGGGCTCGTGTCCATTCCCTCCTGCTGTCAGGGCGGACTGGAGCACCAGCGAGTCCAGCTCTATACCGAACACTTTCGCAGGGTCCATGACTCCGCGCCCGTGCAATGAAACAGAAGGCAGCAAGGAGCCCCGGACGTACATCTGCCGCACGGTTCCGGATGCCACGGGAGGTGCAGTGCGATCGATGCTCCCTGCCAGCTCCAGTTCCACGTCCAGCGCCTCCGCAGACCCGCTGAGTCGAAGACCTCCCGTTAGAAGACCGTCCAGGTCGAAAGCGTCCCCAAGACTCTCGAACTCCGAGAGCTTCTTCAACCAGACGCTCAAAAGAAGATCTATCTCTCCCTCTCCGCCCACACTTCCCGTTCCGCTTGCCCCGTAACCCGCGCCCTTTACGTCTAAAGAGGAGAGCGTGAGCTCCCCGGCCTCAACACTCCCCGTCGCCGTGGCCTCAGTGAACGACACGCCTGCGTAGCGACCTCCGTCCAGGAAGACCCCCACTTCTCCTTCTCTGTCCGGAGCGCCAAGCCGTCTCCCCGAGAACGTGAATCTGCCGCTCAGAGCACCCCGGGGCACGTTCGGCAAGGCCAGGAGGTCCGACCAGTTGCCCGGGTCGAAGTTCATGAAGTCAATGCTCACCACCTGTGACTCACCCGGTCCGAGGTCGAACGTGCCTTCAAACAGGCTCTCGTCGGACTTGAGCCGGAACTTGTTCGCCCATCTGCCGCCGTCCGCTGTGCTGGCAATGTCCAGGGATTCGATAGCGTGCGCTCCGTACGTTCCCCTGAGTGAAGACCCGATCCCCAGGGGGCCTCCCTCCTCCCGTGTGACTCTCACTGTCCCCGCAACCTCTCCCGCTTCCGGCAGGAAAGACAGCATCTGGAAGCCCCGCACCTCCGAGAGTGAAAACCTGTTCAGAACCGCCTGGAGGTCTATCGGGCCCTCTGCCCGGACCGAGGATCTCCCGTCAAGGCTCAGGGTGGACCCCGATGTCCGCACCTCGACGTCCTCGGCTGTCAGATTCTCCTCGAAAAAGCGGAGAGTCCCTGTGGAGCGTTCCACCCTGAGTTGCAACGGCGTAGCAAAAAAAGCCAGCGAGAAGTTCTCCATAGAGACGCCGTCATTCCCACTCCTGAAGGCCCCCTCCAGAGACACGTTCTCCATAACGAGGCCCTCGTCTTCGCCCTCAATCCTCAGCTCTCCGTTTGCCACCCTGAAACGTTCCACCGCAAAAAGGAACGCCTCGCCTTTCCCCTGCTTCTTCGCCCCGTCTCCGAACCGCGGCCAGAGGAAGTCCCCGGTCTCCCCGCGAGAGAACGAAACCACCGGTTCCGCGAACTCCACCGAGCTGAGCCTGAACGCTCTGCGGGAGAGCTGGGAAAGCTTGTATTCCAGGGTGACCCTCTTTGCTTCAACGAAACTCCTCCACTCCTCCCCGTCCCGCACCAGCAGGCGCGCGTCATGAATTGTCAAAGAGCCCAGAGGATTTCCAGAGATTCGGGACATCTCTATCCTGGTCGAGTCGTTCGCGACGAGGAACTCCTGGACGATCCTCTCGACTCTCTTCGCAACGGCGGCCTGTCGCGTCTGCCACAGGAAGATTGCCACCAAGAGAACAACGGTCACGAGCAGCGCCAGGGCGAACACCGTTATCCTCAGCGCTCTTCGAACCATTTGCTCAAACCACTCCTTCCAGTTCCCGCTCGAGGCACCTCACGACCCGGCCCGTCTTCAGCTCGACGGCCCGCGATACAGCTCCGGGGACTAAAATGCCTGCCCCAGGCTCAAATGAAACTGCCCCCTGTCGTCTCCGTCGCGAACCGAAAGTCTAAGCTTTCTGCCGTAATCCATGCGCACGGGCCCGACCGGAGTCTCTATTCTGAGGCCCGCGCCGTACGAATAGCGATAGTCGGAATCCTCGACGTCAGATATTCCCGGGTCGAAGGACCTCAACGTGACGTCCGACGGATTCCTCCACACGCTCCCGCCGTCCAGGAATAGAGCCCCGGAGACCCTCCAGAAAAGAGGAAACCGGGCCTCGACGTTAGTGAGGACGAGAAACCTCCCGCCCGTGACCGTGCCGCTTTCGTCTCTGGGGCCCAATTCGTCGTCCTCAACGTATCCTCGAACGGACGTCGCGCCCCCCGTCCTGAACCGCTCCTGGAACGGGATCCTCTCCCAGGATGTTATACCCCGGGTCTCGCCGAACGGCTCGGCAAAACCGACCTTCACGCGCGTCGCCAGAACGGCCCCCCGGACAGGCGTGTACCAGCTCGACGAAAGCAGTATCCTGTGGAAGCTGTAGTTACCTCCCAGAGCTCCACCGGCAACCTTCCACGAGAGCTCCTGCTGGGAGCCCATCGCGGGATCGAATATGTCGTTTCTGGTGTCCCGCAAGAACGACAGGTAGAGACTCCTGGTCACGTACTCCTTCCAGAGCGCAGCGGGATCCGTCGTGTACACCCACCTGTTGTCGTAGCTGGCGAACACCTTCGAGAACGAAGAAAGGTCTCTCTTGGCCGAGAAGGTGAATCCGTTGAACTCCTCAGAGAAGGCCGCCTCCTTCTTGTACTGGTGATAGAGGACCAGTTGCCCTGCGGTCCTGGTCCCGAAAAG
Organism: Candidatus Eiseniibacteriota bacterium; assembly: GCA_020349905.1. Classification (GTDB taxonomy): domain Bacteria; phylum Eisenbacteria; class RBG-16-71-46; order JAFGJU01; family JAFGJU01. Next base: position 1,372,694 of record CP070702.1, read on the forward strand.
CCACGGTTCGACCGTCCCGACCTCGAATCTGGTCTCGTCCAGGACTGCCTTGCGCTGGCTGAAAAGCCATCTGCCGAAAGCGAAGTTGGCGGAGGTGAAGAAACGCTGACCGCTCCTCAGGACGTTTCTGTGACCCCATTCCCCGAATACCCTGAGCTGGTCGCTGGAGCCGTATCCTATCCCCGTGCCGACCCACGCCATCTTGCGTTCTTTGACGAACACCCTGAGGTCCACTACCGCCGCCATGCTGTCGGCCGTCATGGGGGACAAACGCACGTCCGAGTAAAGTCCCGTATCGTAGATGCGCTGCTGCGTCCTGACCAGCTGAGAGCGACGCAGGACGTCCCCCTCCCTCACCGTCACCTCCCGCCTGACGAGCCACCGGCCAGTTACCTTGTTGCCTTCAACGTGGACCTTACCGGCCCTGGCCTGAATGCCCTCCTTCACAATGTAGTAGAGCCGTGCCCTGTTTTCCTCGAACACGGTGTTATCTGACACCGAGGCGTAGATGTAGCCCGCCTCTGCGTACTTCTCCAGAATCCCGCGCTTGTCGTCCTCTATGGAATAAGGGTCGAACGGCGCCCCGATTCTGAGGCGCAGACCCTTCCTGATTCTCTTCTCGGATAACGCAGAGACACCGCCCAAATTCACGGCCTCCACCAGGGTCAGGGGTCCCTCGTGGAACTCGAGATAGATGTTCACTGCCCGTCCCTTCCGCACCTTCTCAACGCTCTGCGAATCCACCCTGGCCTTCAGATACCCGTGTCTCCTGTATAGGCCCAGGATGGACTCGATGTCGGCCTGGAGGAAATCCTTCCTGAAGGTGCTTCTCGAGAAGGGTCTCAAGAGTGAGCGCTCCTTTGTCTTCATGACCCGCCTGAGCTTGCTGTCTGAGAACACTTCGTTCCCTTCGATCCGGATGTCCCGAACGTAGGGGGCCTTGAAGATGTCGGCGCAGGAAGAGGTGCCGGGCAAGACGGCCAGAGCGCAGAAGATTCCCAGGGAGGTGAGACTCCTATTCAGATAGGATCGCCCCGGTCGTGTCGGCTTCACCAGAGGTTCCACCTTTCAACTCGATTTCTTCTCCCAGCGTCGCCCTTCCCCTCTGGATGATTCGACCGAAATCCACCCAGAACGCCAGGAGGATCAATGCGCCCACGATGGCGAGACCCACTCTCTGCAACACAATCTGCTTCGGTATGCTGAGCGCCCTGCCCCTCACGCCCTCGATGATGCAGAAGATGACGTGCCCTCCGTCGAGTATGGGCACGGGCAGAAGGTTCACGACTACCAGAGCTATGCTTACAAAGGCGGCGAAGTACAGTAGGTTCCCGAGTCCCCTCCGCGCCTGGTCGCCCGACATCTGGACTATCGTCACAGGGCCCGCGATGCTCTTGCCGAGCTGGCCCGGCTTCGCGGCAAGACTCAGAAGACCTGAGTAAGTCTGCGCCAGCATCCGGCCCGTGCTTACCGCCGCCATACTGACCACCTCGAAGCCCTCCGCCCTGAGCGTTCCGTACGCGCTCACCGGCGGAGAGATCCCGATGAGCCCTATCTCTCCCACCCCCTCCACCCTCTGGCTCAGGGGGGTGATCGCCACCTCGAACTGCTTTCCCTTCCTCTCCACTACGAGAAGCGCCTCTTTCTCCGGGCGCTCGTGTATCAGTCCCGCCAGCTCGTCCCAGGTCTTGACCCCAATCCCGTCCACAGAGAGGATCCTGTCCCCCGCCTTCAAGCCGCGTTCGTAAGCCGGAAGTCCCACGCTCACGGAGCCCACCACGGGCGGGCTTGCAGGCGGATTGACTTCGTCCAGCAACTCCTCTCTGTCCTCTATCCTCACGGGAATGCTCACGCGCGCCTTCTCTCGTTGAACCACGATCGTGACCACCGTGTCGGTGGGCGGGCCGCTCACCCTGGCCACAAACTCGCTCCAGCTTCGCACCCGCGCGCCATCTACACGCACTATCCTGTCCCCGTCCGCAAACCCGTACTCGGTTGCCACTGACCTGGGCTCCACGTGGCCCACAACGCTCTCGAAGTCCAGGAATCTTATGCCTACCGCGTACATGGCCATGCAGGCCACAAACGCGAAGAAGAGGTTCATGCCCGGACCAGAGACCGCGATTAACATCCTGGCCCACCAGGGCTTTGAGAAGAACTCGTCGGAACCTCCTTCTCTCTCGCTCGAATCCGGGCTGTCGCCCGCCATCTTCACGAATCCCCCGAGGGGGAAGGCAGCCAGCACGTAACGGGTGCCGCGAACCGTGAATCCCACGAGCTCCGGTCCGAACCCCAGCGAGAACTTGAGCACCCGCACGCCCATCGCTTTCGCGCCGGCGTAGTGACCCAGTTCGTGCACAAACACCAGTACCCCCAGCACAACGATACCCACCAGAATTGTCACCATCTGATTCCCCTTCTGCTCACGTTTCCCTTCCGCTCACAGCGGACTCGAAGCCTCTGTCATAAGTCACTCTAACCCCGGTCATGCGCCCAGTCAAGCGCAGCGCTCGCCCCCGCTCGATAGGACCGGTAAAAAGCCGAACTTCGTGCGAAGCCCACCGCCGACTTGCTCACGCCTCACCCGGCAATTTCCGCGTAGAGTCCTTCGTGCGAGGCGCCCGTCCGCTCAAACGTGAACTCCTGTGCTGCGGCACGCCCCCTCCTGCCGAAAGAAGAGGCCAGGTCCGGGCGGCTAAGCAACTCGGCCACGGCCCTTGCCATGGAGCGCACGTCGTGCGCTTCGACCAGGAATCCGGTGAAACCGTCCTGGACTATTTCCCGGATCCCGCCTGTGTCGCAGGCCACCACCGGAAGACCTGCGGCCATGGCTTCAAGCACCGAGGTGCCCAGCCCCTCGGACGTGGACGGAAAGAGGAACACGTTAGAGGCTCTCATGAGTAGCGGGACGTCCTCTCTGAAGCCCAGAAAGCGTACGAAGGGGTCCACCCTCAACTCCCTGGCCCGCCTCTCCAGTCTCTGCCGAAGTCTCCCTTCCCCCGCCACGAGAAACCGCGCCCGCTTCCCCCGTTGCAGGACCAGTTGGGCAACGCTCAGTATGTCTTCCTGCGCCTTTTCCCGGGAGAGCGAACCCACGTTGAGGACGACCAGGTCGTCCCCGGAGAAACCCAGCTCGCTCCTCACCTCGTCGGCGGAGCCGCCTTCGTCCATGTCTCTCATTCTGACGCAGCTCGGAATAATGCGAATCCTGTCTGACGGAACACCCGCGTTCGTCAGGGTAGCCGCCACGGCGGCGGAGATGGCCACGAACGCCGTCACGAAGCGAGAGTACTTGAGGCGCCCAAAGAACCCCCTCCGGATGGGAGAAGTCACGCGTCTCGTCACGACCAGAGCAGGAACGTCGTGCAAGAGTCCCGCCCCCAGCGCCACTGCGTGGGCGCGTCCGGTGTGAGCGTGAACCACGTTTGGTTGAAAGGCGCGCACGATCCCTCCCAGTCGGGACCAGGCGAGCAGGTCCACGTCGCCGCTCATGCGAACGGGCTCCACGGACAACCCGCCCTTCCTCGATCTGGCCTCCAGAGCACTGCCTTTCTGGCACACAAGCACCATCTCGTTCCCTCTGCGGGCGAGCTCCGAGGCCAGATTCAGTACCTGGTACTGGCCGCCGCGCCAATCCGGTCCGCTGTCAACGAAGAGAATCCGCATCTTCCTACAGACCCCCGTCCCGCCGGCCTTCGGAATGCACGAGGCGCCAGAGCTTGGCGTACTTCAAGAAGACGCTCACAGCGGCGAGCCAACACAGGATGAACCCCTCCAACCCGTCCAGGAATCCCAGCTGAAGGAAGTACATCCGTACGAACCGCGCAGGGGGCCTGAAGACCAGCCGGGCCAGAACGTGAGGCCTACCCTCTTCTGCTGCGTCACGCGCTCCCCAGTCAGTGTACCTGTCCAGCTTCCTGAGATAGGCGGAGAAGCTCTCGTAGCTGTCGTGGACAAGATGGTTCTTTAGAGCGCCCACTCTTCCCTCGATGCAGACCTCGGCGTGAACGTGCTTCTCCTCATACTTCCCCTTGTGCCGGTTGAAGAAGCGCAGCACCTTGTCGCGCTGCCACCCACAAAATCTGATGTCCCTTCCGAAGAAGCGATTCCTTCGCCTGACCCAATAGCCGTCACATTCGGGCCCGCCTTCCAGGAGCTTCAGGATCTCCCGGCGAAGGGGTTCCGTGACTCTCTCGTCAGCGTCCACGATTAGCACCCACGCGTTCGAAGCGCGAGGCAAGACCCAGTTCTTCTGCGCCGCGGAGTTACGATATTCGTGCTTCAGCACAGTGGCTCCGTGCTCCCGGCAGATGGCCACCGTGGAGTCAGAACTGAAAGAATCCACTACGATTATCTCGTGCGCCCACGAGACCGATTCCAGACACTCCCGCACGTTGCCCTCTTCGTTGAACGTAGGAATTATGACCGTCAGTTTCTCTCCCAAATGCAGCTCCGTCAGGTTCTGCGCCGTCTCAGCCCAAAGGTTCCGTCCGCCGGGTCGAAATGCCACCCCGGCTGCGCTCTCATCCCCCCGGGCCTCCGGTCGCTTCTTCCAGCAGCTCTCTGGCGGCGCGAAACACGGAAGCAGCCGCCAGCTCCTTCATACAAACCATGCTCTCGCAGTCGTTCTTGTCGCAGAAGAGGCACTCCACGTCGGCGAAGACGGCCTTGTGTTTCGGGTCCGGAGGATTCCAGGTCTCCGGATTGGTGGGACCGAAGACCGTCACCGTGGGAGTCCCCAGGGCCACGGCGATGTGTTTGAGTCCGGAGTCGTTCGACACGAACAGCTCGCATCGCCGCAGGAGGGCGCCGACCTCGTCCACGTCGGTCTTCGGCGCGAGCACGCTTTCCTCTCTCATCCTCTGCGCCATCTCCGCCGCGAGTCCCTCTTCGCCCGGGCCCCACACTATCACGATCCTGCGGCCGGTCTCCCGGCGAATCAGGTCTCCCAACTCCGCGAACTTCCCAACGGCCCAAGTCTTGGCCGGCCACGAGCCCGAAGGTGATATGCCAACGAGCCTGGAATCTTCCAGGGAAGCCGAACGCAAAAACTCACCTGTCCTGGCGTCCGCGCGTCCGGAGACATTGAAATGGAGCCTCGTTCCACGGCTCTCCACTCCCAGGCATGTTACCATATCGACGTTAACGGCCGCCGCGTACTTGACCACCTTCTTGCCTTGCTGGTACTCGTCCCTGGGCTTCACGAGGTTGTAAGCCGCCCTTCTGACTCGCACGTCATACCCCAACCTGTACGGAGCGCCGGAGAGCAGGGTGATGAACGCTGTCCTCGGGTTGCAGAGAAAGTCTACGACCAGCTCGAATCCTCTTCGTCGCACGAGCGGGATGACGCCGGCCTGCGAACGCAGGGACGACTTGTCCAACACGATGACTTCGTCCACGTTCGGATTGCCCCGGAGTATCGCCTCGCCCGAAGGAGTCACCAAGGCGCTGATTCGGCTGTCCGGGAAACCCGCTCTCAATGCCTCCAGCGCAGGTGTGGTCAGGAGTACGTCTCCCATGGCTCCGGGCCGGAGCACCAGGATGGAACGCGGGCGCTTCAGGGCGACCTCCGGAAAGAGCGGCAGGCCTTCCCTCGGCGGGACGCCCCGGTCTTCCGCCGAGCTTCTCCCTGGTGACACGCTCTTCATTCTCGTGCGGGTCCTCCTACCTCCAGCAGCTCCATCAACCTCCAGAACACCCTCCTTGCCGAGACCGATTGCAGGCAGTTCACGTGTTCACAGAAGTGCAGGTGACAGGGCCTGCACTCCACCTCCTCCCAAACGCAGGACGACCTTCCGTCTCCTGGGTAAGGAAACCAGATGTCAGGCTCGCTGGGTCCAAAGACGGCCACCATGGGCTTCTTCAGTCCCGCTGCCAAGTGTGCCGGGCCGCCGTCGTTGCCGACGTAGGCAGCCGCAGCCGAAAGCACCTTGACCAGTTGCCTCAGCGTGAGCCCGGAAACGACCGGAGCGTCCGGTACCCTGACCTTGCTCTCGATCACGTTTGTCTCTTCCCCGGGACCTGCCACGAACGCCACGGGAAAAGCCTCCCGCCTCAAGAGCTCCGCCAGCTCCCCGAAGCGCTTAACCGGCCATCTCTTGGCATGCCACTTGGCTCCGGGTTGGAGGAGTATCGTCTTTGAGGGTTCCGCGATACCGGAAGCCCTCATCAGTCGGTCGCCCTCCTCCGTCTCCTCCTTCGTCACGAAGACCTCCGGCGGAGAGAACGACGCCTCCAGGCCGACGCTCCTCAGGTGTTCAAGGTGATGCTCCACGGCGCTGCGAACCGCAGGAGGCACGCGCACGTTCACGTTGTACGCCCAGCTCCGCCAGAAGTGATAAGTCCCCACTCTCTTCCTGGCGCCGGTGCTGGCCGTCAGCAGGGCGCTTCTGGGGTTCGAGAACAGGTCTACGGCGAGGTCGTAGCTGGACCTTCTGAGTTGCCACAGAAGCCTCATCGCACCCACGGTCCCCAGGGACGCAAAGTCGATAGAGAGAACCCTTGTCAGGAACGGGTTGTTCTCCAGAATCTCTCCGTAGGGGGCCTGGGTGAGATATGTTATCTCTGCTTTGGGGAAGCTGTCTCTGAGCACCCGAATGCAGGGGGTCGTGAGGACAACGTCACCTATGTATCTCAGCCGAGTGAGAAGAATCCTCTCGGACACAACGTTTATCCGGCCTTGGAAAACCTCTTGAGAACCAGCTCAACCAGATCCCTGCTGGCATGAGTCTTCTCGTCTCCCGCTATTGCCACTTCTCCGCCCACCTCCAGAACGCTGGAGCGCTCCGGGACTGTCTCGACTGAGTAGTCGGTTCCCTTGGCGTGCACGTGCGGCCTTAGGCGTCTTATGCAGCTGTCAAACGTGGCCTCGTCGAACACGAAGCAGTAGTCCACGCACTCGAACGCGCTGACTATCTCCGCCCTCTCTTCGGCGCTCATGACCGGCCGTCCCTCTCCCTTCAGAAGGCGGGTGCTTCTGTCGCTGTTCAGGCCCACGATGAGACAATCTCCCAGCTTGCGAGCCGCCTCCAGGTAACGCACGTGGCCCACGTGGAGAAGGTCGAAGCAGCCGTTCGCCGCCACGACCCGCTTGCCCTCGGATTTCCCCTGCGCCACTATCTCCTGAAGCTCCTCCAGCGTCTTGAGCTTGCCGACATTCACGCGCCGGTTCCTCCTTCCAGTCGAGCGCGACCGCGCCGCTCTGGGACATCGCACACGCAGCCCGGGGACATCAGACACGCCGCTCGGGGGCATCGCACACGCGACCCCTTTTCGGGAGACCCTCCTCCCACCCCCGGTTCACCCCGGGACTCTCATTCTAATCCCCTGAGCGGCATAGCTCAAGCTAATGTGGAGACCCCGCAGGGCCCTGGCTTCGCCGGCCCCGTTCTGTAGCAGCTAAGGTATGATATGGTATCGCAGTACGGCTCGTCGTGCACGAGGCGGCCGCCTCACGATGCGAGGCCTCAGTTCGCCCTGAACGACTCGGAAAGCCCTGCGAGCCAGAAACCCGTAACTTTTATCCCGACGATGCGTCTCTAGAAGAGGAATGAAGAAGCGACTCTTTGAGGAATTCCTGAAAGAACACGCTGACCGCGTTTTCAGCTACGCCCTCTACCTCCTGCGAAATCGCGAGGACGCAGAGGACGTAACCCAGGAGGTGTTTGCCAAGTTGTGGCAGCATTGGCCGAGGACCACGAGTACGGCAAGAGTCGCCTTCACGATGCGGGCCGCTCGCAACCAGTGCATAGACCTCCTCAGGCGCCGCAAGACCTCGGGAGATCACATGAGGGCCCCTGAATGGCTGGACCTGGACTCCGTTCCCGCGGCCAGGAGCCCCGAGCTGGATCCCGAGCTGCACGCGGAACTCACTGAGACGCAGGAGGTGGTTCTTTCGGCTCTCGAGGCCCTTCCCGAGAGAACGAGAAGTATGCTGCTGATGCATTACTTCCAGGGCCTAAAGCACGAGACCATAGGAGAGATTCTTGACGTCACGACGAGCACGGTCAAGGTGACGATGCATCGAGGACGCGCCCTGCTCAGACGCGCCCTCACAAGAAGATCCCCTGAGACGGCAAGGATGTATTCAGATGACTGAACGATGCAGCGAGATGCTTGAACTCCTCGAGAGCTTTCTAGACGGAGACCTGCCCTCGAAGCAGGAAGCCCTCGTGCGGGAACACCTGCGCGAGTGCTCTGCTTGCCGGCTCCAGGCAGAGGCGGGGCGCGGAGTGGTCAACGCGCTCAGGACGCTGCCGGAGGCCAGATGCTCCCGGGAGACGCTACGGATTATCGAGGAAGTGACAGCCCGAAAGGAGGCCCGAGGCAAAACACTCGAGGGATGGAGGTATTCCCCTCGCCTCTCTCTCTGGAAGGGCGTGGTCGTCGGTGCGGCTGCGATGGCCTTGCTCTTGCTTCTCTATCAGCACTTCGACAGGCGACCTCCCTCCACGCCCGAATACACAAGCCAGCAGGCACTCGAGGTGAGGGCCCTGGCTAGGGACGGCCTGGTTCAGGTCGTGGGTGTGATCAACAGGAGTCAGAGAAAGGCAGTGCGGGGCTTCCTGCGGGAGGACTTTCCCAAGACGGTCAGAAAGAGCATTCGGAACGCGGCACCTTTTTTTGAAGGAGGTAAGGTATGAGGAAGATGACTTGGCTCGCGGTGATGCTGTTGTCTGTTTTGGCCTGCGGCACGCTTCAGGCCGAAGAGGTGGACGTCAAAACTCTGCCGGGATACGTAAACTTGGAGGACATCAAGATTCCAGGCGAGACCGGAAAGGTGACGGAGATTTCCCTGGGTCCGGGCCTCCTAAAGCTGGCGAGAGAGTCAGCAGATAACGGCGACGAAGAACTGACAAGAGTGCTCTCAAATCTCAAGTGCATCCAGGTTAAGGCATTCGAGGTCAACCAGCGAGATAGGGGCAAGATACGGACGGCGATGAAGCTGATCGAGGCCAGGCTCGAAAAGGAAGGCTGGGAGAGGGCCGTCTCTGTCAAGAGCGAGGATGAATTCGTTGTGGTCAGCCTCAAGCAGCGCAATGGTCGAGCCGTTGGGCTTCTCGTTATGGCCCTTGAGGAGGACGGAGAAGCGGTCTTCGCAAACATCGTGGGGGATTTCGAGCTGGAGGACCTCGGGGACATCGACGAAATGATCGACCTGGGGATCAAGGTCGAAGTGGAAGACGAAGACGAGTAGGCGGGTCGCCACACCTGTCCGAGCGGCGCGAGACGGGCGGCGCACCGCATGGGATTCACGCCCGCAGACCGGGTTCACTCAGAATGCACCTCGACCCGGACCGGCCGACAGTCCGGGTCGTATCTCATCAGGCGGCTCGGTTGAGGGCCGCCCTCACTTCAGCAGGCTGAGAGGACCGAGTTTTCCCCGAGAGATGGCTCCCTGAAGCTCTTCCGCACTTGTCACCGCCGTGCCTCTCTTCATCACGACCACGGACGCAGCGTACGTGGCCAGACAGGACGCCTCCACGATGCTCGCCCCAGCACTCAGTGACAGCGTCACCGTGGCCGCCACCGTGTCGCCCGCTCCCGTCACGTCGGCGATTTCGTCCGACCCAAAGATGGGAATGTGCACAGGAACCTTCTCCCGCTGAAAAACGGTCATCCCGGAGCTGCCCTGCGTAACCACGAGCGACTGCAGAGCCAGGCGCTCCATCAACCTCGTTCCCGCGGCCACGAGAGTCGCACTGTCCCTTATCTCAATTCCCGCGGAGGGCCCGGCCTCGGCCTCGTTAGGAGTGGCCACCGTGGCTCCGCGAAACCTGGCCAGTTTGAAACGTGAGTCAGCACAGACCACTTTCTTCTTCACCCGGGCAAGCTCCGTCACGCGAGTCCGCAGCCGGCCGGACACGACCCCGTAGTCGTAGTCAGAGAATAGGACAGCGTCCACCGACGGCACCATCGAAAGGGCACTCTCTGTAAGCCTGGCCTCGTCCTTTCTGCTGACGGCGGCCCCCTTGCCCCTGTCGATCCTTATGACCTGCTGTTTGGCGCAGTGGAACCCACCGGCCAGTATCCGTGTCTTCTGGATGCTCTCATACTCAGACGATGAGATCACTGAATCCGTGCCGACCCCCCGCTCCCGCATCAGACCAAGAAGCCTTCCCCCTGCTTCGTCCTCGCCCACCAGACCGACCGGAATCGCGGTCGCCCCCAGGGAGGTGATGTTGGCGCACGCGTTCGCCGCTCCGCCTGGCATCACCATGCTCCCGTTGAAGGCCAGGATCAGCACCGGCGCCTCGCGCGAGACGCGCTCCGTGTTTCCATAGACGTACTCGTCCAGCATGAGGTCGCCGACGACCAGCACCTTCTTGGCGCTGAAACCTCGCACGAGGCTCTTGAGCCTTCCCCTGTCCGGTACCACCACTCTCATAGAGACCTTTCTCCCACGCACACTCCGACCACGTCTCAGCGGCCGCAAACTTTGGAAACGAGCTTCTCTGCGACCGCGCGCGCTTCCCCGTCCGCGGCCATCACGCTCTCCACCGAGCCCGCCTGCCGCGGCTCGAGCCGCTCGAGCGAGTCCTCCAGAATCCGCGGGATGTCGGTAAAAGCGATCCTCCTCTTCAGGAAGGCCTCCACCGCAACTTCGTCCGCCGCGTTGAGCGAAGCCGGGACGGTGCCGCCGGCGCGCGCCGCCTCGTAGGCAAGCCGGAGACAAGGGTACTGCTCCAGGTCCGGCTCTTCAAACGTGAGCGTTCCCAGCTCGGCCAGGCTGCAGGACTCAAACGGAGCCACCAATTGCTCGGGATGGCTAAGCGCGTACAGGATGGGAATCTTCATGTCCGGCCGGCTCATCTGCGCCAGGGTCGTGCCGTCGGTGAACTCCACGAGGCCGTGAACGATACACTGCGGGTGAAGCAACACACCTATATTTCTTAACGCTATATCAAATAACCACCTTGCCTCCATCACTTCAAGTCCCTTGTTAAGCAGGTTCGCGCTGTCTACGCATATGCGGCTTCCCATGTCCCACACAGGATGCCGCAGGACCTCCTCGGGCGTCACGGTTTCCAGCTCGCCCATTCGTCGCCCGTTGAACGGGCCTCCGGAGGCCGTCAGCACTATCCTCCTCACGGACGCCGTCCTTCCCGCCAGGCACTGATGAATCGCGCTGTGTTCACTGTCTATGGGAACCAGCTGCGTGCCTCGCTCTTTCACCAGCTTCATCACCAGTTCCCCGGCCAGAACCAGGGATTCCTTGTTCGCAAGCGCGAGGTCTTTCCCCGCGCAAACGGCCTCCACAGTCGGAACGAGACCCGCGGCTCCCACGAGAGCGTTCACCACGAGTCGGACTTCTGGAAGCCTGACGAGCTCAACCAACCCGCTCTCACCTTGCAGAACCTCGAGGCCCGGACGCGAATTCAGGCGCCGGAACCTCTCGGCGGCGCCCTCCTGCCCGATGGAGACGAAGTCGGGTCTGAACTCCTCGACCTGCTCTGCCAGGGCCTCCACGTGTGACCACGTAGCCAGCCCCGCCACCTTGAAGCGAGACGGGAACTCCCTCACCACGGCGAGGCAGCTTCTGCCGATGGACCCGGTACTTCCGAGGAGCACTATGTTCTTCATGTTCCTTCCAGCTCGCCCGGTCAGAAGACCACGATGGCAAGGTAGTAGTAGACAGCCGGAGCCGCAAACAGGAGGCTGTCGAATCTATCGAGAAGGCCGCCGTGTCCGGGAATCATGTTTGACGCGTCCTTGACGTCTGCCTCTCGCTTTATCATCGACTCCACCAGATCACCCAGCTGGGAGGCCACGCCCGTGATGAGCCCCAGGGCCACCACGTCCACTCCGCTCAGAAAGGGGGCGAAGGTTGCCTTCGCAGCCCAGGCCACGAACGGAGCGGCTACGAGCGCAGAGGCAGACCCCTCCAGAGACTTGTTGGGGCTTATGCGCGGCAAGAACCTGGTCTTTCCGAAGAAACGACCTCCCAGGTAGGCCGCCGTGTCCGAAGTCCACCCGAGGAAGAACGGCAGCAGGACGTAGCGGGCCCCCTGCCCGTAGTCCGTACCCACCTTGAGAGGCAGCTCCCTCAGGTAGACGAAATGTGCACCCAGCCAGCCCACGTAGAACACGCCGAAGATGGTCACGGCCATGTGAGAAACCGAGAACCGCTCGCCTTCCCGGAACAGCTCCAACACGGCGATCAGAATGAGGGTCGCGGTCAAGAGAAGATCGGCGTACAGCTCGCTCCTGAAGTAGATGTACCAGGTCAGCACCAGCGCCGTGCCAACGCCTATGGCCCTGTAGGGACGGTAACCCATCTTCTTCATCATGCGGTAGAACTCGATTATGCCGAGGAAGAGGATGAAGTCCACGAACGCCAAGAAGTAGTAACCCCCGAGGTGGGCCACGTACACGAGGAGAGGAATAAAGACGAGCCCCATTAGAAACCTCAGGCGGAAGGATCTGTTCTCCTTCAGATCTGACGCGCTACGTATGTTCCAGGTCAATCTATCCTCCCGAACCGTCGCTCGCGCCCCTGGAAATCCCTGACAGCCTCAACGAGGTGCCTCTTCCTGAAGTCCGGCCACAGTGTCTCGGTGACCCATATTTCTGAGTACGCCAATTGCCAGAGCAGGAAGTTGCTGATGCGAAGTTCGCCGCTCGTACGGATGAGAAGGTCCGGGTCCGGAAGCCCGGCCGTGTACAGATATCGCTCCACCAGCTCTTCGTCTATTCTCTCAGGCTCAACGCGACCCCGCACGGCGTCCTCGCACATCCTGCGCACGGTGTCCACTATCTCCACCCTCCCGCCGTAGCTCAAAGCCAGGTTGAGAAGCAGTGCGCTCCCCCCCTCCAGGAACTTCACGGTATCGGCCAGGGCCTTCTGGACGTTTTGGGGTAGGTCAGTCACTCGTCCTATCACGCGCAGGGCCACGTCGTTCCTCTTGAGCTCATCCCTCTCCTCAGCCAGAGTCCGTTCCAGGAACCGCATGAGTGCGGACACCTCCCTCCGCGGCCTCCTCCAATTCTCCACGGAGAAGGTGTAGAGCGTCAGCACCTCGACGCCCAGCTCGACGCAACCATCCACGGCCTCTCTGACAGCCTTGCGGCCCGCCCGATGCCCCTGGATTCGAGCCAGGCCCCTTCGCTCGGCCCAGCGGCCATTTCCATCCATGATGATGGCGATGTGTCTGGGCACTTTGCCCGCTCGTTTCACGTCCCGGACCAGGTCCGGTAGCTTTCCGGTTCTTGCTGCCACTCTACTCTCGGCCCTCGACCTCTGGCAAGCGCCCACGCCTGGTTCCCCTGGCAAAATGCGGCTGGCCTCAACACTGCCAGCCGCATGGGGCCTTCGCACAAGCCTTGCACGTCGGACGCACCAGCCGCTCCTACACCTCCATGATCTCCGCCTCTTTCTTCGTGAGCAGCTCGTCCATCATCTCGATGTGCTTGTCGGTAAGGTTCTGGATCTCGTTCTGAGTCTTCCTGGACACGTCCTCCGAAATGCTGCCCTTCTTCTCGGCGCTCTTTATCTCGTCGTTACCTTCGCGTCTCAAGTTTCTGATTGTGACGCGACCCTCTTCCACCATCTTTCTGACTACTTTCACCAGGTCCTTGCGCCTTTCCTCGGTAAGAGAGGGAATCGGTATTCTTATGATGGTTCCGTCGCTCGTCGGATTGAGGCCAAGGTCCGCCTTCAAAATCGCCTTCTCCACTTCCGGAACCATCGCGCGCTCCCACGGATGGACAACGAGCAGCCGCGCCTCCGGCGCGCTGACTCCTGCGATCTGGTTGAGCGGGACCTGAGACCCATAATACTCCACCCTCACCGGGTCCAGAAGTGCGGTGGTGGCCTTCCCGGTTCGAACCGAGGCCAGCTCCTGTCTCAAGTGCTCAACGCCCTTCTTCATCTTCTGCTCGGTGTTCCTGAGGATTTCCTTTTCCATGCCGTCATTCTCCCACAAGCGTTCCGATTTTCTCGCCCAGAATTGCCCGCTTCAGGTTGTCCTTCACGTTAACGTCAAATACGATTATGGGAAGATCGTTCTCCATGCACAGAGAGATTGCAGTGGAATCCATTACTCGGAGCCCCTCGTTGATGACCTGGAGGTAGTTCACTCTTTCCAGAAAGACGGCGTCCGGGTCTGCCATCGGGTCCGCGGTGAACACTCCCCTGACCCGCGTGGCTTTCAGGAGCACTTCCGAGTCGGTTTCTATCGCGCGCAGCACGGCCGCGGTGTCAGTTGTGAAACAGGGATTACCGGTGCCGGCGGCCATGAGGACTACGTGGCCTTTACGAAGATACTCGACGGCCGCTCTGCGAACGTACGGCTCTGCCAGCGCTTCCATCCCTATGGCAGAGAGCACGTGGGTGGGAAGCCCCGATCTCTCCAGATGGTCCTGAAGAGCCAGGGCGTTGATGACCGTAGCGAGCATTCCCATGTGGTCGGCGCTCACTCTGTTCATCCGCAGGCGCTCTGCTTCGGCGCCCCTGAAGATGTTGCCGCCACCGACCACTATCCCCACCTGCACACCCATCTCCACGATCTCGCGAATCTCGGAAACGAGGGTGGCCAGGCGTGAGGGGGAGATGCCGGACCGTTCGTCGCCCGCGAGGATCTGCCCGCTCAATTTGAGGAGGATTCTTTGGTAACGAGTCTCAGGCATTTCAGCCGCCTGCTATGAGGATTGACCGAGCCGGAAACGCGAGAATCTCCTTACAAGAACGTTCTCTCCAAACTTCCCAGCAGCCTCCTTTATCACCTCTTCGACCGACCTCTTCTGGTCCTTTATGAACGGCTGCTCCAGAAGACAGTTCTCCTTGTAGAACTTCTCCAACTTTCCTTCTACGATCTTCTCAATCACCTGACCAGGTTTGCCAGAATCTGCGAATTGGGCCGCCAGTATCTCCTTTTCCTTCTCGACGAGCTCCTGCGGCATCTCGTCCCTGGAAACGACGAGCGGCTCGCTCGCCACCACCTGCATGGCAATGTCTCTCGTGAGGGAATTGAAGGCCTCAGTTCTTGCCACGAAGTCTGTCTCACAATTGACCTCAACCAGGGCCCCCATCCTCCCTCCGGGGTGGACGTAAGCCTCCACGAGCCCTTCCGAAGCCTCTCTCGCGGCTCTCTTTGCAGCCGCCGCGACGCCCATCTTCCTCAGAAGTTCGACGGCCTTCTCTGGATCGCAGGAACATTCCGCGAGCGCCTTCTTGCAGTCCATCATCCCTGCGCCGGTTCGCTCCCTGATTTGCCTTATCAGCTCGCTGCTAATCTTCATCCTGGTCCTCCGCTCTTCTTGGCTTCTGCGCGCGCCGCGAATCTGTCCGCCGATCCGAGTCCCCCTCCCCCGGGCCCTCGTCTGGACCCACCTCATCCTTCGAGGCGTCCTCGGCCTGAGGTTCCTCCTTGACCTCGCCCTCCGGGGCAGCGGCTTCCGCGGCCGCGCCCGGCTCGACAAACGCGCTGTCCTCGCCCTCTTTGGCCTCCTGCAGTCCCCGCACCACGGAGTCGCTGACGATCCGACAGAAGAGCTTTATCGCCCTGATGGCGTCATCGTTTCCCGGTATCGGATGGGTCACCACCTCGGGATCGCAGTTGGTGTCCACGATGCCGACGATGGGTATCTTCAGCTTCGTCGCTTCCGCTACCGCGATTTTCTCCTTCTTGGTGTCGATGACAAAGACGAGCTTGGGAAGGCTGTCCAGTTCCTTTATGCCATTGAATATCTTCTCCAGCTTCTGTCTCTGCTTCTCCAGCTGAGCCACTTCCTTCTTCGAGAGCTTCTGGTACGTGCCGTCGGTGCTCATCTGTTCCAGTTCTTTCAGTCGCTTAATGTTTGAGCGGATCGTCCTGAAGTTCGTCAGCATGCCGCCCAGCCATCGCTCAGAGACATGAAACATCCCGCACCTCGTCGCTTCCTCGGCTATCGTCTCCTTGGCCTGCTTCTTGGTGCCGACAAAGAGAACCTTCCCTCCTTCACGGGCAATCTCTCTGATCTTCTCAGTCGCGGTCTCTATGCACTTCAGAGTCTGCTGAAGGTCAATGATGTAGATGCCGCTTCTCTCGATAAAGATGTAGTCCTTCATCTTCGGGTTCCACCGGCGCGTCTGGTGCCCGAAGTGAACGCCTGCTTCCAGCAGTTCCTTCATTCCTACCTGAGCCATGGGCTCCTCCTCGTATCGCAGTTTTGGTCCGCCGTCTCCTGAAGGCCTTCGGTCCCTCTTGAAGGCCACTGCGTACTTCATGAAGACGTGTGTAGTGACGGGCTATCTCTTGGAGAACTGGAATCTCTTCCGCGCTCCGGGCTGCCCGTACTTCTTGCGCTCCTTCATCCTCGGATTGCGTGTCAACAGGCCCTCTTTTCGAAGCTGGCGCCCAAGATCTGGCTCCGCAGCCTTCAGCGCCCTGGCAATTCCCAGGCTCACCGCTCCGGCCTGGCCGCTCAAACCCCCTCCGTCAACCCTGGCCAGCACGTCGTACTTGTCCAACCTCTCGGTGACGATCATGGGCTGCTGGGCTTCGGCCACCAGAGTCGGCCGTCTGAAGTACTCCTCGAAACTCCGGCTGTTAACCACTCTTCGACCGGAGCCAAGGAAGATCCTAACTCTGGCGACGGCCTCCTTCCGCCTCCCGGTCCCAGAAAACTTCTCAACCGACATTCACTACCTCCGTCAATTCAGATCAGCTTGCCCGGACTCCAGGGCTTCGGGCTTTGAGCCGCATGCGGATGCTCCGCACCGCGGTACACGTGAAGTTTCCTGAACATCTGCCCACCGAGTTTGGTGTGCGGCAACATCCCCTTCACAGCACGCCTGAGGATCTCTTCCGGCTCCTTCTCCATCAGGTCCTTGAACGACGTATACCTTGCGCCGCCCGGGTAACCCGTGTGCCTGAAGTAGGTCTTCGTCTCCGACTTCGCACCCGTCACGCGAATCTTCTCGGCGTTCACGACGACAACGTGGTCGCCCATGTCCTGATGCCTCCTGTAAGCGGGCTTGCCCTTGCCCATGAGCATGTAGGCAACTCTGCTGGCCAGCCTTCCCAGGGTCATGCCGTCGGCGTCGACCAGGAGCCATTCAGCGGGACAGTCCTCTCTTTTCATAAAGCAAGTCCTCATAGATTCCACCCCTGTAAGGTTCTCCCTAAAACTATTATGTTACCTCTCAACTAATGGCCTGTCAACAGAATACTGCTCTTTTCTCAGGCCCCGCACAGCTTGCCCTCGAACGGGGGCCTGAAGACACCACTTTCCGTAATTATGGCCGAAACATGGGTGTGCGGCACCACGTCGAAGGCGGGATTGCATATGAGGGCCCCGTCGGGCACCGTCTTCCTGCCGCCCACCTCTCTCACTTCCTCCTCTCCCCTCTCCTCCACCGGGATGCCCGAGCCGTCCGGGATGGAGCAGTCCACTGTCGAATATGGACAGGCAACGTAGAACGGCACCCCGTGTTCCTTCGCGGCCAGAGCCAGGGAGTAAGAGCCCACCTTGTTCGCAAGGTCTCCGTTGCGAGCTACCCTGTCCGCACCCACGAGCACGCAGTCTACACTTCCCTTACTCATGAGCCAGGCAGCCGCAGAGTCACAGATTACCGTGACCTCTATGCCGCGAGCCACAAGCTCCCAGGCCGTGAGCCGGGCTCCCTGGAAAAGCGGCCTCGTCTCGTCAGCGATTAACCTTATCCTCTTCCCCTGTTCCACCGCCGTGTACACCGCGGCCAGCGCTGTTCCCATTCCAGATGTGGCGA
>CP070702.1:1390503-1404367 GCA_020349905.1 Candidatus Eiseniibacteriota bacterium
AGCCCAATCGAGCCCGGGAAGGGAGCTGGTGGACTGCCTGGTTCCTCTCTCAGACGCGGAGAGCATAGAGAGAGAGCTGAAGTGGACCTCGGAGCTCAGAGAGATTCTGGCCGTGGGGGCCGGAGTCCCTTCGCTGAGCTTCCCGGACGTGAGGCCGCAGCTGGAGAGGGTGAGGGTGGAGGGTTCCGTTCTGGAGCCGCTCGAGCTGGTGGACGTGGCCCGATTCCTTGCGGTCGCCTCGGGTGTTTCGGATTTCTTCAAGGAGAAGGGCGACTCGTGCCCGCTGTCCCTGGCGTGCGTCCAGAACGTCCGGCCTCATGAGCAGATAAGAAAGAGGATTGAGAAGTCTATCGACCCCTCTGGCGAGCTTCTGGACTCCGCCAGCCCAGCCCTGAAGAGCCTCAGGCGGGAAATCGCCAAGAACAGAGAGAAGGCGCGAGAACTGCTCGCAGATTTTCTGAACTCTCTGGGCTCTCTCCCGGAATCATTCTCCACGCTCAGAAACGACAGGTACATGGTGCTCATCCCTGCTCAGGGGAAGAGGAAGCTCAAGGGCATCGTGCATGACCAGTCCTCGAGCGGGGCCGCCATCTACTTCGAACCTCTTCAAGCCGTGGATCTCAACAACGCTCTCAGCAGGCTGGGCGCAGAGGAGAAGGAAGAGAAGCGCCGGATAATGCGAGAGCTCTCCTCGCTCGTGAGGGAGCGTGCGCCGGACCTGCGGGAGGGCCTCCTGGCTCTTGCGTCGCTGGACGGGGTCTTCGCCAGGGCCAGATTCGCGAACCGGCTGGGAGCAGTCTGTCCCGAGGTATCCGGGAACGGATCCATCAGGCTCAGGGGGGCCCGGCACCCCATCCTGCTGCTTCAGGGGCGAGACAGGGGGTTCGACGTGGAGCCGCTGGACCTGGAGATGGGGCGCAGTTTCAGAGTGCTCCTCATCAGCGGGCCGAACATGGGCGGAAAGACGGTGGCCTTGAAGACCATAGGGCTCCTCTCTCTGATGATGAGGTGCGGGATGCACGTGCCTGCCGCACAGGACACTGCGCTTCCCATTTTCACTGGGGTCTTCTGCGATATCGGTGACGAGCAATCCATCGAGGAGCAGCTCAGCACCTTTGCCTCGCACATGAAGCACGTCGCGAGGGCGTTGAAGCAGGCCGAGCTCGGCTCCCTGGTCCTGATCGACGAGCTCGGGGCCGGCACAGACCCCGTGGAGGGCGCGGCGCTCTCGGAGTCTGTTCTGGAGGAGCTGGACCGGAAGCAAGCGCTGTCCGTGGCAACGACTCATCTAAGCTCGCTCAAGGGCTTCGTTGCCTCGAGGCAGGGAATGAGGAACGCGTGCATGGCGTTCGACCCTCAAACGGAGCAACCCCTCTACAGGCTGGAGGTGGGGGTGCCCGGTCAAAGCAGAGCACTGGAGACGGCACTGCGCATGGGCGTCGGGTCCGAGGTTATAGCTCGCGCGCGGTCCTCTCTGAGTACCGAGGAGAGAGAGACAAGTTCGCTTCTGACCGAGCTGGAGGCGGTGCGCAGAGATCTCGAGAGGGAAAAGGAAGCTCTGAGCAGCGGACGGCGAAGGCTCGGTGAGCTGGTGAGCGAATACGACAAGAGGCTCTCTGAGTTCGAGGAGCAGAGAAAGGCAATGAGGGTGCGTGCGGCGAGAGAGGCAAGGGGCCTCCTGGCCGAGGCCAGGATTCTAGTGCGTGACGTCAAGGAGGAACTGAAGGAGATCCGGAAGAACCCGGCGCGGGTGACTGAACTGCGGCGCGCGGTGGAAGAGGCCGACGCCAGATTGGCGGCGGAGGAGTCCCTCCCGAGCCAAGTCAGTTCCCTGGAACCCTCGTGTCTGAAACCCGGTATGACAGTGTGGGCGTATGACATCAATTCGACGGCCACCGTCGTGGGTACCCCCGACGCCGAGGGCAGGGTGAAGGTCGAGAGAAAGGGCGTGAGAGTGGACACACATGTCTCGCGTCTGGGAAAGGCCCCGGCGGAAGCGCAGCGAGAGCCCGTAGCGACCGTCGTTCGTTCAGAGGGACACGACG
The DNA here is from genome assembly GCA_020349905.1 of Candidatus Eiseniibacteriota bacterium. Classification (GTDB taxonomy): domain Bacteria; phylum Eisenbacteria; class RBG-16-71-46; order JAFGJU01; family JAFGJU01. The sequence goes on from CP070702.1 coordinate 1,392,549, forward strand.
GGTTCTCGGCATCTCTGGACATTCGGGGCCTCTTGGTGGACGAAGCGCTCGAGTCCCTGGAGAGGTATCTGGACGGGGCTCTTCTGAGGGGACTCTCCCAGGTGACCATCATCCACGGTAAGGGGAAGGGAATCCTGAGAGAGAAGGTGCAGGAGGCGCTGAAGGGCTATCCTTCCGTCAAGAGTCAGAGGCTGGGCCACGTCAACGAGGGCGGAGTGGGCGTGACGGTGGTGGAGCTTGAAACATAGTTCGTAAAGGACGGCTACTCCGGGAAATGCGATTCTCTGAGGAAATACTGGAGAAGGTAAGAGAGGCGAGCGACATCGTCGAGGTTGTGGGCGAGCACGTGACGCTCAAGAAGTCCGGCCAGAACTTCAAAGGTCTCTGCCCGTTTCACTCGGAGCGCACTCCGTCCTTCACCGTGAGTGCCACAAAGCAGGTCTACCATTGCTTCGGGTGTGGAGCCGGAGGCAACGTCTTCTCGTTCGTGATGCAGCTTGAGAACCTCTCCTTCGTGGAGGCGGTGCGCTCCCTGGCGAAACGGAAGGGCATCGAGCTCCCTGTACAGCGGGCGGAGGCCGACAGCGCCAGAGCCAGGTTGCTTTCCGCGGTGGGATTCGCGGTCAGCTTCTACAGGAAGCAATTGGATGCCGCTGCCGGAAGAAAGGCCAGAGAGTATCTGAAGGCCCGGGCGATCGGAGACGAAGTGTGTGAAACGTTTTCTTTGGGCTACGCCCCGGCCGGTTGGGACGCGCTCATTAAGGCGGCAAGCAGGCACACAAGTGAGGAGGTGCTCCTGCAGGCCGGACTCGTCGTTCCGCGAGAGAGAGGCTCCGGCTCGTACGACAGGTTTCGGGACAGGCTCATGTTCCCCATCCTCAGCCCCGGGGGGAAACCCATCGGTTTTGGGGCCAGGGCACTGGGTGAGACGCAGCCGAAGTACTTGAACTCGTCTGACTCGCCCGTCTTTCAGAAGGGTTCCGTGCTTTACGGGCTCTACCAGTCCAAGCAGGCGATAAGGGCCAGGGAGTCGGCAACGGTTGTGGAGGGCTACACCGACCTTCTCTCGCTTTTCCAGAACGGATTCCAGAACGTCGTGGCCAGTTGTGGGACGGCGTTCACGGCTGAACAGGCGCGTTTGCTCAAGCGGTATACGCGCGAGGCGGTGCTCGTGTACGACGGCGACGAAGCCGGGATCCAGGCTGCAAGGCGAGCTCTTCAGGTCTTCTTGGAGGCAGGAGTCAGGGTGCGCGTAGCGTGCCTGCCCGCTGGGCACGATCCGGACAGCTTCCTGAGAGAGAGGGGTGCGCGTGCACTGTCCGAGGCACTCGAGAGCCCCTGGTCGTTGAGCCAGTTCCTGTTGAAGACCGCTCCGCAGAACATGCGCCGCGAGGACCGAATACGGTCTCTTGTGGACGTCTTCGCTCTCATAGAAGATCCGATATACCGCAGGGTGTCCATACAGGAAGCAGCGGAGGTGCTGAAGTTCGACGAGAACACTATCGCCTACGAGGTCGGGCGGACCAGGAAGAGGGGCAGGTCCCAAGCCGAGCCGGCTTCCCTGTCTTCTCCCGAAGTGGACAGGGTGGAGAGGGAACTAATAAAGCTCATGCTGGAGAACGGGACAGTGCTGAAGGCGGCGCGGGAATCCCTGGAAGAGCGATACTTCAACTCAGAGACGTGCAGGGCTGCGTTCCGGCTTCTCAAGGGCTTCGACTGGGAGAGGGAAGCCGGCCCGGCGGAGCTTCTGGACTCCGCCGACAGCGCGGACGTGAGAGGTCTACTGTCCTCGGCCCTGCTGGAAGAGGCGTTCGACTTTGATGAGCCCCTGGAAGTGTTTGCAGATTACCATAGAAAGCTGAGGCACAGGTGGCTCACGGAATCCATCAAGTCCCTGGAGGAAGAGATCCGCAAGAAGGAGAAAGGGAGCGACGAACGGGAGCTTCGCAGGCTCTTTGAGAAACTTCAGGCTCTGGCCTCGCAGAGGAGTTCCTTGAACGGCGAGAATCGGGAACTCTCGGGCAGTTCTATTCAGTCGAGAAGGGGAGAGAATCGATGAAGAGACGGAGGACGCGGAATCTCGAGGAAGTCAAGTCCCTCGCTGCAAAGCAGAAATTCGTGACTCACGAGCAGATCGAATCCCTGCTGGACGAGGATGCGTCTCCCGATGAGATGGACGAGATTTACATAGCCTTGGCAGCGATGGGGATCGAGGTCTTCGATACCGTCGAGGAAGCGGAGGAGAAGCTAAAGAAGGTAAAGAGAAGGGAAGAAAGAAAGGCCGAGAGCCGCCTTCTGGCAGCGCAGCCCGTCAGGTTCGACGACCCGGTGAGGATGTATCTCCGCGAGATGGGCAGGGTGCCCCTTTTGGACAGAGAAGGGGAGGTCGAGATCGCCAAGAGAATCGAGAACGGCGAGGCGATGGTCGTCAAGTCCATGTTCCAGACGGCCACCTCCATCAACGAGCTTGCCTCGATGGCGAAAAGGCTGGCAGGCGGGAAGATCAAGGTCGAGGACTTCATCCAGGTGGACGTGGGAAGCTGGAGCCCGGATTTCTCCGCCAAGAGGGAGAAGCAGAAGGTCCTCAACGCCGTCAAAAAGGTGATTCGTTACCAGGCGAGCCTCGAGAGGCTAAGGAACAAGCTCGGGAAGAAGCTCTCCGAGAGAGTGCGGGAGACGACCGAGGCGAACGTCGAGAAATACAGGGAGAAGGTGCTGGTGGAGTTGGGCAAGCTCACGTTTCATCCGCGGCTGGTGGAGAAGTTCTCGGCCAGGCTGAAGGGGCTTGCGGACAGGATGAACGAGGCGGAGAGGGAAATCGCCGCGACGCTGCAAGAGATCGGGATGACGCAGGATGAGCTCAACGGCTACGCGCGGCAGATTCGCAAGGGGAAGAAGGAGGCCAACCGGGCGGCCCGCCAGGCCAAGAAATCGGTGGACGCGATGCAGTCGGCGGCCAAGAGAATAAAGAACAGCAAGCGAAAGATAAGGCGCATAGAGCTGGAAGCCAAGATGTCGAAGGACTCGCTTCTGTTCGTGGTGGGGCAGATAAGAGAGGGAGAGTACGGAAGGGACAAGGCGAAGAAGGAGATGATAGAGGCCAACGTGAGGCTTGTTATCAGCATCGCCAAGCGCTACACGAACAGGGGGCTGGAGTTCCTTGACCTCATCCAGGAGGGGAACAGCGGCCTGATGAGGGCGGTCGACAAGTTCGATTACCGGAAGGGCTACAAGTTCAGCACCTACGCCACCTGGTGGATAAGACAGGCCATCACGAGGGCCATAGCCGACCAGGCCCGCACCATCCGCGTCCCCGTGCACATGATCGAGGCCATCAACAAGGTAATGAGAACGTCGAGGAGGCTCGTTCAGGAGTTCGGAAGAGAGCCTTCGCCGGAAGAGATAGCCGCCAAGCTGGGGTACCCGCTGGACAAGGTCAAGAGCATACTGAAGGCCTCCCAGGAGCCCGTCTCCCTGGACAGGCCGATGGGAGAGGACGACGACAGCAGCCTGGGTGACATAATAGAGGATACGAGCGTTGTTTCTCCAGCACGCTCGGCCACGTATTCCATGTTGAAGGACGAGGTCAACGAGGTACTGGAGACGTTGAGCAAACGCGAGGCGAAGGTAATAAGATTGCGATTCGGCCTGACAGAGGACGGGTGCCCGAGGACCCTGGAAGAGGTGGGCGCCTTCTTCAACGTGACGAGAGAGAGGATCAGACAGATAGAGGCGAAGGCGCTGCGGAAGCTCAGGCATCCCACGAGGAGCAGACGGCTCAGGGGCTACATGGAGATGACGACCTAGGAACCCCTTGACTAATCCCGAGCCGTTGTGCTAGGTTGAACAATTAAGTCGGTCTGGGCCCATAGCTCAGTGGTTAGAGCTACCGGCTCATAACCGGTCGGTCCTTGGTTCAAATCCAAGTGGGCCCACCAGGGCGGATAGCTCAGTTGGGAGAGCACCGGCGTCACAAGCCGGGGGTCACAGGTTCAAGCCCTGTTCCGCCCACCACTTCGGAACGCAGGAGTCTCGCTATTCTGGGTGAGAAATACGACATAGGTCATCGAGGCTCAGGCCAGATATGCCTGGGAACCAGAGGTGTGCATGGAAATGCACACCTCGTTTCTTTTTTGGGACGTTCGTGCGCAGAGATTGGAGAGCCGAGGCAAGGAGCATTCAGTAGATGACAGATGAAGTCGCTGCTCTCGTGCAACTGAGAGGTGTCGACTTGAGGTCCGTGGCCCTCAGGAAAATCATCGCCTCCGTCCCCGAGCAGATCGCCGAACTCACGAGGAAGGTAGAGCTGCTGCGGGAAGAACTGGTCCAGAAGCGAGCTCTGTCAGAGGAATTGAGGACGACCAGGCGCCAGAAAGAACGAGAGGTGGAGGACTTCACTGAGAAGATAAGGAAGTTCGAGTTTCAGCAGTTCGAGGTTAAGACGAACAAGGAATACCAGGCCCTGCTTCACGAGATAGCTCTGCTGAAGGAGAAGCGCTCACATCTAGAGGGCGAGATCATCGAGCTCATGGAACAGGAAGAGAACTTTGCCGGGGAGATCAGGGAGTTCGAAAGTAACGTTGCCAGAGAGGAGGCAGAGGCGGCCCAGCAGAGGCAGCTGCTGGAGGAGGAGCTGGGGAGGGCAAGACGAGAGACGAAGGTGTTGGGCGAGGAGAAGGAGAGTCTTGTGAAACGGCTCAGTTCCTCGGTCAGGGTCCGCTACACTCGAGTCGCCGGAGGTAAAGGGGGGATCGGCATCGCGGCCGTGGAGAACAGAGCTTGCGGTGCCTGCTTCACCAACCTGCCCCCCCAGACCATAAACGAGGTCAGGAAGGGGACGAGAGTCATAAGCTGCGAGACGTGCGGGAGGATGCTCGTCTGGCCGAGAGAATGATTGCGTGGGAGGATTGTATGGCTGTGGTCCGGTCCGGTGAGGCGGGCCGGAGAGGTGCCGCTGCGGTCGGCGGAGGGGGTGCAGACCGAACGAAACGGCGGGGGCGAGATGAAGGTGACTGACAGACTCTGGGAAGAAGGGCCTCGGGACATCCGAGTCTTCATCGACGGATGCGCCAGGGGAAACCCGGGGCACGCTGGTTGCGGGGTGCTCGTAAAGGACAGCGCGAACAGGGTCCTGCTCAAGAAGGGGCGCTACGTGGGTGTGACCACCAACAACGTTGCCGAATACATGGCGCTGATAGACGGGCTGCGCGAGGCGGTGGACTTCGGAACGCAGGAAGTGACCGTGCTCACGGACAGCGAACTGGTCGTGAAGCAGATGAACGGTGAGTACCGGGTGAAGGACGTCAAGCTGAAGGAACTCTTTGCGGAGGCGCAGAGACTTTCGAGGAGCTTCGCGAAGTCGAGGTTCTTGCACATCGCGAGGTCCGGGAACAAGGACGCGGACTCCCTGGCGAACGACGCAGTAGACAGCTATCTGAAGGTGAACGCGGCGAAGGAAGGTAAAGGTCCCGGAAGCCGTGGAGCAGCTGCGGCCCGGCACCGGGGCTGCTAGCCCACGGCGAACGCCTGAATCCGACCGTTCTCCTCGGACTCGGCATAGCCGCCGCCCGAGCATCCGCAAAGACTCTGCCGCCTGGCCGGCACCGCTTGTTGCCCTTTCTAACGTTACGTGCTAGAATAGAACTGCCGGTGGAAACCAGGTGGCCGCGCGCGGCCCTACGGCCGTGTCGAGGAAAGTCCGGGCTCCTCAGGGCAGGGTGCTGGGTAACTCCCAGTGGGAGAAATCCCAAGGAAAGTGCCACAGAGAACAGACCGCCTGCGGCGAAAGCCGCGGGCAAGGGTGAAACGGTGAGGTAAGAGCTCACCAGTGCCGGCGGCGACGCCGGCAGCTAGGCAAACCCCACCCGGAGCAAGACCGAATAGGAGAGGAGAGACGGCCCGTCTCGTTCCCACTCTCGGGTAGGTCGCTCGAGACGCGCGGAGACGCGCGTTCAAGACAAATGGTCACCGCAGCGCACGGCCGATTCGTTCGGCTTCTTCATGCAGCTGACAGAACCCGGCTTACGGTTTCCTCCGGCATATCGACATATCTGTGAGCCACAGGAGATTCGCTTGCCCTATTCTTCACGAAATGCCAGCGCACGGGGTGGTGTGAGGCCGCGATGGATGAGGCCGTCCGAGCCGTCAGGCCAGCTTGTTAACGAGCTTGCATCTTCCCTGTCCGTCCCCCGAGCGTTTGCAGCAATCCTCATCGGCAGGGGAATAGACTCAACGGAGAAGGCGAGGGGCTTTCTGAAACCCTCGATTTCCTCGCTGTGCGATCCCTTTTTGCTTCCCGACATGGAGAAGGCCGCTCTCAGGATTCTGCAGGCGGTGCAGCGGAGGGAGAAGACGCTGGTCTTCGGGGACTATGACGTAGACGGGATCACTTCCGTCTTTCTCATCACGTCCTTCCTGAGGGAGTGGGGTGGTGAGGTGGACTACATGATACCCCACCGTCTCCGCGAGGGCTACGGCCTGTCTGGAAGGGGCGTGTCTTCGGCGAAGAAGATGGGCGCGTCTCTCATCATAACCGTGGACAACGGGATCACTGCGTTCGACGAGGTGGCGGAGGCAAACTCAGAAGGGATAGACGTCATCGTCGTCGACCATCACGAGCCGGCCTCCAGGCTTCCGGATGCCTACGCCGTGATCGACCCAAAACGCCCCGACTCGAATTATCCGTTCGCGGACCTGGCGGGAGTGGGCGTCACGTACAAGCTGATTCAGGCCCTGGTTGAGGCAGCCGGGCGCGAAGCACCGCGCAATCTGAGCGAGGACCTGGACGTGGTGGCGCTGGGGACGGTTGCCGACGTGGTGCCCCTGGTGGAGGAGAACAGAGTCCTGGCCAAGCTGGGACTGGAGGCCATCGCGTCGAGCAGAAAGCCGGGCATAGAGGCCCTGAAGGAGCTGTCCGGCCTCAGCGGGCGGAAGATACAGAGCGAACACATAGCGTTCATACTGGCTCCCCGCATCAACGCGGCGGGCCGGATGGGAGACTCGGACTCCGGGATACGGCTCCTCCTTTCGCAGGACATCGACGAAGCAAGGGCCATCGCAGAGGGCCTAGAAGACGACAACGCACGCAGGCGGCAGGTTGACGAGGAGACCCTTCAGCAAGCCCTCGGCAAACTCGAGAAGACATACGGGTCTGAACTGCCGGCGGGCATCGTCCTGTGGTCCAGGAAGTGGCACCCCGGCGTCCTGGGGATAGTCGCGTCCCGGCTCGCGGAGAAATTCAGACGCCCCACCGTCTTGATCTCAGTGGAAGGGGACACGGCGAGAGGCTCTTGCAGGAGCGTGGAGGGTTTCGACGTGTACGACGCACTCTCGCGTTGTCGAAACCTGCTCACCGGTTACGGGGGGCACAGCCACGCTGCAGGGATAATGCTCGACAAGGGCGACCTGGATACTTTCAAGGACACTTTTGTCTCGATGGTGGACGAGTCTCTGAGAGGGATTGACGTCACTCCGAGGCTTCATCTGGATTACGAGCTTCATCTTTCGGAGATGAACGAGCGGTTGGCGATGCTGCTGGAACAGCTGGCCCCCTTCGGCGTGGGAAATCCCGAACCCGTCTTCGTGACGAGCGGAGTCCAGGTGCTTGACAGGTCCGTGGTGGGGAGAGGTTCCCACCTCAAGCTCTCTGTCAAGCAGGGGAGCTTCTTCGCGGACTGCATAGGATTCAATCTGGGTTACCTCGAGAAAGAGATTGCGTGTTCGGAGGGCGATGTCTCTCTGGCTCACATCCCCTGGCTGAGCAGCTGGCAGGGCAAGAGCAAGCTGCAGCTGAAGCTTAAAGACGTCAAGGGCCAATGACATCTGTCGGGTGGGCCCCCTTCCGCTACCTTCTCCCTGCATGTTTGGTGCCGTGGCAGCTACGCGATGCACGGCAGAGTTCCGGTGCCTTGCGAGAGAGAACTCATCATGGATGAGACGTCCAAAGACGCAGAACATCTTCTCAGCTCGCTTCTGGAAACGCTCGGGCGGAGATGCCCGCGGGTGAATCTTGAAGTGGCGGAGAAGGCGTTCAGGTTCTCTGAGGCCGCCCACCGTGGCCAGCGGCGCAAGTCCGGAGAACCATACGTCACGCACTGCGTGGAAGTGGCGAAAATACAGGTCGACCTCCTGGAGAGAAGGGTAGACACACCCCTCATATGTTCGGCGCTGCTCCACGATGTCGTCGAGGACGGAAACGTGACGGTGGACCAGATCCAGGAGGCCTTCGGAGCGGAAGTCGCGCACCTCGTGGATGGTGTGACCAAGATAGGCGGCTTCAAATTCAGAAGCAAAGAGGTCGCTCAGGCCGAGTATTTCCGAAAGATGCTGCTCTCGATGGTGACGGACATCCGGGTGGTACTGGTGAAGCTGGCAGACCGGCTGCACAACATGCGCACGCTGGGCTCGCTGGACCAGGGCAGGATCGCCCTGACTGCTGAAGAGACGAGGGACATCTACGCTCCCCTGGCGCACAGGCTCGGGATATGGAAGCTGAAGTGGGAGCTGGAGGACCTGGCGTTCAAGTACCTGCAGCCCGAGGTGTACCGGGACATCGCGGAGAAGGTGGCCCGGGCAAGGGAGGACAGGGAGCGCTTCATAGACGAGGTGAAGGAGGCGGTGAGCAGGAGACTGACGACGGCCGGCATAAAGGCGGAGGTGGAGGGGCGGCCGAAACACTTCGCAAGCATCTACAGAAAGATGCAGGAGCACGGCTACCCGTTCGAGAAGATATTCGACCTTACCGGCCTGAGAATCGTAGCAACGGGCAAGGTGGATTGTTACCGGGTCCTCGGCATAATACACGACCTCTACCCGCCGGTGCATGACAGGTTCAAGGACTACATCGCCACCCCCAAGAGCAACATGTACCAGTCTCTCCACACCACCGTGTGCGGGCCGAAGGGGGAGATGATCGAATTCCAGATCAGAAGCCGCGAGATGCACAGAACTTCCGAGCTCGGAATCGCGGCGCACTACTCTTACAAGGAGGGCGTATCGGTCGGCGGAGAGCTCCAGAAGGTGCGGGAGCTTCTGAAGCAGGCAACGGATTGGGACGAGGCGGGAGCCGACCCCGAGGAGTTCTTGAGCCTGGTCAGACAGTCTCTTTACCACGACGAGGTGTTCGTCTTCACACCCAAGGGTGACGTCAAGCACCTTCCGAGAGGTTCGTCGGCGCTCGACTTCGCCTACGCCGTGCATACGGAGATAGGACATCGGTGCGTGGGAGCCAAGGTGAACAACAAGCTCGTGCCTCTGAGGCACATCCTGGAGAGCGGGGACACGGTGGAGATAGTGACCTCCCCCTCGGCTCGCCCCAGTGAGGACTGGCTGCAGATAGTTGCCAGCTCGGGTGCCCGCAGCAAAGTCCGGCATTGGCTGAGGCTGGCGCGGCGGCGGGACAGCGTCGCGCTGGGAAAGGAGATCTTAGAAAGGGAGCTAAAGAAGAGCAGGTTGAAGATGCCGGCCGACCTCACGGAGCTGGCGGAGGGGATGGGCCTGCATTCAGAGGAACAGCTTCTGGGGGCCATCGGAAGCGGCGACGTGCGCGCCGAGAGCGTGGTGTCCAGATTCGCCGCGCGTGCTCCGGGGGCAGGGGTGCAGAGGGCGATGCCGCTCGCAAGATTGCGGGAACTGGCTGCGAGGCGACGACATTTTGTCAGGATACACGGAATCGCGAACCTGATGGTTTCCTTCGCCCGGTGCTGTGATCCTATTCCCGGGGACCGGATCGTCGGAATCATAACGCGGGGCAGGGGAGTCTCAGTTCACCGGATAGACTGTCCAAACACCTTTGACGAGCGAGTGGAGAACGGGCACCGAATAGACGTTGAGTGGGACGTCGCCAAGGAGGAGGTGTTCCTCGTGAACCTGCTGGTCACGGGAAGCGACAGGCAGAACCTGCTGGCAGACATCGCCAAGTCGATATCCGAGACGCAGACGAACATCAGACGCACCGACGTGAAGAGCGTGGACGACCGTGTGAGAGGCAGATTCGTGGTGGAGGTGAAGAACCTCAGGCAACTCGAGAGAGTGAGGAAGGCCATCTCCAGGGTCAAGAACGTGATCCACGTCGAACGGGGCCAGCTCTTTCCGGGTACGTCCGGGGTGGAGTCGGAGGGAGAGCGGACGGTGGGTGAGGACTAGTCGTTTCGGGCCGCGTCAAACGGGAGCAGCTGGATGATCGCTGTGGTTCAGAGAGTCGCGTCCGCCTCGGTCAGCGTGGGCGGATCCGAGGTGTCCCGGATAGGTAAGGGGCTTCTCGTACTTCTGGCCGTTGGTCAGGGAGACACGGAAGACGAGGCGCGCTGGACGGCCGAGAAGTGCGCGGAGTTGAGGATATTCGAGGACGAGCACGGAAAGATGAACAGGTCCCTGCTTGAGACAGGAGGTTCGGCGCTGGTGGTATCTCAATTCACTCTTTACGGGGATTGCTCGAAGGGCCGCAGGCCGAGCTTCGCCGCGGCTGCGCAGCCGCCAGTCGGGCAGCGGCTCTGCAAGGCCTTCTGCGATTTCATGAGGGAGGCCGGGGTCACCGTGGAGAGCGGAGTCTTCGGCGAGAAGATGCTCGTGGGCATCCAGAACGACGGTCCCGTAACCATAATCCTGCAGAAGGAAGCCAGGGGTGAACACAGGACCTAGGGACAGGAGAAAGCGGGGGAGCGCCGGTGGACGGGTCCCCGGACCAGGTGAGGGCCTCGTGCCCTCTCCCCGAGACAGAATGGTGCTGGTCTCGGGTTCTCCCAGAAGACGCCGCCTGCTCGAAATGATAGGGCTCAGGTTCGAGGTGGCCGTCCCGGAGGTGGACGAAGGAGAGCTGCTGGAGGGAGAGCCGGAGCAGGTCGTGGTGGAGCTGGCTCTGCGGAAGGCCCTCTCTGTGGCGAACGGCTACCCCGAGGCACTTCTCATCGGAGCGGACACGGTCGTGGTTCTGGAAGGACGAGTGCTGGGGAAACCGGAAGACGCGACGCAGGCCGAGGGCATGCTTCGGGTCCTGAGTGGAAAGACTCACACCGTCTACACGGGCCTCGCACTCGTGGACACCCGGACCGGGATGCGGTGGACGGCGTATGAACGAAGCCTCGTCCGAATGAAGAGGCTCGCTGAAAGTGAAATAGCCGCCTACGTCCGTACCGGTGAACCTCTGGACAAGGCCGGTAGCTACGGTATTCAGGGGCTGGGCAGCATCTTCATATCAGACGTTAACGGATGCTTCTTTAACGTTATGGGTCTTCCGGTTAGACGCTTGTATGAGATGCTCGTCCAGTGTTCGCGCGAGCTGGCGCAGCGACGGGAGGCATGACGGTGAAGGGCGATGAGAGCACTTCGGTCCCGCGGCGGTTTGAACCACCGCGGGCAGTGGATTGGGCAGGCGGGTGGGTGCGGGCGATAGACCAAACCCAGCTTCCCGGGTGTGTTCGCTACATCGAGCTGGGCACGGCGGAGGAGGTGCGCGAGGCGATAAGGGGGATGAAGATACGAGGTGCGCCCGCCATCGGTGTGGCGGCGGCCCTGGGCGTGGCCCTTGCAGCGCGCTCGTGCCCGGACTCCAACGTACGCGCCGAGGCCTTGAGCGCGGCGGAGCGCCTGCGCGGGGCGCGTCCCACGGCGGTCAACCTTGCGTGGGCCGTTGAGAGGATGAAGAAGGTGATCGAGACCGGAGGGAGAGAAGGTGGCGATTCCCTCAGAGAGAAGCTTCTCTCCGAGGCAATCTCCATCATGGAGGAGGACAGGGAACTGTGTCGTAGAATCGGAGAGAACGGGGCCGCCCTGCTGAAAGACGGGTGGACGGTTCTCACACACTGCAACGCCGGTGCGCTCGC
>CP070702.1:1404467-1451708 GCA_020349905.1 Candidatus Eiseniibacteriota bacterium
GGCGAGCGGAGACAGTCAGATCTTTCTCAGAGAGAAGCTCGATAGCCTGGGCAAGCGAAGGAAGCAGATTGAAGAGGGGACTCGGGCTCTGGAGCAAATGATTGGAGAGATAGAGCGCGAGTCAGTCAATCAAGAGCTCGTGATGCTGGCACTCAGCAAGTTCACGAAGGTTTTTGCCAACATCCGCCCTCACGAGCAGAAGGAACTCCTCCGGCTGGTGCTGCACAAGGAGATCCTCGGCCCCGACAGTATGAAAATGGCTCTATACGGCCGTCCGCCCGACGTAGAGCCTTCTTCTGCCCACCACGGAGACTCACGCTCTCAGATACCAAGCTGGCTCCTCAGGTAGGACTCGAACCTACAACCCTCCGGTTAACAGCCGGATGCTCTACCCATTGAGCTACTGAGGAACCAATGTGTGTGCTTGAGTTTTGAGGTGAGGCCGCCGGTCGCGTAGCACGCAGCGGCTGACACCGGGCAGCCCACAAGCATTATACTGCCAGGAACGGCTCGGGTCAAGAAACGTCCTGGGAGGCGCACCACCGAAGCCCCCAGGCAAACGCCCCGCAAAAGCATACCGCAGAAACGACCGAGAAGCGCACCACAGAAACGTCCCAGAAAATGCCCCACAAACACGTCCCGCAGAAGCGCGTGGTGACGCTCACCGCGCTGCCAGCGCTTGCCAGCGCCCCTACTTCTTTGCCGACTCCCAGATTCCGACGCCGATGTTGTCCGGCCCCATGAAGAAGGCGAAGAAGCCCATGTCCCCCACCGGGGTCTTGGGTACAAGCACTTGCCCGCCGGCCTTCTTGACCTTCTCAAGGGTCTGGTCAGCGCTATCCACGAGGAAATAGACCTGGAGGGCCGGAAACGGTGCCCCTTCGGGCTTAAGCATCATGCCGCCCTCGGGTGCGGTTCCGGTCTTTATCATGGTGTAGCCCTCCATGGAGTCGTCGAACTTCCAGTCGAAGACCTTCGAATAGAACTCCTTCGTCTTAGCGACGTCGGTCACCTGGAATTCGAAGTGACAGAGCTGGTTTCCCATCACAAGCCTCCTTCTGCAAAAGTCTGGTCGTGCACCACGGCCCGTAACTTGCCGGCTCCGGTTGCAGGCCGCCACCTCAGCCGGTGCCTTATCAGTTCACCCTAAAGACTCAGCCAGTACGTCACCTTTACAAGGAAGATGTTCTCGGGCCTGGTGTCAAACAGGTTCTTCCAGTCCCTGGAAAAATCGAACTTACCGGGGTCCTCTTCGTTCTCACGAAACTGAGTCCACACAAGATACAGGGCGGAACCGGGCCTGTATTCCCATCTGAACACGGCGTTCACCCTGAGGGACTTGTAGTTAAAGTCGGGGTCCTCGAACCAGTAGGAACCGGCAGGTCCCGCCCCATCAGGGTCCACGGTGTATCCGCCGTGCTCGGGCGTGATGGTCGAGCCGCTCTCGCCGTACGTATTGAACTCAAACGCGTCAGGTTTCGCGAATTCCTTGAACTCCCTGTAATCGCCCACCGAGATGAGCGGCTGGGCGTAGAGCTGGAAACTGGTCCGCGGAGAGAAGGTGCAATTGACCCGCATACCGAGCGAGACGGTCTTCTGTTCCATCGTGGCGAAGATGTACCGGGAGCCGTACGTGTGCGCCGCGTAAGGTTCCTCCCAGTAATCCACCCACTGTGCGGACTGGTTCACCCATTCGTAGGAAGGGTGAAGGCTCATTCTCACGTGGCCGAGCGGCTTGAACGTTATCCGTCCCTCCAACTCGTGGCTCTTCGCTCCGCCGTCGTTGCGATAGACCTCTCCCCAGATTCCTATTTCTATCTTCTTGCGGCTGTCCGAATCCACCTCCACCTCAAACCATCTCCCGAAAGGGCTCTTCGCCACAGGCCCGCCCCTCGTGAGGTGATTGTCTGAGGATTCCGGGAACAGCCCTCCTATAAAGTGCAGGGACCAGTAGTTTGAGAACTGGCACTCAAAAAGGCCGAGGTATTCCTCACTGGTTCTCCTGCCGCCGAAGTCGAAGCTCCTGGCGGTCGCGACCGCGAACGTCTTCGTGCGGAAGATCCTGTCCGGCTCGAACCATCTGTATCCGGTCACAACGTGCCCGGTGACTTTGTCGCCGACCATGTGGAAGCCGGCGTCGTTGGTTTCGAATCCGGGCGAGAGCGCTCCGAGTGCCACGTTTACAATGCTGTTGCCCTTCTCCTTGTTGAGGCACAACCTGCTACCCCAGCCAGTCATGGACGTGGCGTCCGGGTCGAACTGAACGTGGCTCGCGTCCGGCCTCTGGTAATAGTGGCGCGAGTCCTCCTGAAGGGCGACCATGGCCTCCTCAGTCCCCTGCACGTGCGTTGCCCCGGACCAGCCGGTAACAACCCATTCTCTCTCCTCGTCCAGGAAGGTCCACCCGTCCATCCCGGCTGTGAACGCGCGCTCGCTGACTTCTTCGGCGAAGAGTGGGTCCTGGATGTCACGGAGCACGCTCGTCCCGATCAAGCCTATGGATTGTCTCCCTCCGTTGAGACGCTTCTGTCCTCTCACGACCGTGTAGGAGGTGAGCGGCTCTATCTCTTCTCTGTATCTGAGGCCCGACGTGTCGACGTGAACCTGCACGTATTCCCTGTCGGTCACTGCCTGGAGAACACCCAGCGACCAGCCACCGGGGAGTTTCCCGGAGAGCTTCGCCGCTCCGAGGATGGTGGCCGCGTCCGGCCTGCTGAGAAAGCCGTCGTGTCTCTCCTCTCCCCGCGGCGCTCTTCCTATGCGTCGGCTGTAAAAAAACATGGGGTCAAACCAGTCGATTCCCCAGTAGTTCGTTGCTCCTCCCAACCCGAACATGAAGTTGTCGGCTCCTTCGACGAAGAAAGGCCTTTTCTCCTGGTAGAATGTTTCGAACTCGGAGAGGTTGACCACGGCGGGGTCCACTTCGACCTGGCCGAAGTCAGGATTAACAGTTCCATCCACCGTGAGATTGCTTCCGATTCCCAACTTAAAATCCAACCCTGCCGTGGCAAGATACTCGCTCCCGTCGTTAAAGGGGTTTCCTGCCTCAGCCTCGCTGAACTCTCCGCGGCCGACCGAATAGGGCAGAATCTCAACTCTTCGCGCAGGTCCGATTCCTTCGAGACCCACCAGGTGGACGAAGAGCGAGACGTACTTGCTCTCCGTCCTGGGATAGAAGACAAGGGAGCTGACTTCATTGCACCGCTTCACCAGTCTTGAGAAATTGACACCCCAGACGTGGTTCTGGCTTTTCTGAAAACGAAGCTGTGAAAGCGGTATCCCCATTTCGACAGACCAACCTTCCTCGTCGACAGTCGCGCCGCTCTTCCACGCAGCGTCCCAGGACGCGTCCCTCCAGCTGTCGTTGAAAAGCGTTTCGTCTCTCATGCAGCCGGAGGGGTTCACGGCGAAGGAAAACCCGGTCTGGTGGTCGTGAAAAGTGTCCAGGTCAACCTGGAACAGGTCGGAGTCGCTCGTCTCGTCTCTCCGGTTGAGAGACGTTACTATGGAGTCGGGGCTGGGGTCGTGAAGGCGAGCCGCCACGTACAGGGCCTTGCCGTCGTAGGCGAGCCAGACCTCCGTCCTGAAGCAGGCCGCCGCCCCCTCGTCCGGCTCGAGCTGTGTGAACCCGGTGATACCGGGTCGCTGCCATGCTTGCTCGGATAGGGCACCGTCCACGAGAATGCTCTCATACTGGACCCTCACTGCGCGCACTTCCAGAGTTTTGGAGGAGAGGGCAACAGTGGGAGCCAGAGCGGTAAGGCAGGCCAGACAGAGCGCGAACACGACGGCGCTCTCGAATCCGGCCAGCCGCCCGTTTCGCAATCGTTTGTCTGAAAGGCGGTTACGCCCTGCGAGGGCGCGTCTTCGAGACGGGCTCCTCAGTGACAATCGACCCTCCTAGACACGGGGTACGCTCGCGCTCCGAGTGGGGTTACCAACTTTCTAACGGGTAGTGCCTAATCCCGCTGGTGACATTGCAGGCGGCGCGTGTTATGTTCGGCTTCAGCAGATACGTCCTCGTATGTTAGCACATCATGCCGCAGACAAGGAGGCCAAACATGGGCACCGTGGAGAAGCAGTTTCCGTCGGCCATCGCTGACAAACCACCGGAGAAGAACTGGTCGGCGGCCTGCAGAAGTTACGGGATCATCTGGGGTCAGCTGGGGAGGGCCATCGTGGACCAGCTAGGTGAGAAGGGGGTAGAGGCCATCAAGGAGGGACAGAGGCGTGTGGCCAGGCTCCAGGTGCCGCGGGCCTTCGAATCCGGTCGGTTTGAGCGCAACGCCAAGGGCATGGCCGAATACCTGCTGCTTGCAGAACAGACCCTGGGGATGGTGGTGGAGATTGCACCGGGCGCCACACAGAAGAAAGCCTCGTTCCGCTGGCTCAAGTGCCCTCTATACGACGACCCCTCAGAGGAATCGACTCCCGAGCTGTGCGATGCTTACGTGGAGTTCGAGATGGAAGCTGTGAAACTCTGCAATCCTAAGCTGACATGCACTTCGGCCAAGTGTATGGGGCGCGGTGACGACTTCTGCGAGGTTACCTTCGAGCTGGAAGACTGACGGGCCGTAAGTACTGCACAAACCATCATAAACTCACACTGCTCTGGCTTCCCCTGATACGGGCTTTCTCTGTCTTATAGTAGGTGCCTGTCCCTGGTAGAGTTCTATCCTCTGGACGCACAGCCCAGTATCCCCTTCTCATCTCCTGGTTAAGACACTTGTCTCCCGAACCGATTTACATACGTGGAAGGGACTAACGCATACTACGAGGGAGACAGGTATAACGTGCCCGGGGAAACACCACAAAGCGTGCGCACCGAGTCTTTGCAGAATGGCGAATCGAGCAGAGATCTTCTTGTCCGCCTTGCCGACCTCCTGACACACGAACTGCTGGATTCCATCGGAGTCATCAAGGTCTACACGGAGATACTTCTGAACAACGAAGCAGCTCCCGTGGAGGAGTTTCTGAACGTCATCCTTGAAAACACCGAGAAGGTGGACCGCGTCATACAGGAGGCAATCCACCTGGCGCGCTCCGAGGCCAATCGCCCGTCGCAAATGGCCAGGGCCAATCAGAGTTGCGGCGGCGTCACCTGCGGAAGACACCGCAAACCCCGTCACAAGCCCTTCCATTCGTCATCTCGGAGAATGGACGCCACTGCGTGACCTGATTCCCTGATCGACCCAGCGACCTGCCCAGAAACCGCTCAACGCTACCTCGCCGGGTGCTGTGCACGACCGGCGTTCGCACAATACTCCTGGCCCGTTCTGCATATCGTTCCTATCCAGAGAAGCCTTCTAGACAAGTCTCGGGCCTTCCTGTATGATGGCGCTCGCTGTGTACTCCGGCTTTCTCTCTTTCCGGGAGGAGGGAAGACGTGAGCCTCCAGATCTCGACAGGTGCTCTTCCACTTTCAGTCAGATTACTTCACCCCCCTTGCTTCCCAGACGGACTCCGTTCTATCTCCGTCAGCGCTGGCAGAGACCGGAGATTGCTTGGAGAATCGGGAGTATTGGCCACATGACTCGTCGCGGAACAGCACAAGGGAACGCCGGCTTCTCGGAAGAGACACTCCGTACGGTGCTTGAGCAGATAGCACTGGGAATCGCCCACGGATTCAATAACCTGCACGGTGGGATACGGGGCTACGTGGAGCTGGCGCTAGGCGTGGCTGGAATCCTGCGGAAACCCGTCACTCTTGGGGCTCTCTACGCAAGCTTGGAGAGAGCTGTTCTGCAGAAAGAAACCTCGCGTCAAGAAACGATCGCAAGATGAGGAGACGGCATTGGACGAACTCAAGGTCCTGGTCATTGACGACGAGCAGGCAATCCGAGACACCTGCTCGCGAGTGCTCAGAAAGCTCGGTTTCTCTCCGCTTCCCGCCTCCTCCGGGAAAATGGCAGTGCGGTTGGTAGGGGAACATGACGTCGGGCTGGCCATACTGGACATAAAGATGCCGGGAATGGACGGGATAGAGACGCTCACGGAACTCAAGAAGCTCCGTCCGGACACCCGGGTCATAATCATTACGGCCCACGGAACCATCGAAAACGCAATCCAGGCGATGAGGTGCGGAGCCTCTGACTACCTTCTTAAGCCCTTCTCCATAGTCCAACTGGAGGAGTCCATTCGCCGCGCCTTCGGCGCCATTCTGAAACGCGCGGATCTGGCGGAGATGGACGCCGAATTCTGCGGGCTGGTGGGGAAGTCGCCCGTGATGCTGGGACTCCGCAGGATGATAGAGCTGGTCTCTTCCAGTGACGTCACGGCTCTCATAATGGGCGAGACCGGCACAGGCAAAGAGCTGGTGGCCAGAGCCATCCATCAGCTGAGCGACCGTGCGGACGAACCCTTTGTGCCCATCGACTGTAGCGCCATCGGGGAGCACATAGTGGAGAGTGAGCTCTTCGGTCACAAGAAAGGCTCTTTCACGGACGCTCACGCCGACAGGGTGGGGCTTCTACAGGCGGCCGGGCGCGGCACTGTCTTCCTGGACGAGATTACCAACATTCCCGTCCACATCCAGGCCAAGCTGCTTCGAGCGCTTCAGGAGAAGGAGATAAGGCCCATCGGTGCGGTGCAATCGGTTCCTCTGAAGGCGCGCGTGCTTGCGGCCAGCAACGCGGACATAGTGGGAGCCATCAAGACCGGCCAGTTCCGAGAGGACCTCTTCTACCGGCTTCACGTGGTTCCCATACACGTTCCCTCCCTGGCGAGCAGGAAGGAAGACATCCCTCTGTTGGTGGAGCATTTTCTCGTCAAGCACAGGGGGTCCGGCGAACTCACGCGGACCTTCGAAGATGCCGCTGTACGGGCTCTTTCGTCCCAGGAATGGCCGGGCAACGTGCGACAGCTCGAGAGCTTTGTGCGCATGGTCATGACGGTCGTTCGCTCTCAAAAGATCACCGAAGAAACGGTGGTTCGGCTTCTGGATGAGATGGGGAGGTTGGGCCGACCCGGAGAGGAGAGAGCGATGAGTCTCGAAGAGGCCGAGAAGCAGGCCATCCTCAGGGCACTCTCCTCTGTGGGCGGGGACAAACGGAAGGCTGCTCAGATACTCGGCATCGCACTCAGCACCCTCTACAGGAAGATGAACAAGCTGGGGATAGAAGAATAGCAGGCCCCGGGGGTCTGGATTGCGCCGGCGCAGGTGGACCGGCAGCGTTCCGGGAGACCCGTGGAGGTCACGGCTCGCACCGTTCGCCGGAACTCTTTCGCCGCTTTGAGACACTTCTAACCTGCAGCAAATTAGGATATTAGCCCGAACCACTCCCCTTCTTTCTCGGTTCTGAGAAAACCCCGCGGCCCGAGTGAGGTTTCGAGGCCTCGGGCACACCGCTTAATCCATTCTGTTACAGGCAATTACGTCTCCCGGCGACATCTTTGACGGGTTGGCACAGAAGTGGCATTCACTCTGGTTTTACCCCACGCGACGCAAACCGAGAACTCCATTCTTGGGCGAAGCCAAAGACCGATTGTTTATTGAATAGGTCTGGGGTTCCTGGTTCCGGCCGGAGGAGTTGTTTCCTTCGGCCGGAACCGCCTGATTTAGACCACGAGACCAGGGGTTTCGGAGACGCATGGGTACCGAAAAGGCGGTGACACGGGGACGAGTTCGTCCGGGCCAGCCGGCTGCCCGAAGGGCTCGTGGGTATAGTCGTTGACCCGGGTCCCCTGGAGTTCGATGCACTGACGCTCGCCATCTTGCTGCGACGACACCAACCCGCCCTGCCTCTCTATTTCTTCGGTTCCGCCAGGGATCTGAGCACAGTTTTAGAGATTTTCAATCCCGATACCACCCGCTGCTACAAGAGTCCCTTCGAGATCTCCGAACTGTCGAAGGCCATCCTTGCTTCATCGTTGAGAACGCGCGGTCTCCCTCACGGCTGGCGCAGGGGGAACGGGCTCCTCAGGAGGGCGCTCGAGTTCATAGACGTCAACTACCCCACCATCACGTCGGTGACTTACATCAGCACTCATCTTGGAGTCTCACGTGAACATCTGACCCGGGAGTTTACCCGCACGGTCGGCCACACGCTCTGGGATTTTCTCACCACTTATCGACTGGAGAAGGCGAAGGAGTTGCTGGGAGGCGGTTTTCTCGTCAAGCAGGTCTTTGACGAAGTTGGATTCAAGTGCGAGTCGAGCTTCTTCAGGGCGTTCATGAAGCACACCGGCACGACGCCTGGGATGTTTCGTGAAACAGCTTTGGCGAGAAATCCCGTGATTCCAACGTGGGAGTCATCGCGAGCCGACGCCCGAAGAGCAGTGGGTCGTCAGGGCGCTCGAGGGTAGGCAGCGTTCATGGCGGATTCTGGACGGACCGCCATGTTTCGCGGCGAACGGTCGGGGATGGCAGGGGTTCCGTACCCGGTTCTATCTGCTAGCTTTCTTCGCTCTTCTGCGCTGCACACGAAACCGTCTGAGCTCTGCCAGCTCTTCCTCCACGTCTTCAGGACCTGCGGACGCTTGCGATTCGGATTCAAGGACTATAGTGCGCAGGTTCTCAGACATGGTTGAAAGCATGTGCTTCCTTGCTTCCCCCAGCGACGCAGCCAGCATGGATAGAGCATTGAAGAGAGTGGGAATCTCCTCAGGTGTGCAACTGCTTGTTCTGAGTGCGTGAAGGGTCAGCGTAAGGTAGGTGTCGGCGGTGCCGAAAAACTCCAGGTTTCCCGAGAACTCTTCCGGCAGACTCCCGGGATCCACTTCGGCGATGTCCATACCTCTTATGAAACGCAGATTACATGACTTGAGCTCGACGATTCTTTCCTGTGCCCACTGAAGGATCTCTTCACTGGGAACACCCTCTGCAGAGAGTTCGACAGCCGGCCAGATGTCCGCGAGTTGAACCGATTGAAACGCGGATTCTGTTTTTCTCGTCTCCAATCTTCTCCTCCTCAGGGAGGGTCCGGTCGTGCTGCATAAGAGGTAAACCTTCTCAAACCGGATTTGCGGCGACCCGATCTGCATCAGCAGACAAACGACCGCCGTGCAGAAACGCGCGGCGGATGTCTCGGGGCAGGTCCTCGGGCTTGTCCAGCGCCCCCTCGCTCTCAGAATCCCGGCCCCGGGGCTGCAGAGTAGGAGCCTCCGAGGCAGGGATTCTGAAACGGAGGTTTGCTGGGACTGCGATGCAGTATTCTCCCACACAACCTGTTGTGGTGTCAATCACTTTTTGCATAAAGACGGCCCCAACAGATTGGGTCGTGTTCCGGGGGCATGTGGAGCACGATGCGGGGCGAAATCCTGGCCGAACTTGGACCTAGTTGATGAGAGAGGAAGAGGGAGGCTCGAGCGATGCAGGTTTCTCGTAGTCGTGAGTGTTCATTCTGGACCGTGAGCGTATCTGCTTGAAAAATAAGGCCGTTGCGTCAACGAAGTACTCGCCTACAGTGTCTATCCAGACCCCTTCAGGAAGCCGCCCGCGCTCCTCTGTTGCCCTGAAGGAATGAAGCGTCCAAAGGACGCCGCCGAGAGACTTCACGGGCCCCAGGGATTCGAATTCTATTCTGGATATGACTTTTTCTTCCTCGTCCACCCACGCGCGGCCGCGCACGTTCCTGAGAAACCCCTCCATCTTTGAGTCGCTGCCCTTGTAGACGGCCCCCGCCTTGGGCCTGAAAGTGAGTATCGTGGAGGGTCTCCCGTTTACGTGTTCCTCTCCCGCAAAGGTCCATTCGAACATGGTCAGCAGTTCTTCGGAACTGAGCTCCAGCTTGCCCTCTTCCTTCTTACTCCGCTTCTCCTGTTCGGCTCTCCTCTTCTGTTTTTCCTTCTCAGACAGGGGCGTTCCGTCCACGGCAATCAGCACCTCGACGTCCGGCCCGTTCGGGACAGAGGTGACTTCAAAAAGCCTGGTCTCTGACTTCTTCGGAGAAAGGTCCTTATCGAGCTGCTCGATGAAGACGGTCTTCAGATACTTGTAGCCTGTCAGCAGAGAATCCTGCCTCTTCATCGCGCTGACGGAGAGCTTGAGCACCTGGAGCGCGTCCACCGACTCGCTCGCTGCCAGCAGTGGTGGAGAAACACGTGCGGAATCGAGGACGCTGGGTTGAAGTCCGGGCGTCTGAGATAACTGCCACGAAGTCAGGGCGCACGCTCCCAGTGGCGCGGTACTCAGCAAGGCCAGAGCGTGCGACGCCGGTCGGGCGGCACCCGGCCAGGTCAGAAGAAGCAACGTCAACAGAAGCAGCATCGCGCGTCTCATCCTTATTCTCCATGCGGACTCCAGACTATCTTACACTCCTTGACTTTGGCTTTTCAAGGCCTAGAATCCGTCCAAATCGTAGGACGACGAGTCCACCTGTCAATCGCACTAAGCTTGCCCCACGAAGGAGGAGGAGGCATGCAGCCGTACGTAACGCATCAGAACCTGGCAGAGAAAACAGAAGAGTGGCTGAGGACGATTGAGGCGTTCAACGTGCACCGCCTGCGCCTGAAAACGAAGAAGGCCGCTCTGCTCGTCATTGACATGCAGGACTACTTCCTGGAAGAGGGCTCGCCAGCGTTCATCTGTGGCGGTGTGGCCGTCCTGCCCGGTCTCAAGCGACTGATTGCCGGGTTCCGGAAGGCGGGGAGGCCAGTAATTTACACGCGCCACGTTCACCACCCCGACGGTATCGATGCGGGGATAATGGAGTGGTGGTGGCAGGGGATGTGTGTGGAGGGGGCCCCGGAGAGCGAGATTCATGCGTCGATCGCGCCGCTGAAGAGAGAAAAGGTGGTTCTAAAACACAGGTACTCGGCCTTTTTTGACACGGACCTCGAGACCGTGCTGCGGTGCTGCAACATCGAGGACCTGGTCATAAGCGGCGTCATGACGAACATGTGCTGCGAGTCTACGACGCGAGACGCATACTTCAGAGACTACAGGACGTTCTTTCTCGCCGACGGAACGGGCACCATAAACGAAGAAATGCACGTGGCAACGCTGCTGAACGTGGCCTACGGGTTCTCGCGCGTCACGACGGTCAGGGAGATCGAGAGAGCTCTGGGTTGATGGGGGAGCGGCCAGTTTCGCGTCGAAAGCCGCAGGCCTTACGAAGGTGTGAGGCCCGGCCGCCGAAGCGTGCGAAAGCCGAAGCCCGGCCAGAGCCGCAAGGAAGCGCGAAGCCCGTCCTGTAGAAACGCGAACGCTTCTACGGACGGGCCTCGGTTGCTCCGGGTCCTTTCTGAACGACGTTCTATTTCAGAAGCACGACTTTCTCCGACCTGGAATCTTGGCCAGTGTCGAGGTGCACGAAATAGACGCCGCCTCCGACCTCCCTACCGGAGGAGTCTCTTCCGTCCCACGGAACGCTGTGGAAACCGGGCAGCTCCTTGTTATTCTCCAGCAACGTCCTTACCAGGCGCCCGGCCACATCGTAGACCTTAAGAGACACGAAGGAAGTGGCCCCAAGGGTATACCTCACGTTCAGGCTGGGATTGAACGGGTTGGGGAAGGCCTCCAGTGAGATGCCCGGAGGAGGTGCCGCAGCCAGCTGCTCTCCGACCGAGACGAGAATGCCTCCGGTTCCGCCGGCCTCGTGATACCTCTCGGCGAACTCCTGCAGGTAGACGTTGGAAATTGTGGCATCGTAGATCAAGAGCGTGTTCTCGTCGTTCACCTGGTTTGCAGAATAGCTCCAGTTGTGGGAACCCGTTATCACTATGGGGTCCATAAGAGGCCGGCTGGAGTCGATGATCATGTACTTGTGGTGCAGCAGGTCGGACGAGGGCATCCCGTCCTGCCAGACGTCTGCCGCCGGTATCCACTGGTTATAGGAAGCGGGATCACCTGACATGGCATACCACTCGCTCCCCGACGTGATGGGTCCTATGTTGCTTCCCTCGAACACACCCCTCACCTGGAAGCCGGTGATGGAATCCCATTTCGACTTCATGGCGTTCGAGATGTTGTCGCTCGTAAAACTCAGGATGCAGAAATAGATGGTGGAATCGGCGGTCCCTACGGCTTCGATTATCTCGGGCTCGACCGCGTCCGAAGGACTCATGTACTGCTCCATGGGGATTCCAGAGATGGTGAACTTGTGAGGAGTGTTGTTGGACTTCTTGCTTCCCATGCGGGCCTCGCTGGGATTGGGTGTGGCGGTATCCGAGCCCCACATCTCGTTGAACTCGATCTTGTAGGCGGAGGCGAGGCCGTGGTCCTGGATAGCTAGACAATTGTTTCCGTCGTTCTCGCCCGCTATGGAGGAGTTCCAGGAGCCCGTCCAGACCCAATCGTCGGTCTTGGAAGAGCCGGTCTGACAGTCGAAGACCGCGAACTTGTTGTGGTTAATGCCCCAGCCGGCGTCTGCGCCGTGGTTGCCACCGTAGGTGCTGGTAATCACGGGGATGGCGGCGTTGATGAGCCGCTGGACTTCGTAGCTCCCGGAGTTGTCGTCCTCTATGATGAAGCGAACCTGGACACCTCTGCCCTTGGCGGCGATAAGTGCGTCCGTAACTGTCGAGAGGCTGAAGCTATAGAAGTTGCAGTCGATGGAATAGGTGGCGGAGTTTATCCGGTCGATGAGCTTCTGCCTGACGTTCTGGTTTCCGAGGGCGTCGGTGCCCGTGCTGTAGCCCGTGTCCACGCTCTTGTTGAAGTAGACGTGGACTTCTCCCGGAACGTCGGAGATAGTGACGAACATGCGGTCGTTGCTGAATCTGGTTCCTTCTGCGTCCCTGGAATAGACCCTGTAATGATAGACCGTGCCCGGCGTCAGCCCCGGCAGCGTGACAGCGTGGTCCGTGACGAGAGTCGTGCTGTCACCGACAGTCGTCCCGTAGGAGCTCGTCTCCCCGTACTCAACCACGCTCGTTGAGGCCGTGTTAGTGGTCCAGTAGATGGTAACGGAGGTGGTCGTGATGTCGTCTTCCTCCGGGCCGCTTGTTATGATGGGGCCCAGACCCTGATAGACGATGTCCGAGGCGAACCGGGGGACGATCTCGTAGCCCGAGTGGTAGGGCAGGGAGGTGTCGTACTGTTTGAGAATCCCGATGACGTCGAAGTATCCCACGGGTTCGGGCGTTCCGTTGGCGCCAGAATCCTTGTCTATGTAAAGCGTGGTCGTGGCGGTCCCGTCGCTTATCTGTAGAGTGACGTTCGACGTCGAGGGGATGACCGGCCAGGCGCCGCTCACCAGCTCTACGCTGTTTATTCTGATGAGGCGGCTCTCGTTCGGCTCGGTGTTGTCCATCTGGTACGTGGAATTCACCTGCGCGCACGTCAGGACCAGCGGGGCCGGAACGGGCCTTCCGGTGGCGTGAGTGGTGAGAGACACGACCGCGAAGCTGGAATCGATTTCAGTCAGTCCCTGGTACTGCGCAATGTAACCCGAAAAGGTCACGCTGTCTCCCAGCGCGAAGTGGAGTCCCTGGTTGAGCCCGCCGGATACATATATGTTCATGCCCGCTGTCTCGTCCTGGATGCACACGCTCGTGCTGTATGTATTCCAGACGCTGTCAGGGGAGGTCACAATACCAGAGACCGTTACAGGCGTTCCCTTGATGTAGATCGGGCCGGGTATGCCCATACCGTCGTTCTGATGCAGGTCGATTATGTTTACCGCTCCCGCGTTCGGAATCGCTGCGGCCTGGGGAAGAAAGAGGGCGGCAAAGAGAATAGTGAGCACCAGAAGCGGATTAAGGCCGCGACGCGAGTGCTTTCGGCGAGAGGCGACTTGAGTACGCTGCGTTCGATGAGGAGGAAACAGTCTCATGATGTACTCCTTCACAAGTGAGCGTTTCAACCAGGATGAGTTGGTGGAGCATCCTCCGTCCGGTCCGAGAGGAACTCGACCCAGTGTGATTATAGCACAAGACGGGGCGTAAGTGAAGAAGTTTAGGGCGGATGTCACCCGCCGGGGGAAACATTTTGGGCTTGAGCAGGCCGGGTGTTTGTCGTATGATTGGATATTCGTTTTGGGTCATGCCTTTTTCGGCAACGAGCGACGAAACAGACTCCCACGGAGGCTCTAGATGGCGGAAGTCGTCACACATGATTTGCTGATTCTTGGCTCCGGGCTGGCCGGCCTGCGCGCGGCGGTGGAGGCGTCTCGCGTGAGTGACGGGAAGCTCAACATAGGTCTCGTGTCGAAGGTACAGCTCATGCGCTCCCACTCCGTGTGTGCCGAGGGAGGCACGGCGGCCATGCTTCGTCCGGAGGAGGGCGATAGCTTCGAGCTCCACGCCTGGGACACGGTTAAGGGGAGCGATTTCCTTGCGGACCAGGACGTCGTGGAGCTCTTCGTCAAGGAGGCGCCGAGAGAAATCCTCCAGCTCGACCACTGGGGAATTCCCTGGACGAGGCGGGAGGACGGAAGGATCGCACAGCGTCCGTTCGGAGGGCACAGTTACCCCCGTGCGGTCCTTGCAGTCGACAAGACCGGCTTCTTCGAGATGCAGACCCTTTACGACACCCTTCTCAAATACGGCAACTTCAAGCGATACGATGAGTTCTTCGTCACCGCCATCATCGTGGAGGACGGCGAGTTCAAATGCATCACCGGCTTCGACATGGGCACGGGCAGGTTCTGTGCCATGAGGGCCAAGGCGCTGAACATCGCCAGCGGCGGGGCAGGAACTCTGTTCGGTTTTACGACCTACTCCCAGACAGTGACGGGCGACGGCCTGGCAATGGCGTACCGCGCTGGAATTCCACTGGAGGACATGGAGTTTCTGCAGTTTCATCCCACCGGTCTCGTGCCGTCGGGAATCCTCATTACCGAAGCCTGCAGAGGAGAGGGCGGATATCTTCTCAACAACAAGGGCGAGCGCTTCATGGACAAGTACGCCCCCGAGAAGATGGAACTCGCCCCGAGAGACCTCATCTCGCGCTCCATGATAACCGAAATCGAGGCCGGGAGAGGGTTCAAGGGACCGTCCGGCATGGACTTCCTGCATCTCGACCTCACTCATCTCGGGGCCGACAAGATCAACGAGAGACTTCCCCTCATAAGGGAAGTGTGCATGGACTTCGTCGGGATAGACCCCGTCCACGTTGCGATTCCCGTGAGGCCCGTGGCGCACTATTCCATGGGCGGAGTCTCCACGGACATAAGAGGGGCAACCGACGTCAAAGGCATCTGGGCGAGCGGCGAGGTCGCCTGCGTGAGTCTTCACGGGGCCAACAGGTTGGGCTCCAATTCCACCGCCGAGTGTCTTGTCTGGGGCAGGATTACCGGTGAGGAGACGGGGCGGCACGCAATGAAGACGGAGGCGATACCCAACGTGCCTGATGACAAGGTGGAGAATGAGAGGAAGAGAGTCTTCGACGACATCCTCAAGAGGGAGGGGCGCGAGAACCCGTACGAGCTGAAGAGAGAGCTCCGCGAGCTCATGGACAAGCACGTCGGAGTGTTCAGAACGGGTGAAGGCCTGAAGACGGCCCTCTCTTCCATAGTGGAGCTCAAGAAGCGGTTCGCCCGGACGTACGTGAAGGACAAGAGCGCAAGCTACAACAGCAACCTGGTTCACGTCCTCGAACTCGAGAACCTCCTCGACCTGGCCGAGGTGATGGTGGCGGGGGGGCTCGCGCGCGAGGAGTCCAGGGGCGCACATGCGAGACGCGACTTTCCCAAGCGGAACGACGAAGACTGGCTCAAGCACACGTTTGCTTTCTGGACGCCCGAAGGGCCGAGATTTGAGTACGGAGAAGCGAACATCACTACCTGGAAGCCGGTGGAGAGAAAGTACTAAGAACTGTGGAGGGCAAAGATGCCTGAGAGTGGGTTCAGAAGAAACCAGCTTGGTCTTGTGGGATGGCTTTCGGGCGGCAGATACGGCATCGAGAGATACGCGTTCACCCTGCACCGCCTGACTGGCCTGGCCATACTGGCCTACTTCCTGCTCCACATTCTCGTCGGTTCATCCAGGATGCTGGGCGAGGAAACGTGGAACAGTGTGATGGAGCGGCTGGATTCCCCCGTGTTCAGGTACGGCGAGTTTCTCGTATACCTGGCGTTCGCATTTCATGCCCTTAACGGGCTCAGGCTCGCGCTCACGGAGCTGGGTTTCTTTCTCGGAGCACCGCGCCAGCCCGTGTTTCCGTACACGTCATCTGTTCGCAGGCAGAGGCCACTATTTGTCCTGGTAATGATAGTGGCGGCCGTCGTAGTTGTGTTGGGCGGGTATGATTTCTTCTTCGCTCACCCGGTGAAATGAACAGGAGAAGTTATGAGAACACGTGAGTCGACTCTCTGGACATGGCACCTTTTGGCAGGAGCGGTCATACTCGTGCTATTGGGACTGCACATGTTCATCATGCATCTGAGCGGGCTCGGCGGGTCTGGGGAGGAGGACGTACTCTCTTACTCGTCCGTCATGGAGAGAAGCAGAGCGCTCGCCTTCGTGATAGTGTACATCCTGCTCCTGGGAGTTGCGCTCTATCACGGACTGTACGGATTCAGGAAGATAGTCTTCGAGTTGACTCTTTCCGAAGGAGTCGAACGTGCGGTGACCGTTCTGATCGTCCTTCTGGGGCTTGCGCTTTTCGTGATAGGAAGCTACGCCACCATAACGGCCTACGCCATGTAAGAACGTTCCTTTCTCGAGGAGGAGTAGATGATAGAGACTCGAAGCCGCAAACAGAGTGGGGGGTCAGAGGAGGTCATTAAGACGGTGCAGTTCAGCGTGCTGCGGTATGACCCGAAGACTTTGCCCGCGCCCCGGGTCGACTCGTTCAACGTGCCCGTGACCAAAGGGCTGACGGTTCTGGACGGCCTACACTACATCAAGGAGAACCTGGACAGCTCGTTGGCCTGGAGATACTCGTGCAGGATGGGCGTGTGCGGCTCGTGCGGGATGTTCATAAACAGCTACCCCAGGCTTGCGTGCAACACGCAGGTTCTGGAGCTCAAGACGGACACGGTCCACCTCAAGCCTCTTCCCAACTTCGACATCATCAAGGACCTCGTCCCCGATCTCTCTGTCCTCTTTGAGAAACACCGTTCAGTCCGGCCCTTCATCGTACGCAGAGACGTCTCTATTGACGAGCTTCCTTCCGGCGAGTTCTTCCAGTCGGTGGAAGAGCTGGAGCGCTATCTCCAGTTCACGTACTGCATCAAGTGCGGCCTGTGCATGGCTGCCTGTCCCACGGTCGCGACGGACAGAAGATACCTCGGGCCCCAGCCTCTGACTCAGGCCTACCGCTACGACATCGACTCGAGGGACGACGGCTCTGATGAGCGCAAAGAAGAGGCGCTGGGCTCGCACGGAGCGTTTCGGTGCCATTTCGCCGGGGCGTGTTCCGAGGTGTGCCCGAAGGGTGTGGACCCGGCGCTCGGAATACAGCTCTCCAAACGTCGGGCATTTGTCGCCTCCTTGGGCCTGCTGCCCAAGAAGAGGCTTGCCGCAGTGGCGCCGCCCGTGACTTCGGCGAAGCGCCGCGAAGGCACCCCGGACGCTCCGGAGAGGACTGTCCGTTGAGGAGCGCTTGTCACGCTTCGGGTTGACCCGCACCCAGTGAGAACAGAGTCTTGCCTCAGTCGAGTAGCTCAATGAAAGCGATGCTGCTTAGCAGACAGGCGCCCGTTGAGGAGGCTCCGCTCGAACTCGTGGAAATGGCGGTACCGGAGCCGCGCGAGGACGAGATTCTCATAAGGATACTAACCTGCGGCATCTGCCATACCGACCTCCACACGGTGGAGGGCGACCTGCCTCTGCACAAGAGTCCCGTCATCCCCGGCCATCAGATAGTCGGCGTCGTGGAGAAACGTGGAGCGCGCGTCGAGTCCCTCGGTCTGGGTGAGAGAGTAGGCGTGGCGTGGCTTCACTGGACCTGTGGGAAGTGCCGGTACTGTTTGCGGGGTGACGAGAACCTCTGTGAGAACGCCAGGTTCACGGGCTGGGACGCAGACGGCGGCTACGCGGAGTTTGCAGTCGTGCCAGCGCACTTCTCCTACCCCTTGCCCGAAGGTCTTTCCGCCGTGGAAGTTGCTCCGCTGCTCTGCGCAGGAATCGTGGGCTTCAGGGCGCTTAAGCTGAGCGAAGTGCTGCCGGGCGAGACTCTTGCCATGTACGGATTCGGCGCGTCGGCGCACGTCAACATACAGATAGCCCTGGGCCGGGGATGCAGAGTCATCGTGTTCTCGAGGAGCGCCGAGCACAGGAGGCTGGCCCGAGACCTGGGTGCCACCTGGGCCGGCACGATAGAGGAGAAACCGCCACTCAGACCGGAGCGAGCCGTGATATTCGCCCCGGCCGGACCGCTCGTTCGTCACGCCCTGGAGCTGGTGGACAAGGGCGGGACAGTTGCGCTCGCCTCGATTCACATGACACCCGTTCCCGAGCTGAACTACGAGACCCATCTCTACAACGAGAAAAGGCTCAGAAGCGTTACGGCTGCGACGAGGCAGGACGGCGTAGAACTCTTGAGGGAAGCTGCCGCAGTTCCCGTAAGGACCAGGACTGAAGTCTTTTCACTCACTGATGCCAACAGGGCTCTCTGGCTTCTGAAGGAGAGCAAGATAAACGGGGCCGGGGTGCTGGAACCTGGCAGCCAGTCGCCGACGGTAAAGGACAGATAGCGGGATTGTCATCGCGGAGTGTTTTAAGCTCCGCCCGGACTCTCGGGTGCTCTTCCGCACGTGTCATCAGAAAAGGGGGAACAGGCATGAGAGAGAAGGTTTTCGTCTCAAGGACAAGGCGTCTGCTGAGTGCGATGGTGTGGGTTGCGGTAGTCACGGGGTTCCTTCTTTCGGTCTGCCCGTGCGTAGCTCCACGCATCGTCCTCGCCTCAAAACAGGAGGTGGGGGACTGGTCGGAGAGGGGGCAAGGTGCTGACTTCGGGCCGGCGGTTCTGCTGGAAAACATCCAGGTGGACCGGAGCGTGCCGACGATTGAAAAGCTCCTCGGTTTCGTACCGGGCACACGAGTGGCGTCCTGCGAAGAGATAAACTTCTTCCTGAAGCAGCTGGCCGAATCTTCACCGCGCGTCGCCTTGGAGAAGTACGCCACGTCGTACGAGGGGAGGGACCTCTACTACATCGCCGTAAGCTCTGAAGAGAACATGGCGCGGCTTGAGGAGATAAGGCAATCCGTCTCGGCCCTCGCTGACCCTCGCGAATCCTCCAGCCACGACGCCGAGCGGCTGATCAACAAGACCCCCGCCGTGGCGTGGATGGAATACAGTATTCACGGGGACGAACCTTCGGGGTCCGACGCCGCTCTGTTCCTTGCCTATTATCTTGCCGCGGCTGAGGACTCTGTCGCGCGAGCTATACGAGACGCCGTGGTAGTGCTTGTTGACCCTGTTCAGAACCCCGATGGGAGGGAGAGATTCCGCGCCCAGATAGCCCAGTGGGCAGGCAAGAGACCCAATCCCGACACGCAGAGTCTGGAACATGCTGGGTTCTGGCCCTGGGGTCGGGCGAACCATTACCTTTTTGACTTGAACCGGGACTGGCTCGCGTTCCTTCACCCTGAAACACGTGGCAGGGCAGGGGCCATTACGAAGTGGCACCCTCAGCTAGTCGTGGACGCGCACGAGATGGGCGAATTCGACACCTATCTCTTTTCTCCTCCGAGGGAGCCGTTCAATCCGAATATGACTCCCTCTCTCAGGAAGTGGCTCCAAGTGTTCGCCGTTGACCAGGCGAAAGCGTTCGACCGATTCGGCTGGAGCTACTACACGGAGGAATGGAACGAGGAGTGGTCTCCGATTTACGCCAATGTATGGGCCTCCCGCTCCGGAGCGGTAGGTATTCTCTACGAACAGGCCTCGGTTGGTGGGACCCTTGTGAAAAGACCAGACGAGACGTTGATGCACTATCCCGAGACTGTTCTCCATCAAGTCGTGAGCTCCATAGCCAATCTCTCGACCGCGGCCCGGAACAGAGAGGAGCTGCTTCGTGATTTCTACGAGGAGAAAGCAAGAGCAGTCAGTTCCCCGCGCGGGGCGAGAAAGGCATACCTTATCCCGCAGGGAAACAACAAGACTCGCTCGCGAGAGCTTGTTTCTGTCCTGATGCGTCACGGTATCGAAGTCCACAGGGCTAATGAGGTCTTCGTGGCGAGAGACGTGCAGAGTTGCTTGGGGGGACGGGATGATTCCAAGAGTTTTCCAGAGGGCACGTACATAGTATTTCAAGCCCAGCCCTTGCGTTCCCTGCTCAACACGATCTTTGAGTTTGACCCTCGGATGTCCACTTCGTTTCTGGAGCAAGAGCGGCACGAACTGGAGAAACTTGGCCAGACGAAGCTGTACGAGATAACCGCCTGGTCCCTTCCCCTCGCGTTCGGCGTGGAAGCGTACGAGGCCGGCTCCGTCGGACGCGTTCAGACGGAGAAACTCGGGGAGTTTGAGAGGGCGAGAGGTGAGGTCGTGCGGCCCGAGGCGTCGTACGGGTTCCTGGTTGACTACTCGGACGACAGCGGCGTGAAAGCCCTTGCGAAGCTCTTCGAGGAGGGATGCAAGGTAAAGGTGGCGCTGAAGCCCTTTGCCATCCAGGGAATGTCCTTCTCGCGGGGAACGCTGCTTGTTCCCCTGGAGGCTAACGCCGACGGTCTCGTCTCGACGCTGGAGAAGATAGCTGAAGAGACGGGGGCTGACTTCTACGGCGTAAGCACGGCCTGGACCGAAGAGGGTCCCGACCTCGGGGGCGGTTACTTCAGACTCCTTCAGGAGCCGCGCGTGGCCGTGCTCACGGGCGGGCGCATCAACTTCACCTCGTATGGGGCTCTCTGGTTTCTCTTCGACAGGGAGCTGGGGTACCGATTCTCCGCGCTTGATGTAAACAGGGTCGACGAGTTCGACCTGGACAAGTACAACGTCATAATCCTTCCTTCGGTCTGGGGAAACCCGGGTCTCTATGCGGACATGCTCGGAAAGAAGAACGTGCAGAAGCTGAAGAGGTGGGTCGAACAGCGGGGCACTCTGATCTGTATGGCCGCTTCCTCCGCCTTTGCGGCCGACACTACCACGGGTTTCAGCGCCGTCAGGCTGCGAAGGCAAGCCCTGGCGCAACTGAAGGAATTCGAAGAGGCCCTCGCGCGAGAAGACGTGATGAAGGCACACGAGATGGTCGACAGCCTTGCGGTCTGGGAAGGGAAGGGGCAGGAGGGCGAAACTTCCTCAGCCGGGACGGAGCAGGCAGCCGGGGAAGCGCGCCCCGAGAAGGTGGACGTGAAGGCGCTCGAAAGAGAAGACGCCTGGCTGCGTCGATTCATGGTGAGGGGAGCGATCCTGAAGTGCGACGTTGACGAAGAGCACTGGCTCACATCGGGTATGGGGAACGCGGTTACGGTTACCATTTTCAGCGACCACGTGTTTCTGTCCCAGCCTCCTGTCGAGACGGTCTGTAGATTCGCTGAAGGTGACTCGCTAAGGTTGAGCGGCCTCCTCTGGCCGGAGGCCAAGAAGAGACAGGCGCGAACCGCATACGCTACCAGGGAAGCACTCGGCAGAGGCCAGGTAATACTCTTTGCAGGCGAACCGTATTTCCGTGCGTTCTTCCACGGTTCAGGCAGGCTGCTGGAAAACGCGATTCTCCTTGGGCCGGGAATGGGGACTTCCGTACCGGTTCCGTGGTAGAGAAGGGGAAAACGAGATCAAGGGGAAGCTCGGATGAGGAAGCCAGCTGATTTCACAAAAGAGGAATGGCGGGAGTTCGTATCTGACGCTGCCAAGAATTGGCTAGCGCACGACGGACTCTGGTTTCTGGAGGTGGAAAAGGAATTCGGACTCGATACTGCCATGAGACTGGACAGGCAGGCCTGGGAGAAATTCACTGCGATTGAGGCCAAGCGTATCATGGAACGGCTTGGCATGAAGCCGGGTGGTGGGATTGGGGCTCTCGTAGAGGCACTGGGTTTTCGTCTCTACGCCTTCATCAACGAGCAAGAGGTGAGCGAGCTGACTGAGGAAAGTTGCGTCTTCAGGATGAAGACCTGCCGCGTCCAGGACGCGCGCCGGAAAAAGGGGCTCGCCGATTTTCCCTGCAAGGAGATAGGCATAGTAGAGTACTCTAACTTCGCTGCGACCATCGACCCCAGGATAAAGACCGAGTGCATAACTTGCCCTCCGGACAGGCATCCAGAGGACACGTGGTGCGCCTGGAGGTTTCGGCTCGAGACTTGAGGGGTAGGGTCGAAGGGGCCGGGTCCTACTTGAGAAGAAGGAGCTTTCTGGTCTCGGTGGCCTCGCCCGCCGTGACTGCGAAGAAGTAGACGCCGGAAGGAAGTCCCCGTCCCGAGCCGTCCTTGCCGTCCCACACGACCGCGGCCGAGCCGCCCACGACAGTGAGCTGCCCGAAGTCCTTCACACACCTGCCTGCAACATCGCAGATACTGGCAGAGACCGGACCTGTACCGAGAGGTGCGGTGAGCCGGATGGAAATCATCGTGCCGGGATTAAACGGATTCGGGGCGTTTTCGATCTCGACGAAGGAATCGGCTGGCCCCACGGGCCCAGGCGACTCGTCCAGGGCTGAGAGAAGGACCCAGTTGGACGCGTCCTCCGCCTGGAGGATGCCCCATCCTACGAACGTGTCTGGCGAGCTTGAATTGGTGCCCGTCACGCGGATGGCCTCCCTCAGCATCACCGGATTCCACAGAGTGTTCTTCTGCAGTATGAGTGTTCCGCCTCCCGCGGCCAGAGGGGTGGCGCAGGATGTGCCTGCCGCCCTTCCGTAAGCCGTGCTGTCGCTAGGGTGGATGCAGTACACTGAGCTGCCCTGGGTGACTATCTCTGGTTTGATGCGGCCGTCGTACGTCGGACCTCGTGAGCTTGACGGCCAGTAGCTGCCCAACGAGTCCACGCCTCCGATGGACATGACACTGTCCCCGTCGGCGGGGGCGATGGCGTAGGGGTAACTGGTGGCGCCCCCGTTTCCCATGGCGGTGAAGACGCTCACGCCGTTGGCCACCGCCATGTCAGCGGCGATAGTAGTGACGGCGGTGTTACCGTCCATGTCCTCGTACGTGTACCAGGCTATGTAGCCGAGCGAACTTGTGACGAGGTCCACACCCAGGCTGTCCAGCCATTCGATTCCCATCACCCAGTAGTCCTCTTCCACCGGAGTCTCGGAGGAAACGTCCTCCGTCTTTGCCAGGGCGAACTCGGCGTCAAAGGCAACGCCCGAATACACGCCCTGCTTGAGGCCTCCGATTATCCCCAGAATCATCGTACCGTGGTTGTGTTGGCTGGGGACGTCCTGGCCGGGTTCGTTGCTGGTCACGCTGTCCCAGTTTATGAAGTCCCACTGTGCGACCACCTTCGTACTGTCGAGTGCTTCGTGAACCAGATTGAAGCCCGTGTCCAGCACGCCGACGAACATACCGTCCCCTGTAATGCCCTGAGCATGAAGAGCGGGCGCCTGAATCATCTGAAGCTGGTTCCACGTGGCACCGTAGAAGGAGGTGTCGCCAGGGGCAGCGCTCGAGAGTAACTCTGAGGGGGCGGCGCGGGTTTCAGATTTAACGGGATGCTCTTCAGCAGGCCTGGGAACCTCCTCGAAGTGCAGCTCTCGCTTCGGAAACGACGCCACGGGTCTCACGGCCCTCACAGGCACCAGGTTGAGAAGACGGTTCACATCCCCGGCGCGACACCTGACGCTCACGGCGTTCAACCACTTGGATACGGCTCTGACCGTGAATCCTGAGTTTCGCAGGAGCTCTATGTTGTCCCGTGGTACCGGGACGTCTCTCCAGTCCACGAGCGGCTCCGCCCTCACCTTCGCCCTCCTGGCAAGAGCCCGAGGAGAGAAACGGGTCCGCATCTCCGCCACCGCCCCGGCCACCTCTGAGGCTTCTCCCTTGTCCTTGAAGAAGACCCATAGTGTGACCGTGCTCTCAGGAGCTGCCTCGAAAGCCACGCGCAGCTTTTGAGGAATAGAGTCGTCACGGCCCAAGGCCGTCGCTGCGTGCGAGAGGTCGTAATTCCCGTGCCTCGGAGAAAGAACGTGTTCGTCGGAAGAGGTCGCTGCCTCAAGAGGATTGTGCGCGTAGGCGTGCGCCGGAAGTAACAGGGCAAGGGGAATAAGGCATGCAGCCGAATGAAACCATGCACCAAAACTTCTCATGGCGCAGGCAATTATCGCATTTCCCGACCTCCAAATCAAGGCAAAAGACGGAGCCCAAAGCAATCGCGTCAGTTGCGGCGTCCGGCGAGAAGAGAACGCGGTTTTCGTGCCTCTCGGCTTCATCGCCGCTCTCGCAGGAAGCGTCATGGTATGGCTCGCGCACCGCGCAAAAACCTGACTCTCTCTTGCCGTCGCGGAAAGCTACGCAGTGGCCAACCTGGCCTTCTCTTTAAAGGGTGGCTCTCGGAGGCAAAATGCGCTATTCTCCCATCGCGCCGCTTGTCTTTGCCACTCTGCACTTCGGTTACGAACTCGGAACGCTGGTCGGAATACGGAGGTGGCTCTCCGCCAGAAAGCGGCCTTCCGACCCTGTTGCCACGCCCGTTGCGACAACCGCGAGCCAGTAGACCCTCGGCCGTCGCAGAATTCCTTCGAGGGGTTCCTGGATGATCATAGGTGTCGACACAGGTGGCACCTTCACCGACTTCGTGTTCGTGGACGGTGGTCGCCTGAGAATACACAAGGTGCCGTCTACGCCTTCAAACCCCGCTTTGGCCGTGGGGCGAGGACTACGAGAGCTGCGGGCGCAGGGTAGGGTGCGGTTCTTCGCCTACGGAACCACGGTCGCCACCAACGCTCTCATCGAGCGGAAAGGAGCCCTCACTGCGCTCCTGACCACCCTGGGTTTTGAGGACGTAATCGAAATCGGAAGGCAGGCCCGGGAGAGAATATACGACCTGGGAATCACTGCTCCCGGTCCACCTGTACCGCGCGCGCTAAGGTTCGGCCTGAAGGAAAGGGTCTTCAGCGACGGTCGGGTGGAGAGTCGACTCTCCGCTTCTGCGGTTCGACGCCTCGCGAGGCTCCTCACGAAGAGAGGCGTCCGCTCAGTGGCCCTCTGTTTTCTAAACTCCTACGCTAACCCGGAGAACGAACTCGCTGCAAAGAAGCTCCTGGAAGCACATTTCGATCACGTCTCTACCTCGTTTGATATCTTGCCGGAGTATCGCGAGTACGAACGTTTCAGCACGACGTGCGTCAACGCCTACGTCGCCCCCCTCCTGAGTGAGCACATCGGAGACATAGAGGCACTTGTAAGAGATTCCAAGCTGTTCGTGATGCAGTCCAACGGGGGACTGGCTTCGGCGCGACAGGTTGAGCAACGGGCGGTGCACTCCATTCTATCGGGCCCGGCGGCGGGCGTACTTGGCGCCCTCAGGACTGCGAAGGCGGCGGGTTTCTCCAGGGTCATCACGCTGGACATGGGGGGCACTTCTACCGACGTCTCTCTGTGTGACGGACGACCGGGCACTCGTTCCGAGACGACCGTGGGAGGCAGTGCCATAAAGATACCGCTGGTTGATGTCCACACGGTGGGGGCAGGTGGGGGTTCCATCGCGTGGGTGGACAGGGGAGGGGCTCTCAGAGTGGGACCTCGGAGCGCGGGAGCAGATCCAGGTCCCGCGTGCTATGGAAAAGGACGCGACGTCACCGTAACGGACGCCAACCTGGTCCTGGGAAGGCTGGTTCCCGAGTACTTCCTGGGCGGAAGGATGAAGCTTCACGAGGACAGGGCACGAGAGATGATTCGGAAGCTGTCACAGAGGCTCGGTCTATCGATGGGTGAGACGGCGGAGGCGGTTCTGCGCGTCGCGAACGCCACGATGGTGCGGGCAGTGCGTGTGGTTTCGGTCGAGCGAGGTTACGACCCCGCGGATTTCACACTGGTCTGTTTTGGGGGAGCGGCTCCCTTGCACGCCGCTGACCTGGCAAGAGAACTCAACGTCCCGCGAGTTCTCGTACCGCTCAATCCCGGCGTCCTGTCTGCGCGGGGCCTTCTGGACTCGGATATCGTGCGTGACTATTCACGCACGGTGCTGCTGAGAACCGAAGACGCGGACGAGGGGGTACTTGAGAAGTACTTCTACCGGATGGAGCGGGAGGCTCTGCACTTCTTGAGAAGAGAGGGAGTGGACGAAGAGGCTGCTCTCTTGGAACGGCACGTTGACGTTCGCTACGTGGGGCAATCCTACGAAATAACCGTGCGCTTCGACGGAAGATTCGAGAGAAGGTTTCATTCAGCGCACCTCAAACTGTACGGACACGCTACGCCCGAGAGAGATACGGAGATAGTGAACATCAGGGTAAGGGCGGTGGGCAGGAGAGGGCACCCGCGCCTGCAGAAGCCGCGTGGCGGTCGAGGGAGCGCCGCGCCGCTCGGCCGGGTGGGCGCCGGTAACTCGAGACGTGCGGAACGCGCGTACCTCTACGAAAGGAAACAGCTCGTTCCGGGAACGAAGCTTTCGGGGCCCGCGCTGATTCTGGAGGAGAGCTCAACGACTCGTATACCTGACGACACACGTTGCAACGTAGACGAGTACGGAAACCTCGTCCTCTCGCTGCGGTGAGCGTGGTGAAGGGCGCACCTTTGAAGGCGACGCCGCTTGCCGGCAGGCGCATGTGGGATGCGTCGCGCGAGGGCTGCGAGGAAGAACGCTGCGGAAATGAACCATGAAGCACGCTAGAACCAACGGCAGCAAGTCCACACGAAGAACGAAAGTGAGGCGCCGTCCGGCTGGAACCGGGCTCGGCGAAGCGATGTCAGGAATCTCGCTGGCAGAGCTCGACGTCTGCCACAATCTTCTTCGCTCCGTGGCCGAAGAGATGGGTGTCTCTCTCATGCGGACCTCTTTCTCACCCAACATAAAGGAGAGGCGAGATTTTTCCTGCGCCGTCTTCGACGGAGCCGGAAGGATGGTCGTCCAGGGAGAGCACCTGCCCGTGCACCTGGGTTCCATGCCCCTGTCGGTGCGGGCCGTTCTGGAGGCAATGGAGTTACGTGAAGGAGACACGGCCATCCTCAACGACCCTTATCAGGGCGGAACCCACCTGCCCGACATGACTCTCGTGAGCCCCGTGTGCGAGGGCCGCGCAATGCGTCCGCTTCTGTACGTGGCAAATCGCGCCCACCACGCTGACGTCGGGGGGATGACGCCCGGTTCGATGCCGGTTTCCGAAGACATCTTTCAGGAGGGGCTGAGGATTCCTCCTGTCCTCCTGGCGAGACGAGGCCGTATTCAGACGGACGTCATGAGGCTTCTGCTGGCAAACGTCAGGACACCTCGCGAGAGGGAAGGAGACCTTCTTGCGCAACTCGCAGCCAACGAACTCGGCAGAAGACGCCTTCTCGAACTGGTTCACTCTCGTGGCCGCGGATGGATCCTTCAGGCGTGCAGCGCACTTCAAGTCTACGCGGAGCGCATCATGCGCGAGCTAATCCGCTCGATGAAGACCGGCAGGTACAGCTTTACGGATTTTCTTGACGACGACGGAGTCACAGACGACCCGGTCAGGATCTCGTGCACTATCGAAACCAGGGGGAGTTCGGTGACACTGGATTTTGCGGGAACGTCTGCACAAACTCGAGGGTGTGTCAACGCCCCCTTTGCGGTCACACTTTCAGCCGCCATGTATACGTTCAGGACTCTCGTCGGCGGCGACGTTCCCTCCAACTTCGGCTCCATGGTGCCCATCCGGGTCGTTGCACCGGCGGGTACCGTCGTGAACGCTCTTCCGCCGGCTGCGGTGGCGGCCGGTAACGTGGAGACCTCTCAGCGGATCGTGGACGTCCTCTACGGAGCTCTGGCGAAGATTCCCGGGCTCAAGGTACCTGCCGCATCAAGCGGGACCATGAACAATGTCTCCATCGGAGGAACGAGGCCGGGGAGCGGGCAACATTTTGCGTACTACGAGACAGTTGCGGGTGGGATGGGAGCAAGACCCGGGCTCGACGGTCTCAGCGCGGTTCACACGCACATGACCAACACGATGAACACTCCTCTCGAAGTACTGGAGAGGGAATATCCGGTTCGGATGAGACGCTATGCCGTCAGGCGAAACTCGGGAGGCGGAGGGAGGTACAGGGGGGGAGACGGGCTCGTTCGAGAAATTGAGTTGATTGCAGATTGTGAGCTGTCTATCCTTTCTGATAGAAGAAGATACGCCCCGTACGGGCTTCGCGGCGGGTCCCCGGGAAGGAAGGGCCGGAACGTGCTCGTGCGAGGAGGAAGGCGGAGGTTACTTCCGTCTAAGGCCTCCGTGTCGGCGAGGAAGGGTGATATACTCACGATTGAAACCCCCGGAGGAGGAGGTTTCGGCAAGAAATAGGGGACGGGCCGCTTTTCCCGGCGGCTCACGAGGCGGCCTCAGTGACGTCCCAATGTGACCGTCTTGCCGTGAACGGCGTTCCCGCGGCCCATCACACCTTGGCCTGGAGGTAATGCGCATGAGTATCTCAAGAGTTTCTGGTCTTCTTCTTCTCGCCGTGACGGGACTCGCGACGTCGTGCCTGTTGCCGAACGCGTGGGCGGAGACACCGGTGTTTGTGGCAAAAGGTGTTCCGGACAGCCTGTTCTCCGCGGACCCCTCGCTCAAGAAAGTGACGGAGCTTCAGGAGATAGTCTCGGGAGCGCCTGACAGCTCGCTAATCATCATCGAAGGCCATCACTGGCTGAAGCCGCAGGTCTACAATGAGAGAACGTGCGGCAACTGTGAGGATCCCGCGACTGAGGTCACGGCCACGGTTGGACTGCTCGTGACGGGTAAGGGGAAGCGGCTCGTAGGCCTTTCACCTGAAGAGAGCGTCGTGCACACGAATTCCGGGTACGGAATATTGTTTGAGGACTGTGAAGGCTGCGCCGTTGAGAGTCTCACTGTGACGGACGGAGTCCGAGACAGTGACGCAAACGCTACCGACGCCGGGATTGTCATAAAGGGTGGCTCTGTTCACGTGGTCCACAATCGGATCGTTGACAACATAGGGGATCCGGAAACCGTCAGAAAGACGGTAGTGGGTGTGATGGGAATCACCGCGAGGGAGAAGTGCGACATCGAGCTTCTCTCTAACGAGATTATCAGAAACTCGTGGGACGGAATCGCACTCTACCGTGACGTGATTGCGAGAGTGGACGAGAATTTCATCGACGGGGTGGACCTGGCCAGGGGCGACGAGATAGGAGGGGGCAGGGGCGTGGGAATAGGTCTCACGTGGAACGCAAAGGCGGCATTGAAAGACAACGTCGTGAGACGCTATTGGAAGGGGATAGGCATCTTCGTGGACGCCAACGCCCTGGTCGTTCAGAACATCGTGGAGGACGTGGCAACGTGGGGGATTTCACTGTGGGACGCGGGTAAGGGAGCGCCCTTTGCGATGATTCTGGGAAACGTCGTGTTTCGCACGGGTGCCTGCGGCATTGCTGTCACGAGGGGAGGAGAGAGGCCCGGTGACGGGGGGTTGGTTGTAAAGAACCTGGTTGCCATGAGCGGGCAGGATCCGAAGTACGACAGCGGGGAACCATACTGTTCCCAGCGGGCACTGGCGTTGCACAGCGTACCCGAGAAGTTTCAGGTGAACACGAACTGGTTCTACGCAAACAGAGAGCCGGGCGGCAAGGAAGGTTCGGAAGACCTCTCCAAGGAGGACTTCCTGAAAGGGATCGCCATCCTGGAGACACAGCTCAGGGGCGCCGCGATATTCGGCGAAACAGAAGTTTTGAAGTGGCTTGATTCGCTGAGGAAGGAGTAAGTGTCTCGGAAGCGTGGGGCGACGTCGCCTGCATCTGCTCGCGGCCGCGCCTGCATCCGCTCGCATCTGCCCACGTTCGCTCGCAGGGTATTTTCGAAGTGGAAGGAGAGCCCCGATGATGACCGACACCTCGCACCTCATCCAACTAGCTGAAAGATATTCCGCTCGCAACTATCACCCGTTGCCCGTAGTGATATCCGAGGCCGAGGGGGTCTGGGTCTGGGACGTCGAGGGGAAGAAATACATGGACATGTTGAGTTCCTACTCGGCTCTGAATCAGGGTCATGGGCATCCCCGAATCGTTGGGGCACTCGTGGAACAAGCGAAGAAGCTGACTCTCACTTCGCGCGCGTTTCACAACGACGTCTTCGGTCCCTTCTGCGAGCTTCTCTGCAAGACCAGCGGCCAGGAACAGGCGTTGCTCATGAACACTGGCGCAGAGGCGGTGGAGACGGCTGTCAAGGCTTGCAGGAAATGGGGGCACAAGCGGAAGGGCATTCCGGACGGGAAGGCGGAAATCATAGTCTGCGAGAACAACTTCCACGGCCGCACCACCACGGTCATAAGTTTCTCCTCGGAGGCCCAGTATCGAGACGGCTTCGGGCCTTTGAGTCCCGGATTCAAGATAATACCGTACGATGACCTGGACGCCTTGAGAGGCGCCATCACTCCCAACACCGCGGGCTTTCTGGTCGAGCCGATTCAGGGGGAGGCGGGCATAATCGTCCCTTCGGAAGGATACCTTACTGGAGCCAGAGAAATCTGCCGGGAGAACAGAGTGCTTCTCATGCTCGACGAGATACAGACCGGACTCGGCCGAACGGGAAGGCTCTACTGCTACCAATACGAAAAGGCCGAACCGGACATTTTGATAGTGGGCAAGGCGCTGGGGGGCGGGTGTTATCCCGTCTCTGCCATCCTGAGCTCCGAGGAGATAATGAGCGTCTTCACTCCGGGAGACCACGGCAGTACGTTCGGAGGAAATCCGCTGGCCTGTGCCGTGGGGATTGCCTCGCTCAACGTCATCCTGGAAGAGAGGCTCGCGGATAAGGCAGCGGAACACGGGACGTACTTCAGAGAGCGTCTGCTGGCTTCGAAATCACGTCACGTAAA
This sequence comes from Candidatus Eiseniibacteriota bacterium, assembly GCA_020349905.1. Taxonomy (GTDB): domain Bacteria; phylum Eisenbacteria; class RBG-16-71-46; order JAFGJU01; family JAFGJU01. Next base: position 1,435,179 of record CP070702.1, read on the forward strand.
AGAGGTCAGGGGCAGGGGACTTCTCCTCGGCGTCTACGTTCACGAGTCCAGCGGAACGGCAAGGCCGTTCTGCGAGGCCTTGATGAAGGAAGGAATCCTGGCCAAGGAAACGCACGGCCAGGTGATAAGGTTTGCCCCGCCTCTCACCATAGAGCGCAAGGAGCTGGATTGGGCTCTCGAGAAGATAGAGAAGGTACTGGCTTCCTAGCAAAACGCGCTGTCGCTGCAAAACGGACTGCCGTCCAGGGCTCGCGGTAGCTCTCCCCGTTGACTCGGCCCGCCTAGACCTCGTTTACCAGTTTAAGAAAGCGCTTGTAGGGCAGCGCGGTCCAGCTCTCCGCCTGGATGGCTCCGGATGCCAGGGTCAGCATGGACACCTTGGCAGCCACCTCCTCGTTCGGCGCCTCGTATATGTCCAGAAAGTCGTAGGGCCCCAGAAGAGCGTAGTGGCATATCCACTTCACGTCCGGACATTTCTCCTCGATGGTCTTCTTCCACTGTTTGCCTATGGCTTCGCGCGCCTTCAGGCTCTTGGTGATTTCCGGCGAGAGCTTGGTCATGAGAACGTACGTGGCCACGACGTGCCTCCTTTCTCAGGGAATCGATTTACCTCTTATCGGCGTGCGCCGGAATCTCCGATTCCGGACATCGCAGATGTCTGAGAGAGACCAGCTCATCAGACCGCCTCCAGGCCGGAGTGAATACCGACCAGCCTGGTTCTAATGTCTTCAAGTTCGGACTCCTTGCCGACCGTGCCGGTTGCCTTAAGGCCCGAAGCGACAGCAAAGAGCGGTCGAAGCTCCTGGGAACTCACGTCGAACGTTCCGTGAAGCTCCATCATCCACAGGATGAGGGCGTCCACGATTTCTCTTCCGGCGTCTTCCGAGCGGACCTCGGTAATGGGAGTCGTAGCGAGAGACGCAATCTGTTCCTTCTTGTAGGTCTCCTTTTCGTCCTCGGTCTCCTTCAGGATGGCGGCAATCTCTTCGATGACTCCGGAAGAGAGCGGGGAGTCGAAGGCCGCGGCGTTCTCCTCCACCTGGGACGTCGTCTTGGCGCCCACGAGTGAGACCGAAACCGCGGGATTGGAGAGAGTCCAGGCCACCGCGAGTTGAGCGAGAGTGCGCCCGGAATCGGAGGCAGGTTTGCGCAATCGTTCCACGCACCTCAGATTGATTTCGAAGATCTTTCCCTGGAACGGTGCGTCAACGGCCCGCAAATCTGAGAGCGGGAACGTGCTCTCCCTCGTGTACTTACCCGTGAGGAGTCCTCTTCCGAGAGGGCTGTAAGCCAACACGCCGATGTCGCTTTCCAGGCAGAACGGGAAGAGCTCCTTCTCGCTCTGCCTCTGTATCATGCTGTACTCGGGCTGAAGGGTGGTCACGGGGCCGTACTCCATGTATTCTCCAATGTCTTTCACGTTCATGTTGGAGAGACCGATGTGTCTTATCTTACCCTGCTCCTTGAGTTCCATCAGGGTGGACATCGTCTCCTTGACCGGCGTGGAGTGGTCCGGGGCGTGAATCTGATAAAGGTCCACATAGTCGGTTCTGAGCCGACTCAGACTTGCTTCGATGGCCTCCAGTATGTGCTTATGGCTCGTGTCGAGTCGCGGCGGGGAACCCTTCTTCTTGACCCCCGCCACCTTCGTGGCGACGAGCACTTTCTTTCGCTCTGCTCCGAGAGCCTTAGCGAGCACCTCTTCCGAATGACCGCCTCCGTAAACGTCCGCGGTATCGAAGAAGTTGATGCCGCAATCGAGCGCCTTTCTGATGGCCTTCACAGACTCGCCGTCGTCGACAGGACCCCAATCGGTGCCGCCTATCGCCCAACAGCCGAAGCCGATTCTGGAGGCCTTCAAGTCTGATTTGCCGAGCTGAACAAATTGCATAGCGTCTCCTCCGCGCGTCACAAGAACGATAATTCAAGAGAAAAGCTTTGCGCAAGGGTGTTTTTCTGTTAGATTTGGCTGGCCGGCGCGGGCTTTAAGATTCCAGGGTTAACATGATAGAGATCCAGTTCTGGCACTACGCTCTGTTCGGGGTATTCGCGGGCTGCTACGCCACCATCGTCGGGTTGGGTGGAGGTTTTCTGGTAGTGCCCGCCCTCGTCCTGTTCGCAGGCTTCACACCACAGCAGGCCGTGGCGACCTCGCTGGTCGTCGTTTTCGCCAACGCGGCCTCCGGCAACGTCTCCTATCTCAGACAGAAGAGGGTCGACATAGCCACCGGCTGGCGTTTCGGCCTGGCCAGCATCCCCGGCTCGCTCGTGGGAGTCCAGATATCGACGTACTTCACGAGCGCGGTGTTCAACGTCGTGTTTGGCGTGCTTCTTGTGGCAGCCTCCCTGTTCTTGATGGTGAAGCCGGGAAAGGCGGTTCGCTCATCGGAGACAGACGGCCTTCCGAGGGCGGGGCTCACGTGCCGAAGACTCGTGGACTGCTGGGGAGGCGTTCACGAATACTCCTTCAACATGAAGACGGGGCTCCTTCTGAGCTTCTTCGCAGGGATCATCTCCGCCCTGTTCGGCGTGGGCGGCGGAATCGTCTACGTGCCGGCCCTCATCCTACTTTTTGGCTTTCCTCCTCACATCGCCACGGCGACCTCTTTTTTCGTGCTTCTCATTTCTTCGCTGGCGGGAGCCGTATTTCACGGACTCTACCTGCATCCCGTGTATTCGGCCGGCTTCTCAATCGCAGTGGGGGCGGTCATTGGAGCTCAGATCGGAGCCGCCGTATCCCGAAGTATGAAGGCTCCTCTCCTCGTGAGGCTGTTCGCGGGGGCCCTGCTCCTGGTGGGCCTCAGGCTCGTCCTTGGCTAGAGAGGGCGAGCGAAGCTGCGGAGGCGAAGGGGCGAGAGTTGCGGGCTCGCGACGGAGCGCTCTTGACGTCTCGACTGGCTGCCCGCATAAGGCGTTGAAGCACCGGCTCGAATCCGCTAGACTGTCTGTGTTTTGGGAAGAAAGGTGGAAGCGAATTGTCATACTACTACGCAAGATCCGGCTCCTTCTTCGGCGTCCCCATGGCGCCCGTGGTCAAGAAGCTCCTGATCATCAACGTTGTCGTCTTCGTTTTGCAGCTCCTGTTCCTGAACCGCTTTCTCGGCTACGTGGGGCTCGTACCTGCGTACGCCGTGGGAAAGGGCATGCTGTGGCAGTTTGTGACCTACATGTTCTTGCACGGCGGTTTCTTCCACCTCTTCTTCAACATGTTCCTGCTGTGGATGTTTGGTAGCGAGATAGAAAGACACTGGGGCTCGACGGAGTTCTTGAAATACTACTTCTTCACGGGTGTGGGCGCGGGGATAACGAACTGGGCTTTCAACTACTCGTCTCAAATCCCCACCATCGGGGCGTCCGGCGCCATCTTCGGCATTCTCCTGGCGTACGGGCTGGCTTTTCCCGACCGGCTCATATACCTTTACTTCCTCATTCCGATACGAGCCAAGTACCTGGTTATGATTCTGGGGGCCATCGAGCTTCTGGCGATAGCCTCCCCGGGGCGCGACGGAATCGCCAGGTTCGCTCATCTGGGAGGCCTTCTGTTCGGGTACGTGTACCTCAAGAGAGAGAAGCTGGGCTTCGAAGTGCGCCGCAGGTGGGCCCGGAGCACGCACAAGAGAAGGTTGAGGGTCGTACAGCTTCGGGACGAAAAGGAGGCGAAGGAGAAGGAACGGATCGATGCTATACTTGACAAGATAAACTCAAGCGGCATAGAGAGCCTCACTGACGAGGAGAGAGACATCCTCACGCGAGCAGGCAAACAGAAGAGGTGGCACTGACAACCCAGACTCAGGAGGAGCGCACATGAGTTCCAGAAAGGACACGGCGAAGACTGCATCGGCTTCCACGAGGAGACAATTCTCGCTCCCGGTGGAGGAGATACCCAGAAAGTGGTACAACATACTCGCGGATCTGCCCGAACCACTTCCTCCCCCGATGGACCCCGAAGAGGGCGAGTCCAGACTTAGTGCTCTGCCCGAAATGCTCATCGGGGAGTGTCTAAAACAGGAAATGTCTACCGAGCGCTGGATAGACGTCCCCGAGGACCTGATATCTCTTTACGCCCAGGCCGGCCGACCCAGGCCCCTGTTCAGAGCCCTGTCCCTGGAGAGGCATCTTAAGACGCCGGCGCGCCTGTACTACAAAGGCGAGTTCTACAGTCCCACGGGAAGCCACAAGGTCAACACGGCGCTCGCACAGGCCTACTATGCAAAGGAGGCCGGGTTCGAGCGACTCACCACGGAGACCGGCGCCGGCCAGTGGGGCACGGCCTTGGCGTACGCCGCGACGCTGGTGGGTCTGCGATGCACCGTGTACTGGGTGCGAGCGGTGTCCAAGTGGAAGCAGAGCAGAATGAACTTCATGCGTCTGATGGGAGCCGAGGTGTTTCCCTCTCCCAGCGACAAGACAGAGACGGGCAGAAAGCTCTTCGAGAAGAATCCAGACCACCCCGGCTCTCTGGGGATAGCGATTTCGGAAGGGCTGGAGGATGCGAAACGCGACAAGAAGGCGATATACTCACTCGGCTCGGTCCTCAATCACGTGCTCTTGCACCAGACAATAATAGGCCTCGAGACTCAGAAGCAGTTCGAGATGGCGGGCGAATATCCCGACCTCGTCATCTCCTGCCTGGGCGGAGGCAGCAATTTCGGAGGATTCGCCCTCCCGTTTCTGGGGGACGCTCTGACCAAGGGAAAGAAGACGCGTTTCATCGCGGCACAGAGTCAGGTCGCGCCCAACCTTCAGGGAGAGTACAGGTACGACTTTGCGGACCACGGAGAGCTTACGCCCCTGCTCAAGATGTACACTCTCGGGCACAGAGTCGACATGGAACCCATAAAGGGCGACGGACTGCGCTATCACGGATGTTCGCCCATATTGAGCTATCTCAGGAGCAAGGGGTACATTGACACGGTCGCGTATCCCCAGGACGAGAAGCACGTGTTTGAAAGGGCGAGGACTTTCATACTGACCGAAGGGTTCCTTCCTGCTCCCGAGTCTGCATACAGCATCGCCTGTGCGATAGACGAGGCGGTCAAGTGCAAAGAGACGGGTGAGGAAAAGGTCATCGCCTTCAACATAAGCGGGCACGGGTTCATGGACATGGAGGGTTACAGCGAAGTGCTGGGTCTGTGAGGCATTCGCGGCACAGGTTCTTTGCTCCGCGGGTCTGAGCGGCAGACGCCTCGAGGTGAGGCAATCTGCGGTTTGTGTGAGGCGACGTGAAAGAGAACCTGGTAGACAGGCTTAGAAGCGGCGCGGTCATAGTCGCCGACGGAGCGATGGGAACCGCCCTCTACGCCCGCGGGGCGCCCAAGGGCCACTGCTACGACGAGCTCAATCTCTCCAATCCCTCGATGATCAAAGCGGTCCACGCGGAGTACGCCGCGGCCGGAGCCGAGTTGATAGAGACCAACACTTTCGGGGCCAACAGGTTCGTTCTGTCCAGGTACTACGACCTGGGTACGAAGACCTTCGAAATCAACCTCGCGGGCGTCAGGATCGCGAGGGAGGCCTGTCCGGGATGCTACGTCGGAGGTTCTGTGGGACCTGTGTCGAGACCGCTCGATACGACCGAGACTCCGAGCAGAGAGGAAACGGCCCGAATCTACGCGGAGCAGATCAGCGCGCTCGTGGAAGGCGGGGTGGACCTCATCATCCTGGAAACCATGTCTGACCTGGAGGAGGCGAAGATGGCCCTGGAGCAGGCCATCAAAGTGGGAAGGGTCCCTGTCGCTGTTCAGATGTCCTTCTCGGAGGAAGGTCGGACGATAACCGGGGTTTCCCCTTCGCAGGCGGTCGTGGAGCTGGCAGACATGGGGGCGCTCATAGTGGGGGCCAACTGCGGCAACGGGCCCCAGGCCACGATCGATGTCATCAGGAAGATGGCGGGCAGAAGACAGGTGTTTCTGTCGGCCATGCCCAACGCGGGTCTGGCGTCTTACACGGGAGGGAAGTTCTCCTATCCGCACAATCCAGACTACTTCGCAAGCAGGGCGGAGGAATTGCTGAACCTGGGAGTGACGATCGTGGGGGGGTGTTGCGGCACCACGCACGAGCACATTGCGGCCCTGTCCTCGCACATCGCGGGCAAGAAAGTGACTTCGCCTCGCCGCGGTGCCACGCAGCTGGAGAAGGAGGTTCGGGTCGGTCCGCCTCCTGTCGTCACCACGCCTCTCAAGGAGATGGTTTCGCGCAAGTTCACGGTGGCCGTGGAGCTTTCGCCGCCCAAGGGCACCGACCTTGCCGCCGACCTCGCCTCTGCCAGAGAGCTCAAGGAAGCGGGCGCCGACGCGGTATCCATCTCCGAGAGCCCGATGGCCAGAATCAGGATGAGCCCCGTCGCTTTGGGTCACAGGATAAAGTCCGAGCTGGGAATGGACGTCATTCTCCACTTCACTTGCAGAGACCGAAACATCCTGGGGCTGCAGGCAGACCTTCTGAGCGTCTATGCGCTCGGAATGGTTAACATCCTGGCCCTCACCGGCGACCCACCGAGCGTGGGGGACTATCCGTTTGCCACCGGAGTGTACGAAGTTAACTCCCGCGGGCTGGTGGAGATCGCCAACAAGCTCAACAGTGGAGTCGACTATCTGGGCAACAAGCTGTCTTCAGCGACGAGCTTCTGGATAGGGGCCGCCGCAAGCCCGTCGAACCCGGACCGGGACGGCGAAATCAGGCGGCTCGGGGAGAAGCTGAAGGCCGGCGCTCAGTTCGTCGTGACGCAGCCCGTGTTCGACGTAGAAGGGCTATTGGATTTCGTCAAGAAGGCGGACCTCGGAGAGAAGCCTGTGTTTGCAGGGTTGATGCCGCTTGTGAGCTCAAAACAGGCCGAGTTCCTCCATCACGAGGTTCCCGGCATAACCATTCCCGAGTCGATAAGGCAGTCGATGCGAGACGCAGATGAGGAGAAGGCAAGACAGACCGGAATCACGATCGCTGCACGTATTCTGAGCGAGCTTTCCGAAGTGGTTTCCGGCGTTTGCATAATGGTGCCTCTGCGCAGATATTCCGTGGCTGCAGAGGTCATGGCAAAGGCGAACCTGTCCAGGGCGACCAGGTCCGGTACCTGAGCCAGGGGATGCGATTTGCCTTTCGATGAGACATTTTCCCACCGGTGACCCATGAGACCATTCCTGGAAGCACTCGGGGAAGAAATCATCGTGGCTGACGGAGCCACGGGGACTCTTCTCATGGCGCAAGGCCTTCCTTCCGATTCTCCTCCGGAAGAGTGGAATCTGTCACGTCCTGAAAAGGTGCGGGACGTGCACAGGTCCTACCTCGAGGCAGGTGCTCGGATCCTCACCACGAACACTCTCAACGCCAACCCGTTGCGTCTCTCCGAATGGAAGCTGGACGTCTCAGAGACAAATCGCCGGGCGGTCCAGATCGCCCTCGAAGCCGCGGGCGATGCGGCGTGGGTATTTGGTTCCGTTGGACCTCTGGGTGAGTTCATCGTCCCTCTGGGAGAAGTGAGTTTCGAAGACGCCCGCGCCGCCTTCAGGGAGCAGGTGCTCTGTCTCGTCCAGGCAGGCGTTCACGGTCTTATCTTCGAGACCATCTCGGACGTAAAGGAAATGAGGGCGCTCTTTACGGTCGCACGCGAGGTCTGCTCGCTTCCCGTCATCGCACAGATGTCCTTCGGCACGGACGGCAGAACCGTGACCGGGAGCCCGCCGGAAGCTGTGAGCATCTCTGTTTCGTCCCTGCGACCCAGCGTCGTGGGAGCAAACTGCGGTGCAGGCCTGGACGACACGGTGCGCGTGATAGAGAAATTCGCAAGCCTTACCTCTATTCCCATCATTGCTCAACCCAATGCCGGAATTCCCGTTCTGGAAAACGACCGTCCGGTCTTCCCCGCCACTCCCGACGAGATGGCGGGGACGGCGACGCGCCTCGTGGAGGCCGGGGCGGCCATCGTCGGGGGCTGCTGCGGTTCCACGCCCGAACACATCAGGGCCGTAAGCGCGACCGTCGCAGGCCGTAAGCCGGTCGCCAGAACAGCGGAGCGAGGTGTGAAGCTCTGCTCGAGGACGCGCTGGGTGATTGCAGGAGAATCCCGGCCCTTCGTCGTGATAGGAGAGCGAATCAATCCCAGCAGGAGGCGCACGCTCTCGGGTGAGCTGAGCCAGGGAGCGACCAGGCTCCTGCGACAGGAAGCAGTGAGACAGGTGGAGAGGGGGGCGCATTGCCTGGACCTCAACGTTTCCGTGCCGGACGCGGACGAGGTCACGTTGATGGAGACGGGCTCGAAGGCTCTCGAGAGGGTCAGCGACGTTCCCGTCTTCGTCGACAGTCCAGACCCCGCAGTCATAGAGGTGGGTCTGAGGTCTCTTCCGGGAAAATGCGTCGTCAATTCGGTTCCCTGTCAGAGTAAGAAGATGGAAGTGCTCTTGCCCATGGCGGCACGCTTCGGCGCGGCGATCGTGGCGCTCGCAGTTGGAGAGAAGGGAGTGGCCGAGGATTCTTCAGCCAGAATCGAGATGCTGGAACGCATCCTGGAGGAAGCGAAGAAGCACGGCTTGGGTGTGGACGACATCCTGTTTGACCCCGCGGCGCACACGTTGGCGGTGGGACCGGAACAAGTTCGGGAGACGCTAGAGTCCTTACGGATCCTTCGCAGCAGGGGCTGGACGAGCGTGCTGGGCGTGAGCAACGTGTCGCACGGCATGCCCGGGAGAAGTCTCATCAACGCCTCTTTCCTCGCCATGGCGATGGAGGCAGGACTCGACGCGGCCTTCCTTAATCCCTTCGACGAGAGAATCGGCGATACCGTCCTCGCCTCCTCGGCCCTCGTCCGCGACGACAGGTTGGGGAAGAGATTCTCCGCTGCCTTTGCCTCCGCCGCGGGGGAGATGAGTACTGCGGGCGGAGGACCTTCTTCAGCCGCGCGGCCCGGACGAGAGCCTCCGGTTCCGGACGATTCGTTCCGGCCGGAAGAGGTTGGTCCTGAGGAGGTCTTGAGGCAGAGTCTATTGCAGGGCGAGAAGGAAGACGCCACGCGGGCCGCGGAGTTGCTTCTGGATAAAGGTATGAACGTGAGCCAGCTGGTGGAGAACATCCTTGTTCCTACGATGCGTGGCATCGGAGAGAGATTCGAGAAGGGCGAGCTTTTCCTTCCTCACATCGTGCTTTCCGCTGAGGCCGCTCAGGCAGTCTTCGGGGTGTTGATGTCGCAGCGGAAGACCGCACCTACTCCGCGCGGCGTTGTGGTCATAGCCACTGTGGAAGGGGACGTGCACGACATCGGGAAGAACCTGGTGGCAATGATGCTTCGGACGCACGGCTACGAAGTCTTCGATCTGGGCAAGAGCGTCCCGGCTGACGACGTCGTCGAGAAGGCAGAAGAGGTGAAGGCCCAGATCGTTGCACTGAGCGCCCTGCTCACGACGACGATGCCGAGGATGGGAGAAACGGCAGAACTTCTGCGAGCCCGGAAGACGGGGGCGAAAGTCCTTGTCGGCGGGGCTCCGGTGAGCGAGACCTTTGCGAAGAGAATAGGGGCCGCCTACTCACCCAACGCCGTGGAAGCTGTAAGGAGGGCGGACGAACTGGTGGCGGCCAAACCCTGAGACGGCTCTACTGAATCCACACGGGATGGTGAAGATGAACCAGCGAGTTCCCCTACTCATTACGGTCATCCTCGTAGGCATTGGGCTCTTCATAATGGTGAAGAGCATGATGAGTCCCGAGATGTACCGGGTCACTGACCGCTCAGAGCCCATCAACTACGTTTTCGTGCCGGATTACGACCAGTTCATCCGTTCGAATCACCACGTCGACGGTTCATTCTGGAGCACACAGGACGATTCTCTCTTCGTGAGCGTCCACTACAGGACGCCCGGCAGCGAATACGTCGTGGGGAGACTTCAACAGATAGAAGGAAGTAACAAGTTCTCCTTTCCCCTCCCTTCGCTTGAGAAGGGAAAGAGGTTCTTCTATTTCCTGAGGGTTCAGGACGCGGCGGGCAATCAGATCGACATCAAGCCCAGGCGCACGCTGATAGACAGATTTTCAGCCGGAAAGAAGGAGAAGCTGTTCTATGTGACGTTCGAAGGCAGGCCCTCGCGGGCGCTCCTCATAACTCACGTCGTCCTCATTCTGGCTGCAATGCTCCTCATGATACATGGCTTTTACTACTCCCTGGAGCACCTGTTGTTGGGCCGCGGGCTGTCAGGGGCATACTGGACCTTCTTTTTCGGCTGGCTGCTGTTCATGGTTTCTGTATTGCCCCTGGGCTACGCGGTCGCCAAGAGCGCGTTCGGTGTGGGTTGGGGAGGCTTCCCTTTGGGAATGGACATCACAGACAACAAGTCCCTGGGCATCGTTCTCTACTGGTTCGTGCTCTTGCTAAGGGGGTGGAGGCCTCAGAGGACGGAGTATTCCGTGCGTACGGGCAAGGTCTCCGGGACAGTTTTCGCAGGGCTCAGCCTTCTGGGTATCCTGCTCACGATACTGGCCTATTCAATACCGCACAGCGTGTTTATTCAGTAGGCGATTTTCGAGGGAGGGTTCATGGGCCTTCTGTCTTGGATAGTTTTCGGGACCCTGGCCGGCTGGGTCGCCAGCAAGATCACGGGCAGGGAACAGGGCTGTTGCCTCAATCTCGTGGTGGGCGTGATCGGCGCGTTCCTGGGCGGGATGATAATGCAGGTTATCATCGACGGGGGGTTCAGCATCGGATTTAATCTGAAGAGCTTCGCCGTAGCGGTTATCGGCTCCGTCATCCTGCTGGCGATTGCCGGAGTGGCGACCCGCCGCAGGTTCTGAGAGCGGCATCCTGTGCTCTCGTCTTCTCTCTGCCCCGTGTCTCTCCAGACAATCTGGCGCTTCACTGCACTCGGGCGAAGGAATTCTGATTGGAGTAGCTGAGGCTTCGCCGTGACCCCCGACCTCGACACGGATGAGCCGATAACAGGAGGACGGACATGAAACCGCATCAAGACGCGGTCGGACGCGAGTTCCTCGACTTCCATCGTGGGAAACCCAGCTACGAGATAGTTGAGAGAGACGATGGCTACGTTGAACCAACTCCGGGAGTCAAGAGCTACTTCTCTGAATATCGAAATTGGCCCCCTGATGAGAGAGCGGCTATAGGATACGCGCGAGGGCACGTCCTGGACATCGGCTGTGGGGCGGGAAGACATTCCCTGTATCTTCAGAAGAGGGGCCTCCGGATCCTTCCCATCGACGTTTCGCCGCTTGCGGTGAAGGTGTGCAGGCTGAGGGGACTGAGGAGCTCAAGGGTGATGAGCATCACCCGGATTCCTCCCACCCTTGGGCCGTTCGACACCTTGCTGATGTTGGGACACAACTTCGGCCTGTTCGGCAGCTTCGAAAGAGCAAGATGGCTCTTGAGGAAGTTCCGCGGCATCACGACGGACAGGGCGAGGATAATCGCTCAGACCGTTGACCCCTACGACACCCAGAATCCGTGGCACCTCAGGTATCACAGGCGCAACCGCCGTAGAGGGAGAATGCCTGGGCAGATAAGGTTGCGGGTGAGATACCAGGGCTACGCCACGCCCTGGTTCGACTATCTCTTCGTCTCCAAGTCAGAAATGAAGAGGATACTGGCAGGCAGCGGCTGGAAAGTGAAACGCTTCATAGATTTCAAGGGACCGGTTTACGTGGCGATAATCGAGAAAGAGTGAATACGTGACAAACAGGTGGTGAGAAACCGCTGTTGAGAGACACAGCCACTGTGGGAAACAGCTACCGTGAGAATCCGAGCACTATCCCGCTCATTTCTTCTCGCCGCCCCTCCGGTCAAGTATTGCCTTGAAGGTGAGTCTCTCGCCTTCTCTCATCACTACGACTTCCACCTCGTCACCGGGCTTCTTGTCCTTTATGGCGAAGCTCAGATCGTGGAGCCCCGTCACTGTCTTCCCGTCGAATTCCACAATGACGTCACCCGACAGGAGTCCCGCCTTCTCGGCCGGGCTTCCTTCGCTTACGCCTGAGATCTTGGCTCCTTTCCCCGGTTCTCCGCCAAAATCAGGCACGATGCCGAAGCGGGCTCCGCGGCCGGGTCCGTATCCCTCCCCGCCGGGAGGCCCGGACGTGTCGGGAGCGGCGCGAGTGAAGGGTATCGCAGTTTCCTCAAAGACCACTTCCGATAGGGCCAGGGCTGCCAGCCGCACTATGGACGCCACGCCTTCCACGTTCACCTTGTCCCAGTCGTCCGAAACCTTGTGATAGTCACCGTGCGCACCCGTGAAGAAGAAGAGCACGGGTATGTCGCTTCCGTAGAAGGGATAGTGGTCGCTGGGGCCGAAGCCGCTTTCGGAGCTCTCGATTGAGAGAGAAAGCTCAGCGTTTGCCCTCTTCACCAGCCCATCCAGGATAGGAGAGCTACCCGTTCCAGCAGCAAAGACCTTGTTGTCCTTCATCCTTCCGACCGTGTCGAGGTTGAGCATGAAAACAGTCCTGTCGAGGGGCACCGCCGGATGGTCCACGTAGAAGGTGGAACCAAGCACGCCGAGTTCTTCTGCGTTGAATCCTACGAAGATGATTCCTCGCTTGAGAAGCTCTCTTCTAGCGGCAAATATCCTGGCCAGCTCCAGCATTCCGGCTGTCCCTGAGGCGTTGTCGTCCGCTCCGCTGTGAATACCGCCTTCCTTGGTGAGAGAAAACTGGCCGCCCTGCCCGAGATGGTCGAAGTGCGCGCCAACCACCACGTATTCTTTTACCTGGCTTACCTGCGGCTCCAGAATGCCCACAACGTTGGGGACGTTCCTGCGTTCCTTGGTGAGGTCGATTCCTAGGGAGACCTGTACCGAGGAAATGTCGAAGGAGGAGGGTACCAGCAGGCTATCGAGCTTGAGCTGTAGCTCTCCGGATTCGTGCCCCTCGGCTTCGAGTATTGCCTCCGCGATACGACGCTTGATTTGAATCGCAGGCAGGCCGCTGTCTCCGGCTCCCTCCAAGGACTGAAGCGGCATCAGCTGGTCCTCCTCGGGTTCGCTCAGGGGGTCTGTGTACATCATTATGGCCGCGGCCCCTTGGTCCCTGGCGTTGGTGGCCTTGTACCGCAGGTCCGAGTAATGCGTCACCTGCTTGCCTGCAAAGGAGCCTTCGTCGTTCTGTTGTTGCGGCTCGTGTCTCATCACGAGCATGACCTTACCTTTAGCGTCCAGCTCCGAATAGTCGTCGTAGCCGTATCGGTCTGAGCTGATGCCGTACCCGGCGAAGGCGAGCGGGCCGGAAATCGTCCCGACGCTCGAGAAGCTGAACGGGACGAAATCCTCCTCGACTACGTATGTCCTCTCTCCGTCCGGGAAGGAGATCTTAAGGAAATTCTCCTCCCCCATACTCACGCCCACAGTCGCGTCGAAAGACTGGAAGTACGCTCCTCCATCCCCGCCGGGCCTCAGCCCGATGTCCGAGAAGACGCCCGCTATGAAGTCTGCTGCTAGCTTGCCTCCCTTTTCTCCCGTCCCTCTTCCCTCCAGCTCGTCGCTCGCCAGGTACTTTATGTCTGAAAGCAACCGGCTCGTGTCCGGTGCGGGGAGGGTCTGGACGCTGACGAACAGAGCAGATTGAGGAGCCGACGTTCCGGCGCAGGCACTCCACACCGGCGCGCACACGGAAAAACAAAGCGTCACCAGAAAACAGCTCACCAGGTTGTGTTTCAGCAAGCTCGACTTCCCTGAGTATCTCATCCGTTTCCTCCGTCGTCTCGGGCCCGCGTTCTTCAACCTCGGTTCACGAGGTTTCCAGGGATGACCCCCGCGGCCAGAAGTCTATCACTTCCTGTCGGAGCGCGGCAAGGGTTTGGAGCGGGTGCGGCGAAAGCACGTTGCAGTACGCGGACAGAACGTCGTGGTGCCAGGACACGAAGTCATACGGCCGGCACAGGAGTTCATAGTACCGCACAGGACGTGGTCGTACCTGGAGAGGAAATCACAGTGCCCGCGCACGACTGCACAGAGCCCGGACAGAGCGTTTGACACTTCCTCGCTCCTGCAATAGAATCGCACTCTGAGTTTCGTGGACAACTATCCAGCCGCAGGGAGCGTTTGCCCGGCGGAAACCGGAGTCGGCGGCGTCCGTCCCGCCGAAATCGGAGCTGGCTGCGTTCATGGAGAGAGGTGAGGTGGAAGAAAAGCAGGACAACGAAACACTGATCCCCTACGTACCCGCCTCAAAGTCCCCCAAGGAGTTCACACTCAGAGCGGTCATCCTGGGGACCATCATAGGGGTAGTCTTTGGTGCCGCTAACGCCTTTCTGGGTCTAAAGACCGGACTCACCGTGACAGCCTCCATCCCGGCCGCGGTCATGTCCATGGCCATTCTTCGCGGTCTGCTCAAAAGAGGCACGATTCTCGAGAACAACATGGTTCAGACGTTCGGCTCTACGGGCGAGTCCCTCGCAGCAGGAGTGATTTTCACCATCCCCGCACTTATCTTCCTGGGAATGGAGCTATCCCAGTTTCGCATCTTCCTCATGGCCCTGACAGGAGGGCTGCTGGGGATATTGTTCATGATTCCCCTCAGGCACTACCTCATGGTCAAGGAACACAAGAAGCTCCCCTTCCCGGAGGGAACCGCCTGCGCGAACGTACTTGTGGCCGGAGAAGAGGGAGGAGTGAAGGCGCGATACGTGTTCTACGGACTGATCGTGGGCGGACTCTACAGGTTCGGGATGGCGGGGATGAGGCTCTGGCGAGAGATTCCTGGCTGGAGCTTCGCCAAGCTTCACAAGGCCGCGCTTTCCTTCGAGCTCTCTCCCATACTGCTCGGTGTTGGATACCTGGTGGGTCCCAGGATAGCGGCCATAATGCTCTCGGGAGGTCTACTCGCGTGGATGGTGCTGATTCCGCTCTTCGACCTAATCGGGGGGAGGTCCGATACCATCCTTTACCCGGGCCCGGTCCCGATAGGCGAGATGACGTCGGACGACATATGGAACTTCTACATCAGATACATCGGCGCAGGGGGAGTGGCCATTGGCGGTGCCATAAGTCTCATCAGGGCGCTTCCCACCGTGGTTTCGTCCGCCCGGCACAGCTTCTCCGGTCTTTCAGCGTCGAGGACTGGCGGCGGGGCTCTCAGAACCGCTCAAGACCTTCCGCTGCCGATTGTGGCTGCCGTGTCGGTAGCGGTCGTGGCCGTGCTCCTTTTCGTGCCGCACTTCGGAATCGGTGGAATCGGGACACTGATCGCGGTCGTTGGCTCTTTCTTCTTCGTGGTGGTTTCTTCCAGGATGGTGGGTCTGATAGGCACCACTTCACAGCCAGTTTCGGGAATGACGATCACGGCGCTGCTTCTTACGAGCATCATCTTTGCCGGGATGGGCAGAACCGACGCCTCTGGTATGGCCGCTGCAGTGACGGTCGGAGCAGTAGTGTGCATAGCCATATGTATGTCGGGAGACATCGCGCAAGATTTGAAGACCGGCGCCCTGGTCGGCGCCACGCCGAAGAGACAGCAGGTGGGGGAGATAATCGGCCTGCTGGCGGCGGCCGTCTTTGCCGGGTGGGTGCTACAGCTTCTTCATTCGGCGTACGGGCTGGGCTCGAAGGTGCTCTCCGCTCCTCAGGCGCGCCTCATGGCAGACCTGGTTAGGGGTGTGATGGGAGGAGAGCTGCCGTGGGGTCTTCTCGGAATGGGAGCCGCGATCGGGGTGGTCGTGGAGCTCTTGGGGGTGCCCGCCTTGCCGTTCGCCATAGGCCTCTACCTGCCCATTTCCACTTCCGCACCCATAATCTTCGGTGGCCTGGTTGCGCTCGCGGTCTCGAGGCTCAGCAAGGGCGAGATTCTGAGACGGAGGCAAGAGACCGGGACCTTGTACAGCTCGGGTCTCATTGCCGGAGACGCGCTGATGGGAATCCTCATAGCGGTGCTGACCGTGATACCCTTCACCCTCGCCAGTGGTGAGAAGGGAACGCTCATAGAGAGACTTGCTCTGCGCAGGCCGGAGGAAGGTGGGGTGGGGGAGGACGTGCTTTCTGTGGCTCTCTTTGGGCTTCTGTGTGGGCTTCTCGTGTTCTCCATCTTCAGGAGCCGGGCGACGAAGCGCTGAGGCGTCCGGCGCTTTGGATACGTTTTACCTCTTCCGGTCGCTTTCCGTCTTTCATGCGCTCTTGCCGCCTAGCACTCTTTGCGCCTGTCCACTACGGGATTTTACCTTCCAACAAATCAATCACCGCCTTGTTCCATCCTGTCGGGCCGGCCTCGTAGGCAAAGGCGCCGGGAACGCGGCTCACTATCTCTTCCTCCAGCAGGCCGCTCTTCTTGCGCACTAGAACCGCGACGTCACATTCGGCAAGCATCTCCACATCGTTCTTGCCGTCTCCGAGCCCGACAGTGCGCACCTCGTCTCCCAGAGTCCGAAAGAGAACGCTCAGTCGTGCTACAAGCTCTCCCTTGTGGTGAGTGCCGGAGAGGTGCAGAAACTTCTCCCCCGCGGTCAGCCTAAGCCCCAGCCCTCCGACGGCTTCGTGGACGGCGCGCAGCGCCTCCTCGGTCCGTTCTCCCTCCAGAATGAAGGGCTCAGTGTACTCTCTCATCATCGAGAGCTCGGCC
>CP070702.1:1451808-1502549 GCA_020349905.1 Candidatus Eiseniibacteriota bacterium
AACGGAGCCGGGCTGGCGATGGCGACCATGGACCTTATAAAGCACCACGGCGGCGAGCCCGCCAACTTCCTGGACATCGGAGGCAGCTCGAGCCCAGAGAAAGTGCTCACGGCCATGAGAATCATCTGTTCCGACCCGAAGGTGAAGGCCATATTCTTCAACATATTCGGCGGCATCACCAGATGCGACGACGTGGCACAAGGCATCGTGACCGCGCTCAAGGACATCGACGTGAAGGCTCCCATCGTGATAAGACTCACGGGGACCAACGAAGAGAAGGCGAGGGAAATCCTGAGTAAAGCGAACCTGGCAGCGACCACCTCCATGGATGAGGGCGTGAAGCA
Source organism: Candidatus Eiseniibacteriota bacterium (assembly GCA_020349905.1). GTDB lineage: Bacteria > Eisenbacteria > RBG-16-71-46 > JAFGJU01 > JAFGJU01. The sequence goes on from CP070702.1 coordinate 1,452,153, forward strand.
GGTTCTGGCAATGGCGCAAGGGGGAGTAAGTTGAGTATTCTTGTCGACGAAAAATCCAAGGTGATTGTTCAAGGCATAACGGGGCGTGACGGCTCGTTCCACACAAAGGCGATGCTCGACTACGGCACGAAGGTCGTCGCAGGCGCGACCCCTGGCAAGGGCGGCACGGAGTGCGTTGGCGTTCCCGTGTTTGACTCTGTGCAGGAGGCGCGGGACGCCACGGGCGCAGACACATCTGTCGTCTACGTGCCGGCCGCTTTCGCTGCCGACGCTGTCCACGAGGCCTTTGACGCTGGAATTCAGGTCGTGGTCTGCGTGACCGAGGGGATTCCGACGTTTGAGGTCATGAGAATATACGGCAAGATGAAGGCTCTGGGTGTGAGGATGATAGGTCCCAACTGCCCGGGCATCATCTCGCCGGGCAAGTGCAAGGTGGGTATCATGCCGGGGCACATCCATTCTCCCGGTAAGGTGGGAGTCGTGTCCAGAAGCGGGACCCTGACCTACGAGGTCGTAGACCAGCTCACGAGCGCGGGGCTCGGACAGTCCACCTGCATAGGAATCGGAGGAGACCCCATAATAGGCACCAACTTTATCGACGCCCTGGAGCTCTTCGAGAAAGACCCCGAGACCGAGGTGGTCGTGCTCATAGGCGAAATCGGCGGCACCGACGAGGAGGAGGCCGCGGAGTTCGTGAAGTCGGAAGTGAAGAAGCCCGTCGTGGCTTTCGTGGCAGGACAGACCGCTCCGCCGGGCAAGAGGATGGGACACGCCGGAGCCATAGTCTCCGGCGGCACCGGGACGGCCAAGGAGAAGATAGAGGCCTTCTCCAGGGCCGGCATCTCTGTTGCGGAAATACCTTCCCAGATAAGCGGGCTCGTGGCAAACCTGGTCAAGACTGGATGAAAAGCATGGACACAACCAAGACGCTTTTGATAGTCAAGCCCGACGCGGTCGCAGGCGGTCTCGTCGGAAAGATAGTTGCGATGGCAGAAGAGAGGAGTTTTAAGATCCTGGACGTTAAGATGTTCAGCTTAAGCCTCTCGGACGCTTCCGTCTTCTACAACGTGCACAGAGACAAACCCTTCTTTGAATCCCTCGTCAAGTACATGTCATCGGGACCCATTGCTGCGTTTCTTCTGGAGAAGGACGACGCTGTTAAGGCCATGAGAGAACTTGTGGGGCTGGTGGACCCTGCCGAGTCGGCGGAGGGCACCATTCGGAAACTCTACGGGGTGGACATTCAGCACAACGCCGTTCATGCTCCGGATTCCATCGAGAACGCCCAGAGGGAGATAGGTCTCGTCTTTGGACGCGGCGCCCTTCAGAGGCTCTAGGTTGCTGCGCTCGGAGGGGCGGCGCGAATCGGCAAGAGACAGCGCCCGTGTCAGTGGAGGTCCAGACTTCCCTGTGCGATGGCAGCCGGCTGCGTTGCCCGCATTTGCACCGGCGCACGACCTGCGTTAGAGAAGTGGAATTGTGGTAGGGTGGAGAATGAAGATAAGCGTCCCTGAGCTCCAGGAGGGGGACAATTTCCTCCAGTTTCGGGAGACCCCCTCGAGTTTGGAACTCACCGGGCTTTCCGTCGAGTTCGCGACGGATATACCCGTGAGCCTGAGGCTGCAGAGGCGGAAGGACGAGATACTGGTCTGGGCTTCTGCCAGCGCCACCGTGACCGAAGAATGTTCCAGATGCCTCAAGGCCGTGGAGCGTAAGTTTGATGTGGAGTTTGAGGCTTTCTGTGATAAGATAGGGGCTCGTTCTGAGAAGGGAGAGGCCGGGCAGGAGGGAGGAGAGACTTTCGTCGCGTTTCACGACGGCACGACCCTCGAGCTCGGGCCCTGCGTGAGGGAAGCGATCGTTCTTTCCCTGCCCATGAAGCCGCTCTGCAGCGACGACTGCAAGGGGCTGTGTCCTGTTTGCGGCGCCAACCTGAACGAGAATAGTTGCACTTGCGACAGAGGCAGGGTGGACCCGCGATGGAGCGCACTTGAGAAACTGAGAAAGAAAGAGGAGAAGTAGAAATGGCCTTACCAAAACGGCGGCATTCGAAGTCTAGAAGCAAGAAGAGAAGGACTCACTGGAAGCTATCCAAGCCAGGGATTTCCAGCTGCTCACACTGCGGCAATCCGAAGCTGCCCCACAGAGCCTGCCCCAGCTGTGGCTATTATGGAGGCGAAGAAGCCACGTCTCCATGGGTGAAGTAGCACGAGAACCATGTCAGAGAGACTGATTCCCTGCATAGCAGTAGACGCGGCCGGAGGCGACCTGGGACCCTCCGTCATTGTGGACGGGGCCGTGCAGGCCCTGAGGGAGCTTAACGGGTCTGCTGAGGTCACGCTTTTCGGCGACGAGTCAGTGGTCAAGAGAGAGCTGGAACAGTTCGAGCTAGGGAACCTTCCCCTGCACATAGTCGATGCCCCCGAGCAGATAGAAATGGACGAGCCCGCCGTGGCCTTTAGAAAAAAGAAAAACTCGTCCATAGCCGTTGCCACACGCATGCAGAAAGAGAACAAGGCGGATGCCTTCGTGAGCGCCGGGAACACCGGGGTGGTGGTTGCGGCCTCTCTGTTGAGCCTGGGAAGACTGAAGGGTGTGGACAGGCCCGCCATAGCTACCGTCGTGCCCAACGAGTTCGGTGGTTGCGTCATGCTGGACGTGGGCGCGAACTCGGAGTGTAAGCCCATACATCTGGTTCACTTCGGGATCATGGGGAGCATATACGCCAAGCACTTCCTGGGAAGACAGGAACCCAGGGTCGGGCTGCTCAACATCGGAGAAGAAGGAACGAAGGGAAACGAACTTGCCGTGGAGAGTTACAAGCTTCTCTCCAAGAGCCCTCTCAGGTTCGTGGGTAACGTGGAGGGTCGCGACGTGTTCGGGGGAGGAGCGGACGTGGTCGTGTGCGACGGCTTCACGGGGAACGTCCTTCTCAAGTTCATGGAGAGCGTGATAGACCTTCTTGCGGGCTCGGTGAGAGAGCAGGTCTCGCAGGCCCTGCGCGCGCGGATAGGGGCCTTCTTCATGAGACCCGCCTTTCAGAAGCTGGGCCGGATGCTGGACTACGCAGAGTACGGAGGGGCCCCGCTGCTCGGCGTAAACGGTGTGTGCATAATCGGGCACGGTAGCTCCTCGGCAAAGGCCGTGAAGAACGCCATCAAGGTGGCGGTCAAGTTCGTGGACAAGAGGGTGAACGACAGAATCAAGGAGGAGCTTGGGCACTACGCCGGAGAACAGGGTGGAACAGATTAGGGGAGCCCGCATAGCGGGAACAGGTTCGTTCGTGCCTCTCAGGGTGATGACCAACGCTGACCTTGAGAAGACGGTCGACACCAGCGACGAGTGGATAAGCACGAGGACAGGCATCAGGGAGCGCCACATATCCGATGACGGCGCTTCGACCAGCGACCTGGCTGCCGAGGCGGCCAAAGCGGCCATGGCCGAGGCGGGAGTTGCGGCCTCCGACATAGAGATGATCGTGGTCGGTACCGCGACCCCCGACAGGCTCTTTCCCTCCACTGCCTGCAGGCTGCAGGAAAAACTGGGTGCCTTCAACGCGGCGGCCTTCGACGTGTTGGCGGCCTGCACCGGTTTCCTCTACGGGCTCACTGTCGCCAGAAGCGTCATAGGGTCAGGAGTTGTTGACAACGTTCTCGTCGTGGGGGCCGAGACCCTTTCAAAGATCACGGACTGGACTGACCGAAACACGTGTGTTCTTTTTGGTGACGGGGCAGGGGCCGCGGTGGTGAAACCTTGTGAACCGGGAAGGGGAATACTGTCCGCGAGCATGGGCAGCGACGGCCGGCTGGGCTACCTTCTCGAACTTCCTGCAGGAGGTTCGCTTCATCCGGTCACGGAACAGACCGTGCAGAACCGGATGCACTACATAAAGATGAGAGGAAACGAGGTGTTCAAGAACGCCGTGCGCGCCATGGGCAGCGTGGCGGAAGACGCGCTGCTCAAAGCCGGGGTCAAGGCCGAACAGCTGGACCTACTTATTCCTCATCAGGCCAACCTGAGAATCATCAAGGCCACGGCCAGGAGACTTGGAGTCGATAGCGACAAGGTCTTCGTGAACGTTCACAAATACGGAAACACATCTTCAGCCAGCGTTCCCATCGCCCTGCACGAGGCCAGGGGGGAGGGAAGGATAAAGGACGGTGACCTCGTGGAGCTCGTGGCCTTCGGTGCAGGCTTCACGTGGGGCGCGGCCGTAATACGCTGGTAACGTCAACTCGACCGGTTCCAGACCACGAGAAGCGCTTGGGCCGGTGTTCTTGTTTGGGTGGCCCGCGTCTTCCCGCTGTATTCAACCTGTGGGCTTGATGGCCGGGAGGATCCGGTGAACAGGCCGACCGACCGCGCCGACGAAACGTGCCGAGAGGAGGGCCTCTTGCAGATCGGCTTACTCTTTCCTGGCCAGGGCTCGCAGCACGTGGGAATGGGTGGAGAGCTCTGCCAGGAGTATCCCGCGGCCAGACACACGTACGAAGAGGCGGACAGCATCCTGGGCTTTCCGCTGTCCGAGGTTTCCTTTCGTGGCCCGGAAGAGGTCTTGAGAGAAACCCGCAACACCCAGCCGGCCATCTTCGTTCACAGCGTTGCTGTGTTTCGCGTGCTCTCCGAAGCTGGACTGCGGCCGTCGCTCGCGGCCGGGCACAGTCTGGGTGAGTACTCGGCTCTCACGGCAGCAGGTGCCCTGGACTTCGCAGACGCGCTGCCTCTTGTTCGCAAACGAGGGGAGCTGATGTACGAGGCCGGAGTCAAGAGGCCGGGAACCATGGCCGCTGTCCTGGGGTTGTCTTCTGAGGAAGTGGAGACTCTCTGTCGCGACGTAGCCGAGGTGGGGGTCGTGCAGCCGGCGAATCTCAATTCACCGAATCAGACAGTAATCTCCGGAGAGGTAGCCGCAGTTGAGCGGGCTGTCCAGACGGCTTCAGAGCGCGGAGCCAAGAGGGCGATCAGGCTGCCCGTGAGCGGCGCGTTTCACTCGCCCCTCATGCAGCCCGCATCGGAGGAACTCTCTGCCATCCTGGCCGGAGTCAACATCCGGCCCGCTTCTTTCCCCGTGGTCGCCAATTTCTCCGCTGCACCCGTGCAGGGCCCGGAAGAAATCAGAAGGAACCTGGCCGAGCAGGTCCTGGGTGCGGTGAGATGGCAGGAATCCATGCAGTACATGCTGGCAAGCGGTGTGAATCATTTTATTGAAGTGGGTCCTGGAAATGTGCTAAAGGGACTCTTGCGAGGCATAGACAGGGGGGTCAACGTCTTGTGCGCGGCCGCTCCCCCTGAGGTGGAAGATGTCATAGCCTTTCTCGAGAGAGAAGGGGCCGACGCGAGGTGAGAGGATGGAACTTTCAGGCAAGGTCTCCGTTGTGACCGGAGGGGTCCAGGGAATAGGAAGAGCCATCGCTCTTCGCCTTGCGGAGCTGGGGAGCGACGTGGCCGTGATGGACCTCAAGGAAGAGGGCTCGGCCGAGCTGCTCTCAGAGATGCGGGCCCTCAGACGAAAACCTTTCTTCGCCAGGGCAGACGTTTCCCTCTCTTCGGATGTGGATGCGGCGGCAGAGGAGATCATCGGTCTTTTCGGCAGGGTCGACGTCCTGGTCAACAACGCCGGCATAACTCGGGACGCGCTTCTCATGAGGATGGACGAGAAGAGCTGGGACAGCGTCATTTCGGTTAACCTCAAAGGTACCTTCAACTGCACGCGAGCCTTCTTGCGAGGGATGATAAAACGCAGGAGCGGACGCATAATAAACGTGTCCTCGGTGGTGGGTATCATGGGAAACGCTGGACAATCTAACTACGCGGCTTCCAAGGCCGGCGTCATAGGGTTTACGAAATCGGTCGCCAAGGAGGTCGCCTCCCGGGGGATAACCGTCAACGCCATCGCCCCCGGCTTCATAGACACCGAGATGACACGCGTCATCCCTGAGGAAGCCAGGAAATCCTTCCTGCTGTCTATTCCTGCGGGAAGAGCGGGCGCGGCAGAAGACGTTGCGAACGTGGTTGCTTTTCTGGCTTCAGATGGTGCATCATATATTACCGGTCAGACGATCCACGTGGATGGTGGAATGCTAATGTGAAAACCTGCGAGAGGAGGTGACTCCGAATATGGCACTCCCCGAGGAGAGGGTTAAGCAGATCATAGTGGAACAGCTGGGTGTGACCGCTGAACAGGTGACACCGGAAGCGTCCTTCATCGATGACCTGGGTGCTGATTCTCTGGACACCGTCGAGCTGGTCATGGCTCTTGAGGAAGAGTTCGACATCGAGATTCCGGACGAGGATGCCGAGAAACTCAGGACGGTCCAGGACGCACTCAACTACTTGAAGAAGCACGTAACAGAAGGAAATTAAGGACTACGGGCAGGCGCAGTCTTCTCCTCTCGTTTGCGCCGGGAGGGACCGCGCTGCCCGCTTCGTGAGGTAGATTCAGGAGCGGACAAGGGATGGAACGCGTACTCGTTACGGGACTCGGTGTCGTTTCCCCGGTGGGGCTCAGCGCGCCCGAGTTCTGGAAGAATCTCTGCGAAGGAAAGAGCGGCGCAGGTAGGGTCACGAAGTTTGACGCCACCGGTTTCGACACCACGATTGCGGCGGAGCTCAAGGGATTCAATCCCGAAAACCACATGGACAGAAAGGACGTCAAGCGGGCTGATCCTTTCGTCCAATACGCCGTGGCTGCTTGCGGAGAGGCCATCAAGGACTCGGGACTCGACCTGGAGAGCGTCGACAAAGAGAGAGTCGGCGTGGTCATAGGGACGGGGATAGGTGGCATCGCCACTTTTGAGGCGCAGCACGCCGCCCTGCTACAGAAAGGTCCCTCCCGCGTGAGTCCCTTCTTCATTCCCATGATGATCGGCGACATGGCTGCCGGTCAGGTTTCGATGAAGTTCCTGACAAAGGGTCCCAACTTCGCGACCGTCTCGGCGTGTGCCTCGGGAGCGCACGCGATAGGTGAGGCGCTGAGACTCCTTCAGAAGGGTGACGCCGACGTCATGATCGCCGGAGGCACGGAAGCCACCATCACTCCCATGGCAATGGCGGGCTTCTGCTCAATGAAGGCCCTGACCACTCGAAACGACGAACCAGAGAAGGCGAGTCGCCCGTTCGACAAAGAGCGCGACGGCTTCCTCATGGGAGAGGGTGCGGGCATGGTGATTCTGGAGACCATGACCCACGCTCTTTCCAGGGGCGCTCGCGTCTATTCTGAACTGACGGGATACGGGGCGACGGCTGACGCCTTTCACCTGACGGCACCGGCGCCCAAAGGAGAGGGAGCCGCAAGGGCGATGAAGCTGGCGCTCGAGGACTCTGGGCTTTCACCCGAGTCCGTCCAGTACATCAACGCCCACGGTACCTCCACCCCGCTCAACGACAAGCTGGAGACCATGGCGGTGAAGACCGTTTTCGGAGAACACGCAAAGCGCCTCGTACTAGCTTCCACGAAATCGATGACCGGGCACCTTCTCGGGGCGGCCGGCGGCATCGAATTCGCTGCGTGTGTGCTTTCCATAAGGGATTCCATCATTCCTCCCACGATAAACTACGAGTTTCCGGACGAGGAGTGCGACCTCGACTGCGCCCCGAATAAAGCCAAGAGGCAGACGGTCACGGTCGCCCTGTCCAATTCTCTTGGCTTCGGCGGCCACAACGCCACTCTTGCCACCAAGAAGTTTGAGAAATGAGTCCCCGGGGAATTCTGGCCAGATTCTTTAAGAAGGGTCTTCTGCTGCGTCCAGTGCCCAAGGACAGGGTCGCCGAGTTGCAGCGCCTCATGGGCATCGGCTTCGAGAATCCCGAGATTCTCCGCCAGGCCCTGACTCACAGGTCCTACGTGCACGAGAATCCTACAAGGGGAACCGAGTCGAACGGGCGCATGGAGTTCTTGGGTGATTCGGTTCTTGGCCTGGTTGCGAACCAGTTCCTTTACGCACGCTTCCCTCTCGCAGAAGAGGGAGAACTCACGAAGATGAAATCTCTGCTGGTGAGCAAGGCGGTGCTTGCCCGGAGCGGAAGGGCCATGCGCCTGGGGCAGTTCCTCTTCCTCAGCGAGGCAGAGGTAGAATCGGGCGGCAGGGAAAGGACTTCCATCATCGCTGACAGCTTCGAGGCCATCATAGGTGCCATCTTCCTGGACCAGGGCCTGGGAGCGGCCGGCAAGTTCATCAACGAACACCTGCTGCGGGATGCGAACAAGATAATCCGGGATTCCAAGCACAGGAACTACAAGAGCATCCTTCAGGAATACGTGCAGGGCGAGCACAGGGTCCATCCTCGCTACAGGGTACTTTCCGAAGAGGGGCCAGAGCACGAGAAGTTGTTCACGGTCGAGGTGACCGTGCAGAAGAGGGTGCTGGGTAGGGGGACGGGTAAGAACAAGAAGGAGGCCGAGCAGGCGGCTGCACGGGAAGCCCTCACCAGAATGGAGCTCCTGAACAAGACGTAGAATCTCACGTCGTCGCAATCGGAGCTCACGGCGCGCTGGAGCTCGGCCGGAAGCTGCCTCGACACAGTAAACCGGGAGGGGAAATGGACTACTTTCTGACCAAAGACCAGGAGATGATACAGGAACTTGCGAGGCAGATTGCCCGGGAACGAGTTCTCCCCGTGAGGGCCGAGCTGGACGAGAAGGAAGAGTTTCCCTGGGAGATAATGCGCGCGCTGGCCCAGGCCGGTCTCTTCGGCGTGTACCTTCCGGAGGAGTACGGCGGCACCGGGGGAGGTTGCCTGGACCTTTGTGTGGCAACGGAAGAGTTGAGTCGCGTCTGCGCAGGCGTGGCCGTGAGCTACGCCGCATCGGCGCTGGGGGCCTACCCGATTCTGCTGTTCGGAAGCGATGAGCAGAGAAAGAAGTACCTGCCGCCCGTTGCGAGCGGTCAGAAGCTCGCCGCGTTTGCCCTCACCGAGCCGGATGCGGGGAGTGACGCGTCCGCGGTCAAGACGTCTGCGGTAAAGAAGGGCGACTCGTACGTTCTGGACGGCACAAAACAGTGGATAACCAACGGCGGAGAAGCCTCAATATACACGGTCATTGCCCGGACGGACAAGAAGAAGGGGATTCGCGGTCTTAGCGCTTTCATCGTGGAGAAGGACACGCCTGGCTTCTCTTTCGGGAAGAAGGAGAAGAAGATGGGCATAAGGGCCTCCGCCACGAGAGAACTTGTCTTCACCGACTGTGCTGTTCCCGCTGCGAACCTACTCGGACGGGAGGGAATAGGCTTTCTGCTGGCCATGAAGACCTTCGACCAGTCTAGGCCCGGCGTGGCTGCCCAGGCAGTGGGCATAGCGCAGGGTGCTCTTGACGAGGCGGTCCGCTACGCGAAGGAGAGGCATCAGTTCGACAAGCCCATCTCCTCGTTTCAGGGAGTCCAGTTCATGATGGCCGAGATGGCGACCCTCGTAGAGGCGGCGAGGAGCCTCGTCTACGCCGTGGCGAAGGCGATAGACGCGGGGGCCAAGGACGTGTCGAGGGAGTCGGCCATGACGAAGCTCTTCGCTTCGGACGTGGCGATGAAGGTGACGACGGAGGCGGTGCAGATATTCGGCGGCTACGGGTACATGCGCGATTACCCGGTCGAGAAGATGATGAGGGACGCCAAGATAACGCAGATATACGAGGGCACGAATCAGATTCAGAAGAGCATAATCGCCCTGAGCCTCATCAAGGAGGCGGGGCAAAGAAAGCCGTAGGCCGGCGGGAGCGCTGGAGTCTCAGAATCTTCAACGGCCAGGCCCGTGAGAAGAGGCCGTTTGGGCAACGCGAGAAGAGGGTCTCAGAATCCTCAGCCGTCCGGCGCGATGAATAAAAGCCTGAAGGCGGCCCGAGAGCCGCTTTCAGAATTTGTGCCCAAGGAGAATACTGAAGGGCGCGCGACAATCAAAATCTCAGAATCTCAGAATCTATAGCCTGCAGTCACGAAGAGCTTGTCTGTCGTCTTCTTCTCCGAGTAGTTCGGAATAGACCGCTCGTATCCTCCGTGCACCCACGCGGCGTCGACCGTGAAAGACTCCTCCAGGAGGAGCCCCGCCCCCAGGGTGAAGAACTTCCCGTCCGAATCTATCTCCGCTATCCATATGTCCCCCGCACCCGAGAGATCGGGCAGAAGCTTGTAGGCCAGAGGTTCGGTGAAGAAGCCTCCCCTTATCCTTAGCGGTGCAAAGGGAAACATGAACCCGGCCCCGAGGCGGAGAGAGGTGGTGGCCCCGTAAGCATAGACGTTGTCGATCCTGATTGGTCCTGCGTAATCGATCTGCTTCCAGTCCGTGTACTTGGCGTCCAGGGCCAGGATGAGTCCCGGTACCGGCGCTGCCGAGAGGCCGGCCACGAACGAAAGGGGAAGTGTTATCTCGTCTTCGAACAGGAACTCGTCGTAGTAGTACTGTGCGTCGTTGGGGTCGTAATCTTCCCAGTATTCCGAACCGTCGAGCGTTATGTGCTCAGGCAGGCGCACGGTGAGGCCTATCCTGCCCACGTTTCCCACCTTGGCCACGGTTCCTAAGGTCGCGGTCCAGCCCGTTATGTCGGCGTCGTCGGCCTTGAAGTAGTCCTCCACAATCGGAGGGCCCGCCTCCAGGTTCCAGATGGTCTGGCCGTAGGTCCTTTCCGAACTTCCGGTCAGAAAGGAAACGCTGGCACCGACAGAGACTTCCGGCGACACGTCAGTACCGAGGGCCACGGTCCAGCTCGCCATGCCTCCTCTTTCAAAGATGCTCTCCTTCAGCACCCCGGTCACTTCACCGTAGTCCGGGTCGTAGTAGACGGGGACCCGGCCGTACTTCATGTAGTCTGAGTCCGTGTTCTTGATCCTGTTGTATGCGAATCCCACGACAAAACTTCCCCTGTAGGTGGGGAAGGGGTAGGCGACTCCCAGGGAGCTCAGCTTAGTGCTCCCGAGCGTGGACGTGACCTTGCTGCGGAAGAGCGAGGTCTTCACCTCCTCGGAGAGATGAGAGAAGCCCGCGGAAATCTCGATCCTCCTCACTTGGGCCAGGGCAGCGGGGTTGTAGAATATGGCCGACACGTCTTCGCAGATCGCCACGTGGGCCTGTCCCATTCCCATGGCCCGGGCACCGATGCCCATGTCGTAGACGAGGGGTATCTCTGGCAGGTCCTGACCGCCGGAGCTCTGAGGAACAAACAGCAGAAGTAGCAGAGCCGTCGCAGCCAAACAGCGATTCTCTCTCAGGCAGAGTGCAGTCATCTCCGTCCTCCTATTCCATCGAACTGTGCTGCACGGGATACGAGCCTACGAGACCCGGGATCGGACATCGGCGCCTCCGGGCAAAGACCCGGGGAAGGGAACCCCGGAGGCGTGAGGCGACACATCACTTTGTCCACATGTGTCGTTTCTTCTTCTTTGACTCTTCTTTCTTACTGTCCTCGGGCTCTTTGGCCGGAGCCTTTTTCTTGGACGTATCTTCCCCGGAACCGGGCGCAGGGGGCTTGAATCCCGGCTGTATTCCCAGGTTGTCCGGCGGTCGAAGGCTCGGCACCGTCCACATGTGCCTGCGACCTCTCTCGACAGGTTCGTACTCTCCTGTTCCGTAGTAGTACCAGTAGTCATCGTACCACCAGGGTCTACCGTAGTAGCCCCACCAGTCGTTGGGGTAGTACGTGCCGTACCAATACGGGTCGTAGTGATAGAACCACGCCTCCTGGTGACAGTCCATGCAGCTCTTACGCTGGTAGGACTCGTCCATGAGGGTCACGCCCTCGGGGTGTTTCAAAACCGTATAGCAGCCTCCAGCGACCAAGGCCAGAATAACGGCAGCCATCACGAGTGACGCCCTCGCACCCATGTCGCTCACTTCCTTTCGTTTTCAGAGCCGCTGACAGGTTTGACACTCACATCATAGCCCAACGGACACCGCGTGTCAACCTCAGAGGTGATACAGCGCACTGCCTGCCCGGGTTCCTGTCCTCGTGCGAGAAGAGTTCGCGGTCAGGTTAGCAGCGCGCGGGCTCGCCTGCGGAGCGGAAATCCTTTGGCCCCCGGGACGATGGTGTGGTAGCATTCTTAACTGATTCTCCTTGTTTCTCTTTCGTCTGGAGGACTTCAGATGGTTTGTTCAACGATACGCTCTTCGCGTATGCCTGTGGCGCCCCTGACGCTTTCATCGTGCCGGTCTCCTAAACCGGGGGTGTCTCTGAACGCGCAACCCTCGCGCCTCACTCTCTCGACGCTCCTTCTGGCTCTATTTGTGGCCCTCGTGCTCTCGCTGCCTCCTCTGGTGACGGGAGCCGCGGGAGCGTCCGAGACAGACTCGGACAGCGTTTCGGTTGAGGGGGCCGCTGCTGCCGGGACAGGAGCGAACAGCCCCTCGGCTGACGGAGCCTTGGACGCTCCGCTCTTGCAGTGGCTGGTGCTGGGTCCATGCCAGGTGCGGCTTCCCGTCTTCTCTGACAGCACCCGGACCGGGGAACGGGCTCAGGAGGTCCTGGGACGGAGGTATCTTGACCTGTCGAAGCTCGCGCCTGTCGAGGGTGAGAAGCTCTCCTGGGGCCCCGGGGTGTCGCTGGCGTGGGAGAAGGGGGAGCTCGCGGATGACGTCATCCCCTTTGGCCTCGCGGGTCACGACACCTCCACCGTGGGGGTGGCGTACGTGGCCTGCTACCTGGACAGTCCGCGATGGCAGAAGATGGAGCTTGTGCTCAAGACCCGGCAGAGAACCGCGGTCTACCTCGACGGCGAGGAAGTGAGCAAGAAGACGGAAGCCACTCGGGAGACGGAGGAGCCGGAGGAGTTTAAGACCGAGCTGAAGCTTCCGCGGGACAAGCATGTGCTCCTCGTGAAAAGCGTCTTTGACAGCCGGGATTCGCTCGCCGAGTGGTTCGTGCGTCCGTATCTCAGGATGCAGTCCGAGGCACTGCCTTACGTTCCGGCCGTTTCCCTGGACCCGGTGCATCGCTTTTCGTTCAAAGACATGGAGAAGATGAAATCCGTTCGAGACGTGGCGGCATCACCGGACGGTAAGCTCGTTGCGGTCGTGGTGCGGGAGGTGGACACTCAACGCGACAAGTACGTGACGCTTCTGGACGTCTTTGATGCCCGTTCAGGAGAGCGGGTTCACTCAATCCGCATGGGAGACCGTATTTCTGAGCCCGAGTGGGCTCCTGACAGCAAGAGCATGGTTTTCCTCTCAGATTCTCCAGGGGAAGGCGCGGACCTCTGGCTTCTGGACACCGCGACGCGAGGTCTTGAGAAGATAGTGGCGGGGGAGAAAGGACCCGCAGCACCAAGATGGTCTCCGGACGGAGCACACCTGTTCTTCACGAGCTGGGACCCGCAGCCGGCGGAGAAAGACGAGCGCTCCTACGAAAAGCTGGAGGAGCTCTACGAACGCTGGGGCTACTGGAAGAACAAGTCGCACCTTTTCGTTCTTACGCTGCAGAGCAGGACCAGGCTTCAGCTCACGACAGGCGAGTTCACTGTGCAGTTCTACGAACTCTCTCCCGACGGCCGCACGGTAGCATTCCTCAGGTCCGTTCCCATAACAGAGAGGCCCTTCTTCGAGACGGAGCTCTGGGCGTTGGACGTGGAGTCCCTGAAGAGCAGAACGCTCTTGACGGAACGATTCGACATATCACGGCTCTCGTGGTCGCCGGACGGGACGCGCATCGCGTTCATAGGTGAGTGCAGTGTCGGAACGAAGGACGACGTTCACAACAGGTACCACTCCTCGCTTTACCTTCTGGACGTCTCATCCGGTGCTTACGAGAAGCTGTCTAGAGACTCCGGCCCCAGCCTCGGAGCTGAACTGCTCGGTGTGAGATGGGGGCGAGACGTGCTCTGGTGGGACGGAAACAGGAGACTGTATTTCGTCGCGACCGACAAGACGCGCGTTCGTCTCTACCATCTTGACCCCGCGGCCCCTGAGAGGGTCCGCGAAGCAGAGCTCCCGTTTAAGGTCCCGTATTATTTCGACGTGTCGGCCGACAGAAAGCACCTGGCGTGCGTCGGCACGTCGGTGAGCGACCACAGGAAAGTGTACGTGGTCGACCTGTCGAAATCGAAAACCGTTGAAGTGTTCGATCCCGCGCGGGACGCTATGAAACACGCACTTCGGGCACGCGTTCAGCCGGTCGATTTCGTGAACAGTGACGGCGTTACCATAAACGGCTGGCTCTATTACCCGCACGACTTCGATGCGGGACAGTCGTATCCCCTGATAGTCTACTACTACGGTGGTGTGACTGCTGCGGGGGAGACCTTCAGCAGGGAGGCACACTGGTTCGCGGGGCAGGGCTATTTCTACTACGTTCTCACCCCGCGAGGCGCAGCTGGCTACGGGCAGGAGTTTGCAGACGCGCACGTCAACGATTGGGGAGGGCTGTCGGCTAAGGACGTGATGGAGGGGGTGGAGAACGTGCTTTCTGGTAAGAGCTTTCTCGACAGAGAACGCATCGGCTGCTACGGGGGCAGCTACGGTGGCTTCCTGACCATGTCTCTTCTAACGCAGACCGACCTTTTCCGGGCAGCCGTGGCACTTTACGGAATCAGTAACATCGCCAGCTACTGGGGAGTCGGTTGGTGGGGATACCTTTACAGTGACGTCGCCTCGGCTCTCAGTTTCCCCTGGAATCGCCCTGACGTCTACGTAAAGAAGTCTCCTCTTTTCGCGGCGGACAAGATAGAGACGCCGCTTCTATTGCTCCACGGCACTGCAGACACAAACGTCCCTCCGGCGGAGTCGGACCAGATGTTCGCGGCCTTGAAGGTGCTGGACCGGGACGTCGTGTACGTAAAGTGGGAGGGGGAGGGACACGGTATCTCCTCGAAGCCCAGCAGCAGCCGCGACAGCAGGCAGATAATGCTGGAATGGTTTGACAAGCAGCTCAAGGGCCAGCCCGAGGCCTGGGACGAGCGATGGAGACAGGAGTGACGGGAGATGGGGCTGTTGAGACAGGACAAGGGGCATGACGATTGACCCTGCTCCTTGAGCGACGTACGGACACCCGACCGGAGGTTTCATTCCGTGAACGAGACACTGAACCCGTTTGAGATAACGCAGGCGCAGTTGGACAAGGTGGCGGACCTTCTCAAGCTGGAGCCGGCCATCCATGCGATGCTCAGGCAGCCGATGCGCGAGCTGCACGTCTCCTTACCGGTGAGAATGGACGATGGTTCCGTGAAGGTCTTTAAGGGATTTCGCGTCCAACACAACGACGCCCGCGGTCCCTGCAAGGGCGGGATACGCTTCTACCCGGGCGAGACGATCGACGCAGTTCGCGCGCTTGCCGCGTTGATGACCTGGAAGACGGCCCTCGTTGACCTGCCCTTCGGTGGTGGAAAGGGGGGAGTTGCCTGCAATCCCAAGGAGATGTCCGATACCGAACTTGAGCGACTTTCCAGAATCTACGTGCAGGAGGTAGGACGAATTCTGGGTCCTGAGAGAGACATAGTTGCCCCGGACGTATACACGAACGCCCAGGTCATGGCCTGGATGACAGACGAATACAGCAGGCAGAGGGGCTATTTTGTGCCCGGCGTGGCGACGGGTAAGCCTCTCGCTGTCGGTGGTTCTGTGGGAAGAGAGGACGCCACTGCGCGGGGGAGCGTCTACGCGGTGCGTGAAGCGTGTGAGCACTCGAACCTGAATCCCAGCGAGTGTACGGTGGCTGTTCAAGGTTACGGAAACGCCGGCAGCTTCGCGGCCATACTCTCGAAAGAGATGCTCGGCTGCAAGGTGGTTGCTGTCAGTGACTCCGCCGGAGGGGTATACGGGCCCGAGGGCCTCGACCCGCGTGCGATGCTGAAACACAAGCAGGAGACGGGTACGGTCGCCGATTTCCCCGGGGGAACTCGTATCACAAACGAAGAACTCCTTGAGCTCGGAGTGGATATCTTGTGCCCTGCTGCCATCGAGAACGTCATCACTGCTGAGAACGCGCCGCGCATCAAGGCCAAGATAGTGGCCGAGACCGCCAACGGTCCCACGACGCCCGACGCAGACGAGATTCTTTTCAAGAAGAGAGTATTCATGATTCCTGATTTTCTCTGCAACG
The DNA here is from genome assembly GCA_020349905.1 of Candidatus Eiseniibacteriota bacterium. GTDB lineage: Bacteria > Eisenbacteria > RBG-16-71-46 > JAFGJU01 > JAFGJU01. The sequence continues at coordinate 1,468,168 of CP070702.1, forward strand.
CCGGAGGAGTCATCGTGTCCCACCTGGAGTGGCTCCAAAACATGAGCGGTGACCGCTGGACCGCTGAACAGGTCCAGGTCAAGCTCCAGCACAGAATCACGGAAGCTTTCCACGACACCCTTAGAGCGGCCTCGCTACACGAAACAGATAATCGGACTGCGGCCTACGCTGTTGCGGTCACCAGGGTGGCGGAAGCAATGAAGGTGAGAGGCTGGCTTTACAGCTACATGTGCCCAGGGCTTGACGCCAAGGAGTGAGAGAGGGAAACGCCATGAGCCTAAGAAACGCGCTGACCGGATACTGCTCCGTCGTGCTGGTGCTCTTCTTCAGTGCGCTCAGCGCTGTGTGGGCGCTTGCCTCATGGAACGAGAACGGTAATGTTCTCTCCGCTGAGGTAGGGAACCAGTGTTATCCGCAGCTGGCGTCAGACGGGGCGGGCGGAGCCATCGTGGTCTGGGCAGACTACCTGACAGGAAGCTATTACGACGTTCGTGCTCAGCGTGTGAACCCCTCCGGGGTCATCCAGTGGACAGCCGACGGAGTGACGGTCTGCGGGGCACCGGGTGTACAGTGCTATCCTCGGGTGGTCTCGGACGGGGCCGGAGGAGCCATAATCGTGTGGCAGGACGAGAGGGCAACGGGCCCGGCGGACGACGACATCTATGCGCAGCGCGTGGATGCCTCGGGCGCACCTCAATGGGGAGAGGATGGGATTCCGATTTGCGCTGCCTCGGGTGGCCAGGTTTTTCCAAGGTTGGTTCCTGACGGTTCTGGGGGGGCAATCGTTGCGTGGAGCGACCTACGGAGCGGAAGCACGCGCGACATATACGCTCAGCGTGTAGACGCGTCGGGCACCGTTCAATGGGAGCCGGACGGCGTCGTGATTTCCAGGGCCAATTGGGACCAGAAGGACCCGCGACTGATTCCGGATGGCGCGGGGGGAGCAGTCATTGTCTGGGAAGACGGCCGTGACCAAACCGAGGATATTTATGCTCAGCGTGTGAGCGCGCTTGGAGTGGTGCACTGGACTGAGGACGGAATCGCCGTGTGCGCCGCCTCGGAGGACCAGGTAGACCCTTGCCTGGTCTCGGATGGTGCGAGCGGTGCAATCGTCACTTGGAGAGACGAACGCAACGGAGAAGCTGACGTGTACGCCCAGCGTGTGAACGCTTCGGGGTCGGTGGAGTGGGTTGTTGGCGGGGTCGCCGTTTGCACGGCCCCAGAGGTGCAGGAGGGCCCTCATATTACTTCGGACGGAACAGGGGGAGCGATCGTAGCCTGGAGGGACTGGCGCAGCGGAACTGATTATGACGTCTATGCGCAGAGAGTAGACGCTTCGGGAACTGTGCGGTGGGCATGGGATGGCGTGGCCGTTTGCACCTTGGCGGTGAATCAGTTCGACCTGCGATTGATTCCTGACGGCGCGGGAGGGGCGGTGCTCACTTGGTCGGACTACCGCGGTGGGACCGCGGACATATATGCGCAACGCGTGAACACGTCAGGCCTGGCTCTGTGGCCATCGAACGGGGTTCCCATTTGCACGACCATGGGAGCCCAGCAGCTTCCCCAGCTGATTCCGGACGGGACGGGAGGAGCAATAATCACGTGGCAGGACAATCGAACCGGAGTGTACGACGTGTACGTGCATCACGTGGACGCTAGTGGCACGACGGATCTGGTCTTCCTGTCCGCTTCGGCTGTCGATGCCGGCTCCAGGGTGGTTGTCTCCTGGGAGGTGGCCGTGAATGTGTGCGCGCTGGACTTTTCGATTCAGCGTTCCGAGTCCCGGGAAGGGCAGTTCGTAGAGCTGAACGTCCCGATATCCAGGAGCTCCGAGTATTCCTTCTACTGTATCGACAATTCTGTGGAATGCGGTTGCACCTATTGGTACAGGATTCTGCTCACGGGTCCCTCCGGGGAAGAGATGTACGGTCCCTTTGCAGCTCATGTGACGCCCGTCCCGGAAGCGTACTGCCTGCACCCCTGTTTTCCGAATCCGTTCAATCCGTCGTGCACGATAACGTACGATATACCGATCCCGGGCAGGGTGGAGCTGAGGGTCTTCGACGCGAAGGGCTCGGTCGTGCGCACGCTGGAAGCCGCATGGAAGCTGCCGGGCGTCCACAGTGAGGTCTGGGACGGGAAGGGGGACGATGGTCGGAAGCTCGCTTCCGGGGTCTACATCTACCAGGTTGTCTCGGGAGACTTCACGGCTTCGGGGAAGGTCGTGCTCCTTCGATAGACGTGTCTGTAATTGCTTAATACTAAGTAAGTTGCGGCCCGGCGCGGCTTTGCGGGACTCGTGCCTGGCGGTTCGACGGAGTCTTTTTTGGGCCGGCAGCTCTATATCGGTGGTACAGGCAACCGCCCAGGAGGTGTTGGATGTGTGAGTTCTGTCTCAAGCACGGCGAGGGAAAGAGGTGGTACCTTCAGGCGAAAAACTACTCGGATGACCTGTTGAGTGACGTGCGGCGTCGCAAGTTCATCGAGAGGTTCTTCACGAACGTGGAGGCGCTCGAAGAAGACGTCGAGCAGTTGAACCGTCTGGAGAAAGCGCCGGCTGTCTTAAGGGGCATGATCAAGCGGGTAATCACCCGTAGGATGAAGAGGGACCACTTCGGCCAGGTCGTCCCGATAGAGGATGTCGAGCAGATCTTCAACTTCGTCAATTCGATCATCCGGGTTGCATGCATCTGCAGGCACATCACTCTGGGAGAGGAGAAGCGCTACTGCTACGGCATCAGCCTGTCGCCCAGCGGCGGAAAGCTCGGCCAGATCTTCCGGGGTCTCGATAAGAGCTTCTTGAACGGCCCAGACACTCAGGGGATCGAGGCCGTCTCTGGGGACGTTGCGCTCTCTGACTTCCGCGCCCACGAGCGCGAAGGCCTCTGCCATACCGTGTGGACCTTCCAGGCGCCATTCATCGGAGGAATATGTAACTGCGATCGTGCCGACTGCCTGGCCATGCGGTCTACTGTCACGGAGTCCGTTCCCGTGATGTTTCGTGCGGAATACGTTGCCGCGCTTGACCGTGACCTCTGCACGGGCTGCCGGGAGTGTATGCGCGTCTGCCAGTTCGGTGCTCTCACATACAGCGCTTCCAACGCCAAAGCATCCATAGACCGAAGGTGGTGTTACGGCTGCGGAATCTGCCGTTCAGTGTGTAAGAAGGACGCAATCAAACTGGAAGAACGGCGGGAAGTTCCTGTCACCGCGAACCTGTGGTGAGTACATCCGCGTTCGCGTAAGAGCTTGGTCAAGAGAGGGAGCGCGGCGCTCGGTGAGAACGACGGCCTTGTGTGTGGGCGTGTGTACGCTGAATACCTCTGTGTGAAACCGGCTCTCTCGTCATCACGTTGACCCGTGTTACTGGAGATGGTATAATGATATAGGTGAAGAGAGCTCAAGGGCGCTATGTTATCCAGATGACAAACGCCATTAGAGAACCGTGAACCAGTCAAACTCCTCCAGGTTTCTACTGGATGAGCCTATAGAAGGAGGAGTGCTGATGAGGAACCTTGTGGGAAGAGAGCTTATGGCTCTCGTTTTGCTTTTCGGACTGCAGGTGACTTGCGGCGCGGGCCTGTGTGCTGTCTTAGACTTGCCTCCGGCGGATGAGCCATTTTCCGATTCTCGACTGATATCCCCGGTCGACCACGATGTCTCGATAGTGGAGCTGAGCGCCGTTCCGACCTGGCTTTCCCTTCTCTGGCTGGTCCCGCCGTCGGGTGCCGTCTCTTCCGGGGTGGCGGTGGTCGACATCGGTCTCCTCAGGCATCTGAGAACGCTTGGGACCGAGGTGAGAGTGCTCGCGCGCTTTGAAGAGCATAGGGTTTATTACTTGGTTCATGCGTCTCACCTCCTGAGTCGCGAGGCGGTGTCTCAGCTCTGCGATGTGCTCTGGCAGGGCGGACAGGGCTACCTGGTCTCAGTCGACGCGTCCTCGCGTGGGAAGCTGGCCCTTCTGCGATCCGAGCTCATTCTGCTCAGACCATTTCAGGCGAGCCTCGCCTCGCTTGCCCCCGTCGTATCGCCCCCGTCGGCCCTGCCGGCTCTCTCGTCGACCCAGAAGTCCTGGATAGAGCAGATGGTCGGCTCTGTTTCAGAGGCCGGCCTATTTCATTGTATCTCCTCTCTCAGTGGAGAGATTCCGGTGGAGCTTTCCACAGGGACACACACAATAGCCACCAGATATTCCCACCATCCGGATTGTTTCAAGGCCGCGGAATACCTGTACTCTCAATTCGACGAGATGGGAGTCGAGGTTGGCAGGGACAACTTCTTGGGAGTCCCGTTCAACTGCGTGGAATTCAAAGGAGTGGCGGGCTGCGCCGTCGGTGCCTCCGGAATGATATACCGCACCCTGGACGGTGGGGAGACCTGGGAGAAGCAGATTTCCGGAACAGACCAGGACCTATGGAGAACGACTTTTCCATCGACGGAGACAGGTTGGGTCGTGGGTCTGGCAGGTACCTTGCTCAAGACATCGAACGGCGGCTCCGACTGGTTGCCTGTCGATACTGGAAGCCGTGGTTCCTTGTATGGCATCGAGTTCATAGACACTAACGTGGGCTGGACGTGCGGGGCCGGCGGGAGAATCAGCAAGACCACGGACGGCGGCTCGAGCTGGACGGCGCAGAACAGCGGGACCTCGCGGGTGCTCTACGACATCGATTTCGTCGGTCCCGGCAGCGGCCTAGCGGTTGGTGAAATGGGCACGATACTGAAGACTTCTGACGGTGGACAGACGTGGCACTCCCAACAGAGTGTTGCCGACGGCCGTCTCTTCGACGTGTGCCTTGTTGATAGCCTCAACGGCTGGGTCGTAGGCGCCGCAGGTACGATTCTGCGCACGAGTGACGGAGGACATAGTTGGAGGGTGCAGGATTCACGCACCGATAGCTATCTCCGTTCAGTGTGCTTCGTGGATACTCTCAGAGGCTGGGCAGTGGGCATGGGCGGAGTCTTGATTCGGACTGGAGACGGCGGTGCACACTGGCACGTTCAACAGTCTGCCATGGATACAGAGCTCAACAGTGTGAGTTTCATCAACAGCGCCCAGGGATGGATGGTAGGTTCTTCCTCGATGCTTCGCACTTCGGATGGGGGTGCAAGCTGGGTGTCGTTGGAGGAGAACGTACCGGAAACCTGGCATAACATAGTCGTCACGTTGGAAGGCACCAAGACCCCTTCGAAGGTTTACATAGTCTGCGGTCACTACGACAGCTTCTCCGACCGCCCTATGGTCAGGGCTCCTGGAGCGGACGACAACGCGAGCGGGACCAGTCTGGTAGTCGAGGCGGCGAAGATACTCAAGAATCACGCCTTCGAATCCACGATAAGGTTCATATGCCTGGCCGGAGAGGAAATAGGACTTCTCGGAAGCTTTCATTACGCGGGCAATGCTCGGCGCTCAGGTGAACAGATTGAAGCGGTTCTCAATTTCGACATGATAGGCTACGGCACGTACGGTGTCTACGTGATCGGTAACACGCCCTCCTCGTGGCTGGTTGACTATTGCGCTGCCGTTCGGGACAGCTTCGTCCACGAGCTGCCCATAGTCAAGACCATCGATGACGCAAACTGGCGGGGCGACCATTGGGGTTTCTGGTGTGAGGGCTTCGAGGCAATCACGGGAATCGAGCTTGACCATAACGACAATCGCGCCTATCACACGCCTGGCGACGTGGTGAGCATACTTGATATGCGTATGCTTGGTGACGTGACCAGACTGGCCGTGGCTTCGCTCGCATCCCTCGCTGGGCTTGACACAACGCGCATTGCGGTCGCGACCGTGGACATTGTGCCGAACACGCTCAATCTGAAAAGCAGAGGTCAGTACATATCATGCCACATCGAGGTGCCTCGAGGGGTTTCCGCATCTGAAGTGGATGTCTCCACCGTGATGTTGAACAATTCGGTAAGGGCAGAGCCCGGACCCTGCACAGTGGGAGATTACAACGGCAACGAAATGCCGGATGTGTTGGTCAAGTTCAAGAGGGAATCGGTTCAGAAAGTTGTCGGGCCCGGCCCTGCGGTGGAAGTTCTTGTGTCCGGCAGAGCGGGCAGTTCGCTGTTTCAGGGAAAGGACACAATCAGAGTCCTGGGAGGCGGGGAGCGTACTTCGCATGCCGCCCCCCTGGCCTCCCTTCCGACCCGGGCGCCGCGCACGCTGGGGCTACATCAGAACTTGCCCAATCCGTTCAATCCCTCCACTCGCATCACCTTCTCTATGGCCGAGGCAGGCAGAGCGCGTCTGTGCGTATACGACATCTCGGGTAGATGCGTGCGCACGCTCGTGGACGGCTGGCGAGAGTCCGGCGTCCACAGCGAGCTCTGGGACGGCAGAACCGACGACGGCAGAACGGCCTCGTCGGGCGTCTATGTGTGCAAGCTGGAAGCGGGCGGCCTAGTGGCAATGCGCAAGATGGCCCTCCTGAGATGATTCCAGCGGCCCCGTTAGGCGCTTGAGTGAGCCTGGAACACGGTACAAGAGGTCACGACAAATCTGGTTTTTCTCAAGGAGGTAGAGTTGAACCACTTCATCTGGTATCCCGGCCACGAGCTGCTTCTTAAGGACATCGTGCGGGCCGAGAACTGCTACCTGTACGATTCCACAGGCCGCAGGTATGTTGACCTCGAGTCCGGTGTCTGGTGCACGTCTACGGGGCACGGAAACCCGAGAATCCTGCGCGTGATTGCCGAGCAGGCCGCTCAGATAAGTCACACGGGCTTCGGCTATTCCAGTCCGGTGGTCGAGGATACCGCACTGGAGATGCTGTCCTTGCTGGGTCTTGAAGGCGGCAAGTGTGTTTTCCTTTGCTCGGGAAGCGAGGCGGTGGAGTACGGAGTCAGAGTGGCGCAGTCAATTGCAGACAGGCCTCTCTTCATGACGATGACTGACTCCTACTTCGGGGCCTACGGGTCGGCGAGTCTGAGACGGGAAGACGAATGGTTCTGCTTCGACTGGGCAGAGTGCGCCGCCTGTTCCCTTACAGGCGAATGCGACGAGCGCTGCGCCCATTGGAGGGCGATTCCGTTTGAAGAGATAGGGGGATTCCTCTTTGAGCCCGGCAGCTCTTCCGGCCTGGTGCGCTTCCCGCCAGAGAGACTGATTCGCAGCATAGTCCGCACGGTGAGGAAGAGCAAGGGCCTCCTTCTCGTGAACGAGGTGACCACGGGAGTTGGCAGGACCGGGGCCTGGTTCGGCTACCAGCATTACGGAATATCTCCCGACATCGTGGCAATAGGAAAGGGAATCGGCAACGGCTATCCTGTCAGTGTGAGTGCCCTCTCCCGCGTGGTCGTGGAGCGGTTGGGGAGCCGAGAAATCAAGTACGCTCAATCGCATCAGAACGATCCACTCGGAGCCGCCGTGGCACGCGAGGTCGTCCGCGTCATACGGGAAGAAAAACTGATTGAACGCGCTGTGGAACTGGGAAGGGTCTTGGGAACGGGGCTGGAGGAGATCCGAGTGCGCACGGGCCTCATCAAGGATGTCCGGGCGCGAGGTCTGATGGTGGGGCTCGAGCTCGTGGATGATGCCGAACACTCCTTCACAATCCGAACGCACCGTGAGCTGATTCGCAGAGGATTCGTGGTGGGTCGCCGGCCGGGCGTAAACGTCCTGCGGCTGGACCCGAGCCTCACGGTGGAACGGGGTGACATAGAGGCCTTCCTTGTTGCGCTTGAGGACGTGCTGCGAGAGCAGGAGACGAAGTGACAGAAGGCCACTCCCCCCGGCGGCCCCCTTGACTCCAATTCAATGTTGTGATATAATCCGCGGTCGAGACAGGTTAGGATCCTGCTGGCGTTTCAACTCTGTTAGTCTTTCCGCATCTTGGGGATTGCGAAACCAGCCTCAGTGCGATGCGACCACTGGTTGTCGGCAACGTACACGTTATCGTCGGACCTGTAAAGCTTTCAACAGGTGTCGACCCACGAGCGTCGATCCACAATCGTGATTGGAGTAGCTGTTCACCCACCTTGCCCGCAGATGTCGTTACTGCTCTCACGCCGAAAGTGAAAACGTTTCGAAGAGGCCAAGTCGTAGAGCGGATCGTACATCTGAACTCAGAGGAGGTCCAGTCATGCTGTGTCGAAAACTCGTTCCTTTGCTGGTGCTCTTGCTGGCTGCAACCGCCGCCGTTGCCCAGGCGCAGGACTTCTCAATTGACGCGGTGTCTCCGGAGGTTCCCATAGGCGGTAGCGAGGCAGACATCTACATCTCAGGGTTGGGACCGCCGTTTGTTTGGATTCAGGAGACTACGCTCGGACTCCTGGCTGGCTCAGAGGAAATGGATGCCTTCAGCTACGGCATCGACCAGATAGTTCCGGCCGGCTCTGCGAACTGGGTCAACTTCTTCTATTCCGTAGACCGCTTGAGCTCAGGATTCGGAGGAGCCGTCACTATCGAGGCGAGCGGCAATGGAGCTGCAGGCGATCAATTTCGGGTGACCGTGGACGGTAACGGCGTCGTCATTCGTCCTCCCATCTTGTGGTCAGACGCGACTGGTCACGGGCTGACTCCACTCCCAGGTGAGTCCGACCTAGATGCGCACTCGGGCCCCGTCGGACAGATGGCCCCCGTGTATTTCTCGGTATCTCCCACCGCCCTGCCGACAGCGTCCGTGAGGTGGGGAATGCCGGGACTCAGTGCTGCGGATATCCTCTACGTTGCAGCTCCGGGCGCCGGTGTGACACCTACCGTCTATGCGAGCGAGGCCGCCCTCTCTCTTGCTCCTGGTGATGACATCGATGCCGTGGCGATCAGTGACAGAGGTCCTACGATGGGCGTGCTTGATCCTGGCGACGTTGTGTATATCTCTCTAACGCCGAGTTCTCCAAGTCTGACTGCGCTGGCCATGTCGCCAGCTTCAGTCATACAAATCTATCCAGCCCCGGCGGTGGAGATATTTCCTCCTGCGGCGCTGGACCTCATCGTGACTGACAATCTAAACGCGATGACCGGCTACGACCCCGGGCCCGGCGTCCCAATGTTCTCTCCGTGGGGATTCATCCTGTTGCCGTTTCTGCTGGCCGCAGCTGCCGCATTTCTGATTACACGTCGCCGGGTCTGTGTCAGAACTTGATGCCGAACGGGACCTCGGCGCAGCACGTTAGTCTTCGTCCTTCCTGTTCTCAGAGTCACAAGGCGAGGGGCCGGCCGATTGCCGGCCCCTCGCTGTCCTCCGCGTGAGGAGCTGTCCGCTTGGCCGTGTCCCCAGACACAGGCGCAGGACCGATTCAGTAAGGCCGGAAAGGCCCCTCCGGAAAGGCCCCTTCAGTAAGGCCGGAAGGCACCTTTCATGCCCTGCCTGACCTGCTGGGCTGGCCGGACAGGCAGGTGGCTCAGCAGGCGTGCGGTAGGCCGGGTTGCAGCGCCCGCACTGTCCAGCGGAGCCCCGTTTGGCTTGAAAAGACGTGGGTTTCGTGGTAAGATTCAATTTGTAGAAGCATAGCCTGGCCACGGCCCGAGCATGTCCAGCCGGGCTCGGAAGGGCAGGCCAGAGAAGTTTTTGTGGGCTTTTTTGAGGAACCCCTTTTGTGGGTGGGTGTATGCACTTACGGGGATTGGCCCGGACTTGCCTGGAGTCGAGCCGATGAGCGATCTGGATCGTAGGACCGACGAGGAGCTGATGAACCTCTGCGTCGAGGGCTCAGAAGAGGCCCTCGGGGAGCTGGTGAAGCGGTATAAGCCGCGCATCGTGAGCGTGGTCTACCGCTACATCAACGACCCAATACGTGCGGAGGAGATAGCCCAGGAAGTCTTTGTAAGGGTCTGGGTGCACCGGGAGAAGTACAGGAGGACGGCTCGCTTCTCCACCTGGATCTTCACCATCGCTCTGAACCTGACGAAGAACGAGATCCGTTATCGGGTCAGGCACTCCAAGGTGATGAGCATCGAGGGCCTCAAGGAGATGGGGAGTAACGTGGGTTTCTTCTTGAGAGACCGCAGCAGGGATCCTCAGGAGAAGCTGGAAGAGAGCGAGCTCCAGGAGGTCGTAGGCAAGGCAATCGCCTCGCTTCCCACCAAGTATCGGGACGCTGTGGTCCTGCGGGACATCGAGGGTCTGTCTTACGAAGAGGTTGGTGAGATCCTTTCAATTCCCGGAGGGACGGTCCGGTCCAGAATAAACCGGGGCCGGCTGATTCTGAAGAAGAGACTCGAACCGTATGTGAGTTGTTGAGTGATGAAGTGTAAGGCTGCCCGTAGACTTTTCTCGGCCGCTTTCGACGGCGAGCTGAGCGCATCTGAAGAGAGACAGTTCAAGGAGCATCTTGCCGCGTGCGCTATCTGCTCTCGCGAGTTTGTTCTTTTCTCCAGGAGCGTCGAACTCGTCGCTTCACTTCCCAGACCGTCCTCCAGCCCTCTCTTCGAAGAGAAGGTCATCCGGGCTCTCGGTGAGGAAGAGACCGGTCCTCGTCGTCGGCCCGAGCTGCCTGTGCCGCTGGCAGCGCCGAGACCGGCATTGGCCTTCGCCGTGGCTCTGGTGCTGGTGGGGCTACTCCTCGTGGCGCCGTGGAATCAGTCCGACTGGGAGAGTGCCCTGGTTTCAAGGCGGGTGGAGAGAAGTGAAGTTGCCATGAAAGAGCTTGCCAAGAGCGCGACTGATGTCGCCGACCTGGCGGGCATGGAGAAGCGGTCACTGACCGTGGCGACACTGGACGGCATCGATTCCGCTTCGAGCGAGCGTCAGTCGCTTTTTGGGGAGGAACTCTCGCTCTGGAAGTCGAAGGCACGCATTGTGGCAGGCGGCTCGACCGAGAACGCCATCGCGCTCCTGGACGAAGTCGCCTACAGTGACGGAGCCGTTTTTGAGATAGAGTTCGTGCTGGATCCTTTCCTCTTCGAGGGGGCCGAGGTCAGGAGGTTGGATGCAAGTTCTTTGACAGCAGAAGAGATGGAGCTTGCGTCCGCGACCTTCTAGATTGCCATGAGAAACCTGACCGCACACAGATTGAACAGTCCCGCGACCCGGTCGCCGGTGTCTTGGCTTCAGCGCTTGGAGGAGCTGGCCTCTCTCGTTGCGAGGCCGACCCTCCTGCCCACCGGAATGCAGGGTAGGGGAGCGTCCGTGGTTCTATGCCTGTTACTTGCTTCCGCAGTGGTGCTGGGACTCTCTCAGAGTCAGTGCTACGCTGGCAACACGCTTGCCTCTCTCGAGGAAGAGCTCTGGTTCATCGTTCAGAATGTGAAGCCTTCCGTTGTTACGGTCACGTCTCAGTACGATGCCCGCACCATCATGGACCTGGATTCGGCGTTCGAGAGACTTCAATTCTTCGTGGACGTAAGAAACCCCATCGTCCGTAGAAACGTGGGGTCCGGCATAGTATTCGACAAGGACATCATAGTGACCTCCGGGACCGTCGTGAGACCGGCAAAAGACGTCATCGTGACCTTTGAGGACGGGCGGAGTTACAGTGCGGAGGTGCTCGGTACTGACATGAATGCCAACGTCTGCGTGCTGCGTGCGGAAGGCCTGAACGTCAAGCCGATCCCGGTGGGCAGTTCGAAGAACGTCAGAACGGGTTCGCTCGTGATATTGATGGGAAACTCTTTCGGAAAGCTGCCCACGGTCGCACTCGGCACGGTGAGCGGCAGTCAGAAGGTGGCAAGGGTCCAGGGAAAGCGAGAGATAATCCAGATGACCGGCCCCGTTCATCCGGGTAACGCGGGCGGTGCCGTTCTGAACACCAAGGGCGAGCTCGTGGCCATGGTCGTGGGAAGACTGGTGAGAGCGCAGGTCGGCGGGTCCGACCCCGGCAGCCCCGGCGGCGAGCAGGTGGGCAGCGTCCTGCCCACGTCCGGAGGCACCGTTGGCTTCGCCCTTCCCGTGGAAGAGATACGCAAGGTCGTTGACGAGGTGCTGAAGAACGGTTGTGTGTCCACCGGCTTTCTTGGGGTCAGAATCCAGGATTACGGGGCAGGCGGGACCATCACCAGGTTGGGTCTTTCCTCTGCCCCTGGCGTCGAGATTGCAGAGGTGGTCCCGGATAGCCCCGCCGACAAGGCAGGCCTTATGAGCGGAGACATATTGAGCGAGTTCGACGGAGAAGCCGTTCTTGAGGCGGCTCAACTCGCCCAGATGGTGGCGACCACGAGGCCCGGAGAGAAGGTTAAGGTGTCCTTCTGGAGAGGTTCCAAGAGGTTCTCCGCCCAGATCACTATCGGCGTGGCCAAGCCCCAGAGGTCCAAGAGCCCCGTTCCTCCCGACCTGAGAAGACAATTCCCCGCTGTCAGGGTGCCTCAGCGAGTGTTGACCTCCGAGAACTGATTTCCTCCCTTCCCCCACCGGTTGCATTGATTGCCGCTTTCCTCCTTTCTTCCTTTTTCCGTGCATCCTTCGGTCCTTGCTTCCTCCGTTGCGCCGGCCGGATTTGACACCCTGTGGACCCTGTGGTAGCCTGAGATAGAGCAATCGCAGGCTTGCGAGGCCCGGCCCCGAGGAGATGGTTTCTTCTCGGGTAGAAGTAACGAGACGCTTCTCCACACGTCTGGAGGGTCAAAGTGCGCAACCTCATTCTGGCATCGTTGGCTTGCCTGTTCGTCCTGTCCATCGGAGGCTGCTCCCCGAGGCAGCTGCCGGCCCTCGGCCCGGCCAATCAACTGACCATAGTCACTAACGTGAGGTTCGAGGACGAGAGCGTGGGACTACTCCAGGCCACGTTCGCAAAAGACGTCGTGACGGTGGACGAGGAGAAGGCCTACGCTTTTGAGTTGCTTTCGCCTCGCGAGCTCACGAAACATCGAAACTCCAGGAACCTGCTGCTCCTCGCGGACCTCTCCAGAGAAGACTCGGTCACCAGGAAGATACGTCGGCTTCTGGGCAAGAGTGAGTTTGACCGCCTCTCTGAAGGTGCAGGGGGCTACGTGGTTCTGCGGAACGCCGAGGCCCTGGGTCAGACTCTGGTCATAGTGGCGGGGCCTGACAGCAAGAGTCTTGCGAAGATCGTCCGGACGAAGGGCGAACAGCTCTTCGCAGAAGTAGACAGCATGGTGATAGAGAGAACAGTGGATGTGCTCTATCTCCATGGAGAACAGGACGCACTGAGCCGCTACCTGTCCTCCAAGTACGGCTGGACGGTGAGAATCCCGAAGGGCTTTCGCGTGGCGGAAGACGAACCGGGACGCCTGGTGAAGCTGGTGGCCGACGAGCCGGCACGTCTTCTGTTCGTCCACTGGGGGCCCGCGGAGAAAACAGCCCTGGACGCCCGCGATTGCCTGGAGCTTCGCTCAAGACTCGTGTGGGCTTACTACGACGAGGACGTCATCGAGAGATCCATGACCCATACCCGGGAGACGGTCTTCCAGGGCAGGAAGGCGGTCCGGATCCAGGGGGTCTGGCAAAACGAGAAGCACGTCATCGGAGGCCCTTTCTTCACCTTCTGCTTCCACGAGAAGGGTAGATTCTACATGATAGACTGCGTGGTCTTCGCGCCGGGCATGGACAAGGCCTCCTTCCTGAAACAGCTCGAAGCGTTGGCCTCCACGTTCAGAGACGAAAGAAAGAGCTCGTGAGGGCTCCCCTGGGCCGCATCGCTTGCCGATAGAAGCAGTGCTGACACGGCACACCGGCATCAGTTGTTTCCTGTGTAGCTTCAACGGATTAGCCAGGGGCTTTTGTGTTGACAGGCGAAAGGTGCTTTGCTAGTTTGAATTCCCTCAGAGTTGCAGGCCGTTAGTTTCTTGCCGGAAAGGGATTCCCATGACGCTGATTCTGGAGACTTCTTCAGGCCGAACCGCACTAGAGACTCTCAGAGAGAAGCACGAACTGGAGCCCGGTTCGAAGCTCTTCATGCCGCTTGCTGAGGAGCTGAGGACCCGCGGCGAATACGGTGAAGCCATAAAGCTCTGCCGCCGCGGGAAGCAGCTCTATCCTGACTACATCAGCTGTCGGGTTCTCCTCGGGAAGTGCCTGATGGAGCTGGGGATGGAAGAGGAGGCGCTGAGAGAGCTTGAGAAGGTTCTGGAACTGGACAGGGAAAATATTGTTTCCCTTAGAGTTATGGCAGAGACATCGAGGGCCCGGGGACGACTGGGGGAGGCTACGGATTACTACAGGGCCGCTCTTCGCATAAACCCCAGTGACGCCGATGCCCAGAACAGGCTGGCCGTGCTCATGAGTCTTCAGGAATTGCCTGAGGCCGAAGATGGTGAAGCGACGGAGCAGAGAATCCAACCCTACGAAGACGTGCGTTTTGACGAACCGGAGAAGGCAGCTACGGAGACGATCGAACTGAACGCCTCTGGGCTTGCGGCGAAATGGGAGGCGTTCTCGCTGGAGCAGGGGCTTTCTGAAGCCCGTGCTCGGAGGGAAGTTGCGGAGGGCGAGGTACGGCCCGGTGAGCCGGCCGTGAGCGAAGAGGTGAACCCCGAGGTTCCGGCCATCGCCCCAGCGGTCATGGGTGAGGCGCAGGTCCCGGAGCCCGCCCAGGCCGGAAAGGACGCACGCCGCGAGACTGAAGGAGTGCCGGTCGTGAACAGGACCCCCGTGCGGCCCCCGGTCCAGTTCTTCGACTACCAGGTTAGGCGTTCGGACTTCTCGGTCTTTGCTGAATGGGTCAGCAGGGTGAGGCAGGAGACTTGTGGGCCGAACGAAAGCTCCCAGAAGGAAGCCAGCGGTGCCGGCCGGGAGGCGGGAGGAGAGACGGAGGAGGGGGAACATTCGGACGGGCAGGAGTAGGAACAAGGCCGTCTTTCCTGCGGCACGAATCGAGTAGCCCTTGTTGTTATGGCGAGTACCAGTGATTTCCGAAACGGTATGATTCTGGTCATGGAAGGAGATTTCTTCCGGCTCATCGAGTTCCTCCACGTCAAGCCGGGTAAGGGAGGGGCATTCGTACGCACCAAACTCAAGAACGTGCGGACCGGGAGTGTGATAGACAGGACTTTTCGAGCGGGCGAGAAGGTGACGGAGGCTCGGCTCGAGAGAACGGAATTCCAGTACCTGTATAGCGATGGTTCTGCTTATCATTTCATGAACACCCGGTCTTTCGAACAGATGAGCCTCCCGGCGGAGCAGGTTGAAGCGGAGAAGGGGTATCTCAAAGAGAATCTGAAAGTGGTCATGCTCATGCAGGGAGAAGAGCCGATATTCCTGGAGCTACCGACGTTCGTTGAGCTTTCCATCAGCGCAACCGACCCGGGAGTACGTGGAGACACCGCTTCGGGAGGTTCAAAGCCCGCGACCCTGGAGACAGGCCTCGTCATTCAGGTTCCTCTGTTTCTGGAGGTGGGTGACGCTGTGAAGGTCGACACACGAACGGGAGAGTACGTGGAGAGAGTGACCTGACCAGAGCTCTCCGGAGGGGAATCCCATGAAGGTCGACAAGATAAGAGAGCTTATCCGCGTCCTGGAAGAAAGCGGGATAGAAGAGATAGAGGTTTCGAGCTGGGGCCAGAGGATCCGGGTGTCGAAATCGGGCAATTCCTGTTACTCGCATCCAGGAACCGCTGTCCCTATCCCGAAGGAAAGTGAGCCGAAGGTGAGCCCCCAGGCTGTCGCGGCTCAGGCCCCATCCGCGGGCGAAACGACAGGGAATCTGCTGGAGATAAAGTCCCCCATGGTGGGGACTTTCTACAGAGCGCAGTCGCCCGGAGCAGAACCGTTCGTGGAGACCGACTCGAGAGTCGACGTCGGGCAGACTGTCTGCATAATCGAGGCGATGAAGCTCATGAACGAGATTCAGTCAGAGGTGAGCGGGAGGATAGCCAGAATCCTCATAGAGAACGCTCAGCCGGTCGAGTACGGGCAGACGCTGTTTCTTGTGGAACCGCGCTGAGTCCGGTCGGAGGGACTCGCATGAACATAATTGGCGTTCTGGAGAAGATGAGCGAGCTAAACGCTTCGGACCTTCATCTGAAGGTGGGTTCTCCACCCGTTGTCAGAGTCGACGGCACGCTTCAGCCGCTGGACATGCAGGGCCCGAATCAGGAAGAGCTGGTGAAGATAGCCGACCAGATTCTGACCCCTCGCCAGAAGAGGATCTTTGACGACACAAAAGAGGTGGACTTCGGGTTCGGAGTTCCGGGGCTGAGCAGATTCAGGTGCAATTTCTACGTGCAGCGGGGAACCATCTGCATGGTCTTCAGGAGAATTCCCTTCAGCGTTCCCGGTTTCGAGGAACTGGCGCTGCCCGCTGCGGCGAAGGACCTTTCAATGAGCCCCAGGGGCCTCATTCTCGTGACCGGAACGGTCGGCAGCGGGAAGTCCACCACGCTGGCGGCAATGATAGAGAATATCAACGCAACTGTTCGAAAGAGCATAATCACTATCGAGGATCCGGTTGAGTTTCTCGTAAGGGACAAGAAGAGCGTAATCAGCCAGAGAGAAGTCGGTATGGACACCCTCAGCTTCGGTGAGGGACTCAAGCACATCCTGAGACAGGATCCTGACGTGATTCTGATAGGAGAGATCAGAGACGTCGAGACGATGTCGATAGCCCTCATGGCCGCGGACACGGGGCATCTGGTTCTGAGCACGCTTCATACCACGGACGCTGCACAAACCGTGAACCGCGTGATCTCGTTCTACCAGCCGCATCAGCACGAAGAGGTCAGGTTCATGCTGGCCTCCAACCTGCGTGCGGTGATTTCCATGCGGCTCATCCCCAGGGCCGATGGACACGGGCGCGTGCCGGCCGTCGAGATAATGGTCTGCACCGCCGCCATAAGGGAGTACATCGTGGACGCGGGGAAGACTCCCTCCATACGGATGGCCATCCAGGAGGGAGTGAGCCAATACGGCATGCAAACTTTCGACCAGGCCATCATGCAGCTGTACCGGAAACAGTTGATAACGCTGGAGAACGCGCTCAAGTTCTGCACGAATCCGTCCGAGTTCAGCCTGCGCGTCAAGGGAATAGAAGCGACTTCCGACAAGACCTGGGAGATCTTCGAGGGCGGAGGTGCGAAGCACTAGTGCGGTCGTATGTTTAAGAGGGTACTCATCGCAAACCGCGGGGAAATAGCTCTTCGCATAATCCGCGCCTGCCAGGAACTTGGAATAGAAACTGTTGCGGTCTACTCGGAGGTCGACGCCGATTCCCTTCACGTTCGTTTGGCCGACGAAGCCGTCTGCATCGGCCCGCCCCAGGCCTCGGAAAGCTACCTCAACATCCCCCGGATAATAAGCGCAGCCGAGATCACCGATTCCGAGGCGATTCACCCAGGTTACGGATTCCTTGCCGAGAACGCTGAGTTTGCCGAGATATGTGAAGCCAGCGAAATAAGGTTCATAGGACCCACTTCAGAGAACATCAGGAAGATGGGAGACAAGGCCCTGGCACGACGCAGCATGGTCGAAGCCGGCGTGCCGGTCCTACCGGGGAGCGACGGAGCGGTCAGCGGTGTGGAAGAGGCGGAGAAGGTGGCAGAGAGTGTCGGCTATCCAATTCTGATAAAGGCAGTCAACGGCGGTGGTGGAAAGGGGATGCGTATCGTGGAGTCCCCCGAGAATCTCTCCAAGAGCCTTCTGATGTGTAGGGCAGAGGCGGAGGCCGCGTTCGGCAGCCCGGCGGTCTACATAGAGAAGTATCTCAAGAGGCCACGTCACGTCGAGATCCAGATCGTTGGTGATTCGCACGGAAACATGGTTCAGCTCTTTGAACGAGATTGCTCCGTCCAGAGGAGACACCAGAAGCTCATAGAGGAAACCCCTTCCCCGGCCCTGACCCCCGAGTTGCGCCGTAGAATGGGGGAGGCGGCCCTGAAGGGTGCAAAGGAGATCGGCTATCAGAGCGTGGGCACCATAGAGTTTCTGCTGGATGGAGAGCTCAACTTCTACTTCATGGAGATGAACACGCGAATCCAGGTGGAACACACCGTGACCGAGGAGGTCACGGGGGTGGACCTGTTGAAGGAGCAGATCGTCGTGGCGTCCGGCGGGAAGTTGAGCTTCACACAGAGCGAGGTCTCTCTCAACGGCCACGCGATTGAGTGTCGCATAAACGCAGAAGACCCAGACGCCAAGTTTCAGCCCTGTCCCGGGAAGATCACTTACGTGCACCTTCCGGGAGGCAGGGGCATAAGGGTGGACACTCACGTGTACGATGGCTACTCCATCCCAGCGCACTACGACTCCCTCATCGCCAAGATAATCTCTCACGGCAGAGACAGAGTGGAGGCGGTGGAGAGGATGAAAAGAGCGTTGAGAGAGTTCCTGATCGAGGGAGTGAAGACGACCATTCCCTTCCACCAGAAGGTGCTCTCTAACGAGGACTTTGCAGCTGGTCGTGTCGACACGGGGTTTGCGGAAACTTTCTCCGCGTGAGATGGTTCCGGTGTGAGTGGGGTTTCCTCGCAGGAAACAGTGGTCAAACGAAATCGTTGCCGCTCGAAGAACAGCGGTGAGAGGTAATTGTCCACCATGAAACTCGACTGCTATCTTGTTCCATCTGAAGCCACTGAACAGGTCCTGGCCGGAAAGGCGGTCGTCATCATCGATGTCCTGAGAACCTGCACCACGATCGCCTTTGCGCTCATGAACGGGGCGGGGAGGGTCATCCCGGCTGCCACAATTGAAGCCGCCACCAAGCTAATGTCTTCGCTCGACAGGGGAAGCACTTTGCTCTGCGGGGAGAGGGAGGGGAAGAAGGTGAAGGGGTTCGACCTGGGGAACTCACCCCTCGAGTACACGCGTGAAATCGTCCAGGACAAAACCCTCGTCTTTGCCAGCACAAACGGGACAAAGCTGATGGCCAGAGGCGTCAATGCTCAGGAACAGCTCGTCTGTTCGTTTGTAAACGTTGAGAGAGTGGTCGGAAGGATAAGGCCTGAGGGCCCTGAGCCGGTCGTGGTCGCCTCGGGGATGAACGACCGATTCTCGCTGGAGGACGCCGTCTGCGCCGGCATGGTGGCCACGAGGCTGAGCCAACTGTCACCGGGACTCTGGGAGCTGAACGACGGAGCCCGTGCAGCGGTTGCCCTGTTCGAGAAGTTTGGAGAGGACATACTGCGCATGATGCACGAGAGCGCTCACGGGAAATACCTGGCCTCTTTGGGCTTCGCCTCGGATGTGGAGGTGAGCGCCCGCGTGGATTCCGTGCCGGTTCTGCCAGTCCTGAAGGAGGGCAGAATCACTCTCTCCGATAGTTGATGGGGGTCGGGCTGGCTTTCATCTCCCCGTGCCGGCGACACTCGAACGGCGCATTTCTATACGTTTGTCACGACTAGGAGATTTCTGGCGTGGGAGAGCCGAGGGAGGAAGAACAGAGGCTCCTGAGAGCCATGGACGCCAATTCCAACCGGGTGTCCGAAGGGATGCGCGTGCTCGAGGAGGTCGTGAGGTTTGTCCTTGACGACCGTCACCTGACGGAGAGGCTCAAGGAGATGAGGCATCTCGTCAGGGAGCGGACCCTGCAGATGAGCGGCTCCCTCTCTAATCTCCTGGGCTCAAGGGACAGCAACGGGGACGTGGGTAGAGAGCTGAGCACCAGAGATTCTTTAGAGAGACAGAGTGCGTCAGGCCTGGTCGCGGCGAACATGAAACGTGCTCAGGAGGGACTGAGGGTTCTGGAGGAGCTTTCGGCCTCTCTGGACAGAGAGAGCTCCACCCTGTTCAAGGAGCTCAGGTTCGAGCTCTACTCAATGGAAAAGGAGATAGTGGC
Organism: Candidatus Eiseniibacteriota bacterium; assembly: GCA_020349905.1. Lineage (GTDB taxonomy): Bacteria > Eisenbacteria > RBG-16-71-46 > JAFGJU01 > JAFGJU01. Next base: position 1,487,779 of record CP070702.1, read on the forward strand.
CAAGCTGCACCACTGAGCGCGAGGGCGTGCGCTCTCCCGGACTCACTCCTCTCCTCGGTACAGGTCGCACCTCGGCCTCCGAGGAGTTCCCCTCTGACGCCTCCGCGCACGCCGACTGTTCCTCCGGGCGGCTGGTGAGCTCATCTTCTCGCTCGAACAAGCAAGTATATTCCCAAACCTCCGAAGAAGATGTTCCCCATCCATGCCGCAAGCACGGGCGGCAAAACCCCGCTGTGCCCCAGCGCCTGGCCCGTCTTGAGAAAGCCGTAGTACGCGAAACTTATGAGCAAGCTGAGCCCGATTCCCAGCGCCAGGGTGCCGCGCCTCACCTTCGTGGAAAGAGAGATTCCGATGAGAGTCACGATGATGTTGGTCAGCGGGAACGCCAGCTTCATGTGAACCTCGACCAGGTACTTCTGCACCCTGCCGCCGCTCTCTCTCACCCTGTTCACGTAACCCAGCAGTTCGAAAAAGTTCATCTCGTCGGGTTCGACTTCACGCTTGGCGAAATCCTCGGGCTTCTCCCGGAGGCCTGGAATCGTCATCGTGCTGAAATGGGACGCGCGTTCAGTCCCGCCGTCGAAGGTTCTTATGAAGCCGTCGTGAAACACCCACTGGTCTCCCTGCCACACTGCCTGTGTGGCGTCTATCCGCCTCTTGAGGGTGTTGCCCGCGAACTCCTGGATGACGACTTCCCTCATGGTTTTCTCGAGGGTGTCATACATCTTGATGAGAAAGATGCGTCCGCCGCTGCCCAGATAGTTCACGTTGGCGCGTCGGGTCACGCGAGGCCGGCTCTGCTTCCGGATGTCCACCCTCATCACGCTTTCCTTGGCCCTGTTCGAGGCCGGAACTGCGAGTTCCCCCATTCCGAGGGAGAGCCCGCTGAATAGGACGGCGAGGATGAGGATGGGCGCCGTTATCCTGAGAAAGTCGATTCCCGAGACACCCATCGCCACGAGCTCGTTCCGCTTCGCGAGCTGCCCGAACGAGAGAAGGCAACCGAGAAGGACCGACACGGGCAGTACCAGCACGAATATGTATGGTATGTTGAACGCGTAGAACTTGATTACGGAAAGGACCGAGGCGTTGTGGTCTATGAAAGTGTCTATCTTCTCGAAAACGTCTATCACTATGAAGATTGAAAGAAGAAAGACCAACGCCAGAGCAAAGGAGAAGAGGAAACGTTTGAGAAGATATCTGTCCAGAATCCGCACGATCGAGAATCCCCTATCTTGCCAGGTCACGGGAGCCACGATGTCCCGTATGTGTTCACACCCGCTCTTCTTTCTCCTTCGTTTCCCCGCTCTCACTGTTGCCCGGGGCACTTTGGGAGTGCAGCCTCCGGCGTCTCCTGGCCCTCCTCAAGAACCCCAGGTCTATGACCTCGCACACGTCGAGGGCGAGCAGGAGCCCCAGGGCCCCCAGGACTATGTTGGGCATCCAGATGGCTATTCCTGGGGGCAGGAGCTTCCTGTCGGCCAGCTGCTCCCCTCCCAGGAGAAAGATGTAGTAGAACACGAAGAACCCGATGCTGGCAAACCCTATCGCGAGGCCGCTCTTGCGGGCCTTCATCCCCAGCGGCATGCCGACCAGCACGAACACGAGGCATGCAAAGGGGATGGAGAACTTCTTGTGTATTTCGACCGTGAAAGAGTTGACCTGTTTTTCGATCGCCTCCAGCTCGAGGAGCGTGTATTGGACGCTCTTCGGAACGTCCAGCTCAGACAGCCCCGCCCTTGAATCCCGGGAGGGGCGCTTCCAGAACAGAAGCCAGGCGCCCAGCCTCCTTGCGAACCCTGAGAAACCCGGCTCTCCGCCCATCTGCCTCAAGAAGTCTTCGTAGGAGTTGTAACCCAGCGCGTGGAGCTGGGGAACAAGGCTTCTCCTGACCGCGGCCTCCTGCACCGAGAGCTGGCGTATCCTCTCCTTGAGAGCGGCGATGGTCATCTCCCGTTCGCCTCTCGTCTGCCGCTCGGAACGCAGAAGTTGCGAGGAGACGTTCGGTATGTTGATGACGTGTGTCTTGAACATGAGCCTGCGGTATTTCCTGGGTTCGGTCATGTCTGGGATTTCGTGAATCTCGCCGTCCTGAAGAAGGAGGGTGAGGGTGTTCCCGTCCCTCGAAAAGGACAGCACACCCCTCTTGGCAAAGATCGTGGTCGGGACACTGCCGGAATGAAAATCGTATATCGTGACGTTTGACATCTTGCCGGTTCTATCGTCGAGCTTGCTTATGAGCATGCTGTATCCCTGGAAATCGTCGATGAACACCCCCTCCCTTATCTCGACCGTGGGCCTCTTCTTGCTTATGTCTATCATGAGATTGGCGAAGGCGTGATTGGTCTCGGGCAGCACGAAATTCATGAAGAGGGAAAGGAGCATCGCTATGATGCCTGCGGCGATGAAGGGAGGGATCATCACCGAGAGGGCGTTGACACCGCCGGCCCTCGCCGCGGTCATCTCGTTGTCCTGCGTGAGGCGGCCGAAGGTCATGAGAGAGGCCACCAGGACTGCGCAGGGTATGGAGAGGGCAACCATCCAGCCCAGACCGTAGAGGAAGAGCTGGAGCACAATGAGGACCGGTATTCCCTTGCCGATCAGGAGGTCAAGGTAATCGAAGAGGAAATCCATGGTGAGAAGAAAGGTCACCACGGAGAAACCCATGATGAAGGGGATGAGATGCTCTCTGAGGACGTACTTCTGCAGTATGGTCATCCTCGGGAAACGCATCTTGTCTCCTCGCGAAGCAAGGCCCAGTCAGCGCGCGGCTCACGGCCCAGGTTTCTTCGATCCGTCGAGCCGCCTCCCGGACACGGAACCCAGGCACATCGTTCTTGCCGCAGACGTCGGGGTCGCGTCCGAACCGTTGACGCGCAGGCACATGCTACCATCGCCCTAACGCTCTGTCAACGAAGGGGTCATCCCGGGCGAGTCCTGGGCCTCGTGGGGTGGGCGTGCCTCTCCCGCGGACTTGGAGGCGTACACTCCAGGAGCGCGGCTCTTGCTGAGGATACGGAGAGTCTGAATGTGGGCGAACGTCGGAGTCAGTTGCCAGGCCAAGTCGTCTACTTCTTGCCAGGAGCCTCTTTCTGCTCCTTCACTCGTCGCACGCTGTTACTCTTGCAGTTGGGGCAGGCTCTTTCCTGCGGCTCCGTCTCGGGAGAGTAGGGGGCCCTAAAAGAATTGCCGCATCGCAAGCACTTGAAGTCAGCTTCCTGTGCCATCTACGTGGTCTCCTGGTCCTTGGATTCCCGGTCCGCCTTTCCTGAACACCGGTAGTCTAGGGCGCTCGTCAGGGAGGCCCTTCAATCTCTCTGTGGAGCTGAGTTCGGTTGGCAACGCCTTGCTCAAGCGGAACTGGCCGCTTCCTCCACCGGCTTCTTCTTGGGCTTAGGAGCCAGGACCTCTTTCGTGTGTTCTATCTCCTCTGCCGTTACCTTCTGCCTCAGTTCTTCGACCGCCTTCATGACGACCGCGAACTTCTGGCCTTCGGCAGCACTTATCCACTCCAGCTGAAGCCTCTCAGGCCTGATGCCGTTCTTCTCCAGCTTGTCCCAGAGCTTCTCGACCCTCAGCTGTGTCTGCCTGTTGGCGTCGATGTAGTGGCAGTCCGCGAAGTGACACCCCGAGACCAGCACTACGGGGGCACCCTTGCGAAAGGCGTACAGGACGAACTCGTCCTTGACTCGTCCGCTGCACATCGTTCTTATGAGACGATTGCTCACCGGATACTGAAGTCTCGAGATGCCGGCGAAATCTCCGCCGGCGTATGAGCACCAGTTGCAGGCGAAGACGACGACCTTGTCCTGAGAGTTCGTGTCCAGTATGGCGTCGATCTGGGCGTATATCTGTGCGTCCGTGAAATGGCGCATTGATATCGAGTCGAACGGGCACTCGGCCCCGCAGGTCCCGCAGCCGGCGCAGGCGGCCTCGATCACTTGCGGGGCGATCTTCTTCTTGCGGTCAGTGGGAGTGATGGCCTTGTAAGGGCAGACCTTCACGCAAAGGCCACAGTACTTGCAGAGGTCGGGGTCGATGTGTGCAGTTATCGCTTCCACGGTGAGCTTGTCCGACGCAAGTATCACGTTTGCCCTCGCAGCCGCCGCCGAGGCCTGGGTCACGCTATCCTTGACGTCCTTGGGTGCCTCGGCACAGCCCGCCAGGAAGACGCCTCTCGTGGGAGCGTCCACGGGCTTGAGCTTGGGATGTGATTCCATCAAGAACCCGTCCGACGTCCTCGAGAGCGTGAGAAGTTGCCTCACGACGTCGCTGTCCTTCCTGGGCAAAAGGCCGACAGAAAGCACGAGCAGTTCGAGTTCGTGCTTCTCTATCTTTCCGGTCGTCGTGTTCTCAACCGTGACTATCAGGTTACCCGTCTCTGGGTTCTCTTCCACTTCGCCCGGGAGTCCCCTCACGTAATGGACACCCTCGTCTTTGCTCTTCATGTAGAGGTCTTCGAAGCCCTTTCCGAAGGCACGTATGTCCATGTAGAAGACCTTGACGTCAGTGTCAGGATAGTGGTCCTTCAGGAGGACGGTGTCCTTTATGGTGTTCATGCAGCAGATGTTGCTGCAGTATGGATTCCCTCTCTTCTTGGAGCGAGAGCCCACGCACTGGATGAACCCGATGGATTTCGGCCTCGTTCTGTCGCTGGGGCGGATGAAGTGCCCTTCGGTGGGGCCGCCGGCGCAGATGAGTCTCTCGAATTCCATGCTGGTGATTACGTTCTCGTAGCTCCTGTAACCGTACTCGTCCAGTTCGGTCGGGTCGTACACGTCGTTTCCGACGGCCACGATTATGGCGCCCACGTCGACCGTGACCACTTCGTCCTTCGCGTCGAAATCTATGCACTTCTTCTCGCAGACTTCCTGGCACTTGGCACAAGCGATAGGATTGTTACCCAGGCAGGTCTTCATGTCTATGAGGTAGCTGGAAGGAACGGCCTGAGGGAAGGGGATATAGATCCCCTTCCTGGTGGAGAATCCCATCTGGTACTCGTCGGGGGTGCAGGACGGGCAGACTTTCACGCAGTCGCCGCAAGCGTTGCACTCCTTCTCGTCGACGTAGCGTGCCTTCTTCCTGATGGTGACCTTGAAGTTGCCGATGTAGCCAGTGACGTTCTCGACTTCACTGTATGTCATCAACTCGACCTTCGGATGTCGACCGACATCCATCATCTTGGGGCCGAGAATTCATATGGAGCAATCCATCGTGGGATACGTCTTATCAAGCTGTGCCATTATCCCACCGATGGAAGGTTCCTTCTCGACCAGGTAGACCTGGTAACCGGCATCTCCGAGGTCAAGTGCGGCCTGGATTCCAGCTATGCCGCCGCCGATGACGAGCGCCCTGTTGGTGACGGGAATCTCCGTCTCGTCCTGACTCTCCAGCAGGCGAGCCCGGGCAACGGAAATCTTCACCATGTCCTTGGCCTTCTCGGTCGCCGCCACCCTGTCCGTGCTGTGAACCCAGCTGCAGTGCTCGCGGAGGTTCGTCATCTCGAGGAGGTACGGATTGACCCCCGCCTCCGCCACGCACTGCCTGAACGTGGGTTCGTGCATTCTGGGGCTGCAGGAGGCGACTACCACCCTGTTCAACTTGTGTTCAAGGATGTATCGCTTGATTTCCTGCTGACCAGGGTCCGCGCACGTATACTTGTTCAGAACCGCCACGGCGACATCAGGAAGAGTCTCCGCGAACTTGCGGACTTCCTCGACGTCAACTGAAGCGGCAATGTTGAGACCACATGCGCAGACGAACACGCCGACCCTCAGGTCCTCAGCGCCATCTGCTCTTACCATCCCTCGCACCTCCTTGGTTGCTTCTCACTTCTCAAGTGAAGACGCGGCCAAAACAGCCAGGTCTTCAACTTGGATTCGTGCTTCTTCAGGGAAGTCGACATCCTTCATGGCGCACGCAAAGTGTATCTGGCACTTCACGCAGGCCGTAACAAGCAGCTCCGAACCCGTCGAACGGGCTTCCTTCAGTCTCTGGGTCTGTATGGCCTTCGAGTGTATACCGCAGTTCATCCATCCGCTGGTCCCGCAGCAGATGGCGGCGTTTCTGGAGTGAGGCATATCGGAGTAGCCGTCTCCGAACAGTCCTCTGAGAAGATTCCGGGGTTGCTCGTAGACCCCCAGGAAGCGCCCGAGCCTGCAAGGGTCCTGGAATGTGGCCAGTTTCCCGTCCTTCCTGAACCTCAGTGTCCCCGCAGAGCACTGCTCGTCAAGGAACTGGGTGAGGTGAACGACCTCAAACGGCAGGGAACCGCCGGCAACCTCTGGATAGCTGAGCTTGAGAGTCGCGGCCCCCTCCGGGCACGACGTCACTACTGTTTTGGCACCGCTCTCCGTTATCTTCGCGATGTTGTGCCTGGCAAGCATCTCGAAGTTCTCTATGTCACCCGCCCAGTAGAGATCATGCCCACAGCAGCGCTCGTCGGGCAGGACCATGGGCTCGATTCCGGCGGCGTTGAGGAGCTTGACAGTGGAGCGTGCTATCTCCAGGCAGTTCACCTTCAGGTCAGCGAAGAAGGCGTCGAAGTAGGGGATGCACCCCACGAAATATAGGTAGTCGGACTTCTTCGAAATCTTTAGGTCGCTGGTGAGCCACTCGAGCCTGTTCTGCTTCAGCTCGGGCGAGGTCATAATTCTCATGAGCAGCTGAAGCGTATTCCCGTGTGCACACGCACCCTCCTCGCCGGCGCTGTGTGCCTCTACCCGGACTATCTTGGTCAGGTCCACGTAGTCAATGTCGGACGGGCACCTCTCGCTGCACAGCCCGCACGTGAGACAGTCCCACTGTCGCTCCTTGCGGGCCTCCTCATGCCCCCCGGAAACCGAACCCACCACTATGCGCCTCGGCGAGAAGCAGTCGTTTGCGCGGGCCACCGGACACACGGCCGTGCACTTGCCACAGTCCAGGCATGAGCGGGCCCCAGTTGCCTTGATGGCGTCGGTCGTGTTTCTCACCCGTTTCCTCCCTGTCTCCTCAAGGGACTTGGTCCTGCCTTTCTGACCTGGCTCAGGAACTCCTCCGTGACCCGGTTCAACGCACCGGTGTCCTGGGGGGGCAAGAGTTCGAGTTTCAATCTCTCGGGCTCGAGGCCCAGAATCTTTATGAGGTTCTTCGAAGTCTCGAACATCTCCAGCTGCTGTTCGTTTCCAGTGGAGTAGTGGCAGCTTCCACGCTCGCACCCGCAGATGATGACTCCGTCGGCCCCCAGTTCGAAGGCGCTGAGCACGAATCCCGGCTGGACCCTGCCCGAACACATGACGCTGACGGAACTGACCTGAGAGCCCTTGAAGGGACTCTTCTTTGCCGAGCCTCCTTCGGAGTTCCCGTCAGACCCGGAGCACCACTTGCAGACAAAGGCCACTACTCGCGGACTGAACTCTACGCGGGACTTCTTCTTCATATCTTCCTTATGTTCTCCTGCCTTTTCTCGTCTCCCACGCACCCGGCCGTCTGCCACGGCGTCGGCCCCTTCTATGAGAGGTCCCGTAAGCTCTCTAGGCGAGTTTCATGGGCTCCGCCTTCAGCCCGTAATCGTAGCCCTGTTGGAAAGCGTCCAAGTTAAGCTGTTTCGTGGCCGGCGGGACCGTCGAGGCCACCGCCTGCTGCATCGCCTCAAAGCTCACCAGCTTTGTAACCGAAGCGAAGAATCCCAACATGACGATGTTTGCCACGATCTTCCTTCCCAGACTCTCCGCCATGCGCGTGGCAGGGATGGAGTACACCTTGGAGGTCTTGTTGAACGCCGACACCTTCACCAGGTCCTCGTCTATCAGGACAGTGGCGTTGTCCGGCAGCAGGCACTCGAACTTGGTGCACGCCTCCTGAGACATCAAGACGAGAACGGAGGGCGTCACAGGATGTGGGTAGTGAACGGCCGTGTCCGATATCACCACTCCCGCGCTGCAGGCTCCGCCTCTCGACTCCGGGCCGTAGCTCTGGGTCAGAGTGGCGTTCTTCTTGTCGTAGATGGACGCGGCCTTGCCGACTATGTAGCCGGCCATGATTATTCCCTGTCCGCCAAAACCCGCAAATCTCAACTCGGTTCTAGCCATAAAGCCTTCCTCACTCATCAACGCTCGGGATTGCGAGCTCCTCAGCTCGTGGCTTCTCCACCGGGGGGCCGAACTTCCCCTTGAGTCCTTGGTTGACCACATCAAGAAACGTCGGGCGCTCTATGTCGACGAACTTGCCCACGATTATCTTCCCGCCCGGCTCTATGCCGACCTTCGCAGGATCGGCGCCGTGCTGAATGACCGTTTGCTCCCTGTAGCTGTTGAGTATGTCGAGTCCTGTACCCTGTCTGTTGAAACGGCCGAACAGGGTGGGACAGGGAGAGATTATCTCGACCACGCTGAAACCTCTCTTCATGAGCGCCTCGTGGATGGATTTGCGGAGCCTTCTTGCGTCGAGCGCGGTCCAGCGCGCAACGTAAGTCGCACCGCTCGCCGCGGCCAGATGAGGGATGTTGAACGGAAACTCGAAATTACCGTACGGGGTCGTGCTCGTCTTGGCCCCGATGGGGGTCGTCGGGCCGCCCTGGCCTCCGGTCATCCCATAGTTGAAGTTGTTTACACAGATTATCGTCATGTCGAGGTTTCGCCTGGCGGAGTGGATGAAGTGGTTCCCGCCTATGGCGATGAGGTCGCCGTCTCCGGAGAAGACCACCACCTTCAGAGAAGGATTGGCGAGGTGGAGTCCGACCGCGAACGGGATAGGTCTTCCGTGCGTGGTGTGAAACGAATCCAGCTTGACGTACCCCGCCACCCGGCCCGTGCAGCCGATTCCGGAGACAACGGACACGTTGTCGAGAGAAATGCCGGTGTCCTGAAGTGCTGACATGAAGGCAGTAAGAGAGGTCCCGAGACCACAGCCGGAACACCATATGTGCGGAATCCTGTCCTCCCTCAGGAGTTGGTCCATCGGATGCCGTTCGATCATTTCGCAGCCCTCCTGATGGCCTCCAGGACCTTTGCGGGATCGTGTATTCCTCCCCCGGCGTGAGGCACCTGGATGACCTCTGCCTTTCCGTGGGCGCAGCGCTCGACTTCGAGCGAGATCTGGCCGTAATTTATCTCGGGCACCACGAATGCCTTCACTCCCGCGGCCAACTGGCCTATCCGCTCCTCGGGGAACGGCCACACCACGATGGGTTTGAAAAGCCCCACCTTCAGCCCTTCCTCGCGAGCGAGCTGTATGGGCAGCAGAGAGGTCCTGGCCGAAATGCCGTAGGAGCACACTATGACGTCTGCTCCTTCGCATTGATCCTCGTGATACTCGATTATCTTGTCCCGGTTCTTCCGTATCTTGTCGATGAGACGCTGCACCAGCTCTATCTGTGCCTCTTCGGTTATGACGGGATATCCCTTCCTGTCGTGGGTGAGTCCGGTAACGTGCATCTTGTATCCCTGTCCTGCAAGGGCCATCGCAGGCACGAGGTCCTCGTCGGGATCGTAGGGCAGATACTTCTCCGGAGAGACCTTCGGAGTCCTCCTGGGAGTGAGCTTGATGTCGTCCGCAGGAGGTATGATGACCTTTTCGGTCATGTGCCCAACGACTTCGTCCGACATGATGAGCACCGGTATTCTGAACTGTTCCGAGAGGTTAAACGCCTTGATCGTGAGGTCGAAAATCTCCTGCGGGGAGCTCGGACTCAGGGCGATGATCTCGTAAGGGCCGTGCGAGCCCCATCGGGCCTGCATCATGTCGCCCTGGCCAACCAGGGTGGGGAGCCCGGTGGAAGGTCCGCCTCTCTGGATGTTGACGAGAACACAGGGGGTCTCCGTCATTATGCCCAGACCCAGGTTCTCCATCATCAAGCTGAACCCGGGGCCACTCGTGGCGCTCATGGTCTTCGCTCCCGCCCACGCGGCTCCGAGTATGGCGTTCATGGAGGCGAGTTCGTCCTCCATCTGGATGAAGGTACCGCCCACCTCGGGGAGCCTTTCGGCCATGTGCTCCGCAACTTCAGTGGAGGGAGTGATGGGATAGCCGGCAAAAAAGCGGCAACCGGCCGCGAGTGCGCCCTCTGCACACGCTTCGTTGCCGCTGATGAAATGCTCTCCGGTGAGAACGGCGCCCTTACTTTCCACCTTTCTCCACCTCCTCCTGCTCTATCGTCTCGCTGTATATCGCGAACTCCGGGCACAGCAGGTCGCACAACTTGCAGCTTACGCACGCGTCCTCGTTGACCGCCACCGGGAAATGATAGCCCTTCGAGTTGAACTCGTCCGAGAGTCCCAGCACGTCCCTGGGACAGTACTCGATGCAGAACCCGCATCCTTTGCACCGCTCCTTGATGATGTGAACCTTGCCCTTCGGAACCTGTAGCCTGTCCGCGTCGAGGGGCTTTCTCCAAAACTTTGGCTTTTCAGCAGTTGAAGGCTCTTTCATGCGTCTGTGCCCTCCGTATGGCAGGCCTCGGCGTCAACCTATGGCGAAAACCCGGCAAGTCCGGTGTATCTAAAAGCAAGAGAACTAGTATATTCCAGTACGCTTTGCGTGTCAAACGATAATTGTGGCACAAAGAGTGCTACGTTGTAAATATCCACCTTAAGTGCTAGGATTTGGCCGGCTATTTTGCCGTGTGAAGGAAACCTGTGGCGGCTAGGCATGAATAGACTCCCCAAACTCGGTCCCGCGCTTCTTCTCCTCCTCCTGCTGGCGACTCCCGCTCCCGGAGACGACTCCAGCCTGTGGAGGTGGTCCTCACAGGGCACGTCGATTTCTCGCCCGACCCTGCTTGGGTCCCCTGACGCCCTGCTTGTTCCCCTTCATCACCTGCTGGCCGTGAGGCCCAGCCTCTCCATGACGAACATCGAACTCTGGGTGGACTTCGAGTCGGATTCAGTGAGGCAGACTACCTCCGTGCTGGGGGTGGACGTCGTGCCTCCTGTTTCCTCCTCCATCGCTCACTACGCCAGCATGGTCGGCCGCGACAGGAGGACGACTCTCTGGAGGAGGGAGGCGCGCAAAGGCATAAGAGACGTCTCGGACGCGGGGCGAAGAGGGGGACTGTTCAGCGTGGACCTTCCCATCCAGTTTCCCAGAGCGGTACAGGCGATTGTGGGTAAGGGTAAACCCAACTTAAGGGTAACGGGAAGCGAGACCATCGCGTTCAGCGGACAGAGCAACTGGACGGTGGGACAGCAGTACAGCGAGTACGGCAAGCAGAGCAAGTTTCCGCGTCTCGACATGCGGCAGGACCTGGTCGTCAAGCTGGACGGCACGATCGGGGAGAAGATAGACGTGGACTGGGACCAGAGCAGTGCCGCCCGCACCGAACTCCAAAACAGAATAAGGATAAGATACAGAGGCTACGACGACGAGATAATCCAGAGCGTGGACCTCGGCAACACGAACCTCTCCATTCCGAATACCCAGTACGTCAGCTACTCGGGGACCCACGAGGGCCTGTTCGGCATCAAATCGGTCGCCAAGCTGGGCAGCGTGGACCTGACCATGATTGCCAGCAAGCAGGAGGGCAAGCCGGACAAGCAGCGGATAGTCGGTGGCGCCAAGACTGTCCAGAAGCAAATAAGCGACCTCGACCAGAGCAAGCGCACGTATTTCTTTCTGGACGTGCCTGAGTTCGGAAAGCCAGTGAGCCTCATAGACGTCGCGAGTGTGGAAGTCTTCATCGACGACCTGAACGGATACAATAACGAGAAGGGGACAATTCCCGGAGTGGCGTACCTCTTCAAGTCCAACGGCACGAAGGACACGACCTATTTCGTCGGTAATTTCGACAAGAAGCTTCCGGAAGAGCATTATCGGTTCGAATATTTCTACGGTCCCTACTTTCCAGTTCTGGTCATAGAGGGAGCGCTTCCGTCCAATCACGTCCTGGCCGTATCTTACAGAGAGGTCGTGGGAGGCGTTCCTCGCCAGATAGGTAATCCTGATCCCTTTGCGCTCGAACTGAAGATGATCGTCCCGCCAGACGACGAGCTGGAGCTGGACCTGACCAAGGGCAGGTGGGCTGCTCTTCGCAAACACGAGCTCAGGAACGTCTACTTCCTCGGCTCCGAAGCCATAATACCTGAGAGCTTCAGGCTGACCGTGAAGAGGCGGAGCGGTGGGGCGGGCGTGGACGAAGAAGCTCTGAACGAGATTCCTTACATCCAGATCCTGGGCCTGGACAGACGAGGGCCCACGGCCAACACGCCCCCGGACGGGCTCATCGACGAAGACTACATAGATCTGAGCAGGGGCATACTGCTCTTCCCGGACATGCAACCTTTCGCTCCCGATTCGTTCGACATTCACGCCTGGAACCCCTGGGCCAGGCCGGACACGTTGAGGGGCGACGAGGGCAACGCCAACATCTACACCAAGAAATTTCCGAAGTATTATCTCGACACCCGGTTCTACCTGGATGTGGAGTACAAGAGCCCCCAGACAACCTTCTATCTGGGCTGGAACATCCTCGAAGATTCCGAGGTGGTCACGCTGAACGGGATGAGGCTGCAGAAGGGGACTGACTACACCATCGATTACGACATAGGGGAGCTGAGACTCCTCACTCCCGCCGCACTGGAGCCAACGGCTGACGTCTCGGTGGATTTCTCGAGGGCTTCGCTCTTCGGGCTCTCGAAAACGCTTCTGGGCGTCTCCAGCCAGTACAAGCCCACGGACGAGTTCTCGCTCGCCACAACGTGGCTCTACGAGAGCAAGGGAACCATGGAAGAAAGGCCCAGGCTCGACCAGGAGCCGTCGAGGACCATCGTGGGAGGCGTGAGCGGAGCCTTCAAACTCACTCCCACGCTGATGACGAGCCTGGTGGACGCCCTGCCCCTGGTGGAGACGAGGGAGATGTCGAGTCTTTCGGTGTCCGGTGAGTTCGGCATAAGCGTTCCGAACCCGAATACGAGAAACGAAGTGTACATAGACGACATGGAAGGGAACAAGGAGACCAGGCCGCTCGGGCTCCTGCGCTCCCAGTGGCGCCTGAGCAGCCTGCCGGAGGAACCGACACTTCTCGTCCAGCCTGCCGGGCGCAGGGCACTCTGGTGGTACAACCTGCATCCCGAGTTCAACCGGGAGAACGTTGTGCGCGAGGGCGACCTTTTTCCCGAGCGCTCCCCTGAGGAGAGAGAAAGGGTCATCACGGCACTCGAGCTTTACGTCGCGCAGACGGGCGGTTGGCACGGTCTCACCCAGATCTTCTCGTGGCTCGGAGAGGACTTCACGGAGATGCAGAACATCGAAATATGGGTGAACGACTTCGGGCAGGGCCGCGAGCTGGCCAGGGAGATCAAGATAGATTTCGGGCTGATGAGCGAAGACGCCATGTGGAGTCCCGACAGCCTCCCCAACTCGCGTTTAGACACGGAGGACAAGAACAGAAACGGAATCCTCGACCTGGCTCCCGTAGACGAGGACACCGGGCTCGACGGGAAAGCAAAGAACAGTTCCGGTGACACTCAGGAAGACGACTACTGGTACAAACCTGAAACGCCTACCGACTTCTCTCACATAAACGGCACCGAGGGGAACAGGATGATATCTTCCCACCCCACTCCTGACACGGAGGACCTGGACGGGGACGGGATTCTGGATACCCGGCAGGACTACTTCGAGTACACCATCAGCCTGGCTCAAGACAGCAGGTATCAGGTCAGGGACAACGGCAACGGTTGGAGACTCTTCCGAGTTCCCCTGTCCGACACCGCGGTGGTGACGGTGGGCCAGCCGCGCTGGGACAACATCAAGCACGCCCGCCTGTGGATGGACGGGTTCGTGGAGGGCTCCAAGCTTCAGCTGGGCGGATTTGAGGTAGTGGGGAACAGGTGGATAATCGGCCCCATTGCCAACGAGGAGTCCTTGGCCCAGGGCGAGCGCTTGTACATCGGAGTCATAAACAACAAGGAGCACGGGGACATCTACCAACCTCCTCCCATCGAGATAGGTGAAGAGAACAGGATTCCCAAGAAGGAACAATCCCTGGTGCTGTCGGCAAAGAACCTGTTTCCGTCCGACACCGTCTCCGCGTACAAATCGTTCGCCGGTGGCAGTGACTACACGCAGTACGAGACGCTCAGGTTCTGGGTCAGGGGCAGCTCCGACTCCCTCATGTACTTCTTTCGTTTCGGGACGGACAGCCTGAACTTCTACGAGTACTCTACACCGGTGCCCACCTCGTGGGAATCGCGTGAGTTCAAGCTGGAAGACCTGAGCATCGTGAAACTGGACATGTCCACCAGCACGACGGACACTACTCTCTACCTACCGGACGGGGGCTGGTTCAGGCTTCGAGGCCGGCCTTCGTTTACGAAGATACAGAGGATAACCACGGGTCTGGTCAACGTGTCGGAGAGGACGGGTTCGACCATGGTGGCTTCCGACAGCGTGTGGGTAGACGAATTGAGGCTTACGAACGTCAAGAAGGAGATGGGAACAGCCAGGAGGGTGTTCGCGGAGGCCAAGTTCGCTGACTTTCTTTCCGTGTCCTCGCACCTCGAACAGAGGGACGAGGACTTTCTTTCGATAGGGCGCACCAGGGGCAGCGGCCGTCGCAGCAGCTCGTACACGGTCTCAGGTGTGATGGCCGTGCACAAATTTCTGCCAAAGGACGTGTTTAACATTCCGTTCAATTTCTCCCTCTCCGAGAGGAAGGAGATTCCCAAGTTCAGGACCGGTGACGACATCATCCTGACAAAGGAGCACGAGGAAGTTCAGACGACCAAGATCACGACGAGGACGTTCGGTGGGGGCTTCAGGAAGCTGCCCTCCCCGAATAAGTGGCTCAGGCA
>CP070702.1:1502649-1517516 GCA_020349905.1 Candidatus Eiseniibacteriota bacterium
CCCATATAAATTTACGAACTTCTTCGCGCCCGTAGTCCGGCCTTGTTTCTCCCCAGGGAGTTTCAGAGCGCCAGTCATTATAGAAAAAGATACCCCCTTTTTCATTATCATGCCAGCCGTCGAACTGCCAGAGATCAAGGTCGCTCGGACCGAAGTGGTTGTAGACCACGTCCACGATCACGGCAATCCCCAGCCTGTGCGATTCGTCCACGAAGTCCCTGAACGTGCGGGGTGAACCGTAATCGCTCTCGACCGCGAATATGTGGGACGGATTGTACCCCCATGAGTATCCACCGGCAAACTCGGCCAGGGGCATCACCTCAACCACGTTGATTCCCAGCTCGCGCAGATACGGGAGCCGGTCAATGACCCCGTCCAGGGCCCCGGGTTCAGGACGACCCTCCCTCTTCCCAAACGTCCCCACGTGCAGTTCATATATCACCATCTCGTTCAGCGGGGGGATGACGAATCCGTCGGACTTGATCCTGCGACAGGGTCTCGTGATGACTGCGTTTCCCACGGAGCTAGTGACACGGCGGGCGTACGGGTCTATTCGAAGGTACTCCCTGCCGGCGGTGAGAACTCGATAGCGATACTCATCGCCGGGCTTTGCCCCGGGAATATCGAGCACCCAGACTCCGTCGGGATTCTTGACCATCAGATGCTCGGTCTTGCGCCACTTGTTGAACGTTCCCAAGACGAACACTTCATCGGCGTTGGGAGCCCACACGGCGAACCGACACCCTCGCCTGTGAGGTGTGGCGCCCTTGCGTACTCTTGCAGGCATTGTCCTTCTCCTGACAGACAGGCCGGACGCGGGTCGGAACGAAATACCCCGAGCGCACCGCGGCGCACGGCGCAAGCGCCGTCAGAGGAACGAGGACCCTTCGCGCCGCATGGCCTCACTCTGGCCACGTTTGCGCCCGGTCACGCAGAACCAGCCCTTGCGCTCATTCTCGTGCACCTCGACGTCCACCAGCTCGGCCCTGGACAGGGTGTCGCTGAGCTCGGCGAGCGTCTGGCAGTTCATCCCTCCGAGTGATGCCAGCTTCCGATTGCGATGGTCGGACCTACCGCCGAAGTACACTCCGCCAGCTATTGCCAGTATCCCGCCGTCCCGCACCACGCGGCGTATCTCGCCGATGTCGGCCAGCAGGTCAGGCCAGAAGTAATGGGATTCGACGGCCAGGGCCAGGTCGAAGCATGCTTCCCTAAAGGGTAGGTGAGACACGCATGCCCGGCTTACGAAGGCCCGTTTCTTCTCAACGAGACCCCTGTTCGTACGGAACGACGTGCTCACGCACACCGGCGAGTAGTCGATGCCGTGGATCTCGGCCCCGGGCAGCAAGCGGGACAATTTCAGGATTGTCCCCCCTCCCCCGCAGCCGACATCTAAGACGGACCGCTGGTCCGACACGGGAATCCGCGAGAGGACCCAGCGGGTCATAGGACCGTGCGCCCGGTTCATCTCCCGTGCCAGAAAGAGCCCGAACCGGCCCCTGGGTAGCCTGCACTGACTGAGCAGCCTGGAGATCAGACCCACTCCGATCCTCCTTCAGTCCTAGCGCATGCTACTGCTTCACGCCGCCCAGCGTCAACCCCGACACGAAATACCTGTTGAGGAAAAGGAACAGCAGAACCACCGGCAAGGAGACCAGCACGCTTCCGGCCGCGTAGTTGGCCCACTCCGTCTGAAACGTGCTGCTGAGGCTCTCCAATCCGAGAGGAAGCGTGTGTAACGACTTCGTCGTGATTATGACCCTCGCGACCATGAACTCGGACCAGGCGGCCATGAAGGAGAAGATGGCAGTGATGGCGAGCGCGGGGGCTGCCAGAGGGAGAACTACGGTCCGAAATGCCCGCCAGTACGAGGCCCCGTCCATCATGGCGGCCTCCTCCAGCTCACGCGGAATGGTGTCGTAGTAGCCCTTCATCGTCCAGACGCAGAAAGGAAGCGCCGTGGCAACGTACGCGACGGCGAGCCCCCCCAGCGAGTTCAAGAGATGAAGCCCTTTCATCAGAACGTAAAGTGGAAGAAGCAGCATCGTTGCAGGAAACATCTGGGCGATCAAGAACGAGTAGAGCCCGGATTTCCGCAACACGAACCTGAAGCGCGAGAACGCGTATCCAGAGGTCGCGGCCAGAAAGACCCCTATGAGCGTGACGATCCCGGCAACGACCGTGCTGTTCCTCAGCCAGAGAAGGAAGTCCTTCTCGAACAGAACGTCGTGGTACGCCTGCGCCGTCGCGTCTTCCGGGATTATGCTCAGCGACGTGGTATAAAGCCTGTCCGCGGGCCTCAAGGAAATGCCGATTATCTGAATTATCGGGTAGATGGTGGCAAGCGTCACGCAGACTATAACGACGTGTGCGACAACCGTCCGCATGCTTCGTCTGGCTTGCCTCATTCTTCTACCCTCGAGCTCTCTCACGGCTCATTCGAACGCCGCCTCCGACACCTTGAAGTACTTCATGAAGAGAAACGTGAAACCCAGGAGCAGGAAGAACACGATGACGGAGAAGGCGGCGGCGTAGCTGTACCTGTAGTAGGTGAAGGCGGCTTTGTATATGTAGGTCACCAGGATGTGCGTCTTGTCCGCCGGTAGACCTCCACCGGTAACGAGCCAGATGACGTTCATGTTGTTGAACGTCCACACCGTGCCCAGCACGATGGCGGGCGCCAGAATGGGCTTGAGAAGGGGCAGCGTCACGTTCCTCAGCTTTCCCAGCGCGCCTGCCCCGTCCAGCTCGGCCGCCTCGTACAGCTCGTGGGGTATGCTCTGCAGCCCACCTAGGGCAACGATCATCATGAACGGAAATCCGAGCCACACGTTCGTGATGATGGGAGCGATGAACGCCCACGTGGCGTCTGAGAACCAAGGGATGGGGGCAAGGTGAAAGACCTTGCTCAGGATCAGATTGACCGCACCGTATTCGTGGTTGAACATGCCCTTCCAGGTGAGCGCGCTTATGTACTGCGGGATGGCCCACGGCAGGATGAGGAGGGCACGGAAGATTCCACTTCCGTAGATTCGACCGTTCAGGACTACCGCAATCGCCACCCCCAGGGTCACGTGAAAGAAGACGTTCACGGCGGTCCAGATGATGGTCTTTCCGAAGACCAAGTAGAGTTCGGTTTCCCTGAATATCTGCGCGAAGTTGCGCAGTCCCACGAACCTGGCGTCGTGGAAGTGGTACATGCTCATGTTCTTGAATGCCAGGACGAAGTTGTATATGAGCGGATAGAGCACCACCACGAGCATGATTGCCACGGTGGGTGCCAGAAGCACGTAGGGGAAGGACCTTCTCCCTCCGCCGCTCCGAAGGCGGTGGCTCAGGGAGCCGAGTAAGGAATTTGCCTGCTCACCGGCGCCGTGTGTCAACGGTCTCTCCGCAGCTTTCGATCCCGGCAGTACTGGGCCCACCCCACCAGCTAGACTCCGAACCGCCAAGCGTCCTCACTACCACAACACCTCTATTCCTTCATCCTGGCGATTCTCTCCAGGGCGGTCTTCTGCATCGTCCTGGCGGCCTCTTCAGGGATCATCTCCTGATTGAGCACGTTCTGGTACGAGGGACGCATGCTGTCCCAGATGGCCCTCATCTCCGGCACCACGGGCATCCTGCGACCGTGCTTGAGCTGAATGAGGGAATTGTCTAGAAATAAATCACTTCCGGGTGTCAGAGAATCAGCAATGGCCTTGCGCGCGGGTAGCATCCTCAGGCGCCTCATGGTCACCATCTGGTTCTCAGGCGAAGTGAGGAAGTCCAGGAGTTCCTTGACGAGCTCCAGCTTCTCTCGGGGACAGTTCACGTTCACGGAATAGCCCTTCGACGACACCATGGGTGTCGGCCAGAGGCCCGTTTCCGACATCCTGGGAAGAGGGGCAAGTCCCACGTCGATTCCTGCGCTGATGTAACCACCCCAGGACCAGGGACCGTTTATCATCATCGCGGCCTTACCTTCCTTGAAGAGTGTCTCCGCCTGCTGATAGTCGCATTCCTTGGGCAGCACCCTGTGCTTCGCCCTCAGGTCCGACACGAACCTGAGTGCCTTGACCATGGCAGGGGTGTCCAGAGTCGGCGCATGGTCTTCATCCATCACCCAACCTCCAAAGCCTCCGAGGAAGGGAACCAGCCAGAAGGGTTCGACCGCGTTGAACACGAGACCGTACCTGTCCGTGATTCCGTCCCCGTTTTCGTCTACCGTGTTCTGCTTGGCGATGGAGATGAATTCGTCCGTGGAGGTGGGAGGGGTCTTGACGAACTTCCTGTTGTACACGAGCGCCAGATGGTTCCCTACCTGGTCAGGAATAGCGTAGATGTGACCGTTCAAGGTATCCAGACTTCCCTCCACAAAGAGAGAGAAAAACTCCTCTCCGAAAAGCTCATCCAGGGGGCGTATGAGCTTCATCACAGAATACGGGCCCACCTTGTCCGAAGGGCCGAACACCAAGCACGGCCCCCCGCCCGCGAGAGCGGCGGTCTGGAACTGCGTCTGAAGCTGTTCGGTTTCGAAGTGCAGTGTGGTAACCGCGACGCCTGGATGGGCCCTTTCGAACGCGGCAATCCTGGCCTGGAGAAGCTTCTGCTCCTCCGGGTCCATCTGTTCCCAGATGGCAATCCCCTCGTCCTTCCTACCACAGCCGCCCAGGGCGCCCAACAGGACGGCCGCGGCACACACCACGTGCAGGAGAAGCTTCGCTTTGCGCATCGTCAACTTCCTTTCACAGGACTCTCGTCATTCGCCCATCACCCGAACCCCTGGTATCTCCACGGGCCTACCCGTGGTCTTGAACGCGCCGAGGACGTCCCGCTGCTCCCGGCCCGCCGGCGTGATGAGATCGATTATCCTCGGCTCCAGGGCTGGGTTCTGGCTCCCGCCGAACGTCCATTCCTGGGGAACAGGGGTTATCGGCCGCACGCGTCCCGGTGCGTATCCGTCGTGCCCCACCAGAAACGCGATCACTTTCCACCTCTCGTCAGGCTCCCCGACAAACTCCTTTGGCACCCTCACAACGATGGAACGAGAGGCAGCATCGCCTGCCGCCCCTATCCCGGCGCCGGCAACAGGTCTCATACTCGAATCGTAGAGAGCCACCTCGTCCATGTTTGCCATGGCGAAGTATTCCCATTCGGAGCCGGTCTCCGCCTGCGCGTTTCTTGCCTGAAACAGCTCCTTGGCCCCGCTGCCCGGCTCACTGTCCGTGTCAATGTAGATATCCACGCCCTGAAGACAGAAGCCCACGTCTCCTCCCCAGGGTGTGGTCAACTCTCCGACGATGTAGAATCTGAAGAAGACGTCCGTCTCGTCGTGCGAGACCTGGAAACCCTGGACGTCGTACGCGTCGTTCACGAAGACCGAGTTCCTAGGATAGGTGTAGGTTCCGGGTCCGTTGTCGTCGCCCAGGGGGTCGCTCATGGAAAGAAGCGAGACCTCCTTCTCACCTGGCGCGACCTTGACGCGGACCACACCTGCTCCCAGTATCGGCTCGTTAAGGTACGCTGGCGCTTCCTTGCCCATCGACACGTAGACCTGCTTGAGCGTGTTCCTGAAGGCTTCGTCGAAGCGCTCGTCGTTGCCCGAATCCTTGTCCTTCCCATACCACCAGAACCAATCGCTTCCCTCGGCCGCCAGAAGAAGCTCGAAGGCCTCGGCCCTGCTCTTCTCGTCCGCCCCCTCGCCGGCGCCCCAATCTTCGAACTCCCGCCTCGCCCTCGTCAGATACTCCCATCCAAGGTTCTCCTCCGGTTCCCCTATCCAGGTCGCAAAAGAGTGGCTGTCCCACGAACCCGCCCAGAGTCTCTCAAGGGGCGGCAACGACTCCACCGGGTGTGCTTTGAGGAACTCGCTTACCGTGGTTGTCACCACCCAATCCGCCTCCTGGAGCTGCGAGTACAGAGACCGCAGAAAGTCCCTTCCGTCGTTCTCAAAATGCTCCCAGGCGTTCTCGCCGTCCAGTATCACCACCACTATGTGGTCACGCTCGGAACCCGCCAGCGACCTCTGGATGTTGGCGAGGTTCCTTATAAAGTCGTTTGCCGCTTCCACGGCATCCATCTGGGAGAACTTAAACCCTATGTCGTTGGAGAGCCCGGTATCCCTGAACACGAGGGCGAGGGATTCTCCCCCCTGCGTGCCGGCGTATGCCGTGAACTTCTCTGACGACGTGAGGTTCGTCTTACCCAGTGAAAATGCCAGGTTCTCCACGTCCGTGGCCATCCACTTGAAGCCGGAAGAGGCCACGATGTCGACTATCTCCTGCGCCACCCCGCCTTCTGCGGGCCACATCCCCTGGGGCGTCTTGCCGAATCGCTCCTCGTAAAACGAAGAGGCCCGCCTCACGTGCTCCGCGGCGTCAAAAGGAAAGCTGAAGCGCTCCGAGGGCAGCTTCGATGCCGACATCGCAATCGCGGCCAGCTCGGTGTCGTAGATGAGAGGCAGAATCGGATGATAGAAGGGCGTCGTCGTCACTTCTATCCTGCCTTCGTCCTGCAGCTTCCTGTGAACGGGCACGACACAGTGCATGATCTCTATGTGGGCGTCCAGGACTCTTCTCTTGTCTTGCTCCGTGAAATCCGACCCCTTCTTGACGAGGTCGGAGAGGTCGATCACAGCTCCAGACGTAAGCTCCACCGGACCCTCCAAGAAACCCGGGTCCAGCCACGCCAGGTTGAACCAGACCTGGAGGTCCAGAAGATCCTGTTCGGAATACCGGCCCAGGCTTTCCAGCAGCTCTTCCCTGCTGAAACCCAGTCTCCTGTCCCTGAGCTGCCTGTAACGAGGAAAAGGATCTATCTGGTGAGCCCAGTTGGCGTCGAAGAACCGCTCCAATAGAAGGAATTTCTCCTCTCGAGTCAGTTCCGCGGCCGGCTTCACACTCAGTCTGAACATTCTGTCCGTTGGGCCACCCTTCTCGTGCCCGGCCAGGATGTCCTCGATTTGCATGAGCAGGACAGGCGTGAGGTTCACCGTGTACCTTACGCCACTGAATTCCGCCGCCATCGCCGCCATGTCGTAGTAGTCCTTCGCGCAGTGAAGCCTCACCCAGGGCTCCAGGTACTCCCCGCTTTCCGGGTCGCGTTCGTATCGCGGTTGATGTTGGTGCCAGATGAGGGCGAAGTGTATCGGCCTCCCCGAGGTAGAAATCTGCCCCACTACGGGAGGCGGGGAGGGCGGTTTCACGACCTCCAGGGAGACCTCACCGTTCTCGAGCACGACCAGGACAGAATTGAATCCGCCGTATGGGTCAGCTTTCTTGGCCGGGTTGGAAGGGTCCTCCTTCCACGTCCCGTCCACGACGAACTTGTATTCGTAGCTGCCCGGCGTTAGCTGCTTGATGATGCGAAAGACCCCATCTTCTCCCTTGGTCATGAGGTCTTGGTCGGGCGCCCAGTTGTTGAACTCCCCGGCCAGGTACACGGCCCTGGCGTCCGGGGCAAAGAACTCGAAGGCGATTCCCTGCTCCGTGCGTCTCGGGGCGTTTGCCTTGCCGGCCGAAATCGCGCTCGCGGACGCGGCAAGAACGGAACAAAGACAAACGATGAGAAACGGGACCAGAGTTCTTCTCATCGGATCCTCCCTATTCAGAGACTTCTATGACCGAATTTACGCCGCCGTATGGGTTCCCTACGGTGTTCGGATTCTGCGGATCTTCGATCCAGTTTCCGTCCACCACGAACCTGTATTCGTGCCTGCCTGGAGAAAGCAATATCTTGATGCGCCAGACTCCCTGCTCGTCCTTTTCCATCCTGTCTTCGTCGGCCGACCAGTCGTTGAAGCCGCCGGCCAGGTACACCTTCTTGGCGTCGGGCGCCTCCAGGAAGAATTCAACCTCCACCTTCCTGGCCGAACGAGGCCTTGAGACGTCGTCAAGCGACGACGCGATGGAGAGGAACGGCACGTCGTACTTGACGCCCTCGGGGACCACGACCATAGAGTTCTCGAAGCCCGCCTCCCACGCCTTGTCAGGGTTGTTGGGGTCTTGCTCCCACCTGACCTGGTCGATGACGAACTTGTACTGGTACCGTCCTGGAGGAAGAGGGATGTAGATCTTCCAGATCCCGTTGGCGTCGGGCACCATGGGGTCTATGTTAGGGTCGAACCTGCCACCGCCCTGCGTGCCGCCCCAGTTGTTGAAGTTACCGGCCAGATTGACCTGTCTGGCTGCGGGGGCGTCGTACTGAAAGAGAATCCCTTTTGGGCTCGGATGGGGTTTCGGTAGTCTGGTCTTTATCGCCCTTAGAACGGCGCAGCTGGAGAGAGAGAACGAAAGACAGAGAACGAGCAGGACAACCAGGTTGAGCCTGGTATGGAAGGATACACTCTCTCCCCTATTCACGAATCTCTCCCCCTCTCGAAACGCTGCCTAGAATTTGATGGCCCCCATCAGTGAAACCATGCGCACGTCGCTCAGCGCACGCTCTGCGTCAAAAACGCTTCCGCCATGTTCCCATATGTACTCGTCTCGCCAGATGCGCCTGCCGTTGCCTCGCCCTTCGAAGGGCACGTCGCGGTAGTAGACGGGATTGATATGATATCCCAGGCGTAGTTCCACGTTGGCTGTAGGCGTATATACGAGAGCCAGGTAGGGAGACGCGTAGACGTTTTCGTCGGCAGGCACCTGCCCCTCGTTGGCCCAGTAACTCATCCACCTCACGTCCCACAGAGCAGCCACCCCCTCCACCAGGCCCAACCTGCCAGAGAGGATGAGCTCCCTGGTGTTAAAGAAATCCAGGCCAAACGGCGCCTCGTAAGTGTCGGAGAGCGGAAAGCTCCGGAAGTACGCTCCCTCGGGCTCGTTCTGAACGTACTCGTAGTCCACCGACAGGAGAAGCCGCTCTTTGAAGAACGCGCTTGAGATTCCGGGAGCTATCCTCCAGCGCTCGTTCGTCTGAGTGAAGCGCCCGGGCATAGGCGGGTTGCCGCCCGCCAGGTAAGTCCGCGTGGCCCCCGTTCTGTCAATCTCCAGCTCCGCCCGGAAGAATCCTGCGGTCAGTATGAGGTCGAGCTCCGTTATGTCGTTCTTTCTCTCCGGCAATGCCGGGAATTCTTCTATCCATAAGTCCGCCACGTCGTTGATGCCGACGAACCGGCTCACCGAAGAATCCGCGAAGGCGGGGCGGCGAAAATCTACGTACAGCTCGCCTGAGCCCATCGCGTCGTAGCGCTGGACCTCGTGGCTGAGACGCCAGCTCAGTTCATCGCTTCGCTCACCCTCCACGAGCGCCTTGAGCCTGTATCCACTGTCGTCGCCTACCGGTATGTCTATCTCCCCGTTGACCCTGTTGGTGCCTTCGTACCTCTCTCTGTTCCCCACGTCCCATCTGGCACTCCAGTTCCACCAGCCGAACTCAAGCCAGCCAAGCAGGCCGTCGGCGAACCCGATACGGACGTCCCCTGCAATTGTCTGGTCCACGGTGCCTATCTCGAACCAGTCGCTCTCTGAGCCCGTCTGGCTCTTGAACGAGTCAATCGCTGTGCTATGGTTGGTACCGCTGACAAAGTCCACCCACCAGCCGTTCTGCTTACGGAGCCAGCTGAGGCCCGCCCGCACTCTGCCCTCCCCGAAATCCCTGGTCAGGCGCGCCCCAATGAGGTCCGTGTCGGAGTTATCGTACACGGAGGGATCGTTGAATCGGTCGAAGTCGTAGACGTTCGTGTAGAAGACGAGGCCGTCTGCTCCGAATGCGCTGGCACTGATGACCGCACCCTGCGTGCCGAGCCCGTAGTAGATGTGCTCTTCCCTTATCGTGCCCTCCAGGTCCTCGTGTCCCACCAGCTCCAGGGGATCATCGAAGCTCAGCAGTTCCGTGTGGTAGTAGGCACCGAGGTCGAACGGGCTGGCAAGAAGGTCCAGGCGTCCCGAATGAAGCCTGCCCTGGGTCTCCTGAATGTCCCCCAGGCTCGTGTTGAACTTGATTCGTCCCGTACCCGTCACACTCTCGTTGACCCGTATGTTGACGTCCAGGTTGAACTCGTGCTCCGGCCTCGTAAGGCGGTACTTGGGGTCGCCGGCCACGTCGGATTGGCTGGCGTAAGTGCTCCGGAAGTTACCGTTGAGCGCCACTTTCGAGCTCAAGGGAGTGTTCGAGAACTTGGGGGCGGCCAGGCTCACGACTATCTCCCCCGCTGCGTCTATCTCGAGGCCCGAGTTTCCGTAATCTCCCACCACGACAGGGTTTTCGGGGTCGGCGATCCAGTCGCTTCCATTGACCATGAACTTGTACTCGTGCTTCCCGGGCTGCAAAGGCAGCGTTACCCTCCAGACGCCACTCTCGTCTCTCGTCATTGGGGTGGCGTTCTGATTCCAGCCGTTGAAGGACCCGACCAGGTTGACCGCTGCCGCGCCCGGGTCCTCGTAGGTGAATTCGTACCCGGACTCGGTCCTTCGCACGGCGGCCGCGCAGTCGGAAGCAACAAGGAAGACGAGCGCCAGAATTGAAATCATAAGAAGATATTTGACCCGCTGCTTCTCTCTGCGGCTAGACATTGTCCTTTCCTCCGTGCGAATCGCCTTCCGGGATTCGACGCAACAAGTGCCTGGGACGAACTACCACTTTTCCCCTAGTAGTAAAGTTTCAGAAACAACTTCACGTATCGCTCTACGTCCGTGTTGCTGTCCCACTGAACGAAGTCGTCGTCGTTCACGAGATTGTCGCTGTGCCAGGGGTTTCCGAACTCGACGAAAGCCTCTCCGTTGGACCAGCCAAGGTATCGAAGCTGCAGGAACACGGTGTTGCGTGACTGGGTGGGCACGTTCACGTTCATCACCCTCGAATAGAACTTCCACTGCTCGGTGAGATTGACGTTCATCTCGAACCCGTATGCCTCCAGCTGATAGCGCGTATCGATGTCCTTTATCCTGAGCTGCGTGCGAATCTCAGCGAGCCTGTTCTCTCCCGAGATTTCGAGGAAGAAATTGGGATAGGTCCCGTTGTTATCCCTGTAGTGCCGATATTCTGCCTTGGCGGTGAAGCCCCTCAAGAACTCCACGTAGATCTCTCCTAGAGTCTGGACGCGCTCCCAGAGACGACCTGCGGAATCCCTGTTTCGGAAGGCGTGATAGCTGTATCTGGACGCCTTGAGATTAATGGCCTTTGTGGGAATCCTGTAGTTTGTCTCTACGTAGTATCCCTTGTAGTCGTCGTCGCCCTCACGGTTAGAGAGGCCGGTGTAGAAATTGGTCTCGTAGTACTGGTACGAGAAGATGTTGTAAAAGTCGCCTACGCTGACGTCCCTCAGCTCGGTCTTCAGCCCGGTCGTGAGCGGCTGGTAGACGTCGTCCACCCATCCCGATATGTTCCTTCCCACCTCGGTGACCCACGTGACTCTTCCGAACCTGGAGAGGAACGGTACGAGGTCCCCCATCGCCAGCTCGATGTCTGCGGCAGCGACTCTGTCGTAGCTGCGACCTAAGGTGTCGAAGTTCTGGTTGACGAACGTGCTTCCCAGGATGATCCTGTTGCGCGCGAAGGGCCTGTAGACCCTGAAGGCGGCGGCATCCTGCCCGTTTCTTTTCTGGCTGTAGAACCCGACGCCCGTTGTCTTGTTCAGGCCCCAGAAATCTAATCTCAGGCCCTGGGCGCGGGGCCCCCAATCGTCGTCCTTCACCCTGTCCGGATGCACGATCTCCAGGAGCGGCTCCGAGAACCAGAACCTGTTCTGCTGTGAAAAGAGGACCGCCTCGACGTTCTTCCCCCTGTAGCGCACGTGTCCCTCGTTCGCGAAGGCCACGTTGTAGCGTTCCTCGTACCTCCACCTGTTGGACTCGGCGCTCATTCTCAAGAAGCCCTCGACGTCGGGCCAGGGTGTCGTGATGTACTTGAGTTCGAAGTAATGCCTGGGGTTGCTCACACCCCAGGAACGATCCTGACCGTTGAGCTCGGTCTCCGTTTCGTAGTAGCCTTCCAGGATGGAGGCAGCGTGAAGCTGGGCGTGCCCGAAAGCGAGGAGGAAGCCAAGCAGCGTGCATGCCCCCAGTCCTTTGAGGCAACTCTTCGTCACGGACTTCTTCATGAGGCTCTTCTTATCAGCCAAAGCCACGGCGTCCTTCCCAGGGCCTCTCTAGAATCTGAGCGAGGCCGAAAGCCGATAGACGTTCCCTATTCTCCGAGTCGAGAGCAACGATATGTCCACGCTCACCGGGTCAACGAACAGCCCCCACCCCACCGTCGGCCGCCCTGCATCCACTCCCGTTCTCAGGGCGAACACGTCAAAGAACCACGCCTCTGCCCCGGCGTGGAATGTGAACCTCGAATCATAGTACGAAGGCACGAAGCTCTTGCGCCGCATCTCTCCGCTCAGGAGCATCGTGTTTCTGAAGACATAGGACGCTCCCACCGCCAGTTCACGCGGTACCCGGTCGGGCGCGACGGTCGAGGATATGAGCGTCAGCTCCGGCTCCACGATGTTCTTCACCGAAAGCCCCACTCTCGTGTTCCCCCGCCTGTAGAAGAGGGAGGCGTCTGCGCTCCAGCAATCGTCTTGCCCCTTGAAGTTGGGGTCGTTGTAGTACTCGTAGCCGGGGGCGGCAACCGAGAAGCGCTTCAGCGTGATTCCCGCGGAGAGTCCTGTGTTTCCGAGCTGATGCGCCACGGAGAGGAGTATGTTGTCCTCGTTGTAGACGTCCGTCACCCCGGTTCGCATCCAGGCGAATCCCAGGCCCATCTTCCCCGCCTTGACGGTCTTTGAGATGGCGAAATAGTCGCTCCTCAGCCCCTCCACCGAGTAAATGCGGTTTATCATTCCCGTCATCTCCAGAGATATCTTCTGTGTGAGTCCGGCGGGGTTCCACACAACGGCGTTGGCGTCGTCGGCAACGCCCACGAACGCCCCACCTATCGCGAGTGGCCTGGCCCCGACCTCCTGGTCGATGAAGTTGCCGCACGCAGGAGAATGCACCGCGAGCGAGAGAACAGCCGCCAGGATGAAAAGAGTGACACTCCTTGCGCGAGTGCCAGGTTCTCGACTCTGAAACACAGAATCCCCTCTCACTCTCTCACGAGGGCCAAGTGCGCAGGTCTGCGGCACGGAGTTCTCTCTCGCTTCGTCGGGAGGGCGGGGCCCGTCACCGCAAGACACAGAACCGTTTCTCACTTTATCACCACGACTGCCTTGTTGAACCGTTCCGACCTCTCCTGGTCGGGGATGGCCGCCTCGAAACGCATGACGTAGATGCCGTAGGGCACTACCTTCCCGTTCGAATCCTTTCCGTCCCACGTCAGCCCCTCGATTCTACCCAGCTCTTCGAAGTACCTGCGCTCAAACCTGCGCACGAGCTGTCCGGCCAGGTCGTATATCTCGATGAGCACGTTGGTGGGCTTCTGAAGATAGAAAGACACGTGCGTCTCCTCGTAGAGGCCGTCTCCGTTGGGAGAGAACGGATTGGGAGAGATGGTGACCGTGGACAGGATCCTGTCCACGTCGAACTCGAATCTGTCAGCGAAGATGGCGTACGTTCCAGGGGCGCTGGTCGACACGCTCACCAGGCCGGGCCTGGAGGAGGCGTTGCCGCCCATAAGAATCCACCTGTACGTCTCGTCCTGCCACCTGTAGATTGTGAATCCCCTCGTGTCGGAGTTCCCGGCAGCGTAACTCGGATAATGCAGGAGGAGTGACAGCGGGACCGCGGTCTCCGTCACAGGGGGCCCGATGCCCTCGGTGGCGCCCGAGTCTCTTTCGATGAGCTCGAACCTCCTCGCGACCCCCGTGAAGGGGCCTGTTTCCAGCGGAAGCTGTGACAGGTCCACGCCGCCCAGGGAGCTGAACACGAGGTCGTAGACCTTGGACGGGACCTCGAACACGGCCCGGGGAACAACTAGCGCCGAACCCTCGGGTATCACGTTGGGCACGCCCTGAAGGATCACGTCGTCGGAGGTGGAATCTGCGAATCTCTCGACGTCCGCCAGCAAGTGGACTTGCCGCCTCAGGGTATCCACCTCCGCCGTAAATAGCCTGCTTTCGGCCGTGTTGTTTGACGGGTCTCTGGCACTCAGTTGAAGTTCGAAGTAGAGCTTGCCTTCCACCGACGTCACGGCCGACCTGACCGCCGAAAAATCTATGTCCGCCACCCAGAGGTCCCGCAACAGGCGCGACATCCTGACCGGTTCCACGAATGCACCTCTGAGCGGTCTCCACTTGAGGAAGGCCTCCAGCACCTGGTCGCCGTCAGTGATGTCCGTTCCGATGACCAGGGGGGCGTTTTCCATGGCGAACCACTCTGTCACGGCCTTGCCGTCGCTGGGAAGCGGGGAGATTGCAGGAGGGGCCAGATCTTCGAACTTGGTGGCCTCCAGAATGACGGCCATCTCTCCCTTTCTGAATCTACTGTTGGCCTCCTCCGTTGTATAGTTCAACATGTCTTCCTGGCTCCTGCCCGGACTCTTGTTTTCACCGGCGGAGACCGCGACGTCTATGATGTTGGCGTCCCGTTCTCTCCCACCTTCACCGTTCAGCCCGCCGCCAAACTGCCACTCCGTCGGAGAACCCTCGTTCACCCACCTGAGGGCGCCGAAGTTCTCGTCGCTGGACGCCCCGTCGTGTCCCGATATTATCGCGATGATGTCCCAGCTTCGGATGTCGCTTTCGGTGGGGTTCCCGAGGACTTCCTTCCTCACGTGCAGGTCCAGGGAATTGTCGACGTGGTTGGTGCAGAACCAGAAATCCGTGTCTGCTTTGCGCTTGGCCCAGGAATAGAGATCGTTACTGCCGTTCGATACGAGGACTCCCTTCCACCATCCCTCGGCCACCAACGCATACTCCCACGCGTCCCACTTGGCTACGTCTGCGTACCTGTTCGGCAGCGCGGTCGTGGCACCCCCCTTCTGGCTGTCGATGAATATGACAAGATTCTGCAGATTGAGGT
>CP070702.1:1517616-1525322 GCA_020349905.1 Candidatus Eiseniibacteriota bacterium
ATTACGACATCCGAAAAGAATGGAAACGTGCAGATTGAATTTCAGGACACGGGTTGCGGGATAGAGAAAGAACATCTGGATGAGATCTTTGAGCCCTTCTTCACGACGAAGCCCGCCACAAAGGGAACTGGACTTGGACTCAGCATAAGTTACGGGATCGTTAGGCGGCACGGTGGCTTCATCGATGTTGAGAGCGAGGTTGGCAAAGGAAGCACGTTTACTGTCACTTTGCCGGTCGCTGGGGCCGACAATGTGGAAACAGAGAAGGCGCAGGACTAGTTTATGGCAGGGACAGAATCAAAGAAATCTCCGGTACCGCATCACATTCTCGTGATTGACGATGAGGGAGTAGTCTGTCTGAGCTGTTCGCGAATTCTGACGGCCGAGGGTTATTCCGTAGAGTGCAGACAAGAGCCCCGGGATGGACTGGAAGTGGCACTCTCCGGGGAATACGACATCGTTCTGCTAGATGTGGTAATGCCAGAGATGAGCGGTCTGGACGTACTCAAGGAACTGAAGGCGGCCGGAGTTTCGAGCGAAATCGTAATCATCACCGGCTACTCGACGGTTCAGACTGCCGTGGAGGCAATGAAACTTGGGGCCGCGGACTACATCAGCAAACCGTTCACTCCGGGCGAACTCGTAATGGTAGTGCAGAAGGTCTTGGAGCGTTCCGCACTTATGCGTGAGAACGTGGAGCTTCGAAAGAAGCTTGAATCAAAGAAGGGATTCGAAGGCATTATCGGCGAGAGTCCCTCCATGGAGCGAGTGTTCAAGCTGGTTCAGCGCGTCGCTCCGACACACGGCACAGTACTGATTACAGGAGAAAGCGGCACAGGCAAGGAGATGATAGCCAAGGCGATTCACAACCTGAGTGCACGGCAGAACAAACCCTTCCTCGCCTTTGACTGTAGCTCGCTGGCACCTTCGCTAATAGAGAGCGAGCTGTTCGGCCACGTGAAGGGGTCGTTCTCTGGTGCCATTTCCACCAAGCAGGGACTCTTTGAGGTTGCTGATAAGGGAACCTTGTTTCTTGACGAAGTTGCGAATATTAGTCTTGAAACACAGGGCAAACTCCTGCGAGTTCTTGAGACCCAGAAGGTGAAAAAAGTGGGGGACACGGTTGAGCATCAGGTGGACATACGGATCATTGCAGCGACAAACAGAGACTTGCAGAAAATGGTTGCAGAGGGCACCTTCCGCGAGGATCTCTTTTACCGCCTTAATGTGATTCCTATCCACGCACCTCCGCTAAGGGAGAGAACAGGAGACATTCCTCTTCTGGCAATGACCTTCTTAGAACGGTATCGAGATAGGTACGAGTTCAAGGCCAAGTCGTTTTCTCCTCAGGCGATGCGGCTGATGGAAGCCCATGCATGGCTTGGGAATGTGCGAGAACTGAAAAACGTAGTCGAGCGCATAGCGATCATGTGTGAGAGCGAGATCATCGAACCGCATCATCTTCCACCCGAGATGCGTCACGCGCAGAGTACATCTTCCTCTGCGGAGATCCCGGACACGTGGGAAGAGTTGAAGGATTTGAAGCGACGAGTTAGCGAGTCCGTCGTGGGGAATCTGGAATGCCGTTTCGTCATCCGAGCACTCGAACGTTCCCAAGGCAACGTCACCAAAGCTGCAGAGAATGTCGGGATGCAACGGACCAACTTCCACGCCCTGATGCGTAAGTATCGCCTGACTTCTGACGGGTCCGATATGAAAGGGCCGCCCCGAGCCTCTTGACCCTGGTCCTAGGCCGTTTCCCCATGGCCTGCTAGTATCCCCCAGCGAGCTGATCCTGAACGGAGGCCTTCGCAAGAAGTACCCCGTAGCAAGCCTTCACACACTGTATGAAACACTCATACAGCGGCCTTCCTTGAGTGGCATCGCTTAACCTCTGTGTTTACAGATAATTATGACGAATCCCTGGCGCCTTGGCTTCCAAGTGCCCCGGGACAGCTGAAACATGACCTGTCAGTTCTGAGAATCAGTTAACTCGTTATTGTTTAGCATGTTAGGGGTACGCCCATCTGCGCAGAAGAACGTGGCACGCCGGTTGCCTTCTAGGTGGTCGGACGATGGAAGACAGAGAAGGGAGGTCGGCTCAAATGAAAGCGAAAGTGAAAGTGAAAGCGAAAGTGAAAGGAAAACACAGGCACCCCCTGCAGGGCGCCTCAGTTCTGACCGGAAACCAATCAGAGCGGGAGCGAGATATCGCGGCCCGCAACAGGGAGGAAGCCATGAAAACGCAGACAGGCAATCTACTCGTCGTGGACGACGAACAGGTAGTGTGCGATAGCTGCGCACGCATTCTGGGCGAGCGGGGATTCAACGTAGAAACGGAAACGGATCCCTCTAAGGCCCTCAGGATGGCCGAGCAGAATGACTATGCCGTAATTCTCCTCGACATCAAGATGCCACGCATTGACGGTTTCGAATTCATAAAGGAGGTAAGGAAGAAACACAAGGACGCACGCATAGTGATGATAACAGGCTATCCGAGTAACGATAACGTCAAGATGGCGGAACAGTTGGGAGTCGCGGACTTCATCCCCAAGCCTTTCTCTCCGGACGAGCTGCTGGAAGCAATCACGAAGCTGGTGCCCAAGGATCTGACAGACACAAAGGTAGCGGAACCGGAGGAGGCAGTATCCGTGGCGCCTATTGCAGAACCCGTGTCGGCCCTGACAGAGGAGAGGCGAGGAATCCACTATGAAAGCGAGTACGCTTTCCTGGATGAGGCGTGGGTGAGGAGAGAAGAGCACGGCGTGGCGCGCGTTGGTGCGTTTCTCTCAAGCGACGAGGCCAGGGAAACCACGGCCGTCCAGCTCCCCAGAGTTGGTGATCGGACGTACAAGGGGCTTCCACTTGCCTCGTTCAGTGTGTCCAGGGGGATGCGGCACATTGTTCCTTCTCCCATAACCGGGAAGGTCATTGCTGTCAACACGGCACTTGCGGATGCGAAGGCAGGCACGTGGGTGAATCCGTGCCGTGACGGCTGGATCGCCTGCGTTCGCTCGGAGAGCGTTGACACGGATCTCGCGACCTGCGGAACGCGCAAGGTCATACTGGCCATGGCGGACGAGACAGCAGGGGAGAGACAGGCAAAAGAGCTCGCGGAACTCGGATGCGCTTCGCAGGTTGCGGTGTCCATGGGGACCACGCTAGAGGCGCTGAACACAAGCTCGTCCAGTCTCGTCCTCCTAGATGCAGCCTCGTTTGACGCCGACGGTCCGCAGCTCGTGGCTGCCATCAACGAGCGGTTCTCGAACGCAAAGGTTGTTGTCGTGGCGGACCCGGATTCCAGATGGGAGGCGGAGTATCGAGCACTGAAGATCTTCTACTACGCCGTGAAACCGCTGACAGATGCCGAGCTGCTCGACGTTCTTGATTCTGCCTTCGGCACGACGATTGAGCCTGCGCCGGAGGTGGCTCCGTCGGGGACCCTTCCCGACTGGGTGAGCAAGGTCAGGATCACCAACCGACACTCGCAGGACGTGAATCTTCTCGTTTCCGGTGAGGCACTCCTTGCCCACAAGGGCGTGGGGCTCCAGCTGCGAAAGCTGATCTTCGAGGGAAACTACCCAATAACCTTCACCCTCGGGGCGAAGAGCTATGACGCCATAGAGGTTATGCAAGAGGCGAACCGATGCGACCGGATGCTGTTCCTGGAATCCAGAGACAGCGGAAGGGTTCCCGGAAGCGTGGAGATTACCTCTGGTTGTGCAACCCTCAAGGGAATTGGAGGCGGCGATGAGAGAGTCAAGACGCTGGTCATTCAGCCAAAAAGCGAGACGTCCGGGGAACTCGTCTTCGATGCCCGCACCTCGAAGGCCATCGCTGAGTTCATCCTCGGCCAGATGGAATCCAACTGAGCGGGGTGAGGTGACTAGATGAAATCGAAAACACTGGTCCAGGCAAAGGAAGACCATGGCCTGCTGGAAGAGATAGCCGCGCTCCCCGAAGGGGAGCGCGTGCTCTCTTGCCTGCAATGTGGGACGTGCAGTGCAACGTGCCCCGTAGCAGCGTTGCTCGAGCATTCTCCTCGTAGGATTTTCGCCATGATAAGGGCGGGGATGAAAGAGCAGGTCCTTGGGAGTGTTACGCCATGGCTATGTTCCTCTTGTTACGATTGCACTGTTAAGTGTCCCGCACAGATCAAGATAACAGAGGTCATGTACGCCCTGAAACGACGCTCCATTCGTGAGGGGCTGGCGAATCAGAATTCGGACGTTCACAGGTTCTACCAGCTTTTCACGGAAATCGTCTGCAAACACGGGCGCATTCACGAGCTCCTGCTGTTGCTCAAGTACATGGCGTTGCGTCATCCGCTGAGCATGCTGTCCCAGGGTCCGGTTGGATTACGCATGTTCGGAACAGGATGTATGCGAGTTCAACCTCATAGGATGAAATATCGCGAATCTTTCGCCAAGATTGTGGATAAAGCTTCGTTACTGGAGGAGTGAGCTAAACATGAAGTGCCTGTATTACCCCGGCTGTTCTCAGAAAGGAACGTCTCGTTCGTATGAGGAATCTCTGTTCGCAATCTCATCGAAGCTGGGCGTGAGCCTACACGAGCTCGAAGATTGGAACTGTTGCGGCACGACGAGTGTTGTGGCCGTGAACAAAGTCCTCTCACTTGCCTTGGCGGCCAGGAATCTTGCTCTCGCAGAGCCAGAAGGCTTGCCCCTGGTAACTCCCTGCCCCAGTTGTTGGCTCTCGCTGACCAGAGCCAACAGGGTGATTAAGGAGGGTGGACCGCTGGCAGAGAAGGTGAGAGTGGCACTCGCGGCGGGTGGCCTTTCCTACAACGGAGGCACCGTCATCCGGCACTTGATGGAGTTCATGGTTAACGAAATAGGGCTCGAAAGAATAGGGCAATGTGTGTCAACACACTTGACTGGTCTGCGGGTAGCCCCCTACTACGGTTGCCAGGTCGTACGCCCCTATGCGGGAGAGGATGACCCCTACGACCCGCAGAACCTTGAGAAACTGATTGATGCGACAGGCGCGTTGCCCGTGAGCTTCGAGCTCAAGACCGCATGCTGCGGCGGAGCCATGATGGCCACCCGTAAGGACATCGGTCGTCAGATGAGTGACAAGATACTTCAGGGCGCGAGGACGGTGGAAGCCGATCTCGTAGTGACGCCTTGCCCGCTGTGCCAGCTCAATCTGGAGCTGGCCGAGTACAAGAACGGACGTTGGCCCTGGGAAGAAGCAGAACTGCCCGTACTGAACCTGACACAATTCCTCGGTCTCGCTATGGACGTATCCCCGGAGAAGCTAGCCCTCTCTCGCTCGATAGTCCCTGGCGTGAAGAGAAGCGTTACGGGGGCGTTACTTCAGACAGTGTCAACCACGGGGGAATGAACCATGAGTAGGCGAATCGCTGTATACGTGTGCCATTGTGGGTCCAACATTGCCGGCAAGGTGGACGTGAGGTCCGTTTCAGAAATGGCAAAGTCTCTGCCGGATGTAGTCCTTGCGAAGGAATACCAATTCATGTGTTCCGAGCCAGGGCAGGAACTTATCCGGAACGACATCAGAGAATGCGGACTGGACGGAGTGGTGGTGGCAGCCTGCTCTCCGCTGATGCACGAGGGGACCTTCCGTGCCGCATGCTCGTCCGTGGGCTTGAATCACTATCTAATGCAGATGGCAAACATTCGGGAGCAATGCTCCTGGGTGACCGAGGATCCTGACGCTGCAACAGAGAAGGCGAAATCGATAGTCGCTGGGGCAGTGGGCAAGCTGCGCTCACTGAAGCCCTTGGCAGAACGTGAAGTGCCGGTCGTGCAATCGGTCCTGGTTGTGGGAGGAGGTATAGCTGGGATACAGGCCGCAATTCAATGTGCAGAGGCGGGGTACAAGGTCTATCTGGTGGAGCGCAAGCAGTCCATTGGTGGTCACATGGCCATGCTGGATAAGACATTCCCGACGCTGGATTGTTCGGCCTGTATTCTGACGCCCAAGATGGTTAAAGTCGGGCAGCATCCCAACATCAGACTCCTAGCGTACAGCGAGGTGGAAGCCGTTGGCGGCTACGCCGGCAACATGAAAGTCCGCATCAGGCGAAGGGCAGCATACGTAGACCACGAGAGATGCAACGGATGTGGACTGTGTCAGGAAAGGTGTCCTGGCAAAGTGTCTAACGAGTTCGAACAGGGAAAAGGAGAACGCAGAGCAATCTACACACTCTTTCCGCAGGCTGTGCCCAGTAAGCCCGTCATCGATCGCGAGGCGTGCATATACTTTCAGAAAGGCAAATGCCGCGCGTGCGAGAAGCTCTGCAGACAGGGCGCTGTTGACTTTGAACAAAAAGATTTAATCGAGGAAATCCAGGTCGGGGCTATCATCCTGGCCACGGGGCACAGCACATTTGACGCTAGGAAGATGCCGCAGTACGGTTACGGCAAGTACGCTGACGTCTATACTGCGCTTGAGGTAGAGAGGATGGTCAATTCTGGAGGCTTCAGTGAGGGACACATCCGGCTCTCTGACGGGAGCACCCCCAAGGCCGTGGCGATCGTTCACTGTGTAGGAAGCAGGGACCAGCGACATCATCCTTACTGTTCCGAGATATGCTGCATGTACTCCCTTAAGCTCGCACATCTCATCAAGGAACACACTGACGCAACCGTCTACAACCTCTACATCGACATGCGATGTGTCGGAAAGGGCTACGAGGAATTCTTCGACCGTCTGATGGCCGAAGGGGTCCACTTCGTCCGCGGAAAAGTTGCCTCGGTGGCCAGCAATGGCGCGAACGGCTCAGAAAGAGGCAAGCTTCTCGTAAGAGCGGAAGACACGCTCGCCGAGGTAATACGTGAGATACCTGTGGACATGGTAGTTCTGGCCACGGCCCTGGAGCCGACACAAGGCACGGAGGAGGTCGGGAAACTCTTCGGCGTGGCCAGAAATCAAGCTGGGTTCTTCATCGAACAGCATCCGAAACTCAACCCCTTTGGTACTTCCAACGTCTGTACTTTTATCGCCGGCACCTGCGCTGGTCCGAAGGACATACCTTACACGGTGTCTCAGGCATCTGCGGCGGCAAGCGGCGCCATCACTCTCCTGAGGCAAGGAAAAGTGTTGGTCGAGTCGATAGCAGCACGCAATCGGGAGGAACATTGCGCCTCGTGTCTCACCTGCGTGAGCGTCTGCCCCTACGGGGCCATTACGCACGAGAAGGAAAATGACCGTGTGAGTGTAGACGAGACGCTCTGCCAGGGCTGTGGCACCTGTGTCGCTGCATGCCCTGCGGGGGCGATGGAAGCCGACAATTACACTGACGAGCAGATCCTAGAGGAGATAGAAGCCGTCCTTTCGTGGAAGAAAAGTATCAAGACGAAGACGCACGATGTCCTCAAAGAGGCGATAGTCGAGACGCAGTCTGCAGGTGCTTACGCAGAGAAGCACCAACTGGAAGATAGAGACTCGATTGCGACGTGAAAGAGAGGTGTGAAGGATGTATTGGGCAATAGGATTGGCAGCTCTCACCCTTCTGATTGTGGTGGAGATAGTCTGGGACGGCCGTAGACGGTGAAGAGCAACTAAGCGACAGAAAGGCACGCCGTTCCTCGGACGAGCTATGGCTCCGCTCACATCATGAACTCGCCCGCAGGTAGAGTCTGATTCTGCTGCCAGAGTGAGAATCCCATGTTGCCCTTACCACAGTCCAATCGCGCCCCTCGACCAACGTAGACTTC
>CP070702.1:1525422-1552271 GCA_020349905.1 Candidatus Eiseniibacteriota bacterium
ATAGCATTGGCAACCACCGCGCCCATGCAAATAATTGCCGGTTCCCCCCCTCCCTGTGCAGGGGAATCCGGAGCATCGATCAGCACCGTCTCGATCTCCGGAGCCCACGAGAAGCGCGTGATCTCATACGTGTCGAAGTTGCTATCCAGGATTTCTCCGCCCCTGAAGTGAATCTCCTCGCTCAAGGCATAACCCAATCCCATTGTAATACAGCCTTCGATCTGCAATCTTGCGCCCTCGGGGTTGATTGCCAGACCCATGTCCTGGGCGCAAACGACACGTTTGACCTGCGTGGCACCACTCCGCTCGTCGACTGCGATTTCTGCCACGTGGGCGACGTAAGTACCTGCATCGATACCACAGGCCACGCCGAAGCCCCGACCGCTGGGCGACCTCGACGGAGTCCAGCCAGACTTCTCAGCCGCAACCTTCAGGACTCTCGTCATTCTGTCATCCTTCAAGTTCCTCAGGCGGAATTCCAAAGGGTCCATCTCTAGCTTGGAGGCCATGATGTCAAGCTGTGATTCGCGTGCGAAGGTATTCGTATTATTGGCAGGAGCGCGCCAAGGCCCCGTACCGAAAGGATGCGTACCGGAGTCGCCTCGCCATCCGGCTCCATATACCGCCGTTTGGTGATGAGGAATGTCGTAGAACTGCTCGGAGCCCCTCTGACCCGCAAAATAGACACCGTAGTCCCAGAGTGAGATCCTACCAGAATCGTTGACTCCCGATGCTATCTTGACGACCGCGGCCGGCCTGAAGGTATCGTAGAAGAACTCCTCGCCGCGCGACCAGGCCACCTGAACAGGCTTTCCCGCCAGCTTCGCCAGACGGGCCGCCTCGACACCCTGCTGGTTGTTCGTCTTTCCGCCGAATCCTCCTCCAACGAACGGAGTCATGACTCGCACGTCGTCTTCCAAAATCTCCAGCGCCCTGGCAACCTGCTCCTTGAGGCCGAACGGCGTCTGCGTGGACGCCCAGACCGTGACTCTTCCGTTCTCGATGCGAGCCGCGGCCGTGTGGGTCTCGATGGGGGCGTGAGCAACGTAACTGTTCAAGTACTTTCCTTCGAAAGTGAAGGCGGACATCCTCCTCCCCTCGGCAAGAGATCCCCCCTGAGCGACCACTTCTCCCTTCGGAGCAACACTGAGCAGATGGTCGAAGACGGTCGTCTCGTCCACTTTCGCCTCGTAGGAACTGAACCGCGCCCTGATCTTCTCGATGGCTTCGGCAGCCACGTCGGGATGTTCGTGGAGGACGGCCACCAGGTCACCTTCCTGGATCACTCGCACGCCTTCTATTTCTCTTGCAGCAGAGACATCAACGTCTTCCAGTCTGGCTCCGTGGGCCGGAGGTCTCAGGATCCTCGCGTACAACATGTCCGGCAACCGGATGTCACCGGAGAACTTGGCCTCTCCCCGCACCTTCTCCAGAGCGTCTCGACGCAGGACCGGTTTGCCAATAACCCTGAACTTCGCGGATTCCTTGACCTGCGGCTCGGCTCCAAGATGTCTCTCGATCTTTCTGCCACGTGTCAGCTGAGCGTACGTAACTCGATTGTCAGGATTGCTCTTGTGGAATATTGTCCCTGATTCCGCTTTCAAATCACTCTTCGGAGCTTCCAGATATTCTGCAGCCAATTCCATCAGAACGGCCCTGGCTTCGGCACCGGCTGCCCTGAGCGCGGGACCGAAATAACGCGTGGTCATCGAGCCGAAGGTCCCCATGTCCCAGGGGCACAGGTCCGTGTCTCCCATGACCATATCAACTGAATCCAGCGGCACATCGAGCTCATCGGCCAACATCTGTGCCAGAGAAGTCATCACTCCCTGGCCCAATTCTACCTTTCCGGTGAAACATGACACCCGGCCGTCTTCTCTGATCAGAAGATACGCATTGAAATCGCGCGGATACTGGATACCTCTCCGGCGTTCCTGGGTCTGCAGCGCCGAAAGATCTCCAACAACGAACAGGACTAGGATGCCTCCTCCAAGACCCTTCAGAAATGTCCGGCGGCTGACGGGGACCCGGTCAATCCGATCCGAGAAATCCAACTTGAGAAACTCATCTTCTCTCATCTATTCACCCCCTCTCTCATCTCCCGCCCCACGGCTTGGATGGCTTGGATTACCCTGCCGTAGGAACCACATCGACATAGATTCCCTTCCATTGCTTCGACGATTTCTTCTCGCGTAGGTCGCAGGTTCTTGGTGAGAAGACCGTAGGCGCTGATCAGCATCCCTGGGGTGCAGAATCCACACTGCAGGGCGTCGTGCGAAATGAATGCCTTCTGGAGAGGATGGAGATCTCCGTTACGCGAAAGTCCCTCCACTGTGATGACTTCCTTACCCCGGATGGCTTCGATCGGGAACCGGCAAGAACGAACAGCTTCTCCGTCAACCAGAACGGTGCAGGCCCCACAATGCCCTTCTCCACAACCATATTTCGTTCCAGTCAGACCCAAGTCTGCTCGCAGCACCCACAAGAGCATCCGCTCCCCATCCAGAGCTAGCTCGGTGGGGTTGCCATTGAGTAAGAAGCGAAACGTCTCTTTCATAATACTCTGCCCTCCTCCATATCTATCTTTACCTCGTAAGTATCCCTGGAATCAAGCTCCCGATGGAGCAGCCCTGACCTTACCCCATTGCCTACGCCAGGCCGAGCAGCGGCAGCATCAGGCGAAGGCCCAGCCAGATGAGTATTCCACCGCCTATGTCGAACAGAACGCCGGCGCGGATCATCTTTGTTATGGGAACCATGCCCGAGCCGTACACGATGGCGTTGGGCGGGGTCGAAACCGGAAGCATGAATCCCCAGGACGCGGCAAGCGTCGCACCCAGGGCCGGCGGTATCGGATTAACGCCGGCGGTCTGAGCAACGGAGATGATGACCGGCACGACCATCGTCGCAGAGGCTGTGTTGGAGGTGGCCTCACTCACGATGATGCTCACCCAGATAGCTGCGAACGTGAGCCCCCACGTGGAGCCTGCGCCGCTCAAGCCCAGAAGGCCGCGGCCCACGGCATCTGCCAGGCCCGTATTGAACATCATACTGCCCAGGGTTAGCCCACCGCCGAAGAGAAGAAGCGTTCCCCAGTCTATCTGAGTGGCCTGCTTCCAGGTCAATGTAAACTCGCGCTTCCTCCAGTTCACGGGCAAGACGAAGAGCAGCGTGGCGGCCGTGAGCGCTGCCACTGCCTCCGGGACACGCCCGCCGTAGCTCCTGTAAATCGGCGCCTCCGTTCCTGTGATGAGCGCAAGGAAACCGGGCGTCACCCAGAGAGTGACCGCCACCAGGAACGCGGCCAGCACGTTCTTCTGCCCGCGCGTCCAGCGGCCGAGTCTGAACAGCTCCTGCTTCACCGAATCCTGCCCGCCTTCGATTTGCCCCACTTCAGGTTTGTGCAGAACGCGCATCAGCGCAAACAGGAGTAC
This sequence comes from Candidatus Eiseniibacteriota bacterium, assembly GCA_020349905.1. Taxonomy (GTDB): domain Bacteria; phylum Eisenbacteria; class RBG-16-71-46; order JAFGJU01; family JAFGJU01. The sequence goes on from CP070702.1 coordinate 1,528,857, forward strand.
GTACATCACTACGAGCAGCGGGATGGCAAACAGCATCCACTGGAAGAAGGATATCCTCACGTCCAGCAGTCTCTCCATCATCGCGAGCCCGATTAGGTTTGGAGGACTTCCGACCGGCGTGCCGATGCCTCCGGCCGAGGCAGCGTACGCTGCCATGAGCATCATTCCTGTTCCGTAGCGGAGCCGGTGAGGGTCGATGTGCTGTGCGGTTTTCTCTGCAATCATCCCGGACATGGTGTAGACGATTCCCAGGCCGATGGGAAACATCATGGCAGTCGTGGCCGTGTTGCTTATCCACATGGAGATGAGCGCCGCCACTGCGCCAAACATGAACAGGAGGCGCCCCGCAGAACTCCCAACCCATCGTATCGACATGAGCTGGTAGGCAAAGCGCTTATCGAGCCCGTGGACCGCCATTCCCTGGGCAAGCACGAAGCTTCCGAGGAAAAGGTAGATGATGGGATCCGCGAACGGCGCGAAGACTGTCCTGGCGCTCGCCACGCCGAACAGCACGCAGAGCACCGCCCCGAGAAGGGCCGTAACGGGGATGGGAATGGGCTCTGTGACCCACCAGACGATGACCCACGCGATGATGCCTGCCAGACGATGAGCCTCAGCGGTGAGTCCGGGCATGGGTAGCAGAAGAACGGCCACCCCCACCACCGGACCAAGAAACAGACCGACGGTGCTCCTCCAACGCTCGAAGCGCTCTTCAGCGGCAGTGATCTTTTCCTCTGGCGGCATATCCGACCCGTTTAGCAGAAGTGGAGACGGATGTTACCAGAGGGCACGCGCTGGGTCAATGGAGTTTGGCATCTTCGGCCTTGACAGGCAAGAATTGCCGGAACTTTTCGAGCGTGATATAATATAAGCATTCATATTGGGCCAGGTGAGAGAGTACTGCATAGTAAGAGGAAATCGACCGTGAAAGAGGCCAAAGCGCGTAGTATCTCCGCACTCCTCATCACTCTCTACATGATCACTGCCCTTCTGCCGCACAGCCTGGTTGTGTGCCGCAGTGCAGAGGGTCGTGTGGCCGTGGAACTTGGCCAGGGCAACTCCTGCTTTTCTTCAGTGATTCTGCCCCGGGACGGAGCCGATGAGGTGAAGGCCGAGTGGGACTCGGAAGGCTCTTGCGGCTCGTGCTTTGACACCCCCCTGGGCAAAGACAAGGAGCACACTCTTTCCCGCGACAGGAGGGAGACGCCTGGAGGCGCTTCACCCTGTTACCTAGTGGAAACGGGTCGCCGTTCTGTCCCCGACATCACCTCTCGACGTGACCGCGTCTTACCGGCATATCTCAAACCTCCCATTCCACTTCCCGTTCGCTCCGCTGTTCTTCTGATTTGATCCTCCAAATCTCACTTCCGTCACTCACGTTCTATCCAAGCGCAGTAAACGCACGCCTCTCAGTGGGCCTCCGAGGCCGAGCCAACGTGAAGAGAACGAGCACATTTGGAGGAAGAGCATGCTTTCGAAACGAACACAATTCCTGCTCCGATGGGTCGCGGCCGTGGCTGTGACAGGGTGCCTGGCGTCGCCCGTCAGCACGGTCGGTGCTGAACGCGCTCCCCTGGGCAGGGAGATACCGGCCTACAGAGCCCCATCGAGGCCCGGTCCGCCCGAGCCCTCGCGCTCAACCCAGGCCGAACCCGAGGGCGAACTGCGACTGGAGGACGCGTTGGCCTTAGCGCTCCTCCACAACCCCCGGCTGGCAGGGACCTCATGGGACGTCCGGATGGCGGAGGCCCGAACGCTGCAGGCACGTCTTTTCCCGAACCCGGAAATCGAAGTCGAGGTCGAGGGAGCGCCGGGCTCATCCAGAATAGGAGACTTCAAGGCCGACGAGACGACTGTGCGGCTGAGCCAGCTTCTGGAACTTGGTGGAAAGCGCCCCGCCAGGACGCGCCTGGCCGCCATGGAAGAAGAGCTGGCGAACTGGAATTACGAGACCGAACGTCTGGCGGTCCTGACCAACACCAGGTTGGATTTCATCGACGTCCTCACTGCCCAGGAACGCCTTCGCCTGGCAGAAGACCTCGTTGCACTCTCGGAGCAAATGTCGGAGGCGGTCGGCGCACGTGTGAGGGCGGGCAAGGTCTCGCCGCTCGAAGCGAGTAAAGCCGATGTCGAGCTAGCCAAGAGCAGGCTAGAGCTGGAGAGGGCGAGGGCTCGCCTGGAAGCCGCAAGAATGCGCCTCGCGGGGGCCTGGGCGAGTGCCTCTCCCCGCTTCTTAAGGGCAAGTGGTTCTTTGAGCGACTTGAGAGAAATCCCTTCCTTCGACGTCGTCCAGGCTGACGCTCAGCACAATCCCGAAATCGCTCGATGGGGTCGGGAGATGAAACAGCGGCGTGCTGCTCTGTCGCTGGAGAAGGCGAAGAGAGTGCCGAACGCCGTCCTGAGCGCAGGTGCACGGCGATTCGAGTATGGCGACTATGATGCCCTAACGTTTGAGGCGGGTTTTGAGATACCTCTGTTCGACCGGAACCAGGGCGGGATCCGCGAGGCTCAGTATCGCCTGGCCAAGGCGGCCTACGAGAAGAAGGACGTGGAGCTGAGGGCAACGGTCGCGCTGGCTGAGGCTTACGAGGAGTTGACAACGGCTCGCCTCGAAGCGCTTGGCTTGAGGCGAGAGGTTGTCCCTGCCGCGGACCACGCCCTCCGCGCTGCCAGGGAGGGCTATCAATGGGGAAAGTTCGACTACATGGTGGTTCTTGATGCACAGCGGACATTCTTCCAGGCCAACGCCGAGCTCGTTGATGCCTTGTCGCGTTATCACAGGTACACGGCGATCGTCGAGGGGCTTCTGGGAACAGGCCTGGATTCGCTGAACGGAATTCAGAGAGAAAGGGAGGGAAACGACAATGGCCAGTAGAAGGGCAAGAATTCGTTTCGTCGGCATCGCGGCGACCGTCGCTGTCGTGGCAGTCGTCATTTTCTTAAGCCTCGGGGGCGCCCGTCGTGGGGGAAATCCGGGAGCAGAGACAGGTCACGACCACGATATCGACGACGTACACGACTCGGAGGCGTTGACTTCAACCGCGCACGCAGGACACGAACATGGCGAAGAGGGCCGAAGTCCCCTCGACCTGACGCTGGAGGAGATCGAGGCAGCTCAGTGCGAGCACAACGTGGCCACGCATGAGTGCAGCCCGTGCCGGCACGAAATTGGTGTCGTGAAACTCTCCTCTTCCACACTCAAGAAGTCTCCGGCTGCCGGCGAAGGACTACTTCAGACTGAGATTGTAGCGCCCCGGCAGGTCGGAGCCACTCTCGACGTCTCGGGCGAAATAGGGCTGAACGAGAATTCTGCCGTGCGTATAAGTTCGAGAATCTCGGGAATCATCGAGAGCGTTCGAGTGGACGTTGGCGAGAGAGTCAGGAAGGGCGACGTGCTCTTTAGGATCAAGAGTGCGGAGTTAGGAAAGGCTCTCGCTGATTTCGAGCGAAGCCGGACGTTGACCGAGCTTTCGCGCAAGGTCTTGGAAAGAGAGAAGTCGCTGTTTGAGGGCAAGATAGGTTCTGAACAGGACATGATAGAGGCCCAGATGGCTTACGACCAGAACAAGGCCGAGCTGGACGCGGCGGACCAGGTACTTCACGTCCTTGGATTGACAGAAGACGACCTGAAAACCATGAGGGAGCACGAAAACGGCGCTCGCGAGGGTTCCCTGCCGGTTCGGGCGCCGATTAGCGGTGTGGTGATTGAGAAGCGCGCCGTGGCGGGCGAGCAGATTGACGCCGGCGAGGAGGTCATGCTCGTGGCTGACCTGGGTAACGTCTGGGTATGGGCCGACATCTATGAGCGGGACCTCTCCCGGCTGCTCGAGGCCGAGAAGGAAGGTCCGATTCCGGTGCAGCTCCTCACGGCCGCCTTTCCGGAGCGGGTCTTCGAGGGAAATATCGACTACATCGGCGCAACGATGCAGGAGGCGACCCGCACGGTCAAGGTGCGCGCAAAGGTGCCCAATTCCGGCGGCCCGTTGCGCCCGGGCATGTTTTGCAGGATGCAAATCAAGCTCGGTGGGGCCGAGGAAGTGCTCGCCGTGCCCAAAGGAGCCATCATGTCAGACGAAGGGCGGGACTTTGTCTTCAGACAATGGAGGGGAGATTACTACGTGATGCGGGCCGTCCAGAAGGGAAGAGAGTTCTTCGACGCGGTAGAAGTACTTGCAGGACTGAGTGCAGGCGAAACAGTTGTGACCGAGGGCGCCTTCCTGCTCAAGTCCGACGTCCTGCGCGAGAAGATGGGCGCAGGGTGCGCGGACTAGGAGGAGACCATGTTAGACAGACTGTTCCGATTTGTACTCAGGCAGCGGGTGCTCGTAGTCATCGCTACGATTGCGCTCGTGGCCTGGGGTCTATACGCGTGGAGGATGCTGCCCATAGATGCGTTTCCCGACGTGACGAACGTGCAGGCGATGATTCTTACCGAGGCTCCCGGATTGGCCCCCGCGGACGTTGAATGGCAGATAACCTTTCCCATCGAGCTGGCAATGCAGGGCCTACCTGGCGTGCGGGAGATCCGCTCTCTCTCGAAAGCTGAACTTTCCCAGGTCACTGTCGTGTTCGAGGACTACGTGGACGTCTACTTCGGGCGACAACTCGTGTTTGAGCGTCTCCAATCGGCCCGGGAAGGACTGCCCGATTGGGCCGAACCCGAAATGGGGCCGATCAGCACCGGGCTCGGGGAGATATATCAATACACCCTGGAAAGCGACACGCGCTCGCCGATGGAACTGAGGACCCTCCAGGACTGGGTGGTCGCTCCACAGCTCAGGTCGCTCAGGGGAGTCAACGAGGTCAACAGCTTCGGCGGTTTCGTCAAGCAGTACCACGTACTCGTAGAACCGGACGGGCTTCTGAAATACGGCATTACGCTCCGCGACGTACTCGAGGCGATTGAGAGCAACAACGCGAATGCAGGGGGAAACGTGTTGGTCACCGGTTGGGAGCAGGCCTACGTGCACAGCGTCGGCTTGATCCAGACGATGTCCGACATCGAGAACATTGTCCTCAGGGCCGAGGACGGCACCCCGGTTTACTTGAGAGACGTGGCCGCGATACAGATCGGCCCCGAGACGAGACAGGGTGCCGTCACCCGTGATGGCAAGGGTGAGCGCGTGGCCGGAATGGTCATCATGCTCAAGGGTGAGAACTCCAAGATCGTCGTGGACCGAGTGAAGAACACGGTTGGCAAGATGCAGGCCAGCCTACCGCAGGACGTGCGCATAGACACGTTCTACGACCGCACTGCACTCATACAGGCGGCTACGCGCACCGTCGGTGGTGCCCTGCTTCAGGGAGGCCTCCTCGTCATCGTTGTCCTGTTTCTCTTCCTGGGCAATTTGCGCTCTTCAATTGTAGTGGCTCTCTCGTTGCCGCTGACGGCGCTTGTCGCATTCATCTTGATGGGTTGGCAGGGAATATCCGCCAACCTGATGAGCCTCGGCGGCCTGGCCATTGCGATGGGAATGATTGTTGACGCCTCCATCGTCATCACCGAGAACATCGCGCGGCATCTCAGCGGAGGTGCGGACCCAGGCACGTCCCGAATAAGAGTTATCTACGACGCTGTCCGCGAGGTGGCGCGTCCTATTCTCTTCGCCATCCTCATTATAGTCATCGTCTTCTTGCCTCTCTTCACGCTGCAGGAGATGGAGGGCAAGATGTTCCGGCCGCTGGCGCTCACGATATGCTTTGCGATGCTCGGGTCGCTTCTCATCTCCTTCACCATCGTCCCTGTGCTGTGCTCTTTCTTCGTACGGCACCAGAGGGAGATGAAAGAGAGCGCCCTCGTTCGAGCCCTCAAGAAGCCCTACCTGTCGCTCTTGTCCCTGGCCCTGAGACGGCGGAGGGCCACGATCCTCATAGCCGTTGCCGTCCTGGCGACGTCCTTGCTGCTTGTCCCCTTGGTGGGCACAGAGTTCCTCCCCCCCCTGGACGAGGGTGCCATAGCCATCAACGCGGTCCGGCTGCCGTCTGCCTCGCTGGACGGGTCGGTAGCAACCGGGACGGAAATCGAGAGGCGGCTGCTCGCCAAGTTTCCGGAGATTGAAACGGTCGTCACGAAGACTGGCCGCGCCGAAATCTCCGAGGACCCCATGGGTCCAGAGCAGAGTGATATCTTCATCATGTTGCACCCTCGCAAGAAGTGGAACGCGGGGCGAAACAGGAAGATTCTCATCGAGGAGATTCAGGATGAACTCGGCGAGATTCCGGGCTTGCGACTCTCATTCTCCCAGCCGATAGCCCTCCGGGTCAACGAGCTGATTTCCGGGATCAAGAGCGATCTTGCAGTGAAAGTGTTTGGACCGGATCTGGACGTCCTACGGGAAAACGCGAATCGTGTGGCGGCCGTTATGGGCGACGTCCGGGGTGCTGAGGACGTCAAGGTGGAGCAGGTGGCCGGGTTCACACAGGTGGAAGTCAGGGTAGACCGTGAGGAGATTGCGAGGCACAGAATCAACGTGGCGGACATCAACGAAGTCATCGAGACCGCGGTGGGCGGGAAGGTGGCCTCCACCGTCGTAGAAGGACAAATGCGCTCCGCAATACTAGTGCGGTTCCCGGAGGAGTACCGGGGCAACATCGTGGCGCTAGAGCGTATCCTGATCCCAGCGCCTGAAGGACAGCGCGTACCGCTGGCGCAATTGGCGGCAATCAGCGAAGTAGAATCCCCGGCCCAGATAAGCCGCGAGAACGGCATGCGGCGTATGGTGGTGGAGTGCAACATCCGCAACCGGGACATGGGAAGCTTCGTGGCCGAATTAAAGGAGAAAGTCCGCCCCATCGTGGACGAGCTACCCAGCGGGTATTTCGTGGACTACGGTGGCCAGTTCGAGAACCAACAGAGAGCCATGCACCGGTTGGCCGTCGTGGTGCCGCTTTCGATCCTCTTGATTTTTCTCATGCTCTTCTCTGCTTTCGGCTCTTTGCGGAGTGCGCTACTCGTTTTCGTGAACCTACCGTTTGCCCTCGTCGGCGGCGTCCTGGCCATTTTCCTTCTGAGAATCAACCTGAGCGTGTCGGCCGCCATCGGATTTATTGCCCTCTTTGGAACGGCCGTGGAGAACGGAACCGTGCTGGTAACGTTCTTCAACCAGCTTAGAGAGCAGGGGCTGAGTACCTTCGAAGCAGTGAGGAAGGGATGCGAGTTGAGGTTTCGTCCGCTCATCATGACCGCGCTCACCACCCTCCTGGGTCTTACGCCCCTCGTCTATGCAACGGGCAGCGGCTCAGAGATGCAGCGGCCTCTGGCAACAGTGGTGATCGGGGGGCTCACCTCCTCGATGTTTCTCACGCTCATAGTGCTTCCGGTTCTCTACTCCCTGGTCTGGCGGGTGACTCCGTCCGGCGAACCCGGCAACGGGCTTGGCGTGCGCGACAAGTGAGCTCGTGGAGGAGAGGACGTGGTCGGCCGTAAACGAAGGCCTCTAGCTCCACACGGAAGTTCCGACTCGGTGGCCGCACGTCCGATTGAGCTGAGGGCTACAACGGCCGGGAGAGCCGTGAGGAACTACTGGAGAACCACTATCTTCCTGGTGCTCCTGAATCCTGAAGCGTCGAGCTGATAGAAGAACACTCCGCTGCCGACCATTGCACCGCTGTCGTCCCTGCGGTCCCATACGACCGAGTATTCTCCCACCACCTTACTTTCGTCGACGAGTGTTCTGACCGCGCGGCCACTCACGTCAAAGACCCTCACCGTCACGTTTCCTGGCGTGCCGATGGTGAAGTGAATGCGCGTCACAGCGCTGATCGGATTCGGGAAGGCATTGCTGAGTGATGTAGCGACGTGCGGAGCAGCGGTTCGCGGCTCCTCAACCCCGACGACGGGGCATTCCGGCAGGTCAGCAGGTTCAGTGGAATCAGTCCATACGAACTGAAACTGTCGCCAGTCGACACAGTCCACGTCGCTGTCGGCGTCGAAGTCACCCGCAAAGCACGGCGCTCCTATGGGTCCACCGCCCTCCCCAGTGAAACAGAGAACGAACTGAGTGTAATCATCAGAGTCAACGTCGCTGTCGCCGTCGAAGTCGCCACCGCCGCCGCTCCCGCTTATCGCATCTATCTGGCTCAAGTCGTTCGTGACGCTGTAGCCGGCAGACAGAATCTGATACATGGAGTTATCCAGATACTCCCTGAAGGCACTGTTTGGGTCGTCGGGGTCGGCACTGGGAGAGGGCCAGGGCGGCAGATGTCCGTTCAGGATGAACGCCGGCACGAGGATGTTCTTAACGCTCCAGATGTCTGCTGCAACTGGGTCCACGCTCGCGACCAGCTCGTCTGTGCGCGTCGCCATTTCATAGCTGGTCCAGGGTCCTTCGTTCGGATTGGCGTTTATCCAGATGCAGTCGAGGAGGTTCAGGTCCGCCAGCCGGATCTCACCAAGATGAGCGCCCAGGATTCCGTAGCGGATGGCGCTGTGAGAGTTGGTGTTCAGTTCGCGCGTAACGACCCCCATGTAGTTCTTAACGCAAACGGTTGCCCCGTATACGGCGTGGTGGGACTTGAGCACCGGCACGTTGATGAACTTCAGGCGCTCCCGGTCGTAGGCGAGGCTGTCCGGGTTCCAGACGCCGTTCTTCAGGCTGATGTATGTTCCGGCAGTGGTCTGAAATTTCGGGTAAGAGACCCGCCCCTGAAGCTCCAAGTCGTACGGGTAGACGATATAGCCGTCGGCCATGTTTCCATCGGAATACTCGCTCACCGAGTTGTACCGAATTGACGTCCAATCGTAGTGAGACACGTTGTGCCCTTCGGTCTGAAAGGCAACGACCACGTCGTGCGGGGACAGGGCGTAGTTCTGGGCGTTGTTGAGAGAGCGGTCGAAGTTGCTGACCGAATTGAATTGAGCGTTCTCGCAGACAACTACCTCGCCCACGAACGAGTCAGGATGGTCCACGATTCGACGAATCAGACCCCGCAGCAGGTCCACGTTGGTACCGCCCCGCTGGTCCCACTGGTAGTTGATCTTGATGATGACAACGTCGTCCGCCGCAATGATTCCGTCGGGACCGGCAACCAGCGATTGCCCCGAAGACTTGTAGAACTTAAGACCCTCGCGACCCATGAGAGCGAGCAGATTGTCCAACCCCAGGAAACGGTCCCCCGTGGGGTTCTCCGGGCAGTCGCTCACACGAAAGACATTGGCCCGGTAGTCGCTTGGCGGTGATGGTGTGGGCCCGCTGTATTCGCCGGCGCGCAGAAAGTATGCCGACATACCGGTCACGGCGAGAACAACCAGAGTGATTCCCGCAATGCTCACAGTTGTTCGCAGGCGCCCGGTGAGCCGACGCCGGAGAGCAATCGCTGCCGTCACTAAAGGCACACCCAGCGCCAGAGCGCTCAACGACACGGCCGCCTGCTGGCACGGATAGCTGAGCCGGCTTGGCTTTGGGCCGGTGCGCAGAATAAGCCAGCAAAGCGCAAGGATGCCGCTTACGAGGAGATTGACCTCAAGCCAGCGGCTCCGGAAACATCGGTTGGCTTCGGGAGAAGGTCGGTGGTCTGGATTGCAACCCGGTCCGGCATGAGAACTGCCTCGGAATTTCATGTGCGCCTCCCCTGTGGCCCTACCACCCCGGCATGGTGTCTAATCCGTGGCATCTCGAACGAGGCGTGCACTTAGGTTCTCCAGAATACTAGCATAGCGGCGGGACTACATCAAGGAGATTGCGCGGCGAGGATGGCGCGATAGCTATAGAACGCGACGCTAGTGAGACTGTCTGCATCATGGGCCCGTGTTGCAGGGAAGGCGAAACTCCGGGCAGAGGGAGGGTTTCAACAGAGATACCCGCGTCGAGCGGGTTGATCTCGACAAAGCCGCGGCCCCGGGCAGAAAACCTGCCTCAGAAGTAGAACAGATACTTGACCTTCACGACGCAGGCCCTGTCGGTGACGTGCAGTCTATTCGGAAGCGGAGTGCCGATAGCGCCGTATTCTGTGCTCCGGTCTTGAACCTCGTTGATGGCGAGATAAATCCAACTCTTGGGTCGGAAGTTGTAGGAGAAGAGCAGTCCTCCGATTATCTGCTCTATGCGGCCGGTAGAACGCACGTACACATTGTCGAGGTAGAGGCGCACGCTCAGGTCATTGACAGGCGTCAGAGAGAGAAAAGGTCTCGCGTTATACGTAACGTCTTCAATCCGGTTGTCAGGATTTCCCTCGATGAAGACCCCGAGGGAGCTGCCGAGATCCAAAATGTCCAGTGCGTGCCAATCGACTTCGCCCTCCGCCCAGCTGAAGAAGGCAAGGTAATCGCGAGAGAAGTTGTACGTCTTTGCATACCCTCCCCACAGCGAGCCGTTCCACTTGGCAGAGATGTTGGACCAGGAGGAGAAGTTGACTTCATTCAGCGCGAACTCTTTGTCCAGTTCCTTCGCACGCCCTGTAACCAGCGAGATCTCGTATCCCCAGTTGTTCCTGAACTGCATGTTTATTCCGAGAACAGCTGCACGGTCCGTGTAGGCGTCCACCTTTTCGTAGTCCAGCACTCCCCCTGCGTATATGAGTGTCTGTCGCACGTATCCCTCGTCGAAATACCAGCGTGGTCCAACCAACCCGGTGAGTTCTGCCGTTCCCTTCCAGGGAACGAACCCCACCTCATCCACATCGAAATCCTCGCCGATGTACCTGCCTCTCAACGCACCCGTCCACGTTTCCTTGGGCATCATGAGGCCCGCCGAGGCCGCAAAATCACCTTCTGAGTCCTTGTACGAACGGGCAATCTGGTAGGAAAGCTGCCAGTCGGCCGAGCGGAAGGCCCCGTCGATGTCGATGACACCCGTCTTCTCATGCTCCGAGTTCTTCCCGACGTACAATAGCCCCACGGACGAATTCTCCAGAATCTGTCTCTTCACTCTGACCGAACTGAACAGGGCTTCGGACTCGGTAAGGGACTCACCCCCAAGAACGTAGTCCTTCTCACCAGTGAGTGCCAGGAACCCCCCGTATTCCCACTCCCCCGCGCGGCCCACGGCCTTGGTGCCCAGAAGAAGAGGCACTTCACTGCCGTCAGGGAGCTTCTTGCCGATTCTTCTCGAGTAGAAGAGCTCAAGCGGCTGATAGAAGCCGGAACTCCGATCGCGTCCGGACGGCATGAACACCTCGTTCCCCTCTGTGAAGAAGGGACGTCTCTCGTCGAAATACGATTCGTAGCGCGTGATGTTGAAAGCAAACGGGTCTGCCTCTATCTGGGCGAAGTCAGGATTGCCGGTGAGCTGAAACGTCAACCGCTGAGAAGGATTGTAGAAGATGTCTATCCCGGCGTTCGGAGAGAGGTCGTACTTCGAGTCCTCCAGGTAGTCGGCAGTCAGAATCCCCACCGGATAGATTTCCAGATTGAGCCCCCTGACAGAAGGATAGAAATCCTCGAAGGCCAGCTTCCCGAACTTGGAAACCCTCAGGCCCTCGTTCTCTTCGTACTTACACCAGTAGATGTCCTCGTTAAGCGTAGGAATCCAGCGGTCGAAGTCGACTCCCCACTCCTTCAACTCTTCGTCGTACAGAATCGAGCGGTAAGGAATCTCCATTTCCACGGCGAATCCCCAATCGTGGATTTGCGCCGCGGAGAACCACACCCCGTCCCAACTGTAGTCCCGGTTGCGCGCATCGTCCAGGAGACGGCAGTCGGCCCGCACCCCGGAGGCGCTCACGGCAAACTTGTAGGCGGTTCGCCTGTCGCAGAAGGTGTCGAGCATGATAGAGACCAGGTCCCCGCCGAAGTCGTCGAGCACGCCGGTGTTGCGCTGTATGTTGTCCTGCTCCTCGTAGCAGAGAATCAGGCAGAAGAGCGAGTGCTCTGTGGCAAGAAGCTTGGCCACGGTCTTTCTGGAAGGTTCATTGCCGTGAAAGGGAGAGAACTGCGTGAAGTCCGAAGTGGAATCAGCCTGATTCCACAGAGCTTCCACGTGCCCGTCAACGACTATTGGGGAATCGACCTTCTTGAGGCGCATTTCCAGGCCGGAGTCTCCGCTGGCGCCAGAGTACCCGGTCAGAAGCACTGAGCAGCATAGCGCAAGAACCAGAGGTGCCCTTCTCGTCATTTTTATGCCCTCTCCTGCTTCGACAAACGTTTGGCCATCACTTCCCCCGGCGGAGCCTCACTACATCCTACGTGGAATTCGCTGGTTTGTTTCACCTTACGCGGATCTGTTTCACCCTACGGGGATATGTTTCACCGCTCGGGCGGCACCCGGCAACCTGGCCGCCGCACGGCGAGCAGGGCCTCAGCAGCGCGGCCCAGGTTGCCAGGGTGTCTAGCCGTACGTAGCGAAAGAAGCTGCCCAACTGGGGGATTGGGCTAAAACGTTGAACCAATGAGGATTAACGCCCCGAAAAAACCTCTTGACACTGTGGCACAAAGTGCTATAATATGGGAGAGTCCTTTGTATGACAAAGTTTCCGATTCCTGTTCCCCTCTGCGTCACCGGAAAGGAGGTACGTTATGGGCGAAGATCTCGAAATCAGGCAAGCAGAGCGCAAGGTGTTCAGCTCCGTCTTCGACGACGGGCTCTGGGACATGCTCGTCGGGTCTGTCGTGCTGATGTTTGCGGTCATCCCCCCACTTAGCAGACTGGGCCTGGGAGATTTCTGGAGCTCCGCCATGATGGTTCCAGTTTTTGCCATCACCTATCTGATCGTGCGCGTGGTAAGGAAGCGCGTCGTTGCACCACGTATCGGGCTCGTCAAGCTGGGACAAACGCACAGGTCGAGGTTGATGCGGTTCAACGTCGTAATGATGGTGGTCCTGACCGTTGGACTCATCCTCGGCCTCATATCCGCCGGGAACATTGACCGTCCACTTCTCTCTCTCGCGAGGCAGGTGCTAGCGCTTCTCGGCGTGAACTCAGATTTGAGCATGGACGCTCGAGGCATGGTTTACTCCCTGCGGTTCGGGATGACGGTCCTCATTGCGTTCAGCGTTGCGGCTTTCTTCCTGGGGTTTCGCCGCCTGTACATCTACGGAGTGATGCTCGCGGTCTCGCCGCTAGTGGGGGAATGGCTGTATAGAAACGCAGGGGTTCCTCATCACGGTTTCCCTGTGACGTTCGGCATCTCCGCCGCAGTAATCATCGCTGCAGGCCTAATCACGTTCGCCCGCCTGATGCGCGAAACCTCAATCGCTTCAGAAGGGCTCTCAGCCCAGGAGGCGCCAGATGGTCGACGTGCAGGATGAAAGGACGGGGTCCCGTGATGGGGCTGACAGGACGGAGCCGCATCCGCTGTCGAACATAGACCAGTTGATTCACGCCCCGGCCCGATTGATGCTTCTCACCTATCTCTACGTCGTGGAGAGTGCGGACTTCGTGTTCTTGAAACGGATGACCGGCCTCAGCTGGGGAAACCTCTCCACGCACTTGAGCAAGCTGGAGGAAGCCGGGTACGTGGCCCTGGACAAGGAGTTCAGGGGAAAGAAGCCGCACACCATGGTCAGCCTGACTGAACACGGCCGTACCGCGTTTTCCGAGTACAGGAGCCGAATGCAGGAGATACTGGACGGGCTCCCGGGCTAGGACTCCATAAACTCGGCCGTGCCGTCCCGGTCACCCCCGCGCCCTCGCAGCAGGTGGGCAAACGTCCTTTCCTAAACTGCTTGAAGCTGATAAACTCCGAGCCTGGACACGGACCGCAGTTGACCGCATTGGCGGTTCGCTCATCAGAGGAGGCAAGAAAATGCGTTGCCTGCCAACAATTCTGCTCGTCGCTCTGTGCGCGATGGTACTGTTGGCCTCGGGGCTCGCCCTCGCCTGCACGACCATCGTCGTCGGGAAAGACGCCTCTGCGGAGCGGTGCGTTCTTATGGCCCACAACGAGGACGACGGTCCTCCCCAGGTGGTTCTCTTGAACAAGGTACAGGCCAAGCTTCATGAGCCCGGTACGCTCGTCACCCTCGCGAGCGGCGCCAGGTTGGAGCAGGTACCCAGAACGGCCGGGTTTCTGTGGCTACACCTACCGGGACAGGATTATTCCGAAAGCGGTCTCAACGAGTGGGGCGTCTGCATCACTTCGGACAACTGTCCCTCCCGCGAGGACCGGGGGGACTTCACCGATGGAGGCATCGGCCCCTCGCTTCGGCGAATCGTCATCGAGAGGGCGCGCACGGCCCGCCAGGGCGTTCGTCTGGTGGGGAACTTGGTTGAACACTTCGGCTACCAAGCTTCCGGCCGGACTTACATCATCGCGGACACCGACGAAGCGTGGCTGGTCTGCCTGGTCCAGGGCAGGCATTGGCTGGCATGGCGCGTTCCCGACGATGAGGTGTGCGTCGTGGCGAACACTTACGTCGTGAGAGAGGTCGACGTCGGCGACCAGGACCGGGTCCTGGCCTCGACAGACATAGTGGACTACGCCGTCCTGCGCGGCTGGTACGAACCGGAGCGAGACGGCCCGTTCGATTTCGCGAGGGCGTACGCCGATTCTGGAGTGGCCTACAACTCCGCCAACTTCGGCCGACAATGGTCTGTGCTTCGCCGTTTCGCCTCAAGAGCGCCGGATTTCGGGCCGGACCTCCCGGCCAGCGTGAGGCCAAAACGCAAGGTCAAAGCGGTAGACCTCATGGCTGCCCTTCGCGACCACCACGAAGGCACCGAGTTTCACCAACCAGACTCCCTGACCGGTGACCCGCACTACGGTAAGCCCCGCACCGTGTGCTCTCCGAACACCCAGACTGCCTTTGTGGCGCAGCTCAGAAAGAAAGGGCCTCGCGAAACCAGCCTGGCCTGGTGGGTTTGCCTCAGCAGGCCATGCACGTCCTGCTTCGTCCCCTTCCATTACGGCGTCCCCGACTCCCCGACCGGATGGAGGGCAGGTGGACCGGACCAGCCGGACGAGTACACGTGGGACGCGTGGGCCGAGCCACCCTTCAGACCCGACAGCGAAAGGGCCTTTGCCACGGCGCTCAACTTCCGCGAGCGCGTGGCGGAAGATTACTCCGGCATGGCTGGAACGGTGCGTGCAAGACTGGGGGCCACTGAAAAGAAGGCGCTCAAGCGTCAGAAGTATATAGAGAGGAAAGCAGGGAGGGTCTGGGAAAACAGGCCCGAGGAGGTGGCGGAAATACTGCTCGAGTTCTCCGCGGCCGTCCATGATTCTTGGCTCGAGGCCATGACTGACGCGATGTCCTCCAGGTAGCGGCATCGGCGCTGTTCTGAGGTCACAGGTGGCAAGAGACAGAACCACAAAGACCACTGGGTCGCCGCCCAGCCCCAGCGGGTCCGCTCCACCGGATCTCGGTCGGAGCTTTACGTTTCGCTGGCGATACGCCCTCCTTATCTTTCTCCTGGCCCTGACTCTGCGCGGATTCTACCTCTTCGAGGCGAGCCGTCAGCCAGATTTCTACGTCTTCTACATGGACGAGGAATACAACCTCGAGTGGGCAAGAAGTCTTGCATCCGGGGTCTGGAATGCGCCCTACGACCAGATTCGCACTGCCCCTTAATTCAGAGCGCCACTTTACTCATACTTCCTGGCCGGCCTTCTGACTGTCGTCGGCGGAAGCACTGTTATTGCGCGCATGTTGCAGGTTGTGCTGGGCTCCTTATCGTGCGCACTTGCCTACGGGATCGGTGCCAAGTGCTACGGGCAACGAGTAGGCATAGTGACTGGTCTTCTGTGCGCGCTCTACTGGGTTCTGGCATACTTCGACGCACAATTCCTGCAACCTGTGCTCTTGATCTTCCTTTTGCTAGTTGGCTTCCTCTTTTTGTTCACGTCGGCAGAAAGAGGCGATCCCAGAAGAGCGGGCCTGGGAGGACTGGCGTTCGGACTTTACTCCATCACGCGCCCCGAGATACTCTTATTCTTTCCCTTGGCTCTCTGGTGGGCGTACAGAATCGCACGCTCTTTGCCCAGGTCAGTCGGACGCTGGTTCCTGATCTTGCTGCTCCTAGGTCTGGCGGCACCGCCGGCACTCGTGGCCCTCAGGAATAGCTTCGTCGGGAGAGACTGGGTCATCATAGCGTCTCCGGGCGGGGTCAACTTCTACATAGGCAATAATCCTGAGTCCAACGGGATGCAGGCGGTGGTCCCTGGCACCCGCGCCACCTGGTGGGGCGGCTACGAGGACACCCGTGCAATCGCAGAGAGGGCCAGCGGGAGAAGTCTCAAGCCGTCGGAGGTGTCGGACTATTGGTTTCGCCGAGGCGTCACATTCATCAGGGAGCGGCCCTCTGAATGGCTGGTACTCACTCTTCGCAAGGCCGCTCTCTTCATAGGCAATGTTGAGATACCCAACAACGAACCGTATGAAGCACAACGACGCAGTTACTGGAGCCTCAGAAGCATTCCGCTCGGATTCGGGGTACTCTTCGCCCTCTTTCTAGTGTCGCTACCTCACGCTCTGACCCGCAGGAGCAAGGCCCCGCGAGGGGGCGAAGACGACCTGCGCAGGGGATTCATGAAACTCATTCTGCAGTGCGTACTCGTATACTCCCTGGTCGTGGTGGCGTTCTTCGTGACGGGCAGGTTTCGCGTCCCCCTGGTACCCCTGATTGCCGTAGGAGCAGCCGCCACCTTGGTCAGGCTCGTCGACTTCTTCCGTCGTAGGAGATTCCCAGTGGCAGGCGCAATGCTTGCAGCTGCAGTCCTAATCACAGGCACGCTAAACGCGGACTACTTCTCTGTGAGAAGGGCAACAAGAGGCTTCGTCGAATACACGAGCGCCCTCGATGCACTGGAAAGCGGCGACACCGACACCGCCATCTCCAGGCTGGAAGCAATCAGAAGGAGCGGCGTCATCCGCACGCCTGAGGTCTACCTCGCCTTGGCCAGGGCCTACATCGCACGTGACGGCCCGCGGGACAGAGTCGCGGTACTGGAAGTAGCTGAGGACGGATTGAGGTTCTTCCCTGACGAAGCGGAGCTTCTTTGGTATTCGTGCCTCGGACATCTCGTTGCGAAGAACCTGGACAATTCGAGAACCAGGATAGAGCACTACTTGACGCTCAGACCCAATGACGTGAGAGCACTTCGCATCGCTTTCAGCGTCGCTATGGCACAGGGCCGCTTGGCAGACGCCAGGGCGTTTCTTTCTCGGGCAGAGATGGTCGACCCTGCGAACCCGCTCGTCGGGCAGATGAGACGAGAATTGGGAGCCGCAGGTCCATGAGGGCTGAGATGAAAGTCAAACCACCTCCGGCAGAGAGAGCCTTTTCCCGAGCGCACAGCAAAATACAACGGCGTCAAAGAAATCGGGGGGAATCTGCGATTCCCCCCGATTCGGCGTCATCTGAGATGGCTGGCTTTCTCTACTGACGCAGGACTATCCGACAGAAGAAACTAGTACCTACGGAAGCTCCTTCTCTCGGTGTTCTTCCGCGGACGAGCTTCGTCAACCTTCAAGGTGCGGCCCTGGAACTCTTGACCGTCCAACGCCTCTTTGGCCTTCTCGGCCTCTGCCACGCTGGCCATCTCAACGAATCCGAACCCCTTACCCTCGATTATGTTGACTTCCTTAACTTGGCCGTGGTTCGCGAACAACTGTTCCAACTCCCCACTGACCGTCGAGTAACTCAGGTTACCTACATAAAGCTTGCTACCTTGCATTCCAATTTTCCTTTCGTACCGGCTTCTCTCTGCCTAATAATGGTTCTCGGGAGGTAGAAGCAAAATAGCAAGTCAAACCTCTCTGACAACAGCATTACCAAACCCAAGAGAATTCCGAACAAGAGCTGTTTCACGTTGCGAACGAACGATTCAAGAATCAGTTGACCTTCTTAACCACCACCTTCAGTAGTTGCCAGCCTCATCAGATTACGTACGGTCTTCTGAATTCACACGCCTGAGAGGTTCAAATGACCAGATTCTAGCGGCAGATCAATGATGGGCACTTACTGCGGAATATCGTCGTTCTTGCAGCTACTATCTTAGCCTGTCCTCTTCAGTCTCTGCGAGCTCAGAGACACATGCTCCGCTCGAGGAACCCTCGATTCGAAAGCCATAACCATCATAGTCGAAAGCGTCATTTCTGTCAATCGGCATTTGTTCGGATGGCATTAGCCCGGAAAGGGCTACTGGTCTCCCGCGCACCCAACTGCATATGGCTTCGGCAGTTCCCCCACGTATTGCCAGCGGACGCGGGCCACCTGGCGGAGGTGCGACAAGTCGCGCGCGACCCAGGCGCCCATTACCTCGCCCGACGGGACCCGAGGCGGGAAGCGGAGGGCTCCTAGCCGTTGCGCGGGGCCGCAGATTCTCTTGCTTTGCAGCTGGGGCTTTCGTACACTTGGTGCCCGGCGGACGATCTCTGAAAGAAAGCCTGCAACGGGTGGTCTGTATCGCCCGGCGGCTTTTTGCCTGCGACAAGTCCCTTTCCTCAACCCTCTCAGAAGAACCGATCGCAGAGCAAAAGAGGATAGCAGACCGTACCCTCGCTCAGGAAGGAGAGATGATTGTATGGTGAAGAGTCGAATTGCAGAGAAGTGGCTGCGAGTGGTCACGCTCGCTGTGGCGACCAGTGCCATTCTGGCAGCCTGTCCGTTGGCCGATTTCGCAGGTGCGCAGGTGACGGGTATCAGCTACACCCTCGCACCGGTTGTCGAAGGAATTAGATTCGAAGACGACGCCGCACTCAAGGATGCGGCACTGTTCGGGGGAAAGCTTGGATTCGGTTTTGGGGAGTTCGTTGAGCTCAACGGTCTTTACGTGGTTGGCCCCGACCTGCGAACAGACTTCGGAAACCTTGGCGGATTCGATGAGGCGACGGCGTCCCTTCTGCGCCAACTCCCTTCGCGCTCCACAGACTTCCATCGGTTTGGAGGGGAATTGAAGTTCAACATGGGACGCGGCTCAGTGTTTCCGTTTGTCACACTGGGGACCGGTGTCGTCAGATTCGACCCCCAGGATTTAAACGACAGCAAGATGATTTACCTGGGCGGCAGCCTGGGCCTCCAGTACAGTTACATGGACCGCTACACGATCGTGCTTCAGGCCACCGATCTTTCGTACCGGTACAATCCTGGCTCCACCCTTCTTTCCGCGGACGACATCACTTACCTCGGGTTGACGCCGGACGACTTCCAGCTCGTCAGCGTCAACAATCTGGGCGCCAGCGTTGGGGTGAAGTTCTATCTTGGCGGTTCCCCGCAGGGTGAACTGACCGAGCTGGATCGGGCTCTTCAGGACCAGTTGAGTCGCGGGTGGGGAGGCATCGGCTTCCGCCTGGAGCCCGCGGCCGGGGAGATCGACTTCCACGAATCGCTGGGGCTTCGCAAGAATCAGCGCTTCGTAGGCCTATCCGCGGGCTTCGACCTGGGTCCATACGCCGGACTACGCGGATTCTACTGGCGGGGAACGGAAACTGACCACTGGACCAAGTTCGACGAAATTCACGCTTACGGCGGCGAGCTGAAGCTCGCCTTCACTCAGGTCGGCACCGGCCTGACGCCTTACATAATGATAGGAGGCGGCTACGCGGACGTTCGCGACGGCTACGTGGGAAACGGAGTCGTTGTACCGGACGACCACCCCTTCGCGTTCGGGGGCCTCGGTCTTGTGCTGCCCATGGGCAGCGGGGTGAACCTGGACGCCGGCGTGCGCTCTGTCCTCATGAGTACCGCCGGGGTCGACAACGTGAGCGATCCTGCACAGGTTGAGGCCAGCACGATGTTCACTGTGGGAGTCAGCTTCGGTCTAGGCGGTCGCAGCGCGCAGCTTGGCTACGTGTTCGGGCAGGAAATGCAGGCTTCCAGGGCGGAACGGGAGCGTCTCGCTTCGGACGTGACGACGGCCGGCCAGGAAATCGACCGTTTGCGTTCGCGTGTTGACTCGCTGGCAGTAATGGTATCCGAGCGCGACCTTGCCCGCAGGGACTCGCTACAGGTTCCTGCTCCCGCACCCGTAGAGAAGGTCGCGGTCGAGGCCCCGGTAGCCAGACCTGATACGCTGAGACGCGCCGAGCAGGTGCCGGGGGAAAGACCTTTCGTGGAAGAGGTGCGCAGGGACACAGGGCGTTGGATGACGGTTCCGGTGCCCGAGGAAGGAGAGCTCTATCTGCGATTTGGGAAACCCGGCGGAGTCAGCATAGAGACCGTCGAAGGAGAGGCGTTGACTTACTACCTTGACCCCACGACAGGTGCTCTCGTGATGCTCTCTCCCACTACCGAGGGAACGGAGGTCGCTCCACCGAGCCCGATGGCTGTGGCTCCATCCGGCTTGGCTGGGCAGGGAGCAAGCCCGGACCAGATAGAGGAAATAGTGCGTCGCGTGCTCCGTGACGAGCGAACAGCCGAAGAGGGTCTTCCGGCCGATGCCGAAGAGGCCGCCATGCTGGAGCGCCTTGAGAGCAGGCTGGAATCGCGCCTTCTTGCAATGGAGACGGCACTCAGCGACTTGAAGCGAACTCCCGCTCCACCCCCCGAGATTGTTGGCGAGCCCAGGGCGACAACTCCGGTTGTAGTTGACACGAGGACCCAGCAGCCACAGCCAGAGCCCACAGTCGTCGTCGATCCTGAAAAGCGAGTGGTCGAAGTCACTCGCACTCCGTCGACACGCTTCACCGGCCTCGCCCCCCTCACAGGTTACAACATCGATTCGCCTCACCAGTGGCTCATCGGTGTCAGAGCCGACTTCGTCCACCAGACTCGTCCGTTCAGGCTGACCCCAGAGCTCGTTATGGGCTTCGGCGACGACGAGGTGACGACGAACGTGAATTTGAACTGGCTGTATGATCTTGGCCTGGAAATCCTGGAGGGAGCGTATCCGTACGGAGGAATCGGTCTTGGTTTTCTGGACCGCGACGAGCTGGAGTTGGTGTTGAACCTGATAGTGGGATGCGAAGTGCAGGCAGGAGAGTCGAAGTTCTTCCTGGAATATGTGAATCAGGACTTCTTCGATAACAATCGCATTCTGGCAGGCTACCGCTTCGTTTTCTAGGAGTCCCGCCTTTGCAGGGAGCTGTTAGGAAGATGCGCAGATTAGTTCTATTCGTAATTCTGCTCGCAGGTCTGTCGGCCTTCTGGCCGCTGCCGTGCAGTTCACAGCCTCCTCCTGACACGACGCGAGTCCTCGCACCTTCGGCAGATACGTCTTTAGCTCGACTCGTGCCCGTCCGGAAGATCTCACCCGGAGGCGTGCGAATTCGTTCAATACACGACAACCGGAGGATAGTCATCCTCGTCCCGCGGGCCTATGCGATTGGGCGCCCGGCCTTGGTTGAGACTCTGTACGTCCCATCAGCTGTGACGCAGGGAGATCTGGACCGGATGGAGGCCCGCCTTCGCGCTCATCTGGACCGGCGACTCCTGGAGTGGAGGGAGGCGCAGATGGCTTCTTTGAGTCCTCTGCTGTCTCAGCCGGGTGGGGTCCTGGTCTTTCCGCCTGGTGAGGCCGGCAGGAATATTCTACTGGTCCCCTCGCCCGCTCCCGAGGCGCCTTTAGCTCCTCCGTTGACTCCTGATACCACGGCCGCAGACACTCTCGCGCCGGACACTCTGGCCCTCGCCACGGCCGCCCTGGAACCGGACACGGCCGCTGCAGGACCGGAACCCGTGGCCCTGCGGATAACCGCAGCGGGAGCCGAGACGCTCCTGGTGGAACGCGAAATCCTGGAGACGGGGCTCTTCCGGGCTGTGAACATCATCTTCGAGGTGGGCAGGGCTACACTTCTACCACCGTCCCTTTCCACGCTCAATTCGCTGGCTTACGTGCTCGTGAAGTATCCTGACCTGCGCCTGGAAGTTGCCGGACACAGCGACAGTAGCGGCCCGGACGAGTTCAACCTGCGACTCTCCCAGATCAGGGCAGAGGCGGTGCGCGACTACCTGACACAGAATTTTCCCATCGCGCCCGGCAGGCTCGTGGCGCGTGGATACGGGGAGTCCAGGCCCGTCGCGTCAAACGACACAGCCACCGGGCGGGGGCTCAATCGACGAGTGGAATTCGTGGTACTGCAGCAGGAGACGAAGTAAGAAGAAGTAAGTTCGCCGCGGGAGCTCGGGCGCTGCTAGAAGCGGAAACCGTCCGGGATCACACTTCCCTTGACGACGACGATTATTCCATCCCGAACGTAGAATTGACCTTCGGGGTCATCGTACTGCTCCACGCGGCTTTCGTTGAGAAGACGGACGTCCCGCCCTATGCTGGAATTCTTGTCAATGATTGCGCGTCTTACGTGAGAGCCTTCGCCGATTCCTATGAGCGGGCCGGGTGAATTGCCCGCCTGATAGAAGTCCGCTCCCATGACCAGGGAGCTCTCAATCCTGGCCCCGGGGCGCACGCGTGCCCGCACGCCCAGTATGGAGTCTCTCACGACCGCCCCGTCCACTATCGCGCCCTCACAGAGAACGGCACACTCCACCGAGGCCCGGTTGAGCTTGGCCCCGGGCAGGAAACGCGGGTGAGTGTAGATAGGCATGAGTGGATCGAAGAGGCTGAACGCCGGCAGGTGCGAGACAAGTTCCATGTTGGCCTCGTAGAACGCGCGCACCGTTCCGATATCTGTCCAGTATCCCTTGAAGCAGAAGGCGCCAACGTCCAGGTCCCGTATCGCCTCGGGAATAATGTGTCTGCCGAAATCCGTCTGGGCAAGGTCCCGCTTAAGCAGTTCCTCCAGCACCGGAGTATCGAACAGGTATATGCCCATGCTGGCGAGGAGAGGACGCCTCTTTGCCTCCTCCGGGCTGAGCCCGAAAAGAGTGGTGTCTGTCTCCATCTGCCTTATCACGTCTTGGCTCTCAGGTTTCTCCACGAAGTCCAGGATTCGGCCCGCGCCGTCGATCTTGAGCACACCCACTTCGCGCGCCTCCTCACGGGTCACGGGATACGCCGCGACAGTAACCGCGGCTCCAGAGTCAACGTGAAAATCCTTGAGTTCCGAATAATCCATGCGGTAGAGATGGTCCGCCGATAGAATCAGCGTGTGGATGGACGGGTAGTTTCCTATGTGAATCCATTCCTGGCGAACGGCGTCCGCCGTGCCCCGAAACCACGTGCCTCCGCTCGCCGTCTGTTCTGCGGCCAGGATGCCCACGAAACCCGTGGAGAAGTGGTCAAATCTGTAGGTGTTCGCGATGTGCGAGTTGAGACTGGCCGATTGGTACATGGTCAGAACATAGATGCGGCGGATCTCGGAGTTTATGCAGTTGGAGATAGGAATGTCGATCATGCGGTACTTCCCGGCGAAGGGAACCGCGGCCTTGGACCTGTCCTTGGTCAACGGAAAGAGTCTGGTGCCCCGTCCTCCACCCAGGACCACCGCGGTGATCTCTTTCATACATCTCTCCTTTCCGATTGAGGGCACGCAACGGCGCAGAGAAGGGCAGCCCGGGGGAACCCCGCCCTTACCGTCAACACGGCCGGGAAGCAAAGTCTGGCACGTGACGCTCCGGGACGCCCGTGACTACTCCAGGTCGAAATCAGCCCGCTTCCCGACGTCGCCGAACGACTTCTCGAATATCTCCAGCAGTTTGAGAG
>CP070702.1:1552371-1578809 GCA_020349905.1 Candidatus Eiseniibacteriota bacterium
TCCGGGACAATCCTCCTTGTATGCTTCAAACCCTTTGATGACCACCTGAAGCGGCGCCCGGTATAACATGTCCAAAACTGCGTCGGTCGTGTCTAGTTGGGCCTGGCGCTCACCGAGATTCTGGAAGAACTTAACTACATCGGATTTGATGAGCCCCTCAGGAATGCTGGACTCCACTACCGTGGCAGTCACGAGGTAATTCTGAGGAGGGAGAAAGACACTGTACGCTGAATCAGCCGTGAAAGACTCCAGCAGGCAATTGTTTTCGCTCCTAATTGTGATATTTACATCACCAACGGAATGCCCGCAGCCACCGCCAACGTAACCCGAAAGTTCGCGTTTAGTCATGTCAGTGAAGTAAAGCCCACTCGAGTCCTCTTCTACAAGCAAAGTCACACTGTCCGGGTCGAACGTGTGACCCTTAAGGCTAGGTCTCACTGAATGCTCCCCTATGTCAACAGACACAGCAAACTTGCCGTTCTTATCCGTTGTCCCGGCAGGCTCGCTATCGATTAGAATCTCAATGCCTGATGCGGCACAACCAGTGCCCTCGTACTCTATCACCCCTGACACGGTGTAAGAGGATATGTCAACAAAGTTGACCTGGTTCTCCACGGGATGCCCGGTGCTTAAGGTAATGAGCTTAAAGACCGGCTCGAACTGACGTTCTCCCTCAAAGGGCCTCACCTTGAACGTGGTCTGGCTGCCATAGCGGATGCCCGGCAGAACGTAGCTACCTGCTTCCGCGGATATGGCGTAGATATCGAGAGGAGCGCTGTTATCCGTCCAGTAGACGCCCCCTTGGAAGAAGCCGTAGTGAGCGCCGGAACCAAGGTCGGTAATCAGACCACTGCTGCCTTCATCCAGAGGCCAGTATGAGACGAGACCATCTTCATCGCCCGTGAGCTGCTCTGCCATCCCAGAGCGGAGTTGTGATGAGTCCCGCGCAACGTTCCATATGCGCACCTCATCGATCTGCCCACCGAACCACGTGCCTGCAGCGGCTCCGACACCAAGAGAGAGGCTGTCAGTATTAGTAATGTCCCCCAGGAGAGAGTATGCGGTCGTTCCTTGAAGGATTCCGTCCACGAAGATTCTAATCTCATCCTGCACCCCGTCGTGCATACAGGCAACGTGATGCCACGTGTTGTCATTGAAACCGGCGCTGTCGCTCAACACGCTGATGGTGTCGCTGCTCCCAAAGACGGCAAAACGAAGCCGGCCGGGCTCACCAGCGCCTCGCATGTTGCTTAAGGCGAAGGGAAATCTGTACAAGCTTCCGCCAGGTCCGGCCTTGGCTATGATGGTTCCATTTCCCGCGCCCGAACCTCCATCACCCACGTACTTCACCCATGCCTCGATCGTGTAGCTAGTTGCTGCGTCGAAGCTGAAGGTACCGTCCTCATCCGGCACGCTTACGTAGCCACCAGCACCGTCCACAAGGAGCGCCTTTGTGGGCACGGGGTCAAGCCCCACGTATATGCCCTCTACGCCAGTGCCCACCCGCGTGGAGATCTGACCCGTGATGTTACCATTAGGAGGCCGCCATCCAAAATCCGAAACCCGTTCCAGTTCGTCTGATAAGTCAGTGACGAAGGCTGCCACACTGTACTCGTACGTGCGCCCGGGCTCCGCGTCAAAATCTTCGTAGACCTCCACGTTTGGGACCACGTTTGCAATGGGCTCGCCGTCGCGATAGATGCGAAAGCCGTCCTCGTTCAGTGAACGGTCGTCCCAAGTGAGCCGTACCCTGCTATTGAGAGTACCGTCAGATGCGGCAACGTCACCCGGCTTATTCACGATTTGCAGCACGTAAGCCGCGCCCGGCCTGAAACCGTATGCCGGGGAAGTCCCAACTACGGCTGTCTGGCTGCTCATAGCAACAGAAGTGCCGAAGTAGTCACCGGTGGCGCCATCAGCTGCAAGAAGCTTCCAGGTCTCCACCCACGTGCCATCCGCATCTCTGGTGAAGAGATACGCCGAACCCGAGTCGTTACCCTTATCATCGTCCTCTCTGGCCCCAACTATTGCCACGCCACCACTTACATCAACAGACCAGCCGAAGTACTCGTCGTAAGCGACGCCATCACTCGCAAAAAGCTCCTGCGTCTCCACCCACGTGCCACCGTTTTTGGTAAACACGTACGCCGACCCCCAGCCTATGGCTCCAACTATTACCACGTCGCCACTCACCGCGACGGAATACCCGAAATAGCTCAACATACCGGGGCCTGTGAGCTTCTGCTTCTCCACCCACGTGCCGCTTTCTAACTCCCATACATACGCAGTACCGAAAAGGGAATTACCAAGATAGGCGCCGACTATTGCCGCGTCACCACTCACATCAACAGAACAGCCGAAGTTGTCACCAGCCACACCATCACTCGCAACAAGCTCCTGCGTCTGCGACCACGTACCACCCGCATCTCTTTCGAAAACATATGCGGAACCCTTGTAGGAATTGTGATAGCTGGCCCCGACTATGGCCACAGTATCACTGACAGCAACGCGTTTGCCGAAGTTGTCACCAGCCACACCATCACTCGCAACAAGCTTCTGCGTCTGCGACCACGTGCCACCCGCATCTCGAATGAACACGTACGCCGCCCCCCGGTCGGAACCATCCCCCGGGGCCCCGACTATGGCGACGTTACCGCTCACACTAACGGATTGGCCGAACGCGTCGAAGGCGGCACCATCACTCGAAAGAAGCTTCTGCGTCTGCGACCACGTACCACCCGCGTCTTGAGTAAACACGTACGCCGACCCGGAGCCATCACCCTTATCGTCATCCCAATGGCTCCCGACCAGGGCCACGTCACCACTTACATCAACAGACCAGCCGAACTGGTCACCGCCGACGCCATCACTCGCAAGAAGCTTAAGAGTAGCTTCTATGGTCCTGGGGCCAGCCGGCGCCAAGGCGCGCAATCCATCGTCGCACACCCTCTCCGAAACTAAGAGTCCACCGCTTCCCAGTGCCCTCACGCAGTATTCGTATGTCGCGCCCTGCAGAGGAGGATAATCAGTAAATGCAGTGACGTCGGCACCAGTCGTGTCAAGAGGCACATCGTCCCTGGATATCTCATAGCCTATCTCAACATCGGACATGTCAACCCACGCAAGCTCTACCCTGTTCTCGTAGACATCCGACGCGTTAACCGACACCGGTGCGAGGATTGTTGTGTAGCCTGAATCTGAAGCCGCCTCAGATTCGCCGTATGCATCAAAAGCGGCCACACGATAAAGGTTTCTCTCCCCGAGCACAGGGGATGTATCAACGTAGGAAGTGAAGTTGTCTCCAGTAGAATCCACAAGTACGGTATCCCGGTAGATGTAATACCCATCCTCAGCTTTGGAATTGTCCTGCCAGGTGATTTCGACCGTCTCTTCTGATTCACCTTTGTCGGCAAGCACACCGGTAGGAGGTAGGAGCACCCTGCGTCCAAAGTCCTCCGCAGACTCCGAATACCCCACCACTCCGCTTAGACTGTCGAAAGCTGAAACGCTGTAGCTGTATGTAACACCCGGAGCAGTACTGTAGTCAGTGAAAGAGGTCCTGTTGGGCCCGATGGTATAGCTGGTATCGATCTCGGCCGTGGCGGAATCCTCCCTCGAAACCACGTATCCGTGCTCCAGCTCAGAGTTGTCCGTCCAGGAAATCACTATTCTGTCTTCATACTCCTCGTCACCCGCAGCGATATCAGACGGGGGCTTAAGTTCCCTTCTTCCCTCATCAGAAAGCCCCATCGCCTCTGCCTTAAGGGCAGTCATTGCAGAGACACTGTAGACGTACGTCAGTCCTGCGGTACCGCCGTAATCGCTGTAAGACCTGTCACCCTTGCTCATGGATGTAATGCACGTGGTGTCGCGGTAAACCTTAAACAGCACTGCCGTCGTAGAGCTACTCTTCCACGTGATGTCTACCCGGTTCTCGAACGTCCCATCAGTGGCCTCTACCTCGTATGGCGCCACCACCAGGCTGCGGAACCCGGTATCACAGGAGTCAGAAACCGAGCGGCCACCCTCGTTGCTGTACGCGACCACGCAATAAGTGTGAGTGAAGTCAGGCGTGGCCGTGTAGTCTTTGTAAGAAGTCGCATTGGCCGATGTGGAGTCCAGCGGGCTGCCGTCACGTCTTATCTCGAACCCGTCCTCCACACTAGAGTTATCTTGCCACGAAATCTCGATGCGGTTGTCTAACGTCGAATCGCTGGCGGCAATGCCTGAAGGAGCGGGAAGTATGCCGACACCACCCTTGGCGCAAATCCATATGGACTCGATGTTGCCCGCTCCCTTTGTGGCAACGCAGTAGTCGTGCTCCGTCCCTGGAACAGGAGAGGTGTCGGTGTAAGAGGTAACATCAGCCAGGGTCGAGTCATGCAATGCACTGTCACGATAAATCCTGTATCCCGTCTCGTTTGTTGCCTGGTCTGTCCAGGTTATCCTCACACTGTCCGCATACTCACCGTATGACGCAGATACATTCAAGGGGGGAAGTATCAGCCCGCGAAAGCCGTCGTCGCTCCTGGGCTCGGATTCACGGGCCTGGGCATCAAACGCTATGACTTCATAAGGATAGGTGTTCTCAGAGCCAGGCGCGGCAGTGGTATCTTCAAACAACTCTACGCTTGCGCCGGTCTGGCCTATAAGAGTGTCGTCACGCATAATGCGATAGCCTGCCTCAACCGCGGAGGCGTCAGTCCAGGTTATGCGCACGAACTGGTCGTACTCCCCATCTGAGGCCCAAACGTCCCGGGGCGGAAAGATGACGCAACTACCGGAGTCGCACTTCGCTTCAGACTGTTCTCCCCACATATTCTCGACGACAACACAGTAGTTATAGACATTGCCGGGCACCGCCGTGTCATCCACGTAAAGGGAATCCCTCCTGGATGCCACAGAGAGAAGAGTGTCGTTCCGTAGCACGTTATAGACAATGGCCTCAAGACCAACATTCGACCACAGGACCTGCACGCGGTCTTCGAACGTCCCATCCGTTGCTATTACCGTATCGACTTCCGGTGGAGCAGTAGCAGGCAAGAGGAACGGCTCTCCGCTATCGAGAGGGAGAGACTCGATCAGTGCAAGCACGTCATCGCTCGCCACCGAGGTGCTCGTCACCCAATTGGCTGTCCCAGTCTTGTCAGCCACAGACTTCGGGGCAGCCTCCCCCACGTCACCACCGCTCTCTTTCAGAGCCGACAGGGCAGTCTCCTCCTCAATCCACGTCTCATCAATTCGCCGGAAGCAGTAGATGAGGTTCGGTGGGGAATCCAGGCGAGGACCCACACCACCGCCGATCGCGATGTCGTCACCATCGATTCTAACGAACGCTCCAAACCGGCTATCCGGCATGCCGTCGCGGGATACTAGCTTCTGCTGCTCAATCCACTCGCTCCCCATGCGCTTAAACACGTAGACCGCACCTCTGAAGAGATTCTGCCAGGTCGCACCGACGACGGCGTAATCCCCACTAATAGATACAGAACTCCCGAAGTGGTCAAAGCGTCCGAGGTCGGCCGGCGAAAGCTCCTGCGGCTCTCCCCAGCCCTCGCCACTACGCTTCAGTACGTAGGCTGCACCCCTGAAGCCGTCGTGCCACTCTGCGCCCACGATGGCGTAGTCCCCGCTCACCGCCACGGCGTAGTCGGGCACCCTCGACTGCGCCCAGACGTGCGGCGCAACTAGGACACTGAGCATGACGAGAACGAATAACGTGCGGGTGAGCAATACTCCACCAATCGACAAACGGATGCTTCCATTGAGAACCATGTCAGGTCTCACTGTGACCTCCTTGTAAGGCGGTAACCTCCGCGCAAAAGAATGTGGAATGTCTACGACCATTACCCCATAACTGTAGAGGTAAGGAGCAGCTAGCCATCTAAGGCATTCCTGACCACCTAAACCATTTCTGTGGAATAGAGAGAATCTGACCAAGCCTACGCATGGCTTGAGGTTAGACCTCGTTAAAGCAGGAGAGGGTTTGTCCGATTCGCCTGTCTATCTTGGATTAGTAACGAACGTAGAAAGGCCTCACCGATTTACGATGAGGCCCTTAGCTGGACTCTGCACAAACACCGGACAATGAATCCCGGTAGAACATTGTTCTTCAACCTGTTGTGCTAGATAGTATGTAGGGGAAACTTTAGATGTAGACTTCTTCAGTCTATCCGGATCAGCACTATATCACACAATTGCCGCAAAAGCAAGTACATACAGTTGCAACGTTTGGAAGACGACCTCTCAAACATGAAGATATAAGAGCTGCGTCCACAGAGGTCCGCACTCCCCCACTACAACCTCCTCAGCTTCCGCAAGCTTAACCTTCTCACATACACCGTTTGCCCCAGGTTCGTACCTGATCTCCGGCATGAAAAAGCCGGGCACTCTCCACCGAGAGATACCCGGCTCGCAGCGTTGCTGGCAGCTGCTGTTCTAGTCGGCTTTCTTCAGCTTCACGTTTCCGCTGAAGGTTTCGATTGTGACGTCCGCGCCTCCACCGTTAACCTCACCGTGCAGATCACGTCTAGGCTGCTTAAGCTTCCCCTCAAACTCCGAGAGTACCTTGAACTCCGACGTGAGGTTCCCGCTGAAGGTCTTCACGTTCAAGTCGAAGCTGGTATCGCCAGGAAGAATCAGCGTGATGCTCCCACTATGGTTTCGGAAAGAGTAACGCCCGTCGCGATTAAGCGTACCCTCAAACGTGATGTCGCCGCTGTGTACGCTGATGTTGGCGGACTGAGCATCGGAGAGACCGGTGAGCTCAACGCCGCCAGACACGGCTTCCACGTTTACGGTGCCAGATACTTTCCCGAGACGAATGGCCCCGGACACCGTCTTGGCATTCACATCCTCTCCGACGTCACGCAGGTCTACGTTACCGCTCACGGCGGAAAAGACGCCTCCTTCGGCGGCTCCGACCACGATGACGTTGCCGCTAACCGTGTCCAGTTTGGCGAGAGCGCCCAGGTCTTGAGCCTCGATGTTGCCGCTGACGTTGCTCACGGTCGCGTGTGCTCGGTTCGGAATCGTAAGTTCATACGCAACGTAGACGTTGAGCTGCTTCTTGATTCGGCGCTCCGGGTAATTGGTTCGAATCTGCAGCTGACCGTCGCTCCGTTTGACTTCGATTTTCACCAGCTCGGCTCTTTCCTTGGCTTCCTCGTAAGACTTAGCGCGGGAGGTCTTCAGGGCGTGAATTTTCACATCGGGTCTGTCCCAGGTGACAATGGTCACGTTTCCAGAGAGGTTGCTCAAATAGACCTTGCCGTCCATTGCCAGCTTCTCTGTTCGCTCGAATGTTTCCTCGTATTTCGCTGCCTCAGCAGCCGATACCCCAGGTAGCACCGATAGGGCCAGGACCGTGATGGCTGCGACTAAGATGATTGCTCTGCTAAAGTTCATGACCGTCCTCCTTTCCATTGGGCTCTTGATTTGCATAATCAGCCTTCCTCTCGTCACTTGACACCTAGGAATTGATCTTCCTTTCTTCCGACTCTGCCGGCTGCTGTATGAGCACCCAGTCCGTCAGGAGTTGCACCTTCTGTTTGTAGGACTCCAGGAGTGCGTATTTGGCATCAAGGTCTCGCGGTGCGCGCCGCACCGCCTTTCTGCACGCCTCGAGTGAGGCATCAACGATTTCGAGATTTGCCCGGAAGACTTCCGCCACCTCGGGAGCCAGGTCCCCCTCCTGTCCCTCCACCGCTTCACTGAGCGCCTGGATGGCCTGCTGGTAGTACCATTCTGCTTCGTCTATCTTCTCCAAGGTTTGTCTGTCCACGGCTGCGCTCTCCGGAGGCAGGCCCCTGTTCCAAGGCTGGAAATAGATGGCGCCCAGGACCATCAAAAGCAGAATCCCCATGGCACTGGCCACGGCGAAGTGTAGCCGTGAGGGAAGAAGAGGAAACAGACGCCACCTCTCCGATTCCTCGACGTGCGCCGCAGACCTCTTTTCGCGCAGTTGCATTCTGATGTCGGTCCAGACACGGTCGGGCGGAATCAGCTTCTCCAGTCTTCCGGCCTCTCCAGCGATGGTTCGAAAATCGTCCAGGAACGCACGGCAGTCGCTGCATCCCTCCAAGTGGGACTTCAGGGATTTCTCCAGGGCGGAACCCAGTATTCCGTCGACATATTCACTTATGTACTTCTGGGCGCGACGGCATTTCATCATCATCACCCCCTACATTGGCCCGAACTTTGCCAGGTGGTCACGCAGTCTCAGCCGGGCCTTGAACAGTTGGGACTTGGAAGTCCCCACAGCACAACCCAGGATGCGCGCAATCTCCTCGTGCTTGAATCCTTCCACGTCGTGCAGGAGAAACACGCACCTCAGCCTCTCCGGCAGGGTCTGAATGGCCTTCTCGAGGGCCATTCGCCGCGCGATATCAGGTTCCCGACCCTCTTGGGCGTGCAGGATTTCCTCCATCTCGGTCAACGGCGCTGAACTTAGCCTCTCGGCCTTCTTCTGTCTGACATGGCCGAGGCAGGCATTTGTGGCAATACGGAAGAGCCAGCCGGGAAACCTGGAAGTGTCCTGCATGTCTGACAGACGAGTGAAGGCTTTGAGGAAGACCTCTTGAAGTACGTCCTCGGCAGCCGTCTCGTCACCCGTATAGCGACAGGCCAGGTTGAAGAGCGGGGTCTTGAAACGATGGTATATGGCTTCCAGCGCCTTTTCGTCGCCCCGTTCGCCTCTTCGGACAAGCTCGTCCAGCGTCGGTTCTTCACGGGATTCAATCATTCTGTTGACGGTCTCCTTCAGAGAATGAATCCCATTATCACCCATCTTCTCGCTCTTGACCAGCGTTAGAGAACCTTGCACTTTGCCCCCTCCTGCTATAAAGATGCGGGCGAGGGCCAAAAGGTTGCCCCAAATGCAAGGGGGCCGGCAATTAGCCGACCCCGATTCCGACATTCGCCTCCGGCAAGCCGGCCGGCGGCAGACGTCGTTCTGTTTACATCAGTTGAAGGACGCTGTTGCGACAGATGCGTCACATCGCACGCCCCAACTGACTTCAAGACGGCTTGCCCATCAGAAGTTAGCGAAGGCAGCCGGAGCGTGGACCCGGTGGCAAGGGGAGCAACTGTTCATCCCGATGTTCTGGATAAGCTCTCCCACGTGCTTCCCGTCGAGGGGAGACTTGCCCAGTGCTTTCCCCAGCTCATCTATCACCGACTGCATTCCTTCGTCAACGTAGTACTTTCGCTCCGCAGTGTGGCACGCGTCACAGCTTGCTCTCATCGCATCGAATCTGGCCGCAAAACCCTGAAGTTGCTTCTGAGCATTCTCCTGCTGGCCTTGTGCAACGTCCACGATGATACCGGCGTAGTTGGCGGCCAGAAATTGCTTGAATCTGCGGAAGTCCACTTCCTCTTGTGTCAAGGGGTCATCAATCATGAGCGAGGAGAAATTCCCCCAGTGATACTTAAGCTGTACCCTTGCCATGTTGGCCATGTGGCAGTTGTGGCATGTCGCGCCCGCCTTCTCGACGGCAGGCATCACCTTCCCCGGGTCTCCGGTGGCGAGGGCTATTCCGAGTTCCTCCACTGGAGCCGCGGGGTAATAAGCCTCCCACTCTGGGACTAGCGTGGAGTTCTCCGCGTACAGAGCCTTGAATGCCTGGAAATCTGCCTTCACGTTCTCGATGTCGCCCTCAAACAGGTCGGCGACCATGCCTGAGAAAGCGGTGTTCATCTCCAGCATCTTCAAGTAGAAGATGGGCATCTCGGCCTTGGGAGGAAAGAGATTGTCCAGCGAGCTCGGCAGCTTCGAAGAAGCCGCGGCAGGGACGCCGGTTTTCTCCGTTCCTTCCATCCCTTTTGACAGGGCAATCGTGAAGCCCAATGCAACAATTACTGCAATTGCAGTGAGCAATCCAATCCGTTTCATCTGAGACTCCTTTCTAAGCAAGGCTGTATGCTGTGCCGTGGCGAAACGCGGGAGTTTGCTGTGCCCGCCTTCCGCAAGGTTGGTGATAAGCCAACTGAAACTCGTCCCAAGAACCAAGCCCTAAAGGGCCCTATACGGCTGCGTGGATACAGACCACCCCCATTCCAGACGGTTCAGCCAGAGCCAAGTGGCCTCCCTGACCGGGCCTCAGCCTATTCAGTTGCGATAGTGGTAGAGTAATCAGCTGGCGGGATGTACTAGGAGGCGAGTAGCATACTCACACATGTAAAACCGGAAGTCAACAAGAAAATCTCACAGAACTGTACGCCGCCTCGGGCGGTCACTCCGGTCACGCCTTTCTCCGCGGCAACCTGACGATTAGGGCTCCGAGAATGGCACCAGCTGCTCCGATTATGACCCCGATTATTAAGGCTTTCATGCGGATTCCCCGAGGGTGACCTTCCTGACTCTCGGGGGCTGATGTCCCTCGCCCTGCGGTGGCACGCCATAGAATGGAAATCTCTACTTCAGATTCGCCAGGAACTGCTTCCAGGGGGTGGCAGGCAGAGTCTCCGTCCTGGAATGCCCGTACGACCTGATTATCATCGCGGCTTTCTGAACCTGCTTGGGGTCGTTAGACTCTACGATGTCCACGACGTCGAATCGGCCCAGCGTTGAATAGCTATCTTTCCACACAACGCCCGGACATTCGCTCTTGATCTTCTCCGACACTGTTGCAGCGATCTTTCCGAATTCCTTCGGGTCCGAGAATGCTCCGGGAGAAATCCGACTGAGGATGACATACGTGGCCATCTTCCACCTCCATGTCTCTGGGAGAGCTGTGAAGTAGCGGCCTAGCACCTGTCGCGCGCTACTCTATCACAAACTCGAATCGCTGGCAAGATGGCGGGTAAAAGGGCGAGCCAGCTTGAAACCTCACGGTCCAGCCTCCGTATTACAACTGTGAGTGCCCCAGTGTCCGACATTGCTGCCCTGCCACAGACCGTTAGCCCGGAGGGAATCGCACCACATGAACCGATTATCAGCAATCCTAGTCGCACTTTCCATCGTTCTCTCGCAAGCATGCTTGCCGTCGTACTGTGCCTACGGCGAGGAGGGGAGCAAAACAGTAAATCCAAGTCCGACTGCAGTAAACATCCAGCTGGAAGACTACATGAATGTGCTTCAGGCCGTTCAGGTCGAGTTAGGCTCAGACACTCTGCCGTTCATTTTCGATACCGGAGGCGGCCTGACTATCATCACTCCACAGGTCGCCGACAGAATCCATTGCGACCCCTACGGGCGAGTCACTGGATTCCGTATGAGCGGAGAGCGCGTCGACCTCCAGCGGTGCGGAGAGCTGAGTCTCAAGGTGGGGGGTCTTTCTCTCAAAGTTGAGACGACCGTCTTTGACCTCATGAGCCTGCTCCCCGAAGGCTGGCCCGAACTGGGTGGCGTCATCTCGCTTCAGACGTTTCGGGACAGGATTCTGACGCTGGATCTGGCCGCGAACCGCATGACAGTCGAGACAGAGACAAGCGCCTCAGACCGCGTCGCCCAGATGAAGCAGATGAGCGCGCGGCTGGATAATCAGTGCGGAGGTTCGTGTCTGGATGTGTTCATAGAGGTCCGGGCCGAACGAGGTTCGATATGGCTGGAACTGGACACCGGAAACTCAGGCCACTTGCTCCTTGCACCACACGCATGCAGGCAGCTCGGACTGGAGCGCGATGAGAACGACGAGAAGCCAGGCGAGGATCCAAGCCTACTCGGCGAGGTTGTTCTGGACTTCGTGGGTCTCGGGCCCATCCCTGTGGTCGCCAAGGAGCAGGAGATGATTTACGACGGTCTCATTAACGCAGCCACGATAAGAAAGCTCTTGCTCACGATGGACCTTCGTACTGGCGAGATATGGGGTAAGGTCCGAGAGCCCTAAGCACCAATCGGCGCCTCGCGACAACGGACGGGGAGAAGACCATACGGATGCGGCTGAAGTCTCCACTGAGAGTGTATCACCACGGAGTCTCACATCGAATGTGTCTTGGACTCCTCAAGTAAGCGCGAAGTAGGTGCGGAACAGCTAGTGAATGAGCACCAGTTTCTCGACCACGGCTTCGTCTCCCGCCGTTAAGCGGCACAGGTACAATCCAGGCGAGACTCGTCGCCCCGAACTGTCTCTTCCGTCCCATTCAGCGGAGTGGGTGCCCTCGGGTTTCGGGGC
Source organism: Candidatus Eiseniibacteriota bacterium (assembly GCA_020349905.1). GTDB lineage: Bacteria > Eisenbacteria > RBG-16-71-46 > JAFGJU01 > JAFGJU01. The sequence goes on from CP070702.1 coordinate 1,564,485, forward strand.
GTGCTCAATGGTACGGACCAGCCGGCCCGCGACATCCAGAATCTGGACAACCACTCTGTCCCCGATTTCCAGCCGATAGGTGATTCTGACCGAGGGGTTGAAGGGGTTGGGATGGGCTGACAAATGAATGGACTTGGCAAGACCTTCAGAACCTCGGCCGTCAGGGGGAGGAAGGGGAGGTTCCACGCCTTTGTAATCCGCAGGAAAAAGACTCAAGCCGGTAACGCAGGCCCTGCTACCGTTGGTGCCAGAGTATATCTGCAGGCGCACGATGTGCGTGCTATCGTTTACCGTGAACACGCAGTCCGGGTCACCCTCGACGTCCTGCCATTCCCACGCTGAACCGGAGCTTCGTGGCACGTCAACGTACTGTGTACCCGCAGGCTTCAGGTACCGATACCCTTGCTTCATCTGTGTAATTGAGACGACCAACGTTCCCGCATCGAGCTGCTTGACCCAGTATCCCAGTTCGTACTCTTCCCCCGGAGCGACCCCCGTTACGTCAATCGTAGTCATCGCTGTGGAGTCGATTTCAAGATAGTTGGCGTGTCCGTCGGGGGTCGGGCCTTCAGGCCCGCTCTTCACCCAGCTCGCTGAGCCCATGGCAGAAGGATAGGGATAGAGGCCCATGCGCAGGTAGGTCACCTGGTCCGGGAGCCCATCTCCGTCCCAGTCATTCTCAAAACCCTCGTCCGGAAACACGTTCATGTTGGTGTCCCACTCTCTCTCGTACCACATACGCGCTGCCCTGCTCGTAGTGAGGACGGGAACATCGAGACTGTACAGCCAGTCGACTACCTCGAGGACTTTCTCCACAACAGAGGGGGGCGTCGTGTGCAGGCAGAATTGTACCCATTCGTTCTTGTGAAATCTCATGGCGATTTCACGCTTCACATCTGCCACGTTCCAAACGAGGTCCGGAGGAGTGTAACCTCCCAGGCGATATTGGTCGGTGCTGTCGATACCTACTTTCGGAAAGGCCTCGTTCCAGCCGTTAGGCATTCCAGCGAAGGAATAGAACTTGGCAAGATTGTCTCTCATGTGAGTCCAGGAGAGCCCGGTGCACGGCCATCCACAGGCCTGAAACAACGTGGGCGGAACTCCCCACGCAGCCAGCGTGTCTCTACCAGCTCGAAGCACCAGGTCTATTTCGGCGTCGTTCATGTTGGCGAAATCTTCGGCGTGGGACGGCGTGTGGTCGGCTATCTCGTGTCCGCGTGAGTATAATTCCTGCAAGTCCTGGACGTTAAGATAGGTGGGCCGGCCGATCCTGGCGTTCTGCGTGTTCACACAGATGGTCATCCCAAGCCCTCGCTCTGCCAGAGAGTCAGCCAGAAGCTTGTTGTTGTAGGCACCGTCGTCCGCCTTGATTGTGACTATTCCTCGAACGGGTGTCTTGTCCGCAGCAGAATGCTCCGCGAGACTATGTTGTTCCGGTACGCTCGCCGCGCCACCGCTTCTGGCCGCATCGGAACTCGCAGAACCTCCTTGCTCACATGTGCTCGCTGCGCCGCTCCCAAAGACGAGCGGGACGGACAACAGAAGAAAAACCGCCGAGAGCACAAGGCCCGCAACGAACCTTCCGGGGGAAACCTGACTAAGAGAAAGAGGACGATCTTTCTTGCTCACAGTACCCTCCACACTCGGTGAGCAAGGAGTATACAGCACAAAGGCTTCTAAGTCAAGAGAAAATAGTAGGTTATGGCGGTAGGCTTCACGCGTACCGGCGCAGGGCCAGCTTGAGTATGCGGGCTATGAGGGTCTCGTAATCGACCCCGCCTTTGGCCGCAGCTTCGGCTATTTCCTCTCCGTAGGCCAGGTCGGGGTTCGGGTTTGCCTCGAGCACGACGAGCTTGCCGTCGGGCGTCAGTCGAAGGTCTACCCTGCCGTAATCGTGGATCTGAAGCACGCGATAAACCTTCTTGCACGTGCGGCTTATGGCCTCGACGGTTTCCGGGGAAAGCTTGGCGAAACCGAACTCGATGTTGTGCTTCTCACGGTATTCCTTGTTCCACTTGACGCGGTAGGTAGCAAGTTGCGGCCCGCTGTCGGAGCCGGAGGCCAGAGAGCACTCGCGTATGGGGAAGACGGTCAGTCGCTTGTTTCCCAGGATGGCAACGTACAGCTCCCTACCCTCTATGTATTCTTCTGCAATCGCCGCCTGCTGCCATCGCTCGTGAACGAACTCGGCCCGCTCCCTGAGCGCGCTCTCGTTGGCCACCACGGAGGCGTTGGAGATGCCTTCCGAGCCGTCTTCGAAGGCCGGCTTTATAACCATCGGGTAACGGATGGCCTTCGGAATGCGCGCCTTCTTGCCCACGGGCAGGGACACGAAGCCCGGAACGCGAATCTTGTGCAGGCTCAGGAGTTGCTTACACAACAGTTTGTCCCGACACAGCATGAGGCCGTTTGCGGAGGTCCCGGTGAAGGGAATGTTCAGCATCTCCAGGACACCGGCGACGTTCTTGTCCAGCCTTCGGTCTCCTGCGAACTGCTCGGTGAGATTGAAGACTATATCGGGCCTGTTCTGCGTGAGTGTGTTGACGACGACGGCGATGTCGTCTCCGGTGGCAAGCACGGAAACCTTATAACCCAGCTCCCGCAGGGTCGATATCACGTGATACTCTGTGATTCTGGACTCCTCGGCTTGCTCGAACTGCGGGTCGCCGGAAGGCACGACGGCTGCGTCCACGAGTGCCGTTACTTTCAGTCGCCTGGGCATCATGGTTGTCCTTTCGGGACGATTCTAAGTGTGTTGCTGGCGATAGCGGTGAGCAGCGCAGTCACGGCTATCATGTTTTCGGTATCGTCTGTGCTGGCGTAGAGGTCAAGCACGTCGCAGCGGCTGATGCATCTGTTTACGAGCTGATGCATATCGTACTTGCGGTGCCCTGTCCATCTGGAGAGACTGTCTATCATCCTGCGCCGGTGCAGGCGTAAGAGCTTCGACGCCTTCATCCTGGAATCAGTGGGCGACTTGACGCTGAAGAGCTCTTTCAGGCTGTCGTCGTAGAATCCCTGAAACTCGCTGCCCAGGGCCCGCCTCTTGCGCTCGTAGTGGGCGGCAAGGGTCGACGTCATGCGAGACGCAGACCAAGGGGGGTTCTGGGGTGCCTTGACCATCGAGGGCTTCTCCCCGAGGTGGCGCATCACGCGGTCCACGTACATGAGTTTCTTCATGACCGGCCAGCCGCGGTACTTCTCCTGCCAGCGGCTGTCCGGACGCAACCACACCGCGAAAGTCTCGGCGAAGTCCTCATCCGGATGGGCCTGTGCGTAGTTGTCTTTAAGGTGGATGACGAAGCGTCGAGAGTAGGGCTGGTACGAGTATGAATCCGAGTACCTCGTTGAAAAGGGCCCAAACAGCTCTCTCCACCTGGTCCTCTTGTAGAGCTGATAGGCGTAGTTGAGCGCGTGCCCGCACTCGTGGCGCAGCAGTTTCAGGCAGGTCTTCTCATCCTCCCCTTCCACCTCCAGCATTAGTCTCAGCTCGATGCTCTTGAGTCTCGGATGGGCCAGGCAGAAAGGTATCCCTATGATGGGGTCCTTGTCAGGACAGAGCCATTCGTCGGCGAGGTAGCACGGAGGGTGGAACCGGACTCCCTTGGCGTCCAACTCCTCGTACACTCTCTGAACAAGCGGCTCCAGGTTGGAACCGGGAATCTGCACGCCCAGGTCGCGGACCCGCATCTGGAGAATCTCTTCGTCGGGCAGCTCTTCCCAGTTCCCGGGTCTCTGGGACCTTTGCGCCCTTCTCTTTCGGGCCGCTTTGTGCTTTCTTGCTCTGCCACGAGGCATCGGGCCAGCCATCTCCTATAACCGCCTCTTAACCGCCTCTGCCGGGCTTGACCCGGCGGGCCGTGTACCAATCGAGACTACTTATAGCATACGGGATACTACGTTACAAGTGGGCTTGCGGCCGGGAAGCCGATGTGCGCAGGGCAAAGACACAAAAGTGGGGGCCAGCGAATAGCTGGCCCCTCATCTTAACTTCGAAATATCTTACCCGAACCTGTCTCTTTTCCGAGCCAGGCCCCGCCCTGCACTACTAGGGGCAGGGTGGACTGCCCGGACCGTGCACCCAGTGAACTGCAAAAATAGCGAAGTCCAGCGCCTCCACGCACACGCAGTCTGGTCCCGGACAGAGCCGGTCGAAGTTGGACCTGCTGCACGGGTCACACGACAGCCAGTCCAGCGCGAAATACGAGAAATCCAATCCCTCAACGCACTGATCGTTGTTGAAGTCAGGACTGAAGATTGGACGACCGGGTCCGCACGGGTCCTGCTGGACTCCAAACTGAGAGGGTCCATCTACCGGAGGGCTCGGGTTCACAACCAGTGTCACGCCGAGACACGTCACCGTGACCCCACTCGTGGGAACCAGCAGGCTGTCTGGGTGGAGATCAAGACTCGCACAAGGAGAGATGTTCACGTGGCCACCGATATCGGTGGTACCTTCACACGGCTGAAGTAGTACAAGTTCCGTCACGTTTGAAAAAGTGACCTGAACCAGTACGCCCGGCATCGGAACATTGAACTGGTCTCTCACCGTGATGTCCAAGTAACTACCATCACAGTCAGGGCACAGGATTATGGCATCCTGTTCAATGTCCTGCCACACCACCACGCAGTTGTCCGGATAAGGCACAGAAGCCAAAGCACCCGGTGCGGTCATGGCGAACACGCACACCGTGACCGCCATAACACAAAGAAGTCTCTTCATTGTTCGACCTCCTGGCTCACGCCTTTTCGGGTTTGCTCCAAAGCCCTCGTTTCTGGAAACCTCCGCCCCATCGACCAGCGTGGACGGAGTCTCCCGGGGAAGCTTTCAGCGTAGCGGGTGACTCCGAGTCGTGGCTCGACCTGTTGGTCCAAGGAAGAACTCGCAGATGCCCGAGTAGGCGGCAAACCTCTCAGGCTCTGATCGAGCAACGCGATGGGGCAGGGCCAGCGACCCCGAGAATCTACTCGCTAGGAGATGAATCACACCGTCAGCTTCCTCTGCCTCAGCGCCAGCAGTCTATCACAAAAATGCATGGCAGTCAAGTTGGAACTGCACCCTTTGCCGCTAGGGACAGAGTTCCGCCGAGTAGAACTTCCAGTAGGCGCGCCAACAAAGTCTGGCCCGAAGAGCTCTCTGAACGGCGAGCCGGTTGTCCTCGTCCGGTACTAGCCAGATAACGTAGCGTTCTCCGAACTGAGAATCGTCGAGCCACCCTTCATCTTCCACGGTCACCCGGACCCACTTCAGCTTGCGGCCCGGTTCCCACTCGGATGGCTCGACCTGAACGTAGACCTTCTGGCGGCTGCCCGGAAACCGAGCGCCTACGAGCTTGAGCCCGACGAGCACAAAACTCTCCGTCCACTCTTCTTCACGATCCTGTGCTGCTCGAAGCTGGAGGTTGAACGAGTCCGCGTCTACCTTGAGCACGGACCGAATGTTGACGTCCGTGCCGATAGCGAAGGCGCTGATGTCCGGCAGCTCCAGTTCGTTCACCAGAGCCCGGACCGGACCAGGTGACAGACACAGGCAAAACCAGGAGACCGCAACGGCCAGTCCGAGCCGGCCAGCCAGCATCATGAAGCGCGTGCGTCCAGAATACGTGGGCATCGCCGACGTTCCCCCTTCTTTTGTCCTCGGCAGCTTCAGTGCCGGACAAGCATGTCGACACCGTAGAATCAGCGGCACATTCCACCTGTTCCCCTTGCCCGCCCGGAAATCACACGCATGGCGGTCTAGGCCGTTCCCGCAATTCAGGACTGTTCGGCCGCACTCTCCGGGCGAAAAAGAGCTCTCTCTTTGATCTCCCTCCTCTCTCCTATTTCTGTCCTGCGCAACCCGAGGGAGGCGCGCAACGGCTCCCAAACCGGAAGCAGGAGGAGCTTCATCAGAATGCCACGATTCACCGCGCTTCCGGTGGCAGAGAATGCTGCTCGCGGAACAGAAAGCGGTTCGCAATCCTTGCGAAAAAAGTCGATGTGCTCGGTGACTGCAATCCTTATTCCGTATCTCCGCGCCATTGTCTGCTCTCTCGTTCCAAAATCTAAAGACGTACCGTTCGGATACGAAAAGTATCTCACATCTGTATTGAGCATGGTAGAAAGCTGCCCAATTGACTCGCGGATTTCTATCTCGGCATCGTCATCGCTTTCGTTGCTCAATATGGGATGATTCAATGTGTGCGCCCCGACGGTGAACACGCCCGACTCTTTCAGTTCGTACAACTGACTTTCCGACACGTTGTGCCCGATACCCGGTCCTATGCCGTGCCTGTTTTTGAGCGCGTTAATCACCCCTAGAACATCCGCGAGTTTCATGCTCTTCAAGATAGAAAGGACTCCATATCTGCTCAATTCTTAGTGATTGCAGCCCAACATGTCGCTTATCTGTCTTTTCACCGGCCCGTCACCGAGCTTCTTTCTTATGTGCCGCAGTTCCTGGAACCAGTAGTTGCACCCCTCCTTAACTATCCTGGGTGAAACGAACACTGGGGCCGGGATGTTCGTTTCTTTCAGAACAAGAAATGCGTTCGCGTAGACGGATATTTCGCCATCGTCAAAACAGACGTGACAGCAGTTGTTGAAGTTTCGATCCCTGTCGTGATAGTATGACTCGATGTCCTCGATTGAGATGAAGCTGGATAACTGGCCAACCTTCTTGAGCGTGCTGGCAAACCAGGTTGCGGAAGGGACTATGTGAAATAGGAGTATCAGGTTCGTCGACATCAGTGGGCTCAGGGGATGCATGGCTAGAACACCTCGAAATCGCTGTCGATGAGCTGCCAGTGCCACCTTACTTCTTCAAGTCTCTGCCTCAGGTCAGGATCTGTGGCATAAAACACGAACGGTGGCCGTCTCACGGTGGAGAGCAAGGTCTTCCCCAGGTAATTCGACAGTTCGTTCTTGGTGGTGAGGAAACGAAGGTAGGAATAGCCTCTGCGGGCCGCCCATCCGGCCAGGCTCGAGACAGCACGTCGAATCGCAATACTCTTTGAGTCGTCGCTGATGAGAAGGATATCCACGTACTTGATCTGTCCTTTGCCACAGAGCTTCACGACCATGTCAAGATCGCCCATATGACAGACCCTGTAGTCCTCCTTCTTGGGCGAAAGCAACAGCCGCCATGACAGGTAATCCACATCCCGAATCGGTGCCACAGTATCCGGAGGCAGGCTGGAGGGAGTGATGAACCTCTACAGCGACTCACGACTTACTTCAAGAAACTCCAGCGAGTTGGCCGAGTGAGCACGCCAACGATAATTGATGACGAAAAGTGGGCGCGAAATCACATTTAGAATTCCTCGTATCGCGGGGGCATTGATCGCACGAGCCTCGGATGATCAAAGGGGTTGAGCAAAAAGTAGTGGAGGCGCGTGTCGTCGCATTCTCCCAGACCAGCCTTTCTACAGGCCCCTATTGCCCTGACGTTGGCGAACCCGACCTGCACATCCGGCAGCTCCATCCACTTCTTCAAGAGAACGACGCCGAGCCCATGCCTCTGGAATTCAGGAAGAACCGAGTAGTCAATCGACCAGGTCGCAACGCGACGCACGCTGTCCAAAGATACAGCGAATGGCATCATGCCAAAATATGCTATGACTCGATTGTCGTACACGGCAACAAAAGGGGTTTGATTGTTATAGAATTCAATTCGATTCAGCCACCTCCAAATGCGTCCCAGTACTTCTGCTCGACCCGGGAACATGGCCATGAAATAATCAAGCAACAGGTTGGCGTCGATTCTGTCGCCAGAAACGAACGATATACTCGACACGTCAAGCTTCTGGTCTTCCAACTGCCCTCTCTCTACTGGTACGGAAAAAACTCGGCCCTGCGCAGCCTGGCGGCGCCTTCTCAGAAGCACTCCAAGGATGCTCAAATCCGTATCGGCGATTTACTGCTCTTTATGTATCTATAGACCTCGGACTTGGTCGCAGCTGAGGACAGGCCATACCGTCGGTCGGCCATCGCCTGTTCTATTTCGCCGAGAAGCTTCTTGGTTACCTCTCCGGGCGTTCCATCACCTACTGGGTTTCCACATACTTCAACCACGGGCATTATCCCCGCCGCGGTTCCCGCCATGAAACACTCCCTCCCAGGACCCAGAAGGTCGATGGGCATCAGATCCGGAACCTCCTCCACCTTGTACCCCATCCGCGCCGCAAAAGTCATGATGCTCGCCCTGGTGAGACCGTTAAGGCAGTAGTCCCCGACCGGCGTCAGAATTCTGACCTTGGAAGGTCTGGTTCGATACCCCTTCTCCTTCACAACGCAGAATATGTTATCCACTGTGCCCTCTGCGATGTTACCTTCTGCAGTCAGCATCAAACATTCGAAAAGTTGCAGGTTGTTCGTGCCTTCAAGCAGACCGAGCAGGTTGTTGAGGTAATTGTTGCTCTTAACCCTGGGGTCCAGGGTCGAGCTGCCTGGTCGCCTGATCTTCCTGGAGAGTCCCAATGCTATTCCTCTGCGGTAGGCCTCCTTCGGAAAGAGAGTTATCGTGGAAACAATCGCGTAGACCGTGGCGCCGACGCATTTGTTGGGATTGAGCCCCAGGTCTCCAATCCCCCTCGTTACTACAAGGCGTATGTACCCTGTTTCTTTTTTCTTGAAACCAGTGGCCTGAATAGTCCTAACCACATGCCAGCTGAGCTCCTGTTTGGAGTATGGAATCTCTATCCTTAGGCCCTCCGCAGACTTCCACAGCCTGTCCATGTGTTCTTTGTAAAGGAATACGATGCCGTTCCGGATGATGATACCTTCAAAGCAGGCGTCGCCGTAAAGGGGGGCGTGGTCGATACAAGAAACTCCGATCTCGTCTATAGCGAATATTCCGTGTACGCGCGCGAGAGGGGCTCGCGTCGTTGCTCTTTCTGAGGCGGGATGGTTGAGCAGCACTCTGGGCGTGATGCCTTTGATGGCCGGCATGCTGATGAAGACTCGGGCCTTGGCACCAACTTCTTCCAGTGTGCGAACGGCTCCCGATATGACCTTTCTGTCCGCCATGTCACCTCCTGCGGGAAGCTGGACACCGCGGCCTCGCACGATGTGGCCGTGCACACCTAAAGAGTCTCAACGGGTATGCTCGGCCGTCTCGATGCGGTACCGCTACTAGCCTCGCAAGTCACACAATCGTCTGAAAATCGGATTACCGGCTGTCGGCTCCGAACAAGCCCATTGTGCCAAGGTGGGGCTTCAAAATCAATTCGAAAGCGAATATCGCGTTGGGCATCCGGGAAGCGACATCGCCGGCCATACGGCCCTAACATAGCGAGAGGGGTCAGGCAATTGCCTGACCCCTCAATCTGTCCTAACTCCGAAAACAGCGCGTCTATGTTCCCCTTTCGGGGACGACTACTCAGTGTGGCGATTAATGCAGCCAGTGAGCTGCGAATATCGAGTAGTCAAGACCGCCGACGCACTCGCCACCCGCCTCGTTACACAACCTGTTGAAGTTGGACCTGCTGCCCTCTTCAAAAGAGAGCCAGTCAACGGCAAATATACCATAGTCCAATGCCTCAACAACGTTCTCAGAACCAGGCGCCTGTGACATGTCGGGCGAGAGAAAATCCTTGTCGTTCGAATACAGAGTCACTCCCAAACACGTAACCTCCGTACCCGAAGTAACCGTCTGCTCCCCAGCCGAATTGTCGGTGCCACCGTAAATCATCAGATTCACGTGACCAGAGATGTCGGTCGTGCCACTCACCGGCGATACCAAATATATCTCGGCACCGTCGAACGAGGCCTCGACAAGAACACCCGCCATCGGAGCGTTGAACTGATCCTTCACAGTAACATCTAGATAGCTCGCGTCGCCGGTCGGACAAATCATGGCCGTCGTGTCGTTGACCAGGTTCACCCAAAGAACCGTGGAATTATCAACGCTGGGCACAGAGGCCCAAGCGGCCGGTACCGCCAACCCCAGCGCGACAACCGTAGCTATCGCGATGTAGAAGAGTTTAGTCATTGCTCGACCTCCTAGGTACGAACCCTTCAATGGATACTTCAGGACCCATACGCTGCAAGACCTATGCCCCGGCGTGTGGGTCTCGCAGGGTCTCCCGAAATGCCCCTTATGTGTGGGAAGAGACAACGTCTTCTGCTAGGATGACGTCGCCCGTGGAGGAAAGTCTCGTCGCCGTGCCAAGAGGCGGCAAACCTCGTATGAAGCACAAGACGCACCGAGGACTAAAGTGAGTTGTCCTCCCACATCATGCCTCAAAAGACCAGCGTGAATGTGGCTGCAGCTGCATATCGCCGCTGCAACATGCAGTATATCACACGGCTACGGAGAAAGCAAGCGAAATCGAGGAGCCCCGCCGTGGGCCGCTGGGTTGCCGAAGATGGAAGGGCAGGCGTTGGTGGCCGTGTTATCGAGCGCACCTGTAACGGGCCAAATCTCTTGTTGCCTTTTTTCGGGTATATCGTTACCGTAGCATCAGTTGAGGGGTCGTGCTCCTTTTCTCTGGCAACGTAAGGTGAACTGACCGATTTGTTGAGCGAGTGATTATGAAAGAAGGCCCGCGTATAGAGAAGGCCAAGTGGCTAAATGGCGCTGATTCACCTGTGATGTTCATGGTGGACGACTTCACGAACGTTTGGATAGACCTCAATGGCAACGGCAGGGTCGACCCCGGCGAGGACTGGGGACATGCCCTGGACGGCCCGGGGTCTGCTTTTCGCTATCTGACCGAGGAGGTGCTGCGGAGCTGCCCCGCCGTAAAGACAACGTTCTTCACGCCGATGGCGAGGGTACCCGTGATCAGAGAACACGGATACAGGGCCCACTTCGGGCCCATTAACGAGAACGAGGAGACGGCCCGCTTTTTCGCCTCCGTTCATCGCGACGAGAGATTCGAGATTGCATATCACGGTCTTTCCCATGGAGTTAGCGGCGCCAGGACCGAGGATTTCGTCCACGAATGGGTGGCGTACGGGTCGCTGGAAGAAGCGATGGAAACTGTTGGGCGGGGAAAGGAGATATACTTCGAAGTGTTCGGTGAATACCCGCGCGGAGGCAAGTACTGCGGGTACGGATACAATTCGTTCTCCGATGAGAGCATCGACAAGAGCGGCTTTCTTTGGTGGTGCAGGAAGTGGGACAGGGGGCAGGCCGGCGTGGACGATACGGAGCGTTTTGACGTCAAGTACTTCGGGGAGAACCGCGTCATAGACATCCCATCCACGGTCTACGGCGCGATGTTCAATCTGCAGGGAAGAAATAAGTTAGGCAGGGCCTTCAAGAGGCCGGTGGTTCTGAGGCGCGGACGAGAAGAGATTGACCGTCTTCTGGAGGGCAAGCTCGTGATAAGCATTCAGGAGCACCTCTCGCCCGCCAGAACGGACGGGAGGAGGCAGACGCCGAACACTCTCGACGACAGGGAGAGTCTCAAGTTTCTCTTTGACTACCTCGGCTCCAAGAACGTGTGGTTCTGCACGGGAACAGAGTTGGCCGAGTACGTCTACTCCCGCGACAACACGGTGATAGAGGAGAAGGGCAGGACGTTCCTGCTCGACGCCCGGTTCGAGAGGGACCTGAAGTCCAGGCTAATAACCCTGGTCATAAAGGACGAGAGAGTACAACAGATACGCGCTCCGGACGGTGGGACCATCCCCGGGAGGCAAGGACTGTTCACCTTCCCTGCGGTGTCCGGAAGGTACGACCTGCTCGAGTAGCCGGGGGCGCGGCGGCTCGTGAACTGCCCGCGAAGTTTGGAGTCCAAATTGCATCCTTGAGCTGCTTCTGTGTGGGCATGAACCGCCCCACAGTGTCGATGTCCAATCGCCCAAGAGAATCTGAGAAGGTATAATGTCAGTCCCGGAGAAAGCCAGGCAGCGGTACGCAGAGGGAGGGATGCTCCGACTCGCCGAGTCCCTCGCGAACGGGCTCAGGCGATTCCTGTCGACCCGGGTCTTCTCCATCAGGAAAGCCAGACTTCTGGAATGGTCCCTGACCGGGCCGATTCCCAACGTGGAACCTCCGGGCATCGAGATAGACGTCCGAGAGCTCAGGGAAGAAGAGATTCCACGGTTTAAGAACATAGTGAGAGAGGAGAAACTGGAGCTGTGGCGAAGGAGGCTCAGGCAGGGAAAGGTCGCCCTCGTGGCATGGCACGGCGACGAGGTCGCGTGGTTCGGGTGGGTCTCCAGGCAGTTTGAGTATGAAACGACGTTCGACGTGAATCTCCCTCTCAAAGAAGATGAAGGCTACGTGCTGGACGCGTACACTGTCCCGCAATACAGGGGCCACGACCTGCACACCTACATGTCGGTCAAGCGACTGCAGAAGCTCAAGGACCTCGGCGCAAGAAAGGCCTACGGTATCGCTGCCAAGCAGAACGTGGCTTCCAGAAGGGCGCACCAGAAGGGGGGGGCGGTTGAAACCAAAGGGATTACGCGCGTGAACATACTGGGAATTAGGTTCCACTTGTGGAAGGATTTGAAAGGAAGGGAGTAGACAACGGTCCGCATCAAGCTAGTAGATAGCCTTGAAGATTTCTTGGCTTTGAAGCCCGTTTTCAACGAAGTGCTTCAGTCCAGCGGCTCGGACCACGTGCAGTGCACGTTCGAGTGGCTCTCACTCTGGCTCAAGCATCTGGGAAGCGAACACCAGCTCCTTACTCTTCTCGCGTTGAAGGGTGATAGGGCAATAGGAATCGCGCCGCTCGCGGTACACAGGCGGTCCGCCGTTTACAGGGGAGCCGTGAGCTTAAGGACGCTCTCCTTCGTGGGGCACGGCTTCACGGACAGCTCCGACTTCCTGGTAGTGGAAGAAAGAGAGCAGGTGCTGAACGCGTTTATCGACTACATGTTTCAGAACAGCGAGCTCTGGGACGAGATGTGTCTCGCTCACCTCAGCGATCAATCGCCCAACTTTGAACTGCTCAGGCAGGTTCTTGATAGAGAGGAGTACGAGCTTCAAGTTGAGGCACTGATCGGATGCCCGTACCTGCGCGTCGAAGGAGAATTCGAGCCGTATTACATAGCCCTCGGCAAGAACCTCAAGCACGACGTCGCCAAGAAGATGAGGCGCCTTGGGGAAGCGGGCATCGAGCTGGATTTCGACGTGCTGACCCAGATAGACGACAACCTGCTGGAGGAACTGCGAGATTTCAACCGCAAGAGGTTTGAGGCCACTCAGCACAGGTCATTCTTTCTGGATGAGCGCAGATACGGTTTCGTGCGCGAGGTGGCAGGAGTCTTCAATCAGAACGGTTGGTGGCGCCTTTTCCTGTTTAGGAACAAGGGTGCCCTTATTGCGTACCGCCTCTGCTTCGCGTACGGCAACGTTCTCTACGACTGGAACACCTCGTACGATGTGGATTACTTCAAGTACTCCCTGGGCAAGATACTACTCAAGCCCGTCCTGGAGTATTGCTTCGAACATGGCTTCAAGCTCTTCGACTTCATGGCCGGGGACGAAGACTACAAGCTCAAGTGGACAAGAACGACGCGGACTAACTGTCAGATTTCCGTGCAGAAGAGAAGTCTCAAGACCCGGCTGGCGAGGGTTTATTCAAGGGCAAGAAAGAAACTCAAGAAGCGATAGGTATGTTCGACGAGCTGAAGAAGCTTTTTAGGCAGTCGGCCATCTACGGAGTGGGGAGCGTCGTCACCCCGTTCATCGGCTTCGTGATGCTCCCAGTGTACTCACGCTACCTCACGCCCGCCGAATACGGTGTGCTGGCTGTCGCGGCAGTTGTTATCTCATTTCTGTCCGTGCTGATTGCGCTGGGAGTGAGCTCCGGCTTGCTTCGTTTCTATTTCGACTACAGCGAAAAGGCGGACAGGGACGCTGTCATCATTTCGTCTTTGTTATTCTCCCTCGTGTCTTCGTTGGTTTTCATTGTTGTCTTGTGGTCCCTGGCGACAGAAATCTCGGGGGTGGCCCTCGACTTCGAGAACGGGGAGCTCTTCCTCAAGCTCGTGATACTCACCTCGGCGCTCAATACGGGTATCACGAACTGCCTTGCCGTGCTGCGCGCAGAGGAAAAGCCGGTTCTGTACTCGACCGTCACCGTGCTCAGGCTGGTGCTTACTCTTTCCCTGAACATCGTGTTCGTGGTCGTCCTGAGAAGGAATGTCCAGGGAATCCTGGAGGCCGGGCTCATAAGCGGTGCCGTGAGCTACGCGGCGGTCGCGGCCATCGTGCTCCGGGGAAGGTTCTTTTCGATATCCTGGACTAAGACGAAACAGGTGCTAGCTTACGGGATGCCCCTCGTTCCGGGTAGCGTGGCAGCGCTCGTGCTCACCCTTTGCGACAGGTACTTCCTGAAACACTTCGCAACGATGGAGGACGTGGGCCTCTACTCCGTGGGCTTC
>CP070702.1:1578909-1604141 GCA_020349905.1 Candidatus Eiseniibacteriota bacterium
GTGGACCCGCTCTTCTTTCGCGGTGGAGACATAGGGAAGCTGGCGGTATGCGGTACGGTGAACGACATCGCCACGTGCGGGGCCAGACCCCTCTTCCTGAGCGCGGCGTTCGTCATCGAAGAAGGCTTCCGCATCCAGAAGCTCGAGAGGATACTCCGGTCGATGAAGGAGGCTTCAGAAGAGGCAGACGTGGCCGTTGTGACCGCCGACACGAAGGTAGTGGAGAGGGGCGCGTGCGACGGGCTCTTCATCAACACGTCCGGTGTGGGCGTGGTACCCCTGGGAGTAGATATTTCCTCCTGCCGTGCCCGGCCGGGCGACGCAGTTCTTGTGAGTGGACCCATAGGGGAGCACGGCGTCGCCATAATTAGCGAGAGAGAGGGAATAAGTTTTGAAACCGAGGTGCGCAGTGATTGCGCACCCCTGGGCAAGATGGTGAGCGAAATTCTGGCCGCAGGGTTGAGACCTCACGCGATGCGAGATCCCACGCGCGGAGGACTCGCCACCACGCTCAACGAGATCGCCTCAGCTTCGAACGTCGAGATAGAGCTGGAGGAAGAGCTTCTTCCCGTGACCGACGCGGTGAGAAACGCCTGCGACCTGCTCGGGTTCGATCCTCTATACGTGGCCAACGAAGGAAAACTTGTCGCTTTCGTGCCGGGGTCCGAGGTGGACAGAACGCTTGAAGTGATGAAGGCCAGCAAGTATGGCAGAAGTGCGACCCGAATAGGAAGGGTCACGTCTGCCGGAAAGGCGAGCGTGTTCATGCGGACCAGGATAGGTGGAAGACGTTTCGTGGACATGCTCGTAGGAGAGCAGTTCCCACGCATATGCTGACAGACGCTTCGGCGCGGTGGTTGCTCGCTTCACTATCAGCCGCTCGATTAGCTGTCACTCACGCGCTCAGCTGTCGGTTGCACACTTCGCTGTTGCTCGCGCTATCCGTTATCGCTTGTATCCTATCTTTCTTAGGAAGTCCTTTCTGTGAGCAGCCTGTTCCTCTGACTCAATCCCCTTGGGCTTAGCTCCATCCACTACACCCAGGAGAGCTCTTCCCTGTTTCGTCTCGACGATGATGACTTCCACGGGATTCGCGGTCGCGCAGAAGATGTTGCAGACCTCGTAGCAGTTCTTGACGGCTTGAAGCGCGTTTATGGGAAACGCTTCCCGCATCACTATGACGAAGCAGTGGCCGGCCCCGATGTTCGATGCGTTCTTGATTGCCACCGCCCTGAGCTCTGGGTCGTTTCCGTCGGCTCTGACCAGGCAGGGCCCCGAGGCCTCGCAGAACGCTAACCCGAACTTCATCGAGGGAGTAGAATTGACCATGGCTTCATACAGGTCTTCAACCGTCTTTATGAAGTGCGACTGCCCGATTATGATGTTGGCCCCATCGGGGATCTCGATTCTCACAGACGTGAGTTCCATAAGAGCGTCACCTCCTTCGGGAAAGTCGAGCATATTGGGCTCGTATGGCCAAGTCAAGGGAATGTGCGTTGACACTGTTTGCAGGGCAGAGGATAATCGTTGAGTCAGAGACAGGTGTGAGGGACTCGCGCGGGGCAAAGAGTTCCTGTGCAGGCTGAGAACGGGGGGTGCTGGTTGAGAGCCAGGTCGGAGGTGGCATTGTCGTCCGAGAGAAAGACGCGCGCTCCGTTGCTCAAGGAGAAGCTGGACGAACTGTACTTGAGCTACGACTGCGGGTACATCGATTCCGATCCCGTTCAATTTCCTCACCGCTTCGACAGAGCATCCGACACAGAGGTGGCGGCCTTTATCGCATCGGCTCTTGCCTACGGAAACGTGGCCAGCATAAAGGCCAATCTGGAGAAGGTATTCTCGGCTCTGGGCCCCAGTCCTTACGATACTCTTCTCTCCATCCAGCCCGCTCAACTGGTGGCTGCTCTGAGCGGTTTCAAGCACCGGTTCACCACCGCGAGACATCTCTCCTGGTTTCTCCTTGCGGCCAGAGCGGTGATCTCCAAGTACGGAAGCCTGAAGGCTCTGTTTCTGGAGGGGCACGACCCGGAGGCGCCCAACATAAAGCAAGCCCTCACCTCGTTCGTCGACGGCCTCGTGAAACAGACGGTGGGAGAGGTCTATTCCGACGCGCGAGAGGCGCAGGAGGACGGCGCCCTCTTTCTTCTTCCTTCGCCGCGCAGTGGCGGGGCGTGCAAGCGCCTCAACCTCTTTCTGCGCTGGATGGTTAGAAGCGCTGACAGGGTTGACCTGGGTCTCTGGCCAGAGGTACGCTCTGCGCAACTCGTGATTCCACTGGACACTCACGTGGTGCGGCTCTCGCGATATCTCGGACTGACGCAGCGGAAGGCGAGCGATTGGAGGACCGCGGAGGACATCACAGACTCCCTCAGAGAGCTTGACCCTGTTGACCCTTTGAAATATGATTTCTCTCTCACGAGGCTCGGCATCTTGGGAGACTGCTCGGGCAGAGAAGGACAGAGCCGGTGCGGTGAATGTTTGCTGGTTGAGATTTGCAGCAGGGAAGTAGCTGTCGCGTGACGTGAGCCTGCTCTCTGGTTCTGGCTCGCATCACTCCGGGCCCCGACAGTTTGCGGGCAAGAGCGAAAGGACCATCCATGGCCTCCGTCGCCAGATTCCTACGGCGCAGGTTTCTCGCCGGCATCCTTGTTTTGGTACCGCTGGGCATCACCTTCCTGATACTTAGACTGGTGTTCAACGCCGCTGACAGCATCCTGGCCCCTCACATCGAAACGTATCTCAGGATTCACATCCCCGGCCTCGGCCTGGTTGCCACCATAATCATAATCTTCCTGGTAGGCCTTTTTGCCACGAACGTCCTGGGGAGGCGGCTGTTCCACTACTTCTCCGTCGGACTGTCGAGGATCCCTGTCGTCGGAAGTCTCTACGTCGCTTCGAGACAGGTAATAGAAGCCCTGGGCGGCACCGGGACGGAGTCGTTCAAGAGAGTCGTGTTCGTTGAGTATCCGCGGAGAGGACTTTTCACGCTCGGCTTCGTCACGAAGGACAATTACCATGTGAAAGACGCACAGGGAATAGAACATGAAGTGGTCAACATCTTCGTGCCGACGAGCCCCAATCCCACGTCCGGCGTCTTCATTATCGCTAGAGTTTCGGACGTGATAAGAGCAGACCTCACCGTGGAACAGGGAATAAAGCTGATAGTCTCGGGCGGCATCATTGTCCCGCCTCAACCTCTGGTCCTGGAAGGGGCCGAGGACAGGCCCGGGCACACGAAGCCCAGTGCCCGGTAAACAGCATGCTCCAACTTCTACTTTCCATTCCCGCAGCCGCTGTCGCAATCTTCCTGGCCAGCTTCGCCTTCTCTTCAGTGGCCGAGAGGGAACGACGTGCCGCTTTTGTCTCTGCGATACTTCTCGCAATCTTTCTGGCCATCTGGCTCTGGGCTGAATCCCAGTGGAGAGTCGGCCACTGGACTCCTCTGCTCGTGACGTCTCTGGCGAGCCTGTGTGCTGCGCTCGTCTTCTTTGTCCCTTTCCCGAGCCGGAGGGCACTCCAGACGGTGCCCGGAAATGGAAGCTCGGTCACTCGTGTCGACGAGAGAGACGTCATCTTCTCACGCGCGGACCTGGTTGAGGGCAGCCCGGAGTACGAGGAATACTACCAGAGGCGCCCAGAGTTCAAGGACGTCGACCGCTCGCTACAGTCGGTTTCCGAGATGGGAGTGCCGGAACAGGAGATGTATTCGCCTCTCGTTTCTCCTCTGACGTCTTCTGCTTCTCGCATTCTCAAGCGCAACATCGAGCTTGTGGATGGACCGGTGTCGGAGAAGAGAACCAAGCTGGGCGCCGAGACGGCGACGCGCCTCGTGAAGTTGGCGGCGTCCCGCCTCGGAGCGGAGGCGGTCGGGATTGCACCCCTGGCCCCGGAGTGCGTGTATTCACACGTCGGCCGCGGGCCGGAGCCGCACGGAAGCCAGATTCACCTCTCCTATCCGTGGGTAGTCTGCTTCGCCGTTCCGATGGACTACGACGTCGTGCGCGGTGCACCGAGTCCCTGGAACACCATCGAGACACACTCCTGCTATGCACAGGTGAGCCGGATAGGCGTGGTGCTTGCCGCGTGGCTCAGAGCGCTGGGCTACGCCGCGCGCGCACACGTTCCGGGCAGCAACTACCAGGTCATGCTTCCGCCGCTCGCTGCGCTGTCAGGGTTAGGCGAGATGGGTAGAATCGGGGTGATGGTGTCCCGTTCCTTCGGTCCGAGGGTGAGGTTGGGAGCAGTGACCACGGAACTGGCGCTCGTCCCTGACGCCCCGACGCGCAGCGGAATAGAGGAGTTCTGTGCGACCTGCCTGAAGTGTGCCGTCAACTGTCCGGCCGGGGCGATTCCAACCTCCGAGCCCCAGGAGACGCGGGGAGTCGTGAAGTGGACCATCTCGGCTGAGAGGTGCTACAAGTACTGGTGCAAGCTGGGCAACGATTGTGGAATCTGCCTGCGAGTCTGCCCGTTCAGCAAGCCCGACACGCTGGTTCACGACGTCATCAGACACTCGGTCAAGGCCTCTCCCCTGGGTCGGAGAGTCGCTATCGCCGCAGACGATCTGTTCTACGGAAAGAGGCCGGTTCCGATGCTGCTTCCGTCGCTGAAAGAAATCTGAGGATAGCCGCGACCTCTGAGAACCTGTCGCCCCGACAGACGGCCATTGCGCGAAATGGAGTCTATCGCGGAAGAAACTCACCACGCAAACAGAATGCGTCACCTGCGCAGGCAGCGTTCAGAATCTAAGCTGTCCATTTCAGTTTGCGGGCACCCACGAGTAGGAAGACAAGCCCGAAGGCAGCAAGCACGGCGAGGTGAGGAAGGATTGCAGCAGTGCCCAGCCCGAACGATATCAGCTTGTGGAGACCGTTCATCGCCCAGCCGGTCGGGAACACCAGCGCCAGAATCTGGAAGGGCTTGCCAACCATCTCGATGGGCCACCAGCAGCCGCCCAGCGCGGCCATGACCAGCGTCGTGATGACTGCAATTCCCTCCATGTGTTCGGGCGTCCTGAAGAGCGAGCCGAACAGAATTGAGAACCCTCCGGTACAAAACGTGAAGACGACCATCAACGCCACAAGGGCAAAGGGACTGCTCCCAAGCGACACACCGAACAGGAACCTTCCGGCGAGCAGGAGCACGGCGATCTGAATGAACGCGACGCCCATTCTTCCCAGAAGCTTTCCGAGCAGGACATCGATTCTGCTGGCCGGGGTCATGCCAAGCCTCTTGAGAATCCCGCTCACTCTCTCTTGAGTGATGCCGATTCCGCCGAAGACCATTGACATGAGGACAAACATGACGAGGCTACCGGGCACGGAACCGCGGAAACCGGACGGGAGTTCCTGGGCCCTTCCGGCCATCGTGCTGCTGACCGTGACGAGGGGTTCTCGTGTCTGGAGGGAGTCGAGTTCCACGTGTATGGAATCCATGAAAGCTCCGTTCCCTCCCCCCAGCTCCCATAAGCTTCCGGAGAGGGTGGAGCCGGTAGTCGTGAAGCGCCGGTCTCCCTGCTCGAGCGCTTCTCCCTCCAGCTCGATCAGGCCGGAGACGATCCGTATGAGGCTTCGCAAGACGGCCACGGAGACAGCCTCGCTGGCCTCCTGGCTCACGCCCTCTTCCCTCCTGATGACAAGCGTGGTCCTCTCTCTCGAGAGGACTTTCTTGGTAAACTCCGGGGGAATAACGAGCGTACGAACCGGATTCTCTCCTTCCGCCAGGCTGTCCACTAGGCTGATGGACTCCTTTCTCAGAGCCTCCAAGAGCTCAGAGGAGAGAAAGCCTCCGTCCTGGTTTTCCACCGTCAGCTTCGCCCTCGGCGTGGACCCTCCAGACCCTCTGAACGAGACTCCGAAGAACAACATGAACGCGATAGGCATCAGGAAGATCCAGAAGATGACGCTGCGCTCTTTCCAGGTGAGTTTGAAGTCGCAGGCCGCGATGTTCGAGACTATCCAGAGAGAACTTCCACGCACGGTGAACTAGCCCCCACTCCTCATCCTTTTTCTCAGAAGCGCGGTGCCGGGTACGACGGTCAGGATGCCGAGCCCGTAGAGGATTCCAAGGTGCAGCGAGATGTCGCTCAAGTTCGCGCGCTCGATGAAAACCATCTTAAGACCGTCGACTGCCCAGAATACGGGCGAGAACCTCCCGACGTCCTGCAGCGTGGCTCCCATCTGTTCGTAGGGAATCATGCTGCCTCCCAGAAGACACATCGTGAGAATGACGACCGGAAGCACGGCGTCCGCGGCCCTGTCGGACCTGATGAAACCGTAGCAGAGCGTTATCACTCCGGTGCACATGAATACGGTTGCCACGAGGTGAAACACGAGCGGCAGCGGTTTGCCGAGGCTGATTCCGAACGCAAACCTTCCGACCAGGACCAGCAGTATGCAAGATAGGCCGGTTATGGCAAAGGCGGACAGGATCTTGCCCGCCACGACGTGCCCTGCTTCGAGCGGAGCCGTGAAGAGACGCGCCAGGGTGCCATATTCCTTCTCCCGGACTATGTCTCTCAGTGCAATCTGGCTGATGAAGAGAAGACCGATGAGGAGGCTGCCCGGTAGAACGAAGGCGAAGATGTTCAGCCCCACGCCCGCGCCTTCTTCTTCAATCTCATGCTCCGCGACCTCGTTCCGCAAGGAGATGAGCGAATCGGCCATGTATCCTCCCACCAGGATCATGTTGTCTCTCGAGCTGTCCAGGAGTCCTCCGGCATCGTCGCGCGAAGGCCAGCCCTCGCCCTCGAACATGGATCTGAGTTGCTCTATCGGCCCTCCAAAGATGCGTACGCCAGAGTCCAGCATGAGGGCCGTCGTTTCAACCAGCTCTTGCACGATGACGGGAAGAAAAGCCTCGGCTGGATTCTTCTTCAGCCCGAGCTGCACAGGCTTGTGGTCCAGAAGGTCGTCGGTGAAATTCTCGGGAATCTCCAGCAAGGCCGAGGCCTCGCCGCGCTCTATGGCGGCCCGGCCCTCGTTCCCATCCACTTCCACCAGTTCTATCATCTCCGCGAACTGCTCCTGCTGCATCGACTGCCGGAGGAAGTGGCTGAAGATCCCGTCGTCCTTGTCGATAAGCAAGACCCTTATGCGCGGAAGCTCTACTTCGCCCGACCTTCCGAACACCAGACCTATGATTAGCGTGATGGTTATCGGGATTAGCATCATGGATATCACGGCGATGGGATTTCGCAGCCGCCTTCGCAGGTCTTTCAAGACTATGAGTAGCGCCTGTCTCACGTTCGCAGCCCCCTAATCCCTCAACTCGCGCCCGGTAAGCTTTATGAACACGCTCTCCAGGCTCGGCTCCTTGATGGACACCTCGCCCACGTGTACTCCGGCGGAGAAGAAGCGGCCCAGGAGCTTTCCGATAGCGCCGGAGTCGGGAACGAGAGCCCGAAAGGCGCCGTCTTCCAGGTGTTCCACCTTCACCTCGCTCAGCAGGGGACGGACCTGTTCGTCCGTGAAGTTCCCGGTTACCATCACGATGTCCTCTTCGCCGACCAGTTGGGTCAATTGCTGCAAGGTCCCCTCTGCGAGGATCTGGCCGTGGTCGATGATGGCTATCCGGTCGCAGAGGTTCTCCGCTTCCTCCAGGTAGTGCGTGGTGTAGATGACGGTGGTGCCACCCGACACCTCTCCCCTTATGATGTCCAGGATGTTAAGCCGGGCCTGAGGGTCGATGCCGAGGGTGGGCTCGTCGAGAAGAAGAATGCGTGGCCTGTGCATCAGACCGACGCAGAGGTTTATGCGGCGCTTCATTCCTCCGGAGTAGGTGCGCACCGGGTCGTTTGCTCTTTCTGAGAGCCCGACCAGCTCCAGAACCCTGTCCGCTGCGCCCCGAAGGTTGCCGCCCACAAGGCCGTAGAGACTTCCCCAGAAATGGAGGTTCTCTCTTCCGGTGAGCTCCTCGTACAGCGCTATCTCCTGGGGTACGACTCCCTGTATCTTGCGGATTCTTCGACTGTCCTTGCGGATGTCCATGTCCGCGACCCGGACGGTCCCGGAGTCCGCAAGCAAGAGCCCCGATATTATGGAAATGGCCGTGGTCTTGCCCGCCCCGTTAGGTCCCAGGAATCCGAAGATTTCTCCCTCGCGAACTGTGAAACTGATACCGCCCAGGGCAGCAACGTCTCCGTATGATTTCCTCACGTCCTTTACTTCAATCATTCGCGCCCTCCGTTGCGGAGAATTCATCGTCGAGATTAGAACCCCGCGTTGTCCTCATGGTGAGAACCGGTATTCCTAAGCCTCGTGTGGCTTTTGCGTCAATACTCATGGCCAGACAATGGTTGCAGAGATTCACAAGGAACGCAAGCAGTCATGTAAGAGTCTATGCTTGCCCACGAGCAGGGCGGACTCGTTGCTGCCGCAAATCCTGACGTTGCCGCTGCGGTGGTCGCGGTCCATGGGTGCTCCTGCTTCTGTCGTCTTGACCAGGCGCCGGAATTGTGATATAATGCGGAACTGCGACAGGCATCGGCTGGCAAGACAATTCACTAGTACATCGATCTGCATTACAGCGGAGCAAGTATGTGCTTTTCCTCCTCTGTGGCTCATCTGCTAATTGCTGGTAAAGCGCAGGGCCTCATCCGCGCGGTGAGGCCTTCAGTCGTTTGAGGGAGGTGATCTCTGTCCTGGTTTCGCCTTAGGCCGCACCCTTTCCGTTGTGTGTCTCGGAGGAGAGCCCCGTTGCGGCAAAACACGCGTGGTCGCGTCTCACGAGAGGGCGGATAAGACACGCGTGGTCGCGTCTCACGAAAGAGTCTACGTACGTGAAGTGTCCCCTCGTGGACACTGCGTGCACGGTCACGTCTCACGAATGCGTTCACACACACGGGGCGTCACCTCGTGAGCGAGACACCCCGTATGACTTGAGAAGGAGGTCAACGATGCGAAAAGCGCTAATGCTCTCAGTTGCGACGACGTTTGCTTTTCTCATGATGGTCGGAGTGGCCGGGGCATACTGGGACACGTCGATGCCCCACAAGATGCACTTCCCGCAGCTTCCGGACGTAACTACGGCCGGCTGGGACGTCAACGCCAGCTTCAGCTACGAGTTCTGTTGCACGGTCAAGGTAGCGGACGACTGGGTATGCAGCGAGACAGGGCTGGTTCAGGACATCCACTGGTGGGGTTCCTGGATGGACGACGTCACGGCTTCCATCAGCTTTTTCCGTCTCGAGGTCTACACTAACGATCCCGGACCCCCCAGCAAGCCGGACCGTCTCATCTGGTCCTACGACGCCTTCTACACCGAGCTACACGTGGAGCAGCTGCAGACTGCGACCCCCATCGAAGGCTGGTTGTGTCCCTGCTGTGGGGCAGCCATAAAGCCGGACCACATGATGTACTACCAGTACAACCTGAACCTCCCCGAGGCGGTCTGGTTCGAACAGGTGCAGGGAGAAGTCTACTGGCTCAGCATCCAGGCGTTCATCGAGCCCGGCTATACCGGATGCTGGGGATGGAAGACGGCCGACGTTTGGCAATACCCGTCTCCCTATACCGGAACCCACTTCATGGACGACGCGGTATACAGCTGCGCCAGCGGCCCGTGGATCGAACTCAAAGACCCGGTCGACCAGAGGAGCCTCGATATGGCGTTTGTCATCACGGGGCAGCCGGGTATGGGTGACCTTTCCTGCTGGACGTGGCAGGGGCTTCAGGGTGCGGCAGGGGGTGCGCCTAAAGCACTCGTCTGCCCTGGCGGTGATGGTCCGTCCACCATATGGGTGTGCCTGCAGGACGTTTTCGGTTTTCCGATGCCCGGCGTGACTGTTCAGGCTAACTTCGCGGACGCTGGCGGTTGCCTTTTCACGTGTAAGCCCGTGACCGGCGTTACTGACGCTGCGGGGCACGCTACGCTTACCATCTGCGGCGGGCTGGAGGTGTCCGGCGGCCCGGCGTGTTGTCCGATCATCACCTCGGTGACAGCCGTGGGGTTAGGAGTTGTTCCGTATTGGCCTGTGTGTTGCCCGCCCGGTGGAGCGGGGCCGTTTCCTGACGACGGGGGAATGGACTGGCTCTCACCCGACATGACCCAGGCAGCTGTTTCTTCCCTGACCGTTGAAGCGCTGGACTTCTCCATCTTCGGTCTGGATTGGCTCACGGCTGCTTGCAGGTCCGACTACGACTGCAGCGGGCTGGTGGAAGGTCTGGACTTCGCCATCTTCGCAGCTCACTGGCTGCACAGCTGCGCCATCTGCCCGTAAGACGGGCGACGCAGGTCAAAGCGCCTTCGTCCAGGAAGGCGGCGTGCGTGGCTTAACTTCTGAACTGGCCCGGGGTTGGTCGAGGACCCTCCGGGCCAGGTGCATCGACGCCTGCCGCAGCTCCTTGCCCCTAAGTTCCCGAAGCGTGTTCACTTGCTCTGGAACAGGATGCCGCCCACCCGGGGCGTCCTCGGCGGTGATACGAGACGGGAAGGCGTCCGACCGAGAAAGCGCTCCCAGAAACACTCCGAAACACACGCGAAGAAAATATCTTGACACATCCTAGGACATTGCGTATTATCATATCGAGAAATGCAAATATGTCGATTGGAGGATGTTATGGTGCCCCGTCACGCCAGACCCCACGCGCACGACTTTTCGGCCCTGTTCAAGGCCATATCTGACGAGACCCGCATCAAGATTCTTAAGCACCTCGAGGAACGGCCCACCAGAGTCAGCGACCTCGTCCAGAAATTCAACTTCTCTCAATCCACGATCTCGAGACACCTCGGAATACTCAAGGCCGCAGGATTGGTCGTGGGGGAGAGGAAGGGCAAGGAAGTACACTACACCCTCAACCCCAACGTCATGATCGGCTGCTGCTGCGACTTCTTCGGCTCATTCTCGTGCTGCAAGCCGCTGTTGGGAGGGAGAGGAAAACGGGCCCGGAGGGGCCGCAAGAAAACCTGAAGGAGGTGAGAATAATGGAGAAGGTGTGTTGTGAATTCAAGAAGGGGGACGAAATCCACGTCAAGTGCGTCGAGACGGACGACGGGTACAGGATCGAAGTGAAGGGGGACAAAGAGGCGCTCAAGAAGTGGAGGGAGTCCTGCTGCACACCGGGACACGGGCACGGACCGATGCGATTCGGTTGCTGTTGTTGTTAGTGCGTCGGGGGTTGCGGGGCCGCAAGGGCACGGGCCCTCCGGCCCCGCCGTGCTTCTCCCGACGCGTTATCAGCACACCTCTATTCTACCACAAATTGTCCCTGGAAGGCCCGCCTTCTCTCCGGTGACGAAAGTGAATCTCAGCACCCTCCTCATCCTGTCCCCATAGAGCTCCCTTACCCGTCTCTCAAAGACACTGAGGCCCGCCTGGAACTCAGATTCGCTCAACAGTGACAGCGTGGAAATGTACTTGTTCCTGACCAAGCGGAGGTAAGTATCCACCGGTATCTCGCCCTCGTCGTGCTTGACCAGTGTGGAGCGCACGTTCTCGAACCCCAGCCCTCTCAAGGTAGACTTTACGAGAGGGATGGAGGGGAATCGTCTGAGGTCGATGGCGGCAACACCCGGAAAGTGGCGAAGCACGTGAGTTCTTATGGAAGAATGAGAACTCGTGGCCACAAGACACCTGCCTCCGGGCCTGAGCACGCGGTAGGCGTCTGCAAGCGCCGCGTCTCTTTGCTGGATGTGGTGAAGGACCATGGTCATGTAGACACAGTCGAAGCTCTCTGGTTTAAACGGCAGCGAGTGTGCGTCGCCCAGGGCCCAGCGTACCGTGCGCTGCGTATCGCTCTTAAGCGCGTTCTGGAGCATCACCGCGGAACTGTCGATGCCACAAACACGGGCCCCTGAGGCGCGAGCGACTCTTAGAGTGAATCTGCCAGTCCCGCATCCGATGTCCAGGACGTCGCACCCTGGCGCTATTCCCCCGACGCTTATTATGCGGGAGATCCAGGCCTCGGCCGGCACAGGCCGCACCTTGTCGTAGTATTCACCTATGCTAGAATAGTCGGCCCTGGGGATCCGGTTTTCGCTCAACGGCTCCTCCTGCCAGCGATGGTCGGTCAAGAGCAACTACGGGACAACGCTCCTGCTGGCACTTTCTAATGGGCCTCTGAGGGCCTCGATGGGCGGCTTCGTCCAAAATGCCTCACAGGTGCACGCGCCAACCAGTCGTCTCGGCGCGACGTGGTTGGCTTGGCACACCAAGGAGGGTGAGATGGATCTCGTGGTTACTGTAGCAGATATCAGGGGAAAATGCTCCGCCTACCAGATGGGAGATACCTTCACCTTGAAAGAGGGTTATCTCCTCGTGTCGGACGTGCCGGTGTGCATGCACGCGCTGTCTGCGCTCATGCCGTTCTACAATGCCCTTAGGGTCTCTTCACCAGAGGAATGGAAACTTGCGGGCAAGAAAGACAAGAGCAAGGCCTACGTGCAGTGTCCGGACGCGGCGACTCACACAGGGGGTGGCTGTGTAGTGTTTGAGATCGCGAAAAGCGAATAGACTTCAGGCAGAATATTACGAAGTCATGTCCCGGCGCGCCATACGCCCGATGGGCACGAGAAATGATGCCTTGGTGATTACCTTCGAGAGTTTCTTGGCGTGGCCCGTCTCTAACTTCTGAATTTCTCTTTCGAGCTGCCTCTTGGAGAGCTTGTTCTTCTTGGCCTCGATGGACCGCAGAATCTCTCTGAACTCTTTTCCGTCTATGCTCTCCTTTTTCACCAGAATGTCTTTCAGCATAAAGAGCTCGTAGTAGTGCGACGTGAGGACGTTGAGCGCCCGGCTCTCCGCCTCCCGCACCATCAAATCAACCTGGCGTCTCAGGTACTTGCGGTCGTGCTCCTTGTCCGGGAGCACGTAGCCGTTTCCGAAGCCGATTTCAGTCACCGCGAAGAGCATGAGGTCGGTCAGCACCTGAAGGTCGCTCGAAGAGCCGTCGGTCTTTTCGTTCTCTGGGTATATGAGCTCTTCAGCGAGCCGGCCACCCATCAAGGTTGCCACCCCGTCCAGCAGCATGTCCCTGCTCATGAGATAGCGGCCTTCTCTCTGGTAGGGTCTCGTGTAGCCCAGCTGTTCGCCCTTGCCCACGATGGATATCTTGGCGATGTGACTGGCGTTCGGCAGGTAGTGTGAGACCAGTGCGTGCCCCAGCTCGTGGACCGCCACTATTTCCTTTTCTCGGTCCGTCAACCTGTGAGTGCTACCGGCCCCCTCCACGATCCTGTCGAGGGCGCCCTGCATCTCCTCCTCGCCTATCATTTTTCTGGGGCCCTTCCCCGCTGCCAGCATCGCAGCGTCGTTGAGAAGGTTCTCCATCCGCTCCGGAGTGAAGCCGGCGGTATCGCGGGCCCACTTGGCGAGGTCGAGCCGTTTCTGGACCAGCTTCTTCCTGGGATTGCGCGCGAGCGTCTTTCTGTTCGACGTCGTGTAGATGCGAAGGATTTCCAACCTCGCCTTGAGGTCCGGCTTGTCCACCGGCAGAACCCTGCCGAACCTGTCGTGCCTCAAGAGCGCCGGGTCTGGCGACTCGGGATTGCTGGTGGCGCCGATTATGAGAACGTCCTCCGCCTTCGCGAAGCCGTTGAAGAGTACCCGCAGGGCGACCGCCGCATAGTCCTGACCGGTCAGTTGGGCGGGAAGTATCTCGTCTATCAGGATGATGAGAGGGGAGTCTCCCTTGACCGTCTCGATGGCGCGTACCATGCCCTCGGAACCCAGCTCGCTGTACATCGCGGCCAGGTCGGTGGCGTCTATCTTGACCAGCCCGACGCCGGCTTCGCCGGCCATGGCCATGACCAGGGAAGGTTTGCCTGCGCCGTGCGGACCCTTGAGCAATATTCCCTTGGGCAACTTGGCGCCTACTTGTCTGAAACGGGACGGAGACGTGAAGAACGCTACAAACCTGCTGAGTTCCTTCTTCGCCTCCGCGTTTCCGCCGATGTCCTTGAACTTGAGAGTGGGCTGAGACTTCTTTATCGCGAACTTCTGGGCCTTCGGCTTCTGCGCAGGGCCCGGCGCCTTTCCGGCGATTATCTCGTCCGAACCGGGAGAGCCCGCCGAACCTGGAAGGTCAATCGAGAAAGTCGTGGCTATTTCGTAGGCCTTCCTCATGAATTCGGAGAAGAATCTCTCCGAGAAGTCCTTGGCCACCTTCTTCCTTCTGGGTTCTGAGTAGTGCTTGAACAGCCCTCTGCTCTGGCCTATCTGGACCCTGGCGTACATCTTGCCGAGGAAGTGGGCCAGGGACTGCGCCGGCTCGTGCAGTTCACTTAGGTCCATCATGTTCTGTGTGATGGAATCTGCGATGAGGGTCTCCAGTTGGTGGCGATGTGCGGGGGAGAGGCTTCCTTCGCGGAGCTTGTTTTCCACCACGTACGAGGTGAGGGCCTCAGCTATGTCGGCCGCTTCGGTCCTAGAGAGGTTGTTCTCGCGGAGTTTCGTCCGTCCTCTGTGCGCGGTCTTTCTGTCGGCCATCTCGCAACGGTCTCCTGTGAGGCTCGCTCTGACAGAGGGTACACTTCGACCTCAACTATAGTATCGGCAGGTTCCCTTGGCGGATTTGCCAAAGAATGAGGCGTAAATCAGGAGGCAACGAGGTCACAATTTGCTGGTACGAGGTGAGTTAATGCCTGGCGCTTGCCGCGGCCCTGTCACAGGAGTATAATGTAAACCGTTGGGATTTATGTTCCAGCAGGTCAGGCAGGCGGTTGAATCATGCTATTTTCGAAGCCATAGGCGCGTTCCCGTGAGGGGAGTGCGCCTTTTATCGTTCTTACACCGTACCCGTGTGCGGCACACACTCGCAGCAGGAGGCAGACGCGATGTACAAGGTGAGAAGTCTTCTCTTCATCTGCACTTTCGGAATCATCCTCTCTGCTGGTTCAGCTGCAGGACAAGGGGTCTACATACCGAACGTTCCTGACGCCAACCAGCCCCCGACCCCGGCACTTGGCACTGCGATAGTCAATTATTGCGCTCCGATGTCAGCCGTTAACATCACGCAATACTGGGATTCGGTGATGGCATATTCCAACGCTGTGAGTGTGAACGCTGGGCTGCCAATGAAAACTGCAGCAAAGTACATCGGCTATTTCATGGGTACAAACGGCCAGGGCAGCCCGGCGCGCATGAACAATCCATCAGCCCCCGTGGCCGGGACACGCGCAGCCGACCAGCACATGGGATTCTACGAGTACGTCAGATGGGATTCTCTGAACATGTTTCTCACCCCTCCTCCAACTCGACCTCCCGCCAAGAAGGGCTACTCGTGGACGTTCGCTTACCTGGATAGCATGACAGTGGCAAACACCGTCGGTTTCAACTTCTGTGCGAGCCAAATAGACTCGGGACGCCCCGTGAAGATAGATTTCCTATACTGGAATCCTCAACCCACAGGGGACATCTTTATAGATTCGGCATCGGGCGACACAATGTACTTCTTCGAATGGGGACCGGTCTGCAGCAGCTCTGCGCCGCCCGACCCTGTGGAGCAGTGGGATTTCCAGGTCGATGGGATAGGGCACGCGGTAACAGGTGTGGGCTATTTCAGGAACTTCGACCCCGATACTACGAACGGCCTGCCTCAAGGTGACTACATCGTGGTCCATGACAACTGGGACACGACCCCCGCCAATGTCGCCATACTTTGGGACAACTGGGCTTCTGCGATAGGGGTTTATCCATGGCTGCAGCCTGTCATCATTGACAAGGTATACATGCTGGACCCTCTCTTTGAAGACGGTGTGACGTCATCGTACGCCGGATTGTCTGAGCCAGCCCCGCTAGGCATCTGCTCGCCCGCTCACAGCGACTCCGGGCTGTACTTCCCCTCCGACACCCTGAGCGGATACGAAACCTTCCCCTTTGCCTGGATGGTTCCCGGTGTACATGTAGGCACCAGATATGGCCCGGGCAGGGTACGTCTTGAAAGCTGTTCCGTTCCGGATTCGATAGTCGTGATTCCCGACAGGAATTCGAACTCGTGCCAGCTCCTGGTGAGGGTTCCGGACGAGGAGTTCATAGATGAAGCATCTGACCTGAATGCCCTCCGAGTATCCTCAGGCGAAGTTGTGGCCATTCCCATAAATGATGTGGTTGAGACCATGGTTTTTCTGGCGAGTTGTGACGGTCACGCCGAGTACGAAGGAGGACCGAGTCCCGACCAATCGCTCGAGGTGCTGCTGGATTACGAGATTCAACCGGATGACGCTGTTTTCTTCGATGACATTCACCCGGCCGGGCGCCTCGAGATGACGGGTTCGGACGTCTTTGTCTTCGGGAACGAGGTTTTCGTTTGCAGTCCGGCCTATTTCAATCTCCCGTCACCCGACTTTGACCTCTATCATTCTGAAGCTTGGCACTGGTACGCACTGTACCCGGACACAGAGGATGTCGTTGAGAGCATTACTTTCACGGGGATGCAGGCACCCGGGGGATGCTCCGACATCTACATCTTCGCCCTGTCGTATCGCCGACCCTCGTCCGTCGTTGGCGTCCCTCCTGGAAAGCAGGGGTCTGGCTCCCCCGGGGCGGTCCTTCTATCGCAAAGCTATCCCAATCCTTTCAATCCTGTCTGCACAATTCGGTACGAGATGCGGCTAGCGGGTCGAGTCTGCTTGCGGGTGTTCGACGTGACCGGCTCCCTCGTGCGCACGCTCGTGGACGCCCACCGCGAGGCCGGTACCTACAGCAAGCTCTGGGACGGCCAGGCCGAGGATGGCAGGGAGCTTCCGAGTGGAGTATACTTTTACAGGCTGGAAGCGGGCGATTTTGTTGCCACTCGGAAGATGGTGTTGTTGCGATAATCCGCGGTTCGCTAGCGAATCACGCACTCCAACCCGAGAGAGTCTTCACTCTTTTTCCAGCCCCGCAGCTTGCCTATCCCTGCATCCCGAACAGGTGCCCGGTGTTCAAGGGCCTACCCTGGAGTTTGAGATAGTAGAAAAGCTGGGCCTTGTGCAGGGCAAGGTGTCCTATCATCCCCAGAAGGTGACGGCCGAGCACCACCTCGGTGGCATCCCACGGCGCCTTGCACATCTTGCCGGCCAGATCTTTCTCGCCCGCCTTTGCGATCATTTGAAGCGCTAACTTCTTATCCTCCGCCAGAAGCTTCTTGGCCTCCGCGACGCTCTGTACTGAAGGCAACTTTTCTGCAGGCGGCAGCATCTCTTCCGGAGGGAGAGAGCTCGGGTCTACGCCCTCGGGGAAGCCCCAGTCGCCCGTGACGAAGCCCTTACAGCACACACCGCAAGAACCGGTTATGTGTAGCAGAAGCTGTCCCATTGTCATCCAGTTTTGTCCAGTGGAAGGTTTCCAGTCGAGGTTCTTGTCCTCGGCGAGGGACAAGAGTCCCTCAGTCGCGCGGTAGGCGTCTTCAACCTCAGTCTGCAGAAGTCCTGTCCAGTCCATATTGCCTCCTCTCTTGCCTACGGGTACCTACATCTTTAGCTACTTCTTCCTAACGTAGACCTTGTAGAGCTCTCCATCCTCTTCGATGCCCAGGAATTCGTTCTTCGTTGCCTTGCACCAGGCGGGCATGTCCTCCTTTATGCCCTCGTCCGTCGAAATGACCTCCAGAACCTGTCCCGGCTGGAGCTCTTTCATCTTCGCGGCGGTCTTTATTATCGGCATCGGACACAGTAGGCCGTAAGTGTCCAGGGTGAAGTCGGATTCCATCTTCCCTCCATTGTAGTATCTGTTGCCCCGTCCACGTTCAAAGCGCACAGGAGAGGCGCCTTTGTTTTCAGAACGCACGGCGCTCAGACAAACAGTGTCATCAGATGAACAGGGCGCCAAGATGAGCAGAACTCTCAGGCGAACAGAGCGCCCGGACGAAGAAAGCGCCCAGACAAATCGAGCCTTCAGACGAACTGAACTCTCAGACGAACAAAGTGACGTCGGACTGGGAGGCCTCCCCGAGGTAGGCTGCGACGCCCGCGTAGCTGTCCACGTCGTCGATGAGCGCTTCCTTGCTGATGCCCATGAGTTCCATCGTCACGGTGCATGCCACGAGCTTCACGCCGGTCTCTTTTGCGAGAACGAGCATCTCTTCGACGCCGGGCACGGAATGCTTCTTCATGAGCTTCTTCATCATCATCGGGCCCATGCCCAGCATGTTTAGCTTCGAGAGGGGCAGGTTATGCGGGCCCTTTGGACTCATGGCGGAGAGCATCCTTCTTATGAAGCCGCGGGATGTCGAAGGGGCCCCGCGCCGCTTCAGGATGTTCAGGCCCCAGAATGTGAAAAACATCATGGCTTCCATTCCCATCGAAGCGGCGCCGACTGCAATGTTGAAGGCCGCGATGGCGCGGTCCATGTCTGCGCTGAAGACGACGAGGGTCACCTTCTTGGGTCTGCTCTGTTCACTGTTTGTACTCATCTCACCTCGCAAGTTTAAGACGTGACCCGTCGGGTCACTCCCCTTGCTCCTCACCTTCCTTCTCTTCCGGTCCGCCGCACAGGGGACTCATCTCCCGCAGTCTCTCGACGATGGGAGGAAAGACCTCGATGAAGCGGTCCACTTCCTCCTGCGAGTTCTCTCTTCCGAGCGCCAGCAGCAGCGACCCCTGGGCCACGGCAGGGGGCACACCCATGGCCGCCAGAACGTGCGAAGACTTGAGAGCCTTCGAGCTGCACGTGGAACCACTCGATGCGGCGATTCCCTCCATGTTGAGGAAGAGCACCATCGACTCACCCTCCACGTATTCGACGCACATGCTCGCGTGCCCCGGGAGGCGCTTCTCGGGATGTCCATTAAACCGCACGCGGTTCACCCTCTCCCTTATTCCGACCTCCAGACTGTCGCGCAGGTTCTTCATGCGTTCGGCAGCTGCCGCCATCTCCGACCCCGCCACTTCCGCGGCCTTCCCCAGTCCGACTATGGCCGCCACGTTCTCAGTGCCGGGACGCTTACCGTCTTCCTGTATTCCGCCGTCGGTGACGGGGGCTATGCGAACGCCGCGCCTGATGTAAAGAGCTCCCACGCCCTTGGGTCCGTAGAACTGATGACCGGAGAGGCTCAAGAGGTCAACGCCCAGCTTATTGACGTCCACCGGAATCTGTCCCACGGTCTGGACCGCGTCAGTGTGGAAGACGACCTTCTTCGCCCTTGCCACACCGGAAATCTTCTCCAGAGGCTGGACTGTACCGACCTCGTTGTTGGCGTGCATGATGGAAATGAGAATCGTGGAGGGCCTCACGGCCTTCTCCACCTCGCCGGGGTCCACCATTCCGTACTTGTCGACCGGCACGTACGTGACTTCGAACCCCTGCTTCTCAAGTTTCTTGCAGGAATGGAGCACTGCGTGGTGCTCGATGCTGCTCGTTATGATGTGATTACCCTTCTGCTGCCTGGTGGCTGCCAGTCCCTTGATGGCGAAATTGTCCGCTTCCGTGCCCGTAGAGGTGAACACTATCTCGTCCGGAAGTGCCCCGATGAACTTGGCGACGGCCTCTCTGGCTCCGTCTATCGCGGCCTTCGCTTGCTGGCCCAGGTCATGGACAGTGGAGGGGTTTCCGAAGCTCTCTCTAAGAAACGGAAGCATGGCCTCCACCACGCGCTCGTCCGTCTGGGTAGTGGCGGCGTGGTCAAAATAAATGCTTTTCGCCATGGCTTACTCCTGGTGCTAGACGACCTCGATGCTCTTCTTAATGGGATGAGATAAGTGCGGGGGGCTATTCCTTACAATAATAACAGATGTAGGTGCGATGTCAAGGTGAGCGCAGACTGGCCGGTTAACGTCCGTGGCAGGACTCAGCGCCGTTGTCGCCGGCTCATTCCAAGGATGCGAGCGTGCCGCCTTCAGGAAACTCGTCGCGTGCGGCGCGTCGGCCCGCAGACTGACCGACTTCCGAGCTACTCGGCCTTCAGGTTTCTGGGTTTGTGCAGACCCTCGGGATCTACCGCGGGAACGCCTCCACGCCAGATGTCCTCTGCGATCTCGCGCATCACCTTTCTGGAGGGGCTGGCCCAATCGTGGTCGAGGCTACCCCAGAGGGCCACCACCATGCCCAGGAATCTGTCGCTCTTGCCGGCGGTGTACTTGCTGAAATCGCGGGCCACTCGACGGTCATTCGAGACACAACCTACGACCTTGAACCCCTTGGAAAGAAGATAATCCGTGGAAGGGAACTCAGGTTTTCTAAACCGGTAATGTGCTTCAATCAGAATGATGTCCCTGGGCAGCGAGTCTATGACCGCGTACGCGTTGCCCAGGAGGCCGTAACAGTTGTCCTGGCCTTCGCACTTCTCGGGGGCAAGAAGCATGTCGGCCCACATCATCATCTGTACGTTCTTTTCCTTCAGGTGCGCATAGATCTTCTTGAGGTCCTCCAGAAACAGGCGTTGCCCTTCGTCCTTGGGGAAACGAGCCAGTCCCCGGAGCCAGTCGTGCCCTATGTGGACGTAAGTCGGCTGGCAGACCTCCAGGATTTCGTCGAAGATAGGGAAGAGCTTCTCGTACACCTCGGGCTTGGAAGGATCGTAGAACTCCTTGTCCAGACAGAGTTCCGGAAACGCGGGACAGAGCAGCCCGTCTTGGTGACTGAAAGTGTTCACCATGGGGATGACCTCCATCCCTGCCTCGCGCGCATACTGCACGATGTTGCGCAGCGTGTCCTTAGCCAGGGCCGACGGCCTTGAAACCGAAGGAAACGAGTCAAACTCGATGGCGTTATCGACCTGCAAGAACACCGTGTTGAGATGAGTCATCTCGGCCGCGTCAATGAGTTGCCTTATGTTGTTCATCTGCTCGGCAAACCTGAATTCTCTCAAGGGAATCAGGACGCCGCGCACGTCGTGGGCGGGAAAGTCCACTATCTCCACCGGCGGAAGCACGTAGTTGCGGAGGTAGTAGTCCACCTGGATGATCTGAAGCACTGTCTGGACTCCGTGCCTCAATCCGTCCACGTCCACCCCGACCAGGAAGGCCTTGTTGGGAGTGCAGGTGAAGACGTAGCCCTGCCCGGAGAAGTCCCCGAAACCGCCTCGAGCCGCTTCCGGAAACATGTCCTCAAGCGAAGGGTTGCTCTTCAAAGTGCCTATAATGATGGCGTTCTGCTCGGGAACGAGGTCCGTCATCAGGATTTCGGGGTTGAAGCCAAAGAGGGTGTAGAGCCCGTGCCTCAGCCACTCCGCCAGCTCCAGCTCCTCCCTGGATGAGCTCTTGGGCACGACGATCGCCGTCGTCGCGACGAGGGGAAAACCCTCCTGCGTCTTCCACTTGAGATGCACAGGTTCGGGAATGGCAAGCGCCCTCACGAAGTCCCGGCCCGGGAGGTACTTCTGAGCCGAGGCAGTGCCAGCACATAGGGCAATGAAGATAGAAGCGAGAATCAAAGCCAAGACCGTCGCTTTTGCGTTGTTTCCTGTCCTCAAGGGCCGTTCCTCCTTATACAGTTTCCGCGCTAAGATTATACCCGTCCATCGGGCCCTGGTTCCGCGTATCGAGCCCGGCGGCGCACTCAGGCCTCAGCCTGCCGGCGCGCTCGCCGAGTAAGAGAAGTCTAGCAGGTGGGCGCGAGGTAAGTCAATTGAGCAATCCGTCCGGATTCGCTGGACACGCAAGCTGGCGGTCTATAAGCTCTGTCTTTCAGGTATCAGCCGTGGCGAGAGGCCCGAGGATGGTTGACACCGGGCATGCGTTGCGAACTGACATCCACTACCGCAGCAAGCGAGAAGATACCCATGCCCAGGAAGGTTGTGAACGGAGCTCGGCTGGCGGCTCTGGTGCTTGCCTGCGTGTTCATCTGTCCCGGCAGCCGCGCTTGCGCGCTCGCTTCGCCTGAAGAGGGCGGCGGTCCTCGTGCCCTTCACGCGGCATGCATTTCCTCTGCCGGCTCTCGGGTGACCTGCACTCGCGGCGCTTACGTCTCCGGGCTTCGTGCTGTCCCGGCGCGCGGTGCCGGTTTGGCCCACGGCCCGATTACGCCCACGATCCCCGAAGACAGAAAGCCGCGCTTCTGGCTTCCCGATAAGCTGGAGACCTCGTGGGGCGCGCCGGATAAGAAAGTGCACTTTTTCGCGTGCTATTCCATTGTGCTCACCGGAAGAACAAGCTCGGGCGAGACGGGCCCGGGGGTCGTGGCGGCGGCCGTGCTTTCGGTGGGAAAGGAACTGTGGGACCTGTGGTTCAAGTTCCCCGCCTCGCACAGGGGAGTAAGCAAGAGAGACCTGGTGGCCGACGCGGTGGGAATCGCTGCGGCAGTCGTGGTGGCGGAGTGGTTGGGTGAGTGAAACAGACATGGCGCCAGGGGCGCCGGTGCGAGGATGCCGACCAAGGGCTCGGATGCGCGCGGTGCCAGCACAAAGCGGGAACGCCGGGCGCACCAGGGAAAGCACGTTTCTCTTGCGATTGTTGACCGGCAGGAACGTTGCTGGTATCATTCCGGCGCTGATTATCGAGGGCAACTTGAACTCATCACGCAGAGTGCGGCGCGTGGACAGATAAGAACATGGACAGCGTTCTCTGAAAGGAGGATG
This sequence comes from Candidatus Eiseniibacteriota bacterium, assembly GCA_020349905.1. GTDB lineage: Bacteria > Eisenbacteria > RBG-16-71-46 > JAFGJU01 > JAFGJU01. The sequence continues at coordinate 1,601,340 of CP070702.1, forward strand.
GACAGATGCGTACGCTCAACGTGGCAATTATGCTCGTTGTCTTGCTGGGTTTGCCGGGGCTCTCTGTTGCTCAGGACTATTCGGGTTGGCAGGTGATGGGCGCAGACTGGGAGAAAAGCTACAGCGTGGGCTTTCAGCTCGGCATTCCGCTCGTGGCGGGCGTGGACATCGCCAGGCAGTTTAACGAGCGTGTTAGTGTGGGATTGGGTTTCGGGTTTGTTCCGGACTTGATAGCCCTGGGCGGACACTTGAGAGTGAACATACTTTCGCCCGCGGCAGAGAAGACGATTCCCGTGCTTGGGTTTGGGATCAATCAGTACTGGCTTGAGGATAGGAACGAGACCACGGAGCCGGTTGCCCTTCACGTGGTGTGCGGGGCGGAGCGGTTGTTCGGACCGGAGTTCGGCCTCGGTCTGTATCTGGGTTACATGAGAACGCTCACCGATACCGAGAATCGCCGCATCAAGGTCTGGGGAGTAAACGACGACATGTCCGACCTGTTCCTCTCGGTGTCGGGCAGGTATTATTTCTGAGAACGAGCGCCGGGAAAGAGGTCCGCTCTGATGTGGGACATACCCCTGGTTGAACGTCCTTTCTGCTTGCGGACATCATTCCTGCGTTTCTTCGGTCCGTCGAAAGGAGGGGGCCATGAACGGCTCTAGGATGGTCGTTATTCTCATCATAGTCTTTATGGTGGCTCTTTTTCTGGGTTTTCTGATGGGCTCCAAGCGGGTCTCTGACCTCAGAAGGGAATTGACCGAGGTCAAGACCGAGTGGGAGTCCCAGAGCGCGACGTTGAGGGCGGAGCGCGCGAAGGCGCTGGCACAGAAAGAACTGGCCATGTGCAAGTGGGAGCTGGTCCAGACCCAGACGCACGCGGCGCGAAGAGATTTCGGCAAGGCAACCGAGGCCTTCAACGCGGCACGCGACGCGTTCACCAGGTCTTCAGACGCGGCAATGGAAGAGGCGAAGGATTTCGGAGAGAAGCTAGTTCCTCTCGAGGCGGGATTCAACGAAATCCAGGCCGGTCTTGACGCTAACGATGTCAAGATCACCGGGAGGCTGGCGGAGCTGATTAATCATTTGGACGTTCTACTCACTCAGTAGGGCTTGCGGTCGGAAGCTTGTCTATTCTATATGTGCTGCTCGAGAATGCTGCACTGGTCCTTGGTGCCGAGCACGATGAGCCAATCCCCTACCTGTATCTTGTAGCTCGCAGAGGGATTGAACTCGAACGTGCCGTCCTTGTACCTCACGGCCAGCACCATCGCGCCCGCCTTCTGTCTTATCTGTGAGTCCATCAGGGTCTTTCCAGCCACCGGGGAGTCCTTCCCGACCCGAAGCTCCTCGATGCACAGCATCATGTCTCCCGGTCTTATCATGGTGTCCAGGAAGTCTATGGTGGCGGGCTTAAGCGACATGGCAGCCATCCTTCTACCGCCGATCACGTAGGGAGACACCACCCTGTTGGCCCCGGCCTTCTTGAGCTTGGTTTCTGTCTCGGGCTCGCTGGCTCTCGCCACGATGAAGAGCGACGGGTTGAGCACCCTGGCTGTCAGAGTTACGAACACGTTCTCGGCGTCCGAGTCCACTGCGGCCACGAGACCCCTCGCCCGCTTTATGCCCGCTTCCTCCAGGACGTCGTCATCGGCCGCTCCCCCCGTTACGTAGGGGATGTCGCTCAGGGCCAGCTCCTCCGCGTACGCGGGGTTGTTTTCTATGACTGCGAAGGGGACTCCGTGTTCCCGAAACTCCTCCGCGATTTGATGCCCGACGCGCCCGAATCCACAGAGTATGAAATGTTCGCGCAGCTCTTTCAGGGTCTTCTGCATTCTCTTCCTCCTTGCGGCTCCTCCCACCCGCCGTTCTACCATGAAGTCCAGAAGTCTGCCTACGGCCACACCCGCCGTGCCCACCCCGCCAAGTATCAGGCCGATGGTGAGAACCCTTCCCGCGGGCGAGAGCTCGTGTACCTCTCCGTAGCCCACTGTGCTGAGCGTGATGACGACCATGTACAGCGCTTCAAAGAGCGTGAATCTTTCCAGCAGCACGTAGCCGATGGTGGCCCCCAGGAGCATCGTGGCCAGCACGATGAGAGGCGTCAGCACGGTCCTGATCGGGTCGGCATACTTGCTGGACATGCCCGGGACCGCTCGGGGGCTGTACTGGAAAAGTGATCTGTACATGGTGTCTAATCCGGAAAGGGCGGTCAGTCGCGAGCTAGTTTGAGCTATGGTCACAGGGAGATGCCCGATGTGCCGCATGGTATAGCAGATTCGTGGATTTGCAACAAGAAAACAGGTTTGGGTGAATGACCTTCGGGCTTGGGGTCACGTGGCGCAGAGCGGGTCGCGGACCCCGCCTCTGCGGCAATAACTTTGTACCTGGGGCGTCGGTGAGTCCCAGGGAATCCGGCGAGCACGAGCTGCCTCTGGGCAGCTCGTGGGGAGGAAAGTGGCAGGCGCCCTCGGGGCGTGTTGACTCGTGTGATGTGCGTCGTGTACCATGTATCTCGTGCGTTTCTTGTCATCTCCGCATGCTAATCACGTGTCGGGGCAAGGGATATGAGCGACAGCGTCGACGCCGTACGGAGCATGTTCGAGCTTCTTCAGCGCTGGGCAGAGAAGCTCTTCCCGGTGTTGGAGAAGATTGACACGGAAAGCTTCACGCACAGGGAGAAGGGCGCCGGCTCCGTTAGAGACGTCCTGGCACACATCATGGACGCGGAGGACTACTGGCTGGGCTCCGTAATAATGGGCCAGAAGCGCCGGAGGTTCTCTCCGGAGAAGTACGAAGACGCCG
>CP070702.1:1604241-1692005 GCA_020349905.1 Candidatus Eiseniibacteriota bacterium
AGGCGAGAAGCGAGCAGAATGCGCCTGGAGGAGGGGAAGACGCTGGATTTTGTCTTTGTCCTTCAATGTAACCCTTGTCCGAACAACCTGACCCTGAGGGGAGCGATCGACGCCTACTACGACGTCCGTTTGTCCGGCGGACCGTTTCGACATACCTGTTTTGTGCTCGCCAACGCCAGCCACGTGCTAGCAGCGGGGAAGCGGCTCGACGGAGATTTCGGGTGTAGTGCGGTCTCTTTGCCTCCCAAATGCGCTAGCCCGGAATCAGAATGTTCTCTGGTTATTAGAGATGACTCGGACGGCCAGGACAGGCTGAGGGTGGCGTGCGCAGAGCCTTGCGTCGTGCACTTCAGGTGTCGACTGCTGCGCGACTTCCAGGCGGCGGACCTGGAAGTGCCCGGCCCGGAGGCGACTCGGTACGGCCCGGTCTCTGACCTGAAAGTCTTCACCCTCACGGAGTCGGGCATTCAGGCCAGCGACTCTGAGCTGCCTGCATCTCTGTCCCGGGAGGCGGGCCCGCCTCTGAAATCACTCGACGTCGACTCGCTTCGCACGAAGCTGGGCATAGACGCTCGATTGGGTGATACGGACATCGTTGTTCCGAAGGCCTGGGAATCCCGGCTTAAGAATGCCGTGGGGAAGGTTCTGGGCAAGGAAGAGAAAGGCGGAATCGTCTTCGTCACAGGGCAGCCCGGCTCAGGGAAGACCGTCTTCCTTTATCTGGTGTGCAAAGAGCTGCTGGCGAGAGGCGGAAATGTCTCGTGGCTGTCGGGGCCGCTGGTTGAACATAACGAAGACGTTGTTCTCTTCGACGACCTGGACAGGCTGGCGTCGAACGTGTTTTCTTCTCTTGTCTCGCGACCTCCTTCACGAGCGTTGTTCTCCTGCCGCGTTCACGAACTGGAGTACCTGAAGAGTCTCCTGGGAGAGAGATTCTTCAGCCACTCCGAGGTTTCGGTGGAGCTCTCTGGTGTTGAGAACCGTCGGTTCATCCGGGACGTGGCCGGCAACATGGCCAGGAATATGGACATCGATATCCTGCCTGGGGCGCTATCTGCGCTGGCCAGAAGGAAGGGCATTGTCCCCCTTTTCGTAACGACCCTCCTTGAAGAAATCCGGGCCAAGGGCGGCAGCAAACTGACCGTGGCGCTCGCGAGTCGAATGCCGACTGCTTTTGCCCAGGTCATCCTGAGGGCGCTCGATTCCACTCTGCGAGCTCTGAACACACAGAAGGAGCGGAAGGTGAGAGTCCTCGTTCTTGCGGCTCTTGCCCTCTACGGGAAGCCGATTAACTTCCTGCACCTCAGGGCCGTGGAGTTACAGCTCGCCAAGAGAATCGAGGAAGGGGCACCAAGAGTGAAGAGGTTCAAGCGCGGACATCTGCCGCTTCCTCTGCGGGAGGCCCCCGATACGGGGAGAATCTGGTTCATTCACGACGCGTGGTCCGACGTCCTTAGAAGTCCTGAGATGGTCTCGCAGAAATCCGCGACCGGACGGCTGCTCTCCGGTCTAATGCAGAGAGTCGAGCTGGGACAGTTTCTCCGCAGCAGCCTGAGAGAAGCCATCGATGAGTCCACGCGTGCGGCAAGGGAGAGTGCGAAGGAAGGAAGAGAGCTGACTTCTCTCATCAGGGACGCGGTTGAGAGAAAGTGGTTTGACATACTGCCATCGGATTTTCCGGCGGCGCTGGTGGAATACGAGGGTGGAAATCTCTCAAAGGGAACGCTCGACCTCTTCAAAGAGTGTTCGTGGAAATGCATGGAAGCATCCAGACCGGGTCGTAAGTCCGAGAGAGATCTCAAGCTCTCCGCGGACGCTCTCTCCGAGGCGGCAAACTACTACAAACGTCGCGCGGACTGGAGCGCTTACGCCGGAATCAGGGGTGGTCTCGGGCTAGTCCACTTGCGGCTGGCTGAGATGGGGGTAGAACCGGCGAAGAATCTGGGTGAGGCTCGAGTTCTTCTCGAGGAAGCTGCTGACCTCCACAGAAGAGAGGAGAGTTGGCTGGACTATCCTGAGGCCCTCGGCAGCCTGTGGCGGGTCTACTTCGGGCTTGCCGAGATGGGCATCGAGTCACAACGGTACCTTGACCTTTCGGTTCAGGTTCTCTCGGAGGCCCTCGGATTGTACGAGCGGCAGGAGAGGTGGGGACACTACGCCAGGGCGAGTCAAGACTTGGGACGCACGTATGCTACACTTGCCGAGGCTGGATTTGAACCCGAGACGAACTTGAAGTCGGCGGTCGAGACTCTGTCGAAGGCCAAGGAACTTCACGAAGAGCAGGAAGACTGGAAGAGCTACGCAAAGACTGTGACCTTCCTCGCAGACGGCTATGCCAGGCTGGCCGAGATGGGGGTAGAGTCAAAGAAGAACGAGGCACTGGCGGCAACCGCGACTCTCGAGATAGAACGTGCCAGGGACAAGCTGTCAACGTCGTGACCGGTCGGTAAGAGCGGCGGGTGGTTTATGATAGGCAAGACCGTCTCTGTCTCTGGCCATTCAATCCTCAAGACACCCTTCCGAGGGGGCGAGTAGTGTAGTCTAGGGGGAACTGTCTACTTTTCAATAGATTACGGGCCGGCAGGCTCTGTGACGAGACAGTCCTCACCATGGAGTGCAGACATTTCGCCACCTCCCAGGAGCTACCGGAGAATATTACACAATATTCAAGTCTATTCTACATTTGTGGGCATCTGAGTGCGCCTGTCTGTCCGTAACTCTTTGTCTATTAAGGAGATAGATTTCTGGCACAAAGCTTGTTTAGTGATTGCTGAGGATGGAAACACATGGACGCCCGGCAGAGAGACAGCGCGCCCGTCGTGCGGGGTCTCATGTCTATGGGGACGCACACGGCACACAGCGGGAAGAGCACGACCCCGAGACCAGGGGCCATGCTTATGAGGACGCACAGGGACTTATGAGACGGTTAATGACTTTGGCTTTGGCGGTGGCTCTCGTCGTTCTGGCTTGGACCTATTACGGAACGGCTCTGGCCGGAGAACGCTCCGACGCCAAGAGAAGGGCTCGCTCCGTCGGCGCGATGCTGGAATCGGAGAGACGGGCAGATCTGACTTTCGATTCTACTGCGACAGTGGAAGACTATCTCGCGCTGGCGATGGAACGCAGTCCTGCTCTCAGAGCCGCCTACAACCGGTGGGTCGCCGCGCTGCGTAACTCCGACCACGCGGGCGCGCTTCCGGATCCCGTATTCTCCTACGGCTACTTCCTTGAAAGCATCGAGACGAGGGTCGGGCCTCAGGAACAGAGATTCGGTCTGCGGCAGGCGTTTTCGTGGTTCGGGACACTCGGGGCGAAGAGAGACATGTCGTTCGCCGCCTCCGAGGCCGCCTTCCAGAAGTTCGAGTCGGAGCGGTTGAAGCTTTTTTATCAGGTCAAGGTCGCGTACTACGACTACTACTTCATAGGGCAGGACCTCAGTATAACTCGAGAGAACCTGGAGCTGCTCAAGTTCTGGGAGTCGGTCGTCCGCTCCAAGTACAAGGTCGGGTTGAAGCAACACCCGGACTTGATAAAGGTGCAGGTGGAGCTCGGAAAGCTGGAGGTCCATCTGCGCACGCTGGAGGAGAAGACGGAGCCGGCCGCGGCGAGAATGAGGGCGTTACTCAATCTGCAAGAGAACGAGCCCATACCGGTCCCCTCAGTAGTCACCGTGGAAGAGGCAGCACTGCAGGAGGAGTTGGTCATTGCGGCCGTGAAGTTAAACAACCCGGACCTGCGGGCGCTGTCGCATCTTGTCGAGCGTGAGGAGGCCGGAGTTCGGCTGGCGAAGAAGCTCTCCATGCCGAGTTTCTCCGTCGGAGTTGACTATATCCAGACGGGCGAGGCGCTCAATCCGGACATGCCCGAGGGCGGGAAAGACCCGTGGATGGTGGGAGCCAGTGTTACGCTGCCGCTCTGGCTCGGCAAGAACAGTGCGCGCACGGCTGAAGCGACGGCTCGCAGGGAGGCGGCGAAGTACGGCGCTCTCGATGCTGAGAACCGGCTGGCGGCAGCAACAGAGAAGGTGTTGTTTGAGTACTCCGATGCCCTGCGCAAGACGAAACTGTATCGCGACGGCCTGGTGCCGAAGGCACAGCAGTCGCTCAACTCCAGCTATGCGGCGTACCAGGCCGGCGAGACCGATTTCCTCAATGTCCTGGACGCCCAGCGCCAGCTCCTGGATTTTCAGCTGACCGTGGCACGAGAGAAGACCCGGCTGGCCACGAAGCGCGCCGAGCTGGAGATGCTGACCGGGTCGGAAATTGGCGACGACCTTCTTGGAGAGTGAAGTGGAGATCCTTCTTTGAGGGAACAGCGTTATGAATAGCAAAAGGACGACTCGTATTGACTGGCGCGGGCTGATACCGCGCGGACGTCTCGCGATAATCGCGCTGATTGTCGTGGCAGGTGTGGCGTTCACGCTGGGTGGGCTCTTGCTGGGTGGCGGAAAATCGAGAGAGCCGGCTCACGGAATCTCGCTTGAGCAAAGCGCCTCCGAATCATCGAAACACACGCTGTGGACGTGCTCCATGCACCCGCAGATTCAATTGCCTAAACCTGGCAAATGTCCCATCTGTTTCATGGACCTCATCCCCGTGGAAACGGGTAGCGACGGAGACGAGCTGGACCCCAACCAGATTCGCATGTCCGAGACGGCCGTCAAGCTCGCGAATATCCAGACAACGCCGGTGATAAGAGCCTACGCGGAGCGCTCCATTCGCATGGTGGGTAAGCTGGACTACGACGAGACCAGAGTCGCCTACATGACGGCCTGGGTACCGGGTCGTCTGGATCGTCTCTTCGTGGACTACACGGGGGCTCGCGTTTCCAAGGGCGATCACATGGTTCACATGTATTCACCCGAGCTCATCGCGACACAGGAAGAGCTGCTGCAGGCCATCAAGGCGGTCCGGGCGCTGGACAACGGCGGAAGCATCGTGCTGAAGAACACGGCAAGGGAGACCGTTACCTCGGCCCGCGAGAAGCTTCGCCTCTACGGTCTTTCTGACGAACAGATAGCTGAGATAGAGAGCGCCGGCGAACCCAGATCCCACCTGACAATACAGGCGCCCATAGGCGGTGTCGTCGTTCACAAGGACGCGCGAGAGGGAATGTACGTCCAGACCGGTACTCGCATCTACACCATCGCAGACCTGTCGAAGCTGTGGGTGCTTCTGGAGGCGTACGAATCCGACCTGCCTTGGCTCAAGTACGGCCAGCACATCGCGTTCACGTCCCCGTCTTTTCCGGGCGAGACCTTCGACGCCGTCATCAGCTTCATCGATCCGGTCGTGGACCCCAAGACCCGAACCGTGGACGTTCGGGCCGTGGTTTCAAACGAGGACGGCCGCCTGAAACCGCAGATGTTCGTGAGCGGAGTGGTGTTCTCGCAATTGGGCGGTAACGGTAACGTCATGTCGTTGAAGCTCGCCGGAAAGTGGATTTGCCCGACGCATCCCGAGATCGTCAAGGACGGCCCGGGTAAGTGCGACGTCTCCGGAAGGGACCTGGTGCCTGCCGAACAGCTGGGTTTCACGGCGGGTGAGAGCACCTCTGCCGGGGCGCCGCTGCTCATCCCGGCCACCTCCCCCCTGGTCACGGGTAAGCGAGCCGTGGTGTACGTCCAGATTCCGAGTGAGAGAGGACCCATTTTCGAGGGTCGCCAGGTCGTGCTGGGTCCGCGAGCGGGCGAATACTACGTCGTCGCAGAGGGTCTCGAGGAAGGCGAGCTGGTTGTCACGAACGGGGCGTTCAAGATTGACAGCGAGCTGCAGATTCAGGCGAAGCCCAGCATGATGTCTCCGGAAGGAGGGGTGGCGGTGGCCGTTCACGACCACGGTCAGGAGACATCGCCGAAGGCACAGGAGAAGGTGCCTGTCTCTGAGGCAGAGGACGAGGGAGAGCACGCAGAACGGCTGGAGGTTTCAGAAGAAGCGCGAGCGGCTCTAACGCCCCTGTACGACGCATACTTCAAGACACAGATGGCGCTGGCCAACGACGAGCTTGAAACAGCCAAGAAAGGGTTCGCCGAGCTGGCGAGCGGTGTCGAGTCCACAGACATGGGACTTTTCGCGGGTGAGGCCCACGCACCCTGGATGAAGATGTCAGGAGCACTGACGGCCGCCAGCAAGACGGGCAAATCTGCGAAGGAAATCGAAACTGCGCGCGACGCCTTCTTCCACGTCTCTCTGGCAATCATCGACCTGCATGACGCCTTCGGTCATGCGACTGGTGATACGTACTATCTAGTTTTTTGTCCGATGGCTCGTGACAACGAGGGCGCACACTGGCTCCAAAAGGAAGACGTCGTCTGGAACCCGTTCTACGGCGAATCCATGCTGCGTTGCGGAGAGATCAAACAGGAACTGCACGCTCAGAAGCTGACGACGGAGTAGCGACCTGATGACTCAACAATCACGACAAACAGATTCACAGCGACCGTCATTCCTGGACCGTGTCATTCGATATTGCCTCGAGAACAAGCTCGTCGTCGTGATGGTGATGCTCGTCCTGGTGGCCTGGGGCACAATGGTCGCCCCCTTCGACTGGCGAATCCCGGGCCTCGTGCGTGACCCTGTGCCCGTGGATGCGATTCCCGACATCGGCGAGAACCAGCAAATTGTCTTCACCGAGTGGATGGGGCGCTCTCCCCAGGACGTGGAAGACCAGATAACCTATCCTCTCACCGTGTCCATGCTCGGCATCCCCGGTGTCAAAACCATCCGGAGCTACTCTTTCTTCGGCTTCTCCAGCATATACGTGATCTTCAAGGACGACGTAGAGTTCTACTGGTCCAGGGCCAGAGTGCTTGAAAAGCTCAATTCGTTGCCTGGCGGGACAATCCCGGAGGGAGTCCAGCCCGCGCTCGGCCCAGACGCCACGGCTCTTGGTCAGGTGTTCTGGTACACACTGGAAGGCCGTGACGAAGACGGTCAGCCCACCGGCGGGTGGGACTTGCACGAGCTGCGTTCGATTCAGGATTGGACGGTGCGGTACGCCCTCCAGTCGGCGGACGGGGTGTCTGAAGTAGCCTCCGTGGGCGGCTTCATCCAGGAATACCAGGTCGACGTCAACCCGGATGCGATGCGGGCACACGGAGTGACCCTGAACGAGATCTTTAACGCCGTGAGGATGTCCAACGTCGACGTGGGCGCGAAGACCATAGAGATAAACAGGGCCGAATACGTTATCCGAGGTCTGGGATTCATCAAGGGCGTGGAAGACATCGAGAAGACCGTCGTGAGACAGTCCGGCCACGTGCCGATCCGGGTCTCCGACGTGGCGACTGTCTCTCTGGGCCCGGCGCTGCGCCGGGGCGCGCTCGACAAGGGAGGCGCTGAGGTAGTCGGTGGAGTAGTGGTCGTTCGCTACGGCGAGAATCCCCTGGCCACAATCAAGAACGTCAAGGTGAAGATAGAAGAGATATCCCCCGGCCTTCCGAAGAAGACCCTCCCTGACGGGAGCATTTCGAAGGTGACCATCGTTCCGTTCTACGACCGCACAGGGCTCATCTACGAGACCCTGGGCACGCTCAACACGGCCCTGGTGGACGAAATACTGGTCACCATCATCGTCATCATAATCATGGTCATGCACCTCCGCAGCTCCCTGCTCATCTCCGGTCTGTTGCCTCTGACGGTGCTCATGACCTTCATCGCCATGAAGCTCTTCGGCGTGGATGCCAACATCGTGGCCCTGTCGGGCATCGCGATAGCCATCGGCACGATCGTGGACATGGGAATCGTCATTTGCGAGAACATTCTCAAGCACATGGACGCCGCTCATCCCGACGAGAACCGCCTGGAGGTTGTGTTCAGGGCCGCCTCAGAGGTGGGGAGTGCCGTTCTCACGGCCATCGCCACTACCGTGGTCTCGTTTTTACCGGTTTTCACCATGGAGGCGGCAGAAGGCAAACTGTTTAAGCCCCTGGCGTTCACGAAGACCTTCGCCCTCATAGCTTCGGTCATAGTTGCGCTCACGATCATACCTCCGCTGGCCCACCTGCTGTTCACGAGAGGCAAGGAGCTCGGCCGCTCTAGAAACCTGTGGCCGCTGGGGCTCATTCTGGCCGGGCTCGCCGCGTTCGTGTTCTCTTTCTGGTTCACTGGTCTGCTGCTTGTGGCTGTGGCGGCGTACCTGCGCTTGAAGCACCGGCTGCCCGGTAGGGTCACGTCAAGGGTGCAGCGCTACTTCAACTACGTGGTCGTGGTCATCGTGGCGTGGCTCCTGGCCGGACACTGGGAACCTCTCGGCGTGGGAAAAGGCGTTGTCATAAACTTCATATTCGTGGTCTTGCTGCTCGGCGGCATTCTTATCCTCTTTCAGCTCTTCATACGGGTCTACGAACCGATACTTCGCTGGTGCCTGTCGCACAAGCTGCTGTTTCTCTCCATGCCGGCTCTTCTCGTGCTGCTGGGGCTGACCGTGTGGCTCGGGTTCGGCAAGGTGCTCGGCTGGGCGCCCGGCTGGGTTCGTTCCTCGGGTCCCTTCGTGGCCGCGAGCCATGCCTTCCCGGGGCTGGGCAAGGAATTCATGCCCGATCTGGACGAGGGTTCGTACCTGTGGATGCCCACGACCATGCCGCACGCTTCGATAGGGGAAGCGCTGGACGTGCTCCAGCAACAGGACAAGGCCTTCAGTTCGATCCCGGAGATCGAGTCCGCCGTGGGCAAGCTGGGACGTGCAGATTCGCCGCTCGACCCGGCCCCGATATCCATGGTGGAGACGGTCATCAACTACAAGCCCGAGTACATAGTGGACGAGGATGGACATCGTCTCAGGTTCAAGTACGACCTAGAGAAGCAAGAGTTCGTCCGCGACGCGTTCGGTGAGCTCATTCCTGACGAGCGCGGCAAACCTTACCGCAATTGGCGAGACCACATCCGAACGCCGGACGACATATGGGACGAGATAGTCAAGGCCGGGAAGCTCATCGGTACAACGTCGGCGCCCAAGTTGCAGCCGATTGCAGCACGCATCGTGATGCTCCAGTCCGGCATGCGTGCCCCGATGGGTGTAAAAGTGAGGGGTCCTGACCTGGAGACCATCGAGACGGTCGGCCTGGAGATTGAGAAATACCTCAAACAGGTTCCGTCTGTTGAACCGACAGCCGTTGTGGCGGACCGCATCGTGGGCAAACCCTACCTGGAAATCGACATCGATCGTGAGAAGATAGCACGCTACGGGATCAGTGTGCGCGCCGTGCAGGACGTCATCGAGGTGGCGGTGGGCGGGCGACGCCTGACGACCACGGTGGAAGGCCGGGAAAGGTATCCGGTCCGAGTCCGTTACCAGCGCGAGTTGCGCAACAGCATAGAGGAACTGGAGAAGGTACTGGTCTCCGCCAGCGACGGCACCCAGATTCCCATCATCGAACTTGCAGAGATAAGGTTCGTGCGAGGCCCCATGGTGATAAAGTCGGAGAACACGTTTCTTACCGGATACGTGATTTTCGACAAGAAGCCCGGTTTCGCCGAAGTCGACGTGGTGCAGGACGCGCAGGAACTGCTCAAGAGCAAGATGGCGTCCGGCGAATTCGACGTCCCGGCCGGTGTGAGCTACGAGTTCGCCGGTTCGTTCGAGAACCAGGTGCGTTCGGAAAAAAAGCTCATGGTCGTCCTGCCGTTGTCCCTGATAATCATCTTCCTGATACTGTATTTCCAGTTCAAGAACGTTCCGACAACACTGCTGGTCTTCTCCGGCATCTTCGTGGCCTGGTCCGGAGGCTTCCTCATGCTGTGGCTCTACGGCCAGGATTGGTTCCTGAATTTCTCGATCCTGGGCGTGAACATGCGGGAGCTGTTCCAGGTGAGGAGCTTCAATCTCTCCGTCGCTGTCTGGGTTGGGTTTCTCGCTCTGTTTGGCATCGCCACGGACGACGGCGTGGTTATCTCCACATACATCAAGCAGGTCTTCGAGAGAAGGAAGCCCTCCACAGTTGAGGAGGTCCGAGAGGCGGTCGTGGAGGGCGGCAAGCGGCGAATCCGACCTGCCCTGATGACCGTGGCTACTACGATTCTGGCCCTCATACCGGTGCTGACGTCCACTGGACGAGGTTCCGACGTAATGGTGCCCATGGCGATACCATCGTTCGGGGGCATGACCGTGGTGCTCGTGACGGTCTTCACGGTTCCGACCCTTTACTGTCTGCTGGCCGAGATGAAGGTGAGACGTGATCTCAAACGGAAGTAGGGGGAGAAAGGTCGCAAGGCGGCCCCTATCTCGATTGCTCCGGTACTTGCTCGTAGTAGCGGGCAGAGATGTCGGTGGCGTCGGAGACGGCGTGGGCCGCCAGTTCTTCAGCCGGCGGCGAGAGGGTCACGTAGGAGGCTGAGAGAAAGACAGGCTCACGCTGCTGGGTGCGGGTCGAGGCGCCGACTCCCACGAGAAAGCCTATTGCCACGAACGCCGCCGCTCTGAGTACCGAGTAGGCGATAGACTCTCGAAGGCGCGGTGTGGGGATATTGAAAGGTTGCCGGCAGGGTCTTAGACCGCCGATTAGCTCGATATCCTTCTTAAGACTCTCGAGCTGGCCGCGGCACTCGGGGCAGGCGTCGAGATGCTCTTCTATACCGGCCCGTTGCTCTTCGTCATCAATTACCTCCAGCGCGTACGCCAGAAGCTCGTCTTCACTCTTGTGGCTCATTTCAGAACTCCTCTCTCTCGTAACGTGTTGCGACAGGACTTGACGGCGTGAAAGACGCGGGACTTCACGGTACCCAACGGGATGTCCAGAATTTTGGCGATTTCTTCGTAGCTATAGCCTCCGTAGAAGCGCAGCGTGAGCACGTCGCGTTGCCTAGCGTCTAGAGCTCCTATGGCCTCGGCAACGAGCCGGTCACGTTCGTTCTCCAGAACTCTCTCCAGGGCATCCTGGCTTCCGTCTGAGGGTTCCAGTCCCTCCAGCTCCACGCACCTGCGGGCTCTCTTTGCCTCTTTGAGTGCCAGGCGGTAGGCAATAGTACCGAGAAAGCCCTGCACCGTGCCCTTCGTGTGTCTGATCCTAGCGCGGAGCGCCCGCACGAAAGTCTCCTGTACGACATCCTCTGCGGCCGCCGGAGAACCGGTGACGAACAAGGCCAGCGCAGCGAGGCGCGTCTGGTGTTGTCCGACGAGAACGCGCCACGCCACCTCGTCTCCGCGCCGCGCCTTAAAGAAGCATTCCCACTCAAAGTTCACTGCTTCTTGCATTCCAGACCTTGTTCCTTACACCACGCGGCAATCTCCTTCACGTCCGACGCGCCGCAGCACCAGGCCTGTGCAACCTTGTGCCTGAATTCCTCTGAGATAAGTTGCTCTACGTTCTGCACGTACCATTGGAACAGCTTGCCGCGCAGTTCCGGCGCCTTTTCCTTCAGGGGCTCTATGGCGAGCATCGCGCCGGCAGCGTAGTTGAGAGTCAACATCCGCCCAGCGTCCGTCGCAGGCGCGTTCCGGAGCCGCCAACTCTGGAGGCCACCGGTGCGAAACGTTTCAACCCACGTGCGATACATCTTGCGGAGCTGGTCTGCGTAGGAAGCCTGGGACGGCGTCACGAGCGTGACGAGTCCGAGCTCTCTTCCGTCTTCGGCCAGCTTCTTCAATTCCTCGGTCGGGTAGAGCGTCTTCGCGAAATACACTGGGCGGCCAGCTCGCTTGGCCGACTCGACGATCTTGACTATGAGCGTATCACCGAACGGGCCCCCTGCAGAAGGCCCGGTCTTCTTCCTCTTCAATTCCTGGAGGATAGACTCCCGCAGGTCCTCAAGCTCTGTCTTGCCTATGAATCGCGGGAGGCCGCGCTCGATTACGTAGAGCGGATACCACTCTGTGTTCAGCAGGCTACGGTTGACGATGTTCACATCCGGCCGCACGTTCAGAATGCGGGTCAGAATCCAGCCGGGATACGTATCGTTGTCTCCGTTGGTGATGACAATGGCGTCCTTTTCCAGGCCCACCAGCATGTTGTAGTTGAGGTCCATCACTTCGTCCGTGATGACCCCGCTCTCCAGAAGGCGTCTGAGCGCGAGGTCCAACCGCTCCATGTCTCCAGAGTCCATGTAGTGTATGACGAGTGAGAACCACGGGTCCGTGTAGTTGGGGTCGATAGCGATAGCACGTTCCAGGAACTTGCGGCCCTCCAAGTCTTCGTGAGCTCCGGGATGCTCGGTGGCCTTGAGATATAGCAAGGTAGGATTCGCCGGATACTCTTTGACCCCCTTGGCCAGAAGGGTAGAGTAGTTCTTGTCCTTTGCGTAGCGGGCGGCATACATCCAGTTGGCGTATGCATACTCGGACGGATACTGGTCGTAGTATTCCTTCCACAGTTCGGCCAGCTTCGCGTAGGTCTCCGGGTCGTAGACCACGACACGCATGCTCTTGATTTCTTCCGGTCGCACTACCTCCTTGGCCGAGGGGCTGCTAGGGGTCACGACTGCTGCGGCCACAGCCAGTACCAGGGCGAAAATCCAGATTTGCTTCGGCTTCATGGAATCCCCCTCCTTTCTAATAGTATAATCCCGAACCCTGGAAAAGGTTCATCCATGTGTGGACTCCCTTGTCAGTGCTTCTGAGGCGATGTTCTCGCTATTGTTTGAGACCCAGTGGCTTCAGAGCCCCCACCTTCTCGTCTCTCGGGTGTGCCAACCTTGGCTTGAATCGGCGGTCCCGCGACTGTAGAATCCTCTCGGTCGCTCCCACTGAGCCGACCGACTGGTGAGAATCTTAGCTCCTTCACGGTTGAATGGCCCAGGGACTATGCGAGGCATTCTTGTTCACTTCACGAACCTAGGAAAGCTTCTCTATCACTCCGTGCTTGCTCTGAGGGAGAACGAAATCCCGGTGAGGGCGGCCGCGCTCACTTACACCACGATGCTCGCCGGTGTGCCCTTTCTCATCCTCGTTTCCATCGTTGCGGCCAAGGCGGGGTACCTGCCGCTGTTGTCCAGCGTGCTGCCCGAGCTGCAGGAGACCTTCGGCCTGGAAGTGCCTCTGGAGAGGCTCGAGGAGATAATCGAGCAAGCCCAGTCGGTGAGACTTGGGCGATTGGGAATCGTGGGGAGCGTCTCTTTGCTGGCGATTTCCCTGCTTGCCATAAGCAGCCTCGAGCAGACCGTGAACGTCATCTGGGGAATCCAAAGGCATCGCAATTGGCTCTTGAGGATGCGGGACTTCGTTCCCTTCCTGTTCTTTCTGGTGCTGTTCTTCCTGCTCATTTCGTGGATGCTGGTAGAACTGAGAGCCTATCTCCACGCGCTCGCACTTGCGGCTCCGGAGCACAAGAGAAACCTGGACGCCCCGTACCGCACTATCGTGATTTCCGTGACTGCGTTCAGTTGGTTTGCCATTGGCTTCATCTTCTACCTGATTCCACACACGAAGGTCCGGGTCGCTTCAGCGTTCGCTGGTGCCACATTGTCTACGGTTGTTTTGTTTGCGTTTGTGCACCTGACGCTCAAGTTCCAGACTTTTCTCTTTGCAAGGTATTCCGCGGTCTACGGTTCACTTGCAGTGTTTCCGGTCCTGATGATCCTGCTCTATTTCGGCTGGATGATCCTGCTCTACGGCGTCATATTCGCGCAAGGGCATCAGAAACTTGTGGCGAGGCGTCCATGAACGGGGAGAGTCCCTGCGGCGATGCCGTCAACGCTGCCGCTAACGTTGTCTTGAGTTAGTTTCTTTCCGGCTGTACAATTCTGTAAACGAGCGAGGCCGTTCGCATTCTCGTCAATCCGGACGGATGAGCGGACGCCTTGCGTCGCTCAGCTTGCCGAACGGCACGGTGGCGAGTTTCTAATGATTGGCAAGAGCTTTTCCCACTACAAGATCCTGGAGAAGATCGGCCAAGGCGGGATGGGCGTGGTGTACAAGGCGCAGGACACCAGGCTCGACCGCACGGTGGCCCTGAAGTTTCTTCCTCCCGAGCTGACACGCGACGCTGACGCAAGGACGCGTTTCACGCACGAGGCAAAGCTGGCCGCCTCGCTCAACCATCCCAACATCTGCACAATCTTCGAGATTGACGAGGCGCAGGGGCAGACGTTCATCGCCATGGAGCACGTTGAGGGACAGAGCCTCAAGGAGAAGATTCGCTTGGCTCCCCTGAAACTGGAGCAGGCGCTTGAGGTCGCCGCGCAGGTCGCGGAGGGATTGCGCAGGGCGCACGAGAGAGGCGTGGTTCATCGAGACATCAAGAGTGCAAACATCATGATTCGTCCTGACGGGCAGGTCAAGGTGATGGATTTTGGGCTCGCGAAGCTCACCGGCAGAACGAGGCTGACCAGAACCGGCACGCCAGTGGGCACCGTCGCCTACATGTCTCCGGAGCAAGCCAGGGCCGAAGACGTGGATCACCGTACGGACGTCTGGTCGTTAGGTGTGGTCATCTACGAGATGGTGACGGGTCAGCTGCCCTTCAGGGGCGATTATGAGCCCGCCGTTGTGTACTCAATCCTCAACGAGGAACCGGAACCCGTCACGTCTCTCCGGTCCGCCGTGCCCATGGAGCTGGAGCGGCTGGTGCGCAAAGCGGTGGCGAAAGACCCGAACCGTCGCTACCAGAGCGTCTCGGACATGCTGGTTGACTTGAGGGCGGTAAGAACACGGCCGGAAGAGACGAGCACGCCCCAACGGTTGATAAGAGCCGAGTCCGGCAGGAAGGCCATAGCGGTTCTGCCGTTCGCCAGTCTCAGCGACAGCAAAGAGGACGAGTATTTCAGCGACGGGACCACCGAAGACATCATAACGCAGCTCTCCAAGATCGGCGACCTGAAGGTCATCTCCAGGACTTCTGTGATGTCGTACAAGAACAGCAAGAAGACTCTAAAGGAAATCGGAAGAGAGCTAGGTGTGGGGGCGATTCTGGAGGGAAGCGTGCGACGGGCAGGCGACAGGGTCCGCATCGTGAGCCAGCTTGTGGACGCGCAGACCGACGAGCACATCTGGGTGGAGACGTACGATCGTGAATTGAAGGACATCTTCGCCATACAGAGCGAGGTGGCCCAAAAGATCGCCGCCGCCCTGAAGGCAAGACTCTCTCCGGAAGAGAAGCAGCTTATCGAGAAGAGACCCACGGAGAACCTCACGGCCTACGATTACTATCTCATGGGGCGGGAGTACTACTACCGCTATCAGAAGAAGGACAACGAGAACGCCATCGAGCTCTTCAAGAAGGCGCTGAAGCTGGACCCGTCGTACGCTCTTGCGTGTGCCGGTCTGGGCGACGCCTATGCTCAGAGGACGCTCAGGTTTGGATTCGACCACTCGTGGGTAGAATCTGCGATTGAGGCAAGCACGACAGCCATTTCGCTTGACGCGGCATGTGCGGAGGCGCACAAGGCACTGGGGCTTGCGTATTCCGTCAAGGGATGGTGGCGCAAAGCCCTGGGAGCGACTCGACGGGCCATCGAGCTGAACCCCAACTACCACCCCGCGGTCGCCAACATGGGAGGACTGAGCCTCAATACGGGTGATCTGAACGATGCACTCAAGTGGCGGAAGAAGGCGCTGGCCCTGAATCCCAGGTTCGCCTACTCGTACCACGGGGTCGGAGTCGTCTACAGGTACCTTGACGATCACGAGCAGGCGCAGCGCTGGTTTGGCAGGGCGCTGGAGCTCCAACCGGACTTGATTCACACTCATGGTGCGCTCATCTACATGTACCTGGCGCAGGGAGATCACGAACAGGCAGCGTCTCACAGTCGAACGCTGCTCTCTATCGCTCCCGAAGACGTGTATGCTCTCCACTATTCGGGATACGCCGAGCTCTTTGCGGGTAACTTCGACCGGGCCAGGGAGCGCTTTCGAAAGGCCGTGGAGGTCTCCTCCACCGAGCTGCCCGTACTGACCAACATGTTCCTCACGAGTCGCCTCGGCTACCTTCTCTGGAGAGAGGAGAAGCAGGATGAAGCGCGGGACATGTTTGACCAGACCCTGGCGCTTGCCCAGAGCAAGCTTGACCAGGGCGACGAATCCTGGGAGATTCCGTACGAAATAGCCGCCATAAACGCTATACAGGGTAGCAACAAGGAGGCATATGCCTCCTTGCAGAAGGCGATTGATGTCGGCTGCAGGGACTACCGAATCTGTTGCGTGGACCCGCTGTTCGAGAACATCCGCGAGGACGAGCAGTTCAAGAGGATGATGGCCGAATTGAAGGGCATGGTTGCCGAGATACGCGGCAGGGCAAAGGGAGAGTGAGCGGTCCCCAAGCGTATGGAACGCGACCACGCGGCGGACACAAGGTGCACTAGCGACGGAGACTGAGCGAAGGGTGAAAGCGTTTAGAAGGTTTGTCGCACTGCGGACAGACAAGGGAACTCATCCATGATCGGCAGGACCGTCTCTCACTACAGACTCCTCGAGAAGCTCGGCGAAGGAGGTATGGGTGTCGTCTACAAAGCTCATGACCTCACGCTGAAACGTACCGTCGCCCTCAAGTTTCTCCCCCCACACGCTCTCAGTACGGAAGAACAGATGACCCGCTTCCTCCAGGAGGCACGTGCTGCCGCGGCCTTGAGTCACCCGAATATCTGCACAATCTTCGAAATTGGCGACGCTGAGGGGCAAACGTTCATTGCCATGGAATACCTTGGCGGGGGCAGTCTCAAAGAGAAGATTCGCTCCGCCCCCCTGAAACCAGAGGAGATTGTCCGCATCGGCGTCCAGATCGCCGAAGGTCTCTGCGAAGCGCAGGCCAAAGGCATCGTTCACCGTGACATAAAGCCGGCCAACATCATGATGACGGAGCGAGGAACGGTCAAGATTCTGGACTTTGGCCTCGCCAAGTTGGCAGGGCAGGGCGAAATCACTAGGACCGGCACAACCGTTGGCACGGTGGCTTACATGTCGCCCGAACAGGCCCAGGGAAAAGAGGTAGACCACAGAACCGACATCTGGTCGCTGGGTGTCGTGCTGTACGAGATGAGCAGCGGTCAGCTTCCCTTCAGGGGGGACTACGAGCAGGCGACGGTCTATTCCATTCTCAATGAAGCCCCGCTTCCCATAAGCAGGGATCTGCGCCTCCCGGCTGAATTGCTATCGATTATCAGCAAAGCCCTCTCAAAGGATCCCGATCACCGCTACGAAAGTGCGGCCGACATCTCCCGAGAGCTCAAGTTCCTCAGAAACAGGCCTGGCGTTGTGAGCGAGGGAACGACCGCTTTTGGCAGGCGTGAGCCCTCCATCGCAGTGCTTCCGTTAGCCAATCTGAGTGCTGATAAGGAGCAGGAGTACTTCTGTGACGGTATGGCAGAGGAGATAATCAATGCCCTGACGAACGTGGGAGGGTTGCGCGTTGTCTCTAGAACCTCGGCGTTCATGTTCAAGGACAGGCAAGAGGACATCCGTGAGATCGGAAGAAGGCTCAACGTGGAAACCCTACTTGAAGGGAGTGTCCGTAAGTCGGGAAAAAGACTGCGGATCACCGCCCAGTTGGTCAACGTCTCCAATGGTTATCACCTCTGGTCGCAGCGCTACGATAGGGAGATGGAGGATGTCTTTGCCATACACGACGAGATATCCCTGGCCATAGTCGACGAATTGAAGGGAAAGCTCCTGGGAAAGGAAAAGGAGGCAATAGTCAGGCGTCACACGAACGATCCAGAGGCATACAACTCCTATCTCAGGGGGCGCTACTACTGGAACAAGAGAACAGACGAAGGATTCAGGAAGGGGATAGAGTGTTTCCAGGCCGCCATAGAAAGGGACGCCGGCTACGTGCTGGCCTACGCAGGGTTGGCCGACTGCTACAATCTGCTGGGCTGGTATTGCTTCGAGCATCCAAAGGAAACGTTCCCAAAGGCGAAGGCGGCTGCCGAAAAGGCACTGCAGATTGACTGCAATCTGGCTGAGGCATTGACCTCACTTGCATACGCCAGATTGTTCTACGACTGGGACTACTCGGATGCAGAGAGCAAGTTCAAGTTGGCCATGCGGCTTAACCCCGGCTACGGCACGGTTCATCAGTGGTACGCTGAATATCTTCTGGTCACAGGCCAGGCAGAAGAGGCCATTGAAGAGGCAAGAAAGGCCTTAGAGCTGGACCCGTTATGTCTTGTCTTTCACGCGGTCCTTGGGTTGGCCTACTACATCTCGTTTCAATTCGAGCGAGCGATAGACCAATTCAAAAAGATGATAGAGATGGACCCGAATTTCTTTGTGGCACACTTCGGTCTGGGTGAGGCATACACACTTAGCGGTCAGCACAAAGAGGCCGTTGCGGAGTTCAAGAAGGCCATCGCCCTTCTGGGACGAAGCAGCTTGATGTTGAGCTTTCTTGCGCAAGCCTACGCGGCGTGGGGAAAGAGAAACGAAGCAGAGAAGGTGCTCGATGAACTTGACGAAATATCCCGCACCAAAGCCGCGTACGTCCCACCTTATTTCAGAGCAGTAGTGCACGTGAACCTCGGCGACCTTGACGAGGCATTTGAGCGGCTGAACACGGCCCACAGCGAGCATGACCCATGGTTGCTCTATCTCAAGGTAGACCCTGCCTGGATAGACCTTCGTTCTGACCCGCGCTACGTGTCCGTTCTCCGGCGGATGGGTTTGCGTGAGGCCTCTTAGTGCGCTAATATTGAACGATTGGTTTCTGGTGTGGGACTGTCTCATCCCGAAGTGGACGTGTCCCGCATCTCTGGGGAGGCAAGCATGCCGTCTATCGAAGTCGGAGATAAGAGAATTGAGCTCAACGAAGAGGGATTCCTGCTCAATCACGAGGAGTGGGGTCGAGAGGTGGCGGAGACCCTGGCAAGGGAAGAGGAGGGGTTGGAGGTGTTGACCGATGACCACTGGAAGGTAGTGAGTTATATCAGGGACTACTACCTGGAGAAGAACCTGGCCCCCATGATACGCAGGCTCTGCCAGAATACGGGCTTTCAGCTGCGTTACATATATGAGTTGTTTCCCTCCGGGCCGGCCAAAGGGGCCTGCAAGATAGCGGGCCTTCCAAAACCCGACGGCTGCGTCTAGGAAGCGGAGGTAGGATGACCCCGTTTCTTAGATACGCCGTGTTTCTTTCCTCGGGCTTCTGTCTGGTCTCGCTTCTCATCCTACTCATCAAGACCTTTGCCTTCGGCAGGAGAACGAACTACGCCAAGCACAGAGGAAGCGCTGTGCGGGGCGTCCTCTATGCATTCGGACGCGGCATGATGCCGACGGAGAAGGAGAGTGCTCGAAGGCACCTCTTCACTTACTCTGCCGGCGTCACGTACCACGGCGGCATATTGGCAGCGCTCGTCTATCTCGTGCTCCTCCTGCTTGAGTACGAATTGCCTGCTCCTCTCCTCTCGCTATTTCGCCTGCTGCTCACGCTGGGCTTTGTGGCGGGGTTCTTTCTTCTCTTACGAAGAATTCTCCTGCCCGCTCCTAGGAAACTCAGCTGTCCCGACGATTTTGCGGCGAACATCCTGGTCACGGCCTTCGTCCTGCTTGGAGCCGTGCATTCGCAGTGGGAGAGTGGCCTTCCGCTCTTCTTTCTGACTGCCACAGCGGTGTTCCTCTACGTCCCACTCGGGAAGATTCGACATTGCGTATTCTTCTTCTATTCCAGGGTCTTGTTCGGCCTGTTCTATGGAAGCAGGGGAGTTCTGCCCCAAGAGAAGAAACAGGAGGCCGCTTGAGAGAACACGGAACTACTTCCCAACGAATGCCTCTCGAAGGAGACGCGCCTCTCGAGGGAGGCGCGGGGAGACTCACTCCAGAAGAGCTCAGGCGTTCGCTTCAGATATTCCGGGAGAAGCTCTCGTCCGATGAAGTTGCCTACATCAACTCGTGTGTCCGATGCGGCCTCTGCGCTGATTCCTGCCACTACTATCTTGCCGAGCCGCAGACGGAATGCATCCCGGCCTACAAGCTCGGTCTGGTGACCGGTGTCTTCAAGATGTACTTCGGCTCTGTCGGGAAGGTTTTTCCCCGGTGGATGGGCGCCAGAAGGTTGGACCGGCAGACTCTGGAGGCATGGGTGGACTCGCTCTTCGGGCGATGCACGCTCTGCGGAAGGTGCTCCCTCAACTGTTCGGTGGGCCTGGACGTCACCCGGCTCATCCGTCTGGCCAGAAGCACGTTAGTTTCCGTGGGGCTCGTGCCCCGGGGTTTACAGTCCACCGTGGACACCGCTCTCCAGAAGGGAAACAACATGGGGATTCCCAGGCAGGAGTGGGTCGAGACGGTGGAATGGCTCGAACAGGAGCTTCGCGGCGAGCTAAATGACGAACGGGCGAGGCTTCCTCTGGACGTTCAGGGAGCCAGGCTTCTTTGTACGGTCAATCCCCGGGAGCCCATGTTCTTTCCGCTTTCCATCGTTGCAGCGGGGAAGATTCTTCATGCGGCGGGGGAGAGCTGGACCTTCTCGAGTGAGAACTACGACGTGACCAATTACGGTCTCTTCAGTGGCGACGATGATGCGGCGCGTGTAATGGCAGAGCGCCTGGTCGAGTCCATGGAGCGGCTGGGCTGCGAGACGCTCGTTCTCGCGGAGTGCGGGCACGGCTTCAACTCCAACAGGTGGAAGGGCCCTCAGTGGCTCCGCAAGAGATACGGCTTTGAGGTGAGGAGTATCCTGGAAGTAGTGGCGGACTACGTTCGTGAAGGCCGCATCAAACTGGATCCTTCTCTTAATCCGGACCTCGTCACTCTTCACGACCCCTGCAACCTCGTTCGATTGGGCGGGGTGGTGGAAGACCAGCGCTACCTGCTGGAGCGTTCGAGCTTACACTTCGTGGAGATGGTTCCCAACAGGGAGAAGAACTTCTGCTGCGGAGGAGGAGGGGGCCAGCTGTCGATGAGTGAGTTCAGCGAAAGGCGTCTGAGCGCAGGCAAGATAAAAGCGGAGCAGATTCGTGCGACCGGCGCCAGGGTCGTAGCAGCTCCGTGCCACAACTGCATCGACCAGATCTCGGAGCTCAACAAGCACTACAAACTCGGCGTAGAAACCAAGACCGTGTGCGAGGTGGTAGCTGCGGCTCTGGTTACGGAGGGATGAACCGGGATCGGTCGGGGTCCCACGGCCCGGAGTTGCGCTGCCCTACAGGCCCTTCGAGTCAGCTCTTAGACTTCCTTGAAGCCGAGGGAATCGTGTTGCCCGCCCGCACGCGCCTTCTTGCGGACCCGGCTATTTCCCCGACTGCGGCGACTGTCGCGCGTATGTGCTCCTCCGTGTTGAAGGGCCCTATGCCACATCTCACGGCACCGTGAATCTTGTCCGTTCCCAGTTGTTCGTGGACCAGGGGTGCGCAGTGAAGGCCGGTTCGGCACGCGATGTTGTGGTCAACGTCGAGCATGGTCCCGGTGTCGAGAGCTTCCAGGCCGTCCACGTTGAAGAGGAGAACGCTTATGTGATTCGTGAGGTCGTCCTGGCAATAGAGGGTCACCCCGTCGATGTCTCTCAACCCGTCCCGGAGCATCGCCGTCAGCCTCATCTCCTGTTCGTGGATGCTCTCCATGCCTCTCTTTTTGATCCACTTCAAGCCAGCGTGAAGCCCGGCCACCCCGAGCGTGTTCAGGGTCCCGTACTCCAGCCGGTAAGGGTATTCCGTCAGGTGGGTCCGCACCGCAGAACGGACACCTGTTCCGCCTGCCCTCGTGAGGTCTATCTCGATTCCCTCTCTTACGTATAGCCCGCCGATTCCGGTGGGCCCGAGGAGGGACTTGTGCCCGGTGAACGCCACGATGTCCACGCTGAACTCCTTCACGTCAACCGGAACGTTTCCGGCTGACTGGGAGGCATCGACAGCAAGCGTTATTCCCCTCGCCCTGCAGTGCGAGCCGATCTCTTTGAGCGGCTGGACGGTACCTATCACGTTGGAGGCGTGGTTGACGACGACCAGTTTAGTGTTCTTCTTGAACTTCTTGGGGAAATCGTCAGGGTCCACGAATCCCTTCTCGTCAAACGGGACGTAGTTGATTTCCACGCCTTCGTCCATCTGCCTGTGATAGAGGGGTCTCAACACTGAGTTGTGCTCTATCGTAGTTGTGACCGCGTGGTCTCCCCTTTTCAACATTCCGTTTACTATTAGATTCAGTGCGTCAGTGGAGTTGTAGGAGAAACACAGCCGGTTCGGGTCGTCGCCGTTAAACATGTCCGCTAGCATCTTTCGAGTGGTCTCCACTATCTCGCCGGCCTCCATGCACAGGTCGTATCCCGAGCGGCCCGGATTTACACCGTATCCTCTGTAGAAGCTGTCCATGAAGTCATAGACCTCGTCGGGCTTGGGAAACGACGTGGCCGCGTTGTCGAGATAGATTAGCTTGTCCATTCGAATCCTCCCGATCGTCAATGTCTCACGCCATAAGACTACAGAGGAACGCCGCGAAGAACGCAGCGTAGTTACCCAGCGCATAGCCGATCAGGGCCATGAGTATGCTCACGGGCACCAGGCGTTCGTCGTGGTAGGCAGCCACTATGGGCGCACTGGCCGCGCCTCCGATGTTGGCTGCGCTGCTTATGGCCGCAGTGTGGACGTCTATGCGAAAGAGCCGGGCCGCAACCAGGATGAACACGCCGTGGATGGCGATCCACACGAATCCTCCTGCAACGAACGGGATTGCCTGGCCGGCCAGGCCGGCGATTGCAGTCTTTGCCCCCATCCGGGCAACGAAGAGGTAGACCAGGGCCATCGCGAGCTGATGGCTTCCCGGAATCCTTCTCGCCGGGGAGTGTGAAAGCACAAGGCCGAACGTGGTCACAAGGAGTATCTTGTACGTCCCCGCCGTGAGCACCGGAGGGAACTCGGTCAAGCGCGCGGCTATGAACCCGCAGGCGTAAGTCACCCCGAAGCCGATGGCGATGAGATACAACAGGTGTCGCATCTCCGCCACACTCTTCTTCACGGTGAGTTCCTCTGCCGCGTCTTTGAGCCGTGCCAGGCGCTCGTCTGTCACTCTCGTGAATCTGTGAAACCACCTGGCCATGTTCTTGGATTGAAGGAGCAGCGGAAGCCACACAAGATAGACCACGTTGTCCGCTATGACTGCCAGGCCGAAATCTGTGCCGGAGGTCCCCAGCCCTTCGGCGACCGCTGCCATGTTTCCGGTTCCACCTATCCAGGAACCCGCCAGGGCGCCGAAACCTTTCCACGCTTCCGGGCCCAACCAGTTCTTCACAAGAAAGTACGCGACGGGTGCACCGAGCACCACGCCCACGGTGCCCAGTAGCATCACGAAGACCCCGCGACCGGTGGCCCTTATCGTGGAGCGCAGGTCCACACCGAGAAGCAACAAGACCAGAAAGAAAGGCAGGATGTTGTCTCCCAGCCAGTCGTAGACCGGGGCCTTGGAAGGGATGAGGCCCAGGTTGGAGTAGAACACCGGGAGGACGTATATGAAGATGAGGGGAGGGAGATAGTTGAAGAGCTTCCAGCCCGTCTTCTTTTCCAGGAAGAACCACAGGGCGGCGTTGGCTGCCAGCACGAACAGGATCCCGGTCGAATTGTTAACGAGTGGGCCGTCCACCGTCTGGCTCCCGCCTGCCGTTACCCTACGCTAGTGAAGAAATTACAGATGCGGACGCGCGCTGCCCGAAGCTGGCGAGCAGAAACCTCGGGATGCGCAGGGCCCTCACCCAGGCTATTGCCCCGAAGCGCATCGCCCGCGCGACGCAGAAGCCTATCACACTGAGGGCGGTCGCGACAGAGCATTTCTGAGAGCCTCCCTCGTAGCGGGATAAACTCCTTGACTTTGCTGCGCTTATGCTGTAGACTACGGCCCACGTCAAGGTGTTCGCACGGCGCACAGAGTGGTTGCTTAACCATCTGCCTTGTTGTCCCCTCGACCGAAAGGAGTACATCTATGAGGCACTTTGCTAAAGCAACTGGTCTTCTTCTTCCCCTTCTTGTGGGCCTGTTCCTCATGACGGGAGTTGTTTTCGCCGCTCCCCCTGAGGCCACGGTGACTGCCTACCTTACGTACTTGTCGGGACCTCCGGGTAACAAGACCTATCTCTTCGAGTACACCATAGAGAACATCAGTCTCACGCCCTCAATATCCGGCTTCGTCATCCACTTTGACGACGATGGCCTGGACCGTTCAGATTTTGTCTCTTACGAGTACCCGGAGGGATGGGACGACGTATTTGTAACTCCCGAGGCCCCGGACGGTTCGTGGGCCGTCGAGTGGAACGAGCTTTTTGGAACAAACAGGATTCTCCCCGGAGAGACGAAGAACGGCTTTTCCGTTACTTTCATCTGGAACGACCCGGAGGCGACGCCCGGTCCACAGGAATTCGAAGTGTGGAACGGCGGAGCTTACGTTGGTGAAACGGAGGTCATTCCTACTAATCCTACTGCTACCGAACTTACATCATGGGGTGCGATCAAGTGTCTGTTCAGGTAGGCTAAAAAGGTGGGTAGCGAAGGGGGGCATGACATGACACGATTGCTACTAGTTGTTTCTGTGGCGCTTACTCTGGGGCTGCTTCTGATTCCCAGCGGGGTCGATGCTATGCCCGAGGGTGCCGTCGGTTTCAAGCTCTACCATTATGAGGGCGATGAGTGGGTGAGATACACCCAGGGCGATCCCTTTCCTCCGGGAGGAGGGACCCCGGGAACGAATGTGTGGAAATACACCTACTGTGCGATGAACCTGGAGTTCACCGGTGGCGTCTATCAGCTCCTGGTATTCTTCAATTCGGATGCCGTCGTTGACAGGGCCCAATATGTATCAGCTACGTCCCCAGAGGGCTGGGGCACCACGTACTTCCCCCCGGTGGCCCCCAACACGAACTGGAAGGTGCGCTTCCGAACCACGAATTCAGCTTACTACATTATGCCGACCGACACTCTTTGCGGCTTTGAGGTCGAGTTCACGTGGACTGATCCCGATATGCCGTCTCCGCAGAACTACGATCTGGTCGCTACGTCGGGCTCGGAACCCGGTGTGACCCACGAGTTGCCCCCTGACATTACACCTGTGGAATCCACCACCTGGGGCAGATTGAAGAGCCTTCTCTTTAGATAGCTTCCCGGCGGCCTCAGAGGCGCCCGCCGAATAATGAGAGGCAGGAGCGAGATTTCGCTTCTGCCTTTTCTGTTTTCACGGCGGGTCAGGGTTCAGAACCCTCCTCGAACGGACGATATATGACAGTGTGGGGCAAAGACTCACGAAGCAGCGCTCTCGCCCAGTCGAAGCGAGTTGGGGTGAAGACTTACGAAGCGGCGCATGTCGCCCGGTCGGAGTGAGTTGGGGCGAGGGCGGTGGATGAGGAAGTGCAGCGTTGGCGGGAAACAGGGCGCCCGGCACAGCCCCGGAGAGGCTGAGGTCATGATTGCCTGTCTTGGACGTTTTCTGAAGCACGGTCTTTACATCGTTCCCATTGTCGTTGGCGCGTATCTCTGGGCCAGCGGCCGACCCGTAACTCACGGGCCGGGAGTCCTTGTTCCGGACCAACCCGTCCAGCAGGTGGTGAGCGAGCCAAAGGGGTTCATACACGGGGACTACCTCGTCTCACATCTGGCCAAGTTCGAGATCACCGCGCGAGTCCTGTCTCGAAAGAACTACTCCCTGGGCCGCGAATCCAACCTGTCTCCGGTGGACCTGGCCCTCGGATGGGGACCGATGTCGGACGAGCAAGTCCTGGAGAAGATATCCATTTCACAGGGCGGCCGCTGGTACAGATGGTGTGTCAAAGAGTTTCCCATCCCCCAGCGCGACATAGAAAGAAACAGCGCGAACATGCACATGATACCATCGACACCAAGAGTCAGAAGGCAGCTCAGACAGGTGAGAGAAGGTGACGTCATCAGGTGCAGGGGCTATCTCGTGGAGGTGAACGCTTCGGATGGGTTTGCCTGGAAGAGTTCTCTCACCAGAAATGACACGGGTGACGGTTCGTGCGAGATAGTGTGGGTCGAGGAGTTCAACATACTGGAGAATCCCCGTGTGCACCTTGACTGAGTATGGGAAAGGGCACGGCAACACAGAATCGGCTTGACTTCCGACCATCTTCGGTGTATATTATTGATACGAACCTGAAAGGAGAGCGTGAAGTGAGACTCTCGAATTCCCCTGCGACCGTGCGTTCAGTCACCCGCTCCTGGTGGAGCTGGTGGTGGCAGAACTGTGGCCGTAGTGGGGAGAGAGTCCTCGAGTAGACGAGCGAACGACCTACAAGCTAACGGGAGTCACCCACTATGGCGAGCCATGGTGGGTTTTTTGTTGCCCGCACCGCGGACCCTGTTTCGAAGGGGAGCTTTGGATAATGGAGAACCAAGATGAACTCAAGATAGGCCAGCTACCACGGCTGAGCATCATGCCCATAGGGGACATCCTGGTTCACGAGGAGCCGGACGTGGGACGCGTCGCGCGGCTTATCGATTGTTTCGGGCAACAGGGCATTCTCCGGAACCCGGTGGTCGTTGCGGTTGTGGACGGCAATCCCCGGCGGCTCCTTCTCGATGGCACAAACCGCAGCGCGGCGTTGACGAAGCTGGGTGTGGCGGACGTTCTCGTTCAGGAGGTCGAACTGGAGGACCGGGGGCTTATCGTTTCCCAGTGGCACCACGCGATCGAGAATCTGGCCAGCGACGCTCTGCGCGAGCACCTGGCCAGGGTGCCAGGGCTGTTTCGCATCAACAGCGGCAGCGGCGCTGAGGACGGAAACCGGAACTTCGTATGCAGGATTGGGTTCAGCGACGGCGCTGTTGCCAGCCTGGCCGGCACGGGTGACCTCCTGCAGGACGCCGGGCTGCTGCGACGGTTCACGAGCCTGTACTCCGGTTCGTCTCAAATGGACCGCGTGAGTTACACGAATCCCGCCGACCTGAGAAGGAACTACCCTCGCCTTTCGGCTCTAGTCAGCTTCAGGCGATTCACGAAAGCAGACATCGTGAGGCTCACCGACGCGGGCGAGCGACTGCCGAGTGGAATTACGCGCGTGCTCCTGCCGAAGCGAGCGCTCAATTTCAATCTGCGCCTTGACGTTCTGAAATCCGGCCTCTCCACGGCTGAGAAGAACGAGTGGCTACAAAACACGATTCGTCACAGGGTGATGAACAAGTCGATACGTTTCTACCGGGAGCCCACGTTCTCTTTCGACGAATGATTCTCTCTCATGCCCGTCACCGGCGGCAGGAGGACTTGAGGGTTCACTCAACACAAGGAGGTAGTTATGGACAGGACCAAGATCCTACTGGGCGAAAACGAGCTGCCCAGACAGTGGTACAACGTGCTGGCGGACCTGCCTTTTCCACCTGCGCCGTACCTTCATCCGGTCACGTTCGAGCCGATAACGCCACAGGACCTGGCTCCGCTCTTTCCCCAGGAACTCATCAAGCAAGAGGTCAGCCAGGACCGTTTCGTGGACATCCCGGACGAGCTTCTAGACATCTACTCGTTGTGGAGACCGACGCCTCTGTACAGGGCTCGGCGGTGGGAGAGAGCGCTGGGCACACCTGCGAGGATATACTACAAGTGGGAAGGCGTCAGTCCCCCCGGGAGTCACAAACCCAACACTGCCGTGGCCCAGGCCTACTACAACAAGAAGGAAGGCATCAATCGTCTCAGCACGGAAACCGGAGCCGGGCAGTGGGGCAGTGCGCTGGCCTTCGCGTGCAACATTTTCAACATGGAGTGCAAGGTCTACATGGTGAACGTGAGCTACCGTCAGAAGCCCTATCGTCGCATCCTTATGGAGACGTGGGGAGCGACCGTCGTTCCCAGCCCCAGCAAGGACACGAACTACGGGCGAGCACTGCTCGCTGAGAACCCGGACGCCTCGGGGAGCCTCGGCATCGCCATCAGCGAGGCGGTAGAAGACGCCGCGCAGCGAGACGACACGAAGTACTCGCTGGGCAGCGTGCTCAATCACGTGCTGATGCATCAGACAGTCGTGGGTCTGGAGGCCAAGAGACAGCTGGAAATGGCCGGTGACTATCCGGACGTCCTGGTCGGTTGTGTCGGCGGCGGAAGTAACTTCGGCGGTTTCTTTCTGCCCTTCGTGCCGGACAAGCTGAGCGGAAAGGCCGAGTCCCTGCGCATCGTGTGTGTTGAGCCAGAGGCCTGCCCGACTCTCACCGGAGGCCTGTACGCGTTCGACTGGGGTGACACTGCGAAGACGGGGCCCATAGCCCGGATGCACACGCTTGGCCACGGCTTCGTTCCCCCGCCCATACACGCAGGCGGCCTGCGTTATCATGGCATGGCGCCGATAATCTGCGCCCTCTATGACCGAGGACTGGTGGAGGCGATAGCCCTGGCACAGACGAAGGTCTTCGAGGCCGCCGTCAGCTTCGCCCGGGCCGAGGGATTCGTTGTGGCGCCTGAGACGGCTCACGCGGTGAAGGCAGTCATGGACGAGGCGCTCAGCTGCAAGGAATCGGGAGAGGCCAAGGTGATAGCGTTCAACAGCAGCGGGCACGGCCACTTCGATCTGGGAGCGTACGAGTCCTTCCTGTCAAACGAGCTGGAGGACTACAGGTATCCCACTGAGCAGATCAGGGCCTCGCTGGAGGAGCTGCCCAGAATAGACCAGTGATTCCTGCCGAGCTCGGGCGCCGCACGTTGTGCGGTCGCGCCCGGCGTGTGGTGAAAGGAGTTACTGCGCACAAGTAAGCCAAAGGGCCAGCATCGGGCTGGCCCTCGGTCTCGTCTACGTCTATGTTTTGAGTAAGCCTTCCAGCCCGAACAGACCGGTCTGTCGAGCTGGACAGGGCACCAGAGCATCTATTAGAAAGACGCAGCACCCGGCAGAAGCAATCGATTCGCCGCGGCCTACCTGCCGTCGTGGTCCAGGACGTGGTAGATCAGCAGGCCCGCCACGCCGATCTCCAGAAGCGTCTTCGCGGTATCGAAGACGGTCCGCTTCTCAAGCCTCGCGCGCAGGGCGTCAATCTCACGCTTCTGGTCCACCACCGTGTTGTTCATCTCCTGCTTCTCGGCCTCGAACTTTGCAGTGAGTTCCGACTCCTGCTTCTTCAAGGCGTCATCCACGACCAGTCGCAGGTTCGTTATCTGGCTGCTGCTGCCCTGGGTCGCGGTTTCCAGGTTGGTCATTCCTGCCTGGATAAGGCCCATCTGTTGGCCAATGAGAGCGACTTCCTCTTCGATGGTCCCAAGCTGATCCGACATTGACGCAAACCTGAGATTGAACGAATCCGCCATGCTCTCCATCCTGGGCAGAAGCCTTGCCTGAGCCTTCGCCGCACCCACGTTGGCTATCTCCTGTGACTTCTTGTTGAGTATGTCGTTGATGTCGGCTCGAGTGAGAGGCGGCGCCGCCAGAGCGGAGCTCGCCACGATAAGAGAACCGAAGAAGATCAAAGCCAACAGAATAGTCATCCTTCTCATACATTCACCTCCTAATCCGATGAAGTACTTCTATCTGTCTGATTCCTTGAGCGACATCGGGCCTCGTTCCCAGGACCACACAGACCGCCCCAACGGCCTGCAAGATAATCCTCAGCGCGCCAGACGCCACCGAATCCGAACAATCATACGCCATCGCCGGAAGTTGTGCAAGCCTTCAGTTTGAGGCCCCAGAGATGGCCCCCGAGGGTTGCTCCCCGCGCCTCGATGGCCCCGTTGAGCCGGCGCCAAGTTCCGTGTCCTCGCAAGCGGCACGGGTCTTCCATCCACGCGGACTGCGCCGTTCCCTCTGTTCAGTTCCCCTCCTCTTTCGATGCGTGCTTCTCCTATCTTCCTTTACATCGTTGAGTTACGCGCCCGAATGTGGTAGAATATAGGAGGTCGGGTTGAGGGAAGGCCGCATTTGCCTGCCTTCTTGACTGCTCCTGGAAATCAGTGTCGTTCTTGTTCCCAGAGGTGTGAATTGCCGCGTTCCGGAACCTCTGCCACTCTTCTCCTCTCGGTGCTGTTGGCCGTCTCTGCGCCTGCGGTTGCAGTGGCCGCCCCCGTTCACACCACCTATCTCTGGCACATGCATCAGCCCATCTACTGGCCCGAGCGGAGTACGTGGTATCCCTCGAGGTACGAGACCGCCTACGAGACGATAACGCTAGGACACTCGGAGAGCGACGTATACGGGATATTCAACAAGGACGACCGGGTCCACGACTACCAGGATTATCCAAAGACGGCCGTGGCCTCGATTCTGGACATCCCTGACGCCGGTGCTCAGGTGAGCTTCGCGTCGGCGCTCATAGAGAACGTCAAGAGCCTGGCCGACGCCGGCTGGAACGGAGGACGCTACGCCCCGGATTGGTACAGCGACTACCGCACGGCGCGCTCGTGGACTACGTCGGGCGGACGCTCCAGGCTGGAGCAGGTCCTGGTGGCGGCACATCATCCCATCGCCCCGCTGATGGACGAGAACGCGTTGCGCAGGGAGATTCAAGTCTCGAAGGTGGCTCACG
This sequence comes from Candidatus Eiseniibacteriota bacterium, assembly GCA_020349905.1. Lineage (GTDB taxonomy): Bacteria > Eisenbacteria > RBG-16-71-46 > JAFGJU01 > JAFGJU01. The sequence goes on from CP070702.1 coordinate 1,634,523, forward strand.
TGGTGGCGTGGGGGGACACCAACTTCTCGAAGGGCTATTTCCCGGCCGAAACCTGTTTCTCCGAACGCATGATTCCCGTGCTGGTGGAGCAGGGAATCGAGTGGGTCATCGTGGCAGACGTGCACATATCCCGGGCGTGCCAGGATTACCCGTACGCGGCTCACGAAGACAATTGCGACCCCCCCAATCCGGCAGACCAGTTGAACCCGGCCCAGGGTTACTACGAGAGCATCTCCATCAGCAGGGGAGTGACAGTGAAGACGCCGCCCCCGTTCGGGTTCAGGCCTCACTACGCGCGGTACGTGGAGCCCGGCTCAGGTGTTGCGCACCTCATTAAAGTGGTTCCCGCGGCGAACGCAATGAGCTGGAACGAAGGCTACGGCCTGTACGGAACGGGAGAGGTGGACGCCATAGCTGGTTACAACGACCCGGCCCGTCCCATGCTCATCCTCTTTGCGCACGACGGGGACAACGCGTGGTCGGGTGGCTACTCGTACTACAACGAGAACGTCACCAACTTCTGTCACGCGGCGGTGTCAAGCGGGTACGAACCCACGACGATAGCCGAGTACCTCGCAGACCATCCTGTCGCTGTCGACGACATAGTGCACGTCGAAGACGGCGGGTGGGTCAACGCGGACGGCGACTTCGGTTCACCTCAGTTCATAAACTGGAACTGGCCGCTGGTGGACGCCAGCGGGAACTTCGACATTCCAGGTGGTTGGACCGAGGACGAGCGGAACTGGGCGGTGCTCACTGCCGCCCAGAACCGGGTGGAGACTGCCGAGGCCGCGGCGGGGACCGAACCCGACCCTTCCAAGATATTCGACCCCACTATGGGGGCCAACAACGTCGAGAAGGCGTGGCACCACCTCCTCTCCGGATACGAGAGCGGCTACATGTACTACGGTACGTCGCTCGACATGGAAGTTAAGGCCACGCTGGCGGCAAACGCGGCCGTCCTTTATGCGGACCCGGTCATCGCAGGAGGGGCCGACACCGTTGCTCCCACCGTCTGGCTTCCGCAGCGCCTTCCCTGGAATCCCGGAGGAAGGGGCGGAGGTTCGCTCTGGGGTTATCCCAGCGGGGAAGGGGCCGCGATGCCGAGCGACTTCTGGGTGTGGACCTTCGCCTACGACGTCTCTGGCCTGGCACGAGTCGATTTCAAATACAGGGTAGACGCCGACGGCGTCAATTCCATGTCGGACGACGAAAACGAGGTCTACGCCGGCGGCCCCGGAGTAGGCCCGTGGCAGACACTCGCCATGACGTGGAGGGATTTTCCGGAAGGCAACTTCTTCGGAGCCCCTGACATCAATTTCTCTGTGCTCCCCGTCTACATCGCCGACGAGTACTACGTTCACGTGACTGGACTCTCTGAGGTCTTACTGGACTACTACGTGGAGGCCGAGGACTCGCACGGCCGCGTCAAGCGCAGTCCGATCCAGCACGTCTGGGTCGGAGAGGCGTCAGGCAGCGCGTCCCACGTCATGGACGGCCAGCTGGATACGAACTCCGTGCTCGTGGCCTCGAGCGCGGCCCTCAACCTGTATGCAGACTGGGACGGCGAGTATCTCTACGTTGCCACCGAAGGTGTCGGGAGCACCTCGGGCTGGGATCACTTCGTGGTCCTGGGCGTAGACCTTTCGAGTCCTGTTTCCGCGCCGTGGGCGAAGACCGGGACCGTGGCGGGCAGGGTGCTCTACCTCGGAAACGAAAACTCCAACAACTGGTCCGGCTGGTTCGACGAGCTCGAGACTTTGCTCTCGGACGCCGTCGAGAGCGCGTCCGGAGACTTTCTGGAGGGCCTGGTGAGACTTGAGACGCACCTGGGCAATCCCCTCCCGGACGGCGTGTATCTGGCGGTGGCCGCCTATCAGTCTCCTGACGGCGGTTCTCTCAGCGCGCAGGCTCCGTCCGGCAACGGTAACGGAAACGTCGAGGAGGCCGAGTACGCCTATTTTCCTCTGGGGGTGGTGGGAGTCGAGCCGCCACTCACTTCTCCGGTGCCCATTGCCGTGCGCGCTCACCCCAACCCCTTCAAGACCAGTACAAACATTGAATTCCACGTTTCCCGTCCTCAGACGGTGACCCTGGAGATATACGATGTTCGGGGAAGGCGGGTCAGAGCTATGAGCAGCGTCGCGACCCGGGGAGTGCACTCGACTACTTGGGACGGTCGCGACGAGAACGGGATAGACGTTTCACCGGGAGTTTACGTGATTCGGCTTCGCGGTGAAGCGGGCGGTCGTTGTGCGAAGGTCGTTCTTCTAAGATGAGTGCCCTCCTGAGGGCGCACTGTTCTGGCCGGCTGGGAGGGGCCAGCCGTGCACTGCACGCGCATTCTGCGCGCTACAAACTAGGGAGTCAGCGATGAGGTTTCTATCTTATTCCGCAGTCCTGCTTCTCTGTGCCTTTTCCGCCTGGTTCGTAACCGTGCAGGGCGTGAGTGCGAGCATCCGTCCGGAGACGAACGCGAACGCATTGACCGGTCTGTCCGAGCTCTATCAGCAGGAGATGGAAGCCCGGCGGGGACCTCTCTACGAGAGGCTTCTCAGGAGCGTCGAGCCTCCGCAGAGTGTTCTCAACGAAGATACCAACATCCAGCTCATGTTCGTCGAGAGCGGCCGTCCCTTCTACTACCGGATGTTAAATCTGAACGCGGCGAAGACGGTCGGGACGGACAAGGTCTGGCCGGGGGGAGGTTACGGCCACGCGCTGACCGGTTCCGGTACGGCGGTTGGGAAGATGTGCGTCTGGGACGGCGGCGGCGTGATGACCAATCATCAGGAGCTCACAGGGCGCGTGACCCAGATGGACAGCCCAGGAGCCACGCACTTTCACTCGACTCACGTGGCGGGGACCATGATGGCCAGTGGAGTGACGGCTTCTGCAAAGGGGATGTCGTTCGAGGCGAACCTGGCCGCCTACGACTGGGACAACGACCTCTCGGAGATGGCCGGCGCTGCGGCCGGAGGAATGGTCGTCTCCAATCACTCGTACACGTTTGTGACCGGCTGGTACTTTCCTCTCTTTCTCTGGTACTGGTACGGCGACGTGGACGTCAGTCCCACGGAAGACTATTACTTCGGATTCTACAGCTCCGTGGCTCAGGACTGGGACCAGCTCGCCCACAACGCACCTTACTACACCATCGTGGTAGCGGGAGGCAACGATAGGCAGGACGCGGGTCCGGGCCCGGGAGGTGTCCATTACTACTGGGACAACGTGCTGGAGGATTGGGTGTTCAGCATGGATACGCGAGACCCCGACGGAGGTGCCGACGGCTACGATTCCATGTCGCACATGGCGGTGGCCAAGAACGTGGTCTCCGCAGGTGCGGTGAACGACATTCCGGGCGGCTATTCCTCGCCCGGGGACGTTGTGATGAGTGCCTTCAGCGGCTGGGGGCCCACGGACGACGGCCGCATAAAACCGGACCTCGTCACAAACGGGATAGACCTCTATTCATGCACCAACACGACCACCACGTCCTACGGGACCTACAGCGGAACCTCGATGGCGGCCCCCAATCTCTCGGGCTCTCTCAATCTGCTCATCCGACAGTACGAGGACACTCACGGCGGTTCGACGCCGCTTTCCTCAACCATGAAGGCCATAATGATCCAGACCGCGAACGAAGCCGGAGCGAACCCTGGGCCCGATTACCGCTTCGGATGGGGGCTGCTGAACACGCTGGCCGCTGCGGACCTGATAGCCGAGGACGCCTCGGACCCCTTCCTGGTACTAGAAGACTCCCTGGCAAACGGAGACGCAGACACTCTCTATCTCTCGAGCGACGGTATCACCCCCCTTCGCCTCACGCTCGTCTGGACGGACCCTCCCGCAACGCCTCCGTCGCCTTCGCTCAATCCCACCACGTTGATGCTCGTCAACGACTTGGACCTTCGGCTGAAGCACGTATCCAGCTCGACCGTCTATTATCCTTACGTGCTGGACCCAGGGAGTCCGGCCAGCGCGGCCACGACAGGCGATAACGTTCGGGACAACGTGGAACAGGTCTACGTGGGGGTCCCCCCTGCCGGAGAGTACATCGTGAGTATCAGCCACAAGGGGACCCTGTCCGGTGGACAGTGGTACTCACTCGTGGCCTCCGAACAACTGAGCACGGGTGTCTCTATCACTCCGGTGCCTGCGCTGAGCATCTGGGGACGGTTTGCACTCGCTTTCTTCCTGGCGCTGGCGGTCGTCACGTACCTCTGGCGAGTTCGGCGGACCGCGTCTTGAATTTGACCCTCCGGTCGGTTAGAATCTCTGACACGGATTCAGTCTGCTCCTGCCCGCAGACAGGCGCCGCACGGCGGTCGCCTGCCGGGTAGAGGGACGTCACGAGCACACGACCTGAAACGGGCCACCATGGACGAAGTCAAGACGTTGACCCGAGAGAGGATCGTACAGGCAGTCATCGCCGCACTCAGGCCGCTGGATTTCGTTAACGCTGCGTGGGAGATGGGAGCCATTGCCTTCGGGCGCCTCGACGATTGGTCCGACATAGACATATGCGTGGACGCCCAGGATGACAGGGTACCGGACGTCTTCCCCGTGGTAGAGGGCGCCCTGGAGAAACTGACCCCCATAGAGTTCAAGTATGAAGTTCCCCTTCCGCCGGCACACCACTACTCCCAGGCGTTCTATCGACTGAAAGGAACCAGCCAATTCCTCCTTGTCGATTTCGCCGTGTTCAAGACCTCCGCCGAGGACAAGCTCCTGGAGCCCGAGATACACGGAAGGGTTCGCTTTCACTTCAACAAGAACGACACCGTGAAGCTTCCTTCGCTTGACCGGCGCAAGTTCGTGGACGGAATGAAGAAGCGGGTGGAGCGGATACGGGGGCGGTTCCAGATGTTCAACTGCTTTTTCGCCAAGCAGATGAGCAGGGGCAATTACATCGAGGCGCTGGAGTTGTACTACAGGCTGGTGCTGGACATGCTCGTAGAGGTCCTGCGGATGAAGCACACACCCGCCCGTTACACTTTCAAGACGTACTACGTGAACTACGATCTGCCTGCGGAGGTCGTTGAGAAACTCAGGGCGCTCTATTTCGTCCGGGACGAGCGGGACCTGGAGGAGAAGTTCCGAGCCGGCGAAAAGTGGCTTCTCGACACGATAAGAGAACTCGATTTTAAAGACATAGAACAGAAGCTCGTGGCGCCGGAGCGACCTGCCATGTAGGGGCGTGGGGGTCCGTGTCACCCGAGCAGGGCGCAAAGTAGAGGCGTGGCGGCCCGTGCCGCGCAACGCGCGATTAACGCAGACGATACTGTCCTGGTTCCTGCAGACTCTGGTTCGAGGGAGGAAGAAATGACGAAGAGACTTCGCGTGAAGGTGTTCCGTGCCGGCTATGTTCTCGTTCTCGCGTGCGTGCTTTGCGTCTCGTCGGCGCCGTGCGACGAGGGCATGTGGATTCCTCAGGAGCTGCCCGACGAGGTCATGAGCGAGATGAAGGATAGAGGATGTCAGCTCAGCAGAGAGGATATCTACAACACGAAGGGAACAGGTGTGGCGAACGCGGTGGTCAGACTCGGTTCCACCGGCTCCTTCGTCTCTCCTGATGGACTCATTCTCACCAACCACCACGTGGCGTTCGGAGCCGTGCAGCGCATGAGCAGTCCCGAGAAGGACTACATCGAGCTCGGATTCCTGGCAAGGACCAAGGCCGACGAGGCTCCTGCCGTGGGCTACGTGGCGTACGTCGTGCAGTCTGTTCAGGACGTGACCGAAGACATCCTGTCAGCTGTTCAGCCGTCGATGTCTCCGCTGGAACGCCACGAGGCCCTGGAGAGGAGAATCAAGGAGTCCGTGAGAGAAGCCGAAGCAGGCAGAGACGTATACTGCGAGATACGCCCCTTCTTCGGAGGGTCCAAGTACCTTCTCTACACGTTTCTCAAGATAAAGGACGTGCGCGTCGTGTACGTCCCGTCGCGCGCAATAGGGGAGTATGGTGGGGACATCGACAACTGGATGTGGCCCCGTCACACGGGGGATTTTTCTTTTCTTCGGGCATACGTTGCCCCGGACGGAGAGACAGCCGAGTTCTCGGAGCAGAACGTTCCCTACAGGCCGAAGAGACACCTCAAGATAGCCCCGGAGGGACTTAACGACGGTGATTTCGCGATGGTCATCGGCTTCCCGGGCAGCACCAACCGGTACCTGACATCTTATGCCCTCGCTGACTTCGAGCATTTCGAGTACCCCCAGAGGATTCGTCTGTACAAGAAGATGCTGGAGATTCTGGAGGCGCAGTCGGGGGCCGAGCGCGAGGCCTCGGTCAGGGTGGCGTCTCGCATAAAGGGCATAAACAACCGGCTGAAGAACAACGAGGGGATGCTCGAGGGGTTTCAGAGGTTTTCCCTGGTGCGCCGGCAGAACGATGAAGAGAGGGAGTATCGTACGAAGCTTCAGACCGACCCCGAGGCGAGCGAGGCTTACCGCGGTCTGCTTGCCGAATTCGCGTCGCTTTACGCCGAGCGTTCGTCCCACGCGATGAAGGACCTCCTTCTGGACTTCGCCGTTTCGCGGTACTCGCTGTTGGGGCAGGCCATGATGCTCTACAAGTGGAGCGTAGAGAAACAGAAGGACGACCTGGACCGCGACCCCGACTACATGAACCGCAGAATCCCGGACCTTAAGAGAGACCTTAAGGTCTTCCAGACCCAGCTGCACGTGGCAAGCGACAGGGAGCTTCTGGGCATGTATCTTCGTGAGATGCTGGCTCTTCCCAACGGGCAGAGGGCGGCACCGGTAGACGAGCTTCTCGAGGGTAAGAGCGGGGTGGAACTGGAGTCCGCGCTGAAAGCTTTCCTCGACGAGTTTTACGGCAGCACCAAGTTGCATAGGGTGGAAGAGCGGCTGCGCATGTTCGATCTCTCACACGAAGAGCTCGTGGAGCAGGGTGATTCGTTCATAGAGCTGGCCGCGAAACTCTTCCCGGAGAACGAGGCCAGGATAGAGAGAAAGAAGAGCTTCTCGGGGAAACTCCACGTGCTCGCCCCCAAGTGGATAGAGACGGTCACTGCCGTATCCGGGCGCAGTCTATACTCCGATGCCAACGGGACCATGCGATTGAACTTTGGTGACGTGACGGGTTATTCTCCTCGGGACGCCGTAGAGATGCACCCGTTCACGACGTTTCGGGGCGTGGTGGAGAAGCACACGGGTGTGGCACCCTTTGACTGCCCCTCCAAGATCATGGAACTGGGCGGTGTCCCGCGCACGGGTGCGTACGTGTCTGCGGAGTTGGGCGACGTACCCGTGAATCTGCTCACGACGCACGATTCCACGGGCGGAAACTCCGGCAGCCCTCTTCTCAACAGCAGGGGAGAACTCGTTGGCTGCCTGTTCGACGGAAACTACGAATCCATGACGAGCGACTTTCTCTTCCAGAACGACATCACGAGGTCAATACACGTCGACATCCGCTACATACTGTACGTGACGGAGTTCGTAGACGGTGCGGACAACGTTCTGGCAGAGCTCGGGCTCAAGTAGGGGCAGGTGATGTTGACTCTCGAAGACAAGGTGGCCCTCATCACGGGCGGCTCCAGGGGGATAGGAAGGGCAGTGGCTCTTCTTTTCGCCGAGGCAGGCTGTGACTTGGTAATCAATTACCGGGCGGACCGGCGAAGCGCGGAGGCGGTCAGACGTGCGGCGGAGGAGTCTGGCGTGCGAGCGATGGAACTGAAGGCGGACGTGGCAGACCGCGCACAGGTCGACAGGATGGTGGAGTCTGCCCTGCAAGAGTTCGGCAAGATAGACGTTCTGGTCTGCAATGCCGGCATCTGGAAGCGTAACCCCATCGACGCGATGTCAGAGGAGGAGCTGAGGGAGACGATCGGCATAAACCTGCTCGGGACCTTTCATCCCATCGCAGCAGTGGTTCCGTACATGAAGAAACAACGGTCGGGCGTCATAATCAACGTCTCGTCCACCTCTGGCCAGCGGGGGGAGGCGTTCTATTCTCCGTATTCGGCAACGAAAGGCGCGCTCATAAGTCTCACGAAGTCCCTGGCGCTCGAGCTGGCGCCGCATAACATTCGCGTCAACTGCGTGGCGTCCGGCTGGGTGCAGACCGACATGACCGAGGAGGTGCTTCGCGGGGAGGAGGGCGCTACGGTACTGAGTCAGATTCCCATGGGAAGAGTGGCGTCTCCGGTGGAGCTGGCCGGACCTATCCTGTTTCTGGCCTCAGAGCTTTCCAGTTTCATCACCGGCGAAGTGCTGAACGTCAACGGAGGGGCGGTCCTGTGCGGGTAAGAGACATGGACATACACAGGCTCATAGCGGAAAAGCGCGAAGCCGGAGAGACCTTCGCCGTGGCTTTGATAGTCCGCACCGCCGGCTCTTCCCCACGGGACGCGGGCGCACGGATGCTGGTACATCCGGACGGGTCCATCCTCGGGACCATCGGAGGAGGCAAGTTTGAAAAGCTGGTCATCGACGATTGCGTCGCATTATTCTCGGACAAGAGTCCACACCTTCTTAAGACCTATCGGTTCTCTTCGAGCGGTCCCGACGCGACGGGTATGTGCTGCGGCGGAGAGGCAGACGTATTCATGGAGGTCTTCGTGAGGCCGGACAGACTTCTCGTTTTCGGGGGAGGGCACGTCGGCAAAGAGCTGGTGAGAATCGCGGAGTCGCTGGACTTCAGGATCACCGTCGTAGACGACAGGAAGGACATCCTGCAGCAGTACCACGAGCCGGTCGAAACCATTCTGACCGACGAGCAATACGAGAAGAACTTCCCCTCGCTGGGCAGGGATACTTACGTCGACATTCTTACGCGCAGCCACGCGTGCGACAGGTAGGTCCTGAAAAGGGTCATCGAAAAGTACGTGGCGTACGTTGGGATGATAGGGTCCGAGAGAAAGATATCCCGCACGTTCTCCCTTCTGGCGGAGAGCGGCACTGATGAATCCCTCTTCAGCAAGGTACACGCGCCCATAGGCCTGGACGTCGGAGCGGAGGGTCCGGGGGAGATAGCGGTGGCGGTGGCCGCTGAACTCATCGCGACCAGGAGAAAGAGGACGAGAAGCTGACGGGGCGAAGAGCTGACGGTGCGGGCAGCTGACGGGGTGAGGAGCTCTGCCGAGGTCCTGAATGAATCCGCAAGCTGGAGAGGTCGCGGGAGTGATTCTCGCGGCCGGAGAAGGAAGACGAATCGGAAGAAGCAAGGCTCTTCTCGAGATTGACGGTGTCAAGTTCTTGGAGAGAGTCGTTCTCGCCATCCGCGCAGCCGGATGCGAGCCGGTCGTCGTCGTGGGCGGAGCTGACGCCGATGCCGTGCGCGCCGAGGCGCAGAGGCTCGATGCGCGATTCGCGCTCAATTCCGACTGGGAGCGGGGCCAGTTCTCATCACTCAAAGTCGGCCTGGCAGGGTCGGGGTCGGAGCCGCAGGGCGTCATGGTGGCTCTGGTCGACCATCCCTTCGTTGCCGAAGAGACGTACCGGTTGCTCTTCGAAGCCTTCAAGGCCGCTCCGCAGAAGATATTCATTCCCAGTCACAGGGGCACGCGCGGGCATCCCGTGGTCGTCCCGCGGAAGATAGTGGACGAGATAGTGCGTTCTTCGGACGACTTGACCCTGAGAGACGTTATGAAGAAGCACGCAGACCTGATCGTAGAACTCGAGGTTAAAGACCCCGGGATTCTGAAGGACGTTGATACGGCAGTGGACCTGGAGAGATGACTTTGCGACGGCTCTGAGAAGCCCGCGGGTCAAGGCCGGTGTCCCTGAGTCGACGAACGATGGCGGTAGTCGGTAGAAGAGTCAGACGAGTAGAAAGCCTGGACCGTGTGAAGGGGGTCGGGTCCTTCACGGACGACCTCACTTACGCGGGAATGCTTCACGCTGCCGTGGTGCGCTCGCCGGTCGCCAGGGCCAGGATCAAACACATCGAGACCGGCAGGGCCCTCAGGAGAGCCGGCGCCGAGGCGGTGTTCACGTTCCAAGACATCCCCGGCCGCAACGTAGTGCCCATCATCCTGGAGGATCAACCTTTCCTGGCAGAGGAGTATGTGAACTACGTCGGAGAACCGATAGCCGTGGTATTGGCGAGCGAGCGTGAAACGGCTCGGGCCGCGGCCAAAGAGGTCAGTGTTAGGCTGGAAGAGCTCCCTCCCATCCTGGACCTCTTGAAGGCCCGGCGCCATCCTCGAGTCCACCTCTTCGGCGAGGACAACGTGTTCAAGCACCTGAGAATCAGGCGCGGAGACACGGCGGCCGCCTTTTCGTCCTGCGACGTGATAGTCGAGAACGAATATCGCACGCCTTACCAGGAGCACGCGTACATAGAGCCCGAGGCCATGATTGCCATTCCGCATCCCGACGGCACGATCGAGATCCGCGGTTCCATGCAGTGCCCGTTCTACGTTCGAAAAGCGGTCACGAGCGTGCTCGGGCTTCCGGAGAGCAGGGTGTGGGTCGTGCAGGCCGCCACGGGCGGCGCGTTCGGCGGAAAGGAAGACGTTCCTTCGCTCCTGGCCTGCCAGGTCGCCCTGCCCGCATGGAAGCTCAAGAAACCGGTGAAGCTGGTCTACGACCGCACTGAAGACATGGTCTCCACCTCGAAGCGCCATCCCTCCTGGGTCCGGTACAAGTCCGGAGCCACCAGGGACGGCGTACTCAAGGCGGTCGAGGTCGAGTACGTCATAGACGGGGGGGCCTACTCCACCCTGTCGCCGGCGGTGCTTTATCGGGGCACCGTCCACGCCGCCGGTCCGTACCGCTGCGACAATGTGAAGGTGGACAGCTACGTAGTGGCCACGAACAGAGTTCCCACAGGGGCGTTCCGGGGATTCGGGTCTCCCCAGATTCTCTTTGCCGCAGAATCTCAGATGGACCAGCTGGCAGAGAGGCTGGGCCTCCACCCGGCCGAGTTGAGACGCAGGAATCTCCTCAGAGCCGGCGACACCACCATCACGGGGCAGAAACTTACCGTCAGCGTGGGTCTGGAGGAAACGCTCGACAGAGTCCTCGAGGCCTCCGGCTGGCCGACAGGCCAGAAAAGGGACGACGGAGTCGGCTACGGTCTCTCCACCGTTTTCTACGGCGTGGGCCTGGGTGCGGCGGGCAAGCATCTTGCGCGCACCGGAGCCAGGGTCATCGTCCATGCCGACGGCTCGGTGACGTTCTCTGTCGGCACCACCGAGTTGGGCCAGGGTATGACCACCGTTTTGTCGCAGATAGTCTCTGAAGAACTGGGTACTCCTCTGGAGTGTGTACAGATGATAGCGCCCGACACGAGCCGCGTGCCCGACTCCGGCCCGACCGTTGCGTCCAGGTCCACTACGATGTCGGGGAACGCGCTCAAGGACGCCTGTGGGAAGATACGTGACGTCTTGCTGGCGGAGGCGTCCAGGGCTCTGAGGATTCCCGTATCGGACCTCCGCATCGTGGAGGGGGCCATCGTGCCGGCCAAGGAAGAAGGGCCTTCAATGCCCATCGACGAGGCCATCAAGTCCTGCACGACGGCCAGGCTTCCCCTGTCTGCAGAGGGGTGGCACGTTTCCACTTCCACCAGTTGGGACGACAGGACAGGTCAGGGGGATGCGTACGTTACGTACGCGTGGGCAACAAACCTGGCCAAGGTAAGAGTGGACAGGGAGACGGGCGAAGTAACTGTTCTCAAGATGTGGGCGGCCCACGACGTGGGTAAGGCAGTGAACCCCACCCTAGCAGAAGGCCAGATAGAAGGAGGCATTCTGCAGGGGCTCGGGTTTGCTCTCACAGAAAACATGTTCACCGACGAGCGCGGCGTCATAGTCAACCCGGACTTTTCCACTTACATCATCCCCACTGCAGCCGACTCTCCTGAAATCGTCTCGTTGCTTGTGGAGCATCCCTATCCTGACGGCCCGCACGGGGCGAAGGGATTCGGTGAGCAGCCTCTGATGGGAGTCGCTCCGGCAGTGGCAAACGCTGTCCGCGATGCCGTGGGCGTGCGAATCACGGAGTTGCCCATCACGCCGGAGAAGATCTGGAACGCATTGAGGAGCTCGCGGCGAGTTCCTGTAACGCAGAGATGAGACGGCACTCGAGTAGGCGACGTGCCGTGCAACCGAGCTGTTGCATCCAGAGGCCGGAATGAAACTGAAGTTCACAGTGAATCGAAGAGCGACCACCCTCGAGGTCACCGGCGCAGAGCGCGTGATAGACCTTCTGCGCGAGAGACTCGGTCTGGTCGGGACCAAAGAGGGGTGCGGCAAGGGAGAATGCGGTGCGTGCACGGTCCTTCTGGACGGTTCCCCGGTCTGCTCCTGTCTCTTGCTCTCTTCCCAGGTGGCCGGAAGAGAGATAACGACAATAGAAGGTCTGAGTGAGGGAGAATCGTTACACCCCGTGCAAGCGGCCTTCGCCGAGACCGGTGCGGTGCAGTGCGGTTTCTGCACACCCGGTCTGGTGCTGTCGTCCGCTGCGCTGCTGGCAGATATTCCCGCTCCCTCGAGGGAACAGATGAAAAGGGCTCTCGCGGGAAATCTATGCCGGTGCACCGGATACCAGAAGATATTTGAGGCGGTCGAGCTGGCCTCAAGGAACATGAGAAGGGAGAAGCGAAGGCGACGATGAGAGAAGCGTCCGTCATCGCGCCGAGGTCTCTGAGGGAAGCCCTCAGGGCCGTAGGCCGCAAGGGCGTCGTGGCCGTGGCAGGTGGAACTGACCTGTTGGTCCGGCTGCACGATGTCGCTGCCGGTGAGCGGCCGTCGTTTCTAGTGCTGGACGGCGTCAGGACCCTCCACAGCATCGCTCCTCGAGGAAAGGGACTCGCGCTGGGGCCGCTGGTCACTTTCTCCGAGATAGAGCGTTCCTCGCTCCTCAGAACGCTCGCTCCCCAGCTCGTGGAGGCCGCGTCCGTCGCAGGGTCCGTACAGATAAGGAACCGGGCCACGTTGGGTGGAAATATCGCCAACGGGTCTCCTGCGGGCGACCTGCTCCCCCCTCTCTATGTGCTCTCCGCAAGACTGGAGCTGTCGTACTCCGGAGGTAGGCGGCAGGTGATGATCGAAGATTTCTTCAAGGGGCCCGGAGAGACCGTTCTCAGAAGGAACGAGCTAATCACGCGAGTCGTATTTGAGAGGAGTCAGAATCGGGGATTCTTCTTGCGCCTGGCGGTCAGAAGGGCCCTGGCCATCAGCAAAGTCTCGGTGGCCGCAAACGTCTCGCTTCGAAACGGGCGAGTGCAGAGCGTGAGAATCGCCCTGGGGGCCGTCGCGCCGACCGTGCTCAGGGCTTCACGAACCGAGGAGTATCTGTTGGGCAGGGAGCTGGACCGGGACTCGATAGAGACGGCCTGCGGGCTGGCCAGTGGCGAAGCCGCACCCATAGACGACATCCGCTCGGAGGCCGACTACAGACGAGAGATGGTCGGCGTACTTCTCGGAAGGGGGCTCCTTAGAATCGCAAGCGCGAGGTAGCACTTCTGCACAGAGGAAGAGGTAGCATGCCTGCACCGAGGAAAAAGAGGACCGCGTTCGCTGCCATCGGAACCAGCGTTCCCAACGTAGACGCCGTCGACAAGGTGACGGGTCGGGCCAAGTACGGCGCCGACCACGACCGGAAGGGACAGCTCTACGGCCGCGTGAAGTACTCGGAGCATCCTCACGCCCTGATACTTTCGATCGACGTGTCCCGAGCCGTCAATCTGAGTGGTGTGCGGGCCGTGCTGACCCACGCAGACATACCGGGCGAGAACAGCTTCGGTACGGCCGTTCCTCACCAGGTGGTCTTGTGCTCCGAGAAGGTGAGATACCTCGGCGACGTGGTAGCGATAGTCGCCGCTGACAGCGAAGAGATCGCTGCCAAGGCGGTAGAGTCGATCACCGTGAAGTACAAGATCCTCCCCGTCGTGAGCGACCCGGTGGAGGCGCTCAGTCCGCGGTCGCCTGCGGTTCATGCGGGCGGTAACCTCTGCGTTCACCAAAAAGTGCGAAAGGGCGACGTCGGGACAGGGTTCTCGCAGTCCGAGGTCGTCCTGGAGCGAGAGTACGCGACGCAGAAGGTGGAACACGCCTACATGGAGCCGGAAGCCGTACTTGCCGAGCCAGGCGAGAACGGTGGAATCACGGTCACCGGCTCGGTGCAGAACCTCTATTCCATCAGGCGGGGATTGGCCAGGGTCCTAGCTCTTCCGCTGGGTCGCGTTCGCGTCAGGCAGGCGACCCTGGGCGGTTCGTTCGGCGGAAAGGACGAGGCCATGACGGCGCTTTGCTGCAGGGCGGCGCTCCTGGCCCTGAAGACCGGACGGCCGGTCAAGATGGTCAACACTCGCGAGAACTCGATGAGAGAATCCTACAAGCGCCACCCTTACAGGATGAAATACAAGGTGGGCGCGGACCGGCGCGGGTTCCTCAAAGCCATGGAGATTACGATTCACGCAGACGCAGGAGCCTACGCCGCGATGTCACCTTTCGTTACTTGGCGCTCCACGGTGCAGGCCACCGGACCGTACGTGGTGCCGAACGTCAGGACCGACGTCTACGCCGCTTACACGAACAACTGCTACACGAGCGCCATGAGGGGATTCGGTTCCCCGCAGGTCTGCTTCGGTTCCGAGTCCCTGATGGATGAGCTGGCCGAGAAGCTGGGGATGGACCCTCTGGAGGTGCGACTTAAGAACACGCTGCGAGGCCGCTCAACGACTGCCACGGGGCAGAAACTCAACCACACGGTCAGCGTGGGCGAGGCCCTCCTCAACGTGACGAAGAAGGGGCGTTTCCTGAAGACGCGCGCCTCCAATCGGAAGCACAACGAGCGTTCGCACCCGAAGAAGGGAGTAGGGATATCCTGCAGCTACAGGGGAGTCTCACTGGGTGCCGAGGGCGTGGATGCAGCGGGTGTGACCGTGTCCCTTCAGACGGACGGTTCCGTGGTGGCGTCGTCAGGCCTTGTGGACATGGGGCAGGGAGCGGCCACGACGATATCCCTCATGGTGGCTGAGGAGCTCGGCGTGACCGTCGATAGGATAAGATTCTTGGGGGCAGACACCTCTCGACTTCCGGACTCAGGTCCCACCGTGGCTTCCAGGACGAGTTTCATGGCCGGGCAAGCTGCCAGGCGCGCATGCAAGGAGATAGTGGAAAGAATCAGACCCGTGGCATCGGAGGTCCTGGGCTGTCCAGTTGACTCTCTGCTTTTCAGAAACAATTGGGTTTCGCACTCAACTGAGAGAACCCGTCGGGGTCCTGGATCACGGAAGGCGGGGAGGGGACGCGCGGGAAGGAAGAGGCTTCGACTCGGGGAGCTAGCTTCTCTCTGCTTCGCGAGAGGCGTCTCGCTCTTCGCTCACGGGTGGTACCGCGCCCCCGCCACTTCCTGGGACGAAAGGACCGGCCAGGGCGACGCGTACTTCACGTTCGTGTACGGTGCGAACCTGGCGGAAGTTGAAGTGGACACCGAGACGGGCACGGTGCGCGTTACCAGATTCGTGAGTTCACACGACGTGGGCCGCGTACTGAACTTGAACGGCGCCAGGGGGCAGGTGTACGGAGGGGTAGCCATGGGACTCGGCTACGCCTTGTTCGAGGAATACGCGGAGCAGGACGGACGGCCGTCTCTGGAGAATTTCGACGAATATCTACTCCCTACCGTGTCTGACGTTCCGGAGACCGAGATCGTCTTCATAGAGAATCCCGACAGGCTGGGTCCCTACGGGGCCAAGTCTCTGGGTGAGCCCGCGTGCGAGATTGCCGCGCCTGCAATTGCCAACGCCGTGTGCGACGCCCTGGGAATGAGAGTGCGCGAGCTGCCCCTGACACTGGAGAGAGTGCGGTTGGGCAGGGGCCTGTCCAGAAAGGAGAAACGCGGGTCTGCCGGCCCCTGAGATGAGGAAGGCAGAAGGCCGGAGGGGAATGCGTTCTCGAGACACAGAGGTCCTCCGGAAGGCGAAGTCCATGCCGGTGCGTCTCGTCCCGCGAGGAACTTACTAGATGATAGACGTGACCACGTACATCAGACCTGGCTCTCTCGAGGAGGCCCTGGATGTTCTGGCGTCGGGGGAGTTCACTCCGCTGGCCGGCGGGACGGACCTGATTCCCCATGCGCGGGGCCGCGGTCCAAGGAAGATGCTGGACCTCAGCGGATTGAGCCTCGATAGAGTCACGCGGACCGCCTCTTCCATAGAGGTGGGCGCCTGTGCCACGCATTCGGAGCTCTGCAGGGACGCGGTTGTCACGAAAGCGCTGCCCCTACTGTCCAAAGCGGCGGCTCTTGTGGGCACGAAACAGGTAAGGAACCGGGGCACGCTCGGAGGGAACGTGGTGAATGCGTCGCCGTGCGCAGACACCGTACCGGCTCTTCTTAACCACGACGCGGTAGCAGTGCTGGTCTCAAAAGACGCCAGACGAAAGGTGCCCGTGGAGGCATTTATAACGGGTCCCTACGCCACGTGCATAGGACCGAACGAGCTCCTGACCTCCATTGTCTGCGAGCCGCTGGAGAAGCCAACGTTCGTGTCTTTCTTGAAGTTGGGTCGTCGGCAGGCCGTGAACATCTCCCGGATGTCCCTGGCCGTCTGCCTGATGATGGACGGAAAAGGTTCCATCAAGGGGGCGCGTGTCTCGGCGGGGGCGGTATTTCCGGTGGCCAGAAGGATGAGAGAGGTGGAACGTCTCCTGGCGGGAGAGTCCCCGTCCAAACGGCTGTTCGCGGAGGCAGGAGCCCTGGCCGCACAGCTCATGGTCAAGGAGAGCGGGGTCCGATGGTCGACGCCGTACAAGAGACCTGTCCTGGCGGCACTGTTGGAGAGAGCTCTGGCTGAGGCGGCGAGCGGGAACTTCGGGGAGCAGTAGCCGAGTGAGAGGGCGAGAGGAAGAACCAGGAATGAAAGGCCCGCAAGACAGCGCGACCGTCGCTCGCGTCCAGGTGAGCTTTCGGCTCAACGGAGTTTCGTTCCGTAAGCGCGTTCCGGTTGACTGGACGCTGCTTCGGTACCTGCGCGAGGGACTGGGCTACTACGGCACGAAGTGCGGTTGTGAGATAGGGGATTGCGGTGCCTGTACCGTGCTCTATGACGGTGTGGCACTCAACGCGTGTCTCATCCTGGCGCCCCAGGTGGATGGGGTGGACATCTGGACGATTGAAGGGGTGGCGCCGCAGGGTGAAAGGGGGCTCCATCCGGTGCAGCAGGCGTTCGTCGAGCGTGGAGCCGTGCACTGCGGCTTCTGCACACCCGGCTTCGTCATGTCGACCATTGCCCTGTTTCTGGAGACGAGAAACCCCTCCAGGCAGGAAATCAAAGAGGCTCTCGCCGGCAACCTGTGCCGATGCACGGGCTACATTCAAATTCTCGACGCCGTCAAGACTGCGGCGTCGAGGTTACGCGATCGGGACCTGAAGAAGTTCGTCTCGAGAAGACGATAGGGAGAACCTGGTGAGAAGATTCTTCAGATTCGACGAGCTGGGCACCGACTACAGAAGAGAGATAGTAGGCGGGATAACCACCTTCATCGCGATGGCATACATCATCATAGTCAACCCGGCCATTCTCGCCCAGGGCGGTATCCCGCGCGACGCGTGTACGACCGCCACCATCGTGGCCGCCGCGGTCGGCACGCTCCTCATGGCAATCTACGCGAGACGCCCCTTCGCCGTGGCCCCATACATGGGGGAGAACGCCTTCATCGCGTTTACCGTCTGCATCGGAATGGGATACAGCTGGGAGAAAGCCCTGGGGGCCGTGTTCATAGGCGGCATCATATTCGTCGTGATAACTGCCCTCAAAATAAGAAGCTGGATTGCCGCAGCGATTCCGGACAGCCTGAAGCGGAGCTTCGCCGCGGGAATTGGACTGCTCATAATGTTCATAGGGCTCAACATCACCGGGATAATCAGGGTGGACCCGGATACGGTGGTCGGCCCCGTGAAGATCGGAATGCTCTCCACGACCGGGCCGCTGCTTTCAGTCTTCGGCCTTCTACTCATCTGCGTGCTGATGATAAGAAGAGTACCGGGCGCGATCCTTATAGGGATCCTGGCCACGACGGTCCTGTCCCACGTGGCGGGTGCGAGCGAGTGGCCATCCAAACTGGCGGCGGCTCCGCCCTCCCTCTCCCCCACACTGTTCAAGCTCGATATCGCTGGAGCTCTCACGCTGGATTTCCTGCCTGTCATCCTGGTCGTGTTCATTCTGGATTTTGTGGACACGATGGGAACACTCGTGGGCGTTTCGGCGAGGGCCAGGCTGCTAGATAAGAACCTGGACCTGCCGGAGCTGGAGAAGCCGATGATGGCCGATGCAGTTGCCACCGTCGCGGGAGCGGTAGCGGGGACCTCAACGACCGGGACGTTCATCGAGTCTGCTGCGGGCATCGAGGCAGGGGCCAGGAGCGGGTTCTCCTCCGTGGTGACCGCGTTCATGTTCCTACTGTGTCTCTTCTTCGCCCCGCTCTTCGTCTCTGTGCCGGCCGTGGCTTACGGAGGAGCGCTGATAGTGGTCGGCTTCCTGATGCTTTCGCCGGTGAGGGAGATTCCGTTTGACGATTACTCCGAACTCTTTCCCTCCGTGGCGACGATAGTGTTGATGAGTTTCACTTACAACATCGGGTTCGGAATGGCCGCCGGCTTCGTCATGTATCCGCTGTTCAAGATCGTCGCCGGGAGGGGCAAGGAACTGTCCCCCGGCATCTGGATTCTTTTCGCCGTTTCGGTTCTGCTGTTCGTGTTTTATCCTTATAACAGGACCTGAAAGCCAGGACCGGGAGATACTGGAGAAACGACCGTGAGCTACCGTGAGGGCGCTCTGGATTTCAGAGAGTAGAAGAGGAGGGCATCAGCAATGTCGCAAGACTGCTATCGTTCCATGAACGACATGTTCAACATCAGGCGGCGCGACTTTTTGAAGATAGGCGGGGTAGTCGGGGCAGGCCTGGTGCTTGGTACCCCTTCCGCCTGGGCACAGGAGAAGGAAAAGGAGGAGAAGCCGCCGAGGATCAAGACCAACATAGACGACGCCCTGAAGGTCCCCAGGACCGCGCACTCGCTGCCCGGTCCGTTTCCCGGTAAGGTCGTGGAAGTCCACGACGCCGGTGCGATGGCTGACGACAAGCCCGCGCCCGATGTCGTGAAGGCCATGTTTGAAAAGGGCATCGGGAAGTTGACGGGCAAGAACCTGAAGGAGAGCTTCGCTCTGTTCTTCGAAGAGGGCGACGTCGTAGGAATAAAGGTCAACCCCGTCGGCCCCGGTCTCATAAGCACCCGGCTGGAAGTGGTTGACGTCATCATCGACTGGCTCACTGCGAGCGGCATCAGACGAGAGGACATCGTAATATGGGACAGGTTTGACTATATGCTCGCGGATGCAGGTTTCACTCCCGAGAGATATCCTGGAATCGGCATCGAGGGACTTCAAACCATGGACGAGGCCGCGGCTTCCGGAGAGAGCGAGGACGACAGTCACTGGCTGGATGAGGACGGCAATCACGTGAGCGCCGGCAAGTTCGACATGAACGTCTACTACTGGGCCGATGTTGAAGGGCCCAAGGACAAGGCCTACCTCAACCAGCACGTGTTCAATGGGAAGCACTCCTATTTCGGAAAGCTGCTCACCAAGAAGTTGACCAAGATCATAAACGTCCCGGTCTTCAAGAACACGGGAAACGGCATTTCCATGGCCACCAAGAACCTGGGCTACGGCGCCATCTGTAACACCAATAGGCTTCACAGGCCGCTCTTCTTCGACGTGTGCACGGAGGTTCTTGCGTTTCCGGTCATAAGGGACAAGCTGGTCCTGAACGTCACGGACGGACTGAGGGCACAGTACGACGGCGGCCCCATGCCTGCGGCGAAATTCGCCTATCTGTTCAACACGCTCTTCTTTGCGACCGACCCGTTTGCGCTGGACATGGTGTGCCAGCACCTCATGGTGGAGAAGCGGAAGAGCATGAAGGTCGACGTCAACGAGCATCCCATGTACACCGACTATCTCCGGTATGCCGAGCGCCTGGAACTGGGAGTGGCAGACACCGAGAAGATAGAGCACGTGCGTCTCTAGGCCGTGGGGGCGGGGAGAAGGTAATCCGATGAACAGATACGTCACCCTGTGTATCGTTATGCTTCTTTCTCTTGTCTCAGTCGCGGAGCGTCCCGTTCCGAGGGACGACTTCGCGCCCGGATGGACCCTCTCCGGCAGAGCGCTTCGTTTTGCCCAGGAGAATCTCTATGACTACATCGATGGCGGGGCGGAGCTGTTCCTGGAGTTCGGATTCGAGGAGCTGGCAGTCTACAGGTACGCCAGGGGCGAGGAAGAAATCACGCTGGAGATGTATCGCATGGAAAGCCCGGCATCGGCCCTGGGCATCTACCTGATGAGGTGCGGAGAGGAGACGCCGGTGGAGGGAATAAGGGCGAGGAACTCCGGAGACAGGTATCAGTTCAACGTTCTCAAGGGAAGCCACTTCGTTCAGGTGAACAGCTTCGAGGGAGACGAATCGCTCGTCCCGGTCATGGTGGCCTTGACGCAGCGGGCGCTTCAGGGTGTCCCGGAAGGCGATTCGGTCAGGCTCTTCGAGCATCTGCCCCGAGAGGGGCTGGTGCGCGGCTCGGAGCTCTTAATCCGGGGCCCGTACGGGTTGCAGGCCGTCTTCACCTTCGGGAAGGGGGACGTGCTCAAGCTGGGTGGGGAAGTGTTCGGGGTGGTAGGAAACTACGAGCTCGGGGACTCCGGGGCCGGTGGGTGCGGTGAGGAGGACGGTCGAACCTATTCCAAGATATTCATTCCGTACTCGGACGCAGAGGCTGCGCGGTCCGCGTACGAGAGCCTCGTCCAGAACCTTGATGAGCATGTCACGGTCCTTGCCCGGTCCGAGAGCGGATTCGTCTTCAGGGATTACCGCGGCAAGTTCGGCTCGGCCGAGCTGAAAGGCCGCCTGCTGGAGCTCAGGGTGAATCTGCCGGAGAGGCCGGTTTCTGCTTCTGAAGAACCGTGAGCGTCTCTGCCGGGAGTCCTCACGGCACATCAACACTTCCCTGTCGAGTCGGCCCTCTTCTGAACGCGGCGTCTCCCCTGGTACCCTCAAGACTTTTGTATCAGATTGGTTTTCTTCTGAGCGCCGTGTCTCCTCGTGCTTCGTTGATTCTGCGGCGGTTCTCTGCTATAATGCAAACACAGAGGGCTTGAGGGAGACCAGGTTTTTCGGTTATAGGACGTGCAAGGGCTCCGAGGGAGTCCGGGGCGATTACGATTCCTCTGTGTCTCTCCGTTCTGTGGTTGGCCGACACGCTGAGGGGGTCGGAGATTCTGCCCCCTCTTTGACGTTCTGGGGCCGGCCGGGTGCGTGGACGCGGTGTCCGTAAGGAGGCCGGATGGGGTTTGTGGAAGATTCCTTGACGTACGGAAAACGGGTACGTGCACTGCTATTGCTCGTGCCGATTTTGCTCCTGCCGGCGTACGCAGCCGCATCGTGGCAGGAGAACGGCAATCCGGTTTGTGTCGAGACAGGTACCCAGCAGTTCCCGGACGTAATGCCCGACGGTGAGGGCGGCGCGTTCATCGTGTGGGAGGATTACAGGGGCTCTGACTTGGACATCTACGCCCAGCGACTGGGCCCGTCCGGTGCGGCCCTGTGGCCCGCGAACGGCGTTCCCATCTGCACGACCAGCGGCGGGCAGATCTTTGCCGAGATAGCGCCGGACGGCGCGGGGGGCGCCATAATAGTGTGGGAGGATCGCAGGGCGCCGGGAGGTGACATCTACGCACAGCGGGTCGACGCCTCGGGTGCCGTCCTCTGGGCCGAGAACGGCGTTCCCGTCTGCACTCACTCCGCCTCCCAGATAAACCCCGAAATCACGTCCGACGGTGAGGGCGGCGCGGTCGTCGTGTGGCAGGATCTTCGGGGAGGCGGCGACACGGGCTGGGAGATATACACGCAACGCCTGAACGCATCCGGAAGCGCCCTGTGGACCCAGGACGGAGTTGCCGTTTCCACGGCCTGGGGGACGCAGTGGTATCCGGAACTCGTTTCGGACGGGGCGGGAGGCGCCATCATCACCTGGGCCGACAGGCGCAATTGGAACAGCGACATTTTCGTTCAACGCGTGGACGCCTCTGGCAACGTGTTGTGGGCGGCGAACGGCGCCACCGTGTGCATAGTCCCCGAGAACCAGCGTTATCCCGACATCATCTCAGACGGTGTTGGCGGTGCCGTCATTGGCTGGCACGATTTCCGGGTGGATGCAGGTTCTCCGGACATCTACATCCAGCGGGTGGACGCGTTCGGCACGATGTTGTGGACCGAGGGTGGAGTCTCCGTATGCAGCGCGACCGATGACCAGTACGAGGCCGCGCTCGCGCCTGACGGCGCCGGAGGTGCCATCGTCACCTGGTATGACCGCCGCAGCGGAGTCGACTACGACATCTACGTTCAACGGGTGAACTCTCTGGGAGTACCGCTCTGGACGATGGACGGGGTGAGTGTGTGTACTGCCACTAACAACCAGGAGTGGCCGGTCATAACCGCTGACGGTTCCGGCGGTGCCGTCGTTGCCTGGCACGACCTTCGCAGTAACAGCAATTACGACGTTTACGGGCAGAGGGTGGACTCGCTGGGGACCGTGCTGTGGACGCCTGACGGCGTTGCCATGTGCACCGCTCCCGGCCACCAGAGGCTTCCGGGTATCGCGCCAGACGGCGACGGTGGCGCCATCCTTGCATGGTACGACGGCCGTTCGGGCAACGACGACGTGTACGCCCAGAGAGTGAGTTCCGAAGGTTGCAGTGGTCCTACCGGCGTGACGTTTGCGTCCGTCTCTGCCACGGGGCAAAACGGCTACGTCCGTCTCTCCTGGTGGATGGGAGTGGAAGTATCTGCCGCGGATTTTGCCGTTCAACGTTCCGACTCGCCGGACGGCCAATTTGCGGCGCTCGACGTAACCGTGTCCGCTGAGGGAAGGGCATCGTTTTCCTGCACGGACCGAAGTGTTCTTTCGGGCAGGAGTTACTGGTACCGCATAGCTCTGAGGGGGTTCTCCGGTACGGAGTACTATGGACCGGTAGGGGTCTACGTGGAACCGGCTCCGCTCGCATACAGGATCTACCAGAGCTATCCGAATCCCTTCAATCCTTCGTGTACCATAAGATTTGATGTCCCGGTCGCGGCTCGGGTGACTATGAGAGTCTTTGACGTCAGGGGCTCGATCGTTCGCACGCTCGTGGATGCGAGGATGGAGCCCGGGACGTACAACGAAGTGTGGGACGGTAGAGACGAGAGTGGCGGGGAGGTGCCGTCAGGTGTATATTTCTATCGGCTCGAGGCGGCGGGCTTCGTAGCGGTCCGCAAAGCCACTCTTCTCAGATAGGAGCCCGTCCGAGGCCGGCAGAGCCTGGCGTTGAGGGACGGCCCGCCTGTAACCGTGCGGGTGGTGGGGACGACGCGCCCGGCAGGTCAACGTAGGCAAAGAGGAGACCCAGACAATGAGCGCCCTTCTTGATAGTGCACGTACCCTCTCTCCCTGGATAACGGGTCCGGTTGCCTTCGCCATCTGGGTCGCGGTTCTGGTGGTCCTGCAGAGGGTCGTCATCTCTAGGATCAGGGCCTTTGCTGACAGGAGCGCGTCCGAGATAGACGACGTGATAGTCTTCTCTATCTCGCGTCCCCTGACTCTTCTCATTCTGGGCAGCGGTTTCCTCCTTCTCTCGAGGATTCTGCCCCTCAGTCCCGGCGTCGACAGGGGTTTCGGCATCGCCTTCGGTGTCCTCGCACTGTTCGCCGTCATCCTGTTCATAGACAGGCTGGTGCGGGGCCTCATCGGCTTCTACGCGCCGCGAGTGGATTTCCTGCGGACCTCCAAGACGTTGCTGGTGGGTACAACCAGGGCTCTCGTCATACTGACGGCTCTCTTCATCCTTCTTGCGAACCTGGGCGTCTCCATCACACCGCTCGTCGCCTCGCTGGGAATCGGCAGCTTGGCCGTGGCCCTGGCCCTCAAGGACACGCTGGCCAATTTCTTCGCGGGGATTCAGGTGCTGATAGACAAGCCGGTCGCGGTCGGAAACTTCGTGAAACTGGACTCGGGAGAGGACGGCTACGTCACGAAGGTGGGCTGGCGCAGCACGCACATAAGGATGATACCCAACAACCTCGTGATAGTGCCCAACTCCAAGCTCATAGACAGCGTGATCAGAAACTACAGCCTGCCTCAGGATGAGCTCACGGTGCGAGTCCAGGTCGGAGTGCACTACGCGAGCGACCTGGAGAAGGTCGAGAAGATCACGTGCGAAGTCGGCAAGCAGATAATGCAGACGACCGAGGGGGCCTTTGCGGATTTTGAACCCTACATCCGTTACCACACGTTCGCCGACTTCAGCATAAACTTCATGGTGATACTGAAGGCAAGAACGTTCTGGGACAGCTACCGCGTGAAGCACGAGTTCATCAAGCTGCTTCAAAGGCGTTTCAAAGAGGAGGGCATCGTAATCCCGTTCCCGATACGAACCCTCGACTTCGAGAAAGAAGACCTGGCTGCGCTGGCAGGGAAGAAGGGGGGCTAAAGAGGGGAGCGACAGGTCTTACGGTGACGTCACGCCTTCTCGTCCTTCTCCTCTTCCGCCGAGTCCGGCTCGGCCTCTTCGGACGCTTCCGTCTGGTTGGGTTCCACCAGCTCGCCCGTGAACATGCTGGCGTTCTTCACGAAGAACACCGCAGGCAGGTCGCCCGCCAGGTTGTCCAGCCGTTCTGCGTAGTCCTCTTCTTCTCCGGCGTTCGGTGTGGCGAGTCCCATGAACACGACCTCGGCCCGTGCGCTCTCCTTCTGTATCAGTTCCTGAACGGAGCTCTCCTTCGGCTTGACTATGACGTGCGGCTTCGCGTCGATGCGAATCCTGGGAATGAGCTGGTTGAGAAAGGTCTCGGTCTGCACCTTCGTCAGTTCGTTTGAGGCAATGCTCATGACTTTGACCTGCGACTGCCGCCATTCCGGGTTCTGCGTGAGCAGGTGGGCCAGGAGCAGCATGAGGTCTCCGTTGCGCTGAAGTCCTCCCCACCACACGTGCACGGTCCGGACGACGCCCTCTCTCGGGAACAGGTGGCGCGGCTGAATGCGGCCGATGATGAGCGACTTCTTGAGCCGCTCCAGGCGCTTCATGGCGTGCAAGAACTCGGCGAGCCGCGCTTTCTCCTTGGCCCAACCTATGACGACGGTGTTGCTCTCGATGCCAGCCATGCCGTTGGCCTGAGCCACGTCCACTATTCCGTCCACTACGTCTCTCACCACGCCGACTTCTGCGAAGGCCACGAGCCCTTCCTGGTCCAACGCCTCCTGCATTTCGGTCTGCATCTTGATTACGTCCACGTTCTCGTCGAGAAGATCGCCCACCACGAGCTGGCAAGCGGTCACGACCCCGCGGCCCTGACTGAACCAATTCCCGAAGCGGATGAGGTCCAGATGTTGTATGGGGTCAGCGGCGAAGACCAGCACGTGAGGCCGCCAGTTGCGTGCGCTCATCGGCCGGCGTGCCAGTCGCACGAGAGTCCAGCGGACCAGCGACTCGTAGATGCCTCTGCGGGCGTCTCCCCATCTCACTTTGCGCTCCCTTCGCGAGAGATACTGCCACAGGGATATCTCCGCAAGTATGGCGAAAGCTCCCGCGAGTGGGTTTATGAGAAACATCGCAAATATGCACGCCGCTCCACCCAGAAGATTGACCGGCCACGGAGTGCGCACCCTGGGCCGCCAGGACGGGTCGCGGCTGAGAGTCTCGACGGCGGCCGCTATGTTGATGGTCCCGTAGACCGTGAGAAAGAACATGGTCACGACGCCCGCCACCGCGTTCAGGTTGCCCAGGAGTGCGGCTGCAAGGGCCAGCACAACCGCGGCGGTTATCCCCGGCGCCAGTTCCTTCCAGTCTCCTGTTCGCCTTCCGAGAAAGCGGGGAGCCAGGCGGTCTCTCGCCAGCGCCTGAAGCGTGCGAGGCGCTCCCAGAATCGAGCCGACGGCGGAGGAGAAGATTGCCGACCAGATGCCCGGCAGCACGAGCAGGAGTCCGAACGGGGCTATGCGCGTCCAGATGAGAGAGTCTTCCCGCAAGTCGGCCGAGCTGGCCGCCATTACGAGCAGCACGGGGACAATCAGGTACACCGCGAAACCTGTCAGGACCGCAGCGATTGCGCCCAGGGGGATGGCCCGGCCGGGATCCCGCAGGTCGCCGGACAACCCGAGTCCCGCCATCACGCCGGTCACTGCGGGGAAGAATACGGCGAAACCCGCCCAGAACGTGATCTCCCCGGAAGGCACGGTGGTGCGGAACGAACCTCCGGAGAACTTCAAGAACGCGCCGATTGCGAACGCCACGAGCGAGAGCCCCACGAGGGCCATGAGTGGCAGCTGGACCCTCAGCGCGAACTTGGCGCCGAGGAAAGCCAGGAAGCCAACCAGTATCACGATGACGAACGCCGTGGCCTGAACCGGGACCTCCGGCCAGACGATGCGAAGCGACTCCGCCAGACCGTACGAGTAGAGGGTCACCGATATTGTCTGGGACAGGAAGAGAGGTACACCTATTGCGCCCCCGATCTCGAGTCCCAGACTTCTGGAGATGATGAAGTACGCTCCGCCCACGCCCACGTGGGTGTTGGTCGCGATGGACGAGAACGAGAGAGCGGTTATGAGCGTTATCAGGTTGGCGAGCGCCACTACCACGAGTGTCTGGCTGAGGCCCAGGTGGCCCACGAGCCACCCGGAGCGCAGATACATGATGACGCCCAGGATGGTCAGAATCGTGGGAGTGTAGACTCCCAGGAACGTACCCAGGTTCCTTCTTTCAGGAGCACTCTTCGAGGCGGCAACTCCGCCGGTGTTGGATAAGGCCACGTTGAAATCACCTTTCTCACACTATTTCCGGCCAAAACGACCCCAATATTAGAGCGCATCTCGCGAGAAAGGCAATCTGAATCTGAACCCGGGCACGAGGAAGATGTGAACCGTGGCGCACAGTGGGGCTCCCAGGAAGTTGCGAGGGTAGTCGCGAAACACGTACACGGGCGCGTTAGTGCTCTGGAAGCTCCTGGCGGGGCTCGCCCCTCCTGTTAACCTGGCGTTGATTTCTTAGGCGCAAGTCGCTACATTGGCCGTGGCTGCCCCGGAACGTGCTCGCGGGCCAAAGCCCTGTCTCTGCGCGAAAGAGCGTGCCGGAACGCCGAAGAGCCGCCCCTGAGGAGTATTTTGCAGGAAATCCAGCTCCGTCAATGGCCGGTCGGCTTAGCGTCGTGAGAAATGGAAGGGGGTCGTTACCATGATGCAGTTTCTGAAGAGAATGTCCAAAAAGACGGGATTGTCTCCGGGATCCCTCATATACGTGGGGGAGAAGAAGGTCGAAAGCGTGAAGGTTAACGTCATCGACTACGACGAGGAGCACGTCCTGGAAAAAGAGGTAACCGACGTGCATGAGTGCTTCGAATTCAAGGACACGGAGACGGCGACGTGGATAAACATCAGCGGCATCCACGACGTCGGAATCCTGGAGAAGATAGGTGACCACTTCGGGATTCACCCTCTTGTCCTGGAAGACGTTATGAATACTCACCAGCGTCCCAAAATGGAGGACTTTGAAGACTACGTGTTCATCGTGCTCAAGATAATTCGATTCGACGTGGAGAAGAACGAGATCAACTCTGAGCAGGTCAGCCTGATAGTGGGTCCCAGGTTTGTCATCTCCTTCCAGGAACGGGAGGGAGACATCTTCGATCCCGTGAGAGAAAGGATCAGGAAAGGGAAGGGTCGTATAAGGCGGATGGGTCCCGGTTACCTTGCCTATGCTCTGGCTGACTCCGTTGTCGACAACTACTTTGGATTGCTGGAGAGACTGGGAGACGTTCTCGAGAAGATGCAGCTGGAGCTGATGGACGCTCCCAGAACCGAGACGTTGCAGTCCATCTACGAGCTCAGGAGAGAGACCATTCTTCTGCGCAAGTCGATATGGCCGCTGAGAGAAGTGGTTGGAGGGCTCGAGAGAGGGGAGAGCTCGTTGTTCGCCGAGTCCACGAGACCTTTCTTGAGGGACCTGTACGATCATACTATCCAGGTCATCGACACAGTTGAAACTGTGAGGGACATGCTCTCCGGGATGTTGGACCTCTATCTCTCAAGCGTGAGCAACAGAATGAACGAGGTCATGAAGGTACTCACGATCATCGCAACCATATTCATTCCCGTCACTTTCGTGGCCGGGATATACGGCATGAACTTCGAGAACATGCCGGAATTGAGGTTCCCGTTTGGCTATCCCGTGGCTCTGCTGGTGATGCTCGGCATCGGCATCGCGATGCTGGTGTATTTCAGGAAGAAAGGATGGATTTGAGCTGGTGCCGAACGCGGCCCCTAAGAGTGCACGGCGGGAGTCTCACAGGCTTTGAAGCATCTGCCTCAGATAACGCGGCCCCGAAGCCTCCAGAGCAGGGGGCCGGACCCCCCGGTCCCGTGCTCTGGGGACAGGCTGGTTCCCTACCGCGCGAGGCGCTGGGCCGAACCGGGCGGTCGCGGGCCACCCCTTCAGCTCTCACCCGCCTGCCAGGCGCTGCGCATCTCGGACGCCAGCAGGCACACCTGGCGCCCCCAGCAGCGGCAGGCTCCTGGCACCCCATTCTCATAACCGTATAAGAATAAAAGAATTAGCCGCACAAAACCCAAATCCCATTTGACACGAGGGACTTCCGGCGTTATTCTTTTGCTCTAACCGATTTTCTCGCAGACCCCCACAAGGAGGAGCTCATGAAGGTTTACAGGTGTCGGATTTGCGGTCAGTCCTTCGTAGGCAGACGAAAACCGGCCAATTGTCCCTTCTGCGGCGCCCCTGAGAAGTATGCGGTCCTCGCCCGAAACTGGAAAGAGGACATGATATCGACGCTCACAGACATATCTGAGAAGAACCTCAAGATCGCTCTGCGGTTGGAGATAGACAATTCTGGCTTTTACAGGTGTGCGGCCAGAGTGGCGGTGGACGAGGAGCTTAAGGCCATGTTCTCGGCCATGGGCAGAATAGAGGCAGAGCACGCCTCCACGGTCCGCCGGATGCTGGGGCTTCCGAGATCCTCAAGGTACGATCACCAGGGACGCTGCTATCCCACCGACGACCAGAATCTCCAGGAAGCGCTTAGAAGAGAAGAACTTACTGCCTCTCTGTACGAGCAGGCCGCCAAGCAGGCAAGCGAGAAACGGGTGCGAGAGGTCCTTCTGGCCCTGACGGAGATAGAGAAAGAGCACCTGGCCATGAATTCGAGGAAGGCTTAGGTCGGGGTCGATCTGACCCACTCAGCACGTGGAAGACGTGCAGAGACTTTCCACCACACACGCTTCACAGCCAGGTCTTCTGGCCCTGCAGACGGCTCTTCCGTGCAGTATGAGAGCGTCGGAGAAAGGCCTCCAGGCGTCCTCTGGCAGCAGCTCCATGAGGTCCTGTTCGATTCTGTCGGGGTCGGTGTTCCAGGTGAGTCCCAATCTCAGCGACAGGCGCTTGACGTGAGTGTCAACGACCACGACAGGCTTTCCGTGGACGCTGCCCAGGACCACGTTCGCGGTCTTGCGTCCAACTCCTCGCAGAGACGTGAGTCCCTCCAGCGTGTCGGGAACGCGGCCTCCGTGTCTCTCTGCTATGTCCCCGCAGCACTGGATGATGTTCCTGGTCTTCTGCCTGAAGAAGCCAAGCGAGTGAATTTCCTGCTCCAGCTCCGCCGGGTCCGCTGCCGCGAAATCTGCCGCCGTCTTGTACTTTCGGAAGAGCTCTTTCGTGACCTGGTTTACCCGCGCGTCGGTGCACTGCGCAGAAAGGATGGTGGCCACGAGAAGCTGAAGGGGGGATTTGTGCTTGAGTGCGGTCTTTGCGTGCGGATACTCCTTGAGCAGCATCGAGGCGATTCGGCGGGCCCTTTTCTTCAGGCCCGGCCCGGACGTGGAGAGGGACCGCCTACCTGGACGCCCCCGGCGTACTCTCTTCTTTCCGGCGGCTCTATCCCGCACCCAGTCTCTCCGTGGTGGTCGGCCCACGGCCGAAGGCCCGGGCGCTGTGGGCTGCCCCGGTGCCCGCGAGGGCCTCTCTCGACTTGAGCTGCTTTCTGCGGACTATCAGGTCCACGAACGCTTCCAGCCGCGTGCTGATGCCGCCCTCGTCGGAGTGCTCGTCGATGGGAAGCGGCAGGACCGGTATGCCGTGGTCCTCTGAAACCCTGTGCATCACGCTCTGGGCCAGAACCTCTGGCATGCACGTGAAGGGCATGATAAGGATGACGCCGTCGAAGTTTCGACGCACGGCCTGGATGGTCTCGCCTATGCTCTGGCATCCGGTGCAGAGGTCCGGGTAGCGCATGTAAGGAGTAGCGTCTCGAATGGCTTTCTCGTGCTCGCGCCTTCCCTTTCTGTCCAGCCTTATGGCTCTCACGACGCTCTTTCCGAGCCAGTAGGACCTTTCGGTCTCCACGCCCATGTCGCCCAGCTTCTGCTGAAGGTGGAAGTTCACGTTGGGCTCTGCCATCATGTACGCTTCTCCGACGATGCGAATCCGGGCCACCGGCTCCCTGGACTCGGCCCTCGCTTCCAGGAAGCCCTTCCTGGCTTGCTGCCTCACCTGCTTCAGGGTGCTGCTGTCCGGCGCGTTGTCAACGGCCGCCTGCCATTTCCTGAAGAGTCTCGTGGTGAGACCGGACTCCCTTTCCCTGGGCCGCGTCTCCATGCAGAGGACTTCCAGCTCCTCAAGAGCCAGGAGCTTCCTTATGCCGAACATGAAGGCAGGAAGCACGTCCTTCCACCCCTTTCCGCCTCCGAAGCGACGGAATTCTCCCACGAATTCGAGGGGCCTGTCGTAGTTTATGGGAATCATCTCAAACTGAAACCCGAGGTCCTTAAGGATTATCTCCTGAGCCGGCCAGTAGAAGCCCAGCCTGCAATTCCCGTGGCTCGTGGCCATGGCAACGGTGTCGGCGCCCCTCTCCAGACCCTCTATCATGTTCCCCAGGGTCACCTTGAAAGGCATGCAGACCAGCTCCGGTGCATACCTGGCCCCCAGACTGATGGTCCTGTGGCTGGTCGGTGGCGGCACGACTATCTCCTGCCCCAGCCGCCTGAAGATGGACTTGATGGCCACGGTCAGTGGCCCCATGTGTGGGAAGGTGACTGTCATCTCTGGATTCGGTGCGCGTCGGACGGAGCAGGGCGGCCGGCGTCTTCCCCCCTGTGGGGGAGTGTCCCTATCGCACCCCGGCGACCGTCACGCGGCTTGTCCTCTTTCTCCTGGCTATTGCGTCCAAAAAGGCCTCGACACGAGTCTCTACTCCGGCTTCTCCGGTGTGCTCGTCGAGGACGAGCGACATGTAGGCCACGTGGGGAGACTTCTTGGACTCAGAGTCTATGAGCACCTTCAACAGGGCGTCCGGCCCGCACTCGAAGGCGATGAGGTACACGATCCCGTCCACCAGGTCAGACCTGAAGAACAGGCGCGCTCCTGCAAGGAGTTCCTTCGCAGCCGTCCAGTATGGCGGGTAGTCCAGGCAGGCGGCCTCCTCTTCTATGGACGAGGGTTCCAGGTGCTTGAGCGTCAGTATCTCTATGCCCATGGAAGCAAGTTTCTCTCTCAGGTTGAAATTGATGAACGAGTCGAAGAGATTGTAGGGGTGGCCCAGAAGGGCTATCCTGAGGCCTCGCCAGCTGGCGCTTCCCACTTCCTTGAAGAGAAAGGAGGCTTCCTTCTTGGCCTCCGGCTCGGCCTCGAACCAGTTGCTCTGGGCTCTGAGGGCTTCTCGGGACGCCTTCTTGAGAAGGTGGGACTTGCCGAGTGTCTCCGCCACCTCTCGTAGTTGCCTTTCGTGACTGACGACCTTCTTCCTGAGGTCGATGACGGGATCCAGTATCTTCGGTATGCCCGGGATGTTAAGCCGGACCATGTCAGGAAACGCGACGATCTTCGGGCACGTGTAGGCGTCTTTCTCAACACTGAGAACTCTAGGGAGGAACAGGTAATCGACCTTGGAGGCGATTGCTGCGACGTGCCCGCAGGCCAGTTTCACGGGCAGGCAGATGTCGGTCAGGCTGTGCTGAACTCCCAGCTCGAGGATGCCCTTGTTGGTGGGAGGGGAAACCATGACTTCTTCCTCGAGCCCCCGGAAGAAGGTTTCCCAGAGAAGATGATACCTGTGATAAAGAAGAGCCCTGGGGATACCGATTCTCGCCATGACGTTTGCCTGGTCTCCTTCAGGAGCTGCTGGGCGTGGTGACGCATTCCTCGCAAGCAGGAACTTCTTTCTTCTCTGTCTGGTATCGCCCGCACCTGTCTCCCCAGCCTGCGATCTTGGAGCCGTTCATCAGCACCTCGATGACCTCGCACAGATTGGGGCACTCGTTACACTGTAAGCTCGTGGTCCTGTAGGCCACGTCCCCTATTGCAAAGCCTCTGAAGCGGCTACGGGCTCCGGTCTCGCTCCTCCACTCGTGCGCCAGCAGCGCGGCGCCCACGGCGCCCATCACCCCGAACTTGTCCGGCACTATGATGTCCGTTCGCAGCTCCTCGGCGAGGGCCTTTCTGATTCCGGCGTTGGCAGCCACTCCCCCCTGAAAGACCACGGGAGGCAGGATTTCCTTTCCCTTGGCTACGTTGCCCAGGTAGTTGCGGACCAGGGCCTGGCACAGGCCGGCAACGATGTCCTCGACCCTGTGTCCCATCTGCTGCTTGTGAATCATGTCGCTCTCGGCGAAGACCGTGCACCTTCCAGCGATTCTTACGGGACTCTCGGAGGCGAGGGCGAGCTCTCCGAATTCCTCTATCGGCACTGTCAACCGGTTGGCCTGCTGGTCCAGGAACGAGCCCGTGCCTGCAGCGCAAATCGTGTTCATCGCGAAGTCGACAGCGACCTGGTTGCGGATGATGATTATCTTGGAGTCCTGCCCGCCTATCTCGATCACGGTGTGCACGTCGGGGGCCAGATGAATTGCCGCTACGGAGTGGGCGGTTATCTCGTTCTTGACAATGTCGGCTCCGACCAGCTCGCCCGCGAGTCGCCTGGCGCTGCCCGTGGCACCTGCCGCGACCACTCCGGAGCCCTGGGGGAGGACCCCGGCCAGTGGGGAAATGGCTCTTTGCACGGCGTCTATAGGACGCCCGGAGGTGCGGAGGTACTTGTCGTAGATTACCTCCAGATTGTCGTTCAACACCGCCAGGTTGGTGCTTACCGAGCCGACGTCTATGCCCAGAAAAACATCCATTTGACAGTCTCCCGGGGGAAAGAGGGGGCCCTGGGTACTAGTGCGGGGAAGATTGATTTCTCTTTGAGTATTCTCTTGCCTGATGCATGAACGCCTGAAGCCGAGTCACCGTGTTGGACTGTTCAGTGCCGTCGTAAACCATGTTGAGGAACGGGAATCCTCCCTCGTTCTTCTGAACCAGCTTCATTATAGCATGGGAGATGGTCCCCGGCATACACGTAAACGGCATCGCGCTCACAACACCCGAGAGCCCCTTTCCGAGAAAGTCGATCGCCTTGCCCACCGTGAGCACGGCTTCTCCCTCGA
Source organism: Candidatus Eiseniibacteriota bacterium (assembly GCA_020349905.1). Classification (GTDB taxonomy): domain Bacteria; phylum Eisenbacteria; class RBG-16-71-46; order JAFGJU01; family JAFGJU01. Next base: position 1,668,015 of record CP070702.1, read on the forward strand.
AGCTCTGGTGGACGTAGGGTGCGGCCATGGCCAGCACTTCCTTAGAAGAGGGCTCCTTCACGTTGCTGATGAGTCCGTCGAACGGGTGGGAAAGGGAATGTTCGTCTCTTCTCATGAAGAAGTCCTTGATGAAGTTCCTCGCCATGAGCCTGTAGTCTTGTTTGAGGGCGCTTCGCATCTGCCGTCTCACGTTGCGATAGAGAAACCACTCGTAAATGGGAGCCATCCAGACTTCGCCCCCTAGCTCCTCGATCTGCCTGACGAGGTCGTTGTTGCTGAAATCGTTCGAGCGCACGTAGATCTCACCCACGAGGCCTATGATGGGTCTGCGGTTCGAACGGTCCACGTCTATCTTCTCGAAGGCTTGGCGGCTTCTCTCGATGGCCTTCTTGAGCTCCGCACGGTTGCCGTTCTTGCGTATCACGTCGCAGACCTCGTGGACCTGTCTCCAGTACACTTCCTCAACCTGCTGTTTGTCTTTCGCGTAAGGCCTGGTTTCCAGAAGCCACTTATAGAGCACGTCTATGCTAACGATTCCGAGCCAGCCCAGTTCGAGGAACCGCTTTCCCACCAGACCGAGGTCGTCGTAGAAACTGGCGGCCTGGTTAGGGGCGAAGATGGGCACGTCTTCGTACCCCAGCCCGTCCAGGACTATTCTCTGGAGCGCGTTGTACTGTCCGAAGCGGCAGGGCCCCCCCGAGCCACCCATGAAGAACGCAAAGCCGTTCCTGTCGAAGTCGGGTTTCATCACGGTCTTGACCATGTCTCCGGTCGTAACGATGCAAGGGAAGCACTCCTTGCCGGTCGTGTACTTCCTGCCCCAGTAAAGGGTCTCCTCGTCGGGTTCGGGGAGCACTTCCGCGGGCATGCCGCTGGCTTCAAACGCCGCGGCCAGGCCGAACGCGTGGTCTGCCATTCTGGGCACGAGCACGACCCGCTTGCTGCCGGTTGAGATGCTCAGGGCCTTGTACCCCCACGGCCGGGCTGTCCTTCGGTCGTCGGCACCTTCCATGCTGTCCAGGAAGGCCTCGCACCTGGTTATCATGCCGGCGTCGGCGCTGTGCTCGTCGACCTCGATTTGCAGGAACGGTTTGTCGCCCATCCTCTCGCTGAAGAAACGCAGCAGGAAGGAGTCCGGTCCGCATCCGAAGTTGGTTATGTACACCGCGGTGAGACGCGGGTCGTTTCCTATCAACTCTGCGGCCGAGAGTATCTTCTGCCCGTACCGCCAGTACATGTTCGACCACTGGTCGCTGATGCTCACGCTGTCCAGCGGCAGGAAGTCCATCGGGATCGGGAGGACTCCCATACCTCTCAGCTTTCGCGGAATCTCGAGGTTTGCCCCGGGGTCGCAGCCGTTGTACGAACGGCTCACTATCACGATGGCCCTCTCGTCGTCCTTGAGAGAGGAGAGGACTTCCCTTCCTCTCTCCCTGCAGGACTCCTGGAACCTCTCGTAGGCTCGCCACGCCGTGTGAACGGCCTTCTTCACCTGTTTCGTCGAGGCTCCGATTCGCCTTCCGACATCCGCCATGGCATCGGCGAGATTTTCTGGGCCCATCGCGAGCCACACGTGAGGCGTGAGAAGACGGAAGTCGTCGGGTGGTAAGTCTATTGCGCTGCGGACCGTGTAGGAGAAACTCTGAACGTACGGACACACGAAACTGTCGGTGAACTTATCGTCCGGGGAGGGCAGGTTTATCACGCTCGGCAAGAAGATGTAGTCGACCTTGCTCTCCACCAGGCTCATCACGTGGCCCAGTGCCACCTTCATAGGAAAACAGGTCTCCACCACGGAACCTTCACACCCTCGATGAATGGCGCTCTTCGTGGTGGTGGCGGAGAGGATCACCCTGCATCCCAGTTCAGAGAAGAAGGCTTTCCAGAGCGGGTACAGGTCGTGGAAGATTAGGCTTCTGGGCATCCCGACCTTGGGGGCATCCTTCGGCAGAGCGTCTGGCTCCTTGTACGTCTCGAGTAAGAACTTCTCTCTTTCCTGGAACAGGTCCGGAAGATGGTCACCCTTGCTGGCCTTTCTTTCCACGTCGTACTTCTCGCACCTGCTTCCGTAGTACAGGGGCTTCTCTCCCTCAACCTGTACGCAGTTGATTTCGCATCGGTTCGCACAATCGGTGCACTCGAACGAGCTGACCTCGTACGATCTGTCGCTGAGGTCGAATCCCTTGAATCTGCTTCCGTCGCCGTCATCGTTCTCCATGGCGAGGATGGCACACCCGATGGCCCCGGTGACCTCATGGTGCTCCGGGACCGTGATGGGTTTTCCCGTGACCTTCTCAAAAGCCGCCACAACGCCCTTGTTTGCCGCCACCCCGCCCTGGAAGAATATCCTGTCGCCCACCTTCTTGCCTGCCACGACCCTGTTCAGATAGTTGTGGACTATGGAATAGCTGAGACCCGCAACCAGGCTGTCCCTGCCGCTTCCGTCCTGCTGGTGGCGGACGAGCTCTGTCTCCATGAACACGGTGCAACGGTCGCCTAGCGAAACTGGACTGCCGGCGCCGAGGGCCATCTCGCTGAATTCCTTGACGATGTTTATGCCCAGCCGTTCGGCCTGCTCCTCCAGAAAGCTCCCGGTCCCTGCGGCGCACACCTTGTTCATCTCGAAATCCGCGATGGTTCCGTTCTCGAGGCTTATGTACTTGGAGTCCTGACCGCCGATTTCGAAGATAGTGTCCACAGTGGGGTCTATTTCCGCTGCTGCACGGGCCTGCGCGGTGATCTCGTTCTTGACCAGGTCGGCCCCGATAAAGTCCCCCGTGAGGTAGCGCCCGGAGCCCGTGGTGCAGGCCCCGCGGATGTCCACCATGTGTCCCACCTTGTCCCCAACGAGCCTGAGGCCTTTGCGGACGGCCTCGATGGGACGGGAGGCCGTCATGAGATAGCACTTGGCAAGGACCCTCTTGTCGGTGTCCATGACCACGACGTTAGTGCTTATCGAGCCCACGTCCACGCCGAGGTAGGCAGGTATCTTTCCGTCGGCGCCGGGCCTTGACTCTCCGTCCTTTCCGAACGGGAGCGTCCTGCCACCCACGGCCGTGGAGAGCGTCTCCAGGAACTTCTCCTCCCTCGCTGCGGATTGGCGCGCCAGAAACTCCTCCATCTTGCCCAGTCCAGGAAACACGGTTCTGACGTTCTGCTCCAGGGCGTCATAAACGGCTCCCACTGCGCCCATCGATGCGAAGTGTTCCGGAATCACTAGGCTCCCTTCCTCCAGCTCAAGCACCTGCGTGAAGGCGCGGATCATCCCGGCGTTTGCAGCCACCCCGCCCTGGAAGGAAATGGGTTCGATGAACTTCCTCGCCGCGCCCACAGTGCTCTTGAAATTCCTGGCCATGGCCAGGCAGAGGCCAGCCACTATGTCCTTCGGAGGCGTGCCTTTCTGCTGAAGATGTATCATGTCGCTCTTTGCGAACACGCTGCATCTGCCCGCTATTCGAGGTGGATTCTTCGATTCGAGGGCGAGCCGGCTGAATTCCTCGATGGAGAGGTCGAGCCTGTGCGCCTGCTGATCCAGGAACGAACCCGTGCCCGCCGCGCAGATGGTGTTCATCGCGAAGTCAACCATCTCGGTCTTCCCGGTCTGCGGGTGCTCCCTGAGGAAGACGAGCTTCGAGTCCGCGCCACCTATCTCGATGATTGTTCGGACTTCCGGGTGCAGCTGTGCAATCGCCGCCACCTGCGCCACCACCTCGTTCACGTAGTGACCGTCCAGCAGGTCGGAGAGAAACTTGCCCCCGGTTCCCGTCACGGCCACAAGTTCCACGTCGGAGGGCGAATATTTCTCAAACAGCTCAACGAGGGCGTCGCGCGTTGTTGCAACAGGATGACCCTTGTGCCTGATGTAGCGGTCCTCGACGATCTCCTTGTCCGGCCTGACCACCGCGATGTTCACGCTTACTGAGCCGGTGTCCAGACCCAGGCAGATCTTGTCGGTTTCAGTCTTTCTGCCCATAGTCTGCGTGGAATCCTCCTTCTCCGTCTGCTGTCCGCCCTCGAACCAGAATACGCCAGGCGGCAGGGCGTGCCTGAGAATCGTGGAATCACCTCACTCGATCCAGGATTCTCGTGCTGAACAGGGATGGGATTGGACCCTGGGTGGCTCTGGCGTCAAAACAGACCCGCACCCAAGGAGGCAAGCATTGGCCCCAGGTGCCGCGGACAGGACTTGAACGGGGATTCTACCAACGGAATCCGTCCGTGTCAACGGTATTTGATCCCACTTCGCTGTGCCAACGCGGCCGTGTAACGGAGTGGTGCCGAAGTGAAAATGACAGGTTGATGCCCGAGCGATAACGCCAGGGTATCGTGCGAAAGGGAAAATATCAGATCAACACCCAAGCGGCAGCGTCGGGGCATGAAAAGAGAAGGAGTATATCGGCCCCGGATGCTGCTCGGCGAACACGACAACTCAGGACTCACCTCTGGCGCGTGAATTCTTTTTTGTTGACCCTCTCATGCGGCTGTTCTAATCTGAGCCAAGAGATTGCGGATGAACACCATCTGCGGTTCTCCTCTGCAGGAGGCGCTGCTGACGTAAGACAGAAAGTCGAAGGCCCTTGTGACTTGGGGGGTCAGATGAGAACGGATTTCTCTCTCAGGCTTGCCTTTTTCGCCCTTCTCTGCGCCCTGTTTCTGACAGGCGTCGCGACCTTCCTCGTGCCCGCGCCGGCGGAGGGCGCCCCCGGGTACTTACGTGCAGCCTCGAGCCCCGAGGCGTTTGCGGCATCGTTCAGAGCAATGACGGCGTTCCAGGCGGACTCCGTCCCGCGAGATTACATTGCGTTCGGAGACTTGAGGGGCTACATGCACGTTCTCAGAAAGAAGGGGGACGGCTTCACGAGCGCCTGGAGCACGTTCTACCTCGGCTCTCCTGTCAAGGAGATAGTCGCGGAGGACATCGACGGAAACGGTGTGCTAAACCTCGTCGTGATAACGTCGGCGGGCAGGATGTTCATCTTCAACGCCGAGACTCGTCAGCTTCTGTGGGAGAATACGAAGAACGATTTCGAGAGCGTCAGCGGGATTGCGATTGACCAGTTGGACAGCGACCGGGCCCAGGAGCTGGTCCTTTGCGCCGATTCCAGGCTCCTAATACTGGACGGAGAAAAGCTCCTCAGGGAATACCAGAGCGCCGACCAGTTCAAAGCCGACTACCTGGTTATCGGCGACGTAGATGACGATGACGAGAAGGAGATAGTGCTGGATTCGGGGTTCGTGGTGAATGCCACGACTCTCAGCATTGAATGGCAGACCGACTTCTTCGGAACCCGACTTACCCTGCGCGATATCGACAGCGACGGCGTGGAGGAGCTCATCTGCGAGTCGTCGGGGGGTGCACTGAGGGTGTACGACCTTGATATCAGGCAGGAGAAGACAGTCTACTGAGAAATCAGATCCGCCGGCTGCGCCGGTTTGACCCCGGCTCTCGGCAGTTCGCGGTCGCCAGGAAGCGCGTACTTTGCCCGCCACTGTCCGGCCAGGGCAGAGAAAGGAGGCCTGAGATGTCCTTTGAGGAAACAACCAGCCCGGAGTCTGCTCTCGTGGTTCTAACTGCGGGAGGGTTTCTCAAGAGAGTGGGCCTTGAGGAATTCGAGGCCCAGAAGAGAGGAGGGAAGGGTGTAGTCGGCGGGAAGCCCGGCGAAGAGGACGCGATAAGCTGTATCACGCCCGCTGCCTCCGGTGACAGAGTCCTGTTCTTCACGAACCTCGGCATGTGCCATTCCCTGGACGTGGAAGAGGTCCCCGCGATGCGCCGTTACGCAAGGGGCAGAAAGGTGGCCAGCTTCCTGAAGCTCGCACAGGGCGAAGAAGTCGCCTTCATGCTTGCGCACGGAGGTCCGTTTGAACAGCAGCCCCTCGTGGTCGTATCCAAGAAGGGAATCATCAAGAGAACGCCGCTGTCCAGCTTCAAGAAGCCCAGGGCGGGCGGCACCCTGGCTATGTCCCTGTCGGAAGGGGACAACGTGTGCGGGGCGTACGTATCCACGGGAGCCCAGGAGACGCTGATATTCACTGCGGCCGGGAAGGTGGTTCGTTTCGACGAGGGCAGCGTGAGAGTGATGGGCAAAGCCGCACAGGGAGTGCGCGGAGTCCGGCTTTCCGGGAGCGACGTCACCGTGGGAGTCTGCCCCGCCTCAGAAGGACTCAATGTTCTGACAGTGAGCGAGAAGGGCTTCGGCAAGCTGACCCCACAAACGGAGTTTCGAAAGACCGCCCGGGGAGCGGGAGGAGTGACGGGTGCGAAACTGAACGAAAAGACAGGAATGCTGGCGTTCGCCGGCACGCTGCGCGCGGCAGAGGTTCTGCTGTGCAGTGCTAACGGGAAGTTCATCAGGTTCCACAGCTCTGACGTGCGGGAAACAGGCAGGACCGCGGTCGGCGTGCGGTTGATGCGCCTCGAAGAGGACGACAGGGTCGCCTTCGGCGTTGTGGTGCCCGCCCGCTGAGCGACAGGCACATCAGCGCTCGCTCCCCCTGGGTCGCAGAGTTTCGGGGAGCCGGTCGAGTGAGTCGAAGTGATGAGGCGGATCAGGTGCCGCCTCGAAGGAGGTCGATAAAGGGAGCCAGGCATGGGACGTTTCCTAAAGAAACCCGTGAAACCGATCAGCATCGAGCCAGATGCAACTGTAGACGCATTCGTAAAGCAGCTCTCGGAGATTTCGTTTCAAGCAAGGAACCTGGGGACGGCGGTCAACATATGGGACCGCATGACACAAGACGACACCTTAATACTCTTCGGCCTTGCGGGAGCGATGGTGCCCGCCGGCCTGAGAGAGGTCGTCTCGTTTCTCGTGAGGAACAGGTTCATCGACTGCCTGGTTTCGACCGGCGCAAACCTCTTTCACGATTGTCACGAGACGCTCGGATACTCTCACTGGAGGGGAAGTCACATTGCGGACGATGCGACACTGAAAGAGGAGAGCATAGACAGGATCTACGACACTTATGCATCGGAAACCGAGTTCAGGCACACCGACGAGTTCATCACACGCTTCGCCCGGGAGGTCCCTCAGGACGAACCCATCACCACCCGCGAGTTCCTTTATCTGCTGGGCAAGAAGCTGGCTGAAAGCACCGAGAACAATGGAATACTCTCTTGCGCCTACAAGGCCGGTGTGCCCATCTACTGTCCCGCGATAGGGGATTCCGCCATAGGCATCGCGGTCGCAATCGGCACCAGCCGAAAGGAGAACAGGGTCGTCTTCGACATAGTGGGTGACGTGCTTGAAACCGCGCGGCTGGCCGCCTCATCTCCCACCGGCGTTATCTACGTCGGAGGGGGGACCCCGAAGAACTTTATCCAGCAATCGGAGGTTACGACGGCCATACTCGGCGACACTGACACGGGGCACAGATACGCCATCCAGATAATCACCGACCCGCCCCACTGGGGAGGCCTGAGCGGCTGCACGTTCGAGGAGGCCCAGTCGTGGGGAAAGATCGCGATGGACGCGATGAAGGTCACGGTGTATTCGGATGCAACTATCGCCCTCCCCCTGATAGTGACTGCTCTGGCCAGCAGGAGACGCGATAATCTGCAGAAGCGAAAGCTCCCTCGGTTTGAGATGGCCCGTTCGCTGAAGGTGAGTCTCTAGCTCCGCGGCGAGGAACACTGTCCCGATGAGCACTACTGCCGGAGAACCGGATTTCATACCTTTCAATTTCGGCGCTCTGGAGGAGAGTTACTCTTCTCTGGAAAATGCGCGCGTCGTCATTCTGCCCGTTCCCTACGATGGCACGGCCTCCTATCTGTCAGGCAGCAGGGACGGCCCGCACGCCATCATATCCGCTTCGAGAAACATGGAGCTGTTCGACGACGACCTGGGTGTCGAACCCTTCTCCGTGGGCATTCACACTCTCCCTTTCCTGGACCCAGTGACGTCGAGCCCCGACGAGATGGTTCAGACAGTCTCGGGTGTCGTGAGCGCTTACCTTCGCGGGGGAAAGTTCGTCGTTCTGCTCGGCGGCGACCACATACTTTCTGTCGGGCCGGTGGCGGCGGCGAAGCTCGAGTACGATTCGTTGGGAGTCATTCAGTTCGATGCCCACGCGGATCTGCGAGAATCCTACCAGGGAAGCAGGATGAGTCACGCTTGCACGGGAAGGCGATTGGCGGAGATGTGTCCTCTGCTCCAGCTCGGCACGAGGTCGATGTCCCGTGCAGAGCAGGAGTTCAGGTCGTCCGCCGGCATTCCCTTTCTGCCGCCCCAGCGCACACGGGAGCTCTCGGCGCACCTCGGGAACCTGCCGGAAAAGGTCTACGTTACGGTCGACGTGGACGTGTTCGACCCGAGCATAATGCCTTCGGTGGGGACCCCCGAGCCCGGCGGGCTTTCATGGGCAGAGGTCACGGGTCTTGTGGAAGAAATCGCCGCACGGAAGGAAGTGGTCGGTTTTGACGTCACCGAACTGCGACCGATACCGGGCCTCGTTGCTCCCGACTTCCTTGCTGCTAAGCTCATCTACCGGCTCATAGGGCGTTTCGTGAACCCGTCGCGCTAAACCGGACCCGACAGGGTCGAGCGTGTTTTCTCTCAGTCTGCCTCTGGCCGTCTGGACGGCGGGCCGACCTGCCAGTCGAGAGGGAGTCTGCTGCGTGCCGAAGATACCCAGAATCTATCTAAAGAAGAACGAGGACAGAAGAGTCCGCGTGGGCCATCCCTGGGTCTTCAGCAACGAAATTGAGAAGTCCGAAGGCCCGATCGAGGACGGCAACCTGGTGGACGTCTACAGCCACGGCGGGAGCTTTCTGGGAAGGGGATACGTCAACAGGAAGTCGCTGATATCCGTCAGGATACTCTCTCGCGAACCGGAAGAAATAGACGGAGCGTTCTTTTTGGAGCGCATGAGGAGCGCGCTCGAGTATCGGCTCCGTTTCGCCAGCGGCCGTGACGCTTCACGACTTGTCTTTGGCGAGGGGGACCTACTGCCCGGGTTGACCGTGGATCGCTACCTGGACAACGTCGTGATACAGGTGACCACGCTCGGCATGGAGCTTCGGCTCGGGCTGATTCTAGACGCTATCGAAGAGCTCCTCTCTCCCGCTGCCGTGATTCTGAGAAACGACGTCCCTGTGCGCCAACAGGAAGGGCTCCCCCTTGAGAAGAGTGTGGTGAGGGGAGTGTACGAGAGACCGGTCGTACTGAGAGACATGTCCCTGCTGGCGATAGCAGACCTGCTGGACGGGCAGAAGACTGGCCTCTACCTTGACCAGAGTGAGAATCGTGCCGTCCTGGAGAACGTGGTTCCCGGTACGAGAATACTCGACTGCTTCTGTTACTCGGGAGCGTGGGGAATCGACGCTGCCAGGCTGGGGATGGCCGAGGCCGTTCTTGTGGAAAGTTCCGCTCACGCTATTGAGAACGCCAGGCGGTGTGCACAGCTCAACCAGGTATTCGATAAATGTTCCTTCGTTCACGACGACTGTTTCGCGGTTCTGCCGGGGCTCCAGACGGCGGGTGAGAGGTTCGACTTCGTGATAGTTGACCCGCCCGGCCTCGTAAGAAGCAGGGGCAAGATGAGGCCGGGCGTCGAGCTCTACGAGAAGGTCAATGCGGACGCCATGAAGCTGCTCCGGCCCGGAGGCGTCCTCGTCAGCTGTTCCTGCTCATACAACGTTGACAGGGAGACCTTCTTGAACCTTCTGGCAAGAGCCTCGAGGTCCGCGAGGAGGCAGGCGCAGATAGCGGAGGTCCGCTCGCAGGCCAGGGACCATCCCGTCCTGCTTCCCGGCCGTGTCACGGAGTATCTGAAGTGTGTCGTACTGAGGGTCTGGTGACGTTCGCCCGGAGCCCTGCACGACGGTCCGGAGAACGGAAGGCGACGGGCGATTGCGGGATTTCTCATTTCTGTTGACTTTTGGAGGGCAAGCCCATAGGTTAAGCTACGGTCATCCTAATGTGGCATGAAAGGAGTCAGCCATGAAGTCTGTCCGGGCGATTATTGTGGGCGTGCTTTTCTTGCTTCTGCACGCGGGGGCGTTTCCCTTTTACTCGGATACCGCGACCGGGGACCTGTATGGAGCAGACGGTCTGGTGAGGGTCACGTCAACCAAGGTCGTGGGTGAACGCAATTGGTCGGCAGGCCTCTACGGTCACTACTACGGCAGGATGCTGCCGAACATCGAATCCGTGAAGGAACATTTTGTGGCCGGAAACCTCGGAGGACGCTACGGCCTCACCAAGAGCGTGGAGATCCTGGCGGTTCTGCCGGGGAAGGGTTCTCTCTGGGACTACAAACAGCTCGCCTACCGTGAGGAGCGGACTCAGGATCACGGGGGCTTGAGCGATTTCCGGTTGGGAATGAAGATGAGGCTTCCGCTGGCGAGCGAGATGTTCTCGGTGGCCCTGATGGCGGAAGGGGCCTTTCCGATGGGCAGCGGTGCGGTACACCAGGTGCCCGGGGAGCAGTATGACCGGCGGCTTTACTCGAGCGCCAAAACTAATCTGACCGCTCGCCTGTGTGCGGCAGCGGATTTCAGTGAAGTGCCATCGCTTTCCTCGTTGAGAGTGATGGCGAACGTGGGTTACTGGTTGAGCCGCGAAGAGGGTACGGTCAGGTTTCCGTCTTACTACATCCCTGTGTCCGGGACGCTGGAAAACAAGGACGTGGTTTCGGTGGGATTCGCCCTGGAGTTTCCGTCTCCGGACGTCACCCTTTTCACGGAGTTCTACACGGAGCAATTCGTCAGCGGGTCGAGCGTGGCAACTGCTCAGGAGTGCCCGCTGCTTCTCACTCCCGGTGCAAAGGTGAAACTCCCGCTCGGGCTGATTGCCACGGCGGCCTTCGGAATACGATTGTCGGTGGACGACCCCGACACGGAATACAACCCCGAGGACGCGATGCCCAACTGGGAATTCACTCTTGGGTTCGACTTCTTCCCGGCCCTCTATAGACAGGACATGGACCAGGACGGAATCCTGGACGCCGGGGACTTCTGTCCCACGGAGAAGGAAGACTTCGACGGCTTCGAGGACGAAGACGGCTGCCCGGACCCCGACAACGACCGTGACGGGATTCCTGACGTGATGGACGAGTGTCCCGACGTGCCGGAGTCGTTCGACGGCTACATGGACGACGACGGTTGCCCGGAGCTCGACACGGACGGCGACGGAGTCGGTGATTCACTGGACAACTGTCCTCTCGAGGCCGAGGACAGAGACGGTTTTCAGGACGAAGACGGCTGTCCGGACCCCGACAACGACGGGGACGGGATCCTGGACGTCCAGGACCAGTGTCCCAATCAACCGGAGACTTTCAACGGTTACATGGACGAAGACGGCTGTCCTGACGAGGGTGTTGCGCCGGAGACCGACAACGACCGCGACGGCATACCGGATTCCAGGGACAAGTGCCCGACGCTGGCCGAAGACATAGACGGTTTCCAGGACGAGGACGGGTGCCCTGATATCGACAACGACCTGGACGGGATCATAGACGCTGAGGACAGGTGTCCGAACGATCCTGAGGACTTCGACGGCTTCGCGGACGAAGACGGTTGCCCGGACAGAAGTTGAGCCCTGCGCTCTCCAGGCCCGTAAATCTATTCGCGCTCATCTCGCTTGGCCTTGTTCCAGAGTTCGTCCATCTCCTCCAGCGTCGAGCCGGAGGGGGTCTTCCCCTCTTTTCCCAGCGCCTTCTCGATGTGCGCGAATCTTCTCTGAAACTTGGCCATCGTGTGTCTGAGGCAAACCTCGGGGTTCTCTCCGAGCTTCCTTGCCAGGTTGACCACGGAGAAGAGCAGGTCGCCGATCTCCTTTCCCGCGGCCTCACGGCGCCCTTCTGAAAGCGCCTCTTCCAGCTCCTGAAGTTCTTCTCTCATCTTGGCGATGACGTCCCCGGGCTTCGGCCAGTCGAAGCCCACCGCGGCTGCCTTCTCCTGAAGGCGGAAGGAGGCCACGAGGGCCGAGAGAGTCGGAGAGAGCCCTTCCAGGAGGGAAGACTGTTCCGGTTCCTCCTGGAGCTTTATCTCTTCCCATTGCCTGCACACTTCCCCGGGTTCACGGATGTCCGTCTCTCCGAAGACGTGAGGGTGGCGTCTCCTCATCTTCTCTTGCGTGGAAGTGACCACGTCGTTCAGCGTGAACAGGCCTCGTTCCCTCGCTATCTCGATGCAGAATACGAGCAGGAAGATGAGGTCCCCCAGCTCTTCGGCCAGCTTGGAGTGCTGCTCGGCCGCGATTGCGTCGATGAGCTCGTGGGCTTCTTCCAGGATGTATGGAGTAAGAGACGAGATTGTCTGGCGCCTGTCCCAGGGACAACCCTGCTCACCCCGCAACACTCTACACAGCGGAAGCAGGCTGTCCAGGGTCGCCTCGCCGTCCGGGGATTCCTTCATCGTTCTGCGCAAGCCTCCGGGTGTTGGTGCGCCTATTCCACCGGCTCACCCAGCATCATCTTTTTGAGGTACTGGAGCGGAGGTGAGCCGAAACTCAGGAGCTTATCGTTGAAACCCTTTTGCGTGTATCTGTCCCCCAGCTTCTCCCGGTAGAGCCTCTCGAGCTCCACGATGCCCTGCAGGCCAACGAAGTACGTGACCAGCTGGGTGGACGTGAGCGACGCCCGCACTATCTTTCCTCTGGCCTCGCTCTCTTCCTGAAAGCCGCCGTTGATCATCAGATCCAGGGCTTCTTCCTCCGTCATGGTGCCTGTGTGAAGCCCCACGTCGATTATGGTGTTTATCACGGCCCTCAGGTAGAACTTGAGCTGTGACAGCTTCAGTCTCGGGTCACCGTCTCCGTAGCCGGCCGCTAGCATCACCCTCTCCGAGTACATGGCCCAGCCTTCCACGAAGGGCCCGCTTCCGACGACCGCGCGCACGAGCGAGGGAAAGCGGTTGGCATACGCACCCTGCACGTAGTGTCCAGGCAGCCCCTCGTGAATGCACAGGATTCTGAGCAGGAAGTCGTTGTACTCGCGCAGATAGGACTCAACCTGTTCGTTCGACCAGTCCTCCGGAACCGGGGCCACGTAAAAGAAAGTCGGCAGCCCCCTGTCCAGAGGTCCGGGGGATTCCAGCCCCGCGATGGCCACACCTCGCTCGAATTCGGGTGTCCACTCCATCTCGAGCTTCTCTCCCTCCGGGAGCGTGATAATGTCCTTCTCGCGGATGAAGCTCTCCAGCTCCGCGAGACACTTCCTGCACTCATCCAGCAACTCGTCCGGTTGGCAGTGTACGTCGGCGATCCTGGAGTAGACTGCTCTGGCGACCTGTTGGTCCGTCAGGCCCTCCTGGGCCGGCTCCTTTCCGAAGAACTCCACGTAGAGCTCCCGGGAAATCCGGACTATCTCTTCCCTGACCGCTTCGTATTCTGCCCTGGCTCTCGAGACCAGCTCTTCGGGGGTCGCTTCTGAGTGGAGGACGTGGCTGAGCTTCCTTGCGTACAGTTCCTTTCCGAGTCGATAGTCGGCAGTGGAGCGTTCCAGAAGCTCTTTCTCCAGGTATTCTCCGAAGGACTCCAGTGCCTCGACCGCCACTCTCGAGGCGCTCTCGAGGGAGTCTCGCAGTCCGGGCGCGTTCTGCCCGGCCTTCTTGAGGTCCCCCGTGACCAGGGAGATGCATCCCGCGTTCTGCTTGATGGCCGTCTCCGTGTCTATGCGGGCCGGAGACTTGAGGTTTGCCCTGGCCTGCTCCAGAAGGCGCGGGAACTCCTTCAGCCTCGATATGGCATCTTCCAGCCTCGCGTCCCAGGGAGCGAAATCCCGGCTCAGCAGAGAGCGTATGGAACCTCCGGCAAGCTGGGTATAGAAGAGCGGGGAGCGCTCCCACTCCCTGAGCTCCTCGAGGGAGAAGAGCCGCCTCTCGATATTGTCCCTGAGAATGAGGCAGTCGTAGCGATGGAGCGTGCTGAGACCGGAGAGGTCTAGGCCGGAGAGTTCGTCCAGAAACCGTCCCAGCATCTCTGTCTTCTTCTGGAAGGCGGCGGGACTAACGTCGTCCAGCTGTCCGTCGAATTCGTGTACGCCGTTGAAAGTGGCGCTGACCGGGCTCATGCTGAAGTGCCAGGCGAAGTACCTCTTGGAAAGTTCCACGAAGCCGCTGTCTCCCGCGGTGCTAAGTGAACCCACGGGAAAGGAGTAGATGCTCTCCTGGGCGCCGGAGACAGAGACGAGCAACAGGCTCGCAAGGAGCCAGGAAAAGTGAAGGAACGCCTTGCGATACATGTAGACCTCCTATGGAAAAGCAGTGGCTTGACCGACAGAGCTTATCACATCCATCATCTGGATTCAGCAGGGATTTGCCCCGACTCGCACTTGCGCTGCCGCGGGGCGTGTGGTATAAGTCGAGTCGAACACCTTCAGGCCCGCTGGGCGGCAACAGGAGTGCGAGATGAAGTTTCCGGCATGGGTTGAAATCGACCTCGATGCGCTGGGGCACAACGTTCAGGCGCTGAGAGCGCTTGTCGGCCGGGAGACCAAGATTTGCCTGGTCGTGAAGGCCGACGCCTACGGACACGGTGCAGTCGAGGTGGCCCGCGCAGCGCTCGGGGCAGGCGTGGACATGCTGGGCGTGGCTACCCTGCACGAGGGAATAGAGCTTCGCAGAGCCAACGTGTCCTCCCCCATGTTGGTGCTCAGCCCTTCGCTTCCCACGGAGATAGAGGAGCTCATAGAGTATCGACTCCGTCCCTCCGTTTCGAGCCTGACTTTCGCGCGGGAGCTCTCCAGGGCGAGCCAGGAGCAGTCGACCGTTACGCCCTTCCACGTTGAGGTGGACACAGGGATGGGGCGGACGGGCCTCGACTACGAGTCGGCCTACGAGACCCTGAGGGAGCTTTCTCAGCTTCCCGCCGTCACCGTGGAAGGCGTCTACACACATTTCCCCGACGCCGACAATCCGGATTTGAGTTTTGCCAGGATGCAGGTGAAGATGTTTAGCTCCCTGCTCGTCCGGCTGAAGGAGGAGGGCATCTGTTTCGAGCTCATCCACGCGGCCAACAGTGCGGGCATGGTGAACCTGCCTGAGTCTCTTCTCAACATGGTGAGGCCCGGCCTGCTGGCCTACGGACTGCGACCCGGAGGTGAAGCGACTACAGGCTGCGACGTTCGACCGGTGATGAGCTTTAAGAGCTGCGTCGTCCAGCTCAGACGCGTTCAGGCAGGCAGCTACATAAGCTACGGCAGAACGTGTCGCGTGGCCAAAGACTCCGTCATCGCTGTGGTGCCCGTCGGCTACGGCCACGGCTACAGCTGGACCCTCTCGAATTCCGGCGAGATGCTGGTGCGAGGCAGGAGGGCTCCCATCGTGGGAAGGGTCACCATGGACCTCACGATGCTCGACGTAACCCACGTCCCGGACGTGACAGAAGGAGACGAGGTCGTTCTCTTCGGGAGGCAGGGTGAGGAACAGATCACCGTGGACGAGGTGGCGCGGAAGGCGGGCACCCTGAGTTACGAGATACTATGTTCGATCGGAAAGAGAGTCGTTAGAACGTTTCTTCTGGACAACCGCCCCAGCAAGGTTCTGACACTTGTGGGTGAACGGAAGGAGGTCCGGCCGACTGAGGGAAACAAGTGCCAGCAGCCCGTAGTTCAGTACCTCTCCGTCCCGGCCATCACCGACGAAAGAGGGTGAGATGAGTGGCGAGAGAACAAGTCTTCAGCGTGGGAGACAGAGTGAGCCACAAGATCTTCGGTGAAGGTCTAGTGCTCGAGACAATGGGCCAGGGAGACAGACAGAGCGTCGTTGTTTCATTCTCGTCAGATAAGTCTCAGAGGAAGCTCATGCTCAAGTTCGCGAAGCTCTCGAAGGTGGAGAGAGTCGAGACCGGGGCATAGCCCGTCTGAGACGTCCCTTTCAACTTCCTGTTTTCTCACATGCGAATTACCGTAATAGTCCTCGACGGCGTCGGCATAGGAGAGCTTCCTGACGCGGCTCTGTATGGAGACGCCGGAAGCGATACGCTCGGCAACACGTGCGAGTCGATGGGAGGGCTCGAACTGCCCAACCTGGAGCGGTTGGGGCTGGGCTGCATCGGGCCTCTCAGAGGCGTCAAGGCCGTTGCCGAGCCCGCGGCCTGCTACGGGAAGATGGCGGAGAAATCCCCGGGCAAGGACAGCACGTCCGGTCACTGGGAACTCATGGGCCTGGTCCTGGACAGGCCCTTCCCGACGTATCCGGACGGTTTCCCCGAGGTGCTCGTTCGCGAATTCGAGGCGAGGACGGGAAGACGCGCCATTGGAAACATGCCTTATTCCGGCACAGAGATCTTGAGAGTCCTCGGCGACGAACACATCAAGACCGGTTCCTTGATCCTTTATACCTCCGCAGACAGCGTGTTTCAGCTTGCCGCCCACGAGAGCCTCGTGCCGGTGGACGAGCTCTACGAATACTGCCGCATCGCCAGAGAACTCCTGGTAGGAGAGCACGGAGTCGCAAGGGTGATAGCGCGCCCGTTCGAGGGTGAAAGCGGAAGCTACAGACGAACGGCCAGAAGAAAGGATTTTTCACTGCCGCCCTTTGACGATACAATCCTGGATGCCCTGGTGCGGCACGGCGCGGGAGTCCTGGCAATAGGGAAGGTGGCGGACCTCTTCGCCGGGCGCGGGTTCACGCGCGAGATCCGGGCAAAGTCCAACGACGAGGGAATGAAAGCCCTCGCCGCCGTCGGCGGAGCAGAGGAGCGTTTTGTGCTGGCCAATCTGGGCGATTTTGATACCCTGTGGGGGCATCGCAACGACACGGAAGCGTTCGCCAGAGGTCTGGAAGAGTTCGACCGCTGGCTGGGCCCGTTTCTGAACGGGCTCTCGACGGACGACGTTCTTTTCGTCACGAGCGACCACGGATGCGACCCGACCACTCCGAGCACGGACCACTCGAGGGAGTACGTTCCGCTTCTCGTCTACGGCCGGCGTCTCCGCGGGGGAGTGAACCTCGGTCTGAGAGAGAGCTTTGCAGACGTGGGCGCCACTATCGCCCGGCTCATGAAGATAGAAGGAACAGGAGAAGGTAAGAGTTTTGCGGAGGAGATAAGTTTTGACACCACACAACGATTTGCGTGAGACGGCGAAGAGGGCGATGGAGAACAGCAGGTCACCGTTCTCCGGACTCAAGGTGGGGGCCGCGCTCAAGGCGAAGAGCGGGAAGGTCTTTGCGGGGGCCAACATCGAGACTGCTTCGCTGGGCCTCACAATCTGCGCGGAGAGAGTCGCACTGTTCTCCGCAATTGCAGGCGGCGAGAGGGAATTCGAGGAGATAGCGATCGTCTCTTCCGCCGACGAGCCCATACCGCCGTGCGGAGCCTGCAGGCAGGTCATGTGGGAGTTGTGTGGGGACATCAGGGTGTCGACCCACGACCTTAAGGGAGCCAGCGAGAGTTTTAAGCTCTCAGAACTATTGCCTTTTCCGTTTGAGAAGTTCTAGCGCCCTGAATCCGTGCGAGGGACATTCTGCGTTTTCTACGTGATTTCTGGGCCCTGTCCCACGAGAGGTACTTATGAAGAACGAGGAGCTTGTCGAGAGGATAGCGAGAGAAGTACTTCAGAGGCTTCGACAGGAGTCGGAGCCAACTGGGGGCGGATCCGAACAGGTGTGCCTGACGTGCATCGCCTGCGGAGAATGTGTCACTCGCAGGCCCGAGGCGGTGGCCGCCCTGGTGAATGCAGGAGCGTCACGCGTCTCCTCTACTGCGGGCGCAGCGCCCAGGGACGAGACGATCGCCTCGCTCATCGACCACACGCTTCTCAAGCCGGACGCGACCCGCGAGGACATCGCCAAGTTGTGCGACGAGGCCGTCAGGCATGGTTTCGCGGCCGTGTGCGTCCAACCCTGCCACGTACGTCTGGTCGCAGAGCGTCTCGACAAAGCCGGGGTGAAAACCAGGGCGTGCACGGTTGTCGGCTTTCCTCAAGGCGCGAACCGAAGTGACGTCAAGGCAGTTGAGGCCAGAAAAGCCGTGGGTGACGGGGCGAGAGAGATTGACATGGTCATGAACGTCGGAGTGCTCAAGTCGGGCGATTACAGGTACGTTGAGAGTGACATCAGGGGGGTCGTGGAGGCGTGCGGCAGAGGCGTTGTGACCAAGGTGATTCTGGAGACGGGCTACCTCAGCGACGAGGAGAAGATAAAGGCGTGCGCTCTGGCCAAGGCCGCGGGCGTGGATTACGTCAAAACCTCAACCGGCTTCGGCCCCAGAGGGGCCAGTGTCGAAGACGTGCAGCTGATGAGAAAAGTCGTCGGTGAAGATGTGGGCGTGAAGGCGGCGGGGGGCATAAGAACGGCCGCAGATTTGAGGAAGATGGTGGAGGCCGGAGCGACCCGCATAGGTACCAGCGCGAGCATCAAGATAATCGGCTCGGCTTGAGAGCCCCTCTCTACCCCTTCGTATCTCGGGCTAAACCGCGGGACATAAGGGAACCTCATGAACGCTTATCACATCATAGCCAAGAAAAGGGACAAGCAGTCTCTCTCTTCGAAGGAGCTGGAATTCTTCGTGCGAGGCTTCGCCGACGGCTCCGTGACCGACTACCAGATGTCCGCTTTTCTCATGGCCGTGTTCCTGAACGGTATGAATCCCGAGGAGACCGTCAGTCTCACGCTGGCAATGATGGGCACCGGAAAGGTCCTGGACCTGAGTGCGATTCCTGGAAAGAAAGTCGACAAGCACAGCACCGGAGGAGTCGGGGACAAGGTTTCGCTCGTGCTTGCGCCTCTGGTCGCCGCCGCCGGCGTGAAGGTACCGATGGTGTCCGGCAGAACGCTTGGACACACGGGTGGCACGCTCGACAAACTCGAGTCGATCCCACGACTCAGAACGCACCTTACGTCCGCGGAATTCGTGAAGAACGTGGAAAAGGTGGGGTTTAGCATCGTCGCGCAGAGCAGCGAACTGGTGCCGGCTGATGAGGGAATGTACGCCCTCAGAGGAGTCACCGGAACCGTGGAGTCGATTCCGCTGATCGTGAGCAGCATATTGAGCAAGAAGTTCGCCGCGGGCATTGACTCCATCGTGTTCGACGTAAAATGCGGTGGCGGCGCTTTCATGGCGGACCTTGCCAGCGCCCGGGGCCTGGCGCAGGAGCTCGTCCGCGTGTGCAGCTTGCTGGGAAAGACGGGAAGGGCCTTCATAACGGACATGGCGCAGCCTCTCGGCCGCGCTGTCGGAAACGCTCTCGAGGTCAAGGAGACGATAGAATGCCTGCGCGGAGGAGGTCCGCACGACCTGCGCGAATTGACGCTGGAGCTGGGGGCGGAGATGCTTTCGCTCGCAGGGGTCGAAAAGGTCAGAGGCAAGGCCGTTTCCTTACTCGAGAAGCTTCTGGACGGAGGTCAGGCGTTGGAGGCGTTCCGGAAATTCGTGGAAGCTCAGGGTGGAAATGGGGGAGTAGTCAGCGACGACTCTCTGCTCCCGGGCGCGCGCTCAGTCCGCACGGTGACCGCGCGAGAAGAGGGGTTCGTGTCTTCCATAGACGCCAGGGCGCTGGGTGAGCTGTGCGTTGACATGGGTGGGGGGCGGCGGAGGCGTGACGATGAAATAGACAAGTCGGTGGGCTTCCTGCTCGAGGCCAAGGTGGGCGAGAAGGTCTCGAAGGGAAGTCCGTTGTGCGAGGTGCATTCCAGCAGCGAGAAAGGCGAGACAACGGAGAGGGTCAGAGAAGCGTTCCGAATAGGCGAACAGCCGCCGGGGGAACGGCGCATTCTTCTGGAACGGGTGGACGGTTGACCCGGACCTTTCTCACAGCTGCTTTGTCCTTTCGTGGGGCTGGCGCCCGGGTCTTCGCAGCTTGGGTTCTCCGATGAAATCCCCTCTCGTGCTTCCCAAAGCGTGAAGATAACAGAACTCGCCGGGTTGCTCGCCGCTCCGGAAGACCTCCATGCTCCTCTTGGGGCATCCGTCCAGCGCCAGCAGGCCTGACTCGGTGCAGATCTCCACGTCTATTACGTCCGGCGGCCTGGGGAAGTCCGTGAACTCATAAAGCTTGCTCGCGTCCAGCATGATGTCGGTCCATATCGGCAGTGCCACCCTCGTGCCGGTCATGGCAGGACCCAGCGTCTTCTTCTTGTCAAACCCCACCCACACTCCGACCGTCAGCTCGGGAGTGAAACCCACGAACCACGCATCGGTGAAATCGTCCGTGGTGCCCGTCTTTCCTCCCGCGGGCGCGTAGAAACCCCGCGCCCTTGCCCCGAAGGCCGTTCCGTGGTCCACAACGCTCCGCATCATGCTCGTGACCAGGTAACAAGTCTGCTCGTTGAGCGCCTCCTCCGTGTGCGTTGCGTTTCTCTCCAGAACTCTGCCCTGCTTGTCGGTGACCTTGAGGACCATGATCGGCTCTGCACGAATGCCCTGGTTCGCCAGCACGCCGAACGCGGACGTGAGCTCCAGAAGCGTGACCTCCGAAGTCCCGAGCGCAATGGAAAGGACGTTCTCTATCCTGGAGCGGAGCCCCATTCTTCTCGCGTACGCGGCCACGGTCGTGGGCCCCAGCGTTCTGAGAAGCTTGACAGCCGGCACGTTTACGGATTGCTGCAAGGCGTACCTCAGCGTCATGGGGCCCTTAAAATCCAGGTCGTAGTTCTGAGGCGACCAATCCTTGCCGTCCCCACCCACGAAGGTCACCGGCTCGTCTATGACTATGTCGCACGGGTTGAACCCGTTGTCTATCGCCGCCACGAAGACGAAGGGTTTGAATGCGGAACCGGGCTGCCGCTTTGCCTGCACTGCGCGGTTGAATGGGCTGTCTTCGAAGTCCCTTCCTCCTATCATGGCCTTCACGTAGCCCTTGCGAGCATCGAGCGCTATCATCGCCCCCTGGACGTAGGCCGTGAAGTTCTCTCCGTCCGGGGCCTGCTGCGCCTGCGATTCCTGAGGGCAGTGTTGTTGCGGATACTTCCTCATCTTCTCGAGCTCGCACAGGTGCACCTCGAAAAGCTCTTCCGCCACCTTCTGAAGTTGGAGGTCGAGAGTCGTGTAGACCTTGAGCCCACCCTCGTATATCTGGTTGGTGCCGTACCTTTCGCTCAGATACTGCCTCACCAACTCCACGAAGTAAGGGGCGTAGTTGGCTCTCGACTTGCTTGCGGTCACGCCGAGCGGGGCTTCGAGGGCGGCCTCGTGCTCGTCCTGGCCTATCAAGATTTCCTCCAGCATCAGATTGAGCACGAGGTTTCTTCGCTTGAGCGCCCCCTCAGGATGATGGCGGGGCGAATACTCTCCCGGGTTTCTGAGGAGCCCGGCCAGGAGCGCGCATTCCGGCAGCTTGAGCTCATCCACGTCTTTTGCGAAGAATATTCGAGACGCGGCCTGGACTCCGTAAGCTCCCTCCCCGAAGTAGATCTGGTTGAGGTACATCTCCAGGATCTCGTCCTTGGAGTACATCCGTTCGATTCTCAGTGCGAGGACCGCCTCCTTCACCTTTCTCCTCATCGTTCTCTCGTGAGTGAGAAAGAGGTTCCTTGCTAGCTGCATCGTGATAGTGCTGCCTCCCTGGCGGACTCGACCCGCGAAGACGTTCTTCATCGCGGCACGGCATATCCCGAAGATGTCGATTCCCCAGTGACTGCGGAACTGCCTGTCCTCGACGACGATTATTCCGTCTATCAGGTGCTGAGGGACTCTCTGGAGAGGAACCAGCGAGCGGTTCTCCTTGAAGAACTCGTGTATGATCTCGCCGTTTATGTCATATACTTCGGTCTTGACAGCAGGCTCGATGGTTTGTAGCTTCTCGGGCGAGGGAAGCCCCTTGCTGGCCCAGCGTGACGCGCTGAACAGAACGCCTGCCAGCAGGAAAAGGGTCGCGATGAGTAAGGAAAACCCGTATCTTGTATAGAATCCTCTGGTACGAGTGACTTCCATGCGGGAAGGGTCCCCCTGGGGGCTGGTCGGAGAAGCACCCTGCGCGGCCGAACGGTCTCGGCCGTCTCCACTGCCGCTCACTGTAGTCCATACTCGGGAAGGAATCAAGTACAATGCCGTGCGGCGCTGCGAAAGCCGGCGATCGGAGGAGCGGGTGGCGCTGATATGAAGTGGCTCTCGGTCCAGGAACAGCTAAAAATAATCAAGCAAGGCACTGAGGAACTCATTCCGGAAGACGAGATGCTGAAGAAGCTCGAGAGGGCTGTGGCGGAGGACCGCCCCCTGAGAGTAAAGCAGGGCTTCGACCCGACTGCTCCGGACGTTCATCTGGGTCACACGATAGGTCTGAGGAAGCTCAGGCAGTTTCAGGAGCTGGGGCACAGGGTGGTGCTCATTATCGGCGATTACACGGGCATGGTGGGCGACCCCAGCGGCCTCAGCGAGACCAGGCCTCAGCTCGACCACGAAGAGGTCCTCAGGAACGCCAAGACTTACGAGGAGCAGTTCTTCAAGTTGGTGGACAGGCAGAAGACGGAGGTGCGCTTCAACGGCGAGTGGTTCGGCAAGATGAACTTCATGGAAGTGATGGAACTGGCCTCCAAGGTCACGGTCGCGCGCCTCCTGGAGCGGGACGATTTCGCCAACCGGTACCAGAAGAACCTGCCCATCAGTTTGCACGAACTCTACTACCCTCTGATGCAGGCTTACGACTCTGTGGCGATAGAAGCTGACGTGGAGCTGGGCGCCACGGAGCAGAAGTTCAATCTTCTCATGGGACGGCACTTCCAGCAGATTCACGGGCAGGAGCCGCAGATAGTGCTGACTCTCCCCGTGCTGACAGGGATCGACGGTGTGCAGAGGATGAGCAAGAGTCTCGGAAACTACGTGGGAGTCGCTGAGAGCGCCGGCGAGATATTCGGAAAGATAATGTCCATCCCCGATTCGCTCGTCATCTCCTACTTTGAGCTCCTCACGCCCATCTCTCCCGCAGAGCTGAAGCAGAAGTCGCGGGCCCTCCAGTCCGCCAGGGTGAACCCCCGGGACCTCAAGAGCGAGCTGGCGGAGACCATCGCCGGAATCTACCAGGGCGCCGAGGCCGCGTCGCGGGCCAGGGAGGAGTTCGACAGGATCTTCCGCGACAGGGGGCTCCCGGACGAGATTCCCTCCTTCCGGCTTAAAGTAGAGGGAGGAAAGCTCTGGATTGTTAACCTATTGAAAGAGACGGGGTTATGTACCTCCGGTTCGGAGAGCCGGAGACTGGTGCGCCAGGGGGCCGTAGAGGTGGATGGAGCGCGGATAACGGACGAAAACGCCGAGGTCGGTCTGGAACCCGGCAGAGAAGTGCTGGTCAAGGTGGGTAAGAGGCGGTTTGCCCGCGTGAGCGCCGTTCCTGAGGGCTCCTGAAAGCGCCAGGAAGGCCCCGTGTGAGGCCTCCAGGGGCCCAGGGGGCAGGAGGCAGCGCAATCTCTTTTGTGGGAAAAAGATAGGGAAATCGCAAAAAAGGGGTTGACAAGAGCCGATTTAGGGACTATATTATTTCTGGAGCTAAAAATAGCTTGACACAATTCGAGGTCTTTGAGATAAGTTATGCTTGCCCCTGGAGCCTTGAGTTCGAGGGGTTCTCGCTCTTTGAAAACTAAATAGCGCATGTGGAGTTCCTGAGCCCAGCAAGGTTCGCCTGTGCTCACTATCGGTGAGAGCAGGCAATCCAAGCAAACGATCACACCTTGTGTGACCTAGGTTTTCCGACAACGGAGAGTTTGATCCTGGCTCAGAACGAACGCTGGCGGCGTGGATCAGGCATGCAAGTCGTACGAGAAAGGGGTAGCAATACCCCGAGTACAGTGGCGAATGGGTGAGTAACGCGTGGGAAACCTGCCCCAGAGATGGGAACAACACTCCCAACGGAGTGTTAATACCCAATGTGGCTGCGAGAATGCATGTTCTTGCAGTTAAAGGTGGCCTCTGCTTGCAAGCTACCGCTCAAGGATGGTCCCGCGTCCCATTAGCTTGTTGGTGAGTTAACGGCTCACCAAGGCTACGATTGTTAGCTGGTCTTAGAGGACGGCCAGCCACACTGGGACTGAGACACGGCCCAGACTCCTACGGGAGGCAGCAGTCGAGAGGCTTTGGCAATGGGGGAAACCCTGACCAAGCGACGCCGCGTGGGCGATGA
>CP070702.1:1692105-1709051 GCA_020349905.1 Candidatus Eiseniibacteriota bacterium
CTCCGGGCAGGGTCGTGTACTCCATCTCTTCGGGAGGAAGCCTGTGGGGCTCGAACGGACCGTGCCGTCTCATGTAATCGGCGATCTCGTTCGCCTTCTGCCTGGTGAGGTCGAAGCTGGGATCGTCGAAGAGGTCAACCGGTCCCACCATTTGCCCGTTCGAGACCTGGAATCCTGCTGCGATGACCCTTGGCGGGCCGTCGAATCTTGAGGGTGTGGCGTCCTTGAAACGAACCGGCATGAGAGGGCCGTGATGAGAGCCGCGCATCCAACCCTCCACCATGTGGGGGAACGCGAACGCCTCGAGCACCTCTCCGACTGCAGGAAGTCCACTCTGGCAGCGTACAGCGAGCACGGGGTCGTCCTTGCCGACGTACTTCCCGGCTATCAGACTCAGCTTCTGGGTAGAGGCAACAGCCGCTATCTCGCCGTCCGCTCTCCTGAAGACGCTCTTTATCATGTACCTGGCAGGGGAGCCGATGAGGGCCAGCAGGTCGTAGAGCTCGTCCGGCGCGGAGAGCTTGATCTCCATGGACTTCTTCACGTCCAGAACCAGGAAGTCGAAGCCGCCGTGCATGCTGGGGTCTATGACGAGTCCGGCCGTGTTGAAGGGGTCGGCCAACATCTTAAACAGTGGCAGATTCCATGCTCCGGGCGAGGTCTTGTCGGCCATGAACACAAGCACGGGCTCGCTCTTTCGCTCTTTGAACTCCATTTCAGCCACGCCCGGCCCCATCCCCTTGACGTTCCCGGTGAAGGCGTCCTTGAGAATGTCCTGACCGGCACCGTAGAGACCGAGCTGCCGTGCAACCTCTGTGCAAGCAAGAAAGACGTCCCACGCGAGCTTGTGAACGTCGGGTGATTCCACGCCCTTTCCGTGAGTCATGATGAGCTCAAGGTCGTCCCCGCAGCAGGTGACGTGGAAATCTGTGAGCAGCTGCTTCTCCGCGGCGATTTCGAGCAACTCCTTCGCCTTTTCGATGAGGCGGGGATGCATGGAGGAATGCCCCACGTAACCGCCAACGTCCGCCTTGATCACACTCAGCGTGATGTTCTTGCCTGCCATGTGTCCTCCTTGTGGCATGCCGGTATCGTCCGGACAGCGACTAAACGAAACAGGGGCCCGCGAGGAGGCGCCCGGGCCGGACCCTGATTCAACCTGTCCTGAGGAATAGCGGGATTTTCGCACCATAAGTTCGAAGCTCTGAGTCAACATCGTACCCAACAAGCCCCCCTCTGTCAACCCGAAACACGCGTAATCCCCTTGCCACTGGCCGGGTGTCGTGATATACATTGGACTGATGAGCCACAGGAGACGGAAATGAACAAGTTGGCGCTGGGCGTGCTTGCTAGCGGCCGAGGAACCAACCTTCAGGCGATAATCGACGCGTGCGGGGAAGGGCAACTTCCCGCCGAGGTGAAGGTCGTGGTCAGCGACGTGGAGGATTCCTTCGCGCTCGAGAGGGCGCGCAGCGCAGGAATCCCGGCCGTCTTCCTGGCT
The DNA here is from genome assembly GCA_020349905.1 of Candidatus Eiseniibacteriota bacterium. Classification (GTDB taxonomy): domain Bacteria; phylum Eisenbacteria; class RBG-16-71-46; order JAFGJU01; family JAFGJU01. The sequence goes on from CP070702.1 coordinate 1,693,607, forward strand.
CCCGGCAAGTACAAGACCAAGCTCGAGCCCGAAAGGGAGATGGAATACGTCGAGTGCCTGCGCCGCCACGGCGTCCGGCTCGTTCTCCTGGCAGGGTTCATGAGAGTGCTGCACTCGGATTTCCTCGCCGCGTTCCAGGGCCGGCTCATGAACATCCATCCCTCTCTGCTCCCGTCGTTTCCCGGACTCAAAGCCCAGAAGCAAGCTCTGGAACGGGGTGTGAGGTACGCCGGGTGTACCGTTCATTTCGTGGACGAGAGCGTGGACGGGGGACCCATCATCCTGCAGGCGGTCGTTCCTGTGGAGCACGACGACAGCGTGGACAGCCTCTCTGATCGGATACTGAAGGAAGAACACCGCATCTACTGTGAAGCAATACGTCTGTTCGCAGAGGGCAGGCTCCAGATCGAAGGACGGCGTGTCAGAATTCTGGGAAGGGGAGAGAAGGCGTGAGCGCCAGTCTCACGGAGATTTCTCTTGGAAAACTACGGCCCACCTGCAGCGGAAAAGTGCGCGACGTGTACGACGTCGGTCATGACCGTCTCATCATCGTTGCCACGGACAGGATTTCCGCGTTCGACAGCGTGCTCCCGTCCGGCATCCCCGAAAAGGGCATAATACTCACCAAACTCTCGGCGTTCTGGTTTCAACGGCTGGGCCACATAGTCAGGAATCACTTCATCTCCTGTGACACCTCCCAGTTTCCGCCAGTGTTCGCAGCATACGCCCCGGTGGTGCGCGACAGGGCCATGCTCGTGAGGAAGGCGAAGCGCATAGACTTCGAGTGCGTGGCCCGGGGCTACTTGGCAGGCTCGGCGTGGCAGGAATACTCCGAGAAGGGAACGGTCTGCGAAGAGCCCCTGGAAAGTGGGCTGGTGGAAGCGGCAAGACTGGCGAGACCCATATTCTCGCCCGCTACGAAGGCAGCCTCAGGCCACGACGAGAACGTGAGCTACGGCCGCCTTGAACGCGCCGTCGGGGCCGAGCTTGCCGGTGAGCTACGCAGGGTAAGTCTTGAGCTTTACAGCTTCGCCGCCGCCCACTGTGAGCAGCGGGGTCTCATTCTGGCAGACACCAAGTTTGAGTTCGGCTTGCTGGAAGGACAACTGATTCTGATAGACGAGGTTCTCTCCCCCGATTCTTCGCGCTTCTGGCCGGCGGACTCCTACGAGCCCGGTCGGCCTCAGGAGAGCTTCGACAAGCAGTTTGTGCGCAATTATCTCAAATCCATCGGATGGAAGGGCGAGCCCCCGGCACCGCCTCTTCCGCCTGAGGTTGTGCAGAAGACGCGCGAACGATACCTGGAGGCCCTCGAGAGAATATGCGGTGAGCCTCGACCCTGACGCCACGAGCCTGCGCGAAGCGGGGCTCCGCGAAGAACGACCTGGTGACCGGAGGACAGTAGTGCAGGAGAAGGCAGAGGGAAACGCAGGCCGCATCAGGGTGCGGACGGCCTTCATCAGCGTGCACGACAAGAGTGGTCTACTGGATTTCGCGAGGTTTCTCTCGGGAAGAGGGGTGGAGCTCTACGCAACGGGGGGGACGGCCTCTTTCCTGCGCGAGGCTTCCGTTCCCGTCAGGAAGGCGGAAGAACTCACGGGTTTCAGTGAACTCCTCTCCGGCAAAGTGAAGAGCTTGAGCCCCAGACTTCACGCGTGCGTGCTCTTCGACCGCTCCGACAGCAACGAGACAGCTCAAGTCGAGAAGGAAGGCACTCCTCCCATCGACATGGTGGTCGTCAATTTCTACCCTTTCCAAAAGGTACAGGAGAAGACCGAGCTGGGCGAGGCGCTGTCCCTGATAGACATTGGGGGCCCGGCCTCCCTCAGGGCCGCGGCTAAGAACTTCCGATGGGTTGTCCCTGTTCCGGAGCCCGCTGCTTACGAGAAGGTCATGGACGACATGGCGCCAGGAGAACCGTCGGTGAGCCGGGCCCTTTCGCTGCAGCTGGCGGCTCGAGTGTACGAGACTACTTCGTCCTACGACGCGATGGTGCGCGACTACTTCTCCCGACAGCTGAAGAGTGAAAGTGCGGGAGGTGCGCTCTTGCCGGAGCGGCTGTGCCTGGGTCTCGACAGACTCTGGGAGCTTCGTTACGGAGAGAATCCCCACCAGGCGGCATCTTTCTACGTGTCCGCTTCGGGGAGCGGGCAGGGTGCACCCGCAGGGCGCCAGCTTCAGGGAAAGCAACTTTCTTTCAACAACCTGCTGGACCTGGACGCGGCCGTGAGTGCTTGCCGGGAGTTCGAGCCGCCGGCCTGCGTCATAGTAAAACACAGGACTCCATGCGGCGCGGCTCTGGCCGCTGACCTGCACGATGCGTATCGACTCGCCAGGGACTGCGACCCACTCTCGGCCTTCGGCGGCGTGATCGCGGTCAACAGACCGGTCACGGGGAGCGCCGCAGAGGATATGTCCGAGCTGTTTCTGGAAATGGTAGCAGCGCCGGCCTTCCAGCAGGAGGCGCTGCACGTGCTGTCCAAGAAGAAGAACCTGCGCGTTATGGAGCTCCCGCCTGAGTGCTTCGCCCGGGGGAGTTCTCCTCGCCTCGTGATTCGTTCCGGACCTGGAGGTCTGCTGTTTCAGGAAGAGGACACGAAAGCTGAGAGCGTCCAGGAGTGGACCTGCGTTTCGGAAAGGCGGCCCAGCCAAGAAGAGTTGGAGGGCCTGTTCTTTCTCTGGAAAGTCGTCAGGCACGTCGTCTCCAACGCCATCGTCATCGGTAAGGGCGACAGGACCCTGGGCATAGGTTCGGGCCAGACGAGCAGGGTGGACGCCGTGGAAACCGCGCTACTTAAGGCCAGACGGGCCGGCCACGACGTGCGGGGTGCCTGGCTGGCCTCAGACGCCTTCTTCCCCTTCAGGGATTCCATCGACGTAGCTGCCGCTACCGGAATCACGGCCGTGGTGGAGCCCGGCGGTTCGAGGCGGGACGAGGAGTGCGTCCAGGCGGCCGACGAGCGCGGCCTGGTGCTCTGTTTTACAGGAAGGCGCTGCTTCAAGCATTAGTTCGCCCGAAAGACCGCACCCGGCAATAACGCTAGCTTTATGAAGAAGCCCAGAAGAGAGAACATACTGATACTGGATTTCGGCTCGCAGTACACGCAGCTCATAGCCAGGAGGATCAGGGAGCACCGGGTCTTCTCCGAGATCGTGCGGCACGACATCCGGCCCCGCGAAATCAGAAGGAAAGCGCCCAGGGGTCTGGTTCTTTCCGGTGGCCCCTGGAGTGTGTACCAGCCGAACGCTCCGATGCCGCATCCCGGCGTATTCGAGATGGGCCTCCCGGTTCTGGGAATCTGTTACGGCATGCAGGTAATGAGTCACGTCCTGGGTGGAAAGGTGGGCGCGGGAAAGCAGGGGGAATACGGCCGCAGCACCTTCAGGAGGATTGAAAAGGACCCTTTGCTTGCGGGCCTCCCGCGGAGTCTCTCGGTGTGGATGAGTCACAGGGACGTGGTCGACGCCGTGCCTTCTCACTTCGTCCCCTCGGGGGAGGCCTCCGGAAGCAGGCTTGCTGCCGCGCACGACGACGCCAGAAAGTTACACATGCTTCTCTTTCATCCCGAGGTTGTTCACACGGACTTCGGGAAGAGGATCTTCAAGAATTTTCTCTCTCGAATCTGCGCCTGTGAAGGCACCTGGTCCCTGGAGGAGTTCGTCCAGGACACCTGTCGCCGCATTCGCAGAGAGGTCGGCAGCGGGCGGGCAATAGCCGCTCTCAGTGGAGGTGTGGACTCGTCGGTGGCGTGCGTGCTGGCACACAGGGCTCTTGGAAGCAGGCTCACCTGCATCTACGTGGACCACGGGCTCGGGAGGGCCGACGACGCGGAGGGGGCCACCAGGACACTGGAGGAAAAGTTCGGGCTTCGGGTGAAGCGCGTGGACGCGGGCAGGCGTTTCCTGAAGAAGCTCGAGGGGGTCGAGGACCCGGAGAAGAAGCGCAGAATAATCGGGGAGGAGTTCATAAGAACCTTCGAGGAAGAGAGCGAGAAGCTCAAGGATACGCAATTCCTGGTACAGGGCACGCTCTACCCGGACGTGATAGAAAGCGTCTCGTGGAAAGGACCATCCGCCTCCATCAAGACCCACCACAACGTGGGAGGACTCCCGTCTTCGATGAACTTGCGGATCGTGGAACCCCTGAAGGAGCTGTTCAAGGACGAGGTAAGGCAGGTGGGAAGACTTCTCAAGGTACCGCAGCGTGTTCTCATGCGTCACCCGTTTCCTGGGCCCGGACTCGCCGTAAGGATTCTGGGAGCGGTCACCTCCGAGAGGCTCGAGAGGGTGAGGGAGGCTGACAGGATATTCCTGGAGGAACTCAGAGCCGCCGGCCTGTACGACGAGGTATGGCAAGCCCTGGCAGTGCTGCTCCCTGTCAAGTCCGTGGGAGTGATGGGCGACAGCCGCACGTACGAGGACGTGGTAGCCTTGAGAGCCGTGACGAGCCGAGACGGGATGACCGCGGACTGGGCCAGGATCCCGGCCCGAGTTCTCTCCACCGTCTCCAACAGAATAGTCAACGAAGTCAAGGGCGTGAACAGGGTGGTCTACGACGTCAGCTCCAAGCCGCCCGCGACCATAGAGTGGGAATGAAGAAGCCGTTACGACAGGACCAACCCTGCCGGGGGATAGGAGGGAAGATGGGTCGGCTGGAGAACTCCTTCCCGCGCGAAAGAGAAAGACCGCGAAGAAGCCACTCCGGGCGGGCCGCCAGGGCCGTCAGGACTCTACTCGGTCTTGCCTTGTCGGGCACGCTGCTCGCTGCTGCGTTCTTGCCGGGCAATGCGCGGGCAGTTCCGCTCAGGCCGGACGTTCTGGAGAAGCTCCGTCGAGACCGCACCTTTCTGCCGGCCCCCTCGGAAATGCAGGCCGCAGGGCTCAACGTGCCCCTGGAGAAATTCAGCCGGGACTTCTCCGCAGTCCCGGAAGGTCAGGTGACGCACCTCCGGGCCCTCGTTCTCCTCATCGAGTTCCCTGACCTGCCTGCGGACCGGGTCCTGCGGGGCGCGGAGTATTTCCGGAAGCTCCTCTTCGAGGGAACTCGGTGGCAGAGGAAGACCCTGCGCAGCTACTACCTGGAGAACTCCTACGGCAAGCTGGACGTGACCGGAGAAGTGTTCGGCTGGTACGTGGCTCCAAACTCGAGCAGCTACTACGGCTCCGGCAACGCAGGCATATGCGCTGCGTGCTACCCCAGGAACGCCAGAAGGCTCGCCGAAGACGCTGTGGAGCTGGCCAACTCAGACGTGGATTTCTCCCTTTTCGACAACGACGGCGCGGACGGGGTTCCCTCTTCAGGGGACGACGACGGGTACGTGGACGCAGTGTTCATCGTGCACTCAGGCCCCAGTTTCGAGGAGACGGGGAACCCCGACTACATCCTGTCCCATCAGTGGACGACGCCGGAACCCGTGAACGTGGACGGCGTGAGCGTATACGTCTACGCGATGGAATCGGAGCGTTCCAGGATCGGCACCTTCTGCCACGAACTGGGCCATGTGCTCGGACTTCCGGACCTCTACGACACGGACTACGACTCTTACGCGCTCGACCTGTGGTCCCTCATGGGGGCCGGCGCGTGGGGGGACGACGGGGACACGCCTTCGCACCTGGACGCCTGGTCCAAGACACAGCTCGGTTTCGTGGAACCGTTCGTACCGGAGAAGAATATGCAGGACGTCGTTCTGGCTCCTGTAGAGGACAGCCCTCAGGTCTGCAAGCTCTGGAAGAACGGGAGGCTTGGAAGGGAGTATTTCCTCATCGAGAACAGGCAGAAGAACGGATTCGACGCACACCTGCCCGCCAGCGGACTGCTCATATACCATGTCGACGAGACGGTGAAGAACAACAACAACCAGTCTCGCTACATGGTGGCTCTCGAACAGGCGGACGGAATGTACGACCTGGAGAGAAGAGACCCTCCGGGGCCGTTCGGTGCCGACCCGGGGGACCCGTTCCCCGGGTGGGCCAACCAGAGGAACTTCACAAACTTCACCGTGCCCAACACGTTCAGCAACGATGTTCGAGACGTGGAGGTGCGCGTCACGGGCATCTCGTTCTCGCAGGGTAGTGCCAGCTTCAACGTCACTGTAGAAACCGGGCCGGAGCTAGTGATCAAGCGGTTGCTGACGGAAGACACCGGCCCTGGAGACACGGGAGACGGCGACGGAAATCCTGACCGGGGCGAGATCGCGCGCTTCAGATGCACTCTGGAAAACATCGGGCTGGCATCAGGCCCGCTCACGGCCACGGCCTCGTGCGCCAACATCTACACAGAGCTTCTCTCCGACACGGTCGAGTACGGTCCGCTGGCCGCCGACGAAGAGCGAACGCCGGAGGGGGCCTTCATCTTTGAGGTGGACAGTTCGCTGGCAGAGGATCCCTACCGTATCTACTTTGTCTTGGACTTCGGGGACGGCTTCTTCTTCTCTAGGAGGGAGACGGTGGTGGTGGCCGTAGGAGACAGCCTGGGCCTGGCGGACGGCTTCGAGTCCGGAGTGGGGAACTGGACGCACCGGGGAGTAAACGGCATCGACGACTGGCATATCAGTTCGGCGCGCACGTTCAGCGGTGATTCCAGCTGGCACTGCGGGGTCCAGGACTCTTTCGTCTACAGCGACGACCAGGACTCCTTTTTGCGCACACCCTTCTTCATCTCGGGTGCGGATGCCCGACTCAGCTTCTATCATTGGCTTGACGTGGAGAACGAGAACTCCCGTCTGGCGTGGGACGGCTGCGTAGTGGAGGCGTCGTCCGACAACGTGCATTGGGACGCCATCGAGCCCCTGGGAGGATACCCTTACGTGGTGGACATGAGGGCGGACACTGACGGCGCCGGCCGTCCGTGTTTCTCGGGCAGGTCCAAGCAGTGGCAGCACGCAGAGTTCGACCTCGGTAATTACAGCGGGGCCCTCTGGATAAGGTTTCGAATGATGAGCGACGGGGAGACCTCCGGAGAGGGTTGGTATATCGATGAGGTGCGCGTCTCCACACTGGACGAACCCTACAGCGTCGCCTTCGAAAGCGTCGTGCCGTACCCGCAGGAGGTGGCGATCAGCTGGCGCGTTACGCCTCGCACCAGCGGCTACATCGGGCAGGGCATCACCTTGCTGAGAAGCGTTGCCGACGCCGCGCTGAGCCCCAGCGCCGATCTGTTTGAGGTCATACACCTGGACACTTCTCGCTCGAGCGGCGTCCGCAGCTTCGTAGACACGACCGTTGCCCCTGGCGCGTACTACGTCTACGCCTTGAGCGACCTGAAGGCGACAGGCGAATCGAACTGGATAGAGGGCCCGACCGTCTACGTCCCCCATCCCATCCACTCCGCCACCCTGGGTCCTTGTTCACCCAACCCGTATCTGCCGCTCCAGAGCGTCCTGCAGGTCAGCTTCGAAGTCCCCGAGGGTACGAGAGGCCCAAGGTCGATCAGGGCGACGGTGCGGGTGTTTGACGTAGCGGGAAGGGCCGTGGCCGTGCTGCACGACTCGTCGGTTCCGTCCGGTCCCCACCTGCTCACTTGGGACGGCACGGACTCAGAGGGCCGCCTCGTGGCCAGCGGCGTATACATCGTCTCTCTCGAGACGCCGGAGGCGCGTTATTCCAGAAAGGTCATCCTGCTCAGGTAGGTTTCGTGAAACACAATCCTCAAAGGACCTCGAACAGGAAGCCCCAAGAGCTGTCCGGCTCCAGACTTCCGCGGGAAGGGCTTTCCCCTGAGTGCCCTCGTTTCCGGCCGGTCGCGGCACTCGTGGCGGCCTGCCTGGCCGCCGTGCTTTCCCTAACGTCGCCGGGGACCCACCGCGGCTCGAGCGCCGCTCCCCTGGGTCCGGGCACAGAGGGCAACCTTTCCGAGATACAGGCGAGGGCCGATTCGGTCGCCGCCCTGGACGCGCTGCTCCTTGTGGCAGGTCGCGAGGGAGAGCTTGCAGAGTTTCTGAGACTCTCCTCCGAAAAACGCCGCCAATCAGAGACCCTGGCCGCACGTCTACTCACCCTTCTGGAGAGCCAGGAGAGAGGCCTCGTGGAGCACGGTCCGTTCCTGGCGCCGTTCCTCCTGGAACAGGGCACGTCAGAGCAAACGCTTCGTGCTCTCCTGCCTTACATCGAAACCGTTCCCGATTCAGTGGGCGCTCGAGGATTCCTCTGCCTGGTGGCCGGCATAATGCTCGGACGAGAAGGCAAGAGCGCTCAGGCCAGCAGGTACTTCGAGGCCGCGGCTCGTGCTAAGTTCCCGCTCGACGGACACTCTCTGTATCTTGCGATAGAGGCCGCTGCGGCCAGCAGGGAGTCCCGGAGAATGCTGGCGCTACTGGAGAGCATGGAAACCTCTCACAAAGCCAGCCACTTGCTCGAAAGGGCGCACCTGCTGGTCGGGCTGTCGCTTCTGGAATCCCCCTCGGAGGAGGAAGCCGTGCCGCTTCTGGAGAGGGTTCTCGAGTCAGGACCCGGCCGCGTGGACAGGGCTCGGGTCGGCTTCGCCCTCGGTTCACTCTACGAGAAAGCGAAGAGGTTCGAAGAGGCCGCAGACGCGTACGCGGGAGCATTCCGCAACGCCAGCGCGGCAGGGGAAGCGGGGGAGGCTGCGGGAGCCTTCCTGAGCCTCGTCAGGGAGGGAAAAGTCGAGGGAGAGGAATCCAGACTCTTGTCCGCGGCGCAGTGTCTGTTGCGCAGGGGGAGAGGCGGGGAAGCCGCGACGGTCCTGGAAGAGCTTTTTCGGAATGGAGAGGGGTCTCTGGAGGCAGGATGGGACCTGGGACGGTTCCTCTACCGTTCGAGGAGATACAGCGAGGCCGCCGGAGTGTATGCCACACTCAAGAGGTTCGAAAAGCGCGGTGCCAGCTCGCGGCGAGCAGAGCTCTGGATCGCCCGATGTGAACGGCAGCTCTACCACACTGAGGAGGCGATAAGAATTCTGCGGCAAATCTCCATCGCGAGCAGGCACGTGGTTTCCATGGAAGCGGCGTGGGAGCTTGGTATGGAACTCGAAAGCCTGGGAAGGCTGGAAGAGGCGGCGGAGAGCTACGATTCCCTGTATCGACGCTTCCCTCAGAGCTCGCTGGCGCAAGAAGGTCTCTGGCGCAGGGGATTGTGCGAATACAGGCGGGGTTTTCTTGGACGGGCCCGGGCCACGTTCGCCTCCGTGGCCTCGGACGGAGTGGCAGCCTCCCTTCACGACAGCGCGCTGTTCTGGATGCTGAAGTGCTCGTTTGAGTCAAAGCAACCGCCGTCCAGCGAGGAACTTCGCCACCTCAAGCCGAGCGGAGATTCTCTGTACGGCCTCCTTCTGATGAAGGTACGAGATTCGGAGACGGTGAGCGCAGAGTTCTTCAGGACACCGCTCCCGGCGCAGAATCCCGCGTTGGCCGGCAGCCCGTCCGGGCGGGAAGACGCACGCGCGCGACCTGAGGAAACGGGAGAGCAAGAGCGCGTCGAACCGGAATCGAGGGGGCCGGACGAGACAGGAAATTCGGAGCAAGCGTTTCCGGGCGGACTGCCCCCTCAGATTGAGACGGCGGTGTCGCTGGTGCGCTTCGGCCTGAGAGACCTGGCGCGCGAAGAACTCCGCGAGGCGCAGAAGAACCTGCGCGGGGACGAGGCGCGCTTCTACCTGGCCCAGCTTTACTGGCGCAGCGGGTTCTATAAGGAATCACTATCGCTGGCGGACAGACTCCTCAAGAACAAGAGACAGCTCGGTGAGAGCGAAACGCGGTTTCTGGAGAGAATGCTTTATCCTATCTACGGCGTCACGGTCGTCCTGGAAGAGAGCCATGCCCAGGGCATAGATCCGTTTCTGGTCCTGTCGGTGATGAGAAGGGAGAGCACGTTTGACCCGGAGGCCACCTCGATCGCAGGCGCGACCGGGGTCATGCAGCTCATGCCCGGGACCGCCGGTGAGATTGCCGCGTACCTGGGTGAGGACGACCCATCCGGCCGGCTGGTGGACCCGGAACTCAACATCCGCTACGGCGTCTGGCTTCTCGGAAAACTCAAGGGTAAATACTCGGACTCTGTCGTAGCCGCGCTGGCCGCATACAACGCCGGGGAATACAACGCCGAGCGTTGGATCGAGAGAGTCGGATTCCAGGACGAATTCCTCTACATGGAAAGCATCTCATTCAGGGAGACCAGGGAGTACCTGCGTCGCGTCCTGAGCGACTTTCACGTTTACACGTCACTCTATGTTCGCTAGAGCATTGCGAAGTAGACCCGTTGTCCTGTCCTTCTCTCCGGGTCGTGCCCGAGTTCCTTCCCGATTGACACTGAGAATACTCACAGGTATCCTGGTTTCCACGATGCGTTAACCGAGTGCCTCGGACTACCGCGGAGGTGACGGATGGTTTTTCAAATCTGGTGGATATGGATGGCCCTCGCCGCACTCTTCATCGTTGCGGAGATCTTCACTGCCGGGTTCTTCCTTCTCTGGTTCGGCATCGGCGCGGCGGTGGCCGGAGTCCTGGCGATTGCCGGCTTCAGCCCCGGCTGGCAGTGGGCAGCGTTTGTCGTGATCTCTGGTGTGCTCTTTCTGGTCTCCAGAAGGTTTGCAGATCGCGTAACGCAGAAGCAGCCGCCAGGAGTAGGGGCAGACCGGTTCATAGGCAAACGAGGCATAGTGCTGGAGAACATCGACAACGCCAGGAACACTGGACGCGTCAGAATCGACAAGGACGAATGGCGCGCTGACAGTGAAGGGGGCGACCCCATCCCGGCAGGAACCAGGGTCGAGGTGACAAGGCTGGAGGGTACTCATCTCGTCGTGCGAGTACTGGAGGAGGAATAAAGTGTTAGTCCTATTCATTATTCTGGCTTTCGTAGTCTTTCTGATCGCGGCCACGGGCATAAAGGTGGTGCGTCCGTGGCAGAAGGGTCTCATAGAGAGGTTGGGCAGATACCAGCGCACCGCCGACAGCGGGCTTACGCTGATCGCTCCCTACTTCGAGCGCATGATAAAGGTAGACATGAGAGAACAGGTGGTGGACGTCCCCCCGCAGGCGGTCATCACGAAGGACAACGTCGTGGTCGAGGTGGACGCGGTTGTCTACTACGAGGTGACCGACCCCGTCAAGGTCACCTACAACGTCGCGAATTTCTACACGGCCGCCACCAAACTGGCGCAGACAAACCTCAGAAATCTGGTCGGCGACCTGGCGCTCGACGAGTCACTCACCTCCAGGGAAATAATAAACACGAAGCTCCGGGAGATCCTGGACGACGCCACCGACAAGTGGGGTACGAAGGTGACCAGGGTGGAACTTCAGAGAATCGAACCCCCCACCGACGTCACGGACGCGATGCATCGCCAAATGAAAGCCGAGAGGGACAGGCGTGCGATGATCCTGGAAGCGGAGGGCCAGAAGAGGTCCGCCATACTCAAGGCCGAGGGCCAGGCTGAGGCCATAATGAAGGTGGCCGATGCAAACAAGTACGAGAAGCTAACGGTGGCGAAGGGGGAGGCCGAGGCGATTCAGACCGTGTTCGGGGCCATCCACGACGGTAGACCCACGAACGACCTCATCGCCATAAAGTACCTGGAGGCCCTGCAGAAGATAGCAGACGGGCGCGCCAGCAAGGTGTTTCTGCCGTACGAGGCATCCGCTGCCCTGGGAAGCATCGCCGGGATCGCGGAACTCTTCAAGGTGAAGGAGAGCGGGGCCAAAGAAGTGGAGGCCCAGGAAGGATGAGGAGATGAAGAGGGAGGACCGTTTCGCGCTCCTGGGGAAGATGGCGGTGGCCATTGAGCGAATAGAAGGATGTCGCGAGTTCGCGCGTCTCGTCCCGGAAGTGAGGACGAATCTGGTCTTCACCTCCGTAAGCCCACGGGGACCTGAGGATGTGGTGGCGGTGGACGGACGGATAACCGTGGTGGAGGACATGCCGCGGGCAGCAGGAAGACCCAGGTTCGGAGCATCCAGCCACATGGCCAGACTTCTCATGGCACTCAACTCCGTCCACCCCGAGATAAGAAGTGGTATCAACTTTGCGAGCACGCCGCACCTGGCACAGTGGCTGGAAGGGTACTGCAAGAAGAAAGGATGGACCTTCAGCTTGATAGACCGCAAGGACGAGCCCGAGGAAGTGACGGTGAGGGAAGGCGCCTCCATGGGTTGGAAGGCTTCGGAGGCCATCAAGGCCGCAGGTGGCAAGGCACCCAAGTTGTTCTACGAGACGGGCGCAGTCGGAAAGGAGCCGGTTTCCGTGCTGGTGGGAGGCGACCCTATCCAGGTGGCGGACGAAGTGTGTGAGCTGGCCAGCGAGTACGCGAAGACGGCCGAGCCGCGCTCGAAGGCGGGGTAGACGGGAACTAGAGTGAGGATGAGACCTTGAGAGAGACTGAGGTTAGGCTCTGGCCCGGGGGGAGATTCGCGCAAGGGGGAGAGGATGATGCGCAAGACGTGCTGTGCTGCGACGTTGCTTCTGGCGATCCTGGTGTCCCTTGCGACCGCAGGGCAGGAGAACGAGCAGCTCCGTAGAGAGAAAACGCTCACGGACGTGATGAGCCTGCTTGCAAGGGGCGACAGCTTCCAGGCCGCCGAGTACGTGAACCGACTCGGTTCGCCTGAGGAGGTGGCCAGTGCCTACGTGGACCTCGTGAAGGACCTCTACTGGAAGCAGCGTGCCGTGTCTCACATGGTGACGATGGCCAAGGCAGGCATCCTCTATTGCCTGACGATGGCCCTTGAAGCGGACGAGCAGAACCCCGAACTGGCCGTCGAGCTCAGGAGTGCTGCAAAGACCAACGCCGCCAATCTGGCCTCCTTCACTTGGCCGGGCTGGGACGAAGACGGCATCACCATAGAGGAGGCGGACATGGAGGCCGGCCTCGACGCCGCCAGACTCAATCTGCGTCTGGCGAAGCAGCTGGGCAAAGACGCGCTCCGTGTCTCGACGGCTTACTGGACGCTGGGGGCGCAATGCATGGCAGCCAGCCGGCACGACGAGGCGCTGGAGGCGTTCTTTCTCTCCAAGGAGACCGCCCGCGAGGCGCGAGAGCCCCTCTACGAACTGCTTGCCTCGGGGTACGTGGGGCTGGCCAAGATGGTGGAGGGGAGAAGGACTGCCGAGGGGCGCAGGGACTTCAACGACGCCGTGGAGCAACTCGGCAAGCTGGAGTCCGACGACGCGCAGTTTTTCGTCCAGCAACTGAAAACGGCTCTCGAGGTCTTCTCTCAGGAATCCGACTAGCCACGAACATCGTGCGAGAGGCAGTCTAAGTTTTCCCTTTACAAAAACGCGGCTGCGCAATATTGTGGCCTCGTAGTAGGTGCTGGTGTTTTCTTCTTCTCTCTGAGGGAATGGAGGTGTCGTTATGCCGAAGCTCAGGAGAAACCAGAAGCTCACCTGCGTGCCGTGCGGCAGGGTTGTCACCGTGAGTTCCGCTGGCGTGTCCAGAGGGACCGTTTGGTGCTGCGCAAAGCCCATGAAGGGGAAGGCAAAGGCAGCACCCAAGAAGAAAGCAGCCAAGAAGAAGACCGCCCGCAAGAAGGCCAGGAGGCGCGTCGTCAGAAAGAAGTAGTCCGCCCGAAGCACAGTGCGCGGATAGAAACTGCTGAACTGTCCTGAACAGGGGAGCCGGTCCCGTGGGAATGGGTCCGCCTCCCCTTAACGTTCCACCCGCCCGCGCGGAGCGCCTCGGCTCGCCGGAAGGGAGTCGCGGGATGAGCCGGCCGTACGCAGGAGGTCACGAACTGGCGACAGGTCGTGTACAGCTGAATCCCTCGCCCGGAAGGCGCCGATGCCGCCGGGTCCGACGTGAGAAGAGGACCGTGGCCGCCATGATTGCCCTCTACTGCAGGGAACAACACGGCGGAAGCGGGGCTTTGTGCCACGAATGTGCTGAGCTACTCCAATACGCCGAGGCGCGCCTGGAAGCGTGTCCTTTAGGCGATGAGAAGCCGACGTGCGCCAAGTGCGAGATACACTGCTACAGACCCGTGCAGAGAGAAAGAATCACATCTGTCATGAGCTTCTCGGGCCCTAGGATGATGAAGCGTCACCCTGTGCTTGCGATCAGGCATCTGGCAGACTCGTTTCTTGGTGGGAGAAGTGCGTCTCTGAACAAAGAGACCGCAGCAAAGAAGACCCCAGGGGCGTCATGCACCGGACCGCACAGGCGTGGGTCTCTGCACAACCGGGGAAAGGAATGGCCGAAGGCCGGAAACCGCACACAAACCGACTCGTAAACGAGAAGAGCCCCTACCTTCTGCAGCACGCGCACAACCCGGTGGACTGGTATGCCTGGTCGGAAGAAGCCTTCGACAGGGCCCGGCAGGAGGAAAAGCCGGTCTTTCTGTCCATCGGCTACTCCACCTGTCACTGGTGCCACGTCATGGAGAAGGAGTCGTTCTCCGACCCCGGCGTGGCGGAGATGATGAACCGGCACTTCGTGTGCGTGAAGGTGGACAGAGAGGAACGTCCCGACGTGGACAAGGTCTACATGGACGCGGTGGTGGCCATGACCGGACGGGGCGGCTGGCCTCTGACCGCCTTTCTCACGCCGGACAAGAAGCCCTTCTTCGGGGGAACATACTTCCCGCCCGATGACAGGCTCGGGATGACCGGGCTGAAGACAATCCTCCGTTCGGTCAGCCAGGCCTGGGCCGAGCGCAGGGAGCAACTGCTCCGCTCAGGCGATTCGCTGGTGGAGTTCATGCGCCGGCAGGCGCGGGCAGGGAACGGGGCGACGACTACTCTGGGTGAAGCCGCCCTGGCGAGCGCATACGTTCACCTCTCGGAGAACTTCGACTCTCGTTTCGGCGGTTTCGGACCCGCTCCCAAGTTTCCCACGCCTCACTCTCTGGGATTCCTTCTGCGCTATTGGAAACGCACGGGGGAAGCTCGAGCCCTGGACATGGTGGAGAGCACCCTTGTGGCCATGGCCGAGGGAGGGATGTACGACCACCTTGGCGGAGGGTTCCACCGCTATTCCACGGACGCAGAATGGCACGTTCCGCACTTCGAGAAGATGCTCTACGATCAGGCGACACTGTCCAGGGTCTACCTGGAGGCATACCAGGCCACGCGGAACAGCCGCTACGCCGCGACGGCCACCGAGGTTCTCGACTACGTCCTGAGAGACATGACCAGTGATACCGGGGGCTTCTACTCTGCCGAGGACGCCGACAGCGCGGTCAGCGCCGAGCAGCCGGAGAAGAAGAGGGAGGGGGCGTTCTACGTCTGGAGTGAAGCGGAAATCATGGATTCTCTAGGGGAGCACGACGGACCCTTCTTCCTGCACCATTTCGGTGTAGAGGGAAAGGGCAACGTTGCCCGGGATCCCGGCGGTGAGTTCACGGGGAAGAACATACTCCGTGTGACACACAGCACGGAAGAGACGGCGCAGCGCTTCGCCGCGGCCGAGCACGAAGTGGAAGACGTGCTCGAGCGTTCCAAGAGGAGGCTGCGGGAGGTGCGCTCTCGGAGAACGAGGCCTCACCTCGACGACAAG
>CP070702.1:1709151-1722343 GCA_020349905.1 Candidatus Eiseniibacteriota bacterium
ACAGCTCATGTAGCCGTAGCGTTTCTTGTTGGCCAGAAGCGCCCCGAGCGTCCCCAGGACGTGCTCCCTGTCCTCTAAGAAGAAGTATCCCTTGGGTTCCTGCAGCTTTCTCAGGCTTTCGTAGAGCTTTTCCGCTTCTTCCATCAGAGACCCAGCGCCTCCTTGATTTCGTCCTCCCTGTGGCCCACCACGACCGTGTCACCGATGAGAATCGTGGGAAAGGTGCACCTGGGGTTGTACTTCTTGACTTCCTTTATGGCCGCTTCGCGTTCGTCACCCTCCAACAGATCAACGTCGGTGAACTCGTACTTGATGTTGGACTTGTTGAGAAACTCCTTCGTTGCCCTGCAGTGGCTGCACGTACTGAGTGTAAAGAGCTTCACGGGTCCTTGCTTTGGCATGGTCATCCCCCTTTCCCAGGCGGGCCGGCGAAGCCGAGCGGGCCGTGCGACGGCGGGCAGCGCCGGACTGCATCGTGGATCGCGGTCGCCGCACACACACCCTGAGCGTTCCCGCGTTCCGCCCGGACCTCCCACCTGCGTGGCAGTCGTGGCGGACGTTCAGACGCGCAAGCGCCCCTGCGGCCTCACACCCCTGCCTGATTGTTGTACTAGGATTCTTCCACCACTTCAAGAACCTCAATGCCCCGCGCCTTGAGGTCGTTCATGAACCTGTCGTAAAGAGTGCCGTCTATCGCGTCTTCGGGCGGGACTATCCCCTTCTCCGTTATAGCCCCTTCCAGCAGCAGCTTGGCTCCGATGGCGATGGGATAACCCGTGGCCCTCATCATCGAAGAGATGCCGTTCTTCTTGTCTGCCTGGTCCCACATGAAGTGCTCTATCTTCATGTCTTTGCCTTTCTTCTTTCCCTTCACCGTGTTGTACATCACGCAGACGTCCGTCTCACCCTCGCGGGCCCTCAACTTGGGCGTTATGAGGGAAAGCAGGAACTCCCTCGGCACTACCCTGTGCCCGTTGAAATCGTGAGGCTGTAGGTCCAGGAGGCCGCACTCCTTCAGAGTGTCTATGCCCGGGAAGTGGCCCGGCCAGCGCACAGTCTTCTCGGCAAACTCCTTGAGCTCCGGTCTGGAGAAGATGAAGCTGGGCATGCCCGGGGTCACGGCACACTGCAGTTCCTCGTCCTGCCCGAACTTGGTGAACCGGAACGTCTCTCTGTCTTCGATGGCAGGAACCTCGACGACCCGGCCGTTTTTGACCACGTTGAGCTTTATCATATACTCGCGCAGGACGTGTTCGAATGCCCAGGTGATCATGTACTTGAGAGGATGGTTCTTGGCAAACTCCTTCGCCGGGATCCCGCCCACCCTGGCCACGGCGGACTCGACCGTGTCCATCTTTCTTATGGCCTGGCCGACCGTGACGTTGCTCAGGCCCGGCGCAAAGCCCATCCCATCCAGGAAGGTCACGCCGTTGGCTATGGCCGTCTGGTGGAGCCAGTCTCCGTATTCGTTGAGAGTCATGCCGTTCGGAAGCTCCAGCCCCTCCGTCTCGTACGCGTCAGGCCGGCGGTGATACTCCTCGAGCGTGTCCACTATGTTGAGCCCGGCCTCGATGGCGAAGTGGGCAGTCTTGTAGCTCCTTCTTCTGTCTGGAAGCGTGAGCGCGCCCACGTCGTACTTCTCCATCAGCCTTAGCGCGCTTTCCCTGTCCGTGAGGTCGATTGCGTGCAGCACTATCTTCTCACTGCCTATCCACTTCTTTGTTTCCTGGAGAGCCTCTTCGCGCCTCCCGGTGATTCCAACGACCTCTACGTCCTTGTCCTTTGCCAGATCCCAGGCCACGGCGGAGCCGATCTTGCCAGAACCCCCAAAAACTAGAGCCTTCATGGTGTACCTCCATCCTCTGTCTCAGGTGCTGATGAATCAATGAACAGCTAATCATTCTAACACACAGCGTCGAAGACTTCACGCAAAAACCCGCGGGGCCGGGGGTGGCTTCCGGGCTGGTCCAGATGTCGTGCCACCAGAAGGGCAATATTGCCTGCTAGAGGCTCCGCGCGAGCGGGTGAACAACGAACAGGGCGTGAAAAGCCCCGGCCGCCGTCCCGAACCTACAGCACCCACGCGTAGCCTATCTTCACGAAGAACGCGCGATCCGCCTGCGTAAGTTTTATGTCTCGATACCCTTCGTGGTTGTCCGAATAGCCAACGAACAGCACCGTCTGCGGGTTTATCTTGTAGGAGAAAAGAATCTGGCTGAAGAGAAACTCTTCCTCTGGGTTCACACCAGAATCAGGGGCGTAGAGTTCTGGATTGTACGCGTAGTCTGAGTACTGGAGAATGACGCGCAGAAAAGTGCGCTTGTCGAATTGACAGACGGTCTTGAGCTCCGTCACGCGTGCAGTGAAGAGCCTCCATTCATTCACGTTGAGACGCTCAAACGTGTGGGCAAGCTCAAGCGCAATGTTGCGCCCCAGCTTGTACTCCAGCCAGGGTTTGAATCGAACCCGACTGCCCGGGCGGACATTGTCGTAGTCGATCTGGTCTCCGACAAAAGTGCACGGTCCCAGGAAGATGGAGCCGGACGGATTAAGCGCGGTGTCGAAGTGCACGTGCGTGTCGTCGAATTCTCTTCCGCCATACGTGCGCCTACCGAAGCGGCCGTCGAGATCTAGATGCGCGTCAAGGGGTCCGGCGTAGTTGAACCAGTACGTGAAGGCTCTCTGGAGCAGATTGCCGCCGTGGTCCTCTTCCAGCTCATAGCCCGAGCCGAAGTTGAGCATGTTGTACCACTGGTCAGGTTCGTTGTTCCAAGTGTGTCCCCAGCCGGCGTCCATGTATCTGAAGTCCACCTGGGGCATGTAACCCAGGTCTGCCCTGAAATCGTCCTGTACTTCGCGATAACCCACGTACCAGTCCAGGCTGCGGGTGTCCCGAAGATAGAAGATGTCCGCGGCCGCCCCCTTCATCGCCTCTAGATCTTGGCCGAAGTCTGATGCTGTCTGCTGGGGGTAGAGCGTGCGGGATCCCAGCATCTGAAACCAGATTCTGTCCTTTGTCGTAATCCTGACGTCTCCATCCACTCCTCCCATCCGATTGTAGTAGTCCTTGCCCTCTCGATCGGTCAGCAGAACGCCCAGCCTCGAGGAGCCTCCCAGGTCGCGACTGAAGCGAAGTACCGAGCCCGTGGAGTGCATGTCGAGTGACGTGCGAGATGAGTACTGGCTTCCAGGGAAGAGCATGTTGGTGATGTCGTCTTGCACCATGAACAGCCCCAGCGTGTTGACTCCCTCTTTGCCCGTTACCTTCAGTCCCCACCGCGGGTCAGCAAGAGTACGAGTGTCAACGGTCTGCAGGCGGGTTTGAAAGAAGTCGGCACATTCAAGAAAGAAGGGACGCTTCTCTGGATAGAAGATCGCGAACTGAGTATTGATATCCAGTTGAACGGCGTCGGCCTCCACCTGGGAGAAATCAGGATTGACCGTGGCGTTCAGCGTCATGTTGGGGGTTAGACCCCATCGAACTGTTAGACCAGGGTCCAGCCTGCTCTCTCGGTCTACAAAATCTCCTTCTGGAAACCGGTCGCGCTCCTGCGTCAAGAGCGCAGAGAGAGTGGGGTCCAACTCGAAGTTCCTGCCCGGTTTGGCTCTCGCAAAACCCACCAGCTTGATCGCCTGGCAGAGGTAGCAGTTGTTGTTTCTGTCGCGAGGGAAGGCGCCAATGTGATGCCGCACGATGCGAGGGTAGCTTCGAACGGCGTCAAAGCCCCAGACCTGGTCGCCCTCGGTTCGCTGGAAGCGAAGTGAGCTGAAAGGTATGGCCATCTCCGTAACGTAGCCCTGGTCAGTTATTCTACCGGCCGAATCCCAGATAGCGTCCCAGTCCTGGCCGCTGCCCTCAGGGGTCTCTATTGCGTCGCCCTGCACCCCCAGCGGGTTTGAGAAGAACTCGATGCAACGGCGCTCGTCGTTAAAAGTATCAAGAATCACAGCGACCCAGTCATCGTCGTACATGCGGTCCCTGTCAGTGATGCGGGCGCGTATGGCAGAGGGGTCCGGGTCAAATGCGCGGAAACCCACGTAAAGATACTCCCTGCTGTAAGCCAGCAGAACCTCCGTTCGCACCGGCGGCGGGATGTTCTCCCCGGGACGCACTTCGTAATCCAATTCCAGCACCAGGGCATTCTGCCACAGGTCTTCGTCCAGGACCCCGTCGACAGCGATGTCTGAGTCAACTTCCGGCACTCTGTAGGGGATTCTGAGGGAATCCATCGCAGTGTCATTGCCAGGCGCGGCTAGCAGGGGAGGGGCCAGAAGCAGAGTGACCGTCACGAATATTGCGGCGACAGCCGTCTCGGCGAGACCGGTCGTATGAGTTCTCATTGCGAATTCCCTTTCTGGTTGTGGCAGGATGCAGAACCACGGGCACAATAGAGTGAATTCTACCGGTTCGGCGATGGCACTTCAACCCCTCCCTGGCGCGTGAAAATTGCTGAGTGAAGATGCCGTCCGCCGCTGCTTACGCCGACCAAGTCTTTGCTCTGCGCCGCAAATGAAACTCGCGCAAGTCGCAGAGAGAGCTCTTCCCTTTGAGCCGGCTTGACCTCCACGCTCTGGAGATATAGAATGCGCACGACCAGCCAAGGCTCCGTCCAGCGCACTGCCGTGTCCGACGTCAGGAGTTGGAGCACAGGTTGCCCCCGTGGCTGGCTGGGGCGTTGACGTCTCAATGCAGGTCGAAGCCGTGGAGTTCATTAGTGAGCTCGTGGGCAAACCGTTTGCCTCTTTGGAAAGGACCAAATGGACACACGCCTCGTAGCTCTGGGTACCAACGGTTTCATTCCCACTTTCGGCAGACAGACGATGAGTTTTCTTCTTCTCACGCCTGAAGAAGCCATTCTGTTCGACGCCGGAACCGGAGTCGCCAGACTTCCTGAACCGCACATCGCAGAACTGGTGAGACCCTATGAGCGGTTGAACATCGTACTTTCTCACTATCATCTTGACCACACTGTGGGGCTTTCCTATCTGCCCGGTATCTGGACGGAGAAACCGGTTTCGCTTTTCGCGCCGGGCGAGCCCCTCGTGGAGGCAGACGCGAAGCAGGCCGTGGGAAAGCTCTTAAGCCCGCCCCTCTTTCCTCTAACCATTGACTGCTTCCCGTCTCGCGTGCAGCTCACCCCGATAGAGAAGGAGTCCCTCTCCATCGGTCCCCACAGGCTCGAGGTTCGTTCCCAGACCCACCCCGGTGGTTCTATAGGGATGCGGCTGGACGACAGCTTCGCGTATATAACCGACACTGCCGTGCGTCCTGAGACGACCGAGCTCGTCCAGGGAGTCTCACTGCTTCTGCACGAGGTCTGGCTCACCGACCAGGAGGCGGAGGACGACCCCAGGGCCGTGAGCATGCACTCCTTTGCAGGCGGGGTGGCCGTGGTGGCCGAGACCGCGAAAGTCGGAAAGCTGATGCCGGTGCACCATCACCCTGCCAAGTCGGCCGAGCAGCTCTCGGAGATAATGAAACTGCTGGAAGCGTGTGGGTCCACGCCCGTCGTTTTTCCCGAGGAAGGCAAGGTCTACAGCGTGGATTGAGCGGCGCTGCAGAGGTTGCGGTCCCGGATCGTCCGACTTCTGTGTCAGACCGGCCTTCTCTCGAGGGCACTCGTCTTCTCTCGAGATGCGCTTCTTCGGCCTCCTTGATTTACCTTGACCGGCCGGCCTAAGAAGAGTAAACTTGCTGGGTTTGGGTTGTCGTCACGCACGGCTGCTTGAGGGATGCTCGCAGCGGTGTTGTCTCGAAGTCTCTAACTACACGGAGTCTGACCTAAGATGAGCGAAGAAGCCGCGATTTCTCCTCCCAGGATTCAGGTGACCTCTACGAGTGACGGTTTCAGCGAGTGCGCAGAGCTTGTGGAGATGTCTCCCTGCAGCAAGGCCTGCCCCATCGGCACCAACGTGAAGGCCTACGTGTCCCTGATCGCCACTGGCAAGTTTGACGAG
Source organism: Candidatus Eiseniibacteriota bacterium (assembly GCA_020349905.1). Taxonomy (GTDB): domain Bacteria; phylum Eisenbacteria; class RBG-16-71-46; order JAFGJU01; family JAFGJU01. Next base: position 1,715,110 of record CP070702.1, read on the forward strand.
GCGCTGGAGGTGGCGGGTGCCCCGAATCCCTTCCCGGGAATATGCGGCCGGGTGTGCACACATCCCTGCGAGGAGAACTGTAACCGCGCGGAGCGGGACGACCCGGTTGCCATCGCGTGGCTCAAGCGATTTGCGGCTGACTTTGAGCTTCAGCGTGGGAAGCAGAAGACAGAGCCCGCGAAGATCTGGCGCAAGGAGAAGGTGGCCGTCATCGGCTCCGGGCCCGCGGGTCTCACGGCGGCGAAGGACCTGGTTCTAAAGGGCTATCGGGTGACCGTGTTCGAAGCCATGGACAAGCCCGGAGGAATGCTCATTGCGGGGATCCCGACCTTCAGACTTCCCCGGAGAATCATCTCACTGGAGACCGGCGCCATAGAGGAGCTGGGCGTGGAGATGAAGACCGGGGTCACGTTCGGCAAGGACGTGACCTACGAGTCACTCAAGAAAGACGGCTACGCGGCCATCCTGCTCGCGGTGGGAGCCCACAAGAGCCTCAAGATGGGTGTGCCGGGCGAGGAACTGGAGGGAGTTGACGATTGTCTCAGCCTCTTGCGCAGAGTGAACGAGGGGACGCATCCGGGGCTCTCGGGAAGAGTGGCGGTCATCGGGGGAGGCAGTTCCGCCGTGGATTCGGCGAGGGCTGCCGTGAGATTGGGAGCAAGCTCCGTCGAGATATTCTACCGCCGTACGGAGAAGGAGATGCCCGCTGCCAAGACGGAGGTGGCCGAGGCGAAGCTGGAAGGTGTGGTGATGCATCTTTTGGTGGCGCCAGTTGAGATCATCGGAGAGAAGGGCAGGGTGAAGGCCATGAAGCTTCAGAAAATGGAGCTGGGCGAGCCCGGTCCTGACGGCCGAAGAAGGCCCGTTCCCATAGAGGGCTCTGAATACGTGGTGCAGGTGGACCACGTGATCAGCTCGATAGGCCAGCAGCCCGACGTCTGGTTTGCCGAAGGCATGAAGGACCTGGAAATATCCAAGTGGAACACCATCGTGGCGGACAAGGAGACTCTTCAGAGTTCCGTTAAGGACGTTTTCACGGCCGGAGACGCTTTCACCGGACCCTGGACCGTTGTGGACGCCATAGCGTCGGGTCACAGGGCCGCCGCATCCATGCATAGCTTCTTGAGCGGCGAGAAGATGAGCCTGCCTCCCGGGATGGCCTGCGGCGCTCGTGAGTTCGAACTGAAGCCGCCGGACCCACCCGCACTTCCCAGGAAGCACATGCAGAAGTTCGAGCCCAAGAGCCTGGCCGGAAACTACGACGAGATAGAACTGGGATATACCGAGCGGCTCGCCATGGAGGAAGCGCTCAGATGCATGCGCTGCGGCCCGTGCTTCGAGTGTAAGCTCTGCATCCAGGAGTGCGAAAAGGAAGTCATGGTGCTGGGCGCGGCCTCGAACGAACTTCCCGCTGCGGTGGTGAGAGTACCTGAAGGCATGCGGCCTTCTCTGGACGGAGCACGGGCGGTGGTTTCGACACAGGGCGCCGATTCAGCGGCCGGCGCGGTCGAAGGAACGCTGGCCAGCATCGTCGCCACCGTGATCGAGGAGCTCTGCCGTGGCTGCGGGAAGTGCGAAGAGGTCTGCATCTATGCCGCGCCGCGCGTGAGTTTCAACAAGGAACGCGGGGCTCTCATCTCGAGCGTGAACGAGAAAGAATGCAAGGGCTGCGGTACGTGTGTGGCCGTGTGTCCCTCAGGCGCCATGCAGCAAAAGTGCTTCAGTGATGCCAGGATCTTTCAGATTCTCAAGGAGCATCTTCTCCAGGAGGAGGGCGCGGCTGCAAGGAGAGAGTGAGCTGAGCGCCCATGCGGACTGAAGGCATGCCGGCATCTTCAAGGATAGCAACTCACCCCGTAATCGATATCGCCGAGAAGCGGCGCGTTCCCTTCGTTTTTAACGGCACCCACCTGTGGGCGGAGGAAGGAGAGATGATCTCCTCCGCGCTTTTCGCCCACGGAATTCATCAGTTCGGCCACCATCCCGCAGACGGCAGCCCACAGGGGATATTCTGCGTCAACGGCCAGTGCTCCCAGTGCCTGGTAATCGCGGACGGAATCCCGGTCAAGGCCTGCATGACCGCGGTGCGCTGGGACATGGACGTCCGCAGCTGCGAGGGGCTTCCGTCTCTTCCCGAGTCTGACTCTCCCGTTTCCTTCGAAGACATCCGGCAAGTCGAGACCCAGGTCCTGGTGATAGGTGGAGGGCCCGCTGGTATATGCGCCGCCATAGAGCTCGGAAGACAGGGTATCGAATGCCTGCTCGTGGATGACAAGCCTTCGCTGGGAGGGAAGCTGACCCTCCAGACCCACTCCTTCTTCGGCTCCAGAAGCGACTGCTTCGCCGGAACCAGGGGCATACGCATCGCGGAACTTCTCTCGAGCGAACTGGCCGGCCTCTCCAGCGTGGAGGTGTGGTCGGATTCCCTTGCCGTGGGTGTCTTCTCAGACAGAAAGGTAGGGGTTCTGCGCTCCGGAGAGTACGTGCTGGTCTCGCCCCGGGTCCTTCTTGTTGCTTGCGGAGCGAGGGAGAAGACCCTCGGTTTTCCTGGATGCGACCTGCCGGGAGTGTACGGGGCAGGTGCTTTTCAGACTCTGGTGAACAGGGACCTCATTCGTCCCTCCGAGAGGCTCTTCGTCGTGGGCGGCGGGAACGTGGGTCTCATAGGCAGCTATCACGCCCTTCAGGCTGGCATAGAGGTCGTTGGCCTGTGCGAAGCACTACCCCAGTGCAGTGGCTACAAGGTCCACGAGGACAAGATAAGAAGACTGGGTGTGCCCGTGTTTACGTCACACACCGTGGTTCAAGCCCACGGCAGCGAGCACGTGGAAGGCATAACAATCGCCAGGTGCGACGAAAATTTCAAGGCCATCGATGGTACTGAGAAGTCCTTCGACGTGGACACCGTCCTCATAGCGGTCGGTCTCTCTCCGGTGAACGAGCTCTTGCTCCAGGCCAAAGCGTTTGGCATGGAAGTCCACGCGGCAGGGGACTCTGAAGAAATCGCAGAGGCCAGTGCCGCCATCTTCAGTGGCAAACTCATCGGACGGCGCATTGTCCGCTCTCTTGGGATCGAGTGCGACATACCTCCTGAATGGGACGGTCTCGCGGCCATCTTGAGAAGCAAGCCGGGTCCCGCTCACGAGCAGGAGGCCCCTCCGCGGGGTCTGCGGAGATTTCCGATAGTCAGATGCGCGCAGGAGATTCCGTGCGATCCCTGCACGAAGGTATGCCCTAAGAAGGCTATCGTATTCGAGGACGATTCCATCATGAGTGTTCCCGTGTTCCGGGGTGAGTGCCTGGCCTGCGGTCGATGCGTTGCGGGCTGTCCCGGCCTCGCCATCGTAACGGTGGAGCTGGACTACGACCCGGAGGAGAAGCTGGCACTGCTCACAGTGCCGTTCGAGTTTTCCGAAGAGAAGCTGCCGAGAGAGAAGACCGTCGTGACCGTGGACTCGGACGGCAGACAGGTCGGCGAGGGCAGGGTGGCCGCGGTAAAGAGCAACCCGGCCCGGAGCAAATGCAGGCAGGTCCTGCTGGAGGTACCCTACGGGGACGCTCTCTCGGTTGCGGGGATAAGGCTCCAGGACGAGCAAGCGCCCGCTGCCCCGCGCACCTCCACCGGGGAGGAGGGTTTTGTAGTCTGCCGTTGCGAACGCGTGAGAAAGAGCGAAATCCTCGAGCAGATAAGGGCCGGCGTGAGGGACATGAACCAGCTCAAGGCCGTATTAAGGGCGGGGTTGGGCGCCTGTGGTGGAAAGACCTGCAGAGAGCTCATAGCAGGCATGTTCAGGGAAGAGGGAATACCTGCAAGCCAGGTCACTCCTTTCACTTTGCGTCCGTTCGAGGCCGAGGTGGCGCTCGGTGCGCTCACCGGGAGCCGGGACGCGAAGGAGTCGCGGAGCAATACGGAACCGTAAGGGGAGATTCCTTCCTTGCAGAGTCACGACGTGATAGTAATCGGAGCCGGCAGCGTTGGGCTTCCGTGCGCTTTCTACCTGGCCGAAGAGGGCCTCCGGGTCGCGGTCCTGGAGAAGAATTCCTCCGTGGGCCAGGGGGAGAACAAAGCGGCCATCGGTGGAGCCAGGGCCACGCACTCTAATCCGGCCAAGATACGCCTCTGCCAGGAGAGCCTGGATGCCTTCTCGACGTGGAGGGAGTCGCACGGTGACGACGTCGGCTGGAAGGGTGGAGGGTACTGCTTCCCTGTGTATCGCGAGGAAGAAGAGAAGACCCTCAAGGACATCCTGCCTCTGCAGAAGAAGTACGACCTGGACATCGACTGGGTGGGGCCTAACAGGATAAAGGACATCATTCCGGGCATCAACCCTGCCGGGCTCAGAGGAGGGACGTACTCGCCGGGCGACGGTCAGGTCTCACCGCTCATGGTGGCCAGCTCGTATCAGAGACTGTGCGAGGCCCGGGGCGTGAAGTTCTTCTTCGAAGAAGAGGTGACGGGCATCGTCATCAACTCGGGCAGGATAACCGCGGTGCGCACGGGAAAGGAAACCTATCCCTGCCAGGTCGTGGTAAACGCCGCGGGACCGTACGCCAGAGAAGTGGGCCTCATGTGCGGGCTGGATATACCCGTGGTTCCGGACAGTCACGAAGCAGGCATATCTGCGCCGGTCGAGCAGTTTCTCCAGCCTCTGGTGGTCGACCTAAGACCGGGACCGGCGGGCAAGAGCTCCAACTTCTACTTCGGGCAGAACTCGGAGGGGCGATTCATATTCTGCTACACCCCGGCCGAGATCCTGGTTGGGACGGATAAGAGAAGCACGTCGGAGTTCGCGTCCGTAATAGGACGAAGACTCATCGAACTCATTCCCAGGCTTCGTAATCTCCTCATTCGCAGGTGCTGGAGAGGCCTCTACCCTATGACCCCTGACGGCGTGCCGATACTGGGTAAGCCGAGCGAGCCGGAAGGACTGGTCCTGGCAGCGGGCACGTGCGGGCAGGGCTTCATGATGGGACCCGGTGTGGGAAGGAACATCGCAAAGCTAATAGCAACCGGCCGGCCCCTCATGGAGCAGGACATCTTCGACACGATGAGTTTCCACCGGGACTTCACGAGCGGAAAGGCAGAAGCGCTCCGCTGACCTCCTCCTGTTTATTTCCCTTTGGGACCCCGCTCCCAACAGAACGCCTTCTTTTTATCTTCTTTATTTTGCCTCGTTTGACTTAGGTCAATGTTCCGCCCGCGGGCCCGCGGTATGCTCGTGGTGTACTTGAGGAAGCCCGCGCCATCGAGCCAGACAACAGCTCGAGGCCTCGCCCGGCGCGGCGATGCGAAGGAGCCGAGGGCGCGCTCGTCGCATCTTCGCAGGAGAATCCACAGGAGGGATGCCCATGAACGGCAAGTCAGTGAGAAAGATAATAAAGATAGACGAGGAGAAATGTAACGGGTGCGGGCTCTGCGTCCCGTCGTGTGCCGAAGGGGCCATTCAGATAGTGGACGGAAAGGCGCGGCTCGTGAGCGAGACCTTCTGTGACGGTCTGGGCGCCTGCCTGGGCGAGTGTCCGGAAGGAGCGCTCGAGATAGTCGAAAGGGAAGCAGACGAGTTTGACGAAGAGGCGGTCAAGGCACATCTGGCCTCGGCAGGGGCTGCGAGTGCTGCGACAACAGGCCCTAGCTCGGCTAAGCACGCGGCCGCTCACGACGGAGCAGCTGCGCCGGGCGGGGATTCCAGCACCGCGCTTGGGTCTACGCACGGAGTCCACGCTCACGGTTCGCCTCGGGGGTGCCCGGGTTCAAGAATGATGCACTTCAATTCCAGTGAGAAGGGCGTGGAGGAGGCGCCGGCATCTGCCCCCTCGCGCGCGTCGGAACTGAGAGGTTGGCCTGTTCAGCTCATGCTTTTGCCCGTGAACGCTCCTCATTTCCGTGGCGCTGACCTGCTCGTGGCGGCGGACTGCACGCCCTTCGCGTACGCGGGATTTCACGAAGACCTGCTTCGGGAGAAGACACTTCTCGTGGGGTGTCCCAAGCTGGACGACGTCGCACACTACAAGGAGAAACTCACGGACATATTTCGCTCTTCGGACGTGAAAAGCGTCACGGTTGCCGTCATGGAGGTTCCCTGCTGTTCAGGGCTGCTCTCGGCGGTGAGGCAGGCCATCGAGGCCTCGGGAAAGCCCATACCGATGAGTACTGCGGTGATCGGTGTGCGAGGCGAACTGAGGCGGTAAGAGGCCGCCGGAACTCCCGAGAGATGCCGCGGGGCATGCGCGGGTATGCTTCGGGGGTGGGCCAGAATGCCTCTCGGGATTATCGGGGATGCATTGTCTGCCTGTCGCGGAAGCTCGGCGAGTCTACGGCACTCAGAGCGCCTTTATGACGACAAGGGTGAGGTCGTCGTTCTGTCCCGCTTCACCGCGGAAGGAGGCCACCTCTGCCACGATCCTGTCCGAGATCTCTCCGGCCGACATGTGAAGTGACTGACGGATGACTTCAACCAGACGCTCCTGCCCAAACTCTTCTCGCGACACGTTTGCAGCGTCAGTGACCCCGTCCGTGTAGAGGGTGAGGACGTCTCCACTGCTGAGGCTCACGGGTCTTTCTTCGTATTGCGCATCCGGCAACACCCCCAGCACTAGCCCTCCTTCGGTCAGCAGCTCAGTTCTTCCGTCGTTTCGCATGAGGATGGGGGGGTGATGTCCTGCGTTGGAGAAGGTGAAGACCTTGTTCTTCGTGTCCAGCACACCGTAGAAGGCCGTGACGAACCTGTCGCTTTCTATGCTCTCGTAGAGTAGGGCGTTGGTCTTCGCCAAGATGGTCCTGATGGCGTAGTTGTTGCGGATTTCTGCCAGCAGGCTGGCGCGGAAACTGGCCATGATGAGGGAGGCCGGGATGCCCTTGCCCGCCACGTCGGCGATCGCTATACCTGTCTGATGGTCAACGATGCGAATGAAGTCGTAGTAGTCCCCTCCCACCTCCACGAACGGAAGGTGAATCCCGCATATCTCGAATCCTTGAAGAAGGGGGCACTCCGACGGAAGGAAACTGGACTGGATGTGTCTGGCGATCTTGAGCTCCTCTTCGATCCAACGCGTCTTCATGACTTCTTCGTGAAGACGCGTGCGCTCTATCATGATTGCCACCTGGTTGGCGAAGGCCGTGAGCAGGTCCAGCTGTTCCTGCTTGTAGGTGTTGAGCCTGTCGCTCTCCAGGCTTAGCGCGCCGATGGCCCGGTCCCCCACTATGAGAGGGGCGTACATCCCTGACCGGGAGGAG
>CP070702.1:1722443-1743178 GCA_020349905.1 Candidatus Eiseniibacteriota bacterium
CTCCACAAGAGGGCCAAGGGCATGGAAACGACAAGAAAGAGACGGGACCGGCAATCTGACCGATCCCATCTGCGGGCGCAGGTGCGTGTACTTGTGAAGGGCATTCTCCGCAAGCACAACTACCCACCGGACAAGCGGGAGAAGGCAACGCTGCCCGTCCATGAGCAGGCGGAGGTCCTGTCGGAATTGTGGGCTGCGAGAGGGTTGATGCCGTGGAGCAATCGAGGGATGCAGTAGGTTCTACGCGTAATCCTGAGACCCAATGAGAGCGCAGGAATCGCACTGGACGTTAGGAGAAGCGTCAGGAGCGATTGAGTGGAGACCGATACATCACATCACACTCTCCCACTCTTATGCTTTGTGTCACCGCGTGCCACGAGAGCTAGGGATCCATTCAGAATCTCCAACACCCTCACCTGAAGCTGATTATGTCGCAATATGGGTAAGGTTGGGCTCCCCGCACCAGTCACCCTGCGGCGAGCGCGTGCGCACGGCGAGCGCTTGCCCGCAGTGAGAGTCCCTACTTCAATCCCAGCCTGTCCTTCATCCTTTCCGGAAGAACCTTAGAAACGACCAGCTGTCTCTTGCCTGACGGTGGCTTGTCTATCTTCTCCACGAACTGTATCTCCACCGTCATGCCGGGACCCAGGATCTTCTTCACCTGCTCAACGGCGTCATTAAGCCCGCTTTCGTTCATGTCACGTTCTCTGACCATCTTTATGACGAGCAGGTCTTCGCTCTCCTGAACGAACTGGATGTGGTCCACCCACTGGCCCAGTTCCTTGAAGGTCTCGGTGTGCAGAAACGGTCCCTCGAACAGGGTGCCGTGCAGGTACCGGCCGTCCTTTGTGACCAACAGGCTGTGCGCCCTTCCTTCCACGGCGTCCAGCAACGGCAGCCCCCTTCCGCACGTGCATGAGCGCCCGCTGGCCGTGCCGAAATCCCCGGTGTCGTACTTGATGATTCCCATCGCTGCGTTGTCAAGATTCGTGCCCACTATGGCGCCTGTTCCGTCTGCAGCTGGCCGGCCCTTCTCGTCAGCAAGCTCGACCAGCCCGTGCTCCAGAGCAAGGTGGTATCCCTGGTGCTTCTCGCATTCAAAAGCCAGGGCTCCTGACTCAGGGCAGGAATAGAGGTCGAACACGGGCGCATGAAAGACCTTCTCCACGTACTCTCTCTGGAATTCGTGGAGCTTGTTGCTGTTGGTAATCACTGAGGCGGGCCTTATGTCTGTGATGCCCTTTCTCTCGACCAGGTCGGCCAGAAGAAAGAGCATCTCGGGATACCCTCGCAAGATGCGAGGTCTGAACTTCCTTATCTTCTCAATGTAAAGCTCGAACAGCCTGTCCGAGGACTCGTAGGCGTCGAGCTGTATCTGGCGTATCAAGAAGTCTCTTATTCTCCTGGTGGGAGTGAGGTCTCTTACGGAGGCAATATAGACGATTCTGTCGCCGAGGGAGTATCCTGCGGCGTGAAAGGCCCTGAGGTGATGAGCCCACCATGCGCCGTATCCGCTGTTAGAGACCACGTACTCCAGTGGCTTTCCTGTGGAGCCGGCAGTGGAGGTCTTCTTGTACTGAGAAGGGGAGAAGTCCTTTGACAGTATCCTGTGCGGAAAATTCTCGCGCACGTCCTCCTTAACGAGGTACGGCAGCTCCGCGTAGACACTCAGGGGCTCATCCTGGATGCGGGATTCAGGCACCCCGCCCAGAATCTCCTGAAAAAGAGGAACGCTCCTCCTGGCGCTGAGAAGTGTCTGGGAGAGCTTACCAAGCTGGAGCTCTCTCAGCCTCTTCTCGTCCCACCATTGAGTCTCGAGTATTTCGGATAAGTGACGAAGGATGGGCCAACCGAGGGCCCTTTCAGCAATGGGAAGGATGAGATTCTGAAGCAGAACCGGATACAACCGTCGTCCTCCCGCCTACTGAGGGACAAAGCGGTCGAGACGTACTTCCTCCCAGTCCCTGTCCGTCTCGGACCACTTGAAGAGTTGCACCCTTTGGACCTTCTCGCTGGGAGAGTAGACGTATTCCACTGAGCGATGGCTGCCGATTCTCTTGGAAAATTGGACCTTCTTGTCCACGACGAGAGGTTTAGAGGTACGTCTCAGCATCATCTTCCCCTCGGGGCCCTGGAAGGTGAGGGTCTCGATTTCCGTCCTGCCCTCGTCCTGCGTGTAAGTCTCCTTACCGAGGACCTTCAGCTTGCGCTCAATCTGCTCGACCAGGTCGTGCCATCTTTCGTCGTCCATACTCCACTCCGGCATCAGAGGCGCCTGTGCGTGACTGCCAGACTGAGATTATATGGAAAAGCTGCGGCTACTTCAAGGCCGCTTTCCTACTAGATCGCCTTCGAGCAAGGCAGCCCTCCGGCAAGACCGCTTTCCGCTAGGACAGCTTTGACTTGATGGGGCACCTTGGCATAACAGGGCGCCTGGCACTGCCCAGGAAGCACTCCCTTCATCGTATTGACCTGCCGGACGGAGGGGGATATAATGCTGCGGTCGAAGCTCACAAACCTGAGAGGAGGCGATTGGCGCCGGACAGCGTGCCGGTCTTTCCGGGCCGGCCTCCTGGAGCCGAAAGGAGTTGGTGGTGATGAGACTGAGAGCCCTGTCATTTGCCGTTGCCACGGGAATAGTTCTTGCGATCAGCTTCTTCCTGATAAGTCTGGTCGTTCACCTGCAGGGCGGCGGTGCCCATCTGAACCTCATGCACAGGGTGTGCCCGTGCTACTGTGTCTCCGGAGCCGGCTGCTTCCTCGGCCTTGTCTACGGCTTCGTGTACGGCTTCCTGGGGGGCGGGCTACTGGCTCTCGTTTACAACTCCATGGTTCGTGAGAAGGCTTAGAAGCCGAGCGGCGTTTCCTCAGTGAAAGTTAGGAAGCTTCACGATTGGGACCTGGACTCGTCTGGGGCGAGGCAATTGCAGTATGAACTTGCCTCCCTCATCGAGGTGCGAGCCCTCCCCAGTAGAATCTCCAGCGTTGCCGGCGCCGACGTGGCTCTGGAGGCCTCGACGGCGAGGGCCGGCGCCGCGATAGCAGTGCTCTCCTTTCCGGACCTCGCCCTCAGGGAGCTCGTGACAGCGGAAGGGAAGGTCAGGTTTCCCTACGTTCCTGGGCTCCTGACCTTCCGCGAAGGTCCCATCCTCATCGAAGCCCTCAAGAAACTCAGCAGTCGCCCGGACGTGATTCTCTTTGACGGTCAGGGCATCGCGCACTTCAGGGGCATGGGCATCGCTTCCCACGTGGGTCTCTTCGCAGGGCTCCCGACCGTAGGGTGCGCCAAGAGTCCCCTCCTCAAACCCGGGCGCGAACCAGGACCGAAAAGGGGCGCCACCAGCCCAATCAGGAGAGAGGGGCATCTGGTAGGGGTTGCTCTTCGAACGCGCAGCAACGTGAGGCCTGTCTACGTCTCTCCCGGGCACCTCGCGGACGTGTCCTCTTCGGTGCGACTCGTTCTGGACTGCTGCACGCGCTTTCGAATCCCGGAGCCCCTTCGGGTGGCGCATCGCGAATGTGGCAAGGCCCTGCGTCGGGATAAGATTTCGTAGAAACTACTTGTAGTAATTGACGTAATGCGCTGTAGTATAAGGAGATAAGGGACGGGAACTTTTCTGCGGCATCAGTGTATGAATGCTGAGAGGGGATGTCTGCCGTTCTTGTTAGACGGCCTGCCATCGGTTCTCTTCCGGTTCCGTTTTCCACTAGATCCAGGCATCTAGTGGGCAGGCGCGAGACGGTCTGGGCGGACACCCCTTCTTCTTCCAACTCAGAACTCCCCCAGCTCCACCCTGCATGTTTGGGTATTCGTTTCAAAAGCGCTCGGCGGCGCGAAGTTAGCCCCTCAAGACCGACCTCGTGACAAATCACCCGGCGACCCCGCTCCCGGCACTTGCTCGGCCGCGGACGCTTCCCTCAGAAGCACGTTCCTGGTAGTCACTACGAGGGCGAACGTGTACCAGATGAACAGGGGATAGTTGAAGGAACTGGAGTAGTCGTCCACTGTCTCGTGAAGAACGAATATCACGAGGAACGTCTGGAGAATCACCATCAGCCCCTGCAGGAACTTGTTGTGATCCCCACGCCGTATGCTCTGCGACGACAGTCTGAATAATCCCACGAGCAGCCAGATGAAACCTGCCAGTCCCAGCAGGCCGATGGTGTATAGATAGAGGAGGTACTGGCAGTGCGGATTGTTGCTCCTAACCGTCACGAACCCTCGAGGAAGATGGATAACGGGCCCGTGGCCTATGAAGGGATGCTCCATGGACCTGTCGAAGACCTCCCTCATGACTGCGACCCGGTCCACGTGGCTTCCCACCTTTTGCTGAAGCTCCGAGAACCTTCCCCAGATGTTGGGAACGAAGCCGGCCGTGTTCAAGACCTGGTGGGCCACGAGGAAGACCACGGCGCACGCCAGCACGACGATTACGAGCTTTCTGGTGTCAAAGATGCCCCTGCTTCTCCAGACCAGAAAGACAAGCCCTGCGGCGCCCGCGAGCAGAGCGCCGCGCATGGCCGTGCTCACGAATATGATGAGGCTTGCAGACAGGAGCAGGGCGATGACCGTGCGTAAGAACCGGGACGTCTCCCTTGTGAACATGAACGCGCCCGCAAGGATGTAGAAAAGACAGTACTGGGAGAGAACGCTTGAATTCCTGAATCCTGAGCCGGCCCTGACTATCGGCACATCGGAGGGCGCCTCTCTCATGATGAGAAAGTAGGGCAGAAGCTGCCTGCCAGGATTGAATACCTCGTAGAGGCCGATTCCTGCCATTATCGCCGCCCCTATTGCCCCCGCCCAGAGCAGGCGCCGTATTCCAGCAGTATCGTTCGTCAGGTTCACAACCAGATAGTAGATGGCCACAGACGTGAGAAAGACGGTCAGTCCCCGCAGATTCACCCCGTAGAGACCGTGGGGCACGTTTGAGAGAGAGAGCAGGTACGCGGCAGCCATGACGACGATGGGCAAGTCCAGGGGCGTACGGACGGTGATCTTCTGGCCGGATATGACCTGCTGAGCCACCCACGTGGAAAGCAGTATCAGAATGAAGACCGTGTTGCTCGTGCCGATGGACAGGTGCGCGGGAAAGAGAAAGATGACTATGAAGGCAGCGATGGCTCTCGACGGCTTTATCAGAAACGCGGCAGCCGCTATGAAGAAGCCGACGAGGATCTCTATGGTGCGGTGATACGGGTTGACGATGGCCGAGCCCAAAAGATACCCGAGCCCGACCGGCAGCACGACCTTCAGGATGGTCATGAAGCTGGGCGCCTTGTCCTTCATTCTGCGGACTGACTCGGCCACGGGCATCTTGGTTCTCCACCCCCCTCGTGTAAGTGAGCCCCGAGAGCCTTAACGTTGAAATACTAGCAGCCGGGGCCAGGACATGTAAACACGAACTCTTCTGACAGTGCTTCGCCCGAGGGGCCACGCGCCCTTCTTCCACCCCGGGGCTTCCCGCACGCTGGTTTCGACGGTCAGGGCCCGTCTTGGCAAACACCAGGTCCGAGGGGCCGCTTCCAGGCGTGGCGTCTACACCGGAGCCCCGGCCCCTGCGTCAGTTGACACCTGGTTTGTCGTTGTCTATACTGCCTGAGCGACTTTTCCTGTCACGGGTCGTTCGTCCCCGGGCTTCGGGTTAGCAAGTGTCGTGCCACGGGCGCGGCGCAGCGTTCAATCAGGTGATTCCGTCTCTTGATGAAACAAAAGCTGTCTTCCGCCTCCTGGTTTTCGTTTCCCCGGCTTCTGGCCTGCGCGTGCATCCTGGCCCTCGCCCTGAGAGTCGGCCTGGCTCTGGCTCTTCCTGAGAAGCTCTACTGGCCGGATAGCAATTGGTATTTTCGTGTGGCCGAAAGGCTGGCCAGCGGCCAGGGTTTTGGCGCCTCCCTGGCCAGGGCTCCTCTCTACCCCTATTTCCTCTCGGCCATTCTTCTGTTCACTTCGCGGCTTCTGGTGGTGCGGATTTGTGAGTCCATACTCTCTGCACTGGCGTGCGCCATCGTAGGAATCGTAGGCAGGCGGTTCTTCTCGGAAAGGGTGGGGTTGCTCGCGGCGTTTGTCTGCGCCATCTATCCCTATTTCATCTACCTGCCGTCTGCCCAGGGGTCGGACAACATCGTGACCTTTCTTCTTCTCGTCTCGGTCCTGTTCCTTGCCGGAAACGTACGTGGCTTCTCACTCGGGAACTCTCTCCTGTCCGGCCTCTTCCTGGGGCTCTCCTATCTGGGACGACCTTCCCTGATGGGGGTCGTACCGGGCATGGCCGTCTGGGCCCTCTTTTGGCCAAGAGCAATCGGGACGCCCTGGCTGCGCCGTACCGCCTTCATCGTAATCGTGGCGTCCATGGCCACCGTGGCTCCGTGGACGGTGCGCAATTACGTGGCCACGGGAAACTTCGTCTTGATTGCCACCGGGGGAGGGCGGCAATTCTGGTATGGAAACAGCTACTTCGCCACCGGAAGTACCACGGAGAATCCCGAGTATCCGCAGGAGCTGAAACAGAGGCTCGCTGCGCTTCCCGACGAGCCATCCAGGGAGAAGCTGCTCTACAGGGAAGGCTTTAAGTTCATAGGGGAGAATCCGGGGTCTGCCCTTAAGCTCTACGTCAGGAAGCTGGCTAACCTCTTCCAGCTTTATCCTTCAGTGCACACCTCCAACATCCTGCCCAGAAGCGGGCTCGCCCGGATCCTGGGGAGCGCGGCATCGCTGCTGCTGTTCGTCCTGGCCTCGGTTGGAGCGGTTCTGGTCTTCGTCAAAAGGAATCCCGGGACGCTCCTACCATGCGTTGTTGTGAGTTACTGTCTGGTCAGCGCGGTGTTTCTCACGGTGATGCGATACAGGTTGCCGGTGGACCCCTACGTGATTCTTCTGGCCTGCGTTGGGCTGGCGTCTTTTCTTCGATGGCCGTCTGGGTTAAACTGGAGAGAGTGAGGAGGAGGCGCGAAGTTTGAAACTTTCAGTCATCGTTCCGGTCTACAACGAAGCCAGGACCATCGGAGAGATCCTGAAGCGCATACGCGCGGTCGACATAGAGAAAGAAATCCTCATCGTGGACGATTGCTCTACAGACGGGACGAGGGAGTTCCTGAAGTCGGTGGAGCACGAGAAGGACCTGCGCGTGTTCTATCATTCGCGGAACATGGGCAAGGGGTCCGCCATAAGGACCGCCATCTCGGAGGTTCAGGGGGACGCAGTGATTATCCAGGACGCGGACCTTGAGTACGATCCGAACGACTATCTCAAGCTGGTGGCTCCCATAGAGGAGGGGCGGGCCACCGTCGTCTACGGTTCTCGCTACAGCAACCCGGAGAACGAGCTACCTTTCACCAAGTTCAAGGTGGCCGTGCTCTTTCTTACCGCCCTTGCCAACCTACTCTACGGCGCCCGTATCACGGACGAGGCAACCTGCTACAAGGTGTTCCGGGCCGACGTACTGAAGAGCATTCCGCTCAAGTGCAAGCGCTTCGAATTCTGCCCGGAGGTGACGGCGAAAGTCCGCAAAAGAGGTCACAGGATTGCGGAGGTTCCCATCTCGTTCAAGTATCGCACGGTGAAGGAAGGTAAGAAGATTGGATGGAGGGACGGCATAGAGGCCATCGTCGCTCTGGTCAGATACAGGTTCGTTGACTAGCGGTTTTGGCAAGGTGGTAAGCACGGGGAGGTAGGTGTGGCACTAAAATCTGACAGATGGATAAGGAAGATGGCGCTGGAGAAAGCCATGATAGTCCCGTTCGAGGAGAGGCAGATAGTGAAGGGTGTGGTTTCGTTCGGGCTTTCCTCCTACGGCTACGACCTCAGGATAGCGGACGAATTCAAGATATTCACCAACATTAACACGGCCATCGTGGACCCGAAGAATTTCGACGAGAGGTCGTTTCTGGACTTCAAGGGAGACGTTTGCGTGATTCCGCCCAACTCCTTTGCGCTGGGCAGGACGGTCGAATACCTCAAAATTCCGCGCAACATCCTCACCATTTGTCTGGGGAAGTCGACCTACGCGCGTTGTGGTATCATAGTAAACGTGACTCCGTTCGAGCCGGAGTGGGAGGGAAACGCCACTCTGGAGATATCGAACACAACTCCTTTGCCGGCAAAGGTATACGCCAACGAGGGAATTGCTCAGGTCGTCTTCTTTGAAAGCGATGAGCTGTGTGAGAGGTCGTACGCGGACAAGAAGGGGAAATACCAGCGTCAGACAGGTGTCACTCCTCCGAGAGTCACCGAATCCTAGAGGAGCGGACCTCGAACCTGGAGGCAGCCCAGCATGAAAGGGAACAGCGTCGTTATCCCCAAAGAATACATGAACGTCTCTGACGAAGAGGCCATCCGGCGCATCAACGAGAAGAAGGCTCGGCTCGGGGCGCAGCTCGTGATTCTGGCCCACCACTATCAGAGAAGGGAAATCGTAGAGCTTTCAGAGTTCCGCGGCGACTCGTACGGGCTCTCCAAGAAAGCGGCACAGCAGAAGGCCGAGTTCATCGCTTTCTGTGGCGTTCATTTCATGGCGGAGAGTGCGGACGTTCTCACCAGAGAAGAGCAGAAGGTCTACCTTCCGAACCTGGCTGCCAGATGTCCCATGGCTGCCATGGCCGAGGCCGGCGAGGTCGAGACGGCTTGGGAGGCCCTGGAGGCCGCGCTCGGCAAGGACGTCGTTGTCCCCATCGTCTACGTGAATTCGGACGCCGAGCTCAAGGCCTTCTGCGGCAGGCACGGGGGAGCCACATGCACCTCGTCGAACGCGGCAGCGGTAATGGAGTGGGGCTTCGGGAAGCGGGAGAAGCTCCTCTTCTTCCCGGATGAGCATCTCGGACGCAACACTGGCAAGCGCCTCGGAATAGGACGAGAAGAAACCGTCGTGTGGGACCCGGATTTGCCGGCAGGCGGAAACAGTCCGGAACAGCTTCGCAGGGCCAGGCTGATACTCTGGAAGGGGTTCTGCCACGTGCACACGTGGTTTTCCGTGGAGCACGTTCAGGCAGTACGGAAATCCTTCCCCGGGGTCAAAGTGATAGTGCATCCGGAGTGCTACGAGGAGGTGGTGGACGCCTCCGACGCCGCAGGTTCCACCGAGTTCATCGTCAACTACGTCAAGGCCGCGCGGCCGGGCGAAATCATAGCCATAGGCACGGAGTTGAACCTGGTCAGCCGGCTGGCTTCCGAGCATCCGGACAAAAGGGTCATCGAGCTTTCCAGGTCTCTCTGTCACAACATGTTCAAGGTGAACCTTCAGAACCTGCTCTGGACCCTGGACTCACTGAACGACGTCAATCTGGTCAGGGTGGACGCCTCCCTGCGAGACGACGCGAGAGTGGCTCTGGAGAGGATGCTCAAGATTTCGGAGAGAAAGAAGCTGGACTGAGCCACAGGATTTGCCTGGAGGACCAGATGCACGTTGAGCTCATATCGGTCACGCCCGACGCAGAGCGTCTCATCGAGCGGGCCGCCCGGACGTGCTACGACACCACGGACAGGATGTCCTCGTCCGACACTTCCACGTTCCTAGAGAAGCTCTTCAACGCTGGACACCTTTCAGTCTTCGAGCACGCCAGCGCCACCTTCCGGATAGCCGGCGTAAGCCGGGCGTGCTCCCATCAGCTGGTCCGCCACCGCCTGGCGTCATATTCTCAGAGAAGCCAGAGGTACGTCGCGGAGAAGGAGGCTTCCTACGTGGTCCCGCCGCGCGTGGAGCAGGGCGGGAAGGCCCTCAGCGATACCTTCCGCAGCGCCATGGAAGCGTCGTGGAGCGCTTACGCCGAGCTGATTCGTCTCGGTATTCCCAGGGAGGACGCGCGCTACGTTCTCCCGAACGCGTGTACGACGGAGCTGGTGATGAGCGCCAACTTCAGGGAGTGGCTCCACATCCTCAAACAGCGCTTGGCCCGTGACGCCCAGTGGGAAATAAGAGAAATGTGTGGCCTCATCTATGAGAAGCTGAGAGAGATCGCTCCCTCCGTGTTCGGGCTCATAGCACGCGAGTCACCAAAGAATCACTGAGCACTCAGAAGCAGGGCTCGAGCGGCTTCGGCCGGAGCTCTCAGCAGAAAGGGGGTCGGAGCATGGTAAAGAAGTGGGGTTTCCCTCTGGGAGGGGAGTGGGTGAAGACAGACGAAGTCCTGGAAGTGCGCTCCCCCTACGACGGCTCTGTCGTTGCGGAAGTGTGCAGGCCCTCCGCCCAGCACGTGGAGAAGGCGGCTTCTGCGGCGGTCGGTGCTTTCGAGACCATGCGAAGACTGGGCTCCTACGAACGTTCCGGCATCCTCGAGAAGGTGAGCGCCGGCATCGCCCGGAGGGCCGAGGAGCTCTCGCGGGCCTTGAGCCTCGAGGCAGGCAAGACCATACGGGATGCAAGAGTGGAGGTCGCCCGTGCATCCAACACGTTTAAGGTGGCGGGCGAGGAGGCTAGACGGATAGGCGGAGAGTACATCTCGCTGGACTGGATACCTGGCTCCGACGGTCGCTTTGGAATAACGAGGAGATTTCCTGTCGGCCCAGTGCTGGGCATCGCCCCGTTCAACTTTCCCCTGAATCTGGTGGCCCACAAGGTGGCCCCGGCCATCGCGGCTGGCAATTCCGTCGTGATAAAGCCGGCGTCCTCCACCCCTGTCTGCGCCCTGATGCTGGGTGAAATCCTGCTCGAGGCTGGGCTGCCCGCGGAGGCAATCAGCGTCCTGCCGTGCAAGGCTTCCGTTGCGGAGGGGATGGTGGCAGACGAGCGTTTCAAGGTGTTCTCGTTTACCGGCAGCTCGGAGATCGGGTGGAGGCTCAAGACTCTCGCCGGCAAGAAGAAGGTCACCCTCGAGCTGGGAGGCAACGCCGCTGCCATCGTGGACCGGGAAGTGCCGCTCGAAGGCGCGGCCGAGAGGTGTGTCAGAGGTGGTTTCTCCAACGCCGGACAGATATGCATCTCAGTGCAGCGCATCTGCGTCCAGGAGGATGTCTACGAACCCTTCGTTGACCTGCTCGTGGCTTGCACGAAGGCTCTCGTGGTGGGGGATCCCATCGACGAGAAGACGGACGTGGGTCCTCTCATAGACAGAGCCGCAGCGGAGAAGACGGAGCAGTGGGTCCAGAAGGCGCTGAAGGGCGGTGCGCGAGCTCTCACAGGTGCTTCCAGAGACGGGAACCTCTACCAGCCCACGGTGCTCGTGGACGTCGTACCCAAGATGGAGGTGAGCTGCTGCGAAGTGTTCGCACCCGTCGTGGTCGTGACCAGGTTCTCAGAAATAGAAGAGGCCATAGAGCAGGTAAACGACTCCGACTTCGGACTCCAGGCGGGAATCTTCACTCGCAGACTCGATGCGGCCCTCGAGGCCTTCGAGCGCCTGGAAGTGGGCGGGGTAATAGTGAATGACGTCCCCACGTACCGGGTCGACCACATGCCCTACGGGGGCGTGAAAGACTCCGGATTCGGCAGGGAGGGTCTTCGCTACGCCATCGAGGAAATGACCGAACTCAGGCTTCTGGCCTTCAACACTCGAACCTAGGACGTACAGGATGAAAGTATCGGAAGTGGTCTATCGAGGTAAGGTAGTCAACGTCGCCAGGAGCTTCGAGAGGGAGAACCCTTCCGCGTTCTTCGAGATAGTGGAGCACCCGGGCTCCGCCGCCGTGGTGGCCCTCACAGGGAAGGGAAAGCTCCTCTTGGTGGACCAGTACAGGGAAGCCGTTGGGGGGTACTTGCTCGAGATACCGGCCGGAAAGCTGGAACGGGAGGAAGATCCCGCGACCTGTGCGGCGCGCGAGCTGGAGGAGGAGACGGGCTACAGGGCAGGCTCGATGGAGAAGCTCTTCGAGCTGTTCACGACTCCCGGGTACTGCAACGAGAACATTCACTTCTTCGTTGCGACCGGGCTGGTGGCCTCCAAGAGCAATCCGGACGAGAACGAGGTGCTGGAGCCCGTGGAGCTGGAAGTGGGCGAGGCTCTCGAGATGATTGACGACGGGAGAATAAGGGACGCCAAGACGGTGGCGGGAATCCTGGAATTCGTTAGAAGGAGAAAATGGTCACTTCACCCGGGAGCTTAACGTGGGCTGCGGCGAGGGCAGGCAGGATCGCTAGAATCGCTTCTTCGCGCGAGCCCTCTGCGGCACACTGAGGCTGAACGGAATCCGCCCCCTGCCTTGGGCCCCCTGCGCGCAGTTACCGTGTCGCGGCCGCAGACTTGCTCTGGAACGCCCGCGCTGCTACCTGTAGAGACCTTCCAGCCTCTCCTGCGCCAGGCTGGCCTCCTCGCTCAGTGGAAAGCGCGAGATAAGCTCGTTCAGGAATCCGACTCCTTCCTCTTCTCTCCCGAGGGCCAGAGAACAATACGCGGCCTTCAGCAGGGCGCTCGGAACCTTGTCCCCCTCAGGATAGTCCTCGAGAACCTTCGTGAAAGCCCCGTGTGCCTCTTCGTATCGTCCGGTGGCGTAGAAGCACTCTCCAATCCAGTACTGGGCGTTGTCCGAGAGTTCGCTGTCCGGGAAATTCCTGAGGAACTCTTCGAACCCCATCATGGCCAGATCGTAGTTACCGGCGTTGACGTCCATGTAGGCGTCTCTGTATGCCTTCCTGGCGTCATCGAACGTCATCGCCGTGGAGTCGCTCCCGGTGCCGGCCTGCAGAGTGTCCGCGCGTGCGGCAGACGAATACTTCACCTCGTCCACCTTCTCGGAAAGCTTGGAGAAGCGGTATTCGCTGTCGTCAGCCTTGCCCTCTATGACTTGGATTCCTTCTCTCAATTCCGCAAACTGACTGCCTGCGTCGGCCCTCAATTCGCGGACCAGAGTGTCTGTGCGCTCGAGCCTCTCATCGAACTCGCGCAGGAGCCGCAGGATTTCGTCCTGATTCTGGCGCAGTTGTTCTATTTGCGCCCTGTTCTGGTCCACGGTGTTAGGAACGTTGACCAGTTTTCTTCCGTAGCATCCGGTGAGAAGAAGAAGGCATGCCACGAAAGCGTAGAGAAGCGTGAGACTGCGTATCATCTCAGTTCACCGATTTCCTGCTGATTCCCTGCCCGGCGCCGGGCGCCGGGCAGGGAACATCGCTACTTGCGGATGACGAAATGAGCCCTCCTGTTCTTAGCCCAGGCCTGTTCGCTGTGCCCGGGGTCAAACGGGCGCTCCTTTCCGTAGCTGATGATCGAGGTTCTGGCCGGGTCGAGCCCGTAGTTCACCAGGTAGTTCTTCACGCTCATCGCTCTCTTCTCGCCGAGGGCAAGGTTGTACTCGACCGTACCCCGCTCGTCGCAGTGTCCTTCGATGACGACCTTAACGGTCGGGTTGTCGGCGAGCACCTTGGCATTCTGCGCCAGCGTGTTTCTCCCCTCTTCGGTCAGCGAGTAGTCGTCGAACGCAAAGAAGACATCCTGGATCTGTGCAGCGACCCTCTCCTCAATCGGCTCCTCCTGAACGGGTTCCAAAAGTTCCTCTGGCTGCACCACCGGTTCAGTGACTTCCTCTGCCGGCGTCCTTACGGGCGGAGTGGGAAGCTCCTTCGTGGGAGTCACCTTCTTCTTCGCGCAGCCGAAGGAGAACAGCAACGCAACCAGCAGAAGAGCCAGAACGGAAAACAGCACTCTCTTTCTTGTCAATAGTGTCACCTCCTTTCAACTCACTCCTCGCCAGGGCGAGGAGACCATGACGGATTGAAATTGTCGCCTCCGTTCGTCAAACGTCTCACGTTTGAGCCGTCTGCGTTCATCACATAGATATCACGTTTCCCTCGGACTGACGAGCTGAAAACGATCTGTCTGCCGTCCGGGGACCAACCGGGGTTCTCGTTGTTGCCCCTGTTGTCTGTCAATTGAACCGCCGTCATGCCTGCGATGTCCATCACGAATATCTGGAAGTAGTTACCCAGGCGCGAGGCATATGCGATCCTGTCTCCCTTGGGAGACCAGGCGGGCGAGTCATTGTAGGCTCCCTGGAGAGTGAGCCGCCTCACATTGGAACCGTCTGCTTCCATCACGAATATCTGCGGGTTTCCCCGTCTGTCGGAGGTGAAGGCCAGCTGCCGCCCGTTGGGCGCCCAGCAGGGTGACGAGTCAATTGCGAGGTGCCTCGTGAGACGTCTCAGGCCCGAGCCGTCGGCGTTCACGACGTAGATTTCAGCATTGCCGTCCTTCGTCAGGGTCAACGCGACCTGGCTTCCGTCCGGAGACCAGGCGGGGCTGGAGTTGAGTCCCGTGTAAGAGGAGAGGGTCTGCGGCTGGCCCCCGTATCTGCCCACGACGTGCAGGTCAGGGTTTCCCCTCGAGTAGCTGGTGTATGCAATCTTGAGGCCGTCCGGGCTCCAGGCAGGGGAGAGACAGAGGGACTTCTCTGCCGTGATCTGCTTTCTTCCGTGTCCGTCGTAGTCCATGACGTAGACTTCCTTTGTTCCGGACTCGGCGGACACGAAGGCGATGCTGGTGGAGGCAATGCCTCGCTCGCCCGTGAGCTGAAGCACTATCTCATCCGAGAAGCGATGTGCACCTCTCCGCAGGGCATGTTCAGAGAATCTGTAGCGCTTGTTCACTATCAGCTTGCGACTTTCGATTTCGTGGAGCTTGCCTTCGAAGACGATTCTCCCGCCTTCCAGGAAGGCCTTTCCCTCAACAATCACTTCCTCCACCAGGCCGCGCTCCTGCTTTCTCTGCTGGAGAAACGGCTCCACGTCGGACACGGGAATCTGGACGATCTTGAAGAATCCGGACCTGTCGAGGTCCGAAGTCACGACCTCCTGAAGGCGCCGCGCGAAGACCCTGGCACCTTCCGACTCCGGTGCGCTGAATCTGGCCACGTATACCGTTATGGACCTGACTTCCGACGTCCTTATCTCCAGGTGTACCTCCGGCTCTTGGGTGTCCACGACCCCTGGAAGAAACAGGAAGAACGCGGCAAGCGAAAGTACCAGTGTTTTCCGACCAGTCAGATTACTTGACATATTCGAACCCAAAGTGAACGCCCAGGGAACCGTCGGCGAAGCCCCTGGGAAGGGGCGGAAAAGGCTGAGCCCTCAGAACGGCTCTCAAGGCCGACTGGTCAAACAGTCCCACGGACGAAGGTTTCTCTATCGCGAGGTCAGCGATTTTACCACTTCTCAAGATTCGGAAATAGACAACTGTTCTCACCGCTCCGCCCGAGGTGACGACCCCCGCAGGGGGGCTCCAGTTGGAGCTCACCTTGTTTCTGACTGCCACCAGATAGTAGCTGAATTCGAAGTTCTCGATGTCAATCTGCAGTTGCGAAGAGAAGCCACCCTGTCCTGTGCCTCCGGTACCCGTGCCCGTACCCCCCTTGACCAAAGAGTGGAGCTCGGGCTCTCCGGAGCCGCTGGACTTCTTTGCGGCCTTCTCCTTCTCCGCCGCCTTCTGGCTCTCTTTCTCAGTTGCCTCCGGCTTCTTCTTCTCGGGAGCCTTCTCCTCCGGCAACTTCGGGACTTCCTTCTTCGGGGCTACCTCCGGCTCGGGGGTGGCCAGGGTCGCATCCGGCGGCTCGTCACTGCCGGCCGGAGGCCCGGGCGGCCCCGGAGAGCCGACCGGAAGAGAGACGAGGCTGACGTCGTAGACGGTCCCGGGTGAGAGCGCACTCCCCCTGCCGCTCAGCGGTGCGATGAGGATTATAATGAGCACCAGGTGCACCGACGATGAAATCAGTAGGCCTCTTCTCATGACAGCGATTATCTCCGCATTCCCGGAGGACGGGCGACCGCTCGGTCCATGCCCGCCCGCGGCCCAGCGAGGTTATACCGGGCACCGTGACCGTGCTCTTGCTCCGGGCAGGGGTCACCGGGCTGGCTCTTCCGTGAAGTCTGCCACCAGCCCCAGATTCTCTATCCCGACCTTCTTGAGGATTGATATCACCCTGACGACGAAACCGTATCGGACCTCCTTGTCGGCTCTCAGAAACACGGGCCTTCCCGGAAAGGCGTCCTTGAAGATACTGAGCTTGTATTCCAGGTCGGGCAAGGGGACTATTTCCCTGTCCAGGTAGACTCTTTCCTCCTTGGAGATTGAAACAATCAACCCCTCTTTGAGGTCCACTTCCTTCGCCTCGGCGCGGGGCAGATCCACGTCCACCGCGCCCTGGATGAACGGCGCCGTCAGCATGAAGATGACAAGCAGAACGAGAACCACGTCGACGAAGGGCGTGACGTTTATTTCAGAGAGACTCTTTCTTTCCAGGTTCATCTCACAGAGCTCCTCTACTGAGCCGGTCACAGAATTCCGAGATGAATTTCCCCATCTCATTCTCCGCAACTCTCACCTTTCCCAGGAAGGAATTGTAGGCGATGACCGCCGGGATGGCGGCGGCCAGGCCGGCCACGGTGGCGATGAGAGCTTCCGCTATTCCGGGGGCCACGACTGCGAGCGTTGCGGAGCCTCGAACACCCATGTTGAGAAAGGCGCTCATTACTCCCCACACCGTTCCCAGAAGCCCGATGAACGGAGTGACGCTTCCGGTTGTGGCGAGAAACGTCAGGTAGCTCTCCATCTTGGAGATCTCCGTGTTGGCCGCCCTGTTCATGGATGACCTGACTCGCTCAATATCATCCGGGGACGAGCGTGCCTTCTGGTCCGAAGTGCCCGCGGCTCCCTTCTGGTAGAATCCCATCTCGGAAATGGCGGCGAGTGCGACCGCGGGGTAGGGGCCGGAGGGAATCTGCTTGGAGATCGTCGCGAGCTCCTGGATCATGGCCCCTTCCTTGAATCTCCTCAGGAACAGACCCGAGTGCCGGGCGACGCTCCTGAAAGACCGCAGCTTGTCGATTATGATTGCCCAGGATACAACTGAGAAGACAAGCAGAACGACGAGAATCACCTTGGCGAACGGACTCGAAGAGAGGATAAGTCGGAAGATGCTTCCCTGTGTCATGCAGAGCGAATGTTCCCAGACGGCATACATGATTGCTCCCGGATGTTAGGACCAAAGAGAGAATGTTTCGACTCGTCTCTCAAACGGAAGAGAATTCCGGCAGGGACGGAGACTGAGCTGTCAAGAAGAGCTGGCGTCTTCTTTTCGGCAAGAGACTATATGGCCCTCGGGCGCAGTGTCAAGCGCAATCGGGGCTTCCAGGCCGGACGCGGAGCGTTTTCTCGAGAGACCGGATTGCGGCTGACTGCCGTTCCCGGTGAGGCGTCGCGGCTGCGCCAATCACCTTTCGACCCCGCCGGGCGGAGCGAGCCTCCGCCCGCCCGGTCTCCGGGTCAGGACCTTCCGTGCACACGCGGGGCCATTCCGTGACGACGCGAGGCCGTCCCGAACGAAGTGTTCGGGACGAAAATCCGGCGCCGGCAGCCTCTCCTCAAAATCACAGCGAGCCCCCCTCGCCGGGCCTTGGAGGACTTGGGTTGGCGGCCTACTAGTGCTGGAGTCCCTTCATTGACAAGGGATTCAGCCGCCGCATCTCTGGAAGCTCAATCCTCATGCCGGACGCCGGCGCCTCGTATTTTCAAAAAAATGCACTTTTCTCTTGACGCGTTTTTGGGCCTGTGATAGAGAGAGACAAAAGCACGAACCGAATCCTAGCACGAAGGTGAGGTGATAAAATGAATAAGGCTGAGCTGATCGGTGCGGTTGCGAAGGTGGCGGGGCTGACCAAGAAGGACGCGACGATCGCCGTGGAGGCGACTCTCGACACTATCAGGAAGAACACCAAGAAGGGTGTTCAGTTGGTTGGCTTCGGCAGTTTTTCTGTGGCGAAGAGGAAGGGCAGAATAGGAAGAAACCCGCGGACTGGCGAGGAGATTAAGATTCCCCCTTCGAAGACTGTTCGCTTCAGACCAGGTAGCGCCTACAAGAACACCCTGTAGGTCCTGACCTCTGCGAGAAGCAAAGGGGTTGACCCCTTGGGGTCAGCCCCTTTGCTTTTGCCGCTCTCTCTGCGTCTTTCTCTCTCGTCTTTCCCATCCTGGCTTCACGGCGCCCGCGTCGGGAGGCGAGTAGTTCCTGTCCCAAACCCCGCTTCTCACGATTCATGGAGGCGCCGGAGGCGTGTCCCGCCTGCGCAGGTTGTGACTGCCGTGCGCAGGGAGTGGCCCGAGTGGGAATCTCGTGGACATGGGCTGGGTAAGGAGTATCCATCAAGAACTCCTTGCCAGCCCTTCAGTAATGCTGCCGCGTGCGGCCAAAGGTGCCGCCGGTCCCTAGGGGGCTGGAGACAGGTCTCGAAGCTGGCGGCGGCCAGTTTTGGGCCGGAGATTAATCGCTTGTATGATAGAAGGTTACCGGAATGGCCGAGCTGCCAGTTTTATGTGCTCGTGGCACAGAGTGTGCTTTCAGCTGTGGTGCAAAAGGCTCTGATGCCGCGACCTGTTTAACCAACCCCGGCAGGAGCAATCGGCCAAGAAGGCAACAGGGCAGCCACAGGCAGATTGCGGTCGCGGCTCAGAACCTTTCGCAGAAAGGAAACAGCAGAGCAGGACAAAGCAGTTACGCTGTACAAAAGGTGAAGTTGGGGCGGCCTACTGCTGGTGGCAGGGCTCAGCGGGAAGCTGCCTCAGCCGCACCGTTCTCTATTGGCTCCCTGTTACTCTCGTGCGGCTTCGCAAAGTCACGACCACTTCACGGTCGGACTCGTGCCTCCCTTGCGTTTTGTGAAAGCCACGGTGTACTACGGGGGGCCAGTTCTTTTTTCACGGAATTGTCTGCTCGGCTACGCCGCAGGATACTCGAGCACTCTCACGCTGCTCCCCAAGCCTCGCCAGGATGCCATCTGCAGACCCCGGCTGATCCTGCAAGGCCACACCAGAAACCCCTAGCGCAAATCGGGCATGATGTGTATGATGTGACCCGCCTGTCAGAGGGCCTCTGTTCCGGTCGCTGAAACATTCGCCTGTCGCCGAGACAGTCGTCTGTCGCTCGGGCATCGCTTGATTCAATGGGCAAGATAACCGACACGAAACCCCTGAGAACTGCTCTGAACGTCCTTATCCTGGTCTTCGCCGGGGCGTGCCCGTTCTCGATAGCGTTGTCTCAATCGGCCCTCTTCCTGGCCCTGTTTCTGTGGGCCTGGATCATGATACTGGAGAGGAAATCTTCCATTCCCTCCACCCCTCTCGACTTCTATTTTCTGGCCTACCTCGTAGTCGGAATCAATTCGATGGTGTTTTCGGGCGAGAGAGCGATGCCCGTCATCTTCTCGAAGAGGATCCTGTTGATCCCCATAGTCTATCTGATCGCTGCCAACGTGAGCACCCGGCGGGCCCTCGGCAGGTTGCTCATTACTCTGGCCGTTGTCATGGCGGTAGTGTCCACGGTGGGCATTCAGGAATATCTGAGTGGCCTGAGAGGGCTAGAGGGGCGGCTCGAACTCTTCCATCATTACATGACGTCCGGCGGAATCCTCATGATCCTGGGCCTAATGGCTTTCTCTTTTGCATTTCTTGCAGGACCACTGTTGTGGAGAGTGGTAGCATCCGCGAGCGGCCTGCTCATGGTGCTCCCACTCATCTTCACATTCACCCGCAGCTCGTGGTTGGGATTCGTGGTCGGGCTTTCGCTCATCGCCTTCGTGCGGAGCTGGAAGGCGGTGGTAGGTGTGGCCGTTCTTGCCCTACTCATCGTGCTCGTTCTTCCGGCATCCTTCAAGGACAGAGCGCTGAGTGTTGCGGATCCATCTCACAGGCACAACATCGAACGTGTCTACATGTGGAAGGCGGGAGTGGAGATTATAAGAGACCACCCGTTTGCGGGCGTGGGAGACGCAGACCTTGCCAAGTGGTACGACCGCTACAAGCCCGCTGAGTCAGTAGTGACTGGGGGGCATCTTCACAACAATCTCATTATGTTTGGCGCAACACTGGGGATCCCTGGGCTGTTGGTGTTCCTAGTGCTTTCTATGAAGATCCTGCTGATGGAATGGGGAATCGTCCGTTCCATCCCCGGAGAAGAGTGGTTGTTGAAGTGCACTGCCGTCGGCTGCCTCGCTTCGTACATTGGGTTCCAGGTGAACGGGCTTTTCGAATGGAATTTCGGCGATGCAGAAATCGCCATGCTGTTGTGGTTGTCCGTCGGGCTGACACTCGCCGTGGCGAGGATATTCGGGCGCGAGAGCTCCTCGTCGACGGCTGGTGACGCGGTGGGGCCGCGGTAGCGACAGGACTCTTGTGTCAAACCGATTGTGAAGCGGACGGCGTGTGTGTTTTCACCGCCGATGTGGTATTATTCCCGTGCGCCCAACACGCGTTTCACAGGACATCGTGTACGTGATCGCTGCACGGAGGCAGAAGGTTGCGGGTAGCTCTTGTTCACGATTGGCTGACAGGGATGCGCGGTGGGGAGAAATGCCTCGAAGGATTGTGCGAGCTTTTTCCCGATGCGACGGTGTTCACGCTCATTCACGACCGGGGCTCGGTGTCCGAAACCATCGAGAACATGGCGATACGGACTTCCTTCGTACAGAGGATTCCGTTCAGCAGGAGGAAATACAGAGCCCTGCTGCCTCTCTTCCCTACGGCCATAGAACAGTTCGACCTGAGAGAGTTTGACCTCGTGGTCTCATCGAGCCACTGCGTGGCCAAGGGGGCCATCCCTCGCCCGGGTTCGGTGCACGTCTGCTACTGCCATACGCCCATGCGCTACGTCTGGGCGATGTATGAAGAGTATTTCGGACCGGGACAGATCGGGGCGATGTCAAGAGCGGCCGTTCCCTTCGTCGCCAACTACATGAGGGCGTGGGACGTCGCGAGCAGCCAGAGAGTCGATGCCTTTGTGGCGAATTCCCATAACGTGCGGAAGAGAATCTGGCGTTACTATCGTCGCGAAG
>CP070702.1:1743278-1762490 GCA_020349905.1 Candidatus Eiseniibacteriota bacterium
CGCCAGCGCCCGAAACAGCGGCACCTTTTCGTTTCAGCCCTCCAAAGGATGGGCAGACAGATTCATCTACCCGCCCTACGAATTCAGCGCGGTGGACGCCCTCGTAACGAACTTCCATCTTCCCGCTTCCAGCGTACTTTTGCTCGCCTGTGCCTTCGCGGGGAGGGAGTTCCTGCTCTCGGCCTACGAGGAGGCGAAAGAGAGAGGTTACAGGTTCTTTAGCTACGGCGACGCCATGCTCATACTGTAGAGGGGACGTTCGGAGGGGCACTCCGGAAGAGACCGGGCGCTCAGCGCCCTGCAGCAGCTCTCAAGGACATGGAGTTTCAGCTAAAACACAACGACTCAGAGTCGAACGCGAGAGCGGGCGTTATTCTCACGGAAAGGGGGTCCGTGGAGACGCCCGTCTTCATGCCCGTGGGCACTCAAGCCACGGTCAAGACCCTCTCTCCGCACGAACTGGAGCAGATAGGCGCGCAGATCGTGCTGGCCAACACGTACCATCTCTATCTCAGGCCCGGGCACGAAGTCATCGGTGAGCTGGGTGGACTGCACGAGTTCATGAACTGGAAGAAGCCCATTTTGACCGACAGCGGAGGATTCCAGGTTTTCAGCCTCTCCGACCTTCGCGTGGTGAGAAAAGAGGGGGTCGTGTTTCGCTCTCATCTGGACGGCTCCGAGCATTTCATCTCTCCGGAACTTGCGATACAAATCCAGGGTCGCCTCGGGTCGGACGTCGTCATGACGCTGGACCAGTGCGTCGGTTACCCGGCGGACCTGCCTCTGGCCAAGAGGGCCGTGGAGAACACGCTAGACTGGGCGGAGCGTTCGAAGGCCGTCTGGAAGGAAGCGCGCTCTTCAAACGACTCGGCCCTGTTTGGAATCGTGCAGGGGAGCACGTACGAGAGTCTCCGCCGGCAGTGTGCAAAAGCGCTTGTTGAGATGGGATTCGATGGATATGCTATCGGAGGACTCTCGGTGGGAGAGCCCAGGAGCGCCACCTCGGAGATGACCGAGTTGTCGGTTCGTGAGTTGCCGGAGCGAAAGCCGCGATACCTGATGGGAGTGGGCTTTCCCGACGACATAATCCACGCTGTGGCGCAGGGTGTGGACATGTTCGATTGTGTCATGCCCACCAGGAACGCGCGAAACGGCACCGTGTTTACTTCCAGGGGGAAGCTGGTCGTCAAGAACATCGAGTACGCCAAGGACCGTCGACCCCTGGATGAGGAATGTGACTGCTACACGTGCAGGAACTTCTCCAGGGCGTACCTGAGACATCTTTTCCAGGCAGGAGAACTTCTCGGCCCCAGACTCGCAACTCTTCACAGCCTGCGGTTCTTTTTCAGAATGATGGCAGAGATGAGAAGTAGTATAATGGAGAGTCGATTTTCCCAGTGGAGAGCTGACTTCCTGCGCAAGTACGAATCGGGCGAGGGCATTGGCGTTCACTAGCGTTTTTGGTTCCGGGTATGAAGCGGGATGCACGTGGTCTTCAATGCATGAAGCGGGATGCACGTGGTCTTCAATAAGGAGGGTTTGATGGTTGACCTAGCTTATGCGATGGGCGCGCCAGGGGCGGAAGGGCAGTCCGGAGGCCCCTACGCCGGGCTGCTCATGATCCTCATCATCTTCGGTATCTTCTATTTCCTCCTCATTCGTCCCCAGATGAAGAGGCAGAAACAGCACCAGGCGATGGTGAGTTCTCTTCGAAAAGGGGACAAGGTCATCACGACGGGCGGAATCCACGGCACCGTGGTCGGCGTCAAGGAGGACGTGGCCACTCTGAAGATAGCCGACCAGGTGAAGATTGAGGTGTCGAAGAGCTGCGTGGCCTCAATAAAGGAGCGTGGCGAGTAGGTGTCCGGGAGATCGGTGGTCAAGTACGGAGACCCGTCCCTCAAGCGTCGGGCGAGCGAGATACAGGAGATAGACGACTCGGTCAGGAAGCTCGCCTCGGAGATGTTCGCCGCGCTCGAGGCGTCTCGTGGCGTTGGGCTGGCTGCCCCGCAGCTGGGTGTCTCGTTGCGTCTGATTGTGCTGAGCATTCCTCGGGAGGACGAAACTCGCTGGAAATGCGCCATAGTCAATCCGGAGTTCGTTTCGAAGAGGGGAACCGTGACGTCGGAGGAAGGGTGTCTCAGTGTTCCGGGAGTCTACGAAGACATATCCAGGGCCGAAGAGGTGCGGGTCAGGGGACTGGACCTCGAGGGAAAGGAAATAGTCGTTGAGGGAAAGGGACTCCTGGCCAGGGCGATTCAGCACGAGATGGACCACCTTGATGGGCTTCTCATCATAGACAGGCTCAGTTCCGCCAAGCGCCACGCACTTCAGAAGAAACTTCGCGAGCTGGAAGAGTCGGGCAGACGTAGCGGCGGAAAGCGGACCTCCTGAGGAGCGCGGTACCGGCGCTCCGCTCCGACTCCGGACCTTCCTGCGAAGGAGCATGCCTTGAGAATCGTGTTCATGGGAACTCCTCTCTTCGCCGTTCCCTCGCTTTCCAGGCTGCTCGGGGACGGACACGACGTGGCTGCCGTCGTGACGCGACCCGACAAGCCGAGGGGAAGGGGCCGGCAGATGGCGCCTTCGCCCGTGAAGGTTCTGGCCGTGGAGAAGAAGCTGAACGTGCTTCAACCCGCAAAGGTGAACGACAACGAACCGCTACAGGCCATCGCCGCGCTCGACCCCGAACTCATAATCGTGGTGGCGTTCGGAGCCATCCTTCGCAAACCGCTTCTGGAGCTTCCGTCAGTCGGATGCATAAACGTCCACGCGTCGCTGCTTCCCGAGCTCAGGGGAGCCGCGCCGGCTAACTGGGCCATAATACGCGGGCAGAAGGAGACGGGTGTTACAACCATGTGGATGGCGGAGAAACTGGACGCGGGGGACATCATCTTCCAGAGCCGCGTTCCCATCCACGATGAGGAGACGGCGTCGGAACTGGAGGGGCGGCTCGCCGCGGCAGGGAGTGAGCTTCTCTCCAGCACTCTGAAGGCCGTGGAAAAGGGAGAAGCGCCCAGGATTCCGCAGGACGACTCGTTGTCCACCTATGCTCCGGCGCTCAAGAAAGAAGACGGAGTGATAGACTGGGGGCTCGATGCGGCGGCCCTGTGCAATCACATCCGGGGCGTGACGCTATGGCCGGGTGCCCAGACCACCTTCAGGGGAGAGCCGCTCAAGTTTCTCAAGGCGAGGGTCTTCGAAACCGAGGGCGTTCACGAGCCCGCCTCCGTCCTGAGAGTGAACCAGGACGGATCGCTGGCCGTGGGGACGGGACGAGGCTCGGTGCTGGTCGTTACAATACAACCCTCCGGCAAAAAGGCCATGAGTGCCGTCGACTTCGCGAGAGGGCGGCAGCTTCGCGCCGGCCAAAGCTTCGGGACGTGAGATGGGAACTGCCCGGCACAGGAACCGGCACAGGAAGAAGGCGTCTGCCCGGGAGTTGGCAGTCTCGGTGCTCTCCGCAGTGGACTCGCGGAGCGCCTTCAGTGACCCTCTCATCTCCTCGTACGCGGCCCGCACGCAGCTGAGCCAGCAGGACCGCAGGCTTCTCACCCAGCTCGCCAAGGGAACGTTGCGATGGAGAGGAAGAATTGACTGGGTCCTCTCGACCGTACTCGACACGGAGCTGGCTTCACTCCCCACGTGGATACGAAACGTCCTTCGGGTCGGCGCGTTTCAGATACTCTTCATGGACCGCATTCCTGTTTCCGCGGCAACAGACGAGAGCGTGAAGTTGGCGCGCCAGAGAGGGCATCCCGGAACCGCGGGTCTGGTGAACGCGGTCCTGAGAAAACTCGCCGCGGTCAAAGATTCCATCGAGTATCCTTCCCCGGAAGAAGACCCGGTCAAGTCGGTTGCGATCCTGTACTCACATCCGGAGTGGATAGTGCGCAGGTGGCTGTATCGCTTCGGGCTCGAGAGGACCATCCGCCTCTGCGAGGCCAACAACTCCGTCGAACACTTTTCCGTCCGTCCCAACTCGCTAAAGACGACCTCCGAGGATTTGCTGAACAGGCTTCTGGGCGCCGGGACACGGGCGGAACGGGGCAGGCTCAATCCGGAGATGCTCAGGGTTGAGGGGGAGCTCGCGCCCGCGACCGACGATGCGTTCCAGGCGGGTCTTTATACGCCTCAGGACGAGGCCGAGTCCGTGGTCTGCGGTCTTCTTGATGCCTCAGGTGCCGCGACCTTCCTGGACTTCTGCGCGGCTCCTGGCGGCAAGGCCACGCAAATAGCGGAGGCGACAAACGACGAGCGCGCCGTATGGTGCCTCGAGCTACATCCGGCACGGGCCAGGCAGATTGAAGAGGCGGCAGGCAGGTTGGGCCTGCGCTCACTGCGCGTGGTGGTTGGAGACGGCAGGTCCGCCCCGTTCAGAAGGCGTTTTCAGAGGATACTGGTGGACGCCCCCTGCTCGGGACTGGGCGTTCTGGGCAAGCGGGCCGACGCAAGGTGGAGAAAGAAGGAGGAATCGATTGCGCTTCTCTCCCGGCTCCAGAGAGAACTCCTCGAATCCGCGTCGAAGCTCCTTGAAGAAGAGGGCGTCATGGTCTACAGTGTCTGTAGCTTCGAACCCGAGGAGACACACGACGTGGTGTCCCTATTCCTGCAGGAGCATCCCGAGTTCGAAGTTCGGAAACCCGAGCCGATTGCGGACGGGTCTCTCGTGGATGACAGTGGAGCCGTGTTGATACTGCCCGACCTCTACGGTACGGACGGCGTGTTCGCCGTCAGTATGAGAAAAGCAGGATAGGCACGAAGCGGCTCCCGGCCGGGAGGTTTTGGAAGAGTGAAAGGGAAGCTGAAAATCTCACCTGTCTGGGCGGCAGTTCTCATAGCCCTGGGTGCCTTCGTTGTGGGGGTTCTCATCTTCAACTTCGCCATCATGCCTCTGCTTGTCGCGCACGGTGACGAGACCAGGGTTCCCGACCTTCGCCTGAGTACCGTGCCCCAGGCCGAGAGGCTTCTGAGGGAGCAGGGACTCACGCTCACCGAGACACAGCTGGGCTTCAGCCCCGACGTGCCCAAGGGGTGCGTGGTGTCGCAGTATCCGCCTCCCTTTGCCATAGTCAAGAGGAACCGTGGTGTCAGGATTAGTGTCAGCAGCGGAGAGCTGGGTGTTTCGGTTCCGGAGCTAAAGGGGCAGTCGCTGAGGCACGCGGAGATAGTGTTGGGAAGGGCAGGTCTCCAGCTGGGACGAGTTTGCCAGGCGCATTCGGGTGACATGCCGCCGGACGTCATTATTTCCACCTACCCCGGTCCGGGTGCCCTGGTGGAGGAGGGAGGCTCCGTGGACATGCTCGTCAGTCTCGGTTCGGCCCACGTGGAATTCATGATGCCCAGGCTCGTGGGTGCGGACATCGGTGAGGTCAAGAAGGTCCTGGAGAGTGCGGGACTGCTCGTTCAGGTCGATTCTGCCACACTTCCCCCGCGTGGCCGGGTCACCAGGCAGCACCCGGCGTACGGAACGAAGATACGCAGGGGAGCCGTCGCGTATCTGACGGTCGGCCGCGCGAACTGAGAGGATGACGGAAGGAATGGAGAGAGAAGCAGTCAAGATCGCCCCCTCTATTCTCTCGGCCGACTTCAGCCGGCTCTCCGAGCAGCTGGCCAGTGTAGAACAGGGAGGGGCCGACCTCATACACGTGGACGTGATGGACGGCCACTTCGTGCCCAACATCACCTTCGGCCCCATCATCGTTTCCGCAGTCCGCAAACTCACGCAGCTGCCGCTCTGTGTGCATCTCATGATAAGTGAGCCGTGGAAATATGCGGGGGCGTTCTGTGAAGCGGGTGCCGACTATCTGAGCTTTCATTGCGAGACCGCCCCAACGGCAGAGCGCGCAAGACTGGTAGAAGAGACGATAGGCGCTATTCGCGAGAAGAACGTACGGCCGGGGCTGGCCGTCAATCCCGAGACTCCGCTCTCGCAGCTCTTTCCCTTCCTGGAACTGCTGGACCTGGTTATTGTGATGAGCGTAAGCCCCGGGTTCGGGGCGCAGGGATTCATTGCGGACGTGCTGCCGAAAGTTCAGGACCTCAGCGGGCGGCGCGAGACACACCGGTTCGAGATAGAAGTCGACGGCGGTGTCAACCTGGAGACCGCTCCCAGCATCGCGATGGCCGGGGCCACGATACTGGCCGCCGGGTCGTTCGTGTTCTCTTCCCCCGACCCTGCTCTCGCCGTGAGAAACCTCAGGCAGGTCGTGGGCGTTTCGAGGAATCCCTAGCGCGGCGGCGTTCCTTCGACCGGATGTCTTGAGCCGTTCCTCAAGACCTCTGTGTCATATAGGTCTTATCTTAGGTCTTCTCCTGAGCAGCCCTGTTGCGAGGGCTTTGCGGAAATGGTAAACTTGTATTTCGCGGCCGGGAGGCTCGGCCCTCGAGTTTTGCCTTCCGGCGTTCTGATTTGGCAGGAGGACATCGCGGGGAAGCTGCATGTTTGATGAACTCACATCGAGACTGGAAACTGTCTTCAAGAAGCTCCGCGGTTACGGCAAGCTGACCGAGCAGAACATGCGGGACTCCCTGAGGGAGGTCCGGCGAGCTCTGCTCGAGGCTGACGTCAACTACAAGGTCGCCAAAGATTTCGTTTCGCGTGTCGAAGAAGAGGCCCTCGGACGGGAGGTGCTGAAGAGTCTCACGCCGGGCCAGCAGGTGATAGGAGTTGTTCACGAAGAACTCATCAGGTTGCTGGGCGAGAAGGCCACCGGCCTCAAGCCCTCGTCCAAGCCTCCTGCCGTGATTCTCATCGTGGGGCTTCAGGGTTCGGGCAAGACCACGTTCACGACCAAGCTGGCGGTGCATCTGAGAAGGAAGGGTGCCAAGCCAATGGTGGTGGCCGCCGACCTCAAGCGACCGGCCGCCATCGAACAGCTCAAGATCCTGGCCGACTCGGTTAATGTGAGGGCCCTCGTGCCAGAGAAGGGGGAGTCCGTTCTGGAGGCAGGTCCCCGCGCGGTTGCCGAGGCGTCGGAAACCGGGCACGACTGGGTCCTGTTCGACACCGCCGGGCGGATGCACGTCGACGAGGAGATGATGTCCGAGCTCAGCCAGCTCAAGGAGCTGGTTTCTCCTCACGAGATTCTTCTCGTTCTGGACGGGATGACCGGGCAGGACGCCGTGAACGTGGCGAGCGCGTTCGAGAAGACCCTTGACTTCGACGGGGCCGTCCTGACCAAGCTGGACGGAGACGCGAGGGGTGGGGCCGCGCTCTCGCTGAGGGCCGTGACCGGCAAGCCCATTAAGTTTGTCAGCGTAGGAGAGAAACTCGACGCCCTCGAAGTGTTCCACCCCGACAGGATGGCTTCGCGCATACTCGGGATGGGCGATATTGTCTCACTCGTGGAAAAGGCGGGGCAGGCAGTCGACGCTGAGCGGGCCCTGGAGATGGAGAGGAAGCTCAGCGAAGCGGACTTCACGCTGGAGGACTTCCTGGAGCAGCTCAAGGAAGTGAAGAAGATGGGTCCCATCCAGGACCTGGTGGAAATGATTCCCGGATTCGGGAAGATGAAGCGGGCGGGACTCAGCCTGGACGAGAACGCGCTCGTGCGGGTGGAGGCCGTCATAAACTCGATGACTCCCAGAGAGAGACTGAATCCCACAATCATAGACGGGAGCAGGAGAAAGCGAATAGCGAAAGGTAGCGGTTCTTCCGTTCAGGAAGTGAATAAGGTTCTCAAGCAGTTTTTCCATATCCAGAAGCTGCTCAGGCAGATGAAGCGCGGCCGCAGAAAGGGGTTGAGCTTCCTGCCGTTCTAGTGTTAAGCTATGGGCGGAGGTGAACTGAGTGTCAGTCAAGATTCGACTTTCAAGAGCAGGCGCGAGGCACAGACCGTTTTACAGAATCGTGGTTACCGATTCCAGAATGCCTCGGGACGGGAGGATCATCCAGGCCGTCGGGACGTATGACCCCCTTGCCAAATCGGAGAACGTGACCGTGGACGGCGAGCTCGTGAAGGATTGGATGAGGAAGGGAGCTAGGCCATCGGTGTCGGTGAAGCACCTTCTGAAGCGTGCCGGCGTGGTCGTTGAGACCCCGGCCGTGGAGAAGAAGATTCCGAAGGCGGTTCCCCTTGAAGAGCTCCGGCAGCCACGGGTCAAGGCCGAAGGGGAAGAACCCGAAGAGGCAGAGAAGCCCGAGAAGGCACAGAAGGCGGAGAAGCCAGAGAAGCCAGAGCGACGCCCCTCGGCCAAGGCAGCCCCCAAGAAGAAGGCACCGTCCAAGTCAGCCAAGCCAAAAGCCGCCAAGCCGGCTCGCAAGGGAACATCTGTAAAGAAGAAGGCTGAGTAGGCGTTCTGCTCCCGGCCATCGAGAGTTTTCCTCGCTGAACCAGACGAGCCAGACTAGCCCTTCCTGTTGATTGTTTCCGCAGTAGGCCGCGGAGAGGGATGGTGCCCCATGAAAGAGCTTATCGAGTACATAGCAAAACGGCTCGTAGACAAGCCGGAAGAAGTCGTCGTCAGAGAAATCACCGGTGAAAGGACGACAATCTTTGAGCTGAAGGTTGCCCAGGAAGATCTGGGCAAGATAATAGGAAAGCACGGGAGAACCGCCAGGTCAATCCGCACACTTCTTAGCGCCGCTGCCACGAAGATGGGCAAGAGAGCAGTCCTCGAGATTCTGGAGTAGCTCAATTGGTGAGCTTCGTAGTGGTCGGAGAGGTGCTGAAGGCCAGGGGAGTCAAGGGTGAGCTGCTCGTCCGCCCCATGACCTCCAGCATGGAACGATTCCTCTCCCTTCGTTCCGTGTGGCTGGAATCCGACGCCCGAAGGAGCTACGCGATAGAGTACTCCCGGGCCTCGGGCGAGCTCGCTCTGGTCAAGCTGAAGGGCATCGACGAGCGAGAGCAGGCCATGAAACTCAACGGGCAGACTATGACCATCCCCCGTTCCGAGGTGCCTCCTCATCCCGAGGGCGGGCACTACATGTTCGAGCTCATCGGGATGAACGTCGTGAGAACCGACGGAATCGAGGTGGGGAAGGTGGTGGACTTGCTGGAAACAGGAAGCAATCTGGTATACGTGGTAAGAAGCGCCGACGAGAAGGAGACTCTGATTCCGGCCACGAGAGAAGTTGTAGAGGAGTTGAACTTCGAGAAATCTGTCATTCGCGTGCGTCCCATCCCAGGTCTGTTCGACTGATTCTGCACGTTTCCCGGTAGAGAACCGAAATGGAAGTGAGCATCGCGACGATTTTTCCCTCCATGTTCGAGGGATTCCTCTCGGAGGGGCTCGTGGCCAGAGCCGCCCGGAAGGGGCTTGTCCGGGTGACGCTCGTCAACCCGAGAGACTTCGCCACTGACAGCTACAAGACGGTGGACGATTATCCCTACGGCGGCGGTCCGGGTATGGTGATGAAGGCGGAGCCTGTTCTGAAAGCGCTCTCGTCCGTGACCGGGATCGACTACATGGACGATGCTGGGGCTTCGCGCCAGGGTGAAGCGGAGCGAGCCCAGGGCGGAAGTGGCGGTGTTGGCTCACGACCCCGAATCATAATCCTGTCCCCGCAGGGAAGGCGGTTCAGCCAGGAGATGGCGAACGAGCTCAGTACCTGCAAGTCCCTGGTCCTGGTCTGCGGGAGATACAAGGCGATGGACGAGAGGATACGGGACGTGCTGGGGGCGGAAGAAGTCTCGATAGGTGACTACGTGCTGTCCGGGGGTGAGCTTGCCGCCATGGTGCTGGTAGAATCCGTGGTGAGACTCCTGCCCGGAGCCATGGAAGACAAGGACTCTGCCGCCAACGATTCGTTTGCAGAGGGCCTGCTTGACTGCGCCTACTACACGAGGCCGGAGGTCGTGGCAGGAAGGGGTGTCCCGGAGGTGCTTGTCTCGGGGAACCATGCCGCCATCCGCAGATGGAGGAGAAAGAGCAGTCTCGAGAGAACCCTCGAGAGAAGGCCGGACCTTCTTGAGAAGGCCACTCTGAGCGAAGAGGACCGCGAGCTGCTCGAGGAGTGCAGAAAGGAAAAGGCGTGAGAGCGGCCTTTGGCAGGCTCTGGTGGAGGCACAGGGCGGCATCTGGTGGATTTCTCTAGTTACTGTACTTTCTCCGCGCTTCTTGTGATAGAATGTACGACTGACTTCGCCCATAGCAAAAAGAGAAATCTGGAGGTGTCGCATGGATCCCATGAACTTCGTTGAGTCAAAACACTTGAAGAAGAAGGTGCCCGACTTCGGCCCGGGAGATACCGTTCGGGTCCATGTGAAGGTGGTTGAGGGTGACAAAGAGAGAACCCAGCTCTTTGAAGGAGTCGTGGTGAGCAGGCGCGGCTCCGGCACACGTTCAACGTTTACCGTGCGGAAGGTGAGCGGCGGCGTGGGCGTCGAGAGAATCTTTCCCCTCAGCTCTCCCAGCATCTCCCGCGTATCGGTTGTGAGAGAAGGAAGGGTGAGGAGAGCCAAACTCTTCTACCTCAGGGAGAGGAAAGGAAAGTCTGCTCGCATCGAGGAAAGACAGACGGAGACCTCGCTTACCCAGGAAGAGGCCCCGGCTGAACCCAAGCCCGAGGCCGAAGAGGAGTGAGACCTGGCAGGTCCCGAAGCCGGAACCGTTGAGACGCACCGCCTGCAAGCGGGAGTGAGCAGGTGAGACCCAACTGGCAAGAGCGTTTCCTCGAACTCAAAGAGAACGAGAGGACCTACGTTGACGAAGCGGGAGGCTTTCTCGCCGGAGTCGACGAGGCGGGCAGGGGCCCCCTCGCAGGTCCTGTCGTGGCTGCCGCGGTTGTCCTGCCGAACGATTTCATCGTCGAACGCGTTGACGACTCCAAGCGATTGACCCCCCTTCGAAGAGAGAAGCTTCACGGCCAGATTTGCGACGGCGCTGCTTCGGTTTCCTGGGTATCGCTCAGCGAACGCGTCGTGGACGAAGCAGGAATACTGAACGCGACCTACATCGCCATGCGCGAAGCCATCGCCGCCCTTTCTGTGACGCCCGGCCTCGTTCTGGTGGACGGCCGCGAGATTCCGGGCCTGGACACTCCACAGGCCGCCTTTCCCCGCGCAGACAGCAGGTTTCTCTCTGTTGCCTGCGCTTCTGTTGTTGCCAAGTGCGTGAGAGACGCCCTGATGGCCGAGGCACACCTCGCTTACCCGCAGTACGGTTTCGACGCACACAAGGGGTACGGAACGAGAAGACACATCGAGGCGCTGCTTCGTTACGGTCCCTGTCGCATTCACAGGTTTTCCTTCAGGCCGGTGAGAGAGATAGAGAAGGGATCTTCTGGCCGTCCCCTGCATCAGAGGCTAAAATAGCCGGTCGAGACGGTGCCAGCAGGTTAAGCGGGACGCGATAGTGTGAACCTCTGGCAATACTCGGAGACCGCGGCGACAGGTTGAACCGTCGCCGCTGGCGGTCAGGTGTGGATGAGGAGGTGAGGTTGTGAGCCAGAAGTCGTCTGCCGGCAGGATCGGAGAGGACATCGCCGCGCTTTTTCTCACGCTGAAGGGCTACCAGATACTAAGGCGAAACCTCCGCACGCGGACCAGCGAAATCGACATCGTTGCTCGCGGGGCCGGCTGTCTTGTCTTCGTGGAGGTCAAACTCAGAGGACGAGGGGGGCTCTCCGGGCCTCTCGAGTGCGTGGACGTGAGAAAGAGAGCGCGCATTTCACGGGGCGCTCTCTCGTTCTTACAGAGTTACCCCGAGGACCTGTACAGGATGGTGCGAATCGACGTTGTGTCGGTGAGCTGGAGCCGTGAGGAGCTAGTCGTCCAGCACATCGAGAACGCTTTTCCCGCAGAGGGACTGTCCGTGTGGTAGGGACATCCTGAGGGATTGCCGAGGCGAAGCTTGAGACATCGCGTGTCACAGCGGGAGGTCGAAATGGGTCTTTACGAACTCATCATGAAAAGAAGGTCGGTGAGGAACTTCGAGTCGCAGGAGATTCCTGAGGACGTCATCGAGAAGCTGGTCGACGCCGCCAACAACGCTCCTTCGGGAGGAAACATCCAGCCTCTGTCAATCATCCTGGTCCGGGAGCCCGAGCGAAGAGCGGAACTGGCCGACATTGTGGGAGGTCAGCCGTGGGTCAAGAACGCCCCTCTTTCGATGATATTCTGTATTGATTTCTATCGTCTCAAGAAGTGGGCGGCGACGTTCGACACGCAGTTCAAAGGTGAGAAGGCGCTCTCTCACTTCCTCATAGCATACGCGGACATCATGTGCTCGGCACAGAACGTGGTGCTTCTGGCGGGGGAACTCGGACTCGGTTCCGTGTACATCGGCACTATTCAGTCCAGCATGGACAGGGGGCGGGAGTACTTTGAGATACCGAAGTACGTGGTGCCGATGATGGTTCTCTCACTCGGATACCCCAGGTCCGTGCCGAAGAACGTGCCCAAGCTGGAAAGAGCGGCGGTAGTGCACAGGGAGAAATATCGGGTGGACACTGATGCCGAGATTGCGCAGACCTTCGAGAAGAAATACGGAAGCCTGGAAGACACCAGGGAGAATTACTTCGAGCGTACGTTTGTGGAGGTCGTGGAGGCGGATAAGCAGCAGAGAGAGAGCTGGGCGGACTCTGTGAAAGAAGAAATGAAGAAGCTGGAGATAAAGAGTAACGCCGAGTTCCTCTTTAAGCTAAGATATCCCACTGACCAGATGGTCAAGATGAACGACGGTCTGTTCCGGTCGCTCAAGAACGCCGGGTTTGATTTTTCCTGAGTTGCCTTCCTTTCTTGGGGCAATCCCGCCGCACGAAACCGTGAAGAATGCAGGGAGGCCGCTACATCTACGACAGAGAGGTGAGTTCTGGGATGAACCACAACTTCCAGGAACCACATCGAGGTTCAGCTGACCCGTCCTTGAAGGGTGCAGTTCTGTATGTTGTGATGATGATCGTTCTGTTTGTGGCAGTCGCGTTGTTTGCAGCCCGCCAGTCCTGGCACATAATCCTGCTGCTCATTCTTGTGGGAGTGGCCCTGTACTTCCTGGTGACGTGGCACGCACGAACTACCGGCTACGGCTGCGCCAAGTGTGGTCACGAGTTCAACATCACGGCACTTACAGACCTAATCAGCCCGCACGTTCCCGGCAAGAAGTACCTGAAGTGTCCCTCGTGTCACAGGCGGACGTGGGCAAGGGAGCGGAAGAGGAGAGGATGACGTATGACAAAGAATCCGTACGGCCCGATTCTGATAACAGGGGCAAGTAGTGGCATCGGCAACCGTCTAGCCAGTTCTCTGGCGGCCCAGGGACACGTTGTCTACGCAACCGCTCGGAAAGATGAGGACATTGCGAGACTGGAAGAGATCAAGAATGTCATTGCGGTCAAACTGGACGTGAGAAGTCCGGAGCAAATTCAGGATGCTCACGATTTCATTTTGAACGAGGGCCGGGGTCTATACGGGCTGGTGAATAACGCGGGGCAGGGCGGGCTCGGAATGTTCAGTACGTGGACGGACGAGGAGATGTTTGACATCTTTGACGTCAACGTGTTTGGCGTTCATCGCGTCACAAACACGTTTCTTCATCTTCTGCTTGAGGGCAAGGGCAGGATAGTGAATATTGGCTCTCAAGGCGGTATTCTCACGAAGAAGTACTACGGCCCGTACACTATGACCAAGCACGCTCTGGAAGCGTATACGGTCGCACTGAACGAAGAACTGAGATCCCAGGGCGTTTGGGTGAGCATAGTGCAGCCCGGGGGGATCGTCTCCAACGTCGGGGCCAATGCCCTGGAGGGGACCCTGGCTCGATTCAGGCGGGCGGCCTCTCCGTTCGAGGACGAAGCGAGGCAGGCGATGGCCAGTTTTGAACAGGAGCCCGTTTCCGATGAAATAGAGGAATCTGAGGCAAATCGAAAACCGTCATCGCCCGAGATAGTTGCCGAAGCAGTCCGGGACGCAC
Source organism: Candidatus Eiseniibacteriota bacterium (assembly GCA_020349905.1). Taxonomy (GTDB): domain Bacteria; phylum Eisenbacteria; class RBG-16-71-46; order JAFGJU01; family JAFGJU01. Next base: position 1,757,136 of record CP070702.1, read on the forward strand.
TATTCTCTGCGATACCCAAGCTTCGCTATCTGGTCGGCACGAAATGGGAAGGCGACCGGGTGCTCAATGCACTGATACAGAAGCTGCTGGATGAAAACGACAATCCGAAACACAGCTACTCGAGGGACGAGTTGATTGCCCTGCTGGACCGGCAGATTTCTCAGCGGCGCGCCAGAGCGTCGTCCTTCGTCCCACACGAACGCCGGCAGGCAGAAGGAGGTTGATCCGGGCGTGGTGAACCGAGCCGAACTGGAGGCACTATTCAGGAAGCACGGCTACGCCGACTTCAAGTGGATTGAGCCTGACAACATCGTCGTGGGCCAGTGGGTGCGAATGAAGTGCGTCTTCGGCTGCGCCGAATACGGTCGTAACGCGTGTTGCCCTCCGAATGTCCCCCCGGTTTCAGAGTGTCGGCAGTTCTTCAAGGAGTACCGCAGCGGAGTAGTCTTTCACTTCCAGAAACGGGTGGCGAGGCCGGAGGACAGGCATCCCTGGACGGCCGAGGTCAGCCAGGCACTCTTGAAGCTGGAACGAGAGGTCTTTCTTCTGGGTTATCAGAAGGCCTTTCTGTTGTTCATGGACAGCTGTGGGCTGTGCCCGGAATGTCCGGGGACGCCAGAAGAGTGCAAGCAACCGCGCTTGGCGCGGCCTACACCCGAAGCAATGGGCGTAGACGTGTTCAGTACAGTGAGGCAGTACGGGTATCCGATAGAGGTTCTGAAGGACTACGCTCAGACGATGAACAGGTATGCATTTCTGCTGATCGAATGAAGCGGAAGGCAGGTGCAACGCCTGGCCTGCGCGCGGGCCCGCACCCGTGGTGGCGCGTTCAGTCGCACTGTTGGGCGGTCAGCACGTTCAATCAAATCGAGCAGGGCGCAGTTGGGAACGGGGGTATGGAAGCTCACATCAGTATCGTGGAGTTCGACTCGCCTCAACACGGTAAGCAGGTCGAGGCGCTGTGGCGAGACGTCTTCGCCTACGACACGCCACGGAACGACCCGGGAGTCGTGATTGAGAAGAAGTGCGAGGTGCGCGACGGGCTGTTCTTCGTGGCTGTTACGAACGGTGTGGTCCTGGGAACCATTATGGCTGGATACGACGGTCACCGTGGCTGGATCTACTCCATGGCAGTCCATCCCGAACATCGGCACCAGGGTATCGGCGCGAGGCTTCTGTCCTTCGCAGAGGAGAAACTTGTGGCCCTGGGTTGCGTGAAGATTAACCTCCAGATCCTTGGAGGTAACGAGGAGGCCCAGCGATTCTACGAAGCCAACGGGTATTCCGTGGAGAACAGGATCAGCATGGGGAAGGAAATCCGAGAGAATATTTCCTGACCTGGTGGGGTACTTGGTTGAAGGAGGAACGAAGTTAGAATGACAATTGATGACTCCACTGAGCTCGAGAAGGAGGCAATCAGCAAGGCCATTCATGATGTCATTGGGTGGGCACTCACGAAGGATTTTGACCTGCTGTTTAGCATAGTTGCTCAGGATGCATCCTTCTTCATCTTTCACCCCGACTCCGCCAGTACCATCATCGGTTTCGATGCCTTCCGGAGTTTCGCTGAGCGCTCCTGGAAGGACCCGTCGTTTCGGGCGACCCGTTTTGAAATCAGAGAGTTGAGAATATGTCTCTCAACCTGTGGAACGGTTGCATGGTATTCATGCTTCTTGGATGACTTTGGAGAAAAGAATGGTCTCGAGCTTGGGTGGAGCAATGTGCGGTGGACGGGAGTTGTGGAGAAGAGAGAAGGGCGTTGGGTGCATACTCAGATGCATTTCTCCTTCCCCACGGATCGGTAGTAGGGCGAGGCGCCGGGGAGCTGCCGGATGGCCGATTACAAGGCTGTGACAGCGGAACGACTGCAGAAGGTGCTTACCGGTCTGGCGTCCCGCACCCCCATCCGGCAAGCCATCATCGCCGTGGAGAGTGGGGATGGGTCCTTTCGCTGGATTGGCGCGACAGGAGAGACGGGTTCGGACGGCACGCCGGTAGGGGAAGAGACCCCCTTCTTTCTCGCCAGTATCGACAAACTGTTTAACGCCACCATAGCAATGAAGTTGAGCGAGAGTGGTCGCCTCGAGCTCGATAATGCTATCTCCACCTATCTGCCGAGCACTCTCACCCGAGGTCTGCACAAGCTTGGCGGGGTCGATTACTCTGAGAGAATCACGGTCAGACATCTTCTCTCTCACACGTCCGGTCTGGCGGACTGGCTGGAAGACTATCCGAAAGGTGGCCCGAGCCTAATCGACAGGCTGCTCGATGAAGGCGACATGGCACTCTCCATCCAGGACGTTGCGGCCATTGTGCGTGATAGGCTTAGGCCCCACTTTCAGCCCCAGGAGCTTTCCGCGAAGCGCCCGAAGGCCCGCTACTCTGACACAAACTACATGCTCCTCGTGGCAATAATCGAGGAGCTCACGGGACAGCCATTGCACGAGGTTCACGAGCAGATGCTCTTCGGCCCCCTGAACCTGCGACACATTTACTTTGCGGGACTTTCCCGACCCATGGACCCCACGCCCGAACCCATGATCCTTCGCGCCAAGGGGCGCCCGCTCCACATCCCTCTCTTGATGCGCTCGGTCAGAGGTATGTACAGCACGGCAGCGGATGCCCTGAGCTTCATGCGTCAATTCGTGAGAAACGAGGTGTTCCAGAAGCCCGGGACCCTTGCCTCCATGCAGGAACACTGGCATCGATTCGGCTTCCCGCTTGATCGTGCAGCGCTGCGCTCGCCGGGCTGGCCCATCGAGTACGGACTAGGAATCATGCGGTTTCGCCTACCTCGGGTCTTCACTCCGATGCATTCGCTGCCCGCGGTGCTCGGACACACGGGCTCGACCGGCTGCTGGTTGTTCTACTGTCCGCAATGGGATATGCTGCTTGCAGGGAGCGTCGACGAAGTTACGGCCGGCGCCGTGCCGTACCGGATCGTGCCCAAGATACTCGACATACTTCGTTCATCGAACTAAGGCACACGTGAGCCGAGGAACGCGAGGAGAGAGGCAATTATTACACCGATTTCCCCTTCCACAAAGAGCGCCGGATTCTGGTCCGCCGTGCTCGCCACGACGTTTAGCCTCATATACGTCCTGGGTCAGCTGGCAGAATGGATGGGATGGCTGGACTCTCACGGAGGCCCCGAGAGCGCGAGTACGCCGTGGACATTCTTGGATGCAGCTTCATGAGTGTGGCGACTCTCTTCGCGGCGAGGGTGTTCACGTGTAAGGGGCTGGAACGAATCGTGCGCTTGTTCTTGACTGCAAACGGATTGTTGCTTCCCTTCATCGCACTGCAGATGTATGTCCACTGGCTGATATGGGTCGCCGCGCTCTGGGCAGTGACATTTCCGGGGTCCACGTGGTCCCTGGCTGTCCTGTTTCGGCGTGCAGCGACAACGGAGACGAGCTCTGGGCGCTCGATGTGAGCTGCTCAGGCCGGTCCTCTCGGGAGGAATACCATGAACAGACTGGGTTACCTTGGCTTCCTGGGCTCTCTAGGTTTCCTCGGCTTCGTGAGTTACTTGCCTGACTGTCGGAGTCTGTCATATCTCTACGGGCTCTTTGCACTGTCTGCGCTGTTTGCCCTGTTCGCTCTTCCGAAACGCGGCAAGTAGTCGCAACCGCAGGAGTCTCGCCGAGAATGAGTTCCTTGGCCGAGAAAGGGGGCTAACGATGGATTCCCTGTCCCACGTCTTTGATTGGAATTCGAAGGTCACAAGGCAATTGCTTGAGGGATTTGCCGAGGGTTTTTTCTCGAAACGCTTCGAAGGTGCCAATTCTGCTCACTGGTTGATTGGCCATCTGGCCGTGTCGAGAAGAGAGATTTGCGACTTCTTGAACATTGAAACAGACCCGATTGGGTGGCGAGAACCGTTTGACATGGGCTCCTCTCCGGAAGTCCCGGACGATTGCCCACCACCAGTTGAGCTACTGGACGACTTTCTGGCCATCGGTCAGAGAATATGTGCAAAGATTCAGTCTATGAGCGCAGACGATTGTGAGAGGCCGATGCGGTTGATAGTGGGGAATGAGGAGCGCACTGTCCTGCACAATCTCCATTTCATGTACTGGCACGAGTCATACCACGTGGGACAAATCGGCATGATAAGACGGATGCTCGGCCTCGAAAGAATGGCATGAAGTGTCTGGCCAACAGGCGCACTGGATTCTCAGCTCACCGTGCCTTGAGAAGCAGTCAACCAGGATGTTACTACGGGAGAGGATAGTCCGATGAGACGAACAGTTGTTAGAGGGCCGACGCGCGCTGCGAAATTCCTGGGCCTTGCTTTGGTCGGACTCTGGCTGATGTTGGCCTGCGCTGGTCTGGTGCATTCCGGTTGCGCGCGGCGTCAGGACAGTGGTGGTGAGGAGAAAGCCGTCATTGCTCTGCTCGAAGAGGAATCCCGGCTCGCCATCGCGGGCAGCATAGACAGCCTGCTGTCGCTCTACGTGCAAGATGATAAGAACGCGCGGCTTTCGGTCACCAAGAACGCCAGTGCCATGATTACCGGATGGGCTTCGATTAGGGAGCATCAGGTGAATCTGCTCAAGAGCAGTTGGATGGGCTGGCAGGACAAGAAATTCAGAAAGGAGAACGTCTGGGTCAAGGTCAATGGTGACAATGCGTGGGCGGTCTGCGACAACATCTGGCAGTGGCGTGAAGGAGAGCAGCGCAAGCAGTTTCAGAACATCCAGATTACCTTCTGCGAGAAACAAGGGGGGCGCTGGAAGATCGCCTTCCAGGCTTTCGTACGAGATCCAGAACATCTCGACGTAATCGACATTGAGTAACCTCACAGGCCTGTCGTCACTGGCCCAGGGGTTGTCTCATAACTTTGGCACAGCCAGAGAGCTCGACCCCGGAGCGAGAGGGACTGTACAGAGGAGCATCAACGTCATGAATACGAACGTTGCCAAGCCCGTTAAGGTCGCGATCATCGGTGCCACCGGAACCTATGGCACGGGAATCCTCGCCCGGGCCGAGGAGATTGGTGTCGAGGCGGTGGTGGTCACGCGGTCGCCGCACAAGCTCAAAGACGTGAAGCCCACGACCACAGTGATCGAGGCGCAGCTGTATGATGAGGATAAGTTGAAGAAGGTGTTTGAGGGCTGCGACGGCATCATCTCGGCGCTCGGGGACGACATGAAGAAGCGTCCGAAGACACACAACCTCCCGCACGTCTGGAACGCCATGAAGGCCGCCGGGGTGACAAAATACATCGGCATGGGCTCCGGGCCGATGATGATGCCGGGTGAGAAGCCAGCAGGTGTCTCGCGAGCCGTGCGACCCATTGTGAGCGTGCTGAAGCGGCTTGGCATCGACTTGCTGGAACAGAACGAATGG
>CP070702.1:1762590-1766523 GCA_020349905.1 Candidatus Eiseniibacteriota bacterium
GATGTAGAGAACTATGCTCAGGCCGTAGCACAGAGCACCCACGCCGAGCCCTGCAAGTACGCCCAGTGGACTTCCCGCGTAGGAAGAGAGTAGCAGCCCCAGGCAGATGTTAAAAGCACCGGCGACGATGCCCTTCCAGAACGTTGTCTCGGCAGGAGTGATTCCGTCGATGAGCGCGGTGAAGTGATTGTCGAATCCCCAGCAGAGACATCCGAGGGCCACGAGCACCGCGGCTTTACCACCCACGGCCCCCTCACCCAGCGAGAGTAGAACAGCTGCCACGACGGTCCCGGCTGCGGCAATCCACGCGAGAGAGCCCATGTGCTCACGGAATATGAGACGACCGAGGACTATCGTTGCAACCAGCTCGAGATTAAGCCAGAGCGAGACCGAACCCGCCGAGGCCAGACGTAGCCCCAGCAACAGGAATACCGGCCCCAGCACTCCCCCGAAGCCCACCGCACCCAGGAGAAGCAGCGTTGTTCTGCGGCCCGCTTTCCCGGGCCAACGAAGCGAACCCTGCCGGACTATTAGAGGAAGCACGCCGACAGCCGCTCCGAGGTAGAGCAGGCCGGCCAGTTGCTGGGGAGAGAACGCGCCCAGGAGGGGCTTGCTCCCGGGCGTGGCCGCACCGAAGAGGACGGCCGAGAGCAGACCTACGAGTAGGGGGAAATGTCTGGTTCTCGTGCTTGTCAACTGCGGGATCCTTCGTGCAGAGGCTGTCTCCGGGATCCTCTGAGTGGACGTGAGCTGTTGCGTCCCTTGAACTGCGGATGAGCAGCAAAGCTGTTTCTGGCCTTTCCAGACTAACGCAAATCCATTATAACACAATGCCTTCCTGCATGTAACGGAGCTGGTTTCCGCGTCGGAAGGACACAGAGAGGCTACGCAACGTTGATGATTTTCGCTCATTTCTGAGGGAACCTTTTGCCGGGTTTTGCGTCTTAATGATAGGGGCGCGGCAATTTGAGGCCGCGCAATGGGTAAGACTCCGCGTCCACCGACACGTTCCGGCGCAAACCTCGCTTAAGCACACGCCGGGGTGGCCTCTGGCTCAAGGCTTAATGAGCCGGTTCGTCACATTCATACACTTGCCCTGAGCTGGAGGAGAGATGCAATCCACCAACCTCCCCGTCAGATTTCTCCTGGCTGTCGCACTCGCTGCCACACTCGGCCCAGCACAAGCCCTCGCCCAGGAGTCCTCCGAGCCGCCACAGTCCCCGCAAACCCAGACCACCGACATCGACACCGTGAAGAGCATCACCGCCGTGAGAATAGAGGCGGGCACCAAGATAGACGGTGTCCTGGACGAACCGTTCTGGCGTAAGGCTCCGCGTTCCGGGGACTTCACGCAATATCAGCCGAACGAGGGAGAGCCGGCCTCGGAGTCCACGTTCGTTCGAGTGGCCTACGATGACGACGCGCTTTACATCGGCATGGAGATGTACGATTCGGAACCGGACAAGATAATAAACCGCCTCACTCGCAGGGACAGGTGGGTAGAGGGAGACGTGGCGCACATAATGCTGGACAGTCACCACGACCATCAGACCGCCTACTGCTTCAGTCTGTTCGCCTCAGGCACTCAGAGGGACGTCTACTACTACAACGACACGTGGAGCGACGACACCTGGGACGCAGTCTGGGACGGCGCCACGCAGATAACGGACAAGGGGTGGACGGCAGAGTTCAAGATTCCCTTCCACTGCCTGCGATTCTCTTGTGGAAACGGCGAGCCTGTCTGGGGATTCTACGCCAGCAGGGGCGTGAGCCGTAAGAACGAGCTGGACAGATGGAAGCACATTCCTGACAGCGCAGGAGGGTTCGTTTCGCAGTTCGGTCATCTTAAGGGGCTCGCCGGCCTTCTTCCCCCGGAGCGCTTAGAGCTCAGACCCTACGCCGTCTCTTACGCCGAGGCCGAACCCAAGAGCCTGGGCAATCCCGACGGCCGGGACTACACGAGCAACTTCGGATTCGACGCAAAGTACGGCCTCACCTCCAGTCTGACGCTTGATGCGACCATAAACCCGGACTTCGGCCAGGTGGAAGCTGACCAGACAATTCTGGACCTTTCCACTTTCGAGACTTGGTACCCCGAGAAGCGTCCCTTCTTCATGGAAGGAAACAAGATTTTTGAGACCTACTACACACTCTTCTATTCGCGAAGAATAGGAGCGCCGCCGTCCGTGTGGTTTGACGAGGCCGACTACTACATCAACCGTCCTGCGGCCACGACGATTCTGGGAGCTGCAAAGGTCAGCGGCAAGACCTCAGGTGGAACCTCGATAGGCATTCTTGAATCCGTCACTCAGCGTGAAGAGACAGACTACGTGGACGAAAACGGTGTCAGAAGACACGGCATCATAGAGCCTCGGGCCAACTATCTTGTGACGCGAGTGAAACAGGACGTGTTTAAGAACTCTGAAATCGGGATAATGGCAACCTCCGTTAGCCAGAAGGGGCGTGACCCTAAATACACGGGAGGCGCGGACTGGAACCTTCGCTTCAAAGACGGTGACTACAAGCTCATGGGGCAGGTAGTGGGCTCAAGGACTGCGCCTGATGAGGACGGATGGGGCGGTATGCTGTTGGTCGAAAAGAGCGGCGGAGAGAATTTCCGGGGCTCGGTGCGGGGAGAGTATCGCGACCGCGGGCTCAACCTAAATCGTCTCGGATATCTCAATCGCGCTGACCTCAGAGAGGGATGGGGGGGGCTCCAATACCGTACCACTGGCAAGAGGTGGATCATAAACAAGACATGGAACAACCTCAACCTAGGAGTCACAGACAACCTGTCTGGCGTGGAACTTGTGCGCGGTGGCAACTTCAACAACATGGTCGAATTCACCAACTTCTGGATGGCGGGTATGTACGCGTGGACGGATTTCGAGAAGACTTACTCGGACCTCGAGACCAGGGGCGGACCGCCTGCCCCGATTCCCATCGGAAAGAGCTGGAGCCTGTGGGTGGAGACCAACAGCAGAAAGTGGTGGATGGTGCACGCCGAGGTGAGCGCCGGAGACACCTGGGACGGGCGCTACAACAGTTACCACCTGTGGCTTCAGTTCCAGCCCAGGTCAAACGTGGAACTGAGCATCGGCCCCAGCTACCGAAGACACTGGGGCGCTTCCAGGTGGTTGACCTATTTGGAGGACGCCGAAGGAAACAGAACTGACGAGATCTTCGGCGAACAGAGTCTCGATAGACTGGACGCAACAATCAGAGGCACTGTCACTTTCACGAAGAACCTTACGCTTCAGCTCTACGCTCAGCCGTTCTTTGCAGCCGTCGATTATAAGAACTTTAAGAGGCTTATCCCTCCTGACAGCTACGAATACGTAGACGACGCCGTCTACAACGAAGAGGTGGAGCAGCCGGATTACAACTGGACTTCGTTTAACTCTAACTTGATTCTGCGTTGGGAATACAGACCCGGAAGCACCCTCTATCTGGTATGGACGCAGGCCAGAGAGTCATTCAGAAGCATAGGAGATTTCCAGTTCGACCGCGACTGGGACAATCTGTTCGGCACTGGTCCCAACAACACCTTCCTCATCAAATTCAGCTACTGGTGGAGCCTGTAGCGAAGGTGGAGGCTGTCGCGAAGATTGCAGCCGCTTAACGGCATAGAAGAAGTCGACGCCGAATGTATCCGCAAGAGCACAAATCCCCCGCGACTGATAGTGCACGGGGGATCTGTGTTTCTAACTGGCGCCCGAGGACCCGCCAAAGAGCTAGAATCGTCTCAAGTCCGGAAACGGGCCTCGGCTCCTTGCGGACTCTGCAAACCTACGGGCGTGCATAGACCCGGAACTCAGCAATTCTGAAGTTAGAATTCGTCTCGACCTTCCACATTATGTCCATCATCGAGGCATCGAATATCTGAGACGGCTTTATGCTGAGCTTGGACTGGCCCTTTCCTCTGGTCAGGTC
>CP070702.1:1766623-1807677 GCA_020349905.1 Candidatus Eiseniibacteriota bacterium
CCGGCTCTCATGTCTCTCCACTACGTACGCACTGCGGACGACAAGAAGTCTGCCACGTTCGTGGGGTCACAGTACGACCCGCGGGGTTTCGCGTCCGACAACAAGGTATACGGTGCGCTTGTATCCGTGCCCCTGCACGACCGGCTCTCAATGGAAGTGGAGTTCGACCGAACCGAGACCTACCACAACGTTCTCAACCCGTCCGAGATTGCCGACTGGGGAACCGCGCTTATGGGCACGTTGAGAGGAAAGGTGGCAGCCGGGGTTAACGTGTCTGCGTCCTACCTCTCCCTGTCCGAGGAGTTTCACTCGGCTTACGCCGCCCTCTCATACCTGCCCAACAGGACGGGAGTGAGGGCCAGCGTCAGCGTGAGAAGGGGTGGCTTTAGCTCTGACCTTTTCGCCAAGTTTCTGAAACCCTACGCGGAAGAGACCACGATCACTCCCGACTTCTTCCCTCCCGCGACGCGGGCACGGTTCAAGAACCAGTTCACGCTGGGCGCCTGGGCGTCCAGGCAGCTCTTCGGCGACCTGGAGTTGGGCGGCGGGTGGCTCCTGGAGCGGGTTGTCGATGACGTTGACCGCCCCCTGCCCGGCCCCCTACCACCGGCAGGCTACGAACACCTTAGGTTTCAGAAGAGGAAGAACGTTTTTACGCTTCAGCTGCTCCGCACTCTCGCCGCTCGCAGCTCGGCCGAGCTGGTCTACCAATACGTGGACTACGCGGACAAAATCGAGCCTGCGAATGACTACTCCCTTCACAGGACCAGCCTGCAATTCTCAATCAGGTTCTAGTCGAAGTTCAGAGCTTCGTGAGGTTCACAGATTCTGTGGAATTGCCTCGCCTCGAGGCTCACATCTTCTTAACGAGGCTCCGTTCGCGGTGACACTGAAAGGCGGAGACGCCTTCGGCAGTCGCTAGTAGCTGGTCTCTTATCTTCTTGCTTATCCTCTCTCTGTGACGCATGAGGTGTCTGTATTGAAGCTGGAAGAGCAGAAGCGGAACCATGCTCTTCCATCTCTTATACGACCTCAGAACCCGCTTTGAGATGTTCCAGCGGGAATAGAATTCTCTCCACGCCCATTCGTATCCTTCCAACAGTTTCTCGGGCCTAATTTTCTTCGGCCAGTAAACGACTTCGTTCGCGCCGTACTTGCTCCAATCCTGTACGGCTATCCTTCCCTCATTCTCGAGCTTCGAGAAAAGCTCGGTGCCCGGTAGCGGAGTGAGTATTGTGAACTGTGCGGCGTCAATCCCGATCTTGTCAGCGAATTCGAGCGTCTGCTCAAACACCGTTTCGTCGTCCGAATCAAACCCAAATATGAACGCTCCTTCAACCATGATACCGTGGTCGTGGAGGAGTTTGATTTTCTCGCGGAACTGCTCCGGACGGAGCCACTTCTTCTTGGCTTCCGTGAGAGAAGAAGGATTCGATGATTCCAATCCTATGAAGAGACCCCGACAACCGCTCTTTGCCATCAGGGGTACCATGCCCGGCATGCTCACGACATCGAGAGTGGCCTGGGCGACCCAAAGGATGTTGAGGGGGACCAGTCTCTGGAAGAGTTCCGTAGAATAGCTACTTTCTCCCACGATGTTGTCATCGAGGAATCCAAAGAAGCGGTCTCTCATCGAGTTTCCCCTCAGCTGTCTGATCTCGTCCACGACGTCCTCGACGGGCCTCATCCTATAACTACGACCGAAGAATCGCGACACAGAGCAAAAGCTGCAATTGAACTTGCAGCCCCTAAACACCTGGATCGTGTTCTTAAACAGGTATCCCTTATCCGAGAGAAGGTCTCTTCTGGCAAGTGGAAGGCTGGCGAGCGAGGGTCTGTCCGAATTCCGGTATATCCTCTTCAATTGACCACGGCGGAAATCCTCAAAAACGCTCTTCCAGAGAGACTCGGCCTCTCCGACGACCACCGCGTCGGCGAAGCGGGCCGCCTCATCTGGAAGAGCAGTCGGGTGAATCCCCCCTAGAACGACTTTTGCCCCTCGCTTCCTCATTTCGGTGGCGATTTCGTAAGCGCGTGGAGCCTGAGCGGTCATGGCAGTGATTCCGACGATGTCTCCCATTTTCTCGTCGTAATCCCAGTGCTCCACGTTCTCGTCCACTATTTCCACGTCCACCTCCGATGGCGTGAGGGACGCCACGATCGGGAGATTGAGAGGAGGAAAAGCAAATATCCTCTGTTTCGTAAGACCGTAATCTCGATTGAAAGAGGGCGATATAAGGGTTAGCTTCATAAGTACTCCTGTTTGCGCCGCCGAGAAGGTCAGAGTTCAATCCGTTCACCTTAGTCTCTTTCCCCCGGCGTGTCAACCCAAGGTTTGGGGCCACCGCCTTTTCACAATCGTGCTGCTGTTGTAGGATTGTGAGGAGCAGCACATAGACGAAAGCAAGATTCGAAGTTCTGCTGGCATTGCCCCGCGTGAGTCACTGGATCCTGGCGCCGCTCCCTGCGTCTACAAATCAGTTGCCACCCACGCCAGGCCGTGCTAAGATATTAAGGTATCACAACATCAGTGTGGTCTGGTTGTGGAATGATGGGAGGAGGTTGTTAGGATGTTTTCTCTTGCTCGTTTACACCGTACTCGTTCTACCTTCCCTAGGAGAAGGTTCGTTCCCGCCCCTTGCCTTTTTTTCGCTCGTTTTACACGTCCGTTTGGCACATCCAGTTTCGCGGCGTCACGTTACGTGTCAATTCTCGTCGCGTTCACATGCTTGTGGCTGTTTCCCTTGCCGACTTCCGGCTTGGTGACCGAGACTCTTCAGTCCGCCTTCGACGCTGCAGGCCCGGGAGAGGGATACGACATGCTCCTCGAGCTTCAGGGCGACGAGGTTCTCACGGGCGGCATCACGATACCGGTCGGGACGCGCGCCTGCATAAAGGGTAACGGGGCCATCCTGGACCTTCAGACTTCCAGCATACAGATCCAGGGTCGGGGCACGGTCCTGGACATCGACCACTGCGTCATCATGAACGGTGGAGACCCTGACTACGGAATCTTGCAGGGGGCCCTCAATTTCGTGGGCGGTGAAGGAAACGTCATAAACAATACGATTTACATGAACACGGTAGGAGTCAGGGTCTACAGTACTCCTCCGGGACTGGTTGTTGTCAAGAACAACATCATCGTTCTGAACACCAGGGCTGGCCTGCTGTGCCAGCAGTACTACGAGCCAATGGTTCTCTACAACAACTGTTGGGGGAATTACATCGACAACTACCTTGTCGATTGTGGGTGAGGCGGGGGGATCAAGCACTGGTCCCCAACGCCTGGTACAGGCGAAATCAGTTCCGACCCGCTCTTCGTGAACGCCGGCATTAACGATTTCCGTCTTCAGAGCGGAAGCCCCTGCATAAACGCAGGGGACCCTGCGGGCACGGAGATGGGCGCTTTCGACTACATCCCGGACGCCGTTGAGCAGACCTCCTGGGGAAGAATAAAAGCTCTCTTTTCCAGGTAGTCCGCACGCGCGGACGAAAGGACTCGATCTCCTCCAGTGACCTTTCCAGGGCCCCGAGCTACACCGACGGGGCCCTTTTTGTGCAATCCCCTGACGACCGTTTTCTGTTGACATCCTCCGCGCAGTTGCCTACTCTCTAGGAACCCTGTGTGCTGTTCTGTCGGCTGAGGTTCTGCGGCGCGGAGAGTCCATGGCCCCTCCAGACAGGGACTGTCGTCACTTCTCTAAGCCGGCGCTTCTTTTGTCGCTGGTGCTTTTTCTCTCGCCGGTGCTTCTCCTCTGCACGGGAAACCTCCCCGAGGCAGGTGCACAGGAGACAACCCTCACGATTCCCGCCATCGTTCATCCCGAGCTGGCCACTCCGACCAACGTCGAAGCGTTCGACTCCCCCAGCGACCAGGGCGGCAGCATAACCATCACCTGGGAGGAGTCGACCGACGACGTACCCGGAACAACGCTCGTCAAAGGTTACGTGATACTGCGTTCCGAGAGTCCCACGGGAGACTTTGAAGAAATAAGCTCGGTCCCGCCGCACGCAGAGGAGTATCTGGACACTTCTGTCAGGAACAACACAGATTACTACTACAAGGTTGGTGTCGTGGGGGCGGAACAGACGTTCCTCTCACAGACTGTTGGCCCCGCGGTGGCGAAGCAGCAGTGGTTTAACAGCCGCAAGGTCAACCTGCTTTTCATAGCGCTCATCCTCACCTTCGCCATCATCTTGTACGTCTTCCAGGCCAAGGCAGGAAAGAAGCTCTACATAAGAAGAATCTCCGGCATCGAGGCCGTTGACGAAGCCGTTGGAAGAGCCACGGAGATGGGAAAGCCCATCCTCTTCATTCCCGGCATACAGGACATGGACAACGTGCAGACCGTGGCCGGCTTGACGATTCTGGCCAGCGTCGGGAAGCTTACCGCCCAGTACGAGACCAAGCTGGAAGTGCCGGTAAGCCGCTCGCTAGTGATGAGTACGGGCAGGGAAACGCTAAAGCAGGCCTACCTTAGCGTGGGAAGGCCTGATTTGTATTCCGACGACATGGTCCACTACGTCACGGACGAGCAGTTCGGCTACGTCGCGGCGGTAGACGGCATCATGGTGAGGGAGAAGCCCGCCACCTGCTTCTACATGGGTGCCTTTTTTGCCGAGTCTCTCATCCTTGCCGAGACCGGAAACTCGGTAGGCGCTATTCAAATAGCGGGAACCGCGATGCCCACGCAGCTTCCCTTTTTCGTGGCGGCCTGTGACTACACGCTCATAGGCGAAGAGCTGTTTGCCGCCAGCGCCTATCTCTCTGGAGACGAGAAGATGATTGGCAGTCTCAAGGGGCAGGACGTGGGCAAGGCCATCGCGATGTTCTTCATACTTGTTGGTGCGGTCCTGGCAACCGCGGCCTCTCTCAGCGGAAACGAGGCGCTCACGGGAGCCAGCGATTGGTTGAGAAACCTGTTTACCCTGAACTTCTGACGTAGGCATGCGAGTACAGATTCCTCTGATCATAACCTTCATCGTGGGCATCGCCCTCATCGTGGCCATCTTTGTGCCCCACGATCCTTTCCACAGGATGAACGAGGAGTTCTCGGTCTACTTCGACCTCATCGCCGTCTTTGCCTTCATCCTGGGCGGAGGCAACTTACTCAAGATACACGGAAACAGGATCTCCAGGCGAAGCAGGGACTGGAAGTACAGCATCGTCACCGTCGTGGGCTTTCTCACGATGCTCATCGTGGGCGCCTTCAAGATAGGCGGACCCCCGGGTCTTACCGGAGACGTGACGGCGGAGGGCAGCTGGTTTAAGTTCATGTACGATTCCGTCTTCGTCTCCTGCCAGGCCACGATGTTCTCGCTCCTGGCGTTCTTCGTGGCGTCGGCCTCCTATCGCGCATTTCGCGCCAAGACCAAAGAGGCCACGCTTCTTCTCATCGCGGCGTTCATAATCTTGATAGGTCGAACTCCTCTCGGACACTACATGACCGGCTGGCTTCCCCAGCAATTGGAATTTCTGCACATACCCAACTTGAGCAATTGGATTCTTTCCATACCGAACATGGCCGGGCAACGGGCCATCATGATAGGAATTGCACTCGGCATCATCTCGACGTCGCTCAAGCTCATTCTGGGAATAGAGCGCTCGTATCTGGGCGGAGAAGGCAAGTAGCATGGCAGAAGGAAAGCGCGACATAGTAGAGGTGCTCAAGGCCATAGACAGGCGAATCATCTTCCTGCTCATCGCCCTTGCGGTGATTCTGCCCCTGGCGTTTCACCTTGTCTTTTCTGTTCACAGTTCACCCATCGTGGAGGCCATCTTCGACAAGGTTGAGAGCCTACCCCCGGGTTCCAAGGTGTTGATAAGTTTTGATTACGGTCCGAGCACAGTTCCCGAGAACCAGCCCATGGCCGAGGCCGTGGCGCGGCACGTTCTTCACAAGGACCTCAAGCTCTACATGATGGCCGTCTGGGCCACAGGGCCTCCGCAGACCGAGGTCTTGATAAGGAACGTCATCCAGACGGACTTTCAGGACAAGGTGTACGGGGTGGACTGGATTAACCTGGGCTACAAGGCTGGAAACCAGGGTCTAATCAACGCCATCCTGCTGGACCTAAAGGGGATGTACACGACCGACATTAACGGCACCGGCATCGGTGAATTCGAGATGATGAGAGACGTCGACAACCTCACCGACATGTCTCTCATCATCTGCATAGGAAGCGGGTTTCCGGGAGTGCGCGAATGGGTACAGTTCGCGGGCGACCCCGGAGACATACCGGTCGCAGGCGGGGTGACGGCCGTGGAGGCTCCCCTGCTCTACCCATACTACCCCAGGCAGCTCCTGGGGCTCATGGGTGGCCTTCAGGGGGCGGCGGAATACGAGGCGGCCCTCGTCAGCAAGTATCCGCAGTTTGAGGCCAGCTCGGAGCAGGCCATACAACTGATGGGTCCGCAGACCGTGGCCCATCTCGTGATAATCGCCTTCGTGGTAGTCGGCAACATCGCGTTCTTCGCAGAGAGACGACGTGAGCGCAGGAGGAAAGCCTGAGACATGGCCCAGACGCTTGAACTCTGGATAGCTGCGCTTCTGACTTTCATGATATTCAGCTTCTTGTACAAGGATAATCCCTTCTACAAGTTCGCAGAGCATCTGTTCGTTGGAGTCTCCGCGGCCTACTGGATGGTGATCGGCATCTGGTCGACCCTCATGCCCAACCTCGTGGCTCGCCTCTGGCCCTCATCCGTGAGCGGCTTCATCAACATGCCCGAGGACGCGCAGCCGGAGTATCATTTCATAATACCCGCGATATTCGGAATCCTGATGCTAACGAGGCTCGTGGAGAGAATCAGCTGGCTCTCCAGATGGGCCATGGCCTTCGTCATAGGCTTTGCCGCTGGCACCAACTTCACGCGGTATCTTCAGTCTGACTTCGTGGGTCAGATATACAACTCGATGTATCCCATCATCGTGAAAGCCGACGGTGGATTCGCCCTCGGCGCGACCATTTCCTCGATAGTCCTCATCGTGGGCGTCATATGCGCCCTGATATATTTCTTCTTCTCGAAGGAGCACACTGGAGCGTTCGGAGCCGCCTCTCGCCTGGGAATCTGGTTCCTGATGGTCACGTTCGGAGCCGCCTTCGGCTACACGGTGATGGCTCGAATCTCCCTGCTCACGGGTAGAATACAGTTTTTGGGCAGCTGGCTCGCATCCATATTCTAGCGAAGTAGAAAACGACACACAGGGAGGCAAGCAGAGGGGGAAGCGTTGGGCGCTTCTCCCTTTTGCTTTGGGGGACGTTCGCGCTTGGAACGCACGTGCCTGGAAATGCGCAGGGAGCGCACGCACCTGATGCGCGCCGGAACGGGTGGTCTAAAAGACCGGGCACCCGTGCGGAAACGTGCACCCGGAAATGTGCTCGGACTCGCTCAGGGAAGGTCTTCGGCAATCTCCACGTACGAATCAGGCCGCCGGTCTCTGTAGAACTGCCAGGTTTTTCTCACTTCCTGTATCATGTCCAGGTCCAGGTCGGCCACCACCAGCTCGTCCCGGTCCCTGCTTCCCTCGGCGAGCATCTGTCCTCTCGGGTCGCAGAAGTAACTGGTACCGTAGAACTCCCCGATGTTCCAGGGGGCCTCAGTGCCCACCCTGTTGATGACTCCGATAAAGTACCCGTTTGCCACGGCGTGTGCGGGTTGCTCCAGCTTCCACAGGTACTCGGAGAGACCTGCCACGGTGGCCGAGGGATTGAACACTATCTCGGCCCCTGCGAGGCCCAGGATGCGTGCCCCTTCAGGGAAGTGCCTGTCGTAGCAGATGTATGCGGCCACTTTTCCGTAAGCCGTCTCAAAGACTGGGTAGCCCAGATTGCCGGGGCGGAAGTAGAACTTTTCCCAGAACCCGGGCCAGCAATGGGGTATGTGCGTCTTTCTGTATTTACCGAGAAAGGTCCCGTCAGAATCTATGAGCGCGGCCGTGTTGTAGAAGACTCCCGTTATCTCTTCCTCGTAGACCGGCACGACCAGGACCATCCCCTTTTCCTTGGCCACGTCCTGCATGAGCCTCGTGGTCTCCCCGCCCGGCACGGGTTCCACTGCCACGTACCACCTCACGTCCTGTTCCGCCGGGAAGTAGGGAAGGGTGAAAAGCTCCTGGAAGGCCAGGACTCTCACGCCTCTCTTGGCGGCCTCCTCAACCAGCGGCATCTGCTTATCCAGCATGGCCTTCTTGATGGAAGGTATGGACTTCCCGGAGATGTCAACACACTTGCACTGTATGAGACCGCATCTGACAATTCGAGCCATCCTGCTCCCTCCTGCCGGCTTGGCCTCCCGTGGAGGCGGGAGTGTAACGTGTGAGGCGGCCCAGAGCTCGCACCTCGGACCGATATGGAATCTCTACTCGCGTCTGTAATCGGGGCTATGCGTGCCGTGCGGTTCGCAGGACTCAACCACCCTTCTTCCCGAATAGGTTGTCCAGCTTCTTTCTGGCAGAGTCTTCCCTGGATACACCGCGCCTGGCAGCTCGTTCAGATAAGCGAAAGTAGTCGCAGAAGTTGGAGCGCGCCTTGTCAGTCACCCATTCCGCCTGCGGCTCCCGGCACTTGTTGTGCGCGCCTTCATCGTAGAAGGTGCAATTGAGGCAGATTTTCACGTCGCGCCCACAGGACGGGCAAACGTCGCTCCTGGAAGGCTTGCGGGCCTCAAGCTGACCCCCGCAGTGATGACAGGCAGGCACTTGGAAACCACCTCTCCTCAGGCACGCGTTTGGACACGCGCTCTGATACGGAGTGATACCACGGACACGGTGACTCCGCCGGTGCGAAATCACGCCGGCCAGCTCTCCGCGGGCAATCACCCGCCTAGCTGCTCAGTATCTTCTTGACCTCGGCATCATCGACATCCATAACGTGCTTGACGCCGCTGATCTTTGCTGATTCCTCCGTGAGAGCCGCTATATCGTCTCGAGCTATGTGTTCTATCGAGAACTTGCGGCTACCGGCCATGAGTTGGCGAAGCCCCTGGGCCAGCCGCTCGTAGTATGTGTAGAGGCCTAGAGCGCCGGCAGGAATCTTCTCAAACTCAGCATCGCCCAGCTCCGCCCGCAGCGAGGTCGCAGTCACGAAAATCTCGTCTTTCGTGTTTCCAAAACGCTCGATGTATACCGGAACGCGCTGGTTCTCAATGGCTCGTCCTATCGTTTTACCCACCATCGCGGCCGCAATCGGCCCACGCGCCATGCCCACGAGCCGGGTGAATGGGGCGCAGAGGGCCAGTGCCTTGAATATCTGATCTTCAAAAGTGATGCCGCCGGCCACTGCCAGAGCAGGAACGTATTTCCCCTTGTCCGCCAGTTGCTTGGTGTAGTTATACAGCAACGAGTGGATCTCCACCGGCGGAATGCCCCACTCGTTCATCATTCGCCACGGGCTCATGCCCGTACCACCGCCTGCTCCGTCAACAGTGAGGAGGTCTATCTTGTACTTCGAGGAATAGGCCACGGCCCTGGCCAGGTCGGCCGGCCGGTATGCCCCCGTCTTCAGAAAGACGTACTTGGCGCCCGCCTTGCGAAGTTCCTCTACGCGCCGGGCGAAGGCCTCCTCGCTCACCATCCCCACCCGCGAATGCCGTTCGAACTCCTTGAAAGCGCCACGCTCGAACGCCTCGATAACCTTCGGGTCGGTAGGATTCGGCAGAACGATGTACCCGCGCTCGTACAACATCTGGGCCTTCTTGAGATTGATTATCTTGACCTCGCCACCGATATCCTTGGCGCCCTGACCCCACTTGAGTTCTACACACCGGACTCCCAGCTTGTCTATGGCATATTCCTGCGCGCCTAGACGCGTGTCCTCTACGTTGGCTTGCACAATAACGGCACCGTACCCGTCACGCATGTTGTCCTTGAAGAGCTTGACACGCTGCTTGAGGTCGACGGTGTCTACCACACGACCGTTCTTCATCGTGGCCTGCGGGTCCATACCGACAACGTTCTCACCAATTGTGAGACCAGTCCCCGCGAGGGCAGACCCGATGGCCAGGCCTTCCCAGTTGTTCTTCGCGACGTTGGTCGAGCCGATACCCGGAATGATCCACGGGAGGCGAAACTTGAGCCCCTTGTCGTGGCCGAATCTAGACTCGATGTTGACGGCCGGGAAGATGGCCTTGTCGGGATCTGCATCGACTCCGTATGCCCCCACGGCCGTGCCCATTATGCTGAAATGCGAATAGTCGACCGGATATATTTTGTCGGAGGCGGCGGTGATGATACCGAATGGCTGCGGATAGATGACCTCGTGACCTCGGTACGCAGACTTACCAATCTCGCACATCCCAACGCAGCCATCCACACAGGTCACGCACATGCCCGAGGCGGGCACGACAGAACCTTCAGTCCTGTTCTTGGTCAGAGTGGCGGCCGAAGCGTTTATTCTCGAGAGAGACATCGCGTTATCCTCCTCCTTTTGCCTGCCCTATTCAGTCTCTTGCTCGCAGGCCACACAAGGATCCATATAGCACATCATGTCGTCGAACTGATCTTTCTCAACACAGGGCGGACTAAGATTCGCACAGCCGCCGCAGACCGCCCGCTCTGGTTCGTTGTAAGTACATCTCAGCTGGCAGGCCGGGCAAACGTACATACAGCCTCCGCACAGCCGGCACTCTTCAGAGCGAACGTCGAACGGGGTACCTAGATCACGATTCTCTCCTCGCCCCCGGAAGCCGATCGCCTTGGCCATCATCTGTTCTTCGCACATACGGGTGCACAAACCGCAAAGAATGCAGTCTTCATCTTCCTGCTTGAACCGCTGCTGACGTACGTCATGAGCCGCCGCGAGATCCTGAATGACTTTCGATTGAGGGCATGTGGCCAGCAGGAGCTCCAGAACCATCTTCCGTGCGTTTACCACTCTTGAAGATGCAGTCCGCACCCTCAGTCCCTGCTCGGCGGGATATGTACACGATGATACCAGCTTCGCTTTCGGCCCCTCCCCTATCTCCACGACGCAGAGACGGCAGGCCCCATAAGGGGAAAGCCCCTCCATGTAACAGAGCGTAGGAATGGGGAAGCCAAGGAATTTCGCAGCTTCGAGCAGGGTCGTACCCTCCTCAACTGAGACCTCCAGGCCGTTTATAATTAGCGAAATCATTCTGTTCTTCCTCCAACTGCTTTTCGATCGAACTCATCATCCTTCCGCTGCGTGAACTCCAAATCGCATCTCAGGCACCTCTTGGCCTCCTGTTTGGCATTCTTAACAGACAGCGCTCCCTCCACTTCCACGAAATCCCTCTTCCGTAGCTTCGCAGGAACGGTGGGCGGCTTGGCCCTGGCACTCTCGCCAGGCTCTTCTTCGTGGGTCGTGAGCGGTTCAATGAAGAATTCCGGCAGCCGTACGGCATACGGTTCCTCAAGATCTTCTCCCCGCAGAAAACGACCGATGACTCTCGCCGCTTTCTTCCCCGCCGCGATTGCATCAACCACGGTGTTGGGACCGCTAACCACATCCCCGCCTGCAAACACTCCGTGTCTGACAGTGGAAAGGGTTTCAGGGTCAGCTCGCAGCGTGTCCCACTTGCTTATCTCAAGACCCATGGAAGAAACATAATCAATGTCAGGCTTCTCGCCGATGGCAACGATAAGCGTGTCTAGACATACTGTGCGTTCCGTCCCCGGCACGGGAACTGGTCTTCGTCTACCGCTCGCATCAATCTCTCCAAGCTCGTTTCTAACGACTTCGACTGCGGCCAAACGCTGATCCTTAGATAACACTCTTACAGGGGAAGCCAACATTTCAAACCCTATCCCCTCCTCCAGTGCAGCTTCTATCTCTTCCTTAAAGGCAGGCATCTCTTGACGCGTACGCCGGTAGATTATTGTCACACTCTCGACGCCTTTCTGCCGTAAAGCCACTCTTGCTGAATCCACAGCGGAGTTCCCGCCACCGATAACTCCGACGTGCCCCTTTGCGAGTTCCTTCCCGTGCAGGTTGAAAGCCTTTAGAAACTCCATGGCCGCAAGGACTCCATCGGTGTCTTCACCATCTACATTCAGCGGCTGGCTCTTGTAAGCACCCATGGCCAGAAAAACGGCTTTGAAGCCATCTTGAAAAAGACTGTCAATGGTCACATCGCGGCCCAACGCAACACCACACCTGAGAGTCACATTCTCGTCAATGAGTGAGTCTATTTCCCGACGAAGTACATCGCGCGGCAGACGATAGGCCGGAATGCCGATGAGCAGCATCCCCCCGGGCTGCGCTTCCGCTTCAAAGACCGTCACTTTGCAGCCACTGAGCGAGAGATAATGCGCGGCAGAGAGGCCAGCTGGTCCCGCCCCGACGATAGCCACCGCCAGTGCATCCTTATGTATCCTAGCTATTCTCAGTGGCTTATGTGCGGAAGGCTTGACCCGGTCGGTAACAAAACGTTTCATGGCTCGAATCGCGATTGACTGTTGTCCAGTTGTAGCCGCCCGGCACACATCCTCGCAAGGGTGACTACAGACCCGGGCGCACACGGACGGGAATGGATTGGGCTCCCTAATAGCCCTGTATGCCTCTTCGTATTCACCCCTGCCTACGTGAGCGATGTAACGCCAGGCCTCTGTACCCAGGGGGCATGCAGACTGGCACGGTGCCCCCACCAACTCCTTGCATACGAAAGCGTCACATTTCTTCTTCGAAATATGTCGGATGTACTCGTGGCGAAAATAGCGGAGCGTGCTGAGAACCGGGTTTGAGGCTGTCTGACCCAAACCGCACATTGTCGTGTCCTTCACCGCATTAGCGAGTTCTTCGAGAAGGTCGATGCTTTCGCTTGTTCCCTGGCCTCGTGAAATGTCATCAAGAATCTCATACATTCGCTGCGTGCCCTTGCGACAGGTAAAACACTTGCCGCAAGACTCGTCTTTGAGGAAATTCATGAAGTACTTGGCGACATCGACCATGCAGGTGCCTTCGTCCATCACTATCATGCCGCCGGAACCCATTATGGAGCCTGCCTTCGTAAGGCTGTCATAGTCGATGGACAGGTCAAACAGCTTGGCCGGTATGCATCCGCCGGAAGGCCCGCCTGTCTGAACGGCCTTGATTTTACGGCTGCCCACTGGACCGCCACCTATGTCGTGGACGATCTGATTGATAGAGACCCCCATGGGCACCTCGACCAGACCCGTGTTCTTTATCTTGCCGACCAAGCTGAATATCTTGGTGCCCGAATTGTTCTTAGTTCCAATCTTGGCGAACTTCTCCGCACCTTCTCCGATAATGACCGGGATGTTGGCCCAGGTCTCCACGTTGTTGATCGCGGTTGGCTTTCCGAAGATGCCTTTCTGGACGGGATAAGGAGGACGCTGGGTGGGTTCCCCCATCTTTCCTTCGATCGACCGCATCATCGCAGTCTCCTCGCCGCACACAAACGCTCCCGCGCCTCTCACCAGCCTAATGTCGAAGGAAAAGGCGGTACCCAGTATGCTCGGACCCAGGAGTCCTCTCTCGCGGGCCTGTCGGAGCCCGATGATCAGGTGCTTTATGGCGAGCGGGTACTCGTTCCGGACGTAAACCACACCTTCACTGGCCCCTGTCGCAAATGCCCCTATGACCATACCCTCGATGATAGCGTGTGGATTTCCCTCAAGGACACTGCGGTCCATGTAGGCGCCCGGATCCCCTTCGTCCGCGTTACAGACGAGGAACTTCTCTTTGCCGTTCGTCTGCTTGGCAAGAAGCTCCCATTTCAGACCGGTGGGAAAGCCTCCACCGCCCCTGCCGCGAAGACCGGAAGTCTTCACTTGTGCGACGACCCACTCGGGGTCTCCCCTCATCAGGACGTCGGCGAGCGCCTGATATCCGCCGTTCTCTATGTAATCGTCGATACGAATCGGATCGATCTTCTCGAGACGGTCAAGGATCGTGCGCACCTGGCTCTTGTAGTATTGCATTTCGCTCATCTTCAAGACGGGCTTGCCGGTCTTAGGGTCGGCATACAGCAACTCCTCGACCGTCTGCCCTTTAGACACGGCGTCGATTATCTTAACCATGCCTTCTATGCTCAGTTTTGGATAAAAGTGATCGTAGGGCTCAACGATTATGGAGGGTTCCATTTCACAGAAGCCGTGGCACCCGGTAATCCGGAGGTGAATCTTCTCTGTCAGACTTCTAGACAAGAGCTCTCTCTTCGTCACGCGGATAAGATCGTTAGCACCACTCGCCTGGCCGCAGGTGCCGGCCGTGATAACGATCGTCGGGACCGAAAGGTCGCGGCTCCCCCTGAACGTTTCTCTCAACTCCTTCAGACTCTCGCTTGACTTAAGCTTCTCCATCAGTTTTCCATCTCCCTCGGCTGCTTGAGCCCTGCCTCCCTAACGTCACCCTAGTTCAGTCCAGTTCAGACCTCCACCTCTCCAAGCTCCAACATGTGCCCCTTACAGCCACGGCGCGAGCAGATCTGAACCAGACCTCCGCCCCGCACTATCATCGGTACCATGGGGGCGCCGCACTCCACGCAATCGGTGGCCCCGATCAGCTCGGCATGGCAATGAGGACAGAACAGATGAACTACCGTGTCCTCGGGGATCTCAAATTCCGACTCTACGTGGTAGCTTCCATACAGTGAAGATAGCGCAACCCAGCTGTGCTTGTCCCCGAAAGAGGCGATCACTCGTATCGATGGGTACGAATCGATCAGGTGCTCAGGGTTCATAAGAGTGTGGTTACATCGCGGGCAGCTGACCTCCACGGGGAATATTCGCTCGTCGCCCTTTATCTCTACTTTGTCCAAGCCCACCGTGGCTTTCTGGATTATCTTCTTCACGGTAGCCACGTTGACATTCGAGAAGTAGTGACCATCCACGACCACGATGGGGCCCAACGCGCACGCGCCTAGGCAGTTTACCGTCTCCAATGTGAATTCCCTGTCGGTCGTCGTCTCACCCGCCGCGATGCCCAGCTGTCGTTCGAATTCCTCCGCGATTATTGGGGCACTGCGTACGTGGCAGGCAGTGCCCAGGCAAACTGACACGAGATGCCTGCCCCTCGGCTTTAGACTGAATGATCTATAAAAGGTGGCAACTCCGTATATGTCTACCAGCGAACGGCCGGTCTTCTCTGCCACGGCCCTAAGAGCGTCCGCAGGAAGATAGCCGTACTTCGCCTGAATATCCTCCAGGATATAAATGAGTGACCCGCGATCGTCTCTACGTTTTTCGATTATTCCTGCAACATCGTCCGTCTTCATACGTTCCCTTTCACACCGTGACCATACAGCTACCTAACTGCAAATATGACATTATACATCCAGTCTCCTCCGGACGCAACGTTCTAATCTGCCGCTCACGGTGGGGCGGCCGGTTCTAGCGGCCTATCGGTTTGCCGCGCATCCGATTATCCCTGCGCTGCCGAGCACGGCTGCCGCAAGTCGGCCTGGAAGGCGAGGGGTCGAGCTGTCAGGCCATTGGTCTAATGGTCATACAGACTGTAAGTTATGGCTAATGCAGGAGCCTCGAAAGGCCGATATCAAACAGGGAACGGGGTCGCCCGGTTCTACTGGAGGCATCCGTCCTCAGCACGTTGCGGGTCCATCCTGGAACCACGACCACCCGCACGTCGGGGCAGCGGAGGAAGCGAGGGCGGGGATCACTTGGTCACGGCGCCGGACAATAGCGTGCCCTTCGGGCCCTTTCAGCGGCGGCAAGAGCTGTACACAGCAGCAGGAGGCACAACTCAATCATGAGCAGTATGGGAAAGCAGCAGGCCAAATCCGACTCCGTAAGCGTAAGCCACGAGATCTGCACCAGACTTCTGGAAGGCATTCCGATCCCGCTGGTGCTTCTGGACCACGAGGGCAAGGTGATGTTTCTCAACAAGGCGATGGAGGAGCTTTCAGGCTACTCCGCCGCTGAAGCGAAAGGTGTCAGCTTCGTCTCCAGCTTCATACCGGAGAGGGAACGAGCCAAGGAAAGGGAGATAATCGAAAGCCTCGTATGGCTGCAGCAGCCCGCGACCCACACGTCTCTCCTGCTCACAAAGGGAGGCTACGAGACCATTCAGGAGTGGACGGCCCTCTGTCTTCCTGACCCCATAGGAAGAGCGTCGGCGGTCGCGTTCCTGACGGGCTGCAAACAAACGTATCGCAACTCCGCTGATCCGCTGACCGGTGCCGGAGAGTTCCTGGAGTTTGTTCTGGAGAGTCTTAACGCCGGGCTTGCCCTCATAGACAGGGATCGGAAGATAGTGCGCGTCTGCGGCGGTCTGAGAGAGCAGTTCCGGCAGTGTGTCGGAAGGCCCTGCTACGAGAGCTTCGGTGCCTCACACGACGTTTGTCCAAACTGCCCCGCGAAACTCATCTTCGACAGCGAGAGAGAGGTCCTGAGTGGCAAGAGAGAAGGGCTGCTTCAACGATCGGAAGTAGAGAGCGTAACGGGAGAGTGGCCTGCCCGCTGCGGTTACAGCAAGCTCATCGTCCTGCCGGTGACGGATAACGCGGGCGAGCTGGTCGGAATAGCCGAGCTGACGATCGGAAACCACGAGGAGCGCCTGCTTCAAGAGTGGCTTCGTGTGGCACAGGAAAGTTTGAACACGTTTCTCTCTCACTCTCCTGACGGCATACTCATCGCTGACCCGACGACGGACGTCATTCTGGACGCTAATCAGCAAGCATGCCGAGTGCTTCGTACCGAGAAAGATGCCCTGGTCGGGTCTCCTGCTTCGGAAGTCTTCCCCCCGGAATGGAGGGCAGAATACAAGCAACTCGTGAGCCAGAAACTCCTCAAGAACGGCGACCTGTTCCAGGAGAGCACGTACGTAACGAAAGGAGACTCCCCGCGTGTTCCCGTGGAACTGCTGGTCGTGCTCGCCGACCCCGACAGCGGCAGGAAGCGCCTACAAATGATGTTCAGGGACGTCTCGAAGGAGCGCTACGTTCAAGGGCAGCTCAAATCACAGGCCAGTCTGCTCCACAACGTGAACGACGCCATCATCTCCGTTGACATGGACGAAACCCTTCTCTTTCTGAACAAGAAGGCGGAGGCTCTCTACGGCTGGAAGGCCGAGGAGGCAATCTGTCGCCCGCTGTATGACCTTATTAGGTACGAATTTACAAGCCCGTCGCAGGAACAGGATTACAGACGTGCCCTGGAAGAGGAGGGGCACTGGGCCGGAGACGTCGTCCATCACCACAAGGACGGTCACGCCATTAGCGTCGCCACGTCGGTCTCGACCGTGACCGGAGACGATGGTACTCCCACGGGTTTGGTCATGGTCAACAGGGACATCACGGAGACAAAGCAAAGCCAGGCGGAGTTGAAGAGGAGGGCAAACGAGATGATCGCCCTCTACGAGATCGGCCAGGCCATAAGCACGCACCTCAGCCTGAAAGACGTGCTTTCGGTAATCCACGCCCAGGTGGGCAGGCTCATGAGAGCCCGGAACTTCTACATCGCCCTGCTGGATGAGACGAGGGAGGAAGTTCGCTTCCCCATATACGTGGATGAGCTGGTGATGAAGAACGGGACTTCCAGGAAGGCCGGAAAGGGCTACACGGAGTACGTAATCCACCTGGGAGAACCCGTACTTCTGTCTGACGAAGTGGAACACCGGATGGTGGAGGCCGGCTACGAGGGCGTGGGACCGCGCGCCCTGAGCTGGCTCGGAGTGCCGCTTACGTTCCGGCAGAAAACCATAGGAATGATGGCCGTGCAAAGCTACACGAAGGCCAACCTGTATGATGAAGACGACATCTGGATTCTCTCCGCCATCTCAGACATGGCGGCCATCGCCATAGCGAATGCGAGAATGTTCGAGCAGGTCAGATCCTCTGAAGAGAGATACAGAGACATACTGGAGAACATGTCTGAAGGCTACGTCGTGATCCAGGACGGCAGGATTGCCTTCGCAAACAGGGCGTTCGCCGAACTCTCTTCGTATGCAAAGGAAAGACTCCTCGGCAGAGAGTTCTGCGAAATCCTCTCGAGCGAATCACAGAGCATAATTGAGAATCTCTTCAAGAGAAAGTCTATCGGCCCCGAAGAGGAGATTCTCTCTCGCTTGACGCTGGTGTCGAAGGACGGGGAGGAGACTCAATTCCAGTGCGATTTTAGAAGTCTCAGCTACGATGGCAAGCCCGCGCTCATAGGCGTGTGCCCGAAGTCCACGACCACAAGGGTCTCCGTTTCCACGGAGGCCACGGCGCCGGGACGCGCCTGACGCCGGGGCCTGAGCAGGGGCGCCCCGTTTCAACCGAACCGCACAGGGAACCCTCGCCGGCTCAGCCTGCCCACTTCGTCGGACCCCGCCCAGCACTGGATGCTGACGCGGTCCGTCAGTGTCCTCTCTTCAACGAATTCGCAGGACTCCCTCAGGTGTGAGAGCAATCTCTTCTCCGAGAGGGGAATCTCAACCGTGACGAGCACTCTCCTCTGGCGCACGGCCTCGAGTATCCTCTCCGTCAGCGCATCGATGTTGACTCTCTTAAGTGCGGATATCTCCACGGCGGAAGGAAACTGATACCTGAGGCTCTGCAGTGCCTCTTCTTCGGCGAGGTCTATCTTGTTCAACACGATGATGACGGGTTTTCCCCCGGCCTGCATCGTAACGAGCACGTCCTCGACCGTCGCGGCCTGCTGCGCCGCACGGGAGGAGCTTGAGTCCACGACGTGAAGCAGCAGGTCCGCCTGCACCACTTCCTCCAGCGTCGCGTGAAACGAGGTCACGAGATGGTGCGGCAGCTTCTTTATGAAACCCACGGTGTCGGTTATGACTGTCGACGGTGCCCGGATGGACCCGAGCCGCCTGGTTGTGGCGTCAACGGTTGCAAACAGTCTGTCTTCGACAAAGACTTCGGTTTCCGTGAGAACACGGAAGAGCGTGGACTTCCCCGCATTGGTGTAGCCCACGATGGCGACCCTGAAGGCGTTTTCTCTCTTCTTACGCTGAACGCTTCTCTCCTTCTCAACCCCTGCGAGCTGTTTCTTTAGACTCCCTATCTTCTCTCGAACGCGTCTCCTGTCTACCTCGAGCTGGGTCTCACCCGGCCCACGCGTCCCTATTCCACCGCCCAGACGCGAGAGGTGCTTCCACAGCCTGGTCAACCTGGGAAGTTGATACTCCAGCTGGGCCAGCTCAACCTGGACTCGCGCCTCACTCGACTTGGCCCGGAGCGCGAATATGTGAAGTATGACCTCGCTTCTGTCTACGACCTTTATTCCGAGTTCCTTTTCTAGATTTCTCACCTGCCCCGGAGAGAGGTCCTCGTCAAACACGGCCACGTCGATGGAGTCCCGCCCGATGAGCCCCTTGAGTTCTTCCAGTTTTCCCCGCCCCAGGAACGTTCTGGGGGAAATGGACTCTCGCTTTTGAAGCAGGTGCCCCGCAACGACACCACCCGCCGTGTCTACGAGAAGCCCAAGTTCCTCAAGGGAATCGTTGGCTTCCCTACCTCTGGAATCTCTCAACCCTATGAGAACCGCTCGCTCCGGTCTCTTGTCGTCATCCGGTCTGTAGATGCTCGCTCACCTCTTCCGCCTAGGCCCTCCAGACGGGCGACAGTTCTCTAGGGAAGTCCACGAGAACTTCGAACTTCCCCTCCGGTCTTGCGTACACGATGTCCTCTATCCTGACCCCGATGCCCCTGGAAGGAAAATAGAGGCCGGGCTCCACCGTGAAGACGGAACCGCGGACTATTTCGTCACTGTTTGTCTCTGGCCCCGCGAGACGCGGTTTTTCGTGCACTTCAAGCCCTATGCCGTGTCCCGTGCCGTGCACGTATCCTTCCTGAAGCGTGTCGTCCTGGCGAATCGTCCTGTATCCACGGCTCTCGAAGAATTCACAGGTCTGGTCCTGGTAGATTCGCGCTGGCGTGTCGACCTTTAGTGAATTGAGCACAAGTTCCTGGGCCCCCAGAACGTCGTCGTAAACCTTCTTGACCTCCTCCGGGACGTCTCCCACGCAGTAGGTCCTGGTGATGTCAAACTTGTATCCGCCCCCTATCTCGCCTGGGAACACGTCCATCACGATGGTCTTTCCGGGTTCGATGATTTGCTCGTCGTTCCCGAAATTGTGGGGAACGGCGGAGTCGCGCCCCATCGAAATGATGGTGCCGCTGCTCTCCACGAGCCCGCGCTGAATGAGTTCGCGTCGCATCATGGAACGCAGGTCACCCAGCTTGAGGGGCTTGCCATCGGACTTGACCAGGCGATTGCGCTCGATCTTGCACGAGAAGAGGAAGTCCCTGACCAACGCGAGGCTCTCGCAGCTTCTTCTACCCACGTCCTTCATCTGTTCTATCTCGGACTCATTCTTGGTGCCCCGCGCCACGTCGAAGATAGTCCTGTCGCCCTCCAGGGCGATTTCGATACCGTTCATCGTCTGCTTGAGGAATTCTACTTGCATGAGAAGGCGACTGGCCTCGATGTTTCCGTACAGGCCAACCTTCCCCTTCACGCCGAGCTTTTCAAGTATGAGGCCCATCATCCTGGCCTCACCCCTTACTTCGCTCTGCTCCTGGCGAGTGAGGTCCTTCAATTTGAAATCCGCAAAAGTACTGCAGGGAAGGCCCGTCTCCGCTGCTTCGTCGCGCTCCATCGGATTGTGCACGAGAAGCGACGTTCCGTCGGCCTTCATGGCGTAGAAAGAGCGCAGCAGCCGCGCCGGACCCGTCATGTATGTCATTATCGGGTTGTTTACTCCACCACCTGCTATCATGATGGCGTCCAGTCCGCGTTCACTCATCAGCCCGGGAATATCACTCTTCATAACGTCCTCCGTCCTCTCAACTATGACCGGTCAAGTCACAGCCCGGCACGCGGGAGCTACAAATCCGTTGAGCCACGTTGCGACATGGTACATAATCATTGAACGACCTGGCCGCTTGCGTCGCAGAGCTGCGCCACACGCAGCGGTAAGGTTCTCATACTCACGATATTACTGGAATTGGCCCAGACTGTAAACGAGAAAGCCCGGCGCGCTATTTGTGCTGGGGGGTCGTGCATACGCGTTTAGGCCCTGTCTCTAACAGAAAGACTGGAGGGGTTATGCAGAGCAAGGGTAAGCGAGTGGTCATCATCGGCGGAGGAGCGGTGGGCCCAAAGGCGGCATCGCGTGCCCGCAGGCTCGAACCAGACGCTGACATAAAGATAATCGAGAGGGGAAAGTTCATCTCCTACGCGGCCTGTGGAATGCCTTATTACATCTCGGGCGACATCAGCGATTCCCGAGAGTTGATAGCCAGAGACGCTGCGTACTTCAAGGACCGGTTGGACGTGGACGTCCTCACCGAGACAGAAGTCCTTTCCATCGACAGAAAAGCAGGACGCGTTAATTGCCGCGAGACTGGTGGAAGGGAGTTTCCCTTGCCGTACGATGCGCTCGTTGTCGCGACAGGAGCGGAACCGTTCGTCCCTCCTCTGGAGGGACGTGAGCTCACCGGCATATTCAAGCTCAAGGGAATACCCGACGCCATCGCCATTAGGGATTATCTAAAGAAGGAAGAGCCGAGAAAGGCGGCCATCGTCGGAGCCGGACTGATCGGGCTGGAAATGGCAGAGGCTTTTAGGGCCAGGGGCCTTTCGGTCACCGTAGTCGAAATGCTGGATTGGCCGCTTCCAGCCCTTCTGGATTTTGAAATCGCGACGATCCTGGGAAAGTATCTGGAGGAAGAAGGTGTCAACCTGGTGTTCTCACGAAAGGCCACCGGCTTTGACGGAACGCCGGGGGGGCGCGTGAAGAGGCTCAGGACGGAGGACGGCCCCATAGATTGCGACGTCGCGCTCATCTCGATAGGTGTGAGACCCAACACCTCTTTGGCCGCAGAAGCAGGGCTCGAACTCGGTCCCGCGCGCGCGATAGCCGTGAACGAGTTCCTTCAGACGAACGATCCGGCGATCTACGCGGGCGGGGACTGCGTGGAGTGCAAGCACCTGGTGACCGGGAAGCCGGCCTTCGTGCCCCTCGGCTCTACCGCGAACAAGCACGGCCGTGTCATCGGCAACAACGTCGTCGGGGGCAGGGACGTGTTTCCGGGCATACTGGGGACAGCCATTGCCAAGGTGCTCGGCATGGCCGTGGGTCGCACGGGCCTGACGGAAAGGGAGGCCGTGGAAGCTGGCTACAAGGTGGTGTGCTCTACTGTGACGCCGAACGATATTGCACATTACTACCCGGGCGGCAACAGGATAACGCTCAAGCTCGTCGCAGACGGGAACACCGGCAGGGTCCTCGGCGCCCAGTGTGTGGGTAAGGGCGAGGTGGCAAAACGAATCGACGTTCTGGCAACGGCACTCAGCAGCGGGATGAGCGCAACTGACCTGGCAAACCTGGACCTCTCCTACGCTCCTCCCTACAACTCCGCCATGGACGCAATACACCACGCGGCGAACGTGATACGAAACAAGATGGACGGAACCGCCAGGAGCATCCCCCCGCAGCAGTTGAAGGATAAGATGAACGGACAGGAGAACCTCGTCATCCTGGACGTGCGCTCCGAGAGAGAATGGCGCGAGCTGCGGCTTGGCCATTCCAAGGTCCGGCACGTCCCGATGGAGCGCCTGTCGCAGACCGCCGCGCGGGATTACGAGGGAAAAGAAATAGTGACGCTGTGCAAGTCAAGCGTGCGCGCGTATCACGCGCAGAAGATGCTCGAGCGAAAGGGGCTCTCTGATGTCAAGTTCCTGGACGGAAGTCTCCTGGTCTGGCCGTACGATGTGAAGAAGTCGAAGTAGGCGCCGCTCAGACCCTGAACATCACTTTCTCGTTAGAGAAGAGCTTGACGGACACAAGGAGCGCCCCCACCGCGATGGCGAGAGTGGACAGAAGCGCGACACACGTGTGCACGATGTCGAAGCCGCCGGTCAGAATCTCCTTCTCCAGAAAGAGCACGCCTAGGAGCGGGACGGCGTAGCCAGTTAGTCCCGTCTCGAAACCCGGAAAGATAGTCACGACAGCGGACAACATTATCAGCATGTAGAAGTAGGAGGAATACGTCTGTCCTTCCTTGATGCTCTTGGCGAAGCAACCGATGGCGACGAAGGTGGCTGCCACGAACACCATCACCGGGAGAAGGGTGAGCAGAAGTATCATGACCGTGCTGAAAGAGATGGTCAGGCTTCCCTCTCCCACGTCGGTCATGAAAGACAGGCCGCTGTATATCGTAAGCAGGAGTCCCACGAGGCCCATTATCGCCGTTGCAAGTGAGGCGAGCATGACTGCCACGAACTTACCGAAAACGACCTCCGTGCGTGAGGCAGAGCTGGCCAGGATAGTCTCCAGCGTGCTGCGTTCCTTCTCCCCCACTGTCACGTCTATGGCGGTGTGCTGGGCGCCAGCGCACATGAGGATTATGAGGAAGAACGGGACTATGGTGCCTACGGCGAACGCTCCCATTTCTCCGGCAGTGGCCACGTTCTCGGTCCCGATGTCCATAGTGTCCAGGATGGATACGTCCAATCCCCGCCCCTCCAGCCTCGATCGCACGACTTCGCTCCCGTATTCCCTCAGAAGAGAGATGACCCTGTCCCTGCCGCTCACGGAGATCATGTCGGCCCCGTCGTACAGAACGGTGAGCCCGGCCAGCGTACCCGCTTTCACCAATTCGTCGAACCCGTCAGGAACGACGAGCGCCACGTTTGCGACCTGCCCCCTCACGACGTCGGCCGCCCCTTCCCCCTCCAGCCGGGGCATGAGCAGGACTTCGAATTTCTCTTGCACCGACAGGAACTCCACCAACTCGTGGGCGTCCGTGTAGTTCACCACGGCAACGGAAACGCCTGCCTCCCTTTGCCTCTTTCGAACCAGCCTCTCGAAATACCCGAGCCCCGTGAAGAGCGCCGGATATATGATGAGGGGAAGAGCGATCATGAGAAAGATGGTACGGCTGTCTCTGAGGGAATCGATGACTTCTTTCCACAGGACCGTGCGCACGTTACTCAGCTTCATCGAATCACCTGCCTCACGCTTCAGAGACGCCCTTCGTATCCACGAGCCTCACGAATACGTCTTCCAGATTCTGACAGCCGTGCGATTGCAGAAGCCCCGCAGGAGAACCGCTGGCGAGCAGTTTACCCTTCTCGATGATGCCCAGCTCGTCACACAGTCTCTCTGCCTCGGTCATGATGTGCGTCGAGAAAATGATGGTCTTCCGCTCCTCTTTCCATTGTCGTATCAGGTCAAAGGTGGCCCTGGCGTTCACAACGTCGAGACCCAGGGTCGGCTCGTCCAGTATCAAAACAGAGGGGTCGTGTAGAATCACTCTGGCAACGGATATCTTCTGCTTCATGCCGGTGGACATCTTTCCGATTCTTACGTCCAGCACGTCATCCAGCTTGAATTTCTGCCTGAGCTCCTGAATCCGTCTCTCCAGAACTTCCCCCTGCAGGCCTGCGAGCTTGCCAAAGTACTTCAGGGTTTCCCCGCCGGTGAGCCTGTCGTAGAGCTTGGTGTCGCCGGAAAGAAACCCTATCTGCTCTCTCACCTTTCCGGGGCTCCGCAGGAGATCGTGACCTCCCACGACCGCCGTCCCCGAAGTGGGCACGAGGATGGTCGCCAGCATCCTCAGGGTAGTAGTCTTTCCGGCCCCGTTTCTTCCCAGAAGACCGAAGATGCACCCCGGCTGGCACTCGAAGCTGAGGTCGTCGACGGCGACCACGTCGCCCTTTTTTCCGTCGTAGAAGATCTTCTTCAATGAAGTGGCTCGAACCAAATGTCCTCCTCAACGCCGTTTCGCACCAGGACATATGCCAGCGTAGGCGCAGTACTGACACGAGAGGTAGCCGGGCGATGCCGCAAAGTCGCGGGACCGAATCCCTCCCGCAGCGTCGGAGATCCTCTGAAGAGCCTTTTCCAGGTCCTTCTCCGCGACGGCGTGGCGACCGGAAAGTCCGGTCCCCAGGAAACGTAGTTCAACGAAGGCCGGAAGTCTACCAAACGTTCTCTCGTAAGCGAGGGCGTATATCTGAAGCTGTAGGCTCTCTTTGGTCTTCCTGTCCGCGTCCTTCTGGGCGCGAACGTCCGAGGACTTGAAGTCTATTATCCTAACCTCGCCCTCGCTCTCGTCCACTCTGTCCCACCTCCCGATGATCCTGTTCTTCCCCACGAAGAAGCAGAACTCCTTCTCCACGTAAGCCGGCACAACTTCGTTCTTCGACTCCTCCTCGAAGAATCTCATCAGGGCCGTCTTTCCCTCTTCGAAACGCTGCTCCTCGTGCTCCCGGGTCAAGAATCCCTCGCTGACCCACGACGCCTTGAAGACGGCAAGTAGTTCCTCCACGGTCATCTGGCGGTCTTCGCATTTTCGTCGCAAGTATTCCTGGACAGCCCGGTGAAGGGCGCTGCCGTAGACCACGGCGTGGTGCCGCATGATGGGCACTCGAAGGATGTGTACGTACTTGTACTTCAAGGGACAGGTCTCGTAGTCGTCTATCTGCAGGTAGCTCAGCGTGAGAGTCTCCTCCGGCGGGATGGGCCGCATGAGCGGCGCCAGCTTTTCTTCGGGATGCCCCGCGCTTCGCTCGATTGTCTCCAGAGCGGAAGACTTGAAAGGAGAAGGGCTGGTCTTTGGGAGGTCCAGGGCTTCCATCACGAAGTGACTCACCTTCTTGGGTCTCGCTCCCCCGTAGTCATGGGCGCTAGTCAGAAACAGCTCTTCCTTCGCTCTTGTCATTCCGACGTAGAAGAGTCGCCGCTCCTCCTGGATGTGAAAATCCCCGCCCGGCAGGATGTCTTTCACGAGCGACTCGGGAAGTTCGATGGGCTCCCGCCTGTGCGGTACGGGAAATCTCTGGGAGACCAGGCTTACCATGAAAACGACTCTGAACTCCAGACCCTTGGCCTTGTGTATCGTGAGCACGTTGACCGCGTCGATGTCCAGGTCTGCCTCCGAAACCGCCGGGTCGTCTCCCGCCTCGGTCAGCATGTCGACGTGCTGAACGAAGCTCTGGACGTTGTCGTGCACGGCCACTGACCCGAACGCCCGGAGCAGATCGAAAAACTTGGCTATGTTGCGAATCTTCTCGTCCGCAGTGGGAGACGCCTCCCTGCTGAGACGCTGAAGGAAACCCGTCTCCTTTATGAAAGCGTACAGAACTTCCCCGGCCGTTCTTCCCCTCGACGCTCTCACGTATTGCTCAACGTCGGTCATCAGCTTGTGGATTCTGACGAGAGTATCCTCGGAAACCTCCGGAACTTCCACCTCTCCTGCACCTGCTTCGCCCTGCACGAGGGCGTTGAAGACGTCGTGCAGGGTCCTGTTCCGTCTCCTTGCGAAATTGCTCAACTTGGTGAGCTCGACCTGGTCCACGCCGTATATCTCCGAGCCTGCCAAGTAGTGGAGGCTTATGCTGTCGGCAAAATCAGAAATCGACCGCAGGAAGCAGAGCAGAAGCCGCACCTCCTCCCTTCCGTAGAGTCCTCTGCTCCCGGAAAACCTGTGTGGTATGCCCCGCATGTTCAGGGCTCTCAGGAAGGGGTCCGCGTCGTTGTTGGAACGCACAAGAATTGCGAAGTCCCGGAAACTGTAGTCGCCGGTCGAGGCCCGTTCTTCGATGAGGCCGGCAACCGCGTCGGCTTCGCCGGAGACGGTCTCGAAGTGAAGATGCCGAGGAGCCGGGCCGTCTTTCCACGAAGAGACGAGCCGCTTGTTTATGGAGTTCTTGACTTCCAGCCTGTCGGGGTTGTTGAAGGTGATGAGTCCGTACGCGCGGTCCAGTACTGCCTGGGGAGATCTGTAGTTGGTCGTAAGAACAACCTGCCTGGCCTCCGGATAGGTCTGCATGAAGCCCAGGATGTTGCTTATGGCGGCACCCCGGAACTTGTAGATGCTCTGGTCGTCGTCCCCCACCACGGTTATGTTCCTCGCCCGGCTTGCCAGGAGCTTGACTATCTCGAACTGTGCGTAGTTGGTGTCCTGGAATTCGTCCACCAGGATGTATCTGAACCTCTGCTGATATCTACTGAGTACCGTCGGATGAGTGCGGAAGAGCTTGAGCGTCAGATTGACCTGATCCCCGAAATCTACCCTGCCCTCCCTGGCCATGAGCTCTTGGTATAGCTGGTAACAGTCCGCGACCTCGGCTTCCTTCCGGGCTCTCTCCGAGAGCTCCTCGTCCTGCGGCTTGAGCCTGCTCTCTTCCAGCAGCGCGTTTGCGTACTCAAGATACTCGGAGGGACTCACGTCCTCGTCCTTGGCCCTGCTGAACACGGTGACGATAGCGTGGATGAATCGAGTGGGGTCGCCGAGCGGCCTGTAGTAGGAGAGCGGAAACTGGAAGAGATGCTCTCGAAAGAAGATTATCTGTTCTGGCTGGGTGAGTACCTTGAAATCGGGAGTGAGGCCCAGCTCCAGCGCGTACTCCCTGAGCACCCGGTCGCCGAAGGCGTGGAACGTGCTTATCCAGGCGTCCGTGTATCCGTAAGGAACAAGGACGTCCACTCGCTCCTCCATCTCGGCCGCGGCTTTGTCTGTGAACGTGAGGGCGATTATCTCGTCGGGCCTCGCCCTCTTGGAGGCGATGAGGTGCGCGATTCGCCTAACTATGACGGAAGTCTTCCCCGTGCCGGCTCCCGCCACTATAAGGAGGGGGCCCTCCTCGTGGAGCACGGCCTGTCTTTGCTCTGAATTGAGCCCGGCCAGAATACCTTCGCAACGCTCGATGGTGGGACTCCGGTCGACCTCGTTGAGAGAGGGTGTTCTGCTGTCGTTCATGCCCGGAGACTATCCTGGGTTCTCTTTACAGAAGCCAGCCTCCAGAAACCGGTATGCACGAGCCGGTAACGTACGAGGCGTCCTCAGAAACAAGAAAGAGCACGATTGCGGAGATCTCCTCCAGTGTGGCCGCGCGGCGCATGGGAAGTCCCCTTTCGACCCTCCTCATCTCGCGCTCCGAGAGTGCCTCGGTGTCAACCATGCCGGGAGCAACGACGTTCACCGTCACTCCGAAAGGAGCAAGTTCCTTCGCCATCGACTTGGTAAGGATGAGCACTCCCGTCTTGGCTGCGTTGTAGGCGGTCGTGTTGGGAAAAGCCCGGACGTTCTCGCAGCCCGCCACGCCTAAGTTGATTATTCGACCCCACTCCTGCTTTCTCATCTGCGCGCCGGCGTAACTGGAACAGTAGAACGAACTGTCGAGGTTACTCTGGACCGTTCTTCTCCATTCCTCGGGTTCGACCTCCAGCAGCGGCTTGTGCAGGAACTCGCCCACGTTGTTTATGAGAACGTCCAGCTGTCCGAAAGTCCTGACCGTAGTCTCGACCGCCTTCCTGGCCCCGCGGGGCAGGGACACGTCTGCCGCGACGACGGCCGCCTCTCCACCCGAAGCCCGTATATCGTCAACCACCCTGGCTGCCGGGGCTCTCTCGGAGCGATAATTGACCATCACGGCCGCCCCGGCTCTGCCCAGAGCCAGACAGAGGGCCTTCCCGATGCCAGCGCCCCCACCGGTCACAAGAGCGACCCGTGCCCGAAGCGGGCGGTCCTCCGCGACTGTTGCTTCGGTCTGCCGGGCTGCGCTGTGAGCAACCCCGATTCGCGCGGCTTTCAGCCGCGAGGCTCCTCTCCTCGTGGACCCGCTTTGTGAGACCCCCGTTCTCGAAGCTCCCCTTCCCAAAATCCCGCCTCGTGGAGCTCTGTTCTGCGAGACTCCCCTACGTGAGGACACCGATTTCGACGCTCCTCTCTTCGAGACTCTGGTTCGTGAAGATACACTCTTATCGCGGCGCTTCATTCTGAATCAACTCCTCCAACGTACCGCCAGCGTCCGGCGAGCGCCTCCCGGCGACGCGCTTCAACCCTCGGAGCCACCTCTCAGTTCTTCTTCTAGCACAAGACACTTGATTTCCGGCTTCTGCGACAGCAGGCACCGATTGCAGGAGATGCAGGACGCTTCGCTAGCGCCTTTCTCAAAAGAGCTCACGAGGTCCGGCTCTCTGATGAGTGGCCTGGAGAGCGAAACGAAATCTGCCTCTCCGCTGCGCACTATCTCTTCCATCAGGGCGAGGGACCGCAGCCCGCCCACCAGTATCACCGGCACGTCCACGCTCTTCTTCAAGCCGGAAGCGAAGTGTCGGAAATAGGCCTCTCCTTTGCCCGGCAGGACGTTCCTCCTCGTGTTCTGCATCCCCTCGGAAAAGCCACCGCTGGTCTCCACGGCGTCTATGCCGCGCTCGCGAAGCCGCCTGGAAACGGAGATTCCGTCCGCGAGCTTAAGGCCGTCGTCCACGAAGTCCTCCATGCCCAGCTTGATGAGAACGGGAAAGTCCTTCCCCACTTCCTCTCTGACGCGTCGCAGTACTTCAGACAGAAACCTGAACCTGCCCTTCTCGTCTTTTCCCCATCTGTCCGTGCGCCGGTTTGAGACCGGAGACAGGAACTGTCCTATGAGGTAACCGTGCGCTCCGTGCAACTGGACTGCGTCGAAGCCGGCCGCCTTCACCCTTCCTGCGGCCGCGGCAAAGAACTCGACTATCTGTTCCGTCTCCTCGTCCGAGAGCTCGTGCGGAACCGTCTTCTGAAGTCCGTACGGGATCGCCGAAGGGGCCAGCGGAGTTGTCCCGATGATCTCCGGTCGCGTCTGCCGCCCGGCGTGAGTTATCTGGACAGCCGCCCGCCCACCGCAATCGTGCACGGCTTCTGCGATTCTCCGGAGCCCCGGTACGAAGCGGTCGTCGTAAATAGCGGTCTGTCTGACGCTTCCCTGCCCGAGAGGGTGAACGTACGCGTGCCCGGTTATTATGAGGCCCACGCCTCCGCGCGCGAGTGACCTGTAGAAGTCTACCGCCTCGTCCGTAACGGCTCCGTCGTCCGCCACCATCCTGTCGTTCGTGGCAGAGCGCACGAAGCGGTTTTTTATCTCCATTGGCCCGATCCGGGCCGGGGTGAAGAGAACGCTCACAACCTGACTCCTCGCAGACTCCAGAGATTCTCTTGGCCGGGGGGACGAAGATTCTGGTTCATACTAGCAGACAATGCAGTGGTCAGAAAGGAAAACCGAGGAGGCTCGCTTCCCGTTCCATCGGCGCCGGCTGGAAAGAGAAACCGGCTGACGCTCGTGTTCCGTGCCAGCTGTTGCGCAGTCTACGCCCCCCAAAAAACAGAAGGGGTCCGTGCCACCGACACGGACCCCTCGCTCATCAGAAGAAGCTGGCACCTGACTCCTAGTACATGTCCTCACCGTATCCGCCGCCCGGAGGCATGCCCGGGGCAGCCTTCTTCTTTTCCGGCTTCTCCGTCACCAGAGCTTCGGTGGTCAGCAGGAGACCAGCGACGCTTGCCGCGTTCTGCAGGGCAGAGCGGGCCACCTTCGTCGGGTCCACCACGCCGGCCTCGAACATGTCCTCGAACTTCTCGGTCTCAACGTTGAAGCCAACGTTCTTCTTCTCTTTCTTCGCCTGTTCGACGATGACCGAACCCTCGAGTCCCGCGTTCGATGCGAGCTGTCTCATCGGCTCTTCCATCGCGCGCTTGACGATGTTAACACC
This sequence comes from Candidatus Eiseniibacteriota bacterium, assembly GCA_020349905.1. Classification (GTDB taxonomy): domain Bacteria; phylum Eisenbacteria; class RBG-16-71-46; order JAFGJU01; family JAFGJU01. The sequence goes on from CP070702.1 coordinate 1,797,047, forward strand.
GAATTTCTCCTCGCCGTCCGTCTTCAGGGTGTCCAGCGCAGAGGCGGCCCTGATGAAGACCACGCCGCCGCCAGGGATGATTCCCTCTTCCACGGCGGCTCTGGTGGCGTGAAGTGCGTCTTCTACGCGAGCCTTCTTTTCTTTCATCTCGGTCTCGGTCGCGGCTCCGACGTTGATGACGGCGACACCCCCCGCCAATTTGGCGAGACGCTCTTGCAGCTTCTCCTTGTCGTAGTCACTGGTCGACTCGTCTATCTCTCGCCTTATCTGCGCGACCCTGCCCTTGATGGCCTCGCCTTTACCGGCACCCTCGACGATCGTGGTGTTCTCCTTGTCGATGGTGACTCTCTTGGCTCGACCCAGGTCGGTCAGCTTGGCGTTCTCCAGCTTCACTCCGATGTCTTCGGAGATGGCCTGGCCGCCGGTCAGAATGGCGATGTCTTCCATCATGGCCTTGCGCCTGTCACCGAAACCGGGAGCCTTGACAGCACAGCAGGAAAGGGTGCCGCGCAGCTTGTTGACCACGAGCGTCGCGAGAGCCTCGCCCTCCACGTCCTCCGCGATGACCAGAAACGGCTTGCCTTGCTGCGCAACTTTCTCCAGGAGAGGAAGCAAGTCTTTCATGTTGCTGAGCTTCTTCTCATAGAGAAGGACGTAGCAGTCTTCGAGAACCGCTTCCATCGCGTCTTTTTCCGTTATGAAGTACGGAGAGATGTACCCTCTGTCGAACTGCATGCCTTCGACCACTTCCAGCGTGGTCTCGATGCTCTTTGCCTCCTCGACAGTGATGGTTCCGTCTTTGCCGACCTTGTCCATCGCGTCGGCGATTATCTCTCCGATGCTCGTATCAGAGTTGGCCGAAATAGTGGCAACCTGCGAGATTTCCTTCCTTTCCTTCACAGGCTTGCTCATCTTCTTGAACTCTTCTACGGAAGCCTGCACGGCCTTTTCGATACCCCTCTTTATGCCCATCGGGTTGCTGCCCGCGGTCACGTGTTTCAGGCCTTCCCTGAATATGGCTTCGGCAAGAATGGTGGCCGTGGTGGTACCGTCTCCGGCAACGTCGCTTGTCTTGGACGCCACCTCGCGCACCATCTGCGCGCCCATGTTCTGATACGGGAGCTCAAGTTCTATCTCTTTGGCTACGGTCACGCCATCCTTCGTGATTGTGGGGGAGCCCCACTTCTTGTCCAGGACAACGTTGCGTCCACGCGGGCCAAGCGTCACCTTCACGGCGCGGCTCAACGTTTCCACACCTTCAAGAATGGCCTGCCTTGCTTCCTCCTGGAAGACCATCTGCTTAGCAGCCATATCAATCCTCTCCTTTTCACAAATGTCCTAAGAGACCTAAGAATCCGGCTCCGCGGAACCGGGACGAACCCGGCCCCTTCGAGCACGTGACCACTATCCCACGATGGCGAGCACGTCGTCCTCGCGCATGATGACGTATTCTTTGCCGTCGATCTTGACTTCCGTACCTGAATACTTGCCCATCAAGACCCTATCACCCTTCTTGAGCTCAACAGGGATGCGCTTGCCGGCTTCGTTAAGCCTGCCGCCTCCGACAGCGATGACTTCTCCCTCCTGAGGTTTCTCCTTCGCGGTGTCAGGGATGATGATGCCTCCTTTCTTGACCTCTTTCTCCTCGAGGCGCTTGACCAGGATGCGGTCTGCCAATGGCGTCACCTTCATGATAGACACTCCTTTCTGAAGATGAAGTTACGCGACCAGAAATGATAACGATGGTTCATGTTCAACGCGCGCCAACGCAACTAGCGTGCCATTCGTGGAGGAGTCAGAAGGTCAGAGTCGCAACTCAATATTGAAGAACGAATTGCGCAATCGGCGCGGCGCAGGGCGGACCCGGGTGCGTCGGCAGACGCGCGCTCTCTTTGCCCAAATGGCATCTGAATGGGAGGGTCCATTACGAAAACAAGAGGGAGCAGGCGGACGATGTGAAAAGCTCCCTGGACAAACACGAGGCGTGGCGCGGAAAAGGGCTCAAGGGACCCGTTTTGCCCAAATGGCAAAGCAGCGCCCGCCGACACACAGAGCCGGCCGGAGCGCGCGACGCACAATGCGAAGTGCGCCACGTCAGGCGGCTCAGCCGGACCAGATGTCGTATTCCTTCATCTTTCTGTAGAGCGTCCTCAGACCGATTCCCAGGATTTCGGCTGCCTTCTGCTTGTCGTAGCCGACCGACTTCAACGTCTCTTCCATGGCGATCTTCTCGACCTCTTCCATGCTGATGCCGACCGGTATCCTGAAGAACTGCCTGCGCTTCTTGCTTGCCCTGAGATGTGCGGGAAGGTCCGCCACGTCGAGGAGCCTCTCACGGGTGCAAAAGACGACCATCCCCTCGATGCAGTTCCGCAGCTCCCGCACGTTTCCTGGCCAGTAGTGCTGCATGAACAGATCCATCGCACCGCGCGTGATGCCCTTCACCTTCTTCCCGTGCAGCTGGTTGAACTCACTGATGAACGCGTTCACCAGGAGCGGGATGTCCTCTTTTCGTTCCCTGAGAGGCGGCACTTCTATCGTGACGACCTTGAGCCGGTAGTACAGGTCCTCCCGGAACTTCTTCTTCCTCACGAGGGGCTCGAGTCTCTGATTGGTGGCCACGACGAGTCTGACGTCCACCTTTATTGTGTCCGAACCGCCCACTCGCTCGAACTCGCGCTCCTGCAGCATGCGAAGGAGCTTCACCTGGACCGGGGGCGTTATCTCGCTCACCTCGTCTATGAAGAGTGTCCCGCAGTCAGCCACCTCGAAGCGCCCCCTTCTCATAGAGATGGCCCCCGTGAAAGCACCTTTCTCGTGCCCGAAGAGTTCGCTCTCGAGGACTCCTTCCGAGAGGGCGGCGCAGTTGAGTTTCACGAAGCGCTCGTCCCTTCTGGGGCTGTTCTGGTGGATGGCGAGCGCAATCAGTTCTTTCCCGGTGCCCGTCTCACCGGAGATGAGCACCGTGGCTCTGGTGGGGGCGATCTGCCGGATCTTCTCGAAGATGTCGTTCATCCCGCGCGATATGCCTATCAGGTTCTCGAAGCCGTAGCGCGAATCCAGCCGCGTGTGAAGGTCCGTTATCTGGCCCACGAGCTGCTGGTGGGAGATCCCCCGCTCTATGACCGCCTTTATCTTCTCCAGGTTGACGGGCTTCACCTGGAAATCGTAAGCACCCTGCCGCATCGCCTCGGTGGCCAGCCCCACGTCCGCGTCCTTCGTGACGGCTATTACGCACACTTCCGGGTTGCGGGCGCGCGCAATGGAGAGCAGACGCATCCCGTCTATCCTCTGAAGCCTGAGCTCGGAAATGAGCACGTTTATGGGCTCCGAATCTATTATGTTGTAGGCCGCTTCGCCGTCTCGCGCCCAGAGCACTTTGTAGCCGTTTTCCTCGAGGAAAGCGACGAGTCGTTTCGTGTCCGGTGTCTCGGTATCAACGACGAGCACCCTGGGTGTCTCGATCTCGAACGTCATCCGGCTTCCTTCTGATTACCGTCCAGCCGATTCCTGGCCGGGAGGGCACCTAACGTGCCTCTCCGCGATGGAAGATGAACAAGAACGTTCTCTGTAGCCTCTGCCCGAAGGCGTCCACATAAGTGTACACCACCGGGACTATCACGAGGCTCAGAAGCGTAGAGAGAGTCAGACCCCCTATAACGGCGACCGCCATGGGTGTGCGCACCTCGGAGCCTTCCCCGAGACCCAGAGCCAGAGGAAGCAACCCGAGCACCGTGGTCATGGCCGTGAGCAGAATGGGCCTCAATCGGACGCAACCCGCCTCGTAGAGGGCCTCCCGCATCTCTTTTCCCTGCGCTCTGAGGCGCTGCACGTAATCCAGCAGCACGATGGCGTTGTTGACGACTATGCCCACGAGCATGACCACCCCGATGAGCGCGTTCACCGTGAGGGTGTGCTGGGTGATGAACAGGGCAAATATCGCACCCGTGATGGCGAACGGTACGGAAAGCATGATGGTGAAAGGGTGAAGCAGCGATTCGAACAGGGCCGCCATCACCATGTAGACCAGGATGAGGGCGAGAAGGAAATCGATTGCCAAGTTCCTGAACGATTCCCTCATGTCTTCGTCTTCTCCACCATAGTCGATGGTGTAACCCTCTGGCAGGGGAAAGTTGGACAAACGCCCTCTCACGTCGGTCATGAGGCCCCTCAGGTCTCGACCGCTTCTGTTCACGCCGATCCAGACCAGACGTCTCTGGTTCTCTCGGTGAAGCTTCGCCGGGCTCTCCCCAAACTCCGTGGTCACCAGATATCGCAGAGGCACCCTGACTCCCTGGGGTGTGGAAACCACCATGCTCTCGAGGCGCTCGATCCTGTCTCTTCCGCTTTCGGCAAGCTGCACGCGGACATCTACCTCGGTCCCGTATTGCTCTATCCTCGTGGCCACCGTCCCCTGGAGCGCCGTCTTCACCATCGTGGCGAGCTGCCAGGCGTCCATACCCACCAGCGCGCTCCTCTCCCTGTCCACCACCAATCTCACTTCGGGACGCGACTCCTCGATGCTGGAAGCCGTCTCCCTTACTCCGTCTATGGTGGCCACTTCGCTCTCGATGGCCTTTGCGAGCATCCTGAGGGTCCCGTAATCATTTCCGGAAACCTTGATTTCTATGTCCCCGTAGCCGCCTCCCTGTTGCGGCCCCATCTGAACCAACGTGTATTTAGCACCTCCCAGTCGAGTCAGCTCCTCCCTGGCCATGTCCATCGCTTCGCGCGTGCTGACGTCACGCTCTTCCTTGTCCACCAGACGAACGTACAGGGTGCCCTTGTTGGGAACCATGTCCTCGGTCATCTCGGCAGCCTCGCCACCCATCGCGAAAATGGTGGCCACGTTCGGCATCTGCAGCAGCCGCTCCTCCGCAGAATAGATCAGCCTGTCAGTCTCCTCGAGGGGCGCTCCACCGGGAAGCTCCGCGAAGACCGCGAAGATCCCGTCGTCGCTCTGAGGCATGAAGTCCGCTCCGACGGGCACGAGTAGAACCAGCCCCGCGACAAAAAGTCCTGCGGCCGAGAGAAGCACCGTTTTGCGGTGTCCAAGAGACCAGAGGAGTATTCTCTCGTAGCGCGCCCGTATGGCCCTCATGAGACCCGTGGACCTGTCCAGCCTCCGGGTCTCGGCGACGTTCATTATTTTCGAGCAAATCATAGGCACCAGGGTGAGCGCCACCACGAGTGAGGCAACCAGAGAGAAGGCCACGCTTGCGGCAAGCTGCCCGAACAGAACTTTGACAATCCCCTGCGTGAAGAGAATCGGTACGAAAACTATGACCGTGGTTAGCGTGGAGGCAGTCACCGCCATTGCCACCTGCGCAGAGCCCGCTTCCGCCGCCAGGAACCGGTCCTCGCCGCCGTGCAGTCGGCGAAAGATGTTCTCGAGGACGACGATGGAGTTGTCCACCAGCATGCCCACGCCGATGGCCAGCCCGCCGAGCGAGATGATGTTCACGGATATTCCCATGAAGTAGAGCGGAAAGAATGTGCAAACTATTGATATGGGGATGGCCAGCCCTATGATGAAGGACGAGCGATAGCTTCTCAGGAACAGCCACACCACGAAGATGGCCAGCAGGGCGCCGTAGAGGGCCGCGTCGCGCACGTTCCGAACGGAGTCCTCTATGTACGCCGCGGAGTCAAAGAGCTCGTGGACACCCACGTCCTCCGGCAGCCGCGGGCCCAGCGACTCAAGCGCCTTGCGCACCTTCCTGGCGACGCTCACCGTGTTTGCGCCCGACTGCTTCATGACCGCTATCATGGCGCTCTCTCGGAGGTCCATGCGCGCGAAGGCGGTCTTCTCCACGTCTTCGTAGGAGACGTCCGCGATGTCCTTGAGCTTGACGATCGTGCCGCCATCCGTCTTGAGCACCAGATTCGCCACGTCGTCTATGCTCTGGAACTCGCCGGCTATCTTTACGTTGTAATCTCTCAGCTCCTGGACGACGTGTCCTGCTCCGAGGTCCGTGTCCTCTGCCCGGATGATGTTGACCACATTGCCCAGACTCATCCCGAGCGCCGCCAGCTTCGCCTGGTCAACTGCGACACGTATCTCCCTCTCTCCGCCAGCCCAGACGATAACGTAAGCGACGCCGTCCAGCTTCTCGAGCACCGGCCTTATGTCGTCTTCAGAGATGTTCTTGAGCTCTCGTTGAGTCCTGACTGCTGACGACACGCCGTAAAAGGACACTGGCATGTCGGCAGGGTCGTACTTGAAGATGAGCGGTTTGCGCAAGTCCTCGGGCAGGAATTCGTTCTCGACCGCGATCTCTATGTTCTCCCTTATGTCACCCATCGTCTGGTCGAGGTCGGTCCCCCATTCGAACTCCAGTTCCAGCGCAGAAACCCCGTATTGCGAAACGGAGCGGATGTTCTTCACCCCGGAAACCTGGCTCACGGAGGCCTCCAGGGGCCTCGTGACCAGCTCTTCCATCTCTTCCGGCCCCACACCCTCGTACCTTCCGCTCAGGAACAGGACGGGAAAGTTGAGCTCGGGAATGAACTCCACCGGCATCTTCCGAAGCGAGATGAAACCCATCACCACAAAGACCAGCACGAACATGGAAATTGCGACGGGTCTTCGTACGGAAAAACCTGAGAGTCTCACTCGACCATCACCTCTCCGAGGCTGCTGTGTCAGCGTCCGTCACCCGGACGAGACTGTTGTGTTTGAGCTGGAATTGCCCCTTCACGACCACCGAGTCCTGCTCGCTCAGACCCGAGAGCACCTCTACGGCGCCAGAGCTGACGATTCCCGTCTCCACCTTTAGCTCCCGTGCGCGCCCGTCCTTCACGACGAAGAGAGTGGCGATTCCCACTTCGCGTCTCACGGACGACTCGGGAACCACGAGCGCGTTCTCCCGAGTGTTCACCCGCACCGAGACCTTGGCGGTCATGCCCGGCTTGAGCGTGCCGCCGGGATTCTCGACCACGATCTCGGCCTCCGCTGTCCTGGTGTACTCACCCACGAGAGGGCTGAGCGTAGAAACTCGTCCTTCGAACTGTATATCGGGGTAAGCGGAAACGGAAAGAGCGGCGGATTGGCCCACCTCTATCTTGCCCATGTCCGATTCCGGCACTCCCACCTTGACCTTCACGCTCGATATGTCCAGCAGGACGAAGTTGGGGGCTGCGGCTGCCATCGGGACGATGACCTCTCCCAGTTCGATGTTTCTGCTGGCCACAAACCCGGAGAACGGCGCTCTCAACGTGCAATCCCTGAGCGTTTCCTCGGCAGAGACGAAGCTGGCCCTCGCCTGTTCCATCGTCAGCCGCGCGGTTTCGAGCTGATGGTCGGAGGCGATGCCGTCCTTGTGAAGTCTCTCCGTTCGCTCGGCGTCCAGTTTGGCCTTCGAAAAAGCCACCTCGGCCTGGAGGAGGTGAGCCTTCGTCTTCGTCTCATCCAGAACGGCCAGCACGTCCCCCTTGCCCACGGACCTTCCGACGTCCACCTCCACGCGGGCCACCTTGCCGCCTATCTCGAAGCTGAGGTTGGCTTCTTTCCTGCCGCGGATCTCTCCCACGAATTCGATGTTCACACTCAGGTCCATCCTCTCGGGGAGCCGGACCTCCACAGGAACAGGCTGCTCCTCCTGGCTCTGCTCACGGGGCGAGCAACCGGGCACACAGAGAAGGACTGCCCCCACGAGCACCAGCAGGGCCGAGCGGGTCGAGACAGGACGGGACGCACTAATGAGCCTTGCCAACTCTAACTCCTTTCATAGATGGTAATTAGCGGGATATTGCTCGTTGCAGGAGGAGTGCTCGGAGCCACCGGTCCTGGACCGATATCCTAGCGAGTATAGCACCTTGGGCGGCCCTTTTGAGAAGAAACTGGGGCACGGCCGGCTGGCCTGGCTCAGGGCTGGGCGAGGCGGATGACGTGGGCTTCCTGGTCTAGGTGCCTGTTCTCATGTGTGAACAGTATTATCTGCATTTCCCTTATCCCCATCAGGTCGCGCAGAAGTTGCCTGGCTCTCTCCAGTCTCCGGTCGTCGAAGTTGACGAACGGGTCGTCCAGGATGAGAGGGAGCCCCTTCTCCCCCGAGAGTTCCTCCAGCATCGCGACTCTCATGCAGAAATAGAGCTGGTCCTCTGTCCCGGTGCTTACTTCCGACACGTCGATATCGGTCCTTGAGTCGGTGCTGAGAGACGGCACCTCCTCCGAGGACAGGTCCACTGCGTTGTAGCGTCCACCGGTGACCATTGAGAAGAGCTCCGAGATGCGAGAAGAAATCCGGCTCGTCGATTCCGCCTGATACTCCTCCACGCACTTGACGAGCGTGTCCACTCCCAGTCTGAGAGCGTCGCGCCGCTCCTTCAATCTGAGAAGCTTCTTCTCCAGCCACTCAATCTCCTCCCTGTAGGTTTCCGGCGAGCCGAGTGTCGTGGTTGAAAGCCCGGCCAGCTCTATCTCGATCTTCTTCAGCCCCTCCTCGAGCTCCTTCAACTTCGAATCCGCCTCGTTCGCCCTACGCTCCGCTTCGGTCGCCATCCTCGTGGCCCTTTCCGGCTCGTCCTTCAAGGGCAGGAGCTCCTTCTCGTCCCGGAGGAATTCCTCCAGCTGGGACTGGGCAACGGCAAGTTCTTTCAGCGCGTCCGCGTGGGTCTCCTCGGCGTCCTCGCTCTGTGGTGAGAGGAGTCTATGCTTGAGTTCCTGGAGCCCCTTCCTGGCCTTGACGAAATCGGCGTACTGCGTGGAAAGCTCACTCAGACTGCGACGCTGCAGAGACGGGCGTACCTGCTCCGGAAAGAGCCGCCACGCCTCTTCACTTAGAGACCGAATCTCGTCCTTCAGGGTCGCCACCTGCTTGTCCAGCTCTTCCACTTTGCGAGTCAGGTCGGAGGAGGGACGACGTCCTGCACGGAAGAAGAGCCACAGTCCCAACGCCAGAAAGACCGAAACCAGGATCGCCAGAATGAACATCTGCCCGGCCTTGCCCAGCGCGATTCCGAGAGCGGAGAGAAGAAGGAAAGAGACGACAGGAGCCACAGCCACCACCCACGCCGGAAAGGGCCTCCTGCCTCCGACCGGGACCGCCTGCAGCCCGGCCAGTTCTTTTTCCCTCCCGGTCAGGCTCTCCTCGGCCGAAGCCCCTCTGGAAAGTGTGGAATCGATGGCGGACAGGGTGTCGTCCCCGAGCCGGGAGAAGAGCGAGTGTTCTTGCTCGAGCTTCTCTTCTGCCTCATCGCACGCCTTCCGCGCTCGCTCGAAACCGGCCTTGGCCCTCTGCTCGCTGTCGTAGCGCTCCTGCTTACCCCGCAGCTTGCCCTGCAGTTGCACCAGCCGGTGAAGCTTCGTAAGGAATCTGTGGCCCGCGTCGCGCTCCTGGACAAGCCGGGTCCTCTCCTTCTCCAGCTTACTGCGCTCTTCGGCCAGCTTGCTGCTCTCTTGAAAGAGAGACTCCGCCTGCCTGAGCTCTGCCCGCTTCGCCTCAAGCTCGTCTGCGCTCTTCTCGAGGGCCCTCTTCCTCCTGCGGGCCGAGCCCCACGGGTTCTGGGTCGTGATGTCGGCGAACCTTTCTCTCAAAATCTGGATCGCTTCGTGATAGTCGGCCGACCCTGCTCCGGAGATGAGCCCCCGGAGAGCGGGCGTGAACTTTGTCTCGAGGTCTTTCTGTCCCACGAAGGACGTTCTCCTGGCAAGCTCTCCGTCGGAGAATCCGAGCAGCTCTCTGAGCACCTCGTTGTAACCTCTCCTTTCCTCGCGCCGGGAACGCGGGCTGGCCTCTCCCCGAAAGAGCTCCGTTTCCTTCCCTCCTTCGCTTCTCGAGACAGTAACCTTGTTGGAAGAGAAGTCTCTGAAAAACCTGACGGGGCCGCCCCCGAGGGCGAACTCCACGGCCCCGGTGTAGTCTTCGGAGGCAAGCCACGACTCGTAGCGCTCTTCGGTCTCCTTCTTCTGGAACCCGAAAAGCGTGGCGTAGATGGCTTCCATCAGGGTCGATTTTCCCGACTCGTTGCCCCCGAACACGATGTTCAACACGTTGTCGCGGAAACTGAACGAACGCGGGGTCGAGAACGTGCCGAATCCCTGTATGTCCACCTTCGTTATCTTCATCTCGGGCAATCTCACTCGCTGCGTGAGGGAGGCCCAACGCCCCTCTTTGAGAACGCGCTGAGCCCCTCCTTCAGGGCCAGTTCGTAGACGCCGCGCTCCGCCTCGGGCGCGGACAGCATCTCCTCTCTCAGTTGGCGTACAAACATGCCTCGAATTGTCTTCTCTTCCAGGACCGTCTCCGACAGCGCGGAGGACAGCACGCTTGTCTCGTCCTCGATTTCCAGGTGAAAGAAGTCATCCGTCAGGGCAGCCGTCAGGTAGTCCGCTCTCACGGGGAAGTCCGGACTGCCGGTCAAAGTGAGCTTGAGCAGCAGGTCCTCGCCCCCCAGCGAGCGTATCCTCTCGAGCAGCTCTCCCTCAGAAGAGACGGCCTCCGAGTCGAGGGACAAGCTCTCCTCTTTGAGGGTCCGCCTGTTGAACGGGCGCCTCTCTACACGCACCCGGCCGTCCTCGAAGACTGCGGTCAACAGGTGGCGCTCTCCGTTCTCACCGAAAGACTTGCCCTCCAGCGTGCCCGGGTAGACCACGAGCGTCTCCCGGGATTCGAAGCTGAAGAAGTTGT
>CP070702.1:1807777-1853726 GCA_020349905.1 Candidatus Eiseniibacteriota bacterium
CGGCGCCAGAGAACAAGCCGCCACCACAAACACGGTGGCAAGCCGTGCTTTCCCTTCGCAGGCATTATCCTTACAGGTTCAGGGGGTCGGCCTCACATCGCGTGCGAGGCCCTCTCAGCACTGCAGCTCCCCCAAGCACGTTGAGAGAATCTATATCATCGCCCGCCCGTGCTTGTCAATCTCACAGTTCCCTTCGCTTCGGGCTTGGCACGCTGAAACTCCGGGTCTGGGATGGAGATATCCCTCTCCGGAAGGCCGGCCCGCGCCGGCATCACCCACTTAGGTCCCTTCCTGGGGCTATTGCGCCACCATTCGACCTCACAAATCTCGACAGGACGCCTGAAGGTGGCTTGACAGCAGGCCTTTGCGGTGCTATAATAGGTATGTTCTACCACATACCGAGTCACACTCGGGGGCTGCTGTCCCGGACAGGTTACTTGTCTCTCGGGGGGCCATCCTCCCCGTAGCGAAAGGAGCGTGCTAATGAGGGCAAGTGCTAGTGCTTTGCGTCTTGTGGTTCCACTTCTTCTGGGACTGTTTCTAGTACCGGTTTCTGTGACCGCCGGCCCGGTGCCGGCCAACATCGTGGCGAACCTGGAATACCTGGGCGGTCCTCCCGGTAGTCAGGTGTTCCGCTTCGACTACACGGTGGAGAACTTGGGCGTTGACCCGGATCTCGCGGGTCTGGTCATTTTCTTCGATTCTGATGGTCTGGCCCGTTCCGATTTCCAGTCGCTCACCTATCCTGAGGGCTGGGACGACTGGTTCGTGCTGCCCGAGGCACCTGACAGTTCCTGGAACGTCGAGTGGAACACGTTTTCCAACGCCATTCCCTTAGGCGGAAGTCTCAGTGGTTTCTCCGTGACCTTCGTGTGGAACGACCCGTATTCCATCCCCGGCGCTCAGAACTACGAGGTGTGGAACGGTGGGGCTCACGAGGGTGGGACCACCATCATTCCCGGAGTCAGTATCCAGGGGTGCCTGCAGGGAACGGTGCTAATGACCTGCGGCGGCCAGACCGTTCCTGCCGGAAACATCATCGTGGACCTCTACACCATCGACAACATTCTGCTCGCCACCACCGTGACGGACGCGAGCGGCCACTACTACTTCGGAGGGCTCTTCATTGATGGCCACAAGGTCACCATCGTGACACCGATGGGCTACGTGGCGGACCAGGAGACCAAGACCACTTCCGTGTTCATCGGAGATTGCGCGGTGCTGGACTTCGAGCTGAGCTGCCTGCAAATCACCCCGTCCCAGAGGACGATCGGGTACTGGAAGCACCAGGTCAATTGCCACATAAGGGGTAAGGGTCATCCCCAAGAGAGCCTTGCCAACATGAGCAGCTACATGGAGGAGATTAGGATTCACTTCAACGAGAACGTGCTTAATCCCGTTAAGCTCGTGGAAGTGGATCCCACCACCGACAGCCTGATAGCCCTCCAGCAGCTACTGACAGTCAACAAGGACGGTACGATAAAGGACAGGGCGAAGCAGCAGATGGTGGCCCTCCTGCTCAACGTGGTGTCGCTCAAGCTCTCCCAGGCTGAGGTCATAAGCGAGGACGGTGCCAACGTGAGCCAGGCCATCACCTACTGCTGGGACCTCATGACCGACGGGATAATCTCGAACGACGAGGACGCGAAGACCATCGCCGGCCTCATCAACAACGGGATAATGGTCCCGGCGGGAATTATACCGCTCGGCACGCCGGTGATATGGTACGAGCGCGACAGTCGTGGCAGCATAGTGTATCTGGGCAAGGGTTATCCGAACCCGTTCGTGACCTCTGCCAGGATTGCCTTTGCTCTCAAGGGTGACGGCTTCGTGCCTGTGGACCTGAAGGTGTTCGACGTGACCGGTAGAGTGGTCCGGACGCTCATCAGCGGTGACCTAACGCCGGGCCAGCACTCGGTGTCGTGGAACGGCATGAGCGACCGCGGTGAGAGGGTGAGCTCCGGCGTCTACTTCTACGAGCTCAGGACTCCTACGGGCGCTGCGACGGGCAAGCTGATAGTGTTGAAGAGGTAGTAAGTAATCGAGGGAGCGGCGGAGACCGCCCCCTCACAACTGTCATCGTACGCTCGACGAATCTTCCGTGCGGGGAAGGAGGTCGATACTGTGAAGCATTTGCTTTTGTTTTCCTCTTTGGCTCTGTTGGCCGGGCTTCTCCTTGTTCCCGCTGGAACCGAGGCCTTGCCACAGGGAGCAGTGGGATACTGTCTCTACCACTTCGAGAATCCCGATTGGGTCAGGTACAGCCAGGGGGACCCGTTTCCTCCGGGAGGAGCCACCCCGGGAACGAACCTGTGGAAGTACGCGTACTGCATCTACAACGACCCGCCCGGGTCGCCGCCCGGAGCTCTGGAGAACGGTATCTACCAGTGGTGGATATTCTTCAACTCTGACAACATCGACAGGGCCCAGTACGTGTCCGCGATAGGTCCTGGAAGCTGGACCCGTGTCTACTTTGGTCCTTCGACCGGATACTACGACTGGAAGGTGCGTTTCAGGGCATCGGTCGCTGGCGAGTACGTGATGCCCACCGACAGTCTCTGCGGTTTCGAGGTCGAGTTCACGTGGACAGACCCACTGATGTTACCTCCACCTCAGAACTACGACCTGGTGGCCTCCGGAGAGTCTGAGCCGGGCGTCACACACGAGCTGCCCCCTGACGTGACTCCTGTGGAAGCAACAACGTGGGGCAGGTTAAAGAGTCTCTTCTTCAAATAGGCAACGAACAGGCGCTGGCTTGAAGGGCGCCCAAAGCGAAAGGCAGGAGCTGCCCTTGCTCCTGCCTTTTCTCTATCCTGAGCGGGCGGCAGACCAGCGTCTGCGGCGCTCAGCGCCTCAGCAGGACGAGCTTCCTTGAGAGCCCTCCCTTCTCGCCTTCGAACCTGAGGAAGTAAACGCCCGTTCTTACATCGAGCCCTTCATCGCTCTTCCCGTCCCAGCTGAAGGGGTTTACCCCCGCGGACAGGTTACCTTCATGAAGCGTGCACACTAACCTTCCCGCAACGTCGTAAATAGCCAGACGGCCTGACTGACCAGCCTTGAGGGAGAGGCTTATGTCTGCAGAACTGTGGAACGGATTGGGCCTGCTCGAAAGACGCACAGAAGGAACAGACGGCGCCCGGACGAGGACCTTCTCTCCCGAAAGTACGACCTCCATACGGGTCCCCCCCACCCCGGCGCAGGTGGCTTCTCGCAGGAGAAGCTCTGTCTGCTGTCCCACTCCCAGCCTGCCTGCAAAGGAGACTTCACAGAGGCGCCCCGCACCGGCCGAAAGCTGGCCACCCTCAACGTCCACGACCATGAGAGAGAGGATTCCGTTCGAAGCGGAAAAGAACAGCTCGGTTCCCTCCGGTACTCCAGAGAGCGCCGCGTCCTCAAACGTGAGCACTGATTCGTCATACTCTATCCTGGCCTCAACTCCTCCGACGCCTACTGAAGAGGAGAAGAGAAGAGGAACAGTGAGACGGCCTCCCCCATCCCAAGACACGTCATCCGACAGCCCTACGCTGACCGGTTCGGCGGAGAGCTCGGAGCTGCCCGCTCTGTCCACGCACCAGTAGCAAAAGGTATCCAAGATGCTCCTGATGCAGCACACGACGTCCGCAACGTTCAGCACGTTGTCCCCGTTGCAGTCTCCCCTCGCGATCTCCTCGGGAGTGCAGCATCCTTCCGGAATGGGGCACATGATGCAGCGGATCATCCTCACTATGTCCACGACGTCCCTGCGACCGTCTCCGTTCAGGTCACACATGAGAGTGTTTCTGATGCAGACCCTTCCGGTGATGGGTGCGAACGTGGGGCAGTCCGGCACGGTCCGGCCGTTCTCGTCCGAGAAGGCCACCGGGTGCAGCAGGACGTCAAACATGAACTCGGGCATCGGGTGGGTCCAGATGACGCTGTCCACGTCCATCTCTATCCAGATCTTAGCCACGGGGCCATCTCCGGGTTCTATGAGCTCGAACCCGTACGCACCATTGGAGCCGGGCATCTGCATCGGGTACAGCATGAAGTGCAGCGAGCTTCCGTCGAAGGTCCAGTCCACACCCATACCCAGAGCGCGCCCCACGGGTTCCACCCCACTGACGTTCACTCTGAAGCCGCAGCGAGTGCCGGGTTCGCAATTCTCCATGCGGTATTGCTGGAAGGGCTCCACTATCAACTCCACGCCGGCAATGGGCATGGGGTTGGACAGGGTCACAGTCAGAGCGCCCGGATTCCCGGGGAACACGGTCGCGTTGCACGCGTACTGGCCCGGGGCGAATCCGGGCATCACGCAGTAGTCGACAGGCCCGCAGTTCTCCCGGACCGTGAAGGGAACTGACTTCTCGTCGTAGAACGCGGTGGAGTCACCTGAATCCACTTCAACGACCATCAGCGTGTACGGGCCGGGAGGAAGCGCGCCAACATTGTGAGAGATGTCGTAGGGAATGATCACCCTTGTAATGCACGCGTCCCCCTCTTCTCGGTGACAGAAGACCCGCATTCTGTAGACCGTGAAGAGGCCTTCGGTCGGAAGAATCTCGACGTCGTAGCCGTCGTAACTCCAGCATCCGTCCGGGAAGTAACCGACCACGTCGAAGCGCACCGAGTCGCACACGGATGGCTCAGGCGGAACAATCGCCACCTCCTGTATGAAACCCATCGCGACGGGGGGCAGTGCGAGTCCCAGCAGGACCGCGGCGGTCACGAGTGATAGGGTACCAAGAGCTGAGGAGCCGAAAACTCGCATCGGAGCTCACCTCCTGAGGCGTAGGGCAGAAGCAGGGTGCAAGACCGGGCACAAATGCAAACAGGACCAGCCACGGCGGTCCTGTCCATCGCGCATCGAAAGAGGGCAGCAGAGCAGCCTCAGATTGCTGGCTCAATTTCATTATACGACGTGTGTCTCGTGAAGGTCAAGCGAAAATTGAGGCTGTTGCGGGGCCGACGCGATAGTGTCCGGGGGTGTGTGCCGAGGGAAAAACTGGGGCTCTCTGTGAAGCCAGACGGGAAGTTCCGGCTGTGCCGGCGGGCGGCGCAGCTACTGAACTCCCGCGGTGTCCATGCCCAGAGGTCCTACCAGAAGCTCCGGAACGTTCAGCCCGAACTGGTCCGCTTCCAGAACCCTTTTGACGTTCCTCAGGTACCTGCCCTGGCCGTCAGTTTCCGCGAGACTCAGGATCTCCCCCCCGCACTGCACGCCTTCCGAGCCTGCAATGATGCTCACGGAGGGACGGGCGATGTCAGAGGCGTCGCGAGACGGCTTCACCACGACGGCAGATTCACCCGTGTCGAGCTCCAGTACCGTGCCGACAGGGTAGATGCCGGTCATCGACACGAAGACCCGCACCAGATGTGGGTCAAAGCTCTTGCCCCCTTCTCTCACAAGGAAGAGCACGCTGTCGTGGGGATTGCGTGGAATCATCCTGTAGATGCGCGATGTGGTCATCGCGTCGAACGCATCGGTTATGCGCACTATTTTGCTGAAGAGGTCGATGGTTCTGTCCTTTCGAACAGCCGGGTACCCGGTGAGGTCGAAGTTCACGTGATGCTCGTACGCGACGACGATGGCTCGCAACGATTGCTCGTCCAGACGGCAGAGCTTGGCGAGAAGTCTGGTTCCGTGGACCGTGTGAGCCTTGACGAGCTCCCACTCCTCCCGGTTCAGGCCCTCGGGCTTGTTCAGTATGTCCCACGGTATCTCCACCTTGCCGAGGTCGTGAAACAGTGCCGCCATGCCGAGCTGTCCCAGCCGCGACTTGCTCAGGCCGAGCCGCTGACCCAGGGCGACCGAATAGATGCACACGTTGACGCAATGATTGAACGTGTACTCGTCGTGGCTCTTGATGGTGGCAAGGCTGAGCAGGAAGGACTCGTCGTGAAGGATGCTGTCCACTATAGACTGAACGGCCCGCTTGGCGCGCCTTAGCTTGACCGCCTCGAAGTGAGAGGCGGAGTGCATTATCTGCTTCACTATCTTTATGGTGTTGTGATAGGTCTTCTTGGCTCGCTCCTCCGCCCCCTGAGCCCGTTTGTCGTCCAACTGCGAGTCCGCCCCGGTTGACTTGGTAATGGAGATGTTGGATATTCCCTTCTCGTCCAGGGCAGACCTGAGCTGCTCGAATCCCGGTCGGCCTCCATCGATCTCGGTGACCGCGTATGCGAACGTCCTCAATTCTTCTATGCCCAACCGGTCCGTGATGATAATGTTCCGCAGACCGAACTTCTCCATCTCCTGCACTATGTAGCGATGGCTCGCGTAGCCAGCCACGTCTACTTTTAGCCGCACGCCGTTTACGTAGAGGCAGCCCACCATGGCCTCTATGGTGACGTTTTCCCACGTCCCGGCCACGCTGCGAAGCACGTTGAGAAAGCCCTCCAGCGCGTTGGCCACGGAAGCGTTGTTGGGTTGGTATATCTTCACGATCCGCAGAATGACGTAGAGCTGGTTAACGAGGTGCCTGCACAGTCTGGTGTCGACTCTTGCCGTTGATTCGGTCATCGTCGCTCCCCTATGCTGCGTCGCGCTTCGAGTCCAAGGCCTCCTCGGGTCCCTGACTCCCGGCCGTCTGAGGGGAGACGGCCCGCCGCAGTCTCAGAGCCTCGATGCAGTACTTCCGGGCCTTGCCCCTCCGGGCCTTGGCCAATTGCTCCAGCAGCCGCGTCGCCCTTTCGGTTCCCATCCTCGCCAGGGCCATCGCCGCACAGCGTCTCATTTCGTCGATCTCTGCCGCGTGCAAGAAGGACCTCTTCTTGAGGACGCCCTCGAGGAAGGGAATGTATTCATCCGAACAGGAGCGCCCCAGCGCATCGAAGTACTCCCTCTTTTCGTCTAGGGATCTCTTAGCAAAAGACCCTTCCCTTATACACGCCGCAAGGCTTGAAGCAGCCTGTTCCCCGCCAAGCCGACCCAACTTCCTGGCGGCCATTATCCGTATCGCTTCATCCCTGTCGCGAAGGCATCTGGCCATGAGCGTCACGGCCTCGGTACCGCCTATCTCCGCCAGGCACTGCACGACTTCTACTCTCACCCTCGCCTCCTCGTGCGACAGAAGGCCCTCCAGATAGGGAAGCGCCCGTCTGTCTTTCATGAGGCGAAGCACGACGACCAGGTTGCGAACCAGGTACCATCTCGGGTCGTCCAACATCTGGGCCAGTGCTTTCAGATTGTCTCTGGCCAGCACGCTCAGAACGCGACACAACATCTCTCTCGCCGTCCTGCTGCGCGCTCTGCCCAGAATCGCACACAGCTGACCCACGGCGCCGGGTAGTAACTCACGCAGATAGCCCTCGTATTGTTCGAGTTCCCGCACGTCGGCCTGTTCAAGCCGGGGCTCGACGCGGGACAATTCCCTCTCGTATGCGCGCATCTCCAGGAAGGAAATCGCCACCCTCTCCAGCTCCTCGCACGACTTGCCCTCCTTGCCGAGGAGCTTCTTGATGGCCCTGAGAATCTCAGCGGCTCGAACAGGGTTTCCCTCCTCCAGGAGATCTCCGCAGAGAATGCCCAGCCCTCGCGCCACGTCCGTCTTCACGTCAACGTCCGAGCGCCCGAGTAGGATTTCAAGGAATATCTCCGTGACCTTCTCTCGTGGCTTCTGTTGCTCTTCCAGGAGCACCTGGTGTCCTATTTCCTCCAGGTCCTTCTCGCTCAAAGAGACGTTTGCGACGGACTGTTTCTCCTCTCGCGTGAGAGGAGTGTCTACCATGGTGGCAATGCCTATCCTCTCCTCGCCCGTCGCGGTGGAAATCGAGTGCTCTCCACGTGTCGACGGCGTGTCCGTCGGGAATTCGAACTCTTCGTCGTCCAGATCCAGGCAGTCGTCCACGGCCAGGTAGGTTATGTGCACCAAGTCGCGTTCCCATATCTGCGTCACGACGTCCGTGTCTCCCTCTCCCGCCTCGGGACTGACTTGCGTCAGGGCCTCCACGAACTCTTCCAGCTCCTCTTCGTCGATGCCTGCGTGGAAACTGATGGACCGTATGCCGTCCCGGTAGAGTCGGAACACGAAGCTTTCTCTCCTGTCGGGATTGGCGTAGACGGCCCGTTCGTGGTAGATGAGCTGGGTCTCGTTGACCGAGAAGGTGAGAGTGTCGTTCTCTTTCAGGAAGTCGGAGAGGTTGAGCATTGCGGTTTCGAGACACGTGCGTCGGACGGGGTTGTTTGCCGCGTAAAGTTGCCTGCTCTTGTACGTCCTGGCCAGCGAAGTGGCAATCTCACAGACCTTCTTCCAGTTCTGCGATAGTTGAACGTCCTGCTCTGACATTGTGACTCCGCAACTCGTGAGGGAACGTCTTGTGTCCGGTGTCGGGTTCCTCAATGCCGCTGCCTCTTCCTACTATCGGCAAAAGGAGAAGACCGCCTTAGTAAAAGACGGCCTTCGATGCTCACATTCATGTGTTCGGCTGGTCGTTCTCGACAGCCCCGCGGCCGGCCTGGAACTATGCTGCTGCTCCGGAGTGCTAAGGCCTGAACCACATATGGATACGGCCGCGTTTTTCGCCAACCGAGGACTGAACGGGGCCGCCAGGCCACATCAACACGGCTAGCTCCACACCAACATCAAGTTAGTGGGAGACCGCTATTTGAGGAGCACCATCTTCCGGGAGGCGCTCATCCCGCCCGCTTCAAGTGTGTAAACGTATATGCCAGAAGCAACTGGCTTTCCTCTCTCGTCCTCTCCTCTCCACAGCACGGTGTGCCTGCCCGGGTCCGCGGTACCCTGTACCAGGGTCTTGACGAGCTTCCCGGACACGTCGTAGACCCTCAGAGTGACAGGGCCCGCGCGCTCAAGCTGGAACTCTATGCGAGTCAACGGATTGAACGGATTGGGATAGTTCTGCAGGAGTCCGAACCAGGCCACCTCCGGAGTCTCGCGGACATCGGTGAGGTTCTTGATGCTGAAGAAGGCGTCGCTCAAGTCGGAGGCGCTGTTGAGGGAGCTATCGTGCGCCACAATCCTCACGACGCAGCTGTCCGAGGGCGTGTCGGGTATGGTCCAGGTGTAAGTGGAGTCGTTCGCCTCTTCGGTGGCGATGGTGTCCGGAAAAGTCGCACCTCCATCGCGCGAGTAGAACAGGGAGACCGAATCCACGGTCTCGTTGTCCGTGGCGACCCACGTTATCTCGTATTCGCTTCCGACTTCCCACTGCTCTCCGCCGTTGGGCGTTCCCAACGTCACGCTGGGCGGTTCATAATCCTGGGGCGCGAGCAGCCAATCCACGACCCTGCTCATGACTGTGGTGCGGTCGTTCGGCGGCACGCCGTTGGAGATGGCCTCGAACGGAAAAGCGAAATACACGACTTTGTACGGGGCCGTTCCCGTCCCCGGATAGCGGAGGGCACCGGGATTGCCCGTAGAATTGGTAAAGATGGAAACTGCCCCCGTGCCGGGAGTGATGTCATCCGAATAGTTCGTGAACGGGTAGTTCATGGTCAGGTTCAGGCCGTTGCTCACCGCGTCGCCGGCCACGCCCGTCTCGGAGCTGCTCCAGACGTCCGCAGTGAAGGCGTCCACGTGCAGGTAGTCGTTCGCAAACCAACCGAACCTCTCCCAGAAGTAGTCCATGGAGGAGAAGAAAAGCGTCCCGCCGGCATTGAGGTAGTTCTTGAGATTGGTCTCGTCCACGCCGGTCAACGTGAGAAATCGCTCCTGGCACGTGTACCAGATGACAACCTGTCTCTTGTTGAGTTCCGAAAGAGGAGGAGAGCCCTGAGTATCCACGTTCCAGTAAGCGTAGTTGTAGCCTCCTCCGGAGAGAGCGGCGGTGTACCGAGTCTGATAGGACGCTCCCGCGTCGTCATCCACCAGGAGGATGGGCTCCTCTCCGATGTGTATCTCGAACGACGTAGTGGTATCGTAACCCGCCCCCACCACGTTCAACGTGAGGGTCGCCAGGTGCCCGAGCGGGGTACTCGGAGAGGCAGTGAAGGCGTAGGGCGTGCTGCTGGTTGCCGTGCCGTTGAGAGGCATGTCGGCATACGTCGAGTAGCTGCCCGTAATGGTCACGTAGGGGTCTGTGGTGGAAAGTGTAGCCGAGACCGAGCTCACACCGGAACCCCAGTTCTTGAGAGTCACGTCCATCGTGACGCTCTCGCCCGGGTCCACTCCGCCGTTTCCGTTTCCGCCGGCATCGTCGATCTCGTGAGAGAAGTACTTCACGATGGGTCCCATCAGCCAGCCGATGTGGCCGGGCGTGTAGGCGCACAGAGCGTCGCTGTTGCTCTTCATCATGCACGACACGGACTGAGGATTACAGTACTCGCAGTTGCCGTTGTCCACACCGTGGCTACAGTATCCGCAGCTCGTGCAGCCACCGTAACCAGGGCTGTAGTATTCGTCGCAGGCCCAGAAGATGTGGCCGCTCTCGTGAGTGACCACCGACTCGAAGGGCCAGGAGAACGTCCTGTAGAGTATGTTGGTGTAGGGCCCCCCCAGGTACGCCCAGGCAGCGTAGCCGTTCGTGAACTCGCTGGGAGCCGGGGGGGGGTTGTATTCGGTGAATATCGAGTACGCCCAGTCCGTTCCGTAGTTGGACTTGGCCCACGTATTGTAGGAGTTCACTCTGGTCGTGTGGCTCCCCAACGAATAGCCGAAGCTGGCCATTATCTCGGAGACCCAGAACTGGGCTTCGGACGAAGTATGGAGTATCGGCTCGTACCCTGTCTGACAGCGCGAATCGGTGCCGGGGAAGTAGTACACAGTAAAAGAGAGAGGCTTGTCGTAAGCCGCGGCCTGAGCCGACCACCAGGCCAGGCCGGCAATCGCGTTGTTCACGGTGGCGTTAGTCGCGGCCGTCGTCCACGTGTACTGGTCCGGGTCCATCGAGCCGTCGCTCTCCACGAAGAACATGGTCACGGTGACCGTCCCCACCATGTCATCGCTGTTTCCCAGGACGCCGAGGACCGAACCGCCCTCAGAGAGCCGGAAGAGCTCTTGCTCCACATCCATGCCCACGGAGCGAAGGTTCTCGAGATATGCCTCTGTCTCGAGGGGTGGCTGCTCGAACGAATCGTCTATGAGCGGCCTGTGCAGAGGCTCGCGGCCTATCCGGCTCAGCTCCTCCCTGCGGAGCCGCTCCTTCCGCTCCCTCAGCTCTCCCGAGGCCACAGAGTTGAAGAAAGCAACCGCGTTTCCGGTCGTTTCGTCAAGAAGTCCTAAAGATGCCTCCGGCACGGGTTCGCGATAGATGCCACTGACACCCGGCAGGGCGGCCACGCTCCCGGAAAGCTCGGCAGGCACCCAGCCCATAATTACTCTGGGCGGAATGGCCAACGCCACCCGGGCTCCGCTGGCTTCGACGCCTTCCCTGGCCGCGATGAAGGTCTCCAGGTCGTCAGTAGAAAGAAGAACGAGCGAGAACCCCTCCATCCAGCCGTGGGGTCCGCTCTGGGGAACCGGCGCTGCTGACAGCGGTTGCGGAAGCAGACACACCAACCCAAAGGCTACCAGCACACAAAGCTGCAAGATGTGACGCACGTTGCACCTCCAAATCGCTAGTCCCTAACCGAAAACCTGCAAATATTATACCATTGATGCGACGGGTCTGCCACCAGAAAGCGCCTGAACTCCTTAGATAATATGGGGATAACGAGGGCAACCCTCAAAGATGGAAGCCGGTCTTTAGCCCCCTGGGCCGGCCGTGGCCCGGAGCACGGGCCTCAGCTTGGCGGGGTCGAAAATTAGGATGCTGTAACCTATTCTCATTTCTTCATGTCCCCGGATGGCCTTGAGCCAGGGAGCGTGCCTGAGCAGACCCGCGTAGCTCGTGGCGCTCACCGCCCACTTCTCGTTTGCATATTGCGCAGGGTCACTTCGCAATTCGCCCTCCCCGGGGCTCGCATCGAACTCGGACGTCCCCAGAGCTCAAGATCCCGGAGCGTGAGCGGTTCGAATTGAATACCGTAGTACGAGGGTTCTGCAGTGCCGAAGTAGAGAAGCTTCAGGTGGTCCACGCGCTCATTCTCAACGTACGTCTTCAATCCCTTGAGGTCCTGGCCCCAGTCTAGGTTGGAGTCCACGAGCCAGTTCATCCCCCCTTTGGGCCCACCGGCCAGCTCGTTGAAATACGCCAGATGGTGGGGGGTGATGGAAAGATTCGCCAGGCAATACCAGACGAGCAGAACAAGGGGGACGAGGCGTCTCAGGTTCAGGAACTTGCTCGGGGCACTGCTGGGCAAGGTCTTGGACGGGGCGTTCGACCGCGAGCGTTCGTGAGGCGGATTCCCTTCCTCCGTCTCGGTTCGCGCCCGGGGTCGCGATCTCCAGCGTCTTGGAGAGGAACTGACCCCGCCGTTCACCGTCTGTGTAAGGTATCCCAGTAACACGTGTATGAACGGGAGAACGAAGACGATGTGTCTGAAGCCGATATTGAGCCGCACGAAGCCCGTGCTCCACAGCAAGGAAACCACGGGAATGCAGACGAGGAGCGTCTCCGCCGAGGAGGGCGGTCGGCGCGTGAAGAGACGCCGGCCGACAGGACGAAGGAAATGATGAATATGAGACCCGAATACTTGGCGGACAGGGCCAGCCCAAGAAAAACGCCCGAGAGAACCACGTTACTGGCGCACGGCCTTTCCAGAAGCTTCCAGAAGAAGTAGGCCGGGACGAAAGCTAAACAGGCGAAGGGCATCTCCGTCGCGGCAAGCCTGCCGTGTGCGAAAAGGTTCGGCGAGAAGACGTAGAGGAGGAGGGAGAAGTAACCACCTCTCCACCCGAAGAGCTGCCTGGACCAGGCGAAGACAGCGAAGCCCAGAACACCCCAGAGCAGAAGCGCCTGAAACCGGCTCCAGAACATTATCAGGTCCGCGTCGTTCCCTGAGCGAAACAGGAACTCTCTTGCGAAGGTCCAGTCGTCCGCCTTTCGCCAGCTTTCGTTCTCCAGAGGAAGAGCGGGTGGACCACAAGAAGCGGCAGGGCCAGAAACATCCTGCCGACCGGAGGCTGGGCAAGGCTCATGCGGAAGTCACCCGTCTTGAGGTAGGAACAGCCCGAGGCCACGTGGTTCGGTTCGTCGTAGGTCGGGGAGTCACCTCCGCTGAGAACAAGTCCCAGGGCGAACATCGTCCCCAGTATGACCAGCGCTACCACGTGCCGCATACGCCCGTGACCTTCCTGTCCCTTGCGGCGGGCACCGCGGCCCGCTCAGCGGATGGTTCCATTGTGCCTCCCGGAAATCAACTCCACCGCTGCGGCCAGAACCGATTCCTGGGTGAGACCCTCCATGCCGGGGCCCGGAGCCTTCAGTGTATTAACACAGTCAGCCATGGGTGTCCACCAGCTGGGGTCCGTGGGCCCGAACAACGCAAGTGTCGGGCATCCGACGGACGCCGCCACGTGCAGCACGCCGGTGTCGTTACAGACAAAGAGGGAGAGCTTCTTCATGACGGCCGCGACGCGGCCGATGCTCACCGCGCTCAGCAGGACCGGTTTGAACTCAAGCTGCTCGAGTACCGCGTCCAGGACTTCTTCGTCCGAGGGACCGGACATCATGAGGACGCGCACTCCCTTTCTGTCTCGAAGCCCGTTCGCTACGCCCGCGAACCCCGAACTCGACCAACGGTTCTTCCTCTTTCCCGCACCCGGATGTATGGCCACCAGACTGTCTCCCGCCCGCACACCCGCCTCCGACATGAAACGTTCCGCAAACAATTCGTCCTCTTCATCGGGACGCATGACAGGAGACAGGTCCTGCGTGCTGATTCCGAAGTGTTCCAGGAGATTGAGCCCCAGCCGGGTCTGGTGAAGGGGGGCGTGCGGCACGGGAATGGCCACGTGAAACGCCCTGTCCACGAAACCCATGCCGAAGCTATTCCCGCTGTAGCTCAATCTGTATCGAGCCCCGCTCAGCAAACAGAGAAGTACGCTCGTCAGTGAAAGAGACACCGTGGAAAGCACGACACAGATATAGAAATCCCTGCGCCTCAGCTCTTTCAGGAAACGTGAAAGGGCCAGCGGGTTGGACCGGAAGCTCCTCTTGTCGTAGACCAGCACTTCGTTCACGTGGGGGTTGTTGCGCACCACGGCCTCGTTCTCGTGACTGGCCAGAAGAGTGATCCGGCTCGCGGGCAGGCTCTCCCTGAGCGCTCTGAGACAGGGAGTGGCGAGAAGCATGTCGCCCATCTGGTTCTGCTGACGGACTACCAGGATACTCGCCTCAGGGGGGCACGAATCGAACGGGTTTGCCTCGAAGGGCTTGGTCCTAACGAGGCCAAAGAACAAGGCAGCCGAAGCCAGCCGCAGTCTTCTTTCCAGTCTTGTTCCCAATTATCTGCCCAGAAATCGCTTGAGAGGTCAGTGGTTAGGCGGAGACGCACGCACATGCATTCAGGGAGCGCACTGGAAACTCTCCAGGAACTGCATGAACTGCACGGCCTCTTCCTCACCGAGTTGGATGCCCCATCTCTCGCAGAAGCTGCGAAACAGGCTAAGATTGACATCGTGTTCGTACGGCTTGAAGGACTCCGCCACGTCACCCTCCAGCTTAGCGTCCACGTCCAGCATCAGCAGAGGAGCTTCACACGAAACATCGAACCCGCCCAGAGATACCTGCTTCCTCAAGGGAGTCGCCGTGGTTCGGAAGTACACTTCCCGCCTGGGGATGTCAAAGACTATGTTCCACTTGGTGTGCGCCGCCACGACGGTCTCGACGAGGGTGTCCATGGCATGATCCGCCGCCGACACGGAACAGGGCTGAGCGAAACTCCGCACACTGGCCGCCGCATCAACGAACCGCCTGATTGAGTCACCTGGATCGTTCTGAGGGATCGTGTCCTGGTCCATGTGCGAAAGCGCCTCGGCGTACGGGATGTTGGTGAGGACCTTGACTGGCATGCTGTCGCCGGTGTGAAACACCATGCGGCCTTCCAGGAATTCGATGCTTGCGCAGTTCCCGCTCTGGTCACACACCATGAAGTGACAGGCGTCCTGCGTCAATCTCACCAGAGAATCGGTCTGCATCACTTCCTGCACAGTCGCGCAGTTGTCCAGCTGGTACTGTACCCAGAAACCGCTGTTGAGAGGTGGACGCTCGTCAGGAGGCGGCAGGACCGAGTGCTCCAGCCACATGGTGCTCACCACCAGCCCCGCCTCGTTGATTCCACACCACGCGAACTCCCGGCCCGCGAGGTTGAACGAGATGCTGCCGTACCTGGAGGTCCATGCCGCCACCTGGCCAGAGGCGCTCGGAAGGTACCCCTGCTTGGCGACTCCGGACCTGTTCACGAAGACCAGTCCCTCCCCTATGTGCAGGTCCAGGTTGGTTCCGTAGACGGGCCCGTCTTCAGTCTCCAGGCAAAACGACGTGCAGGCCTGGCAGGGAACGTGAACACAGAGGACGAGAACGAAGAGCGAAAGCGCTGTCAGGAACACGGTTCGCATGGGGTTCTTCCTCCCTCGCCTAGACTGTCTTCAGATCAGAAGTACAGTAGGCACAGCGAGTCGCCTTGATGGGTATCGTGGACAGGCAGTACGAACATTCTTTCGTCGTGGGCTCGGCCGGTGCCTCCTCCTGGCGCTTGAGCCTGTTCATGTTGCGAACGAGTATGAACACTGCAAGGGCGACCAGCAGGAAACTGATGATGGTGTCCACAAAGACACCGTAGTTGATGGAAACCGCTCCCGCTGCCTGGGCGTCCGCCAGAGAGGCATACGGCCCGGCCGGCGCACCCTGCTTGAGGACGAGGAACAGGTCCGAGAAATCCACGTTTCCGAGAAGAAGTCCCACGGGTGGCATTATGACATCCGAGACCAGTGACTTCACGACGGTGCCGAACGCCGCGCCGATTATGATACCGACGGCCATGTCCACCACGTTCCCGCGCATAGCGAATTCCTTGAACTCCTTCAGCATTCCGTCACCTCCTAGTGAGCACTCGCGGCTCGTACGGATCGGAAACTCCAGATCACCCCCTTGAGGCCAATCCCCTTGAAGGGAGGACCCGTCAGAAGGGGCCTGTCTCATCAAAGTCAGAAGTGTAGCACGTGGACGAGCGCAGTCAACCTCGTGGAAAAGCTGCGTGGTGCCAAGGCGATAACGTCAGAGCGAAGCGCCAGAGACGTAATGTCACGCCTGACGGCTACGGGGAAAGCTGGGGGCGGTGACGCAACGCGCTCTTACTTGAGAACGCGCCTGGCGATCGCGTAGTAGAGGACCAGTCCGATGCCGGCGAAGAGAAACATGAATCCCATCATGTATTCTCTACTATAATAATCAGGTGCCAGCCGTCCCGCGATGACGGCAAGACCTATTCCGATGAGCACGAACGCCCATTTGAGCACCGACAGAACTCGCAGCTCCGGCCTCTCGTCCAGGAGGGACGCCAGTTTGTCGTCCACGACTCCCTTCTCTATTAGACGGCGCTTTATCTTGTTGTCAGACAACGTCTTCACGATCACAGCAATCAGGATGATGAATGCAATGCCAAGCGTAAGGGGGGCAAAATCGTCCATCGCGTCCTCCTTTCAAGGTGCGGTTAGCCCAACGGGTCGCTCAGCCAGCTCAACTGGCCTCTTTTCCCGCTCGACAGGCCTCTTGTCCAGCCCGGCCGGTCGTTTATCCAGCTCTACCAGCGGTTCCTCACTCTCATCTGACAATCCAGAGACGCAGATGTTGCAAAAGATTTCGGAACCCCCC
This sequence comes from Candidatus Eiseniibacteriota bacterium, assembly GCA_020349905.1. Taxonomy (GTDB): domain Bacteria; phylum Eisenbacteria; class RBG-16-71-46; order JAFGJU01; family JAFGJU01. The sequence goes on from CP070702.1 coordinate 1,824,410, forward strand.
CGCAACATTGACCCGTCTCACGCGTCATACACTAACGGGCACCGGGAGCGTAAGTTTGGCAGAGGACAGAATTCTCATTGAAGAGTCACTCAGCGGCGACCAGGAGGCCTTCAGGTCCCTGGTGAACAGGTACGGCGGTCTGGTCGTTCACATCGTGCACCGCATGATACGGAACGCTGCCGACGCGGAGGACGTCTACCAGGACGTATTTCTCAAGGTATATCAAGCGCTCCCGCGCTTCCGCCTGGAGTCCAAGATGTCCACCTGGATAGCCACCATCACCTATAACACTTGCGTCAACCACCTGCGCAAGAAGAAGGAGGTCCTTCTCGGGGACCTGACGGAGGAGAACGAAGAGGGGATGCGTTTGCGGACCGACTGCCCCTCCCCGGTTGAGCGCGCGGAGAGGGTCGACATAGCCGAACGACTGGAGACAGAGATAGGGAAGATGCCACCACAATTCAGGACTGTCCTCACGCTCTTTCATCTGGAGGACATGACTTACAGGGAGATCGCGCAGGTCATGAATCTGCCCGAGGGCACGGTGAAGAGTCACCTCTTCCGCGCCAGGAAGCTCCTGAGAAGAAGACTGGCAGAGAGGTACGGGGAGGAAGAGCTAGTGCCATGAGGCACCTGACTGATGAGGAAATCCAGGCCTACATCGACGGGGAAGCTGCATCACGCCCGCCTCAGGTTGAGGCCCATCTGGCAGAGTGCCCGGTGTGTAGCGGGGTCCTTCGAGAATACCGCCGTCTTTACTCAGCTCTCGCCAACGACCGGTGCTTCGCCCCGTCCTTTCTCAGGGCAACGAAGGCCCTTTCAGAATTGAGGCTCAGGGAAAAGGCTGAAACCGGGTGGGACCGGGCAGAAACAGCCGTCGCGACCCTGGGGATTGCGGGGGCCCTTGCTGTGGCTCTGTGGGCGTACACTGCTCTCGGGGGACCGGGCGCGGGCTTGACAGAATTTCTGGCGACCTCAAGGCGATATCTCTCCCCTGCTCTGGAATCTCTACGTGCACTGGCCAATGCCGCCGGTTCCGTAGGAGCCGAGGTTGGTCTTGTCGTAACTGCCTGTTTCGTTCTCTACGTCATCCTTTCGCTAGACTACCTGCTCGTTCGCCCTTCGGCGAGACAGGCAACCAACGGATGAAGCGGATCGAGTGACCTGGCGCGTCAGTAGTAGAAGTTCATCTGAATCAGACCACTGAGCGGCGCGCCCCCGTATTCGCTCCTTATGAGGCCCTGCTCGGGGCCGGGGCCGTGCGGAACGTAGGCCTGGGCTATCAGGGTCACGTTGTCCGAGAACACCCAGGTCAAGGATGGCACAAGAACGCCGGAACCATCCACGGGGCTCATTATCCAGGAGACACTGAACGGAGACGCAGCAGCCAGCCCATACACCCCCTGCAGGGCAACCGCGTGTCTTGAGAGGATCTGTGTGTCGCCCCGCACGTAACGCTCCCGGAAATCCTCATCCGCAAAACGCTCTGCCGCTTCCTGGACGTCCTTCATCCCGAATCCCGAGAAATGGTACTCCGCCATCAGCATGAGCCCTTGCCCAACGTCCACGCTGTATGAACCACCCAAGACCGCCTTGGCCACCAGGTCGTCCTGCCCGAAGACGCCTCCCCCGGGGAGGTCCCGCGGCGTCTTGAAGAAGGCCAGCTCGCCGTGCAGCTCCGCCTCCAGCACCGGTGCAGAAGCTGAGGCAGCATACACGTAGTCCTCGCAGCGCTTCCCGAAGATGAGCTCCCCGTCCACGTCACCGACGTAACCGCTCAGGCGGGCCGCAAAAGAAGAGGCGTCCTTGCTCTCACCCAACGCAGCGACTGCGTCCAGGGAAATCGTGTCGGCGAGGCGTCTTACCACCCGGGCAGCGTCGATGCCGCGCCGCCATTCCCTGTCGCTCTCGAGCGGTGTAAAGGGCACGAAGATGTCCACGGCTCCGAAGAAAACGCCACGCCCCCAGCCCACGGCCTGTCTACCCAGCGTGAGCTCGCTGTCTGTAAGTCGCACCGCCACTAGGGCCCGGTCGAGCTCGTGTGCGTAGGTAAAAGTGCTCCCCACCTTGACCAGTTGCTTGTCCAGCTGTGAAAGGCGGTAGGGGGCATCGCTTTCGGAAAACAGGACCCCGGCTCCCCCACCGGCTCCGGACAGCTCTGACACGAGCCGGGCACGCTGCTCGTAGGCAACCTCTGCTTTGAGCCAGGAGACCGGCTGGGCCTCCAGCACGAGTCTCATCCTCCAGAGACCCGAAGCGCTCCAGTGTTCCGGATACAGTACCGTGTCTTCCGGAGCGTGCGAGAGAAGAGACGTCCACTTGAGCGACGTCCTGAGGGAGTAATATCGTTCCCCGCCTTCGCTCGACCAGAGCTCCGCCGACCTGGCTGCGCTCGCCGGGAGAAGGAGACACACCGTGACCGCCAGGCAACTAAGCGCAGCAGCCCGCGTCGCCGATAGCAGCGTGCGCTCAAGGTGTCTCCAGACGCCCCCCGTCTGCCCGGGGCACGAGGAACTCCCTCCATGTGGCCAGTGCCGGAAACAGGATGGATGTGTCATGTCGCGGGTCCGGACTCAGTTCTTAGACTCGTCGCTCACAACGGTGCCGTCCCGAAGCGTTACCACCCGGGAGGCGTACGAAACCACGAGAGGGTCGTGGGTAGAGAAGACGAACGTCATCCCCTGCTCGTCGCGAAGCTGACGCATCATCTGAAGAAGCATCTCGGCGTTCTTGCTGTCCAGGTTGGCCGTCGGCTCGTCAGCCAGAACGAGCCTCGGCCTGGAGGCCACCGCCCGGGCCACGGCCACCCGTTGCTGCTGTCCTCCCGACATCTCGCTTGGCTTTCTGTCCACCAGCTCGCCTAGCGAGAGCTCTTCCAGGATAGACGTAGCCCTGTCGCGCCGTTCGCTCCCCACGCCCTGGAGCTCCAGAACGAATTCCACGTTCTCCCTGGCGGTGAGAACGGGAACCAGGTTGTATGCCTGAAACACAAATCCCAGCATCTTGAGGCGAAGCTCTGCCCTCTTCCGCCTGCTCAGCGTCGAAAGCTGCCGGCCGAACACCCTCACGTCCCCGCCAGTGGCGACGTCCAGCGCGCCCATCAGATTCAGCAGAGTGGTCTTCCCGCTGCCGCTCGGCCCGACGATGGATAGGAAATCGCCTTCGTGAACGGCAAGGTCCAACCCTCGAAGGGCGTGAACGACGATCTTGCCCACGTAGAAGTCCTTGGTCACGTTCCTCACATCAACGAGAGCGTTCTCCATTCTCATGCCTCCCTCAGGCTTAGAGCAGACGTTGGATTGACTTTCAAGGCGAACCAGACCGGATATATGGACGCGACCACCGTTGACGCCAGAGCCACGGCGAATGCAAATGGAATCATCCAGAAACCCATGTCGGAATACATCGTGGGTTCGAAGAGCACTCCGGAAAGAGCCGTATCTCCTCCCAGTACCCCTGAGAAATCGATTCCTCTCGTGGCAGTGTGGTATACCACCGGCGTGATGAGAAGCAATCCCGTAACCGCTCCTATGGCTCCAACCACCAGCGCCTCCAGGAAGATCAATCTCACAATCTGGACGCTCTTCATGCCAAGAGCCACGAGCACCGCGAACTCCCGCTTTCGCTCAAGGACCGCCGTCAACCGGGCGCTGGTGATGCCCAGAATGACGACCAGGATGACGATGCCGATGATGATATTCCTGAAGGCCCGATCGCCGGCCAGGTCCCCGGCCTGCTCAGGCAGTATCTCTCTCCAGGTAATGACCGCGTCGCCTTCGGGAATCGACTCCCGAAACTTGGGTACCATGCGGGCGATGTGCCTGTAGTCGTTGAGAGTGATGGATATCTCACCCGCCCCCTCCAGGCCCGTCAGCGATTCCATGTCCTCAAGCGTAACGTGACATATGGAAGCGTCCATCTCGCGACTACCGGTGTCTATGATCCCTACTATTCGCAGCATGCCGTATTCCACGTTCCCGTCCTTGGCGGCCACGGTAATAAACAAGTCGTCGTCAAGCTCGACGTCCAGTCGCTGCGCGATGGTGCTTCCTATCACTGTGGCCCCCCTGTCGCCTTCCTCAAGATACCTGCCCTCACTCACGGCTCGCGCGATGCGACTTATCCTCTGCTCGGCCGGGGGATCCACACCCAGCATTTCTGCGCCGGTCACTCGTGTCCCGAACGCAAGCAGCGCCGTGGTGCGAGCGTGAGGGGCCGCCACCTTCACTGCCTTTGACGATCGCACCGCCTCCAGGTCTGCGCTCATGTTCTGGAGACGAAGCTCGTTCTCGCGGTTCTCTTCCCAGCCGGCAGGTGCAATCCTCATGTGACCGAATCCGCTGTCCGCAATCGAGCGGAATCTTATCTCGTTTCCACCCCGAGAGAAAGAAACCATGAACATGGCTATCGCACAACCCACCCCAACGCCGATGACGGACAGCAGTGTTCTGCGCACTTTGCGCCTCAGAGTGCGCACTGCGAATTTTGTTATGAGCGACACTCTCACGGACGCATTGCCTCCACCGGATGCAGCCTGGCGATGTGCACCATGGGCCACACAACAGACACGATCGACGTAAGAAGCACAGCGATGACGCCAAAAGCAACATCACTCGGATACATGCGGGGAATCACTCGCGATGATGCATAGATTCCTTTGAAGGCCATCTCAAACGAGGCGTCCCTTCCCCCCATGGCGGCATAGTCTATCCCTGATTTCGAAGTCAGAATCACAAGAGCCAACGCGAAAGCCGTCCCCACAGCTACACCCAGAAGACCCAGAACGGCCGACTCAAAGGCTATCATCCCTGACAACCGATTAGGACCGCATCCCAACGAGAGCAACATCCCGAATTCGTGCCTCCGTTCAAACGTAGACATCAACATCGTGTTGGCGATGCCGGCCATCGCGGCGATGAACACGATCAGCAAAATGAAAAACCTAAATCCAGTCATCAAGTCGATCAGCGAAACGAGCTCCGGGACGATTTCCCTCCAGGGCAACACCTCTTCGTCTGCCAGAGCCGGAAGGGCCGAAAGGCGAGCCACTGTACTGGGAATCACATCCGTGTCGGCCACGTGAATGACGATCTCGTGCGCCTGCTCTGGCATCATGAATAGCTCCTGCGTCTCCTCTAGCTTCATCACGATGCCCAGACTGTTTACGATGTCAACCGAAGTTGAGATAAGATCTGTGACCACAAACAAATCGTTGGCTATCGAACCGTCCACGTCCTGCCCGATTACTGCTATCTCCATGCCGGGCTCGATGCTGTTCTTGCGCGCAAAGGATCTACCGACCAGCACACGGTGGTCCCCTACTTGCCGCGAGAAGTCCTGTCCGGCCAGGAGACCCGATGGGTGTGATTCAACGATAGGGTCCACCCCTATCACGACCCCCATGAAACCCTCTCCCTCGGTGGCAATCATGGCCGGGGCGTAGATGCGGGGAGACGCGTACTTGACCTCCGGGTCTTCTCGGACGGCCCAGAGAGTGGTCTCCAGATTCTCGAGAGTCAGGTCGAGCGAACGGTCCTCCCTCCAGCCTGGTGCGTGAACCTGGATGTGACCCACCATGGGTCCCGTCACTGAATTGAGATACACCTCTCCGTAGCCGTTCATGAGAGAAGACGTGGCCAGAAATCCGAATTGACCCACTGCTATCGCCGTAAGCGCAAGAAGCGTGCGCTTTCGATTACGCCCCAGGTTGCGCCATGCAATTCGAAAAGTCTGATTCGATAACATTCTGCTCTTTCGAGTTCTCCGAGGATTACAGGTTTTTGCTAACGCTTCCGCTCAAGCTGAGAGAGACTGAAAATACTGTCGTCCAATCTCAGGTCAAACTCCACGTGGAGGTACCGCAGTTCGGTGCTACGGCCTTCCTCTTGCTCCGGAACGATCGTGAACAGAGTCGGTATAAGCCGGCGACCGAACTTCTTGACTCCCTCGAGTCGCATCGTGCGCGAGAGACGACCCTTGCGGTCGAAATACTGAATCTGCACAGGAAGCTCGGTCTCCGGCGAGAAGACTATCTCGACGCTCTCCCAGAGTCCGGCGACGTCGGGCTTCGCGTCCAATCGCACCTTCCAGCCCGGAGGGTCAGAGGATACTCCGACGAGTTGAGACGTATAGTCTTCCTCGTACGACGACTCGCGGACCAGATCGTCGTTGGTGAGGTCGCTTCCCATCCAGGAACCCATCATAAGAGAGGGGGGAACGCGGATGGTGCGCGCTATTTTGGGCAGATAGTTCCAGAGATTCCTCCCCACCCGCAGTGTTGCGGTACCTGCGTCGCGGGCTGGGGCGTCTATGACTATGAGCGCCATGTCTTCGCCCTTGGCCCAGGTGCGCACGCGCATGGTTCTGGTCTTCCGGGGCCTCACGGTCGTTATCTCCAATCGCGCAAACGTACCGGAGGACTCGTACGTCTCGTCGAACTTCCTGAGAAGGTACTTGACGTCGGGCGCTTTCTCCAGAGAGGGAGGCTTCGGAGTTTCTTCAGAAGCGGCGAGGGCGCGGGGGTGGGCGCCCGTGGTCCAAAGAAGGGTCACCAGAATAACAGTTGCGGTGACGCCAAAAACCGGACGGGCTCTCCGATATCTGCTGCGGCACCTGCCCGAGGTCGGAACCATGGTTTTTCTCCTCGCTACGTGTGATTCGCTTCTCGTTGCGCGGCGGGTCGTGTCCTGTTCCTTGCCGCACGCTCCACCCTGTCCGGCGGCACGACTGCTCGTGCAGTCAACTTCGTACCATACCAAAGAGTCGCCCTCGAATCAACGGGCGTCGTCTAGCGGCTGAAGTTTCTCTCGTGCGACAGACGGAGGCAAAAGAAAAGTGAGCGAAGGAGCTTCTCCGAATCGCTCACGTGTCGGGATGAGAGGATAGAACTATGTGCGTGCGGACAAAGTTCCCGGGCCGGACCTGCTACCTAAAAAGCCCCTTGATCTTGCCCCAAGTGGTCGTCTCGACGGACACGGGGTCGCCGTAGCAGGTCACGTCCTGCACACCACCCCACTGGGCGTTGCCGCCCACAGCAGTGTTCTGGTCGTAGAGACTCGCACAGTTGATGACCCAGTTATGCCCCAGGTCGGCGTTGCCTACGATGTTGAAGTACGTCGCATTTGTGCTCTGGGCGAGATACCTGAGGTAGCCCACGTGTTTCCGCCACTGGTAACAGGGGCCTGTGGACGATATGATGATGGCCGCCGGCTCCATTGCTTGCGAAGGGCCTTTCAGAAAACCTGCGCAGGCCGTGACCGTCAGAAAAATGGGGTTGCCGCCGGAGCTCGTAACGCCGAAGGGAAGGCCGAGGAAACCGTTTTCCACCTGTCCCACGTGCACGGACAGGAGGCCGGTGGCAGAGCCGCTGCTCTTGGCCGAGTAGCACGGGAGCAGCGCGGGCGGCACCAGCGAGCAGTTGCAGACGGAGTCCGGCACCGGGCTCGGCATGCTGGCGAAGTCAAAGATCTCCAGAAACAGACGCGGGCTTGCGTTTCCCTGCGCCAGAGCCAGCGCGGGAACGATGAGACAGGAGAGTACGACCAGTATCAGTAACGCCTTCATGTCCTTTCCTCCTCGGTGCAGGCCACAACTGAGCGCACGCAGCGGCACAGAGATAATCAACTATAGAAAGCGACCCTCCCAAGTCAAGGGAAAAAGCACGCGCATGAGGTAGTTGTAGGTGGTAGTGCGGTCCGCATAGCGACGCGCCTTCCGGGAGACGCCAGGCAGGAGTGGAAACGCCGTGACCTCCGGAGGTGTCTGGAGGCGGCAGAGGAACCGGACAGCCCCCTGCCGTCTGAGAAGCCGGTACCCTACTCGGGCACCACTACGTATTCCAGACCGAACCCTGCATCTTCAAACACGCCCCCGTACTCTTCGGAAGGAACGCCCTCGCAGCTGCGCAGCACGAGGAGAGAGTATGTCTCGGCTCCGAGGCGGATTTGCTCAACTATACCTACCTCCACGGACGTGGTCTGACCCTCGACAACCACAAGCACGGGCACCGAGTAAGTGGTGCCATACTTGCTCTCACCAATTATTGCCTCTCGTTGGTTCGCCTGGCGAATGGACAATTCCTTCCAGATTCGGGATCTCTGCGGGACAGGGCCGAAGAGTCGACCAGAGGTGACAATCAGATCACCAGCGCTCAGGGCGACAAGGTCATACGAGAGCCCGGCCGCATAGAATTCGGCGTCGCGCCGCAACGAGAACGGACGGTTTGGGGCGAGTAATATCCTCAACCCCGCCGGCAATCGGTAGACGAGGTGACCTGTCTGTTGATGGTCGGAGAGGAACGTGACCTTTCCGTCCTCCACGGCGCTGACTTCACCGCGCACGTTCCAGTCTCCTGTGAGCAGCTTGCCGGCAAGATCCGCTGCGAACGCGAGCGGGATCTCGTCCGGAACACTCGCCTCTCCTTCCAGATGTCCCGACCTCACCGCGTCAGGCATCTGGAGTTCGGAGGACGCAGTGGCCGGCACCGGTGGCTCCTTCTCCGCCGTCGGTTGCCTCTTCCTCTGGCAGGACGTAGTGAGTACAAGGCCAAGAAGTAGGAGAGTGGCGGCCAGAACCAGGAAGCCGACTGCCCTCTTCCCAAAAGCGTTCATAATCTCCTCCAATCGTTCGACGTCCATCAGTTTTCGTTCCATTCGGAGCCTGCCACGCGGAAGTTGAGTTCTATGTTGGCCCAGTCCGGGAAATCCTGGATGACCGTCTTGTCTGCGTCCGCGTCCAGATTCACGCGAACACTAGTCTCTATTTCTTCGTCCATGTCCCAATCCACAGGAGTCTTGTCACACATTCCCTCGCTTTCGTCCAATTCCCTCTCGTTGAGCTCTCGACGCTGACCCTGCGAGTATGTGAACACGTTGTCAATATTGCTGAGATCGCAGTCTGCGTCGATTCCTCCCAGCTGTCCCGGGCTGCACGGTGGCCAGCTCGAAATGTAGTAGGTTTCGCTGGCATCGTTTCCATATTGCATGATGCTATTGTAGTTGTCCTTGGACAGTACGTCGTCAGAGCCCCCGTGACGCAGACCCAGAGTGTGACCGAGCTCGTGCAGAAACGTACCTACCTGAAACTCGGGTATTCTACCCTCGGACCCCCAGGAGTGCAGGGAAATGAAGAAATCATTGGCCACCAGACCTTCCGCTTTACCGCTCGACTTGCCTGTTCCGTAACCGCTCTGATAGGCAAAGATGCAGTAGCGATAGACCTTCAGGCGATGTTTATTGAAGTGCTCATCCTTGAGGCGTTGAAAGTTGACGCAATCCGCCGAGCTGTCGAAATCCGGGGGCTCGTCGTCCTCGCGAATGGCACAGGAGAAACCGATTGTTTCTCCTCCTTCATCACCGGGCGAGTCTCCAACGTCGAGATGAATGGCTATCCCCTGGCTACCGTCGGCATTGAGAATCGGGGCCTTCTCAAACGTCGCTTCTATGTCTGCCCAGATGGACCCGTCCGGCTCGCAATCTTCCATCCAATCTACTTCCACGAACAAGTCCTTCCGCCAAGGCTCGGCACCCAGAGCAGGAAGGTCCACATCAACACCACCGTCACCGTCGCTGTCGTAGCCGTCCTTCTCCCACACGTCCAAAAGCCCGTCCCCGTCACTGTCCAGCTCGTCCATGCTGGCCGCTATGTGGTACGTCAACGTATTCGACGTCGCACCATCCAGATTCTTCACCGCCACTGAAATGTCTGAATCGGGAACCTGATTCTGGATGAAAGTCCATGTTGTAGCGTAGTGAAATATGGGATAGCCCAGCGTTGAAGGGTCCGATGCGTTCATGGCACCGTTCCGAAGCAGCCGAGAAAAGAAGGACATCACTGCAGTCCCATCGATAATGATCTGGGCACCCACGTCTATGTTCGCTCCGTGCGCCATAAGCACCATGGAGGCTTTGCCTCCAGGGTCGATGTCGAAGGCAACGACCGTCACGTCGTCTAAGCGCGGCACAGGACGTACGACTCCATCTGTCACCTCGAAATCTATCTTGTTGTCGGAGTATTCACCGTCTCCGTGAAGCTGAACCGGGTACTGCCCGGGCTCTGCCTCCGAAGGCACCGTAAAGAATCTGGCTCCCAAGAAGTCGCTCGGGAGAGTCTGTTCGGATGGGGTGTTCGCATTCCACCTGACCGTTGCGAGGAGCAGGTTGCCTCCTTTGATTTCAACGACGGTTCCAGGTGGCCCTTCCCGGGGGTCCAGATCGTCAAGAACCGGCTTGCACCCGAGACCCGACAACGCCGTCGCAATTAAAACAACTGCTACCGGGCGAACCAGGGATGATAGTGCCCTCGCAGACAAGTTTGCGTTCACAGCCAGTTCCTCCTTTGTGTCAAGATTCACTTTCGATGTGAGTCGCTTTTGTCACGAAGGTGCACAACAGGGCTACGCCCTACTCGGGCACTACTACGTATTCCAGATCGTAGCCCGTGCCCTCAGCCACTCCCACGTAATCCTGGGTCGGAACGGTCTCGTTGCTTCGCCAGACCAGCAGGGAGTACAGACCTCCTCTGGTCCTCACGCGAACGGGACTGCGCAGCGGAACCGTGGTGGTCCGGCCGTCGGCCGTCACGGTCACGGAAATCTGATATACCTTGCAGTATTTGCTGTCCAGGGCGACGGGGCCCCTGTCCCGCACCTGCTGGATGCTCAGACCGGTGGACGTTCTCTTGTCCAGAGGGTCAGGACCGAAGAGGCGGCCCGCCTCCATCAAAGGGTGGCCGGAGTCGGAGGCAACAAGGTCGTACGCCAATCCCCTTCCGCACAATTGAATCGTGCGCTTAAGAGAAAAGGGCTGGCCGGGATTCAGAGATATTTCCAGCCCGGCCGGAAGATGATAGACGAAGTGACCCGTCTGTCGTGCGTCCGATTCAAACGTAACCTTGCCCCTCTCGAAGGCCCTAACGTGGCCCCTCGCTTCCCAGTCCTCAACAAGCAGCTTGCCGTCAAGGTCGACCGCAAATCCGAGCCGGACCTCCTCCGGAAGGGCGGCCTCACCCCGGATCTCCGTCTCGCTCACGGCAGGAGGCATAAGCAGCTCAGAAGATACCTCCTCCGACACAGGCGGCTCTCTCTCTGCTACCGGCTTTCTCTGCCCTGCGCATGAAAGGGAGACCGCCAGTACCAAGAGCAACCCGAGGACCCTCAAAAGGTACGGACCTTTGATTCTGCTTTCAGGAACAGACATGGCTTCCTCCACTCGGGCTCGTATCAGTTTTCTTCCCACTCTGACTCTTCCTGCCGGAAGTCGAGCTCCACGTTGGCCCAATCCGGGAAGTCCGTGATGATGGTCATCTCATCGTCCAGATCCAGATTCACAGAAACGTCGTCTCTGTAGGGGCCGTGTCCGTCCCAGTTGATGGGCTTGTTGTCGCAGAGCCCAACGTTCTCGTTCAGACCGGTCTCGTCAAGCGTGTCGCGCTGGCCCTGGGAATATGTATAAACTGCGTCGGTGTTTCCTAGGTCGCAGTCCACGTCTATCCCCGCATACATGCCCGGGCTGCAGAAATAGCAGCCACAGTCGGGCGTGTACTTGGCGGACTCGTTCCTATCTAGGTCCGCGCAGTTACCGTACTGCATCACGCTGTTGTAGTTGTCCTTCGAATCCGTGTTGTCGGCCCCCCCGTGACGCAATCCCAGAGTATGGCCCAACTCGTGCATGAATGCGCCCACCAAATATCTCACCGGAGGAGCCGAGCCTGGGTAGGACCCGTGGAGAGAGATGAAGAAGTCGTTACACAATATGCCCTCGGATTTCCCTCCTCCGTCGCCGTGTCCGCTTTCCCAGGCGAATATGCAATAGCGATACACGTTAAGCCTCGCAAGTTCGAAGTACGCCTCCTTGAGTTCATGAAAGCTGACCGTGTCTGGACGAGGTTCCGTATCGTAGATGATCACTTTGGGACAGTCGATCTCATTTCCACCTCCGTCTCCGGTAGTCCCCCCCCTGTCAATGTGAATGGCGATGCCCTGGCTACCGTCCGAGTTGAGGATGGGGGCGCGGGCAAACGCCTTTTTTACGTATGTCCACATGGCTTCGTCGGGTTTGCAGTACCTCATCCAATCCACTTCCACGAACAAGTCCTTTCGCAGCGGTTTTGCACCAAGAGCAGGGAGGTCCACGCTGCCGTAACCGTCCTTCTCCCACACGTCGGGAAGTCCGTCACCGTCACTGTCCAGCTCCTCCATGCTGGCCGCTATGTGGTACGTCAACGTATTCGACGTCGCACCATCCAGATTCTTCACCGCCACTGAAATGTCTGAATCGGGGACCTGATTCTGGGTGAAACACCATATTGTGGCGTAGTGAAAAATGGGATAGCCCAGCGTTGAAGGGTCTGATGCGTTCATGGCACCGTTCCGAAGCAGCCGAGAGAAGAAAGACATCACCGGAGTCTCATCCATAATGATCTGGGCGCCCACGTCTATGTTTGCTCCGTGCGCCATCAGCACCATGGAGGCTTTGCCTTCCGAATCGATACTGAATTTCGAAACCGTCACGTCGTCAAGTCGCGGCGCGGGGCGAACCACTCCGGCAACGACTTTGAACTGTATCTCGTTGACGGAGTAATCACCGCCCCCGTAAAGCCTGACCGGATACTCTCTAGGCTCGGCCTCCAAAGGCACCGTAAAGAAGCGTGCTCCCAAGAAACCGCTCGGAAGAGTCTGCTCGGAAGGAGTGTTCGCGTCCCACCTCACGGTCGCCCCGAAGAGACGGCTTCCCTTCACTTCAACGACGGTTCCAGGTGGCCCTTCCAGCGGGTCGAGATCTTCAAGGACCGGCGTGCATCCTGAAACCATGGGGAGCGCTGCCAGAAGCGGCAACATGACCATGGGAATGAGCGACCAAGACATCTTTGCGAGGGGCAAAGCATTCACGGTCGGCTCCTCCTTTCCGAAAAAAGGATCGCCTTCAGTTCCTCCTGTGTGCTTCATCACATCAATGCTGCGATACTCTCCTCGCTCTCCATCGCACGCTCTCCGGCACTCCCCCCTGCGAGGGGTGACACCACGGGACTAGCCGGAAGCGGCTCCTTTCCTGGCCGCCTCGGCTAGAATCCTCCATCGTTCCATCTCTTCTGCCACACCCGGAGGGGTAAGAACGCTCTCGAGTAGACCGGGCTGTTCGGGGAAACGTGCGCGGTACTTCGAGACCACCCGAGCGAATGCGCACTGGAAATCCGGTACGCGATGCGGGTCGGTGTTTCCGGCAGCGTGCCCTATGGAAACGGGACAGATGCCACACGTGGAGACATGCTCGCACTCGTCACAGCGCCCGTGAGAGGAGTATTTTTTCTCCCTGTGGTGAAATATCTCTGCACGTCGCACGGCCTCAGGATAAGCGGCGTAGCGCGCAAGGAACCCAGGCGCTCTCAGGTCACCCATCCGCATCGGGTCCAGTCGTTCCTCCAGGAACCGTGAAGGAAACCCCTGATACGAGCGGGCGAACAAGGTGCAGCCGTAGACCTCGCCGTCAACGTCCACCGTGAGCTTGTGCCCACTCATCACGCCGCACATCGCACGCTCTGCCTTCCGGGGTGAAACATCATCGCCCGTCTTTCGCAGAAACTGCAGCGGGACTTCTCCTGTCAGTCGATAATGCCTCAGACAGCTCTCGTACACCCGTTCCATTTGGGAGTCGAGCTCTTGGATGTCGTCTTCTTTCCATTCGGAACAGTCAGTAACGGCAGGAGAGACAGAGAACTCGCGCACACCTCTTCCGATGAGATAATCCACGCTGCCGGAAAGATGCACCACGGTGCTCGGCGTCAACGTGGCGGCCACTCTGAGCTTCCGCCGAAAGAAGCCGGGACGCTCGCTCTTGAGCCATTCCAAAAGCCGGTCGAGCCGGCCAAAGCTCCCCTCGGAGCGAGACTCCTGAGCTTCTGCGGCGCCGTCAAAACTGAGCTTCACGCCGAAGTTGTGTGCGATGAGGAAGTCGACTCTCCGCTGCGCGAGGAGGAGTCCGTTCGTTATGAGCTCGAAGTTCACCCCTTTCTCCGGAGGGCACTTCTTCGCTACGTACCTCACTGCCCGTCGTATTGCAGGAAATTCCAGTAGCGGTTCGCCCCCCAGAAACACCAGGTCCAACTTCTCACTGTCCGCCTCAAGTGCCATGTCCAGAGAGGCCTTCAAGACCTCCCAGCTCATGCTGAGAGGCTTCTTGGCGTTCTGGTAGCAGTATGCACACCGCTGGTTACACTGAGCAGTGAGAATGAGGCTTAGACACCCTAGCGTCTGCACGTCTTGATCGAACCTCCCCGCGGACCGAAATGGCCGAGATTCCGGCCCGTGAGCGGACCGCCACGTATTAGACAGCCGTGGCCACGGAAAGGGTGAAGGCCATAGGACTGTGAACGACGGCCACCCTGTCTACAGTGGCACCCGTCGACGTAATCAGGCCACTCCGGATTCCGCAGAATGAACCCGGTCAGAGATTCTGCCAGACTATTTGTGGAACGGAAGGGTCGTGCCCGCCTCAGCGCTGCAGACTACCTCTTCGATATACTGAATCCAGCGTCGTATCTTTGCCAGAACCTCACAGATGTGTTCTGTGGTGACTTCTTTGTCCCCCTCGGGTGGGTCAATGCCGCAGGTGTGGTCGACCTGTGACGATACGGGAGGGCCGCCACCGCAGGTGTGGTCCACTTGAGTCAGAGTGTCTTTCCCGCCTTTGGACTTGGCGACGGGAGTGTTTGATTTCACTCGCTTGAGCGTTTTCTGCAACTCCTTTATCATGTCCGAGATCTGGCGAAGCGCCTCTACAATTTCAGGGGCCACGAAGATCTTATTAGAACGTCCGGAACTACTGGCAACCATCGGGTGCCTCCATGCAGCGGGCCGAAAGGCCCTGTTTCCTAGCTCAAGCACCTCGACGTTTTCCCAACGACTTCCAGGTGAGACATCGGAAAACGATACGGGGTGCGTTCCGAGAAGCGTCTCTATCGACTTGCTCTTGTACGACGACGCTGCTGTCACGTCGCTGTAGCTGCTAACGCTCACCTCCCTACTTGAAATTCAGTAAGTGCCTTGCTCGGCCTCCAGAACCCAAACGTGTCCTTTGGTCGGGTTTCTCCAGGGGTACGCAAGAAGCCGCCCGTCGGGGGAAACATCGAACAGCGCCCCTTCCGGCATCTGTACTACCGGACCGACGTCTTCTGTTTCCCGTCCGTCCAGAAAGACCCTGCTCAGCGTGTACTCATCCCGACCCCAGGTTCCGCTCACCAGCAGCCCTCCCGTAGATGAGTCCCAGCGCATGCGCATCACTCGGGCACCCTGCGTAACTTGCTGCGGCGGTCCGCTGCCGTCGGCCGGGACGATCCACGCCTCCATGTCGTTGCTATGTATTCCCAGAAAGGCGATCCACTTTCCGTCAGGCGACCAGGTCGGAGCTTGAGCCGTAACCTCGCCGCTGGTAATGCGCCGGGCGGGTCCTGTTCGACTGCCGTCCCTTACCGGAGCGGTCCAGATGTGGGTTCCGCCTTCCCTGCTGGATGCAAACGCCAGCATGGAACCGTCTGGCGACCAACACGGGTGGACGTCCGTTGCCTCTTCTGAGAACCTGGTCGGTCGCCCCCCGGAAACGGGGATGGTCCATATGCTGCGTTCCTGGTCCATTATGCGATAGTAAGCGATCCACTTTCCATCGGGCGAGAACGCCGGGTGTGAGGCACCGCCTTCGTGGTCGGTCAGGCGCCGCGGTTCACCCCGGGGCTTGTCTTGTTCCAGAGGCTGCACCCAGAGGTCGTACTTGGTGCCCCATCGTTTGGATATGAAGACCATCTTGCTCCTGTCCGGCGAGATTGCAGGCATGCTGGCATCGCGAAGGCTGGACGCTCTCACCTCTTCTCCGGAGCGCATGTCCCTGACGGCTATGCCTTCTTCCTGCATTCTGGTGGAGTAGACAAGCTTCGTGCCGTCTCTGCACAGGCTGGGTTCGCTTTCCCATCCGGTACCCAGGGAAACCCGCTCCGAGCGTCCCCGTTTGCGGCTCACACGCCAGAGCGCCAGCGTGCCCTCTCTGTAGGACGAGAAGTAGACGTGACGCCCATCAGGAGCCCACGCCGGCTGGGAGTCCATGTTGCCCCCCGAGGTCAGAGGCCTGGCTTTGCCTCCTGTAGACGGGACGATCCAGACGTCGTGGCGGGTGGCGTAGCATATCTCTTTTCCGTCAGGCGACCAGACGGGATAACGGTGGTCCCACAAGCCATCGCGGTCGCCAGTAAGCACTGTCACGTCAGACGGGTTGGCTAGAGACGCCACCGCGATGCGGCTGTTTCCACCCGGTTCGTCCCTGGAGAAGGCTACTCGCCTGCCGTCAGGCGATATGGCGGGAAACTCGGCGGCTTCAAGCAGCAGGGTCGGACTGCCTCCGAGTTGCCCCACCTTCCACACGCCCCTTCTTCCTCCGCGGCCGGAGACAAAGGCGAGGCTGCTCCCGTCAGGAAACCAGGTGGGTTGCTCGTCCGCCGCAGGACTGTACGTCAGCTGAAGAGGATTACCTCCTCTTATGTCGATGACGTAAACGTCGGGATTCCCTGACACGTCCGATACGTAAGCAATGCGGCCTCCGTCAGGAGAGATTTCCGGCTGGCGGTGCCAGGCGTCTGCACTGGTAACCTTAAGCGACTGGCCCGGGGGAATCGGCCCTTCCCGGTCCCTGATTAAAAGCCACACGATCACGAGAGCAACCGCGATGGCCGCGGCCCCGACCAGGATGACCGGGGGGGAAAGTGTGGGAAGGACCCTCCTTTGACCCCGGGAGAACTCCCAGGCCCTGGAGGTAGAATACCTCTGAATCTCTATTTGTTTCTTAAGCTTACGCAGGTCAGAAAGCAGTTCCTTGACGCTCTGATAGCGGTCCTCGACGCGCTTTGCCAGAAGCCTGCCCATTATGCCGTCCAGCTCCGGCGGCACACCCGGGCAGACGACGGAAAGCGGCTGCGGGTCCTCGTTCAGGATACGGTAGGCCACTGCCTGTTCGTAGTCACCTGTGAAGGGCAGCCGCCCGCTCACCATCTCGTAAAGCACCACACCGAACGACCATATGTCGGTTCTGTAGTCCAGTGCCTCCCCGCGCGCTTGCTCTGGCGACATGTATGCCACCGTGCCCACTGTCGTGCCCGTGGTTGTCACTCTGACCCTGCCCGGCAACTTGGCGAGGCCAAAGTCCATGATTTTCGCCTCGCCCTTTGGGGTAACCATGATGTTGGCGCTCTTGATGTCACGATGGATTATGTCCTTCTCGTGCGCGGCCTGTAGCCCCTGCGCGATCTGAACACCAAGGCCTACGGCCTCGTCCAGGTCCAGGGGACCCGATTCGATCCTGTCCCTCAGGTTCAGACCCTCGACGTACGCCATCGCGATGAAAGTGGCGTCGCCTGCCTCGTCTATCTCGTGGATGGTGCAGATGTTGGAGTGGTCAAGCGCGGCTGCGGCCTGGGCTTCGTAGAGAAAGCGGGTCTTCTCGTCCTTGCTGCCCAAGGCGCGGGGGGATAGGAACTTCAGAGCGACGGTTCGCTTGAGCTTGGTGTCCTCGGCCCGGTACACCACGCTCATTCCGCCCTCACCTATCTTTTCAAGGATTCGGTAGCGAGAAACCGTCTCCCCTATCATCAAAGGCTCCCCTCGACCGTTCCCCGGGACGGCAGAAACCCGGTCATCAGTAAACCACGGGTGTACCGATGCACCGTCGGGAGTGACTCACACAAGGATTGTGAGCCCAGAATCGTCCGCTGAATAGTCCGTTACTCAGCTGTCAGGCCTTGATGCAGGTCCTGAGTATATCACGGGATAGGCGCCAAGTTCAAGCAAACATCGAGGCTTACCGTGCGACACGCTGCCTCTCGACACGGGGCTTCCCAGGTGTTATCTTCGTGCCTGTCCTTGTCTCGATTGCCCTTCGGAGGAAAGATGGACGTACGATGGAAGGCTCTTCTTCTGGGCTCCCTGGTTCTGGCCTCGGCCCTCGTCCTTCTCCCCCGGGCCGGGCTTCCGTCTCTCTCTGGCGCAGTGGAGGAGCAGGCGGGGCAAGAAGAGCCGGCCCGGTCGGAGGCGAGGCAGGCCGAACAGGACCAGGAACAGGCCGCGACTGAACAGGCGACAGCGGGGCACGAACCGGAACTGGAGAGGGCCCTGGTCATGTTTCTTGAGGTCCCGCGCGTCGTCTTTCCGGCAGTACCCTTTGACGTCCTCATAAGTGCAAGGGGTGTGGTTCCCGAGGACAGCGTGGCATTCTCTCTCCACTTCGGGTCTGGTGAACTGGTGCGCGAGGGAGTGCTGGCAGGTGAAGAGACGGTTATAGAGAACGTGGTCCTTGAGGAGGGCGGGGACAAACGGCTCGTCTTGACCCTCGACAGGATGACTCGAACCTCTCACCTGCGCACCGTACCGGGGATTCTCACGATACTACCCCCACTCCTGGCAATAATCCTGGCCATAGTAACGCGGCAGGTCATAGTCTCTCTGTTTCTGGGCATCTGGCTGGGGGCGACCTTCATCTACGGCTACAATCCCCTCTCAGCGCTTCTCAGAACCGTTGACCGCTACGCGGTCGAGGCCGCCAGCGATCCGGGACACGTTTCGATCATGATGTTCAGTTTACTTCTGGGTGGGATGGTGGGCGTGATATCTAAGAGCGGGGGCACGCGCGGTATAGTCGAAGCTGCCAGGCCACTGGCCACGTCTCCCCGGCGAGGGCAGCTCGCCACGTGGGTCATGGGAATCGCCATCTTCTTCGACGACTACGCCAACACCCTCATAGTGGGCAATACGATGCGGCCCATCACGGACCGGCTCAAGATATCCAGAGAGAAGCTGGCGTACGTGGTGGACTCCACGGCAGCGCCCGTGGTCAGTCTCGCCGTAATTTCAACGTGGATAGGATACGAGGTGGGGCTCATTGCAGACTCCTTTACCGCTCTGGGTATAACGGAGAGTCCGTATCTTGCGTTCGTCCGTAGCATCCCCTTTAGGTTCTATCCCATCTTCGCCCTTGTCCTGGGATTTGCAGTGGCCATGAGCGGGCGCGATTTCGGTCCAATGCTCAAGGCCGAGATAAGGGCCAGGACACTGGGAAAGACATCTTCGGACAAAGCTGTCCCGCTTGCGGATTTCGACTCTCCCACCCTCAGCCCGGACGAGGGAGCCAAGACACGGTGGTACAACGCGGCCGTGCCCATTCTGACTGTCGTGGTCGCGACTCTGGTGGGCCTCTACGTGAGCGGAATGAGCGCCCTGGAACCTTCCGGACGCGAGGCGCCGTCTTTCTACGAAGTCATCGGACAAGCAGACCCATACGCGTCGCTGCTGTGGGCCTCTTTCCTGGGATGTTTCGTGGCGGTCCTTCTTGCGGTCGGCCAGAGGATCCTCTCCCTCAGGCGGGCCATGGAGGCGTGGCTGGGCGGGATAAGGTCCATGCTGCTCGCGATAATAATCCTCATCCTGGCCTGGGCCATAGGAGCGGTGTGCCGCGAGCTTCATACCGCCGACTTCGTTGTCAAGAGCGTGTCGGGCTCGCTGTCTCCGTTTCTGGTTCCCGCTGTGACGTTTCTGGTGTCCGCTGCCGTGAGCTTCGCGACAGGCACTTCGTGGGGAACGATGGCGATAATAATGCCTATCGCGGTGCCCCTGTCCTACAAGCTCTCCATGGAAGCGGGGCTGGACCCGAACCAGCAGCACGTCATCCTGATGGGAGGTATATCCTCGGTGCTGGCAGGGGCCGTTTTCGGAGACCACTGCTCGCCCATCTCGGACACCACCATAATGTCCTCGATGGCTTCCGCCTGCGACCACGTCGACCACGTCAAGACGCAGCTCCCCTACGCCCTGTTGGCCGCCCTAACCGGTGTGGTGGTGGGTGACGTTCCGAGCGCTTTCGGCCTGAGCCCGTGGATGTCGCTCTTCGCTGGCACAGTTGTTATCCTGCTGTTTGTGCGTCTCTTCGCCAAGCACGCGGGCGGGAAGGGTGTGGGGTGAGCGCGGCCTCGTGGCGACTTCGTAGACGTGAGCGCATCCTCGCGGATGGCAGGGCACCCTCGCGGATATGAGCGCGCCGCGGAGCCGCGAGCACGTGCACCGGAACATGCGCGGGCCCTCAGACGTCGACCTGTTTCCGCGGGACAATTAGATGCGAACACCTTCAGAGAATGAACGCCCCTCTTCGGTCACCACGTTTTTGAATGGCAACGTTCTCACGATGAACGACGCACAGCCACGCGCCGAGGCCATCGTCGTAAGAGACGGAGGGCTGGCCTACGTGGGAACGAACCGCCAGGCCAGGGAAGCAGCGAAGAGCATCGGCCGTGAACGGGCCGCGGAAGTAGACCTGGGACGGGCCACGGTCACCCCGGGTCTCACCGACTGCCACGTACATCTGATGAATCTCGGAAGAAGCCTCGTTCTGCCTGAACTCTGCTCCACTTCCTCCTCCGGGGAGCTTCTGGGTGCTGTTTCTAGAAGAGCCAGCCAGCTCCCCGAGGGAGAATGGATAGAGGGCTTCGGATGGAACGAGACGACGTGGGCACAAAGGAAGCTACCTTCTCTCCAGGAGCTGAACTGCGCGTCGCCCTCCAATCCGCTTTTTCTGACGAGAGTGGACGGGCACGCCGCCCTCGTAAACTCCCTGGCCCTGGCAGCGGCAGGCATACAGAAGAGCACGCCTGACCCGCAGGGCGGAAGGATAATCCGACATGGCCGAACAGGAGAGCCAACCGGCGTCTTAATCGACACGGCTTGCGATGCTGTGCGCGCCTTCATTCCAGAACCCGCGAGGGAGAGGAAGCTCGAGATGCTGAAGGCCGCCCTCTGCGGGCTGGCGGCCGCGGGCCTTACTTCCGCACACGACGCGTGGACCCTGCCAGACGTCATCGAGATGCTCTTCCAGCTTGAGGCCGAGGGCGAACTGCCACTACGATTACACGCCATGGTGCCTGGCGACATGGAACTCATGAAGGATGCATCTTACGTACAGTCGATTTCCGGCTCCTCGACTCCGTGGGTTTCAGTGAGGTCCGTGAAACTGCTTGCCGATGGAGCGCTGGGCTCGAGAGGAGCGCTGCTGGCCGAACCCTACAGCGACGACCCGCAAAACCAGGGGGTCGCCATTTTCACAGGGGGCGAGCTGGAGCTGCTGATAGGAAGCATCGCCAAGATGGGGCTTCAGCCAGTCGTGCACGCTATAGGAGACGCCGCCAACAACTCGGTGCTGGAAGCATGCGAGAGGTGTCTTGCCACGGAAGCGTCCCACATCTTGCGGCCCAGAATAGAACACGCGCAGTTGCTTCTTCCCTCGGACGTTCCAAGATTCGCGGCCCTGGGCCTGACGGTCTCTATTCAGCCGGCTCAACTCATGAGCGACATTGCCTGGATAGAGGAAAGAGTGGGACCGGAGAGAACAAAGAACGCCTTCCTGTGGGGGTCTCTCCTCCGTAGCGGCACGAGACTCGTCTCCGGTTCGGATTGTCCCATAGAAACACCCAATCCCTTCGTCGGCATCTACGCCGCAGTGACGCGAAAGGACGCCCAAGGCAGGCCGGAGGAAGGCTGGTTCTCTCAGGAGCGGCTGACAAGGGAGCAGGCGCTGCGAAGCTACACGTCAGACGCCGCGTACGCCGGCTTCAGTGAACACGTTTGCGGCTCCTTGATTCCGGGTAAGCTGGCGGATTTCACGGTGATCGACCGTGACCCTCTTTCGGTATCAGAGCAGGAGCTCAAGGGGACCCGCGTGCTGGCCACGTTCGTGGAGGGGCGCGAGGTGACGGGCTCCCTTAGGCGTCAGTGAAGGAACGCGAGCTCATCAGCTCTTTCACCCACCAGCGGAAACACGCAAGGCCGGGGGTCTTTACCCGACAGACAAATACGTTAAACCCTTCCACGTTGATTCGTGTCCAATAGAGTGAAGGCGGAGCAAACAATGAACGAAAGAGAAGAGCGGCTTCTCAAGGCTTTTCTCGATGGAAACGAGGCCGCTTTCGAAGAACTGGTGAAAGACAGCTGGGAAAGGATTTACAGAACGGTGATGAGAATCGTAAGAAACCACGACGACGCCCTCGACGTGATGCAGGACTCCTTCGTAAAGGCGTTCACGAGAATACGAAGTTTCAGGAGAGCTTCCAGTTTCGCGACCTGGCTGACGTCGATAGCCGTGAGAGAGGCCATAAACAGGGCGCAGAGGGACCGGTTCCGTCGGGCCGTCTCCCTGCATTTGCTCGGCAAGCGCCCGTCCCCTGCGGGAGCGAACCCGGACGCTCTGGCCGAGCGCTCGGCCATCCGAGAACGAGTGGCGCAGGCCATTGAAGCACTCCCTCCCGTACAGAGGGCGGTCTTCACCATGCGCTTCTACGAAGAGCTCAAGGTGCGCGAAATCGCTGAACTGCTGGGTTCGAGCGAGGGCGCGGTCAAGGCCAGTTACTTTCACGCAGTGAGAAAGCTGAGAAGGAATCTCTCCGGCCTGAGATGAAAGGAGCGATAAGGGTGAAAGAGTGTCCTTCTGAGGAACTTATCCTGAGGCTTGCGCAGGACGAACTGGACGAGTCGCAATCGCGTCTCATCGTTGAGCACGCGGAAAGCTGCGGGAGATGCGCAAAGCTCATCGAGGAATACAAAGCCACTTTCCGCCTGCTCGCCACCGAGAGGATCGAAGCTCCCAGCCCTGGTGAATGGGAAAGGGTCATGGGGAAAGTAAGAGGCAGCGTGACAGAGGAAATGCACGCCTGGCCGCTCTGGGCGAGGGGCGCCGCGGCGGCACTGGCCACCGCCTGCCTGATGCTTGTTCTGTGGCAGGCGCGCGTCCTGATGACCCGCCCTCCCGGTGAGCTTAGTGGCCTGGCCGAACGTTCAGAGGAAGCGCTCCCTTCCGAAGAGACACTGTTCGCCTCAGATACGATGTCTGTCAACTTAGCCAGCCTGGACAACGGACAGCTGGACGAGCTGGATGAGCTCTACGCAGGGGGCACTGTACTTCACGGCTCTGACGCTCTCGTTTTCGACCTTACGGAGGAGGAAGAGGAGAGACTCATAGAGGAGCTAGAGAGTTCTCCTTCCACCTAGAAGGACCCGAAGCACAAGAGCAGAACATGAGAGGAAGAACAAGACACGAAAAGAAGGGAGGGTTGACGGTGAACAGCTACAGTGTGTGCGAAAAGAACTCGATGAGCCGGGACATACTCCCGGGTTCGGTTGGAAGTTCCAGGGGCAGGGTGAGGGGCAGGGTAAGGAGCAGCGTGAGCAGAATGTTTCCGGTGTTCGCGGCGGCATTCCTGCTGGTCCTGGGAATTGCCGCAGACTCCGAGCAGGTTCTGGCCCGCCAGCGGAGCGGCGCAAGGAACCCGCGTCCTCAAAGACCGGGCGCCGCGGTCGTCTCTCGGGCCTCGCTTGCGCAGCCTCGACCACAGAGGGGCGAAAGAGCCCTCAGGGCCATAGAGGAAGTCAGGATGAGAAGGCTCGTGAGGGAGCTAAAGGCGGACGAGAGGCAGAGCATGTTCATACGCGAGACCTACAAGAAGGGGCTCACGCGAAAGCACGCTCTTCTTCGCGAGAGAGTGGAGTCGCTGAGAGAGATGCGTGGGCTCATCCTTGCTGGCGACGCGGTAGACGCCCGCGAGAGAGAACATGCCATGGACAGGCTGTCGCGCAGGTTCATGGAAATCGAACGAGACATAGCGGAATCCAGGTGGGCAATGGAGAACCAGATTCTGGAACAGCTGAGCCCTCCCCAGAGGGTGCGCTACCTTCTCTTCAACGAGCGTTTCGAGAGAGAGGTAAGAGAACGCATAGAAAGGCTCAGGGAGGCAAGGCCAGCCCAGCCACGGGTCCCTGCCCCACCGGAGGCACTGCCCCCGCGAGAGGAGCCACCTCCACCGGCGGAGGCACCGGCTTCACGAGAGGAACCGCCTCCGCCTCCGGCAGAGGACCCTGAGTGAGTTTTCTCAATCCGGGACGCTGCGGCAGCGGAGCGCAGGTCCGTTGCAGCCTGGAGGCAAAGAGAGGAGGAAAAGATAATGAAGCATCTCTCGACTCTACTGGCAGCACTGGCGCTCGCATCTCTCCTGGCGGTTCTGGCGGGTTGCAGCAGCGACAGCACGTCTACTGGAACCGCAGAGCTCTCCCCGGAGGAGCAGGAGATCCAGGCGATGCTTGAATCCTCTGAATACATCCTGCCCGACGGCTTCCATTCGGACGAGCAATACGAGGGCCAGTACGTCTCAGCCGTGTCTCAGGGCGGCGAAGAGGAAGACGCGGAGACGTTGCCCTGGGTCAGGTTCTTCAGGATGATGAGGGGCAGACCCTGGGTCCAGTTCGTGATACGCATTCCCGGCACCGAGGGACCCGGCACCGCAGACGTGAAGATACTCCACCATCTGTGGGGAACTTTCGTCGTGGACAACACCCAGGACGGCATCGCGAATCCCTTCTTTAGGCCCTTCGGCTCGGTTGCAGTCACGCACATGATGCTCCGAAAGGTCGACGAGGTTTGGAGGATCGACAAGGTGTCGCCTACGGACGTGGTCTCGACCAACGACGGAGGTACCACGATTCACATTGTGGCCGTGAGGACGCGCGGCTCCAGCCACACGTACCCGCAGACCATCATCTCGTCTCCGGACAGCCTGTTCACACTGCACGAGCTCCCGGCTTTCGCGCCGGGTGACACGGTCATGGTTGCTGCGAAAGCCATGAACAGAAATCCCGACGGCTCGTGGCTGTTCCTTCACGCCCACTGCGGTCACCGCGCCAGCTTCTTTCACATTAGAGTTCCGTTCGTGAGAGACGAGTCGGACCCCACCATGTTCCAGGCCAGATGGGTCCTACCCCCTGGAATGGATGTTCCCAGGGTCTTCCACATGGCGGTGGACGCCATAGACTGGAACACGCTGTTCGGGGACAAGGACGCCGTCTACAACTCGCGAATGTGGTCGATTCCCTGCGTGGTGGGACCTATTCTAGTGACCGAGAGGTAAGGACCTGAGCGGCTCGCGAGGGTGAGCGAAGGTCAGGCAAGGAGGGCACCGAATCAGCCGCGTGCTGGTTCGGCGCCGTGTTTATGGCCCTTGACGCCCATCAATGAACGTGCAATCGTCACGCACTCTACTATTGCTGCAAGTTTTCCGAGTTCTGAGTGTATAACCCTCAGAACCACCTAATCACGATCACATACACCCAAGGGCGCCCGGTGAACGATCAAGAGCTGATTCACAGAATAGCAGAGAAGGATCACGCGGCCTTCAAATCGCTCGTAGAGCGTTACCAATTGACGGTCCTGAAGACCTGCTATCGAATACTCGGAAGCCGGCAGGACGCCGAGGACGTGGCGCAGGAGGTCTTCCTCAGGGTGTTCCAGGGGGCCAAGAGGTTCCGCGGCGAATCAGCCGTGTCCACGTGGCTCTATCGAATAGCGGTGAATCTGTCCCTAAACCATCGCCGCAAGCATAAGTGGAATCGCTATCTCGACGTCCTCGCGCTCTCAGATGCCCGGAAAGAGGATCCAACCAGCCGGCTGGAGGCTCCGGACAGGGACAGGCCGGACCGGCTGCTCGAACAGAAGGAAAGGCGCAGGATTCTGGCGGAAGCGTTGGAAACCCTCCCAGAAAGGCAGAGGGTGGCCTTGATTCTTCACAAGTACGAGAGTCTCTCCTACGAGGAGGTGGCAGAGGTGCTGGAAACTTCCCTGTCTTCGGTCGAGTCGCTGATCCATCGCGCCAAGCGGAACCTGCAGAAGAGGTTGGTCGAACTCATCGGGGATTTGTGAAATGCGAGGTGGTCCTGATTTATGCAGAATGAGTGAGGTTGAGCGCAAGTTTGCGGTCTCTGGCTGTGTCTAAAGTGACGAACAAGTGAGGAACACATGGACTGCCGATTCATCAAAGACAACGTAATAGACATCGTGGGAGAAACGCTCCCTGAAGACACCCGAAAGGAGATCGAGGCCCATCTGAGGTCCTGCAAGAGGTGTGCGGTCCTGACGGGGCGATTCGCACAACTGTGGCAGGCGTGGGAAGACTCCGTGTCGGTGGAACCCTCCCCTGCCTTTTTGCCTCACTTGTGGCAACGAATCCAGGAATCTGAAGAGAATAGGCTCGCCGTTCCGTTTCTCCTCTCGGGTTGGGAGCGCTGGCTGAGGCCGACTGCTGCTGTTGGCACTATAGCGGTCGGACTATTGATCGGTTATCACCTGGGCAACGTTCCGGCTGACAGCGGGCCGGATTCGGTGCAGCGGCTGACCGGTCAGCAGACGCTCGAAAGCGTCCCGTCAGCAGAGTTGTTGTTCGACTACTATCTCGGAGGTCTCGACGACTTTCCGAGCGGCTCCGTGGGAGAGTTCTACACGGATCCCGAACAAAACGGCTAGGAAGGCGATTCATGAAGAGGAAATTGCTCATACTGGCTCTCGTTGTCTTGACTATCATCAACATATCCGCTCTGGCAACGATTCTCTACAACCGTTGGTCCATGCCCGTGCGTGTCCCTGCCGAGCGCCGCCACAGGGACCCACTAGTTTTCTTCCGGGAGCGGCTTGAGTTGAGTGAGAGTCAGATCAACGATTTGCGGGCACGAAGGGACTCGTTTGAAAGGGAAACTGGCGAATCCAGGGAGATGATCCGCGAGAAGAGAAGAAGATTGATGGAGGCGCTCAGGTCGTCCCAGCCAGACACTCTGCGGATTGACCAGCTGGTGGATGAGATCATAGCGGTGCAGGCTCAACTTGAAAAGCGCGTGATCCGGCAAATGCTACAGGAACAGGCCACTCTGACGCCCGAGCAGCGCGAGAAATTCCTGTCGTTGTTTGATGACCACGTGCGTAAGCGCGGGTTTGTTCCGTGGCGTAGCCCCAAGGGACGAAGAGGTCCGCATTCTGATCAATTCCGCCAAGAGAGGAGTCGTGAACATGGGAAACAAGCACCGGACAAGCGGACCGGCGACGCGCAGAGAGGGGAGTAAGCGAAGTGAGTCTGAGATTCTATAGTGCGTTAATCGTCCTGTTTTTCTTTCTGACTCCCGCTGCTCTGGCGCAGCAAGCGCTTACTATCCAGGACTGCATCTCACTTGCCAGAGAGAATAATCCCAGACTTGTCCAGTCCAGAACTTCAATACAGAGAGCAAACGCGGGTGTAACACTGGCACATTCTTCCTACTACCCCACCTTCGACCTTTCGAGTAGATATAGGAACACCGAAACCTTTTCCGGAGAAAGGGAAGGAAGTTACTCGACAAGCATAAGCCTGGACTATCCACTCTACAGAGGCGGATACAGACGGGCGGCCGTCAAGGCCGCCCTCGTGGAAGTCGATGTGGCAGAGGAAAGCTATCGTTTTTCAGAAAGCCAGGTTGTCCTGGAAGTGAAGCAGGCCTTCTTCAAGATTCTGCAGAAAGAGGAACAGATCGCGCTCACGGAGGACATGGTGAATAGGCGTAACGAAGACCTTGTCCTTATCAGATTGAAGTACGACTCCGGCAGAGAGAGCTTGCCGGCCGTAGAGGAGGCGGCAGCGAGCATACTGAGAGCAGAATACGAAAAGAAGAGGGCCGAAGAGGAGCTGGCTCTTGCCAAGATTGACCTCAATTTGCTACTCAGCAGACCCAGAAGGGCGGAGGTGTCATTGGAGTACACGAGCAACGAAGCGGAGATGCCGTCTCTTGCGGTCTTAATAGAAGAGGCTAAAGCTGAGAGGTCAGAATTGCGCTCGGAAAAGGCGAACACCGGAGCACTCGAGGCGCAGGTAATCCAAGCCAGAAGCAGCTATTTTCCTACTGTTTCCCTGTCGTCTTCGTTGGGATGGCAGGGTAGCGAATTCCTCGAGCAGACAAACGATTGGAGCTTCGGAGTCAACCTTTCTCTGCCCATCTTTGATGGCTTCTCGACAAAGGTGAAGGTTCAGCAGGCAACACTTTCACTTGAGAACCAGGAAGCACGAATCCGAGAAGTAGAAGAGATGATAGAAGAAGAGATCGAGCAGGCCTATTCAACCTGGGAGCTGGCAAGGAGCATCATCGAAGTAAATGAGCGCACTCTGGAGGCCGCGCGCAACATGTATCGACTCACAAAACTGCAATACGAACAGGGATTGAGCTCATATTTTTTCCTTCAACAAAAGGAGAGCGATCTGACACAGGCCGAGAATAGCAAACTCGACGCGCTATTCAATCTGCGCGTGTCGAGGGCGCGGCTGGAGAAGACACTAGGGAGGATCAATTGATGAAGAAACTGCTTATCCTCATCGTCGCGGTCGCTGTGTGTATTTCTGCATTTCTCTATTGGAGGGAGAAAAACGGCAACAGTGCGTCGCAGCCAACGTATCAAGCCGTCAAGGTAGAAAGCGGGGACATTCGAGTCAAAGTGTTGTCTACTGGCACCATCGAACCATATACCAGGGTAGTCGTCAGTTCGTCGGTCAGTGGGAGAATAGACAAGGTTGAAGTTGACGAAGGAGATTTGGTGAGGCCGGGCGACATCCTTGCTTGGATCTCCAGCGAAGACAGAATCGGACTTCTGGACGCGGCGCGATCCGCTCTGGAATCTGCACAGGAAAAGAACGACGAAGAGGCCCTAGAGGATGCAAAGAGAGCTTACGAGATTGCGGACAAAGCATACAAACCCGTGCCGCTCACAAACTCTATAGCTGGCGAGGTGATAAATCGTTCCTGCGAACCCGGACAGAATGTGTCGATGCAGAGCGCGCTCTTTGTAATCGCAGACAGACTCGTCGCGCGCGTTCAGGTGGATGAGGCAGACATAGGCAGGATCAGATTGAAACAGGACACATGGGTAGTGCTAGATGCTTTTCCTGATGAACGCGTCCAGGCCCGGGTGACCAAGATATCTCGTGAAGGCACGCTCGTCTCCGACGTGGTGGAGTATGACGTAATGGTGGAACCCTTAGACGTTCCCGTGCACTGGGCGTCCGGAATGACAGCTAACGTGGAGTTCATCGTGGACAGAAAGGACAGTGTCCTTGTGATTCCGAGAAGTGCTGTCTTCCAACGTGACGACAGGGAGTTTGCGATGGTGCTGAAAGAGAAGCCAGAACCTCGACAGATCGAGACCGGAATTACCGACGGGAGAGTCGTGGAGGTTGTACGAGGGCTAAAAGAAGGAGACACAGTGGTTCTGAGTGGGGCTGAAGGCGAATCAGGGCCCCGTATTGATCGCTCAAGGGCGATGCGCATGATGATGAGGCGAAGATGATAGAACTGCGAAAGGTGAGCAAGATCTACCGAATGGGAGACATAAAGGTCCCTGCACTGAAGAACGTCTCCTTTAGAATAGAGGACGGTGAATTCATTGCAGTCATGGGACCCTCGGGCTCGGGCAAG
>CP070702.1:1853826-1865302 GCA_020349905.1 Candidatus Eiseniibacteriota bacterium
TACATCCCCACTAAGCGTTATGCGGAGAGAGGGGGATTCGAACCCCCGAGCCAGTTTCCTGGCCACACGATTTCCAATCGTGCTCCTTCAGCCAGCTCGGACATCTCTCCGGCCACGTCTCATTCAAACAGCGCGCCGTGGGGCTCACGGCGACTGCGCGACCCAGAAGCCGCTACGTTCGATTAAAGAGCATATTCTGGCGGAGAGAGAGGGATTCGAACCCTCGAGGCAGTTGCCCGCCTAGCGGTTTTCGAGACCGCCCGATTCAACCACTCTCGCATCTCTCCGTTTCTTTTCGAAAAACTCCCTGAGCAGCGAGCCGGCTTCTCCCGCAAGCACACCCGAGTCTATCTCCACCCTGTGATTCAGCCCGGGATTGCCGGTCACATCCAGAACCGAGCCGCACGCACCCGCCTTCGGGTCGGTGGCCGCGAAGACGAGCCTCTTGAGCCGTGCCAGGACTACCGCGCCGGCGCACATGGCACACGGTTCCAGGGTCACGTACAGCGTCGCTCCCTCGAGCCGCCAGGAATTGAGAAAGCCCCCGGCAGCACCGATGGCGATTATCTCTGCGTGCGCCGTAGGGTCGTTGAGCGCCTCTACCTGGTTGTGTCCCCTGCCGATGACCCGGGCCTCTCGGACTATCACCGCCCCCACAGGAACCTCGCCTTTCTCGGAAGCTCTCGCGGCCTCGGCCAACGCGAGCCTCATCCAGCGGGCGTCGTTCTCCTGTGAGTCCGGGGTCGTCATGCTGCTTCCAGTGAAGGACCTGTCCGTGTTTCCGGCTCGACTGCAGTTCCGGGGTCAGCTGCCGGAGCCAGGATAGACCTTGAAAAGAGCCTCCAACACTCGTCTAGCCACTTCCTCTATGGGAGGAGGATCCGGAACGCCTCCGATCGAGGACGCTCTGACCATGCCGCCCGCATCCACGTGCGTCCCGATTCCAGATTCCGGACTGTAGTAAGCGCTCTCCATGATCTGCTCGTCCGACGCCTCCCAGAGTTTCTGCCCCGTCTTGACGCCCACGAGCACCGTTCGTATTCCGACCTGGGACCAGGAGGT
This sequence comes from Candidatus Eiseniibacteriota bacterium, assembly GCA_020349905.1. Lineage (GTDB taxonomy): Bacteria > Eisenbacteria > RBG-16-71-46 > JAFGJU01 > JAFGJU01. The sequence continues at coordinate 1,854,889 of CP070702.1, forward strand.
TCCCTCCACGTTTTGATTAACCCATTCCTGATTCCAGATGAAGATCTCCGTGAACAGAAACGCTTCGACGCTGCAGCCCTCGCCCAGAGACACAACGTCCGGAGCACTGATTGTCCCGTTCATGTCCCAGCCGGAAACGAGCGCCGTGTACTGGTCGCGCAAGCCCTTCTTCTGCGCTCTTCCGAGTATCTCCTCCTCGGAGAGGAACATGTAGGCTGTCTCCTGGGCGGCCCGTTTCTCCAGAAGCGGGAGAACGGTCGCCACGCCTATCTCAGAGTTGGTCTGGTCACTTATGGGCATGAGCCCAACGGTCTTGACTCCCCTCTTCGCAAAGTCCGGGACTAAGAACGAGGAAAGGGGATGAACCGCCTCCTTTCCCGCACATCCCAGGAGCAAGAGGGCTACAACTACACTCGCTCCAACGAGAAACAAGAGAGGCTTTCTTCTCTTCATCCTGACCCTCCTTGAGCGTTAGGACACGGTTTGCCGTTTTACACAAAATACCACGGGGACCCTGCAGTGTCAAACGGTACGCCCCAAAGGGCGCGGTGGGACCGAGGGCCGTTCTGCCTGGTCATCCGCAGGCTTACTCTCGTCGCCGAACACACTGCGACGCCTAAGGCCGAGGGCTTGACAGTGGCCGCTGGACTTGCTAGTTTAGGCGTAGACAGGGCGAGTTCTGAGGAACTCCACTCTGGAGGGATGGCCGAGTGGTTTAAGGCGACGGTCTTGAAAACCGTTGACCGAAAGGTCCGTGGGTTCGAATCCTACTCCCTCCGCCAGCTGGTTTTTCGAGTCGCTCTGGCAGGAGAGGTGGCCGAGATGGCTGAAGGCATCCGCCTGCTAAGCGGTTGTGGGGAGAAATCTTCACCGAGGGTTCGAATCCCTCCCTCTCCGCCATCCTGTCTCTATCCCGTTCTTCTCGAGTTCACGCTGCGCCCATAGCTCAATTGGATAGAGCGTCTGACTACGGATCAGAAGGTTGGGGGTTCGAATCCTCCTGGGCGCACGAGACTTGTCCCGGAACGAATCCTAGTTCACCGCAACACCTCCGCGATGACCCCTCCGCCCAGCACCACGTCTCCCTCGTAGAACACGGCGGACTGTCCGGGAGTAATGGCGCTCTGCTCATCTGCGAACCTGACTCTGAATGTGCCCCCGGAAACCTCGTCTATCACTGCGTCCGCAGGAGTATGGGTGTAGCGGATTTGAACGAGCGCTTTCCGCGGAAGACTTCGGGGGCGGTCGTCGAGCCAATTCACGTTCGAGCAGAGGAACTCGCGCGCCAGAAGGTGGGACTTGGGGCCCAGAACCACGGTGTTAGACTCCGGCCTGAGGGCCACGACGTACGTCCGCGCGCTCGATGAGACCCCGAGACCGCGCCTCTGCCCTATGGTGAAGTGAGCGACACCCGGATGAGTGCCCAGCTTCGACCCGTCCACGCCCACAATGGAACCGGGCGAGACAGGGACGTTCATCTCCCGGAGGCGGCGAACGACGAAGTCGCCACAGGAATCTGGCTCAGCGAAACAGACGTCCTGGCTCTCCTGCCTGCCTGCCGAAGCGAGCCCCAACCGGGAAGCGATGGCACGGACTTCCCGCTTCTTCCGTCTTCCGAGCGGGAAGAGAATCTTCGGGAGGCGGGATTTCTCTATGCCCCAGAGCACGTAGCTCTGGTCTTTTCCTCTGTCCGCGGCGCGAGCCAGGCGAAAAGCACCGCCCGCCGTTCTCTCCAGGTTGGCGTAGTGGCCGGTCGCCAGGAAATCTGCGCCCATGGAAAACACCCTGTCCATGAGTGCCTTGAACTTGATCTCGGTGTTACACACAACGCACGGGTTAGGAGTCCTGCCGTTTGCGTAGTCCAGACAGAAGGGCCGGACGACGTGGCTGTCGAAGCCCTCCTCCATGTCGACCACGTAGTGCGGAATGCCGATCCTGGCTGCCACCGACCTGGCGACCTCTACCGCTGCCAGGGAGCAACAGGCCCTGGCAGCAGACGGGTCCTCGGCGTAACACCACAGCTTCATGGTGATCCCGAACACACGATGGCCCTCCTCGACGAGAAGGGCCGCTGCAACGGAACTGTCGACGCCACCGCTCATCGCGACGGCGACAGTGTCTAAATCACTGAGTCCTGTTCCCTTCACTTACCATCTTCCTCCCCCTGCTTCTGGGGCTCTTGTTCGTGCGCGTGTTCGTGCTCGTGTCCCTCGCTCTCCTTCACCACTATGTCGTCCGCACGAGGGTCTCCCTGCTTTACCAGATAGTCCTTGATGGCCTTGTGCAGCGCGTCGGCTGCCAGGTTGGAGCAATGCATCTTCACGGGAGGCAGCCCGTCGAGTGCCGCTGCCACGGTCCTGTTGGATATGGCGAGGGCCTCCTCGAGGGTCTTGCCCTTGACGAGCTCGGTCACCATGCTGCTCGTGGCGATGGCAGCTCCGCAGCCGAACGTCTTGAACTTCGCGTCCTCTATGCGGCCGTCCTTGACTCTTATCTCCATCCTCATGATGTCGCCGCAGACGGGATTCCCCATCTGTCCGACACCGTCCGGGTTCTCGATGCTTCCAACGTTCTTGGGATTCTTGAAGTGCTCCATCACTTTGTCACTGTACATTCTCTCATCTCCCGTGTGGCTGAGTGAAATCCTACTGGCTGCCGCCCGCGCCGCTGCTTCTGAAGAGCGGGGACATAGAGCGCAGCCTCTCTACGATCGGAGGCAAGACTCCGAGGAGGTAATCTACGTCTTCTTCCGTGGTGTCTCTCCCCAGGCTCACGCGAACGGAGCCCTGCGCGATTTCCGGCGAGACACCCATGGCAATCAGAACGTGGGAAGGCTCCAGAGAGCCGGACGAACACGCCGAGCCGCTCGAGACCGCGATTCCGTCCATGTCGAGACTGAGCAGCATCGACTCTCCCTCGACCAGCTCGAAGGAGAAGTTGGCGGTGCCCGCGACCCGCTTCTCAGGATGTCCGTTGAGTCTCACGTGCGACACGGACGACATTATGCCCTCTTCCAGCTTCTTTCTAAGGGCGAGCATCTGCGCGTTACTGCTCTCGATGTCCCGGGTGACTATCTCTACCGCCTTGGCCAGGCCCACAATGCCGGGGACGTTCTCTGTGCCCGCCCTTCTCTTGCGCTCGTGCGCTCCTCCGAAGATGAGCGGTGAAAGAGGAGTTCCCCTCCTCACAAAGAGCGCGCCGACTCCCTTCGGGCCGTATATCTTGTGAGCCGAGAGAGACAGAAGGTCCACCTTGGCCTTCTTCATGTCCAGCCCGACCTTCCCGAGGGACTGCACCGCGTCCGTGTGAAATACCACACCTCTCTTACGGGCTATCTCTCCTATTTCCTCTATGGGTTGGATGGTTCCCACCTCGTTGTTCACATGCATTACGCTTATCAAGGTGGTGTCCTTCCTTATTGCCTTTTGCACCTCTGCGGGGTTCACGATGCCCGAACTGTCGCAGGGCACCTCCGTGACCTCGAAACCGAGACCCGCGAGATGCTTGCACGTAGCCAGAACTGCGGGATGTTCGATCTTGCTCGTTACGATGTGTCTCCCCTTGTCGCACAGGGCGCCCGCGACACCCGCGACGGCCAGGTTGTCTGCTTCCGTCGCCCCGCTGGTGAACGTGATCTCGTCCTTTCTCGCCCCCAGAGCGGCCGCCACGGTCTCGCGAGCCCCCTCGAGGGCCTGCTTGGCCTCCTGCCCATATGCATGAACGCTGGAAGCGTTGCCGAACCGTTCGTGAAGGAAAGGAAGCATTGCCGTCACCACATCCGGGTGGACGGGAGTCGTCGCATTGTGGTCCAGATACACTCTACGCAATGAAAATCCCCTCCTGAAAACCCAGACTCACTTGCTCTTCTTTCTCAAAGCGCGTTTCCGGTTCCTGGATACTCGTTTCCGGGGTCGGCGGGTCGGGCAGGCGTCCAGACCTGCCTCCCTGCAGAGGTCGTTCAGGGTCGTGCTGTTCAAAGCCGCCTTTATCTGCGCGTCCAGCTTCTTAAGAAGAATCCTGCTCACGCACCCATCGGCCTTGCCACAATCCACGGAGTCCTCCGTACCGCCCATGCAGTGGGCCAGCCTGGTGGGACCCTCGAGTGAGCCGATTATCTCCCCCACTTTTATCCTCGAGGGGACTCTCGCCAGGAGATATCCGCCCTGCGGCCCTCGCACGGTCTGCACCAGCCCGCTTCTCCGCAGCTTCGTGAGCAGCTGCTCAAGGTATGGCAGGGAGATGTTCTGCCTCTCCGCGATGGCCTTGCCCGCCACGGGGCCCTTGCCGTAGTGCAGTGCGAGGTCATACATGGCCCTGACACCGTAACGGCCCGCGGCCGTCGAAAGCCTCACTACTGACCCTCCTGGATAAGGTGACGAGAACGAAGCGCGCGCTGCCGGTGAAGGTCTACTGGAAGGCTACATTACTTGACAATTTTCGTCAAGTATTTTCTAAAAAGGCGAGGAGGGAGAAGAGCTAATTCCCCCTCCTTCACGAAGATGGAAAGGACGGCAAGTGCCAGCGAGGCTGGCTACTTGCCGGTGCCCTCTTCCGGTTCCGTCTTCTTTGCCTTCTTCGCTTCCTCGAATTTCGCGCGAGAGACGACCGAGGCCTTCTTCAGAACAACCGGCTCCACCGGAACGCTCTGCTCGCCGAATCTGTTCGCCTTTATCTTGACGTTTCCGATGGCCTCGACGACCTTTATCCCGTCCAGCACCTGGCCAAACACGGTGTACTTGCCGTCGAGAGACGGATGAGCGTCGAGGCAGATGAAGAATTGGCACCCGGCGCTGTTGGGGTCCTGGCCCCTGGCCATGGAGAGAGTGCCCTTGAGATGTTTCGTGTCGCTGAACTCGGCCTTGATCCTGTAACCCGGGTCACCGGTCCCGTCGTTGTCGGGGTTGCTGTCCTTGGTGAGCGGGTCTCCTCCCTGGATCATGAAGCCCTTGATGACCCTGTGAAACGTGGTCCCGTCATAGAACCCCTTCTTGGCCAGCTTCTTGAAGTTCTCAACGTGGCCCGGGGCGATGTCAGGGAAGAACTCCAGGACTATCGTTCCGTGGTTGGTCTCCAGGATGGCTACTTCGTCCACTTTCTTGCCTTCCTCTCCAGTGGGTGCCTTGGCAGTGTCCTTGGGAGCGGCTTCCTTCGTGGATGCCACCTCTTCCTTGGCGGTCTCCTGCTTCGGCTGTTCCTTGACCTCTTCCTGCGAGCCGCAAGCGACGGTCAGACCGGCCAGGAGAATCAGAAAGAGTATGAACGGAGCGAGAACGTGGCGTCGTCTCATTGCTCTACCTCCGTAAGACGTGACAGCCGATCCCTTTCGTGTGTCTTGCGGGGACGGCCAAAACAACGACCGCGGAGAGCGGGCCCGGCCACCTTTCAGGGCTAGTAGCCAAGCTCGTCTCTCTCTTTGATCGCCTCTCTCCTCTGAATGAGCTTCTTCTGTCTGTCTATCTGCTTGACCGCGTAGTCTCCCCACTGCGGGTCGTTGACAACCATCTGGAACTTAGCGATGGCTCCCTCGTAGTCGGCCAGCTTCTCGAGCGCCTTAGCCCACGCGCAGAGAAGACACGCGTCACCCGGCTTTATCTCCAGGCCCTTCTTTGCCACTTCGACCGCTCGGGCCGCCTTCTTGACGTCGCCGTAGAGATAGGCCAGGTTGCAGTAGAGCTGGAAGTTCTCGGGCTGCAGCTCCAGGACCCTCTCGTACTCCACTATGGCGGAGTCGACCTGTTCGTTCCGTTCATAGGCGATGGCCAGGTTCATCCTCTCACCGACGCTCCCGGGCTCGGCTTCGAGCAACGTCCTGTGCATCTCGATGGCCTTGGGATACGACTCCAGCTTGAGATACAGCCACGCCAGCGACCTTATGGCGTCCATGTCCTCCCTGTCCATCTCGTAGAGCCGCTGGTAAATGCCGGCGGCCTCCACGAAGAGGTTGTTCTCCCGACACAACCTGCCGAAGGCCCTGAGGGTTTCCTTGTCTCCGGGTCTGAGTTCTACCGCCTTCTGGTAAGCCATCACCGCTTCGGCAACCAGTCCCTTTTCTCCATACGTGAAGGCCAGCGTTGCGTACGCCTCGGGATCGCCCGGGGTGAGCTCTATCACCTTCTTGTATTCCTCGATCGCCTCGTCCAACTGCTTGTTCAGGCCGTATGCGTATCCCAGATTCGAGCGCACTGCAGCAAGTTTCTCCGGATTATCCGGTGTCACGGTGAGCAGCCGCCTGAAGGCGTTGACGGCCTCGCGGAAATTCCTGAGCTCGATGTAGGCGAAGCCCAGATTGGCGTGAGCGTCCGCAAAAGAAGGGTCGGCCTCGATGGCTTCCTTGAACGCCGCTATGGCCTCGGCATACTTCTTGTTGGCCATGAACTGCGCCCCGGTCTGAAAAGCCTTCTGCGCCTCCTGCTTCAGGGAGAAGCCCTCCTGGGCCGCAGGCGCGGGGTTACCCTCTGCAGAAGCAGCGGGAGAAGCCATGCTCGCGGCTCGGGCACCGCAGCCGGTGGGAAAGGTGAGAACGAGAACGAACAGCAGGGCTACAGATGCACGAAGTACCCCCTTTGCAATCACTCTGGGCATTTCTTTGCTCCTTTCGTGGACGCTTCCTTTGCTCTCTGGCCGGGAAGCAAACGGCCGCCTCCCTAAAGAAACGTAACAGAGGGCCGAGCTCCTTGTCAAGCAAGAGAATGTGGCCCAGACAACCGTCACTTGGAGGATACCAGCTTCAGAATGTGCCCCTCGCCGTCGAACGTGACGCGCACGATTCTGCGCAGCACCGCACCCCTGGACGCTTTCATCTTGGTCTCGAAGGAGGCACAGTATATCTCTCGCTTGCGCCGCACGCCCTTCATTCTCGTAAGACTCTTCCGGAGCTCCCCGTCTATCTTCCCTATCACGTGGATGAGGTCGGCATCAGGGGGCAGACGGCGCTTCACGACCTCCGGGCGCACGCCCTTCATCTCCGGGAACCTGGATACTATCTCCTTCTTGATCTTGCTCAGTACTTTGGCCGGAACAGCGCTCACTGTCTTTGGCATCGTTATCACTTCCCCGGGCTACCGCGTTTCACGGTCGCGGTCGGATCTCCGAAAAGCACGAACTGCAGCAGTGTCTTCCTGTCGTCTTCGTCCAGATATCCCTGCGTGGACAACGCAGAGGCGACAAGGTGAGCCCTCGCGCTCACCAGGGCTTCTCCCAGAGACAGGCCCTTCAGGACGTTGCGGAAGAAATGGAAGGCGATGAGGTCGGCCTCGCTCATGGGCGGCACGAGCGCACCATACGCCACAGAGGTAGAACCCAGCACGCAGAGAGAACCGGCCCCGAGAAAGGCCAGCGCGATGGAGGATTCCTTCCGCCTTTTCATTTCTATTGCCCCGTAGCAGGCCTCGGTGAGAACCGCTGCCCCGGGACGAGCAAAGCGCCTCACGTTTGCAGGCGAAAAGGCCGTCGTGAACTTAGCGCCCTTCTGGCCGAACCAGTAGGGTTCTCTGTCAGAGCCGTGAAGATTGAAATAGAGAAATCTCTTGCTTCCGAACCAGGAGGCCTTGACGTCCACGTAGGAAAGTGGAGGCGACACCCTGAGTCTTCCCCTCCAGCCGAGCTCATTCCACACCTCCTGAGAGACCCTTCTCCAGACCGATGCGGTGTAGCCCAGTGCGGGGCTCTTCTTGGGCGCCGCTCTAGCCGAACCGGGCGCACGGTTTATCTGGTCCAGCAGGAGCCGGAGGCTCTTCCCGTCTCCGTCCGGCATGCGGCCCACGGACCGTTCCGGGAGCAGACACTTCTCAGCGCTCACCCTGCCTGGCCCACAACCGTACGGATTGTCGGACGGAACGAAGCTGTCGGAGTCGAAGGTCGGGTTGGAGAGCTTGAAGTAAGGAATCACTTCACCGCCTCCAATTATGAGAAGCGAGACGCTCGTACCGGGCGGCTTCGCGAGCTTGGCCACGAGCCGGTCTACCGACTTCTTCACTGAGGGTGCGGTGAGACTGCGGGTGGGCTTCAGTCCAAACGACGTCATCGAGGACGCATCATCGACAAAAGCCACCTCGAGCGTGACGCGTCGCTTCGCGAGGCGACCCTTGTAGCTCCCCAACGCCTCCTGAATCTCGTCCAGTCCGTCCGGGCCGAACCTCTGCCTGAGTCGCCTGCGGCTCGAAACTGCAAGCAACAGACGACGGTTCGCATTGCGTCGCGCCGGTCGCCCAGAGCTACTCGACGGACTCATAAGGAAAAGAACTCCTACTTCCCCGAGAGAAACACCATGAGCACGTCTATGTTGTCCTTGGCGTTCCTGGCGACCTCAGAGCCGGGTGCGATTTCCAGAATCCTCTGCCATTCGCGGATGGCCTCTCGATAGATGCCCGCGTCGGCGAACGCGATGCCTATGTAGTAGTAAGCTTCAACGAAGGTGCTGTCGACGGAGGCGGCCAGCTTGTATCGAGCCATCGCGTCATCGTATCTCTGCAGAGCGTAGAGGGAGTTTCCGAGGTTGAGCATGGCCTTCGGGTCACGTGGATTCACAGAGAGAGCCCGCTCGAAAGAGGCGATTGCGTCGTCTATCCTGCCGAGCTCGTTGAGCACGACGCCCCTGTTGACGAGGGCCTCCAGGTGGTCGGGCTTCAGGGCAACAGCCTTGTCGTAGTGTAGAAGCGCCTCGTGTTTCTTTCCTGCGTCGTGAAACGCGTTCGCAAGCTCGTAGCGAAGCACAGGATTGAGTGAATCGGCTCTCACTCTTTCGAGCCGCTCCTGAATGAGCTTCTGGGCCACGACGGAATCTCTCGGCTGGGAGAATCCCGGACTGACGAGGGCTATGGAAAGAATGAAGAAGAGTAACAGGCTCGGTAGACTAATGCCGTTCCTTATCTTCTGCCAGCTCGCTTCAACGCTCACGGCTCTCCTCCTGTCAATGTTCCAGCAGACATCTCTTACGACAGTGAACTTGGATGCACTTTCTTGTGAGTATAGCAGCGTCCGAGCGGCGATGTCAACGGATTGGGGGCGGGAGCGCCGTTCCCCGGTTACCCGCGGGCGGCCGTTGGCTCGGGAGCGTTGCGGGCGTCGATGCGGCGAGGTGACTGGCAGCCGCCACCGCTCTCCACCGAAAGGTCGCACGAGTGTCATGGCGACCAGAACCTCGACCTGTCCAGGCTTCTGTAATGGACGGCTTCCGCCAGGTGCTGGGCCCGAATCAGCTTCGAGTCCGCAAGGTCGGCAATGGTGCGGGCCACTTTGAGGATTCTGTGAAAGGCCCTTCCGCTCAGGCCCAGCTTCTCCATGGCAGCCCTGAGCAGGGCCAGTCCCGCCTCGTCGGCCAAGCAAAACCGCCGGACGAACGCCTCCCCCAAATCGGAGTTGGTGCGCACATGACCTATCCTGGCGTACCGATGAAGCTGAATGGCCCTCGCTCTCAGCACCCGTTCCCTGACCAGAGAAGAGCTTTCACTCGGCGCACTCTTCGACATATCGGAGTAGGCAAGCCGCGGCACCGAGACGTGGATGTCTATCCTGTCCAGAAGAGGTCCGGACAGACGGCCGATGTAGTTCTTTATCTGCACGGGCGTGCAGCCGCATTCCGTCGTGCTGTCCGTGAAGTGGCCGCACGGACAGGGATTCGAGGCGGCGATGAGCATGAACCTTGCCGGGAAGCTGACTGTCCCGCCGGCCCGCGAGACGGTCAGGCGCGCTTCCTCTAGAGGTTGACGCAGCGCCTCCAGCACGTCGCGCCTGAACTCGGGCAGCTCGTCTAGAAAAAGAACGCCGTTGTGCGAGAGACTCACCTCGCCCGGTCGCGGAACCCTTCCCCCGCCTATGATGCCCGCAGCGCTCACTGTGTGATGCGGCGAGCGAAACGGCCTCGTGGAAAGAATGGCAACCCCCCTGGGCAATCTCCCGGCGGAGGAGTGAATCCTGGTCGTCTCGAGTGCCTCGTCCGTGCTGAGCGGCGGAAGAATCGAGGGGGCTCGTCTCGCAAGCATGGTCTTTCCGGAACCCGGAGGGCCGGGTTTCACTTAGGGCAAAATGTGAGGTTGAAAGAGTGGGCAGCTTGTAGAAGTAGCAGGTCGCTTGCGGGATGCTGGGGTCGACCTCTATTTTCTGCACAAACGCTCTGACGAGTTGCTTGCGTTCCTCTGGACCGGCCCGCAGAATGACCTCCTCATATCCGTCCAAGTAGCCGAGCATTTCGCTGACAGCCTGCTTAACCTCTTCCTCTGTAGCCTCAGGGGCCGCCATGTGGGCTAGCGATTCCAGCTGCCTCTTCTCAGCCATGAGCGCCTCTAACCTGCGGTGAGCATCTTCAGCACTTACACCCCCCAGCTCGCAGAGGTCCATGATACGGGCCATTCGACCCTCAGTCTCCCTAGCTCTCTTACCCAACACCCTGAGTTCGTTCTGGGTTGGACCACTAGCC
>CP070702.1:1865402-1968939 GCA_020349905.1 Candidatus Eiseniibacteriota bacterium
AGCCCCTGTTGGCCAGCCACTGCGCCTCGGGATGATATCCCCATCCGTCGCGAGCCCAGGGGCCGCCGTGAATGTTGAGCACCATCGGCAGCTTCTTCTTGGATTTGCCGGGAGGGTACGTGATGTAGGCCTGAATGGTGAGCCCGTCCCTGGCCGTGAAGGAGACCGGCTCCATCGACGCGAGGGTGAACTTCCTCAGCTCCGGCCTGTGGTCGAAGAGAAACGTGCCCTTCTTGGCCGTGCGGTCGTATGCGAAGTACGACACGGGCCCGTTGTCCTTGGTGAATCCCACGAGCCAGGTGTCGTCCGCGTTGTCTCGATCGTAGACCACGAAGTCGCCCTTATCCAGCCCCGACACCGCTGCCATGTCATCCTTGATCGATTCGTCAAGGACCTGCCACTCGATGCGAGCCCTCGTGAACGCAACGGCCTCCACCTCGTAGGTGTCAGGGTTCATCATGACCCTGCTGACGTCGTACTGCGGATCCTCTGCCAACACCTCGACCTCGCCCGTGGCGATGTTCAGCTTGACGAGGCGACCCGCGTTGGCGCCCCTGGAATCGATGCAGTAAAGAAGGTTTCCGTCCTTTGCGAAACCGAGCGCCTCGCTGGAGAAGCTGTCTTCAGGGTCCCACGTCAGTACCTTGCTCCAGGTGGCGTCTTCGCTCTCCCTGATCAACAGGTCGAAGCCTCCGTCCGGAGTCGCCGCAATCGCACCGCGCACCTTCAGCTCCGTGTCCGCCAGCCAGCCGACGAAGTTACCTGGATTCCTCGCCACCAGGTCGAGCTTCCCCGTCGCCAGGTCTAGATGGTAGACGTCGTGCACGCTGGGGTTTTCCTTGTTCATCTCGATGAGCAGGTCGTTGGGGAAGTGCTTATCGCCGTCCAGAATCCGCACCTGCACGCCCTCGTAAGGTGTGAGGTCGCGGATCTCGTCGGTCGTGAGGTTCACACCGTAGAGCCGCCAGTTTTCGTTTCCGCCCACGTCCTGCAGGTACATGATGTGCTGGCTGTCCTGAGCCCAGAAGTAGCGGCGGATGCCGCGGTTGTCGTCCCTGGTCACCGCCCTGTCGTCGTCCTCTCCGATGGTCTTCACCCAGACGTTGAGCACGTCGTCCACCGGCGCCAGATACGCCATCATGGTTCCGTCGGGCGATATGCGAGGGCTAACGTTCTTGGGATTTCCGAAGAGCACCTCGCGAGGTATCATCTCGTGCCTCACTTTTGCGCAAGAGAGGCCGAGAAGTAGCGTGGCGCCGAAGGCGATGAGCAGGGCGAACACCCATACTGGTCTAGAACGTCTCATGGTTTTCCTCCTTCTTGCCGTTCAGATGACCAACGTGCTCCGGTACGGTGAATCCCGGCATCGAACTAACTCCGATGCCCTCGTTTCTCCCACTAATGGTAGAGACTTGTGGCGCGAGGTCAAGACAATAAAGAGGAGACGCGGCGTCGTGGAATGCTCAGGGGCTCGCAAGCAGCTCTGTGATGTGCCTTCGCAGGGCCTCGTGGGCCCTGGCGCAGGTGGCGTGTCCCTTCTTAAGCACCCTGATGGGGGCGTTCCCGTAACAGGCTCTCTGTCTGTCGTAGTCGACGATCCGGTCGTAGAGCGCGAGTACCGGAAAGACGTTATTGTCCTTCACGCTGGAGAACTCGGCTTCGAAGTTCAGCAGGCTCCTCACCGCTTCCGGGTTCATTCTGGCGCACCGCGCGACCATCCTGCGATAGATGGAGCTCAGGAAGAGCTCTCCCAGAGCGGCACCGGCCAGAATGGGGACGTAGACGTCGGCGCTGTTGAAGTAAGTCCTGTGGAGATTGGCGACCCACCCCCCGAGACTTATGCCGGCCACCACCACCCGCTTCTGCGAGCGGGCCTTCACGCGGCACGTCGTCTCCTCCACCAGCTTCACCGAGACCGCCAGCATGGCGAGGAAGTCGGAAAGCTCCCGGATGCTCCGAATCCGCCGCAGGCGGCTTCTGTCGCTGTGAAAGGCGGCGCGAAGGTTGATGAGATTGGCCTCGACCGGCTTCTTCTTCGAGAAGAGTATCCTGCCAAACGTGTTCTTGCTGAAGGGCCCGTAGTCGAAGGGGCGTTCCATGCCGCCGTGGTGGTAGATCACCGTGGGGTACCCCGTCCCTCTCCATTGAGCAACGTGTAGCGCCGGATCCAGCCTGCCGGACAGGGTGTCTGCCTCGAGCTCGCGACGTCCTTCGCCCTCTATGTCGGGGACGCTCAGGACAGTACTCCTTAGATGCTCCTCGAACGTGGGGCTCGTGATTCCCCTGTCGAAGAACCTGGACCTCCCGAGGCAAAGGGCGGACAGGTCGATGAGGAGATTGTCCAGGGCGGTGTGGATGTTCATCAGGAAAGGGTAGCACAATCGGCGATGGCCTGACGGGCTTTCTTGGGGTCACAGATGTCCTTGGGCCAGTAGAGCTGTTTGGCTTTGAATCCCAGCTCCGGAGCAGGCGAAACGTACCTCACCGCTCCCACGCGGCTCAGCAGCTCCTCGATTCTCCTCAGAATGACTTCGCCCTCGCGAGGCGTCTGGGGCGAGACCACGACGAAGGTGGCCTCTGCGGTCCGTCCCACCGCGTCTACTTCGCGTATCCCCTTTCGGAGCCCGCCACAGAATTCCTCCAGGAACGCCGCCCTCCATTCGTGGCCCAGTCTCTGGAAGGCCGCGGCCAGTCCCTCTATCTCGACCACGGTTACGCAAAAGCCGATTCCGTATCGTTCGTATCGTCTGCCTTCGTCCTCTATCTTGGACAGAATCGCCTCTGCTCCTAAAAGACCCGTTTCTTCGTCCTGCTGGCTGAACCGCTCGGCTCGGACCGAAACCAGCGTGTTCTGCAGGCCGTGCGCAGCGTACCCGCAGAACGACTTAAACAGGCTGCTTTCGTTCGCGCCGAAGGGCCGCTTCTTCCCCTCCACCATCCTCAGAATCATGCAGACTCCCAGAAATCTCGTGCCGGCCCGAAGGGGACCTGCGATGAAGGAGCTCACGCCCAGCCGCTCCAACTCCAGGGCGAGAGTCTCGTCCACCGTGCTTGACGAGATGAAGGTCATCTCTTTCACGGATTCCGTGGTGAGAAGCTCTCTGGCCTTTCCCAGCTCGTCGTCGTCCTCGACGCCTTCGCTGCCGTGCAGAATGTCCACGAACCAGCTGCGCCCGTCTTCGCAGGTCACGAGACAAACGTCTGCCTTAAGCAACCGCACACCTTCGCCCGCAACGATGCGGACGACCTCCTCAACGCTCTGGGCGGCCATCACGGAGGCCGCCATCTGATTCAGCTCAGACAGGGTCTCGGCCTGCTCCTTCAACCCCAGCAGGGAGGTCTCTCTGTCAAGCTCTTTGCCGATAACGCGCCCCACCCGCTCGAACGCGCGCACAAACGCCTCGAGCTGGCTGTCGCTCACGCGCAGCGAATCGAAAACCAGCAACCCCACTCCACGTCCCGTCCTCACCGGAGCGCACATTATCCCCGTGTGTTCAGCGTCGACGGAGGAAGACTCTATCCCCGCCGGCAGAAATATCTGTGGTTTGCCCGACGCGACCGCCCGGCCCAGGAAACCTCGTCCGCCGCTTACGGTCCTCGGAAGCGGGGGCTCTACGTCCTTCACGGAGGACGCAAAGAGAGACAGAGTCCCCTCTCCCTCTTTACAGGGCAGATAGAAGTAGCAGTCGGCCTCAAGCCGCTCGGCAAGTGAGTCGGCCAGCCGCTGCACCTTCTCAGGGAACGGGACGTTCCTCCCCATCTCCTCTTCCACCGCCTCCCGCAGCGTGAATTCCAGAGTCCTGCTGGAGATGTCGGAGTATGCCAGCGTCTTTTGAATTATCTGCGTTGCACGCTCTGCCAGTCTTTCCAGAAGGTGAAGGTCCTTCTCCAGGAAGGCGGAGGCGTCTCTGGAGCTACTGACGTTCAGAACGCCAATCGGACGCCCCTCTGCGATGAGTGGAACGCACATGGCCGCCTTCACGTCACGCCTCTCTATTCCCCGCTTGAGGTCATCGTGCTCCGGTTGCCCCGAGATCAGGAGCGGCCGCCCCTCCAGGACGACCTTTCCGGCGATTCCCTCTCCCACCGGCTGTCTGGTTCCCTCAATGGTCTTGTGGCTCAAGCCCTGCGCCATGGCAATCCGCAGCTGCTGTTCTGCTTCGTCCAGCAGCATTACAGAGCCCGATTCGCCGCCCGTGCATCCGATGGCGAGCTCCAGAATCCACTTCAGCAGCTTCTGCCTGTCCAGAGCCAGGTTCAATGTCTCGCTCAGAGTCCCGAGGGCCCTCGACTCCTCGTCCCCCAGTTCCACGTCGGCCAGCCCAGTCCGTTCTGACTCGTCTCGTGGTTCCTCCGGTCCGGGCGGAGGCTCTGCTACGGGCCCGGGCCGCGGCTTCTCGAGTTCAGGTTCCGGCTCAGGTTCCGTCTCACGCTGGACCTCCGCCACCGACGGCGGGACTCCAGTCTCGGTCTTGATTGCGCGCTCTGTCTCGACCTCAGGCCCGCGCCCGAGGGCTTCGCTCGGACTGATCGTGGCCACATCCCTCCCCAGAACCTCTTCCAGAATCCTCTCCGCCTCAGGACTCCCGCAAATGGCAAGGTCCACGCCCAGAGAGCTCAGGGATGCCACGTTCGCCGTGGCAGGAAGCTTCATAATCTCTGCGATCCTGAGCGCTGCGGCGGAGGGATCCGTATCGGCAAGCGAAACCAGCTCCCAGCGCTCGTCACCGAGCACAGCCGGAATCACATCCAGGTCTGCTTCCCTCAGACCCACGATGGCAACTCTTCTCTTCGTGGATTGCATCGGTAAGTGCCTTCCCTAAGTGTTTTGGTGCATTTCCCTTGTGAAGCAACAACCGTACCAAGACCGCTGGAAGCGCGCGCGGATCCTGCCTGTCTGAGAATCCCGCAACTTGGCTCAGGGACGACGATTCTGTGGGGTACCTGGCGCAGGGCGCAGAGTCTTCGGAGAGACGGTCACGTTCCCTATTGCATAATGCAACGCCTCTGGCCTTTTGAGAAACGGAAGCCGTCTCAGGCCCGAGGTCACGAGGCGTCTCCCTTCTCCGACTCTGCGGACGCGGGCCACGGGCCCGGCAAAGCCGTCACTCCACGTTCACTCTTCGTGTGCCGATGTTGCCGGCGCGGTCCCTGACCCTCACCACAACGCTGTGCTCACCCGGAGAGAGCTCCTCAAGAACGAAAGAGAATTCTTCTGCTTCGGAATCCAACATTCCGTCGGACGCCTGGATGCTCTTCCAGCCGCTGCCGTCGAGGGCGTAGTGAAGTCCCACCACGGGACTCATGTTATCGGAGAGCCTGCCGGTCACCCTGACGCGCCCCTGCTCGAGCGTCCATTTGAGTCCGCTCACGACCGGGGGCGTGTTGTCCACTTCGAAGGGCAGGCTTATGCTCTCCCCGGTCAGAGCCTCGGAGGGAATGTTGTCGGGCGAATCGCTCGCAACGACTCTAAGGACGTAGGCACCGTCAGGAAACGAGACCGTGTTCCAGGTGAAGATGAGCTCGCTAAAGTCGGCCTGGAGAAGCTTCCACTCCTTCTCCTCTGTCCCCCGATAGTAGATCGAAAAGATCTGCCTGTCACCGTTGGGGTCCGAAGCATCCCAGACAGCCGTGCGCAAGGTGCGGGCCCAGGCCGCCTGCTCGACAAGATACTCGTCCTGGTCCGTGACCAGCGAATACTCGACCCTTATCCCTTCGGGAAGAGTCTGAGAGACTCTCTCGGTGATCTTATCTATTCCGCCGGCAGCAAATGGCACCCCCTGCGGAATCACCCGCACGAATCCCACGCTGGGCGGCAAGTTCTTCTCCAGGTAGGAAAGCACTACGCTCTTGAGCACCGGAGACGACTGGCCCCTCGCAGAACGCAACACGGCCTTCCATTGAGCGAATCTTCCCGGTCGGGCGTCCGGGAATTGCCCCGGCGTATGAATCTCCTCGCTCCAGGCGCTCCAGGTCCGGTCAGGCTTCTCGGAGTTCCCCGTTCTCAGGCAGAACGATACCGAAGTCCCCGACGGCGTGAGCGCCTCGCAGTCCAGGTTTCCCCACCTGCAAACCCCCACCGCATCGAACGTCTCAGAAATGAGCGTTCCCTCCCCACACAGGGAAGGTCCGGCTGCATACACCCTGGCCCTGTTGCCGGTGGAGAACAGAAACGCACCTTCCCCTCCTACTATATCCAGAACCTGTGCCTCCTCCACCTTGTGAAGAAGCTCCAGCTTCCCCTCCGATAGTCCGAACACGGTGCCTTCCTCGCGCGTCCCGATGACAACCCTGTCCTTTCCAGCAAGCCAGAGCGAGTAGATGCGCGAGCGAGAGGTGTTCCAAAGCCTCAGCGTCGTACCGTCCGCTTGAATCCGGTACACGCTCGACGATACTCTCTTCTGCTCCCCGGGGCCGCCCGGCCCGTGCCCCTCCGGTTCCGACGGTCTTCCGACTTCGTCTCCCGAGCTGCTTGCTGCCGCGGCATAAACCACCCCGTCCGGGTCCACGGCCAGGTCCCTGACCTCCTCTTCGTTACAGTCGTACAGCACCTCTGCACTCTTCGGCCCCGAGATGGAAAGCACGAGCCCGCTCCCTTCGGTCCCCGCGACGAGCCTCCCGCTCGCATACTGAGCGCACATCACGTGCCTCTCGCCGGTCTCGTAGAAGACGGCCCCCTTGCCGTCCGATTCGATTCTGAAGATCCTTCCGTTCTCACCTGTGCCCGCATACAGGCTGCCCGCGTCGTCGAAGGTAAGACACCAGACGTAGCTCTCTCCCGTTTCAAAGAAGACGGAGCTTTCCCCGTCAGGAGTGAGCTTGTAGACCAACCCTGCGGGAGACGTACCTGCGAACACCGAGCCCCGCTCGTCGACCGCGAGACTCAACACTTCCAGATCCTGGCTCTCGAAGAACAACGATACTTCGCCTCTCGGGCTTACCCGGTAAACCCTTCCTCCATCACCGCTCCCGGCGAACAGGTTTCCCTTGCGGTCTTCTGCGAGGCACCAGAAATAGCTCTCCTCGACGCTCAGAAGCGTGTCGAGCTGTGCAGCCAGGGACACGGTGCCCTGGGCGCTCACTGAGACGCACTGCGGCGTGCCCTTGCGAAAGTCTGTCGCCGTTTCGCTCGTCCAAAACCGCGTCTCCCTGGCAACGGAAATACCCTGACCGCTCAACAGAGAACCGGCCAGGCAGAGAAACGCCGCAGCCAGTCTTGGCGAAAGGGAGAAGCTCGATACTCTCACTGCAACCTCCTGCTCTTCCCGCTGTCTATCCCCAGGCTAGCCGTACGGCATCCCCAGACCACGTAGTCCGTCTGCAGGGTCGCCGCGTCAAGTATTCCCACGTGCCTCTCCGAGACGGCGCCCGCCCGTTGGGACGAACCGACCACAGTGGAAAACGATGCCGGCGGTGAGGGGAACGACTCCCCTTTGATGCCCGCCTCCGCTCCTTCCACGAAGGCAACACATTCCAGTCGGTCGCCCCTCCCTGAGGTGGCTATCCGCAGCATCATCTGTTCCAGGTCCTCTGGTGGCAGTCTCCTGGCAGTCAACTCTTCCTCCCACGTTCGCATCTCGGGAGCAGAGCACACCCTGACCTTGACGCGGTCTGCGCTGCACGTCGCAGGTATGTGGAGCACGAAATGCTCGGAATGCGCCTTCCCTCTGAACGGATTCATCCTGACGGTGACGAGCACGGAATCCCCCGGCGACGCGACCTGAGGGCTGACGTAGATCTCGTCCACTTCTGCCACTTTCCGCACGTGCTCGACCGACACCCTGCAGGCAACGCGCAAAACCTCCACATCTGCGAACCGGTTCTGAAGGAGACCTCGAAGAGGCTCCGACAGAGACTGTGCGATAGGAGCAGCAGGACTCCCGGAGAAGAAGACGTCTCCGTAACTGAGCCGGCGTGTGCCGCTGCCGGGTTCTTCCAGCTCGATTTCGTACTGGACCTGGACCGTAATTTCTCCCACCGAGCCTCCGCCAGTGAGCGCTGCACTGGCAACGCTCCAACCTGCGAGAGAGGGCGTGAGGAGGCTGTGCCTCATGATGCCAAAATTGAACTCCCGCGTCTGCAGCCCGTCAGTCTCTACGGTCACGTGCACGGGAACCAACTCGGGAACCGCTCCCACTTCACCCACCACACCGGCCGCACCGTCCATAGTGATGGTGCCGACCACATCAGACGCGCTGCCCAACTTCAGCGAGCTGGAAAGGCTCGGCAGCACCGCGTGTATGTATGCCGTGCCCATGGGGATCTCTGCCCGGCCAGACTGAAGAAGCCCGTGACCGAAGCCGAGCACCTTGCTCCCCTCCACGTGGGTAACCGTGCCGATTGCAGAGGCACTGGCGTCTCCCGTGACAAAATGCGCCGCGAGCGGTGCTCCGGGTACCAGTCGCAGCTTCCCTGTCCGACTCTCGCCGGCGCTTCCCGTTTGGGCCACGGTCATGTTGTAACGCTGCAGCTCGTTCTCGATCATCTCCTGCACGGCCGGATGAAACCCCGAAACCAGAAGAGGGGTCTCTATCTGGACCATGGCGCCGACGGAGGCGCCGCTCGTCACCCGGCCGAAATCGCCTATGCTTCCCGAGTCCGGCCCGCCGAGGGTCCCCTGCGCCAGCATCTCGCCTATCGGCGTGACGCCGGCAATGGGTTCCTTGGAGAAGGGCCAGGAGTAGGCGATGGCCCCCACGAGCTTGCCGTCTATGTAAACCGGAGTCCCGCTCATGCCCGAGGCGATCCCGGTGCGCTCGACCGATTCGCCGTACGCGCGTGCCAGTATGAGGTCGCCTCCGGGCCTCCAGTTCTCGAGGACACCCAGTATCTCTACGTCGAACTCCTCGACCATCGAGCCCGAGAATACGGTTCTAGCCTTCCCCGTCATTCCGGCGCGCACTTCCTCAACCGGCATCAGGTCCACCTCGGAAGCCGAGGCCAAAGCGTGAGCCAAAAGAAACAGGCACGCCGTCAACCACCCTACCCGCGCCCAAGTCGTCGTCTTCATTACCACTCACCTACCGTGCTGAAAACCGTTGCTCCGGCTGAAGCCATAACATCAGCGGTCATCCGCCTCGTCCAGGTTGACAATCTCATACCGTCGGCTTCCCATCCCGAGCTCTTCTGCATACGAAATCTGAACGTCGCCGTCTATGCCGGGGCGGATCGCTTTGAACTTGTCTTGCCCGGGGCCGACTCCCGGATCCACTTCGGACTCCGGCAGCGGGGGTTGAGCGTTCACCATGTCGAGGGCCGCCTGCTCCACGGCGACCGGATCCACCGAACCCAGGATGCCCACGTTCGGCACGATGGGATTGTCGCTCCAGTTCAGGCAGTCACAGTCGGGGGTCACGTCTATCACGAAGTTGAAGAAGACCGCCCTCCCCTTCTTGTTCTTCAGGACGCCGAAGGCAGTCTCGACGATCTTCTCGCATAGATTGGCCGGCGACTCGTTCCACAGGAGCCTCAGGGCTCTCTCGGGACAAATCGAAATGCATTCTCCGCAGCCGATGCATTTCAGATGGTCAAAACTGGCCTTCTTGGAGGCGATCTTAATGGCCGAGGCAAAGCAGATCTCCACACATCTGGCACACCCGGTACACAGGTCCCTGTCCTTGTACTCCGGCTTGACCACGGCGTGCATCATCTGCTTCGCGCTCCTCGAACCAAGCCCCATTCCCAGGTTCTTCAGAGTCCCGCCGAAGCCAGTTGCCAGGTGTCCTTTGAAGTGTGAGATGCATATCAGAGAATCCGCATGATGCACCGCCGAACCGTACTTCACGGTCTTGAAGTGCTTGAGCCCCACTTCTACCTTCACGTAGTCGCGGGACCTCACCCCGTCAGCAATAACGATGGGCGCCCCCATGGTGGCGTAGCTGAATCCATTCTCCACGGCCAGGTTGATATGATCTATGCCGTTGCTCCGTGAACCGTGATAGAGGGTCGAGGAATCAGTCAGAAAGGGCTTTCCTCCCTTTGCGATCACCCATTTCACGGCCTTCTTCACGAACAGTGTACGGACGTACGTCGTTCAACCGTCTTCGGCGAATGTGAGTTTTATCGCAACGAGATCATTCTTCTCCACGACTTCCAGAGACATGGCCTGGAACATGTCGCCGAATCTCTCCTTGAGGCTCCTGTTTGTCCCCGACCTTGCGGGAGCGAAGAATACCTTACTGCTCTCTCTCAAGCGCCTGCACCTCCTCGATGACTCGCCTCAGAATGTGCACGCCTCTCCTGGCAGCTTCCACGCTGAAGCTTTCATCGACCAGGATGCCCCGGTAATCGAGGCGAACAAGCTGCCTGATGACGGCCTTCCAGTTCACGTTTCCGAGCCCTATCTCCAGGTGCTGGTCCCAGGAGCCCTGATTGTCGTGCACGTGCACGTGCGTCACGGAGGGCCCGAAGTGCTCCAGCATCCTCTCTGCTGGAACCGTCGTGGTGTTCGCGTGCCCAACGTCAAAGGTGACGCCCGACCAGTCCAGACTCCTAACCAGTTGCATCACGCCCGAGGCCAGACTCCGCTCAGCGAACGGCAGACCTGCGGGCATGTTCTCGATACACATCTTCACTTCTCTCGACCTGGCAAACTCGCTTATGCGCTGAAGAGACTCCTTCTCCAACCCTCTCACTCTATCTCGCTCCTCGAGACCACCTCTCGAACCGGCCGCAGGATGGACGACGACCACGGAGGCCCCGATGATGTGCCCGAGCTCGACGGCCTCGAGCACACCGCCCAGGCTCCGTTCCCGATGAGAATCGTCCAGGGAGCCGATGTCGGTCTCGTTGAACGGGGAGTGAACAGCAAACTCAATACCCAGGGCCTTCCGCACCGACTTCAGGAAGTCCGTATTTATCTCCAGGGGCCTCCGATAGGGAGTATCGCACACTATCTAGACCGCCTCGAAGCTGTCTCTGGCCTTGTCGAAGAACTGCTCAACTGTTCCCTTCATCAGGGTCGATGCACCAAGCTTCATTCCCCACCCTTCTCAACGGCGATCTTCCAAACCGCCTCGCCCATACGTTGAACCTCCAGGACGGCGTGACCTTCCTCGTTGAGACACTTCGGTATGTCCACGGTCGCGGACGGATCATCCACCAGGATCTCGAGAACGTCCCCTCGCGACAGACCCTCCAACTCGACCTTGCAGCGAAGAAACACGTGAGAACTGGCCTCCCCCTTCAAATTGAGGAAGATCTCCTTCCGCTCTCCTCCTTTTGTTCCCTCCGCGTCTCTCATTCCTCTTCTCCGGAGTCACTCGTCTCAGGACGGGCGCCCGGCACACCGGCATATTTCCTCCTGAGCCCGTCCAGCTCGCGCAGCGCCTCGATCGGAGTGAGCCGTTCAGTGTCCAGGGCCGCCAGCTCTGCTATGAGCCGCCTGGCGCTCTCCGCAAAGAGGTCAAGCTGGCGGTGCGGCGTGGTCGCCTTCGCTCGGGGAGCGGCGCTCACCCTGTCGTTCTCCAGGGAGTCCAGCACCTCCTTGGCCCTCTCCACAACCAGCTCCGGCAACCCGGCCAGCCGTGCCACCTGGATTCCGTAGCTCCTGTCCGAAGCGCCTTCCACGACCTTGCGCACAAAGACGATCTTCTCGCCCCATTCCTTCACGAGAACATTGAGGTTTTTGACCCGGTCCATCTTGGAGGCCAGCACTGTCAGTTCGTGGTAGTGGGTCGCAAACAACGTGCGAGGTCCCAGCTCGTGGAGATACTCCAGAACGGCCCAGGCAATGCTCATGCCGTCGAACGTGCTGGTACCTCTCCCTATCTCGTCCATCACCACGAGACTCCGGGGCGTGCAGTTGTTGAGAATGCTGGCGGTCTCGCTCATTTCTGCCAGAAACGTGGAGCGCCCCCTCGCGATATCATCGCTCGCACCGAGGCGACAGAAAACCCTATCCACGACACCAATCTCGGCGGAGCTGGCGGCCACATAGCCCCCCATCTGGGCCATGATTACGGCCAGTGCCACCTGACGCGTGAAGGTGGACTTCCCGGCCATGTTGGGACCCGTGACTATCAGGATCTGGGCCCGCTCACAGTCCATTTCCACGTCGTTAGGAACGAACTCTTCCTCCTCCAGCATCGCCTCCACCACGGGATGCCTAGAGTCACTGAGGAGAATTCTGGAATCTCCCCCAACCTTCGGCCTCACGTACCGTCTCTCGACTCCCACTCGAGCCAGCGAGAGAATGAAATCCGCTTCCGCGGTGGTCGCCGCCGCTTCCAGAAGAACGCTCGAGACATCGGAGACCGCTTGCTGAAGCTCTTCCAGCAGCCTGAGTTCGATCTCCATTTCTCGCTCCTCCGCACCCAACACGGTGCTCTCCTTCTCCTTGAGCTCAGCGGTGATAAACCGCTCGGCGTTCACAAGGGTCTGCTTTCGGACGTAATCTTCCGGAGCGCGAGAGAGGTTCGGCTTCGTCACCTCTATGTAGTAGCCGAAGACCTTGTTGAAACCCAACTTGAGGGACGGGATCTGCGTTCTCTTTCGCTCTCTGTCCTGAAGCGATTTGATCCACTGCTTGGCCTCCGCCGAGCGACCTCTCACTTCGTCCAGTTCCTGGCAGAATCCAGTGCGTATGAAGCCGGGGTTTCTAGGGAGAACCGGGGCGTCTTCCACGAGAGCCCTCTCTACGAGCGAGGCGAGCTCGTGCGTGTCGCCGATTCTCTCAGCGAGATCCATGAGCAGCGAGCTCTTTGCCTCGGCAAGGACCGCGCGAATCGCAGGAAGCCTCCCGAGGCAGGCGCCGAGCGATACGATCTCGCGAGGCCCCCCCTTACGGTTGACGATTCTGCTCACCAGCCGCTCCACGTCTCCGAGACCGTGCAGAGCTTCTGCCAGCTTCTCACGCCTCACCACGTTCTCAACGAGTTCTCCAACCGCCTCCTGCCGCGTGTGCACCGACTCGGGGCCCGTGAGCGGTCTCAGAAGGTTCGCACGCAGGAAACGCGCGCCCATCGGCGTCTCAGTTCTCCTGAGTTGTTCCAGTAGCGAGCCTTCCTCCGTGCCTGTTCGAATTGAGCGAACCAGCTCCAGGTTGCGGATGGTGGTGTCGTCCATGAAGAGGAACTCGTGGTGCCTGTACCTGGCCAGCTTGAATATCTGCCTGAGACCCGTTCCCTTGAGCTCCTTCAGGTACCCCAGCAGGGCTCCGGCCGCGGACACGCCGGCGTCTTCCCTCTCAAACCCAAAACACTCGAGCGATGCGACGCCGAAGTGTGAGAGAAGCTCCGAGAGAGCCGAATGCATGCTGAAGCGCCAGCCTTCCGTCCTCGTGATTCTGAACCCCGGGACCGCCCCACTTCTCTCGGTGACGTCCTCGGCGACCCCGGAATCCTGGGAGAGCAGAATCTCCGAGGGCGAGAGCCTCGCCACCTCCTCCAGAACCTCCTCGCGCGTCAACTCGGCCGCCACGAACTCGCCCGTGGAGACGTCCGCCAGCGCGAATCCACAGGTATTGCCGTCCGCAACGGCAACCACGTAGTTGTTCTCTCCTTCCGCCAACAGGGAATGAGACATAACCGTTCCAGGCGTGATGACCTCCACGACTTCTCTGCTAACAAGCCTCTTCGCCCTGGCGGAATCCTCGGTCTGCTCGCACACGGCCACGCTGTGGCCGCTCCGTATCAGTCTCGATATGTATCGTTCGGCGCTGTGCCAGGGAATTCCCGCGAGGGGAATCCGACCCTCCCCGTCCTTGTCTCTGGAGGTGAGGGCGATACCCAACACCCTGGAAGCTGTCACCGCGTCTTCGTAGAACATCTCGTAGAAGTCCCCCATCCGAAACAACAGGATGGAATCGCGGTGCTTCTGCTTGATCTTGCTGTACTGACGCATCATCGGAGTCTGCTTCTTCATGTCAATACCATTGATCCTCAGCACGCTAGATGAGGTGCGTAGACGGGCCAGATACCACCGAAGCAACGTTTCCTCTGCGGCCGGAGGAACGAACTAATCAGGAACCGGCTACTTTGGGACTATGCCGTAGGAGAGTCCGAAACGAGTAGAGAGCTCTTTCCCCTTGCTCTCTGCCGCTTCCTTTGTAGGGAATTCTCCGAGGTGAACCATATAGAGGATTCTTCCGCCTCGCTCCTTCTTCACTATCCTGACATCTGTGATACCTTGCTCCTGGAGTCTCGCAACCAGGCCGTTTGCGTTCGCCTCTTCGCTAAAAGCCCCGAGCTGGACCGTGTAGCCCCCCGTCTCCGGGCTTGCCACCTCCGCCACTCTTCTCGAGGTCACTTTCTCCCTAACAATTGCGGCCTCGAAGCTCGATGGAAACTCTCTCGCAAGAATTGAGTACATCTCGAGCGCATCGTCACTCTTCTGCAGCTTCTCCAGGCAAACGCCCGCGCCGTACAGGGCGGACGGCAGCCACTCGCTCCTCCGGTACCTGGCGACAATCCGCCTGTATTCCGAGAGGGCAGCAGAGTACTTCCCCTCCTCCCTGAGACAGTCTGCGAATCCCAGGGCAGCGTCGTCCTCGAGACCCGTTCCCGCGTCGTCCCGCTTGACTGCATCGAAATGCTCCCTCGCTTAGCCGGGCTTTCCACCTCCCAGCAGCGAGAGTCCGAGCCAGTAGAGAGACTGCACCTCCTCCCTCCTGGACATCCTCAGGCCGGAGGCCTTGCGGAAGTGCTTGCTCGCGCGGCCGTAGCTCCCCAGGGCGTAGTGATACATTCCGAGATTCGTGTCGGCACGCCAAGTGAGCGGATGGCCAGGGAAATCCGAGAGGAACTGTTCCATGTACTTCGCGAACTTCCTGCCGTCTGGTTCACAGAGCGCAAGGATGAAAAAGGCTTCCCCTCGTTCTGCGGCGTTCTGCGCACCCGCCAGACTCACCGCCGCGGTCTCCTTTGCCCTCTCCCTGTCGCCCGCCTCGAGAAGCTTCCAGGCCTTTCCCAGCTCGTCGGCGCGGGCCGGCGCGTCAACGAGAGGGGCGAGTAACAATAGGGCCGCGAGCGCGACGAATGTTCTCATTGCTATTCCCACTGCCTGCGACAACGCGGAGCTCGAATTGCCCCGGTGCGGAATGCGGTTCGAACATGGCCCGCCTGCAAGCAGACGGGTCTCCTACTATATGAACGTCTCCCACTCCTGACACTTCGGGCATCGCCAGAGCACGTCGGAGGAACGATACCCGCATTCGGAACAGACGAAATCTTCTGTCCTGGGACTGATGACCTCCAGGAGCTTCTTGGTCTCGTCGATCGCCTGCTCGGTCTGTCCCATCTCGTGCAGGAACCCGATCAAGTGCTGTCTCGCCAGGGTGGACGACGGGTCGTATTCGAGTGCCTCTCTCAGGACGCGCACGGCCTCCCTGAGATCTCCCTTCTTCTGATGAAGACAGGCAAGTTCCACGAGGGTCCTAACGTTCTTCGGGCTGTCTCGAAGAACCGCCTCGTAAACCGCCACGATGTCCCCCAGATTCCCTCGCTCGAAGTAGGCCTTCTCGAGTCTTTCGAACACTATGTGTGCGATCTTGGGAAATCGCGTGACTATGAGTTCCCACAGGCTTATCGCCCGCCTCAGATTCCCGTCCTGGAAGTATATGTCTCCCAGGTACAGGAGCGCAGGCACACACTCGCTGTCCAGCCTGAGGGCATCCTTGAAATACCTCTCGGCTTCCCTTGGCTTTCCTCTTTTCAGAAGGTCGTACCCGCTGTGGCTCTTGTGCAGTGCCAGAAAGGGACGTCCGCGCTTTCTTTCGAGCTTCTCCAGCTCCTCCTCCATTTCGTAAGCTTTGTCCCACTCTCTCTGTATCTCGTATACGCGCACCATGAGCCTCAACGGAAAGGCGTTCCGTTTGTTCATGGCCCGTATCTTCTTCGCACACGCTATCGCTTCCTGGTACTTCCCGCAGGCCAGATAGTCCTCGGCCAGGCTTCTGTACAGGGACTCCAGCACGGTCTGGTCGGAGATGCTCCGCACGGTCAGACCCCTGTGTACTCTGAGAGCGTTTTCCAGCTCCCCTCTCTGCCTGAGCAGGTCCCCGAGCCGGATGTAGGCGTCTATATTCTGGGTGTCTTCCCGGACGGCCTCCCTCAACTTGCGGATGGCCTCTTCCTCGCCGCCTTCCAGAAGGCAGTTGAGTGCCTGCGTGTAAGCCGAGTGGTCACCTCCCGCGGGCGGGGCGGTCTTCTTTCGCCGGACTCGCCACACCAGGTAGGCCGCAGTGCCCAGAGCAAGGAGAACTAACGCAGCCGGAACGTCTATTCGCATCTCGACGTGCTCCTTGAATCGCCGGAATCCCCGCTCCGGCTACTCCTCGGGAGGAGTCACCGTGATCTCCTCTACGGAAAGACTTCTCAAAGCATTCAGTTCCTCGAGCAGCTTCTTGTTGTCCTTTCTCAGCCGGGACGCCTCGCGACGCATCTTCACGTCGTGTCCGAGCGACATGAAGAACCATACCAGCATTCCCAGCACAAACGCCCCGAACAGTGCGAATATCAGGTGTACCTGATACGTGTGGGCTTCCTTCGGAAAGAAGAAGGCGATTTCAACTGTCTTCTCGTTGTTCAGGAGAGCGAAGCCGAGGATGATTATGAACACGACCAGGAGAAGGAACATCCTCAAGAACCACAAAACGATCACCTCCACTCGTGTCAGTTGCCGGAGAGCATTCCCAGGAGTGAGACTCCTTTAGTTGATAGCACGCTAACGCGCGAGAATCCACCCACCAGGTCGCGGGGACCTTCAAAGAGCACTATCCTGTTGCATCTCGTCCTGCCTGAGAGAAGGAGACTGTCCCCTTTGAGCTTCTCTTCCTCAACCAGGACCTCCAGGGTTTGACCGACCAATTCCGAGCTTCTCCGGAACGACACGCGGCGCTGGAGAGAGATGAGCTCGGAAAGCCTCCGCTCTTTCTCTTCCCTGGGCACGTCGTCTGCCATGGAAGCGGCTTCCGTACCCGGTCTGGGAGAGTACTTGAACATGAACGCGGAGTCAAAGCCGCACTCCTCAACGAACGCACAGGTCTCTCCGAAATCC
The DNA here is from genome assembly GCA_020349905.1 of Candidatus Eiseniibacteriota bacterium. Classification (GTDB taxonomy): domain Bacteria; phylum Eisenbacteria; class RBG-16-71-46; order JAFGJU01; family JAFGJU01. The sequence continues at coordinate 1,882,398 of CP070702.1, forward strand.
TGTCTGGTCTCCCCAGGGAACCCGACTATGATGTCCGTGGTAATGCTCACGCCCGGGATGAGAGACCTAGCTTCTTGAACCAGCTTCCGGTAGTCGGCCCTCGTGTAGCCCCTCCGCATTCTCTCGAGAATCCGGTCCGAACCGGATTGGAGGGGCAGGTGTATGTGCTCACAGACGTTCTGTTTCTCGACCATCACCCTGAACACCGACGGGGACATGTCCTTGGGGTGAGATGTCGTAAACCTGACTCTCGCCTCTCCAGCGGCGTCCGAGACCGCTCCCAGCAGCGCAGCAAAATCCACGTCGGAACCCACGTATGCGTTCACGTTCTGACCGATGAGAGTGACATCCCTCACCCCGCTTTCTGTCAGCGACCGGACCTCTGCCAGAACTTCCTCCGGCGGCCTGCTCACTGCGGGTCCCCTCACCGAGGGGACGATGCAGAAACTGCAGAGGTTGCTGCAGCCTTTCATAATGCTGACGAAGGCCCTCAGCCCCGGCCGCTCGCCGGACGCAGAGGGTTCAAACCTGAATCCCGGTTTCCTGGAGGTGTCGACGACTCTCGTCGCGTTTGCGCTGCAGCGGGCGAGACCGTCGATGAGGCCGGAGTATGAATCCGGTCCCATCACCAGGTCCACCCCCTGGATGTTCAGGAGTTCTCGACCGAATCTCTGCGCCATGCACCCGCAGACCGCCAGCACGGCGTTAGTACTGCCCGAGACCAGGCCGAGCTCCCTTATCCTGGCCAAGGCCCTCTGTTCAGCATGCTCCCTTACGCTACACGTGTTGACGAGGATCACATCGGCCTCCTCAGGGCGTTCCGTTTCCGAGTAGAGGTTTGCCTTTAGAAGCTCGGCCATCTTACCCGTATCGTACACGTTCATCTGGCAGCCGTATGTCTCTATGTAGTACTTCATCCGGCACCGCTCAGTCTAGCAAGCTTCACCGAAGAGCTCTCCGCCGGGCAGGCGACGTATTCGAACCCTGACCTTATCGCCGCGCGAGTGCCCGTCCTCGTGCACCAGCACCTTGAGATAGTTCTCCGTGCTCGCGACGAAGTTTCCGTCCCCGGCTTCGCTCTCCAGAATCGCTACGCGCACCGTCCCCAACTGGCTCTCCTCGAACTCCCTCCTCTTCGCCGCACCCAACTCCCGAAGGATCGCCGCCCGCCCCTTCTTCACCGATTCCGCAAGCTGCCCGTTCATGGAACATGCGTCCGTCCCAGGCCGCCTCGAAAACGGAAACACGTGGAGATAGCTCAGGGGCAGAGCTTCTATGAGCTCGCAAGTTCTTAGGAAGGCGATCTCATCCTCGCCCGGAAAGCCCGCCATCACGTCTGCCCCGATGCAGGCGTCCGGGCAAGCCGACTTGACGGCCCGGACCCTCTCCGCATACTCCGCTGGCGAATAGACTCGCCGCATCGCACCCAGAACCTCCCTGTCTCCGCTCTGAAGGGGAACGTGAAAGTGAGAGCACACCCTCTCTTCTCCGGCCACGAGCTCCAGCAGCTGTGCACCGAGCTCCGGGGGTTCGATCGAACTGAGACGAAGCCTGAGTTCTCCCGTTGCAGCCAGGAGGGCTCTCAGAAGACTCTCCAGGGAGTACTTTCCTTCCAGGTCCTGCCCGTAGCTGCCGATTCTGGCGCCCGTCAGAACGACCTCTCTGAAGCCACGGGCTTGCAGCTCGACCACCTCTTCCAGAATCTGCCGGCCCGGCACGCTTCTGCTGCCACCTCTTACAGAAGGTACCACACAGTAGCTGCACGCGCCATCGCATCCGTCCTGTATTCTGACCAGCGCTCTCGAGCGCTTCTGAAACTCCGGTCCGCACCGCAAGGGGCCAGATGCCGACCCCGTACCATCAACGTGGACCACCTTCGCTCGTTCCTCGGCGAGACTCTCTACAAGACGAGGGAGACGGGACTTCTCGGCATTGCCTGCCACAAGCCCCACTCCCTCGATTCCCGCAACTTCCCACGGAGCTCGCTGGGCGTAGCAGCCCGTGACGACAATCAACGTCCCGGGACTGGTGCGAGCGGCCCTGCGAATGAACTTCCTGGCCTCGCTGTCGCCCCTTGCAGTGACGCTGCACGTGTTGAGCACGTGAATGTCTGCAAGAGACTCATCTGCCACCAGGCGGTGCCCCGCGGATGCAAAACTCTCCGCGATGAACTGCGATTCGTACTGGTTGAGTTTGCAGCCGAAGGTCCTAACCAGAACCCTTCTCATCGGGCTTCTCAGAATCCTCCCCGGCGGGTGTGCTTTCGGGCTCGCCCTCCGGCTTCCGGCTCTCTTCGGCGTCCGAGGGCCCGTGTCGGTCCTTCTCCGACTCCGCGGCTTCCTCCGCCACCGGCTCTCGCGACTCGGTCGAAGCCGGTTCGTCGCTCCGCGCACCTCCTTCAGGCCCCCCGCTATCAGCCGCCTCGGTCTCTGTCCGCCTCTCCGTCGGCTCCACCTGTTCGTCAGGTTTCTCCTCCGGCTCCGAGGCCGGCAATTCCTCCGCGGGTTTCTGACCGGGCTCAGGGGGCGCTTCTCGTGATTCTGCTTCGGCAGCCATCGCTCTCGAGACGTATTTCTTCTTCGTCTCTTCCTGGACCTCGAGAGGCAGCTCTCCCAGGTAGGCCCTGAGGCTGAGAACGATCCTGCGTGCCTCGGGATCCACACGAATGACCTTCAGGTCGAGCTCGTCTTCGACCCGAAACGCGTCAGACGGCTTCCCAATATCATCAATACCCAGTTGAGAAAAGGGGACAAACCCCTCTATCTCGTCTCCCAGGTCCACGATGACGCCTCTCTCCAGCAACCGCACGACTTTCCCGGAGACTGTAGAGTTCAGGGGAAACTGCTCAACGAGAGCCGGCCACGGATCTTCGGTAACCTGCTTGAATCCGAGCGAAATGCGCCGGTTGTCCTTATCGATGTTCAGCACCACGACCTCTACGCGGTCTCCCTTCTTCAGCACCTCGCTGGCGTGAGAAATCCTCCTCGTCCAAGACATGTCCGAGATGTGCACCAGACCGTCGATACCCTCTTCAATCTCCACGAAGGCACCGAAGTTGGTGAGATTTCGGACCTTTCCCGTCAGCCTGGTCCCGATGGGGTACTTCTCGTCAAGGGTGAGCCACGGGTCGGGCTCCACCTGCTTGAGGCCCAGAGAAATTTTCTCGTGCTCCTTGTCGACCTTGAGGACGACGGCCTCAATGGTATCTCCTATGGCAAGCACCTTGGAGGGGTGTCGGACGTGTCTGGTCCAGGACATCTCCGAGACGTGAACCAGACCCTCGACTCCCTTCTCCAGCTCCACGAACGCACCGTAGTCGGTGATGCTCACCACCTTGCCCCGCACCTTGGAGCCGACCTTGAACTTCTCGTCCACGTTCTCCCACGGGTACGGAGTCAGCTGCTTGAGACCGAGGGAGATGCGCTCTCGCTCCGGCTCAAAGCTGAGGACCTTCACCTTTATCTCGTTCCCTATTGCCAGCACTTCCGAAGGATGACTGACCCTGCCCCAGGACATGTCGGTGACGTGCAGAAGCCCGTCGATCCCGCCCAGGTCCACGAAGGCACCGAAATCAGTTATGTTCTTGACCACCCCTTCGCGAATCTGGTCTTTAGCCAGTTCCTTCAGGATGGTGGCTTTCTGCTCGGCCCTCTCTTCCTCCAAGACCACCCTGCGAGACACCACGATGTTCCTGCGTCGCTTGTTCAACTTGATGATCTTGAAGCGCAGGGTCTGGTTGAGAAGCTGGTCGATGTTCTGCACCTGGCGCAGGGCCACCTGTGAGCCGGGCAGAAAGGCCTCGACTCCGAAAAGGTCCACCACGAGGCCGCCCTTTATCTTCCGTACCAACCGTCCTTCCACGACGGCTCCGGAGTCCGAGGCGTCCTTCACGCGGTCCCAGACCTTTGCGAAATCGGCCTTCTGCTTGGACAGGACAACGAGCCCGTCCTGATCCTCCATCTTCTCAAGAAACACGTCGATGCTCAGACCGGGCTTCACGCCTTCCCGGTCGGAAAACTCCGAAAGCGAGATTATTCCCTCGGATTTGAAGCCCACGTCCACGAGGACCTCGTCCCCCTCGACGCTCACGACCATTCCCTTCACGATCTCGCCTTCCGTGATGTCTCTCAGCGAGTCTTCGTAGAGAGCCAGCATCTCGGGTGAGCACTCCTGTTCTTCGTCTTCATCAAGCTCCGAGCCCGAGACGTCCGCGCCCTCCTGTGGGCCCTTCGCACCGGACCCAGGAGGGGATCCCGCTTCGTCCGGTGACTTTCCTGCGCCTTCTGCCTCCTTTCCGACTTTGTCTTTCTCCTCCTCGACCGGGAGGCCTTCGTCCACCTTGTTATCCGCCATTACGCTGATTCTCCCTTCTTCATTATTCTCTGCGGGGCAAACTAGCCCCTCACGAAGCTCACTTCGACCGAGCTTCGATAGAAGCGATTCGATTGGCCACCTCTCGGATGAGCCAATCAGGTGTTGAGGCACCGCCGGTTACGCCGGCGTGGACAGCACCCTTGAACCACTCGCGCTTCAGCTCCGAAGCGCTCTCGACCCAGTGGGTCCGCCTGACCCTGCGACGGCTGATGTCGTAGAGACGGGCGGTATTGGCGCTGTTTTTTCCCCCAACAACCACCATCACATCCACCTCCCCTGCCAGTTTCATTGTCTCTGCTTGCCGTTGAAACGTGGTCTCGCAGATCGTGTTGTAGACCCGGAGTTCCTGGGCCTTGCCAAGAAGAACAACCACGACCTTCGAAAGAGTCTCAACTGATTGAGTCGTTTGAGCGACCACCCCCATTTTCTCGACTTTCTTCAGATGTTCGGCTTCGACCTCGGTGCCCAAAACGGTCACGTCCGACAGCCCGGCAGCTATTGCGTCCACTTCCGGATGCCCCTTGTCGCCCACCACGACGACCCGGTACCCGGACTCCGAAAGACTTCGCGCGTGTTCCTGCGCCTTCTTAACGAACGGACAAGTGGCATCCACCACGTTGATGTTCTTGGCCTTCGCCCCTTCGATAACTTCCTCCGACGCCCCGTGACTCCGTATGACCAGAGTTCCCCTGTCTATGTCCGAGATAGAGGCGGCGATCATGAGCCCCTTTTTCTCCAGCTCTCCCACGACCTGGGGATTGTGAATCAGCTCGCCCAGGGTATACAGAGGCCCTTCAGACTCTTCGAGGGCTCTCTCCGCCAGCCTTATCGCTCTCTTCACTCCGAAGCAGAATCCCGAACCCTTGGCAATCGAGACTTCCATGGCGGACCTAGGCTTCTGCGTCGATCCTGCCCTTGAGCTCCGCAATTCTGTTCATTACCTCCTCACCCACGGCCCGGTAGAGCTCCCTGTTCTCGCGGCCCCCGCGAAGAGGGGGCGGAACACAGGGCTCGCCGAACGCGATGTCGATTCTCGTGAGCCGGGCCACGGCTCTCCTTATCGTGTCGGAGCCCCTCACGTACGCCGGCACGACCGGAACGTCTGCCTTGACCGAGAGAAGCCCCACCCCTGGGAGCGCGGGCTTGAGCGCGCCCTCCTTCACCCTTCCGCCCTCGGGAAACATCACGAGTCCCTTTCCGGCCCGCAGGGCCTGAAGCGCGGCCTTGATCCCTCCCGGGTCCACAGGACCACGGCGAATGGGTATGGCATTGAGACTCGAAATAAGCCAGCCGAACGCCCGGTTTCGAAAGAGCTCTTCCTTGGCCAGGAAGTGCACCTCCCTCGGAACAGTCGCCCCCACGAGAGGCGGATCCCAGAACGAGATGTGATTGCACGCGATGATGAAACCGCCCCGGCGCGGGATGAATTCCGCTCCGTGGACTCTCCTCGCAAAGAGGAGCCGGAAGATCACGTTCGCCGTACGCCATGCGGCTCTGTATCCCTTCCTCATCTCTGTCGACCGGCAGGCTCCTGCCTCAGTGCCCGGGCTCGCCCCGGCGCCGCTCGGGCTGCGCCGACTCGCCCGGTCCGTCACGGAGTTCCCTCCGATGCGCTCTCCAGAATCCTCTTCACCTCTTCCAGCACCTTACCCACCTGCTCCTCTACCGAAAGATGCGTGGTGTCTATCGTGACCGCGTCAGCAGCCGCCTCGAGAGGCGAATGACTGCGCGTCATGTCCCGATGGTCACGCTCATCCAGCTGCCTCCTCACCTCTGCCGTGGGCCTCCCGCTCCCGTCCCCGCCTTCTTCAAGCCACCTGCGCTTTGCCCGTTCGTCCGAGGAAGCGTCAAGATATACCTTCAGGTCCGCGTCCGGCAGGACCACGGTGCCGATGTCGCGACCCTCCATCACCACTCCGCCCGCCTGGCCCAGCGCCCGTTGCCTTCTGACCATCCAACGTCTCACGGCCGGCAGGGCAGCGATCTCGGATGATTTCTGGCTCACTTCGCCTTTCCGTATCTCCTCCGTCACGTCCTGGCCGTCCAGCAGGACCCTCGAAGAAGCGCCGGCGGCCTGAAAGTCCACCGACGACGACTCCAGAAGATACCTGACGCTGCCGTCGTCACCCAGGTCCAGCTTCGCTCTCAGCGCCTTGAGGGCCAGAGCCCTATACATGGCCCCGGTGTCCACGTGCAAATAGCGCAGCCTCTCCGCCACCATCCTGGCGGTTGTGCTCTTGCCCGAGGCAGACGGACCGTCGATGGCTATGACGAGCTTTCTCCCGGACGATGTCATGGCACGCCGCCGCAGCGCGCCGCGGCAGGGCTCACCCCGTCAAGAGGTCTCGAGCGCGTTGGCCTCAAGGAAATGCAGGTGAAGCAGGCGGCCTCTTTCAAGGCTCAAAGAGGGAGTAAAGGCTGAAGAAGATGTGTGAAGCGCACTTGGTGGTCTACGGCCCCCAGTGGACGCCGAGAGCGATGCCGCACTCCGCGGGAACTCTAGGGGATCTCCACGTGGTCTTTACGAGACGGACCCTTTCCCTTCTTCGGTTTTCTCCCTCCTAACACCTCCTTCAGGCCCTCCACGAGCCTCTCGTTTTCTCTCTGTGTTCCCATCGCTATCCTCACGAAACTCCCCGGGAGACCGAACGGCCCCATCGACCGTACGATGAGCCCTCTGCGTTCCAGCTCGTCGCACGCGGTCCTCCCATCCATCTTGAGGTCCACGAGGAAGAAATTGGCCTCCGACTTGACCGTCCCCAGCCCCATGGCGGACAGCTCGCGTTCGAAAAAGGCCATGCCTTCAGAATTAACTTTAACACTTCGCGATAACTGGCTTTTATCATCTAGACTTGCGAGCGCGGCCACCTGTCCCACGCAACTCACGTTGAAGGGCATCCTCACGCGGTTTATGAGAGCTATCATCTCCTCGGAAGAGATCCCGTAGCCGACGCGCAGCCCCGCCAGCGCGTAGACCTTGGAAAACGTCCTGAGAGTGACCACCAGCCTGCCTTCCTTGAGATAGCGAAGCGAGTCCGGATACTGCTTGTGCTGAACGTACTCGTGGTAAGCCTCGTCGAAGACCACTATCACACTCTCGGGCAGAGTCCGCATAAACTCTTGAACCTCGGGCTCCGTCACGATGGTACCGGTCGGATTGTTAGGGTTGCAGACGAACACGATCTTGGTCCTCGGCGAAACCGCGCGCCCCATGGCCCCAAGGTCGAAGCGGTGGTCCTTGAGGGGGACCATCACCGACTTGGCTCCCATCAGGTCGATCGCAATCTTGAACATCGGAAAAGACGGGTGCCCCACGACCGCCTCGTCACCGGGTCCGAGAAAAAGGTGGCAGACAAGCTCGATGAGCTCGTTCGAACCGTTGCCGATTACAAACTGGTCCATGGACAGGCCGAATTGCTCGGAGAGCCGCTGCCTGAGGAAGAAGGACGTGGAGTCCGGATATCTGTTCCAGAGATGAGTGCTCTCTCTTATTGCCTTTATCGCAAGAGGAGAGGGTCCGAGCGGGTTTTCGTTTGACGCGAACTTGAGGGCGTTCTTGATCCCCAACTGCTGCTCAAGAATCTCGATGGGCTTGCCCGGAGAGTAAGGTGCGATGTTGTCGACGTGCCCCTTGACACACTCCTTAAGCGATACGCTCACTCGGGCTCCTTTCCCAAACCAGGGCTGCAGACTGACTTAACGACCCTCGGCACAAACATATCAAATTTACACTAAGCGAGGCTTCCGGGCAACTACAATTTTCCTCTTTCCAGTCGCACCGGCTCCCTGTCCACGAGCGCCCTCAGCGCCTCCCTCTCCGCGCCGGTCAACTCTCTCCAGGAACCCTTCGGAAGCTCGCCCAGTTCCAGCGGCCCCAGGCCCGTGCGCACCAGCGAACGCACGGTGAGCCCCACGACCGCACACATCTTCCTGACCTGTCTCTTTCGGCCTTCCCTTATGGAAAGGGCCAGCAGGTGGCCGCCCTCCCGGGGGCCCAGATATGAAACGCCGGCCGGCGAGGACCTGACTCCATCTCCTATGTCCACTCCCTTCCTCATGGAAACGAGTGCCTTCTTCTCCGGGAGCTCGCCGACCAGGACACGATACCGCTTCTCAACCTGGTAACTGGGATGAGTCAGCCTGAATGCAACGAGGCCGTCGTTGGTGAGAAGCAGCAGCCCTTCCGTGTCCTTGTCCAGCCGGCCGACCGAGAAGATGCGTCCGAGCGAGGCGGGAATCAGTTCCCTGAACGTGGGGCGGTTCCTGAAATCCCTGGCGCTGACGAGCACGCCGGCCGGCTTGTTGAGCATGACGTACCTCACCGAGGGCGGATGCTCAGCCACCGGGCACCCGTCGAGCTCCACGACGTCCCTGCCGGGCACGACTCTGGTCCCTGGCAGAAGGACGGTCGCCCCATTCACCCGCACACGGCCCGCCCTGATGATCTCGTCGCATCTTCTCCGGCTCGCCACGCCCCTGGAGGCCAGGAACTTATTGAGACGATGTGCCTCCATCTACCTCGGGCCCCGCGTCGCCCTCGACCTGCAGGCTCTCTTCGGTCTCCTCGACCTCACTCTGGTCCAGGATTTCCTTCAACTCAGAGAGTTTTGGAAGCTCCTCCAGCTCGTTCAGTCCGAAGTGTATCAGGAACTGCCGGGTGGTCCCGTACAGCAGCGGGCGTCCCACGCTCCTCGCCCTGCCCTTAATCGTCACGAGCCCGCGTTCCAGCAGCGTGTGAAGCGTGGCCGTGCTGTCCACGCCCCGGATTTCCTCTATGGCCGCCTTTGTAACGGGCTGCCTGTAGGCGATTATGGCCGACGTCTCAAGGGCGGCTCGAGAGAGCCGTGCCCGCCGTCTGTTCTTGCGCAGCCTCTCCAGCCACTCCGAGAATTCTTCCTTGCTGCAGAACTGAAAGCCGCCCGCGACCTGCACTATCCTGAACGAGTGCGGCCCGTCGTCGTACTGCCGCCGCAGCTCGGTTACCGCGCTCAGCACGCTTTCTCCGGTGACATCACCCAAGAGTTCTGCAAGCTCGGCCACACCGAGCGGCGAATCGGAGGCGAAGAGTAGCGCCTCGATCACAGACTTAAGCCTCTCCTGTTCCACTCCTCTCTTCCTCCAGCGAATAGATCCAGATTTCCCCGAACACCTTTCTCTGAACTGCGCCGGCGCGCCCCATGCGCATGAGCTCCAGTATGCTTATGAAGGTCCCTATGATCTCAAGCCGCGTCCTTGCGGTCTCCAGTAGTTCCGAGAAGAGAAGCTTCCCCTTTGCCCGCAGGAGCCGCGATATCTCCTCGGTCCTCATGACGACGTCCAGCCCGTCGCTCTCTATCTCGTGAACCGGAGCGTCGACCACTCTCTCCAGTGCGCGCTTGAGGGCGTCCAGCAGGTCGAAAAGCGTAGTCTCTTCCAGCTCCACCTCTCCGTTCTCGAAGGCGATTTCAGAGTAACCCCGCTCGAAGACCAGGCGCCTGCCGTCTTCTCTCTCCCTGAGAGATCCTGCCACTTCCTTGAACCTCTTGTACTCCAGAAGCCTCCTGACCAGCTCCTGGCGAGGATCCTCTTCCTCCTCTTCCTCGACGGGACTGGCCGGAAGAAGCATCCTGGCCTTGATGCGCATGAGAGTGGCGGCCATGACCAGGAATTCCCCCGCCACGTCCAGGTCAAGCATCTGCATCATCTCTATGTAGGAGAGATACTGAAGGGTGATGCGGGCGATGGGGATGTCGTATATGTCTATCTCCTCCTTCTTGATCAGGTGCAGGAGAAGATCCAGGGGGCCTTCAAACCTGTCCAGCTTGATGTGATAGGGTGTTGACATTCTCTTACCTCGAGCTTACCGGACCGCGTCCGACAGCCGCGCTCGACGGGCGCGAGCTAGTCGTTCCACAGCTTCATCACCGAGCGCACGCTGTTCATGGTCTCTCTGGCGACCGCCCGTGCCCTGCCCGTCCCGTCCTCTATTATTTCCTCAAGCACCGAGGGATCGGACATGAGCTTCGTGCGCTTTTCCCTGATGGGTGCAAGGGCGTGCGCCACCTTCCTGGCAGCGTTCTCCTTGCAGGGTACGCACCCCAGGACCCCGGAGCGACAGTCCTTCTCTATCTCTTCCTTTTCCTCCGCGTTGAATCTCTTGTGATACGTGAAGACCGTACACACCTCGGGATGTCCCGCGTCCCCGCGTCGTATCTTCTTGGGGTCGGTCACCGCGGTCTTCATCTTCCTCATCATCTCTTCCGGACTGTCTCCCAGCTCGATGGTGTTCCCGACGGACTTGCTCATCCTCTTACCGTCCAGTCCCGGCAGTCTTGCGAACACGGTCAGTTTCGGCTGTGGTTCGGGAAAGACCTCTCCGTAGAGAGAGTTGAAACGCCTCGCGATCTCACGCGTGAGCTCCACGTGAGACACCTGGTCCTCGCCCACGGGCACGAGGTCGGCCTTGTACATGAGGATGTCCGCGGCCTGAAGCACCGGGTAACCCAGAAGCCCGTAGGACACGTTGGTCCCCAGGTTGAGGTCCCTGACGACCTCCTTCACAGTGGGGTTCCTCTCCAGTCGTGCCGTAGTCACGAGCATGGAGAACAGGAGATGAAGCTCGGCGTGCTCCTTGACCTTCGACTGCACAAACAGGACCGCCTTTTCCGGGTCCAGACCGGAGCTGATCCAGTCCGCCACCATCTCGAGGGTGTCCTGCTTGATGTTGGCCGTGTCCTGGTACGAGGTGGTAAGCACGTGCCAGTCGGCCACCATGTGAAAGCTCTCGTATTCGTTCTGAAGCTGCACCCAGTTCTCGAGCGCACCTACCAGGTGCCCCAGGTGCAGTTTCCCCGTGGGCCTCATCCCGCTCAAGATCCTTCCTTTGGCCATGTCAGTCGGTGTCCTCCCTCTTGTCCGCGAAGTCCCATCTTCTCCAGCGTCCGTCCCATACCTCTCGTGATGCGCGCCACGTCACAGGACGAAGAACGAGCCCGCAATCAATTCGAAGAAACTCCTCAGCAGGATGACCGGTATCTCCAGAATGACCCGCCTCAGCGGCGGAAACATGAGTATCAGAATCAGTATCCACATCCCGTAGCCGGAAATCTGCCTGTACCGCATGGCGGCGTCGTAAGGAAGCAACGCTGCCAACACGTGCGAACCGTCAAGGGGAGGCACGGGAATCAGATTGAATACGGCAAGAAGGCAGTTGATGTGCATACCGTAGAGCAACATGAATTTCACTGCCACAAGTGGACCCGCCGCCCCGTGCAGCGGCGGCAGCATCCTGTATATCAGGGCGAACGCCAGGGCCAGCATCAGGTTCGAAATCGGCCCCGACAGAGATACTTCCAGCTCTCCCCTTCGCACGTCTCTAAAATTCAAAGGATTCACAGGAACCGGCTTGGCCCATCCAATCAGAATCGTGGGCCTGAATCCCTGGGCCAGCAGGAAGAAGAGCGGAACGAGTATGCTTCCGAACAGGTCTATGTGAGGGATGGGATTGAGTGTGATTCTCCCCGCGTCTTTGGCGGTCCTGTCTCCTTGCCGTAGAGCAGCGAGGCCGTGAGCGCACTCGTGAACGACTATCGAGAACAGGAATATCGGAAGACTCAGAATGACCGAAGCTGGTGACACTCTCTGCTCAATTCTCCTCTGTGTTACTCACTCTATTCTGAAGGCTTTCAGCTCGTCCGGGGCGAGTGGCGAGACATCCAGAACGCCTTCCTGACCGCCCGACGCCTTCCGCCAGTTCACGGGCACCCTCTTCTCTTGCTTGGCGTCGCTATGGGAGGCACATATCCTGGCCGAAGATTCCAGCGAGCCGTTGCCTCCCCCGCGCAGCAGCGCCACCGGGCCCGGTATGGGCAGGGTCGAAAACACGAAATCCCCTGGCTCGGCCATGGACTCCAGTGCCTTGTTCTCCCCCTCGTTCCTTCCCACCACGAGCTTGTGCCCGTCTGCCAGACGGTAGTGCCGGCCCGCTCTCAGCAGGTTCACGTTCTTCATCGTGAGCTCCCCGTGTTCCACGAGGTCTTTGACCTTCCGCGCGTATGCGGGGTCCGTCAGAAGGCAGCCGCCCGCAGGACACGGATAGTCAGAGACGCCCATTTGCTGGGCGAGCTTCATCTGAGGCTTCCTGGACCTGCCACTGACGGAGAGGAGCTTGGATCTGTCGACGATTCCTTTCTCCTCCGCCTCGGTGGGCGGGAGCAGCCCTGCGCTCAGGGGCCGCAGGAGACGACCCTCCAGGCCCGATTCCTTCTCTATCACCCTCATCGAGTCGCGTCTCTGGGACATGGGCCTTTCGCCGAGAACCTCGCCGGTAAACACGAACGAGGCGCCCTCTCTCTCCATCAGCTCCCTCGCCCTGGAGAACATCAGAATGCGACAGTCTATACAAGGGTTCATGTTCTTGCCGTAGCCGCGGGCCGGGCTCCTGACTACGTCCAAGTATTCCTCCCTCAGCGCTTCCACCCTGAGCTCCACGCCGAGGCTGCGGGCCACTTCGGTGGCCCTGCTTCCGCATCCGCCCTTGCCCGAGCACTGGCAGAACGGCGTGACAAAGCTCAGCGCTACGATCTCTATCCCCTGCTGCTTCATTAGATTTGCGGCCAGGGTGCTGTCAAGACCGCCCGATAGAAGTGCTATCGCCTTTCGTTTCACCGCGATCCCTCGCCTCTGAAGCCCGAAACAGGTGCGAACCCCGGAGAATCAGAACCCCGAGAAGTCCGCCTCGCTTCTAGTATGTCGTCTTCTCCTTTTCCTGCTCTTTCCCGCCTTCTCCCGCTTCCACCTGCTCAGGCAGAATGCTGGCCAACGCGTACGCCTCGAAGTACTTCTTCGCGATCCTGATCACGTCCGCCTTGGTCACGGTCTGTATGCCTTCCAAATAACGGTCGGGGTAGTCGTATCCGGCACCCACGCATTCGTAGTAGGCGAAGTCGTAGGCCTGGTTGGCGTTGGATTCAAGCCGTATCATGTATGCGCCCCTCAGGTATCTCTTCGTATTACCGAGCTCCTCGTCAGTCACCTCTTCGTTGCGCAGCTTCTCGACCTCCCCGAGAATCCCGTCCCTGGCGATCTCGAACTGCCCGGGCTTGGTACCGATGTAGGCCCCCACGAACGCGTCCCTCGAGAATCCGGCGTAGAACGAACGCACTGCGTACCCGAGTCCTTTCTTATCTCTCAGCTCCGTGAAGAGCCTGGAGTCCATGGAGCCGCCCAGAATGCAGTCCAGGACGCGCGCCGCGTAGTAATCATCCTGCAGCACCCCCGGAGTGGGGTAGGCAATCACGAGCCACACCGAGGAGCTCTCCCTGAAACTCAACTCCTGCCGGGCACTTTCCAGAGACACTTCCGGCAGGACGACGGTCGGCTTTTCCGCCTCCACACCCATCGCGCCCAGCATGCGCCTAACGTCCTCCACGAACCTCTGTGCGTCCAGGTTTCCCACTGCAGCGATGACCATGTTGCGCGGAACGTAGAACCGCCTGTACGCCTCCACCACGTGTTCCCTTCCGAGGGAAGCCACGGTCTTTTCGTAGCCCTCTCCCGGCTTGTGAAACGGATGCTTCTCGTAAAGCACCTCTTGAGCCAGGTCGATGGCGCTCACAAGCAGGCGGTCCTTCTTCTGCTTCATCCTCTTGGCGATGAGCTCCTTCTCCTTTTCCACTTCGGCAGCTGGAAAAGTCGGATTTGCCATCACGTCGAAAAGAACTTCCAGCCCTTTCGCGAGCCCTTCGGTTGTACAGGTCAACTGAACGAAGCCGGTTTCCTTTGTGGTTCCGGATTCCAGCCTCCCGCCAACGGATTCTATCTCGTTAACGATGTCCTCGGCGGTCCTGCTCTTCGTGCCCTTCAAGATGCACTGTTGGAGAAGCCCGGACACGCCTGCCTCACCGTCACTTTCGTACTTGGCCCCCATGCCCGCGAACAACTGAACGGAAACCACGTCGTTGGCGTCCGATTCCTTGACCAGTACAGTGAGTCCGGTCTCTAAGACTGTCTTTTCCACGCCACTCGCGGGCTTAGCACCGGCCACTTCAGCCGGGGCCGCGCTCGACAGCACCGCGACGGCGGCAACCAAGGCAATCACTCTCAACATCTTCACTCCTCCGACGGCGCTTTCTCAGACTGTCTGGCCGTCCACGAAGATTCTCAGCCAGATGCCTTAATGTCCCGAGGCACCGGCACTCCCTGACTCCTCATCAGGAAGGACCAGACCCATTGCGTAGTGCTTGGAAGAAGTGTACTTCCTGACGACTGCCCGGACCAGCTCCGGGGTGACCGAGTCCAGACGCTCTCGGTAGTAAAGGCAATCGTCCAGCGTCCCGGTCGTGTAGGCCCTCCCAATCGTGCTTGCTTTTCCGGCGCTGGTCTCCGTCTGAAAGGCAAAGGACGTTCGAAGCATCGCCTTTGCCTTCTCCACTTCGGCGTCCGACGGACCTTCCGTCGATAGGGCCTTCAGTTCCTCCAGCACCGCCGCCACGACGGCGTCCTCTTTGCCCGGTTCAAAGGTGACTTCGAAGCCCAGAACCCCCGCCCGTCTCAGGGCCCACTGCCACGCCTCAACGTGGCTGGCCAGCTTCTCGTTCTCGACGAGCCCCTGATGGAGTCTCGAGCTCTTTCCCTCGCCCAGGATGGCGGCCGCAACATCCAGTGTCAGGTTCTCGTGGCTACTTCGAAGGCCGTCCGTCACGAAGCCGAACATCATGTATCCCTGGTTGATGTCTCTCCTCTCGACACCGATTCTGTTCTTCTTAAGCTCCGGAACCTCGAATCCCGGGTACGGGCTCCTGCCCGCAGGCAGCTGCTCGAAGTACCGGCCTATGGCTGCCAGCACTTGCTCGGTGTTCACGTCCCCCGTGACGACCACCGCCATGTTACCGGCCCTGTATTTCTCACCCAAGTAATCCTTGAAGGCCCGGGTGTTAATTGCATCCAGCGTCTCGAAATAGCCCAGCACGGGTCTCTCGTAGGGAGTTCCGGGGCCGAACTGCTTCTGAAACACCACGAACACCTGGCTAGAGGGCGTGTCTTCCTTGCGGCGTATCTCGGCCTTCACGACCTCCCTCTCCCTCTCCACTTCCTCCGGCTCGAACAGCGAGTTCATTAAGGCATCCGAAAGCACGTCAAGAGCGGTCAGGTAGTTCTCGCTCGGAACGGTGACGTAGTAGTGAGTGTACTCCACGGAGGTCCCGGCGTTGTTTCGCCCTCCCAGGCCCTTTATGATCCTGTCCATCTCACCACGGGGATGCCTCTCGGTACCTTTGAAGAACATGTGTTCGAAGAAGTGCGAGATTCCGCTTTCCGCGTCCTTCTCACAGGCCGCGCCGGTCGAGCACCAGGCGTCGACGGTCACTATGGGAGAAGAGTGGGACTCCTTGACCAGGGCCACGAGACCGTTGGAGTAGGTCGCCTTGACAAGAGGGACCACCGTTCCCTTCTCTCCTTTAGCCAGTGTCTCTACCTCGTAAGTCAGCGCGCCGCGAGAGCTTTGCCCGTAGAGCAGAGACGCCCCCAGCAACGCGAGCACCAGAAACACAAGTCGAGCGCCTCTGGTCGACCAACTTCCTGCCGTGCAAGAACGTGCTTCACGCAGACTCATTTTCAGTGACCTCCTTCCGGAGCGGAGTCCGGCGCAGGGCCGCCCGGCGACCGAAACAGCTACGATGTTCTAGGGGGAGTACAGAGGCCGTGCAAGACCATTTCCATGTATCAGTCTAGAGGGCTTAACTCTCTATGTCAAGCGCCATCTCGTACTTGCGCGGATTCCCACAGGTAAGGGCTAAAGAAACTTGAGCTTCCTGCCGAAATGTGGAAGTGGAGAGGTCTCTGCGAGAAACGACTTGCCCCAGGAGGTGGCTCGTTGAAGGGGACCAGTTTCGTTCTATGTCTCATCGCCCTGCTTGCCGCTGCAGGGCTGGCATCGCCCGCGCACGGGAACGAGTCCCACGACGAGGTAGCAACTCGCGTCGCAAGTCTGGAGAACCCCACCGTCAAGAGCGATCTTCCTCCGGCCAACACCCAGAGATGGTACACGAGCCTTCTGACCCAGCAACAGATAATCTCCGAGCGAATCGAGGACATGAGGAACAAGCTGCACCGAGACCTGCTGGGCACGCAGGATTTTCTGGACGAAGTGAGTGCGCTCTTCGAGAGAGCCGACAGGCTCTATGACCAGTGGAAGAAGGTGGAGACCCCCACGGCCACCAGGTCAACCGGGGAAAAGAAGTCAGAATTCGCTGAAGCCCCTGCCCCTCCGGAGCGAGAAGACGTCGCGGTGGGCAAGAGCCTCAACTACCTCAGACTGTCACTCATAAACTTCTTCCTGGGATACTGCGACTCCAACGGAAAGCAGATAGACGACGCGGAAAAGCAGGCCCGTCTCTCCAAACTCTGGCGGACACGCTCGCAGCTATTCGTAAACGCCCTGGATTCCTGAGAAACTCAGAAGAGTCAAGGCATGACAAGCCCCGCCGGGGGCGTGAACACCCGAGCTCCCACCTCCTGATCCATCAGGAACAACCCCCCACCCTTGTCTCCCGCCAGCTTCAGCTTGGCCAGAATCGTGTTCACGCTGTCCACTTCCTCCACCTGTTCGGAGACGAACCACTGCAGGAACACTTCCGTTGCGTGGTCCTTCTCGCTCGCGGCCAGGTTCACGAGATTGTTGATCATGGCGGTGACCTTCTTCTCGTGCTTCAGTGTCGCCTCGAACATCCCTATCGCCGACTCAAACTTGGCGGGCGGCCCCTCGATGGCTTCGAGCACCGCGTGCTGCCCGACGCTGTTGAGGTAACCGTAGATGCGCAGGACGTGCGTCATCTCTTCCTGGGCCTGCACAAAGAACCAGTGTGCGAAGCCCTGCAGACCGATGAAGGATGAATACGATGACATAGAGAAATACAGGTATGCGGAATAAAGCTCCGCGTTCACCTGTTTGTTAAGTGCTTTCGCCATCTTCTTGCTAATCATCCAGAACCTCCCTTCGCCTGAAAGCAGAATGGTGGAGCTGACGGGGATCGAACCCGTGACCTCTTGACTGCCAGTCAAGCACTCTCCCAACTGAGCTACAGCCCCACCTAGGGGTGACACATGTCGGAACGCAAACATTCTATCTTCTGACTGACCACAAGTCAACAAGAAGCCGTCGGGGGTGACGCTTGGCGTGCGCGAGTTGCGTGGCGCGCGGACTCCAAACAAAACCTTGACGCGCGATTTGCCCGGGGATATGCTTTTACGTTTGAGTCGACTGCGGGAGCCGGAGACGCTCCCTGGAATCATCCATCAGGTCGTGTTGCAAGGGCTTTCGGAATAGTAAGAAAGACCGCGCAACTACCATGGTCAAAGGAGGAATCTCATGCTTTGCGCCTGGCGAAAGCGGTCCAACCTTGCCTTCCTTCTGGCCGTCTTGGCCCTCTTCGTCCTGGCCTCTCCTGTTCTGGGGGGAACTTTCGAGGACTTGGAGAACGAGGTGGTCGAGAAAGTGCTTCCCAACGGGCTGAAGGTCATTCTGCTCCCCAGGCCTGTCGCCCCCGTGGTCTCGATGGCGACGTACGCCAACGTTGGCTCTTCAGACGAGCACACGGGCATCACCGGCCTGGCCCACATATTCGAACACATGGCTTTCAAGGGCACGGAGAGCATAGGCACGAAGGACTACAAGAAGGAGGAGGAGGCCATAAGAAAGGTGGACCAGGCCTTCCTGGCACTCAAGGCCGAAAGAAACAAACGCCACCTGGCTTCGCCGGAGAAGCTGGAGAAGCTCGAACAGGCTTTCAAACAGGCCCAGGACGAGGCGGCGGAGTACGTGGTTTCGAACCAGCTCGGAGAGGTCCTGGAGAAGCAGGGCGCCGCGGGTCTCAACGCCTATACCAGTTTCGACCAGACTGTCTACCACTATTCCCTTCCCTCCAACAAGCTGGAGCTCTGGGCGGCGGTTGAGGCCGACAGGTTCACCAATCCCGTGCTTCGAGAGTTCTACAAAGAGACCAGCGTGATACGCGAGGAGAGGAGGATGGGCATCGAGAGCTCCCCGAACGGCAAGCTCTTCGAGGAGGCCCTGGCCGCAGCCTACAAGGCGCATCCCTACCACGTCCTGGTCATAGGGCACATGTCCGACCTGGAGTCGATAACCCGTGAGGAAGCCAGAGCGTGGTTCAGGAAGTATTACTGCGGCAGCAATCTCACCGCCTGCGTGGTGGGTGACGTGAATCCCAAGACCGCGATGTCCTTGCTTGAGAAGCACCTCGCACGAATCCCCTCCGGGGAAAGACCGGTTCCGGTTGAGACCGTGGAGCCGGCCCAGCTGGGTCTGAAGAGAATCAACGTGGAGGACCCTGCCCAACCCTTCCTCGCGATGGCCTACCACAAGCCCGACGCCAACGACCCCGACAATGCCACGTACGAGGTCATCACCACGCTCATGGGTCAGGGCAGGACGTCCCGGCTTTACAAGAGACTGGTCAAGGAGGACAAGCTGGCGCTCGCCGCTGGATGCATGAGCCTCGGGGAGAAATACCCCGGACTATTCATCTACTTCGCGCTTCCGAACAAGGACAAGACTACCGCCGAGAATGAGGCGGTCATTCTCGAGGAAATAGAACGTCTCAAGACCGAACCCGTCTCCGAGGACGAATTGAACGGAGTGAAGACGCGAAAGAAGGCGGAGTTCATCAACTCTTTAGACAGCAATATGGGCCTCGCCATCAACCTCGCGAATTTCGAGAATCTGACGGGCTCGTGGAGAAACATGTTTAGGCAGTTGGAACAGATAGAAAGCGTGGCGGCCGAGGACATACAGAGAGTGGCCAAGAAGTGTTTCGTCAAGAAGAACTGCACGATCGCGGAGATAGTGAAGCCAGAGAGCGAGTAGCTGCCCCGGGGGCACGGACGATGACTCCGGTGTCCTCTGCCGAAAGGAGTAAATCATGAAACGCACTGTCGAGATGATTAGCCCGTCGATCATCTTGTTGCTTCTGGTTTCTCTTCCGGCTCTGGCGCTGGGCGCAGAGCTGAACGTGGAGAAACTGAAATACCCGAAGCTGAATGAGATCGTGATGCCCGAGGTGCAGGAGATCACGTTGCCCAACGGAATGACCGTGATGCTGGTCGAGGACCACGAACTCCCGCTCGTCAAGATGAAGGCCCTAATAAGGGCCGGAACCGTGTACGAGCCTACTGGAATGGCCGGACTCACGGAGATGTTCGGCGAGGCATGGAGGACCGGAGGCACAGCTTCGTGGACCGGCGACGAGATCGACGAAATCCTGGAGTCGATCGGAGCAACGATCGAGGGCGGCATAGGCGAAGGAAGCGCCACTCTCTCAGCGAATACCATGACCGAAAGCTTCGACCAGGTGCTGGACATCTTTAGAGAGATCCTTATGACCCCCGTCTTCAGCGAAGACAAGGTTGACCTCGCCAGGACGCGGCTTTCCAGCATAGTCTCCAGGCGTAACGACGAGCCGATGAGCATCCTGATGCGTGAGTACAGGAAGCTCATATACGGCCCTGCATCCCCGTACGCCAGGCAGTACGAGTACGAAGGCCTGAACAAGCTGGCCAGAGAGGACATGCTGGAATTCCACGGCAGGTATTTTCATCCCAACGCGGTCATCTTGGGTGTGTGGGGAGATTTCAAGACGTCGGATATGAAGAAGAAGCTCGAGCAGTCCTTTGCAGAGTGGAACTCCGCCGACATCGATTATCCCGAAGTGGCCGAGGTCGACCTCACGCTCAGACCCTCGGTCAACTATGCCGAGAAGAAGGACATCGAGCAGTGCTTCGTCCTGACCGGCCATCTCTGCATGAGATTGGACGACCCCGACTATCCGGAGTTCTACGTGATGTCCGAGATACTGGGTGGCGGATGGACCTCCCGGATATTCAAGAAGGTCAGAACCGAGTTGGGGCTGGCCTACGGTGCAGGCGGCGGCCTCATGTCCAGGTACGATTATCCCGGTCCCTTTTATACCTTCTGCTCCACGAAATTCGCCTCCACTCACCAGGCCATCTCGGCCATGCTGGACGAGGTCAAGAGGATAAGGGAGACGGAAGTCACCGACGCAGAACTGGCGCTGGCCAAGGAATCCTACTTGAATTCCTTCGCGTTCAACTTTGACTCCGTGGGAAAGATCCTCTCCAGGCTGATGACTTACAGGTACCACGGCTACCCTCCCGACTTCCTGCAGAAGACGAGAGCGGCGATCGAGAACGTCACGAAGCAGGACGTTCTGAGAGTGGCCAGGGAGCGCCTGCATCCTGACAAGCTGGTCATCCTGGCCGTGGGCGACGCCGAGAGGTTTGACAAACCGCTCTCCTCGTTCGGCGCGGTGACCACGCTGGACATAAGCATTCCCGAGCCCGGAGAGGCGGTTCCAGAGCCGACCGAGGCCTCTGCAGAGAAGGGGGACGAGATAATGCAGAAGGCGCTGGCCGCCATGGGGGGCGCGGAGAGAGTGCTCTCGTTAAACTCCATCAGCAGCGTCCTCACTGCTTCCATGAGCACTCCTGCCGGAGACATGACCATCGATATGACGCTGGTGCTTGTCTATCCGGACAGGTTCCGCCTCGACATGCAGACTCCCATGGGCGCCGTGGTCCAGACGCTGGACGGGGACTCGGGATGGATGAGCACGCCGCAGGGAGTGATGGCGCTGCAGGGAAGCCAGGCAGCAGAACTGAAGAAGATGGTCAGGTTCGAACTCTTCAGCGTGCTGAAGGCCTTCGTTAGGGGAGAGGCAGAGATACAGTACCTGGGGGACACCCAGCTGGACGGACACGACGTGTTCGAGCTCCTTGTGTCTCTGGGGGACGACGCGTCGAGCCGCATGTTTGTGGACAAGAAGGATTACACCATCGTCGGCAATTCCAGAAGGGCGAACACGATGGAGGGCCCCGCCGAGATCACCGAGATACTCTCCGACTTCAGAGACGTGGAAGGGCTGAAGGTGAGTTTCGCCTCTGCTCAGAGAGCAGGCGACAAGGAGGTTTCTTCGTCCTCCATTTCCGAGTTCAAGATAAACCCGGAAGTGGACCTTTCCATATTTGCGAAACCTGAGTAGCGGGACCTCTGCTCCCTCTCGACGAACTCAAGAAGTCTTGTCGATGGCCAAGAGGAAACGAGAAGCCGGGAAGCCGAGCGCGGCCAGGTCCGCTAAGCGCGCTCCCTCCGCTCGGAGTAGTCGGGCGACCGGGCCACTCCCCGAGGTGGCCGCGATCGCCCTGATTGTTCTGATGGTAGTTCTTGTCTACCACAGGGCTCTCCAGTATTTCTTCTTTCAAGACGACTTCGTGAGCCTCTGGATAGCCCGGGAGGGCCCGGGCACACTCTGGAGGGTGCTTTCCAGCTACGCCTACTTTGGCCTCGCCCGCGCAGTATTCGGACTGAACCCCACCGCCTTTCACTTGCTTTCGATGCTGTTCCACGTGGCGAGTGCCGTCCTTGTGTTCTTCATAGCCAGGGCCCTTTCTTGTGGAAGAGGTCCCTCCCTGTTCGCATCGTCCCTCTTCGCGGTACATCCTTCGCTCTTCGTGCCGCTTTACGCCATCTCCTCCATCGGGGAGATCCTCTCGTGCTTCTTTGCCCTCTCGGCTGCGCTGTATTTGCTGGTTTCGATAAGGCCGTGGGCTCCGGGAGCGATAATCGCGGTCTCGGCCCTGTTCGTGGCCTCGCTTCTTTCCAAGGAGACAACGATTCTCTTCCCGCTACTCGTGCTTCCTGTCTTTGCAGCGCGAAGCATGCCGCTCAAGCGAGCCGTTCCCCTGCTGGCGGTCCTGGTGGCCATCGCGGCGGGCTACGGGGGCTTTCTCTATGCGCAGAACGTGTTCGGAATCCGTGAAGCGGCTCCAGAGACCGGACCGTATCATCTGGCCGTAGGACCCGAACTGGTGACTAGTCTTCAGACTTACTTCAAGTGGGCCTTCAACGTCGTGGAGTCTTGGAGAAACAAACCGTTCAACGTCCTGGATGAGGAGGCCCTGCCCTGGCTTCTGGCGGGCGCAGGTGTGTTGGCGGCCCTCCTGGCCGGCTCCGGAGCTGGAAGAAGGCGAGTGGGATTCTGCCTCATATGGTTCTTCGTCATGCTGCTACCCGTGGTTCCTCTAGCCGGCCACCCCTATCACTACTATCTTTACATTCCCCTTGCCGGACTCGCGCCGGCTGTCGGGGTATTCCTGACGGAGCGACTCAAGAAGGGCCAGATGCAACTGGCGGTCTCAGCCGCTCTCACCGTTGTCATGGTGATTCATTCCGCGCTCCTCGTCGCCAGAATCGAGAGCGCCACGGTCGACCAGAGTCGCACGCGGCAAGAGCCCACTTTCGACAGGGCCATCGTCTCAGGGAATCTCATCTCGGACCTCACACCCCGGCAGCTTCCCGATGGGGCGAAGCTCCTTCTGATAAGCCCACTCGATGACTTAAGAGCCGGAAGACTCACCGAGCACCCGCACATTCTGAAGGGAGGCCCGTATTGGGACTCCAACCTGCGCTCAGCCGTAGCGGAGGGCATCGGCATAAGGCTCTTCTTTCCGCAGGTGGACACGGTGGCCTTTTCAGAGAGGATGAGCCCGGAATTCGAGGGCTTCCTTCCCCTCCTCTATACGTGGGACGGCCACCTGAGAAGAGTGAAGCCGGCCCAGACGTGGACGGAGGCGGGTCTCCGATACATGCACGAGAACCCTGCGTTCGCGCGCACCTGTTTCAGAAACGCCGTGGAGGACGACAGTCTTTACGCGGACGCCTACTATCAGCTGGCCCGCATGTCTCTGTCCGAAGCCAGATTCTCTGAGGCGGCCGATGCGCTCAGGAAGTTTCTCTCGACCGCAGGGACGGACGTGCGAAGGGAAGGAGCCCGGAAGGTCCTCAGAGGCCTTGAGGCACGCGGCTACTAGGCTTCGAGTTAAGACCTTTGTTGCGCCACCTGACTGCTCCCGCCCGCGCGGTGACCCTCCACCCGGCCGCTTATCACTTTCCCTCGTGAGCCTCTCAGTCCAGGACCACGAGCTTTCTCGTCAGGGTGTGCATGGCAGAGGAGAGCTTGAGGAAGTAGACACCGGGAGCCACATCACGCCCCCTCCAGTCTCTGCCGTCCCAGCTCAGCAGACGGCCGCCCGACACGGGAAGTCCAGAGTAAACGCGTCTCACCACCGCTCCGCGCACGTTCACGACATCCACGGTCACGGGAGTTCGGGCCTCGACATCGAACGTAACCTCTCCAGGAAATACGGCGGGGTTGGGAGTGGGAAGCCCCAGGTGAAAGCGGCCGGCGCTCCCCGCGGCGTCCACGGCCCCGAACTCGAAGACCAGGAGACTCCCGCCCGTTGTGGCGCACAGGAGCCGGTAATAAGGAACGACCGCCGCGGCCTCCTCGTCCACCCAGAAGTAGTCCCCCGCGCCCGAGGCCGGCAGCGATGCAAGTGTCTCCCACGACCCTTGCGACTGTCGCCTCCTCTGCACGTCGAACCTCTGGAAGAACCCGGGAAGAGCTCTCCAGGAGAGCCTCACGCCTTCCTCCACCCTTTCCGCGGTCAGCTCCCAGACAGGAGGAAAGGCAGGAGTCAGTTCACTCCAGGCCCCCAGCTTTCCCCAGATTCGGTAGGCCTCGTAAGGCGGGCCGCTCACGCCGGACCACACTATCAGGAACGCGCCGCCACCCTGCTCCGAAAGAGCAGGAGACTCCTCAGGGTCGGGGCTCTTTGAAACACCGGCTCCTCCTGGGTCCACCACGTCCCCCGCGCTGGCCAGGGGTGTGCCGTAGACATCAGTGTTGCCGCAACGAGTGTCGGTCCACACAGCCAGGTACCCTCCGACGTCCGAGGCCACGTCCGGTTCGAACTGAAGCCCGGACGCCTGGCTCACGGCCACGGAAGAGGTATCCAGCAGCTCCCCGGAACGGTTGAGGCGGGCGCCCCGGACGTCTGAATCTGTCGGACCGCTCGAACGTTCCTCCCAGAGCACCAGACACTCCTCTCCAAAACAGCTGACAGAGGGAGCCATGTCAGGCTTGGGCGAGCTGGAAATCCGTATTCCGGAGCTGTCCAGCACTTCTCCCTGCCGAGTCACTCTGGCGGCGTAGATGTCTGAGTCACCGTTGCGGTCATCCTCCCAAACCACGACGTAGGTCGTGTCCAGGAAATCCACTCGCGGGCTCGTCTGGGAATGCTCCGCACCCTGGACAGAGACGAGGAGGCCCGAGCTTTCCAGCACGAGGCCAGAGCTGGAGACGCGTGCTCCGTAAATGTCGCCGTTCCCGTCCCGATAGTCCTCCCAGACGCAGAAGTACGTCGCGCCATCGTTAGCCACCGAGGGCGCACCCTGCATCCCATCGTAGGTTGAGACGGGGATGGGCTGGTCCTCCAGCACCTCGCCGGAGCTGTTCACCCTGTGACCGTAGATGTCCGTGGGAACCCTATCGTCTGTCCAGACCACCAGGAAATTGGAGCCGTTCGAGGAAACGTCCGCCCAGTATTGATTGCCAAAGAGACTGGCCACGGCGATCCCCAGCGTGTCCATCACCTCTCCTGAGGGCGACACTCTGGTGGCGTATATGTCCCGGTGTCCCGCCCTGTAATCTTCCCAGACAACAAGATGATTGGCTCCACCGTATGCGGCCCTGGGATTGCGCTGCGCATTGCCGGTCATCGACACGAGAAACCCGCAGGGGTCCTGCGGAGTTCCTCCTGCAGACACCCGGCAGGCGTACACGTCGTCATCGATTCCCGAACGGAAGTCCATCCACGCCACCAGCCACTCGCCGCCGGCCACACAGACGGACGGCGCCTGCTCAAGCTCCCCGACCGTACAGAGTGTGGCCGCAGTCCCTCCGGCCAGTAAGGTATCCAGCCGGCATACCATGACGTTCTCGAACACGCTCACGTCCCTCCAAGCTGCGAGCAACGTGTCGGCGTGGCAGGAGACCGCGGGGTCGTACTGCCCGCCCGGAGAGGAACAGACTTCCACACCCGTACCGTCCAGAACCGCGCCCGACACGCTGACCCGGGTCCCAAAAAGCTTCTCCTGCACGTTGCGGCCGTCCTGCCAGAGGACTGCGTAGCTGGTGCCGCCGTACGTAACGTCGGGCACCGTCCTGGCGTTCCCGTCGAGCAGGTTGCAAACAGGGATTCCGAAGACGTCCAGGACCCCACCGGACGCATCGACGCGGGAACCGTATATGCTCCAGTTTGCGAGCCGCCTGTCCTGCCAGATGACCAGGAAGTCGGTGCCGTCGCTCGCCACTGCGACCTCGGTCTGCTCGTTGCGTTCACCGCAGATGAGAAAGCCGCCCGGGTCCAGCACATCTCCCGAGAAGGTGACCCTGGCTCCGTAGACGTCAGTTTCTCCTCCTCTTATATCGTGCCATACTACGAGGAAGTGTGAATCGGAAGAAGCCACCGCGGGAGAACGGGCGTCCGTGCCGCCGCAAACGACAAACGGTTCCGCCCCCAGCGTCTCACCGCCCGGAGAAACGCGTCTGGCCATTATCCGGTCGAGCCCCTCTTGCCAGACTACCAGGAAGCTGCCACCGCCGAACGCGCAGGCAGGGAATCTCTGGGTGTCCTGGCCGGAACCCACAGGGAACCCAGAGGGGTCAAGAACTTCGTTTCCCGAGACGCGAGCAGCGTACACCTCTGTTGCGCCCCACCTGCCGTCTTCCCAGACCGCGAGCGCCACTCCGTCTCCGAACGCCAGCTCAGGGAACCACTGGTCGCCGGACGCACGGCCATATTCGGGGACGCCTCCGAGGTGCGTGGCCGGGCTGCCGTTGCTCAAAAGCGGCAGACGGACGGCAGGCGCTTCGCCGGTCCTGGAGGCGGCTTCGAGTGGTGGAGACGCAAACACCACGCAGAAGGTCAAGACGATCCAGAGGATTGCAGCGCGCACTTCACCTGGCCTCATGCCTCACCCCTGTGTTGCAGTAGATTTCTCAGAGGGAACCGGGCCGACCCCCTACCCGAACTCTCCTGGCGGAAACCCAGAAGAGGATGCAGGCGGCCAGGCCGAATAGAAGAAGCGAGGCCCAGTCGCTCTCGTGCAGCACTTGAGGCAGCTCGAACTTCGCGTATATGAGAGCGGCAACTATGATCCCGGTTATGGACTCACCTGCTATCAAGCCCGAGCTGAAAAGAACTCCGTTGTGAATCGCGCCTCGGGCCTGGTTCTCCCCTCTTGTTCTCACTATCAAGGAGGCAACGTGGTTTATTATGCCTCCGAACAGTATCGGGGTCGAGAGACTGACAGGAAGATAGATGCCGACCGCAACCGGCATGACGTGCGCTCTGAACGAGCAGTTTCTCTCCTTGAGAAAAATGTCGAGCACCAGGAGAAGAAGACCGATGGCAGCACCTATGCCGACCATGGTCCAGGGAAGGGCCATGTCTGAGAACATGGCCTTCACTATGCTGGCAAAGAGAGTCGCCTGCGGCGCTCGCAGGAACGGCACGCCCTCTTTCACCGGGACGCCGATTCCGTGAGCCGAGTGAAGGACCGTGAGTACCGGGGCTATGATGAAGGCAGGAATCACGACGCCAATGACCTGAGACAGCTGCTGCCGCCTCGGAGTGGCTCCCACGAGATATCCGGTTTTCAGATCCTGGGACACGTCTCCCGCCGTGCACGCGGCGCAGCAGACCACGCCCGCCACTCCCAGCGCAGCGATGATTCCCGACGCCCCCGTCATCCCCATGAGCAGAAGCAACGCAGACGAGAAGAGCACCGTGCATATGGTCATACCGGACACCGGGTTGTTGGAGCTTCCCACTAGCCCCACTATGTAGCTGGACACCGCCACGAAGAAGAATCCGGTCACGACCATCGCCACGCCGGCCACGATGGCCGTGGGGACGTTTGAGGTCAGATAGCCGTACAGGAAGAACGTCGGCACTATTGCGGCCGCGGCGATGACGGCTATCATCTTCGTCCCCATGTCCTGTTCTGTGCGCTTCACCTGTCCCACTCGGCTCGAGCCGGTGTAGCCCAGTATTGTGCTGCGCATTCCGTCGGCGATTCCGCGTCGCACCTTTATGATGGAGGCGATACCGCCCACGACCATCGCCCCAACCCCCATGTATCGTATCTGGCTGCTCCACATCTCCTCGAGCGAGCCGATGAGCGTGTCCCCCGCCGGGATGCCCTGGACCGCCCCGAGTATCGGGATCCCTACCAGCCAGCCTATGGCCCCTCCGATGAAGACCAGAGCAGCCACGTTGGGGCCCACCACGAAGCCCACGCCGATGAGAGCCACAGACATGTCGCTTCCCGCGTAGAACGCGGTCCGGCCGGCCTCCCACGCCCATTGCACCGTCCCCTTTATGACCGAGTATGCGGACACGAAGAACTTGAAGACCACGCTCAGCAGCATGGCCGAGAAGACATAGAGCACACCCGACCCGCCTCGTTCACCCGTCTCGAGCACTTCTGCGCAGGCCAGTCCCTCCGGGTAGACCAGCTCCTTCTCCTCCACTATGAGAGACCTTCTCAACGGGATCATGAAGACCACACCGAGAAGACCCCCGAACATCGCAATGAGTGTCACAGGCCAGTACTTGAAGTCCAGCCACACGCCGGCTATCACGAGAGCAGGGACCGTGAAGATAATACCCGCGGCGAGGGACTCTCCCGCAGACGCGATGGTCTGCACTATGTTGTTCTCGAGGATGGTCCCCCTTCTGAGCAGTCCCCGCAGCACACCCATGGAGATGACGGCAGCCGGAATGCTGGCCGACACCGTCATTCCGGCGTAAAGACCCAGGTAGACGTTTGCCGCAGTCATGACGAGGCCCAGCAGAAGGCCCAGCACGACCGCCTTCAGGGTGAACTCGCTGATGCTCTTCTCTGCGGGAACAAAGGGGCCGGAGTGTTCGTTTCGCATTCCGTTTCTCCTTTCTTTGTCCGTTAGGTCCGGGGAGCTCCTGGACAGTCAGCGGCAGTGCAGAATGCGACTCAGCTCGCAAGAATCGACGCCCCTTGAAGGCCGGGGCAGACGTAAAATAGCATTATATCTGAAGACCGTCAACGTGTAAACCGGCCTCCCCGCAGGCAGTGGCGGTGGCCGCGATGCAGTTCTTCCTGAGGCAGTGACACACAGTCCCATCCGCAGCCCCTCCGCCTTTCGACGACCTCCTCCCTTCTTCTCCCTCGCCCAGCGCAAGCCCGGACAAAAAAAGTTCCCCGCAGATGCCGTGTGCCAGGTCAAGATGAAACTGCACCTTCTGTGTTGGGGGATCAGCCCTCTACCGGGTCAAGCACGGGCATAGCAGGGAACCAAACCACGTCTTTGTTTGTCTGGAGCACACAAAGAGCAAGCGGCATGCCATCCCGGGGAGGGAACCGCGGGAAGCGTGGCGTCGCTGGAGAAAGCGGCTCGGAACTCCAAGTTCCTGGCGTGTTGAGGAGTACGGAATCCGGGCCTTTCCCCTCGAGCCTGGAATTCACTGGCAGCGGCACGAGGCCAACGACGGACGGACCGAAGGCCAAAAGAAGTGGGAGTTATTTCCCAGTGAGGTGGGTAGATTCTCCGACCTCGGGAGCAGGATGGGCTTTCCCCTCGACCCGCACCGAGCGCACGAAGCCCATCATGGAGAGAAGAAACACCGCGGCCATAAGAACCACGAAACTTATCGGCAACGACACTTCCGTGCCCGCCTTGATGCCGAACAGGTTACCCCCGGCCACACTCGTGGCATTTGTGACGGCGTGGGCGACCATTCCGTAGTAGACGCTGCCTCCCCTGGAGACCAGGTAGCCCAGAAGCCCTCCCACGAAGAAGATGGGCACGAAGCGCCATGGGTCGTGAAGCAGGGCAAAGAGCAGCGACGTGAGCAGTATGCCGCGCCACCTTCCGTACCTCTTCTCGAGAGAGCCCTGAAGGAATCCTCTGAAGAGTAGCTCCTCTGCCACGGCGGCCGCCACCACGACTCCGCTGGCCACCCTCAGGAATTCCAGGAAGCTGCGCACCCTGGTTATCTCGAGAAGAAACTCCTGAATCCAGACAGGCATGGGGAATATCTTATCGATGAGACTGGCCACGTTGTACTGAAGCACGATGAAGCTGAAGGACGCGCCGATACAGAACAGTACGCCGCCCGCGCGAACCGAAGACAACCTGAGCGAGACCTTCACCGATGAGGTGAGCCACCGGGCCGCCAGCAGGATGGGAACGATACCGCCTACCACGAAGGCCGGAGCCACGGCGTAGTGGATGCCCAGGATCGCGGAGAAGACCAGGGTGAAAACTTGAAGCAGCAAGAAGCATATGAGCACGACTGCCACGGCAAAGAGTGGACGCGGATACGGACCCGGTCCCTCCTGGGTCTCGTGGGCCTGCGGGACCGTGCTCGGGCGCGTTGGTGTCGATTCAGGCCTCTGACCTATCTCTTCTCGCAACGATGTTCCTTTTCTCGAGCGCTCGCTCGCTAATCAGTCTTTCCTCGTGTGAAGAGAGCTTTCCCTCGCGGAACGAAAGGCCGAAACACTCCTCGAAGCCCTCCTTCAGCACCCGCCCTGCCTCTTCGAAGGAAGGCACGCATTCCAGAAGCTCGGACAGAGACACACAACCTTCCCTCACGGCTAAGAAATCGGCACGCGGGACCCCGGGCCTGAGAAGTTCCAGGACGCGAAGGTGGGCCGGGCCGACCATTACGGAGCCGTGCGAGAAGTACGTTCGGTCCGAAACCCTGTGGGCGCAGCCGGCCAGCTTGCGGCCCTCAACCGCTATCTCGTTCTCCGCTCCCCTCGTGAAGCAGAGAGGAGAGTTCCCTGCACGCACGCGCGCCTCTCTTCCCCTCACGCGCGCCTCTCTCCCCCTGGAGACGACCGACGCCTCAACTCCCAGGCGCACGAGAGCACGCCCGACCGCGGCCGCGGCCAACCCTGCGAATTCTCTGGGCCGCAAAGGGAGGGGTAGGAACTCCTCTCTTGCCACGAAGCAGTACGTGATTTCCTCCCAGTGCAGCAGGGCACCTCCGCCCGTTACTCGTCGCACTACGTCAACGCCCGCGGCTTTGCAGTTCTCAACGTCCAGGAGATCCGGGCCCTGCGAGTAGCCGAGTGAGACAGCTGGAGGCTCCCACCTATAGATTCTCAGGGCGGCGCCCACAGTCCCATCCTTGCACCCATCGAGAAGGATTTCGTCGACGGCCATGTTGCGGAATCCGTCTGCTGGCTCGCAGAGAAGAAGACGAGGTGTTTCCATTGTACCTTCAGACTCTGAGCAGATGAGAAAGCCCGCGATAACCCATCTACGTCTGCGGAACCCGGAGTCCGAGTGGCCAGGTAAAAGTAGCTGCTCGTCAGTGCGTCGGGAAGGCAAAAGCCCTGAGGAGCGGAACAAGGGAGAACTAGCGGATGAGCTCTATCCCGAGCGAAGCGGGCCAATCCACCAACAGGAACAGAAGCCTTCCCACCAGAAGAGAAATCCTGGCCATCACGGTGAAACCGTAGGAGGCCCCGAAGGAGACCATCAAGAACCAGATGCCCAACTTGGCAGTGGCTCCCAGCGCTCCCTTGTGTTCTTTGGAAAAGAAAAAGTAGACCAGGGTAGCGAGGACCCCGACCACGATGACCCAGTTCGTGAACGTGTCTATCAGAGACCCTGCCTTCAGCGGAAGCATGTTCGCCTGTATCTGGGCAACCAGGTCTCCCTGCGCGAAGCCGATGATGGCCAGTCCCGAAAAAGTCCCCACCATGAGCCCGATGGCCCATCTACTGAGCCAGTTGAAGCGGACCGTGAATCTGGAGAACATCAGCACTCCCAGCAGAAAGGGGATGACCAGCTTGTAGTCGCCAGCAAGGAGCGGTCTCCACAGGTTGGGAAGGAAGACGTTCTGGAACTCTATGGCCACTATGTAGCCTGCTGCGATACCCACGAATATGTGCTCGGCGAACTTGTATACAGGATTGTCCCTGTAGAGAAAGCTGAAGATGGCAATCGTGAGGAGGGCCGCCATGGTGTGTAGGACTGGAGACGGAAGCAAGTCGCTACCTCCTCTTGCCTCCGGCCTTCACGGACCGGAAGTAGAGCACGTTTCCGACTATTATGAACACTATGATGGCCAGGTGACCCAGCGATTGGGCGTCCATGCCTCTCGTTGCGGTTCCCGCCACTCCGACGAGCTTCTCGTACTCGGCCGCGCCCGCAAGCCCACCCAGCAGGCCCACGAGCTGCCCGGACTGGTAGTAGGGATAGTATTCCGGAGCGCTCACCGCGGTGCATCCCGCAGCTATCGTCACGTGAAACCTGGACTGCACCTGCTGCACCCATTCCTTGGTCCCCGGGTAGCCGGCCGAAATGTTGACTATCATCGCCACGTCGCTGAAGTTGCGTACGCCGTCCATTATCGGCAACTCGCTCACAGGAGTCCCATAGAAATCAGCAGGAAAGGTGCCGGGGATGCTCTTTCCCAAACTCACCATCACGACTTCGCGTCCCTCCTTATAGCCCAGGTTCACGAAGTCCACCCCGTACTTCTTTCCGAACTTCTCTTCTCCGACCCTGGTCAGCACCTCCTCCAACAGAGGTGGCCCTCCGGGCCACAGGCACGCCCCTATCACCTTGATGTCACGCGAGAACAGGTGGTTTAGCGTAGCGTAGCTCATTGGATGCACTTCGGGAAGAGTTGCGGGGTCGTAGTCGCAGGCGAAGTAGACCGTCGAGCCCTCGGGCACCCGGTCGATGGCATCGTAGGCTCCCAGCACTTCCTTGCTGACCCGAATGGGCAGCCCCAGCGGGATTATCAGAGGTATCAGGACCACCAGCAGGATGACAAGGAACACGTATCTTCTATCGAAACCTTCCATCAATCACCGCCGAGATAATTGCGTTCGATGCCCAGGATGACCTTGAGCCCCGTTGATATCGCGCCCAACGCTGCCCCTATGAGGATGGCCCGCTTGGCGGCCATCTGCGGGGCGTTCATAATCCAGTCCGATATTACGGGGAGCTTGTCCCATATTTCGGTGCCGACGGGGACCCTGCCCAGCATCACGATGACGGCCGCCACGGCCAGCAGGCCGGCTTCGAGCGTCCTTATTCGGAAGGCCCTGAAGGCCGCAGAGGCGATGAAGAACGCCAGAAGCGAGAACATGGTGCCCGACATGGGAGCGTAGGCGTAGAGGTAGAAATCGCTGAAGAGGGTTCCGTTTCCAACGCCGAACACGACTCCGACGGTCAGCATGAAGCCCAGACCCGCCAGAAGGGGGAACGCGTACGGCCAGTCCTTAGAGCGCTTGGATATCTTCTCTCCGTTGATGCGCACAATGTTGGCCACACCCAGCACGTAAGCAAAGGCCACCACTATGATGGCCCATTGTTGGAGCATCTCTCCGAAGCCGGTGACGGAGGGATGAGGAACGAAATACTCTATCACCATGAAGGAGCCGAAGATGGCCGTTATGATGAGCGGGACCTCTCGCCTCAATCCGTTTCCCCTTTCAGAACGAACCTTCTCACGTTGTCCGACTTGAAGCGGGTATCCATTGTTCCCCTATTGCACGGTGAGCCACCGGGTGAAGGCCGTCACCCCGAAGGTCTCCAGGATGGCTCCCACTATCAACGCCCCCATCACGAACACTTTCATCCAGTCCGAACCCTTCAAAGTTCCCACCAGCTTCGGTTCGTCGGAGAGGTAGGCCGTGGCAGCGAAAAACTCCTCGCCTATCAGGGTGTAGTCGCACGCCACTACGAAAAAGGGAAGCTGGTGTATGTTTGCGGTTCCTGCTATCTGAATGGCACCCGTGCTGAAGCCGGTCTCGGCAAGGATCAATGACTCGGCGAAGAAGGAGCCCAGAAAAAGGTTGGCGGCCGGCTTCTCCCTCAGCATTATGCCGTCCACGCCGGCAGTGAAGGCGAACTGTTCATCGGAGAGATATCTTATGTTGTCGGGGTTGTATGCATCCGGATGCCCGGCGTCCAGGTAGCCCTGCTTCACGGTTTCCTCTGCCAGAGGGACCACGAAGGCCTTGCAGACAGGCACGATGAGGGGGGTCTCATACCGGGCCACGAGCTTGGCCACGGTTCCCAGAATGACCATGCTGTAAATCGTCTGTATGTTGTTGACGTCGTCGATGCCGGGCACGTACAGCACGGCCTTCCCCATCTCGGTGGCCCTTCCGATGGCTTCCTCGATGGCGCTGAGGCCGGTTATCTTCCTGACGTAAAGGGATCTCCCCCTCACCGCTTTCCTGATGAACAGCAGAACAAGGAAGAAGAAGAGCCCGATTATGACGAGCAAGTTCACCCGGCGGGGATCAAACCACACCGCGGCCTGGCTTGCGGGGTCGGCTGGTGCACCTGCCTGGGCACTTGTGGTGTCGGGAAGAATCTCTTCCGGAGAAGCGTCAGATTCGGCACGGGCCATCGCGGGCGTCCCGGCCAGGCTGGCAAAGAGGAGAAACGTGGCGATGATGAGAAGACACTCGACTCTGTTCACTGTCCCTACCAGGTCCGCTTTCTATGCCACACTACCCCTCTATCATCTCCACGTTGGCTCTGGGCAACGTGGCCCTGCTTCCGTCTTCAAACTCCACCTCCAGCACCCTCACCTTGGCTTCAGTTTCCAGAACTCGCAGCTCCGACGGGAGGTCGACGACCTTTCCCAGCTTTCCGAAGTGCGGCTCTCTGATTACGCGGATGGCACCCCCGACCTCGAGGCCCGATGCGGAGAAGATACTGCCGGTGTCCCCGGCCGACCTCCCGGCGCCGTCTGCGGCCACGATGACCTCGGGTCTCATGACCCCAGCCCTTATCTGGGTGGCCCCGCTCATGGAAGCGCGTTTTCCCTCCAGTGACTTGAGAAGTGAGAACGTCTTCTCCGCCATTCTCATTCTCCCGAACCCTTCGGTCACTATGAGGGATATCCCTTTCTCCTCGGAGCCAGTTATGGCGACACCCAGATCGTAGCCCAGGAACTGCCTCAGGTCCTTGTCGTCTATTCCGCCGGCCACGACTCCCCTTACCCCCAGGGAGGCAGCCCTGGTGAGAAACTCGCTGTCCACCTTCGAGCCACCGATGAGAATCTTGTCGCGGCAGGATTCGTCCAGACTCTTGACGGCGAGCGGCTCGTCGCCCGCGCTCACAAGTAGCTTGATCTCTCCCCACGTCTCCCCACCGATTCCGAAGATGCCCTGGATGAAGGAGCCCTCGGTCTCCACCTTGACTCCCTCCTTCTCCATGCGCTCTATCACTCTCCCGTCCAGGTATGCGTGCACCTCGACAGGAATGGGAGGCTCTCGAAGGATGGCCTGGCCCGTGATGGTAGACGCGCTCTCGAGCGTTCCGTCGACGGGACTCTTGCACCTGGACTTGAACAGGCCGAAGAAGCTGCTGCTCATCGCGAAGACTTCGCCCTTCTGGAGCGGAGAACCGATGGGCTTCGTGAGAGCTCCCCCGATGTCTTCGGGCAGAAGGCTCAGGATGTTCGCAACGTTTACGGTCTGCACGTTTCCCGGCAGCTCTGTGCGGGCCACCACCTGCTCGGCACTGACCTGGCTTCCTTCCTCCACCAGGACGGAGCCAGAGAGAGGAAGTCTCCTCTCTCTCACGAGTCTAGTCCTGGCAGTTACCGTGACCCCTGGTGTGTAAGCGTGAGCCACTTTCTGATTACCTCCGTATCGCGCGTCACCCGCGCTACTTTCTTTCCGGGTAAACGTTCAGAGCGGCGTTCCATTCGCTCAGTTTCTTGACCCTTTCCCCCTCGTTCGAGGGCAACTGGAAAGGCCGCCGTCCCCTGCAGTCCAAGACGACTCCCACGACGCCGCCGTCGACTTTCGTCTCGAGTGACCTGCCGCTGCCCGCCCCCACGTCGAATCCTTTCGATGGGTTGAGCACGAGTCTGCCACGTTCTCCCACGCCCAGAGGTAAGACCGCCATCTGGCCGAACTTGAGCGAGAGACTCTCGGTCGTACCCTTGGCCTTCGCGGCTTTTCCTTCAGAGGCAGCGCCCTCTTCCCTCTCCAGTCTCACCTGCAGACACTCGACCCCCTCCTTGCCCGCGCCGATCGGTGCCACGCAGGGACCGAGATGAATCAGGCAGTCCTTCTTGAACACTTCCGTGGCGGCTTTGGGATGCACCTCGGAGAGCACTCCGAGCTGCGGCATCATGAATATGCTGTCCACCGCCAGGTGCGTCACGCACTCAGGCAAAAAGCCGTCTATCAGCATGAAGGCCGCCTGTGCCCTGCGAGGAGCGTGAGAGAGCACTCCCCCGCTTCCTACGAGCATGCCGAGCTGCCTGAGATCCACGAGGGTCTCTCCGCTGGAACTCTGCTCGAACGTGTCGGAGATTGTCCTCTCCTGCTGCACGCCCTTCAGTCCCACGGCCAGGGACTTGTGTTGCTCGAAGGCCAGCCTCAAGGCCTCCCGGGCGATGCCCTGCTCTATCATCAGCTCTTCCAGGCTCTGGGGAATCGTGGTGGGCCTTATCATCTTGTTCTTGATCCTGTTCCTGAGGTCTTTCTCCTCCACGCGGAACGGTATCCACCTCATTATGTTCTCCAGCCCCGCTTCGGCCAGCACGTTGGAGATGCTGTAGCTCATGCCCAGGTTCGCGCTGACCGTCCTGTTGAACACGGTCTGGAACACCGAGAAGACGTCCGTGGTGGCGCCACCGATGTCCACGCCGATGGCCTGGATTCCTTCCTCTCTGGCGATGGTCTCTATGATTTTGCCCACCGCCGCAGGGGTAGGCATCACGGGCACGGGCGTCCAGTTCATGAGTTTCTTATACCCCGGCGCGTGTGCCATGACGTGTTCCATGAAGAGGTCGTGTATCCTGTGCCGGGCGGGCTGAAGGTTCTCCCTTTCCAGAACCGGGCGGATGTTCTCGGTGAGAACGAGCGCGGTTTTCTCTCCCAGTCTCTCGGAGACGATGTCCCTGGCGTCCACGTTCCCCGCGTAAATGACGGGCAGCATGTAACCCGCTCCCAGCCGCGCCTTCGGGTCCGCCGCGGAAAGGAGTTCGGCCAATTCGGCCACGTGCGCCGTCGTTCCGCCGTCGATGCCTCCTGAGAGAAGTATCATGTCGGGTCTCAACTGTCTTATGCGACGTATCTTCTCGTGAGGCAGCCGCCCGTCGTTCGAGGCGATCACGTCCATCACGATGGCTCCCGCTCCCAGCGCGGCCCTCTGCGCACTCTCACCGGTCATGGCCTTCACGACTCCAAACACCATCATCTGGAGCCCGCCGCCTGCGCTGGAAGTGGAGATGTAGATGTCCGCTCCCTCGCCGTCTTCTGCCTTGGACAGAATGCTCTCGCCACTGAGCAACTTTCGCCCCGCCAGCTCCTCCACCTCCCGGACCGCATTGAGGACCCCCTTCGTCACGTCTTCGAACGGCGCCTCTACGGTGGTGGGCGCCTCTCCACGCACGATGAGCCGGTACTCGTCACCCTTCTTCTCTATCAAAATGGCCTTGGTCGTCGTGCTTCCGCAGTCGGTGGCCAGTATCGATGTGACATCCTCGGGCTTTGGAACGCTCATGTTCTTCCCTTTCCCTGTTCCTTCCTTTCAGCTTTCAGCTCTGTCTGCGGCTCTCCTTTTCTCGCTGGCGCTCTATCTGCTTTTCCCTCTTCTTCTCCCTCTTTCTCTGGGCCCGTTCCTCCTTCTGCTGCTCCTCCAAGTCCTCCACCCTCTGGATCAGTTTCTCCACGTTATCTCTGTTCTCCATGAGAGTGTAGAATCTGTCGTAGCTCTTGATGTCGAAGAAGGTTTTCACGAAGGGCTCCAGAAACACCAGGAGTTGACTTCCAAGGAAGCTCAAGGGCTTCGAGGATTCCAGAAAGAATATCGCGGGCACGCCGAGACCCATCCGGACCACTCTGTTGGCCACGGCATCGATGAGGGCATCGTCGTCTTTCTCCTCCCCGTTTGCCTCAGGTTCTTCCTTAAGGAACGGCCGTAACCCTCTATCCACGTTGGGACTCC
Organism: Candidatus Eiseniibacteriota bacterium; assembly: GCA_020349905.1. Taxonomy (GTDB): domain Bacteria; phylum Eisenbacteria; class RBG-16-71-46; order JAFGJU01; family JAFGJU01. The sequence continues at coordinate 1,919,675 of CP070702.1, forward strand.
TTTCCCATTGCATGCGTCACGAAATCCACCACCTCGCCCCTGTTCCCCGAGACCAGCAGCCTCATTCCTCTGTAATGCTCCAGCCAGGAGCGTCTTCTAAACGGACTCAGGCTCACGCCCCCCGAGTCAACCCAGAAGCTCTTGAAGCTACTCCACTCCTTCTTCTGGGTGCCGAAGAGACCTCTTATCTCCACACCCTTTGAGCTCAACGAATAAGTCGAAGCGAAGAAGTAGTTGTGAAGAGAGCCGACAAGTATCACCACCGAGAGCAGGGCCAGAAACGGATCGTGCCAAAGAAGGAGCACGATGAGGCCGAAGCCCACAATGACGGCGACGACAAATGTGCATTTTCTGAGGTCCATTGTACACGGTCTGAGACGCCAGGTCAACGTCAGACGCGGCTCGTCTGTAGGAGTTTCTTCCATGGCGCGGCGTGCAATCTCCTATGGTCAAGCCAGTTGTGTGAGCGCCCTCGCAAACGCCTACCACTTGAGCCTGAGCTCGCGCGCGGCCTTGCCCTCGTCGAGCCTGCCCACAGGCGTGGCGACCGGCGCCAGCTTCACGACCTCGGGCGTTTTCCGGGCCTCCTCCGCAATGGCCTGCATGGCCTCCGCAAACCTGTCCAGCTCCCTCTTCGTTTCGGTCTCGGTCGGCTCTATCATCAGTGCTTCGTCCACTATGAGGGGAAAGTACACCGTCGGCGCGTGGAATCCGTAGTCAAGAAGTCTCTTTGCCACGTCCAGCGTGCGCACGCCGGCCTCCTTCTGCCTGGAGCCGGACAGCACGAACTCGTGCATGCAGGGCCTGTCGTAGGGTAACTCGAAATGCGGCGCCAGAAGAGCCTTCAGGTAGTTGGCGTTCAGGGTTGACTCTCTGGAAACCGCTTCCAGCCCCTCCCCTCCCAGAGACAGTATGTATGCGTATGCTTTCACCATGACGGCGAAGTTCCCGTAGAAACTGTGAATGCGCCCGATGCTCTTTGGCTCGTGGTCTCTGAGCACGAAGCGCGTGCCCTCCTTTTCCACCCGGGGCACAGGAAGAAACGGCCGCAGCTTCTCGTTCACCCCCAGAGGGCCGGAACCGGGCCCGCCGCCCCCGTGAGGTGTGGAGAAGGTCTTGTGCAGATTGATATGCACGACGTCGAATCCCATGTCGGCCGGCTTCGCTACCCCCAGAAGGGCATTGAGATTCGCCCCGTCAAGGTACATGAGTCCGTCCAGGCCGTGCAGCACCTCCGCCAGCTCCAGTACTTCTTCTTCGAAGAGCCCGAGCGTGTTGGGATTGGTGAGCATCAGGGCGGCCGTGCGCTCGTCAGCCACTTGCCTCAGCGACTCTGCGCTCACGCAGCCGTTCTTTCCTGACTTCACCTCGGCCACCCTGTATCCTGCCAGGTTCACGCTGGCCGGGTTGGTTCCGTGAGCCGAGTCCGGGATTATGACCGTGTCTTTCTCGTTCTTCTTGTCTCGGTGATAGGCAGCCACCATCATCATTCCGGCCAGCTCACCGTGAGCCCCCGCAGCCGGGTGCAGACAGAATTGGCTCATCCCGGTGACTGCCCGGAGTGCCTCGTCCAGAAGACACATAAGCTCCAGGGCACCCTGAGCTCCGACCAACGGACTCAAGGGATGGAGACCAGCGAAGCCGGGCCAGGAGGCCACTTCCTCGTTGAGCTTGGGATTGTATTTCATCGTGCAGGAGCCCAGAGGATACATGCCCTTGTCCACGTGGTAGTTCATCGAGGAGAGTCGCGTGAAGTGTCTCACCACTTCCGGCTCGCTGAGCTCGGGAAGGCCCTGACTCTCCTTGCGCAAAAGATGCGAGGGAATCGCATCTTCCGCGCGCACGGCGGGCACGTCCAGTGCCGGGGCCACGAACGAGCCGTGCCCCTGGCTGTGAAGCTCCGACAGTAGTGGCTCGGCCTCGAGGCGCGGACCCTCCCCTTGTGGCTCACCGTGTGTTTTTCTCTTCAGCTCGTCCATTCCGCCTCTCTATCTCGTCTGTCCATGCTCCGCGCTACGCCCGCGGCAAACGCTCTGAGGCCCGGCGCGTTGCATCGACGAAGCACTCTATCTCTTTCCGGGTCCTCTTCTCCGTCACGGCCACAAGGAGAAGCTCCGCACGGCCGGAGAAGCGGGAAAGCGGCACGCCCCCCAGTATCCCCTCGTCAAAAAGCGCCTCGACCAGCGCCTCCGCGCTCACCGGACACTCCAGCAGAAATTCCTTGAAGAAGGGCCTGTCGTACTTGAGCGAGAATCCCTTCAGCTGAGAAAGGCACTCGGCGGCGAAGTGACTCCTCGAAAGGCACTGCTCTGCCACCTCTCTCATCCCCTCCTCTCCCAGAAGCGAGACGTGGACGGTGGCGGCAAGTGCGACCAGTGCCTGATTCGTGCATATGTTGGAGGTGGCCTTCTCGCGCCTTATGTGCTGCTCCCTGGTCTGAAGCGTCAGAACGAAGCCGCGCCTTCCGCGCACGTCTGAAGTCAGCCCCACGATTCGGCCGGGCAGCTTTCTCACGTAGTCCTTTCGGGCAGCGAAGAAACCCAGCAGCGGTCCCCCGAAACTCATGGCGTTACCCAGACCCTGTCCCTCGCCCACAACGATGTCCGCCCCGTAGGTGGACGGAGGCTCAAGCAGGGAGAGTGAAATCGGGTCCACGCAAGAGACGAGGAGGGCCTTGCTCGAGGACAGGAGCCTTCCTATACCCGAAGTCTCCTCCACGACCCCAAAGAAATTGGGCTGCTGGTGTATGAAGCACGCCGCCCCCAGGCCCAGGGCAGATTCCAGCTCTGCCAGGTCCGTCACCCCAGCGTCTTCAGGAATCTCGACCATCTCGATGTTCGTCGGAGTGCAGTATGTCTTGAGGACGTCTACGTAGTGCGGATTAAGACAGGCGGAAACCAGAATCCGACGCTCGCCGGTGGCGCTCACCGCCAGAAGCGCTGCCTCCGCCACGGCCGTGGCGCAGTCGTACATGGACGCGTTGCACACGTCCATGCCCGTAACAGCGCACATCAGGGACTGAAACTCGAAAATGGCCTGAAGCGTTCCCTGGCTCACCTCCGCCTGATAAGGCGTGTAGCACGTCGAGAACTCGCTCCGCGAAAGCAGGTGACGCACGGCGGCGGGTACGAAGTGGTCGTAGACTCCTGCCCCGGCAAAACACGAGACTCCATCCGGATCGATGTTCCTGAGAGACAGCTCTCTGAGGCGCCTTCTCACGTCCAGCTCGGACATTGCCCCAGGTAGTTCTATCCTGGCCTTGGCCCTCAGCGCAGCCGGAACCGGGTCGAGCAGGTCTTCCATCGACCCGACGCCGATCGCATGCAGCATCTCCTTCCGTTCGGCTTCGCTTCGCCCCACGTAGGAGGTCATCATAGCTCCTTACCTACGAGCTTCTCGTAGTCCTGAGGACCCAGAAGAGAACCAAGCTCACTCGTGTCAGACATCTTTATCTTTATCATCCAGCCGTCCTCGTACGGGCTCTTGTTTACGATACCCGCGTCCGTGGAGAGCGCCTCGTTCACGGCAGCTATCTCTCCCGAAACCGGAGAGAAGAGGTCGCTCACGGTCTTGACCGCCTCCACCACTCCGAAGGGCGTAGCGGCTTTGGCCTCATCTCCCACCGAAGGAAGCTCCACGTAGACGACGTCACCAAGCTCACGCTGCGCGTAGTCGGTAATTCCCACTACGGCCGTATCCCCTTCGATGCGCACCCACTCATGCTGCTCGGTGTACTTGAGATTCTCCGGAATCTTCATCTGCTGCCTTCCTTTCGCCCGGTGTTCGTGTCGATAGTGCGACTACTTTCGGCTGCCTCTCCTGTAGAACGGTAGCTTCGTCACCGAGGCCCGGTGCTCTTTTCCCCGCACCAGGACCGTAACTTCTGTTCCAGGCTTCGACGCCTCCACGGGCAGATACGCCATGGCCAGTCCCTTTTTCAGGGAAGGTGAGAACGTCCCGCTGGTCACGCGGCCTATCTCTTTTCCTCCCGAGGTTACCGGATAACCGGTGCGAGGAATCGCGTTCTCGAGCATCTCCAGTCCCACGAGCTTCCTTCGAACTCCTTCTTGCTTCTGCCGGACCAGAAACTCCCTGCCCAAGAACTTCTTCTTCTGAAGCTTTACAGTCCAGCCCAGGCCTGCCTCAAAAGGGGTCGTGCTCTCGTCGATGTCGTTTCCGTAGAGGCAATAGCCCATCTCGAATCTGAGCGTGTCGCGCGCGCCCAAACCCACCGGCTTCAATCCGAATCCGCGCCCCGCCTCGAAGAGCAGGTTCCAGAGACGGTCGGAATCGCGTGTGTCGTGATATAACTCGAAACCGTCTTCGCCGGTGTAGCCGGTGCGCGAGGCCAGGACTTGAAGCCCCTCGATCTCTATGCTCACGTGCCCGTTGTGCGGAAGGGACAGAAGCTCAGCCATTCCCGCTTTCTTAAGCACGTCCTCCGCCCTGGGACCCTGCAGAGCCACCTGGACCGTCTTCTCGGAGAGGTCCTCAACGTGTGCCTCTTTTTCGGTATGAGAACGTATCCACCTGAAGCCCTTCTCGGTGTTTGAGGCGTTCAGGACGAAGAGCACTTCGTCTCCGACCCTGTAAGCCAGAAAGTCGTCCACGATGCCTCCCCGTTCTGTGCACATCGTGGTGTATAGAACCTGGCCCGACCGGAGCGACGAGATGTCGTTGGTGACAAGACCGTCGGCAGCATCAATCGCACCGGGCCCTCGAAACCATATCTCCCCCATGTGCGAGACGTCGAAGATACCCGCGGCCTCCCTGACCGCGGTGTGCTCCTCTACGAGTCCCGAGTACTGGACGGGCATGAGCCAGCCAGCGAACTCAACAAAACGGGCACCGAGTTCACGGTGCTTCTGGGCGAGCGGAGTTTCTCTGGGCATTGGCCTTCTCAGGCAGTCTCTTATGATACTCCGTCCTGCGGGACCGCCGCCTTCCCCACGTCTCTTCACTGCCCGCAGTTCAGGTACAATCACATCATAATAGCACAGGTTTGCCGTCTGTCAAGTTTACCGAGCTTGATCTGGTCTAAGGGATTAGGGTTGAGCGGACGGTATGGCTTCGGTACTGCTGCGTTCCCACGAGAAGGGCAACCGGCACTCAGGTGAGCCACCGCCTGGGCCTCTTTTCGTCACTGGACTCATCAACCGGTGCAGATGCCACCCCACTCATCGGGCTGGTGGCCGTGGAACAGCCCGGGTCTCGCCAGGACTGGTCAACCAGGTACGTTGACGCCGATGACTATGGGCTCATCGCCGAAGCTATCACGGAACTCGAACTCCCACGCTCCCGGCGCGCTGACCGTGACCACGATCGTGGTCCGGTGAGAAGCGATTACCTGGATACAGATTGTGTCCCGGCGTATGCGGCTCCTCATCTGAACGGTTACGCGCCTCTCGGGCACTTCTTCCGTTACAGCGGGGTCAATCACTTCGTGGCACGGCGTTGGCTTTGCCCCGAACACCTCGAATTCGACTGAAAGCCCTTCAACTGACAACACTTCAACTGAATCCGCGGAGGCCCAGCTTGTCAGGTACTCGGGAGTTGAATCCTCGTGAAGGCAACCGGCCAGCACGAGGGTCGACAAGATAACACCGACATACGCTGCCTTCATATCGTCCTCCCCTCTGTTCGGCGCACGTACTCCATGCAAGAACGGCGTCAAATGCTTTGGAGGCGGTTTCGAAGCGGACTCAGCGTCCTCATCCTGCTGCGGATCGGCGGCCGTGCCAAGACCCATTGGAGCGAGGCGCCGGGCCTCACTCACTCGGCAGCGGGACGATGGCAACTACGTCGCGGGACCTCCTTATCCTGGCGCGCGGCACATAGAGAACGAAACCGTCCGTCGTGACGTTAAAATCAACGTACGTGTCGCCCTCTCTGGCCCCTGAGGAGAAGGAATCCAGCCTCAATCTTTGAGCCCCTCTCGCACCACCGGCCCGTCAGGAGCCGTCACCAGTCCATCATCTGGTGACTGTGGCTACGATTGGTGCTTTCTGCGCATCTCGGCGTTGAAATCCTCTGACTTGCCGGGCGCAACACTCAGGCATCGCCACTGCCCTGACCTGAAATGCTTACACAAGAACACGATCTGTCCAACGTGATACGCGCTGTGAGACAGGCTGCGGTCGATGGCCTTCACGACAGAATGAGGCTCTGCGCGAATCAGAACCGTTCTGCCCAAATCCTCCGGCGTGAGCGAAGCGAGTGCGTCGAAGGCGCAGCGCCAACCGGCTTCCCATCGATCGAAGAGCGCAGCCCTGTCTTCCGAAACCTCGATCCCGAACTCGCTGTCACGATCTCGGTCAGGCTTCTCGCCGTCAGAACTCAGGAAGTCCGTCCATCGAGAGCGCAAGTTTCCGGACACATGTTTCACGATGACTGCAATGCTATTGTCTCCCTCGCCAACCGCAGCGAAGACCTGTTCGTCGCTGACCTGGGCCAGGGCGTCATCGGCCAGGGACTTCAATTTGCGGAACTGGAGCAAAACGTCCGCCAAGTAGTCGGCTCCGAAAGAACTCTCCATGGTTGGCTCCGGCTTCAGCAAGCAGCCTCTGGGTTCAGACATCCCACAAGGGGACTCGGAGAGCCACTCTTCCAAAAAATAGCTCCGCCTGGCCTCTCTGTCAAGCCGCGGATCTGGAGCGCAGCAGTGGATGTGTAATCGCCAGCCTTCCTGGAGGGACGGGCACATCCGGCCGGAATAGCGGAGGCGTGGACCCAGATCTGGACAAGGTATCCTCACATCCGTGTCGCTGCCGAGGAGTTGATTGGAGAGGGGGACAAGGTGGTGGCGCGTCCGTCATTTCTTCAGAAAGCTCATGGCTTCGTCCAGTTCGGTGAACAGGCGTAGCGGAATGCCCCGGTTCTTAGCAACCGTTTCAAAGAACTCTGCATTCTTGTCATCGGGTTTTGCCAGGAGGGCAATCCTGGAGGAGGTGGGAAGCTGGATAGTGGATGCAAAGGAGTAGATGTCGAACGTGGACATGCTGAAGTCCATTTTCCGCATGTCGACCAGAACGTTCCGCGTCGGATCCTCTTCCAGAAGACGACGGACTTCCAGGCGCGTGTCTCCGAGTTGAGCCACGTCCACGGCCCCTTCAAAACGCAGCTCAACGACTCCGAGTTCGCTCCTGACCGTAATACTGAATGCCATGCTTACACCTCCCCGAGCACGTAGCCCGATTCGGAGACCGAATGGCACAGAATCACCGGCGGCTGCTCGTGAATGAATTGACTCTGAGTGTAAAAGCGACTCTCGTTCGTATGCCGCGGTCACCATACCTGTCCGCGGCACTGCTGTCAAGCAGGATGTGGAATTTCTGCCTCACGGCAAGTCTGCTGAGGAAATGTTTGCCCTGAAATCCTCCCACATTGCTTTCACGCCGACCCCAAAGTGTTCCTGAAAGACGGGGGCAAAGGGCTCTCCGTCCTGCAGGTCAAGCAACAGTCTCCGAAAGGCGTCCGGCTTCTTGTTCCGGATGAACCCGACAAACATCTTGCTTTGCTTATGAAACATTAGAGGAGTTAGCCCTGCGGCGGCAACGGACTTTCGCACTGAACCTGCAAAACTCCCCTTCTCCTCCACGACGAAGTGCCTTCCGCTCACTATGGAAGCTATCGCGACCTTGTCCGATATGCCCTCCCCACCACTCCCTGCAAGACAGTTCGCGAGTCCTTCCGTGAGCCAGGAGGGTATTTCCCCCCGCCCAAGGAATCCGAGCTGCTGAGCCAGGTGCAGATGGGATAGTTCGTGGACCAGAGTTTCTCTGTGCGTGTCTCTCCCTTGGAAGTCGAAGGCGCTCGGAGCAACCAGCACGCTGCCCAGAACCGCGGTCCCTCTAATTGGATACAGTGAACGTTCCCCTACGAACTTGTTGTGACTCTCCTGCGTAGCGCACACGTATACCTTGAACGGCTTCTTGAAGTTTCTGAAGTGCCCTTCTTCCACGACCCTGATGGCCTGCGGAAGAAAACGAGCAATCTTCTTTGCCTCTGATTCGGCGCCGGGCTCGTACAAGACTGCGCGGTTCTCCCCACAGGGCACAAAGTGGCTCTTTGGCCTGAGAAGTGCGACTCCGACAGGACTTCTGACGAACGCTATCAAAGCGATTACGATAAGAAGCCCAACGAAACCCAGTATGACGGCGTGCTTTCTGAGTTTCATTCTCGATCACTGTCCTGTCTCAGAACCGTGGCACGGCACCCTCCCCCTGCCCAGCCCGCCGCGTCCCGGTCCGCTCAGACGGTAACCGACCGAACCTGACCACAAAGTAGGGGGTCGACTGGCCCGCACACCCGCGCCTCGGCTCCGCCAGACGGTAACTGCCTAAGCCCGGACCAGCGTCCAGATGCCGATGCAGATGAAGCCGATGCCAGCTACGTAGTGCAGATGCTTTGCGCTTACGTACTGGGAGAGAGTGCTTCCGGCCAGGACTCCGATCCCAGATGCGACCATGAGCGCCAGTGAAGCAGCCACGAAAACTGTGAGCTTGCTGACCTGCTTGTTTGCGGCGAAAAGCAGCGTGGCAAGCTGTGTCTTATCCCCCAGCTCTGCCACGAAAACCGCTCCAAACACTGTCAGGAATACCTTGATGTCCATACGAATCCCCTCATCCGGCAACGGTCACGTCGGCCCCTACACCCACCACTTCTCTCAGCGCTTTACCGGTGTAAGAGCCTTCAGACGCGACTATCTCTTCGGGCGTCCCCGTCGCGACGACGCGCCCCCCATCGTCACCACCTTCGGGTCCCAGGTCGATGATGTAGTCAGCTGCCTTAACAACGTCCAGGTTGTGTTCAATGACGATAACTGTATTCCCTGCCGTGACCAGACGATTGAGCACGCCCAGCAGAAGTCTTACGTCGTCGAAGTGAAGTCCGGTCGTGGGTTCGTCCAGAATGTAAACGGTGCGCCCCGTTGCCACCTTCGAGAGCTCGGTCGCCAGCTTGACTCTCTGGGCCTCTCCACCGGACAGCCTCGTGGCCGGCTGACCCAACCTCAGATAGCCCAGGCCCACGTCCCTCAGGGCCTCCAGCTTTCTTCGCACAGGAGGTATCTGAAGAAAGAACTGATAGGCGGTCTCGATGGTCATATCCAGTACGTCGGCGATGCTCTTCCCTTTGTAAAGCACCTCCAGAGTCTCCCGGTTGTACCTCCTGCCGTCGCAGGTGTCGCATCTAACGTAAACGTCGGGCAGAAAGTGCATCTCTATCTTCACGACCCCGTCTCCGTGACACGCTTCGCAGCGGCCGCCGTGGACGTTGAAGCTGAACCGCCCCGGCTTGTATCCGCGCACCTTCGACTCGGGAAGCTGCGCGAACAGCGACCTCATAAAGGTGAAGGCGCCCACGTACGTCGCGGCGTTAGAGCGCGGGGTGCGCCCAATTGGAGACTGGTCGATATCCACGACCTTATCGATGTGCTCCAGGCCCTTTATCGCCTTGTGCTCTCCCGGAGACTCCGTGGAGGAATAGAAGTGCCTCGCGAGGGCCCTATGGAGAATGTCATTCACCAGAGTGCTCTTTCCAGAGCCTGAAACTCCGGTCACGCACACGAAGAGTCCGAGGGGAAACGACACGTCGATGGACTTGAGGTTATTGGCGGCGGCGCCCCGCACGGTGAGATTTCCTCCCCGGGGTCGCCTCCTGGAACGCGGTACCTCCACGTCTTTCTTGCCCGAGAGATATAGCCCGGTCAGAGACTCGCTGTTCCCCGCCACGTCGCCCGGCAGGCCCGTGGCCACCACCCATCCACCACCCTCACCAGCGCCCGGTCCCAGGTCTATCACGTAATCCGCGGAGAGGATGGTGTCTCTGTCGTGTTCGACGACCAGGACGGTGTTGCCCATGTCTCTTAGCTCGAAAAGGGTGGCCAGAAGCCGTCTCTGGTCCCTGTGATGCAGGCCGATGCTGGGTTCGTCCAGAACGTAAAGGACACCGCTCAGCTTGGAGCCTATCTGGGTGGCCAGTCTCAACCGCTGCGCCTCGCCGCCTGCAAGGGTCGAGGCGCTTCGCTCCAGCGTGAGATAGTCCAGACCCACGTCACACAGGAACTTCAGTCGCTGCGAAATCTCTTTCAGAACGGGCTCCGCAACGGGAACTTCCCCGGCACGAAACTTGAGCTTCCCGAAAGCCTCGCGCGCTTCCTTCACAGAGACAGCCGCGAAATCTGCTATGCTCCGGCCCCCGACCCTCACGGCTAGACTCTCGGGTTTAAGTCTCCGCCCGCCGCACCCGGGGCATTGACCCGGAGCCATGAAACCCTCTATCCACTCGCGCACTGCCTCCGAGGTCGTGGCGCGGTACCTGCGGGAGAGGTCGGCAACAACACCCGAGAACTTCGTTCTGTGCTTCACGGTGAATTTGCGGCTCTTGTATGTGACGTCCAGTTCTTCCTTCCCCGTTCCGAAGAGAACGGCCCGCTTGGCCCGCTCGGGAAGGTCTTGAAACGGGGTATTCAGGTCGAACCCGTAGTGCCGCGAAAGCGCCCTCATCTGCGTGCTGAACCAGCCCTTGGTCACGGGACCCCAGGGAGCCACGGCACCGTCCTTGATGGAAACCTGCGCATCCGGAACCACGAGCGAGGGGTCTATCTCGAGCCGGCTCCCCAGTCCGTCGCAGACAGCGCATGCACCGTAGGGGCTGTTGAAGGAGAAGTTTCTGGGATTGAGCTCGTCGAAACCGATACCGCACTTCACGCAGGCTCTCTTCTCGCTGAACAGGAGTTGCTTCTTAGCGCCCACGAGCACGCTCACCGTACCCGAGGCTACACGGAGAGCGGTCTCGACCGAATCCGCCAACCGAGAGCGGTTCTTCCTGGCGGCCGTCAAACGGTCCACCAGCACTTCTATCGTGTGCTTTCTGGTCTTCTTCAGGGACTCGACTTTCTCCAACTCCACGAGTTCCCCGTCTATGCGCGCGCGCAGAAATCCCTGCCGCCTGGCCTGTTCCAATTCCTTCTTGTACTCACCTTTTCTGCCCCTGACGATGGGGGCCATTATCTGAACCGACTTGCCGAGCGCAGTCTCCAGCAAGGAATCTACTATCTGGGAGGGCGATTGGGCGCCGACGGGCGTGCCGCATTTATGGCAGTGCTGAACGCCGACGCGGGAAAAGAGAAGCCTGAGGTAGTCGTAGAGTTCGGTCACCGTGGCGACCGTCGAACGCGGGTTGGAACCTGCGGTCCGCTGTTCGATGGAGATTGCCGGGGAGAGCCCCTCTATGGAATCCACGTCCGGCTTCTCCATCTGTCCCAAAAACTGCCGGGCGTATGCCGAAAGGGACTCGACGTAACGCCTCTGCCCTTCCGCGTAGATAGTGTCAAAGGCAAGTGAGCTCTTGCCCGAGCCGCTCACTCCGGTAATGACAACGAGTGAGTTTCGAGGGATGCTCGCGTCTATGTTCTTGAGATTGTGTTCCCTGGCTCCCTTGACAAGAATGAAACCGGGAGAGGAGCCAGGAAAAGTCTTCACCTCGAGAGTCTCTGAAGCCTTTCTCTTGCCATGCTTCCCCACTGCGAATTCTCCCCTTCCCTTTCCAGCAGGATCGTGTATTGCTTGGCCGCGGCCTCCACGTCTCCGGACTGTTCGAACGCCATCCCTGCCTTGAAGCGAGCAGTCACCGCCCACAGAGAGCCTTCTCCATAGAGAAACGGAACCTTCAGAAACTCCGAAGCCGCCCTCTCGAACTCTCCCATCGCGGCGTGGGCCTCGCCCAGCCAGTACTGAATCTCGGGCTTCTCCTCTCCCTCGGCCGTCTCAAGCGCCTGCCTCAGTTTCTCGATCGCCCGACGGTGACGTCCAGCGTTCAGGTCGCAGTACCCGCTCTTGAACGCCGCGGCGCGTGCCTGCTCACCCGTGCATCCGGTTCGTATCTCCTCATACAGGGAAGCGGCTTCGGACCACTTCTCCGCCCTTTCGAGACAGAGGGCGGAATTTGACCAGGCGTCGCAGCGGCTCGTGGCGTCGGAGGCCACCCGCGAGGCGTCCAGATAGGAACGAGAGGCCTCCAGGTACCTGGATTGCGCGTAGAGAGACGTACCCAGTTTGAAATGCGCTGTGAAATTCAGTGTGCTGTCCGAAGAGGCCAGCTTCACGGCCTGCCCGAAATGGGCGGACGCAGCAGCGAAATCGTTCTGCCGCAGCTTGGAGAGCCCCATCGTAACAAGCGCCTTCTTCCTTGGCTCTCCCCGCAAGCCTCCGAGTGCCTCTGCCAGACGCGCGTGCGCTCCGGCCATATCGCCGGCCTCGTACAGAGCCAGGCCCCTCTCCAGAGCCAGCTCCGAAGCCAGAGTAGTATCTGAGGGGAAGCTCTTCACGAACTCCCCGAGCCGTTTCTGCGCCTTGGAGTCTTCTCCAAGCTTGGCAAGGGACAGCACGATCCTGCGCGCCGCCTCCCGATGCGAGGCCTGGCCCCTGGTCAATGCCAGCGCCCGCTCGTAGGCCTCGAGGCTCGAGGAGAAATCTCCCGATTCAAAGCTCGCCCGGCCGAAAGAGAGCATTACCGTGGAATCCGAACGCACCTCTGGAAACTGTTTAGCCAGCCCTGCGTAGGTGACGGCGGCCTTGCCAGACTCTCCGACCCGCGTTTCGACGCCGGCCTTCCTTATGAGAACGTCTCTGAGCAGCGGACTCCCCGGGAACTGCGCGGCGAGACGTTCCACGGGAACAGACGCCTCTTTCAGCATTCCTCTGTCCAGATACGCCCTGGCTTCTCGCGCGAGCAGGTCGTCCGCGAACGGACCGGTGGGATCGTGTTTCAGAATGTACTCGTACTCTGCGACGGCCTTTTCCAGCTCCCCGCTTACCAGATGGCAATCTCCCCTCCGGGAAAGGGCCCTCTCCCTGAGGATTCGTGTTCTGCCATTCTGGAAGGCAAACGAGTAGAGTGAGATCGCTCTGTCGAGGTCCCTCCTCGCAAGCTTGCACTCTCCGAGCTCGTATGCCGCCTCGGCAGCAGCAGGGCTCTCTGAGTAACGCGACACGACTATCTCCAGCTCCCGCTCCGCCGCGTCCAGGTTGCCCGCCTTGCGCAACAAGTATCCCCTCCCGAGCCGGGCCCCGGCCAGCAGCGGGCTGTCAGGGAATTCGTCGATGAGTTTCTGATAGCTGGCCATGGCCTCTGTGTAGAGTTCGTCGCCCGCGGTACCCGACAGCTCAGCCAGGGCCTGAGCTCTCCGGAGAAGAGCCGCTTCAAACCGGTCGGTGTCAGGGAAGCCCTGCAGAAAATCCGTATACAGAGACACGGCCGCTCTGTGCTTCTGAGGGGGATTGAGCTCTGAAAGCTCCTCTTCTATGAGTGCCATTCTGGCGTCGTCCGCCAGCTGGGTCCTGCCGTATTGAGTAAGAAGGTCCCTCAGGTACCGGAGCGCCAGACCCTTGTGCTTCGCGGCGTCCTTTCTCTCACCCTCGAAGGCAAGCTTCCTCGAGAGCAGATTGTGCACGTTGGCCAGTCTCCAGAGCAGCAGGTGCTTTCTGTCCGCAGGAGAGCTCAGCATGGCCTTCGTGAGCATGACCTCGGCCTCGTCGAAGGAACGCAGCCTGCTCTCGAAGAGGATCGCCGCTTGCTCGAGCAGCCTTTCGCCGGCCACAGAGCCCTCGGCCGCGGACATCAGAAGAACTCGCAGCCTCTGCAAGTCCTCCTTTCCCACCTTCGCGGGAAAGAGCATTTCTAGGAGGCTTGCTCGCTCCGCGGCCTCGTCCGCTCTTGGACTCAGAGGGAAATCGCGCGCCAGCCTACGGTAGGCCCCCGCGGCCTCGGAGTACTCGCCGAGGGTTTCGTGAGACCTGGCCAGCTCCCAGACAGCCGGCTCCACACTTTCCGATTCCGGATAGAGGTCAGCAAGCAAGGTGTAATAGGCCGCGGCCCGTCCTCTCCCAACTGTCTCCTCTGTGCGGGCCTCGGCTCCGGAGAGACGGGCCAGCCGCATGAGGGCAGTGGCGCGGAGCTCGTCCGGACCGGGCAGTGTCAGCGCCCGCAAATAGGCAGCCACGGCCCCTTCCCTGTCCTCGAGCTCCTCTCTCACCATACCTTCTTCGATACTCACGAAGAGACAAAGGGAATCCGCACGCCCGACACACTGTATCTTCTCGAGAAAACCTAGCGCGTCCCTGAGCGCATTCCGAAAGCGCGCGGCACGCGCGCGCGTAAAAAGAGAGGCACGCTGCGCCGCCTCCGTGGCCCCTCTCGAAAGCAACTTCTCCGCCAGCAGGTTCGCCTGGCCGTACTCCCCCGCTGCAAGAAACGCGGACTGGGCTCTCAGATTGCACTCTTCCGAAAGGAGAGAATCGGGAGACAACCGAGCGCATTCGGAGTAGGCCACCGCCGCGTCTGCGGTTCGCCCCATGCTGTCAAGCAGGCGCGCCTTCTCAACCAGGGCCTCGCTCAGGAGCTCCTTTCCAACTTTGAACGACAACGCCTCGTCTAGCACGCCCAGAGACCCGAGAGTGTTCCCCTCGGCCTGGAGCAGGCGGGCCAGCTCCACGGACCCCCTGAAGGCGGCTTCGCTACCGCGATGAGCCTTGCGCAGGAGTTCAAACGTGCTCCTGGCCCTGACCGCATCCGTTCGGGTGAGCGTGGAACCCAGAAGATACAGCAGCTCCGCTTTCCACTCGTCATCCGCGCAGAGAGCCAGTCCTCTTTCGAACTCCTTGGCCGCCTGCACCGGGTCACCGCGCTCCACGAAGCTGAGACCCACGTTGCGAAGAGCCGCACAGAATCGCGGGCACTCCGGGAAGCGTGCCACGACCTGGGAGAAGGTCGAACCTGCCTCCCTGTGACGACCCAGTTTCACCTCGCATCCGCCGGCCCTGTACAGGGCCTCGCAGGCCCTTTCGCCGCGCGGGTCGGCCTCGTAGGCCCGAAAGTAGAGCCGTTCAGCTTCCGCGAACTGCGAAAGGGAACTCCTTATGTCTCCCAGAAGAAGAGTGGCGTGCTGGCGAGACTGCGGAGAGACGTCGCCCTCCAGGAACCTCTGCAGTTCCTCCTGGGCAGGTTGGAGCATCCCGTCTTCGATCAACTTCTCGGCGTAGTCCAGCTCCCGGGGACCCGAAGGAGTCGCTGACTGTGGACCATACACTATTGCTGCAATCGCAATACTAACAATCAATAGTGCGCGTTTCTTCATCTTACTTCTAAAGTCCTCATTCGTACCTGAGGGCCACGACCGGATCCAACCTCGATGCCTTCACCGCCGGGTACATTCCGAAGAAGAGCCCGACCGCAGACGAGAAGGCGAAGCCCAGGGCCAGGGACCAGAAGGGCGCCGCCGAGGGGATGTGCACTAGCTTCTCGACCAGCCAGCCGATGAAAACACCGATGGCGATACCGATGACCCCACCGGTGGCTGTGAGAACCACTGCCTCCGTCAAGAACTGTACCATGACGTCTGTTCTGCGGGCGCCCACCGCCATGCGGAGGCCTATCTCCCTGGTCCTCTCGGTGACGGACACGAACATGATGTTCGTTACACCCACCCCTCCGACCATGAGTGCGATGGAGGATATGGCTATCATCACGATGTAGAAGGTCCCGGTTATCCTGTGGTAGAGGTCCATGAGAACGTCCTCGGTGAAGACGGCGAAGTCCTCTCCGCGGTTCGCAGGGATGCCTCTCCTGCGCCTCATGAGTTCGGTTATCTCCTCTATTGCCTGCTCGGTCGCCTCCACGGTCACCGGCTTCGCATCCACGAATATCTGCAGGTCGGGTCCGAACCTCTTACCCAGGGTCGAGTGGGGCATGATGACGAAATCATCCAGGCTCTGCCCCAGGAAATTGCCCCGCTTCTCCAGCTCTCCGACGATGAGAAACCGCTTCCCCCCGATGGAAACCCAGCGTCCCACGGAGGAGGTGTGAGGAAAGAGCGTCTCCAGAAGCTCCTGTCCCATGACGCACACGTCCGCACTGTGGAGCACCTCTTCCTCTGTGAAGCACCGGCCGCTCGAGATGCCCAGCTCGTGTATCTCCAGGTAGTCGGGTGCGCTCCCCAGCACCTGCGTGAGCCGGGTTTCCCTGTCCCTGTATTTCAGAGGGACCGCCGTGAAGTTGAGGGGAACAGCCGCCTTGACAGAGGGACACAGCCTCTCGATGGCGACGGCGTCCT
Source organism: Candidatus Eiseniibacteriota bacterium (assembly GCA_020349905.1). Lineage (GTDB taxonomy): Bacteria > Eisenbacteria > RBG-16-71-46 > JAFGJU01 > JAFGJU01. Next base: position 1,935,786 of record CP070702.1, read on the forward strand.
CTACGCTGAAATCTCTCCTGTGACGCAAGCTCTCCGGAAGAGAACCCACGAACAGGCCGGGCTCGAACTTCCTGACGTACACCACGGACGTGCCCAGCGAGCGAATCTGCCTCGCCATGCTGCGGTTGAGCCCCTGGACCAGGGATACCATTCCGACGACCGTCGTAATGCCGATGACGACGCCCAGAATCGTCAGAATGGCTCTCAATTTGTGGGTCCAAAGCGAAGAGAGAGCCATCACCATGCTCTCCCTCAGAAGTCCTGTTCGTAGTCCCATCGATGCTCCGATCCCGTGCGCCAGGCTACTCGTAGCGCAGCGCAACTATCGGGTCAAGTTTCGCGGCCCTTGCCGCGGGATAAATGCCGAAGAACGTCCCCACACCACACGCCACCGCCAGACCCATCAGTATTGCCCAGGCCCGGATGGCGGCGGGCAGCGGGCTCACACCCGAGACGAACAGGGCGATTGCCACGCCCAGCAGCACCCCGATCAGACCCCCCGTGCCTGAAAGAATCAGCGATTCGATGAGAAACTGGACCATTATCTCTCCGCGTCTGGCACCGATGGCCTTCCTTATGCCTATTTCTCTGGTCCTCTCCGTGACAGAGACCAGCATTATGTTCATTATCACGATTCCGCCCACGATAAGGGAAATTGCGGCGATTCCCACGGTGACCAGGTACGCCGTGGAAGTGAAGCTCCTGTATAACTCCATGAACGTCTCGGCGCCCATGATGCTGAAATCGTCGGGCTCGGAAAAAGGTACCTTCCTCCTGGCCCTCAAGACGGCCCTGGTCTCATCCTGTGCAAGATCGTAGCTGGCCTGGTCGCGTGCCTTCACGACCAGGTACACGGGGTTCCTCGTACCGTAGGCCTTCCTGAATGCCGAGATGGGAACGGTGACGTAACTGTCCTGGCTCATCCCCAGGAGACTACCCTTCCGCTCGCCCACGCCCACGATTCTGAACCTGTGCCTCCCTGCTCTGATTTCCTTCCCGATCGGGTCCACCCCGGTGAATAGCTTGTCTTTGACATCCTGACCGATTACGCATATGGCCTTCCTTCGGAGCACGTCTTCGCGTGAGATTTCCCTCCCTGATTCCACACCGACCGCCTCGCCCGATTCGACGAATCGATACTTCTCGTCCACCCCCTGCACGTTCACCCCGGAGACGCTCTTGGCTCGGTAGCGCACGGTCTTCTGGGTCTCGGATACGGCTCCTGCAGCAAGAACAGAGGGGGAAAGCCGCTCCACGGCCCGGGCGTCCTCGGGTGTGAAGTCTTCCCTCTTGAGGGCCTCCAGATACTCCTCGTAATCGGTTATCATCCCGAATTTGTCGACGTAGAAAGTGTTGGATCCCTCGGCCACGAGCCTCTCTGAGACGTACTCGTTCATGCCCTCGATGATAGACACGATGGTCACGACGGACATGACGCCTATCACCGTGCCCAGCACCGTGAGAAGAGAACGAACCTTGTGCACACCAAGGGTGGAGACTGCTATCCGGAAGTTCTCAGAGAGCTGCAAGACTCACCCCCGCAGTCTTCAGACAAGTTCGTCGGCCTCGATCAGGCCGTCCCTCAACCTGATGATGCGCCTTGCGTGCTTTGCTATGTACTCTTCGTGTGTTACCAGGACGATGGCGTTTCCGGCTCTGTGAATCTTCTCCATGGCCTGCATGATTTCCTCGCCCGTCTTGCTGTCGAGGTTGCCGGTAGGTTCGTCGGCGAGTATCACGGAAGGCTCGTTCACGAGCGCCCGTGCGATCGCTGCGCGCTGTCGCTGGCCGCCGGAGAGCTCGGAAGGACGGTGTCTGGTTCTGTCCTCGAGCCCGACGGCCTTTAGAGCTGCGTCCACCTTGGTCCTTCTCTCGGCCCGTGAAACACCAGCATAAATGAGGGGGAGTTCTACGTTGTGGGAAGCGTCGGCCCTGGGAAGAAGATTGAAGGTCTGGAAGACGAACCCTATCTCCTTGTTCCTTATCCGCGCCAGTTCGTCGTCCGAGAGGTCTTTGACTTCCTGGTCCTTGAAGCGATAGGAACCGCTCGTGGGAGTGTCGAGACAACCGATGAGGTTCATCAGCGTGGATTTGCCCGAGCCCGAAGGCCCCATGATGGCAAGGTACTCGTTTGAGGTCAGGTCCAGGTCTATTCCGTTCAGCGCGTGCACCTCCTCCGCGCCGACCTGGTACACCTTCGTCACGCCCCTAAGTTCTATGAGATTGTCCATCCGTTCTCCTGTATTGAGCGAGTCTGCTAGTCGCTCTCTTCGTCTCGCCCCTCACCCTCTCCCTTCTTCTCCTTCTTCTCTTCTCTTATGCGCTGACCGTCTTTCAAATCTCTCAACACCCTGAAAGGACCCGTTACCACGCGGTCTTCTTCAGAGAGACCCTCCAAAATCTCTACCTCCGTCTCACTCATTATGCCTGTCTTGACAGGCACGAACTTGGCCTTCTCTTCCTCCACGGTAAAGATACCCGTTATTTCCTCGACCTTCTCTTCCTCAGCGGTTGACACGGAGTCAGCCGCCTCCGCCTCCGGCTTCTCGCCCGCACCCGCTTCTACATCTGTCGTCTCGTCGGCCGCGGAATCCGGCTCTTCACCGGCCGTCTTCTGTTTCGTCCCGTCCCTCTTCTTTCCCAGCTTCTTGTCCTTGTCGCGCTCTGATATCCACTTCTCCACGGTCTTCTTCTCTCGCACTACGATGGCCTGGATAGGGACCTTCAAGGCGTCGGTGTGAGTTGCGGTTTCTATCTCGGCGTCCGCGGTCATCCCGGGCTTCAGATTCTCTATCCCGGGCTCAAGCGTGAGCTTGACCTCGAAGTCGGTGGCGGTACCTTCGGCACCTGCCGACGCTCGCTTTCCGGAACTGCCTATTTCCACGACGGTCGCCTCGAAGACGGTGTCCGGAAACGCGTCAACGAAGATCTTGGCCTTCTGTCCCTTTCTCACGCTGACCACGTCGGTCTCGTCCACCGCACATTCCACCTGCATGTGCGCCAGGTCCGCCACGGTCATTATGACGGTGCCGGGGACGTTCATCGTACCGACGACCACGATCTCACCTTCTTCGACGTTGAGCTCGGAGACCACGCCGGACTGAGGAGCAACAAACGTCGTCTTACTCAGGTTGTCTTCCGCTATGTTGAGAGCAGCCCTGGCCTCGGCAATCCTCTCTGCCGCGGCCTCAACCTCCGCCTCCTGAACGTCGTACTGAGTCCTTGCGGCCTCGAGCTCCTCGTCCGAGGCCAGACCCCTTTCAGACAGGGCCTTCTTGCGTTCGTAGACAGACCTGATCTGTTTCAATGAGGCCACGGCAAGTCGGTGGCTGGCTTCGGCGGTTCTCAGCGTGGCCCGCCTCTGCTCCACCTGCGCCAGATACTCTGACTTGTCCAGCTGCAGCAGCAGCTGACCCTGCTCGACGGGGTCTCCTTCCTTGACCGCAAGGTTCACTATCTCGGCGGGCACGCTGGCGCTTATCTGCACCTCCTTCTCAGGTCTTATGCTGCCGGGGGCACGCACGGTCGAAGTTATGCTGCCGACGCTAACGTCTGCTGCCTGGATCTTAAGGCCCTTATCAGAACTGCGCCCCATGTTCCCAAGGACGATCAGCAGCACCACGGCCGCGACCCCTCCCACAATCAATATGATCTTACGCTTTCGACTCATATCTACTGCGCCTCCGTTACAGCACCGCTAATGGACCGGCTCTCCCGTAGCTTTCTCGAGCAACGCTTCGGCCACTCTGAGGCTCGCCAGCGCCTCCACGTGAGAATTCCTGGCCCTGGAAAGACTTACCTCGGCGTCAAGCAGCTCCAGCATTGTTCCGGAACCCACGTCGTATCTCTCGCGCGAAAGCCTGTAGTCCTCCTCCGCGCTTTCCAATCCGCTCTTGGAAGCCGCGATCCTCCTCGTGGCCTCTTCGAGTATCAGCAGGGCCTCCTTGACTTCCAGGGCCGCCTGCAGCTCCGTATCTCTAAGCTGGTTTTCGGCCATCGCCGCACGCGCGGTGGCCTGCCGGATACCGGCACTAGTGCTCAGACCGTCGAATATGGGTAGGTCGACGCCCAGTCTCACGTTCCATGCGTAGTTCTTACTGTGAGAATCCCAGGTTTCGGGAAAGGTGTTGTCCGACCAACTGTATTGCAGGCTGGAATAGAGGCTCGGAAATCTGGCTGCCTTGGAAGCGAACCTTGACGCGTTGGCTCCCTTCAGGTCCTCCCTGGCAGCCAGCACGTCCGGCCTGCGCTTCAGTGCGAGAGACAACGGTGCCTCCACCTCCACGCCAGGCAACTCCGCCCCGAGGTCTTCCACTATCTGAATTGGAGTATCCACCGACAACCCCATCAGCTTCGCCAGCCGTGAGCGCTCCAGCTTCACCCTGTTCTCAGCAGCGATCAACTCCAGCTCGCTCTGCGACACGCGCACCTTCGCTTTGAGAACGTCTCCCTTCGCCACGGAGCCCACCTCGAACATGGCGTTGGCCCTGCGCAACTCGTCCTGGCTGAGTTCCATGGCCGCCTGGCTCACTTCTGCGAGCTTCGTCGCCTTCAGAAGTTCGTAGAACTGTGCCTTGACCTGGTAGGCCACCGACTGTCTCGCCAGCTCCAGAGAATAGCGAGCGGCCCGGACGGAATGGTTCGCGCTGGAGACGTTGGCCCAGTCCCTGACGTTCAGGAGATTTTGGGTTGCCTGGATGTTGTACGAATAGGTGTCGGAAGAGAGCCTGTCGGTTTCGAACGTCCAGTCGAACTCCGCCACATAGAATTCCTGAGGGCCCTGGATGCGCCTAGCGAAACTGCCGCCGGAACTTACGTGGGGAGCAAAACTGCTGATTGCTCCGAGCTGGGCCCCCTCCGACTCCCTCACGCCTTCGCGCGCGTTGATGATGGAGAAGTTCCTGCCCAGCGCTATGTTCACGCAGTCCCGGACGGTGAGCGGACCTTCTGGCAACGAGGAATCTAAAGCCGGCACAGCCCCCGCCAGCCCTGACGAGACAATCCCACACGAGAGAATGAACAGAGAGAGGAATACGGAAACGCGCACTCTAAGGCACATCAAAATCCCTCCTGGCGGTAGTGTCATGAACTTGAGGACCCGCGGTCGCAGTATGCTTCCTACCGCTCCTATATACGCCCGACCGGTGCCGCTGGTTTCAGCCCCTGACAAACTTGCAGCCCGCTACCTCTGCATGAGCGCCCCAACCGCGGAGCTGCCCAGAAGCCAGATCACCCAGAGGACACCCACGGTATAGTATGACTTGGGCCTCGAGAACTTGAAGATGACGGAGAGCCCGATGGCTAGAAGGATAACCTCCCACACGTTGAACACGTCGACCTGAGCCAGGAAATTGTATGAAAAGCGCTGCCCGAAGCCGGCCCCCGGTTCTGGAGAGGAAACGAGCAGGCCCAGACCGGCATGCACTTGCGTGGTCTTCTTAATCAGCTGAAGCGGCACCTTGACTATGGCGCCAGGCAGAATGACCATGGCCGCGTGAGCCATGACGGAAAAGGTCCTGGAGAAAGTCGACTGCCCGCCCAGAATCAGAGCACACACAAAATGCAGAACCGCCGCCACCACAAGGACCGCAAGAGGGATCAACACAACCGGACTCAATACGGCAAGGAAGAACATGATCTTGCTGTCGAAGAACTGAGTCGCCCTCTCGAGTTGCTCCTCGGTCATTCCCTGCTGTTCGAACCGCTTCTCCATCTGCTCCCGCTGCTCGGGAATCGTGACGGGAGTGAAGATGATCCAGGAGCTGATTGCGGTAACCAACACACAGATGAGCAGCGGGGCCAGCCAACCGGGACGCTTATCGAGCGTCTGGAAGACTTCGGTAGGGGAAAAGAGAACGCGTATCGCTCTTCCTAAGGATTCACCCATGCCCCCGGTCCCCTCCTCTCTGAGGCCAGTTCCAGTGAGGTCACTCATCGTATCCTCCTTGTCTGCGTGGTCGCACGTTCCCACACGGCTTGCCACTCGAAGGGCTCAAGAATGCCCCAGAAAACTCAAAGAGGCAGTGTGACACCCACACTGCCCCGTTCATCTCAGGTCGCTCGATTCCCCAAGCTGACACTCGCCGGCTGCTTGACCAACGGGCGCCTACGTCCCGTCTCTCAGTCAAGGGTGAAGCGGAAGGGAATGACAATCCTACACTTCACGGCAACGTCCCGCTGTTTTGCGGGCTTGAAGAGGAACTTCTTAGCAGCCTCCAACGCCGCCTGGTTGAGACTCTCTATCGTGTCGCTGGCCACCACGCGGGCGGATATCACTCGACCGGTTTCGTCGATTGTCACCTCTACCTGGACAACTCCCTCCGCCTCGGCCTCAGACGCAAGCTCTGGATACTGGGGACTCACGCTTCTTATCACCTGGGGCGGCGAGTCGTAAGCGAAAAAGACCTCCGGCATGTCGGGCTGCGAAGGGATGACGGGGGGCTCAAAGGGGTTGAACTCCGTAGGGGCGATCGTTTCCTCTTCGCTGACGTCGTCCGATATCTCGGCTTCCTGGGGAAGCTGAGGCCGTTCTATCTCCTCGGGAGGCGGCGGAATCTCTATGTTGTCAGGCAGATTCAGAACCTCCATCTTCCGCTCCTTCAAAGTGTAAGGACGCGGCACGTAAGGAGGCGAAAAGTAGAAGATTGCAGCGTGGATGAGCACCGCGCCGGCCAGCGCCACCTCCAAATACTTGGTGTACTTCTTCTTAAACATGGCGTTCGCCGTAGGACTCATCATCGTTCCTTCCCACCTCCTGTCTTCTTGGGGGCCGTGAAGGAAACTCGCAACGCATTAGCGTTCTTCAAGTACTCCATGGCGTCAGAAACCACGCTGTACGGACATCTCGTGTCCGTGTTGAAGGCAACTATGAGCGAGGGATTCCTGCTCAACTTGTCGGCAATGATGGGCTCGATGTCGGGAAGTGAAATCAGGTTATCATCGATGGAAACACTTCCGAGGGCATCGATCCATATCCGCGCGGAGTTCTCCCTCGGAACCTTCTCTCCGGCCTCCGAGCGAGGAAGCCTGACGGGGAGGCCTGCCTCCATCCGAAAGATAACCGTGGACATGAAGAATATCAGGAGCAACATCGCAATGTCGCCCATCGAAGCCGTCGGAATCCGGCTCGCAATTCTCAGTCTTCGTCCTGCCATTTGACAATACTCCTGCCGGGATTACCGCTAGTCCGCTTTCAAGGCTCGCAAGGAGAATCGGGTCGCATTGGCCAGTTTGAGCTGGTCCAGCACACTAACCATGACCCCGTATTCACATCTCGGATGTGTCTCGAGAGAGATAACCAGCTTGTCGTTTTCGGCTATCCTCATCCTCACCTCATCCTCGATGTCCTCGATCGCGATGGGCTGCTTATCGATCGTGACATTCCCATACTCGTCCGCCACGATACGGGCAACGTTCTTCACGTTGACTTTCACTATCTTCGACCCCTTGGTCGGAAGAAGAACGGTGAGTCCCTCCTCCATGCTGAAGACAGTGGTGGCGATGAAGAATATGAGAAGCAGGAACGCCACGTCCGCGGTCGAGGCCAGCGGAATCTCCGGCGCATCTCTCTTTTTCTTCTTGAATACCATTGGCTCTAGCCCTCTACGTCTCTATTCCGAAGCGGCCTGACGGGCGCTGGCGGCAGCCAGAGCGTCCAGAAGGTCGGCGCTCGACTCTTCCATCTCAACCGTGAACCTGTCGATCTTCGACACGAAGAAGTTGTAGGCGGCCTGCGTCGGAATTGCGATGATGAGACCCGTGGCCGTCGTGATAAGCGCCTCGGAGATACCGGACGCGACCAGCTTGGCGCTTACCTGCTCGGCAGCTGCAATGGCCTCGAAGGCGTGTATCATTCCAGACACCGTGCCGAGAAAGCCCACCAGAGGGGCAATGTTCGCAACGGTCGCCAGCCATATCAGCCCTCTCTCGAGGAAGGAAGTCTCAATCGAGGCCGCGGTTTCGATCGCCTTCTCGACAGCATCAGAACCCTTCTCCACCTTCAACAGGCCGGCGTGAAGCACGGCGGCAATCGGGCCCTTGGTCTTCTCGAGCATCGTGCGCGACGCGTCTGCACCGTCCGACTTGAAAGTCCTGAGCAGATTAGCCATGAGCCTCTTCGTGTCGGTGGTCGCCTTGCTGAGCGTGAAGACTCTCTCCAGAATGACCGCCACTCCCAGGATGGAGAGTATGAGCAGGGCGTGCATGAACACCCCGCCCCTATCGTAGAGGTCTACCACACCGCTTCGCTTCATCCTGTCGAGCCAAGTCTCTTCCACGTCCTCGACAAACGGAGCCGTTTCCTCTATCAAGGCAGTGTCGCTCTCGGCGGCCGCAGTGTCACCCATGATGGGGGTCGTTTCGGGCTCTTCCTGGGCGCTGGACGAAAACAGAAAAGCAGACAGGCCAACACTCACACACACAAGCAACAAGACCGCGAACCTTCTCTTCGACATGAAACTAACTCCTTCCTAAACCATCCAGCCAGAACACGTTGGGAATATCTCAAGGGTAGCGGTGAAGACCTCTCAGGCTCCACCCCCTCTCATTTCCCGGGAAAAAAATCGCGCCGCAGGGCAGCCTCGTCTCGCAAGAAGCCGGTTACACACGGCACCACTTTGGAGTCTAAGTCCGCCCGCACAAGTTGTCAATACTTTTTTGTGCCGCCTCCCGTCCCCTGCCGGAGCACGGAATCCCCCTATCCTGTTGTGCGTTCAGCCACAAAGCTCCAGGCACTCTCTTCGTCTTCGGCTCTTAAGGTCCCAGACGGTGGAGCATCCTGGGGAACGGAATGGCCTCCCGAACGTGCTCTATCCCACATATCCAGGCCACCGTCCGCTCCAGCCCCAGACCGAATCCCGAGTGCTCAACGCTGCCGTATCTTCTGAGGTCCAGGTACCACTCGAAGGCCTCGCGGGGAAGCCCTGCCTTCTTCACCTTCTCCTCCAGGACCTCCAGGCTGTCCTCTCTCTGCCCGCCCCCTATGATCTCACCGTATCCCTCCGGAGCTAGCAGGTCCACCGAGAGCGTGGTACGGGGGTCGTCTGGTGAGGACTTCATGTAAAAGGCCTTACATTCTGAAGGGAAGTATCGGACGAACACGGGCCTATCGTAGGACTTGGAGAGTTCTGCTTCCTCGACGGCCCCGAAGTCGTCGCCCCATTTGATGTCTAACCCCTTAGATTTGAGCACGTCGACCGCGTCCCCGTAGGTCACACGGGGGAAGGGAATCTCTATCTGCTCCAGGGCCTCGAGGCTGCGACCCAGCGTCTCCAGCGCATCCCTGCGTTGTTCCAGAACGCTCCTCACGACAAAAGCAACGAGCTCCTCTCCGAGAGTCGTCACGTCGTCCAGCGTGGCGAAGGCCACCTCGGGTTCCAGCATCCAGAACTCTATGAGATGCCTTCTGGTCTTTGAGCGCTCTGCCCTGAACGTGGGACCGAGGCAGTATACCTTGCCGAAAGCCATGGCGGCCGCCTCCATGTACAGCTGACCGCTCTGGCTGAGATAGGCCAAGGAGCCGAAGTAGTCGGTCTGAAAAAGGGTCGTCGTGCCTTCGCACGCCGCGGGGGTCAAGATGGGAGCGTCTATCAGCATGAAACCGCGAGAGTCCAGAAAGTCCCTGCAGGCCTTCTCCACGCAGCTGCGTACCGAGAGAACGGCATGCTGGCGCGAAGACCGCAACCAGAGGTGCCTGCGGTCCAGAAGGAACGACACCCCGTGCTCCTTGGGCGTGAGGGGATAATCCGAAGAAAGGTGAACGATCTGAAGCTCGGACAGGACCATCTCGTAGCCACCCGGGGCCCTGCGCTCTTCGCGGACGGTGCCCTTCGCTATGAGAGAACTCTCCTGGGTGAGCTCTTCACACCTTGCGAACATCTCGTCCCCTACAGACGCCTTGTCCGCGATCACCTGAATCGTTCCCGTGCCGTCCCTCACGAGCAGGAAATACAGCTTTCCGCTGGACCTCTTGTTATAGAGCCACCCGCGTATCTCCACGTCCCGGGAGACGAACCCGGCGATCTCGCTGATGTAGGCCTTCATGATTGTTCTCACCTCGTTATGTTATCAGAGAACATTACTTTCCCTTCGACCTCACGTCAACGAAAAACTGGGCGCAGCATCGCGCAGAGCTTTTCTCTTGACACGCCTGTGCCCACCGAATAGCTTCGTGTTGATTCTAGACGTGAAAGAAGGAGGAATATGTCGAGGGGGATCCTGACTGCCCTTTTTTTTGCAGCGTTCGCGCTCTCTACGTCGGTCTCTCTGTCCCTTCCTGCCGGCGGGCAGCCCATCGGCGCTACGGCAGGCGATCCCCTTTCCGAAGAAGTGCTCACCTCCCGGGCAGAGTTGAGACTTAACAACGGAATTCCGTCTCTTCCCCCTGACGCTCACGCCTACTACAAGCTGGGAATCGAGGAAAGGAAGCTCGGTAACTCCTCGAGAGCCATCCTGGCATTTCGCGCCGCTTCGGAGTCCGACCCCTACTTTCTGGACCCGCACTTCTCCCTGTTCAGGGCGTTCCTCTTTCGTGACCCGGGGCAGGCCATGGCCGAGCTCTCTGCTGCTGCTCGAATAGTGCGGCGTGACTTCGTGGCCCAGTACTTCTTCCTCAAGAACACGGCCGTCATGGGGTGGATTGCTCTGCTCATGTCCGTGGCGCTTCTGACAGCGTCTGCATGTTTGAGGCACGTAACAAGGCTAAAGCACGCGCTCTCCGAGCGCCTCGCACTCCAGATTCCCTCCAGGGCGGCGGGCGTGCTCGCATTTCTGGCTATTCTTCAGCCGTTCCTCTGGGGCCTGGGCGTTGCGGGAACGGTGCTCTGTTACAGCGGCGCTCTGTGGAGATGCCTCAGCAGGAGAGAGAGGTTCTTCGCGGTGACACTTCTTCTCCTGGCAGTGACCACCCCCTTCGTTTCGGGCGCGGTGGCTTCCAGGTTTCCTCCGTTGGACGGGGGCTCCCCCACGCTCATTTCGTACATGGCTCTGCACAGGGGATGGAGCGATGAACTCGAGAGGTCGCTGCGCGAGTCCCTCGAAGCCGCGCCTGAAGAGGCCGCTTACCGCTTCGCTTACGGAACCATGGCGCGAAGAGCAGGCAAACTCGGGATTGCCAGAAAGGAGCTGGCGGCTGCCGTCGAGCTCTCGCCGGAGGACGCCATCTATCTCAACAACCTGGGGAACGTCTATTTCAACCTGGGTGACCTGAACAGCGCTGAGGAGCTGTACGACAAGGCTACCCGGCTGAGACCCTCCCTGCCTGAACCTCATTACAATCTGGCCCAGGTGTTCACGAAGAGGATGGCCTTTGAGAGGGCAAACGAAGAACTGGAACGTGCCAACAGCATAGATTCGGAACTCATAAGCGAGTTCTCCATGAACAGCCGGGAACAACTCAACCGAAGTGTTATCGACGCTTCTGTCTCCCCGCGCCGCTTCTGGAGAAGCCTGGCCCACGAAGGAAAGGACGCGACCTCGGCCGATGTATTGATGAGCGCCTCCGGGTACATCGGCATAGGCACACCCGAGAGGAGTGCCATCATCGTCGTCTTGTTCGCCGTGTGTGTCGTAAGCGGCTTCATGGTCTTCAGGAACTTCTACACATACAGATGCAGCAACTGCGGCAAGGTGGTTTGCAGAAAATGCCTGAAGCGAGTGCACCGCACCATCTTCTGTGAGGCGTGCGGCTCCACGGCCGGCTCTCTGAAGTCAGAGGAATTCGCCAAGCTCCTCTTCACGAAGCAACTGAAGGCGGAGGCCAGAAAGACTCTGCCGGTGTCGTTGCCTTTGCGCCTGCTCTTTCCGGGTTTCGCGCTGGCCGAAAGAGGCGATTCCGTGAGGGGTTTTCTCCTGCTCCTCTGGACCTCGGTAGCAGCCGTTTATCTCTGGGGACAAGGATATCTCTTCAACTATGTGCCTTCGCTGCACTATCAGCAGGAGTACGTTTTGAGGTACATCGTGATAGTGGCTCCTCTGCTCTTGTTACACGTGTTGGTGTTGGCTCACATTTCGCGTCAGTCGGCCTCGGCGCCAATGTCACTGAGAGTGTTGAAAGCCGAGGCGGACAGGAAACGGGTGAAAGATGGCATTGCAGGGAAGCCTGGAAGACTTCAGTCTGGCTGAGATACTCCAGCTCATCGCCCTTCAGAAGAAGTCTGGCGTCCTGAGGCTGACTTCTCCGGAGGCCAGCGCCGTGCTTTTCTTCGAGAGGGGCGTTGTTGTCTCCCTGACTGACAGGCGCGAGAGAAAGAGCGATCCACTTCTGGAATACCTGCACGGCACAAACAGGCTCACGACGGAGCAGGTCGAACAGATTTACGCCATCCGAGCACAGAGCAAGAAGGAGTTCGCCGAGGTAATAATCACCGGCGGATATCTTACGTCCAAGCAGCTTGCCCAGGCCGTGGAGCTGCACGCCAGAGAGCTGCTTCCCAAGCTGCTCAGCTGGAAGAAGGGAGTCTACCATTTCTCCGGCGACGAGAAGACCGTTGCCCGGCTTTACTTCAAGGTGCCCATGAGAACCGAGGCACTCTTGATGGAGAGCATGAGGAGGATCGACGAGAGCGACCGAATCAAACAGCTCTATTCCCCTGCCGCCGTACTCAGACGCAGGGAACCCACCGAGAAACTGGAGCTGGCCGACGAGGAGAAATGGGTGCTGGGTCTCATAGACGGCAGTCGGCCCATCCGTGAGATACTCGGGAAGTCAAGACTCGGAGAGTTCGAAACCTACGAGATTCTGAGCGACCTGATACAGGCCGGAGCTGCCGAAGTCGCCCAGTGGACCTCCGATGGCGAACCAGAGGCGGAGCCGGCGGTTCCCGTCCGCAAGACTTCGGGACTGGCTCCCATTCTGGGCATAGGCGTGGCAGTCATCCTCATCGCGGGAGCCTCGTTCGGCATAAGGTGGGTCCTGAAGACGCTTGGCGAAGGGCCTGCAGTCTCGCGTGCCACGGCCACTCTCCGCGTCGAAGCGAGCAGAGAGGAGAACATACGGTTCGCGGCCGAGGTCTTCAGAGCCGCCCAGGGCTCGTACCCAGAGGAGCTGTCAGAGCTGGTGGCCCGCGGCCTCCTGGCTGACAGAGACATCGAAGGCTTCAGCTACTCGAGGCTCAGTGACGGCTTCGAGCTCCACAGGCGGCAGGGACCCCAATCCCGAGTGTCTCCGTGAGCGCCGCCGGCGGGCTGCTCTTCCCTCCCTTTTATCTACCTGTCACAGAGGGATAATCAAGCGCAAACCTTCTCGAGTAATACACCCGCGACAGCCCCAGCAACGCCAAAACCACCACAAGGAACAAGGGGTGAAGAACTCCCACAAGCAGGACGAAGACCGCAGAACTGCACCGGTACGCGACCCTTACCGAGCGAGGGTCCACTCTGAGTGAAGCAAACGCAAAGAAGGGCAAGGCAAGAAGAGAACCAGCGGCAGCGATTCGATTCTCGACCACAAGCGCCACGGGCAGGGCCAGGGCGACGAGACAGAGCGCCAGAAGTGTTCCCCCTCGAAGAGTCAGAACGACACCGGCCGACCTGAAGCCGCTCTTCGCGTCACCCTCCTTGTCCGCCAGGGCAGTGAGGACGAAGACCGCTCCCACGCACAGGGCGTAGGGCATCGCTCTCCAGACGTCAGGCTGAGCGCCCTGCCCCTTCACCACGACCCATCCCGCGGAGTAGGCCAGTATGCCGTACCCTATCGCGTTGGCCACAAGGTCAAAGGGGAAACGTCTCTTAAGAGCGATCGGCGGAACCGAGTAGAGGAGTCCCAGCACCAGCGAGAGGATGAAATAGAGAGGCAGCCTCCCCCCTATCACCAGGGCACCTACGACGGCGTGCACCGCGAGGACGATGGACGCCGTGACGGCTTCTCTCCTCTTCACGATCCCCTTGGGCAACAGAAACAGCTTGTCGTTGGCCCTGTCGGTCTCGATGTCTGATATCTGGTTGACGACGTAGACGGAGCCCATCAGCATGGCGTAGAAGACGGCGGCAATCACGAACGGGCCTTGCCCCTGCTCCACTCCTTCGCGGGCGTCGTAGTGACCCAGGAGAAAGAACGTCACCGCGGGCACCAGCACCAGCGGCCTGAGGAGAAAGAATCGGTCAGCCACGGTCAGGAGGATTCGCTTCATTACTCCGGCACCTGGGTCAGCCTGTGAGTTCGCCGCGCGCACGGGTCGAACTCAGCGTGTTCGCTCATCTCCGCATCTCTGTTTCAGTATCCACTCGATGGCCTGTGTCGAGTTCTCGCACACCTTGTCCGCAAAGCCCAGAACCTCGTCCCCGTCCTTCTCCAGCTCCCCGCTCCCGAAGCCAGTCCGCACGAAAACCGTCGAAGTTCCGGCCGCCTTGCCGGCCTGCAAGTCGGTCAGCTTGTCACCGACCATGAAGCTGCGAGAGAGGTCGATGTCCAGCTCTTCGGCGGCCCTGAGAAGAAGTCCCGGTCTGGGCTTCCGGCAATCGCACTCCACGTCGTAGTCCGGGTGATGTACGCAGTAATAGACCGCATCCAGCGAAGCGTCCTGCGCGGCAAGAAGCTGTCTTAGTCGCTCGTTCACTGCCTCGATATCCTCGACAGTGAAGAGTCCCCTCGCCACGCCTGCCTGGTTCGATACGACGACCACGGGCACGCCCAGTCTGTTGAGGTGCGCGATCGAGGAGGCGACATTCCCCAGCAGCTTGACCTTCGCAGGGTCCGAGATGTAGCCTGTCTCTTCGATAATCGTTCCGTCACGGTCAAGAAAGATCGCCCAGTCTGCCCTGCTCAATCGTCTCCTCCTTCTGTCTTTTTCAGGCTGCCTTCACTGTCGCCGCTCCGGCTCAGCTCCATGGCGGCGCGGTAGACGTCCTCGACTCCGATGCGGCCCAGGCACTCGAGCTCGTAGGGACATGTCTTGCGAAAACACGGCGAGCAAGACAACTTGTCGTACAAGACCCGTACCGCCTTGCCCCGCGGTGCGGTCCAGTAAGGATCCGAGGAGCCAAAGACGACCACAACGGGGCACCCAGACGCCGCTGCGACGTGGACGGCCCCCGAGTCGTTCCCGACAAAGACAGCGCCCCGCGATGCCACGGCGGCCAGCTCGCGAAGACCCGTCTTCCCGGAGAGGTCCACCACCGGAGCATCCGACCTTTCAGCGATTTCCCGGCAGAGCTCTCTCTCCACCCGGCTGCCCACCAGAACAGCCTGAAACCCCCCTCCACTGCAAAGCATCCCCGCGAGGCGAGCGAAGTTCTCGGCCGGCCACCTCTTGGTCTCGCCATACGTGGCGCCGGGCGCAAGAAGAACCACCGAAGCCGATTCCCCCACGCCTGCATCTCTGAGCAGTTGCCGCGCGCGCCCGAGCTCCCCGGCCGAGAAAAACAGGCGAGGCCCCCGGGGCACAATGCATCCGGCCGGAACAAGCTGCGCATACTGTTCACACAGGTGACTCCATCTCTGGCGCTCCAGGCAGACGGCAAGCATCCTGTCTCTGAGTTCTCCCCCGAACCCAACGATCTTCTTCACCCCGCCCAGCCGGAGCATGACCGCAGAGGAAAACGAGTCGGGCATGGCAACTCCCGCCTCGCAGTGGTTTCTCCTCAACGTCACGGCCCCACTGATGACACCGGCAACCCCCCCGCGACGGAGGCGCACCAACTTCCCCGCGACCTTACTCTGTTCCAGGATGCCGACCACACGCTCGTGGGCCACCACAACCAGTTCCCCTCCACGCATACACTCCTTCAAGGCTTCCAGCGACGGGCAAGCCATCACAGCATCTCCCACCCAGTTCGGGGCGCGGACTGCGAGGGAGCCAGGATGCGGAGCGCTCCACGCCCGGGGGCTCGCACCCCCTCGTTCTCCTCCGAGTACGAAGCGAGGCAACTGGAGCCGCCGGTGGGACGCGAGGTCGGCCGCTCTTGGCTCGCTCAGAATCCGCTGCACCTCCTCTGCCACCAGCGCCACGTCTATCGATTCCATGCAACGCATGTCGCCCTCGTTGCAGGAATCCTTACCGTGGACGTCGCACGGTTTGCAGTCGAAGGAATTGGATATCACGCTGGAGCAGGAATCCGGCGGATAGAATCCGAACTCCGGCACCGTCGAGCCGAACAGCGCCACGACCGGTGTGCCCACGGCGTGAGCCACGTGCATGAGACCGGAATCATTAGAAACCACGCAGTCGCAGCGCGCCAGCAGTGCAGCTGAGCTCCGTAGCCCTCCTACGTGGAACCTCACGCCTTCGAGTCTCTCACACGACTTCTCGACGTCCTGAAGAACCGCCGCGTCCACTTCTCCCCCAACAACGCACACGTCGAGGTCCCTTTCGCGAAGCTCCTGGGCCAGAAGCCCGAAGCGCTCCGCGCTCCAGATCTTCGTTTTCCACTTGGCTCCGGGACACAACCCCACGAGGGGCCGCCTTCCCTGCCCGGGAAGAAGAGCTAAGAACTCCTCTGCCAGGTTCTTCTCTTCATCTGCCAGAAACATCCGGGGCCTTGAGGCGGGTACCGGGCCGCACGCCCTTTCGGCGGCGCGCAAGAAGCGTTGGACGGAATGCCTGACCCGCCGGGGGCGATACCTCTTGAACCGAACCATGGCGTGTCTGGCAACGGCGTCTCTGTCACCGGTCTTGCGGTCCCCGGATGGCGCCAGACGGCAGACCAAGGCTGTGCGGGGAGTGGACTGCAGGTCCAGAACGACGTCGAACTTTCTCGACCTCACCTCAGCAGCAGTCGCAAAGATACCGCTCACCGAGTCCACCCCACGAGGAGGGTAGGAAAGGACCTCGTTCACAGCGGGATTATGCTTGAAAACGTCGGCAAAAACGTTCCTGGTGAGGAACGTAATCCTGGCCTCGGGAATGGCTTCCTTGACCGCGAGGGGTACGGAAGAGGCCAGAACCACGTCTCCCAGTGAGCTCAATCGGATCACCAAGATTTTCGGGGAAGAATCCGGCTTCACTGGACCGCCTGGATGTGCCCGGGACCGGGTAGAAGTGAACGCGGAGTGACGAACCGTCACTGAACGGCTTCAGAGGTCCGGGCCGATTCTGGCGCCGTGAATTGCAGCTCGTACAGCCTCCTGTACATTCCTTCCTCAGAGAGCAAGCTCTCGTGTGTCCCTCGCTGGACTATCCTGCCGCGATCCAACACGATTATCTGGTCGGCACGCTGAACAGTGGAGAGTCTGTGAGCTATCACGAACGTCGTCCTGTTGCGCATCAATCGCTCTATGGCCTGCTGGACCAGGAGTTCGGACTCAGTGTCCAGCGCAGAGGTGGCCTCGTCCAGAATCAGGATGGGCGGGTTCTTCAGGACCGCCCGGGCGATTGCGATTCTCTGTCTCTGCCCGCCTGATAGGCGCACGCCCCTTTCGCCCATGACCGTCTGATAGTCCGAGGGCATCATGGCTATGAATTGGTGGGCGTTGGCGGCTCTGGCGGCACGCACGACCTCTTCTTCCGGAATGTCCTCGCAACCGTACGCAATGTTATTCCATACGGTGTCGTTGAAGAGAATGGTCTCCTGAGTCACGATGCCCATGAGGGCACGAAGTGAATCAGTCTTGATATCCAGAACGTCCACCCCGTCAAACA
Organism: Candidatus Eiseniibacteriota bacterium; assembly: GCA_020349905.1. Classification (GTDB taxonomy): domain Bacteria; phylum Eisenbacteria; class RBG-16-71-46; order JAFGJU01; family JAFGJU01. The sequence goes on from CP070702.1 coordinate 1,953,359, forward strand.
GGATGCTGCCCGAGGTGGGAGCGTAGAACTTCGGCAGCAGGTCGACCAGAGTTGACTTGCCCGCCCCGCTGGGTCCGACGATCGCCAGAACCTGACCGACCTCCACCGTGAAGCTGACGTCCTTCAGGACGTCGGCCGCCCCGTCGTAGCTGAAACACACGTTTCGGAATTCTATCGAGTTGCGAAGCGAGGTGAGTCCGGTGGCACGTGGGCTGTCGAACATCTGGGGTTCGGTGTCCAGCAGCTTGAAGACCCTCTTTGCCGCCGCCAACCCCTCCTGAATCTTGGTGTTCACCTGGCTGAGACTCTTTATCGGGGTCATCATGGAGAACATTGCGAGCATGAATACGAAGAACCTGTCCGGCTGGAGAGTCTGTTCCTGCAGAATCTGCCTGCCCCCGAACCAGAGCACGACGGTGCCCACCACGACTCCCACGTACTCCGAGAGAGGTGCAGCCATCGCCCCTATGCGCCTGAGCCTCAGGAAGGAAGATAGATACGCCTTGGTGAAGCGGAAGAACTTGTTCTGTTCGAAGGACTCCATACCGAACGACTTCACCACCCTTATGCCTGATATCGTTTCCTGCAGCACGGCGGTGATATCTCCCATCCTTTCCTGGATGAGAGTGCTGTCTCTTCGGAGCTTCTTGCTTATCGTAACTATTAGGAACATGCTCGGTGGCAGCACCGCGAGCGAGACAAGTGCCAGGTGCCAGCTCGCCCAGAAGACCAGGAACAGGCAGACGAACAGCAGAAGCGTGTCCCGCACGACATTGCTGAACACTGCCGTTATGGTCCCCCTAATCATGCTCACATCGTTGGTGATTCTGGAGATGAGCCTACCTGTCCTCTGGCTGTGAAAGAAGGACAACGGCAGCGCGTGGAGATGTGAATACAGGCGGTCCCTCAGATCCTTGATCACCTTCTGTTCCACGGAGGCAATCAGGTAGGTCTGCCCGTAATTGAAGAGGGTCTTTATTAGCATCACTATGAGGATGACGAAACAGATCCGCTCAAGCGACACCAGTGGCCGGGAGGAGAGAAGATACTTCTGCGCCTTCAACTTCACGTAGTCCTTCATCTTCCCGAGGTCGTCCGGTGAAGAAATGTCGAGGGATGGCTCTTCCAGCGTCTGCGCTTGCTGTAGCGCCACGGGGTCTCTGAAAAGCACCTGGATGAACGGAGAGACCATCCCGATCGAGAATCCGCTGAAGATGGCGAACATGACCATGCACGCGAGCGCGACGAGCAGGCTTCGCCAATGAGGTTTCACGCACGCCATCAATCTCCAAAACGGACTCATCACTACCTCGCGCGCAGGCTCGACCACGAGCCCAGGTTCCGTCTCGCGGACGGTGTCTATCTTGCCCTCAGAGTCACCAGGGGTATTTCTTTACGAATTCCTCGTCGAAATCGTACACGTCGCTGAAGTCCTCTATCTTGTCTTCATCCGTCTTACCGAGAAGCTTGTTCTCTACCAGGTTGAAGACAATCTCCCCGAAATCTCGGGTGGTGTGCACGCCCCAGTAGTCAAACACGGTCTTGGTCATGGGCCCGTACTGGGCAAGAGCGAACTCCCTGATGCCCTCGAGCAACTCCTTGCCCGTCACATGTCTTGACTCACCGAGCTTCGAGAGCGTGTAGTTGAGGGCCAGCATGACGAACGCGTACGCCGCCACCTTGTAACGAGGGTCTTTGTCCGTTATCTGTTCGACCTTCTCGTAGAAATCCGAATCCCGTTCCATATCACTCCGGTGCGGACCGCAGCCCAGATTAACGGTCCACATTCTACGTTGTCAGCACTCGGCCCGTGCACGGCGACTCCCGGTCGGACCGCGACGGCCGGTCAATACTAGAGGTTCCACGCCCTGAACGAAGCCCTTCGCGCAAACCCTCCATCCTTGGAGAGAACCGTGTCTCTTTTCCATTTTCTATCATCTCTCCTAGGATGGTCAAGGTTGTAGTGCAGGCCTCTGCTTTCCTTCCTCTGAAGTGCACACCTGATTATGAGTTCAGCCACCAGCCCGATGTTCCTCAGTTCTATGAGGTCGCTGTCAAGTGCGAATCTCATGTAGTAGTCTTCGATTGTCTCCCGCATTACCGCCGCCCGTCGAGACGCAATCTGAAGGCGCTCGTCCCGGCGCATTATTCCCACGTAATCCCACATCAGCTTTCTCAGGGCCTGCCAATCGTGCTTCACCGAGACGCTCTCGAACGGTGTGCGCGACTCACCGGCCTCCAACGGGGCCACGTGAGGAGGCTTGTCCGTCTGGCGGCCCAGGGCGGAGTTGGCGGCGCGCTCTGCGAAAACGAGCGCTTCCAGGAGGGAATTGCTGGCCAATCTGTTGGCACCGTGCACCCCCGTGCAGGCCACCTCGCCGCACGCGTACAGGCCGGGAACCGTCGTCCTCCCTTCGAGGTCCGTGACGACTCCTCCACACATGTAGTGTGCGGCGGGAACAACGGGGACGGGCTCCCTCGCAGGGTCAAACCCCAGCGAGACGAGCTTCTTGTGTATGTTCGGGAAGCGCTTCTCTATCCTGCTCTTCCCTATGGGCCTCATGTCCAACATCACGTGCAGGTCCCCCCGTCGCTTCATCTCCCGGTCGATGGCTCTTGCGACAACGTCCCTGGGGGCAAGGCTCGCACGCTTGTGGTATTTCTCAAGAAAGGCGGAGCCGTCGTTCGTAGTCAGTACCGCGCCCTCGCCGCGTACCGCCTCGGAAATCAGGAAAGACTTTGCCTCGGGATGAAACAGGCAGGTGGGGTGAAACTGGACGAACTCGAGATTGGCGACGGCCGCGCCGGCTCTGTAGGCCATGGCTATCCCGTCACCTGTTGCGATGTCTGGATTCGACGTATAGAGATACACCTTGCCACACCCCCCGGTTGCCAGCAGGGTGTTTCGAGCGGCGAAAGTGACTATTCTGCCCGTTTTCGTGTTCAGGGCATGCGCGCCCCAGCAGACCGGCCTCGTGCCCCGCCCCGCCCTTACACGGCTCCTTTCGACAACGAGCTCGACTCCGATGTGGTCTTCCACAAGCGCGATCGCAGGATGACGCATCACCGCTGCCAGCAGAGCCCGCTCTATCTCTCTTCCGGTGAGGTCGTCGGAATGGACTATCCTCCGTGCAGAATGACCGCCCTCGATGCCCAGCGCGAATCCGGAGGGCGCTTGTTCGTCTCTGGAGAACTTCACGCCGAGGTCAACAAGCTCCCTGACCAGCCTCGGGCCTTCCCTCACGAGCATCTCGACAGCCTTCCTGTTCCCGAGGCCCACTCCGCAACGCAGCGTGTCGCGAACGTGAAGCCCGTAGGTGTCTTCCTGGGAGAGGACACAGGCCACGCCTCCCTGAGCGTAGTTCGTGGTAGATTCGTAGTCCTCTTTCTTGGTCACTATCGTCACGGTCCCCCTGTCAGCGACTTTGAGGGCGAACGTGAGACCGGCAATGCCGCTACCCAGGACGAGAAAATCGGTTTTTCTAGTTGTTGGCACCATCTGCTGTCCTCAATCGTAGCGAGTGCGGGGAGCGCGTCCCCGAGCCAGCGGGCTGCACCGACAGGCACACCTCCCTTGCCTTCACTATATTGACGTACGGGCCCGTCCGCAAGCTTCCCCGCGCCTTCAGCGCACCCGCCCTTCTCTCCGTGGTTTCGGCCCTGTTTCCAGGGCGCTGAGCAGGGCACGCTGGAGGGCCTCAGTTCCTTCCGCAGTCCTCAGCTCTATTCCCACCGCCAGGAGCGGGATTCCCAGCCGTGGCATCTCACCCTCGACGGGCAATCTCATCGCGTCCTTCTCAGTCGTGACGAGAAACTCCGTCTTCACGTGCGACGCTTCCTCTCGTATCGCCTCCAGATCGTGCGCGGAAAAGAAATGGTGGTCGGAGAATCTCTTGGACCCCACCAGACGGACTCCCGTTTCGCGGAGCGTCTGCTCGAATGACTCCGGGTTCGCCACACCCGAGAAAGCATACACGGCCGCCTTCTCCAGCACCTCCGGCTTCGCCTCCTCCCATGAGTCCACCTTCCAGACGCCTCTCAAGACGTGCTCTCCCCTGACTATGGGAGCCCGTGTGAGCCTGCGAATCTCGCTCTCAAGGGCCTGCGTGTTCTGGACCTGATTGCAGCGAGTGATCACGACTACGTCGCCGCGCGAGAGGTTCTGCTTCGGCTCCCTGAGACGCCCCCGCGGTAGAAGATGCCCGCTTCCCCAAGGATTGGTGGCGTCTACGAGCACGATCTCCAGGTCTTTCCGAATCGAGATGGATTGGAAGCCATCGTCCAGGACGATGACCTGAGGCCTCAGGGCTCTCCAGGTCCTCCGGACGGCAGAGGCCTTGGTCCACCCCGAGGCGACGGGAACCGAACCCAGCAGGTGCGACAGCAGCACCGCCTCATCGCCAGCCACACTCGAAACTCGGGGCGAAGGATCCTGCTCCCTGAGCAGCACGTAGCTCCCCGAGGTTCTCGCCCCGTACCCGTGGCTCACCACCGCTGTGCGCACGCCCATTCTGTGGAAGAACTGCGCCACCCAGGCGACCATCGGCGTCTTTCCTGTCCCCCCCACCGTCATGTTACCGACGCTGACTACCGTGCAGGGCACTGCCAGCTTGCTCCTGAACTCCTCAAGGCTCCATCTCAAACTGAGCGCCAGGCCGTAGCACCAAGACAAGGGGACAAGCGGAGCCGCAAGCGCGTTTACAAGCGACGAGTCCCTTCTGGACTCCAGATAGTGAAGAGCTCCCTCCAGCACGTCTTTCACAGTACACCCACTTTCTCCAGGTGCTCCAGAGTTAGCGAGGAGGCGACCGGTCTGGAACGGAAGAAGGTTCGTGCTTCGCGCCCTCGCTCGCCACGCTCCTCGGGCGAGGCGGCCAACCTGGACACTTCACGCTCCACGTCAGAGGAGTCCCGTACCGTCAACAAAGCTCCGGAGTTGCCGAGCGCCACGCAATCGTCCTCAATGTTCTCCCTGGAAGGCCCGGCGAGTATCGGCAGACCAGCTGCCGCGGGCTCCAGCACGTTGTGGCCTCCGTGGCCCGAAAGTGTGCCTCCAATGAACGCGATGTCCGACTCCCGGTATGCGGCCACCAGTTCACCGATGGTGTCAAGCACCAGGACTTCGGTTCCCTCTCCGGGGACCGCAACCACCGCCTGTGGCCTGCCCCCTGAGGGCTGGGCCCTGAGGCTGCTCAGCTCTGCGGTCGCAAGACCGAAAGACCTCGCCACCCTGGATACGTGAGAGGACCGTTTGAGATGTCTGGGGGCCAGGACGAGGCGAAGTTCGGCCACCTTCTGTTTGGCCCGGGCGAAGCCTTCGCAGATTATCCGCTCCTCCCCCGGTCGCGTGCTTCCGGCCGTGAGAACCACGTCGGACTCAGACCAGCCCGTGCGCTGCCTCAGCGCCAGCTTCCCGCACGGAGGAAGTTGCGCGTCCTGCTTCGTGCTGCCTGTCACGAACATGCGTTCCCGCGAGACCCCCAGGCTCTCGTAGTTGAGCGCCTGTCTCTCGCTCTGCACCATGACCGCATCCAACTTGCGCAGGAGGGGTTCGAAGATGAATTTGAATCTCCTGTATCCCCTGAGCCCGGCGGCGCTGAGCTTGCCGTTCACAATTGCCACCTTCATGTCCCTCTTCTTGGCCTCCAGGATGAGAGACGGCCAGAGTTCAGTCTCGACAAGCAGAAGCGCGTCGGCCTTTATGCGCTCAAGCGCAGCTGCCACCACGAACGGGACGTCGAGCGGCAGGAAGAAAAAGTGTGATGGTTGACTCAGGGAAGCCCTGGCCACCGACTGCCCCGCGAAGGTCATCGTGGAGAAGACGACCTCCACTCCGTACTTGCGATGCATCTCCTTGACAAGCCTGGTGGCTGCCCTCACCTCGCCCACGGAGGAGGCGTGGACCCAGATCCTGGAAGGTTCATGCGCTTGCCTCGGAAGCAGACGGGGCACGAGCCCCAACATCCCTCTCCAGCGCTCGGAACGAGCCAGCAGGCCGAGCCCCAGGATGGGGCTGACGATGAAGAAGGCGACCGTCACGGCAAGTCTGTATGCAAGAGGTCCGAAATTGCCTGCTATTGAACCCAATTTTGCCCTTCGCTTTCGAATGACGGGTCCCGAGCGTTGCACGTCTAAGGAACCGGCCCGGGTGCCTGTCCCTGGCCGCTCTGCCCAACTGGGGACCCTTCGGAGAACCTGGCGCGAGAGTCAAGACCCCACGGCCGGCAGCATGCTCAGAGCCAGAGCAGCGGCCCTCTGTGAAGCCCCCGGCCGTCCAAGGGAGCTCTCTACCAGGGCCAGACTTGCGATAAGCTCCCGTCTCTTCTCTTCGTCGAAGACCAGCTCTCCCAGTTCCTCCGAGATCCTCGACGGGTCGATGTCGTTCTGAAGATACTCAGAAACTATCTTCTTCCCGGCAACAATGTTCACCAGGCCTATTGTGTCAATCGCCACCAGTCTCCTGGCGATCGCCCACGAAAGAGGAGACACACGATAGACGATTACCATCGGAGTCCCCAGAATCGCTGCTTCCAGCGTGGCGGAACCCGATGCGATGACGGCCGCGCTAGAGACGTAGAGCAACTCAGAACTTCTCCCCTCCAGGACGCGCACCGGCAGATCTAGCTTGGCTATCATCTTCTTTATCTCGCTCGACAGGGCACCGTCGGCCGCGCACACGGCCAGCTCCACCGACCGCTTCTCACTCAATTTGACGCCCGCGGCAAGCATGCTGGGCAGAAGCCTGCGCACCTCCTGCCGCCTGCTTCCGGGCAGAAGGGCCACCACCGGAAGCTCGGACGAAAGGCCCAGCCTTCGTCGCACCTCCGCCTTCTCTCCTTCGACGCGCACCGATTCCAGGAGAGGGTGCCCCACAAATTCTACCTCCAGTCCGTGGCCCCGAAAGAAATCCACCTCGAACGGAAACACGACCGCTATTCTGTCAATGTTCGACGCCATGAACTTGACTCTGCCCTGGCCCCACGCCCACACCTGGGGAGCGATGTAGTACATCACCGGAATGCCCAGGCGTTTCGCGTACCTGCAAAGTCTGAGATTAAAGCCGGGAAAATCGACGGCAATAAGTAGTTGTGGGCGCTCATGTTTCATCAGTTTCTTCAACTTCCACATGAGGCCTATGAACGAATGCAGTTTCGAGATCACCTCTGTGAATCCCATCACTCCCATGTGCTCCAGCGAGACCACCATGGTGGTCCCTGCCTCGCGCATCCTGGGACCCCCCACCCCCAGCACCTCAAGGTCCGGGGCCTTGTCTCTCAACGCACGCACCAGCCTGGAGGCGTGAAGGTCACCGGAAGGCTCCCCGGCCACCACCAGGACTTTTCGTCGATTCACCTCGGCTGATCTCCCACCGGCGGCTCCTCCGTCTGGAAGGAGAGAGCTTCGATTCCCTCTCTGATCTTCTCGCTGACTCTCAGAGCTGCCTCCATGGCCCGCAGTCCCGCCGTTCCGTCCACGGGCGGCTTCTCCCCGGTCAGGGCGCATCTGACGAAACACTCCATCTCCAGCCTCAGGGGTTCCTCCCCTCCGGCAGTAATCTTCCGCCTGACGATGCCAGGAGCAATCTCCGTCTCTTCCCACCCCGCGGCCCCGTTTTCGGACCTGACCGGGGCGCCCTTTCTATAGACCTCTGCCTTGCCTGCCAGGCAATCGATGGAGATGTAGGAATCTCGTCCAAAGAACCTTATCTTCCGCAGTCTCTCCTTGGATACCCTGCTCGCGGTCAGATTGGCGACCGCGCCGTTCTCGAAGAGAATTCGAGCGTTCGCGATGTCCACGTTGGAGGACAGAATAGGGACTCCCGTCGCCTCCACCGAACGAACGTCGCTGTGCACGGTGGCCAGGACCAGGTCGATATCATGTATCATCAGGTCCAGGATGACGTCCACGTCGGTGCTGCGCCCCAAGAAGGCGGAGAGCCTGTGTCCCTCTATGAAGAGCGGCTGGCGTATCAGAGACAGAGAGGCCTGCACCACCGGATTGAAGCGTTCCACGTGCCCGGTCTGGACAATCACGGAGTGTCTTTCGGAGAGCTCGATCAGGGCTCGCGCCTCTTCGACGGTTGCAGTCAGCGGCTTTTCCACCAGGACGTGGATGCCAGAGGACACACATTCGGAAGCAACCGCGAAATGCGCCGTGGTGGGAACGGCCACAGTGACAGCGTCTGCCGCGGAAATCATCTCCCGGAGGGACGAGAAGGCCCTGGTGTCCGTCTCTTCTGCGACCTTCCTGCCAACGTCGGGATTCTTGTCGTAAACTCCGACGAGCTCCGCCTGTCCCAGCGAGGCGACCACACGAGCGTGCTGCCTGCCGAGGTGACCTACCCCAGCCACACCTACTCTCAGCCGTCCTGATTCACTCACGTTCTACCACTCCTTGAGTCATTCGCGTTGTCTCAGCTGGAACAAGAGGCCGGCGGCACCTGTCCTGCAACACGGCCTCTAATCGACATCTGAATCATCCGTCAGCGGAGAAGAAAGGTCTACGGGATGATATCGCTCAGCTGGAGATTCCCCTGTCGGACTGACGGACGAAATCCAGGAAATGCTCCACCTCGGGAAAGGGGTGCAGTTCAGACGTGGCTCTCTCGACCGCCTGACTGGTGTTCAGACCTGACCTGTAGAAGAGGCGGTGCAGTCTCTTCAGCTCGAGCCTGACATCTGGGGGAAATCCACGCCTCAGCAATCCGACCGAGTTGAGCCCCACCACTCTGAGAGGGTTGCCGGCGGCCCTTACATACGGCGGAACGTCCTTCGGGACCCTGGAACCCCCGCCTATGAAGGCGTGCCGTCCTATCTTCACGAACTGGTGCACCGGGGTCACGCCTCCGACTATGGCGTTGTCATCGATGACGACGTGGCCCGCGAGGTTTACCGCGTTGGCCAGGATGACGTTGTCCCCGATTATGCAGTTGTGGGCCACGTGTACGTATGCCATGAGAAGATTGTCGTTTCCGATCCTGGTCTCCTCTCCCTCGTTAGTGGCCCTGTTTATCGTGACGAACTCGCGGATCGTGTTTGAGTCGCCTATGTCAACGAGGCTGGGAGCGCCGCGGTATTTAAGGTCCTGGGGTGGAGTACCCACGACCGCGTGGTGGAGGATACGACAGTTTCTTCCTATTCTGATGGGACCTTCCACGACCACGCCACTTCCCAGGACGGTCCCGGAGCTCAGCTCTGCCCGCCCTGAGATGACGCAGTAAGGGCCCACGATCACGTCTTCTGCTATTGTTGCCTCAGGATCCACGACGGCGGTGGGGTGAACTTGAGGCATAGTCTCCTCTGGCGAGCTGAGGAATCAGCGATCCACGATGGTAGAAAGTAGATCTGCCTCCGCCACCAGCTCCCCGTCTACAAAGGCCTTCCCCTTCATCTTGCAGATCTTGTGTCTGAGTCGCACGAGCTCCAGTTCGAATCTGAGTTGATCACCGGGCAGAACAGGCTTCCTGAATTTCGCGTTGTCTATCCCCATGAAATAGACCAGCTTCTCCCTCGGATCATCGACCGTGCTGAGAAGAAGCACCCCTCCCACCTGTGCCATTGCCTCGATGATGAGAACGGCAGGCATGATCGGATGGCCAGGGAAGTGCCCCTGGAAGAACGGCTCGTTGATAGTGACGTTCTTGATGCCCACCACCCGCTTCCTGTCCTCCAGCTCAAGGATTCTATCCACCAGGAGAACAGGGTACCTGTGGGGCATTATCTGCTGTATCGCGTCTATGCCGAGATGGCCCCTGCCTCCCCTCGAGGGAAGACCCAGAAAGCCGTCCGGCTTGATCTGTTCGTTGAGTTTCTTGACGAATTTCACGTTGCTCTCGTGACCGGACCTGACCGCTATGAAGTGCCCCATCAGAGGTCTACCGAGAAGGAACAGGTCACCCAGGAAATCCAGAATCTTATGACGCACGAACTCGTTGGCGAACCTGAGGGGCTCGTCGTCCATGATTCCGTCGTCCTGAACCACGACCGCGTTCTCTGGGCTGCCCCCCTTGATCAAGCCTCGAGCCCTTAGTTCGTCCACGTCCTTGAAAAGGACGAAGGTCCTCGCCGGAGCGATCTCGTCGGCAAAGACCTCGTCATCGAGCTCAAAAGAGGCGTGCTGCGTTCCGACCCAGGGATTCTCGTACTCTATGGTGAAACTTATCTTGAGACCGTTATAAGGAACGGCGAGAAGCTCCACGTCGTCATCCTGTAGAAACACCGGCTTCGTTACCTTGAAGTACTTCTTCGGCGCGCTCTGCTTCACCAGGCCGGCGCCCCTCAGAAGCTCGACGAAAGGAGCGGCACTCCCATCGGCGGCTTCGGCGGCCTCCAGGGAATCCAGCTCGATTATGACGTTGTCAATGCCCAGACCCGCCAGCGTCGCCAGGATGTGCTCGACGGTGTGTACCTCGGTCGAGCCGTCTGCGAGTATCGTTCTCCGTCCTGCAGAATCCTCGTACTTGGCGTTCTTCGCGCTCACGAGAACCTCGGGCCTTCCGGGCAGGTCTATCCTTACGAATCGGATTCCGTGGTCCACCGGAGCGGGCTTGAAAGTGGCAACACATTTCCGCCCGGTGTGGAGACCCGTACCCTCGTAGGACACCTCTCTTTCAATCGTCCTTTGATGCTTCAGCATCCTCTTTCTCTCTCTCCAGGCCTTGCACTCGCTTGTCCAGCTCCTTGAACTGCTTCAGGAGCTGAGGAAGTCTCTTCAGGCTGGCATGCAATCTCTTGGAGACCTCGTGAGGCGCGGCAGGGTAGCCGCTCACCCTGGTGCGCGAGGGAACGGATTTCGTCACCCCGGCCTGCGAACCCACCATCGCATAGTCGCCGATCTTTATGTGACCCACGATTCCCACCTGGCCGGCCAGCGTGACTCCCTTGCCGATCTCGGTGCTGCCGGATATCCCGACCTGTGCAACGATTATGCTGTTCTCTCCGACCACCACGTTGTGGCCTATCTGAACCAGGTTGTCTATCTTCGTGCCACGGCCTATCAAGGTGGTGCCTGTCGTGGCTCTGTCAATCGTGACGTTGGCCCCAATCTCCACATCATCTCCGACCTCTACGTTGCCGACCTGAGGGATCTTTCGATAGACTTCTCCGTCCTTGGCGAAGCCGAAGCCGTCACTTCCGATGATGGCCCCACTGTGGATTATCACTCTCTCTCCTATGACCACGTCCTCTCGCAGAGTGACGTTGGGATACACGAACGTTCCCTTCCCTATCCTGCATCTGGGCCCCACGAAACATGAGGCCATGAGTGCCACGTTGTCACCCAACACGACGTCGTCCTCAATGACTACCAGCGGCCCTATCGAGACGTCCCGCCCCACCTTCACGTTCTTCCCGATGACGGCGCTTGGGTGCGTCCCCACCTCCACCTTCTGCGTGTCACCCTTGAACAGGCGCACGGCCTTCAGGAATGCAAGGTAGGGATTGTCAATCTGGATGATGGGCTTGGAGATTCTCTTGTGGTCGTTAGCCAGTATCACCGCCGAAGCCTTGGTGGTGGCGGCATAGGATTCGTACTTGGGATTAACGAGAAAGGTGATATCACCCTCCTGTGCCTCCCTTATCCCGGCCACGCCCGTTATCTCCACGGACCCGTCGCCCACCACGACTCCGTCAAGGATTTCCGCTAGCTCGTCGAGACGCATTCTCATCCTCTCACACTCCGGGCAGAACTGGTTACCCCGAGGATTGAATCTTATTCCATTTTCCCCAATTCTTCAAGAACTCTGTCGGTGAGGTCTAACTCCTTGTCGCCGAATACGATATTTCCGTCGGCGGCGTCCAGTATCATCGTGAACTCTTCCTCAAGCCCTATCCTATCCACCACCGTTCTGATCTTGGCGATGATGGGTTTGGTCAACTGTTCGTTTCTCAGCTCCAGCTCCCCGCTGGGTCCCCAGATTCGCTGCACAAACTCCTCGTAGGCGCGGATCTTTCCCTGGAGTTCGCCTTCTTTCTCCTCCAGCTTGGGCTGGCTCAGCATCAACCTCTGCCCATCTATCTCGGTTCTGAGCTTCTCTATGTCGTTCTTCATCTCCGTGGCCTGGGCCTTCCAGTTCAGGATGTCCTGATCGAATTGGCTCTGGGCCTCCTGAACGCCTTTGTACTCCTGGAAGATGCGCTCGGAGTCGATGAAAGCGATTTTCAGGTCGGCTCCAACGGCGCTCGTTGTGACCAGAAGGCATAAAAAAACGACGGCAGCGGAAACCGGCACTCTGACCCTGCTCATTTCAGGTCACCCCTTTTCGTGTTTCGGTGTTTCGGTTATCACCTCTGCTAGAACAGCCGTCCCATGATGAAGTGGGGTTCCCACTTGGCTCCGTCGACCCGGTCGAATCCGTAAGCATAGTCAAACCCCACCTGGCCCAGCATCGGAATCTCCAGCCTAAGTCCGAACCCTGCTCCCTTCTTGAATCCGGAAAGATCGATTTCCGTCTCCCTGTTCCACGTGTCACCTATGTCTAGGAAGAACAGCCCTCGAAGGGGGTCGGCGATGGGAAACTGGTATTCCAGCGTCAGAACGCTCATCAGCCGCCCGCCCGGCCACCTTATGAGGTATCCGTCCTCCCATCTCAGATTTGAATCGGGCACTATGTCGTAGTCGGGATATCCCCGCAGAAAATCTACGGTGGTGCCGCCAAGTCTGAACCTCTCGTACTGGGGAACTCGCTCGTAGTGGTTGTAAGCGTCCATGGCCCCCACACGCAGCCTCGTCATGACGGCGGTCCTCCAGAACGCCTTGCGATACCACCTGAAATCCACGACGTGCTTGTGGAAACTCTGATCGCCACCGAGCACACCCCCGCTGAATTCCGAGTTGACCGACAGCCTGGAACCCCTCGAAGGGTAGAAGGGACTGTCCGTGCTATTCCTGACGAAGGCCGTCTCGATGGTACTGGTGCGCTGGGGCCAGTCTACCTCGTCCAATCCTCCCTCATAACCTGCAGAGAAGTTCTTGAGAGTGACGTCCTGAAGAGTATAGGAGACGTACAACCTTGTATAGTCTATCCACGGCAACGGCCGACCGACGCGGATCCCGCCGCCTCTTCTGACGTCATCGTAGACGTCTCTCCGCCTGTCTGTACTGAACAGGTCGACACCCACGCTCGTGGGCGTGTCCATGAACCAGGGCTCCGTAAAACTCAGGTCAAGGTTGCTACGCCTGCTCCCCCTCTCCACGTGCAGCATGATGCTCTGTCCGTTGCCGAACAAATTGTTGTGACCGAGCTCCACGAATCCCGTAAGGCCCGCGTCACTGGTGAATCCTGCCCCTGCAGTCGCGGTCCCGGTCTGCTTCTCCTTCACCTTGAAGATCAGATCGATGTCAGGGGGATCGTTCACCTGGTAATCGATGAGCACGTCTTCGAAGAATCCGAGTGCGAAGACGTCGCGTTGGCTCCTCATCAGGGTGGACCTCTTGAACAACTGGCCAGGCTTGACGAGCAGCTCCCGCCTTATCACTTTCTCCTTCGTTCGTTCGTTCCCGGAGACACGCACGTGCCTGACCTGAGACGGCTCCCCCTCCTCTATCGAGAACGAGAGGTCTACCGCGCCGTCGTCCGCCAGGTTCTCCTCTCTGTCTACGGCCACAAAGATGTACCCGTGCTCCGCATAGAGCGAATAGACCTCGGTAAGGGTCTTCTCTATCTTCTCGATGTCGTAGTGCTCTCCCTTCTTGTAGGCTATGAGCCTGGTCAGCTCCTCGGTACCGAGAACCCGGTTGCCCTTCCATTCAGTGTTTCCCATGTAGTAGAGAGGACCTTCCTGCACGGTGACGCTGATGAAAAGGTCCTTTTTGTCCTCGCTGTAGGTCAGCTGCTGGTCCTTCACCGTGGCGTCTCTGAAGCCCTGGCTCTGATAGTACTTGACCACCTTCTGGAGGTCCTCTTCCAGGGTCTCCTGCCTGAACTTCCCTCCCCGCCACCAGGATTTCACCTTGGTATCCATGACCTTCCTCAGCTTGGAGCCCTCAACGGAGACGTTTCCCTCGAATTCTATCGCCTTCACCTTCACCTTGTGGCCCTCGCTCACCTCGAAGGTCACCTCGACCCTGCCCCTGTCTCGCTCTCTGGTTCGTACGCCCTCCACGACAGCCAGGGGATAGCCTTCTTCCCTGTACGCCGCCACGATGGCCTTCTTCTGGGCGAAGATGAGGCGTTCGGTGAAGAAGTCGTACTCCTTGAGGGTGAGCTTCTCCTTGAGCGTCTTCTCGTCGATGCCCTTGATGCCCTCGAAGCGGATACCCACTACCCTGGGGTTCTCAGTGAGGACAAGCTTGAGTATGACTCCTCCCTCCACCTCCTCCGCCTCAGTTCCGACGTCGGCGAAGTAGCCAAGGGCGTAAAGGTTGCTCACTCCCTCGCGCACCTTCTCAAAGCTGAACGGGTCTCCAGGTTCCAGACCGAAGCTGTTCAGAACGACGCTGGAGTCCACCTGCTCGAGGCCTGACAATCGTATTTCCTGGATCACAGGTGTCACGGGCGGTGTCGCGGGGGGCGTCACGGGAACGTCCTGGCAGGAGGCTTCTTCACAGCCCAGCGCAGCGGATAGAAAGAGCACCGCTGCCAGAAATGCCATCAGAGTCTTCATCACTTGCTGCACTCCCTGAAAGCGAGTTCGTCTCCCTTGCGGCTCACCTCTACTTCTGCCTTCTCGCTTATCGACCCGCTGAGTACGAGTTCCGACAAGGGGTCTTCCACATACCTCTGCAGGGTCCTCTTCAGGGGCCGGGCGCCGAGAGACGGGTCGAACCCTTTCTCCATAAGGAAGTCAAGCGCCTCATCGGTGAACTTGAGCCGGATCCCCTTCCCCTTAAGCCGCGCCCGGACCTGGTCGAGCAGAATCTGGACTATCTGCTCCATGTCCTTCATGTCGAGAGCCCTGAACACTATCAGTTCGTCGATCCTGTTGAGGAACTCCGGATTGAATAGTTTCTTGACCTCATCCATCACGGTGGTTTTCATCTTGTCGTACGTCGTGCGCTCGTCGGCCTTCTGAAAGCCTAGAGAGCCCGTACCCCTTATCTGTTTCGTCCCCAGGTTCGAGGTCATGATGAGCACCGTGTTCTTGAAGTTCACTCGCCTCCGCATGCTGTCCGTCAGCTGACCGTCATCCAGGACCTGCAACAGGATGTTGAACACGTCGGGATGTGCCTTCTCTATCTCGTCCAGCAGAACCACCGAGTAAGGCTTGCGCCTCACCTTCTCGGTCAGCTGGCCACCTTCTTCGTAACCGACGTAGCCGGGAGGTGCCCCCACCAGTCGGGAGACGTTGAACTTCTCCATGTACTCGGACATGTCGATTCGTATGAGGGCGTCTTCGTCGTCGAAGAGGAACTTGGCCAGCACCCGGGCAAGCTCCGTCTTTCCGACTCCCGTGGGTCCCAGGAAAACGAAGGAGCCTATCGGACGCCGGGGATCCCTCAGGCCAGCCCTGTTTCGCCTGACGGCCTTCGCGATGGCCCTGACCGCCTCGTCCTGCCCCACTATGAGCTTCCTCAGTTCCTCCTCCATGTGCAGCAGCTTCTCGGACTCCTTCTGTTCCAGCTTCGCCACCGGGATGCCCGTC
>CP070702.1:1969039-1971941 GCA_020349905.1 Candidatus Eiseniibacteriota bacterium
GAATCGAAGATGCTGCAGACGTGGAGTCGATCGCGGACGGGATTCCGGTGCTGGCATCGATTCCCACGGTTCTTGCCGGGCGGCAGAGACTTGGCTTTCTGCGGCTCGGAAGGCAGAGTCGCGTCGGGGGGAGACGGGAAATCCCGGGCACCGCCGGCGTGCTTGTGACCGAGATGGATTCGAGGTCGCCTGTCTCGGAATCCTATAGGATGCTCCGCACGAACATACTGTTCTCTCAGGTGGACGAACCTCTTCGCACCATCGTCGTGACGAGCCCCGGTCCGGGTGAGGGCAAGTCGACCGTCGTGGCGAATCTCGGCACCGTCATGGCGCAGGCAGGGAACAGAACGATCATTGTGGATTCGGACCTGAGACGCCCGACAGTCAGCGCGGTGCTGGGCGGGAGCAAGGGTGTGGGGCTCTCTGATGTTCTGAGTGGCAAGAAGGCCCTCAAAGAGGTAGTGACGCCGACCATGGTCGAGAGGCTCTTCCTTCTCGGCACCGGGACCCTGCCTCCCAATCCTTCTGAGATGCTCGGCTCCCGAAGGATGCGGGAGCTCGTGACCGAGCTTGCTCAAGAGTTTGAGTTCGTGCTGTTTGATTCTCCGCCCGTCCTGCCGATTTCAGACGCTGCGGCACTGGGTGCCCGGGTAGATGGGACGTTGCTCGTTGTGCGATGTGACGTCACGGCGGCGTCAGGGCTGTCTCGGGCACTGGTAGTGATGAAGGCAGTGCACGCCAAAGTGATAGGAGTGGTCCTCAACGACCTCGACGTCCGGCGGGGACTGAGCGACAGATACTACGATTACTACAGATCCCATTCCAGGGCGGGCGAGGCCGGCGAATCGGAGGTGTGAAAGGCATTTCCGGGCCTCTCTTGCGGGACCGCTTCTTTCCCTCGCCACCGACCGCGGTGCGCCATAGAAGCCAATGATTCCAGTTTTCAAACCCTCAATAGGTCAAGAAGAGCTCGACGCACTCAAGGAGTCCTTTTCTTCCGGCTGGCTGGGGCTGGGCCCCAAGACCGAGAGATTCGAGAGCGAGTTTGCGCGCTATCTGGGGGCCGGCTTTGCCGTAGGCACCAACTCGGCAACGGCCGCACTTCATCTTGCTCTCAGAGTGCTCAACGTGGAGGGCGGGGAAGTGATAACCCCGGCGTTGACCTTTGTGTCCACGAATCACGCCATCCTGTATAACAGTGCCGCTCCCGTCTTCGCAGACGTGAAGGAAGACACGCTCAACATGGGGGTCGAGGAGATCGAGCCCCTCATAGGGCCTCGGACTCGGGCCATCATGCTGGTCCACTACGGTGGCCACGCGTGCGACATGGACCCCATTCTTGAGCTGGCGAAGGCCAAGCGTGTGCCCGTTGTTGAGGACGCGGCCCACGGGTGCGGCGGAGAGTACAAAGGAGTCAAATTGGGGACGCTGGGTGAATTGGGATGTTTCAGCTTCCACGCCGTGAAGAACCTGACCACGGGCGAGGGCGGTATGGTTGTGACCTCCAGAGAGGACTTCTCGGAGCGACTCCGGACCCTTCGCTGGCTCGGGATAACCAGGTCGACCTACGAGAGGTCGGACGGAAATAGGTACTCCTGGGAGTACACCGTGAGCGAAGTGGGATTCAAAGCCCACATGAACGACATAGCTGCTTCTATCGGGCTTGTTCAGCTGCGGAAGCTTGACTCTCTGAACAGCAGGCGTAGGGACATTGCCCGGAAATACGACTCGGGCTTTGCCGGCATGACCTGGGTGACGCCCCCGGTGGAGAAATCCTACGCCAAGAGCGCGCTCCACAACTACGTCATCAAGGTGCCCTCCGAAGTCAGAGACGAGCTGATTTTCTTCTTGGCGGACCGTGGAATCTCAGCCAGCGTACACTACATGCCGAACCATTTCTACCCGGCGTACGCGTCCTACAGGCGGTCGCTGCCGGTGACGGAGAGGATATGGAAACAGCTTGTTACACTCCCCATGTTTCCTGACCTCACCGCGGAGCAGACCGACCACATCATTGACAGCGTTCGGGAATTCGGCAAGGCAAGATGTCTACAGTGAAACGAGCTTCTGAGCCTGGAGACATTCACGGGAGACGGGATACAAGTACCGCGAAGCAGACCTGCAGAAACGGCACAAGCCGCTCCCTTCAGGTGGCTTCTTTTGTTTTGGGCGATGTCACCGATTCCCGGGCGGTGGACATCTCTGCGCTGCTGGGAAAGTGCAGGTCGGCCACGATCTTTCACTCTCTGGAGTGGAATCGCGTCCTTTCCTCCGAGCTTGACCTGGAGCCGGTAGTATCGCTCGTGCTGAGCGGTGGTGGGGCGGTGGGTTGCAACGTCTTCTATCGTCGTTGGGGATCGGTCGGTCTCAAGACATCCTGGTCTCCGCCCAGAATGTATGACAGCGTGTACGGGGGACCGGTCTTTCTGGACGGGTTCGAGGACGCCGCACATGTTCTGCTCGCGGAACAGGAGAGGCGGAGCGGCGCACACACAACGTACGTGGTAACACCTCCCGGGTTCGACGCGGGCCTCTTGAGACGGGCCGGATACTCCGTCGTCATGGCGGAGACCGTCGTCCTGGATTTGGGGCGCAGCGAGGACGACCTCTGGAAGGGGTTGGGGCCCAAGCGGAGGAACATGATACGAAGGGCCGAACGAGAGGGTGTACACGTCAGAGCCGGGAGCGAAGCAGACGTCGTGCACTACCACGACCTGCTTCGAGATACCTTGGCCAGGAGCGGAAGGGAAGCCCTACCGTTGTCCCTGTTTCGCAGAGTGGTTCGAGAACTCGTTCCCGCCTCCGCGGCTTCCTTTCTGATTGCGACGTGCAAGGAGAAGATAGTTGCAGGGGCGCTGTTGCTGCATTGGGGGTCAACGTCGGTCTACTGGAGCGGTGCTTC
>CP070702.1:1972041-1984423 GCA_020349905.1 Candidatus Eiseniibacteriota bacterium
ACGGCGTGATTACGTGAAGGCCCGTTCGGGGCTTGCCCATGCATGGTGACCTCCTCGCGTCAGAAGGGTTAGATGTGAGTGGACAGCGCCCTAGATACTCTTACCCACGGAGAACGCGTCACCCACGCACTCGCCCACGGCATAGTATTTCTGCGAACCGGGTGCGTAGAGAATGGGCCTAAGCTTTTCGATGTCGGGGTACTCGTTGTCTCCCATCACTGCTTCGTCGGCCTTGGCGTCCAGGATTTCCCCGACGAATTGCGTGTGGAGGCCAAGTTCCACCGTGTGTTTGAGCCGGCACTCCAGGACGAGCGGGAATTCCTTTCCGTACGGAGCGTCCACAAGGTCGCTTTTTACGGGCGTGACTCCCGTCCTCGAGAACTTGTTCTCCTCTCTCCCGCTCGCCATGCCGTAGTAATCCGCCTCCGCGAGACGAGCGACGGACAGTATGTTCACTGTGAAGGCCTTTCGAGCCACGATGTTGGCGTGAGAATAGGTGGCCTTCCTGAGGGAGACGGCCACGCAGGGAGGTCGCGAACAACACACTCCGCCCCAGGCCACCGTAGCCAGGTTGGGCTTGCCTGTCTTATCGTAGGTACCGATCACCAGGACCGGAGTCGGATATATCGCTGTCTTGGCGCCGATGGATTTCTTCACGGCATCTCCCCCTTGCGTGGACCCGTCGTGCGACGGATACGCGGACTCCTATGTGTTCAACGAAGCGAGAGGAAACAAAGGTGTTGTGTGACCGCTCGCAGCCGGCGGGACCCGCTTGCCCGACAACCGGCCGCAGCTACTTAGCAGACGAGTCTTCTTCCATGATTCCGAACGTGTTTCCCTCGGTGTCCTGGCAGTAAGCCATGTAACCGACACCGGGGACGGCGATCTTGGGCGCTTTCACCTTGCCGCCGGCCTCTCCGACCTTCCTGATGAACTCGTCTACGGAGGGGACGTCAATGGTGTTGTAGGTCGTCCCTCCGGCTTCACGCCGCATGATGCCGCCGTTAATGCCCGGCTGGCCGTCCGGCCCGGTACTGACGAGCCAATACTCCATGGGACCCTGCCACTTGTGTATCTTCCAGCCGAACACTTTCTCGTAGAACTCGACTGCGCGCTCGGGTTCGTCCGCGTGAATCTCAAAGTGAGTGACTCTAAGCATGGGCAACTCCTTTCTGGGGTCTCGCAGTGCCTTCACCCCACCCCACCCCGACCTCTTTGCCGCCCAACCTCACACTCTCGTCACCATCTCGATACACTCCTCCGGGCAGACGGCCACGCACACGCCACAGCCGTAGCAGGCGTCTTCGTCAATGACCAGCTTCCCGCCTTCGAGCGTCCTGGCTCCGAAGTAGCAGACGTTCGTGCACTCCCCGCAGTCCTTGCAGGCGTCCGAATCAGTGCTCTCTATGAACTCTCCCTTGTCGCACCTGTGAGCGCCGGGGTTCAGGAAGTACTCGCAGCAGTCGTCGCAGCAAAAACAGATGCCGTCGGTCTCGCTCATGTTCTTCTCGTCGCGGAAGGGCCTTGGCACCAGATGCTTCGCTTCCGCTTCGCTGAAGATGTCCTCCATGGCGGCTCGAGAAATCTCCTTCTTGCCGGAGCCGAAATCCGGCGTCTCTTCCCTGAACATGAGGCAGACGTCCGAGCGCGAGCGCCCACATTTGTCGCGTTTCATCCGGCACCCGCAGTCAGCGACCCAGAATCTCTCCCTGTTCCTGACGAGGTCTCTCGCCTGGTCGAGGGTGCAAACATAGTGAAACCCCAGATCCTTCTCTTCCACAGGTGCCTCCAGGCAAGAGAAGCGAGTAAACAGGATTCGGCCGAGGCGCAGGGCCTGTCTCCGCACGCCGTGTGCAACGGTGGCCTGCTTTCGGACGCGGGATCCAGATTGGCCCGTAGCGGAGTCCTAGTTAGCTCGCAGCACACCGCCCGAACCAACATTGAACGCTGCCGCAAGAAAACGAATTACTTGTTAACGTACCGCTCGGCGAAATCTCCCGCCACGGGCAGCTTGTACATCTCTCCCTTGTAGGCCTTGTACATCATGAGAATCCACACGACAAAGCCCACCGGCCACGCCAGGATCGATACGAACCAGCCGATGATCGGTATCACCGGAACGAGAACTGCCACCGCAGAGAGGAACAGGAACACGACCAGCGATTGCATCGCGTGAAACTTGACGAACTTGCTATCCCTCTCCAGGGCCAGGAAGATCAAGCCGGTCACCCATCCCAGGATGTAGCAGAGCAAACCCGCAGAGTTCTCTCTAAGGCCGGTGGATGACATCGGAGTCTTGCTTTCTTCCACGAACTGTCACCTCCTTACGTACGACCAGGTTGTAACCTGTTATCGTCCACGCGCACTCTACATCTTACGCCGGCTCTTTGCAAGGGTCTGCAGGGCGCTACGCCGGAGCGTCCTGCGCCCGGACGGCCCTTCACGAAGGCAGAACGACCAGACTTACAAATCTTTTCTTATGTTGTCCAGGGTCATCTTCGCGTCCGGAGCCATCTTGAAGAACTCGGTTATTTTATCACAGCCGTAATCACCACAGTGACCACAGGTTACGACGGCCTGCTCCCTTCCACACTTCCTGATTTCACAGACCTTCGTGTGACTGAAAACGTTATCCCCGGTGGATTGGCATCCGGTGCAGTTGATGTCCTCGGCCTTGAGGTTGGCCTTGAATTCCTTGTTCCACATCTCTGCGACTCTCGCCCGCTCCTTGTCGTCGTTCTTCTGTGTCGCCAGAAACGCGGGGCATTCGGTGCAGGTTAACCCGCAGACTCCGATCATCTTCTCCACTGTTCAACCTCCTTCCTTGCAGGCACGCGGCAGGAGTCGCCTTCTTCGGGCGCCGCGTCCAGCGGGTGCCCTCGCACTGCACAACCTGGCTGTGCGTCACCACGACTTCGCTCTGCGGGCTCAGGTCCCCCCCGCAGCGTTGCGCACCCGGTTCGGGCGCCGTGCCCGGCCAGTGCGGCTTCCGAACGACTCTCTATCCTTTCCACTTCGCCATTATCTGACCGAAGCACTCCAATCCGCTCCAGAGCACCCCGCCGTATCCGCCACCCGGACTGGTCCACGCGCCGGAAAGGTAGAGGTTCTCTATCGGCGTGGCGTGTGGCATGCGGTTCGGGTTAGAGTTGTCCAGGGTCTGGTCCCACCCGTAAATCGCGCCTCGGTAGTTACTCGTGTAGCGCACGTTCGTGAGCGGGGTGCCGATTTCCTTCACCTCGATGGCAGCTGAAAGCCCGGGCAGGAGCTTCTTCTCCACGTTCTTTATCAGGATGGCCGCCATGCGCTCCTTCTCCTTACGGTACTCGGTCTTGTTGCCCTTAAAGTAGTCCTCCTCGTACTTCTTCCAGTGGTCGTATCCCTGGGTCGCTATTATGCCGAGCGTGTTCTTGCCTTCCGGCGAATAACCATCGTAGAGGTTGTCGTAAATCATGAGACCGAACGCGCCACCCTCCACCCTTGCGTGAAGCGCGTCCTCGAACTCGGCCTCGGGGTTGTAGCCGGCGGCGCAGAATATCTCGGTGTCCGGGATTCCCACCTCGCGCACAAGGTCCTTCTTCAAACCCAGAAAAACCTGGAACGACGAAAGACTCACGCTGTAGCCATCCATCTTGGCGAGATAGTCCTTAAGATGCTCGTCCTCCTGCATCATCGTGTGAAAAGTGTCGTACGCGTTGGCGTTCGAGACCACGACTTTGCCCCTGTACTCGCTGCCGTCCTCGGCCTTGACACCGTAAGCCGCGTGGTCCTTTGTGAGAATCTCCTTAACGCGCGTCTTGAGTTTGACTTTGCCGCCGCGCTCCTCAATGAAGCTCACGAAGGCGTCGCTTATCTTCTGGGACCGGCCTACGGGATAGTATCCGCCCTCTGTGAGGTATCCTATCGTGGGAAGGGCGTAGTAGATGCTGGCCAGCTTTGACGGCGGCAGTCCGTAGTAGCCCCAGAGTGCGGAGACGATGGCCTTGAGCTTCGGGTTCTTTATTCGCGCGTCCACGAGCTGGCCCCAGGTCTTGCTGAAGCTGCTAAACAGGTACGGGAATTCCATGGGAAAACGGCTCATGTCAACCTGCCCCTGTGCCTGAGACAGTTTCCCGATATCTCCGGATATTCCGGACATATCCGCCATGAGAGCGGCTATTCCCTCCGCCTCGTCTGGGAAGTAGTCCGAGAGAATCTTGATGTAGCCGGGAAGGTCCTTCTGCGGCACGCGGAACTCGTGCTCTGGAAAGATGGCCCTGTAAAGGTAGGGGTGCGGGACGAAACGCACGTCTTCGATCTCGGGGAAGCCGGGAATCAGGTTGTGAATCCCGTCTCTCTCTCCCACGACCGTGGAGTGAAGCGAGACGTCGAAGACGAAGCCTCCCGGACGCGCGAACGTGGTGGCGTAGCCGCCCGGGATGCTGTGCTGCTCCAGGACGAGCGGCTTAAATCCTTGCCTGGCGAAGGCCGCCGCACAGCTCAGGCCTCCGAGCCCCGAGCCGATTATCACCGCATCGAATTCGTTCTCGCCCAGCTCTTTTCCATCTGCGATCGGCAACGAAGCCCAGTCAAGTGCCACGATTGAGGCCCCTGCGAGAATGGACTTTATGAAATCTCTCCTGTTTATGCCATCTCTCTGCATGACACCTCCTTGTCTGCGCCGAAGTCGACTTCGGCGCCGAGAATCGCTCGACTCAAGTGACGTACCAGCAAGCAACGAACAGGCTACGGGAGAATCAGCGTCATGGCAAGGCAATTGTGGGTCAACAGGATGAGGGGGAATCGTCGGGGTCTTCGATTGAGGCCAGGACTTCTCTGATGCGGGTGAGAAGCTCAACCTGGTCGTAGGGTTTTGAGACGAAGGGAAACCTGCTCTCGTGCTCCGACTGAGCTCGAAATCTCTGTTCCGCGTCGCCGCTTCCGATGAGAGCGCCCAGCCGGGGATTTACAGACACGAGTTCACGGGCCAGAGTGACGCCGTCCCTACCGGCCAGTATCGCGTTCGCAAAAACCATGTGTATCTTCTCTTTGTTTGCGCGGTAGATATCCAGCGCTTCCTCCGCGCTCTCGGCCTCGAAGGACGTGTAACCGTTCTCGTGGAGCAGGCGGGTCACCCATCTGCGCACGATTTCCTCGTCTTCCACCACAAGTACGCATCCACCGCCTTTCATTCTCGGCGCGTGATGCACCTTTCCAGTCTCGGCTCTCATCTCCACAGTGGGAACCGGGAAGTACACTCTGAAGAGTGAGCCAGCTCCCGGCTTGCTGCGCAAATTGACCCAGCCGTCGTGCTGCTTCGCGATTCCATGCACGATAGAGAGTCTGAGACCGGCGGGGCCGCTCCTGGCGGCAGAAAGAGACTGTGCGGCCTTCTGCTCTCCGCCCTCTTGGACGCAGGGGCCCGTGTCCGCCACAGAAAGGCAGACGAACGTCCCAGGCCGCGACTCGGGTATATTCCGGCACTCTTCCTCGGTGAGAGTGATGTTTTCAGTCGCGATGGTGAGCTCGCCACCGCGCGGCATGGAGTCGCTCGCGTTGGCAACCAGATTCGCCAGCAGCTTCACCAGCTGGTCGTGGTCTCCCCTGACCAGCTCCAAGGTCGGCTCCAGTATCGTGGCTACTTCCACACCCTCTCCGATAACGTGCCTGAGCTCCCCCTGCGCGTTACTGATGACTGCGTTGAGGTTCAGTGTTGAAGGGACTCCTGCACGTCCGTGACCCAGGCCCGCGAGCCGATTGGCGAGCTCCATGGCTTCTCTGGACGCCTGCAGGATCTTATCGATTCCGACCCGCTTCGGGTCACCGGGAGGCGCATCGCTCAAAAGAAGGTCGGAATGGCCGACGATTACGGCGAGTAAGTTCTGCAGGTCCCTCGCCGCGCTGCCAGCGAGCTGGGTCAGGGCTTCCGTTTCTTCGGACTTCACATGGCGACTCCGGTCTTCGCGGGTCTCTTCGAGAAGGCGCTTGAACCTGAGCAGGTTCTTGCTCCAGATCTCGAACCTCGCCGCAGGCAAACTGTGGCCGGTCAGCGCGGCGAGGGGGAAGTAGTAGAAGTTGGGACACGCATCCGCACCAAGAACTACCAAGCGATGCGTGTGAAGAACGTCGAGCAACAACTCCGAGCTGAAACTGTTCTGTTCGTACTGGCACAGGGCCAGAAGCCGGGAGTCCTCACAGAACTCACAGAGCTTGGCCTCATACTCTATCAAGCGTTCGCATCCCGGCGGCTCCTGCAGCGCCCAACTCATCTCTCCCGTGACCCGCAGGGCCGTGAAACCGCGTGCCACCGCCTGCTCGACTTCCTCCTGTATGAGCGTCAACATGCCGTGAGGGTCGAAGACGCCGTCGCGAAGGTAGACGTCTTCCGCTCCGAGGATGACCAGCTGCCCGCATTGAACGTGCGGCTTGACCTCAAACCTGGTGCCACTGAAATAGCCAAGTATCTCCTCGGGACCGTGTGCGTCCGCGACGTAGACTACCTTTTGCCCTCGCTCCAGGCCGTCGCGCAGAAACCGCGTCATCACGGACCTGTGCTCCGCCTCTGTCCTGTAGAGAAAGGCAGCGTGGTCGCCCGGCTTCGCCTCATCCAGAGAGGTGAGAGTGTGAGGAAGCATTCTGAGCCCCCTGTCAAGAGCTCAAACGGGAAGGTTCACACTCGGGAACGTGGAATCCACCGACCGAAGCTTATGACTGAATGTCACGAACTGCAAGGTATTTCGGAAGAAAATCGTCACATTCCTGCGAGTTGCGGGGCTGTTCGGGGGGCGAAGCAGGGGGCGGACGGAGGGAGCGGTGTGGGACCGGAGGGCGATGCGCCGGAAGTGGGCCCCGACTCACAACTTGCCCCCCACCAGCTCGGCCAGGATGAGTTCGGCGGCCCTCTTTCCGCTCATCAGCATGCCGCCGAAAATGGGACCCATGCGCGGGGCTCCGAAGACCGCGTTACAGCACATACCCGCGGCGAAGACCCCGGGGAATATCTCCCTCGTGTTGTCCAGGATGGTGCGCTCTGCGACGTCGGCACACATCGGCTTCTCTCCGATGACCGCACCCGTGGGGGTCATCAGCTTGCGTCCGCTCTTCTTCTCGATGATGTGCGCGACCTCTGCCGCGTGACCTGTTGCATCTATGACGTACTTGGACCTCACGGTGATGGGGTCTACGTGCAGCTTGGCCAGCTCAACCGCGCTCCAGTTGATGACGAGGCCAGTAACGCGCTCTTCCGTCATCATCACGTCCTCCACGCTGAGAAGATTGAAAATCCTGGCGCCTGCCTGCGTAGCCTTCGAGCAGATTGTGCTCACCGTTTCCACCGAGTCGGCGCAGAAGTAGCCTTCTTTGAACGCAGCGGTCCTGATTCCGAATTCATCCAGGATATCTTTGCCTTCCTTCTGGACAACCAGCTCGTTGAACATGATGCCCCCGCCCCACATGCCGCCGCCGACAGAAAGCTTCCTTTCGAACAGCACGACTTTCCTTCCCTCTTTGCCCAGGTTGTAAGCCGCGACCAATCCCGCAGGCCCGCCTCCGACAATTGCCACGTCGCACTCCAGGCTGTCCAGCAACTTGGCAGAGAACCGTTCTATGATCGCCTTCGAAATCTCAACGTCGTCCAGCTTCATACTGTCTCCATCTCCCGGGTCTGCAAGAACCCCGTGTCAGCTTTCGGTGACCTTTTCGTCACTCGCGCCGCGGGCCGGAGCCGCGTTTTTCCCGCTCCGGTCCGCGGGCAGGGGCCGCGTTCTCGCGGCCTTGGTCCGCGGGCGAGGTTTCGCTACTGTCGCTCCGGTCCGCAGGTGGTTTCGCTCTAACGTGCGCGATGATCTTCTCGATTATCTCGTCCAAAATTCCGGCGGTGGCTGTTCCCTTTCTGAAATGCACGAAGGGCTCTCCCGAATCCGACAGCTTCACTATGTCGGGCTCAATCGGAATGCGTCCCAGAAAGGGCACCTTGAGGTCTTGGGCCGCTCTCTCTCCGCCACCCGTTCCGAACAGGTCTATCTGTCTGGCACAATGCGGGCAGGCAAACCCGCTCATGTTCTCAATGATGCCCACCACGGGCACCGACAGTTTCTGGGCAAACAGCACGCTCTTTCGTGAATCCAGTATGGCCACGTCCTGGGGCGTGGTCACGATGATGGCGCCAACTATGTCAGGGATGAGCTGGCACACGCTCAACGGCTCGTCTCCCGTGCCCGGGGGAGAGTCCACTATCATGTAGTCCAGATCCCCCCAGTGCACGTCCGCCAGCATCTGCTTTATGATGCCCATCTTGAGCGGGCCCCGCCAGATTACGGGGCCTTCATCCACCTGCCCGAACAGAGAAAGACTCACCACTTTGAGGTTGGGCAGCACGTCGATGGGCTCGATCCCTTCTTCGGAGAACGTGAGCCTTGCGCTCTCTACACCCAGCATCTTGGGAGTGTTGGGACCGTGGATGTCCACGTCCAGAATGCCGACCCCGTGCCCTCTCGTGGCCAGGCCGTAGGCCAGGTTTATGGACACCGTGGTCTTGCCCACACCGCCCTTCCCGCTTATGACGATGAACTTGTACTTTATGCGGGACATTCTCTTCTTTATGCGCTCGTCCTGCTCTCTCCGGTCTTTCTCGGTGAGTAACTGCATTGAAACCTCCGCAGCTTTCTACCTATTTCTCCAGCTCGCGCCGGGCCTCTTCGCTCAGCGAGTCGCGAAACGCCTCCGGGATCTGCATCTTGGCCCGGCCTGCGGTGCACCTGTCGATGCTCCTCATCACCCCGTGGAAGCGGTGGTACGGAATCGAGACCAGCATGTCTCCGGCGCCGTAGCCCCGTATGCGACGGCTCGTATAGTCCATCAGGCTCAAGTTTAGTTCCCCACTCACGACTGGATAGGCCACGGCCTGATGGCAGGTCGAGCCCGACGTCTCCAGGCGGGCAGGGATCCCGGTATCGTACCCGTCCAGAGTAAGAAGGCGACACGCCTGTTCCACGTTGCACACGAAGAGCACCACGTCTGGCCGGAACTCTGCCTTCTCCATGGGAGAGAAGACCACGTGTTCCGCAAGGCCGAGCGGTGGGGGCGTAGAGAGAGCCTGCGACCGGTGAAACGCTGCTATCGAACAGAAGAGCTTCTCTCCGTCTACAAGGAATTCCTTCAGGGCCTTGGCCTGCTCGCCCTTTGGCGGCTCGCAAAGGCCCAGATGCCAGCTTCCGCCGCTACAGGAAGAGTTGGACTCAGTCATGTCCACGACCTTGCCATCTCGCACGTCCAGGAACACGTCGCACACGCGGTGCTTGTCACGCGAGGCGCTCGCGGGCGCCTTCATGGAATACGTTATGGCGACGGGGCTACCTTCAAGACCCAGGACGTTCTTGATTTCCTTCGAGTACTCCTTCCATTCCATGGTGGCACTCTCCTTGAGATCGTAACATTACTTTGAGATGGCACCATCACATCAGCTTGATGCCGGAGAAGAACCTCTGCGCGATGAAGCCGGCCAGAGGGGGAAAAATGAGAACGCTCGCAATGCGTATCAGAGTGAATCTCCACCCCAGTATCCCCACCTCCATGGGCAGACGCGAGACGGCCCAGAGTGACCATCCCGTGAGGAAGGCCACGAGAGTCCCCACGCTCGCGCCCGAGTGCAGGAGCCCCGCAGCGATGGGCAGGTTCACGAAGGGGCCTCCGGGAGACATGCCGCCGGCCACGGCTCCTATGAATATCCCCCGCGCACCGGATTCGGCGCCCACCCACCTGGACAACAGTTCGTGGGGAAGAAGGGTCTGCACCATGCCCGCCACGATGAAGGCAAAGGCCAGCATCGGAAGGATGTCAATGGTCAGCCTGAGCGCTGACTTCATCCCTACGATGTGCTGCCCTTCTCCCCTCGAGTAACCTATGAAGAAAAGGGCAATTGCGAGCGCACCCAGTACGATGGTCGGCACCAGCATGTTAGACTTCCTCCGCTTGTTGTTCATGACTTCTCCATTCTCCGGCTCTGAGAGCGGCTCCACAGCCACAAGAGAACCATTTTAGCACAATGGAGTTTCAGGTTACAGAATCATCTGATGCGTGTTATGCTTTGGGCTCACAGAGGTTGGCCGGATCGACGCCGCCCGTGAAACGGGGAACCTGTGACGTTTCACCGGGGTATCAGGCTCTGAAACCGGTATCTCTGAGCCTGCGCTCTCCGGGGCGGGTCGGCTCCCCACGCGCGTTAGCCTTGCACGCGACAGGAAGCCAGGTCTCAAATCAGAAAGTCTAATCTCAATGAAAGTCCATATTGGCAGGAGGTGACGGCGTATAGAGAGTAGCGACGGCTGCCCTGAGAACGTGGTGCGGCGGTGACAGCGGGGTTGCTTGTTTTTGGCTGAACGGAACATGAGGATATGGGAATGAAACGGATTGCACTAATTACAGGTATTCTTGCTCTTGCCCTTCTCTTGGCCAACGGTCTCGCCCTCGCCCAGGAAATGGAGTACGAGGTAATCACGGGTGAGCCGGAGGGAGAGGGAACCAAGCGCATAGAGATACGCCGCATAGTATCGCCCGGAATGGGTGACATGTCGTGCGGAACTAGAATGATGCACGGAATGATGGGTGATGCCGGGTGCGGGTCTGCGACCATCATGTGCCTGCCTGGTGGAGGCGGAATGGCATGCGGTCCCGGCGGGGCCATGATGTGTGGACCGGGCATGGGCGGCCACCACGTTTGCTGCGGTGGCGGGGCCATGATGTGTGGACCGGGTGGCGGAATGGGCGGCTGCTGTGGCGGCGCGATGGGCTGCGGCCCCGGTTGCGGCCCGGGCCAGGGGAAGATGATGAAGGGCCGCATGACGTGCGGACCCGGTGGCGGTATGGGTGGCTGCTGCGGACCGGGCGGCATGACGATGGCCGGAGTGCTCGGGAAGCTCCGCTCGTTGGGGTGCATCTGTCAGTTTGAGAAGTGCGCGAAGGTGCTCGAGCTTTCCGAGAAGCAGCTCGTCTCGCTGAAGGAAGCTCGCATGGCCGCCAAGAAGGCCGCCATCCAGGCGAGGGCGAACATACAGATCGCCCAGATGGAGCTGGACGAGATTCTAAAGGGTGACTCCCCGGACCTTACCGCGGTCAAGGCCAAGATCTCCGAAATCGCATCGATGGCAGAGGACATCGCGTTGACCAAGATATCCACTCTTCAGAAGGCCCAGAAGCTCTTGACCAAGGAGCAGCTTGAGAAGCTCAAGGCGTGCAAGAAGGGAGCTTGCATAACGAAGGGTGAGAGCTGCAAGAAGACCTACGGCAAGAAGGTCGAGGTCAAGAAAAAGGTCAAGATGAAAGAGCACATGGAGAAGATGGAGGAGCACATGGAGAAGATGGAGGAGATGAAGGAAAAGCAAATGGAGATGGAGAAAGAGTAGCTCCTCTCTTCTTTCCGACGCGAGTTCCAGAATTTGATTTTCGACAGAGAAAGGCCTCCGCGGCAGCAGCCGGCTGCTCGGAGGTCTTTCTTCGCTACCTGGGACAACAGGGCAAGTCCGAATCAGGGCCGCAGGTGGCTTCCTTTCTACCTGTGAGCGCGGCGAAAATCATGGCGGTGGCGCAGCCCACCCCGCTCTCCACGGCGATGGCACCGGTCGGACAATTGAGGCGGCAGGCCCCGCATTCCATGCACGAGCCCGGACGCGCGACCCGAACTTTCCGTCCGTCCTCTTCAAACACGGCGTGAGGACACACGAGCATGCACATCCCGCAGTTGTTGAACGGGTCCGGATTGAAGCGGAGCGTGTTCGTGGCGTAGGAATCTATCACAGCGCTCCCCCCTTACCCCCACCCAAGGCCAGGATGATGCTCAGGGCGATTGCTCCGCCCAGCATGACGGTCATGGCAGGTATGTACGTGAATATCTCGCGCCTCACACCGGTTCTGGAAGTGAAATTAGAAGACCCGGTGAAGTTAAGAGTCAAGTACGCTGTGACGGGCATCATTGCCAGAGGATAAACGAGCGCCCACCCAACCCTTGGCCACAGGGCGGACTCGGCACCACCCAGAAGCTTCGCCAGGACAAAGGGCATGGCCACTATCGCACCCAGTACGAACCCCTTGAAGCTGAAGTCCCGAGACGGAAGCCATGGAAGCAGCACCGGAAACAGAACGGTGCCTGCCAGAAACGCTGCGAGAGCACCCGCGGCCGCCAGGGTACCGCTCGTGGCGAAGAGCGCGACGGTCGCGATCACCATGGGAATAAGAGCGCCCTTGAGTTCTACGGGAATCAGAATCGTGCGGTCGAGCAGACCGAAATGCACCCTGCGCATATCCGGAGTCGCCGTCCGCGTGGCAAGGTATCGCGGCAGGTCCGCCGCCCTCACGGGGCCGTACTCCACCTTGAAACCCGTGCGCTTCTTCACCTCGTGGGCAGCGACTC
>CP070702.1:1984523-1989109 GCA_020349905.1 Candidatus Eiseniibacteriota bacterium
CTCCATCTCGTCGATTGCCTCGCCGAACCGAGTCATCTGGCAGAGCAGAAGGGAATACCAGTGGTGTGCAGGAGCGTAGGCAGGGTTCAGCGCTATCGAACGCCTGAGTTCAGTCTCCGCGCCTCTCCAGTCCAGCTCGTATTCAGACTTGATAAGCCCGAGAGAGGCGTGCGCCTCGGCAAGGGCATCGTCTAACTCCAAGGCCCTGAGTGCCGCCTTCTTGGCCTTCGGATAAGTCTCCCTGGGTGAGGAAGTGCCGTACGTGGGAAGGTCATTCCAAGAATCCGCCAGCCCCGAGTAAGCCAGAGCGTACTGAGGGTCCGCCTTGATTGCCATCTCGAAGAACTCTATCGCCTTCCTCAGCCCATCCTCTGTTCTCTTGCTCCAGAACCACCGGCCCTTAAGGTAGAGGTTGTACGCCTCCAAGTCCTCCGTGTGGCGCTTGAGGACCTTCTTCTTCTGATTGCCAAGAAGCGTTAGCTTAAGGTTCTCAACAATGGCCAGAGATATTTCATCTTGTACAGTGAAGACGTCCCCGACATCCCGGTCGTATCTCTCTGACCAGATATGATACCCGTCAGCCACGTTCACCAACTGAACAGTGATGCGCAACCGGTTCCCAGCCTTTCTCACACTTCCTTCCAGGACAGTGCTGACGTTCAGCTTCCTGCCGATTGCGCGCACGTCTTCATCCCTTCCCTTGAATGCAAAGCTCGACGTTCTCGCCACGACCCGCAGGTCCTCCACGTGCGAGAGAGCATTTGTCACCTCCTCCGCCATTCCATCACAGAAGTAATCTTGTTCAGAGTCGGCACTCAAATTCGCGAAAGGTAGGACCGCCACGGATGGCCTGCGACGGGCCCTTGGTGCCGGCCGGCCCAAAGCAGGGGACTCAAGCTCCACTTCAAGCCCTGTTAGGTCGTCTGCAAGAGCCCCGACACTCTGGTAGCGCTCCTCCGGTGCCTTGGCCATTGCCTTTTCCACTATCCTGTGCAGCTCGGACGGAATCTCCGCGCGCATGCTGATGACGGACTCGGGCGCTTCATTGAGGATTCCGTAGATGACCGCCTGGTCGTACTCGCTCCGGAAAGGCAATCTACCAGTGAGCATCTCGTAAAGGACCACACCCAGTGACCAGATGTCGCTTCGATGGTCGACGCTCTCTCCCCGGGCCTGCTCAGGTGACATGTATGCGATGGTGCCTATCTTGCTCCCGTTCGTCGTGATCCCGGTTCCTTCTGCCGACTTCGCTACGCCAAAATCCATGATCTTGACCTGGCCCCTTGCGGTCAGCATTATGTTTGCGCTCTTTATGTCACGATGAACTATACCCTTTTCGTGAGCCTCTCCCAGACCCTCCGCTACCTGCACCGCAATCTTCACCGCATCGCTGACCTTGAGAAGACCGGAGCGAATCCTCTGCCTCAGGTTCTGACCGTCAACCCATTCCATGACTATGAAGAACCGTCCGTCGATCTCTTCGATCTCGTGGATAGTGCAAATGCTTGGATGGCTGAGGGCCGCGGCTGCCTGCGCCTCGCAAAGAAACCGTGCCCTTTCCTCTTCCGCCCCCAGCACCTGGCGTGAAAGAAACTTGAGGGCCACCGTGCGCTTGAGTTTGGTGTCTTCGGCCTTGTAAACCACTCCCATGGCGCCCTCGCCGACCTTCTCGGTGACCTTGTAGTGAGAGATTATCTTGCCGATCACAAGTGACTCCCTTGCAGGCCTTGTCCGCGCAGTTCCGGTCTCCGCTGGCGAACTCCTCAACCCCGAGCGAATGATAATGCAGGACTGGGCTCCGTGCAACACGTCCACTGGATTGCCGGTCTGGCCCTGACCGGTACTCGACTAGCTTCTGAGCTAGGCAAGCCGGCGGCACCATCGAGGATGCCAGGCCCGCCGGCTTCTGGCCATATAGAATCTACGACGCGGACATAATTCCTGTTTACACACGCAGTTGCCTGTGCTTAAATGTCCGAACATAGAACACCAGAACGTGCTCTCCGCCGCGGTGAGAGCACAGAGCGCCCTCGCCCCGGGCCCGGCGCAGGAGACAGCCAGCGGTTTTGACGACAGGCAGAGTACCAACCATTATCAAACGCACTCTGGATAGGCTGGACCCCAACATGGCCGCGGTGTTCGTGCCGTGGGCTCGCCGCCATCCCAGATTCCTCCCCGCATTTGTCCGTCTCTCCTACGCGTACAAGCGTTCTGAGAAGAATCGAGACAAGGCCCTGAAGGACGGGCTCATGGTCCCGCCGCTTCTGATCTTGAGCATCACTTCGCGCTGAAACCTTAAGTGCGCAGGATGCTACGCTGCTGCTGCCGGCACGGTTCAATCGAGACCTTCGGAGGCGAGCAGAGGGGCAAAGCCTCCGCTCAGCTGGCAGAAGTGGCACGCTGTAATCTCTGAGGCCAGCAAGCTAGGCGTGTTTTGCTTCATCATGGCCGGGGGAGAGCCGTTCCTGTTTCCCAGACTCGTGGAGCTTTGCAGGGAGTCTAAGGACAGGTTCTTCCTCATCTTCACCAACGGCACCGCCCTTGAGGCATCTGACTACGAGCGCCTGAGAAGTCTCACCAACACCGGGGTAATAGTCAGTATCGAGGGAGGCCCGGAGCTTACCGACTCGCGGCGGGGACCTGGCGTATACAGTCAGGCGCTCGACACCCTCAAACGGCTCGAAGACATCGGGGTTCTGTCTGGTGTATCGGTCACCATCGACCGCAGGAACTTTGGCTACTGGATGAACGACGGGCACGTTGACGCTCTAATTGCAGAGGGCGTGCGTTTCGGATTCTTTATCGAGTACATCCCCTCCTCCCCCGCGGGTGAATCAAGCGAGTCCGAGAATTCAACACAGGCAGCCCCTTCCTGCGCAAACGCCCCGAGCTATTTAGATGAGTTGTCGCAGGGGATCGCGGGCGATGATCACCTGCTAATGCTGACTTCTGAGGAGCGAGCCAGCTTCAGACAGCAGATACTCAGGTGGCGCTCAGAGAAGTCTATCTACCTAATACACTCGCCCGGGGACGAGGAGTTCTTCGGAGGTTGCGTATCGGCAGGCAGGGGTTTTGCGCACGTCACTCCTGCGGGCGACGTGACGCCTTGCCCTGTCTCAAACGTGGCAACGCACAACCTCTTCGACACGTCGCTCAAAGAGGCGCTGGCCAGTCCGCTGTTTGAGCAGATACGCGAGAACGAGGACCTTCTGGAGACAGGTGACACTCCCTGCGGGCTGTTTGCCCATCCGAAAGAGGTGGAGCGACTGGCCAAAGCGGTCGGTGCCTACCGCACTGACGCCCGCGAGTAGTAGAGTCGACGTCGGCCACGCTTCCGTTAGCGCTACTCTCTCTGGGCCAGCGCCCTGCGTCTGACCATACCTTCTGCAAGTCCGATCCGTCTGGAACTGTCCCGCCCGACTCGCACCGGCCCTACCCCATCGTCACCATCACTATCCCCAGTATGGCGAGCGCTGTGGCTATAACCTTGCGCGCTGTGAAGGGCTCTCTCAGGAAGATAGAAGCCAGGATGAGGATGTATATCGAGCTGGTCTGGTTGAGGATTGCTGCTGCTCCGGCCAGAGTGTACTTCATTCCGGCGATCCAGAATATTAGGGAGAGGTAGGAACCCAGGAATGTTGCCGGCACCGAGTATCTCCAATTGTGTGCAGGACGAAAGAGGGAGAATATCTGCCGACGATTGGAAACCGCCAGTGCTACAGGCAGCATGGCTGCCAGTGCACCTATTTGTCGGATGGTCGTGGCCCAAAGGACAGGCGAGCGGTGGAGTATGGGCTTGGCTATCACGATGCCAAAGGCCACCGTGGCCATAGAGAGGAAGCCGTATAGACTGCCTATGATGATCTGCCTGACGGCGACTCCCTCCGGCGGCTTGTGACGAGCCGCGATTAGGACCCCGGTGATCACGAGCGCCATACCTGCGTATTGCCACAGACCCAGCTCCTCACCTAGAAGAAAGAACGCGAAGAGAACCACGAACGGCGCGTAGAGGCAATCAACGATGGCCATGATTCCTGCCCCGACGCGATTAAGGGCCATGAGGAAGAACGTGTCGGACACAGCGATTCCGATGACTCCGCTCGCGAAGAGGATAATGTAGTCACTCAACGGCGCCTGCCGGAACACCTCCTGCCTGATGATAACAAGTGTGAGAACCAGGGCAACGGTGGAGACAGCCACCCTGAACACATTCAGCGCGAAGGGCGGGATGGTCTCGCCCGAACGTTTGAGGAAGATGACGGCCGAGGCCCACATAATGGCCGTCATCAGAGCGTAGAATTCACCCATTCAGCTAAACCGGCTCCAGAAGCGAGAGTAGACGAGCAGTTCCACAAGCGCCGGGCTAATCGCCTCAGTGAGTGTCAGGCAAACCGTGCTGGCGAGCGCCAGGCATGGATTCATCCTGAGACACCGCAGACTATCTCAGCAAGATGACCTTCTTCTGCGAAACGAGCCCGTCCGCGTCCAGACGCACGAAGTACACTCCGGAAGACACTTTCTGCCCTGTCGCGTCCGTGCCGTCCCAGGTCGCCTGATGCACACCCTCCGTAAAGGAGCGATCCCCC
>CP070702.1:1989209-1992454 GCA_020349905.1 Candidatus Eiseniibacteriota bacterium
ACGGATACGGCGAACAGACCACCATTCCCCCGGGTGACATCAAGCTCGTGGGGTTCACAGCAGACAAGACTGGTCGGTTCGCTTTTCGCTGTTCCGAGACATGCGGCCACTTCCATCCCTACATGATCGGGCATCTCAGGGTCTTGCCGAATAGGAAGTACTACGCCGGCGTCTCCCTAGTTGTGCTCCTCGGGCTTGGCTCACTCGTTTACGGTAGCAGGAGAAGAGAGCGACACCGGACCCACCTGTTCGGTTTCATTCCTCTCAACTGGAGGTTCGAGCTAACCAGGTACAAGCCCATTCGAGCGTTGTTCAAGAGCCGCTGGTTCCCACTCGTGTTCATTCTAGTGAACTTCTTCATCTTCGTGGTAGTCCTGGTTGCAGGCTTTGCCGGAGGGTTTTCCGCCGGAAATGTTAACTTCGGCGTCATGGTGGTGTGGATTCTCTGGTGGGTGTTGTTGATGACGATCTTCGTTCCGGTAGTCGGCCGTTTCTGGTGCATGACCTGTCCCTTCCCCTTGATCGGCGATTGGCTGCAGCGGGGTACGCTCGTCAGCGGTGGCAGACAGAAATCCTGGGGACTCAACAGGAAATGGCCCAAGCGGTTTCGCAATCTTTGGCCCGTCACCGCTTGCTTTCTGCTCTCGACTCTGTTCATTGGATTCTTCACGGTCCAGCCCTTCGCAACCTTCGTCCTGTTGGCTTTGATAGTCATCGGGGCGATTGCCGTCTCCCTCATCTACGAAAAGCGCACCTTCTGCCTCTACCTCTGCCCTGTAAGCGGGTTTCAAGGCCTGTATTCGAACTTCGCTGCATGTGAGGTGAGGGTCAAAGACCCTGACATCTGCAAGACGCACACCCCACAGACATGTTACGTGGGGAGTGAGCATGGCTACGGGTGTCCTTGGATGGAACTGCCCTTCGAGATGAACCGCAACACGTACTGCGGCCTGTGTTTGGAGTGCTTCAAGACCTGCCCACACGACAACATGGCCTTCAATGTCAGACCGTTCGGGACCGATCTGCTCACCGAGCGCAGACGCACTGACGAGCTGCAAAACCGCCGAGGAATGGACGAGGCCTTCAAGAGTCTGACCATGATTGGCATCCTGTTCGCCTTTTTCCTCACGATGCAGGGACCATACGGGTGGCTCAAGGACATGGTGATGGCGGCAAGCCTGGGCGGCTACGGGCTGTTCCTCGGTGGCTACCTGCTACTCAATCTCGCCCAGATTCCGATCGTATTCCTTACCGATTCATACCTCTCAAAGAGAGCGAGTGGTAACAGAGACATTTCGCTCAAGAAGATCTTCGTTGACTTCTCCTACAGCCTCGTTCCCTTAGGGGTGGCTAGGTGGGCAGCCTTCAGTCTGGGTATTCTCCTGCCCAACGGCAGCTATCTACCACGCGTCATGTCTGATCCGTTCTCGAGGGGGTGGGATCTGTTCGGAACAGCGGGTTATGAGTGGACTCCGTTCCTAACTGGGGCGCTGCCTTACCTCCAGTTGTCGCTGCTGTTCGTCGGATTGGCTTTCTCGTTGGAGTACGGATACAGATTTGCGAACCGGATCTTCACAACCGAGCGCGAAGCGACGAGAGGTTGGATTCCTATGTTGCTATTCATAACCGCATTGGGCGTGTTCTTCGTGTGGCTATTCGAGGGTTGATTCCGGTGCATAGGAAGACAGCCGTCACTCCATCCTTTGCGCAGCTCGTTTCAGTGACATCCGTCCTGGCAACCATCGCCTGTTCTGCATCTGGAAGCCAACCAACCACTGTGGAGCTGCTCGCGAGAGCACCCGAAAGAGGCAACTGGTTTCCGCAAACCATTGAGGCCAAGCAAGGTGAGACGGTCAATTTGGTGATTCGAAATGTGGACCCTGTCACCCACGGTTTCTATCTGCCCGGGCTAAACCTCGCCGCTGGAGAGATCAAAGCTGGCGACGTAAGGGAATTGACATTCACTCCGCACACCGCGGGAGAGTACAGCTTCTATTGCTCAGCGTGGTGCAGTGACTTCCACATGCACATGAGGGGCAAACTGATTGTCAGGTAGTTCAGCGGCGTCGCATATTGTCACGTGACCAAGCTGGACCCTCACAGCGACATAGCTGCCGCATATAGGCAACGAGTTGCCAGATTTCCCGCCGCTCCAATGTGAATCCCCAGGGGGGCATTCTTTGACTCTTGTTCAGGATGTAGCCGCCGGCGTAGATCCCATCAAACAGATCATCATCTGGTCGGGTCGACATGTAGGCAGAGTCCGAGTGTACGATCGGAGCCACCGGTAGATACTCGGCATTGTAGCCGTCGCCGTCGCCGTGGACGCCGTGACACGCGGCACAGTGTTTCACGTAAAGCCTTTCGCCTCCCTCCAAGCTCTGATGCAAGAGCGGCTGAGTCTCGACCAATGAGAGATACCGCGAACTGTCTCTCGGGATGGCCTGCTGGAGGAGATATTGCTCAATCAGATCCGTTGTCTTGGGTGGCATAGCAACCAGGGGCATGATGGTCTCGGTGACGACGGCCTCTGGATTCCGAATTATCTGACGTGCAAAGTCAGGTTGGAGCCTCGTCGTGAGCGACGACAGATCAGGACCGATCATCCCTCCGTCACCACCCAAGCGATGACATCCCAGGCAGGGTAGTTTCTCGCGCAACAGTCCTTCTGCCTTCGTCATCGAGAAACGCACCAATTCTGCTGGCTCGAGTAACTGTACCAGTGTCTCTTCCCCTACATTGGTGCTCGGCACGTACGCCTTGGGATCATAGTAGTGTGCCTGATAGTCGAAGCCACCCCTCTGCTTCATCAAGAAGTCTGCGAGAGTGTCAACTTCGTTCTCGGTAAGCAGAAAGTCAGGATGGCGGCTGCCGGTTCCAGGATAGTAGCCGAAGGGTCTCAGAGCTTGCGGTTTCCTGAGATACGCCATCAACCACTCCGTTGTCACCCTAGCGCCCTCAAAGCCCAGGTTCGGGGCAATCTTCTCTTCCCATGTATCCAGTGACGCGTGCTTGTGACATCCGAGGCAGTTCAGCGATAGGAACAGCTCCCTGCCCATGGAGGCCGTGACGTCTGGATTGCTCGACCTGACTGCTTCAAAGCTCTCCTGAGACGCGAAATCGGGCTTTTCACTTCCCGGGGATATCTGTTCTCCAAGAAAGAGAGTGAGTGCCAGACTCTCTCTTCGGTCCAACTGGAAATTGGGCATGCGGGACGAGCCGATATGCTGGCGGATCCTCACAGG
>CP070702.1:1992554-2000976 GCA_020349905.1 Candidatus Eiseniibacteriota bacterium
CGAACACGCGTCCTAGAAGGGCGCTTCGTAAAGCAGTACATGGAGGATAAAATGGAAGACGCGTTCTGGACCGGGTTCGACAAGGAAGCCAAGAAAAAGAAGAAGGTTTCGAAGCCCAAGGCTCCGAAGAAACCAAAAGACAAGGCGAAGGGTGTCCTTCGCAAAGAACCAGCGATGTGGTGGAAACAGACAAAGCAGGCAGAAGCCAAGGAGGAGTCCGTGAATCTTTTTGAGATGTGGAAGCAGGCCCAGGCCGGTGGGACGGCCGAAGCGTCTGAGGAAGAGGCGCCACAGACGCTCCTTCCATTCCTTCGTGAGAAGCTCACCATGAGCAAAGAGGCCGAGGCCGAGGAAGAGACGCAGGCTACAGAGCCTACGTATCTCGACAAGGTCCGGGCGGCTCTTGGGATGACGAAGGAAGCCGAGGAGGCCCCGCCCGAGGAACCAGGCAGCCTCTTCGAGATGTGGAAAGAGGCCAAGAAGAAAAAGGGCGAGAAGTGGATCCAGAAGGCGATCAAGAAGCCCGACGCGCTCCACGATCAGATGGGCATCGCTCGTGGGAAGAAGATCCCACCCAAGCGCCTCGCGAAGGCAGCGAAGAAGGGTGGCAAGTTGGGTCAGAGAGCCCGCCTCGCCGAGACGCTGAAGGGCCTGAGCAAGAAGAAAAAGAAGGCTAGCTAATGTCGCTCATGGAGCAGCTCGACAAGCTGGCCGAGAAGCTCTATGCACCAGGCTTGCCTTCTAAAGAAACGAAGAAGCCCATCCCGACGGTCACGAAACCCAAGGAGTGGGACTTCGTAGACAGCAAGCACCGGGCCGAAAGGGCGGGCCCGCACACGGACCTGAGACTCTCGGACGGCAGAACCGCCTACTCGTGGGCGGTACGCAAAGGGCTACCCGAGCCGGGTAGGTCCCATCTGGCGATCCGCCAGCCCGACCACCTCCCTTCGTATCTGCCTTTCGAGGGCCGGATCGAGTCCGAGTATGGTCGGGGGGATGTCCGGCCCAGTCGATTAGGCAAAGCAAGGGTCCCGAACGCGTCTCCACGAAAGATTCATTTCGCAGCCTTAGATCGAAAGAATCCCGATCAATTTGTACTTGTCCGTACACCGAAGTACGGGCCCGACAAATGGCTCCTGATGAATCAGACTCCGACCACCAAGTCGCGGCCCGATGTTCCGACTACGAAGCCTCCGTTCAAGGAGGACTCGGTCGAGAGCATGGATAAGTATCTAAGCGATCGTCATATTCTCAGTTCCAAGATTGACGGCGCCCAGGTGACTGTGGGGTTCGACGGGAAGGTAGAGGTCTTCTCGCACCGGCCATCGGTTTCTGGGGAACTGATAAACCACACGTTCGTCCTGGGCGCCGAAGATGTGAAGCCTCCTCCGTCACTGAAGAAGACAAGGGTGAGAGCAGAGCTTTTCGGCGTCAAGGGAAAGAAGCCCATTCCCATGAGGACTCTGGGCGGATTGATGAACTCCTCTCCTCAGAAAGCTCTCGATCAAATGAAGCGGCAGGGAATCAAGCTGTATGCCGCGCCATTCCAGGTCGTTGAGCATGAGGGAAAGTCCATGGAGTTCGCTCCCTATGACGAACAGTTGAAGGTTCTAAACAAGGTCGTGACGAAGATGCCGGACAACTGGGTGATGCCCGACATCGCCAAGACGCCTAGAGAGAAAACAAAGCTCGTAGATCTCATCCGAAAGAAACGACATCCTCTGACGGAAGAGGGGCTTGTTGCTTGGCCCGCAGGACAGGTTGCAGCGCAGCCCACGAAGCTAAAATTTAGAGAGCATTCTCAGGTATACGTCGTGGATGTTTTCCCCATGAAGTCTCGGGGAAAGACGCTCAACCTGGCGGGCGGCTTTACTTATAGTCTCAAGCCGGGAGGTCCTGAGGTTGGTCGTGTGGGGACTGGGTTTAGCCTCAATCTCCGAAAGGAGTTGTGGAAGGACCGTAAGGATATGAAGGGCAAGAAGGTAGTAATTGCTTCCTTGGGACAGTTTCCCAACGGAGCCTATCGAGCTCCTTCTTTCATTTCGTTTCATCTATGAGACCGACTTTCTTTAGAGCTTTCTGCTTAGAGCTAAAGAAGTTAGGGTGGACACCCGAGGTCGTCCAGCCTGCTTCCGGGGAGAATCCCCTATACTCACTCCCAAGGGAGGCGATGGCCCTATCCCCGATGGGACCCAAGGGAGGACTTGAATTTAGGACAAAAAAGCGCAGACTATCTAAGACCAAATAAGGGTCACTTTTAGAAGGAGAAAGATCCATGGCTCAGAACGTCAGTCGATTCGGATTCCGTATTCCGCAGGACGGAGACATGCTCTATGGGCGTGATCTGCGGAACTTCATCACGCAGCTTTCCACATGGCTCACCGAGGCAGTCTACGAGGATCACGTCCAGCAGAATGGATACGTGACGGCGGTGACGTTCGCGTCACTCACGACCTCGTGGCAGAACACGGTGGCTCTTCTGGACGAGGGTGGGGAATTCATCTTCTCCAAGGCTGCTGACATCGACAAGCTCCGCGTCATCGGCCTCAACAGCACCCTGGACGGGGATGTTGAGGTTTCGCTCGGTCTGGCTGGTACCATCATCCCGCTGACGGGTACCGCGATCGTGAACGCGGCCGGTGGCGATTCGGTGGTATCTGCCCTGACGGTGCCTACGACCATCGATGCCGATGAGGAGCTCGTCCTCCTGGCGAGACTGCCTGCGGCTGGTGCGGCTACCACGGGTCAGGTTGACCTTCAGGTCTCCCTCGATATGGACATCAGAAAGACCGGCGAGTAATGCCGTTCGTAAACAAGGCACAGCGCCGAGCGTGATACGCTCAGAAACAGCGCGCGTTGCGTGCTGGAAAGCGTTCCAAGTGGGACTGTGCCGAGTGGGATAGGCATACGAAGAAGGCCATGGATCAGCGATTCTTTCAGTCCTTCGTGGATGAGCTGGCGAAGGTCGCCGCAGCGCCGCCCTTTTGGACGTCGATGCGGCGACTTCGTCAGATCATCAAGCGGCCGAAGCCGCCAGCAGCAACAAAGGCCCCTTGACCCGGGCATGGTCAATTAGTAGGATCGGCGCGAGGAGCAGGGGAGGATACACACGATGACGCCAAAGCCATACGACGAAGACGAAGTTCCCGAAGAACTCTACGAGGACGAAGAGCCCGAAGAGGACGACGAGGAAGATCAGGACGACGAATACGAGTCTGACGACTCGGAAGAGCCTGAGGAAGAGCCTGAAGAAGAGCCTGAAGAAGAGGAATCTGAAGAGGAAGAATACGAGGAGTCCGACGAGGAAGAAGAGGGCGAAGAGGAGGAGGAAGAAGAGGAGGAATCGCCGGACGAAGATTAACGGCAACGCGTACCCGATCTTGCACCATCGGGCCCTCACGCTTTCGGCAGGGAAAAGCCCGCACATCGTGTGCGGGCTTTTCTTTTGGGCACTATCTGATTGAGTCTAAAAAAGAAGGCGAGGGCACTCGTGGTACCCTCGCCTCAGAGGGGCGATGGGTTGTCAGGACATAGTCGGCTTCCGGGGGGTCGGGTCCGTCTCCGCCGGTTCGCTCTTCTCCTCCCTGGGGAAGCACTCGATGTGCAGCCCCTTGAGGGAGAGCTCCTCGACCTTGATGACCTTGAAGTCGGGACCTCCATTTCCCGGAATCCCACTGTGCTCGATGAGCTGCCTCAACAATGCCGCCACCTCCTCCATCTGATGTTTTTCCGCATCTTTCATATGCACTCCTTTCTGCAAAACAGAAGCGGACTTTTCATCACTGTCTTATGACATAAATAACTAAAAAAAAGGGTAGGCGGCGACGTTTCACCAGTAGCCCGTCGGCATCGAGGGGCGCGGGGCATCCAATCTGGATGCCCGAAGTGGGCCCGCGATGCCGTTCGGTTGGGCCGTTAAGCCGCTCTTTCTTTGGACCTACCCTTTACCGACTAGAAAGTTCCAGTCGTAGTCTTATGACATAGGATGCTTATTTTTTTTAAGTAAAAAAAGGGCCCCTGGGGAGGGGCCCTTTTGAATTGTCCCTCGGACGACGTCGATTCAGACCGAGGGACTGGAGCTCAGATTTCGCCCGCGACGAACATCTGGATGACCTTCGGCACGCTGGGGTCGAACCCGGCGATGTCGATGCAGTGTTCGTCCTTGGGGTCGGCCAGGGAGATGTTGCTCGCCGTCATGGCGACGTAGACTCCCTTGACCGGGCGCCCGAGCTGCTGTTCCAGACGAGCCTTCGCCACGGATGGATGCTCTGCACCCGCCCAGGTCTCGTTGTCCGTCCAGAACACCACGACGTCGGGAGCCTTGCGAGTCTCCCGCGCCCACCGCCACGGCAGCGACGCGTCGGTGGCTCCGAAGTTGTTCATGAGGGCCTTGCCAGCCGCACTCCGGAACGTGTCCTCCCTGGAGATTCCGAGCGGCACGAAGCCGTTCATGTCTCCGGATCTTCCCCAGTTGATGGAGCCGGTGGAGCTGGAGAAGCCGCGTACCTCGTAGTTCCTCTCGGCTTTCACCGTCACGAGGCACATGGCTGCCGCTGCTTCGCAGCAGGTGCAGAAGCAGCTCTCCATGAAGGAGCCCATCGATCCGCTGACGTCCACCGCGTGGAGGAACTCCTTTCCGGTGGGTTCGAGCGTCTCGAAGGACAGCTCCAGGGCGGACTCCAGGATGTCGATGACCGTCCCGACAGGACTCCACGACTTCTTGGAGCGTCCCCGAGCTCCTCCGTCCCTGTAGACCCCGAGGGCCTTCATGAACTCGACGGGATGGAGCCGGGTCTTCCGGATCGCTTCGCGGTCCAGGAACATGTTCTTGAGCCGCTCGATGACCGGACCGTTCTCCATGGAGATCACGCCGATGTCCGTGAGGGAACCGAGGTTCCTCAGGGTGGCGTGTGCGGGCATGCGCCAGAACAGCGCTTCCCAGGCCGCCGGGTCCATCTTCCCCACCCCCGTGGTCATCTCGTGGGTGAGGTTGCCCTTC
Organism: Candidatus Eiseniibacteriota bacterium; assembly: GCA_020349905.1. GTDB lineage: Bacteria > Eisenbacteria > RBG-16-71-46 > JAFGJU01 > JAFGJU01. The sequence goes on from CP070702.1 coordinate 1,997,554, forward strand.
TCGATCGCCGCGACGGTGGCGCCCTCCTCGGCGGTTCCGTAGCGCTTGAGCCACTCGAACCACCACACCTGCTTGAGGGCCTCGCAGGGGGCCTCAGCCGGGAGATCGTCCCAGCCCTTGACCACCCACCTGTAGAGCTCCTGGTGCTCCTTGGTGGGGGGTACCGGGCGGAACATGCGGAAGACGTCCCGAGCCGCCCATCCGTACCTCTGCTGGTACTTCAGCAGCTGGTAGGCGAGCTTGCCCGGGTCCCGGGTCAGCCACTCCCGGAAGGAGCGCTTGATGAGTCTCCCGATTCCCCTGAGGCCACGGATGTAGCCCAGCACCTCGTAGAGGTGCGAGCCCGTCCGCACGAGCTGGGGGAACAGCTCGTTGAAGTTCCGCTTGGCCAGAGGATCCTTGGATGTGCTCAGGACCGCCAGAGCGATCAGGACGGTGCTGTGACTCACCGTTCTGCCCTCTCCGGCGTAGACGAGCTCGGAGGCGACCTTGTCCGGGTCCTCCTCGATGCACTCGCGAAGGAGAGCGAGGAAGCGGTCGGTCATCTCCTTCCTGCCGATGTAGTAGCTCCACTCGGCCGTACCGAGGATGAGCGCCCGGCGCAGGGATGGCCAGCGTCCGAGGGGGAAGACGAACCCTCCCGCATCGTTCTGGACCATCTCCCTGCCCGGCAGGGGCCGGGACTGGGGTGTGGTCTTTGTGGTGGACTTGCTCCCCTTGGACGGGAACAAGAAGCCGTACTGGGGCATGTTCAGTTCCTCCTTTCCCTGGTGATCGTTTGGGGCGGCGAGTTCGTGGTTACGACATCTCGTACGGAGGCGGGTACCAGGCGGCGCCAAGCGCGTCGCCGACCTGCGCGGCCGAAGGCAACACCCGAGGCCTAGGGCAGGTCGGCGACGCGGATGGCGCCGCCTGGTACCTGCCGATGTCCCCTGGCTTTGCCGAGAATTCCCAGTGTATGGCGACGGGTCGTCGCCCAGATGCCCGGCCTTATCGGTGGGCCATCCTTCATGTCGTACAAGAAGGGAGGACAGGCCGGAGCCCGTCCTCCCTTCTTTGTGGTTTCCCGTGCCGGGGGCCTAGACCCGGCTGAGATGCTCCTCGCGGTATTCGCCCACCTCGCCGTTGGCCCACTGGACCTGGTAGATGGGGACGATCCGCCCGTCGGACATCCGACGACGCTCCTCGCGGACGATGGCGCCGATCGTGTCCCGGGGGTTCATCTCGGGATCGGGATGTTCCCTCTCCCCCCGCTTGGACAGCATCACCTTGTTGGTGCTGGTACGCCCTTCACGCTTGGCGGCCTTGGCTTCCGCCTTGGCGGCCTTGCGCTGCTCCTTGAGCCGGAGTGCCTCGACCTTGCGGCGCTGCTCCTCGTCTTGACGAGCACGCGCCTCGGAGACCTCCTGCTCCTTCTGACGGGCTTCCAGATCCTCGACGGTGCGGGCACCGTCGGCCCACTGGCCCTTCACCTCGGCGAGGTAGCGCTCCAGGTCCTCCGGAGAGGCGAAGCGCGACTTGCCGTACCACCGAAGCGCCGAGACCGGCAGGCTCAGGACCCAGGCGGCTGCCCGAGCTGTCCCGCGAGCCGTGGCTCTGGTGACTCCCCAGCCTTTCTTGGCGAGGAAGATCTTGGCCAGAAGGGGGAACCAGATGGGCGCGAGGGCCCACTTGAGGGCGAAACGAGTCACCTTCCTGGTTCTGTCCAGAAGCCTGGTTCTGTGCTGTTCGCTCACCGCCACGCCGCACCGGGGGCACATCGGATACGGGGAGTGGACGGTACGCTGCGGAACCGCACGGAACCGCTTGTTGCAGTGGGGGCAGGCGTACCACTGCTTCTTGGCCCTCTTGAGATACTCCTTGCGCTCGCTCTTGAGCGCGTCGGCAGCAGAGTTCATCTTGGCTAGCCTCCTTTCTCAAGCTGCTCCATGGAACCTAGTGCCCCTGCCCTACGTAGGTGGTTAGTTAAACCGCCGTCTTGGCGGATGGTTCGCAACCCTCCCGAGTCGCAAATGGGGTTTGAATGGAAGGCCTGTCGCACGGAGGCTCCTCGGGAGGAATTTAAAAGACGCAGCCGCATGATGCCTAGGCGACTCGAATGCACAGAAGAAGGCCCTGCTTATCCGCTTCAACAGGTCGACTATCCATCTTAGGGCGAATCGATCTGGTGCGCAAGCCCAAATCTATCACATGATGGAATACGCCGCGTCCGGCGCCTTACCCGGCGGAGTATCGGTGCCCGGCTCACCCATCCGTACATGAAGAACACCTCTCCCGAAGATCGGGAGCCTCCTTCATGCCTCAGGGACTTTTGCACGGTGGCTCATGGCCTACACCCTTCTGTCAGTGCTACGAGGTGCCCCGTCCTTGTGGTACCAGGCTACGCGAAGTAGTCGGCCACCCAGGAAACTGCGTCTCAAAGATTTAGAAACGAAGGGGTCGGTTTCCCCTCCCGACCATCCCGTCCTCGGATCAACGTAGACCTGCAAGGTCGTGGATCGTCATTGGACATAATGTCGAAAACCCGTTAGCCTCACGGGCCATGCCGCTGCCATTTCAAACAATCGCCCCTCTTACGGTACTTGGAAGCTTCGGCACATCATTCTCCACGAAGTCTGACCGACGTACCGGGTCGTGACCGGGCGTAGCGCCACGAGCAACTCGACTGATGCCGAGCGGGGGTGGGCCCTTGCGCGGTTGGACCGTATGTACGGGGTGACTCCCTGTTGGGAGAACTTCGCTTCCGCTAGACGACTTGAGGTAGGCTGCAGCGAACAACCAGGGGATGTGCTCCCCTCCTTCGTTTCATTTGTGGATATCTATAGCGGGGACCGGATTCGAACCGGCGACTTCCGGGTTATGAGCCCGGCGTGCTACCAGACTGCACCACCCCGCGTCATTCATTACAGAGCCCGTGAGTTTCCCCACGGGCTCATCGGATAAGGCACGAGCAAGCACCGCCACAGTGGCGGATCCTGGGAACCAGGGTCTCCTCTTTCGGAGTGTCAGCGTCAAATTTTGGCACCTGACGCTTTGCCCTTGGTATTCCGTTTGGGGTAGTACGCAAGGAACTTCGCAAACCTTACGTACCCGGTTGCTCCATTTATGCGGACTATGCCCCTACAGTCAGGGGAAGTCCCGAGCAGGCAAGGAGCGGCCTACTCTAGCGTCACAAAGCGTGTACACGGTAACCTGAAACCCAACAGCTCGTTGACCTTGAACCTCAGTATATATCATGCGGACAAGGTGTGAATAGGGGCAGAGACGAACTTCAATATTCGGTAACCCCCATCCTTCAGCCCGCATTATTTTCAATAGCTAGTTCCAGTGTCCTCAGCGGAGTAGGATCATTCGCGGCCCAGGTGAGGAGCCTATGTTTGGCGAGGTTTGTTGACACGTAGTGTCGGGTACGTTGATCCCCAG
>CP070702.1:2001076-2003750 GCA_020349905.1 Candidatus Eiseniibacteriota bacterium
ATACGTCGTGAGCTCGTGGGTCGTGATGCTGGTGTGGCTGCTCATCTTCAGGGCTCTCGGGCTTTACGGCACCAAGAGGAACGCTGGCAGGATAGACGAGGTCTACCTCGTCGTGAAGGGCGTTACGCTGGGAATGCTGGCCGTCATGGCCGTCGCGTTCATGTATCGAGGCTTCTCATACTCCAGGCTCGTCTTCACTTTGATCTGGCTCACCAGCATTCTGCTCATGAGCTTCGGCCGCATTCTCTTGCTCGGACTGGAGCGCAGTATTCACAGAAGGGGCTCGGGACTGGTCAGGGCCGCCATAACTGGGTCCAGTGACTGGGGAAGAAGTCTCTACGAGAAGGTGCACCACCATCAGGGCCTGGGCATACAGATTGTCGGTTGTATCGGGAGGAACTCCGTCCTGGAGGACCGTCTTCCAGTGCTCGGCGAAACGCAAGACATAGGGAAGATAGTGCGTCGGGAAGACATCTCGGTTCTGTTCCTGGCCCTCGATGAGACGGAGACGTCCCAACTGCTCTTTCTCATCACTGAATGCTCGGGCCTGAACGTTAAGTTCTATCTGGTCCCCAATGCGCTGGAGATGATGACGAGCAACATCCGGCTTGAGGAGTTGGAGGGAATTCCTGTTCTCAAGATAAAGGATGTTGCAATGAGCAGCTGGAACTATGTTTTCAAGCGCCTGTTCGACGTCGCGGTCTCTTCGGTTGTCCTTGTCTTCTTGCTGCCGGTTCTGGGGGCGGTGGCGTTGGTGGTGGCCCTCGGCTCTGGCGGGGGGATTATCTACAGGCAAAGGCGCGTCGGTATAGACGGGCACGAATTCGAGCTGGTGAAGTTCCGGACGATGCGTGTGGACGCCGAGAAGGAGACGGGTCCTGTCTGGGCGGTCAGGGGCGATCCTCGGGTGACTCGTATCGGAAGGTTCCTGCGACGCAGCAGCCTGGATGAGCTGCCTCAGTTGTGGAACGTGCTTAAGGGGGACATGAGTCTTGTGGGACCCCGGCCCGAGCGGCCTCACTTCGTACAGCAGTTCCGGGTCAGGATACCGAAGTACCTGGAAAGACACAGGGTGAAGTCCGGAATCACCGGATGGGCACAGGTCCACGGCCTGCGAGGCAACGTGCCCATCGAAGAGAGGACACGATACGACCTCTACTACGTTGAGAACTGGTCGTTCCTGATGGACATCAAGATCTTGCTCATGACCGTGCTGGTGGTGTTCAAGGGACAGAACGCCTGCTGACGGGCCAGTCCGACGGCGGCGTCCCCTCGTCTGTGGTGCAGGCGGCTGGAAAGCCGAGCCGCCGCAGAGTTCGGGTCCGCTTCCGAACGCTAACGGCCTCCACTGCCGGCGGCGGCCTCTGTCAGGACCTCCGCCAGCCTCGATGTCAGTCTCTTCCGCTCGTATCGCTCAAAGTTGGTCGACCTGAATCTCTGGTCAAGGGTGCCATCCCTGTGCATCTCGTACAGCTCCAGGATCCCCCTGGCGATGTCGTCCACGCTGTCGTTTCTCACCACGATTCCCGAATTCGTCTCCATGATGACCCCGGCGGCAGCACCGTCCGGAGGCACCACGGCGAGTATCGGCCGACCCGCACGCACATACTCGAATATCTTGCCCGTCATAACCCTTTCGTTCATGGGATACTCGCCTATCAGCAGAAGCAGTACTGTCGCCCGCCTCATCTCGTCTATTGAAGTGAGATGGTCTTGGTAGGAGACTGGCCCGCCGTACTCCTGAAGTCCCAGCCTCAGGAATTCCTGGTAATTCTCCAGGTCTCCTGGATTGTCCAGCTGGCCCACGAACTTGAGCCGGACGTTGTTCTTGAAATCATCGTGGCTGTCGACCAATTGTCTCACGGCGAGAAAGAACTTCTGCGGATTCCGCTCCCTGTTGAATATGCCGGTGTGCGTGATCCTGAATTCGCCCTTCTCTGGGACGGCGCCCTTCACGCGGCTGAAGTCGCTCTCATCATACCCGTTCGTGATTACCGTGCAGTTCAGTCCGGGATACAGTTTCTGGTAGGCGTCCGCTATCGGCCTCGTTACGGTGACGACTCGAACTGTTCTGCCGAGTGCCGTTCGTTCAAGCTTTCGGTCGAGGAATTGTCGCCACCGGTTCAGAGGGAAGTTCGGCCGGTCCACCCACTGGTCTCTGAAGTCAGCCACCCACGGCAGCCCGGAAACCAGGGACAGGCTGAGAGCGATCAGATGGCTCGTATAGGGGGGGGCCGTTGAGTATATGACGTCCGGCTTCACCCGCCTGATGACCCTAAGCCCCACCGGGACCGCGAAGGGAAACCAAAGCATCTCGTTGTCTGGAACCAGGAGCAGCTCTTTAATCCTGACCAGGAACCCGGGCTTGATGCTGGTTCTTGTGAGTTCCCTTTGAGCAACAGGGGCCTGCATCGCTTCCTCCCATCTTCGCTTCAGGAGCTTGCGAACCCATCGCATGGGCTCGATGGAAGGAGTCCGATGGATGACGGCCTCGGGGCCAACGTCTCCCAGAAGACTCTTGTCCGAGTAGAACTCGTACGGCTCCTTGACAGTCAAGACGTGAGGAATCCATCCGAAAGTAGGCAAGTGCTTGATGAATTTGGTCGGCCTCTGAACACCGCCTCCGCCTACCGGAGGAAAATGGTACGTGATGAAGAGGACCTTTTTCATATCT
>CP070702.1:2003850-2029642 GCA_020349905.1 Candidatus Eiseniibacteriota bacterium
GAGGGAAAGGGCATATAGGATGGAGGGTGGAGCGCGGAGGATGGGGGATGAAACGTTGAGTATGGAGAGTGTGGGGTGGAGCTGGAGAGTGGGTAAGCACTGACAAGAACAAGGAGGTGCGCGATGTCGGCAGGTTCTCTGTTCCGGGCAGTGGCGATCACGGTGTTAGCGATTCTTCCGCTCGCTGTGTCGCTCAATGCTGCCGAAAGGACTGAAGAAGACCCATGGAAAGCCGAGTGCGAATTCGGAATCACGCTGGCCTTTGGCGGAGAGATTGCCAAAGCGGAGTCCGTGTTCGTTTCGCTACTCTCTCACGAGCCCGGAAGCGCCAGGGCCCTGACGAACCTCGGCAACATCCAGGTCATCCAGGGCGAGTTGGACGTAGCTCTCTCGTTCTACGACAGGGCAATTACGGCTGACTCTGCCGACGGAGGGATAAGACTCAACCGGGCGGTCGCGCTCATGCTCATGGGTGAAGAGGAAGATGCCCAGGTCGAGGCAAGAGAGGGTGTTAAGATTGCCGGCAACCTGGGGAGCGCAGCGTCGCTTCTGGGCCTGCGTTCCATCCAGGCTCAGGAGAGTGAACGTAGGGGTGCGGAGAAACTCTACGTAAGCAAAGAGGAAATAGGCTCGCTTCTCGCTGCGGCTTTGAAGAGCGTTCCTTCCGACTCGACTCAGGACTCCTCCGGGACAGGGGCTGAACCCAGAGAGAAGAAGCCAGCCCAGGCCTGGCGTTCGGCTGGAGCGCGAGCCGCGCAGCAGACCGAAGTGGCGAGCGTTCTCTACTGGAAGCGTTAGGAGGAGGTGTGGCTAGACCGTTCTTCAGGGCAGAGAGTTTTGGCGTGGCGCGAGGCGTTGTCATAGCGCTTCTGTGCACGGTCGTGCTGTCTGCGCTACACCTTGCCGGAGCCTTCGATTCGCTCGACCTTAAGCTCACCGACTGGCGTTATCGCATCCGGGGGGAAAGGGAGGCCTCCGATTCCATAGCGCTGATAGAGATAAGCGACGCCACCATAGAAGCGTACGGCCGGTGGCCGCTCTCGCGCGACACGTACGCTCTCCTCATAAACGCGCTCGCCGACGCCGGCGCTCGCGCGGTGGGTTTCGATCTCCTGTTCCTCGGTGACGACCTCTACGACAAGCGCTTTGACGCACTTCTGGCGCACATGACGGCGGCCAACGAAAACGTCGTGCATTCCGTCACTTTCGTTCCGTTTGCTGCTTCTCCGACGGCCATCGAGAGTCCCTCCCCCGAGATACTCGAAGTCCTGAGGCAACACGCGATCCACCTCGAGGAGGACGCGCCGCTTTTCGACGCTACACACATCACGATTCCTTTTGATGAGCTGCTTCACTCTGCGAACACTCTCGGTCACGCGCTGGTAGCAGTGGACAGGGACGGTGTGATACGTCGTCTTCCAACCTTCGTGCGCTACCAAGGTCATCTCTACCCGTGCCTCGCGCTGGCAGTGGTGGGCATCTACAACGGGTACGGCTCAGTTTCAGGCGTCGAGGCCGTATCGCGCGGGTTGAACGTGCGCTGGTCCGATGCGCGGAGTCTTTTCATCCCCGTCGACAGGCAAGGTGCGACGAGCATAGATTTTGCCGGCGACCGCGATGCTTTTGCGCGCCGGTATTCGATGCTGGAGGTCCTTCAGTGGTGCACGGCGGGAGAGTATGCGCGTCTGCAGAAGGCCTTCGACGGCCGCATCGTGCTCGTTGGCTCCACGGCAGTGGGGCAGGTGGCCACGGACGTGGGCTCCACACCGTTTTCGACCACCACACCGCTTCTTCTCGTTCACGCCAACGCGGTGGATGCTCTTCTCAGCCAGAGATTTCTGGTCCGGCCCTCCTCCGCAGTTTACCTTCTGGTCCTGGCCGGCCTGAGCATAGTCCTGGGCTGTCTTCTGGCATCGCTGTCCTTGCCCTGGGCCATATCGACTGTGGCTCTCTTCCTCTTGGGATTCGCAGGGGTCGACCTCGCCTTCTTCGCGGCGAGGGGAGTTGACCTTCCGCCTACCCTGGCGCTGCTTCTCGCTCCGATCACGTACACGGCAATCGGGACGTACCAGTATGTCTTCCTTCAGAGAAAGGCGCGTGAGCGGCAAAAGGAGCTCGAAATAGCGAGAGAAATCCAGCGCAGGCTGCTGCCTTCCAGCCCTCCCGACGTGCCGGAGCTGGACGTTTTCGGTGTGAATATCCCGGCCCAGGAGGTTGGAGGCGACTACTACGACTGGATCCCCGTGGGAGAAGATTCCCTGGTGGTGACACTGGGAGACGTATCTGGCAAGGGGGTGGCCGCTGCGCTCCTCATGTCACATCTACGTGCCTCGCTGCATGCCGAGACTCACGAGGGCGTGTCCGCAAGGTCTGTGGCAGGGGCGATGAATATCTCCCTGCTTCGCGCCACGGAACCCGAACGCTTTGCAACGCTCTTTCTGGCGGGCATCTCCCGCAAGGCCAACCAGCTTCACTTCTGCAACGCCGGGCACAATCCGCCCTTGCTTGTGCACGGAGGTCAGGTGGACGAGCTTCCAGCCACGGGTGTTCCGCTTGGCGTCTTTGAGGGTGTGGAATACACGGAGCAGCAGCGGGAATTCGGGCCTGGAGACCTGCTCATCATCTATTCGGACGGAATCACGGAGTGTCCCTGGAAGGACAAGATGTACGAAGACGAGAGGCTTCGCAACTTGGTCAGACAGCTCGCAGGGCGGTCTCTGTCGTCTTCCCAGATTGCCCAGGCCATTCTCGACGACGTTCGCTCCTTCTGCCGCGGCCAGCCCTACGCGGACGACGTAACCCTGGTGGTCGTAAGAAGGCTTTGAAATACGGCGCAGGGTCGTTCCCGCCGGCCGTCAGGAGCCGGTGCCAGATGACCACCGCGAGCCCTGCCCGATGGCTACTCGGAACGCCCCGCTCTTCTCCGCCGCCAAAATCGTTTGCAGGCGGCCTTCACTTATTATAGAATCGTAGGGCTTTTTGCGAGTGATTCTGTCGGAGAGGGAGCCTTAGCCACGCCTTCCCTCAGTCCGCACTAACGTTTCTAGCGTGTAATTGCACGGTCGGCTCGATTCGCAGCCGTTTCGGAGCCGTCCCCCTGACTGGTGAGTCACATCTCCCGTCCACTTATAAGGAGGAAGAGACATGTACGGTGCCTTGAAGGAATCGTTGGCGAAAGAACTGAGCGGTATTCGTGAGGCCGGCCTCTACAAAGACGAGCGGATAATCCTCACCCCCCAGGGAGCAGACATTAAGGTCAAAGAGGGCACGGTCATAAACTTCTGCGCGAACAACTACCTGGGCCTCGCGGCTCACCCGAGACTCATCAAAGCGGCCAAGGAGGCACTCGACAAGCGCGGGTACGGCATGTCCTCCGTGCGCTTCATCTGCGGGACTCAGGACATACACAAGGAGCTCGAAGAACAGATCTCCACGTTTCTGGAGACCGACGACACCATCCTCTATTCGTCCTGTTTCGATGCGAACGCCGGACTTTTCGAGACGCTACTCGATGCAGAGAGTGCCGTGATAAGCGACCAGCTGAATCACGCCAGTATCATTGATGGCATCCGGCTCTGTAAGGCCGAAAGGCGTCGCTTCAAGCACAACGACATGGAGGACCTGGAGACCAATCTCAAGGAGACCCAGGGCGCCAAGCTGAGACTCGTCGCCACGGACGGCGTGTTCAGCATGGACGGAGACGTCGCCAAGCTGGACCAGATATGTCCTCTCGCCGAGAAATACGACGCGCTGGTCATGGTGGACGATTCCCACGCCACAGGTTTCGTTGGCAAGACCGGCAGGGGAAGCCCGGAGCACTGCGGGGTGATGGACAAGGTGGACATCATCACTAGCACGATGGGCAAGGCGATGGGTGGTGCGTCCGGAGGTTTCACGAGCGGCCGGAAGGAGATAATAGAAATCCTGCGGCAGCGCTCGCGACCTTATCTCTTTTCTAACACCGTTGCACCTGTGGTCGTCTACACCGCCATAGAGGCGTTTAAGATGCTCAAGGAGACCACGCAGCTCAGGGACACGCTCGAGAAGAACACGCAGTACTTCCGGAAGTCTCTCACCGAGAGAGGATTCGACATCAAGTCGGGAGTGCACCCCATCGTCCCAATCATGCTGGGTGACGAGAAGCTGGCTCACGACATGGCGCGTGACCTGCTTGCTGAAGGAATATACGTCATCGGGTTTAGCTACCCGGTGGTGCCGCGCGGCCAGGCCAGGATCAGGGTTCAGATCTCAGCCGCACACACCAAGGAGCACCTGGACAAGGCCATCGAGGCCTTCACGAAGATCGGCAAGAAGTACGCAGTAATCAAGTAGCGGCACGTCAGGGAGGTCGAGATGAAGAAAGCGCCATTCAAGATCGAACGGCTCGTAGACTTCTCCAAACCCACCAACAGGAAGAACATGGAGAAGGCCATAGCCACGGTAAGGGGGCAGCTCGGCAAGGAGTACCCCTCGCTCGTAGGGAGCGAGGAACTCTTTCTGAGGCAGAAGTTCGCCTCTTACAACCCTGCCGAGAAAGACCAGGTGGTGGGTCTCTTCCAGAAGAGCGAGGAGAACCACGCCGACATGGCAGTGAAAGTTGCGGCCGAGACCTTCGGAAGCTGGAGCCTTGTCGACCCGGTGAAGAGGGCGGGCTACCTCTTCAAGGGAGCTCAGGTAATGCGCCGCCGCAGGCTAGAGCTGGCGGCCTGGATGGTCTTTGAAGTGGGCAAGTCCTGGGTGGAGGCGGACGCCGACGTGGCCGAGGCCATAGACTTCATGGAGTTCTACGGAAGAGAGATGCTGCGCTACGCCGGACCCCAGCCGCTCACGAAGCTCCCGGACGAGAAGAACGAGCTCAAGTACATTCCTCTCGGAGTCGGGATAGTAATCCCGCCCTGGAACTTCCCGCTGGCCATCCTCGTGGGCATGACAACGGCCGCGATAGTCGCAGGGAACACGGTCGTGCTCAAACCCTCCAGCGATTCGCCCACAATTGCGGCCAAGTTCGTCGAGATAATGAGAGAGGTTAAGCTCCCGAAGGGTGTCTTGAACTTCCTTCCCGGAAGCGGGGGCGTGGTCGGAAGCGCGCTGGTCGGACATCCCAGGACCAGGTTCATCGCCTTCACGGGCTCCAAGGAGGTCGGGCTCGGCATAAACGTGCTGGCGGCTCAGACGCAACCCGGCCAGATATGGATAAAGCGGGTCATCGCGGAGATGGGGGGTAAGGACGCCATCGTCGTGGACTCGGGCGTGAACTTAGACGAGGCGGCTGCGGGCGTCTGTACGTCCGCGTTCGGGTTCCAGGGGCAGAAGTGCTCCGCCTGTTCGCGCGCCATAGTTGTGAAGGGAGTCTATCAGAAGTTCATCGAGAAGCTCATCCCCAAGGTCAGGGCCATTTCCGTCGGTCCGACGGACAGCTACGAGAACACCATGGGTCCTGTCATCAACCAGGCGGCCATGAACACCATCATGGAATACATCGAGGCGGGCAAGACCGAGGGCAAGTTGATTCTGGGCGGCACCACGGCACCGGGTAACGGTTACTTCATACGTCCCACCATTTTCAAGGACGTGCATCCCAAGGCCAGGATTTCCAAGGAGGAGATCTTCGGGCCGGTGCTGGCGATTACGAAGGCCGACGACTTCGACGACGCCATAGCCATCGCGAACGACACGGAGTATGGTCTGACCGGCTCCGTTTACACTAAGAGCCGGAACAGAATAGAGAAGGCCAAGAGGCTCTTTCACGTTGGAAACCTCTACTTCAACAGGAAGTGCACGGGTGCCCTGGTCGGCGCGCACCCGTTCGGAGGTTTCAACATGAGCGGGACCGACTCGAAGGCCGGCGGAAGGGACTACCTGATGCTCTTCACCCAGGCCAAGACCATCTCCGAGAAGATACGATAGTCGGGCACGAGCCCTGCGAGGCGGGCACGTCTCTTAGATATCAACTGCTTAGAGCGTCGCGCCGGGGAGCCGTTCTCCAGAAACCCGAGCTCCATGTTTTGCATTGACTTCGCTCGATTTATGGTCTATAATGCATATGGGACGTGAAGGTGTATCTTTACACCTGACTTTGTCGTTCGTGAATTAGATTTTCTCGCTCTGTTGCCGTACTTCAATCACATCATTCAGGGGGGCTTGGACCTTTCTCTTGGTGTTTCGTACCCCGCGAACACCGAAACGATGTTCTCTTGCGAGAACACCCGCACAAAGGAGCTGGTGAGAGATGGTTCATCGCAGGACGGTCGTTGCGATCATCACTCTCCTCACCCTGGTTGTCTTCCTGTCCTCGTACGGTACTTCCCAGGCTTCTGTTTTTTGGGGTGACCGTACCTCCAGGGTGAAGGACGAGTGCGTCGCGCCCAGCCGTCTGGGCGGATCACCGTTCTCTGTCACCGGGGATCCCGACGAGTTGGCCACAGGTGGAGAAGAGGGCACTCCCGGGGAAAGCCTCGGCGCGATCGGCTGGTTCCGTGTGGTAAACTGGAATTCGCCACTCGGACCAGGCTCAAGTGAGGTAACCAGCGCAGCGGTCTCTATCGTTCTGTGCTGGCTCTACGTGGGAGAGATCGGACAGATTGATTAAATCCTTGTAGTCGGCGAGCGTTCCTTCATTCGGAGGCCCAGTAGATGAAAGACAGCTCCCGCAGGGATAAGGATTTATGTCCTGATGAACTGCGTCCTGTTTCCGCAGCGGAGAAGGACGAGGAGATCGGAGATATACACTTCGATGCTTCCAACTTCTCTGGGGCGCTAGACTACTACGCGAAGGCGCGCAAGACTGCCCTGGAGCTTTCTCTGACCGGAAAGGTCGCCTATCTAGACCTCAGAATCGCCTCTTGCCAGAAGGGCAAGGGCGATTACAGCACGGCCATAGAGTGTGCTCGTTCCGCTAAGTCAGCTTTCCGCAAGGAAAAGGACTTCGTCGGCCTGGGCAAGGCCTACTGCCTCGAGGGTGTCCTTCACGCCGAAATCGGCTCCTACAGGAAGGGTCGCAGGCTCTGCGAGACCGGCCAGAAACTGCTCAAGGGAACCGGAGAGTTCCTGGAGCTGGGAAGAATCGAGAACTGGCTCGGCACGATTCACACTCGACTCGGGAACATCTCCAGGGCGAGGGAGTACTTCGAGGACGCGCTCACTGCCTTCCGCAGCATAAGACACGACGAGGGCGTCTCCCAGGTTCTCAATAACCTTGGCGTTCTTCAGAAGAACCTCTCTGAATGGCGACAGGCCGCCGGATTTTTCGAGAAGGCACTCAGGATAAGCGAGAAAACCGGCAACTTCGGCCGGGTCGCCACTTTTGCGCTCAACCTGGGCATCGTACATTTCAGGCTCGGCGAGTGGGAATCCGCCCAGAGGCATTTCGCGAGGAGCCTCCAGGTCTGTACCCAGACCGGAAACAGGGGCGGTGTCGTAAGAAACCGGCTCGCAATGGCCAACATAGATCTCCGTAAGAGAGAGTGGGAAGCCGCAGAAGCGGCCTATCGCGAGGTCCTCACCCTGAGCCGTGCCCTCGGCTACAAGCGAGAGGAGACTCTGGCTCTGGAGTTCCTCGGAGAGCTGGAGCTCGCCCGCGGGAACTCAGACGCCGCGTTTGCGTTGCTCAAGGAAGCGGAACCGATTGCGCTCGGGATAGCGCCTAGGGGAGACCTCATCATGGAGGTCCTCAGGCGGAGGGCGGAGGTGCACCTGGCGCGCGACGAGTTCGCCGAAGCGATGGAGGCGGCTGAGCAGGCGGCAGAGATTGCGCGCTCCCTCGGGGACAGATGCGAGGAGGCGCTTTCAAAGAGAGCCACCGGTATCGCTCTCTGGTACGAGGGCGAGTGGGATAAGGGCTGGCGCACAATAGAGGATGCGCTCGCAGTCCTCACGACCATCGGTGAGAGGTTCGAGACCGCGAGAACGCTCCTGCTCGCAGGCAGGGCGGTCGTGGCCAAGCTGCCCACGGGCGACGTGAGTGCCGAGTGCGCCGACAGGGCGGTCTCGTTCTTGCGGCAGGCCATGGGTGTTTTCTTGAGCTTCGACGTTAAGGGTTGGGCGGCTCTGGCGACGGCCGAGCTGGCCAAGCTATACCTGACCCGCAAGATGCCCGACGAATCGCTCAGCTACGTCGAAGAGGCCGAGAAACTCCTCGCCGACGTGGAAGAAGGAGAAATCTACAGTGAGCTGGCCGCTGTCAGAGCGGCTCTGGAAGAGGCCTTCGTTAGCTCCACGCTTTCCTCTTCGGGCGAGTTCAAGATTCTTGAGGAGCTCGGGAAGCTGCTGGGCGGTGACGAGGATCCTGAGAAGATGCTTGATGAGCTGATGCAGCTCATCCTTGCTCGTTCCGACGCAGACAGAGGGCTCATCGCTTTCGTCTCGCCCAACGTCCCGCCCCGCATCTGGACCGCCAGAAGGGTGTCTCCGGGAGAGGCCACCAGCATCGTGCGCTCGCTTGAGGAGGCCCTGGTTCTGGAGAACGGGGCTTCGCCTCGCGTGGTTACGAGCGTGAGCTCGGACAAGATATTCTCTCAGTTATCCGCCTTCGAGCGGGTACAGAGTTTCGTGGTCGTACCGCTGAGCCTTCCCTCTGGCCAGAACGGTCTGGTCTACGCGGACAGGCTCTCGGGCAACCGCCTCGGCCCCTTCAAGCAGAGGGAGCTCAACCTGCTGGCAGTGATTTCGGGCATCGCAACGCTTGCCGCCGTGGAGGCGGAGAGAGCTGCCAGAAGAAATGAGAGCGCGGCTTATCGCGAAGGGCTCCGGCTCAGAAGTTCCTTCGACGGAATAGTGACCGAGAACGAGGAGATGCTCGCCATCTTGAGTCTCGTGGAGAAGGTGGGCGCGAGTTCCGCGACGATACTCGTGCAAGGGGAGACGGGGACCGGCAAGGCGCTCATCGCCGAAGCGCTTCACAGCTGTAGCCCCAGGGGAGAGGGGCCCTTCATCCCGATTAGCTGTTCTGCCATCCCGGAGTCTCTTCTGGAAAGCGAGCTATTCGGTCACGTGCAGGGCGCCTTCACCGGGGCAATCCGCGACAAGAGAGGGCTCTTCGAAGAGGCAGAGGGTGGAACGGTGTTCCTGGACGAGGTGGCAAAGACTACGAGGAGTGTGCAGGCCAAGCTTCTCCATTTCCTTGATAAGAAAGAGATCCGAGCCGTCGGCTCCACCAAGTGGAAGAAAGTAGATGCTCGCATCATATGCGCCACGAACCTGGACTTAAGACAGCTCATAAAGGACGGCGCTTTTCTTGAGGACCTTTACTACAGGCTGAGCGACATTACGATTTCGGTCCCGCCTCTGAGAGAGAGACGAGACGACATCCCTCTTCTCGTAGAGCACTACCTGAGGGAATTCGGAGGGAACGGCGAGACTCGTCCGAGACCCGTCTCGAGGGGGGCGATGCAGGCGCTCATGGACTACGACTGGCCCGGCAACGTGAGAGAGCTGGAGAAGACCGTGAAGAGGATGCTGGTCCTGGCCGGGCCGGACGGCGAGCTTACCAGTGAACTCCTGCCCAGAGAGATAAGCCATCAGGAGGGCGGGGTCATCGAGGGAGGCTCCCTCAGGACCGAGGTGGAGAGGACGGAGCGTAGGGTCATCGGCGAGACGCTTGAGAAGCACGGCTGGAACAAGGCGCGCGCCGCCAAGTCTCTCGGCATCAGCTATCCCACGCTGCTTAAGAAGATCAAAGAACTCAGTATTGACCGCAGGCACCGCTCGAGGGGGTAAAGAGTCTTTAACTCGGCTCCCTTTTGGGTATAAAGCAACTTTATACGCGCAACGCATGATGGATTAGGGTGTTGGAAGCACACCAGCGGTGACTATAAAGTCCTTTGACATCCTGCCGTTACTTCCCCCCACCCCGGAAGTGACCAGAGGTCCGCTCAGCTTGCGTAGTTCTTTAAGTTGCAAAGCCTTACGAGTGGTAATTTAATCTCCACGTTCCGGTGTGAGTTGGCACAATCAGTGCAACCGGAGGAGCGTGGGGCTTCCGAAAGTGCGACCTGGGTTGGTCGGTATCGGTCAAGCGGAAACTGTAGATTTGAGCCCCGGCCTCAAAAGATGACAGTGAGATGCATGGCTACCGACTAGCCCGGGCCACCACATTCCGAGAGCGAAACCCCGGACAACTTACATAAGCCAACGACGAACCGACGTGATTCTGCGTTGGGTTTGGGAAGCGGCTCCCTTCATATAAGCAAGTGACCTCGTTCAAATGCCTGCTGGTGATTGCTTCCACACATAGCCGCTTCCCTTTTCTTTTTTCCCCGTTTCGTGCCCGCTGAGTCCCCCTGTGTCCCGGCGATTACAGGTGTTTCGCAAAGCTTACCCCCCGGCCTGCCGATGAGCCTGGCCTCTAGGTTGCTCCAGGTCCCCGCCCATCTCCCCGTCCCAAAACAGGCCCGCATAATCCCTTGAATTCTAACCTGTTGGCTGCATCTTCGCCTGCGTCCCCACGCCGCCGCCGGCTCGGCCAGTGGAATGGCACACGGCTTGCTCTCTAGTCCGGGCGGAGGTGAAACGATATGAAAAGCGGGCTACGATACCTTACCCACTCGATGCTTCTGGTGAGCTTCGTCGGACTTCTGGCTCTTTCCGGTTGCCGGGACGAGGACCATCACTACGTGGACAGGACGCCTCCTCGCGCTCCGCGGGGAGTCTTCTCCGTGACCGGAGACGGACAGGTGGACCTCTACTGGCTCGAGAACTGCGAGTCGGACCTGGCCGGCTACCGTGTGTACTGGAACGATGAACCGGCCGGCTACTTCACGTACATGGCCACCACGTCCAACGTGTTCTACACGGACACCGATGTGAGTAACGGTGTCACTTACTACTACGCCGTCTCGGCGTTCGACCACTCGGGGAACGAGAGCGAGCTCAGCCACGAAGACGTAATGGACACGCCCAGGCCTGAGGGGTTCGACCTCGTGCTGTACGACGCCGACGGCCCCTATTCAGACCTGAGCGGCTACGATTTCAGCGCGTTCCAGAGGCAGTACTACGCCTCGCCTCTCACTGACATCTACTACGCCTACGTCGGCGGCGAGTACGTCATGTACGCCTGGAACCCGGTTCCCGAGTGGCCCACGACGGACATTCAGGACGCGGGCTACAGGGACCTGGAGGAACTCGGCTGGGCCCCGGCCGGTGGCTGGGCCGCGAACTACTGGGTGATTCTAATAGAAGGACACAGTTACTTCGTATGGACACGAACGGACAACTACGCCAAGTTTCACGTGACGCACGTGGAACCCGGCTTTGTTGTCATTGACTGGGCATACCAGACCGCCGAAGGCAACCAGGAGCTTGTCAACAAGAAGCTCAGGACCGTCAAGGGCGGCGACACGCCCGACGCGGTCGAGGTGGTCCAGGTGCGAGGTGAAGAGAGATGAAACGCTGGACTGATCTCAGGAAAATCATCAGAGGGAAGGGCTGCATCGACAGAGTCCTCGCGGAGAGTGCAGTGCAAAGAGTGAGGTGTACACTCGGGAAAGCCCGCAGACTCAGGTTGTTACCGTACGCCTTGCTCTTTGCCTCCGTCGCGGCTCTGCCCGTCCTCACGGGCTGCGTTGCGCACGTGCACGCGAGGTTTCCTCTATTCTTTCACGCGCATCGTTACAGCCCCAGGCCGCATCCGCAGTATTACTGTTACGACTGTCACGGTTACACGTACTTTGACCCGTACTACGACTTCTGCGCCCACTACGGATTCAGGATCAGGTGGGACAGGTACTCTTCTCTGAGGCACTATCACGAGCGGTACTATCCCAGGATAAGGCGGGCGACTCCTCACTTCGGAGAGTACAAGTACAAGCCCGATTACAGAAAGAGCCCGCAGTATAAGAAGCCGGTTGACTACGGTACGTGGAAGAAGTCGAAAGAGAGAACGTTCTACTCTGGCAAAACGCAATCCGGCGGAGACAAGTCAACCAAGAGCAAATCCGGCCAGAGTAAGCCCAGCAAGAAAAAGCCCGGCCGGAGCTCTTCGAGCAAGGAATAGCGGGCTAGACCGGGAGCCAGCGCTCAAGCGTTGAGCTCGCAGGAGAGACGACGTGGAGTCGGTTCAGCGACACAGAAGGGAGGGAGCAGAGATGAGACGCAATGCGATTGCAGCGATTCTGAGCGCCGCGCTGCTCTTAGGTCTCGCTTCGTGCGCGTCGGCCATAGAGACGGAGGGCGCCCAGATAGACAGGGGAAGGGACGTTTACCAACGCTCTCCTCTGGTGATAGACGTATGGACGAACAGGGGAGAGGGTGCCATCTACTATCCCGGAGAGAGAATCAGGGTCTACTTCAGGGCCTCGAGGGACTGTTACGTGACGCTCTACAACATCGACACGCAGGGTTACGTGCACCTTCTCTATCCTGCGCGGCCGTTCGAGTCGCACTTCGTCATGGGAGGCGTGACCTACAGGATTCCCTCGCGGCGTGATCCGTACGATCTCATCGTCGGCGGGCTGCATGGAGTGGAATACATAGAGGCCGTGGCATCCGTGGAGCCCTTCCACAGCAGGATCCCGTGGTACCTGGACCCCGAGTACGGTGACTGGCAGGACTGGGACGAAGACCCCTGGTCGCTATTCGGGGACGACTACGAGTACTACGCTGAGGACTACGACTACTTCGTGGACAGGGGAATGGTGCGAGGGGACCCGTTTCTCGGGATACAGCGCATCAACAGCCGTATGATACCCGACGATTATCCTTCCTGGTACTACGCCACGGCGTACACGTCGTTCTACGTGGGAAGGAGAGTCTCTTATCCGCGCTACGTCTGTTACGACTGTCACTGGTATCACCGCGGGTTCGACCCTTACGGGAGGGGTTGCGTGGTCTTCGACATCCGCATAGACAGAACGTGGGTCTACTCGCCGCGCATTGTCATCCGGGACCACAGGCCCAGGTACTACTATAGGCTGAAGGAGACGGCGCCGGTGAAGTACAAAGGCGGACGCCACTTTTGGTCCTCCAAGGACGGGTACCGGGTTCTGAAGAAGGAGTTCTCTCCTGTGAAGCCTTCGTCAGGGCCGCCTAAGATCAACATCCCGGACAGCGGGAAGGAGAAGTACCTGAGAGACTGGGGCTCGTCCGGACTCAAGCAATGGAAGTCGGGAAGGGCGCCGACCGAGGGAAAGGCGCAGAGTTTAAGACAGAAGCTGGAGCGAGAGGGCGTGCTCAAGTCCAGGCCCGAGACGAAGGAACCTGTGCGAGAGAGCAAGCCTTCCAGGTCAGAGAAGGAAGTGAAGTCCAAGAAGCCCGAGGCGTCCAAGAAGGAAGTGAAGCCGACGGAACAGAAGGAAAAGAAGAAGCCCAGCTACCAGAAGAAGAGCACCCCCAGGGTGAAGCAGACAGGTGGTGACGATAAAGAGGACAACAGTGCCAAGGCCACCAAGAGCAAGAAGAGCATAAAGAACAGCAAGGGCTCAAAGAACACCCAGGGGACGAAGAACACCGAAGGCAACGAGAAGAGTAAGAAGGAGAAGGAGTCTACTAACAGGAAGACAAGAAAGGCCTAGACCTCAGCTACGGGCCGGGCCGTCTGAGAAAGGGGAACGGTCAGATTCCAACGAGGCCGGGCACAACCCGCAGTGGGGGCAGCAGTCCAGAGCCGTCCTGGCAGGGACGAGGTAGTAACACGGGAGGATTGCTGCCTCCTTTTTTGTCTTCCGCCCAGCACTTAACCATGACAGGTGGGGGCTAAGTCCGCGCAGGGGCTCGGTTAGGGCCGGGCCAGGTGTCAGGAGGGGCTGGCCTGGAATTAGGCCTGGGGCTGGCCTGGAATTAGGGCTGCCTGCGGCGTGGCCGGTCTCGGCGCTCACAACTTCAAATTGACTTTCACGTAAGTGTATGATATAATATAAAGTTGTAGTATCGAAGAAAGCCTGAAAGTAGGTTCGTCAAACTCCCGGCTCCGGCAAGCTGGAGGCAGGGGGCTGCTTCTTATGAGACAGCAGCGTTTGCCAGTATTGCGCGGCCTCACGTGCGAAGTGAGGCCGTTTTCTATTTGGTTTGGCACTGCGGCACGAGGCCCGGTGCCTCTTCATGTATCCTGGACTTAATGGAGGAGAACAGTCATGAGACTCAATAACAGAATCTGGGGCGCAGTTCTTGTCGCTCTGGTCACAATCGTGTTGCTGCCAGCGTCCGCTGCTGCAATTGTACACAGCTTCACCGAGGACTTCACGACCGGCACCTACCACGATCCGGTCAACACCACCGCCTGGTGGGACAGCACAGTCGGGGGAGAGATCAGGCTCTGGCCGTTTGGGATGGAGCGCGTGGGCAGCTGCGGCCTTACCGGATCCCCAACGCGCGAAGTCCAGGTTGCGGGCGATTACGCCTTCGTGGCCAACGGAAGCATGGGCCTCGTCGTCGTGAACATCCAATATCCCGATTCGATTTTTGTTCAGGGGGGCTATGTCGGTTTCGGCTCCGCTACGGGTTTTGATATAGCAGGGGACTATCTCTTTATGACAAATGGATCCTCCCGAATGTTTGTGCTGGACATCGGTGACCCGTGGGACCCACAGTTTGCCGGTGCCTTCGACACACTCGTTGCAGGAATGGACGTGGAGGTTGTCGGAAACTACGCCTACGTGGCTGACGCTACAATGGGACTTTATGTTCTCAACATTTCCAACCCTGCGGTGCCCTCAACCGCTGGCTACTATAATACTCCCGGCACGCCTAACTCGGTCACTATTTCCGGGAACTACGCCTACGTCGCAGATGGGGCCGCGGGCGTTTGCATAGTCGACATAACCGACCCTACTTCACCTACTTTTGCGGCGACCTACATCACTTCAGACGAGGCCTCGACCATCGCCATTTCGGGAAACCATGCCTACATCGCGGATAAGTACGGCGGCCTTCAGGTGGCAGACATCTCTGACCCCACCGTTCCGATGTATGCAGGAGACTGGGATCCAATGATCGGCTATTTCGTTGGCGTGGCGGTTTCGGGAGACTACGCGTACATCACTGACCGGGGCTACGGAATCTACGCCATTGACATCTTCGATCCCACGAATCCTTATCTCGTGGGTAGCTACGGACAGGGGGCGGCCAATGCCGGATGGCTTGCCGTGGCCGAGGAGTACGCTTACGTTGGCACCAACAGTGCCCTCTGGGTCGTTGACGTGTCCGACAGAATCCCTCTCATGCCTATCGGGAACGTGTCGCTAACCGGGCACCCGGTGGGAATGGAGGTTTCAGGAGACTACGCCTACGTGGCCGACACCGACGGGAACCTCTGGGTCGTAGACGTGACTTATCCTCCGATTCCGGTTGTGGAGGGAAGTCTCCCGATGGCACTGAGTGCGCTCGACGTGGAGGTGGAGGGAGACTACGCCTATGTCGGGCTCTATGGCGGTCTCATGGCCGTCGACATAAGTGACCCCGCTCTCCCCGATTCGGTGGGATTCTGGGACAACACCGGAGGAGGTGCAAGCTGGGCCGTGGCTGTGTCGGGAGACCTCGCGTTTGTGGGGGAGGATATGAACAACAAGGTCATCCACGTCGTAGATGTCTCCGACCCCACCAGTCTCTGGGAGATGGGCTTTTTCGACATTGCCGATTATGTGAGCGACGCCGCAGTTCACGGAGACTATCTCCTTCTGGCAGCCCAATCGACGGGTCTCTTGATATACGACATCACCAACCCGGTGGATGCTGATTCGGTGGCACAGCTCAGCACCTACGGCTTTGCGAATGGTGTGACTGTATACGGAGATTTCGCCTTCGTCTCAACCTCACTTGGCTTTCAGGTGATAGATATAAATGATCCGGTGAATCCATCTTTGCTGGATACATACTCTACATCGCCTGATGGCTGCTTCTGGTCTGTCGCCCGGGGAGACTACGTGTTTGTCAGCACGAGTTCGGGCATGATCGTCTTCGACGTTAGCTTTCCGACGAACATCGTGCTGGCTGACAGCTACACTACAGGGAACTGGGCCGGTGGAATCAGCGTGGCGGGTGATTACGTCTTTCTTGCTGACCGGGGTGGGGACAAGATGGAAGTCCTTCAGGCCTTCCAGAGCCTGTTTGACCTGGAGAGGAACCAGGGTCAGTCTCTCGTCTTCTTTCAGTCCGACGATGAGATATCGGGCGTGAAGCTCACGCCCACACAGGTCGACTCTGTCTACTGGTACGTGAGCTCGGACAGCGGAGCTTCGTGGACACCCGTCCCCATCGACGCCGCGTGGCACACCCTGGATTCACCGGGCGGGGACCTTCTGTGGAGAACCAACCACTACTACAGGACCTACTGGCAGAACCCGGCGTGTCAGAACGTGGACATTGAGTGGCGATACAGTTTCGCCGAGGTGGATTCTGTCATCGACGTTCCCGAGGACGAGGGTGGCTGGGTGCGCGTGCGTTTTGACGCCTCTGGTCGCGACGCCGGAGGTGGTGGGGCTGGCGGGAGCCCTCAGATGTCGGTGACTGCTGGCGGGGCAGGTAGCGTGACCAGTTACGGGGTCCATCGCCGCATAGACGACGTGGGCTTCATAGAGGAGATACTGGAAAGAGGTCACCGCCTGGGAGACGAGACACCCATCTCGGTTGACTCCGAGGGCGAAGGCTTCCCGTTACCCTCATCGCTGGGCCATTCACAGGCCTACGTGCTGGATGGGCGATATTTCTACGTGCCTGAGCACCTGGAAACGGGAGGAGCCAGCGTGCCTGAGTACCCCGTTAGTGGAGATCTACCTCCTGGAGTGTGGGAAGCCGTCAACACAGTACCTGCCACGCAGCAGGAGCAGTACTACAGTCTGGTGCCCACGGTCGCTGACTCCGTGGCGGCGCTGGAGTACACGGTTTACTGCGTGTCTGCTCACACGACGGATCCTTTGCTCTACTTCTTCAGTCCTCCTGACAGCGGGTACAGCGTGGATAACATTGCTCCCGGAGCGCCGCAGGAGCTGGCCGGAGACTACAGCTATCCTCCTGCGGAGCTACTGATAACGTGGGAGCGAAGAGGTGAGAGGGATTTCTCGCACTACGCCGTGTACAAGGGTCCTGACCCCGACTTCGTACCGGACGTCGAGAATCGCATGGGCACTCCTTGGGACACGTTCCTGGTTGACAGCAAGTTTGATCCCAACGTGGACAACTACTACAAGGTGAGTGCGTGGGACATTCACGAAAACGAAAGCGAGCATTCGCTTCTGGGGCCGGATGGCATGAGCGGGGTGAAGGAGACGCCTTCCGTGCCCGAGGTGACGTCGCTGGAGCAGAACATCCCCAATCCGTTCAATCCGGTGACCGTCATACGGTTTTCCATTGCGGAGGCGGGCAGGGTGGAGCTCGTTGTGTTTGACGTGGCCGGACGACCCGTGCGCAGATTGGCGGAGGGGGCGAGGGGCGTGGACCGCTACGAGGTAGTGTGGGACGGTCGGGACGACGCGGGAAGGACGGTCGCCTCCGGTGTGTACATCTACCGGCTCGAGGCGCCCGGGTACAAAGAGTCCAGGAAGATGGTGCTTTTGCGATAAGGGTCTGCTACTGTCGCAGGATTATTGCGGCGCTAAGCCGTATCCACATTGTCCAAGGCCCTGTGAACACAAGGGTTCTTATGTGAGATCGCCGCACCCCGTAGGCGCGGCCCTCCCGGAAGAGACGGGGCTCGTGCGTAAGTCGTCTTTCCACGCGGCCGTAGCGTTTCCCGCGTTTTGCGTTGAATCAGGGCCCTAACTGTGCTATAATACCCTGAAAAGAGGCGGAGACAGCCCTTCGTGATGGTGTTCTAACTGCTTCCAGACTCGAGGGGAACATAGGAATGCATCCGCGGTGGCCTGTCCTCTGCAGTCTCCTTCTGCCAAGATTGGCTGCCTCATCCGTGTCTGGTGAGGCCTTTCTCATTTGAGGGCACCTTCCCTTTATCGGCCAGTCGCTTCCGCAGCGCAGACATGGCCGCCCGATGCTGAGTCGCGTGCACAGAAATGCGCCGAAAGACCCTGACGAAAGGATGAACGTCATGTGCAAAGCAACCCTGTCTTGTCTTCTCCTTGCCCTCCTACTCGGAGCCCTCTCTGTTTCTGGGGGGGCGGTGGCAGCTGCCTACGGAGCTCCGGCAGCCGGAGACACGACCGTCATCAGCTACGGGGACTACGTTGAGGCCATCATAGGCCTGGACGGCGAGGTAGACGTCTACCTGTTCGACGGCCTGGCCGGTGATTCTGTGACGATTCAGATGCACTTGGTCTCGGGCACGCTGACGCCGCGAATGAAGCTGTTCGCGCCCAACGACAGTCTCGTGAAGGACGCGGGCGGGACTACGCACACTACCATCGTGGACTACTCCCTCCCTTACTCCGGCACATACAAGTTGCTTGCCAGTGACTACGCCGAAATCGAAACCGGCAACTACTGGGTGAGCCTACAGTGCAGGCAGCACGTCAGAGCCAGCGCGGACACCATCGTTTACGACAGCGTCACCGACACCCTTGCTATCGACCCGTACGGTGACATGGACGCTTTTGTGTTCGTGGGTGACGTTGGAGATTCGGTGATAATCAAGGTTCATCGTGTCTCTGGAACGTTCTATCCGGAGCTTGAGGTCTTCTCCCCGGCCGGCAGCCTGGTGGAAATTGTGTGGGGAAGCGGGCCCAATCAGAGAATCTACGATTTCTCCCTCCCCGATTCCGGTTCCTACACTCTGTTTGTGAGCGACCACACTGGTGACAGGCTCGGAGAGTACTGGGTGAGCTTGCAGTGCAGGCAGCACGTGAGAGCCAGTGCCGACGTCATCGTCTACGACAGTCTCACGGACGGGCTTCTGATAGATATGTACGGTGACATGGACGCCTACGCGTTCGAGGGCGCCGCCGGTGATTCGGTGATAATCCAGATGCACAAGGTCTCGGGCGGCATGGTGCCTAAAATCGAGCTATTTGCCCCTAACGATGGTCTGGTGGAAGAGACGGGTGGGAGCTCTCACGAAACCATCGTGGATTACTCCCTGCCCTATTCGGGCACCTACATGCTGTTCGCGAGCGATAACGCCGGGGACGAGACAGGTGAATACTGGCTGACGCTTCAGTGCAGGCAGCACGTGAGGGCGAGCGCCGATACAATCGCCTACGACAGCGTGACGGACACGCTGTCGATTGACCCGTACGGAGACCTTGATGCTTTCGTGTTCACCGGTGACGTCGGGGATTCGGTGATAATCCAGGTGCATCGGGTCTCGGGCACCTTCTACCCGCAGCTTGAGCTCTTCGCCCCGGACGGCGGTCTTGCTGCTGACGTGTGGGGGAGTGGGCCCAACAAGAGCATTTCCGACTTTGCTCTGCCCGACTCGGGCAGCTACACCCTGTTTGTGAGCGACTACTACGGATACAGGACCGGGGATTACTGGGTGAGCTTACAGTGCAGGCAGCAGGTGAGGGCCACCGCTGACACGCTTGTGTATGACAGTCTTACAGAAGGATTGGTGATAGACCCCTACGGGGATTTAGACGCCTACGTGTTCGACGGAGCGGCCGGTGACTCTGTGATAATCCAGATGCATAGAGTTTCGGGCAGCCTGGCGGCACGGCTCGAGCTCTTTGCCCCGAACGACAGCCTTGTCGAGGAGACCGGCGGGACTTCACACGAGACCATCGTTGATTATCAGTTGCCTTATTCAGGCACCTACACTCTGTTTGCTAGAGACAACGCCGGGGATAAGACCGGGGAGTACTGGCTCACCTTACAGTGCAGGCAGCACGTCAAGGCCAGCGCAGACACCATCGTTTACGACAGCGTCACCGACCCTCTGCTCATAGACCAGTACGGCGACCTGGATGCCTTTGTGTTCGTGGGCGACGTGGGCGATTCGGTGATAATACAGGTGCATCGGGTTTCGGGCACGTTCTACCCGAGGCTTGAGCTCTTTGGCCCGAACGACAGTCTCGTGAAGAACGTCTGGGGTGCGGGTGCCAACAAGAGAATCGAGGACTATCCTCTTCCCGATTCTGGCAGCTACACGCTGTTTGTGAGTGACTACACCGGGGATAAGACCGGAGAGTACTGGGTGAGCTTACAATGCAGGCAGCTCGTGAGGGCGAGCGCCGACACGCTCCTCTACGACAGCTTCACGGACGGGCTGTTCATAGACCCGTACGGGGACATGGACGCCTACGTGTTTGCGGGGACCGAAGGCGATTCCATCATATTCCAGATGCATCGGGTCTCGGGCGGTCTCGCGCCGAGGTTCGAGCTCCTTGCCCCGAACGACAGCCTTGTGGCAGAAACCGGCGGAGCTTCCCACGAGAGCATCGTGGACTATCAGCTGCCTTATTCGGGCATCTACACAGTCTTCGCGAGCGACAACGACGGGGACGAGACGGGCGAGTACTGGTTGACCTTGCAGTGCAGGCAGCTCGTGAGGGCGAGCGCTGACACCATCGTCTACGACAGTCTCACCGACCCCCTGGCCATAAGCCCCTTCGGTGACCTGGACGCTTTCGTTTTCGAGGGCAGCGCCGGCGACCTTGTGATAATACAGATGCATCGGGTTTCTGGAACGCTCTACCCGCGTCTCGAGCTTCTTGCCCCCAACGACAGTCTTGTCAAAGACGTTTGGGGAAGCGCAGCTCACCAGAAGATATCCGACTATCCTCTGCCATATTCTGGCACCTACTTGCTCTACACGAGAGACTACACGGGGGATAGGTCGGGCGATTACTGGCTGAGCTTGCAGTGCAGGCAGCAGATCAGGGCCAACGCGGACACGCTACTCGACAGAAGCGGGACCATCGTGCGCTCTCTCGAAGAATACGGTGACATGAAGGCGTACCTGTTCCCTGCGATACGGGAAGACACGACGGATGTGACGTTGACGAAACTCTCGGGCGACCTGGGTCCGTGCATGGAGCTGTACGGACCGTCTGACACGCTGATAGTCAGAGTATCCGGGTACACCGAGACGAGGATTCTCGACAGCTACTTTACGGAAGACGGCCTCTACACTCTCTTCGTCTGCGACAAGGAGGGGGACGGCGCAGGTTCCTACGAGCTTTCGTGGAGCGGTTTCTTCAGAGGCGGCTCCATCGGTGTGGACCCGGCTCCTGAGCCGGTCCCGCAGGAGTACAGGGCTCACCAGAGTTTCCCGAATCCGTTCAACCCGCTCTGCACGATACGGTACGACGTGCCAAAGCCGGGTAGAGTCACGCTGCGCATTTTCGACGTGAGCGGTTCGCTCGTGAGGACGCTCGTGGACAGCTGGAGAGAACCCGGCACGTACAGAGAGGTGTGGAACGGAAGAAGCCAGGGAGGCGACGAGCTGCCCTCCGGCGTGTACTTCTACTGCCTAGAGGCACACGGCTTTTCGGCCACGCGGAAGATGGTGCTGCTGAAGTGATGCACGCGCACCAGTCGGATTCGCGGTCGATGTATATGTAGCTAGTCGGCAAGGGCCTTCTTCAGCCTGCGCACGAACTTGGCGGTCTTCTTCTCGTCCCCGGCAAGCTCCTGCTTGAGTTTCTTCCACGTAGTCGGGCAGTCTTTGTATGAGACGCCGATTACTCTGTGAATGGCCTTGTCGATTTCCTTCCTGTTACTCGAAGTCACCGCAATTCCGGCTGCCTCAAAGACGTCCTTCATGTGGCGAAAATAGCACGACATCGGAACACCTCCTTCCTTGCTACCAACCCATACTAGCACGCAACTGGCCCCGGCTCTCTGTTGATTTCAGCAGGTCACTCGCAAACAACGCCGCTAGACTGGGAAGACTTCGTCCCCTCCGCAAAACGGTCCCTCGGCTTCGCAAAACGCGAGGTGTCTTGGGCCTGAAGTGCCGACGCGCGGGGAGCGACCCGTTAACTCTCCTGGTGGCAGAACAATACAGGGCGCATCGTCACACGGCGGTGGCACAGTTCCTGCTCTCTTCGAGCTAGTCGGTCGTCTCTTACGCCAGAGCTGTCCTCGAAGGCGGAAACTGCCATAACGCAAACTGCCATCAGGAGTAGGAAATGGAACAGAATCGTGCCTTTTGCCCTCGCTCAGTGGGTACCGTAGCCCGCGGGTTACTTGCTGCTCTGGCCTGTCTTCTTCTTTGCTTCCTTGCCGTGGAGGCAGGGGACCAGGGTGCAACCGCTTCCTTTTGGATTAGCTCCGAGAAAGCGGAAGCTGGCTCTTCCGGCTCAGCCGGCGTTCCAATAATGAGGCTGGCGCAGACTCAGACTCAGACTGACAACACCCCGCCGGGTGCAGTAAGAGACATGGTACTTGTGGGGACTAGTTCTGCGACTCACCCAAGAGGTTTCTTCATTCCTGCGCATTTCTCCCTGGACGAGACCGCGATCGGACTCATCAACGATAGATTCCATCTGGCAATCGTCGGCAGGGATTCTGATTACTTCGGAATAGACCCAGACGTGGTCATCCTACTTACTGGCCCCGCCGTCATGTATTCCAACAGCATGGGCAGAGCAGACGAATGGGAAACGATAGACTCGAACGACGATTGGTTTCTTCACTCGTCTTCCGAGATGTCTCCGGACACCAGGATCCCCCTTTCCGGCTATCCTCATCTCTTCTACATGAACATCGGAGCCCCTGGCTGGAGAGAGTTCGTCATTTCAAAATACGGAGACGTTGTCTTAGCCAATCCAGCTGTCGAAGGCGTGTTCGTTGATGGCGTTCCTACGCCGGAAGAGTATGCAAGTCAACTTGGTGCCGCCTTTCCGCAGTACGATGCTTCCGCGTATCAGGAGACGGCTCTGCAGTTCATTCGTGAAATCAAGAACGCTGCCGAAGGCAAGCTGGTGATTCTAAACTCTGAACTTTTCAGGCCATTCACGGTGGAGGCAGACGGTGCGTCGGCTGAAGGTTTTGTCCACTTTGGAGGTAGAACGAACGACGAACACCTCAGCAAGAGCCGGTGGCTCGAGAACATAGAGATGATTGCAGACAGGGCTTTCGATGGCCACTACCTTCTGGTCGGAAGCGGTTCGTTGGAGGCGACACTTCCGTCCATGGTAGAGTACTGCTACGCCTCATTTCTGCTCGGCTACAATGAGAACGCACACTGCTACTTCTACTGGCACTCGAACGCTGAAGGTGGCTACTCTACAATCAACTGGTTCACGTTGTGGGGATTCGACATTGGAGAACCACAGGGTCATTACTCTGAATCGGGTGGGGTATACAAGCGAGACTTCTCAAACGGAGCAGTAATTGTGAACCCTAGCGACTATGGTGAGCCGATAACCGTCAGTCTAGATGGTCTCTATCTGGATTCCGCGGGGAATCTCATCACCAGCGTGAGCTTGCCCAACAAGACTGGCGCCGTCCTCAGGAAATCGCTGTGGCCGAGCTAAGTAGACACTCGCCGTGAAGGGCTCCCGATGGCATTCCCCGATTGACTTGGGTGAAATCTTGAAATACAATAGAGATGCGCTTGGTCGCGCCCGAGCTGTTTGACCGGGGCGCCTGACAGGCGTAGCGCTTTGAGCGAAACATACGGAGATTACTTGAGAATTGGCCGTCCCTTCTGCAGGAGCCTTGTCTGCGCCTGCCTTCTCTTTATTCCGCTGTGTCTGACGCCGGGCTTCGTGAGCAGTGCTCCGCTTGGGCCGGTGGCAGCCCAGGAGCGGGTTGGCACTCCCACGCCTCAGTTTGCACCGGGCTACCCTGGAAAGAAGGGGCTCACGCACATCCATGAGAGACGGGGGCTCGAGCCGAAGCTGCTCCTTAGAGACCGCGATGTCTTCGCAGTTACCAGCTTCCCTGCCTTCGCCGAGACTACGACGCTCAAGGTCCTGGTGCTGCTGGTTGACTTTCCCGACTTTCCCTTCATGCACGAGAGGCTTTTTGTAGAAAGACACCTGCTCTTTCTTTCGCAGTTCTATTCCGTGGCCTCAGGGGGCAGGCTTCAACTCCAAATCACCCCGACCGACTCCGTCTTCACGCTTCCCCAAGAGATGTGGCGTTACGGCCGGGACGACGACATAGGTCTCAGACTGGTGGAGCTTTCGCAGGACGCGGTGGCCACGGCGGACAGCCTGACTGACTTCGCCCTGTATGACGAGGTAGTCCTGCTTCATGCGGGTCTCGGACAGGAGGCGGACGTTTTCGGCAACAGTCCCGAGCAGATCTGGTCGGCCACGCTCGGGCCGACGGAGTTTGAGTACTATCTCCCCGATTCTCTCCCTTACCCCGCCATCGCTACGAACGACACGCTTCCGGGCGGTGCGACCAGGTACATCGACCGCATCGCTATCGTTCCCGAAGACGAGACCCAGGACACGTTCGTTTTCAGTCCCCTGGGGGTCTACGCGCACGAATTCGGACACCTTCTCGGCCTTCCCGACCTCTACGACACAACACCTCCGGGCGGCGCGGATTCGCAGGGAATAGGGAACTGGGGCCTCATGGGTACGGGACTCTGGAACGCTTACGGGTACTCTCCGGCTGAGCCGGGCGCCTGGTCCAAGGCTGTCATGGGATGGGCGCCGGTGCGCGTCGTCTCTCGTCCGGACACGCTGGAGCTTCCCTTTTCCTCCGGCCTCAACGAAGCGGGCGAGATTCTCCTCGTCCCGATAGGCGGCAGGGAGTATTTCCTCATCGAGAACAGGCTTCAGGACGCAAACGGGAATCTCAGGTTTGACTTCGACGACTCTAACGCCGACGGAGTACTCGACATATATGAGGATTCTTACGACCGAGCAGAGTTTGACTACTTTCTTCCTGGCTCCGGCGCGGGTTCCGGTCTTCTCATCTGGCACATAGACGAACAACAGGTGGAGGCCGGAATGCCCTACAACACGGTCAACGGAGACCGGTTTCACAAGGGAATCGACCTGGAGGAGGCCGACGGCATACAGGACCTCGATGAGCTTGGCTTCACCTTCGACAGCTACGGCAGTCCCCTCGACAGCTACAGGGACGACAACAACGCCAGCTTCACTCCATCCACCAATCCCAACAGCGACGGAAGCTACGGGGGAAGAAGCCACGTCTACGTAGAAGACATCGGCCCGCCAGGTCAGCTCATGGGTATGCGTATTCATTTCGGCATGAGAAAGGAGAACTGGCCCGTCGCTAGCGCGGCGCCGTTTGAAACTAATCATCCTAACGCTTCCGACCTGGACGGAGACAGCGTTCCCGAGCTTGTGGCGTGTGACACCGCGGGGAATCTATACGTTCTGGAGGCAGACGGGTCTGCGTATCTGAATCCCGGAGTCTACGGGGCACCGGTTAAGTCTCTCGGCGAGGAGGTGCTTTCCTCTCCCGTCATAGGAGACATCGACGGCGATGACCTTCCTGAGGCTGTGGTAGTGGCGGCATCGGGGAGAGTCTTCGCATGGAACGGGGAGGACCTGAGTGAGGTCATGGACGGAGACGGGAATCCTGGAACCCATGGAGTTCTGTGTATCGTTCGTCCTGCGGGAGAGACCAACGTGCTCCTCAGCGACCTGGATGACGACGGACGAGAGGAAATCGTCTTCGGGAGCTCTCTGCCTGACACAACGATTCTCTGGCCCTTTGTCCCGAGGCCGGCACCTTCAGGTCAGGGGGTCGTGACTGGCGCGGCAGCATCGGATTCCTGTTTTCACTTTTACACTCTCCGAGTGGAAGGGGATTCGGTGGTCACGGTTGACTTGATATTCGCCGAGCCGGCCTACAGGGCCCCCATCGCCTTTGATTTTGATGGAGACGGCACGAGAGAAACGCTCGTCCCGACCGGTTCGGGAGACGGAACGGGACGAATTCATTTCGTAGATCTTTGCCTCTGCGTTGTGGAGCCTCCGGCCCCACCCACCTGCACCTGCCCTGCACTGACGGGCGTTGAGACGGAGTTCGCCGAGATTGT
>CP070702.1:2029742-2067579 GCA_020349905.1 Candidatus Eiseniibacteriota bacterium
GCTCAGCAGGATAGAGCAACGGATTTCTAATCCGTCGGTCGGGGGTTCGAATCCCTCCAGGCGTACCACGGATTGTGGTGGACGTAGCTCAGTTCGGTAGAGCCCTGGACTGTGGATCCAGTCGTCGCGGGTTCAAATCCCGTCGTCCACCCCACCGCAAACATCCTCATTCTCCGAGTGCGCCCGTAGCTCAGCTGGATAGAGCGTCGGACTTCGAATCCGCAGGTCGCAGGTTCGAATCCTGCCGGGCGTACATCTCCCTGTAGGTCTTGCGAAGATAGAGCTTGAGGGACCTCAGGGCCCGACCCCTGTGGCTCAGCCTGTTCTTGAGGGCGGGGCTGAGCTGCCCGAAGGTAGACTTCCTGCCGTCGGGAACGAAGATCGGATCGTACCCGAAGCCGTTTGTTCCCCTGGGTACGAACGTGATGTGGCCCGCGCAGTGACCCCGGAACAGCTTCTCTCTACCGTCGGGAAAGGCAAGAGCTATCCAACACGTGAACCTTGCCGACCGCTCGTGCCTGGAGATCGATTGGAGCACACCCAGTAGCTTTCTGACGTTGTCATCGTAGCTGGCGTTCTCACCAGCATACCTGGAGGAGGAGACCCCGGGTGCACCACCCAGAATGTCTACCTCCAGCCCGGTGTCGTCTCCGATGGAGGTCATCCCGGTGAAGTCCCGCGCGGCCCGCGCCTTCGCGAGAGCGTTGTCTCTGAGTGATTTCACTCCCTCACGGGGCATTCCGGCGCCGGCGAAATCACCCAGCGGGACCACCTCTAGCCACGGTGACGCCAGGACTTCCGTGACCTCCCTCAGTTTGTGCGGATTTCCCGTGGCAAGAACCACACGAAGCTTTGCTGGTGTCATGTCGAACGATGCTTGCTCCCGCCTGCGATGGCCTTCTTCTGGATCTTAATAAGCTCCCTGATTCCCGCCCCTGCAAGCTCGAGCATCTTGTGCATCTCTTCTTCCGTGAAAGGCCGTACCTCGGCCGTACCCTGTATTTCGACCAACCTCCCCGAGGCTGTCATGGCTACGTTCATGTCCGTGTACGCTCTGCGGTCCTCGTCGTAACAGAGGTCCAGGACCGTGGTCCCGTCCACGATCCCTACGCTCACGGCGGCCACGGGCTCGGCCACCGGGATGCTCTGGATGCTCTTTGAGTCCACGAGCCGCTGCAGGGCCTCGTGGAGAGCCACGAACGCACCCGTGATGGATGCGGTGCGGGTCCCTCCGTCCGCCTGCAGGACGTCGCAATCAAGTATCACACTTCTCTCTCCCAGAACGTTTAGGTCGGTCACCGCCCTCAGGGCTCTGCCGATGACCCTCTGAATCTCGGAAGTGCGCCCACCCACTCGTCCCCGGTGGGACTCCCTATACGTCCTCTCCTGCGTGCTTCTCGGAAGCATGCCGTACTCGGCGGTTATCCAGCCGCTGCCCAACCCTTTCAGAAACGTCGGCACTCCGGGTTCTACGGTCGCCGCGCACACCACTTTGGTGTCTCCCATCTCCACGAGTGCCGAGCCGTCGGCGAACTTGAGGTATTCCGTCTTTATTCTGACCTTGCGCATCTCGTTGGGTTGTCTTCCGTCAACTCTCTTCATCTGCCGTCTCCGTCTTGATTTCGTCCGAACGCGGTCTCGCCGCGTTTTCCATGGGGCAGGGGAATCTCAACGCCGTCAGCAGCGTCGCTCTTCGGCCCGCTCATACCAGGGAACGTCGGACTGGGGTACAAGGGTCAACCCGTCGATGGGCCGTCCCAGAAAACGCTCCCCTATCTCCCTGAACTTTCTGGGGATGTCGCTCACGTAGAAGTGCCTGTACACCTCGCCTCCGCCCGCGGCTTCCAGACCTTCTCGCTTGAGAATACCCGTAACCTCCTTCACGGCCTCCTCCCCGGAATCCACAAGCCTCACGTGCTCTCCGATTGCTCTCTGGATGATGTTACGCAACACGGGATAGTGGGTGCAACCCAACACCAGGACGTCTATGTTCGCCGTCTTGAACTCATCAAGATACTCCCTTGCCACGGCCTCCGAGACCGGGTGCGATACCCAACCTTCTTCCGCAAGCGGCACGAAGAGTGGGCAGGGCCGCGACGTGGTTTTCACGGACGCGTCTTCTGCGTGTATTGCCCGTTCGTACGAGCTACTCTCGATCGTTGCGAGCGTGCCGATTACGCCGACGGACCTCCGCCGCGTCAGGCGAACTGCTGCACGGGCACCCGGCTCTATCATCCCTACCACGGGAACGTCGAAGGACCGTTGCAGATCATCGAGCGCCACTGCCGAGGCGGTGTTGCACGCAACGACCACGAGCTTCACACCGTGCTTGAGCAGGAACTTCGTGTTCTCGAAGGCAAATCTCTTCACTGTCTCCTCGGACTTAGAGCCGTACGGCACACGAGCCGTGTCGCCGAAGTAGACAATGCTCTCGTCCCGGAGGTGTGAAGCCAGATGCTTGACTACGGTGAGTCCTCCGATTCCCGAGTCAAAGACGCCGATGGGTGAATTCATTCGAGTTCCCTGTCCACAGCTCCCTATTGCCAATCGAACACGCTCAGAGGTTCGGACGTGTCGTAGTGGCCGCCGATTGACTCGGCGGCGATGCCTTCTACGAGTATCTGCACCTGGTTGATGTCGGGGAAGTTGGCCGAAACCGTGCGAACAATGGAGGCCAGCAGTATGTACTCCTGGGTCGACCCCCCTGCAAAACCTGTCCGCAGCTCCTCCGAGAAATCCAGATACGCTGTTCCCCCTTCAACGTAAGCGCTTATCAGTTGGGTCCCTTCCGGAACCGTGCTCGTCCCGCTCTCAGGAGGGCCGGCCAGAAGCTCCCTCACTATGCTCGCCAGAAGCGTGGCGGGCTCAGAGGAAGCCATTATTTCCTGTGTGGCCTCGACGAGCGAGGTGCCGTCCGCCGAGCCGAAGTAGAGAAGCACGGCCCTGGTTCCGACCTCCACTTCCACCGGCGAAGGCCTCCCGGGCGCGAAGGTCTCTTCAGCCGGAGGCCTGCGCCTCGAGACGCTCACGACGACCACGACTGTCACGAGGCAGACCAGAAGGAAGATGAGTAGCTTAAGTCTCCTGGACGCGCCT
Source organism: Candidatus Eiseniibacteriota bacterium (assembly GCA_020349905.1). GTDB lineage: Bacteria > Eisenbacteria > RBG-16-71-46 > JAFGJU01 > JAFGJU01. Next base: position 2,032,839 of record CP070702.1, read on the forward strand.
GGTTCGGATGGGCTCATCTGTCTCTCCGTTCTGAAAAGGCCTTCCCTGTTCGCACAGAAGAGGCCCTGTTGTCGAACAGGAGGACACGCGTTGCCCGGTTCGCCCGCCTATCGCATGCCCTGTCGAACAAAGTTCTGAATACCCTCGGCTATCGCTGCCGCTATCTCGCTCCGTGAAGAAGAGCGGGCGAGGATAGACTCATCCTCCCCACTTGTCAGAAACCCACAGTTAACAAGAACAGAGGGCATGTCTACGCCTTCCAGCGCAAGTACCGGCGCCTTGCGAACGCTCAACTCTCTAAGGCCCGTCGCACCCAGACTGCCCGAGAGGGCGCTCGCGAGCGCCAGGCTCGAGCGGGTGTAGCCTTCGGGAACGCGCTGCCACGAACTCAGGGTAACGGCACCGCCCTTGTGCCTGGGGGAGAGGGATTGGAGGCCACCGGAGGCCTTGAAGACCTCGATGCTGTATCCGCGAGCCAGAGAGCTGGGATATCCGTCGCAGTGAATGCTGACGTAGATGTCGCCTTGAAGGGCGTTGGCCCTGGATGCCCTCGATTCTAAGCTCTGCTGCGAATCGTCGTCCCGGGTGAGAAACACCTCCAGGTTCCCCGCACGGGTCAGGATGGTGCGCGCCTCACGTGCTATCTGAAGCGTCAAGTTCTTCTCCAGAGTCCCGTTCTCACCCCTTACGCCCATGTCCTTGCCGCCATGGCCCGGGTCAAGGACGACCACCCGATACATCCCGCGCGGCAGCTCGACGCCAAGCGGCGTGAAGCCGAGGGCTCGCATTCTGAGGGCCGAAGAAGTGAACCCAATGATTATCCGGTCGGGTCCGCTCTCTCTCTTGAGAACGTAGCCCACGACGCGCGAATCAGGCCTGATTCTGACCGCGATGCGTCCCCCGCCTTCTTCGAGTTCCAGCTTCTTGACGAGACCGCCTTCCCGGGCAGGAAGCGTGCCCGCGACGCCGGCATCTTCGAGCAGGATTATGAACGACTCGGAAGACAGAGAGATGGGAGAGTAATCGATTCTCTCCGCGCTCTCGATAGTCACGTATGTAAGTTCTTCGGAAGGCTCGAGCGACACGACGACAGGGGTCATTCCGCTTCGGATGACGGAGAGAGTCTTATTGGCCGGATTCCAGACGATTCTCTTCTGAAAGACCTGAGGAAGTATATCGGAAAAGAGCTCGACCGGAACGTAAGGCATTCCGCTCCGGAAAAGCACCGGCGCGGTCAGGACGAAAGCCCGGTCCCCCACCACCACTACCGGACTCCCTACCGTCAGCCGTATCCTGGTGCCTTCGACGTTGAGAACGGCCTTCCGCGTCTCGACCTTCCAGAACTTCGTGGCACCCAGCAGGAGGGCGGCGTCGTTTATAGAGACGTAGTACCTGCCGTCAATCTCGGAGGCTCTCCTGGCCTCGGAGGCCGCGGAAGGCGACACCGCCACCAGCAGAAGGCACACGAGCAGGGAGTGTATCGATCTTCTTCTCATGCAAGGGTCTCGGGTTCTCGACAATCCCGGCGTGTTCAGCGGCGCTTGGATCCGCGCCTCTCCAGCTTGAGCGCTCTCTCCATCTCGCGCTGGTGCTCCCGCCGGGCTATGTCCTCTCTTCGATCGTACTGTTTCTTTCCTCGCACAAGGGCAAGCTCTACCTTGGCGTGTCCACCTTTGAAGTAGACGCTCAGGGGAACGAGGGTGAGACCTCTCTCGTTGACCCTCCCCGTGAGCCTGCGAATCTCTCTTCTATTAAGCAGCAGCTTCCTCACCCGCAAAGGCTCGTGGCCGAAGCGCCCGGCCTGTTCGTAGGCTCCGATGTGCATGTTGTGGAGGAAGACTTCGTTTCTCTCCACGGTGGCGTAGCTGTCGCGAATGTTCGCCTTTCCGGCGCGCAGCGACTTTACCTCGCTTCCCAGAAGTGCCATTCCTGCCTCGATGGTCTCCAGAATCGAGTAAAGAAAACGTGCCTTTCGGTTCGTGCAAACTCGTTTCAGCGTGGGTTCGGAACTCATCTACTGACCGATAACAGAAACGCGCATCGTTTTCAACAGCAGGCTCGCCTCGCGGAGGAGACGTGAACCAGCATCGAACGCAGACTAGAGTCTATCATACGTGGGCCGGCCACTCTATCGCGTTATTGCCCGCCTCGACTCTCTGCTGGTCCAGCGAGCGCAGGAAGCAGAACTCTCGCCCCTGCCGCCATCGCGCCCGCCCGGAACTGCGCGCCCCTGTTCGCCGTCAAGATACGGTTGCAATGCGGCCGGCCTGTGATATCATGTTCCTCCCGGGGCCGCAAGATACTGCGTACCAACCCTGCGGAGCCCGAAGAGTGCGGAAGTGGCGGAACTGGCAGACGCGCTGGGTTCAGGGTCCAGTGAGGGCAACCTCTTGGGGGTTCAAATCCCCCCTTCCGCACCACCCTGCGGCTGACACCGGAACGAGGAGCCGCATTCACCTGCTGACTTGATTCGGGGTGTTGCTACCAGGGGGGTTCTGTGCGGATTCCGTGGCCAGTGCGGGGTCTTCCTTTCTGAGCCTCTTCTTGGCGATATCCAGCTGCTTCTTGCTTAGCCCGTACCTCTTTCTGACCGTCCGCTCTGAGTATCTGGCGCGCCAGTCTCTCTCGAATCTCCTGTTGGACGCGTTCTCCCGCCTCTGTCTCCCGTCCCTGACTTCCTGGTCCTTCCCGCGGCTCTGAGCGCCTCCGCCTCTGGCGACCCTGTCCTCGGGCTGGGCACAAGAGAACGTCAGCAGGGCCAGAAAGAGCAGCGCGAGCAGGTTCCTCATCCGTGGCTCTCCCGTCGTACGAGAACGTAAACCTCGACCCGACGAGCCGGGCGAGGGAGATTCTCCATGCAAATTCGCACTCTCCGGCAGGCATCGTATCAGAAGCGCGTGCGCTCATCAATTCCAAAAGGTGTCCGGTTCAGGAGTCCGGTTCAGGTGCCCGGCCGAGGTGTCCGATTCCCCCTACCCGAGAGTCTGCCCCTCTCGAGGGTGGAGGCTCTCTGGTCTGTGCTTCTCTCTCCAGCGTCGATTCCCGCTCGCTCCGGCCACGTGTTCCTCGGTGCGGCGTGGCAATACTCAAGCAAGCTCGTTCTGACTCACCGATGTTCGCGCCCCGCGCTGGGGCTTTCTTGTCCGGCGACGCCGGGAGAACCGGGAGCTATCTGAACAGGGCCTTTATGCTCCCCCACGATTCTGTCTCCACGGACGTTGCGCAACCGTTCGGGCCTCCCGGCGTGGGAGGGCAGTCAGTTCCCAGCGGAGGCTCGGTTCCCAGATAAGGATTGAGCGCATCGAAAATGAACCACTCGGCCATGCCGTCCGGCTTTCTTCCAACGGAACGGTCCGTGCCCGCGGCCGCCCCCGAGTAAGTGCAGCAGTCGACCTGGAAGCTGTCGGCTCCGACGAACTTCCAGAGCCGCACGGTGTCCCCTGAGTTGCTGAGGCTCAACCCGTAGGCGGGATAGCCGTTCTCACGTTCCCAGGCGTAGGACTCGCTCCCGAACACGACCAGGTGCCCGTGGCCGACGAGCACGCCGCTGAAGGCGTATCTCCAGGTCGTATCGGCGTCGGCCAACCAGTAGCCGTCCAGGCTGACCGGAGAACCGGAGGCATTGTATATCTCGACCCACTCGTCGTCGCGGTAGTAGTAGGCACTGTCCCCGTCCCAATCGATGGAAGGAGAAGCCAGCACCTCGTTGACGACCACTTGTGCGGAAGAGAATCCGGGAAAGAGAATCACGAAAAGCGGCAGAATGAAGGCAATGCGTTTCATCTTCTCATCCTCCCTTCAACCCATCACCACGCCGTTGCCTTCAGAGCAATGCGCACCGAGGAACACAGTAGCTGGAAAGCGCGGAGGCCTCTACCCGAGGCCTCAAGGAATTATCCGAGTTCCTGCTCTGCCCTGGATGGCCAGGGCAATCTCCAAGTGTGAAGCTATGACTACTTCCCTACCACCCCCGTTCAGAAAATCGATGGCCGCCTCTATCTTGGGGCCCATGCTGCCGGGAGGAAACTCACCTGCCTCGAGGTACCTTCCGGCCTCGGCCGCGCTCATGAGGTCCACGTCCAACTGGTCGGGCTTACCGAACCGAAGAGCCACCTTGGGCACCGCCGTCACCATGACCAGCGCCTCCACACCCTGTTCAGCTGCCAGCACGCCGGAGGAGAAGTCCTTATCTATCACGGCCTCCACGCCCGAGAGGGAGCCGTCGCGGTCCCTGACCACAGGAATGCCACCGCCACCTGCGGCAATCACTATTTTCCCCGACCGCACCAGCTCTCCTACCACCTCGCTCTCCACTATCTCGAGCGGGCGCGGGGAGGGAACCACCCTCCTGTAGCCCCTGCCGGCGTCTTCCGTCATGACCCAACCCTTCTCGGCGGCGATGTTCTCGGCGGTGGTTCTGGTGTAGAAGGGACCGATGGGTTTCGTGGGCTCCCTGAAGGCCGGGTCCTCCGGGTCCACAACGACCTGCGTGATGACGGTCACGACTGTTTTCGAAATCCCCGACTTCTCCAGCTCGTTCCGGAAGACCTGCTGGATCATGTAGCCCAGGCCACCCTGCGAATCAGCTCCACAGATATCGAGGGGCATGGGGGGCACGATGTCTCGCGCGGCCTCGTTGCGGATGACTATGTTCCCCACGACCGGCCCGTTGCCGTGCGTGACGATGAGTTGCGTTCCACCCTGCACGACTTCCACCATCTGGCGGGCCGTGGAACGCGTAACTTCGATCTGCTCCTCTATTGTCCCGGTGCCTTCCGCCGGAATGATGGCGTTGCCGCCGAGGGCAAGTACCATGCTCTTGAACGAATCCAATATCTGCTCCGCGTCAGGAGATACGATTCAGCGGGCTGCCCGGTGCGGGGTCCGCGGGTCTTCGGGGCCGAAGAAGTCCTCTCCCTATCGACCCTCGATGAGCTCCCTCATCCGACCGAGTCCCTTCTGGATGTTCTCCACCGAATTGGCGTAGGAAAGTCGCAGATAGCCCTTGCCGAACTCCCCGAAGGCCGTGCCGCTGAGGACAGCGACTCCCTTCTCTTCGAGAAGCCTGGACGCGAGCTCTTTGCAGTCGATCCCTGTCTTCGTGACGTTGGGAAACACGTAGAAGGCGCCCCTCGGAGTCAGACAACTGACGCCCTTTATGGAATTGAGTCCCTGCACCATGACTTCCCGGCGCCTCTTGAACTCGGCGACCATCTTCCTGGAATCCTCCTGGGGTCCTGTTATGCCCTCGATGCCGGCACGCTGGGTGAAGGAGCACGTGCACGACGTGCAGTTGGTCTGAAGTCTGGAAACGTGGGCAGCCAGCGTCTCGTTCATCACGCCGAATCCCAGGCGCCAGCCCGTCATCGCGTAGGTCTTGGAATAGCCGTCCAGTATGATGGTCTTCTCCTGCATGCCGGGGAGAGTCGCGATGCTCACGTGCTCACCTTCATAAAGAATCTTGCAGTAGACCTCGTCAGTCAGCACGAACAGGTCTCTGTCTCGAACGAGCTCCGCGATTCTCTCGAGCTGGGCCCGCTCCAGGACGCCACCCGTGGGATTCTGGGGCGAATTGAGTATTATCATCCTGGTCCTGGGAGTGAGGAGACTCTCGAACTCGTCGAGGTCGATGCCGAAGTCGTTCTCCTCTCTCAAGCGCATCGGTACGGCCTTGGCACCCAGAAACTCGATCACCGACTCGTAGATGGGAAAACCGGGATTCGGGTATATGGCGTCGTCCCCCTCTTCCAGGATCGCCAGGGCCGAGAAGAACAGTATGGGTTTGGCGCCAGGAGTCACTACCACGTTTTCCGGTCGCACTTTCATTCCCCTGTCCTTCGAGACGTACTTTGCGAGCTCCTCCCTGAACTCGGGCAATCCTGCCGACGGACCGTAGTGAGTGTAGCCCTCCTCCAGGGCCTTCACGGCTGCCCGAGAGATGTTGGCCGGCGTGTCGAAATCGGGCTCCCCTATCTCGAGGTGGATGACCTCCACCCCCTTGGCCTCTAGCTGTTTGGCCCTGGCCAGTACTTCGAACGCCGTCTCCGTGCCCAGTCTTTTCATGCGCTTCGCGTACATGCTCTACCCCCGTGGTAGGAATCAAAAGGCAAAATCGAGCTGGAAGCCGAGCTCGGTATCAACTGTCTCTCCCGTCCTGTGCGTCTGCGAGACCTTGGCAGCCGCTTTGAGCTTCTTCCCGGCCGCTGCGAGTATGATATACCACCTCACGCCTTCGTCCCAGAGAGGCATGAGGGTCACGCGACCCGGCAGGTCGCCCTCGTATTCATAAACTCTAGACTCGTAGGACGAGGTATTAAAGTATATCACACGTCCCTTGAGAGTCACCAAATTCCGGGTCCTGTAGTTGAAATCCACGAAGCTGAGAGAACCCTTTTCCCCCTTGCCGGCTCTGACTGTCGAAAACCTCAGTCTTGACTTGAGCCGCGCGCTGGGATTCCACGACACGTCGGTGTGGACCGTCTCCCTGGTGGAGAGTGAGGAGACTCTGCCGTATTCGTCCGAAGGGTCCGCCTCGGAGACTTCCCGCCTGGAAAGCTTTCCCCTGACCCTCACCGTGATGCCTGAGCCGAACTGCTGCTCTACGGAGCCGGCCGTCTCGTAGCCGGAGGTGGGGAAGCTCTCCCTGAGGGTCGGTCCGGGGTGCTGCACGCCGTCGATGTATGCCCGCAGCTTGTACCGTCCCACGCGTGCCTGTGCCCCCAGGTATACCCCTCTCTCGTTCCAGGGGTCCCCCCCCGAGAACGAAGAAGCGCGCAGGTTGTAGAAGTCGCTGTCGTATGACCTGAACACGCTGGCCACCTCCACGTCGTTCACGACACACACCCAGCCCAGCAGGAACGCTTTGCTGCCTCCTTCCATGAGCGCCCCCTCTCCGAAGAGGCTGGCTCGCCCGAATGACCACCTGCCACCCAGACCGCCCACAGACGTCCTGTCCCCGGAGAAGTAATACGAATCGGACGCGTCCCCTCCGGACAGGGCCGGTTCGTAGCCGGCGGTGTAGAACGTGCCTTCCAGAAAGAGGCTTCCCGAGTACTCTCCTGCGAGGCGGAGCGCGAACAACTCCTCGCTCAGCGCGTCCTTACCTGCGACCTCCCAGTCCTCTCTGTGCAAGCCCGACTCCCCCAGTCTCCTGGCGGTCCCGTCGTCGTTGAGAAACGCATCGAGCCTGCTCCTGGAGAAGAGTGCGTCCAGGAAAACCCCGTGCCGCGCCAGCTGGACGTGAGCACCTCTAAGCGCCCCGTTCTCTACGGAGGAACGGTAGCCTTTCACGCCGGAACCGCTTCTGTCCGTTTGCGAAACGGTCTCGTAGCCCCTGAAGAAACCCTGCGGAGCCCAGAGCACGAGCCCCTGCGCAAACTCCGCAGAGAGGTCCCCGACGGAGAAGGAAGAGAGAACGGATTCCCTCCTGAGGGTGGCGTAGCCGGCCTGGAAGTCTCCGGCCGAGCTCTCTCCCTCATCCTTCTCAGCAAGATAGCAGAGCTCGATATGCTGGGAGGGTCTCGAGGTGAAACGGGTGTAGAACCGCAGGTCTTTCGCTGTGCGGGTCTCTTTCTCGCCGACGAGTCTCACTCTTACCTCCAGGGGTATCCAGAACGGGATTCCCTTCGACGTCACGGCGAGGTAAGAACTCAGGGCCTGAAGAAACTGATAGTCCACGCCAGGTATGACGCTCAGCTCCACGAGAGACCGGAAACGACCCACTTTTTCCCTGAGCGAGACGATTCTCTGTGCAAGAAGCGGGGAGATCCACGGCAGTTCAGCCAGCTCGGAGGCGGAGGCGGAATTGATGTCCATGGGTCTGCCCTCGAGCCTCTCCAGTCTGTCGACCACGAAGGACGCTTCGGAGACTCCTGCCTCTTCCCCTAGAGCGTCCTCGACTTCCTGAGCCTCGAGCCGGCGAGGGGTGATTTCGCACAAAAGAAAAAGGCTCAGAGTAAAGACCGCCAAGGCCGGCCAGACTCTCATCGCCCTGCCCATAATCTCCTGTAAATAAAGAAGTTGCGCAACCAGAAGCCGCCCCGGGACACCGGCCAGGAATGTTACCAGCTGGCCCCGGCAGCGGCAAGTGCTTTCTTCCGCGGGCACTTTTGTTCCCGCGGCTTCTGTTCCTCGTCCAGGTGCCACCATCTCCTCGAGCTCCACTGCCGTCACTTGCCCCTCGCCTTCGCGGGCCAATTCAGCGTGAAGACGTCCGTCCGCCCCAGAACAGAATGAAAGGAAGTGGCCGTCTCCAGACCCACCGGCCCCAGGCGCAGGCCGAAGCCCAGTGTCAATTCAACCGGCTCCGTCTGGACTCCGCACCTCAGGCGGATTCCCTGCTCCGGCTCCAGCTCCACACCGAAATGAAGACAAGAAGACGCTGTCGTGCGCTTGCGCATCTCGCAGGCAGCGGTCACGTTCGAAGCGGGCCTGAGTAACAACGCGAAAAGCACTCCCCTGGGAAGCGTTCCGCTGTCGCGGCTGGTTGCCGGGTTGCACACGCCCACGCACGCCTCGAGTTGCGGAAGCGGTCTCACCCTGGCCCCGGCGCTGGCGCCCACGAGACGGGTTTCTCCCACGTTCTCTATGAACATGGAATAAAGACCCAAGCAGAGCGAGACCTCGACCGACTCGGTGAGCAGACCCGAGGCCGACGCCGATAAGATGCCTTCCTGATGCAAATCGCTGCCTCGCCCGGCAAACCCAAAGGTGAGCACGTTCTCTCGCAGGCGGAAGCTGCACGTCACACTCCTCTGGGAAAGCTCGTCCATACCGAAGGGAGAGCAGAAAGTGAAGCTCACCACGCCGGGGGACCCTGAAGCTGGAAGCGGCGAAAGGCACAGGGCCCCGCAGGCGGACACACTCAGGCAGTCCCCCATGCCCGCGCTTCTAGAATCTACGACCATGCCTTCGAACGCGGCTCCCGTCTCACCCGCGTGCAGAGCCAGCGAAATGCACAGACACAGCGCCGCCAGTATTCTCACGGCCCACCTCGACTCCCGACCCGCGGCGTCACCACCACGGTGCTCTTAAGACTCCGCCTGTCCCCGCCCGGGCCCGCAACGTCCAGGTGCACGATGTAGACGGCGGGAGGAACGAACCGGCCGTCGCGGTCGGTACCGTCCCAGATGGCCCGAACCACAGTCCCCACCTTCCTGCGGTCGATGAGTCTCCTCACCACTCGCCCGTCACAATCAAAGATCGTGAAGTTCACCTTCGCCCCGTGTGCGGGAAGGGAAAAGGAGAAGACTACGGTGTCGTCCAGGCCGTCCCCGTCAGGAGAGATAACTCGACTGCTCATCCCAATCTCGGACGTCCCGCCAGGTCGTAGCGACTCCGCAACGCTGTTGGGGCCGCACGGCGTGGAACCGTCGAGCGACACACTGGAGGACCAGTTGACCGCCAGCCGGCTGCTCACCCAGGGAGAGACCCGCTCCAGAGAGGCGCCGCTTCGAGTCGACCAGTCCTCCGAGTAGGCCACTACGTCGCTGTGACAGCCGGTGCTGTCCTTCACGCAGACCACGTCAGCATACTCGCTCCCCCCCGAGGAGTAGTTGTTCAGCGTGATCCACCCTCCCTCTGGTTCCACCACGCGCGACCGACATTGCGGATTCTGTTCCAGGAAGAGACCCCTGTCCTGCGTCACCACAACGTACTCCTCGGGACCCAGGGTGAACGTGAGGGGACTCAAGTACGCCCGCTTCCTGGAGGAGTCCTCAAGCCACCACCCTCTCAAGTCCACGACGGCCCCCGATTTGTTCAAAAGCTCCACCCACTCCGGGCCTCCAGAGGCCGGCGCATACCTTATCTCGTTCACCACCACGTCCCCCTCTCCGACGCGCACGCAGGAGGCTGCCGCGTCGTTGTAAGGATTCTCGTCTCCCTCCAGCTTAAGCTCCGCCTGAATGGTCAGGCTCCCCTCCTGCTCCGGTCGCCACTGGACGCAGACACGTTCCGCGCGCTCGCCCGAGATGGCAGGTGCCGCCCTGGAACCCAGAGGCCGGCGCTCAACGCCGTTGACGCCGAAGAACTCAACCACGCACTCACCGCTCTCGAGCTCGCGCGCCCCGAGGTTTTCTATCTCGACAGCGACTTCCGTTTGCTCGAACTGGAGAGGGAGAAGAGGATTTGTGCTCAAGCTTCCGGGCACGATGCCCGCGTCCAGGACACACGCGTTGCGCCTGCCCGGGGAGGGAGCCGCGAGAGGACGAAAGTCCGACGAGTTGTCGTCGGAGTCCGCACCGTCCGGCCACCTGCCCACGCTGCTGCCGGACGGAGCGTCCTCGGCCGGAGCGGTCTCGAAATACCCGTAGAACGTGTGCGCTCCCCAGCCGAGGAGGTCCACCACGAAGTCGCCGCTTCTCAATCTGCACGCGTCCGGACCGTTTTGCAGGTCCAGAGGTGTGACGAAGTCAGGGGGCGGGCTAAGCGCCTCCTCTCCTACAACCACGAAGCCGCCCGGCTCTAAGAAGAAGTCCGAACCCCACTCGAACGCGGGCTTCCAGTCGTCTTCCTTCGCACCGTTTCCCGTCTCCAACAGGAACCCCTTCAGAGAGACCAGAGAGTCCGTGGAGTTGTAGAGTTCCACGAACTCCAGGCCGTCGTCCGGACCCTCCGGGTCGTAGAGCACTTCGTTAATCACTACTGCGGGAGAACCCTGGCAATCGTGCGTGCCGGCGAGCAGTGAAGCGAAGACCGAAACGAAGAAGAACAGAGTGCACGAGACAAGAGAGAAGAGGCCGCCACCCATCATCCACCTCCCGTTCCACCAGGCGACTCAGGGAAGTCCTGAACGTCGCCTCAGCCACCATTCGAGGGCCATCGACGCTGCGAAGACCGCAAAGAGAAGAGGATGATTCCAGAGCTTGACCTGCCTTTCAACGGTGGCCTTCCGGCCGAAGGATTCCAGCTCCAGACGCAACTCATCCACTTCATCCGCCCGAAAGAATTTACCCCCAGAGGCCTCGGAAACGTAGGCAAGGAGTGCGGGGTCCGGGAAAGGATCCCCGTGCTCCGGTCCCATCGTGTCCACCACGAACTTGCCGCCGGGAAGGGCGGCCTCGTTCCCGTCCCCGGTCGAGAAACGGTACTGGTACCCACCGGGGCTCAGAACACCGAAGCTGGTCTCGAACGCGCCCCCTCTTTCCTCAACAGAGATAGGCTCCAGTAGTTCCCCGGCTTCGTTCGTGACCTCGGGGGAAGGTCCAGGCAGTCCTTCCGAGGCTCTGGCCGTAAACGTCACCTCCTCCCCGTGCTTGAACACCCAGGAAGTAGGTCTCACCTCGCCCACGCGCTCCTGCTCGGACTCGGATAGCCACCACATCCCGTTCGACACGAATCTCTCAAAGAGGGTTTCGGAACCACCTGCCGCAGGCAGGGTGAAGTCCCATCTCCAGAGGCCGCTCGCAGCCACGTGAAGGACCCTGCCCCTGCCGTACTGGCCCGCTACGACGAGCGGAAAGTGCTCCTCTCCCCGGGTCGCCTCGATCAGAACGGAGGAGCCCTGCTTCGCGGACTCAAGTGAGTGCGCTCCCACGAGGGGAGTCACGTCCTCCCACGCGCGAGCGTTCGAGGACGCCTCTCGTTCGACGTCGCAGATGGGGTGCCGGGAACCCTCGGACGTGAGACGACAGTTCAGGTATTCCTGACGTCCCCAGAGCTGGGCCTTCCGAATTCGCGCCGGGAGAATGCTGGTAATCGCCGCCGGCGCCTCGGCCAGTCCTGCGGACCCCAGGACGAACAGCCCTCTCCCTGAACCGACGAAGCTCTCCAGGGCCTTCCACATTCCCGGGCTCATGCGCGCGGCCGCCCCGTCGTCCAGCAAGACAACAGAGCTCTGCGCGAGCTGCCCAGGAGAGAACTCCACGGGCGGGGGGAAGGTGGGCTGTCTGGCCTTTGTCTCTCCGTCGGACACCAGGACGAACGTGGGCTCGAGCCTCGGGTCGAATTCCATCTGCCTCTTCAGAAACGTGAAGTCCCAGGACAGGTCTCCCTGGAGATAGAGGACCTTGAGCTTTTCGCTCATCACGCTCAGCGCGAACGAGGCGGCGTTGTTTACTGCGGAGAGCTCCCCCGTAACAGCCGGGATGCTCACCGAGTAGAAGTGAATCCCTGCCGAGCGAGGTCTCACGGAAAGCAGGAGCTCGGTCTCCGCCGAGCCGGCGAGCTTCAGCATCCCCCTCGAGACCACCGCCCCTTCTTCGAAGACCATCACCGGGACCTCCAGATTCTCGAGGCCGTGTCCCTTCACCCGCACCAGCACCGGGACCTCTGCCCCGGCGTAGCCGGAAGCCGGGCACATCACTCCTGTTATCTGGACGTCCCTCACTGGGCCCTCCTTGGCCGCAGCCAGGGCGTATACGGGCAGCCTGAGTCTCTTTGCGACCCCGGACGGGTCGGGGCCGAACGAACTGCTTCCGTCGGACACCAAGACCACCGCTGCCGCGCCTGCGCCCACTTCGGATGCCGCCTTCTCAAGTGCGCTTCCGAGCGCGCTGCGCGCGCCGGTTGGGCGTTCTGCCGCCTCCTTCAACGTGCCGCCGGGCTGCCTGATGTCGTCGGAAAACAAGAAGACGGAAGTCTCGAATCTTCCCGGAAGTCCCTCCACCAGACGGCGCGCGGCCCCGGTCGCGACCTCTGCCCTTGTGAGTGAAGAATCCGCTGTCGGGGAAGGGTCAAAGGGCAGGCCCATGCTGGCTGAGTTGTCCAGCAGAACAAACACCCTGGGCCGTTGCGTCCTGTCAGCTTCCAGGCTCAGGGTCGGACCCAGGAGGGCCAGCAGGACACACAGAAGCGCCAGGGTCCTCAGGCCAGCGAGCAGCCGCCTCCTCCCGGTGCTGATTCGAGTGCCTCTCTGTGCGTAGACATGCACGGCCAGAAGCACCAGCAGCAGTACGGCCGCAAGCAGGGTGAACGTGTTAGAGACGGGCGAGAAGTGAAGCCCCTTTATCGAGAAGAGGAGAAACATGTCAGAAGACCCACGGCGTCCAGGAACCCTCTCCCGGACAAAGAAGAATGCCGGAAGATTCGATGCTGAAGTCACGCTTCCGAGTCAACAAGAGTATAACAGAAAACCGGGACAGGTGGTTCGCGAGTGGAATGACAGGTCGAATGCTGGGGTAAGAGAAGATTACCCGAGACGTCTGGCACTGTCAAGCAGATTTCGGGGGAGAGATCGATTTAGCACAGAAGTCTTCTGAGCAGTCTTCTGAGCACAGCAGTGTTGGCGTTGCCTCAGAAGAAGGCTAGAGAAGAAGGCTAGAACGAATCCGCGTACTGCCTGCGTTTCTCCTTCGTCTCCAGGTTCAGCCGCTTTAGCTCCAAGAAGAGAGAGAGCGGGTTGATGGGCTTTCGATAGCCCCGTCTGACCAGTTCGGCGCGTATCTTAAGACACCCGAATTCGGGATGTTCCTTCACGGTCTCGAGTATCATGGGTTCGATTTCACGGTTCACGGCGCCCGTTCCTATGAGCTGCTGGCCCGCGGGCTCCGGGGTAGTGTTGGCTCCGGCGAGGGGACGCACCTGCTCGGCGGGCGAGGCCTCTTCCACGACTTCGGCCTTTATCTGCTGTTTCACGTCCGGATTGAGCGGGTCCACGATCTCCAGCTCCGTCTCGTTGGAGAACTCTTCGGCCGCCTCACGAGAGGGTTCCATCTCCTGCGTGGCCGCTTCAGCGGACTCACCCGTGGGTTCTATCTCCTGGGTGGCCACTCCTGTCTGGGCCAGAGGCCGGGCTTTGCCAAGGCCCCCGCCTTCAACCGTCTCAGTCTGGTTGGGAGATTGTGAAGTCTGTTCCGGTGACGTCTCTACGGCCGCGTCGGCGTCGTGTGAAGCCTGCTCCGGGGACGCGTCTCCGGCAGCCCGGGCCTCCACGTCACTCGCGGCTCCGTAAGTGCGAGACCCGGTACCCGGCGGCGTCTGACCTGCGGCCGGGCGGGGTTGCTCAAATCGCTCGACGGCCTCCTGGATTGTTCGGAAAGACTCCAGGATGTTATGGAATTCCAGAAGCTCGAACACCTCAGCAACTTCGGGGGTCATTCCCGTGAGCTTCAGGTCGCCGCCGCTTTCTCTGATGCCTCTTATCTCGCTTATGAAGATGCCCCAGCCGGCGCTGCTGATGTAGGTCACCTTGCTCAGATCTATGACGATGTGGAACTGATGGTCCTTCAGAAGGAACTGCAGACGACGCTCCAGCTCGTGCGAGGTGGTTGTATCGATCTGGCCCAGCACGCGGACCACGACTATCTGGTAGCGAGAGCCGGCCTGTTCAACTATTACGTCAATGCCCTTCATTTGGTCTCCTCCTCCGCTGCCGGGGATTGGGTGGCAGTGAATATCTCCTCCGATTCCTGGCCAGCCTGTGTGTAACCTGTCTCGGAACTCAAACCGGTCTCCTCGCCCTGACAAACCGCTTCTTCCACCGGCGCTTCACGACTGCGTCCGGACGAAGAAACGTCAAGATCCATGATCTTTGCGCGCCCTTCTGCAGCAAGCTGCTCTCTCTCTCGCCTGGTGCTCAGCTTGAGCCTTCTCAGACACGCGTATATCTTCCTGGGCGACACGTCCAGCCCGCCGTACTCGACCTGCTTCAATTGGCGGCTGATGCGCTTCGGGCCGTAGGCGGGAGATTCACTCACGATCCTGAGTATCCTCTGCTGGACCTCCAGGCTCACCCGTCCGAGCCTTTCCAGGGCCCTCGGAGTTTTATCCCGCAGCCCGTCCTCTCCCAGCTCGTGCATCCTTCTCCGGTATCTGTAGTACGTGGAGGGAGAGACCTTCATGATCTCGCAGGCCTCGCCCACCGAAACCCCTTCGCTTTCGACGAGGTCAATGAGCCGCCTCCTGACGTCATATATAATATCGTCAGCAACGGCCTTTTCCTTTATGGCAACCAGCGTGATGTCGTCGTTCTGCGGTTCTCCCCCAGTGAAGTCCGCCACTTCCCGGTTCAACGTGTCGGCGAACTCCTGGGAGGTCATGTGCCCGTGCTTCTTGATGGCCTTGAGCAGGCGCTCCTCTCCGAACTGCTCACTGGCCGAGTTCATGGCCTCAGTTATTCCGTCCGTGTAGATCACTAGCATGTCTGACTGCTTGAGCTTGATGGTCTCGGTCCCGATGGACTTCTCGAAGAGCGAGTGGTCTGCCAGGTCGATGCCCACGGGGAACCCCTTGGGATTGAGGAAGTAGGTCTCGCTTGAGTCACCCCTGTAGAGGACCATGGGATTGTGCCCGGCGCTTGCGTAGCTTATCACCCTGTGCCTGGAATCCAGCACCACGTAGAAGATGGTAACGAACATGCCCTTCTTCATGTCCTCCGTGACGAAGCTATTCATCCTGGAGACGACGTCCCTGGCGGACCTGTTGCCCCTGGCCTCCATTCTGAGGGCCGTCCTGATCATTGTCATGACGAGCGAGCCGGGCACTCCCTTGCCCGACACGTCTCCGACAACGATGCCGAGCGTGTCGTCGTCCACCCAGACGAAGTCGTAGTAGTCTCCGCCCACCTCTTTGGCGGCCCTGTAGAGGGTCCCTATCTCGAACCCTTCCGCGTCAGGCACCCTGCCCGGCAACAGGGACTGCTGTATTTCCTGTGCCACCTGCATTTCCTTCTGCAGACGCTCCTTTTCGACGACGCTGTGCTGCGCCTTGCGGAAGCGCGCGGTTATCTCGTTGAAGGCCCGGGCTATCTCGTCTATCTCGTCCGGCCCTCCCTCCTCGAGCGTTCTGTCGAGCATTCCTTCCCCGATCGCGCGAACGCCGTCGGAGAGCTTCTGTATGGGCTTGACAAACAGGGAGACGACCGACCAGATCGCGAAGCTGCCAACCACAAACACCAGCAGCGCGATGAGCACCATTGCCCTTCTGGCCCTCGCCACGTAGAAACTGATGGAGTCCATCCTTATCTGTACGTGGACCGTACCCAGCTCCGTTGCAGGAGAGCCTGGCGTGTGTATCACGACGGGTGTCGCGAGGGGGATGAGCGCGTTCCCGGGCTTCTGGCCCTCGGCCCGAGCTTCGGAGAGGACAGACTCGTATGACCCGAAGAGCTGAGAAGGCTTGCCACTCGCCCAGACGTTGCCCTCCGTGTCAACGACCACGATGCTGGCTATGTAGGGGGTCTCCTCGAGGGTCCTGGCGATTGTCTCGTTGAGCAGCGTCTGCTCAACCGAAAGAGCCATTCTGGACAGAAGGAGCTCGGTGCTCTGTCTGGCCATTGCGTTTGCGATGGCCTCTCCCTTCGAGGTGATGTTCTCCACTATCGCCTTCTCCTGGCGCACGCCGAAATAGGAAAAGGCGACCGCGATGATGGTGAGCAGGATTCCCGAAGCGTAGACGCTGAACTTGAATCGCAGGCTCTTGTGCCATATCGTCTTTCTCCAGGCAAGAGGAGGACGCTTTCGCTTGCCCAGGAGGTTTTTTCTCATCGTGAGCACGTTCCCGGCCGGGGTCGCATCGTAATTGACCTCGTCCATGAGCCGGTTCATGAGAAAGAGACCGAGCCCGCCCTTTCTTCCCGTGGCAACGTAGCGTCTGAGGTCCGGCGTGTGGATCTTCTGAAGTTCGAAGCTCTCTCCCTGGTCGGTCAGCGAGATGGAAAGATGGTTGGGGCCCGACGTGGAGATGTTGATTTCTATCGAGCCGTCCTTCTCCCTGTAAGCGTGCTTGATTATGTTGGCGCACGCCTCGTCGATGGCCAGTTTCATGGAGTTGGTGGTCTTTGAGGCGACACCGAGTTCCGCGCAGACTTCGTCAACGAAGTCCCTTATCCTCCCAAGTGACCTCTCGTGCCCCGGCACTTTCAGTTGGAATGACTTGTCGCTCCTGTCGCCGAAGACCCGTCTTACCAGAGTCATCTCACTGCGCCGTCCTTTCTCCTGAGGAGAGCCTGGCCTTCGCCTTTTCGATGTTCTTGGTAACCATTTCATTGTCGGGGTCCATTTCCAGGATCTTCTGCCAGGATTCAATGGCCTTCTCGTATTCGCCGGAGTTGAAGTGATTCATGCCTTCCACGTACAGCTCTCTTATGTCCTCCTCCACCTTCGGCTTCGGAGGAGAGAGCCTCTCTTCTATTCTTTCGGCAAATCTCAGGGCGTCTTTATCAGCCGGATAGAGCCGCAGCACCTCGTTCACCATGGCCTTGGCGTCCTGGTAGTCCCCTCTCTCGTAAGCCCTTACAGCCCGCGTGTACAGCCCGAGCGCGTCTATCCTGCGCCTGGCTTCTGCCAGGTTCTCATCCATGCTCTCCAGTGACTTCTTCGATTCATCGAGCCCGGCCAGGGCAACCGGGTTGTCGGGTTCAAGCAGCAGTACCCTGTTCCAGGCAGAGAACGCCTCCAGATGCTTCCCGGATGCGGCAAGCTGTCGCGCCTGCTCGACGCGCGCGCTCACCTCGTTCGAGACGAGCGAGTCCGCGCGGGATATCCAGGCCGAGACTTCCTGATTCTCCGGCTCCAACCGGCTTGCCTGTCCGAACTTCAAGAGGGCCAGCCTCAGCTCGCCCTGTTCCAGGAACTCCCTGCCCAGTTCAACCAGGACGTGCACCCTCACCTGGAGCTCCGCCCTTCGCGCCTCTTGCTCTGTCTTCTCGGCCAGGGCTTGTCTGGCCCTGCCGATGCCCTCGGCCGCCTCCGCGTTGCCCGGCTCATACTCCAGTACCAGGTTCCACTCCTCGAGCGCTGCAGAGTAGCTGCTTTCGGCGAAGGCCTCGCGCGCGAGCTGCATGTGTGCGTCTATCTTCCTCGACCTTTCCTCTTTCAGCATTCTGGCCACGTCCCGCTGCCGCTCCAGAACCTCGCGCTGCCTCCTGATGGCCACGGGGTCTCCGAACGCGGCGGAGACAGAGAACTGATGCAGGCTTCCGAGTTCGGTGCTTCCCATCGAATAGTCGAAGCTGTAGTCCCTCCATCTGACCCCGGCTCCCGCAGTGAACTTGCCCTCCTTGAGCCCCATTCTGAGCGCCACCAGGTTGTCTATGAGATACTCCCCACCCAGAGACACGGCAGTCGGGGCCCTTTCCGGAAGGGAAGCATCCGCTGCCAGCGTTACCGCGTCCTGGTTGTCCCTGAAGGCCCCGCGGTATGCCGCGCCGATGCGCACCGTGCGAGGGGTTCTCTCGACCCTCTCGACCAGCTTAAGCTTGGCCCCCGGCACGTCGCGCAGGGCCAAGCCCAGGGTGAAGCCTTCCAGGTAGGGAATCGGGTACATGGCTCCCAGGTCGAAACCGACTCCGCCGGCGCTGTGGTCCCCCATCCTCTCGCTCACTATCTTCAAGGACGCACCCACCCTGACGTCGAACAGTGCCTCCCGGCCGTAGGAGAAGAGCATCTCGCTCTGCGAGAAATCTATCTCTCCCAGGTGTCTGCTCCTCGAGTCGTAAGCCTGTATTCCGCCCGTTCCAACTCTTATGAAGGCGAAGCCGAAACTGCCGAAACGGACCGTGGGCTGGCACACGGAGAAGAAGTCGTAAGAGCTGCCCTCAAACAGAGTGGAGTGAAAGCCTGCGACGCTCGTCTGCTCCAGACGCGGAAGCCCAGCAGGGTTCCAGTAGAGCGCGGTCGCGTCATCCGAGACCGCCGTGAACGCCCCGCCCATTCCGAGAGCCCTCGAGCCTGCCCCCAGAGAGAAGACGCTCTCCGTTCCACCCGAGGCGCTGCTGGCGGCCGTCGCCGGGCAGGTCGCGCCTGCAAGCAGCACAACCGACACCAGGATCGTCGCAAGCATGTGCGCCGTCCCGAAGCGAAGCCGTCCAGACGCACGCACCGCTCCCTTTCCGGACTGGTCGCCTCTCCCGGCTCTCAGTTTGAAGCCTCTAGTGTCAGTCACTCTCATTTCGCCACCGCGATCTTAAAAGTCGCGTCCACTCCGTTCGCCTCGAGCTTGCAGATGTAGACCCCGCTCAAGACGAACTCTCCCCGCCCGTTCCTGCCGTCCCACTCTATCTCCCTCAATCCTCTTCTGCCCTCCTGGTCCCGGTCCGAGTACGCGACGGAGAAGACCAGCTTCCCGTCGAGCGTGTATATCTTCAGCGATACTCTCGAATCCTCGTTCAGGTAGTAAGAGATGGCCGTGGATTCCTTGCCGGCTTGAAACGGATTGGGATAGTTGTGCACGCCCGCAAAAAGCCTGGAAGGAGGCGTCAGGACCCCCTGGAAGCTTCCGCCACCGGGACCCACGACTCCGAGCGCGTTGCCGGAGACGGCGTCAAAGACGTCGAACGCGGAGGCGTCCTCTATCTCCAGCGCCACTCCACCCACGCGCGGGCTCTGGGAGACGTCCACGGCCACGAGGAGCGTGTCGCTCTGACCCGTGGCAAGAGTGTCGGCCACCGGAGACAGGTCCACGCGCACGGGGTTAGTCGTGAACCCCGTGGCGATGCCGAGAAGGACGTCGGGCGCGGAATATCTCGACACTTTCACCGCGGAGAGAGCCGCCGAGGGATCGAGGAGCCTGGCGCTGCCCTCTCCCGTGACGTAGAGCGTGACGCTTCTCAGGCCGATGGGACTGCCCTCTCCCGTCTCGACGGGATTCTCTATCCGCAGGGCCATGAACCGAACCGACAGCTCGCCGGCAACTACCTGGAGCGGCGGCTCGATCAAGGGCAGCACTTCCACGACCATGTCCTTGGACTCTGCGTAGACTCCGATCTCCCTGGTTCGCAGCGAAACGTGGGCCGCAGCGTTTGTGTTCTCGTCGTCTGGAATCCCGGAGATGGTTGCTGTTATGTACTCTATGGAGGAGTTCACGGACGGAGCCGTCACGTTCCAGCGAACAGGAACTCCGACGGAGAAATCCTGTTCTGCGCTCGCTCCACCGGAGATGGAATAGCCGGACGGCAGCGACAGGGCCACCCGGCCGCTTCCGGAAACGGCCGCCGTTCCCCCGTTGAGCACCGTGGCCTCCAGAGTGAATGTCTCTCCCAACCTGAGGCTCCCGTCGGTGGCGGCAGGCGGGGCCACGATGGCCAGAGCAAGAGACAGCGAGGCCCTTTCCACCGTACTCAGGTAGAGGGACCTGCTTGCGCCCGTGGTGTCCGCCTCCTGCCCAGTGTTGACCGCGCCAGGGAGACGTTCCAGAGATACCAGGAACGCGGAGGAACCCGTGGCGGAGGCAGGGGAGCTCAGCGACCACTCGACCGGGACTCCCGGAACGAGAGGCTGGGTCGCGGGCGAGAGAAGAACGAAGCCGGCAGGTATGCTTATTCGCAACGCACCCGAGCCGTCGAATGCCCCCTCACCCAGATTCGTCACCGCCGCGCCTATCTTGAAGTTCTGTCCTGTTGAAAGCGTTCCGTCCGTCGCACCCTGAGGTTCTTGCACGAAGGCGTCCAGCGTGAGACGGGCGGGCATTTGTATTGTCACTTCTGTCGTGTCGTCCACCGAAGGGGCAACGGACAGCGGAAGCCCGCTTATGCCACCTGTGGCAGACTGTATCTGGGCCGTGAACCTCTCCGCGCCCGGGGCGGCTGCCGCCTGAACGGAGATGCTGGCCGCTTCCTTACTCCCTCCCTGGACGGACTGAATCACGGCTGCGCCGCTGATGAGGGAGCCGCCCGCGGTGGAGAGCTGCACGACCACGTCTCTGGCCTCCTCCTGTCCCAGGTTCTCGATCTCCACTCCGACCTGGAAGGTTTGAGACGTGTCCACGTAGGGGGCGTTGGGGGAACTGGAGACCGTGGAATAGACCCTCACGTCTCCTGAGGCGCTGACTGTCACGCTATCTGGAGAGGTACCTAGCGTCTGGGAAAAGTAGAACCCGTTCCAATCAGTCCCGGTCACTTCCAGTGACCCGGAATAGGAACCCGCGGCTATGACGGCACCGTCGATCGTCATGCCCTTAAAAGAGAGCGAGGTGATGCCGTGACCCGCCACGGCGCAACCGCCGGAGCAATCCACCGTGTCGGCCAACGCGTCGAGACGGAAAAGACTCGAATCGGCGACAAACAGGGTGGCATCACCAATGTTCTCCACACCCACAGAGAAACTGACGTCCTGCCCCTGAGCCACCACGCCGGGCTTGACCGAGCCGTAGAGGTATCTCAAGAGAGCGGGGCTTTGCACCGAAAGCTCGCCCTGCGGCGAGTAGATTGTTCTCTGAAACGGCACGCCGTTTTCGACCCCTTCCACCGTGGCGTCAACCCTGTAGACCTGGTTCGCCATGGCGGCGTGTACGGTGTCGGACACGAAACTGAGCTGGGCAGTGCTCTGGGACGCGATCTGAAGGACCGCGCCCTGGCCGCTGGCCAGAAACTCACGCTCCGCGTCTCTGAAGCGAATGTCACAGAGAGCAGGGTCGATGCTGACCGGCGCGTCTCCGGTGTTGGCCAGCTGCATTGTGAAGGCCGCAACCTGTCCGCGCGTGACCCTGAGAGGACTGAGACTTCCCGCGACCCACTCGAGCGCCGCCCGTCTCTGAACCAGGATGCTGTCGCTCCCGGTGGCCAGAAGGCTGTCGCGCAGGACTCCGTTTTCCCGCAAGCGCATCAACAGCTCCGGAAGGTAACGGCCGGTCGTGAACCCCGTGTCTACCTCCGAGGAAGAGAAGCGAAGCACTTGCACCGAGTCCCCCTCGATGGCCAGGGAGTCGGAGAGAAACGCCAGGAAGGTGGCCGGAGGGCTTCCGAAACTGATACGAGTCTGAGGTTGCACGAAAGCGGTTGCCTGCCCGATGTTTCGTAGCGTCACTTCGAAGGCGGGCTCGTAGCCGGTGCTCAACGTTTCTGGCTGAACAGCAACGTACTCCAGCACGGCCGGAAGCTGTGCCGTCACGCTGTCCGGGTCACAGTAGAGGGTGTCTGAGAACGAGGCTCCGTTCTCGGTTCCACTCAGGAACAGTCCCACGGAGTAAGTGTCCGCGCCGAGTGAAAGTGACACCTGCGCGGCCTCGAACTGAACGCTCGTCTCCCTTGCGCCGCCCAGCAGAATGGGCGCCGCGAGAGAGGCGACGTATTCCGAGCCCTGAGGACCGAACGCCAGGTATGTTCCCGACGTGTCCAGCGCAACGGGGGCCGTCCCAGAATTCATTATTCTGGCCGAGAACGAATGGGTTTGCCCGACCGAGACGCTCCGCCTCGAGAGACTTCCGCTAACGTAGGAGAGGACCGCAGGACTCTGCACCGACCACGCTGCGGTGCTGTCGGCACCCGAGTCGCTCACCCCTACTCCGGACGCGGAGCCGGACGCGAAGCCGTCGATTGTACACGGCCCCAGAGGGGCCAACTGGTCCACGTCAACCTCGAATGAGAAGAGACCGATTTCGCCGGCCTGCAGAGTGTCCGGCAGTGCGGGCGAGACCAGAGAGTCGATGTGGCCGGCGCTGGAAAAAGTGAGTCCCGTCGCCGTTATCTGGAGAGGAACCGATGCCGGGTTCTCGACAGTCATCTGGACGGGCACGTCCCTGCCCCCCCTTGTCACGCTGCTCTGGGCCAGGACAGTGCGAACCCTTATGGACACAACGCTCACGGTGCTGGTGCCGGCCTGCAGGCTCTGGGTGAAGGAGCTGCCGGCTCCGTCGTACCCGGTGAGACTGAGAATCGGAGAGTAGGAACCTGCATCAAGCTCCACAGGGACGGCCGTTGCCTGGAACGTGAGAGTCGCTGTGCCTCCTCCTGCCAGCACGACGACCGTGTCCGGGAGATTGGCCGTGTACGTTCCGTCGTTTCCGTCCTCCAAGGTGAACGCGGAGGATGGAACCAGATACACCCTGCTCCCGCCGATGTTTCGGACCTGAAGCGAAAACGAGACCACCTGGCCCGGAGCCACTACCGCCGGGGAGATGGAACCGGCCACGTACTGGACCCGCGGCGGGGAAAGAAGCACGAGCCGGACAGACCCCGCGGCCGTTCCCTGGACCGAGCTTACGCGCACCGTATCGGAGCCCGCGGTGCTGCCCGCTCTGAGGGCAAAGGAAGCGATCCCGTTGGCAGCGGTGAACACCTGAATGCCCGGGACCACGCTGTCTACGTCGGACGCCACGACCTTGCTCAGGAGGCTGGTTGCAGTGACTTCTGTACCCGGGCCCACGTTGTTCCCGTAGGCGTCGGTGAAAGGACCGGTCCCGACAAGCACGAACGATGTGCCGTCGGCAGTGAGCGTGTCCTGGACCGGATAGACGGACACCGTTCCCGCCGGAAAGGCGGGAGCCAGGCTGATGTTCCCCTTCGAAGCGTCTATCAATGCTCCCTGCGTGTCTTCTGCAAGCAGGGTGATGTTCCCTGCGGCCGTGTCGGTCAGCTTGAGTCTGGATTGCGAGCTTCCAGAGACAAGTCTGAGCGAATCCGCGTTCGAGACCGACCAGGACGCCCCTCCGTCGACCGATATCCTGCCGGTCCCGGAGGAAGACGTGAGTCTCACGAGACTCGTGTCCGAGGTGTCCAAGTTCCCGAAGCTGTCGATGGCCTCGACCGAAACGGAGAGAACCGCCGCCGCCGTGTCGGCCAGGGCGGAGGCGGGTAGAATGCGAAGGGCGGTCGCGCCCGCCGGCGTGGACGTTGCGAAGACGTCGGACACAGCGTCGTGAGGGACCGTCGTACAGTACGCGTCCATGGTGTCGCTCCGGCCCGAGAACTGGGACGCGCGGTACAGAACGGTGATGACTCCGGAAGCGTCCGTGTTGCCCGTCTGAATCGAAGCCCCGCCGGAAGTATTGTTAGGATTCGCGGGGTCGTCCTCCAGCGAGCCGTCTGCCGAGTCCTTTATCACGACGCTCGTCTGTTCCCCGCTTTTCAAGTTTCCAAAGCTGTCTCTCACCGTTGCGCTCAAGACCTGGGTGCCCCCGGCGTTCACGTTGAAAGACCCTCCGGGCGCGATGACGACGCTGGCCGCGCTCCCGGCCACGACCTGAAGCCCGCCAGAGTCACCGTCTATCTGTGGCTGCGAGGTGTCGGCCGCAGAAAGGGTGTGCACGCCGCTGGTGGTTAGCCGTAGAGAGCCCGCCAGCCTCTGAAACCCGCTGTCGGCGGCAACAAACTGGTAGTAAGGGGGAAGCACGGTGCTGTCTCCCGCGTCAGTACAGGAGAAGCCCACGACCCCCGTGTAGCCGGTGGCTCTGTTTCCGTAGACGTCCCTGCCCTCCACGTCCACGTCCAGCCAGCTTCCGGCAGGGGCCCAGCTCGCCGAGGCGGTCAGCACGAGCGCGTCACAGGCCGAGGCGACGACGGTTATGCCTCCCTGGCTGCCGTTCACGGACGGCTGCAGGGCGTCGGTGGCAATCACGGACTGCTCGCCTGAGGTGGTGAGCGTGACGGAGAGAGGAAAGACGTGCCGCCCGCTGTCCGAGACCGCGAACGTGTAGTCGGGAGGAAGAATTGTCTGGGGATTTCCGTCCGTGCTGGAAAACTGCACGGTCCCCGTATAGTCCTTCACCCTGTTTCCGTGCGCGTCGTTCACGGCCACCACAACGTCGCTCACGGTGCCTGCGATGACCGGGTCAGTGACACCCGACACGTCGAGCGCAGCGGCGGACGAATGGTCAACCACGACGTAGGCGGTTTCGACCGGAAAGGTCGGCGCGTTCGTGTCTGCGTCCATCACGGCGACGAGGAACTCAGAGGCGTTCGTATCGTAGTAGTCGAAATATGCCCGGGAGCTGTCCGCGGGCATCTGAACGTCGAATATCTGTACCGCTCCCTCGCGCTGCCTGAATATCCCGCTCGGCGAATTGGTCCACAGGAAGAGCGTCTGGGAAAGAGACACGGGAGAGACGTTTCCGTATACGTCCCTGGACAGGACGGTGAAGGTGCCCTGCGAGCCTGCCTCCAGAAACAAGGTGTCCGGGACCAGATCCAGCACGGAAGGCGGCGCGGCAGAGATAACCGTGGGAGCGGGACCGAAGTCCAGAATCCCCGCGTTCAAGGTATCTACTGCCCTGACGTAGATGGCCTCCGCGACGGTGTAGACTTCCGTGGCGGTTCCGACGCCTGCGGCCAGGGACAGAGTGGTATCGGAGAGACTCCCCGCTGCCCGCGTGGTGCCGAGTGAATCCAGCCAGGCGCTCAGCCAGAGACCCGCGTCGCTGCCCGGCCCGGAGGTGACAACGTTTCCGTCCGCGTCCAGTGCGGCCACAGAGACCTGGAAGGCTGCCCCGGCCACTGCGCTGCCCGGCTGCGCGACGTCCAGCCTGGAATAGGACCCGTGGGTGACTGTGACAACGCCCGTGGAGTCAATGTGGCCGAAGTCGTCCTCTGCGATTACGTAGCCGGTGCCCACGGTGGTCGCATCGAACGTGTTCGTGGAGTCCTTGCCTCCGCTGAGTGTTCCGATGCCTGCGCTCAGGCTCCACGTGCAGGCGACGCCCCCCGTGGGGTTACCGTACGCGTCTTCGCCCCTCACTGAGAAGACATTCGAATTGTCGTCAGCCGTAAATGCCAGGTCTCCCGCTTCGCTTCCGGCGAAGTATACAGTCACGTCCACCGCAGTTCCTGCGACAACGTTGACCGTGGGAGAGCCGGAAGTGAGCGCTTGAGGAGACGTCCCGTCCGGGTCGCTTTTCACCGTAAACTCTACGGAGTCCTGGGCGACCGTTTGAGTCCTCGCGAAGGCGGAAGAGGCCCCGTAGATGACCTCCACGTACTCTCCGTTCCTGAAGATCTTGAAGAACTTGCCCCCAAGATAGAGGCGGATGGTCTGGCCGGACACTGTCACTGAATCGAGGTCGTCCGCGTCACCAGCCATTGCCCGCACAAATCCTGCCTGCACGGAGTCTGACACCTGAGGAGCACTCCATCCCACAGGGATGTCAACGCTGACCATCCCTCCGAGCCAGTCGAAGTCCTCCGTCGCGGTGTATCTTATCGTCCAGCGGTTGTACGTGCCTGCCTGGGGGTCTATCACGGGCCACATCTGGGCGGTGCCGCTTCCCGGTCCGGCCAGGGCGGTGCCGGCGGCGGCCCAGAGAAGGAACGCCGAAATGACGAGGAAGCGAACTCTGATTGAGGCTCTAAAGTGAGTGCTTCCCATGGGTGTAACTGTTCCAGCCGAGGCCTCGGAAGATGACTTTCCAGAGGGGCTAATCTCTTACCAGAGACCCCGCATTTCGGTTTGAAAACAAAGGACTTCTAGCGACGAAACTGAGGTTGCAACAAGCATGCCACGGAGGGGGGCGCCCGGAGGCGCGGGCGGAGGCCGCGGGCGAGGAACTCTACGAACCGGGGCGCGTCTCTTCCCGAGCCGGTTCCTCCTCGGCCGAAACCACTCGGGGGTACAGCCGAAGGCTGTAGGTGCCCATGACGAAGACGTGGAGAATCGTGCCGACCATGAGGATGGCCAGGGCTATCTCCAGGAGTCCGACGAGTCTGTCTCTCATCAGCGGGACGCCATAGTCCTGCAGGTACATGAGCACCAGGATCATGCACGCCAGAAAGACGGCCGAGAGCTTGCCGAACACGGTGGGCCGTATCCTGACGGGTCCGCGAAAGACGTAGATGTACGCGGCGCCGCCGAGAAGAAAAACGTAGCGAACCGTGAGAAGCAGGCTCAGAAACAGGGGAAGCCGTCCCGAGAAGCTCAGAGCCCACACGACGCTCGTGTTGAACGCCGCGTCTACGAGCGGATCCATGACCAGGCCCATCCTGGTCTCTTGAGAGAACTTCCTGGCCACGTAGCCGTCCACGACGTCGCTGACAGCCCCAACCACGAACAGCGCGACTGCGTACCCGATGTGCCCGCTCATGATGAGAAGAAAGAGCCCGGGAATTAGGGAGAATCGCAGGAGGCTAAGAGCATTCGCGGCCGTGACTTTGCCGACTGCCGCGCCATTTGAATCACGGCTGAGACCGGTGTGAACGAGCGGCCACAGGAAGGCCAGCACCAGCCAGCCGCTGCTCCACAGCAGGAACTTCACGCCGACCGCTCGGTCGATGAAGACGGAGAACCAGGTAGAGAGAAGGAATACGACACCGAAGAGGAGAAGAGTGACCACCAGGAGAGACCTGACGAACTCGGGGTTCTCTTCCAGGCTCTCCCTCACGCGCCGCGAGATACCCACCACGTATCTGCCGGTCGCAGCGGGCGTGTGACGTTCCCTCCTGAGACGTATCAGAAGCCTTTCGTAGAACATCGGGCACTACACGGTCAGACTCTCTCTCACTCCGGCCTCCCTCAGCTGGGCCTGTGCCGCGGAAAGTCTGGCAATAGGGACTCTGAAAGGTGAACAGCTCACGTAGTCAAGTCCTATCTCGTGACAGAAATTGACGGTAACAGGTTCACCGCCGTGCTCCCCACAGATGCCTACCTTAAGATCCTTTCTAGCCTGCCTCCCCTTCTCCACGCTCCACCTGGTGAGCCCCCCAACACCCTTCTTATCTATCGTCACGAACGGGTCGATCTCCAGCACGCCGCTCTCTACGTAGTCGGGAAGGAACTTGCCGGCGTCGTCCCTGGAAAAACCGAACGTCATCTGGGTCAGGTCGTTTGTGCCGAAAGAGAAGAACTGGGCCTCGCGGGCGATCTCGTCGGATGTGATGGCGGCCCTGGGAACTTCTATCATGGTGCCCACAAGATAGTCAACCTTCACCTTGTGCCTGGCCATCGTCTCCTCCGCCACGCGCACCACTATCTCCTTCTGTCTGACAAACTCGTTCACGTGTCCGACCAGGGGTATCATGACCTCCGGGATGACGCGCTTGCCCTCAACGGCCAACTGGCAGGCCGCCTCGAAGATGGCGCGAGCCTGCATCTCAGTTATCTCGGGAAACGCTATCCCCAACCTGCACCCCCTGTGACCCAGCATCGGGTTGAACTCGTGCAGGTCGTTCACCCTGCGAAGCAGGGCCTTCTTGCTCTCGATCTCATCAGAGGGAGCCTTTCTCTCCTCCAGCAGCGCCAGCTCCACCATGAGCTCCTCTCTCCTGGGAAGGAACTCGTGGAGCGGCGGGTCCAGCGTGCGTATGGTCACGGGAAAGCCTTCCATCTCCTTGAAAAGGCCCACGAAGTCCGACCTCTGGAACGGAAGCAGCTCTTCGAGCGCGCCTTTGTATATCGCCATGGGCTCGCGCATTCTCTCCGCGGCCTCCGAGAGTTGCTTCTCCAGACGTTCCTTTTCCTTCCCCGAAGCCTTTTCGAGCTGGCTCGCGAGCGCCTGCACTTCCCTCTCCGCCGCCTTCGCCTCCGCCGCGTACATGATCATCCGCTGAACCACGGGCAGCCTCTCCTCGGCAAAGAACATGTGCTCGGTCCGGCAGAGACCGATGCCCTCGGCTCCGAAGGCCCGGGCCTGCGCCGCGTCCGCGGGAACGTCCGCGTTGGCCCTCACTTTGAGCCTTCTCACCTCGTCCGCCCAGCCCATGAACTCGGCGAACTCCCCGCTCACCTTGGGTTCCACGGTAGGGACCTCTCCGAGGATGACGTCGCCCGAGGACCCGTCTATGGTTATGAGGTCCCCTTCTTTCACCGTCGTCTTACCCACGGTGAAAGACCTTTCCTTTTCATTCACCTTCACGGCGGAGCACCCGGCAACGCAGCTCTTGCCCATCCCCCTCGCCACCACGGCGGCGTGCGAGGTCATTCCCCCGGTGGAAGTGAGGATTCCTTCCGAGGCGTGCATGCCGTGGATGTCGTCCGGGTTAGTCTCGTTCCTCACAAGTATCACGCTCTTGCCTTCCCTGGACCACTCGACCGCCGCGTCGGCGGTGAAGACGGCGGCTCCGCTCGCAGCGCCGGGCGACGCTGCAAGCCCTCGAGCCAGAACCTCGAACTTCTGGCGCCTGTCTATCTGGCGATGCAGCAGCTGGTCCAGGGCC
The DNA here is from genome assembly GCA_020349905.1 of Candidatus Eiseniibacteriota bacterium. Classification (GTDB taxonomy): domain Bacteria; phylum Eisenbacteria; class RBG-16-71-46; order JAFGJU01; family JAFGJU01. Next base: position 2,061,571 of record CP070702.1, read on the forward strand.
TCCGGTGGCACCCGCAGTAGGGCCTCGTCCTTGCTGATGAGCCCTTCCTTCTGCATGTCGATGGCGATCTTTACCGCAGCGGAACCGGTTCTCTTTCCGGTCCTGGTCTGCAGGATGTACAGGCGTCCCTCCTGAATCGTGAACTCGAAGTCCTGCATGTCCTTGTAGTACTGCTCCAGCTTCTGAACGATGTCGGAGAGTTCCCTGTAGACCTCGGGCATCTCCCCGGCAAGCTCGTCCACGGGCCTGGGCGTCCTTATCCCCGCGACCACGTCTTCGCCCTGGGCGTTCATGAGGAATTCGCCGTAGAATTTCCTCTCTCCGGTCGAAGGATTCCGCGTGAATCCCACGCCGGTCCCCGAGGTGGCACCCATGTTCCCGAAGACCATCGCCTGCACGTTCACCGCGGTTCCCAGACTGTCGGGAATACCGTGCTGTTTTCTGTAGAAGACGGCGCGAGGGTTGTTCCAGGAGCGAAACACAGCGTCTCTGGCCGCCGCGAGTTGCTCCCGGGCGTCCTGCGGAAACTCGACGCCCTTCTCCCTGCGTATCTGTTCCTTGAAACGCGTGCAGAGCTCCTTCAGGTCCTTGGCGTCCAGCTCGGTGTCCTGGGAAACCCCTTTCCTCTCCTTCAGTTCCAGGAGCTCTTCTTCGAACAGGGCCTTCCCCACGCCCAGCACCACGCTGCCGAACATCTGGATGAACCTCCTGAACGCGTCGTAGGCCAGACGCTCGTTGCCAGTTCTCGCTGCCAGCCCGGCCACGCTCGCGTCGTTCAGCCCGAGGTTCAGGATGGTGTCCATCATCCCCGGCATGGAGAACTTGGCTCCGGAGCGGACTGAAACAAGAAGGGGGTCGTTCTCGTCCCCCAACTTCTTTCCCATGACTTTCTCTAGTTTCTCGAGCTGCCTCTGCTCCTCTCTGAGGTATTCCTCGGGCAGCTTGCCCTTGCTCCGGTAGAACAGGAGGCACACATCGGTGGATATCGTGAACCCCGGCGGTACGGAGAAGCCGGCGCTCATCATCTGCGAGAGCCCCGCCCCTTTGCCGCCCAGCACGTCTTTTATGCGCTCGCCCAGCGTACCCTTCTCTTCACCGAAGAAGAAAACGTACTTCTGTTCGCTCATCGGCCCCTCCCTTCACTTTCCCGGCCTATCGCTCCCCGGTTGTTTTCGCTGTTCGAGGTCAGTGAGTGCTTCGTCGAACACTTCGAGCGCGAACTCGGCCTCTTTCTTCGTGACCACGAGCGGAGGCGAGAATCTCAAAGCGCTCTCACCGCACGGAAGCACCAGGAGTCCCTTCTCAAAGCAGCGGTTGACGAGCCAATCGCGCTTCTCCGGGTCTGCGTCTTTGCTGCCCGGTGTCTTGAGTACTTCGATGCCGATCATGAGCCCCTTGCCCCTGATCCAGCCGATACTGGAGTGTCGCGTCTCGATTTCCTTCAGCGACTCCATCAGGAAGTTGCCCATCTTCTCGGCGTTCTGAATGAGCCCCTTCTCCAGCAGGGAAATCGTCTCCAGCGCGGCCGCGCAGCTGAGGGGATTGCCGCCGAAGGTGCTCCCGTGGGCCCCACCTTCCCACTCCATCAGAACCGAGCGGGCTACCGTGGCTCCCAGAGGAAGCCCGGATGCCACGCCCTTGGCGATGGTAACGACGTCCGGAGCTATGTTCCAGTGTTGAATCGCAAACATCTTCCCGGTCCTTCCCATGCCGGATTGAATCTCGTCAGCCACAAAGAGGATGCCGTACTTCTCCGCCAGCTTCTTCAGACGGCTGTGGAACCCGTCGGGCGGGACTATGTACCCTCCCTCGCCCTGTATCGGCTCGACGAAGATTGCCGCGACGTCCTCGGGCGGAGCGGTCTTCTTGAACACGACCTCTTCGATGAAGTTGACGCAGGCGAAGTCGCACTGCGGATAACTCAGATTGTAGCGACAACGCAGGCAGTCTGCGTACGGCACGTGTGTCACGCCAGGAAGAAGCGGGGAGAAGTAGCGTCTCTGCAGGGCCTTGCTGGCCGTCAGGGAAAGTGAACCCATCGTGCGGCCGTGAAAGGCGCCGTAGAAGGCAATCGCCTGCGTACGCCGCGTCTGGTATCGACACAGCTTGATTGCCGCCTCCACGGCCTCGGCCCCCGAGTTGCACAGCAGTACGCGCTTGGAGAACCTGCCGGGAGTTATCTGCGTCAGCTTCTCGGTCAGCTCCACCTGAACCGGATAGTAGAAGTCCATCCCGCACATGTGGAGAAAGCGGGAAGCCTGGTCCCTTATGGCCCTCACTACGGCGGGGTGGCTGTGCCCAGTGGAACAGACCGCGATGCCAGCAGTGAAGTCCAGAAAGCGATTTCCGTCAACGTCCCACAACCACGTCCCCTTTCCCCTGTCCACCACGAGCGGGTAAATCCTCACGTGGGACTTGGTCATGTAAAGCCTGTCTTTCTGAATGAGTTTGGACGCCTCCGACCCGGGCAGAGTCCTGGTCTTTCTGATTCCCTTCTTGTCTGCCAAGCCGTTCCTCCCCGATTTCATTCAATCGTCACGGCGTCTATCTGCGCCTTCTGCAGCCGTCCACTGTAGTCCACGTATATGGACTTCCATTCCGTGAACACGTCCAGAACAGCGGTTCCCGATTCCCTGTGGCCGTTCCCGGTGTCCTTCACCCCTCCGAACGGCAGGTGGACCTCAGCGCCGATGGTGGGGCCGTTTATGTAGGTTATGCCCGCTTCAATGTCTCTCATCGCAACGTGTGCGGTGTTCACGTCGGACGTGTAGATAGAGGAGCTGAGCCCGTAGTCGCTGTTGTTGAGTATCGCAATCGCTTCGGACAGACTCCCGGCCTTGAGCACCGAGAGGACCGGCCCGAATATCTCCTCCTGTGCGATTCTCATGTCGGGCTCCACTCCGTCAAACACAGTAGGCTCGTAGAACCAGCCCTTCTGACACTCCCCCTCTTCGTACGCCTTGCCTCCGGCAACCAGCTTCGCGCCTTCACCCAGGCCGATGTCCACGTACGACTGGATCTGCTCCCTCTGTGCCTTGTTTACGAGCGGTCCCACGTCCGTGCGGCTGTCCAGCCCGTTGCCCAGCTTGAGCCCCTCGACCCTCTCCAGGAACATTGAGAGGAAATCGTCCTTTATCTTCTCGTGCAAGATGAGACGGCTTGTGGCGGTGCAGCGCTGTCCCGTGGTCCCGAAGGCGCCCCACAGGGCCCCCTCCACCGCGAGCTTCAGGTCCGCGTCGTCCATCACTATCTGGGCGTTCTTCCCCCCCAGCTCCAGAGAGATTCTCTTGAGTGTCTTTCCTCCGGAAGCGGCTATCTGCTTGCCCACGTCGGAGGAACCCGTGAAGGAGATGAGTCTCACCCTGGGGTGTTCCACGAGCGGCGTGCCGACCCCCGAGCCGGTTCCGTGGACCAGGTTGACCACGCCAGCCGGAAGCCCCGCCTCTGCAAGAATCTCGACCAGCCTGACGGCGGTGAGGGGAGTATCGCTGGCCGGCTTGAAGACGACGGTGTTGCCGCAGAGAAGAGCCGGAAAGATTTTCCACGTAGGTATGGCCATGGGGAAGTTCCAGGGGCTTATGATGCCGCACACGCCGATCGGCTGCCTTATGGACATGGCGAACTTGTTGGGGAGCTCCGCAGGAGTTGTCTCTCCGAAGAGCCTCCTGCCCTCGCCGGCAGCGTAGTAGGCGGTATCGATCCCCTCCTGGGTGTCGCCCCGCGTCTCCTGGATTATCTTGCCCATTTCTCTCGTCATGTCTCGGGAAATCTCCTCCTTGTGCTTTCTGAGGAGTTCCCCGGTGCGAAAGAGTATCTCGCCTCGTTTGGGAGCAGGAACCAGTCTCCATTTCTTGAACGCTTCCTCCGCCGCCGCCACGGCGTCGTCAACGTCCTCCGCGCCTGACTTAGGGAAGACTCCGATCAGCTCATCCCAGTTGGCGGGATTCCTGTTTTCGAACTTCTCCTTGTTCTTGGAGCCGACCCACTTGCCGTTTATGAAGTTCTTGTACTCCATCTTCTACCCCCTCGTTCTGACAAGGTCCACCCTTTCATCAAGAACCGCCGAAGTCGAAGCAGTACCGCACCAACCTCAGCGGCTCGGAATGGACGTTCTACAATGGAGGAACCTAGCGGATAATCACGAAGTGACCTTTGTACTGTTCGCCGCCCTCGCCCTCGACAAGAAACACATACACTCCCGGAACGACCTCCTCTCCGTGCTGGTTAGTGAGGTCCCAGTTGAGGGCGCCGCCGTAGCTGCCATAGTTGAAATAGTCCGGGTCAGGATGTACGAGCGAAGTCACCAGGTCTCCCGCCACCGTGTATATTTCCACGATGGCCCTGGCAGGGAGGTTGATAAACTGAATTCGCCTTCCTTCGCTGGCGTCCCAGGGAGCGCTTCCGTGGTAAGGGTTCGGAACGACCCACACTCTTTCTATGTTTCGGTTCTGCTCGGCCACGGGATGAACGGGCATGTACGTGAAGCAGTCGGCCTTGGCGCTTCTCCGGGTTCCCGTAGAGTCGAAGTACGTGACCGCGTAGTAATAGCCCAGGCCGTTGAAGGGACCCGGAACGTCCAGGCTGATTCGCATCCTGGCGTAAACAGAGTCAAACCCTATCACGGTCCTGACAAGCCTTATCTCGAAGATCGAGTCCGGATCCACGAACTGCCTGAGAGTCCCCCTGAACGTCCAGCTCACGCTGTCGGCCCGCGTGAACTTTCTCAGGAGCATCATCCGCGATGTGTCAGGCACTTCGCTCCGCCAGAGACAGTAACCGCCGAACTTGTACTGGTTCGGAACGGGTTGCCCTAGAGCCCTCAAGCTGTCCGTTATCTGCGCCAGCCTGTCTTCCACGTACGTGGACCAGATGAGCGACGCCACCCTGTCTCCGCAGCTGACATCCAGAAATTCCGGATGCAGAGAGGCCTGAGCCGCCGCGTGGGAAAAAAGCAGGGGAACGGCCAGCGCACAAAGCACCAGAGACAGCAGCAGCGACGACCAGGAGAACGACCAAGAACGGTCCCTTACTTGCTCAGCCATAGACTCCTTCCTGCAGTGATTACTTCCCGTACAAAGTCACTTCTATCTACCGGGGCGTGTTCGCCCGATTTCCCTGTAACTCCCTGAGCTCAACGCCTCGTCACCCTGGCGGGCGATGCGCCCATGTCCTCGTACATCCAGTCGACGGCGTAGACTCCCAGAGACTCCAATTGCGTGTCGTAGAACATGTGTATCGGGAACCCCATGTAGATGACCTTGGAACCTGCGTACACGTCGTGGAAGCGGAATGCACACGCCTTTCTATTGTAGATGGACGTTGGGTAGTTCGCACTGTAGAAATAGAGCGTGTCCGGTCTCTGCTCCAGGTCGGGGTCCTGCATGGCCGTTGTCACGGCCTCTATCTTGCTGAGCCCATAAGTCGGAGACATGCCACCCTTGGCGAGGTCGAGATTCAGTGTCGGTAGCGCGTCGGAGTGCTTGCGGTTGGGAATGGCCCATTTAAACCCGTCACCCTGGTTCAAGGGGGTTATGACGGGCCTGTTGACCTCACCCGAGATCTTTAGATACTTGGCCGCAAACGACTCCGGACTCGGCTCAGAAGGATAGCTGAACTGCTCCGGGTTGTCGGAGGAACCCCGCACTATCTCCCTTCCAAACAACCACAGCCGACCTCCACCCTTGAGATACACGTCCAGAATGCCGTCCTCAACCACACGCCTCAGACCCGTATCAAACTGGTTCTGTGTGGCGTCAGCGTCCCACACAAGGAACTTGTAACGCGAAAGCTCTGAAAGCGGGGGCTCCTCAACCGTCTTCAGCTCCCGAGGTTCACCGCCCCAGCCCGCCTTGAAGCAGTTGAAGACGTAGAAGGTGTCCGTGTAAGCCAGGACCCGCTGCAAAACCATATTCATCGTAGCGTCGTGGTCTATGTCACGTGGCAACGTGTCAAAGAAATCGTCCACAAGCAAAACGTCACGGTCAAAAAGAAACTCTATAAGCTCAAGCT
>CP070702.1:2067679-2074944 GCA_020349905.1 Candidatus Eiseniibacteriota bacterium
AACTCCTCGTTCCTCGAGGGATTCACTCGTGCCTCGCAAGCTCCCCAGCACGATGCGAGGACGAGGCCAGCAACGAAAAGCCAAATGAGTCTTTTCATGACCGAAGACCCTCCTTTTCCTAGAAACTGAGTCTCACTCCGCCCAAAACGTTTCTCGGAGGTCCGTAGACAGTGTAGTCTCCGAAAGGTCCGAGATAATCTCCGGGATTAGCCACCAGCCAATTTCTCAGATCCTGGTCAGTGTCGTCCCACGCGATGAGATTGCGCTGGTCAAACACGTTGGTGACGCGCATGAACACGTCTGTCTTGTATCCGAGCACCCGGAAGAACTTGTGGAGCTCGACATCAACGTTCGTTATCGACTCGTAGCGAGCGTTGTTGCGAGCCGGCTTTCTGGACAACGTCTTGGGGTCGGTGTAAGGAGCACCAGTTGCGTAGGTAGCCACCAGGTCAACGCTCCAGCTGTCCGGCTTGCTGTAACCGCTAGTCAGAAGGAAGGAATGCCTTCGATCCCAATCCAGGTAGAACTGCTGGGTCGGGAATTCTTCGTCGTCGAACCTTCTCAGGTAGCCCTCGTTTACATTCGAGCTGAATCCTTTCGCTACCATAAACGTGTAGGCGCCATGGTAATGCCAGTTGTTGAAGTGTCGCCGTTTCAGGTTGATTTCGAACCCGCGGACGTTCCCGTACCCCGCGTTCATGAACGTCGCGTAGTTCTCTCTGCCCTGCGGATTGGATTCAGCTGTGGGACCCATCGTGACCGTTTCAGTCATGTCAGTGATGTCCTTGTAAAAGAACGTGAGGTCGACGGCCGTGTTAGTGGTTATCAGGTGATTCACCCCGACTTCGTATGCCACGGTCTTCTCGGCCTCAAGGTCGGGATTCCCGGTCATCAACCAACGTCCCCTGGTGTGGAACTTCTCGTTCTCGTACAGGTAATCAAACGACGGCATCTGAAAGAAGTGGCCGTACTGCATGTGCAGGTAGCTGTTGTCCGTGACGGGGTAGGAGATGCCGAGCCGCGGGCTGAGTTTCCACTTCACGTCCGCGTCGACCAGTCCGCCGCCCAGGTAATTCCCCCCCGAATCATAGCGCTCGAGCTCTATGGGTGCCTGGTCGTTGTTGGGCCCGTGCCAGAGAGTATCCGGCGCATTGAGATCGTAGGGATGGTTGAAATCCTTGAACACCTTGTGGTTCGGGTCAAAGAAGTCGAACCGCGCACCCAGGTTCATGATGAGCCCTTCGAACTCGATCTTGTCCTGCAAGTACAGAGCTCCAGCTCGCGGCTGCACGTCGAAGGTATAGATGTAGTAGTTCTGTGTAGAGGCAAAGACGTCTATTTCCTGGACGTCGTACAGGCTCAGGTCCAACCCGCCCTTGATCTCGTTTCTGCCCCTCTGGTGGGTGTAGCTACCACGGAATGAATAGATCCTCTTCTTCTGATGATCGTAGTACGGATTGTCACCACTTATCACGAAGTTGTCCTCGTCTCGCCTGATGTCAAGGTCCAAATCGTACAGGTCCTGGTTCTTCTGATAAGTGAGGTTCGGGTCCCATTTCTTCCCCGGCTGTGCGATCTCCATCTCGGCGTCCAGTACGCTGAATGACCCTCGAATGAAGGAATTGGAGCTCAGCATGTGGCTGCCGGACAGGGCAAACCTGTAGTTCTCGTTCTCCGTGTGACGCCAGGTGTCCGGAACTCGAACCCTCTCGTAGAGTCTGTAGGCGTCGTAGCTGGAAACGTGCTTCTCCTTCTCGAAATTGAAAGCCCCCTTAAGCACTGTCTTTCCGCTCCGGAGTGTCACCGTCCCGTCCACCAGTCTCTGCTTACCGGGCCTGTCCAACACCTCCACGCGAGGTTGCCAATCATTCCACTCCGTTGTTTCCCCGGCCAGGGCGAATTTCAAGTCTGCCGTCTCGCCCCTATAGAGCGGCCCGGTGAGCGTGAATCGTTGCCTCGACTCATCCGTGTCCAGCGGATCACCAGTGTCGGTGTCTATCCAGAACATCTGAAACGGAAGGTACATTCGGTGCTCCACAGAACCGTGGAATTCGTCGGTGCCTTCGCTCGTAATGATGTTCACGATGCCGGAGCTAGCGTTACCGTATTCGGCATTGAAACCGCCGGTAAACACAACCATCTCGTTCACGGTCTGGTTCGAGAGGTTCAAAATGGCATTGCTCTGGACGGGGTCTTGAATCGGTGCGTCATCGATGTAGTAGCCCACCTCAATCTCACGACCGCCTCGTATGTGAGTACCACCGGCGTCAACGGTGGAGCCTGAGACGAAGTTGATGACGTTAACCGGGTTATCCACGAGCAGAGCCGCCACTTCCTCGGCCAGAAATATGCTCCTCGTTGAAGTGACGTCCACCTTGACCAGTGGCCTCTGCGCCTCGACGACGATCGGCTCCATGACCTCTATCGCAGTCTGCTCAAGCTGGAAGTCGATCGTCCGCGTGAGATCGGGTTCCACAACCACGCCGGTAATTACGACAGGTTTGTAACCGATGTATGAGGCCTGGACGTCGTATCTTCCCGGTGTCACGTTCAAGATCAGGAAACTCCCGTCCTCCAGAGCCATTGCTCCGAAAGGTGTCCCCAGGATCTCCACGTTCGCATGCTCCAGCGGCTCGCCGGTCTCTTCGTTAACGACCGTCCCGGTTATCTTCCCAACAGTTCCTGCCAGGCAGATAGCAGGGAGCATGGCGAACACAAGAAGGAACACAGTGGACACCACCATCTGACTTCGCATGGTCTACCTCCTTGCTCGAGTTTGGCACTCTCTTCTCGGGTGCCGTGGTCGATCATGCCCTATCGACGCGCTGCTCAGCGCGCCCTTTCGAACGAACTGGTTTCTTGACGGCCGTACTGGCTGAGTGCTGTAAACCGGAAGACGAGGGGTCGCATGGAGATGCGTATGCCTGGGGATTGTAAGCGACCGCCGCGCTGAGTGAAGAGCAATCACCAAACACCAGTCCCTTGGAGCCCACATGCCCTGCTCACGACAGCTTTCGAGGCGCGCGAGCAGGGTCGAGGCCCGAAGATGAGATTACCCTGAACGCGAAGCCGTCAAGACCGATGATGGAGGGGGCAAAGGAGTCCGTGCGTGCTGCAGAACAGCCCTCTTCCCGTCGGGCGCATGTTATTACTCTCTATGAATCCGGTCAAGTGGTTTTTGACCTTTACCATGACCCATCTGGGCCCCGGGGAGCGAGGAACGAGGGGAGCGGCGAGGCCACCCATGCGGGACGCTCTTCTCGAACGCCTCTTTGCCCGTCGCCGCCGAACGAACCGCAGCGGCGACGGGCAACCCACAGGCGGAAGGCTATCTCCCCCCCTCTTGCCTGGGTCTTACGACCAGGTTCATTATCAGCCTCTCGGATACCAGAAAGCCAACGCCTATCAGGGCCACTATCAACCCGTTGCTCCCGTCTCGTATGCCTGACTGAATGGTAAGCGCTATGAGGACGCTGATGCCTGTGAATACGCAGAGGACACCCAGTATGATGAGCCATGCGCGCCCGGCGCCGAGGTCGCCGGCCTTCTTCTCCCGGCCGTTGTAGAGCTCCTTGGGGATCTCTAATCCTTTCTCTACCATAAACATACGTTCCCTGTGAGCTCGGTCACTCGCTCTGGACTTCAGGATCATTGCCACGATTCCCACGGCAAACGCGCCCAAAAGCGCCACTATAGGAATGAGAAACGGGCCAAAACCGGCAAAATCAAACAAGAACGGAAACTGACCACGCATGAGTTGTTCCTCCTTTACGCTTCGCGGCCTGGGCAAGCCGCTGTGACCTGGAATGTCTCGTGCGATGCCCTTGTCGCCTCTCACAAGAACTGATGCCGCTGTCACGAGAATTGTTTCAGCCCGCGCGTACTTTTTTGGAAAGTATGAAACCTTTCCGTCCGCCGGGGAATCTGTCATAGTAGGGGTAGAATGGAGAAGGAACCTCTGTCACGGCGGAGCGATGAAGCGCTCGTCGAGGAGTGCAAGAACAACAACCACGATGCCTTCGCCGCGCTGGTTGGCCGATACAAGCACAGAGTCCACTGGTTGGCCAAGCGCATGTTGGGAAGCGACCTGGAAGAGGACATCGCGCAGGAGGTGTTCATCCGAGTGTACCAAGCCCTTCCCGGTTTTAGAGGCGAGGCCAAGTTCAGTACGTGGTTATACAAGATCACGAGGAATCTCTGTCTCGTCGAGCTGAGAAGGAGAGGAAGGCGCGGCGAACACATCTCGTGGGAGGAGGAAGGAGAGGAGAGCATTCAATGGCTCCTGCCTGACGGAGATGACAGTCTGGAACAGCAGATAGAGAGGCAGGACATCTCGCGCAGGGTGCGGGCGCTCATCGGCCGGCTTCCTGAGGAGTACCGTACTGCTCTGACCCTCTTCTATCTCAGCCAGGTCAGCTACGAGGAAATAGCCGACATCATGGAGATTCCTCTGGGGACCGTGAAGACCTATCTGCACAGAGGGCGCCTGCGGCTGAGAAAACTCCTCACGGAGGAATCCGGCCTCGTGATCGCGCTGGAGGGCCCAGGGGCAGACGTTACGCGGCACTGCCCCGGTGAGCACAGGAGCCTCGGCGGAGGCAAGCTCCCGCCCGGAGGCGTGACGGGCGAAGGAGACTCTTAGCATGCGTTGTGATTATTGCCTGGAACTCATCGCTCTCAGCCTGGAAGGGGCGCTCAGCGACCAGGAGACCCTGTCCCTGGAAGGACACTTGTCCGAGTGCAGTCGTTGCCGGACAGAACTGCTGCTGCAAAATAGGATTCGGGAGGCGCTCCAGGAGGAGGTACCCTCCGGGCTCTCGTCCGACTTCACGCAGCGCGTCTTGAAGAGAGCGCTTGAGGTGCCTAGGCCCCGACGTGCGTCACTGAAATGGTCCTACCTCGTTCCGGCCTTCTCTTTGACCGCCGCAACTGTCGCGCTCCTTGTTCTGGGCACGCACGTCCTGGAGCCACTGTCCTCTGTCGCGGCCCCTGTCAGAGAGGGGATGTCCTGGCTCGTGGCCAAGACGGGCGGGCCACTCCAGGAAGTTATCTCGTTTGTCGGGAGCGCCCTGTCCGACGTAGGGGCCAGGACCGCTCAGCTCATCAGCCAGCGAGCATCTTCGATGTCCAAAATCCCCCAGCCTCTGGCCAGCTCCCTTCTCATCACCTTGTTAGCCCTCGTCCCCGCTGTTCTGGGTCTTCACAGGGTTTTCGAGTTCCTGAGGGACTAGTCGCCCTTCACTGACCAATCATGTCCACGGCAAGGGAAGAGAGGCGAGAAGCTGGCTCTGCATTCCCCGACCTGGCACGTCGGGGCCAAGGTGAAGAGAGGGGAAAGCTAGCCCTTTTTCTCCTTGACCAAGTATATCCAGGGCAGGGAGACGAGGGTGACGATACCCTTCACTATCACGTTGGCGTAGAAGACGCTCAATACGACCGGAACCGCCAGGACCCCGCCAAATGCCAGGGAGCAAAAGATGGCCGAATCAAGAGGGACGCTGACCGAATTGCTGGTGAGCACCCTCATCCACTGAAGCCTCGGTCCGACACGCTTCACCCAAGCTCGATACGTCTCTCCGTCCACAAGCTCCGCCACGACCTCAGCCACGATCGAAGCGAAGACTATGCGCCAGACCGGAGACAAGACTGCCGAGAACTCTTCCTGCGGCCCTACCTGCATGTCAGCGGGAAGCCAGGCCACCAGACGGAAGAGCCCGGCCATCAACAGGTTGACCGCGGCCGCCGCAAAGATGAGAAGCCTCGCCACATGGATGCCGGCCACCTTATGAACCATGTCACGCAGGGTGAAGGTGAACGGATAAACCAGCGTCCCCGCGTCCATGCTGAAGCCGGCGACGAAGACTATCTTGAGGCTTGCGATATCGGCAAGCATCTGCGCGGCGACGTAGGCCACCGCGACCAGAACTGCGGCATTGGGGGTTCTGGAGTTCATCGAGAAGCTCTCTGGATCGCCTGAGTCTCGGTCCAACTGCTTACGACTGGTGGGATGCTCGCACAGAACACCTAACCTCAAGGGCGCAACTTGTCAGTCAGGTCCTTCAGAGGCGGTGAGAATTCTTCTCCGTAGATCTCAAAGTAGACTCGCCTGCCTATCTTCTCCACGACTCCGCTCTTCTCTATCACGTCTCTGTAGCTCGCGTAGCAGGCCAGAGCCCCTTTCATCGCCTCGATGTCTCCGTCTTCGAGGCTCACGACGCAGTCTATCAATTCCTCTTCGGTTAACTTGAGCCTGGGCCACCCATCCGACATCCAGGTGGGAGCCCCCGAGTCAGGAAGGGTAACGAAAGCCAACCTCTTGAGAGAACTGGCACCGGCCTCCACCATCTTGACGTGGGCTCTCTTCACCACTGCGTGGGCGACGAGGTGGTCGTGGAAACCGCTGACTCCGTGCACGGGATGTGTCACGACGATCTCGGGATTCACCTTCTCAATGTGGGCCTCCACTTCCCTCTCCAGCACTCTGGGGTCCAGTTCCTTCAGGGCACCGTCCGGATAGTCCAGGACGGTCATTCCGCTCAGGCCCAGCAACCGCTCCACATCGAGCATCTCCTTGTATCGGACCTCTCCCATCTGCTCCACCGTCATGCCCAGCTTGTGCCTCTCGCGAGTCGCTCCACCTCTGGTCAACGTGAGAAGAAAAACTTGATGTCCCGTCTTTACCTGTGAATGGATGACCGCTGCAGGGCCGAAGGACTCGTCGTCCGGGTGCGGGAATACGTACAGAAGCTTCACGCGCTCCTCCCAGGAAGAAAGCTCTGGCTGCGGGCAATCAGTCCGAATGGGCCTTTATGAAATCCCTCTGAATCCTCTCAGCGATGCGATCTGACACGAAATCAGCGAGCTGCGAGAATCCTTCAATCATCTCTTCCTCGGAAAGCTCGGAAAGTGTCATCGCGGTAATCACGTCGGCAGCGACACCGCCCAGGCCGAACACTCCCCTCGATACAGGCTGCTCTTCCTTGATGGTCTTCTTCCACACCTCTATGTTCTCTTTATTGTCCACCAGTCTGACCCTGAGCTTTATCCTGAACTGGACGCTCGAATCCCAGGATTCGGCGGCTATGCCGTACTCGTCAATGTTCATCATGAAGACGAAGTCGGCCTCTCTCGCTTCCTCCGTGGGTTGAAAGTGTAGATACTCGGAACAGGTCTGCAGCGTTTGCCTCCGGATGTGCTCGGGGATATCTACATACTCCATTGCTTCGTCCAGACGTTCCTGGGTCTTCCGAGCCTCCACGCCCTTT
>CP070702.1:2075044-2100860 GCA_020349905.1 Candidatus Eiseniibacteriota bacterium
CCAGGACGGGACCCCCGACTTCGTCAAGTCCTGGGTCAGCTGGGGCGCGGGCCCCCGGGCCTCGCAGTATCTCATCCTGGGAGCCAAGGCGCGGGCCGTGCTGCGAGGAGAACTGACTCCTTCGTGCGAGGACGTGAGGGCGGTTGCCACGAGCGTTCTCCGCCACAGGATTCTGACGAACTTCAGCGCGGAGGCCGAGGGAATAACCACCCCCGATCTAATCAACAGACTCCTGGAGACAGTTCCCGAGGATGGTCGAAAGACTTGAGCACAGAGAACGTAAGTTTCTGGATCCCCTGATTGTGTCAAAGCTCTCCAGTCTCGACCTCAGGGCCAGACTCGTCGTGGAAGGATTCATCGCCGGGCTCCACAGGAGCCCCTACAAGGGCTTCAGCGTGGAGTTCGCGGAACACAGACAGTACATGCCCGGAGATCCCATAAAGAACATCGACTGGAAGGTCTACGCTCGCCGCGACCGCTTTTACGTGAAGGAGTTCGAAGAGGAGACCAACCTTCGGGCATACATTCTCGTGGACGCAAGTGCGTCGATGGGATACAGCTCGGGCGCGTCCGTCACCAAGCTTCACTACGCGTGTTCGCTGGCGGCGGCGCTCTCTTATCTTATGCTGCGTCAGCAGGACTCGGTGGGCCTTCTCACGTTCACGAGCAGCATAAAGAAATACATCCCTCCCCGTTCTGCGAAGGGCCACCTGAACATCATCATGACCGAGCTGGAGCGGCTGACCCCGGAAGAGACAACAAACGTATCGAAGAGCCTGGAGCTTCTGGCGCGCAGGATACGGCGCAGGGGACTTATCATCCTCTTCTCTGACCTCATGGACGACCAGGCGTCCGTGCTGAGCGCCGTGAAACATTTCAGGTACAGGAAGCACGAGGTGATAGTCTTTCACCTCCTGGACGAGAGCGAGATGAGTTTTCCCTTCGAGGAGGAGCTGGCGTTTGTGGACATGGAGACTCAGGAGGAGGTCATCGCCAGCTCGAGACAGATAGGGGCACGCTACAAGCGCATAATCAAGAACTGGACGGCGGAATACAAGAGGCAGTGTCACGAACACCTCGTGGAGTACGCGCTCCTCAGCACTTCTACCCCGTACGACGTCGCTCTCACGCGCTACCTGGAGAAGAGGGCGAGACTGCACTGACGACAGGAAACAGCTCAAACGCAGCTTCGACCGCAATCGTCCTTGCACCCGTATGATGCCACTTGAGTAGAGGACGGTATCGTGTCCGCGTTCTTCTTTCTCAACAGACTCTTTCTTCTGGGGCTGGCAGCGGCGGTCATACCGCTGCTCATCCATCTCTTCACAAGGAAGAAGGCCCGGAAGCTGAGCTTCAGCTCCGTGGATTTCCTGAGAGACGTTGCGCAGCGAGAGACCAGAAGACTGAGGGTCAGAAACGTAATACTCCTTCTGTTGAGGACCGCCGTCATCTGCGCCTTCGTGTTGGCAATGGCCAGGCCGGTTCTACGTGGGCCCCTGGTGAAGGGTCCGGGTACCACTGCGGCGGTCGTCGTGCTCGACAACTCGGCCAGCATGGCGCGCCCGAAAGACGGGCGACCCCTCTTTGAGCACGCCCGCGACATCGCTCGCCAGGTCTTCGTGGAGCTGAGCGACAGGGACGAAGGGGCCGTGATACCCGTGTGCGGGACTCCGGAGAGCTCCGCCCTCGTGGAAGGAAGCTCCAGGCTTCTGGGGGCCGTGAGGTTCCTGGAGCCGTCCTTCTCCGGCGAGCGTCCAGACGACGCGCTCGCCCTGGCCGCGTCTCTTCTGAAGGAATCCAAGAGCATTAACCGGGAGTTGTACGTGATATCGGATTTCCAGAAAAGCCAGTGGCGCCAGCTAGACACCCCCCTCGAGAGCATCGAAGGAGTGAAAACGGTCCTGGTGCCCGTCTCCTCGGACTACACGGAGAATCTCTCCGTCGAGAAGGCCGAGATAATACCGATGGGGGCCGGCGAGAAGCGCGTCCTGGAGCTGACCGCCTCAAACCACGGGCGCCGGCTTGCTGAAGGAGTGCCGGTGCGTGTGATGGGCGACGGTCGAGAGCTGGCCGTCAGGTACGTAGACGTGCCCGCCGGCGGAACGGCCTCTGCCGGCCTGGAGTTTGAGGGAAACTTCCGTGAAGTCACCGCAGAGATTCCTTCTGACGCCCTGCCCTCCGACAACGTTCACTACGTCGCGATGCAGCCGCCCGGCCAAGCTCCGGTCGTGGTGCTTGGGGAGACGCGGGCGGTTGAAGGAGTGGATTTCATCTCCCTGGCCCTGAGACCAGAGAGCTCTGCCCGCGGGGAGACTCCCTGGGGATTCTTCCCGAGGCGCCTGGCCCTGGACGGGCTCACGGAGGAGCAGCTTCGCGGGGTCCCGTGCGTCATCCTGGACAACGTGGGCCGCCTGTCCGCCTCCGAGCTAGAGCTCTTGAGGGCCCACGCGAGTTCCGGGGGCAGGTTTCTCATAGCCCTGGGTGACAGGGTGGATATTCGCTACTACAACGAGAAGCTTCTGCCGGCTCTTCTTCCGGCGCGTCTTGTGGGGATAGAAGAGACAACCGGCAGAGACGACAGCTACTTCACGCTGACCGCTTCCATTCCGTCTCATCCCGTTCTGAGAAGCTTCGGCGTATCCAGGGGGGAGCCCGTCTCCGAGGCCAGGTTCCTTCGCCTTGTCAGGGCGGAGGTAACCGATGGCGGTAGGGTGGTTGCCGAGTTCTCGGAAGGGCTTCCGGCCATCATCGAGGCAGAGGGAGGGCTACTGTTCACCAGTTCGTTCGAACCGGGCTGGAGTGACTTCGTGGCGAGCGGCGCCTTTCCGGCCCTGCTTCACGAGATGACCAGGTACCTTTCGGGCGAGCGGTCGCTGGTGGGTCGCAACTTCAGGCCCGGCGACATACTGGAAGAGGAAATCCCCGCCTCGCACGAAGCCATAGTCTCTCTCGTGGGGCCGGGGGGTCGAGACGTCGCGCTCTCAAAGAGGCGCCTCGGAGCCTCCGTTCTCCTCAGGTCCGCGCCCGTGCAGGAGCCGGGCCTTTACGAGCTGAGGTTTGGAGACCAGAGGGCGGGCACGTTCAGCGTGAACGTGTCACCCTCGGAGTCTGCTCTGGATGCAATCGCGAAGAAGGAGCTGTTGGGCCTCTTTCGAGGCGCGAGCGTCGTGGAGGGAGATGCGACCGCCGAGAGCATCGCCGCAGGTCGCTCCGGTCAGGAGCTGTGGCCCTTCTTTCTCTTGCTCTCCCTGGGCTTCATGGTGGCGGAACTCCTGGTTGCCAGGTCGGCGGTACCTCCGGATTAGAGCCGGGCGGTCCGGAGCCGGTACCGAGCAATGTGCCGGGGCCCGGAAAGGGAAGTACGTAGGTATGTCTGAACTCTCCGACAGATTGATAGAACGACTCAAGGACTCGGGCGCAGCGCGGAACGTAGTCTCCGCGCTCAAGAGAGAGCCCGGGGCATCCGTCACTGTCGACGGCCCGGTGGGTTCCTCGCGCGCCCTGCTTGTTGCACTCATCAGGCAGGAAACCTTGCGCCCCGTCGTCGTGGTGCTTCCAGACGAGAGACCGGCCGAGGACAGAAAAGAGGACATGGAGACCTTTCTGCCGGAAGAAGAAGTGGTTTTCTTTCCGCAGAGAGAGCCGCCCCCGTACAGGGAATCCGTGGACTTCTCGTCGGTCTCGGAAGCGCGGGTCAACGCCCTGGACTCGCTGTGCCGCAGGCCTCCGGCCGTGCTCGTGACCACTGCGAGAGGACTGATGGAAAAAGTCCCTTCGGGGGAGCTCTTCTCGACCTCCGCCTTGCGGTTGAGGCTGGGCCAGGAAGTCGACCGCGACGCCCTTGCCACGAGGCTCTTTTTGATGGGGTTCTCGCGCCAGACCACGGTTACACAGGTCGGCGAGATGAGCATAAGAGGCGGGCTGGTGGACGTGTTCTCGTTCGGGAGCACTCGTCCGTGGAGAATAGAGTTAGACGGTGACGTGGTGGGCTCCATACGGCTCTTCGACCCCGACACCCAGCGCTCCATTTCGACCGCAGAAGAGGCCCGGCTCTTGCCCCTTCACGAGCTCGTGCTCTCGGAGGAAGTCCTGGCAGCTCTCGAGAACGCGGCAGCCACGTCGCACGAACGAGACTTCTACTCCAGGATTCACGACGGGATTTCTCTGGCTTCCCTGTATCACTCGAGGAGCTTTCTGGCCCAGGAGCCGGTGAGCGTTCTGGACTACTTGCCCGGAGGGAGCATCGTCTTCCTCGAGGACGAGCGGAAGCTGTTGGAGAAAGCGCGCTACTTCGAGAAGGACGTGCTTCAAAGCTGGGAATCGGCCTCCAGGAGTGAGGCGGCCCTTTCTCCTCCAGGAGAGCTCTACCTCCTGGTGGAAGAGCTCGAGCAGCGACTCTCCGACTTCGCCCGCGTGTCGGTGGCGGGCGTGGTTGACGTCCATGAGCAACGAGCCGAGAGAATCGAACTCCCGACCAGAGAACCTGAATCAGTAGGCAGGAACATAAGACTCCTTCACCGCTACCTGGACGAACTCTCGGCCGGGGGCGTGGAGACCTACATCGTGTGCGAGAGCGCGGGACAGCAGGAGCGGCTGGAAGAGATCGTGGGACAACGTCCGGTCTCGATCGAAGTGGCCCGTCTCAACTCCGGCTTCGTCCTGCCCGACATCAAGCTGGCCGTCCTCACCGACACGGAGCTTCTCTCCCGGTACAGATGGAGGAGGTTCAGGCGCAGGCTCAAGCTCGGCATTTCCATACGGGACGTGTCGGCCCTGGGTCCCGGGGAATACGTCGTGCACTTCGATTACGGCATCGGAATCTACAAGGGGCTCAAACGCCTCACGGTGGACGGCCACGAGACGGACTGCCTCCAGATAGAATACGCGGCCGGGGACAAGTTATTCATCCCGGTCGACCAGCTGGCTCTGGTTCAAAAGTACGAGGCGGAGGAGGGACACGTTCCCTCCATCCACAGGATCGGCGGCACCCTGTGGAAGCGCACCAAGACCAGGGCCAAGAAGGCCATAAAGGACATGGCCAAGGAGCTCATAGAAATCCAGGCCGCAAGAAGAGCCCTCCAGGGGCACGCTTTTTCTCAGGACACTGTCTGGCAGAAGGAGGTCGAGAGCTCCTTCGTGTACGAGGAGACCCCGGACCAGCTTCAGGCCTGCGAAGACGTCAAGCTGGACATGGAAAAGAACGCTCCCATGGAACGGCTCGTGTGCGGGGACGTGGGCTACGGAAAGACTGAGGTGGCGGTGCGGGCCAGCTTCAAGGCCCTGATGGACGGGAAACAGGCGGCGGTCCTGGTACCGACCACGGTCCTGGCCCAGCAACACTACGGCACTTTCGTCGAAAGGTTAACCAACTATCCCGTAAGAATCGAGATGCTCAGCCGGTTCAAGAGCAGGCAGGAACAGAAGAAGATACTGGATGGGCTTCGGGAAGGGAAAGTGGACATCGTCATCGGGACCCACCGGCTTCTCCAGAAAGACGTAGAGTTCAAGGACCTGGGCCTGCTCATCATCGACGAGGAACATCGTTTCGGCGTGGCTCACAAGGAGACGCTCCGCAGGAAGAGGAAGCTCGTGGACGTTCTCACCATGACGGCCACACCCATACCAAGAACGCTCAACATGGCGCTCATGGGTGCAAGGGATATGTCCCTCATCAACACGCCTCCGAGGGACCGGCTTCCGATAAAGACGGAGATTCTGGAGTTCAGCGAGCAGCTCATCAGGGAGGCCCTCCTGAGGGAGGCCGACAGGGGCGGGCAGTCTTTCTTCGTCCACAACCGGGTCCAGACCATCGATTCGATGGCCCGCATGCTGAGGGAACTCCTTCCGGAGCTGGGCTTTGCGGTCGCGCACGGCCAGATGCGCGAAAGGGAGCTGGAAGAGGTCATGCTCAGGTTCATCGACGGAGAGTTTGACGTTCTGGTGTGTACAATGATTATAGAATCGGGAATCGACATGCCGAACGTCAACACGATGATAATGAACAGGGCCGACACGTTCGGCCTGGCGCAGCTCTACCAGTTGCGGGGACGGGTCGGCCGGTCGAGGGAGCAGGCTTACGCATATGCCCTCGTTCCTCCCGGGCGAACGCTCACCGAGAGCGCAGAGAGGCGGCTCAGGGCCGTGGAGGAATGCGATGAGCTGGGTGCCGGTTTCAAGATAGCCATGAGGGACCTGGAGATAAGGGGTGCGGGCAATATACTCGGGGCCGAACAACACGGCTTCATTCTGAGCGTGGGCTTCGATCTCTATTGCCGGCTTCTGGAGGAAGCGGGAAGAGAACTCAGGGGAGAGCCCGTCGTAGAGGAGAAGCTGCCGCGCCTGAGGGCGGAGATGGACGCCTACATTCCCGGGGACTACGTCGAGGACGACGCGGAGAGAATGGGAATATACAGGAAGCTCGCGGAGACAAGGTCCGTCGAAGCGGTGGACGACGTGGAGCTGGAGCTGGCCGACCGGTTCGGGGAGATGCCTGCGGAGACAAACGCCCTTCTGGAGCTCAGAAGGATCCGGCTGGCTTCGAAGGGACTCCCCCTGGACTCGATGACGCTGGGCCGGGAGAGGAGTCAGTTCGTCCTCTCGCGGCGATTGACAAAAGGGGAAGTCACACGCCTGGTGCGTTCCCTCCGGTTCCAGATAGAGTTTTCTGTCGGTCCGGACATGCAGATTCGCCTTGCCCACAAGGGCAAGGAGGGGCTTGAGAGAGCCAAAAACCTGTTGAAAGCCCTTGCCGCGTGTGTTAGCGTGAAGTAGAGGAAACTCTGGCTTCATGGGGAACTGACTTCCCCATTTTCTTTGTAATGAGTTGGCTTTAAGAGGAGAATCGAGAGCATGAGAAAGCTCCTGTATCTGCTTCTGATTGCCTTCGTCGCGGTCACCGGGTGCGCCAAGGACGACTCGAAGAAGGTCGTGGCGAGAGTGGGAACGAGAAAGATAACGGTCGGGAACTTCAGAGAAGCATACTTCAGGGTCCCGCCCAACTTCCTGCCAAAGGTTGGAGGAGAAGAGGGCAGGAAGCAGTTTCTGGAGGACCTCGTAAGCAAGGAGCTCCTGATACTCGAAGCGTACGAGCAGGGACTGGACAAGGACGAGGGTGTTCGAGAGGAGATGGTGGAAATCGAACGACAGATCCTCTTGAGAGACCTCTACGACAGAGAAGTGATTGCCGAATCCAAGGTGACGGAGAAGGAGCTCAAACAGCTCTACGAAGAAAGGGCACAGGAGGACGAAATCGGGGCGCGGCACATACTCCTTACAGATTCGGTGAAGGCCGGCGAAGTACTTTCAAAGGTCAGGGCGGGTGAGGACTTCGCGGAGCTAGCGAAGGAGTTCTCGGAAGACGGGTCCACGGCCTCGATGGGCGGATATCTTGGCTTCTTCGGGAAAGAGACAATGTTGCCCCCGGAGTTTCACGAGGCCGTGTTCGCGCTGGACGCGGGAGAGGTCAGCGACGTGGTCCGGACGTCGATGGGCTATCACATCATCAAGGTGGACGAGAAGAGAAAGAGGCAACTGGAACCGTTCGAGACCATGAAGGGCAGGCTCGAGTCCGAGGTGGTCATGAAGAACAGGATGGACCTCGCGAGGAGCTATCTCGACGGCGTCAAAGAAAGATACAAGATCACTATCGACGAAGAGACGATGGCGATTCTGGCCGGCGGCCTCAAGGCATGTTTCATGCCCACGGGCACTAGTGTCGCAGAGCTCTCCCAGTACTTCTCTGAGGAGGAGAAGGCGCTGGTCCTGGCTTCTGCCAAGAGCGGGCAGTATACCATCAGCGATTACCTCGGTACCCTGGAGCCCGAAGGCAAGGTGGCGGTGCCTTCCGGAGAGAACCTGGAGCAGCTGAGGAACATAATCGAGTCCGAGGTGATAACGGAACCGCTCATCCTGGAGGCCCGGAGAACGGGTATCCCGAGGAAGAAGACGGTGAAGAGAGACCTCAACCGTCACGAGGAAGACAGGATTGTGGACGCGCTGTACGCGAGAGAGGTCCGAGATAAGGTAACGATTTCCGCGGAGGAGACGGCTTCATACTACGAGCAGCACGCCCAGGCGTACGACCGCCCGGAAGTGATTCGCTTCAGAAAGTTACTGGTCTACGATAAGGGTGCAGCGGACTCCCTGGCGGCGCTTGCGCGCCAGGGTTCTAACTTCGTCAAACTGGTTGACGAAAACTCCGCGGACCGCATGACGGCTGCCAGGGGCGGTGAGATGGAGGTGAAGGCCGGAACGAACGTGGCAATCGATTCGCTCGCTCGCGGTTTGAGCGTGGGGCAAATCGCCGGACCGATGGATACGGGCGACGGTTTTCTCATCATCAAACTTCTCGAAAGAAAGCCGGGGACCAAGACCCCACGCGAGCTGGCGCTTCCTTACGCCGAGAGAGACCTTCGCCGGGAGAGAGAAGAGCAAGGTCTGGCGGACTTCCTGGATAGTTTGCGTGAGAAGTACAAGCCGGCCATTGATGAGAAAGCGCTTGCCGAGATAACGCTCGGGGCGCCGGAAGAGGAGACCGAATGAGTTCGGTCCGGATTCGCGCTCAGAACGAGATTCAAGGGGGTACGATGAAGGTGAAGAAGTCTGCGATGGTTCTTTTGGCAACGTTTGTTTTTGCGGGTCTGGTGACTTGTTCCACTTGCGCGGCAGAGGAAATCGAGGGAATCGCCGCCATAGTCGGAGAAGAAATCATACTCAAGAGCGAAGTAGACGAGCAGATTCTCTTCTACTGCATGCAAACGGGAGTCGAACCTACCGACACGGTCAGAATCGCCGAAATCGGCGACGAGATTCTGAACAGGATGATCGACGCCAAAGTGGTGGTGCACGAGGCCAAGGAGCGAAAGATAGCCGTGAGCCCTCAGGAGCTTGACAGGGCGGTGGACAACGCCGTCGCTGAGGTGAAGATGCGGATGGGCTCCGAGGAGAAGTTCAACGAGGAAATGCAGAAGGAAGGCCTCACCGAAGAGAAGCTGAGAGAGAGATATCGTAAGGAGCTGGAAGCGCAGCTTTTGGCTATGAAGCTCGTCGACAGCGAGATCCGGGCGAAGATAAACGTCACGGACGAAGAGGTGAGAAACTTCTACAAGGAGAGAAAGTCGGAGCTTCCCAAGAAGCCCCCCGAGGTGACCCTGGCGCAGATCGTGATTGTCCCCGAGACGGATTCCACGGTCGACAGGGAGGCCAGGAATCGCGCTCAGGAGGTGCTGACGGCTGTTCGTTCGGGGCAGAGCTTTGAACGGATGGCCGCCCAGTACTCTGACGACCCCAGCGCGGAGAACGGCGGAGACGTCGGATTCTTTGCGAAGGGGGACTTCGAAGAGGACTTCGAGGCCGCGGCCTTTGCCCTCGAACCAAACGGAGTCAGCGACCTGGTAAAGAGCAGGTTCGGTTATCACATCATAAAGCTGGTGGAGAAACGCGAGGACGCAGCTCACGTGAAACACATCCTCATAAGAGTCAGACCGACCGACCAGGCCGAGCAGGAGGCCAGGGCCTTCGCGACAGAGCTGAGAAAGAGGATAGAGGCCGGAGAGAGTTTCGAAGAGCTTGCTTTAAGGTTTTCCCAGGACCCCGAGACTGCCGACAGGGGTGGAGTGGTCGGCAGCTACGCGGTCGAGGGGCTGGCGCCGGCCGTGCGCGCTGCGATAAAGGGCGTGGCCGTCGGAAGCATCACCGAAGTTGTGCCGATGGAAGTCGCCTATCACATTTTCAAGATCGTCGGCAAGTCGACGGAGAGAGAATACACTTTCGAAGAGATAAGGGGCGACCTCCGCGAGCTGGTAGGGCAGGAGAAGGCACAGAACAGATACGAACAGTGGCTGGGCGAGCTTAAGAAGAAGACGTACATCGAAATCAAGAGCAGGTAATCTCCCGTCCGCTGTCGGGAGTGAAGAGGCTCCTTGCGGATTGATGTATTCCTGAACAAAGTCTGCATAGTGAAGAGCAGGTCGGCTGCTGCTAAGCTGTGTCAGGAGCAGAAGATTACCGTTAACGGTCGTCCCGCCAAGAGCAGCAAGGAAGTCAAGCCCGAGGACGAAATCACCGTTGTCCTGGGCTCGAGGGAACTCGCGATCTCTGTCGTGGCTGTGCCCGATGGAAACGTAAGCAAAGCCCAGGCGCCCTCCTACTACAGAGTGATAGACCAGAAGTGAATTCCCAGGGCCCACTGTCAAATCGGGGACGTCCTCTTCCTCTTACCTGACGCGTGTCCCGATGAAGAAGCCTTCTCCACGCATACCGGTCGCCGTGACGCTGGGTGACCCCCGCGGGGTCGGGCCCGAAGTCCTCATGAGGGCGCTCGACCAGAGACGCGTTATCAGCAAAGTGGCTCCCATCGTCGTCGGCTCACCCGCGGTCGCCAGGCGGGCCCACCGGCTCGTCAGGGCGAAGACGTCTCTAGTCGCGCTTCCCCCGGGAGACATGCCCGGAAGGGACAAGCCCGGGGTCGCGTACCTGCTCTGTCCCGCGGGGACCCGCCCGACTCAGACCGGAAGCGGAGACGCTCGCGAAAGCGGCCGGATGTCCTTCGGAAGCCTCAAAGAGGCGGTGCGGCTCTGCTTGGAAGGTCGCGCGTTGGCCCTGGTGACGGCGCCGATCTCTAAGGCTTCCCTCGGAGCAGCGGGAATCCCCTTCAAGGGACACACTGAGGCGTTGAGAGATCTTTGTCGCGTCAAGGAAACGGTCATGATGTTCGTATGGGGGGCGCACAGGATCTCGCTCGTTACCACCCACGTTCCGCTCCGGGAGGTGAAGAGAAGTCTCACAAGACGAGGGATAGAGACAACGATTCTCTTCACGGCCAGGGCTCTCAAGCTCCTGTTTAAAGTCACCGAGCCCAGGCTCGCCGTGCTCTCGCTCAATCCGCACAGCGGAGAGAGCGGGCTTCTGGGAAGCGAGGAGAAAGAGGTGATAGGTCCGGCGATGGGTCGATTCTCTGAACAGGGAGTGCTCGTACGCGGCCCCTTTGCGGCCGATGCCTTCTTCTCCCGAAGCGAGTGGAAAGCGTTCGACGCGGTCGTGGCCATGTATCATGACCAGGGACTCATCGCCGCTAAGATTCTTGGAGGGGAAAGGGCTGTAAACGTGACGCTGGGTCTTCCCTTCGTGCGCACTTCCCCGGGACACGGGACAGCCGAAGACATTGCCTGGAAAGGAGTGGCAGACCCAGACGCAATGGTGTCGGCTATTCTGTTGGCCGCAAGATTGGCCAGGAACGCTTCCTGCCCGCTCGAGTGGAGCATTCCGAGCCCGCAGCGCTAGCCGGCGCGGCGGGCGAGCTTTCGGTCGCAGGCACAACAACAGGTGGGATAAGTGGTTCGCTTCTTTCACGTCACGAAGATCTTTACCGACAACAGGGTGGCGCTCAACGACGTGAACTTCCAGATGCAAGACGGAGAGCTGCTGTTCGTGGTCGGGCCGAGCGGGGCCGGCAAGAGCACCCTCCTCAAGATGGTGTACATGGAAGAGAGGCCCACCTCCGGACAGGTGATAGTGGGCGGGTTCTTGAGCACCACCATCTCCCCCGACAAGATTCCTCTCTTGAGGCGCCGCGTCGGTGTCGTGTTCCAGGATTTTCGACTCATGCAAGACAGAACCGCGTTCGAAAACGTGGCCCTGCCGCTCAGAATCTCAGGCAGGTTCCTGGGAACGGAGATCAAGGAAAGGGTGATGAACGCGCTCAGCAAGGTTGGGCTCTGCCATAGGCGAAACGCGTTGCCCAGGGAGCTATCCGGAGGAGAACAGCAGAGGGTCGGGATTGCAAGGGCCATCGTGAACAACCCCATCGTTCTTCTTGCCGACGAACCAACGGGGAACCTGGACTTCGGGGTCGGACGAGAGATCATCCAGGTCATATGCAACATCAACGCCGCGGGAACGGCGGTCATCGTTGCAACACACGACGAGAGAATTCCGATGGAACTCGGTTGCAGGGTTGCCAGGATACGGGAAGGAAGGCTCACTGAGTTCGGTGGAGGATTCGCTGCCCGATGAAGGCCTCTCTCAGCAAGGTGTTCTATTTTCTGAAGGAAACTCTTCGCGGCATCGGCAGGCACAAGTCCCTTTCGGCGGCGACGCTCATCTCCACGGTCGCGTCCCTTCTCATTTTCGGCGTCATATTGCTCGTGACGGCCAACGTGCAGCGGGCGGCTGACCAGCTAGAAAAGAGAAAGGGTATAGTGGCTTTCATCGAGGAAGGTGTCTCGGGTGAGAGACTCGAGTATCTCAAGTCGCGGATAGAAGAGATTCCGGAGGTCGAGAGCGTCACCTTCGTGAGCAAGGAAGACGCCCTGGAGGAATTCCGGCGCTCGCTGGGCACCGAGGAGTTCCTGGAGGCGCTGGGCACCAATCCTCTTCCCGCCTCGTTCGATGTGGCGCTCAAGGAGGGACGCCGGGCGGCCGAGGTGCTGGAGAAAGTTTCTTCGGTCATCGGCGGGTTGAAGGGTGTGGAGGAGGTCAGTTACGGCGGAACGTGGGCGGCCAGGCTGGACAGGCTTCTCAGAACCCTGGCGGTGTTCAACGTCATGGTGGGCGTCATCGTCGGGTTGGCGGTAGCCTTCATCGTTGCCAACACGGTGCGTCTCACGGTCCTGGCACGCAGGGAGAGCATCGAGATAATGAAAGTGGTAGGCGCCAGGGCCGGCTTCATAAAGGTCCCTTTCGTGCTGGAGGGAATGCTCCACACGCTCATATCGGCCGTGGTGGCGCTGATTCTACTGTACGTTGCTCACGAGGCCGTCAGCTTCAGGCTACCCGATATAATCTTCCTTCCTCCGCTTTTCGTGACGCTGTTCGTGACGTGGGGTCTTATCTCGGGGGTCGTGGGGACTCAACTTTCACTGAAGGAAGTCCTGCGTAAGAGAGGAAGCTAGGTCCCGAAATCTTTGCCGGAGGACCGCATGCTCACCAGGAGACTCGTCTCCGAGACCGTACAGTCGGGGCCGCGCGGGCGCGCGAGCTCGAAAGCACTCAGAATCGGAGTCGCGCTCTTTCTTGCCGCTCTCGTCCTCTTGGGTTCGGCGCCGCTGTTTCGCACGAACGCACAGCCGACCGAGTACGACGAGGAGATAGAGGAGCAGAAGAAAGAGCTGGACCAGATCAAAAAGGACCTGGAGGGGAAGCGCAGGAAGGCGGGCCAGCTCAGGGGAAGAGAGAAGAGTGCCGTGAGTGAGCTCAAGCAGGTGGAGGATGAGCTTAACACTACCGAGAAATACGTGAGAAAACTGACCAAGAGGGAACAGGCGGTGGACAAACAGCTGAGCGCCACCGTAATCGAAGTAAAGAAGGCGCGCGCGAGCCTGGAGCTTCAGACCGAGCTCCTGGCGTGGAGGGTGAGAGAAATCTACAAGTACGGGCGCACTCGCTCGCTTGAGTTTCTCATCTCCTCGGAGTCGTTCGCCCAGCTGTTGAGCCGCTTTCGCTATCTGACCTTTGTCGCAGAAAGCGACAAAGAACTCCTCGAAGACTTCGACACGCAGAAGGGCCGGTTGGAAGACAGCGAGGCAAAGCTGAGGTCGCAACTGGCGGAGGTGGCCTCTCTCAGGGCGGAGACGCAGAGAGAGAAGAGCAACCTCATCAAGCTCAAGGCGAAGAAACGGGACACCATCTCACAGATACAGACGGAGAGAAGAAGCTACGAAGAGGCAGCGAACGAGCTCGAGAGGACCGCTGCCAGGATCCAGGCCCTGCTGGAGGAGCTAGAGCGCAGGAGAAAAGAAGAGCTTGCCAGGAGACTGCCCACGCCCGAGTGGATGGCGTTCTCCGAGTTCGAGAAGGCCAAGGGCAGGCTCAACTGGCCGGTGGCAGGACGGGTGGCGGGACAGTTCGGCAACAACACGCATCCGCGTTTCGGCACCACCACGTTTAGTCCCGGCATAGACATCTCTGCGTCCTACGGGAGCGAGATAAGAGCGGTCGCAGTGGGCAGGGTGGATTATGCGAGCTGGCTTTCGGGGCTCGGTAATTGCGTCGTTCTCAATCACGGGGGCGGTTACTACACCATCTACGCGCACGCTTCGGAGCTGGCGGTGGCTGTGGGGCAGGAAGTCTCTCCGGGTCAGGTCATAGGAAGGGTCGGCGACAGCGGTTCCCTCAAGGGAAGTTGTCTGCATTTCGAGATAAGGAAGGGAAAACAGGCCCTCAATCCGACAGAGTGGCTTCGCTAGCAGGACAGCGAAATGAGTTTCAGAGACGTCGTCAACCAGCAGCAAGCGAAGAGTTTTCTCAAGAGCTCCATCGCCGCGGGGCGCGTCGCCAACGGCTATCTCTTCCACGGGCCCAGGGGTGTTGGCAAGTCCACCATGGCACTGGCCTTCGCGAAGAGTCTGAATTGCGAGAGAGAAGACCCCGACGGCTGTGGTAGCTGCACGTCCTGCAAGAAAGTGGCGAGGTTTGTGCACCCAGACGTGACGCTTATCTTTCCCACCTCCGGCAAGAAGGAGGACGAGGAAATCGCCGCCGTCCTGACGGAGCGCAGCGGAGACAGGTTCTACGTGCACGCCTTCCCGCACAGCGCCTCTATAAAGATAGGGACGATTCAGGCGCTCAGGATGGACCTCGCCTCCGGTGTGAGGGAGGGGAGGTGGAGGATTGTCATCCTGGCCTACGCAGAGAAAATGACTCCGGAAGCATCAAACTGCCTGCTCAGGATGCTGGAAGAACCTCCGGCGCGAGTCACCTTCGTTCTGACCGCGCCGAGCCGGCGCGTTCTGCTTCCCACCATAGTCTCGAGGTGCCAGGCGGTTCGGTTCGTTGCTCTGGCGGCCAAGGAGATAGAGAAAATACTCGTCGAGGAAAGAGATGCCTCGCCCGAGGAGGCCAGGGTAGTGGCCGGTCTT
This sequence comes from Candidatus Eiseniibacteriota bacterium, assembly GCA_020349905.1. GTDB lineage: Bacteria > Eisenbacteria > RBG-16-71-46 > JAFGJU01 > JAFGJU01. The sequence goes on from CP070702.1 coordinate 2,089,900, forward strand.
TCGGGTGGGAGCTTGTCGACGGCTCTGGATTTGAAAGAGCAGGATGTTGTAGAATACCGAAAAGAGAATCTGGACCGCCTGAAGCGAATAAACGCCGGCAAGCCGGCCGAGATCCTGAACGTGGCCGAAGGGCTGGCCGCCGCGAGGGACCGGGAACAGGTGCGACGATTCGTGCGGCTGGCACTCCTCTGGTTCCGGGACGTGTTGCTGGTCAAATACGGTGCCGGGGCGGATGACGTGGCGAACCGGGATATGATGAACGAGCTGACGCAGCAGGCCGGGGTCGTCGAGCTGGCGGAATTGAGGAGAAGGGTGAACGTCCTCGAGGACATAATCTCCTCGATGGAACGGCACGTGGACCTTTCCCTTCTGCTCTCTTCGTCTTTTCTGAAGCTGTCCGGGGTGGTGGAAGACGTTGGACAACCTTTGGATACGGTGAGGTAAATAGATGTGTGAGAAACCTACGGGCGAGACGCCGCACGACATGCCAGACAGCGAGACGCAACGCGACCAGCCAGGACGCGAGATACCGCGCGACAGACCAGGCAACGAGACGCCGCGTGACAAGCCAGGACACGACATACCAGGTGACAAGCCAGGTGGCGAGATGCCACGCGAAAAGCCGGGCGGCGAGATGCCGTGTGACAGACCGGGCAGCGAGATGATAGAAGTCCTTTTCAAGGGGGAGAGGAAGGACATCTTCCGCAACCCGTACCGGATACCGTTCATGATAGGCGAGTACGCCGTTGTTCAGGCCGAGAGAGGGGAAGACATGGGCAGGGTGACGCAGAGGGGCGAGATGGCTGCGAACAAGGGGCGCCGGCGGCGGTTACGCCAAGTGGTGCGCAAGGCCACCGATGACGACATGGCGAAGTTCGAGGACAACCAGCGGCTTCAGAAAGAGGCCTTTCGCGTTTGCGAGGAGAGGATAGAGGCCCGCGAGCTGAACATGAACCTGGTGGACGTCGAATGCCAGTTCGACCGCAACAGAATAACCTTCTACTTCACAGCCGAAAAGAGAGTGGATTTCAGGGAGCTCGTGAAGGACCTCGCTGCCACCTTCAAGACGAGGATAGAGCTGCGCCAGATAGGAGTGCGAGACGAAGCCCGCAGAATGGGTGGCTACGGGATATGCGGAAAGAAGTACTGCTGCGGGACGTTCCTGAGAGAATTCGAGCCCGTGACCCTGCGGATGGCGAAGGAGCAGCAGCTCTCGCTCAGCCCGACCAAGATATCGGGCGCTTGCGGCCGCCTGATGTGCTGCCTCATGTACGAGGTAGACTTCTACAAGGAGGAAGCCAAGAAATACCCGAAGGTGGGAACGAGAATCCAGCTTCCGGAGGGAGAGATGACGGTGACGAGACTGGACTTCTTCGGAAGAGCGGTGTTCGCACAGAATTCCGAGGGCATCGAGCGCAGGATCCCCGTCGAACAGATTCCGCCCCAGAGGCACGAGCGACCGCCGGCCAGGCGAAGACGCGGCCCGAGAAGAGGGTAACAGCTTAAGCCCGGGCCGCGGCCTGAGTTCAAAGGGCCGAGCTCAAACCTTCACTCGCGAACGGCCTTCTTACTGTCAACTCAAGGGACACAATGGGAAGAGACACTTTCTTTTTGACGACGGCCATAGACTACGTGAACAACGTTCCCCACCTGGGGACAGCCTACGAGAAGATCGCGGCGGACGCCATCGCACGCTTCAGAAGACTCCGCGGTGAGGATACCTTCTTCCTGATGGGCAACGACGAGCACAGTACGAACGTGGAGAAGGAAGCGGTGGCCAGGGGGATGGACCCGCAGAAATACTGCGACATGATGGCCGAGACCTTCCAGGAGATATGGAGGAAACTAGACATATCCTACGATGGGTTCATCCGCACTACGGACGACAGGCACGTGCGTGGCGTTCAGAAGCTGTTCGCGGAGATTCATCGGCAGGGCGACATATACCCCGGTGCCTACGAGGGACGGTACTGCGTTTCATGCGAGGCGTTCTACACCGAGAAGGACCTGGTGGATGGCCGATGCCCTTCGCACAATACAGAGGCGAAATGGATATCCGAAAAGAACCATTTCTTCCGGCTTTCGAAGTACCGGGACAGATTGCTGAGGCACATCGAGGAACATCCCGAGTTCATAGTGCCCGCGATAAGGCGCAACGAGATATTGAACGTGGTCAAGTCGGGGCTGGAGGACGTGAGCGTTTCGCGTTCCAGCTTCAGGTGGGGTATCCCGCTGCCGGTGGACACGTCGCAGACCATCTACGTGTGGTTCGATGCGCTCATCAATTACATATCCGCGATGGGCTACGCGGACGGAGACGCGCGCTTTTCCAAGTACTGGCCGGCCGCGCTACACATAATCGGCAAGGACATAACCCGTTTCCACTGCGTCCTGTGGCCTGCGATGCTGATGAGTGCGGGGATCGAGTTGCCCAAGACGGTCCTGGGACACGGCTTCGTCTCCTTCAAGGGCGAGAAGATGAGCAAGTCCCTGGGGAACATCGTGAACCCGCTGGACGTGGCGGACAAGTTCGGACCGGACCCCCTGAGATACTTCCTGCTCAGGGAAGTGCCCCTCGACAGGGACGGGGATTTCTCCTGGGAACTTTTCATAGAGCGCTACAACGCCGACCTGGCTAACGACCTGGGCAACCTCGTGAGCCGGACCGTGGCCATGATAGTGCGATACAACGGGGGGCTCGTGGAAGACCTTCTGTCTGACGACGAAAGGACAGGTGAGCTGAAGTCAGTTGCCGAGAGCAGCATCCGCGACTACTCGGCCGCGATGGACGAGTACAAGATTGACGAGGCCGTTCAGTCCACCTGGAAGCTCATAAGACGGGCCAACCAATTCATCGAAGAGACGGCCCCGTGGCAACTGGCCAAGGAACAGTCGAAGAGGGAACAGCTTCTCTCCGCGCTCAACGCCTTGCTGGAGAGCATAAGAATAATCTCGGTCCTGTTGCTTCCCGTGATGCCCGGAAAATCCGCCCAGATTTGGAAGAGCATATGTCTTAGCGGCTCTCCGGATGCGCAACGCCTGGGTTCTCTGGGGTGGAGCGGGAGCGTGGTGGAGGCCGGCCGCAAGGTAGCCCAGGTGGAGCCGCTTTTCCCCCGCATATCCACCTAGCCCGTTTCAACCTCTAACCTCTGGTGACGAATTGGTAGACACTCACGTTCACATGCTGAGCCGGCAATTCGACGCCGACAGGGCCTCTGTCATCCAGCGCGCGCTGAAGGCTGGAAACGAGTTCCTGGTGGAGGTGGCCACGGACGCGCCTGCCAGCGAGCGTGCCATCGGCCTGGCCAAGGATTTCGGTGAGGTATACGCCTCCGTCGGGGTGCATCCCCACGACGCCAAGACCGTGGACAAAAGTGTGCTGGCCCGCCTGGAAGAACTTGCGGACGATGCCAGGGTGGTTGCCATCGGCGAGGCCGGCCTGGACTTCTACAGGAACCTGTCTCCCCCGGACGTACAGAAGACGGTCTTCGCCCAGCTCATCGCACTGGCGAAGAGAAAAAAGCTTCCCTTGATAATTCACATCAGGAACGCGTACCGCGAAGCGCTAGAGATTCTCGAGAGAGAGAACGCCTCGGACGTGGGCGGTGTGCTTCACTGCTTTGCCGGCGACGCGGCTTCCGCCGACAGGGCTATGCAGCTGGGATTCTTTCTGGGTTTCGGTGGCACCATAACCTATGAGCGAAGTCCCAGCAGGCAACTGGTCTCCACGTTGCCTCTCGAAAGCGTTGTTTTGGAGACTGACTGCCCCTACCTCACGCCCGAGCCTCACAGGGGGAAGAGAAACGAGCCGGCCTACGTGCGCCTGGTCCTGGACGCGCTCGCCAAGCTGCTGAGGGTGCCCAGGGACATGGTGGAAGAGGTCACCACGCAGAACGCCCGCGAGCTGTTCCACATCGAACAGCAGTCCGGTTGTGACCGAGGGGCCAGATGAGCCGCGCCCGTGTGAGCCCGCATGCTGCCCGGCAGCTTTTGAGAGAGAGAGGCATAAGGCCACGCAAGAAGCTGGGACAGAACTTCCTCGTAGATTCAAACGTGGCCAGGAAAATAGTCCGGGCCCTCTCTCCGGGCGAGCGGGACGTTTTCCTGGAGGTCGGTGCCGGCATCGGGGCTCTGACGCGCCCGCTTGCCGAGAGCGGCGCGCGGACGTTCGCAGTGGAAATCGATGCCAGACTAATTCCGCTCCTGGAATCCGTTGTGGAAGGTCTTGAGAACGTGCGAATAATCCACGGAGATATCCTGGACGTGGAGATTCCAGAGCTTCTCTCAGAAGCGAGGAGCGCTCGCCTTCAGGTGGTGGGGAACCTGCCTTACAACATCACTACGCCGGTGGTTCTCTATATCGTAAAGAATAAGCGCTACGTGGAGCGCGCGCTCGTCACGGTTCAGTGGGAGTACGCCGAGCGGATGCTGGCCTCACCCGGCAGCCGTCTCTACGGGTCCATGACCGTCCTGGTGCAGTTTCACTGCGAGATAGCACAGGTGATGACCGTCTCCCCCAGTTGCTTTTACCCAGAGCCGGATGTGGGCTCGATGGTCCTTCAGCTTCGCCCCCGCCAGAAGCCGGCCGTGCAGGTAAAGCACGAGCCCACTTTCGAGCTGCTGGTGAGAGCGGCCTTTTCACACAGAAGGAAGACCCTCTCGAACAGCATTGCCGAGGGACTCGGGCGAAGCAGGACCGATATCACGCAACTGCTACGGTCTGCGGGAGTTGAGGGCAGGCGTAGGGCGGAGCAGCTGGGGTTGGAGGAACTTGGCAGAATTGCCGATGTTCTCTATGATGAGGGAAAGCCCCGGGAACTTGAGACCTGACGCTGATTCTTGAGGAAACCAGAGTGCTCGCTTTCAACCCGACCACAAAGTGCCTGGCGCCGCAGGTGGCACCCCTCCTCTTCGTGTTCGGCCTGGCCGTGTCGCTGGTTCTATCCCCCGGGTTATGTCTGGCCCAGGACGAAGGTGGCCAGGAAATCGACCCCGGGCTGGCCTTCGCCATGGGGGTCCTTGACAGCGCTCAGGCAGCGGAAGACAGCGCGGCCGTCCAGGACAGTTCAGGCGTTGCGCAGGATTCTCTGGCAGCGGCCCGCGCCGCGAGGATAGCGCGCCTGGATTCGCTTGAAGCCGCGGGTGTGGTGCAGCAAAAAGACGTCCGGATGGATCCCATCAATTACAGCACGGAGTACCGGCTTAACAGGAACACCTCCAACTGGGACCAGCGCATCAACTTGAAGTTCTTCGCCAGGGGAATCACGGTCTCCACTCAGACTTCGGGTTCGGTCTACGGAGACACGGAGACCAAGAGCGACAGGCGCAGCAGCACCACCAACTTTGCCATCGACTACGCTGCCAGCAAACGTCTGGCCGTTGGACTGGACCTGAGTCTCTCCCGGCACGACGACAGGTTTCTGGACCAACAGTTCAACACTGACAGGGTAGGGGCCAAGGCGGTGTATTCCTGGAAGGAATCCAGGGGATTCACGGCCGTGGTGACCGCGAAAGCAGGCTCGCTCGACGAGCAAAAGCCCACGCACGAGGGCTCCGGCACAACCTCCAGCTTGGAGCTCAACAGTGGGTTTTCTTTCGGCCTGCCGTGCACGCTCGTCGTGAACGCCTCCGGTACGCTCAACAACAAGCGGTCGCAAGACGTGAGAACTGCGCTCAAGACTCAGGACAAGGATCTCAAAGAGCTACTGAACGCCACGTTCAGCTTCAGGCCCGTTCGAAGCGCAGACGTGAGCCTGGGCTTCAGCACTTCGAACGACAGGCTGCAGTACCCGTTCGCCGGGCAGCAGGAAACGTGGGTCTCTAAGGCCACCACGATGAACGCAGCACTCAGCGTGAGCACGTGGAAGGGAATCTCCGTCGCTACCTCCGGCAAGTACACGGACAAGGACGTGCAGTACGACGTGGACCAGGCCAAGTCCAGCACTTATCTCTCCAAGGCCCTTTCTGCCCAACTGGACGTGCCGTCCCTTCTTGGGGTCACGATGCGCTCCAAGTTAGACGTGGATTACGCCAACAGCGTCATGGGAACCGGGAGAGACGGAGACATAAACACGAAGACCCTGTCCGGAAGAATACAGCGGCAGCTCTCCCCGCTTATCTCCTCCGAGGTGACCGGAAACGTCAGCCTGGTCCAGTACTACTTCTACGATGAGGGTAGCGTCAGCGACGAGAGGGACATATACAAGGACGGCGTGGCACTCTCTCTCAATCTGGGCTCGTCCTCGTCGAAGTACAGAGGTTCCGCGAAGGTCAAGCGGGACATCGAGAAGATGGTGTACGTGCGGTCCATAAACTCAGGGAACAACAGAACGAGCGAGCTCTACTCGGCCTCGGCGTCTTTCACGTACAGCAGGGGTTCGCTCACATTTACGCAGCGCGCTTCTGCCACCTCCGACTACACTCTCTTCCACTTCAGCGAGAGCCAGAACATTCTCTCCAGGACCACCAGCATCTCCTCGCAGCTGGACTTTCCATGGGGCAAGAAGTCTTCGTTCAGCTTAAGCCACACGTACCGGATACAGGACAGGGGGAGCTACACGACGCCTGAGGGCGAGAAAGACGCCCTGTACGGAAGGACAGGGGGAAGCATAACCGAGGAGCTTTACCTCACGACGTCCTATCGCGTAACACCTACCATCAGCGCGTCGTTGAGGCAGAGATATCAGGTGACGGAAAACTTCTCTTTTATGGGCGGGGAGAAGAGGACCACGCCGGGGCGGAAGCTGTTGGAGCTCATCAACGACGTCTCCGTGCGTTACGACCTGGGCGGAGGCAGCGCTGCGGAACTTTCCGTTTCCAAGACACACTCGGCCTTCGGGACGAGCTACCTGAACGCGAGGGCGAAGTTCTCCAAGACTTTCTTCTGAGGCGTCGCCCGAGGGATTAGGACATGTTGAGACTATCTTCCATCACGCTTTGCCTTCTCTTCACGACGGCGCTGGTCTGCGGGTGCGGACTGTTCGAGCCGCGCGTGCCCGACCCTCCAGGAACAGGTGGGACGCCGTGGATACCCCCAACGGAACCCGAGAGCGTGTTCGTAAATCTCAAGAACTCGCTCGAGGGCAAGATTATTCTTAACTACGGGCAGTGCTTCACGGACGACTTCGCGTTTCACCCGGACCCCTCTGATTCCGTGGACCTCTTCGCCCTCTACTCCTGGGACGTGTACGAGAACTGGACGCTCGACGTGGAGAAGACGGTGACCCAGACGCTGTTTGACGAGGCGGCATCCATAAGGCTCACTTTCACGGTGCGCGACACCACAATCTGCCCGAGTGCCGACGAGTGTTTGTTCTTCTACAAGTACCAGCTCCAGGTGATTTACAAGGTGGGTGGCTCAAACTTCTACTACGGGCTCGTAGATTTCTACCTCAGGAGAGAGGGCGGTTTCTGGAACATATACATGTGGCTCGACAAGAGAGATCCCGATTTCCAGGCTTTCGATACGTGGGGTAAGCTTAAGGGAACGAGGAGGTAACGTCCGCTGTGACACCGGTCCCGCATCGGCCTCGGATGGATTCGGGGCGCGCCCGACACGACGTCCGTTCTACGTTTGCGGGATTGCGTTTGACTCCGCCGCGCGGCCTGTGGTATAATTAGTGCAAGCAGGACAGGAGTTCCGGTGTGGACGTGTGGGCATTTCAGGAGGGGTACTTATGAGGCACCGGCTTGCCTTTCCGGCTTTTTTTTCTGCCATCATTCTTCTACTTCTGCTCGCGGGCTGCTGGAATCCCTTCAAGCCCCCCAAGGAGCCGAATGGCAACGGGGGTAATGGTGGCGGGGAGATTCTGGAGCGCACAAGTCCCGAGAACGTTCTCAACAATCTCAGGGTGATTTACAGCGAAAAGGACGCTGTTGTTAATACGGCCGACGACGCCCATTACTGGGCCGAGAAGTACAGAGAGCTGTTTGACCCGGAGTTCAAGTTCTACTTCATTCCCAAGGATGCACCGCCGGACCTCCCTGAACCCTGGTGGGGGCGCGATGGGGACCCAGGTGAGGTCGTCTCCTTTGAGGCTCTTCTGAATCAGATTGCGTCTGGGGAGATCCAGGGAATTGAACTCTCGTGGCACGTGAATCCTGCTGTACCGGACAACAGGGTGGAGCACCCCGACTGGATGTGGATCCATGTGGGCTCGGTTCTTCTTGACGTTATGAAGGCCGACGGGGACATACTGAGAGTGTCAAACGGAGAGGCAGACTTCTACTTCGGGGCCGACCCGGCGGACTCAACGTTGTGGGTCGTTACTGAATGGTGGGACCGTCAGCCCTGACAGGGCAGCGGCTAACTTGCGCCAGATATTGCGCCAGATTGCGGCGCGCTGGTAACATATCGCGGCAATGAAGAGGGGCGTGGCGCCCCTTTTTCTTTTTGCCGTTCTTCCCGCCCCGCCCAACAGAGCACGCCCGGCATTCCGTGCCGCACTACGCAGCGACCCTTTCCAGCTTTTTCACCTTCTTGCCGGAGCCGCGTCTGCTGGAGCGGCTTATGACGGGCCTGCGACTCTGTGGTCGGCTTCTACCTGTCCTGCGCGGGCGCACGCTACTCCTCTTTGCGCCGCTGATTGGCCTGTCAAAACTGCGTAGGTTCTCGGAAGTTATCGTTCCTACCCTGGAGCACATGCCAAAATCCCTCCTCTACATGAGGAAGCCCGACAGGCCGTCGCTTACTGTCCGGGCCAAACGCCTCCCGAGCCCTGGTGCCGCGACCGGCTCGCCAACGGTCGGGTAGCGGCAGGGCCGAAAGGCTCGTACACGTTTCCTTTCGGTAGGAAGGCCTCGCGCCTGAAGGGGTTTTCCGGTCGGGGGCTCCGTGAGCCTCAAGCCTGCGCGAACGCGCTCCGTCTGCGGAGAGCTTCGACGCTTGGAGCAATCCCCCCGCGCCGTCGGAGAATTCTGCGCTCCTCAGCGCGAGGGACCCCACGCCCGTGCCACGGCCTCAGTTTGTGACACGATAACTGCTTGACATGGAGTTGGTTGCGCACATTCATGTGTCCTGCCCACGCCAGAATATTGCCCTGGCACCATTTCCCGTATTGCCCTTCCTGCTAAAGGGGCCCCTCGGATTTGACGAAAGATAACCTGAGGCACGATGCGGGCCAAAGGTCGTGGCGCCGGAGGGACCGACGGGAAAGAGTTTTGGTCACCGCCTCTCTCTTTCTTGTGCTGGCCCTCCGGCCCTCAAGATGCTCGAAGAGACTCAAGGAGTGCAAAGAGAGATGAACACGAAAAACGGTCTTTGCTGTCTCCAGTGCGGAGAGAACCTCATCAGGGAATCTCCCCTTACGCCCGTAGGAGCATCCATATTCGAACACCAGGACGAGAGGCCTCGTCTGCGATGCTCCGCTTGTGGCGCAGTGAACACGGTGAAGTGGAATCCCGACTCCGGCTTTCAGAGCATCGCGCTCGTGAGCCGTGACTGCGAGGATTCGCAGGAAGAAACAGGTCTCTTCTGCCTCAACTGCCGCAGCCGGATGGAACTTTCGCCGCCTCCGTGGAAGAAGCCCACGGAGATAATCGAAGTAGGAAAGCGAGCCCTCGCCGTGTGCGGTACCTGCGGATGGAGAAACGAGATAGACACCGTGGACGGGAAGACCATCGCCGTGAAGCTCGCCTGAGGTCCCCTTCGGTTACACCTGGCGCGCCGCTTACTCCTGCAGGGACCCTTCCCGCTCTCACGCTCGAGCGCGATGGGCGCACGCCCTGTCCCCTTAGTCCCTCGGATTACCGGCTGTCTCGGATAGTTTTCTCGCCTGCGTCGCACCCTCACCCTTAGCCCCCGGCTTGACACTACCGCTCTGCGCATTTAGTATGTCCAACGACGCTCACGGAAACCTCCGGTGGCTCGCCCCGCGAGCCCTTCGTCTTTGTGGGGGCGGGACAGGCTCCCGTCGACTCTGAGCGTGAATCCATCAGTTAGGCGACACAAGAAATAGTCGGAGCAAAGATGGCGGCCAGGAAGAAGAAATCCAGCTCGGCCAGACGTACGCTCGTCCCCGTCGTACTTCTCGTTGCACTCATTCTCTCCCTCGTCGTGCTAATTTTCCTTCGCACCGAACAGGGTGGGCGTGTGGCCCGCAGAGCAGTTCAGTCCCTGCGTTCGAAGGAAGCGGAAGAGAGCCCCGTTAAGTTCGGAGAAAGACTCAGGCTACTCGCTTCTCGTCTGGGGGCACGCTCCGAAGACGTCAAAGTACGCCCCGGCGGGACACTTTCGCCTGAACGATGGACGGTCTCGGTTCCAAGGAATCAGTCGCTTCTAAAGTGCAACGTGGCGGTAACGGAGGCAGTACTCGCTGCGGGGGGAAGTGTGGCCGACGCGGTGGAGGGGATTTCTAGAGACGGTTCTCCGTACCTTCAAATGAAGCTTTCCTTTGGCGGGAAGACGACGCACACGGTTATCTTTAAGAAGTCTCAAGAAGGAGCCCCTGTGCTTCGCGCCTTTCTCGCGGTAGTCATAGACGATCTGGGCTACGGGAACCAGAGTCTCGTCGAAGAATTCCTCGCGCTCAATTATCCCGTGACGTTTTCCGTTCTCCCCGGGTACCGAAAATCAAAGCGCATGGCAGAGGAGGTACTCGGGAGCGGTAAGCAGTTGCTCCTTCATCTCCCGATGGAGCCGCACGGGTATCCAGGCATAAAGCCGGGCAAAGACCCCATTCTAGTGGACCTCTCCGGCGGGGAGATAAGGGCCCGGGTGAGCAAACACCTCGGGGGCCTTCCGGCGGTGGTGGGAATCAGCAACCACATGGGCTCGCTCGCCACGCAGGACCCGGAGGTCATGAGGGCCGTGCTGGAGGAAACCCGGGAGCGTGGGCTGTTCTTTCTGGACAGCAAGACGACCCCCTCCTCCGTGTGTGATAAGGTGGCCTCGGAAGTTGGCGTGGCGTGTCTATCGAACGACCTGTTCCTGGACAGGCTCAAGAACGACGAGGCAAACGTGA
>CP070702.1:2100960-2123383 GCA_020349905.1 Candidatus Eiseniibacteriota bacterium
GCAAGCTGGGGCTTAAGCGCCCCCCTCTTGATACCCTTCTCGGTCTCGCAGAGAAACGCTATGGCCCTGCACATCTCCCCGGTGCTGAGACGCTGCGCGAAGTTGTCTCTCACCAGGTCCCGCCGCAAGCGCGACCGCATTCTGACCGGGGGGCCGGGAGCACTCAATGCCGCCCTCAATGAGGTGTTGAGCCTCCACAGCAAAGCCGTGGCCTGGTCCCTGGCCTCCAGGCACTTGGCGGCGTTCCGGTGCGCGGCGACCCTGTCACCCCTCGCCACCGCTTCACTGAAGGCCTCTATCGTGCCTAGCGAGGCGGCCCCTCCTACGGAAGCCACGTCCTCACGGGTGATGTCTGTTCTCTCACCTGTAAGGCTGGCTGCTTTCTCGAGAACGTTCCACACCTCGTAGCAGGAATGTCCCAGAGACCCCATGAGCTCTTTCAACACACGTTCGCGCATCATCTTCTTCTTCTTCTTCAGCCACTCCTGCGCCCAGGCCTTGCAGTCCGCCTCGTTCCCCAGCCAGAACTGATAGGAACCAGACAGGTCCGCCAGAGCTGTCAAAATACGTCTCAGCGAAAGAGCCCCCTTCTTGCGATACTCTTCGCTGAAGCTACACGTCATCGTCACCAGACACGTGTTCTGATTCGGTTTGTGTACATACTCGCGGAATCCGGACACGTCCCTACTGCTCATGAGCTCAACGCCGATGAGTGCCACCAGCTTCTTCTCCGCAAACAGCCCCGAGCTCAAGCAGGCGGCCTGCACGTCACTCCAATCACATTCCCCACCCAGGAAAGATTCGTAGTTGAGCGGTTTGTCCTCAGAAGGAAACAACTCGCGGCACAATCTCCGAAGAGCCTCCCTCTTGAGGAAATCGTCCGAGCCGGTGAACAGATAGACCGGAAGGATTCGCTCTGGAGAGACGTCTCTGAGGAATTCCGCGTACCTGCGACCCTGCGTCACCATCCCTCCACCGTCCTCGTCAGGATGTCCTTTGCCAGAAACTGGATGGCCGGGGCCCTACCCTCCTGCTCGGTCTGGGCCTTCTGCCCGGCCATCTCCACAGCGAAATACCGGGCGCTGCTGACCAGACCATCGTCTTTCCAGATAATGCGACCGTTGGAAACGTCCTTGAACTCCACGGCCACCTTTATTGTCACCTCGTACTCCTGCACAACTTCCCCGGCCGAATAGGAGAAGACCTTGCGCTCGTAGCTCCTCACCGTCCCCAGAAGAATCGAGGAGGCCTCCTTCTCACCGACCACCGTCAGACGGTTATCGTTCACGAAGTGCTCCACGACGGTGTTCGTGAGCTCCTCTTCGACGAGATACTCCAGGGTCTCGTTCTTGAAGACCGGAATGGCGATTGTCTTGATGTGACCGGGAAGCGACGTGGAGGCGGTGTAGCCGCACGAGAGTGAAACCAGGAGTGCCAGCGCGAGGACTGCGGGCAGCGTCAGCTTTCTACGTGCGCGGGGTCCTCCTTCTCCTTGAGTCCGTAGAGCTTCATCCTGTAGCGGAGCTTGTCTCTCTTGATACCCAAGAGCTCCGCCGCCTTTGTCTGATTCCACCCGCAGACTTCCGAAGCTCTCACTATGAGAGCCTTCTCTATGTTCTCCAACAGGCGTTCTAATTCGAGGCCTCCCTCCGGCAACTGGCCTCCTGACAGGATGCCCTGAACCACGTCCAGCGAGGACAAAGCGCCCCCGGCCACGCGACCGGCGGTGAGCTGCACGTGCCTGGCCTGGACGGCCTCGCCGGATTCCAGCAGTATAATCCTCTCAAAGAGGTTTTTCAACTGCCTGATGTTGCCCGGCCAATCGTAGTCAAGGATGATGCTCTCGGCCTCGGGCGAGATGCGGCTGAAGCTCTTGTGAAACACCTTGTTGAAATGGCTCATGAAATGTTTCGCGAGCGGCAGGATGTCCTCCCTCCGCTCCCTGAGGGGCGGCACACATATGGGCAACACCTTGAGCCGGTAGTACAGGTCTTCCCTGAACGTGCCTTCTCTTACGGACTTCTCGAGGTCCCTGTTCGTGGCAGATATTATCCGCACGCTGACCGTAAGGTCCTTCGTCCCCCCCACCCTCTTGAACGTCATGCGCTCCAGCACCCTCAGAACCTTCACCTGGACCTGGAGCCCCATCTCCCCGACTTCGTCGAGGAACAGCGTTCCGCCGTTTGCCACCTCCAGGAGTCCTTGCTTCTGGTAACGGGCGTCCGTGAACGCCCCCTTTTCGTGTCCGAAAAGCTCACTCTCCAGGAGTTCCGTGGGGATGGCGGCGCAGTTTATGTCCAGGAAAGGCTTGTCCCACCGAGCGCTCATCTCGTGAATGTAGTGTGCGACCAGTTCCTTTCCCGTACCGCTCTCCCCTTCTATTAACACGCTTGTGGTGTCGCTCTTGGCCACCTGTTCCGCTATTTCGTAGACACGTCTTATACTCTCGCTTTCCCCCATCACGTATTCCCGCGAGAATTTCTCCCCCGCCACCCTGCGCCTGTGGACCAGCTCCCGTTCGAGCGAGTGTCTCTCCAGCTCCCTCTCCACCAGCAACGTTAGCTGCTCCAGATTCACCGGCTTCACCACGAAGTCGCAGGCACCCAGTCTCATCGCGCTCACGGCTGCCTCGACGTTCCCGTAGGCGGTCATCATTATCACGCACGTCTCGTTTCCGCCCTCCCTCATCTTCTCCAGGACCTCCAGGCCGTCCATGTCCGGCAGTTTTAGGTCCAGAAGCACAAGGTCAGGGCTTTCCTTCTCGAGAACAGAGAGCGCCTTCTCTCCCGTGTCCGCAGTTTGCACGGAGTAGTTCTCTTCCGTGAGAGCTTTGCTCAGGAAATGTCGGATGGTCTCCTGGTCGTCCACAATGAGGATTGACTCAGCCACTCTACGCTCCTTGCTGCTCTGCCTGGCCCGGGAGAGGCAACTGTACCCTGAAGCACGAACCCTTGTCGGGTTCGCTGGTCACCGTCAGCTCTCCCGCGTGGCGCTGTACGATGTCGTGAGATATGAAGAGACCAAGACCCGTGCCGGTCGCCTTGGTGGTGAAGAAGGGTTCGAAGACGCGCTCCAGGTCTGCCTTCGTGATGCCCGCTCCAGAATCTGTCACCGTCAGGACGGCCGCCGGGGCTGTCCCGTCCGTCTCGTCCTCCTTGAGCCCCAGTTCGATCGTGACTCTCCCGGCTTCGTCCACTGCCTCCAGGGCGTTCTTGACAAGGTTGATGACGACTTGCTGCATCTGGTCCACGTCCATCTTGATGTCGGGAACCGTTCCCTTCACCGAGAAATCGAGGTCGACCCCGCGGGCACTGACGTTGGGGGCGAGACACTTCAGCGCCCTCTCGACCACGTCCGCCAGGGACGCCTCGGAGAGGATAAGCTCCTGAGGGTGGGTTATCTTGAGCAGGTCGTCGATTATCTTCTCCAACCGGGCGATCTCTCTGAGCAGAAAGCCTACGTTGTCGGCGTGCGGCCCCCTGTCTCCGACCTGCTTCTTCATGTACTGAATCCCGGCCGCGATGCCTGACAGCGGATTCCTGAGCTCGTGAGCCACACTGGAAGCGAATCGTCCAAGTGCGGCAAGCCTGTCCAGCTGCCTCATTTTCGCCTCCACGCGCCTCGCGGGTCTCTCGTCAGTAAAGGTGGCAATGACGCCGTTCACGTAACCCCGCCCGTCCTGAAGCAGCCTGGTAGTCATCCTGACCGGAACAGTGCCGCCGGAGCGCCTCGCCACAGACGTCACGACCGAGGACATCTCCGCTCCCTGCCGCAGGGCCATGTGAATCGGAGATTCGTCCTTTTGCTCGGAAGGCACGAGGAAGCTCGCTTCCCTCCCGACGGCCTCGTCCACTCCGAATCCTGTCACGGCCTCGGCCATCCTGTTGAAGGTCACGACGCGGCCGTCCAGGTCAAGCGCCACCAGGCACTCGCCCATGCACCGCAGTATCCCGGCCCTGAACTCCTCGCCCACCTCAAGGACCCCGTAGAGCCTGTTGCTCTCAAGCACGCGCGAGACGTTGTAGGCCAAGGACTCCACCATGGAAAGCTCGACCGCGGACAGCTTCTTCGACTCCGTGCTCTCCAACACCATCAATCCCAACAGAGGAAACACGTCACACCTGAGGCAGAACTCCTCTCGCCGGGACATGTCGAAGCCCTTCTCGTGAAAGCAAAGTGTCGAGGGCGTCTCCCAGCAGAACGTGCCCTCCGCAAAGTACGCTCTGCACTCCTGGCGGATGCATTTCTTCACTTCCTTGCAGGGAAGCCACTGACGTGAGGACACAAGCGGAACGATGGTTACCTCGCTCACTCCCTCAAAGCGCCAAGGTCCGAGCTGGTTGCCGATTTCGTCACGCGAAACGGTTGTCGTCTGCATGCTCCACAGCGTCGACTTGAGCTCCCCTTCTGCCTCCAGAGGGGCAAAGCTGTGTTCCAGGCTCTCCCGCTCGTCATGTACCACCCTGCTCCAGCCCCCTTCGAGGGTTCCGTTCTCCCTGTTCATGACCCAGAGGCCGATCTCCTCGAATCCCAGGACCCGGTGCATGTAGGAGCGCACGGTCTGGGTCGCTTCTTCGGGCCTAACTGCAGAAAGCATCCCTTCTGCCGTTTCCCGCAGAGCCGATAGCTTGGTGTTTGTCTCAATGAGTCCGCGGCGAGTCGTCTCGAGGGCCTCGACGAGCTCAGAGCAGAGTCCTACCAGCTGAGCCTCGTCCTCCAGGGCAGAGTAGTCCTTGGGTTCGAGCGAGAGCAGAGAGCGGACCTCCTCCACTCTCTCCAGAAGTCTGGCTATGTCCTGGCGGGTTTCTTGCCTCATGACACCTGAATACTCCGTACGATGTCTCTTCAGGGTCAGGCTCAGGCTCTACCGGCGAACACCTTTCTGATGAGCACCACGATGGTCTTCAAGAGAATCTTGATGTCCGCGACGAATCTCAGGTCCCTCAAATAGTGGAGATCCAGGAAGAGCTTCCTCTCGATCTCTTCCTCCGTGATCTCATCCAGGGTCGAGACCTGCGCCAGTCCGGTGATCCCTGGCCGTACCCTGAGCCGGTCGGTGTACTCAGGTATTTTATCGGCAAATTTGTGCACAAAATGAGGCCTTTCGGGGCGCGGCCCTACGAGGCTCATTTCGCCTTTGAAGACGTTCCAGAGCTGAGGCAGCTCGTCTATCCTGAGCAGCCTCAGGACCCCTCCCACGCGCGTCACACGAGGATCCCGGGGGCTGGCCCACGTGGGGCCCGTCAGGTCCTCCGCGTTGCGCACCATGGTCCTGAACTTGTATATCCGGAAGAGGCTCCCGTAGCTGAGTATGTTTCGTCTCTCACCCTTCCTCAAATCCGCCGCCACCTCCAGATTCTCCCTCCTCCGCACCCTCCACCGCCGCTCCTGGCCGATTCTCATCTGCGTGTAGAACACGGGCCCCTCCGAGTCCAGCTTTATTAGAAGCGCCGTGAGCAGAAACACGGGCGAGAGGCAGACCAATCCCAGTCCCGACACCACAAAATCGAAGCAGCGTTTGACCAGGGCACTGTGCGGAGATACCAATCCCTCTTCAGCCCTGCGTTTCCGGATGACGGGAGTGACCTTGGCGGAATCTCTCGGCCTGTCGTTGATGCTGTTCTCCACGGCGACCTCGTGTGAGTGAATTCCAAGCTGCTAGCGGGCGTCGTGTCGGCCCGACGCTACGGCCCTCCAGTGAGATGAATAGCAAGCTTCGTGCCGTCAGGGCACGCTGACAGTCTTTTCGTTACTCCCGGTGGAGAGGCCGAGTGCGTCCACGACATACACCCTGTATCTGTACACGGCACTGGATGCCACCGTGGTGTCTGCAAAGAAGGTCTGGCTTCTGGTCGAGACCGACCCGACCATCAGAGACGCAGGAGTGACGGCCGAGGGGTCCCTGTAGATGCGATACGAGCCGAAATCAGCCTCGTTGTTCTGGCTCCACGTGAGTTCCACGTAAGGACCGGAGCCGTCGTTTCTGGCATTGAGGCTTATGAGAACCACCGCTTCCGGCGCGGCTGCCACGGTCATCTGCCGCGTGGCCGCGACGGGAGTCGCGAAATTCCCCGCTTCGTCCTCAAAATGACCCATCACCGTCTCGCGGTAGAATTCCTCTCCAGGCGGGAGAGAGAACGAGACCTCGTAGCTGCCGTCCGAGGCAGAGGCGTCCCCGTGTGTCCCGTCGTCGAAGAGATGGATGTCGTTCACTACATCGCCGATGTCCACCCAGGCTTCCCCTCCGACCTCCCCGGCGGCCAGAATCAGCTTGATGGAGCTTCCGGGAGAAAGCACGCTGTCGCCGGGTGTCCATCCCACCGAGTTGATGAAGGCCCTAGTGTCCAGGAGTATCGAGTCGCCCACCGCCACAGATTCGAGTCCGTACTGATCCCTGAACCTCACCCACACGGTCTTCTGGCCGTCTCCAGCCTCCAGTACCCAGCTCAGCGAAGACGCGTAGGACCTCCAGGTGGCCCCTGAGAATGACAGGTCGTTCGAAGGAAGCACGGAGTGCGTCCCGGGAGGCGCAGAGAAGCTGAGCGACACTGTTCGCGAGGTAGCGTAGCGTTTCCCCCCGTCTATCGTCACCGAGAACGGCGCCGGCGTGCATTCGACCGCCTCGGACCTCTTCCCCTCTCTTCCGTCCCTGGTCACGGCGCAGACCCTGTAGAGATATCTCACGCCGTTTGAGACCGTCTCGTCCGAATAGGCCAAGCCAACTGTGGAGCCCTTGAGCGAATAACCCACCGTACTCCCGGAGCTTCTGTAGACCCGGTAGGAGCCGATGCCTGTCGTGTCCGTCACTGTCCAGGTCAGCATCACCAGCCGGTTTCCAACGTTGGCGGTGGTGATGACAGGGGTAGCGGGCAATTGAGGCCCAGTGTAACCCGGGTCCAGCGGGTTCTCGAAGCTGGGTGCCTCCAGCTGTTTCTCACAGGAGACCAGCAGTGCCCCCAGCAAAGCCAACAAGAGAATCAAGCCGATCTGTCCCGGTTTCAAAATATTCCACCTCCTGCCGTCATTCCAACGGAACGCTGAGAGCCACCTGCAATCCGTTCGAGACTCCGCGAACGTCCAGAGACAAAGATCTCTCGCCAAATGCCGGGACCCCTCCCTGCCACACGGTCGCCGCCCGGCCCGCATCGAGCACGCTCAGCACCCACAGACCTACGGCCACACCTCTCAGAACACGTCTGAGCTGGTATGCGTCCTCCATGCTCTCGAAAGAACTCTCCAACTCAGTTCTGGCCAGGCGTGCCGCCTCCTCCGTGTCTGCGCTCCGATATGCGGACAGGGCCTCGTCGTACTCCACACGTGAGTCCCTGTAACTGCCGTCGGCAACCAGAGCGGCCCCCACAGCAGACAGAACCGACGCGCTCCAGACCGCCCCCAGACCCCCGTGTCCCGCGTAGACGTGGCCCATTCCAGGAAACAGTGCCCCCCGCAGCATGGCCGCCGGCATGCTCACCGGCCTCAGCCCGAACGTGACCTCCTCACCTCTCACGGCCACGAAGGCGTCTCTACGCCCCAGAAGGAAGTTCTCAACCAGTACGTACGCTGCCGGCACCGCCGCCGCAATCAGATAACCGTTCCTGGACTCCAAGGCGCTTTCTGTGAGTTCATAGTTGTGCTTCATCTCTGCGTGATAGAAGGCGGCCTCCTCTTCGCTCTGCGCCACCCTATATTTGTCTCTTGTCTCATCGTACTTACTTCTGAAATCCCTGGCCCGCCACTCCTCCACCGACGCCCCGACGAGCGCCGCTCCCTGGGCAATGCTGAGCACGATACCCTTCTGCCGCTCACCCCTCAGAAACTTGGAGGGTCCCGCCAACCCCGAGAGCGAGAGTGCCACGTCCGGCAGATGAAGCTTTGGCTCTACGCGAAATGGGGACGAGGGCCCTGGCGGCGAAAGCTCTATCCACCCGACGCTGGTCTCGAAGCCGGGCCTGAGCAGCCTCACTCGGAAGTGACCGCCCTGCAACGCCGAGAACTCAAAAGGAGCTGCACCGGATACGCGCGTCGCACCGGACAGCTCCACGGTACTTCCTTGCGGCCTGGAAGAGATCGTGACCTCAGCCCCGGACAAGGACCCGGCGGCAAGAACAAGGCCGGAAAGGATGATGAAACCTATGGATAGTGAACGGCCAAGCATCATGACTAAAGTTCGCCACCTCGCTGTCCAAAACCTAGCCGCTCCGGTCGGAAAGTCAAGCGGAAAATGTAAAAATAAGGCGGGGCGCCGCTCTTTCCGGGCAACGCCCCGTTACTACAGATCTATGACAGAGAAAGGCTGCTAGCTCTTCCTCATTCTCTTCCTGAGGTAGACACCCACACCGGTCAGGCCCAGGCCCATAAGCACGATCGTGGCCGGCTCGGGTGTGAAGGTGACGTCGGACGAATTCGGGTTAGTGGAAACGATCGTGAAACCGCTACCAGCACTCCCGACCGCTCCGTAAGCATCAAGATGCAGCATGAAGTCGGGAGACGCCCCGTCGATGGTCACGGTACGCATCAGCGTGCCGCGCGGAAGCAGGCCCTCACCCAAAGATGCCATGGCCATCCATCCGTGCTTGTAGACACCGGCCTCGCCTCCACCGGGCCTGTTGCCACCCTGCCAGAGCGGAGGCCTCGGCGAGAAGGCAAAATCCGCGGACGTTAGGACAACGTCTCCGACCGTGATGGAGCCGAACGAGCCTTTGTACACCATGTACAACAGAACGTCATCCAGCCTCTGCCTCCTGGAGTGATTGAGAATCCAGAAGCTGAAGGGATTCGACGTGACGATGAAAGAATCGTTCAGCCAGGGGTCAGGGTCCGGGCTGTTGATACCCCACGTGGTCCCGTCCACACTGAACCTCAGTTGACGGTTGATGTTCCTGTTGTCCCACATGTAATTGCCGTCGGGCCAGTAGAAGCCCGAAGAAGCAATGGCAAGAGCCGGAACCGCCAGGATGCAGAGACCCAAAACCGCAAAATATGCAATTGGCCTCTTCATGTCTTGTCCTCCTTGGTCAACGCAGTTGTACGAACGGACCTATATCAATTGTAGCACCAGAGCTGTTCCGTTGCAAGTCCCTTTTCCTAGACCCCCTTATCGCTATACTCTAGAACAACTTACGAGAACGCAGCCCCACCCTCTCGAATCCTACGCCATCCGAGGTCACACTAGCGCAGCCCCAGGAATTGTGCAAGAAATTTCGTCAAAAAATCGTAGACTCCAGGCGCTCCCCTATCGCCGTCTTCCCGTAGCGTTCTTCGAACTCGGCCAGCAGCTGGCGGGCCTTCTCTCTGGCCCCGGCCTCCTCGTGCATCCTGGCGGCCTTGAGAAGCGCGAGCACGCCCGATGCCCGGTTTCCGTAGAGCCCGGCTATCGCCTCAAGCTCCTCCGCCGCCTCCCGGGTCCTGCCCACAATGATGTGAGCGTCCACCAGAAATCCTCTCGCCACCAGTGCGGCCTGGCTTTCGGGAAGCGTGGCTATCTCCTCCCGCAGGAACTGAACGGCTTCGTCGGCCGCCCTCAACATTGCGGCCCTGTCCCCGCTCTCCCTGTAGTGCGTGATGACTCTCAAGAGGGCCTCGTAGTTGTGAACAGAGTGCGGGAAGAATCCGCGCAGAGAGCCGTACTGGGCTCTGGCGTCCTCCCACTTCCCCTGGCTCTCGTAGAGGGCACCCAGCTCGAGCATCGCCGAGGCAGAGACGTCGGAGCGCCGGCCAGCAAGCATCTGGAGAATCTTCTTGGCCTCCTCCAGGCTCCCCCGTTCTCTCAAGACGGAGGCTCGGATGAAGAGGGCGTGCGCCGTCGCCGCGTGAGACGGGTAATCCCTCTCCAGGACGGAGCAATAACTCAGAGCGCTGTCCGGCATCTGAAGCCCCTCGGCATACGCCCTGGCCACGTCAAGAAGCACGAGAGGCCGCACATCCTCCGCCGCGAACTGGGAAGAGCCCAGCAACTCACGCAGCATGGATACGTGCCGCGTCCAGCGTCCTTCGCGGGCGTATGTCCTGGCCTCGCTGAGTCGTGAATAGAGCGCGAGCTCAGGACTTCTCTCGCCCGTCCACCTGTAGAACGCCCTCCCCTTCTCCATCACGTCTCCAACTGTTCTGCCGTCAGGAGACACCTCGATGAGACGCGCCATGAGGAAAGGAACCTCCATAAGTCTCTGGTCGAAAGACTCCACGGACCAGCGGCCTGAGAGGAAGCCGTTCACTATCTCCTCGTAGGTCTGGAGGGACACGTCCCATTCCCCAGTGGCCTCCCGGGCTCGCGCCCCCAGATAGAGCGACACCGAACCCAGCTCTCTGTCCCCGCCGAATCTCTCGGATATGGCCACGTATCTTCTCGCCGCCTCTTCGCCGTCTCCTGACAGCGAAACCAGACCCGCGGCCCGGACCGACGACTTCCATACGATTCTCTTGAGGGCACTGGCCTCTGTGTCGGAATACATCCTCCCGTCCTCGAGCGCATCCTGCGGGAACTTTGCCACCAGGCGGTCGAACAAACGAATCGTCTCCCTGGCGTTGGCCGCTCCCCGGAGAGCGCTGTCTTTCAGTATTCGGGTCGCGGCCCTGTCAGCCACAAAAAACTCCCTCTCTGCCCTGTATCTCTCAGAGAGACCCCGGTGCGAGTCACAGGACGTCGCCAGCAAGAGCCCCGCGATTGCGCAGAGCAGAAGAACCCGTCTCACAGCCAACGCTCACTCCTCCCCCACTGCAAAAAGATATAATCTCGTGACGGTGGCCACGACAAAGAAACCCGTCACGACGGCGATGAACACGTCCAGTCCCATCAGCCAGGCCACCAGTTCCGGCTTCAAGTTCTCTACGATGACGAGCGATTTCGAAGCCAGGTACCGCAGCGGAACGTGCGGAAGAAAGGCAATCGCGATGACGACGAAAGTGACCGCAAAGTTGCGCCCCGCCACTTTCAGGGTCCGCCGAATGGCTCCCAGGAACCCGGTATCGGATATTATCACGGAGGCCACACCGTAGGCCCCCAGGGTCTGAACCACCAGCGCGGAAAAGAGAGCCAGCCCCCGCCCCACGAAGGGTGCAGCCAGAAGGCCTCCGCCTTCTCCAGAAGTAAGCCGATACGCGAAGGTCGAAAGCGTCACCGCCACCAAATCGATTACGAGCGCGACCCCCACGAGAGGCAGGTACCGCCTCCCTGCAACGCTAATTGCCTCCACGAGGGAACATGACCCGTGCCCGAAATTCCGCCAGAACATCGCGGTCGCCGCACCCATGAGGGCCGTGCCCACCAACACGTGGAGCATCAGGAAGGCTCTCTCGAGCACAGCGGGAAGCGCAGCGTAGAAATGAGGATAGTGCGTGGCCGCCTCACTGCCCAGGAGCCGCACGAACGGCTCAGCAGCAGGTGACAACTCTCGCACGTGGAACGAGCACAGCCACACGAGCATCCCCAGCTGCACCGCTCCGTAGATAAAAAAGGGCGCAAGGAGGCGTCTGCTGCCGAGCGCAGAGATGGCAAGTCTCACGCTCAGCCAGAATTCCCCTGACCTCACCCGTTCTACTCGCATCTCACCAGAACCCTCCAGGAAAAAGAAAGCCCGCCACTAGGGCGGTCCTTCGCATTGCCAACCATGTTCATTGACACCGGGGAGAGCGGGCCAGCGCCCGCATCCCGCTCGAAGTACAGACAAGGAATCACTTCACCCTGACAAAAAACAGAAACACTACCCCCGCCAGAAAGACCGCGAACACTATCATCGTGAGATGCTTTCCGTACTGTCTGACGAGCGGTCTCAGGGCAGAGGGAACGATGCTCTCCTGCTCAGCGCCTATAGTCCTTCTCACTGCGGGCGCGATTCCTCTCCCCTTGGGGGCCGCTTCCCCAGCACCGGTCGTAGCTGCTGCCACCGAGTCGGTCGCAGCCGTGGTATCTGCTCGGCTGGAACCTGTCTCCGTGGACGCGGCCTCACGCCCGAGAATAACACTGCCGCCCCTGTCAAACGCGTCTCTTGCATCTTCCAGGTCGATGTCAAGGAGTCCCGCGATCAGGACGACGCCCGCTATCACCACGACCAGGCTCAAGAGGAAACGAACCAGCCGACTTCCGAAGAAGTGGCCGAAAGAGCCCTCCTGTGCCGCGGTCGACCCGCGACCGACGAAACCGTATCGCCTGTCCTTGAGAGCTCCCTCCAGCTTGTTAAGGAATATGAAAATCGTGTGCCACTGGGAGATTATCTCCTCCGTCTGTTCCGCCGTGAGCGGTTCCGGAGTCGCCAGAGTGGCAAACGAGTTCAACATCTGCGTAATGTCCCGAACAGCGGCCAGCGCCTCCGGGTCGATGCTCCCACCCTTCTCTATTACTGTCAGCACCGGCAGAAGGTGAGCGATCTTGGCTTTCAGCCTCAGGAACTCCTCCTCTTGAGCCTTCTGGACCCCTTCCTTTCCGAGGCTGGTCTTGAGGAACTCACCGAACCGCACCCAGGTTTCGATAAGGCTCCTTATCTTTCGCCTGCCGTTCATACCGTTAGCCGATAGCATGCGGCCTCCTTACTTGCAGAAATGTCCCGATGCGCCACCAGCCACGATGAGGCTGAGGTGCAACGACGTGCGGCACACCGCCGGATGCTCTACCAATAGATCCATGCGATGACAACGTTCTTCTTGGGAATGATTACTTGCTTTTCGACTCTCTGGCCGGTCTTCTTGATCGCATAGGCACTCGACAGGGCTATCTCGTAATCTGATATGCGAACAAGTCTGCCCTCGTATTTCATGCCCGCCTCGGTGCACACCACTACGTAGCTAGTGGATGGAGTCGTGCCTCCCCAGGGCCTCAGAAAAAACACTTCGCGAGCCACGTAGACGTGCGGTTCCACGTCCGACGCGAGGAAATAATCCCGGTACTTGTCGACAGCGAGAGCCACGGTGCTGAGCGAAAGGGCAGCGACTATCGACAGGGACAGTACAGCCAGCAACTTCCTCATGGGGTAGTCCTCCTTGTTCTATTACGTGGTCGTATCATCCCTTCTCGAGAACCTGTGCAACTGCTCGAATGATCTGTATCACGGCCGGACCCAGCAGCACGACGAGCAGCGCCGGGAAGATGCACAGGACCAAAGGAAACACCAGTTTCACCGTGGTCTTGGCCGCAGCTTCCTCCGCCCTCTGCCGCCTCCTGGTTCGCACGGAATCGGCGTGGACGCGGAGGGCCTGCGCCACACTTGTACCCAGTCTGTCGGTCTGCACCAGCATCGCGACAAGGGAGCTTAGGTCTTCCACGCCCGTGCGCGTCGTAAGGTCTCGAAGCGCCTGGGCTCGAGGCTTCCCGGCCTTCGTCTCCTGCGTGACTTGCAGGAACTCGCTGCTCAGCGCCGGACTCGCCAGGTTCATCTCGCTGGCCACGCGCGACAGCGCCGCATCGAGCCCCAATCCGGCCTCGACGCAGACTACCATCAGGTCCAGCGCGTCCGGCAGATGCCTGACTATGTTCTTCTGGCGACGTTGGGCAGCGTATCGCAGCCAGTAGTCGGGCACGATGTAGCCGACGATGGCCACTATAGCACCTACCTGAAGAACGCCTGCGGACGACTGACCCAACCAGGCTCCCACAGGGATGTAAAGGAAAAAGAACACCATGGCCAGGAATATCTTCGCCCCCCTGTAGACGCGCAAAGCGTTCTCTCTCCGGTATCCTGCGAACGTCAGAAGCCTCTGAATCCTGGGCTGCGCTTTCTCCTGGCCTCTGGGGGCGAAACCTCCCACCACGTTCTTCATGGAGTCCAGCGCGGTCTGCGAGACTTCCTTTGCCCTGCCCAGCTTTGAACGCTTTCCGGGCCGCTCTGTCCGCACCCCGGAAACCGTGTTTATCCTCTTCTGAAGTGCGTCAGGAGGTCTCAGAGCGAAGTAGAGAAGCACTCCGGCACACAGGCTCAGGCTCGCAAACACCAGCATCGCTATAGCAGAAACAGGAATGTCCATCCGTCAAACCTCGATGTTCACTATGCGCTTGATCCACACGTAGCCCACGAGCTGGAGCAATACCGCCGCTCCCAGCAGGTAGTGCCCGATGCTCTCCCTGAAAAGGAACAGGATGTATGAAGGGTTGATGAGAAGCAGTATCAGACCCACGGCAATCGGCAGCAGCGCAAGCACCACGCCCGAGAGCCTGGCCTCCGCCGTGAGAGCCCGAAGCTGTCCAAGCACCTTGAATCTCTCCCTGATGGTATAACCAATCTTCTCCAGTATTTCAGAGACGTTTCCGCCCGTCTCCCTCTGGATGACCATGGCTATGACGAAGAACTTAAGGTCCATGCTGTCCACCCGGTCGGCGAGGTTTAACAGGGCCTCCTTGAAACTCAGGCCCAGGTTCTGCTCGTCGAACGTGTCCTTAAACTCCCTCGCCACTGGATCGGGCATCTCGTCGGCCACCATCTGAATCGCACCCGTGAAGGCGTGGCCGGCCCTGAGTGCACTGGTCATCAGGTCCAAGGCGTCAGGGAACTGCTCCCCGAAGAACTTAACCCTCCTCCGTTTTCTACGCGCGACGTTCGCAATCGGCAGACAGCCGGCCGCCAGCGCCCCAACCACCCCGGAAATCACACTTCGGCCGATCCACGAGCCCACCGCGAAACCTGCCGCCGCAAACACCAGCGTGAAGAGCAGAAGCTCCCCCACCCTCATCGGCGTATCCGCCTGTTTCAGCAGCCGATCGAGCCGCTGCGCCAGGGCGAGCTTAGAGAGCCATCTGTGAAGCGCCGGGATCTGGCTCATCAGCTCGTCGCGCAAAATAGTGGGAGAGACAATGGGCTCCGTCCCTCCCTTGCCGAGAGCGCTCAATCGTCTCTTGAGCCTCTCGTCGCGGTCCTGGCGGGCGCCGCGCCACACGAGGAAGACGCCTACAATGGCAAACACCACGGTCAGGAAAACGAGCAGAAAAACAACGCCGAGCAAATTCCTCTCCTCTCTAGTCCGTCTCGTCGAATATGCCGGACGGCAAGTGAACGCCGGCAATGAACAGCCGCTCCGCGAACTTGGGCCTTATTCCGGTGGGCTTGAACTGGCCGAGCACCGTGCCGTCCTCAGCCAGACCCATCCGCTCGTAGACAAAGATGTCCTGCATGGTGACGACGCTTCCTTCCATGCCCACGATCTCGGAGACGTAGTCTATCTTCCTGCGACCGTCGCTCAGACGAGAGATCTGAATCACCACGTCTATGGCGGACGCTACCTGCTCTCTTATCGCCTTCTCGGGGAGGTCCATGCCCGACATCAACACCATCGTCTCCAGCCTGCTCAGGGAGTCCCTAGGGCTGTTGGCGTGGATGGTAGTGAGGGACCCGTCGTGGCCCGTGTTCATGGCCTGGAGCATGTCCAGGGCCTCCTCCCCTCTGACCTCTCCGACTATGATCCTGTCGGGCCTCATTCGAAGGGCGTTGCGGACCAGATCTCTCTGGCTGATGCGGCCCTTTCCCTCGATGTTGGGAGGTCTGGTCTCGAGCCTCACCACGTGCTCCTGCTGTAGCTGCAGCTCTGCTGCGTCTTCTATCGTGATTATCCTCTCGGTTCCGGGAACGTAGCCGGAGAGGATGTTGAGCAACGTTGTCTTTCCAGCGCCGGTGCCACCTGATATGAGAACGTTGAGCCGCGCCTTCACCGCGCCCTTCAGAAGTTCCAGCATGGCAGGCGTGATCGACTCGAACGTCAGAAGGTCGTTCGCCGTCAGCGGGTTGGCACCGAAGCGTCGTATGGAGAGCACAGGACCGTCTATGGAGAGCGGCGCGATGATGGCGTTCACTCTCGACCCGTCCTGCAGCCGCGCGTCCACCATCGGAGAGGCCTCGTCGACCCTGCGGCCGACTGCGGCCACGATCCTGTCGATTATCTGCCTCACGTGGTTGTCGTCCTTGAACTTCACTCCGGTGAGCTCCAGCTTGCCGAACCTCTCGATGTAGACCTGATCGTAGCCGTTGACCAGTATGTCAGAGATGGTAGGGTCCGCCAGGAGAGGTTCCAGCGGCCCGAGACCTAGCGTCTCGTTCACTACTTCTTCTACGAGCCTCTCGCGGTCGGCTCTGCTCAGTGGAAGGGTCTCTGTAGAGACCAGCTGCTCGAGGGCCACTTTCACCTGGGAACGCAATTGATCCCGGGAAAGGCTGTCAATGGTAGACAGGTCCAGCTTCTCGATCAGCCTGTGGTGGACCCTTGTCTTCAGCTCCTGGTAAGCATCTCTGGCCGCCGGCTCCGGGGCACCTTTCCAACCGAATCTCTCCGTCTTTGCTGCCGTCGTCTCCTGGGACCTTAGTCTTTCAAACAGAGCCATCCTCTACCTCCTCAAGAGTCTGGCAAAAGGCCGCCTCTTGGTGGAATCTTCCTCCGACTCCCGCTCGCCCGTGAAGCCGGACAAGCTGACCGCCAGCTCTCGCAGATTGACAGTAACCGGTGACTGAGGGGCCGACTCAAGGAGGGGCACACCCGTGTTAATCGAATTGCTCACGCTGGCGTAGTCATTGGGGATGCGCCAGAAGACTGGGTATTCGAAACTCCTCTCAAATTTCTCAGTCGCGACGGACTTGTCCACGATAAACCTGTTGAGCACGAGCTTGACCTTGTCCTGACCGTAGCCAAGTCTCTGAAATATCTCGATGCACCGCTTGGAGTTTCTTATAGCCGGAAGCTCAAGCGCAGACACGAGGAAAACTGCATCCGACAGGTCCAGCGCCTCAACGCTTATGTCGTCGAAAGCGTGCGCCGTATCCACAATCACGTACTCAAACATGGATCTCAAGAGACGCAGCACCTGTCCCACCTGCTCCGCAGTTATGCCCTCCGCCTCCTCCGCCTGCTGCGGTTCAGCCATGACGTACACGCCCGAGGAGTGCTGCACGAGGTGAGCCCTCAGAAGCGTTTGGTCCAGCTTCTCGTAGCTGCGGGCCACGTCGGCTATGGTGTACTTTGGCTGCACGTTGAGAAACATTCCCACGTCCCCGAACTGAAGGTCTAGGTCCACGACGGCACAGGACTTCCCGCATACCTTCGAGAGAAACACCCCCAGGTTAGCTGCAATCATGGTAGTGCCCAGACCGCCCTTGTTACTGAAGACCGTTATTATCTCGCCCGCCATGGTCCCCATGGCTTGAAGCCGGCGCATAACCTTACGAAGGGCCGCCTCCATCTCGTCGTGCTCGGGAGGCCTCCTTAGGAATTCCTGGATGCCGGAACGCATCGCCCTCAGTATGATCTCGGGCTCTGTCTCTGCAGACACGGCAAAAACAGCGGTCTGAGGGAAGACCTCTATGATCTTCGCTGCGGTGGACAGATACTCGTCGGGCGGCGTTCCGACTTCCAGAAGCACGATGTTGGGACGGTGCTGCCTCACCAGGTTCACACCGACCCGCATGTCGTCCGTCTCCGCCCGTATCGACGTACCCGGCACTTCTCGAAGCAGCGTTCGGAGAGAGAAGCGTACGTCCTTATCGCTGTCGATTATGATTATCGATACTTCATCCGGCATGCCTCTTACTCCACCAGCTGATAGGTCCAGGTGAAACTCGTGCCGCCACCCGGAGACACCGGGTCCGTGCACGAAACCGGGGCCTTAGACACTCTCCCGATTACCACGTCTTGCTTCAGGTCCTCCAGGAAGAACGCGGCTATCTTGGTGATGTATATGCTGTTCTCATCCTGCAGTCTGCCGGTCCCCGGCCATATCCTGGGGTCGTAGACCGGTATCATTATAATGCGGGGGCTCACTCCCAGAATACCTCCTCCCCCGTGGTGGTCCACCGTGTTGAGCTGGTCGTTCCAGTATGCCGTAGGGTCTTCCAGGATGAGCTCCTTCGCACCGTGGTTGGTGGGACCCACCATGCGTCCCGGCTCGCTCTCCAGAAGCAACTCCGTCCCTTGCTCGATGACTGTCGGGTTGCATTCCACGATGCTGCGTTCGTATCGGTTGGCTCCGCGGTCCGGGTAGCCGTAGTCCTCCGGCCACGGCAGGACCACGGGATTGAAGTAGCTGGATGACGCCCTGTCAAACTTCGACGCGACTTTGAGCTTGAGCTGCATTCCTACGTGCCCAGTGGGAGGCAGTTCCGGTATGTATCCTGCCAGGTTGTCTTGCGAGAGGTCCCTGCTGTAGTACTCCGAGTCGTAGACGCCGTTTCCGTTCTCGTCCTCAAACGACTCCCCTTCGTCCCACAGGCGGTTTCCGTTAAGGTCGTCGAACTGCTCGCCGTCCCAGCGCTCGTTGTTCTGCCACGCCGGATAGCCGACAATGGGGGTCTCGTCGTCCCACAGGTCCGCTATGGCCCAGGGCTTAACACAGCAGGCCGAAGACGAAGTGTAGACCTCCAGGGCCGCCTTGGCCGTCACGTCCGCGTACCGGATGCCCAGAATCCTCGCAAAGAAAAGAGGCAGGCCGTTTCCCCTGTCGCGCAACTTGCGGGCGTAAACGGTGACCTTGTTGTCCTCGATTATGATGTCTTCTGCCGGCAGGATGCTGACCGAGGCGTCGTCGCCTGCTCTGTGCCGGCCGCACATGTCCACCACCAGGGCATGCACCTCGGTGGTCTTCTCGGGCTCTTCGAGTATCATCGCCGGGGCGGCGGCCAGGACGCTGGCGTCGACAGCGTTCTGCAGCTGCTGCTTGGTCACCAGTATGTAGCCCACGTCCACGGCGATGGCTGCCAGAGCCAACAAAGCGATGATGATAAAGCCGACAAGGGGCATCACCGCACCCCTCTGGCCTCGAACCACACCCCGCACGAGTGACGTTCGTTTCATTGCCCTCACCTACTCCTCTTTTGTTGCAGTTCCTGTTCCAGGCCACGCAGGTACGTTCGCGGCGCTGTATGAAGTCACGACCTTAGGAGTAACAAGCAGTACAAGTTCACTCTCGTTCCTTACAAAGCTGGAGCTCTTAAAGAGCGCTCCCAGTATCGGGATGTCACCCAGAATCGGGAATTTCTGAACGGTGTTCACGTCCTCGCTCGTGATGAGACCCGCGACCACCAGGGTCTGGCCGTCTTTGAGCTCGACCGTGCTGGTGGCGCGACGCGTCCTCAGAGCAGGGATGCGAAAGCCACCCAGTGTCACCCCGTTGTCCCAGTCGAGCGTGCTCACCTCTGGCTCCACTTTCAGACTCACGACCCCCGAGTCTACGACCGTTGGGGTGAACGTTAGCCCGACACCGAACTCCTTCCACTCGATAGTGACCTGCGCGGTCCCGCCGGTGGGCTGAACGATGGGAACCGGAATCTCGCCGCCGGCCAGGAACTTGGCCTCGTTTCCGCTTATGGCCACCAGAGTCGGCTCCGCGAGGAGGTTCACCACCCCCTTCTTCTCCAGGGCCTTCAGGATGACCGAGGCGTCGAAGGACCGATGCACAAGCTGCGCAAACATCGAGACGCTGGACGAGAGGCTCAGGGGTATGGACGGTGTCGAGACCTGTCCCGAGAAGCTACCTACAGTGAGTTCTTCGAAATCTTCCCCGAAGAGACTTGGATTAAGGTCAGTGGCGACGAAGTCGAAGCCCAGACCCTTGAGCGCGGTCCGGTTCACCTCCGCGAACCTGACCTTGAGCATGACCTGCTGAAAAGACGTGTCGGTGTGAACCACCAGGTCGTAGAAGGTGGGCCTGTCGTCGCTGTCCCACACGACAAGACTGGTCGTGCCGGCAGACTTCCCGTTGACGAGTATCTGCCTCGGGGAGGCAACCATGACGTCCGCGATGTTGGGGTCGGTCAGAGAGACCCGCTTTATGTTCTCGGTAAAAGTGATGACTTGCGACTTGCCGATTATGACCTCCATTCTGAGCAGAGGTCCGGCAGGTACCACCGAAGCAGTAGCTTTGAAGAGTGAACCAGAAGCCATCAGAAGCAGCCCGAAGACGATCAGCCAGGCGAAACCTCTTCTCTCATGCATCACTTACGTTTCCCTCCATTCCCCGCGCCTACCTCTCCAATCGGCAAGCCCGGGTAGAAACTGACGGGGACGACTCCCTTTCTTAAGCTACTTCTTCTTCTCCTCCGACTTTTCCTCGAATTTCTCCTCAGTCCGCTTGGTTCCGCGGATGACCTCCACCTTCGTGGGCTCCCTCTTGGGTTCCTCCACGGGCTTGGGCGGGGTCCTCACGGTCCGGACCCTTCTCACGGGCCGCTGGGGCACGGCGCGCTGCACAGGTTCACTCGTGGCAAGCATCTGAGCAATCGTGGTCCCGTTGGTACCCGCAGAATCCGCGTCGGCCGGGCTTCTCAGCACGAGCTGGATGTCCCCCAGGTTAGCTGCCAGGGCCAGCTTCTCGGCCTCGGTAGGAGTCACCAGCAGGGTCACGGACTGGACGGACATGGGCTTGCCGTCCCTGTCCTCCAGCTTCTGGTCCGCGGCCAGTACCGAGAGATTCTGCAGTATCAGCTTCGCGACGGACTCCTTCTTGGTCTCAGGGCGGATGGTAACAACCACGTCGACCTTGGTGTCAGGCAGCACGAAGCCACTGACGCCGCTCACGACGTTTACCGGAACGGTCATGGCTCTCATTCCCGGCGGCACGCGCATCGGAAGTCCCCTGTCCATGCCCACCGGCGCCAGCTTGGCGTCCAGAACCGGCTCCCCGGCAGAGAGAGGTGTTCTCACAACCCTGCCAGTTAGGTCGCCGGTCGAGGCGATCGCACCTGCCGGCACAATTTCCACCGGCCAGTTGGCCGCCTCAATGTTGTCGTTAGTCAGAACCGTCCCGAACGGCAGCTCCATCGAAGCCACAACCACCGGTTGCGTTGCTATCTGCTTCTCCTTGATAACCCTATCGTACTGGGCAAGATAGCGATAGATGGCAACACTGGCCAGCAATCCAAAGATGACAGCAAGAACGACAACAACCCTGATTCTTGTCACTTGAAAAACCTCCGTCTCAGGTTCAGATTTCCCTACGCATGCTGCAGGATGCTTTCAGTGGCAGTTCATCGAGCCTGGGGAAAAGATTTCCAAAAGACGTGTGAAAGTCCACAACGACGTTTACTGTGAACGGTTCTCCCTTGGCCGGAGAACCGGTATCGAACACTACGTCAACGTGTATGTCTCCGTCGGGAATCTGTGATGCAATCAGGACGTCCCTCACCTTCGCCCTCACACTGTCCAGATTGTTCTCGACGTCCGGCAGTATCGCGGCGTAGCGAGCCCCCACCCTCGCGGCACCGTTTGCCACCCCCAGGATCATCCAGGCTCTCGAAAACTCGGCCATCGCTACGATGACCACAAAAAGCATGAACGCAACAAGAGCAAACTCAACTAGCGCAGCGCCTCTCTGAGACCGAGGTCCGCAAAAGAGCTTTCTCACGTTAGATCAACCTTCCCGACATAAAGCCCATGGTGTCAGACAACTACCCCAAGCCGGACGTGGTTCCCTGAGAACCTCGCCCGGCTCGGGGACGGACAGCTAAGTCACAACCTGCTGCAACGACTTTACGGCGCACCAGCGAGAGCATCGGCGATGGCCGTGAAGACGCGAATGAGCTCTTCACGCAGCAGAATGATGGCCGCGATAACCGCTATGGCCACCAGCGCAATGAGGAGCGCGTACTCGGTAACAGCAGCGCCCTTTTCGCTCTTGAAGATCTTCTTCAGAAACTTCATCTCCCTTTCCTCCTTCTTGCTCAGGATAAGCAGTGTCATCGAACAGAACTGCCGGACTCAACAAGCCTTCTGTTGTGGAATCACCTCCCTCGGCACGAACCGCGATCCCCTGACCACGATTCGAGGTCCAGTCTCATCCGACAGGCACACTATCCACCCGTCCGACCCGTGTCAAGTGAATTGTCAAGCGAATTCTCGGAAGCTCTAACCTCCTCTGCCAAGTAGGATAACCCCTCCGCAGCGATAAAGAAGCAAAGGTCATGCCACCCTCTTCGCAAGTTGAAGGAGGGCCTCAATCTTCTGAAATGTGGTGATTTCACCTGCCAGTCAGCCGGGCCTTAGGGGGGCAGTGTGCTGATGCCCCTGGGCCCTGTGCGCCTTTTTACGCGCCCGAAGCGCGATTTTGCACTCCCTCCGGGAGGAGGGTCCGCCGGCCAAACCAGAGGACCTGCCACCCCGCTCAGGCGCGCGCACCAGGGGTCACTTCTAGCCGGTTCGCACAAGACAGTAACCACACAACAGCCGCCTTCGGCCAAAAACCCCGCCTGATTGACGCGCATTATACCACAGATCAGGCCAAAGTCAACGCCACGCCGCCAGGGCTCTGGATTCGCAGGCCGGGGGCAACGCAGAACGGCCACCAGTGCTCGTCTCCCGGCTCTCTGGTGCGCCTTTCCACCTCAAGTGGGCTCGGCCCACCCCCCACTCTCCGTGCGCTGCGGTAGGAGGCCCAGGGCCTTCAGCACGCGGGAGAGCGGGGCAAATCGAAAAAGCCGCAGCAGGGCCTCCAGCTTGGGAAGGGTTGTGGCCAGATTGAGGTAGTGATTCG
>CP070702.1:2123483-2147855 GCA_020349905.1 Candidatus Eiseniibacteriota bacterium
AACATAAGCCGCCGGAGTCACTCACTCCAGCGGCTCAGTCATAACCAGGGGCTGACCCAGCACAGAAGATGACAAAGTGCCTGTTCCTAATACACTTATTATAACATAGCTCAGTTCGCCGTGCAAGCCCGACTTCGCGCCCGCACCCTATGGAATCGGGTCACCGGCCGACGGGGGAGGCACCAACGCAGCCGTCAATAGCCGCTCACAGAACGGGCAAGTATTTCTGAAGCTCGTAGTCGGTCACCTGGATGCAGTAGTCTTCCCACTCCACCCTCTTGTTGTTGAGGAACTTCTGGAAAACTCCCTCACCCAGAGCGTCTCTGACTACCTCGCTCTTCTCGGTCTCCTGTATCGCGGAGTACAGGCTGTCCGGCAGCGAGTGGATGCCGTTCTGAGCCCTGGCCTCGGGGCTCATGTGGTAGATATCCTCCTCGATGGGGGCGGGGGCCTCGTAGTTGCCTTCTATCCCCCTCAGGCCCGCGGCCAGCATTACCGCAAACGCCAGGTAGGGATTGCAGGCAGGGTCGGGGCTCCTCAGCTCCAGTCGGGTCGATTCCTCTTTGCCCGGCTTGTACATGGGCACCCGCACGAGGGCGGAGCGGTTTCTCTGGCCCCAGGAGATGTAGACGGGCGCCTCGTAGCCCGGAACGATTCTCTTGTACGAATTGACCCACTGGTTCGTCACGGAGGCGATCTCCCGCGCGTGGGTCAGCAGCCCCCCGAGGTAGCTTCTGGCAACCTGAGACAGATGGTACGGGCCATTCGCATCGAAGAAGGCGTTCTTGTCACCGCAGAAGAGCGACTGGTGGGTGTGCATCCCGCTTCCGTTCTCGTGGGCTATGGGCTTTGGCATGAACGTGGCGTAGACTCCGTTCTGCTTCGCAACTTCCTTGACCAGGTATCTGTACAGCATGGTCTGGTCCGCCATCTTCAGCGCGTGTGCGTACCTGAGGTCGATCTCCTGCTGGCTCGGCGCAACTTCGTGGTGGCCGCACTCCACGGCGATCCCCATGCCTTGAAGGGCGAAGATAGTCTTCTGCCTGAGTTCGTTGCCCACGTCGTCCGGGACCACGTCGAAATACCCTGCCACATCCAGCAGGGTGGGTTGGCCGCTGTCCCTGAAGTAGAAATACTCTAGCTCCGGCCCCACGTTGAAGCTGAACCCCTTCTCTGCCGCCCGTTCCACTGCTCGTTTGAGAACGTAGCGAGGATCGCCTTCGTAGTGGGTGCCATCCGGGTTCATCGTGTAACAGAACATGACACCAGCGGCCTTGCCCGCCAGCTTCCACGGGAAGAGTTGGAAGGTCGACGCGTCGGGTAGGGCAATGAGGTCGCTCTCATAAATCCTGACGAACCCTTCCACCGAGGAACCGTCAAATCCGATTCCTTCCTGAAGTGCCGTCTCGAGAGTGTCGCGTGTGATGCCGATGCTCTTGAGCCGTCCCAGTATATCGGTGAACCATAGGTTCACCATCTCGACGTCGTTGTCGTGGACGAACCGGATAACGTCTTCCTTGGGATTGACACCTTTCGGCATTGCCGTGCTCCTCCCCGAATTCCTTCTACCTACCGACCCTCACTTCTCGATCTCTCTCACCCTTACCACGCTCGAGGCCCCGTTCTTCCTGAGGCACCAAATGGCCTCAGGGATGAGTTCCACGAGGTCGCCCGCTATCATTCCCTCCTCGCCAAGCCCCTCCTTGGCCATGTCTGCAGCCAGGCCGTGCAGGTACGCACCCAACACCGCCGCGCGGACCGGAGACACCCTCTGTCCCAGGAGCCCGGCGATGATGCCGGTGAGAACGTCTCCCGAGCCTCCTGACGCCAGTCCCGCGTTTCCCGTTGGGTTCACGTAGGTCTCGCCGTCAGGATGAGCGATGACCGTGGGAGCCCCCTTGAGAAGCACGACTATTCCGAACTTCTCCGAGAAACTTCTCGCGGCGCTCACCCTGTCGTTCTCGATGTCCGAAGGGTCCTGGCCGGAGAGGCGAGACATTTCGACGACGTGAGGAGTGATGATGAGGCATCTGCCAGCCCGGCTGAAAAGGTCCGTGTGGCCTACGAAGGCGTTCAGACCATCGGCGTCAAGCACGGTGGGTTTGGACGTGTACGGCACTATCGTTCGTGCCAGCTGTGCACTCTCTGCATTCCTGGAAAGGCCCGGCCCGAAAGCGAGCACGTCGCAAGCGCCCATCAGATTCAAGACGGCGTCCTTCGCTCCCAAAGAGATGGTGCGCTCGCTGGTTTCCAGAAGCGGTCTCGTCATGGCCTCGGTCATCTTCGCTTCCAGGATGTCATTCAGACTGTTGGGAACTGCTGCCGTGACCAGGCCCGCGCCGGTCCGCATCGCGGCCATCGAGCAGAGCGCCACTGCACCCGTGAGACCCACCGAGCCACCCACGACCGCGATCTTGCCGCAGTCGCCCTTGTGGGCGTCCGGCTCTCGTCTGGGAAACCATTCCCTGGCAAGCCGGTTGTCCATCAGTGTCAGCTGGATGTTCTCCTCTTCAACGCATTTGTCTGGAATCCCTATGTCTACGAGGAAAATGTCGCCCGCGTATTTCCTGCCCGGGAAGAACACCAGGCCTTTCTTCAGCAGAGCCAGCGTGGCCGTCGCGTGTGCCCTGACGCAAGGTCCCTCTGTTCTGGCCGTGCCGCAGTCCAGACCAGAAGGGACGTCCACCGAGAACACCTGGGCCTCCGAAGAATTGATGAGCTCGATGGCGCGGGCAGCCACCCCGCTGGCGGTTCCCGTGAAGCCCGTTCCGTAAATAGCGTCCACGACGAAGGCGGTTCGATTGAGTACAGGCGCCAGCTCCCCGGAGATATTATCCTCGGTAAGTTCCGTGACTCCTCCTCCCATCGAAGCGAAGCGTTCCATGTTCACCTTGGCGTCCCCGGAGACCTCTTCCCTCCGGCCGAGCAGGAAGGTCTTGGCGCGGGCACCCTTTTCGCGGAGAAGCCTCGAAACCACGAATCCATCACCACCGTTGTTGCCCTTTCCGCACACGACGGCGAATCTCCTGCCGTTGATGTCACCGGCGACCTGTTCGATGACGGCAACCACACCCCTCCCTGCGTGTTCCATCAGGGTGAGCCCCGGTATGCCGAGGCCGTCTATGGCCTTGGCGTCAATATTCCGCATCTGTTCAGGAGTCGCGATTTTCACAGAATTCCCTCGTTTAGATGATACGCCCTCGCCCTAAACCCCTGGCTCCACGACGCACGTCCCGACTTCCGGTGCTCGCTCCACAGGGCACGTCCCTTAGGCCCTTTCCCACATGACGACCGCCACAGCGTAATCGTGGGAATGACTCAGACTCAGGGCGAAGCTTCCGCCGAGCCTGTCGCC
Source organism: Candidatus Eiseniibacteriota bacterium (assembly GCA_020349905.1). Classification (GTDB taxonomy): domain Bacteria; phylum Eisenbacteria; class RBG-16-71-46; order JAFGJU01; family JAFGJU01. The sequence continues at coordinate 2,126,839 of CP070702.1, forward strand.
GAGCTTGTTCAAAAGTTTCAGTCTCGGGCCTCCGCCGTCCCCGGAGACAACCGTAACGTGCCGCCAGGGAACCGGAATCGAGGCCCCTATCGCCTTCTTGAAGGCTTCTTTGGCGGCGAAACGTGCTGCCAGGCAGGCCGCACTGCCTGCGCGCCCCATGCACAGAGATACTTCTTCCGGAGAGAAGACTCTTGTCAGGAAGCGCTGCCCGTGCGTTTCGACCGCCCTACGGATCCTGTCGATCTCGACTATGTCCACTCCCACGTAAAACGACAAGCTATCCAGACCTCCAGAGGGACTACAGGTTCGCCCCGGGTCGAGGGACCTATCGGTCGTCAGCAGAGACGCACTCTTCTTCCGGGTTCGTTCTCTTACTGCGGCCTGTTCCGGTCGAACCATTGAGCCCGTCAACGATTTCTATTAGCTCTATGACGTCGTCCATCTCAAAGTCGGCGCCAGAGTGGACTGTCCCGAACGTGTCGCCGTACCGGGCGAACACTGTCTTGATTCCCAGTTTAGAGGCTCCAACGACGTCCCTCTCGGGCCAGTCGCCTACCATGAGCGCCTCGGCGGGCTCGACATCGAGAAGCGAAAGCGCCAGCTTGAAGGGTTGGGCGCTGGGCTTACGCTCGCCCGTGTCTTCGAAGGTGATGACGTGCTCAAAGAAGTGTTGAAGATTTAGATGGCACAGCCGCAGCCAGGCCTGTGCGCGAGGTGCGTCGGACACGACGGCCAGCCTAAGCCCTCTCTTCACGAGTTCCATCAGGGTCAGGGTCACGTGCGGGTATAGCACCAGGGAGGAATCCCTCGCCTTGCGGTACGCCACCACGGCCGTCGCAAGAACCTTGTGGTCTATGTGTCCGAGCTCCAGCTGCAGGAACTTGTCGAACACGTTCTGATACTCTATTCCTTCTTCATCGTATATGGCATATATCTTCTCAGCCATCTCTTCCCGCGGAAGAGTTAACCCGGCGTCAATCATTGCGTCCACGGCGGCTTGGATGGCCGCGTCCTTCATCTTCACGAAATCTGTAAGCGTGTTGTCCAGGTCAAAAATGATGGCCTTTATCAACTCTAGCCTCCGGTGTGCGTCGAGTGCGCCGGTCAGGATGCATGGCGTGCGCGCGAAAGAATATCGTCACATGCCCAACAGTATACTACGCGCGAGCCCGGTTCCAAGTCCAAACCGCACGCGGCGCAGTCAGGCCGACGCCAAATCAAACTAGGCCACGAGCATCGTGACCTAGAATGCGTTCTCTCTTTTGGAGGAAAAGTCAGCGGTACTGTCAGGCCGGCCGAAGCCGGACCCGAGACAGCGAGCACCGGACTAGGCAAACCTCAAAGGCCACGCCCGACGCGACGAGGCCGAACACCGAATCAGAGGGTCATTTGCCAGAAGGGCCGACCGTACGGCCCAGGCTGATTTCACCGTTATCAATTCTCACGTTGAAGCCGCAGCTGGGATTGGAGCAGACCCACGCCTTGTAGGTGATTGGGGCACCATCCCTTCCGTAATCGCTAAGAGGAATCAGGACTCCATCGTGGCACTTTCTACAATCCGGAAATGAGGTTTCCATCGACTTCTACCTCCCCTCCCTCGTCTGAACAGTTCCATCCAGTGACACCAGGGACAAAGCACAATAGATGATGACGCCCCCGAAGCCGCTTGTCAAGCCCGTTCTACCGCACCCGACCTGCCCGATAACGGGGCCTTCGAAGGCATTTCTGCCCCGGCGCCGTTCGGCAGACCCACCATGAAGACGCCGCAGCTTCAAGAATTTCGTGACCCAAGCCCCAGAAGCAATTGCTCGACGTTGGGACCCAGGGCGGCTCCGTCGTAGCCCCCCTCCAGAACGCCGAACACGGGGAGTTTTAGCCCCGATATGAGCTCACCCACCTTCCTGTATGCCTGGCTCGTAAGGCCCAGCGAAGCCAGGGGGTCCGTGCGGTATCCGTCGAAACCGGCCGAGACCGCCACCAGCTCAAACCCGCCCGCCTCGAGCGAATCCAGGGCTCTTTTGAAAGTCTCCAGGTACGCCTGGTCTCCGCAGAGCGGAGGAAGGGGGTAGTTGAAACAGTTCTCCTGGGACTTAAGACCGGTGCCGGGATAACAGGGATACCGATGCAGCGAGACGTAGACGACCGAAGGGTCTCCAAGAAAGATGGCCTGAGTGCCATCGCCGTGGTGGGCGTCTATGTCCAGGATGAGGGTTCTCTTTCCCAGCTTCCTCACGGCAATCGCTACGTTGTTCAGGTAACAGAACCCCGCCACCCTGGAGGGCCCGGCGTGATGCCCGGGGGGTCTTGTGAGAGAAAAGGCGCACTGCTCCGCAGATGTTGTGGCCGCGCCAGCAGGTGCTATGGCGGCCCCGGCGGATGTTATGGCCCCTCCTGCAGAGAGGCACGCATATCCATAGATGTCCGGATACTGAGGAGAATCCCCATCGTAGAACTCCAGGTTCCTAAGATTCTCCAGATGCCTCTCTGAATGAACCAGGAGAATGTCTTTCTCCGCGGCCGGAGCCGGCCCGATGAACTCGAAGCGCGCCTTGAGATACTCGTAGGCCAGCCTGACCCTCTCCGGGCTCTCCGGGTGCCCCGGGCTGCCGTAGTTCAAGCACTCCTCGGAGAAGACTATTTTCATCAGACCTCGGACAAGAGATTCGGGCGCGTGACAGTTTACGTCACTGCCTCAGCCGCATCACCATCTCCATGTCGTCGAGCGACATCATGGGCAGCGGCTGCCCGTTATGTTCCATGCGGAACTTGAGAAGCTCCATCAGCTCGTTCGTCCGCTCCTCAAATCCGAACAGTGACGGCTTAAAGATATTCGGGTCGAACAGCTGCGGCTTGGGCAGCTCGACCAGCGTCACGTCCTGGTCTCTGGGAATCCCGGCTTTCTTCTTGGCTATCGCGACGGCGGTCTCAAGCCCTCCCAGAACGTCGACGAGACCGACGTCCTTAGCGTCGGCTCCGGACCAGACCCTGCCGCGCGCTATGGGTTCGATGTCACCGAATTCCTTACCCCTGCCCATGGCCACCTTCTCCACGAAGAAGTCGTAGAACCACCTTATGGCGTGCTCCATCTTGGCCCTTTCTTCTTCGTCCAGGTTGCGGTCCGGCACGGTCACGTTGATGAAAGGCAGCGTGGCCCCGAATCCGAGGTCCGCGTGCTCACCGGCCGTCACGAAGTCCGTGCTCATCCCCAGCTTCTCTTTGAGCCCCAGGTTGTAGAACCATCCTCCTATGACGCCCACGGAGCCGGTCAGCGTGAACGGGGCGGAGACGATGGTGTCCCCGTACATCGAGAGCCAGTAGCCACCAGAGCCGGCCACGAATCCCTGCGACACGATGACGGGTTTCTTCTCCGCGCACTTTCTCATGGCTTCCGCCACCAAGTCGGAGGCCGTGCCGTCACCGCCGGGGGAATCGACCCGCACTACTACTGCTCTGATTTGCGGGTTCTTCGTGACGGCCTCCACGTCCTTGACGAGCTTGCGCGCTTTGATTCCTTTGTCCATCGCGCACTCACCCAGGGCGTAGACGACGGCGATCTGCGGCTTCTCACCCCAGTGGTCGTCAACAGGAAGCCTGCTTTGGGCTATCCGTCCCGGAGAGACGAACGGCTTCTTCTTTCCCTCCAGGTCCTTTATCGTGTTCTCCACCGATTCCCAGCGACCCAGCGAATCAACCAGGCCTCGTTCGAGAGCCTCGGCCGGAAGGAAGAACGCCTCCTCGTTCACCATGTGGTCGAACTCCTCGGGAGCGATGCCTCGCGATTCACATATGTCCATCTTGGCCGTCTCGTACATGTCGTCCACAATGGCCTGCCACTGCTCCCTGTCCGCGTCTGACATGCTCTCCCTGGAGAACCCCTCGTAGGCCGACTTGTACGTAAAGAATCTCCACTCGTCGAAGCCGACGCCCATCTTCTCCAGACTTCCCTTGAAGTAGTTGCGGCCGAAGACGATTCCCTGCATCATGAGGCTGCCCGTGGGGTCCAGTACCACCCTGTCAGCCACGGAGGCGAAGTGATAGTGCGGAAACTCGGCGTTGTCTATGAATATGACGACGCGCTTGCCGCTGGACTTGAAGTCCTTAAGCTTCTCTCGTATCTCCCAGATAAGCTCTCTGTTACCTCTCATTCCAGAAGCGTTTATGGCAATCCCTGCCACGGTCTCGTCTCTCTTCGCCGCTTCTATCATGGAGGTCAGTCCGGAAAGCGTTCTGGAGTCGTCGAAGAGGAGGTAGCGCCTGTACTTGAGCTGACCGGCCAGCTCCAGCTTCACGTAGTTTCTCTTGGGCATGAGGTAGGTGTCGAACACGTTCCGGTCGTAGGCCCCGAGCCGCACGCCGTAGGTGGCGTAAGAATAATCCTGTGCCTCGTCGTAGTGCGCCTGGCTGGAAATCCCCACCGTTCCCAGGCTAAAGCTCACGCCCAGGGCAAACGCTTCGGTGTCGAAGTAGCGGCCCGTCAAGCGAAGCCCGGGCAAGACCTCTGCCACTGCGCCTATGCTCCAGTGCGCGTCTTCGACGGTCTCTCCCTTTTGAAGAGAGTAGTCCATGAACCCCGTCAAACGTTCGTCACCCAGAGGGCGAATCGCCACGTCCAGGACCCCTTCTCTGTCGCTCGTGGAAGTGGAAAAGACACCAGATATTCCGATGGACAGTTTGGACGCCGGCCTGTGCAACATACCCAGAGTGACCACGTTCGTTCGGTTGAAGATGTCCGTGTCCCCGGTCGACCAGCCGTAGCCGATTCCAAAGCTCGCGCTTCTGTTACCGAGGGCGTGTGACAGCCGATAGTCCGTGACACGTCCGGCTTCAGTCTCCCGATGCATGGCGCCGAAGCCCAGATTCGGCACACCCGCAAAAAGCCCCCACCGGTCGAAGTCGTTCCATTCTCCGGTGTCGTCCGACCAGGCAAACAGAAGGTCGGGTCCGTGGACGTACGTCAACAAGGCGGGATTCGTGTAACCGTAGAGCCCCGGACCCATGGCCCCGGGAGATGCTAGCAAGAAGTCGGTGTAGCCGTGATAGGGAGGTATCGTGGACTCTCCCAGCGCAGCCGTGAAAGAACAAGCTGACAACAACACAAGCAGAACGAGAACCTTGGCGAGCTTCATCGAACCCCTCCTTTGACTGCGCCACTTCTTCCGGCCGTTCCGATTGCCGGAAGCCTGACGTGGCGCCCTCTGTGGCAACCTGCAGACCCGGCTGCTAAGCCTTTCTCTTGTCTATACGTAGGTGGGTGCGCTCGTGTTTCAACCGGCTGCGTCGCCCCGGCCAGCGGGGCAGCGCCAGAACTGGCTCAACCATGTGGACCCTCGGCGTGACGTCACGACCCACTCCGCCGCGTAACGCGTGCCCGCGCCTCAACCCGGGCCCTTTCTTCGGCTCGGCTCAAGCTCCCGGCTCTTCGCAACGAGCCAGTCCTTTAGCACTATCATCGCCTCGCAGTCTTCCTTGTTGTACTGGATTATCCGTTCCTTCAGCGCACCGCCGGTCTCCGGGTTCTGGGCAAAGTCCTGATACCACATGGCCGCCTTGAGCCCGCCCGGGTCGGGCTCCGAGTACTCGAAGCCGAGGGATTTCGACACAGACTTGATGGAATAGGAATGAGAGGGCCAGTCCGTATGACGCTCCACGACGCGGTAGAGGTCCGTGCTGTTCGCGAAAAACGTTCTGAATAGCTCGGGATCGCATGAGTATCTTTCTGAAAGCTGCGCCAGAATTCTCCTCTCGTACGGTGCGTAGTGATACATGTGATAGTTCTCCATCCCAGAGATGTATTCCCAGAAGGCGTGCCACGTTCTCTCCTCGTCGGCATGCGAGTCCGCGAAGAAGCTCAAGAAACGCTGCCCGTCCTTTCGTCGTTCCACCACGCCGTAGAGATAACACACGTCCTCCCAAGGCTCAGTTTCGATGTCGAAGAAGAGCTCCAGCTCAACCACGGGAAGCTCTACGGGCGAGTTTATGACCGGCTTGCCCTGCTTGATAACGACGGCCCTTCTCACCATCTGCTGGAGCGCGCCTGTGGAGATCCTGTCAAAAGATGGAAGGGACTTCTTCTTCGCCAAATCTGCCAGAGCGCCCACCGTGGAGATGCCCCCCTTCTTTAAGCTCTCCTTTCTGGGACGACTGACGCGCCTGACAAGACTCACGTCGTCTCTCTCCTTCGCCCAGTCAAGGCAGTAAGTCTGCCAGTGGCACTGCCCGCAGATGCTGCCGATACAGGGTTCGGATGGCATTTCTCCGGAAAAGAGCGCACGTATCTCGGAGAGCCGCTGCGCGTAATCTAGCTCAAACGGAGCCAGCTCCACGGGGACGACGCGAAATTCTCCGTCGATTATCTTGCCGTTCTCGGGCTTAGTGCCCTGGAGCTGTTCCAGCACGTCCGCGTAGAAGGAGAGCTGAAGGACGTAATGTTCCTTCAGTGTGCCCGCGTCTTCATCCTGGTATGCCGAGCCCGATTTCAGTTCGACGGGGACGTAGAAGTGGGAGCCAAACCGCGATCTTCCTTCGGTCTTCTCCAGAAGGTCTGGCCTCCCTCGCATGGAGCCCGACGAGAGGCCCCCCTGATAGATGAAGTTTTCGCCTTTCTTCATCAGACGAAACGTTTCCCGCTCCCTCTCCTCGGGGTCTGCCAGGTCAACGCGGCACACATCCAGCCCAAGTCGCTCGAGGGCTTCCTCCTCGTGGGTAGAACCCCGTTCCCAGAGAAGTCTCTGGAAATCTGATTCCTCGTCCATCAGCGCCTTGTCGCCGAACTCGTCCAGGTAGACCCGATGCGGGCACATGAGGTAGTCGTAGATGTGGGTTGCTGTGATGGCGGGCATCTTGGGCAGCGGCTTTCTTCCCATCTGTGCGGGCCTCCTGTTCGTCTGTGCGTCCTCAGCCCGGCGGCTCCTAAGCGTTCGCATAAATGTAACACAGATGAGGCGGTTGAGAATTATAGATTTGCCGACTTGCTTGAGCTATACTGCCCTGTGTTTCTAGGCTGGATACGAAAGGGCCGCCCATGAAGATTCTTGTCCTAGACGAATGGATCCCCTATCCGCTCGTCTCGGGTAAAAGACTCAGAAGCTACCATCTATTGACCAGAGCCGCCCGCTCTCACGACATAACCTACCTCTGTTTCGAGGACCGCGGCCAAGAAGACGAGGCGCGCAAGCACATCGAATCCCTCGGCATCAAGGTGGTGAGTCTCCAGCGAAGGAATCCCTTCGCTTCTGCGCACCGGCTTTACTGGAACGCTGCCGCCAACCTCTTCACTCGCACGCCCCTCGTCATGAGGAAGCACTTCCGCGAGGATTTCCTCCAGCTTTCGAACCAGCTCCTCCGTGAAGGCAACTTCGACCTGGTTCACTGCGAATGGACGCATTACGGAATCTACGCCGGGCAGCTCGCCGGTCGCCCTCGCTTTCTTTCCTCGCACAACATAGAGGCCATGCCCTGGGAGAGACTCTACCTGCACGAGAAAAACCCCGTTAAGAAAGCTCTCCTCAAGCTCGAATGGAAGAAAATGCTAGGGTTTGAACAGGAGGTCTGCCAGCAATTTGACCACGTCGGTGCTGTCAGCGAAGACGACAAAGAGAAGTTTATTCGACTTTACGGATGCGATTCGGTCACCGTCATTCCCAACGGGATCGAGGTGAACTACTACGATTTCGCCCTTCCCCAGCCGGCAGTAAAGACCTTGGTCTTCTCGGCCTCGTTCGACGCCTTCGTGAACCAGGACGCGGTGGTCTACTTCATGGATTCAGTTTTTCCTAGACTCCTCGAGCGCGTACCCGACTTGAGAGTGGTCTTTCTCGGAAAGGATCCCCCTTCCTCGCTGCGAAAGTACGAAAGCCGGAACGTTTCTTTCACAGGCATGGTGGAGGACGTGAGACCCCACCTCTCGCAGCGCAGCGCCTGCATTGTTCCCGTTAGGGTGGCCGGCGGCTCGAGGATAAAGATACTGGAAGCCATGGCAGCGGGCCTGCCCGTGGTCTCCACCCCGGAGGGAGCCGAGGGGCTGAACGTTCATCACGGAGAACACTTGCTCATCGCCCGCACCGAACAGGAATTCGTCAAGCTCGTGCTGCGGTGCTTGAGTAACAGGGAGCTGGTCCAGCAGCTGTGCACGAGAGCCAGGAAGCTCGTGGAAGAGAAGTATGATTGGGAGAGAATCGCCCCCCTGCTCGAGCGCGCCTGGGAGGAGACGGTCCGCCGGTTTTCGCGGGAGAAATAGGCTGCGAATAACTTGTCAATACAAATACAGACCAGAGCAAATGAGGTGAGTTCCAGGCTGAGGATCCTATACTAAGCGATCTGACGTACGGTCGGAACAGGCGAGGTGTTTTCTAGACCGAGCGTTTCAGAAACGAGGAGGCTTTCTTGGCAGCGGCCAGGGCCTGCGCCACGGTCTCAGAAGCGGTCTGCGGGGAATGAGCCAGCCCGCAGAAATAGATTCCTTTTCGTGAAGTTTCGACCGGCCTCAGTTCCGGGTGCGCCTCTCTGAAGTGTCCCTTCTCATCCACATCGATAGACAGAACGCCGGCCAGTTCTGCCGAATCCGGCTGCGGCCTCATTCCTGTGCTGAGGACGACGGTGTCGGCAGAGACGGTCTTCTCGGCACCCGACGCCCGCTCCGTGAAGTTCACCGAGACCTGCCCTCCTTCCTTCGTCTCCAACGTGATGCGAGGTGAACCGCCGGAAGAGTCCTCCTTCATCCGCACGAACTCCACGCCCTTCTCCATCGCCTCAGAAAGTAGCTCTTCCTCCAGTGAATAGACCCTGATGTCTCTATGGAGAATTGTTACCCTCGCTTCCGGCTTAAGCTCCGTCACCTTGAGGGCGTTTCTCAACGCCTGCGCGCAGCAAACGCGGGAACAGACCGGCCACTCCTCGTTTCGCGAGCCCACGCACTGAATCATTACGACCGAAGAGCCGTCGAATTCCCCCCCCGCAAGCGCTTTCTGAAATTCTGACTGAGTCGCTACACGCTTGTCCCGACCGTGAAGAAGCCCGTCTGGAACGTGTTCACTTCCACCCGTGCAGACCACTACGGCTCCGAAGCGTTCCTTCTTCTGGCCGGCGTCTGAGCGCAACTCGGCAGAGAACCGCCCGGATTCACCCGATAGGCCGACGAGCTCCGTTGACGTGAGAAGTTTCATGTTTATCGTTGCCTCAACTTCCTCGCGCAGGGAAGAGAGGGCATCCTTCTCACCTTCTGCCTCAACAGGAAGAGGAAATCGCAGGAGATTTCCTCCTGGCTGCCTGTGCTTTTCGAGCAGCGTGACTTCGTGCCCCAATCGCGAGAGCTCCATAGCAGCAGTGAGGCCCGCCAGTCCAGCGCCAATCACGAGAGCGGACGAGGATTGTTCCACGTCAAGCCCCTCTTCGGACGGGGTCGGTCTACTTCCTTCGGCTTTCTTGATGAGCTCCAATACCCACTCTTTCACCTGCGAGGTGTCGGGCCGCTTGCCGGGCTCAGGAAGTGTGGATGGAGAATCCACGGAGAGAAGGTCCATCACCTCCACCCGCTCCACGACTCCGGCCTCACGTAAGGCCTTTTCAAAGAGTGGTCGGTAGGTGGACTGGTAACACGGAACCACGATGGCCCTGGAGACGTTCTCTTCAGAAATCTGTTTTATGAAACCCGCCCGTGAGAGCTCAACACACAGAAACTCAGAAGCCACTGCAAAGGACACACCCGGTGCTTTGCGCAGCTCTTCCAGGAGCTTTTCCGCGTCGGCTCCAGAGCTGGAGGAAAGCCCGTACTTGCATATGAAGACGCCCGTTGAACCCGACTTGCCCCCCGAGGCCGTCTCTGCCTCGCCCCTGTCACCGTCATCAGGTGCCGCTCCGCCGTCAAGACTTCGAAGTGCAACGGCGGCGGCTGCACCTGCCTGGCATACTGCACTAGAAATGCTTCCCGGACCCGCAAAGCCACCGGCAACCACAACCCCATCCTTACCGGTGAGCACGGAATTGAGTTGGTCCGTAAGACAGAAGCCGTACTTGTTGAGCTTTACGCGGGCTGTCCTGGAAAGTCCTCTCGCCGAAGCGGAAGGTCTCACCCCGACAGAAAGGACCACCAGCTCGAACTCTTCCTTTTGCTTTTCGCCGTTTGACGAGAACTCCACGACGAGGTTCTTGTTCCCTGAGACCTCCTCGACTTTCGTGACCATCGCCGGTACGAGACCGATGTTCTCTCGACTCTTAACGCTCAGGTAGAACTCCTCGGAACCCTTTCCGAAGGGTCTTATGTCGCGATGAAGAATCTTTACGCCGGCGCCTTCTATCTGTTCGCTCAGTGAGACCGCCTCTTTCATGGCACTCATGCAGCAGATATTGGAGCAGTAATCTGCTCCGATGGCCTCGTTCCTGGAACCGACGCACTGAATGAAAGCTATCCTGGAAGGGACCTCTCCGTCCGAAGGTCTGAGCACAAGGCCTCCGTACGGTCCGGTGGGGCTCAGCATGCGTTCCAGCTCCACGTTAGTGATAACGTTGGCGAAACGCCTGTAGCCGAGCTCACCTATCTTTCCAGCGTCAAACTCCTCCTGGCCCGGCGCCAGTACGACGGCGCCTACCTTGAGCTTGATGTTTCGGCCTCCATCGTCATAGACCACGGCGCGAGGGTCGCACTCGGCTAGGCACAGACCGCAGCCGATGCAGCGCCTGCAGCTCAGGCATCTGCGCGCTTCTTTCAAAGCGCGCTCCTCCTCGAAGCCCTGCTCCACTTCTTCGAAGCTCTGCCCTCTCTCCTCGAGCGGCAGGTGGGGCATCTTTTCTCTCGGAGCCGGGATGTCTCCAAACTCTGTTATGAACTTGCTCTTCTTCATCGCGCCGCTATCCGCTCTCCTCCAGGTACTTCTCTATCGACTTCGCTGCCACGTGCGCGGCTGCTATGGCCTGGATGACAGTGGCCGGGCCGGTCACGCAGTCTCCTGCTGCGAAGACTCCCGGGCGGTTCGTGGCCATCGTCTTTTCGTTCACCACGAACGAATTCCATTTCGAAATCTCGAGCCCGTGCCCCTCTTGAAGGAACGAGAGGTCCGGCTCCTGGCTTATTGCGGGAACCACGCAGTCGGTTTGTATCTTAAACTCTGAGCCCTCCACCGGAATGGGCCTCCTTCTTCCGCTGGCGTCCAGCTTCCCTAGTCGCATCTTCGTGCAGAGCATGGAAGACACCCTGCCGTTCTTACCCAACATCTTCACCGGCGCCGCCAGGTAGTGGATTTTGACTCCCTCCCTCTCCGCCTCGTCGATTTCCCAGGAGTTGGCGGGCATCTCGAGACGACTCCTTCTGTAGAGAATGCTCACTTCCTCGCAGCCCAGTCGCATAGCGGTGCGTGCGGAATCGATGGCTGAATTCCCCCCTCCGATGACCGTGACCTTCTCACCGGGCTTCTCCTTGTTCCCCAGATTGATGTCCCTCAAGAAGACGACGCAGTCTAGTATCCCCTCCAATTCCTCCTCGCCCGGAACACCGAGCTTCAGACCCTGGTGCGCTCCCACCCCGAGGAACACAGCTCGAAAGCCCTGTTTGAAGAGGTCGTCGACAGAAGGGTCTTTTCCCACCGGGGAGTTCAACTTGAGCTCCACTCCCAGGGCCTGGATGTAGTCGATGTCGTACTGGATGACGTGCCTGGGAAGTCTGTACTCGGGAATTCCCAGCCAGAGCATTCCTCCGGGAACAGGTGCCGCCTCGAAGATAGTGCACTCGCGCCCCTTGAGCGCAAGGTCGTACGCAACGGTGAGTCCGGCCGGGCCTGAACCCACGACAGCCACCTTGCTGTTGCGTTTTTTCTTAGTGGGCTTAGGAAACGGCAGCTTCCCGTCCTGCCTCAGCTTCATCTCGTAATCGCTCGCAAATCTCTTGAGCGCATCTATGGCGATGGGTTCGTCGTACTTGCCTCGATTGCACGCACTCTCGCACGGGTGATGACAGACCCTCCCGCACACCGCGGGAAGCGGGTTCGTCTGCCTTACGACGTCCACGGCTTCTGTGTACTTTCCGTCTGCGATGAGTCCCACGTACGTCCTCACGTTCACGTTCGCGGGGCACGTCTCCACGCACACAGGAACCTCAGTCTCGATGTTGTAGAGTTGGGGCGGAGACGACCAGTTCTGGGCGTCCACCGCGGTCCTGAGCGCGAGTCCTTCGTCGAACGTGTTGAAGGGCTTTATGGGACAGACGACCGCACAGGCACCGCAGAAGGTGCAGTTCTCGTTCACTCTGGAAGGTCTCTCTTTCACGAGGACCTCAAACGCCCCGGCCTCTCCCTTGATTTCCCTGACCGAAGCGTTCGTGATGAGATGGATGTTGGAAGATTGCCGCAAGGCCTCCAGTTTGGGAGCCAGCTGGCAGAAGGCGGGCATGTCAGAGAGCGAGGTCCCGCCCAGCTGCGCCATCGTACCTCCCACGGTCGGCCCCTCTTCCACGAGGAAGACCTCGATGCCCTCTGCCGCGAGTTCGAGGGCGGTTTCTATGCCGGAGATTCCGGCCCCCACCACAAGGACCGAGCGGTTGGCCGCGCTGGTCTTGCCAGCATTCGTCTCGGTCGCGCTCGCTTCGTCCGCACGTGTCTTGGCCGCACGTGTCTCGCCCGCGTCCTGGCGGCGAACATCTGGCTTCTCAGGTTTCTGTTTCTCTGAGCGTGTCATGTTTGTGGGTTCTCCGGTGCTCCGCCGACCGCCACGGAATCGCACAGTAGCCTCGCAGAGAGGGGGCGACCCTCCGCGCGGACCCGCCACTGTGGAGTTCTACCCTGAACTTCCGCAATCTCCGCCATCCCCATTCTTCGCATGTCCACCAGTTGCCTCAAAACCCTCTCCGGCGACGTGTCCAGAGACTTTGCCAGCTCCTTCACGGACACGAGCTCTTCTCGTCCTCGAAGCACGATTTCCTGCATCGTGCATTCGTCCATCACTATCTCGTCGTACATTCGCCCTAGTTCGTGTTCCGTGAAGACTTCCCCGTACACGTTCCCCTTGTCAGAAAACTCCACCTTCTTACCTATGACCCACTTGAGCTTTTTGCTGTCCAGCGCTCTGCGCGCGACTTCCAACTTGAGTGATAGCTCGTCTCCCTCAAGGCCTTCGCTCTTGCCCAGGGGGCCGAGCTTCTTTATCAAGTCCGTGAATTCTGTTGTGTATTTCACGAACTTCGCACCCTCCGCGGAGGACATGAGTCTCATGACGAGCCGCTCCGGGTTTACGCCCACGAAGGAGAGTACCTTGTGAGTTACAGAAACCCTCGCCAGAGCGTGAAGGTTTCCGTCCGTGTAATGACACTCGCCCAACAGGCAACCTCCCACGAACACACCGTCTGCGCCGTTGAGGAAGGTGTTCATCACGAGGGACGGATCGACCCTTCCAGAGCACATGACCCTGACCACTCTCACGTCCGGCGGATACTGAAGTCTCGCGACCCCGGCGAGATCTGCTGCTCCGTATGCTCACCAGTTGCAGCAGAACGCCAGTATCTTTGGGCTGAATCCGCTCATTCGTCTCCCTTCAGGTATGCCCTGACCTGGGCATCAAGTTGCTCGTCCGTGTAATGGCTAATTCCGATGGCCCGTTTGTAGCACGACGCCGCACAAACGCCGCAGCCTTTGCAGGCGACTTCTATCATCCGGGCCTTGGGCCCCTTGTCGGTCTCTACTATTTCCACGGCTCCGTAGGGGCAGACCGCCGCGCACATACCGCAACCCCTGCAGGCCTCCTCGTCCACGAGCTCGCTCACTATCGGCTCGACCTTTACGTACCCTCTCGTGAGTGGAATGGATGCGTGGGACGCCGCACCCAGCGCCTGAGAGATACTCTCGCTGACTGAGGCCGGCCAGTGGGCTGTGCCGCAAACGTAGATTCCGTCCGTCGCAAAATCCATCGGCCTCAGCTTGACGTGCGCCTCCAGGAAGAACTTGTTCTCATCCAGTGGCACCTTGAGCATCCTGGAGACGACCTCGGCGCCTTCACGGGGAACAAGCGGAGAGGCCAAGACGACCAGGTCTGTTTCTATCGACATCTCTCTCCCGCTCAGGGGGCTTGAGACACGCACGCGTCCGTTCTCAACGACCGGGGGATTCTCCAGAGAGTAATTCACAAACCGCACCCCCATCGCCTTGGCGCCCAGGTAGGCCTCCTCGTTGGCGACGCCGTAGCACTGGAGGTCCCTGTAAAGAAGGTGGACCGACGCTCCCGGCACCGTCTTCTTTATGAGCGTCGCGTTCTTTATGGACGTCATGCAGCAGATCTTGGAACAATAGACCCGTTCCCTTATTCTGGCTCCGGCGCAGAGAATCATGACGATCCGCTTGCTTTTAAGTTTCCCTTGCCTCAGCATCCCCTCCAGCTGAAGCTGGCTTACGACCTTCTTCCCGTCGTATCCGAAGTGACCCTCGGGTACGAGCTGATTTGCGCCGGTGGCCACAACGATGACCCCGCAGTTGACATCGCGCGACTTGCGGTCTTTGGACGACACCGAAACCACGTAGTCTCCGATGTAACCCTTTACGTTCTGCACGGTGCTGGATGTGAGGACCTCTATCCGGGAGCTCTTCTTCACTTCCTTTATTCTGGAAGCCACGAAGGTACCGGCAGAGACCCCGGATGGATAAAGCACGTTTACGTATCGGAGCAGCCCGCCCAGTTCCTTCTCCCTCTCGACCAGCGTGACCATGAAGCCTCTTCTGGCCAGAGAGAGCGCGCACGTGAGCCCTGAGATTCCACCTCCGATGACGAGCGCGGTCCGCTTCACGTCAGTGGTTATCTCCTCCTTGGGCTCAAGCCGTGTTGCCCTCGCCACTCCCATCCTGACCAGGTCCTTGGCCTTCTGTGTGGCGATGTCCCTCTCTCCCTTGTGAACCCAGGAGCAGTGCTCGCGTATGTTCACGAACTCGAAGAGGAATTTGTTTAACCCTGCCTCCTCGCAGGCGGCCCGGAACAGCGGCTCGTGGGTCCGGGGAGTGCAGGCTGCAACCACGACACGGTTGAGCTTGTGCTCCTTGATGGCGTTCTTTATGTCCGTCACGCCAGCTTCGGAGCAAGAGAAAAGGTTCTCTCGGGAGAACACGACGTTGGGGAGCATCCGCGCATAGTCGGACACGTCCTTGGCGTCCAGAAAGCCGGCGATGTTCGTCCCGCAGTTACATATGAACGCGCCTATGCGGATTTCCCCAGCGGGGGCGGCGTCGACCTCTTGTCGACGAGATTCTCCTCCTGCTCTATCCACCGGGCTCCCCTTCTCGGGCTTGTCCCTCTTTCCCTTCATTTCCTTCTCTGGTTCCGGGCTCATTTCTCAACCTACTAGCCGCTAGCCACCTTGACCTGGGGTAGAATCGTCTCGGCTACTCTCATCGCGGCGGCGCTGGCCTGCGAAACCGACTCGGGGATGTCCACCGGGCCGTTACAGAAGCCGCACGAGAATATCCCGGGCCGCGACGTGTCCGCGGGCTCTCCGGCGCGCACCCTGACGAATCCGCTGTCGTCCAGTTCTATACCCAGGATCTTGGCCAACTCTTCCGACCCCTTTGCCGGCATAGCCGCCACTGACAGCACAACGAGGTCGAACGTGAGGGATTTCACCTCGCGTTTCTGCGTGTCCTCGTACCACACCACCGGATTCCCGTCCTTGTCCTCCTGCACCTCTCCGACCCTTCCCCTCACGTAGTTGATTCCGTAAAGGTCCTTACCCTTCTGCTCGTATTCCTGAAACCACTTGCCAACGTTCCGAAAATCCGTGTGAAATATGTGCGAATTCGCCTCGACGTCGTGTTCCCGTGCGAGCATGGCGTCCTTGATGGCGTACATGCAGCACACGCTGGAGCAGTGCTTGCAGTAGTTGAGGTCCCTGGAGCCGACGCACTGTATGTAAGCCACCTTCTTGGCCAGCGTGCCGTCGGACGGGCGGTACAGGTGGCCGCCCGTGGGCCCCGTGGCGTTTATCAATCTCTCGTACTCGAGACCGGTGATGACGTTCTTTATGCGACCGTAGCCGTATTGAGTCATGGGCGTCGGGTCAAACACGTCGAGCCCCGTCGCCACCACGATTGCATCAACGGAGAGGTTCAGTATCTTGTCCTTCTGCTCGAAGTCCACGGCCTCCTTCTGGCAGACTCTTTCGCACAGCCTGCACTTGCCCTTCTCGAAGTACGTGCAGTGGTCCTTGTCAATTGTGGCCACCGCCGGTATACCCTGCGCGAAATAGAGGTAGACCGCGCGCCTGTCTCTGAGGTGCATGTCGAAATCGTCGGGGACCTTACGAGGACATTTGGCCATACAGTCCCCGCACGCGTTACAGAGCTCTTCATTGATGAAGCGTGCCTTCCTTCTGACTTTCGCGGTGAAAGCCCCCGCTCTCCCCTTGACGCTCTCGACCTCGCTGTAGGCCAATATCTCAATGTTGGGATGCCGACCGGCATCCAGCATCTTGGGTGCGAGTATTCATATGGAGCAGTCGTTTGTAGGGAAGGTCTTGTCCAGCTGCGCCATCACGCCACCGATGCTAGGTTTGCGCTCGACCAGGTAGACCTTCACTCCCATGTCGGCGAGATCCAGGGACGCTTGAATCCCCGCTATCCCGCCACCTATGACCACCACCTCAGGCACGACGTTTTCCTCCCTTTCCGGACCCGTTCTCCGCTGCGTCCATCAGAAGAGAAGTGATGTCCTCAATGTCTATCTTGATTGGCCTGTCCTTGTCGTAGAGCGCACAGGTAAGGTGAATCCTGCACTTTGGACAGGCCGTAACGAGCAATTTAGCTCCCGTGTCCCTAGATTCGGCCAGGCGTTCGAGTTGAATCTGTTTGTTGCAGAGCGTGCAACTCACCCACTCGCTCGAGCCGCAGCATACTGCGTCGGCGCGGTTTCGCGGCATCTCGACGAGTTCCACGCCCGGAATGAGGCGAAGAAGCTCCCTCATCTCCTCGGTTTTCCCCATCATGCGTCCCATGCGGCAAGCGTCCTGCAGCGTGACCTTGAGAGTTTCCTCGGCGAGCGCGCTCGACGGTCTTCCGAGCTTGAGCTTTCCCTTCTTCACCTTCTCGAGCAATACGTCCGTGAGATGGACGACCTCGAATCCTAGCTTGCCGAAGCGGGCTTTGTAGGCCTCGCTGAACATGTGATACCCTTCCGGGCAGGTCAAGATGACCCGCTTCGCCTTCGAGCCGGAGATGAGCTTCAGGTTGAACGCCGCCAGTTTCTCAAATCCCTCGTGATTTCCAGACCAGTAAAAATCGTGGCCGCAGCATCGCTCGTTCTCAGACACGACGGGCCTGATTCCCGCCAGGTTCATGAGCCGCACCGCGGAACGAGCGATCGAGGTACTCTTAAGCTCGATGTTGGTAAAAACCACGTCGAAATATGGAAGGCAACCCACGAAGTAAAAGTCGTGACCCTGCTTGGCTGTCTTAAGTCCACCATCGAGCCACGTCGCGGCCTTGGGCCGAAAGCCCTTCGCCTGGAGCTCCATTATGGAGCGGAGAACTCCCGCGTGCGTGTCCACGCCTTCGAAGCCGGCCTTTCGTGCCTTCACCCTGGCAGCGCGCGTGAACTCGTTGTAATCCACCTGCGAAGGGCAGCGCACACTGCAAGTTCGACACGTGAGGCAGGACCAGAGCTCCCTGTCAGAAAAGATTTCCATCCCTGAGCCCAGAAGCAACTTCTCGACCATCAGTCTGGGCGAAAAATCAGGGTTCACGCGAGACACCGGACAACTGGCTGTGCATATCCCGCACTCAACACAGTTGTAGGCCTTTGTCTCTTTAACCTCACGCTCCAGGCTCACGTCTCACTCCCCGTATGTGTCACATCTCCCACGCTCATTGCTCCACGACGAACGGCTTGAGCTTCCCAACTCTCTTACGAAAGCTCTCTACGCTTTCCACGAAGGGCTCACCCTTTTCCGAATCGAAGGTCTCAAGGAGCACCCTCTCTGCTCCAATACCCAGAAGCTCTGCAAGCTCTCTCGTCTCAGCCACGGTCCTTTCGCAGATGGAACTTCCGTTTACGTGGTGACAGAGTTCAGGTTTGCATGCCGCTACCAACACCCCCGCTGCTCCGGCGCCGAACGCGTCCAGCACCAGGGAAGGGGTGAGCCTTCCCGCGCACGCTAGCGTCAGTATCCTGACGTCTGCCGAGTATTCCAGGCCCACCACCCCGGCGTTGTCTGCCGCGATGGACGGGTACCAGCTACAGGCGAAGACTATGATTCTGGTAGCACCCTTTGGTTTCTTCGCGGCGCTTCGCACAGTTTCCTTGGTGGACGCTCGAGCTGCGCGTTTTGCGGTCTTCTTCCTCGACGCTTTGTTCATCCGCCTCTTCCGGGTCGCGGTTGCGGTCGCTCCTCGCGTTCTTCTCGATGTCTTCTTCTTCGGACTCATCTTTCTCGCCGCCTAGTCAACGGCCGCCTTCACAGCATCTCTTATCTGCCTCAGGGCAACTGGGGCAAGGGTCGGAGCCCCGCAAATGCAGACCGTAGAACAGACCCCACAACCAGAACACAGGGTCTCGTCCACACGGGCCAGTTTGAGCTCAGCCGCGGCCGATTCCATCTCTATGGCGTCCCACCTACACTCCTCGGCGCAACGACCGCATCCCCTGCACACATTCTCGTCGATTCGCGAGACCAGAGGCGCCTTGAAGGACTCGCCGCTCAGGAAGCGCGAAGCTCTCGATGCGGCGGCCATTGCCTGAGCCGTGCATTCCAGTATGCTTGCAGGCGAGTGGCAGCTGCCTGCGATGAAAACGCCTCTTTCTATGAACTCCTCCGGCCTGAGCTTGACGTGCGGTTCCACAAAGAAGCCCTTTTCGTCCACCGGAATTCTCAGTATCTCCGAAAGCTCCCCGGCCTTCTCCGAAGGAACGAGAACAGCGGGCAGCACAACGGCGTCTGTCTTTAGCTCAATGTGTTTCCCGCCTTCGTCGCGCAGGCGAAGACCTGTTTTCGTGAATTCCGGCGGTTTCCCGTCCGCGTGCCTCGCGAATTTCACCCCGGACTCGCGGGCTCTGCGAAATTCCCTCTCGAGGTCTCTGGGAACCTGTTCGAAAACAAACGTTAGCTCGAGGGCTGGCTTTCTCTCTCTCAGCAGAACCGCGTTCTTGAGAGCCACGAGAGAGCTCAACCTTGTTACGGAACCACCCAGCCCCCGAGGCAACACGTTGAGAAAGATGATCGAACCAACTGACTCGAGCGCCTTCTCAGGTTCCTCTGCCTCAAGTTCCATCTGCGGTAGAAGCCGCCCTCCGAACGCAGGTGCCTTCCTCCAGGGAAGTTCATCCACTCCAGGACACTGAGCTCCGGTTGCCACGATGACAGCGCCAAAATTCCTCTCATCGCTCTTACCGTTAGACGAGAGAGTGGCCCTGTATTGTCCAGGACCCCCCTTGAGCGAAGCCAAGGTAGTCTGCGTCAGTACATCTACCTTGCCCTCGATTCTGAACAGCTTCTCTTGCAGGATCTCCTTCCCGGTTCGCACGTGCGGATGCGGACGCAGGATTCGAGTGAGCATTCCGCCCAAGGTGCCGGCCTTCTCTATCAACGTCACCTCGTGGTTCAAGCCCGCGAGCTCCGCTGCGGCGCTGATACCACTCAGGCCGCCGCCCACGACGAGAACGGAGTTGAGCGGCGTGACGCGGACTGTTTCTTTAGTTTCCGCCACGTGTAGCCTGTTCAAACCGGCCTGGACGAGGGCCTTCGCCTTCCCGGTCGCCTCGCGCCTGTTCTTGTGGACACGGCTGCAGTGCTCGCGGATGTTAACAATCTCGACCAACCACCTGTTCACCCCCGCGGACTCACAGGCATCGGCAAAGAGCTTTCCGTGGAGTCGAGGCGTGCAGCCAGCCACGAGGATTCTCTCCAGCCCGTGTTTCTTGATGGTCCCGAGCATCTCCGCTATGCCTGGCCTGGAGCACGGGTAAGGGGCGGCCCTGACGAAAGCGACCCCGGGCAATTTCCTGACGTGCCTCTCAATGACGCTCAGGTCCAGCGAGTCCCGTATCTCGCTGCCGCAGTGGCACAGGAACACACCGATGCGGGGAAGCGTCTTCGTTTCCGAGTCGACTTTGGCTTTCACGACCCTGCCCCCACCTTCTCTGTGAGCCATTCCCGGTAATCTCGAGGAAAGTCTGGAACGAGCTCGAAGGAGGCGCACACCTTGCAAGCGCGTTTCTCCTGTTTTTTCGAAAATGAATGGACATGCTCCACACGGTCTATCTCTTCTAGCCCAATTGCCTCGGTCGGACAGATTGTGGTGCAGGTGCCGCAACTTATGCAGGCGGCTGAGCCCCTCCCGAAGGGCGGCTCCACCTTTCTGTCCATTCCTCTCTCGGAGAAGCCGATGGCGCTGGCTCCGACTATCTCTTTGCACGCCCTGACACAGAGCCCGCAAAGAATACAGTTGTGCGTTTCCTCTAATCCTTGTCTGGGCGGAGCGGCGCCCAGATCCTTCGCCAGTTCCTGTATCCTCTTCGCCTCGGGCGAGCGGGCAAGATAGAGCCCCAGCAAGACTCTTCTGTGAAGAAGAATCTCCTCCGTGGAGGTCTTCACCTCTGCACCTTCCTCCACAGGATAGACGCACGAAGCGACCAGCCTCTTCGTTCTGCCCGCGGTAAGTTCCACCACGCAGAGGCGGCACGCGGCGTAAGGGGCGAGGGCCTCATCGAAGCAGAGAGTGGGAATGTGTATGCCAGCGTGCCTGCTGGCCTCCAGGATGCTGAGCCCGTTCTCGATCTCGACCTTCCGTCCGTCTATCTTAAGCCTTACTCTTTCCTTCATCATTCTTTGTCCTGCCACTTTTCGCAGGCGCGATACCTCGCGCTTCACGCTTCCTCGCCGGGTCAATCTTCCCCGCTGGTTTCATCCTCCTTGCTGCGCCCGTCTTCCCCGCTGCTTGCGTCTTCCCCGCCACCTCCGTCTTCCCCGCCGTTTCTCTCTTCCTCGCAGATTCCTTTCTCTTCGCGGCCTCCTTTTTCAAACGTTCGATCTCCTCCGGTGTGAACTTCCTCTTGCAGACTTTCGACGG
>CP070702.1:2147955-2180452 GCA_020349905.1 Candidatus Eiseniibacteriota bacterium
GGTTCAGCATCTCCGCGTAACCTTCTTCGTGGCAGGATTCGCAGGCACGTGACACGATCTCATGGGCAGTCATATGGGAAATCTTTGTATGACATCCTCGGCAATCCACCGCGCCGAACATGAGCCCCGGCTGCTCTTCTGCAGAATCCTGGCTCATGAAGCTGCCTTCGTAGAGAGCAGATTGCACGTCGTGGCAATTCGCACACTTGCTGCTCGTCTGTTCGTGATGACATGAGTTGCACCCTTCGGGAGTTACACTTACTTCCTTGTGGCTTTCGCTCGAATGGCACTCTGTACACGATACGTCGTGCTCGATAAAGTGACGCCGGTGAGACAGGGAGCTTCCGAAAACCTGCACGACGCTCGGCATCTCGACTCCGACGCGACTGTGGCAGAGCCGAGCGCAATAGTCCCCCCCCAGATAACTGTGCTTGCCGAGAGAGACAGGCTGTTCTCCCAATATATCCATCGCTCTGTCGAGGTTGGTGTTGGCGACGTGAAGGAGCCCGGCTGCGTAGAACACGTTATGGACTCCCCGGCCTATCTCAACAAATCTAGCGTTGTGTCTTGCGTTGGCGAGAAGGCTGTCGGCCGCCCTGGGCGACTTCCCGGCCTTCTTTGCGCTTTCAACGGCAGATGAAACCCTCGACAGCTTCGGCTTGAGTTCCCCGAGCATCACGTCGAACGTCTCCTGCCACAACCGCAGCAGCCCATCGTATTCCTCGCCGTGGCACTGCACACAAGCCTTCTGCGATGCACGGTAAGTGCTTCCCGTCAACTCGACTTGTTCGCGGTCGCCCATTGGCTCGGTGTGGCAGGCGATACAGTCGACCTGGGCAATAAACATGTGACTCGGGATTCCGTGGAAATCCCTACCCCCAGTTCCCATGAACATTTCCTTCTGCGCGCTGTGCTTGTACTCGTGACAGATAGTGCATCCGTAGTCGAGAGGGGTCAATGTGGTCCTCACCGCATGCTTTATCTCCTCGTGGCATCGCGAGCACTCCACATTGTGGAGGGTCACGTGATTGTCATGAAGGCCCGGCATGTCCTCTATGTCTTCCAGTTTCCTGGGCTCGTTGTGACAGGCCAGGCACCGTTCCATGGGCGCTCTTCCGTCACCCTGAATGGCGTCAAGATGACAACTCTGGCACGGAACGTGTCTCTTACCAACAAACTCTTCGTGACTGAAGCTGATGCCTCCCACCTCAACTGCACCGGCCGGCGGCTCGTGGCAGGACGAACATCCCGCCAGAGGCAGCGTCTCCCTTCCCTGAACTTCTCCCTTAAAGTGGCAGAGAAAGCACGTGGTCTCCGTCACAACCATGTGCGTACCCACGACTATCTGAGAGTGACAGCTCGTGCACCTGAGCCGACGTCCTCTCCTGGGCTCGGTGAGGTGAGGCCCGTGGTCGAATATGATGCCTCGCTTGAAGGTGGTTATGCCCTCCAGCAAACGGGCCTCGTGACAGCCGCCCCTAAGACAGCTCTCGTCTTCCACCTCGGCGTAAGGCTTCGAGCCGTAGGTGCGTGTCACGAATTTGGCAACCTGCGAGATCGCCTGGAACTTCACGCGCAGTTCGTCCCTCTTCCCCGGAGGGTAGTGGCACTCGACACATCGCACGAAATTGTGCCTCGACGTTTTCCAGGCATCGTAGTAAGGCCGCATTATGTGGCAACTATTGCAGAAGCGCGGGCTCGTGCTGTATTCGAAGAGCCCTACGAAGAGTATCAGAATAACCAGAAGCCCTAGACCGAGGAGTCGAAATAGCCTGGGCCGAATGTGAATCCTGTCCTTCTTGTCTCGCGGGAGATGTATTCCGAACCAGTGAAGGAACTTCTGCCATCCCGTGGTGGGGCGAACGTCCTCGTCCTGCCTTCCGAGCAGAAACCGCTTGATCGCCCGGCCGAAGCCCGACAGTGCATCAGCGAACTTGCGTGTCCTCTCCATCACACCTCGTCTCGTCCACACTTCGTAGAGGGACCAGGAAAACGCATGGTCTGCCAGCTCAGGCCCCAGGTCTCTGCGACGACTGGGATGCACTGTTGCTCGATGTGGGAGGCCGGTAGCGCTTATCCTGGCTTGTTCTCTCGGGCAAGGTAAAGGAGGAGGGATCTTTCCCCTGGATTCAGGTTATAGGAAAACACTCCGGGCGTCAAGACAGAAGCTGGTCTCGCGTGACTGTGCTGTATTTAGATGTTGATACCGCGAGCTATAAGTGCAATAATTGATTCAAAGGATTCCTCCGAACCGGTTGTCTGCCGACATGAGGTCTCCGGTTTAGAGGGTCTTCAGAGACTCATGAAGTGAAGCCCCTGACCCCTCCTCCTGTTTCCTTGTAATAAGCAAAATCTTGGGTACCTGTCTGTGGTAGACTCGCGGCCGAATGGATAGTGATGTCCCTTGTCCTCGCGGCGCCCTGGAGAACTTGATGGTTAGACTTGCCTCTGTTCTGGCAATGCTGTTGTTTTTTTCGGTCCCGTACGGCTCACTGGCCTCAGAAAACGAGCCGTGCCTGCAGTGTCATTCAGATCCGGATCTCGCTACGAAGCGGGGAGCAGCCAGCGTTTCTCTATACGTTGACGCCCGCGTCTTCTCCAATTCTGTTCACAGAGGTCTGTCATGCGTTCAGTGCCACGCGGACGCAGACCCGGACGATCTCCCACATCCGGAGAGGCTAAACCCTGTATACTGCGGGACCTGCCACGACGAGGTTCAGCTCCAGTTTGAGTCCGGCATTCACGGGCAGGCTTTACACAGAAAAGCCATCTACGCTCCCACCTGCAAGGAATGCCACGGCAAACACGACATTACGCCGTCGACCGACCCCGCTTCTCGTACCTTCAAGATGAATATCCCTTTCCTCTGCGGCAAGTGCCACCGGGAAGGCGCCCCTGTGGCGAGGGTCTACAACATATCCGAGCACAACATCATTGAGAATTACAGCCAGAGCATTCACGGAGAGGGACTGTTCAAGAAGGGGCTAGCTGTCACTGCAACCTGCACCGATTGCCACGGCAGCCACCTGATTCTTCCTCACAGCAATGCCAAGTCGTCCATCTCAAGGCGTAACATATCTGCAACGTGCATGAAGTGTCACTCGAGGATTGAAGAGGTCCATCTCAAGGTCATTCGCGGCGAGCTGTGGGAGGCCGAACCTGGCGCAATACCTGCCTGCACGGACTGTCACCTCCCGCACAAGGTGCGCAAGGAGTCCATGGCCATTAACGTCTCGGATCGAGCATGCCTGAAGTGCCACGAAACCGATGACGTACACAAAGTAGTCGATGGAAAGAGGGTCAGCCTAACGGTGGGAAAGGACGACCTGTCCGGCTCTGTTCACAGAAACATCCCCTGTGTAAAGTGCCACGCCGACATCGATCCCAGATTGAAACGTCCCTGTGAGCCCGCGGACCGCGTCGATTGTTCAAATTGTCACGCCAAGATCGGCGAAGAGTACATCATCAGCGGGCACGGCCAGCACTTTCTGGAGGGACACAAGGAAGTCCCCTACTGCACAACGTGTCACGGTGATCACGGGACCCTTTCGCATTTCGACGACACGGCTCCTACTTTTCGTAGTTCGATACCGGCTCTTTGTGGCGACTGCCATCGTGAGGACGGAAAGGCAGCGCGTGTGGGAGATCTGTCAGAGATAGATGCGTACTTCGACTACTCCACGAGCGTTCACGGCCGAGGGCTCACGGAGAAGGGGCTCCTGCCCAGCGCCGTGTGCACGGACTGTCACAATTCCCACATGGTAGCCAAGCACACTGACGAGCGGTCTTCGGTTCACAGGCGGAACATTCCGGCCACCTGTGCGTCGTGTCACCGCGGCATCTACAAGCAATATGTGAAGAGCGTCCATTTCTCCACGGACGAACGCAAGATGGCGGAATTGCCCACGTGCACGGAATGCCACTCGTCCCATCTCATCGCCGAAGTGGAACGCGACAAGTTCATGACCGAGGTGACGGACCAGTGCGGCTCGTGTCACAAGGAGCTGGCCGAGACATACCTGGATACTATGCACGGAAAGGCGTACCACCTGGGCTATCTCAAGGCCGCCAAGTGTTCTGATTGTCACGGTGCGCATTCCATCCTGGGGGTGAACGACCCCGGCTCCAGCGTAGGCTTCAGGCACGTCGTCGATACCTGCAAGAAGTGCCACGAGGACGCCAATCGTCGTTTCACGGGTTACTTGACACACGCCACGCATCATGACCGCGTGAAATACCCGATTCTCCATACTACGTACTGGGCCATGACGCTGCTTCTCGTGGGAGTGTTCAGCTTTTTTGGAGTACATACGCTTCTGTGGCTACCTCGTTCCTTCAAACACCTGAGGGAACGAGAGAAGCAGAGGAAGGGCCATCACGAGAGATACTTCATAAAACGATTCACGACTTCGCAGCGCGTCACACACATCTTCGTGATCGTGAGCTTCATGTCCCTGGCCTTAACGGGAATGATGCTCAAGTTTTCGTCCATGCCCTGGGCCGAGTTCATCGCGGACATGCTTGGGGGAGTCGTGGTCGCGGGAGCGATTCATCGGATCGCCGCGGTCACCACGTTTGGCTACTTCATCTATCACATTTTTGCCCTGGCCAAGGAAAAACGACGGCGAAGACTTACTTGGCGCGAGTTCATCTTTCAAAAGAACTCGCTGCTTCCCAACAAGCAGGACTTCATAGACTTTGCAGCCACCCTAAGGTGGTTCCTGGGAAGAGGGCCCCGACCCGAATACGGCCGTTGGACGTACTGGGAGAAGTTCGACTACTTTGCAGTTTTCTGGGGTGTGGCAGTCATCGGCGCCTCCGGTCTCATGCTATGGTTTCCCGAGTTCTTTACGAGGTTCGTGCCGGGCGTGCTGATTAACGTTGCCACCATCGTTCACAGCGATGAAGCTCTGCTTGCGGTGGGCTTCATCTTCACCATTCACTTCTTCAACACACACCTGCGCCCCGAGGCGTTCCCTATGGACAAGGTCATATTCACGGGGATAGTACCGCTGGACGAGTACAAGGCCGACAGGCCGCGAGAATACGAAGAGCTGAAGGACAGCGGGGAGCTGCGTAAGCGGGTGGTGATGAAGAGCCTTCCTCCACGATGGGAAAAGGCCATCTACGCGTTCGGCCTCACTTTTCTGGGAACTGGAATCTTGCTTATCGGACTAATCATATACTCTGTTCTCTTCGGCTACAAATAGCTTCGACACTGGTTTTCAAGAGAAGCCGTTCCCATCAGAACCTCTTCCGCAAGAAAGAGCTTCTTACGCGTACGTGTGAAGCCCTCCAAGGAAGAGATTGCCGAGGAAGGACAATATGGCCGCAGAGAATCCCAAAATGGATAGTATCGCTGCCCTCTTTCCTCTCCAGCCGGCCGTAATTCGTGCGTGCAGGTACGCGGAGTAAATAAGCCAAATTACGAGCGAACCAACCTCTTTGGGATCCCAACCCCAAGGTGCACCCCACGCTTTCCAAGCCCAGATGGCCCCAGCGAACAGCGCCCCCAGAGTGAAAAGCGGATACCCGATCACTATCGCCCTGTAAGTCAGGTCATCCAGCGATTCAAGCGAAGGAAGCCATTTGGCTCCACGCATCTTGAACAGGTACATCACGCTGCTCGCAAAGGCCACCGCGAATGCGCCTTCGCCGATGACGGCCAGCGTGACGTGTATCTGTAGCCAGTAGCTCTGCAGGGCGGGCACAAGCTGGCTCTCCATGTCCTTGGGAAATAGAGAAGCGACGACGATAACAGCGAATGCCACAGGTGCAACGAAGACCCCTATGTTCTCGGCCTTACGTCTTAACTGGAGTACGAGATAACTGAGGACGGTCGCCCAAGCCAGGCAAGAGGCATATTCGTACATTCCCGTGAAAGGAGGGTGTCCTGTGGCTATGGTACGCACTACTAAAGCAACAGAGTGGAAGCCAAAACCGGTGGCCAGGGTCACCAGCGCAACTCTCTCCAGCCATCTCCTGGATAATGCGACGTTGGCGGCATAAAGTATTGTGGCTCCTAGATAGGCGAAAAGAGACACCCAAAAGAAAGGTACGTCACTCCCTGGCACTTCCTTCTCCTTTCCCACGTGTTTCTGCGGTCGCAGCGAATTTGTAGAGGCCGTCGATTTCACGCTTCAAAGTGAAAGGATCCTTTCTGGAGACGCCTGCCATCCTAAGCTCGGAGCGCCCCTTACCTGTCTCCAGAACCTTCACCCAGATCTTCTTGTAGGGCACAAAGAAAGAGAGGAATATGCCGATGCTCGCAATCCCAAAGCCCGTAAACATCAGGGCCACCCCGGGATTTGCGGCCACATCAATGCCGGTGTAGAAAGCTGGATAGTAGTCGAAGAAATGAAAACGACCCAACTCACCCGACCCCGAGTGAACGTCCATTCCCTTCACCAGCCATCCGGCAGCTACCACGGCGCCCCCGCGCGACACCTCCAATCTGATTGCCGGAAGTCTCGGCTCGAGGGAGCGACTTCTGACTTCTCCGGTCGCAAGGTCCTTGACGAAGTGGGGAACATAATCTGTCACCTCTGCCTCAACCTCTGTATCAGGTATCTGTTTCCGGACTCTGAACGGCAGGTCAATAATAGTGCGAGTGCCTTCCTCACCGGCAAAGACGATTCTTGCCTCCTTGACTTTGGTAGGGTCTTCGCCATAACTGGCCTGATAGAAGCTGATGCCGTTGTAGGTGAGAGGATGGTTCACCTCTATCACCTTCGTAAGAACTTCCCTTTCGCCATCGAGAACCGTCAGGGTCGATTTGTAGTCACGTATCTTGCCGTCCTCGGTAGTCTCTATCACGAAATCGTCGGCTCTGATGCTGAAGCCCGCGCCGGGCTTTATCTCGTTCAAGTCAAAGGACTCTCCCATGTTCAACGGCCTCTGGATTCTGTAACCCATTGTCCCGTTGACTATTCCGGCCACAAGCACGAGGATGACGGCAAGGTGAGTCACCAGGAAGCCAATCCGCGAGACGCCTCCCTTCTGACCCACTGTCAGCTTCGCCTGTCCGACCTCAGAACTGTTAACTGAAAAACCCTTCGCCCTAAGACGTTTACCTATAAGGTCATTGAGATTCGATACCTCGAGCGGTACCTCTGCAGTGCGTGCGGTGCGAAGCAGCCCGTGGTCCTCAGCGAGAGGTCTGGAAAATGCCTGACTGAAGCTAAACTTCACTCGCTTCAATGAACAGAGGACGAGATTGACACACGTGAGGCATATCAACAGCAGATACCACCACACGCGATAAACCGAGCCCAATCCTGAAGACAAGATGAAACGTCCCCAGAATTCGCCGTAGCGAGACAAATACTGTTCCTGAGGAGCATTCTGGAGAACGAACATCCCCAGGAGAGAAACACATCCTACAGTCAGCAGCAGGAAGAGTCCAAACTTTGCGGAACTAAGAAACGAGTAGACGGACATCCAGATCGATCCCTGCTTTTCGTTTGAGGGAGTTCCCTCCTGGGGTAAGTTCATTTCCATCAGATCTTCCTACTTCTCAGTCTTCTTCTCTACCTTGTGCACGCCCTTAGCCACGTACTCCTTGAAGTCAAACCCCTTAAACGTGGGGCTCTTCTTGTTGTGGCATCCGATGCACACGGCCTCATCCACGGGGCTCACGAGACCGGCCTTGACTGACTGTTCATGGTCCTTCATGACCGACATTTTCATGTAGTCAGCACCCGCGCCGTGGCATGCCTCACACTGCACGCCTTTGAGATCGGGTTTGTCCTTGCCTGTCTCGTAGCCGCCGTCGCCAAAACCGGTCGTGTGACACTTCAAGCACTCGGCGTTCTTGTCCTCCTTCTTCTCGACATTCAAAAGGTCAAAGGCTTTGGCATGCTGGCTGCCTTCCCATGCCTTGAAGTACGGCATGTGACACATCTTACATTTACCGACTCCGACATAGGCATGCTTAACGGCTTCGGTCGTGTCCTTCGACGCCTTTGTAGACTCGGCGCATGTCTCTTTCGCCTTCTCCTTGGTTGTCTCTTCCGCTGTCCCGTCAAAGTACAGCAGCACCGAAAGGCAAAGCGCAACTGCGCAGAGAGCCACCACGATCGGTGTCTTGCCTAACAGAGTTCTCATCTACAAGTCACCCCCTTTCAACATGTTGTCTTGATTTGGGTTATCTGAAGATGCGCCTTCTGCGCACCACGTCGCGGCGATCGGGCTTGACGCAAAACCCGCTCCGTCTCCCCCGGTCAAAATGGCCTGCATTCAGCATATTCTAGAAGACCCGTTCCCATATAACAAGAGCTTTCAACGCGAGTCCTCACGCACCTCGGGGCCAACGAGTGCCCGGATGATGGTTGCCGTTCAAAAGAGTCCTCTAATCCGATGTGGATGTAGCCTCTTCAATAACACTCGCCAGTAGCTTACCGTCAACCGGCTTGCTCAGGAAGCGAAAGACGCCGCAACTCCTTGCACGAGCCCTAGTCTCTGGGGAACCGTAGGCGCTTATGACAAGGACCTTGGCTGTGGGAATCCTCCTCTTGGCCGCGGATGCAACCTCCAACCCATCCATGCCTTCAAGTTTCAGGTCTGTTATCACAACATCGAACTGCTCTGACTCCAACAACCGAACGGCCTCTTCACCGGAGGCTACAATGACCACTCGATAACCTCGCTTCGTGAGCTCCTGTGAAATAGACCATCGCAGAAGCTTCTCGTCCTCGACAACTAGTATGCGTGGCTTACGTTCGAGTTTCATTGGTATCGGTCCACGACTGCTTCTTTAGGCGGGACGTGCGAAGTTCGCGCGGAAAGGGACCGGAACTCGGTCTTGCCAACAGACAGCAGCAATTTTCGTGACAGAAATGAAGGTTTGGCCTGGGGAAATTGACTTGATCTCACCGAGGTATACGTCAATTAACCTTTTTAATTACAAGGCCCTACGACAACGGGCAGTCAGGTCTGACGGTCCGGGATTATCTCCCCGTCGATCAGCCACGTTCGTCTGCTAGTGAGGGGGATTTCACCCACCCAGAGTGGGTTAAGCACATACGTGAACGCGAAAGAGAGGTGGAGACGAGAGGGAATCGGCGGAGTTCAGGAGGCACGCCGGGGTACACGAAGACCGGGTCTGTTCCAATCGGGGCAGCCGTGGCATTCTACTGTGGACCGTCCCTACCAGAGGACTTTCTTCTCGATCCGATATTTCTTCATGCGGTAGCGGAGAGTATCTCTAGAGATGCCCAGGAGTTTCGCCGCACGCACCTGGTTTCCCGCCGATCTCTTCAAAGCGTCAATGATGAGCTGTCGTTCCACATCCGGCAGGGAAGGGCCTGAGTCGTTAGGAGGCTCGCGGCCGGAAGCCTGTGCTGCCGCTGTCATGCCACTGCGCGCTAGCTGCGTGGGCCGGAGAGCGTCACCCGGAACCCGGATTTCCATTGGGAGGTGGTGGAAATCTATGCGGTCCTCCTTTTCAAGAAGAACGATTCTCTCGAGAAGATTTCTGAGCTCTCTGACGTTGCCGGGCCAATCGTACGCAACAAGAGCGTCCATTGCTGCCGGGCTTACGTCGATAGGGGGACGATGATTCTCTTCGCAAAACTGTCTCACGAAGTTCATCGTAAGATGAGATATGTCTTCTTTCCTCGCTGAGAGGGGCGGCAGCTCGATGGGGACAACCTTGAGTCTATAGTACAGATCTTCCCTCAACTGTGCTTCTCTTACCGCCTGTTCCACTTCTCTGTTGGTCGCAGCGATTATTCTCACATCCACTTCTATGTCCCTTCTACCCCCCAACCTCTTGAACGTCTTATCCTCGATCAGTCTCAGCAACTTCGTCTGAAAGCTCGGATTCATCTCCGCAATCTCATCAAGGTACACAGTGCCTCCGTCAGCCAATTCAAACAGACCTTCCCTCGAGGTCCTTGCGTCGGTGAACGTACCCTTTTCATAGCCAAACAGCTCACTCTCTAGAAGCGACTCCGGAAGAGCAGAACAGTTTATCGTCACAAACGGAGCAGCGCTTCTCTCACTGCCGGAATGAATGGCCTGAGCGAAGAAATCCTTGCCCGTGCCTGTCTGGCCTGCCAGAAACACCGTGAGAGACCGGCTGGCGGCTACCTTCTTCGCCTGGCTGACCACGCGCTTCATGACCTGCGACTCAGCCACTACATCGTCAAACGTGACCTGTTTTCTGTCCCGCCTCCTCCAGGTCACTTCTCGCTCCAACTTCCTGTGTTCCAGGGCACGCTTTACTATGACCTCTATCGCCTCCGGTTCGAGTGGCTTGATGAGATAATCAAATGCTCCCAGCTTCATCGACTCAACGGCTTCTCTGACTTCGGAGAAGGCGGTCATCATTATGACGACGCTCTGATGTGCTTCGTCGCGCAAGATGCGAAGGATCTCTATGCCCGACTTCCCTGGAAGCCGGACATCCATTAGAATCACGTCGACCCTGGACCTTCGCACGAGTTCAAGGGCGCTCTCTCCGTCCGCGGCCTCTTGTACTTCGAACCCCTCTTTCCTGAGAGGTTCAGCAACCGACCAGCGGAGCAGCTTCTCGTCATCAACAACTAGAACCTTGGGAGACGCCATTTCTTCCTCCCCGGTTTTCATCTCCTACGGGGATGAAAACCGAAAAGCTACTTCCTTGACCCGGTGTGCTCTTTACATCTATAATGCCGCCGTGCTCTTTAACAATCCTCTGCGCTATGGAGAGTCCGAGCCCCGTGCCCTTGTGCTTCGTCGTAAAGAACGGATCGAAGATCTGGCCCAGTATCTCCTTATCCACTCCGTGCCCCGTATCCGTCAGGTCGACCCTCACGAACGGCTTTCTGTGGGGAGGCCGAGCCTCCAAGTGCGTCGCAATCTCGAGAGTTCCTCCATCCGGCATAGCCTGGATCGCATTTAGCATCAGATTCAGAAACACCTGCTGAATCTGTTTTTCGTCGACCATTGCGCTCGGAATGTGCGCCGAGAATCGACTTACCACGCCGATGTTCTGCCCCTTCATCTGCGGCATCAGGAGCGACAGCGTGCTGGAAACGATATCATTGATACCGGACAGTTTCAGTTCCGGCCTTGGGGGTCTGGCGAAGTCCAGCAGGTCCCTGACTGTATTCCCAAGTCGCTCGACCTGCACCAACATTTCGTCGAAGATCTCTCTCTTCGGGTCGTCTTCACGAATCTCGTCTGCAATGATGTGGATGGCGCCGGAAATGCCCGCCAGGGGATTCTTGATCTCGTGTGCCAGACCTGCTGCCAGTTGTCCCAGCGAAGCCAATCTCTCGGCCTTCTCCATTTGCTCGGCGTGGTAACGCCTGAGGTCGGCCTGCGCCGTTTCTAACTCACTGACCATGACGTTGAACGCAGTGGTGAACTCAGCGATCTCATCCTGCCCAGTAACCTCTGCTCTGGCAGAGAGATCTCCTGCTTCAACTCTCTTCATTGTCTGGACGAGTGGAGCTACTCGCTTATCTATCATAGTCCTTACCACAATCCAGGTGCCAAGACCAATGCATAACATCACAATTGCATTGGCAACAATTGTGGTGGATGTACCGATTGCGTTTTCCCTCTCGCTCTCGCCTGCCAGCAGCTCGGTGTTGATGAATCCCAACACGGCCTTGGTGCCGTGGCAGTCCCAGCAACGCTTCCTATTCGCGACTGGTTTCACATAGCTAAACACCCGTTCCTGGCCGGTCTTCGTGACAGACAGTCGCTGCTTCTTGAGTGCCCTGTCAAGTATTGCAGGGGGCGCTGCCATACCTTCTTCTTCCGGCAGAGACGATTTGAGAACGACGCCCTTCTCGTCGAATATTCTCACCGACAGGACTTCCGGCTTGGCCTGTGCTCTCAGGAGCACCTCTGAGACGCGGCCGGCCGGACCCAACTCCATCTCTCTCACAAGCATGGCTTCAATAGACTCTTCGAGCATGCTGACGTTTCGTTCCGCCGCGCGGCGGAAGGCCAGCCGTTCTCTTTCTATGGTGAGCAGACTCGACAAAACCACTCCCAGGCCCACGATGAGTATCACGCCGGTGACCAGTCGTACTCTCAGGCTCTTGAACAGACTAAGTTCCATCTGCCAGTTGCCCTCTTGCTCAAGGAATCAGCTGCCTGGTCCGCTAACGAAGCGGAATGCACTGCCCGCAGCGTCTACAGTCGCTGAAATGTCCCGCTTCGTGTGAGCAAGCGACAGAAAACACGTCTCGAACTGGGAGGGGGGAAACAATACACTACGCTCCTTGAGCTTCGAGAAAAAGCGAGCGTAAGCAGCAGTGTCCGATTCCTTCGCCTCTTCGTAGCAGCGGACCTCGCCACTTCGGAAGAACACGGTGAACATCGAGCCCACGGTGTTGATGACCACGTCAACTCCAGCCTCGCGCGCCCGTTCCCGTATTCCGCGCACGAGCTCCGCCGTCTTCTTCTCCAGCTCAGCGTAACGGCTCTTGCGCTTAAGGAGGCGCAACGTGGCGACCCCGGCAGCCATGGCCACCGGGTTTCCAGAGAGTGTTCCCGCCTGATAGACCGGCCCCTGGGGAGCGAGTTCCTTCATGAGCCTAGCCTTCCCTCCGTAGGCTCCCACGGGAAACCCTCCGCCTACTATCTTGCCGAGGCACGTTATGTCGGGCGCAATGCCCAGCATGTTCTGTGCACCCCCGAAGCAAAGTCTGAACCCGGTGATGACTTCGTCGAATATGAGCAGAGCGCCGTAGCGGTTGCACGCCTGCCTGAGTGCGCGCAGGAACTTGAGAGTCCCGGGTACGACTCCCATGTTGCCGGCTACGGGTTCGACTATAACGGCCGCGACTTTCCGGCCGACGGTTAACATCGCTCTCTCGAACGTGGAGACGTCGTTATAGGGAAGGGTCAGCGTTGACCGGGCCAGGGAGGAAGGCACTCCCGCACACTGCGGTATTCCGAACGTGGCCAGGCCGGACCCGGCCGCAGAGAGAAAACTGTCTGCGTGTCCGTGGTAGCATCCGCTGAACTTCACCAGCACCTCTCTACCGGTCGCTGCACGCGCCAACCTCAGAGCGCTCATCGTTGCCTCCGTTCCGGAGCTGACAAACCTCACCATCTCGACGGACGGAAAGGCGTCAGTGACGAGCTGCGCCATCTCCACTTCTATCGCGGTGGAAAGGCCGAAACTGCTTCCCTCTGCAAGCGCCTTTCTGACGGAGGCCATCACCTGAGGATGGCCGTGGCCTGCTATCAGGGGCCCCCAGGAACACAGGTAGTCCACGTAGCTGTTCCCGTCCACGTCGTAGACTTTTGCCCCCCTTGCTCTGCTCGCGAAGATAGGCTCTCCGCCCACAGCGCTGAAGGCCCTGACCGGGCTGTTGACCCCGCCCGGAATGAGACCGCGTGCTTTACGGAACAATCTCTTTGAACGAGCTGTCCCCACCTGGAATGCTCTCCTCTCGTCTGTGCTGGCGTCACAACTGTGTTGTTACCGACTCAACTGTATTGACCGCTCAAGTGTATCACTCGCTCGACCGTATCGCCGGCTCATCTGTATTACCCACTCAAGTGTATCTTCCGCTCGACTGTACCAGGGGCCCACCTACATCCCTCCTCTACCGCATCATTGGCCCAACTGTATTACCACCTCAACGAAGAGAATTTCAGCATGGCCATGCCACGAATCTCGTCAGTCTATCTCCCAGCTCGTCTTCTTGAATTCCTTCTCGGTGAACAGGAGCTTGTATTCCTCAAGACCCGTCGCGGCCGACATTTTCCTAACTGACTCCTCGCAACGCTCCATGTCATCTGCGTGAATCATAGTGAAAAGGTTGTACTCCCACCCCTCGAAGGTCTCTCTCTCGTAGCAGTGGCTCACTTCGCTGAAGCCTGCCATGATCCTGCCCGCTTCCTCCAGCTTCTCGGGGTGACATTTCCAGACAGCCATGACGTTGACCTTCTTGCCGACCCTCTTGTGAGCCAGAATGGCCCCGAACCGCCTTATCTTTCCCTCCTCGAGCCAATGCCTTATGGTCGACAGCACGTCGTCTTCCGAGACTCCCAGTCTGAGGGCGATGTCCTGAAGCGGCCTTCTCACGACCGGGACGTCTCGCTGCAGAAACCGTACGAGTTCCTTCATGTCCTCTCTCATCGGCAGTCACGTCTATCGGGCTGCTGTGTTCCTTCAAATGTCGAAGACCGTTCTCACCTTGAACGTTCTCTTCGCCCTCAGAAGGTGAAGAGAACATCCGGCGAATTCCTCTATTGCCCGCACTATCTCCTGGATTCTCTCCTGCGACGAGGCGGTTATTGTAAACCACAGGTTGTATCTACTCTTCCGCGAGTAGTTGTGCGTCACTTCTTTGAAGCTGCTGACGTAGGAAGCCACTTCTTCCAGACGCTCCGGCGCAACACACATTGTGGCCAGCACGCTCTTGTAACCGAGTGCGGCCTGGTCGAAGACGGCGCCGATTCTCCGGATTACTCTTTTTGCCTTGAGTTCCTGCACGCGCTTCAGAACGTCTCCTTCTTCCACTGAGAGCCGCTCGGCCACCTTCGCAAACGGCTCAAGCACCAGGGGAAAGTCGTTCTGCAGAATCAAGAGGAGCTCCCGTTCGTGTGCGTTGTCCATGTTTGCTTTCACTGATTGCGCGCTGCTACCTTTCTCCACGCCTCCTGAAAGTCGTACTCACTTCCTGGCGCTTCCCGGCCTGCGAGCGCTGGTACGCCTCTCTGCTGCCTCGGAAGGAGTATAGTCACA
This sequence comes from Candidatus Eiseniibacteriota bacterium, assembly GCA_020349905.1. GTDB lineage: Bacteria > Eisenbacteria > RBG-16-71-46 > JAFGJU01 > JAFGJU01. The sequence continues at coordinate 2,162,657 of CP070702.1, forward strand.
GAAGGGTTCTTCTGCCAGATACTCGCCGGTCATCGCAAAGGACCTGGCCCTGCAACCTCCGCAGACTTTTCTGAATTCGCAGTATCCACACGTCCCGTGATATCGCTCGAAATCGCGCAGTGAGAGGAAGAACGGCGATTCCCTCCATATCTTATCAAAGCTGTCATTCTTCACGTTCCCGGCGCTTATGTCCAAAAACCCGCACATCTGCACGTCACCGACGTGCGATATGAAGCAGAACGAAGAGCCACCCATGCAGCCTCGCGTAAGGGAATGAAGCTGCTCCGACTTCTTCTCTGGAGTCCCCTTCTGTCCCAAGATTCTGTGGTAGTGGGGAGCACAGGTCGGCTTAAAGTCTAGGGGGGTCCTGCCGCTTTCCTCGTAGACCCAGGTCAGGACTGTTTCGTACTGTGCGGGGCTGAGTTCCTCTTCTGCGAGCTCCTTTCCCCTCCCTGTGGGCACCAGAAGAAACGGATGAAACGCACAGGCTCCAAGCTCCACAGCAAGCTCCAGTATGTCTTTCAGCTCACCCAGGTTTCGCCTTGTCACCGTCGTGTTTATCTGAAACTCCATGCCCGCGCGTTTGAGAAACTCGATTCCCCGCAGCGCGCCGTCGAAGGCACCGCTCTCTCCCCTGAAACTGTCGTGACTCGCGCTGCTGGCACCGTCCAAGCTGATGCTCACTCTCCTGACGCCAGCCTCCACCATGCGGCGTGCGCTCTCCTCGTCAATGACCGTCCCGCACGAGGCCAGGACGGTCCGCATACCGAGTTCGTTCGCGCGCCGGGCGATATCGTACACGTCGTCTCTCAGAAGGGCCTCTCCGCCCGTCAGAATCAGAATGGGCGTGGATACCAGTGCAATCTCGTCCAGGACCCTCATGCACTCCTCCGTGGTCAGCTCCCCCTCGTAAGGTTCCCGTTGTGCGGACGCCCTGCAATGAGAGCACGACAGGACGCACGAGCGCGTTATCTCCCATGCGATGAGTCTGGGCACGAACCTCTCGGCCTGCCCTGCCGTCGCTTTCTGGCTACGCTGCTTCTCGTTTTGCATCTAGTTTCGGTCTTGATTCGGGTCCCGACTCTCGTTCTGGCTCCGCGTGTCGTCCTCGTTTACCCTTCCCTTCACTCGCACCTCTTCAAAACCCATCTCCCCGACCCAGAACCCTCGCCGCCTCTTTAGCGTGATAGCTTATGATGAAATCGGCGCCGGCCCTCTTGATTGAGGTCAGTATCTCCAGGACGATCCTCTCTCTATCAAGGCAGCCTGACCTCACCGCGCCCTCCACCATTGCGTACTCTCCGCTCACGTTGAATGCGGCCAGAGGATGTCCGAAGCGCTGCTTCACTCGGTGTATGACGTCAAGATAGGCGAGGGCCGGTTTCACCATTATTATGTCGGCCCCTTCATCTATGTCCAGAGAAGCCTCTCTGAGAGCTTCCTCGACGTTGGCCACGTCCATCTGGTATGAGCTCCTGTCGCCAAAAGAGGGGGCGCACTCTGCTGCGTCTCTGAACGGTCCGTAGAATGCGCTGGCGTACTTCACCGCGTACGAGATAATGACCGCGTTCTGGAACCCCTCTCTGTCGAGTGCCTGCCTGATGGTCTTCACGCGACCGTCCATCATGTCCGAAGGGGCCAGCGCGTCGGCCCCTGAGCGCGCGTGGGACACCGCGATCTTTGCAAGCAACTCGATTGTTGCGTCGTTTTCGACTTCCTCCTTGCGAACTACCCCGCAGTGGCCATGGTCCGTGTACTCACAGAGACACACGTCGGTAATCACGAGGACTTCCGGAAGAGACTTCTTCAGTTGCTCGACGGCCCTCTGTACGATGCCTCCGGCCGCGTAGGCGCCGGATGCCGTCGAGTCCTTCTGCTCGGGGATTCCGAAGAGAATCACGCCGCCCAACCCCAGGTCGTTTCCCTCCTTCACCTCGTCAACGAGCTTGTCGATCGAGAAGCGAAAGCAGCCGGGCATAGAAGGAATCTCTTCCTTCAATCCCCTCCCCGGAATCACGAAAGCTGGAAGGACGAGATCCCCTGCGTTAAGCTCGGTCTCTCTGACGAGCCTCCGCAGCGGCGCGGACTGCCTCAACCTTCTAAGTCGTGTAGAAGGAAACTCCATTACTTCCTCCTGTCCGATGCCCGAACACGGGTCAAGCGCTTCCGATTTCTTCATCGGTGAGGTAGCAGGCCGGGTCGGGCGCCCAGATGTCGCCGTAAACGGCCTCGGCCCTTACTCTGAAGTTGCCGTTACATATGTCCAGAAACTTGCAGCTGCCGCAGCGTCCTGTCAGGAGATGTTTCCTGTCTTTGAGGCCCGCCATCAGCGGATCACCTATGTCTGTCCAGATTTCTCCGAAGCGACGCTCCCGCACGTTTCCGAATGAATGGTGACGCCAGAATTGATCCGGATGCACCTCGCCGGTGGGACCGACGCAGGCGATGGCGATTCCGGAATTGTTGCCTCCGTTCCACCTGAGAAGCTCGAGAACCTTCTCCGCGCGCTCGGGGTTCTCTTCTCTCATCTTCAGATAGAGAAAGACACCGTCCGTATGATTGTCCACTGTAAGAAGCTCACACGAAACGCCGTCGCGGCAGAATTCCTTGGTCTTCTCGTAGATAAGCTCCGCCGCGGCCCTGGATTCGTCCAGCGAGACGTCCTCTCCAACCATGCTGGAGCCTCGACCCGCGTAGACAAGATGATAGAAGCAGCAGCGCGGTATCTGCTCCGTCTTCAGAAGTTCAAAGATGCGTTCGAGATCGTGGTAGTTGTGCCTGTTTATCGTGAACCGCAGACCCACCTTGACACCGGCTTCCCGGCAGTTGCGGATAGCGGTGAGCGCGTCCCGGAACGCGCCCTTTTTGCCCCTGAAGCAGTCGTTAGTCTCTTCCATCCCATCGAGGCTTACGCCCACGTATGAGAACCCGCTCGCCTTGATTCTCTTTGCGGTTTCCTCGGTTATGAGCACTCCGTTGGTGGAGATTACCGTTCTGAGCCCCTTTGACACGGCGTAGTCCCCCAGCTCATAGAGGTCCTTCCTGAGCAAAGGTTCACCTCCGGAGAAAAGCAGAACAGGAACGCCGAACTCGGCCAGGTCGTCTATCATTCGCCTGGCCTCTTCCGTAGACAGCTCGTCGACTCCCCGCCCTGGGCTGGCCTCTATGTAGCAGTGAATGCAGCTCAGGTTACATTGCCTCGTGGAGTTCCACACGACAATGGGCTTCTTGTCCGTGGAGAACTGCAGAAGGTGCGAAGGGAGTTTCGAACTGTCCCTTCCGTATCTGAGTTCGTCGCCGATCTCTTCTGTCCCGCATATGAGCTTGGTAAACCCGATCATCTTCATCCACCTTCCTGTTCACTCACCCGTCTTCCGCCTCACTTCGAATAGTAGTCGACCATGCACTCCACGAGCCCGTCGATCGTATAGTCTGAAGCCGTGGCTGCGATTCTGAGACCCAGTTCGTGCGCGGTGTTCGTGGTTATGGGGCCGATGCTGAACAGTTTCACGGCCTTCAGGAGCTTCTGGTTGTCCTTGCCAACCAGTGCCACGAAGTTAGAGCACGTGGAAGAACTCGTGAAGGTGACACAATCCAAGGTCCTCTTCGAAAGAAGCCGCATCAGGCTTGGTCGTACGCCGCGCGGTCGCACGGTCCTGTAAGCAACTACCTCCGTCACGTCGGCTCCCATCTCTCTCAGACGTCTCGGGAGCACGTCCCGGGTAGCGGCGGCCCTGGGCAGCAATATCCTCCTGTCTGTCACGTCCATCGACTCGAACAGTCGAACTACTTCCTCAGCCACGTACTTCTCGGGCATCGCGTCGACTCGAATTCCGGCCCCGGCCAGTCTTTCTGCCGTGGCCGGCCCTATCGTGCATATCCTTATACTTCTCAGCCGCGAAGGCGCGACCCCAAGTTTTTCCATACGGTCGAGTAGACTGTCGACGCCGTTTGCACTTGTCAGAATGAGCCAGTCGTACTCCTCTATCCGGGCCAGCTCGGCGTCAAGCTCCGCCCAGCTGTGAGGAGGCTCTATCGAGATCGTGGGTATCTCGATGACTTCAGCCCCCCTCTCTCCCAACAATATGGAGAGGCGCCCCGCCTGTGCCCTGGTCCTGGTCACCAAGATTCTCCTCCCGAAAAGGGGAAGTATTTCGTACCAGCGCATCTCGCTCCTCAAAGAGACCACGTCGCCGACAACCAGAACCGCCGGCGGCTTCACGCCACCGGCCTGGGCCCTGGCAGGCAACGTGGAGAGCGTGCCAGAAACCACTCTCTGCGCGGACGTGGTTCCGTTCTCTATCACGGCGGCCGGACAACTGCGCTTCATGCCGGCACCCACCAGCCGGGTGCAGATCGTCTTCAGATTCTTGACCCCCATGAGAAACACCAGGGTCCCGCCGCTCGAAGCCAGGGCGTCCCAGTCCAGGTCGCTGCGCTCCTTCGTTGGGTCTTCGTGGCCGGTCACAAATGTCACGGACGAGGCCTTTCCTCTGTGGGTCACCGGGATGCCGGCGTAGGCAGGCACTGCAACCGCCGAGGTTATTCCCGGCACTATCTCGAAATCCACGTTCTTCGTTCTGAGGTAGAGGACCTCTTCCCCGCCCCTTCCAAACACGAACGGATCCCCGCCCTTGAGGCGCACCACGGTCTTGCCGTCCAGGGCTTTCCTGGCCAAAAGCCTGTTTATCTCCGCCTGCGGCATGGAATGGCGTCCGGCCTGCTTGCCGACGTAAATCTTCTCACCCGTGGAGAACTCCAGCAGCCTCTCGTTTGCCAGCTGGTCGTATACGACTACGTCCGCCTTCCGCAGCAACTCGCGGCCTTTCACCGTAATGAGGCCGGGGTCACCGGGTCCTGCACCGACGAGATAGACCTTTCCGCGCTCCTTCACCACGACAACAGTTCCTTTGCACCTTTGGCCAAAAGCTCTTGCCCAAGAGCCACCCCGATGTTCTCAGCGTCCTCCACGCACTTCACCTGGCCGCGCATCTCTCCGGCGATGCGCCTCGAGCCGTCCGGGGCAGAGATGTCGCCCCGAATCTCGAATTCCTCGCCTTTCCGAGTTGCCAGACTCCCCACCGGTACCCTGCACCCTCCGCCGAGCGCCGCCAGAAAAGAGCGTTCCGCCACGACTTCGTTTCGAGAGTACGGGTGGTCCAGAAAGCCCACCAGTTCAAGCACGGCCTCGGAGTCGGAACGAGCCTCTATTGCTATCGCTCCCTGTCCGGGGGCCGGAAGGCACTCGGCTGCAGGAAACACCTCGGCTATTGAGCTGGCTTTTCCCATGCGAAGCATGGCTGCCTGGGACACCACGACCGCCTCGTACTGCCCATCATGGACTTTCCTGAGCCTGGTGTCCAGGTTTCCGCGGATTTCGTTCACCTCGACGTCGGGCCTCTTTCGCAGGACGAAAGCGCGCCTTCTCAGACTCCCAGTTCCCACTCTCGCGCCGGAGTCGAGCCCGGAGAGCAGCTTGTTTTCCCTCGAGACCAGAGAGTCCAGGGGAGACTCGCGAGGAAGCACGGCCGCCAGAGTCAGTCTGTCAGGTAGCTCGGTGGGCATGTCCTTCAGGCTGTGGACGGCGATGTCAATTCTGCCAGCGAGCAATTCTTCCTCCAGCTCCTTCACGAAAATCCCCTTCTCGGCAAAGGAAGCGAACGGAGACGCCTTGTCTCTGTCGCCGCCCGTTTTCACTGTGCTCACTTCCACTTCTAGACGAGGCAGGCGTTGCTGGAGCGCGGCCACCACCAACCGGGTCTGTACCTGGGCCAGCCTGGACCCTCTTGTTCCTACGACGATCTTCTCGATACTGCTCATATCTGACTAGAATCCTGGATTGCGGACGCCGTGCCGCCCGCTCACGCCGATGGCGCCGGAGCCCTAGCCTGGAGAATCTCCCTGTTTCTTGTCCAGGTCGAACAGGATCCTGAGTGAGCTCATAAGCTCGAGGCCCTTCTTCTCCGAGGCGGACTTGCGCAGGTTCACCGTCGGAGGACGAAGGACTTTGTTGAGCAACGACTCGCTGAACTTCTCGATTTCTCTCTTCTGGTCGTCATCGAGCGTCTTGACCTTAGAGAATAGCCTCTCTACCTCGGAGTCCCTGATGCTTTCTAGCTTCTTTCGGAAGGAAACAATCGTGGGGGTGGCTTCCAAGCCGTTAAGCCAGGATGAAAACGAAGCCACTCCGGACAACACAATCTTCTCTGCCGCCTCGACCTCTTCAGTTCTCTGCTGCATGTTCTGCTCCACTACTCGCTTGAGGTCATCTATATTGTAAAGGAACACGTTTTCCAGTTTGTCCGCATCGGGCGGTATGTCGCGCGGAACCGCGATGTCCACCAGAAACAACGGTTTGTTCTTTCTCTTGTGAACGAGCTCCGACAGCTGCTCGCTGCTCATCACGTAATGTGGTGCCGCCGTTGAGCTTATCACTATGTCCACGTCGGTCAGCGCGTCCATCATGGCGGCGAAGGGGACGACCTGCCCTCCGAGCCGCTTGCTCAGTTCGACCGCCCTCTCCTGGGTTCTGTTTGTCACCAGGACAACCTTCACGCCTCGCTTCACGAGACTCCGGAGCACCAACTCAGCCGTCTCCCCTGCGCCGATGATCATGGTGGAACGCTGGTCGAGGCCTCCGAATATCTTGACCGCCAGTTCCACTGCCGCGTAGCCGATGGAGACGGGCAACGCTCCCAGGTTAGTCTCTGTCCTCACCCGCTTGCCCACCTGGATCGCCTGCCTGAAGAGCTTGTTCAGCAGCAAATCGGTCTTCTCCAGTTCCAGTGCCAGCAGGTAGGCATCCTTGACCTGCCCCAGAATCTGCGTCTCGCCTACGACCATGGCGTCCAGACTGGCCGCCACCCTGAATGCGTGTTGTACGGCGCGGGAGCCTTCGTAGAAATACAGATGGGAATTCAGGGAGCCTCTCTCAAGGCTGTGGAACGATTCTAGGAACTTCACCAGTCTCTCTTCAGCCTGCTCGAGGGTCGGAACCACGGCGTAAATCTCAGACCTGTTGCACGTCTGGAGAATGACCGACTCTTTGAAGAACCCGTCGGTCGTCAGCGTCTCGAGCGCACTCTTCTGCCGGGAGACGGTGAAGTTTATCTTCTCCCGCACCTCTATGGGAGCAGTGACGTGGTTAAGACCCAGGACTACTATCTGCACTTCTTCCGCCCCCCTTGCGCCTTCCGGGCCCTGCTCCGCGCCAGGACACGCTCCGCAGCTCTGGTAAGCTTCTTCTTCCTCTTCGCCTGGGCCTCCGGAATCTTCTCTCTCAGGCGCTGCCTCATCTCCCCAAGAGTGGACACCAGAGCCCCCATTTCTTGGCTCAGCTCCCCTTCAAGGAGCTTTCGTATCGCCTTAGAGAGAGCCGGGCTCTTGCCAGAAGTCGAAATCGCAACAGAAAGCGCCCCGCGCTTGACGATGGAGGGAACGATGAAGCTACAGAACTCGGGGGTGTCCACGACGTTCACCAGTCCCGACGCGCAGGAAGCCTCCTCAGCCACAGCACTGTTGACCTTTCTGGAATCCGTTGCAGCGAACACCAGCAGGCTGCCTCGGCAATCACCTTTTCTAAACCCTCTCCTCAGGTGCTCCACCAGCCCCCTCTTCTTGAGATTGCTCAGGCCCCGGGACAGTCTGGGGCTGACGACCACGACGCGGGCGCCATGCTCCAGCAAGGTCCTCACCTTTCGCTCGGCAACGGTCCCTCCACCTACCACGACGCACTTCTTGCCGCTCAGTTCCACGAAGATAGGGTAGTAAGTTTTCTCGGCGCTTCTCTTGTCTTTCATATCAGAAAGCGTGAATCCTTGTCAGGAAGACCCCCACAACCAGAAACGTCACAAAGACGAGACAGAAACCCAGGATTCCAAGTATGGCCGTTCTCCTTCCTTGCCAGCCGCCGACAAACCTGGCGTGTAGGTAGGCGGCGTAGAAGAGCCACATCGCGAGCGTGGCCGTCTCCTTGGGATCCCAGCTCCAGAAAGAACCCCAGGCGGTCGAGGCCCAAACGCTTCCAGTGATAATTGCCAGCGTGAGGGCGGGAAAGCCGAGGGAGACGCTCCTGTAACCCATCGCATCCAGAAGCTGCAGAGAGGGAAGGCGGGAGAAGACGAATCCAACCCTCTTGCTCCTTATTAACTCCGCCTGGACGAGGTACATGGTCCCCGTGACGAAGGCCAGCGAGAAGGAAGCGTAGGAGAGGAGGGCCAACGACACGTGAACTTCGAACCATCCGCTTTGCAGGATGGGCTCGAGCTCCGTTGGCACGGAAGGCCTGGCAATCGCCAGAAGCTGAAAGAGGGCCACCAGGGGAATGACGAAAGCCCCGAGAGCCCTCTCTTTGAACGCTCTTTCTATCAGGAACACGTAGAGGGCCACGACGAGCCAGACGAAAGTGCAGAGAGATTCAAAGAGGTCAGCAAACGGAAAGTGTCCCGATTCGACGGTTCTGAACGCAAGAAAGAGAGTGTGGAAGACGAGGCCGCCGAACAAGACGCGCGGTGCGAAGGCGCTCACCCGCTTGGTCTCTCTGGCCAGAAACGCCACGTACAGGGAACCGCTCAAAACGTAGAGGCCGCCCGAAGCCCAGAGGAAGATCGTGGAGAGTCCGCTCATCTACTCAAAACCCTCCGTCTTCCCACGTCCCGATCCAACGTCGAGTGCCGGCGGTCAAGTAGTATCCGGCCCCGCGTCACAAGGGCACAGGAACCTCGGGCCTCAGACAGACACCTCAGCGTGAAAGTCAAATCTGTCAAGAAAGCTCTTCCTCCGCGTTGCGGTTACCGCGCCAGATTCTTCTCCAAGCTGTGCGCGCCAGCTCCCGTAGCAATCTGGCTTGAAGGGTCGGCCCCAGAGACTTCTTGAATATCTCTACGTAGGGAGCATCTCCCGTGAAGATGTTCCAGAGAACCCTGTTGAGACCCCTGCTCTTCGGCTGCAGCTCCTGCTCCTTTCTGGCCACGAAAAGATGCGAGGAGGCAAGAAGGTGGTATTTCGAGATTACGTCGTTCAGAGCGAAAAGTACTTTTCCGAAGGCGTTATCCACATAGTATCTGGAGCGACATTCGCGAACGGCGTGCGAGCGAAAATCGTTCCGGGTAACACCCTTTTCAGCGACAGTAAGCGCTGCGGCACGGGCCGTGAATAAAGACGACTCGATACCGTTCTTCACGTATCTTGATATGTTAGCATCGCCGACAATCACGATTCTATCATGAAACGGCCGCCTTGCGGCCGAAACCGGAAGCCTGGGAAAGCACATGCAATACTCGCTCGGCGGCTCCCATCCGTCCGGAAAGTGGGCCTTCACCCTCGGATGCATGAGAAAGGCCTCGAGTGTGCTGCGTGATACCCCCTTTCCGACAAGCGAGACTGTCACGTGCTTGCGCTTGGGAGTTATGGCCCCGAAGCGCACCCCCGGAATTCCTAGAGCAAAGACTTTGATCTCGTCGCGACACCCGCGCGAGACGAAATCTTCGGGAAGTGGAATCTCCGCAAGGCAGGCCTTCTCGGTTCGAGGTCTCCTGTAGCCAAAGTCCAACTTCTCGAAGACGCCGCATAGCTCGCTGTTCACTCCGAAAGCACCCACCACGAGGTCCGCTTCGTAGCTACCGTCTTCCAGTTCAACGGTGACCGGCCCTCCCGGTTGGCCGCGAGACAATCGCACGTTACGTATCTGGGTGTTCACGCACCTGACCCCTTGTTCTATCGCCGTCCTCAGCAGGAAGAAATCGAAGCTCCTCTCCTTATCGAACTCCAGGCCCGGGGGCCCGATGCCCCGGTAGACCGTGTAGATAAGCACGCCGGGGTCCTTCGCCATCCTGAGTCCGCCCGCTTTCGTTTCCAGGCAATGACCCGTTATTTCTCTCTGGATGACTTTCTCGGGAATGGCGATGCCAAGAGCAGATAGACTGTTTATGAAGACGCTCGAAATCACACCCGCGCACATGTTGCAGCCGTAGGCGCCGAAGGCTCGGAAGTCCCGGCGTTCGAAGATGACAATGTCGAACTCCTTCCCTGCTTCACGTGCCATCTTCTGAAGCATGAAGGCGCAGAGGGTTCCGGCCGGGCCACCACCCAGGATGGCGATGCGAGCGCCTTGGTCAAGTCCAGGAAAATCAGGGCTCATGCGCAGACTCCCGGAACGGGTCGTTTCGCCCCTAAAAAGGAAAACTGAGGCACGACCAGCGATTTTGGGACAATTGACCGCGACTCATTTCTGAGCCGCCTTGGCCTCCTCCTGTTTCCCGCCATCTAATGTTCGTTGCGTGCCTCAGCTTTCGACCGATTCACCCTTTTGACGAAGCTCATTGCCGTGCTTCGCCCGGAACTCGACGTGTGTCGAGCTAGTGATCGATGCCAAAGTCCGAGCTTCGTACCTCCCAATGAGCACGATACGTGCCACGGGCAGAATGACGAAATTTCAACAAGTTAACGCGTTAGAGGTGCGCTGGATAAGGGGGCAAATGCCCCAATTGGGGCATAACAGGCACGGGGGCGGGTGTGGATTTCGAGGGGTACGCGGGGGACAAATGCACGGCAGAGGAGGAGCCGTGTCTCGGCCGCACGCAGCGGCCGCCGGATCAAGTTCGCTCTCACGGCCGGGGCGTTCCGGTCCCTGGTTCGAGGGCGTGCCGCGCACGCTTGCCAGCCACTCGCCAGCCAGGCCTTGACCGTGATGCGTCTCTGCAATATCATCCCAACAGGATAATTCAAGGCCGTAGCAGGAGACGCGCTCAGGAGGCGAGACCCGCGTCGTGAGCATCGCACCCTGCTTGCAGACCCGGCTCGAATCGCCCTCCAGTACGAGCCGGTTTCTAATTGCCGGCCAACCGAGTCACCCAAAGAGATTCATGCAAGAACAACTCGTTCCCAGGACAGAAAGCTTTCCCAGGTTCCGGGCCGCACTGCGCAGTTTCGTCTCCGACGAAAACAATCTCATCATCGGCCTGTCGATCGTGATCGGAGTGTCCGTCGGCCTGGGCTCTCTGGTCTTCAGATTTCTTCTGGAAGGAGCCAAGACTCTTCTGTTCGACGGGCTGGCAGGGCCGGAGGGGACGCCGACGTACCTGCTCGTGATTCTGATTCCTGCCATAGGCGGTCTTCTGGTGGGACCCATCATCCATTTCTTTGCCAGCGAGGCAAAGGGGCACGGAGTGCCCGAGGTCATGTCAGCCGTGGCCCTGAGGGGCGGCATCATCAGGCGCCGCGTCGCAATGGCCAAGGCCGTCGCCTCCGCCATTTGCATAGGTTCAGGCGGGTCGGCAGGTAGAGAGGGGCCAATAGTGCAGATCGGCTCCGCAATCGGTTCGGGCATAGGGCAGTTCGCCAGGATGTCGACCCAGCGGCTGAGAGTCCTGGTGGGTTGTGGTTCCGCCGCGGGAATCGCCGCCGTCTTCAACGCGCCCATTGCCGGCGTCATGTTCGCGCTGGAGGTTATCCTTGGCGACTGGGGGATTAGAACGTTGAGCCCGGTGGTACTCTCGTCGGTCCTCGCTTCAGTCACGTCGAGACTGGCGGTGGGAGACAAGGTGGCCTTCAGGGTACCGGAATACCACCTGGTAAGTGCTTGGGAAATGCCCATCTATTCTCTTCTGGGGATACTGGCCGGAATCGTGGCAGTGCTTTTCATAAGAAGTCTCTACAAGATGGAGGACCTGTTCGAATCGCTCAAGGTGCCCGGATACTTGAAGCCCGCCATAGGCGGTCTTCTCGTGGGAGTTCTGGGTTTCTTCTTCCCCCAGATTTTCAGCGACGGATATCCGGCAGTGAACGCCGCCCTGACCGGACAGCTGGGACTTCTGTTGTTGGTTGCACTTGTCTTCGCGAAGATAGGGGCAACGTCCTTCACGCTGGGCTCGGGTAACTCGGGGGGCATATTCGCACCCTCCCTTTTCATCGGAGCTATGCTCGGTGCGGCGGTAGGCAGTGTTGCCCACACTTTTCTGCCGGAGCTCACGGCCACCAGCGGGGCATACGCCCTCGTAGGGATGGCCGCAGTCGTGGGAGGAACCACACACGCGCCCATTACTGCGATGCTCATCATCTTCGAGATGTCGAACGACTACAGCATAATCCTTCCCCTGATGCTGTGTGCAGCCATCAGCACGCTCGTCTCTTCGCAGATAAGCAAAGAGTCAATCTACACATTGAAACTTGCGAGACGGGGCATCAACCTGAAGCGTGGGGTCGAGGTCAACGTGATGGGATCCATAACTGTCGAGTCCATCATGCTTCAGAGGGTAAACACGGTTCCGGCCAGCCAGACCCTGGCCGATTTTCTCAAGTTCCTTCAGGGCACCACTGAAACCAGTTTCCCCGTCGTGGACGACTCAGGGAGACTCGTGGGTGTCCTGTCGCTCGAGCACGTGAGGGAGGTCCTGCTCAACGAATCGAGGGCCGGCCTCGAGCAGATCCTCATAGTCCAGGACATAGCTGATACAGATCCCCCCACACTCCATCCGGGTCACACTCTGAACGACGCGATGATGAGATTCGGCAAGCGCGATTCCGACCGACTTCCGGTCGTGGACCCCGGCACCCTGGAGCTGAAGGGCATCGTCAAGCGAAGCGACGTCATAAACGCTTACAACAAGGCCCTTCTGGCGACGGGACGGTAGCGAGGTCACCACCGGAGACATCTCAAGTGCCGTCGGCGGCGAAGTGTCCGTTGAGCGGCTTTCTGTTGATACAGAGTGCCACGCGCGTTAGAATCATATTCTTTGTGGAACGGTCGGGGTCTTTCCCGGCCAGCTGTGAGCCACGATACTTAGGAGGGCTCGCTGCGTCCGGCCCGCGAGGTTTTGGTGATGCGTCCCGTAAACACTGCGGCGTTTATACTGGTATTGCTCCTCGCGGGGTTATTCCTTGGTGGAAACGCAGCGCTTGCGGAGGACCCGGAGGCAGTGGCCCGGCACTCGGGGACCTCCTACGCCGAAGATTCACTTCGGCGGGGTTCGCCGCCCGAGACGTCGCCCGCAGAAACGTCGCGCGCTCAGAGGTCGCACCCTCAGGCCTCGCAGGGCGATGTCTCCGGCCACGACGCCCCGCACGACGCGGCGGAACACAATGAAGCGTCGCACCCGGACGACTCTTACCTGGGGACGCTGCTCCCCCTCTGGAGCGCTCTTCCGTTCATAGGGATACTCCTCTCGATCGCCCTGTTCCCGCTGCTGGCTCCCACGTTCTGGCATCACAATTACCCCAAGGTCTCCCTCTTCTGGGCACTCGTGTTTGCCGTTCCGTTTCTCATCGTCTTCAAAAACCTCGCGGGGTACGAGATTCTCCATATATACCTGATTGACTACATCCCGTTCATTATTCTTCTCTGGGGGCTGTTCACGGTCTCGGGGGGCATACTGCTGCGGGGAAAGCTCCAGGGGACCCCGGCTCTCAACACGCTTCTCCTTCTCATAGGCACTGCCCTGGCATCGTGGATGGGCACCACGGGCGCGGCCATGCTTCTAATCAGGCCTCTCCTGAGGGCCAACGCTTTCAGAAAACACAAGAGACACACGATCATCTTCTTCATCTTTCTGGTTGCCAATATCGGCGGCTCTCTAACGCCCCTCGGAGACCCGCCGCTGTTTTTGGGATTTCTTCACGGAGTGCCCTTCTTCTGGACCTTCAAGATTCTACCTCACATGCTTCTCGTTAGCGGAATCCTGCTGGCGTTGTACTTCGTTCTGGATACGCTTTACTACCGCAGAGAGGCGCAGCCCGCAGCCCCGGAGACAACTGACAGGGGGATACGAATCGAAGGGGCCCACAATTTCCTCTTCCTCGCCGGCATTCTGGGGGCCGTACTTCTCTCGGGCAACTGGCAGGCCGGGACTTTCACCGTACTCGGAGTCCACGTGAACATACAGAGCGAGGTCAGAGACGTTCTGATACTGACGATGGGGCTTCTATCGCTGCTCACGACGTCGCAAGAGCTCAGGCGGGACAATCAGTTCACGTGGTTTCCCATCAAAGAGGTGGCGTATCTCTTTGCGGGGATATTCATGACCATCATCCCCATGCTTGCCATGCTGCGAGCGGGCAGCAACGGAGCGCTCGCGTTCGTGATAAATGCGGTGAACGAACCCGCGCATTACTTCTGGATAACCGGTGCGCTGTCGAGCTTTCTTGACAACGCACCCACCTATCTCACCTTCTTCAACCTGGCACTCGGCAGGCTCCAGATACCCGCCGCAAGCGTGACGGCCGTTCTCAGCGATCCCGCGGTCCACGAGGGGGGACGTCACTTCGTGACGTTCCTCAAGGCCATCTCGGCCGGCGCGGTCTTCTTCGGTGCCAACACGTATATCGGAAACGCGCCTAACTTCATGGTGCGGGCCATAGCAGAGGAGAACAAAGTCCCGATGCCCAGCTTCTTCGGTTACATGCTGTGGTCCACGGCCATACTCGTCCCCGTCTTTCTCCTCGTGACGTTGAAGTTCTTCTAACCTGCCGCAGGAGGTGGAGGTCGCCGATGTTCAAGAAGATCATGTGTCCCGTCGATTTGAGCGAGAACTCGCTTGTGGCCTTGAAGGTCGCAGCTGACCTTGCGAGAACGTTCGGGGCCGAGCTTCTCGTTCTCCACGTGAGAGAAGAGTTCATGACGAAAGAAGAGATGACGATGCTCAGGGTGAGTCCAGAGCACTTCTTGGAGGTTGAGAAGAACATAGCCACCAGCTCGAAGGAGATCATGGCCGACGAGCTTAAGCGAACGGGGGCGCTGGACTTGCCGCATCAACTTCTACTCAGGCAGGGAAAGCCGTTCAAGGAGATCATAAGCACCGCGGAGGAGCTGGGGACGGAGTTGATCGTCATAACAACGAACGGAAGGACGGGGGTGGGGGAGAAGCTCCTCGGCTCCACGGCCGAGCACATCGTGAGACACTCCAGGGTGCCGGTGTTGACAATAAGGATAGACTAGCCGCTTCCGAAGACCCGCTTCGCCTTCCTTTCCACTCTTCCGAGCAGAGAGATAGTCACGAAGCTCAGCGCGGTGGCCGCGAAGGCCAGCAGGAAGTCTCCGAGCCCCACCGTGAGGCCTATAGCCGCGAGCAACCAGAGACCCGCCGCAGTAGTCAAACCGCGCACCGAGGCACCTTCACGAAAGATCACCCCTCCTGCCAGGAACCCGGTTCCCATCAGGGCACCCTGCACGATGCGAAGCAGGTCTGCCTGAGGAGAGGTGGCCTGTATGCGCAGTCCCACGATGGCGAAAAGACAGGCTCCCGCGGACACGAGCATGTGCGTCCTGAGTCCTGCCGCCTTTTCGTGTCGTTCCCTTTCCCAACCGATGGCCGCACCACAGGCGAGTGCCACCAAAAGCTTCCCCAGGGCGACCAACGTATCGGCGACATCGCCGCCAAGAATGTCCGTCTGCATTATCCCTTCCCGGTCAGGCTGTTACTTGCCAGGTCCCGAGATGGACATCTCGCGGACGCGGAAAGTCGGACAACGGACCGAATCGCTGAAGACCAGATCGTTGGCCACCGCATCTACACCGGCAAGCATGTCGGGCACCGTGGAGGCAATCGAGACTCCCGACACCGGCTCCGCGAGCTCTCCGTTTCTTATCCATCGGCCCGTTGCGGCGCTCGAGTAGTCGGGCGAGGCCGGATTCATTCCGACCCACCAGCCCGACAATTTCATTACGAAGAACCCGTTCTGCGTGTTCTTGACGATCTGCTCCGGCTTCACTGTGCCCTTGTCCATGTAGTAGTTGCTGAGACCTACTCCGGGCAACCCGCGATAGCCGTCGCGCACTGCATTTCCGGTGGGGCTCGCTCCGGCGCGAATCGCGGACGAGTAATCGTAGAGGAAGTTCTTGAGCACCCCTTTCTCGATGAGAACGAGGTTGCTCGTCGCTACGCCCTCGGCATCCACTGGTCGGCTTGCGGGTCCCCCCTGCAACCTGCCGTTATCGCGAAGGGTCACCAGCTCGGAACCAATCTTCTCCTCCTTTCGCCCCCCCAGGTAGGACATCCCCTTGTTCACATTGTCTCCACGCAGTGCCTGCCCCAGGCAGGCCAGAAGAGTGAAGCCCGCGTCCGGGTCGAACACGACGGGCGCCTTCTGCGTGCCCACCGGCTTGGCCCCAAGGAGGACCACCGCACGGCTGGCAGCTATTTCGCCGAGTTCCTTCGGAGACAGGAGTCGCTTGAAGTGAGTGCTCGTCCAACTGGCGTGCCCGGTTTCCATCTCGCCGTTCTTCTCGGCGACGGCCCCCACTCCCATGTTGCACGAGCTCCTGTCGTACGAGTATGAAAGCCCCTTGGTGTTGGCCACCTCCACCGTGCCCAGGAACTCAGAGTACCAGGCGCCCTCTATCCTTTTCACGGCCGGGTCGTACGCCAGGGCGCTGGCCTCCATTTCCTTCAGAAGCTCGGCTTTTCGCTTGAGTCTGATCGACTTTATTCCGGAATCGAAGACGTCCATCACGACTTTTCGGGGTTTCTCGTCGGGAAGCGTGTTGTACTGGTCCGCGGAGGCCTGACCCGCCAGCGCCACGGCCCTCTCAACCACGCGTCCAAGTGCATCCCTGCCGAAGTCAGACGTGTAGACGAAGGACAGTTTCCCGTCCACAATCGTCCTGATGCCTACTCCGTTCGTATCCGCTTGGCTGACCCTCTCGAGCTTCCCTTCCACGACCTCCAGCTCGAGCCTCGAGCCTCCTTGCATGTAGACCTCGGCCTCGTGGGCCCCGGCCTTTTCCAGTTCTTCCAACAACCACTTGGTCAGCCCCTGACTAGCCATTCTCGCCCTCCAAGCGTATCGGTTATTCTCTTCCGCCTATTGTTATTCGAGAGATCCTCAGTGTGGGAGCCCCACTCGTCACCGGCACCCATTGGCCCTTCCCGCACGTCCCGGGCCAATGTGCCATGTCGCTGGCGACCATGTCTATCTTCTTCATCACGTCCGGTCCGTTACCTATCAGGGTGGCGCCCAGGATGGGAGCCTTTATCTCTCCGTTCTCGATGAGATAGCCCTCCCTTAGGCCAAACGTGAAGTTTCCGGACGCAGTATCCACTTCACCGCCACCGAGTTCCTTCGCATATATGCCCTTCTCAGTTGCCTCTATCACCTCGCCGGGTTCCAGACTGCCGGGTGCCAGAAGGGTGTTGGACATTCTGACCAGCGGATAGTACCGGTAAGACTGCCTTCTGCCGTTGCCGGTCGGTTCAACGTTGAGATACTTGGCAGTGAGAAGGTCGTTCAGGTATCCCTTGAGAACACCGTTCTCTATGAGCACGTTTCTCTTGGCCGGCACTCCCTCGTCATCGAAATTGAAGCTGCCTCTGAGATTGGCGAGCGTGCCGTCGTCGATTACCGTAACGTGCTCGCTGCCAACCTTTTCGCCGACCATGCCCGTGAACATGGAGGTTTTTCTCTTTATCCCGTCTGCCTCGAGACCGTGTCCGACCGCCTCGTGGAATATCACGCCCCCGCCGGCAGCAAGCACCACCGGCATCTCGCCCATAGGAGCCGGCTTGGAACCGAGCATTGTCAGCGCTTGCTCCGCAGCCCTTCGCCCCGCGCCCTCCGGGGTGTTCTCCCCGAAGAACTCGAATCCGCTACGGCCGGACATGCGAATGTATCCCGGCCTCTTCTTGCCGTTCTCTGTAGCGACAGCGTCGATCGACAGCCAGACCATCGGAAGCTCATCGGCAACGAAGACCCCCTCCGAGTTGGCGAGGTTGAAGTTATTGAGGGAATCCTCGTAGGTGTGCATCACCTGTGTAATACTGGGGTCAACTGAGCGCGCAGCGCTGTCTGCCCTTTAAACGATGACCA
>CP070702.1:2180552-2297120 GCA_020349905.1 Candidatus Eiseniibacteriota bacterium
ACCTCCCTGTCGTCGAAGTGCACTATTGTCTCTCCCAGGATTTGATAGTTTTCGTGTCCCTTTCCCGCAACGAGAACGCTGTCTCCAGTTCGTGCGCCCCTGAGCGCGTGCTCTATGGCTTCGCGACGGCCGGGCACCACCGTGACGTGCGCGTCAACCTGCCGCGCGCCCTTCTCGATACTCGCGATGATGCCGAGAGGGTCTTCGCTGCGAGGATTGTCGGACGTTATGACGCAAAGGTCTGCGAGCGAGCCTGCCACGCGGCCCATCTCCGACCGCTTGCCCTTGTCCCTGTCTCCCCCACACCCGAAGACGCATACGAGTCTCCCCTCGGTGATGTCTCGCACGGCCCTGAGAACATTCCCCAAGGCATCGGGGGTGTGCGCGTAGTCCACGAACACCGAGAAATCCTGTCCCTTCTCGACCCGTTCCAGTCTTCCGGGAATCCCCCTGACGGCCTGCAATCCGCGGATTATCTGATGCACTTCCAGATTGAGCGCCGTCCCTACGCCGAATGCCGCGAGGGCGTTCATCGCGTTGAAGGCACCCGGTATGGACAGCGCCACCCTCAGATGCTCTCCCTTCCAGAACACCGAGAACGTGCTTCCATCCGGGAAGAGCTCCACGTCCGCCCCCCTCACGTCCGCCTCCGTCCTCATCGAGTATGTAACCAGGTTCTGCGCCGCAGCCTTCACGAACTCCTGCGAGCACTGGCCGTCCAGGTTCACCACTGACGTGGGCCTGTCCTTATCAAACACGCCCCTCTCTTCCCTCGTGAAGAGCTTGAGCTTCGACCTCTTGTATTCTTCGAACGTCCCGTGGAAGTCCAGGTGGTCACGGCTCAGATTCGTGAAGACCACCACGTCGAATTCTGTTCCGTATGAGCGACTGAGTGCCAGCGCGTGCGAGGACACTTCTACGGCCGCGTGAGTCATGCCGAGGTCCACCATTTTCGCCATCAGTTCCTGAAACTCTGGAGCCTCAGGCGTGGTGTGTGGTCCCTTGAGACTCACGTCACCCAGGTCGTACCCTATTGTTCCGATCACACCGGCCTTAAGGCCCGCCTCTCTACAGATGGACCTCACCATGTAGGAGACGGTCGTTTTTCCGTTCGTGCCGGTTATTCCGACGACTTTCAGCTTGCGCGAGGGATACCCGTGGAACCGGCACGAGAGGAGGGCCAGAGCTTTCCTGGTGTCCGGTACCAGGACGCTTACCGCGCCCTCCACCGAAGTCTCTTTCTCCACCACGAGCGCGACGGCTCCGGAGGAAACGGCATCCCGCGCGAACTGATGGCCGTCGCTGTGCAGGCCCGAGATACAGACGAACACCCCTCCCGGTCCTATCCTGCGCGAATCGTAAGCGACGTGCGTGACGTCGACATCCGGAAGTGAAGGGGTCACCCGGGCACCGAGGTCCTTCAGTAGCTCCGGTAGCCTCATCTGGCGCTCCACCTGTACAGGTCAGCCGGAGGGCTGCACCGCAACACGCATACCTGGCCGGGCCGTATCCTGCTTCCGGCAGGCGGGTGTTGAGCCACGACTATTCCGCTTCCCTTCACGTCCGGTATCACGGCCACGGAGGAGAGCCTTCGCAGGGCCTCTCTCAAGGGAAGCTCTCTCAGGTCCGGAATGGTCTCGTCGCCTTCCAGAGATCGTTCGTTCTCGGCCATCTCCAGTTCCACGGTGGCGCCTGCGTTCGCAAAGACACCCGGAGGCGGATACTGGCGAAAGACCCTGCTTCCGATCCCGCGCACCTCCGTCCTGAAACCTGCGCTTCTGAGCGCCCTTGCCGCTTCGCGTTCTCCCAGAAGCCTGACGTCAGGCACAGGCAGCGGGGCGTCGTTCTCCACCACGAACGGGATCCTGGCGAAGTCGGGGGCCAGGGGTGGCCGCGCACACTTGCTGACGGTCTCTATCACCTCCTTGAAGGCTGGGGCTGCCACGAGCGCACCTAGATGTTCTTCAGCGGGCTCATCAAGCACAACTAGGCAGATTATCCTGCTGTTCTCGGCCGGAACCAGCCCGGCGAACGAACCCACAAAGCGTGAGTAGGTTCGAGTTTTAGGACTGTACTTCTGTGCGGTCCCCGTTTTTCCTCCCAGGCGACACCAGTCTACCCGTGCGTTCCGGCCCGTGCCCTCGTCCACCGCGGTAGCCAGGAGCTCTCGGACCGTGCGGGCCGTAGAAGAGGACAGGACGCGCCTCACTCTGCGCGGCGCCCATTCTCTGACCGGCTTGCCGTTCTTGTCCTCGACTTTCTTCACGATGCTTGGCCTCATCAGGACGCCGTCGTTTCCGGCGGCGGCATACGCCATCGCAAGCTGGAGGCACGTGACGGAAATCTCCTGCCCCATCGCCATGGTGGGCAGAGACCTCTGGGACCAGACCGAAGGGTTCCGGAGCGTTCCGGAGACTTCTCCCGGGAGCTCAACGCCGGTCGTGGCCCCGAAACTGAAAGCACGGCAATACTTGTAGAAAGTCTCGGGTCCTAGCTCTATCCCGAGCTTGGCCGCCACGATGTTGCTGGAGTACGCGAAGGCCTGCTTGAGGGTCAGCCAACCGTGTTTGGAAGTGTCCCGTATCCTGAACTTGCCGAAGTTCATCATCCCGTTCTCTGCGAAGAACGTGCTGGAGGTGTCGGCCATCCCCTCCTCCAGAACGGCTGCCAGGGTGATGAGCTTGAACGTGGAGCCCGGTTCGAACTGGTCGGTGACGGCTCGATTCCTCATTGCTGCCTTCTTCCACGTTCGACGGTCGCCGGGGTCGAAGCTGGGTTCGTTCACCATCGCAAGTATCTCTCCGGTCGAAGGGTTCAGGATCAGAATCGAACCGCCGGCTGCCCCGTTCTCAGCCACGGCGCGCTTCAAGCTCGAAGCGGCGATCGTCTGATAGCGGGAATCGATGGTCAGCATGACGCTCGCACCCGGGCGGGGCTGCTTGCTCAGGCTCCTGGAGGTGACCACATCCTTGCCGCGGGCGTCGTGCGACAGGATGAACCAGCCGGGAGTACCCTCCAGCACGTCGTTGAGCTGGGCTTCTACCCCTTCCGTTCCCTTTCCGTCCGTGTTGACCAGTCCGACCACGTGACACGCGGCTCCTCCCAGCGGGTATATTCTCCTCGTGTCGTCGATGAGGTCTATTCCGGGAAGCTTGGCCTCTCTAAGCCTGGCTTCGGCCTCCGCTGATATCTTCCTGGCTATGGATACGTACCCCGCGTCCTTCTTCAGGCTTCTCAGGAGCTTGCGATAGGAGATTCCCAGGGCAGAGCTCAGCTCTCTGGCCGTGGCCTCCTTGTTGCGGATCTGTGGAGGGTACGCGCAGACCGAAGAGGTTCTTATGTCCTGCGCCAGTATCTCGCCGTTTCGATCGTAGATTGTGCCTCGGATTCCGGTCAGCGGAACACGACGGTTGTGCTGTGCCTTGGCGCGGTCTTCGTAAGAAGAATGGGAGACAATCTGGAGCTGAAACAACCTGGCGAAGACGATGACCCATATCACCAGGCTTCCGAGAGCGATGTGTTTGAGTCTGTGCCTGGAGTCATAGGTTCTCATCTCAGATGTTCCAGTTTTCTATGGTTGCGATGGCCGGTCGGCCCGGGCAAGGGCCGTGGTTACGAAGAACTCGAGGATTCTGTGCTGAACGTGCTCGAGTGAGGACAGTTGTGCGGAAGCATAGCGCCGGTCTACGAAGAAGCCCTGCTCTTCCGACAGGAGAACCACCTGCGCTACGTCGGGAGCTCTGAGACCCATGTCGGAGGCGTCCGTGCTCGAAAGCGCCACCATCATGTCCTTCTGAATACTGGCACGGGTCTCCGTGACCTGAGCGCGCAGATTCTCCACGGACTGCTGTTTCTGCTTCAGCTGCGAGAGGAGCTGGTCCATGTACAGGTTCTCCCACGCGAAGATGAAGGCCAGAGAGAAGGCCACCACGACGGACAACAGCTTGGTCAGCGCCACCTTCTTGTTGGACGGGAACGTGGTCCAGCCAGGCCTGTGCGAGGGCGATCTCCTAAGGAATCTGCTCATTCTCTGATCTCCTGGCCGCTCTCAGACGAGCGCTCCTTGACCTGGGGTTTGTAGCCACTTCCTGCTTGCTCGGTCTCACGGCCTTGCGCGTGAGAAGCTCCAGCCTGCTCCTGGTTCCGTCGGCAAAGGCTACCTCTTCTCGCAGGAGTTGTTTGACGATTCTGTCTTCACCGGAATGATAGGCGATCACGCAGATTCTGCTGCCGGGGCAAAGCGACGCGCAGGCCAGGCGCAGGCCTTCGCGAATTGCTTCCAGCTCATCGTTCACCGCTATGCGGACGGCCTGGAACACCCTGGCGAGAGAAGCGTGAAGGTTTCTCTGTGGCAGCACCCCGCTCACCGCGCTGACCAGATGCGACGTGGAGGAAAGGGATCTCTTCTTTCGGTGAGTCGCTATGGCGCGAGCGAGCCTGTTGGCGTTTCTTACATCTCCGTACACCTTGAGAATCTCCGCCAGCCGCTTCTCGTCATAGGTGTTCAGTATGTCAGCGGCCGTGACTCCCGCGCTGGAGTCGAATCTCATGTCGAGCGGCGCTTCCTCCTGGAAACTGAATCCCCTGTTCGAAGCGAGCTGGTGAGAGGAGATTCCCAGGTCAAAGAACGCTCCGCTCAGAAACTTCACCGAAAGCTCTCGGAGAACCTCCGGCAGCCTCCGGAAATCCTTATTAAAGAGGAAAACTCTTTCACCAAATGCCTTAAGCTTCTCATTGGCGACAAGGAGCGATTCCCGGTCCCTGTCCAGTCCTATGAGCCTGCCCTGGTGAGAGAGTTTTCCTAGAACGGCGACGGCGTGTCCTCCACAACCCACGGTGCAGTCTGCGTAAGTGCCGTCGGGGTCGTGGACCAGGAGCGACAAGACCTCCCGGACCATGGCCGGAACGTGAAGTTGTCGCCTTCCCAGGTAGCTCTGAGGCATCTCGTCACATGGCTGCGGATGCGGCTTTCGCCCGAGATGTCGGAGAAACACACGACTCGGCCGCGGAGATCTCAAGAGCCCGCGCCGCTTCTTCTCTGCTTCCGAAGATGTCCAGCCCCGTCTCGCAGCCGAACGCCAGGAAGATATCGAAGATGTAATCGCTTAAGTTGCAGAGAGTTATGCGGCAACCAGACCTGGCCAGTTTCTCGAGTGCAGACGTAAAGGAGGGAAGGCTTCTGTAGTCGGCGTGCTTGAGCCTTGAGAAGTCAATTATGATGGCGGACTTCCCTGATGTGAAGAGCCTTGCGAGACGGCCTGTCAGAGCTTCGACGTTGCTGACAGAGAGCCTTCCCTCCAGTACGATGGCTCCTTGAGCCCCGGCCTCATGCACTCGCATCGTGAATGAGGATTTGTTGTGTCCTACGGTTTCTTCACTCACCCGTGTTCTCTCGCGGTCCCGTCCTGTTCCGCAATCCGTGCTTCGACTGCGTTCTGTCGCCGGCTCAATCCTCCTTGAGTTCCTCAGTCGGCGACCTCCTCTCTCGGAACGAAGACCCTTTCAGCGGCCTCTTCCAGTGTTCCCTTGCGTTCACTCTGGTATTTCGAGTAGACTCGCGGGTTCCAGATTTCTATTCTGTCTAGAACCCCCAAGAACAAAACTTCCTTCTTGAACTTCGCGACATCGAGAAGTTCCTGAGGAATCTTAATCCGTCCCTGTGAATCGATTTCCACATCGTAGGCATTCTCAAGGAATATTCTGGAAAACCTTCTCGTGTCGGCCTTCCAGAAAGGCAGTCCCTTGAGTCTCCGTTGAACGCTCTCCCACTCGCTTCGCGGATACAGAAAAAGACAACCGTCGAGTCCCTTCATTACAACGAACGCCTGGCTCGCCTTTCGCGGCAGCGTTCGCCTCAGGGTCGACGGTATGCTTACCCTGCCCTTGTGATCGATGGTGTGTGTGAACTTTCCTTTGAATCCGATTTCCATCAGGCTTGGTTCTCACGGGACGTGCTTTCGTCTTCGAACGTCTCTCTGTGGGCCTGTCTTCCATCCATCACCACCGCGTGCGCTTTCTCACCACAATTCCCCACTTTTTCCCACCCGCGCATCATACCCACCCCGCGCCGAGGGTGTCAACAAAAAAGTGTGGCGACCGGAAAAAAAGTCCACAGTCCGCGAGGAGGCCCTATTACGCCATGTTTTTCAATGGATTAGCGGAAGATGAGGAGCGCGGGTCGACCCCGTGAAGCAGGTCCAGTTGCCCTGCCAGCTGCCTTGCCAGCGCCGGCCTCTCGTAGGAGACTAGCGCGGACCTGTCTTTGGGGCCGCCGATGGGGCTTCCTGCCTCGTAGGCATCGAAGAAGCGGGACAACGCCTCGAAGACGGCAGCCGGGTTAGGGGTGGAGATCACCGTCCCGGCGCACACGTTCCTCACGAACCGTGCCGCCGGCCCCTCGGGAACGAGGGCAAGCACCGCCCTGCCCGATGCGGCGTACTCGAAGACCTTGGCCGGATAGATCAAGGCTCCTCTACGGCTATGATGCTCCATGAGAAGCAAGAGATGAGAAGAAAGTTGAAGGCGCACGGACTCCTTGTGAGGCAGAGTGTCCCCGAAGACGACGATGTCAGCCAGGCCCAGTTCTTCTGACCTCAGTTCGTTTTCACTGTCTCTGGGTCCCATCAAAAGAACTTCGGTTCTCTGCCTGGCCTCTGGTTTCTTCTCGAGAAACGTTCTCAATCCCTCCAGAAAATCAAAACAGTTTCTCCTTCCGGTGAGGTTGCCGGTGTGGGTGACGGTGAACTTCTCTCGGAGGGGGATTTCCTCCCCGAAGTCATCCGGGTCAAAGCCGTTCGTGATGACCACGAACTTCTCTCTCGGAAGCCGCGGATACTTCTTCAGAAAATCGCGTGCAGTCTCTTCGGACGTGCATACCACGCGGTCCGCACACGAGACCACCCGGCTCTCCATGAGTCTGTTAAGACCCAGATGAAGAGGCGTGGGCGGGCTGAACGTGAGCCTCTCGGTCCAGGGGTCACGAAAATCCGCAACCCACGGCCTTCCCGTGAGACGCTTAAGCAGGAGGCCGGCCAGGTGCGTGCTGTCGGGAGAGGAGGTGGAATAGAGGACCGAGATGGAGCGCTCTCTCATGCACCGCAGGCCGGCTGACACGGCGAAGGGGACCCACCCCACGTATTGGTCAGGAATCAAAAAGAAGCTGGAGAGCTTTCTCAGGCGGGCAAAGAGAGCGCCGGACCTCTCGCCGCCTGCGCTCACTTCACCTCCGGACCCGGCGCTCTTCCTTAGCCCCCCACCTCCCGGGAGAAGCTTGAGCAAGTAGAACACCGAGGGCGATAAAGTGCGCGCGTCGTGCAGGCCTGAAGGCAGGTCTTCTTCGAGAGAGCTGTCCTTGACCCAGTAGGCGCTCTCCTTAACGGTCACCACCACGGGGGTCCAGCCGAAGTCCGGAAGATATTTCACGAACTTGGACGTCCTCTGGACTCCGCCTCCTCCGAGAGGCGGAAAGAAGTGCGCCAGCATGAGGACTTCTCGTTGAGCGGTTCTCGTAGCCAAGGCTCCCCCTCCGCTCCGTCACCCTGAATGGATTCCGGGTATCTAGGACCTCTTCAGGAACTCCCTGACAAAACTGACGTAGGCCCTCAAGTCTCCGGCCCTGGGCAAAAGGACGTCCGAAGGTCTCAGGCCCGTGAGGCGTAGAAACACGAACAGCATCACCGCCGTCCCCGTGCAGTAAGAGAACGCAGAGGCGGCCGCCGCACCGGAAATTCCCCAGACCGGTATAAGAATGAAGTTCAGGGGCACGTTTATCAAGAGGGTAATGAAGGCCGCCACTGAGTTCATGGCCTGCCTGCCCCTGCCTACGAAATCGTTGGCGAGGATGCTGCCCACGCTCAGAAACGCCGTCCCCGGAAGGAGCACGAGGAGCGGTCTCACCGAAGGCAGGAACTCGCTCCCGAAGGCGAATTCTATCGCGGGCTTTGCCACGAGAGCTATGCCGCCGGCCGCGACAAGACAGACGAGGAGTGCGTGCCGGCAAGCCGCGGCCGTGAGAAGATCCCTTCCCTTCGAGTCTTCGGTCGCGCTCTTGAACATCACGCCCGGGGCGAGCGAACTCGGGACGTTCCAGAGCAGCTCCGCTATCAACACCGAAACGGCGTAGTAGCCAACGGCCCTAGCGTCCAGAAAGTAGCTGACGATGAAAAGGTCTATCCGGTAATACAGGAAGGAGGCAATGCGAGAGAGGTACCCCTTTATTCCAAACGAAACGGAGGCCTTCAAGACGTCCGGCCTCACCGAGGGCCTCACCGAGACAGTCCTTGTCACGAAGAAAACGGACAGTAGTGTGACCCCGCCCAGGCCGAGAAACCAGGAGAGCAGTGCTCCGTCCAATCCCAAACCGGCCACGACGACAAGGGGGACGAACAGCACGAGCTGAAGCGCGTTCCTGGAGGCAGAAGCTACGTTGAAATGCTTTATCCTGTCCGAACCGATGAGGAAATAGAAGTAGTATTCAGAGAGATTGTAGAGCGGAATCGCCGCGAAGGCCAGAATCAGCGGGAGCATCGGAACGCCCCCGAGGCCGGGAATGTCGACCGAAAGAACCACGACCGAAGCAGACACGAAACCCAGCACGCCACCCAGAATCGCGTACCCGAAGGAGACGGACGCAATCTCCTCCGCGGAGAAGCGTCCTTTCCCGAGGAAGTAGACGTTCGAGAGGCCCAGGCCGCAGTTCACCGTGAAGGCGGCAACGAGTGAGGCGGTCACGCAGAGACTGTAGAACCCTTGTCCCTCGGGCCCCAGCCACCGGGCGATAAGAACACTGAGTGCCGCTCCCGTCGCAAGCGAGAAGATCCTAGAAACGAAGGTCCTTACACTGTCCCTGGCGATTTCCAGAACGGGACTCCTCGGCCAGGCCGGCGTCATGCAGACCGGTTCTAAACTCCGGCCGCAGCGCCTTTCAGCCTCCTGGCGAACCTGAACAGACCGGATTCGTACGTGAAAATCGAGTAGGAATACTCTCTGGCACCGAACGATTCCTTGAAGAAGCGCACACCCTGGAGACTCCCGCTAGCCCCGAAGTTGAAGACCGAGTAGTTGTTTTCGCAGGCGTGCTTCATCATTTCCGCGTAGACAAGGTGGCTGGCCCTGAGGTTTCTCCCCTCCTCGCTCTGGCCACTCAACCACGCCATGAGCGTGTTTCCGAAGTAGAACGCCAGCACTCCGCAGACCGGCTCGCCCTGGCGAACGCCCAGCCAGATGCGTGCTCTCGACTTCATGCGGTCCACAATCTCGCTAACCAGCCGCTCTGGGTAGATCCTCCCGGGGTTCCAGAAGGAGGCCTGTTTCCTGTAGAGACCGTGAAGGACGGCGGCCCCCCGGTGAGTAGTGTCTTCCTCGACCGTCACGCCACTGCGAGCGGCCTTCCTTGCACATGTCCTCGTCTCCTTGTCGAAGGAGTGGTCCCACAATCGTTGAAATCCCTCTTCCAGATCTATGAGATGCGTAGAGACCTTCTCCCGCCTCCCTCCGGGAAAGACGTAGGCCAGAGCTCTCTCAATCACGACGGGGGTGTCATAGAGCACGCAGCTGAAGGAAAACGGGAGCAGGCTCCTGGTCACGCCCTGAAGTGACGCGCCCATGAACACGGCGGCCTCGTCCTCCTGTCCTTTCATTATCAACGGACCGCCGTACGTGCCGAACGGCATCGAACGGTACTTGGCGGCCACTATACTTCTGCTCACTGCCAGGGGCATCCCGGCCACGTAGCTCCCCCTCTGGTCCTCGATGACAATGTACTTGATACTCAGCTCCTTGAAGGTGGCCCCGAGCACTGTGGCCCATTCGCGGCAGTGAAAGACGGTGGCGCCGAGGGAGCTTTCCAGAAGACGGTCCCACTTCTCCTGAGTGACGTCGCCTCTGACGAAGGGAGTTAGCTCGAGCGTTTCCGGCATTATCTAACGACAGCAACCTTTCTGACGCAGGTGGCGTCTCCGATTTTGAGCCTGACTAGGTAGACTCCGGCAGGAACGTTGCTTCCGCTCCCGTCTCTCCCGTCCCAGAGCTTCTGGCCGCTCTCCACGAGTCCCAGGTCCTTCACCTCGCGGCCTGCGAGGTCGTACACCCGGGCCTCGGCAGCCGAAGGCACGCCGCCGAGCAGGATCTGGGTGTGACCCAGGTCGGGACGGAAGGGATTCGGATAGAGGTAAGCGTCATCGATGCTCTTACCCGCGGAAGGGTTCCAGGCGTGAAGGACCGAAATCCCGGTCGGCGTCCCGAACCAGACCCTGCCGCCGGTGTTGTCCACGGCAACGCAGCGCACTTGGTCGTCTACCAGGCCCGATTCCGCACGCAAGTAGACGGTGATTTCTCCCGTGACACCTATCCTGGCGACTCCGCCCGACGTGGCGACCCAGACGTTTCCCAGTGCGTCCGAAGCCAGGTCGTTCACCTGGGCGGAGGCCGGTGAGAGGTCTGCGGCGTCGTAGTCTCTCAGCCACAGCGTGTCCTGGAATACCGAAATACCTGAGGGAGTCCCGAAATACACCCTGTTCCCTACCACCACCGAGGAGGTGATGCTCATGCTCAGGAGCCCGTCCGTGGTGGTGAAACGTCTCCACACGTCGTCCGACTCCGACACTGTTCCTCCGTCGTCCCAGAGGTCCACACCTGAGAGGGCGTGTCCTATCCAGCGCAGCCGGGAGCTCACGGGCGAAATGGTCTCGATCTGATTCGAGGAGAGCCTTCCGACCGAGGCAAGTATGTTTCTCTGGGAGGAGTCTGAAGGGTTGTACGCGAACACGCCGCAGCGATCTGTGGAAAACCACACAACCCCCGAAGCATCCTCAACGATGTGCTTGGAATTGAAAAAAGAAAAAGCGCTCCAGACTTCTGTCCCCCCCGGGTCACCAAGCCTTTCGACCCTGCAGAAGCTGCACGTCGGGCAGCAGCAATGACCGAACCACACTCTGCCCGAGCTGGAGGCCAGCACCGAGAAGAGCCAGGCCGACACGAACTGACCGCCGGTCGTCTCCTCGTTGTAAAGCGTCCACTCCCTGCCGTCCAATCGCATCGCGGCAGCGTTGGAGTGAGTGGCCGCCCACAGGTCCCCGTCAGGAGACACCGAGAGGTCCTCCACGTAGTTGTACTCGGGCCCCGGAGGCTCGAACTGTCGCCAGCCGGCCCCGTCGTAAAGGAGAAGACCGTCTGACGAAGCGCACCACAGGTCCCCGGAGGTTCCTGCGGCCAGATGCCTGCACGCCGCCTCCAGGGAAGAGGAACTCACGCGCGACCAACTCCCACCCTGCCAGGCAAACACGCCCGAATCCCCCGCAGCGGCAAAGAAGCCCCCTCCGGCCTCTTCCAGGGCTGCGGGCCGCCACGCAGGAGTGCCTCCCCTCTTCACCCAGACGCTCCCGTCAAACTCGTACGTCCCGTCCGCGGCTCCGGCCCAGACCCTACCCGCGTAACTGCCGAGACACGCCACGTCCAGGCTCGTAAGCCCACCGTTCACCGCCTGCCACGTCCAGCTTGCGCCCGGTTTCACTCCCCTGGCGACACCCCCGGCCGTGGCACACCAGACCGTGTCCTGCGAGGCGAGGACGTCGCTTATCCTGTTGTTTGGAATTCCTCCACCCGTGCTGGACACCGTGTACTTCTGCTGGAATTCCCTGCCGCTAAAAAGCGCCAGTCCTCCCGTGGTTCCCACCCAGAGCAGAGGGCCCACCGGTTCCAGAGACAGGATGTAGTTGGAGGGAAGGTCCGTTATCCCTGCCGTGAACAGTGACCACTGGTCTCCCTCCAGGAGGTTGAGACCGAAACCGCGCGTTCCGAACCACGCCAGCTGGCCACTGCTGGCGGCGACGCAGGACACGTCGTTGCTGGCGAGGGCCCCCGGTTCGTCTCTCGATATCTTGGTGAACTGCTCCGTGCCCGGTGCGAACCTCAGCGCACCTCCGCTCGAAGCTGACCAGACGCTGGTTCCGTCGAAGAAGACGTAGAACAGGTTGGACGAGTTTATGTGAGTCGTCCACCGTCCGACGACTGCGCCGGTGGGCTGAACCACAGACACAAGGGCGAGCGAACAGGCACAAACGAGCAACGCTGCAAGTTTTCTCTCGGGACGAAGCATCCGAACTCCCTCCGTTCTGACGCGCAGAGCGAGGCGCCTAGAAAGTTCGCCGTCTGACCAGAAGACATCTCATCACGATCTTTATGTCGAGCGAAGCAGACCACGTCGCAAGATACTCGCTGTCCTTGTGATCTGAATCCTCGCGGTCGATTCCCAGTTTCCACATTCCGAAGACACCCGGCTTTCCCCCGGTCGTCCGATTGGCGTCTTCTTCCGGGTGCCAGAGGCGTGGCCTGACTCCCACCAGGGCCAGCTGGCCGCCCAGAACACTCAGAAGCAGTGGCGCCCAGTTCAGGCCCGTGCCCAGAAGGACCTTCCCGAGAATCGAATCGTCGCCGCAGTCGAGTGTCCACACCCCGAAGCGACGACCCTCCTCTCCCACCACTTCCTCGCGTCGGAAGACGGGCCTCGTGCCCCTGGCCAGCAGACCCAGAGCCCCGATCGCCATGAGAGGGAGTAACACCACCGAGGCGGGCAGGGCAAACGCCAGCTCCACGAGCCTCTTCATCACTCCGCCGGGTGCGGGTCTCTTCTTAAGCGATACAAAGCCGACACCTCCCATCTCCTCGATTCTGTCTCCCTCTCCCAGCAGGACGTCCAGCTCAGTTGCCAGCGCCACCTGTACGCCCCGACCTGGAAGCCCCTTGATGAGAGGCCACATCGCCCGAATCCGCTCCGAGGAGTCGGCCACCACGACTTCGCCGGCCCTCTGGGCGTGCACGACCTGCCACAGCGCTTCCGGTCCCGTGCGCACCTCTGCCGTGTCTCCCCGGAACCAGTCACTCGTGTCCAGAAAACCAGCCAGCTCGAGCCCCTCCTCTGCCTCCTTTAACACTGCACGTCGTGCGCGCTCGGCCGCGGGGCCGGAGCCGACCACGAGGACCCTGCGAAGGTTCACCCGCGTCAGGGCGAGCTTCCTGGTGGCCAGTCTGAAGAGGAGCCTCTCGGTCAAGACGACCAGGATGGAGACGGGAAGAAACACAAGAAGAGCGGCTCGCGAGTAGATTCTCACGTACAGAAGAAACGTGCTTGCCATGAGTATGACGTTCGTGAGCAGCATGGCCCTCGAGACGTCAAACAGAAGGTCTATCCAGTCCCCTATCTTTCGCCTGCCGTAGAGCCCCACGTAGCCCATGGCAGCGACTCCAACCACGATCGCCACCAGCATGAAGTTCTGGTAGACCTCGAAGCTGGGAGTCGGCTTTGTGAGCACAAATCCCATGTTGGCCCTGAGAAGATACGCCAGGTAGAAGGAGAGACCTATGGCAGCCACGTCTGCCAGGAAGAGCAGAAAGGGTGAGACCAGCTCGCGGTTTCTCTTCAACAGATACAGCAGGAGATTCCACTTCTCCCAGAACCTGAGCCAGCTCTCCAGGTGCGCCCTCTTGGCCTTGCCGAACCTTGCGTCGGCGCTCTGGCGCCTGTAGTGGTGCACCAGGTGACTGTCGGCATGGTAGTAGGTGCTCCAGCCGGCCGCCTTCATCCTGTAACACCAGTCCACGTCTTCGAAATAGAGAAAGAACCTCTCGTCCATAGGCCCCACTTCTGAGATTGCCGCCCTTCGTACCAGCATTGCGGCACCCAACACCCAGTCCACCGCCACAGCGGAATCGTGGTCCCAGTCCAGCATCAGGTGACGCCTGACCGAGGCGCTGTTCTTGAAGACCTTCCCCAGAAAGGTGCGGCGCAGGAGAATCGTCTTGAAGGTATAGAACGTGCGGCACGAAAGCTGGACGGTGCCGTCGGGATTCAGGAGCTTGGGTCCCACGATGCCGGCGTCCGGGTTGTCTCGCATGAATTGCACGAGCTTGTCCAACGATCCCGGCTCGGCAACCGTGTCGGGGTTCACGATGAAGACGAAGGGCGAATCAGACGCGCTGATGCCCTGGTTGACGGCCCTGGCGTAACCCAGATTCCTCTCGTTGGCTATGTATCTTCCACCGGGGAAGCGTTCCTTCAGAATCCCCTCCGCCCCACCTCCCTTGGAGTTGTCCACGACGACCACGTCTACGTCCGTTGCGGACGTGGCCTGCCTGATTGAGTCCAAGCATGCGGGCAGGAAATTCTCGGATTTGTAGTTGACGACTATGACGGAGACTTCGCTCACCGGCGACCCCCGCGGTCTTCTCTCTGAAACAGACTCTGCCACCTCAGCCTCCACACCAGCCACACCGCCTCCCAGATGATCTTATGGGACATCTTCGACGTCCCTGCGCGCCTGTCCACGAAGGTGATGGGGATCTCCTTTATCCTGAACCCCTTTCTCCAGCACTTGAAACTCATCTCTATCTGGAAGGAGTAGCCGTCGGAACGGACGTTGTCCAGGTCTATGCTCTCCAGCACGCGCCTGCGAAAGCACTTGAAACCGCCGGTGGCGTCGTGGACCGGAAGTCCCGTCACTATCCTGGTGTAGAGGTTCGCGCAGTAACTCAGGATGAGACGGGTCAGGGGCCAGTTGACGACGGTCACGCCGTCGAGATACCTCGAACCCAGGACAAGGTCGCAGTCCCTTATGGTCTTCAAGAAATCCGGGATGCTGGTCGGATCGTGCGAGAAGTCTGCGTCCATCTCGAAGACGCACTCTATCTCGGGCCTGGACAGGGCGTACTTGAATCCCTCAACGTACGCGGAGCCAAGACCCATCTTCCCCTCTCTTTTCAGCAGGTGTATCCTGCTGTCCGCGCTGGCCATCTCGGAGACAATCCCCGCGGTTCCGTCCGGGGAATTGTCGTCTACAACAAGAACCTCCATGTCAAAAGGCAGTTTGAGGATCTCGGGAATGAGAGTCCTCACGTTCTCGCTCTCATTGTACGTCGGAATTATGACGAGCGCTTTCACTTCGCCTCCCTCTCCGGAAGAACCTCACTGCAGCAGGAAGAAGGGACAGTATTATCACGGCCGAGGCCGACGCAGAGAGAAACATCCCGGCCCTCAAGGAACGGGAATGATAGAAGAACCGCACTTCGTGCTTGCCCGGCGGAACAGACACGCCCCTGAAGAGGAAATTGGTGCGGTAAATCGTGGTCGGGTCGCCGTCGATCTCTACCCTCCAGTTCGGGTAGTAAAGATCGCTCAGGACAAGGAAGCAGGTCTGAGCGATGCTGGTCTCGATGCCGACCTCGTTGAGACCGTAAGAGGTGATTCTAACAGAAGAACCTTCCTTTGCAACGGGCCCGGCCGCCGGCGACTCCAGCAGCAGTGCGGTCCGGGAGGGGTCAAACGACGGAGACACGATCTCCTCCAGCACTGCCGCCTCCTCCTGAAAAACCTTCACACTGTCCACGAGGTAAGCTCGCGGCAGGACGTCTCGGAACACGTAGACCTTCTTCGACCCGTCGTGCGCCAGACTCAACATCTCACCGGGCTGGATGTACTCCGGGGCCACGATATACTTCACGTTAAGGAACGCAAGCACAGCGGGGCTCAGCTTCCGCGGCTGAATGACGGCATCGTAGAATTTCTCGTAGAGCATCGGCTTCGCAGCGTGGTAACCGCCGACGTTCGCGATGCCGAAGGCAGCGTACCTGTTGTCCATGAAATCGCGCGCCAGAGGGAGAATCCTGTACAGAGTCGTGTCCCTCTGTAGAAACTCGATCGTGTCGTCCCGGAAGACCTCCGCAGACACGGAAGCCGGCTCTCCTACCATCGGAGTGAAGATGCGGGTGTTGACCCTCCAGATGTCCACCACGGTCAGGACGACCAGCACGGCCGCCAGAACGAGAAAGGAGAGCTTCCGCCTGAGAAAGAGATGTACGCCCGCGAAACCTGCTAGTCCTATAAGGGCGACGATGAGAACGTCCTTTCTCACCATCTCGAAGCACCTTCCGGCCAGCCCCGCCGCCGCTCCAGCTGAGAAGTTCCTCATTGCGCCTGCCGCCATGGCCTTGTTCTTCAGGGAATCCGTCACGAGACCGCTGTACCAGGCGCCCAGCGAATCACCAAACACGAGCCACACCAGCCACACGACGAGGAAGCCGCCGGCTATCCAGAGCGAGGCCCGTCGCAGCGTAGTATCCTTGCCCGCGCTATCCCGCTCCCGGTGGACGCGCTCCACTCCGTATGCCGCCAGGGCTGCGACCGCGAACTGCAGGAGCACCAGGATCATCACTGGCACCCTGAACTTGTTGAAATAAGGAAGATACTCGTAGAACAGCCTGTA
Source organism: Candidatus Eiseniibacteriota bacterium (assembly GCA_020349905.1). Classification (GTDB taxonomy): domain Bacteria; phylum Eisenbacteria; class RBG-16-71-46; order JAFGJU01; family JAFGJU01. The sequence goes on from CP070702.1 coordinate 2,196,806, forward strand.
AAGCGGTTCGAAGTGCTTTCCGAACGAAACCAGGAGCGAGAACAGCGCAAGAAGGACGAAGAAGAGCACTTCTCTCCTTCGAAGACCCAGTAGCCCTATGACCGCCAGGAAGAGCGGCAGTATGCCCATGTAGTTCGGGTAGTCCGTGAAAGGCATACTTCCCCAGTAGGTGGAGCCCCCGAAACCCAACCACGAGGGCACCAGGAAGGTCATCGTTTCGACGGGACTGAACGACCAGTCCGTGGCCCTTCCGAACTCAAGACCCCCACCCTCTGCCGCGCCCCTGCTGGAGAAGGCACTGTAATCGTGGACGGGAAGGTAGAGAACAGAGGCCAGCGCCAGGGCCACAACGAGGGCCAGGGCAACGTATGCCAGCCTCCTCAGGCGAAAGACGAACGTGGCCTCCGTCGCCGACTTCATCAATAGGAACAGCAGGACATAGAGACCCAGCGCCAGCCACGTGTAGTAGACGACCTGAACGTGTGCCCTCAGAAGCTGCAGTCCGGCGGCCAGCGCCAGCAGACCGAAGGACAGCGCGTCTCCTCTTGAAAGCAGCCTGGCCCCGGCTAGCAGCACGATGGGTATGAAAGCGCAGGTGATGAGCTGGCTGCCGTGGCCGTGTGCGCCCACGGCCACCAGGTTCGGAGTCAGCATGAAAGCCACCGCGGCGAACAGACCGGCCCCCACGGAAAGCCCCCCGTCCCTCAGCAAGAGGAACAGGAAGAGCCCCGCCAGGAAATAGTAGAGCAGAAGCCACGTCATCGGAGGAAGAAAAGGAAGCACGGTGTGCAGACCCGTCAGAATGACGTCCGGGAAGTACACGTACGGATTAAAGGTCAGACTTCCGAACGACGGCATCCCGAAGAAGACGTAAGGATTCCACAACGGATACGGTCCACCTGCCTTCATGCTCTCCTGAGCCACCGAGGCGAACCCTACCGGGGCAACGGCGTCGGGGGAGACGAAGACCTTTCCGCCGAAAACGAGCTGATTGAAGAGCAGTGCAAGCAGAACGGCCAGAAGCAAGGAAACGAGAAGAACCGGTCGGTTCTCCAGAGGAAGCGCCCGGGTCCCTTTCTTTGTCTTCTTGCGCTCCTGTCTCGCCTTCTTCCGTTTCTTGGACATCCTGACCTCTGAATGAGTCGGCTCAGCCGACCACTAGCTACGGCTCTCTTGCGCGTGTCCGGCCCGGAGAAGCTCGAACATCTCTCGCGCCTTGCTCTTCCAGCTGTTGGCCGCCGCCACCCCCCTCACCTTCTCCGGCTCAACGGGCCGGAGGAGGGCCTCGCTCACGGCCTCGGCGAAACTCCCGGGCTCGTCAACAAGATACAGCAATCCCTCCAGGTTTGCCAAATCCTCAGAGTACTTCAAGCTTACCACTGTCTTGCCCGCGGCGAAATACTCATACAGCTTGTTGGGATTAAGAACCGACGTGAGCGGACCCACCTTGAAAGGGATGAGGCAGACACGCATCGGAGCCAGGTAGAGCGGCAAGGCCTCGTAACCCTTCTCCCCGAGCAGATGCACGTTCTGATATCTTTCTTCCATCCTGCGCGCTTCCTCTCTCACCGGGGGAGCAACGGGCCCTATCAGAACCAGCGAAACCTCCGGGTTGGACCGGGCCACTTCGGCCACCAAATCGAAGTCAAACCATTCCTTGATGGCCCCAGTGTAACCCACTATGGGCTGCCTCATAGAGGCGACGTCCGCGGGAAGCTCTTCGCGGGCCACGCTGTGGGAGAAGAGCTCGTAGTCCACGCCGTTTCCGATTACGGTGACCTTTCCTGAGCACCCCTGCCTGATGCGATGCCGCAGGCTCTCAGAGCACGCCACGGTCACGTCGGCCCTTCTGCAAATCCGCAGGAAGTACTCCTCCGACCATTCCGGCACACCGGGAAACACCGTGGGGTCGTCGTTGCAGTCGTAGCACACGAAGTTCCGCCCCAGCCGTTCCACCACCGGAGCGAAATAGATGTTGGAGACAAGAACGGTAGCGTCCGCTTTCACTCCCATGAGCATCATGGCCAGCCGCACCCACAGCACGATGAGAACACCCAGGAGGCTCCTGAAGAGCGCGGATTCTGCGAGACGGTTGTAGAGCGTACTCTCTGTGTGCGGCTTCAGCACCGGCGTGCTCAAGTAAGTGACGTTACCCTCGCGTCTGGGAAGATAGTTGTTCGGAAGGGAGAAGCTGATGGGCTGAAAGAAGAAAACACGGGTATCCCGCGGGAAATGAGAGATTAGGAAGCGCTTCCTGGTCCTCAGATAGTTCCACTTGACTTCAGAGAGTACCAGAAGGTCCAATCCTTACACCTCTGTGAGTCCTGCCGTGCCTCGTTCAGTTTTCGGTCCTAGCCGTGGACGTTTCTGTGGCCACAGTGGGGACATTTCCAGGGACCCGGGACACGGTCGGGTTGACTCGTTGCGTGCAAGCCGCAGCTGGAGCAAACGTGAGTGACTTCTCTGGTGCCCTTGTCTCCAGCGTATTGATACAGCGTAAGGTAATTGCTCGACCTAAAAAGGTCAATTGCCAAAAAGCGCTTCGCGAAAGTGAGCATCCGGACGAAGGGAGAATGAAGCCCCTTTATCCTGGGGTCGTTCATCCACATGTAGGCAGAGGGACACTCGCAGAAAGAGATGAGCTTGAAGCCGGCACCGTAAAAGAGCCTGTTGAGCGAGAGGAAATCGAGACACTGCTGGTGCTCGAGCTTCTTTCTGAACTTGAGAAGGGCGTACTTCGCAAAATATCCGGCGAAACGGTAGAACCTGTCGTCGAAGGACCTCGAGTTGGGAAGAGCGGCGTAAAGCAGTCCTCCCGGCTTCAGAACGCGGGACGATTCCTTCACCGTCGCCTGCGCGTTAAACACGTGCTCCAGCACGTAGTTCAGAACCACGAAGTCAACGCTGGCAGTGCGAAGCGGAAGGGCTTGAACGTCACCCAGCACGAAGTTCGTGGGAGGCAGGCAGGCGGCCCCCTGCTGCGGCATCGCAAGGTCAGTAGAAACGATGGCCACCCCCGGGAACCTGGAGTGCATGAAGCTTCCGGCACCGCAGCCTCCATCCAAAACCACCGCTCCACCCGGCAGGGAGGCCAGCACCTCCTCCACAAATAGAGGCGCTTCTCCTTCATGTCGGTACGAGGCCGGTAGAGATTCGATACTCATGAGGCGGCTCCGTCTGTGCGACTCCGTTCACCCTTCAGACTGTCAGCCAGAGCCCGGAGTATGGCCCACGGCACGGAGAGACTTCTCTTCCCGACTCCCCTCACAAGCAGTGCAAGAAGATAGGCAACCGAAACCAGAGGAATGGTGACCCAATGATACGGCCTCGCGTGTCGCGCGAACAGCCGGACGTTACTCCGAGTCTTCTCATACATCTTGGGCGCTGAAAACTCTCCTCCGGTGGAAAGAGACACTTTGTGCCAGACCCTGGAGGCGGGCACGTAGACCACCCGAAAGCCCGTCTTCCTTGCCCGCAGGCACCAATCAGCGTCCTCTCCGTACATGTAGTACGACGGATCCAGGAACCCGACTCGCTCCACGAGTCCGCGCTTGGCCATCAGGGCGCAGCCGGTGAGGTAGCCCACGTCAGCCTGTTCGTCGAACTGGCCGGAGTCTCTCTGTCTGATGCCTCTGTGCCGCGTGATGCCGGCCCAGAGCATCACCTCTCCACCGGCGGACCAGATGACGTCCTTCTGGGAGAAGTAGAGTATCTTGGACCCCACCAGACCTACGTCGGGAGAGCTCTCCAGCACGCGCACGAGCTCGTGTACCGTTCCCTCTTCCACGACGGCGTCGTTGTTGAGAAGAAACAGGTGGTCGGCTCCTCTTTCAAGGGCCAACCGCATCCCTGCGTTGCTGGCGCGGGCGAACATCTCGTTTCTCGGGTTCTGGATGAAGGTCACCTCCGGAAAGAGTTGCTTCAGATGCGTCACCGAGCCGTCCGACGAGGCGTTGTCCACCAGTATGACGTCGAGCGGGGAGTGGCTCGACCTTCCGAGTGACTCTATGCACTCGCGAGTGTCCTCGCGTGCGTTCCAGTTCACGACGATGACCGCGACCTTGGACATAAAGGACTTTTTCAGAACCTCCTGTCTCTCTGACGCTCCCTCTCCTTCACAACAGCCTTCAACCCGACATTCCCCCTCTCCTTCTCACCTGTCTCTCAGCCGAGACGCACTTGCCTGCGTGAGGGCGTCTCAGGCAAATGCCGGTCTTCTGTCAAACAAAGTCTTCGCGGTGAGAAGTCCCGAAATCGTACCCAGACCTCCCAATATCAGCACAATCAGCCAGTATACGCTCTTCCACTTGCCCACGTAGAACAGGTAAGTGAACCAGAAATCGAGCCCCGTGAGAAGCTCCTTTCTGCCCCCCTCGTCCAATGGGATACGGTCCCCCTCCTCTGAGTACGAACTGAACGAGATATCCGGATACTCCCCCTCCATATGCAGCCGAACGTTTCTTGCCAGCATCTTCCAGTGACCGTATACCGGCGAATAGTTGGGAATAAAATGCGAGTCGGAGAGAAAGCGGGGGTCCGTGAACTCCCTCTGATACGGATATTCCCCAATCTCTCGCAAGTAGCTCCCGAAATAGATGCTCACTCCGCCCACCTGCACGAGAAACCCGACGACCGCCAGGAGCACGAAGGCCGCCCAGGTGAGCCTTCCCACCGTGGGACTCGATAGCAGGCTGCCGACGGGCACGAGCAGCAGGGGAACAAAGGGAATGAGATAGCGCGGCCCCCAGCTCCCGTCACCGGCCCAGGAAAGGAACTTGGAGTAGAAGAGAACGTTGATGATGAAAACGGAGGCGAAAAGAAGTGCCTCGGCCCCGAACTTCCGTTTGAAAACGGCGAAACCGCTCCAGGACAGGACCAGAACCGGTGCGTACAGGAAGATGCTCTTGCCTGAGCTGAAAAGCTGTCCGAAAAGCCCCACCAGAAGAGGAGTCCCGAAACCGGCCCTGGAGACTTCTACGCCGTACCCGCTTTCCAGTACAGTCCCGAACCGTGCCTGGTTGTACCAAAGCGCCACCATCGCGCAGAGCGCGAGAGGTATGCCGAACGCCAGCAGGCGGCCCAGGCCCGACAGGGCGCTCAGCTCGGAGGACCTGTGTTTCATCGGGAAGCACGAACTGACGAAGAAGATGACGATGGGAACAGCGGCCAGCAGCATGGCGTACTTCACGAGTACGGTCATGCCGACGCAAAGGCCTGCCACGACCAGGTGGCGCCTTCGCCCGCTGCGCTTGAAGAGGAGAAGCCCCAGCACTGAACCCAAAAGCAGGGCCGTAGTGATGGGCTCGGTGAGAAAACCTTTGGAATACACCCATATCGGAGTGGAGAATCCGAACGCCAGGGCAAGGGCCAGGGAGCTCTTCACCCCGTGGCCCAGGCAGAAACAGACGTGCAGAAGAAGCACCACGGCGATGGCGGCCGCGAACGGCTCCAGGCATGCCGTCGCGAATCTCATCACGTAGCCGCGCTCCGACTCCTCGAATCCTGCGCGATTGTAAACGGCTCGACCCACGACGTAGAACGGGGCCGCCAGTATGGCTTGCCCGATTCCCGCCTTCGGGTAGAGCCGACCGTCCACCCCCGGATAGCCGTTGCCGTACGGGATGGCAACGGTCTTCTCCTCCACGATGCTGCGGGTGAGAAGATACATCGTGTTTCCGTCGCTCGACACTATCCTCCCGCCGCTCGTCAGGAGGTAGAGACAAACGAACAGGATGAAAAGTCTGAGGCCGAGCCACCTTGATCTTGTCATTCCTTCAAACCTCTGCACTTTCGGAACAGAAGCGTTCCAGGGCCTGCACGAGAGGAGTCCAGGAGAACTCCGGACTTTCTTCACGGATCTTCTCCACCATCGGACCCGAAAGGCCTCCTTCGAAGAATCTCCGAAGGGCGTCGGCGAGAGCGTCGCTGTCACACGGGGGGACCAGGATACCATTGACACCGTCCTTGACGACCTCGGGAATCCCGCCCACGGCGGTGGAGATGACAGGTTTGTGAAAAGCAAAGGCTATTTGGATCACGCCGCTCTGCGTGGCGGAGATGTACGGGAGAATCACCACGTCCGCAGCTGAGAAAAACACCCCCACTTCCTCGTCGCTCACGTACCTGTCCACGAGCATCACGTCCTCCTGCAGACCAAGCCGCGTGATGTGATCCACATACGGGTCTCTCGGTTCATAGAACTCCCCTACGACGGCCAGCGTGGCCTCGACGCTCTTCCTTGCCTTCGAGAAAGCGTCTAGCAGGACGTGGACCCCCTTGTAGGGTCTCACGTATCCGAAGAAGAGCACGAACGGCCTCGTGATTCCGAGCTTCCTCCTGGCGTCCTCGGGCTCCATCTTGCCGAAGGTGAAGTACGAATAGCTGGGATGAGCTATCTCCGCCACGACCGCTCGGGGTTTAAGGACCGCCAGGTCTTCCGTCACCGAATGTGAGAGCGTGATGAAGTAATCGACCTGCGAAAAGGCCAGCGCAGTCAGAAAGCGGTCGACGAGACGACGCTCGTGCGGGATCACGTTGTCACAGATGAACAGGACCTTCGACCCGATGAACTTGCGAGCCAGGAAGCAGATGACAGAATAGCAGGGGGCGAAAAAGGGAGTCCACCATTTGAGAATCAGGAGGTGAGGCCTCAGCGTCTTGAGATACGCGAAGGTCTTTAGCCAGCTCAAGGGACCTATGGAATCTATCAGCGCCTTCGGCTTCACGTCTATCCTGGGCTTTCCCGGGTCGAGCTGGGTCTCGCCGGGGAACAGGAACGACGGATACTGCCTCCTGAACGAAATAAAGGAGACCTCGTGCGTTTTCTCAAGAAGCTCATAGAGGATGGCAAGGTATTGGGCTATCCCGCCCCTCAGGGGATACGCCGGGCCGAGGATGCAAAATCTCAGCTTCTCAGCCAAGTCGCCTCCTATCATTCAGCTTTCCAGGTGTCGAGTCCCCTGAACTCAAACCCGAATTCTACAATCTGCCCGCCGGCTTTCTCGAGCTTTTCAGCTACGATGTGCTTCCTGTCAAACCTGCAAAGGGTGAGAAGGTATCCGCCACCCCCGGCACCCAGGATTTTCCCTCCTACTGCGCCGTGCTCTCGTGCCACAGAGTATAGTCCGTCTATGTGAGTGCTCGAAATCTCCTGGTCGAGGTTCTTCTTCTTCAACCAGGCTTCGTGCAGAAGTTCTCCAAATTGATCCAGCTTGCCCAGGAGGAGCGCGTTCTTCATCCGCGTGGTGTCTTCCTTGAGACCGTCCAGCGCTCTCACGACCTCGTCCTTCCTGGACACGTAGGAGTCGGTCTGTCGCTTGAGTATTCCTGCCGAGAGCCTGGTTTCACCCGTGTAACAGAGAAGCAGCCGGTATTCAAGCTCGTTGAGCACCGAAGGCTTGATGCGAAGGGGGTTCACGACCGTGAAATCCTTTCCGAATTCGATGAAGTTGAACCCCCCGAAGGTGGCCGCGTACTGGTCCTGCCTTCCCCCGGCAATCTTCATGTCCGTGCGTTCTATCTGATAGGCCAGCTCGGCAATCTTGTAGTCGGTCAGGGGTGTGGAGAGCCATTCCTTGAACGCACCTATCAGCGCCACGACGAGAGTGGAAGAGGAACCGAGGCCGGAACCCGGGGGAGCGTCGCTGTGTATGAAGAGATCCAACCCGGAATCGCCTCCAAGCCTCTTTATGACCGCCTTCACGAGGTCGAGGTTTCCGTCGAAGGTGACGCTGTCGGAATGTTCATACTTGGCCACGACGTCGTAGTCCAGGGACGTTATCGTGATGCGTTCGTCGTCACGGGCAGCCAGGGAAGCGTATGCGTACTTGTTTATCGTGGCACTCAGGACGACTCCGCCGCGCTCCTCGGGATACGGAGAGACGTCGGTCCCGCCACCGCAGAAACTGACCCTCAGGGGAGCCCTGCTCCTGTAAAGGCTCTTCTTCATCGTTTCCAACCCTTCTCTCTTATGCGCAGATACTCACCGGGAGTGCCGATGTCCACAAAGTCTCCGTGCGTCTTGAAGGCCATGAGTCTCGCCCCGGATGAGACGAGTACCGGAAAGACCTCCCTCTCGAGCGAAACCGCCCGTCCGGAAGGGATGTGGTTCAGTATCTCTTTCTGCATCAAGTATACGCCGCAATTGATGAAAGCCGAGGTGCGGCCCTTGCGCTTCTCAGAGAAACTGAGAATCTCCCCGTGCGAACCCACTTCCAGGGTGCCCCTTCCCGTCGCGTCTTCCACCTCTCGTGAAAGAATCGTGGCAATGGCCCCGCCCGCCTGGTGAATTCCTTCCATCTCCTCGAGAGAGAATTCCACGAGCGTGTCCCCGTTCATACAAAGAAACTCCGCTTCGACAAACCCCTCCGCGTTCTTCACGGCCCCCGCCGTTCCAAGGGGAGAGTCTTCCGAGGAGTAACGCACCGTCACGCCCAGTGCTGAACCGTCCCCCAGAGCCTCCCTGACAGCGTCGGCCCCGAGTCCAACGCAGAGTACGAGGTCCGTTATCCCCTTGGACCTGAGCAATTCTATCTGATGCTCTATGAACGGACGGTCCTGGACCGGGACCAGGCACTTCGGTAGGTCACCGGCCACGGACTTAAGCCTTCGCCCTTCCCCACCCGCAAGGATGAGGGTCCTCATCAATTCCCCTTTCTCTCCTTCGACCCGAAACCCAGTCTTGCCTTGAGAGGATACTCCTTCCGCCTGCCGGTCTTTGCTATCATCTCACCCAGCAATCCCATCGATATGAACTGTATGGCCAGGATGACCAGCCCCACTCCAAACAGCAAGAGAGGCCGCACCCTTATCGGCTCACCGGTCAACCACTCCACGGCGAAGTAGAGATTGATGATGGTTCCTACCAGGAGGAAAAAGAGCCCCAGCCTGCCGAAGAGGTGAAGCGGATTCGACTCGTGGGCGCTAAGGAACATCACGCTGAGCAGGTCCAGAAAGCCGTTGATGAAACGCGCGACCCCGAACTTGCTCCTCCCGTGCTTCCTGGGATGGTGCAGCACCGACCGTTCGCCCACGCGCGAACCCGACCAGTGCGCCAGCACGGGGATGAAACGGTGGAGCTCTCCATACAGGTCCAGGTTCCGGGCCACGTCTCCCCTGTATACTTTGAGGCCGCAGTTGAAATCGTGAATCTTTATGCCGCTGATCGAGCGCACCACGAAATTGAAGAGGCGAGAAGGCACCGTCTTGGTGAGAGGATCCTTCCTGTCCTTCTTCCATCCGGAGACGAGGTCGAACCCCTCGTCCAGCTTCTCCACCAGGAAAGGAATCTCCTTGGGGTCGTCCTGCAGGTCAGAATCAAGGGTGACCACTATCCGGCCCGTGGACTCTCTGAAGCCCACCGCCAGTGCCGCGGACTTTCCGAAATTCCTGCGGAAGCTCAGCAGGCGGACGTGGGCGTCCGACTTCTGGATGTCTTCCAGCACAGAGAACGAGTCGTCAACGCTGCCGTCGTCAACGAATATGATCTCATACCTGCTCGTTATGCTGCCCAGGGCGTCCGCAAGGCGGGCGTGTAGCTCCTTGAGGCTCTCCGCTTCGTTGAAGACCGGGACTACCGCAGATATTTCCATCATGACACCTCTTCCAGAAGAAAGGGGAAATCCAGACATCGCACGCTACTGGGAACCTCCGTACTTGTCAAGGAAGTCTCTGACGCGCGCGTCGTCCGGCTTGATCTGAAGCCAGGCTCTCAGTATGGCGTTTCTTTCAGCGCTCATCCCACGCGACGTGTAGACGTCGGCAAGAGCCAGGTACGCGTCCCGAAAGGAACGGTTCAATTCGATGGCACGCCTGAAATCGACGATGGCGTCGTCCCATCTCTCCATCGAGGAGTGGACGTGGCCGAGCCAGTAGTGCATCTCCGGGTCACCTGGATGCTCGGCCAGCAAGTCCATGTAGTGCTTCTCGGCCCTCTCCAGCTGGCCACCCTCCATATAGAACTGTCCGAGCCACCGCGTGGCATCCACGAACTGCGGGGAGATCTCGTGAGAACGTTCCATCTCCTGTATGGCCCGCTCGATTCTCCCGTGCTGCCGGTGCCAGAAGGCGAACGTGAAGTGGCCGGCAGCGTAGTTCTGAATGAGCTTGGTCGAGCTTATGTCCTTGTAGAAAGAGTCGTCGCGCGTCCCGTCGGGCTTGAGTATTCCCCCCCAGTCGTAGACCTCGTACATGTTCTCCTGCATCTTGGCCTCGTCGAGCCTGAGACCTTGCTCTTCGGGCGTTATGCGAAACACGAGGCCCTCCAGCACGAGCCTCCGCTCGAGCCCCATCTGGTCCGGAACAGTAACGGCCAGATAAAGGGGCCGCTCCCATTTGTTGGCCTCGATTATGTCGTACACGGCCGTCGTGTTCACCTGCCAGACCTTGCCGTCCCTGTCCCTGTATGGCGCGAGCCGCTCGATCTGATAGTCGGTGAGCGTGAAGGGAACCTTAGGCGGCTGGTTCTTCATCTGCTTGAGGTACCAGTTGGTCCTCATGAGGCTTAAGTTCGCAACTCGCACGTCCTTCCTGATGCCTTCCACTTCCTGCAGGTACCAGAGCGGGAAAGTGTCGTTGTCCCCGTTCGTCAGAAGGACGGCGTCTTTCTCGAGCGGCATCAGCATGTTGTATGCGAAGTTTCTTGCGATGCGGTCCTCGGTCCGGTCGTGGGAATAGTGAGAGTAAAAGAGCGGCAGAAGCGAGAGCAGGACGGCCAGGCATGAATAGCCGGCCGTGATGACCCGCTGGTCCTTCAAGTGTTGCTTTGTTGCGCTCAGAAGCCTCTGAAGGAGACCGGTCACCCCGACTCCGATCCAGATGGCGAAGAAGTGGTAGGCAGCAACGTAGAAGTAATCTCGCTCTCTCACCTCGTGGTCCGTGAAATTCAGATAGATGATGAGGCCCAGGCTGCAGATGACGAACACCGTAAGCAGGGCGGCGAACGTCTTCCTGTTTCCGATAGCATGGAAGTATCCGCCCACGATGCCCAGCAGAATCGGTATGTAACGTCCGAGAGTCTCCAGCTGCCCGCCCCACATTGAGAACTGGTTCGAGAAGTAGCGCCAGAACATCCCGAGCTGAAAGCTGAAGTCCGCCCTCCGCACGAAGATGCTGCCCGGCTTGTACTGGTCGCGCTTAAGGACCAGCCACAGGTCGTTCCACGTCTTCGGAGCGGCCTCGTTTATTGATGGGTCCAGGTTTGCGCGAACGAGCAGATAGAGATGTACGCTCAAGCCCAGGGCAAAGATGATGGCTCCCAGGGCGAGGAGCTTCGGTTTCGTGACCGTGCGCCAATCCACCAGAACTATCAAGAGTAGGATCCCCGGCGCGACCAGTAGCGTGCCGAGATGTATCCCCACGCAGAGGCTAAGGACGTAGGCGATGAGAAGCAGCATCTTGTCGGCGCTGTCCTTCCCCAAGGTCTCCCACCAGCGGAGCGTCATCCAGAAGGTGAGCACCATGATGAAGCTGCTGACCGAATAGACCTCTGCCTCCGTCGCGTTCCACCAGAACGTGTTCGAGAAGGCCATGAAGAGGGCCGAGACGGTGCCCGCCAGCCAGGCCTTCCACTCCTGCACCCTGAAGCTCATCTTGGCCAGCCGCACCGTAATCAGAAACGTGAACAACACCGCGAGGGCGCTGGAAAGCGCGGACATAAAGTTGACGCGCGTGGCGACGCTCGCGAGGGGAAAGAGCGTGAACACGCGCCCTATGAGAGTGTATAACGGCGTCCCGGGTGGATGCGGAACTCCCAGTATGTAGCTCACGGCGATGAACTCACCTCCGTCCCAGAACGGAGTGGTCAAAGCGAGCGTCTCAATGTATACGGCAAGGACAAGCACGAAAACGACTATGGCCACATACCAGTCCTTCTTGTTCTCCCTGTACATCTATTTCCTCCCGTCTGTATTGTTGACCACAGGCGGCGGTGATGCGCCTGCAGGAGCAGCCCGTCTCCTCATGAGCTCAAGAGGAGTCCTCAAAAAGAATATCACACCTCCACTGAGACTTATGGCGACCCCGACCAAATAAGTCATGAATTCGAGCGAGAAAGCCTGATGCGCCGCAACGCCCACGAGCCCGAAGAGCACGACACCCGCACCTTCCCTGACCCCAAGCCCGTTTATGGAAACCGGCAGCGCAGACAGAGCCGCCAGGACCGGAACGAAGAGGAAAAAGTAGGAGGGCGAAAGCTCTATCCCGAGCGACCTGGCAACCAGGTAGTGAACGAACACGCGCAGCACCTGGATGCCCACGGCGAGCGAGAGCACGGCCATTAAGAGAGGCAGCTTGTCCCTGAACGAGTGGAGCTCGTCGAAGAGCTTCGTCACCCGCCTGTTGATTTCGAAGGCCTTTATCAGTTTGAAGGGCTTTTCAAACACGGCGAGGATCCTGCGGTTCAGAATACTCAGCACCACGAACAGGCTTCCGCAGAAGCCGAGCACGACGGTCAGATACAGCAGGAATATCTTGTAGTGGTCCAGTGAGAAGGCCGCGGCCACGACCGCCAGAAAGCTTATGGCCAGAAGACCGATGACCCTGTCCATGAACGTGGCTATGAAGACCGCGCTCCTGTCCTTGCAGTACCTCGCGGCGTCGTATATACGGACGATGTCGCCGCCGATGTTCGCAGGGAGAAAATTGTTGAAGAACAGTCCCACGAAGTAGAACGACGCCACTCTGTAGAAAGGTATCCTCACGCCCTGGGCCCTAAGCAGCATGCCCCACTGCCAGCTCCCGAGGAGGTTGCTGGAAAGAAAGAGAAGGGCCGCCCATGCAAGAAACTCGGGTCGCGCCTTCAGCATAGTGTCCACGAAGTTGCCGGGCTTTATCTGATAGAGGAGGTACACGAGGAGAGAGAGGCTGACCATCATCTTGACCAGGACGATGAGCCTCTTGAGCATCTTCTCGCGCCGGGTGGCCTTCGGCCGGTCCTCTAATGCGTCCCCAAGAACCTCGTGAGGTGCCGCGGCTTCTCTGTGGTTTGATTCGTCCATCGTGGGAACCTTAATCTTCTGGCCTTGGCCGTCAGAATGGGGACTGAGGCGAGCCTCCGCCATTTACCAAAAAGCCCCCGCCTTCGGCGGTGTGCTGAACCACCTCAGCCGAGCGACGCGCACAGTCCTTCCAGTTGAACTTCTCGGCCCACTGCAGGGCTCCCCTCGACAGCCTCTGTCGCAGGGCCTCGTCCACAAGAATATCTACTATCTTTGCGGCCAGTTGTTCCACGTCACCGTGTTCCACCAGAAACCCGGTTTCCCCGTCTCTCACGGAATCCACCAGGCCAGGGCTCCTGCTGGCAACCACGGGCACCCCGCAGGCGTTTGCCTCCACCACGGTCAGACCCCAACCCTCCTTCGGCGAAGGGTTTGCCGTGACCGACGCTCGGCAGAGGAGCCTCACCTTCTCGCGGGCATCCACGTGCCCCTTAAACTCCACCACGCCATCGAGCCCAAGAGAGCGAGAAAGTCGCTCCAAGCTTGCGCGATACGGCCCGTCGCCCACCACCACGAGCCGCGCTTCCGGCACTCGCTTCCTGACCCGCGTCATGGCGTGCAGGAGAAGGTGAACGCACTTGTACTTCCGCAATCTGCCCAGGTAGATGACCAGCTTACTCTCCCTGGGGACGTCCACTTCCTTGTAAAGCGTGTGGTCCAGGCCGCACTCGACCACATCTACTCGCTCGGCCCTTATCCCTCTCTTGACGAGGTCAGCCTTTGTGCTTTCTGAAATTACCAGGAACCTGACGTTCCGATACACGAAGGGGATGAGCAACTCGTAGGAGTACACGTACATGGCGAAGGGAAAGCTCGCCTCCCTGAAGACCGTCGTTCCGAAGAGGTGCGGGACTACTGCCAGCACAGGGCACTTGACGAAACAGGGAGTGAAAAAGGGAATCTTGTTTATGTCTTCCAGCACCACGTCAAAGTGCTGGCTCCTGAGCTCTCTCAGATAGGCGAGTGGAAGCGCGAAGTTGGCGTTGTACCACTTCCCTCTCCGCAGGACTCTGATTCCGTCTATCTCGGTCTCGGCCCTGCACCCTTCAAACATGCTTGACAACAGGGTCACCGAGTGCCCCCGCCGGGCTAACCATCTCAGGATTTCGTGGAGATGGACCTCGGCCCCCCCCGCTTCCGTGTGCTCTATGTCGCGCCAATTGAAGGCAAGGACGTTGAGTTTCAAATCCCGGTTACCTACTCTTTTCTGGCCACAGTCCCGATCACTGCGAAAGTATAGAACGCGAGACGCTTCTTGCGAAACCAGCTCCTGAAACCCTCGGCCGCTCGCCTCAGCATCGGAATGCCCTCGGGATACTTGGGAAGTACGGTGATACTGAGCTTCCGCAAAACATACCTGAGGCCGCGATAGAAAAAGCCGGGCACCATCCAGTCACCGTAGGAGCGCTCGACGCGAAACCCGTGAGACGTAACCAGTTTCTCCAGGGACCCGACCGTGTATTCGGTTTCCCAACCGGCAAACCACTTGCCCACGAAGATGAGCGCGTGCTTCACCACGGTATAGATATGGTAGCGCTGTGGCACGTCCACCAGAAGGACGCCCTGCTTCTTCAGGACCCTCCTGTTCTCGTGGAGCAAGCCAGAGGGGTCGCGAAAGTGCTCCATCAAACCCTGATGGAAGACGATGTCGAACGACTCGCCTCTGAACGGCATCCTCGTCGCGTCAGCGCACACCAGATGCGCCCTCACCCCTGCGGTCTCGGCAGCAGCTCTGATCACCCCGAGAGAGCTTTGCACATAGTCCAGGACGAAGACCTCACCGCCCAACCTGACCAGCGCTACGCTGTCCCTTCCGGAACCCGCTCCCACTTCGAGAACTCTTTGTCTCCGGATGGGAGACACCGCAGAAAGCTGTTCGATTATCCTCCCCTCGGTGGAGTAAAGCTCGTCCGCGTCGGCGTAAGTCACCCAGTAGTTCCGCCAGTGCTCTCTCGTGGACTCCCTCATATGAATCGACTCGCGCGGCCGAAATCGGTCTTCAACGTTCTCATTCCCCCACCAGAAGCCTCTCGGCCAGGAATCTGGGCAACCCGGCCTTCAATATCTTCTCGCACGCCAGGTGATAGTCGTAGTCGACCCGGTGAAACTGCACGATTCCTTTGGCAGTCTCAAGCGTCACGAAGGAGGCCGCGGGTATGCGATCCCTCGGCTGGCCCACGCTACCGATGTTCACGATGTATCTTCGGTCCTTCTCCAGGCTGAACGACGAAGGGAGAGACCTCTTGCAGGAGTCGTCCTGCATTTCAAAGAACAGAGCGAAATGAGAGTGCCCGACGAAGCAGATATCTTCCTCGAAGCACTTGAACTCATGCAGCGCATCCGCAGGCTGGAGAATGTAGTTCCACTTGTTAGGTTCCGACGGGCTGGCGTGCACCAGAAACGCTCCGTCGACCGAAGCAGTGTAGGGCAGGCCCTCCAGGTACTTCGCACAGTCGGGCCTCAATACTTCTTCGGTCCAGATAATGGCCTCGCGTGCGTGCGGGTTGAAGAACTCTATGCTTGTCGCGCCCACGGCCGCATAATCGTGGTTTCCGCAGAGAACCAGGGAGGCACGTTGCTGCACTATGTCGATGCACTCGTTCGGATTGGCACCGTATCCGACGATGTCCCCCGGGCAGAGAATCTGGTCCACGCCGAGGCCGTCGATCTTCTTCAGAACGGCCTGAAGCGCCTCCAGGTTCGAGTGGATGTCCGAAATGATTGCATACTTCATGCTTGCCCCTTATTGCTCTTCGCTCGCGGACGTGACAGCTCTTCGGCGCGAACCTTCTTTGCCACTGCGTCCAGGATTCCGTTCACGAAACGGCTAGAGGCCTCGTCACCGTATTTCTTCGCCAGCTCTATGGCCTCATCAATTACCACACGAGCGGGCACCTCTGCAACATAGAGAAGTTCGGCGACCGCAAGTCTCAATATGTTCCTGTCTGTTACGGCCATTCTCTCGAGGCGCCAGTGGCGCGAAGCTCCCGAGATGGCCCCGTCTATCTCGGCTCTGTTGGCATCCACCTTCCCGACCACCACCGAGCAGTAGTCCGCCACCGCACCCGAGGGTTTGACGTCGGCTACAACTTGCTCCAGCGTGGCCTTCAGGGCGAACTCTCCGATCTCCGCTTGATACAGGACCCTGAAGGCTAGCTCTCTGGCGGCCCTTCGCTTCATTGCCCTACTTGCTCAACTGGAACAGGTTCGCCATTTCGATGGCCGAAATGGCGGCGTCCCAGCCCTTGTTTCCTGCCTTGGTGCCAGCCCGCTCTATGGCTTGCTCCAGGCTGTCGGCCGTTATAACGCCCAGGATGACAGGGACTCCCGTCTCGAGCGAGACAGAGGCGATGCCCTTCGTCACCTCAGAGGCAACGTACTCGAAGTGGGGCGTGTCGCCCCTCAGCACCGCCCCCAGCGAGATGACGGCGTCGTAGGCGGTCCGCTGCTTCCGCATGGCCAGGCGCCTGGCCAGAGGTGGGATTTCGAAAGAACCCGGCACGTAGTACACGTCAACGTTCTTCTCCGTGCAGCCGTGCCTTTCCAGGCAGTCGAGTGCACCTTCCAGGAGCTTCTGCGATATGAATTCGTTGAACCGGCTCACTATCAGAGCGAACCGCTTTCCCGTAGCGTCCAGATTGCCCTTGAAAATCTTCGGTTTCATGCTTCCTCCTTCTTCGCCCGTGCGTTGCCCTCGGCTGAATCTGCCTCGCAGTCGAGTCCCAAAATGTGTCCTAGCTTGTCCCTCTTGGCGGCGAGGTAGCTCCTGTTGACCGCGTGGACGTCCACCTCGATGGGGACCCTCTCCGTTATCTTCAGACCGTACGCTTCGAGTCCGACCACTTTTCTGGGGTTGTTGGTGAGCAGCCGTATCTTTTCGAGTCCCAGGTCCGCCAGGATCTGGGCACCGATTCCGTAATCCCTCAAGTCAGCGGGAAAACCGAGCTTCACGTTAGCCTCCACCGTGTCGGCACCGCAGTCCTGAAGCTCGTACGCTTTGAGTTTGTTCGCCAAGCCTATACCCCGTCCCTCCTGCCTCATGTATAGGAAGACACCGCGCCCTTCCTTCTGGATCATATTCAGGGCCTCCTCCATCTGCTCTCCGCAATCACAGCGCAGCGAGCGGAACACGTCACCCGTGAGGCACTGGGAGTGCACTCTCACCAGAACGTCTCCCCCTCCGGCGACGTCGCCCTTGACCAGCACGATGTGATGCTCCCTCTCCGGAGTGCTCTCGTATAGGATCAGGTCGAATTCGCCGTGGTTGGTCGGCAGCTTCGTCCTGGCCACCGCCTTGACAAGCTTCTCCGTCCTCCTTCTGTACTCTATGAGGTCCTTGATGGTGACTATCTTGAGCCCGTGATGCCCTGCGATTCTGACCAGCTTCGGAAGACGAGCCATCTGCCCGTCCTCGTCCATTATTTCGCACAGGACGCCCGCAGGATACATGCCCGCCAGCTTCATGAAATCCACGACCGCCTCGGTGTGCCCTGCCCTGCGCAACACTCCACCTTCTGCCGCCCTGAGAGGAAAGATGTGACCGGGTCTGGCCAGGTCCTCGGGTCTGGTCTGAGGGTCAATGAGAGCCTTCACCGTCTGAGCCCTGTCGAAGGCGGAGATGCCTGTCGTGGTGTTGTCGACAGCATCCACGGACACGGTGAAGGGGGTTCCCATCTTGGCGGTGTTGGCGGCGACCATGGGACCCAAGCCGAGCTCGTCGAGTCGCTCCGAGGTCATCGGAACGCAAACCAGGCCGCGGGCGTACTTGGCGAGGAAGTTTATGGCGTCGGGAGTGACTTTCTCAGCAGCGAAGATCAGGTCTCCTTCGTTCTCCCGGTCTTCGTCGTCCACGACGATTATCATCCTCCCTGCCCTGACTTCCTGGACGGCCTCCACGACGCTGGCAAAACAGTTGTGCTTTGATTCGGTGCTCTTCATACACTCCATCACTACCACTTCTCCTTGAGGAAATCCAGAGTCACACCTCTCCTGGAAGCTCCGTCCTGGGTCTTCTCGACTCTGACGAAAAGACTCTCCAGATATCGCGCTATGATGTCTATCTCGATGTTCACCTTCGTACCCACCCTGTAACTTCCGACTATGGTTGACTTCAGTGTGTGAGGAATGAGGGATATCTCCACGTCTTGTTCTGAGAGCCCGCTCACCGTGAGACTCACACCGTCCACGGCGACAGAACCCTTAAAAGCGATGTAGTGTGTGAGTTCCGACGGGGCACGTATGACCGCGACCTTCCCTGGGCCACTCTTTCTCAGGTTCGTGACCTCTCCTGTACCGTCGACGTGACCCAGGACCAGATGACCCGAGAGTCTCTCCCCCATCCTGAGGGAGCGCTCCAGATTCACTCTGTCACCCACATTGAGCCAGCCGAGGGTCGTTCTCTCAAGGGTCTCCGGCACGGCCTCCACCCAGAAAGGCCGCCCGTGTGAGACCTCGACCACGCTGAGACAGGCGCCGTTTACGCTCACGCTCTCTCCCACCGAAAGCTCGCTGGCGATGCCGGGAGCCTCGATGGAAATCAGCGCTCCATCGTCCCGTCTCTTGACGGAACCCACGGTCCCCATCGTCTCGATTATTCCTGTGAACATGGCTCAAGTCCTATCGCGACCGTGCGGTCGCGGCGCCCTGCAAGTACCCCTCCACAAGAACGTCGGGCCCAAGCCGCTTCACTCTCAGGTCGCGAAGCGGGAGGGCCTTGCTTACACTCTCGACACCGATTTCTTTCGGCCAGCTGATACTGCGAGTGCCTCCAAGTATCTTGGGGGAGGTCGCCACGTACAGTTTGTCCGCCAGCTTCTCTTTCAGAAACGACGTCACCACGTCACTGCCACCCTCGACCAGGATGCTCTGAATGGAATCCTCGCCTGCACGCGAGAGAAGCCGCCTTAGGCTCACCCCTCCGTTTATCTCGGGCAGCAACCAGACCTCGATGCCTCTGGCTTTGAGGGCTTCCACCTTCCGGTTGCTGGCTCTTTGCTTCGTCGCTGCAACAATGACCCTCTCTCCTCCGCGCCTGTCGAAAACCCTTGACTTGAGCGGGAGCCCTAATCGCGAGTCGAGCACTATCCTGTGGGGGTTCCTGCCCCGCCACTCTCTCACAGTCAATCTGGGGTCATCGCTGAGCACCGTTCCCGCCCCCACCAGCACGGCGTCGTATGCTGAGCGGAGACTGTGTGCAAACCTTATCTCCTCCGGCGAACCTAGACCGCGGCCTCCGCCGTTGGAGGCGGCGATGCGCCCGTCCAGACTCTGGCAGACCTTTATCGCAACGAAGGGCCTTTTGGTCCGCGCCCACTTCAAGTAGGACTCGTTCAACTCCTCTGCATCGTTCCGAAGAATTCCCACCTGCACTGCCACGCCGTGGCGTCTCAGAAACCTGAAGCCGCCTCCGCTGACCCGAGGGTCGGGGTCCACGATACTCGCAAACACGCTCTCGATTCCCGACTCCACGATCGCAGACACGCACGGCGGCGTGAGGCCGTGGTGACAACAAGGCTCCAGGTTGACGAAGAGCGCGCCTCCTCGGGCCCTCCTTCCGGCCTTCTCGATGGCCACCACTTCCGCGTGTGCGGCTCCCCGTCTCATATGGCTGCCGGAACCGACCACCTTTCCGTGACGCACGACCACGGCTCCGACCATGGGGTTAGGCGAAGTCTTGCCCCTGCCCTTCCTGGCGAGCCGTAAGGCCTGGCGCATGAACCTCTCGGCGTCGTCTCGATACATAGACACGCTTCCCTTCCGGGTACAAAAAACCGCAGGCAGCAATTGCCTGCGGGGCAAGATTAGCTCACATACTTCTACGACGAAGAGTGGCCCATCCCTCTTCCATCCAGACTGTCACTGTCGGCCCCGGAACTTCCCCGGGTCGGCATCGGAATGCCTCTGCCTGCCAGTTACGGCAAGAGCTGCGGCCCTCTCGGGCTCACCGCATTCCTCAGCTCGCGGGCTTTACCGCCGGTGGGGACTTTCACCCCGCCCCGAAGGATTTGCCTTTAGTTTGACTAAGGCTACCAGAAAGCGGGCCGGGGTGTCAAGGGGATTTGCAGCCCTCTCTACGTCAACGCAAAAGAACCATTTTCTTAGTAACAGTCAATGCTGGCGCCTCAAGTGGTCTGGAAAAGCGGGGCGGCCCACTTCTGGGCTCTCTATTCGTAGGACTCGGACGTCTGGACGGGTCCTTCTCCACTGCTAATAGTCACAATCCGGTAGAGTTCCGAAGCGGTCACATATTTGAACGGAATGCGCTCGTTCTGTGCCATTTGCTCGATCATTCGTAGGTTGTTCCTCAGATCATCGCGATTCTCGGCGACTCCGCTATTGGCGCCTGCAAGCATAGCGTCAGGATGGATGTAACTCAAGAAATACACCGGATCGCGGCCTGCTTTGACTTGTCTCAAGAGTTCGGCGAAACATCTTCGGACGCGCAGAGGATCGCCGGCTATCCCGACCGAGCCGCGCCTTAGCAGCGTGCGCGTTCTGAGTGTTCGCGTCAACCGCTTGATGAGCGAGAACGGATACGTGCTCGTGGGAATCTCTAGAAGCTGACTATCAGCTCCTAACGGATAGTAAGGTCGCGTAGGTGCCCCCAACCAGTTCTGGCGGTCAACGGGCAGGCCGTTCGTATCTGTTGCGTGGCTCACCATATCAGGTGAGCAGGAGAAGTCGGCAAGTATGCCCAATCCTGCAAACAAGCGCAGGGTGAAGGGCGTCTGAAAACACCAACCAGTTCGTACGAAGCGCGGCCGTGCAGGGTAAGCGTTCTGATAACCCTCGGTGATACATTCACGCAGCCAGCCTAAGTCTTGGCACTCCTGATACCAACCCTGTGGGCCCTTGCGCCAAAAGTGACAATGCCAGGCAAGCTCATGGCCCTTTGCCTGTAGAGCTTCGAACCCAAAACTACGAAACATCGTACCTGGAAACTCCAGGTCTGAGCGCACAAGCCAAGTTATTGGGATACTACTGGCTCCAATGTCAGCAATAGCGCGACGTAAGCCGTCAAAAGTGGTGTGATTATCACCACCATATTCGGGTCTATCGGGGTCGCAGTCGCAACCGATCATGATATGCAACATCAGAGATTATCCGTATCACCCAGCATCAAGTGCCAGTCGTGAAAGTTGAACACATCGAGTGTGTTTTCTCCTACCGGCAGAATACTCAACACCCGCTCCCTGCCGTGCTTCCGGTAGCCTGCCGCTTCCAGGTGCTTGCAGAAATAGGAATGCTCGGTCACGCTGGTCCGGACAGTGGCAAAGCCGTGAGCACGGGCAATCTGGTCAGCCCTCTGCAAGAGGCGCTTGACTTGTTCAGGGAGTCCTTTACACACGAGGATGTAAAGATCGTCGTCGTGTCCATTTACAAGAAGCCGTGCAGAAGAATCATTACAGAGCTCAGTCCATCGGCCGGGATTCAACCGGCCGCGCCAGCGTAGGTGATCGTCACGGTATTCCGGCATTATTCTGGACGCGCAGGCCTGCGGCCTACGACTCGCCAAAGTAGGCGCAACTCGGTGAGCATAAATCCCAAACGCTGCCCGTCTGATCAACGGCCACCCGTCCTTGCCGGCGCAGAAGGTCCGCAGGCGATGGACTTTAGTGTATTGGACTAGCGGGCCGAGCATCTTGTAACCGTGCTTCAGATGTCCCTTGTGCGCTGCCGTCCCGGGTACATTGAAGGCTATTGAAAGCTGGTGACCGTCGTCCACCATCTGCTGGTAAAGGGCAGCAGCCAGCTTGTCAAAAATGCCCTGGCCGCGATAGTCAGGATCAGTCATTAAGTCAATGATTTGATTGGAATTGACCAGCTGGCCATCTACTCGCAACGGTAGCGGGAGCATAGAGAAGAAACCGACAGCCCGCGTGCCGTCAAACGCGCCCACGGCCCAGGGGGCATTCTCTTCCAGCGGGTTCTCGTCGTGCTTGCGCCGCCAGGAGTCCACCCCAAACGACTCCCCATAGGTTCGGGCAGCAAGGACATCTACAGCAGGCCAATCGGCAGTCGCTATTCTGCGAAAAATAAGATTTGTGGCCATTTATCTTGCCTCTCACTTCTCAGGATACGTTTGTATGTTAAAGCGCCCGCCGTTTGAATTCTGCCAGAATGCCCATACAGCATTTGGCGGAAGATATCGCCAGGCGCACTACAGATTCAGCGAGTCCTACAATTCCGCCCTTAAAGCCTAGTTCTTTCGAGTCAAGAAGTTCGCATCAAGAGCAATATTATACTCCATATCTGCCATTCGGACATATCGGTAAAGAAAACCAATTTGACACAAAAGCCTTGACGCTACCAATCCGCTCCGTTGCTCTATCCGGAGCCGGTCTGGGCCTTCTGCCTTGATGCGTGCTGCCACTAAAGCGGCTAGACTGCGGGACTACGGAGGAAGTACGGGCGCCGCAAGCACCCTTCCCAGACAGTAGGCCAAGTTGGAGGCGACGTCCGGCTTGCTGTTTACTATAAAAAGTTTCTCCCCCACCGCGAAAAGCTCCCCTCTCATTCGTTCCACGGCTATGCTCTCCCCGGGCCAGCGCTTCCTCAACTCCTCCTCAAACATGACGACTATCTTGTCTTTCATCCGGAGCCGCGTGTCTTCGAGGAAGATGGCCGCATCGGGCCTGAGCTCCAGCACGCGGTCGAAGAACGCCGAAATCTCGTTCTGCTCCACGTGCTTCGGCGGAGAGGACTTGACTTCCACGTAGACAAAGCGTCCGTCCACCAGCGCCACGACGTCAAGGTCTCCACCGCACTGCACCTCTCTCAGCTTCACTCCCCACTGGGACGGACAGAGAAACTCGCGAGTGAATATGTTGGAAACGTACCATTCGAACGTGTCCCCAAAACTGTAGACGCTTCGAGAGACGAGCGAGAAGCGTCGTTCCTTCTTCTCAAGGACATTCTGCGAGACGAGGGCTGCCAGATACCTGCGAACCGTTTCGGCGGAAGAGTACTTCCCCACCTTGCCCGCAGTGAAGGGCTCGGTCTGTTTTATCACGTCTCGAAGGAACAGGCGGAAGGAGTATTTATTGAGGAGCCGATAGATTGAGTTCTGCGTCTCTGGAAGTGCGCCAGGAGGAAGGACGAGCTTGTCGAAGGAGCTTCCGCCCATGTAGGTGAAGCCCCGTCGCTTGAACATGGCCGCCACCTGGTCCGCAGCTTCAGGGGCGAGCTCTTCCTTGAGAGAACGCAGCTCCGCCCTTATGCGGCGCAGCTCGGCAAGGATTTCGCTCGAGGAAGACTCGGGCATCGAACTTAACCTGCTCATCAGAGTCTCGAGAGCGCCAATCCCGCTCACTCGGCCTGAAGTCGCGTTACGAACGCCGTGAAGAGCAGCCTAGTGGGGTGACTCACCACCCTGCTCCATGAATTCCGCCACCAGTTCCTTGGCCTTCTGCTGGTCCTCGTCCCTCACGAACACTTTGCCCCAGTAGCCGCGGCCCGCCTTGGCTATGCCGTCGTACCAGACTATCTGGTCAGAGCGAATGAGAGCGTCCACCCCGTGTGACTCCAGCATGTCCTTGATCATGGTGGCCTCCAGTTCGTTCTGGGCAACGAAGACCTCGACGAGCTTGCTGTCCTTGTACGAGTTGTCTTTCATCCGGATGTCCCTCTCGCTCCAGCTGCCTTCCCATTATGGCGTAAACCTGGCCCCGGCGTCCTCATGGCGCAAAGCGGATGCTCAGCACGTCTCCGTCCTTGACTTCGTAGCCCTTTCCTTCGATTCTGAGAAGGCCCTTCTCCCGCGCGTGCGCGAACGAGCCACACTCCACAAGGTCATCAAGGGCAACCACCTCTGCGCGAATGAAACCCCTCTCCATGTCCGTGTGTATCTCTCCCGCTGCCCTTACGGCCGTCGTACCTATGGGTATGGGCCAGGCGGTGAGCTCGGAGCGAACAGCGGTGTAGAAGGTGACTAGGCCCATGAGGTCGTAGGATGCCTTGATGACCCTCGCCGAGGCCGGTTCGGCCAACCCGGCCAGCTCCATTAGCTCGGCCGCGTCCGCGGCCGAGGCCGCCGCGATCTCCATCTCGAGTTTCCCGCAGAGTGAGACAGCCCGGCGCTTGGGACCCGACCAGGCATCAGTCTCGGCGGCAGTGTCCGCGACCGCAGCGTCCTCTCCAACGTTCAGAACGATGAGGAGCGGTTTCATGGAGAGAAACTGAAAGCCCCTGAGGAGCCTCTCCTCCTCCGGCGAGAACTCCACTTCTCTCAAAGGAGTCTCTTCCAGAAGGTGCTTTCGGCACTTCTCCAGAATCTCTGCCTCTCCCTTCTCTTCGGGCTTCTTCCCGACGGCTGCCAGTTTCCCGATCTTCTCCAGCCGCTTCTCGACGGCCAGGAGGTCCGCAATGATAAACTCCTCTTCCAGCGCGCCCACGTCCCTGGTGGCATCGACCGTTCCAAGAGGATGAGGAACGCTCTCACCGGGAAAGGCCCTGGCCACGTGAAGCATCGCGTCCGTCTGGCGGACGGGGGCGAGGAACTCCGCCGAGGAATCACCCTTTCTGGCGGCCCCTCTCTCAACGCCGACCACGTCCACGAACTCTATCCTGGCTCTCGTGGTCTTCTTGGGTTCCAGTATCCTGCACAGGGTCTCGACTCTCTCGTCCGGCACCTCGACCACCGCCACGTGCACCTCGTCTCTAGCGCCGGAGAAGACGCCCGTTCTCGCGCTACCTCCGGTCAGGGCGTTGAAGACCGTGCTCTTTCCGCTGAGGGGAAGTCCCACTATCCCGATTCTCAGAACGGCATCAGTCCTCTCTGAGGGCGAACGTTACTATCTACCTTATTTGGGTTTACGGGCCTTTCCTGACAAATCACTTGAGGTTGCTTCAGCTTACTCCAGAGGCTCCCAGAGGGCGAACGCGTCGGCAACCACTTCCACCTTCCCCTTGTACGCGAGTCGAGAATTGTAGTTGTAGTTCCATCCCATGTACTCGGAGTCGCCGCCACCGTGGGTCGTGATGAAGAACCTGTTGCCCAGCATTCCGAAGGATTTGGCCTGGTCCGCAGGCAGCGGCCTGTCACCTCCGCTGGGGTCCACCGGGATCCAGCCGTAGCCGGGCAGGTAGACCTCGCACCATCTGTGAAACACGTCGTCTATGCAGGCATCGTCACCTCTGACGACCACGCTTCCCTCAAAGCGGGCAGGAAGCCCGGCCGCCCGGCACAGGGCGATGTAGAGGAAGGAGTACTCGGAACATGAGCCCGTCCCTCTTTTGATGAGGGTTTCTGCTATGTCCCATCCTCCCACTCGCTCGTACTCCACGTGGTCCTGGACCCACTGGCATATCTTCCTTGCCATCCAGTACGGGTTCTTCTCGTCGCCCACAACCTGCTTCGCGGTCTCCGCAATCAGAGGTTGAGAGATACGGTAGCGGCTGCCGTCCGCCACGTAGCGTTTCATGACGGAGGAGGGGATGTCCTCCAGCCGCCCCACCTTGTGCGGGAAGATACAGAATCTTCGTTCGCCTATCCTGGCCCTCGCGGTGTAGCTCACTTCCCTGCTGTCACCAGGAGCCAAGTCTTTAAACTCGTAGACAGCGACGCGTTGTCCCCACTGGTCCGTGTCGAACCTTGCGGGCTCTGGCTCGAAGACGATGGATTCCAGAAGACACTGGCCGGGGAAGGAGTCCTCCGGCAGTGCGAGGAAGACACTGGCCTCGGTCACCGTGCCGGGCCCCATGTTTGTGAGCTGGTGGACGAGCGTCACCTGTCTGTTGTTGGCTTCGGTGACGTAGACGTTTTCTCCGTCATCGTAGCTCAACCTGTAGAGCACGTCGTCCTGGAAGTCCACGTTCCAGAGCCATTTTCCGTCAAAGACGAGGCCCGTGGGATAGGGGCCCGGAGACTTCATCACCATGAGGACCGTCCCGTCTCTGGAATCCAGCATGTAGAGCTCGTCTCTCGTCCTGTCCGCTGCCCAAAGATATCTGCCGTCCCAGGCCAGGCCTTCTGTCTGACCGGCCGGCGCCTTGAAGTACTCGAGCGTTGTGCCGTCCACGGGATTGAGCTTGTAGAGCAGGTCGGTACCGCTGTCGGCCAGCCAGAGATGAGTTCCGTCCCAGGCCAAGGCAGAAGGCGCAGACTCCGGAGTGGGAAACGTCTCCACCACGGTGCCGCTCGAAAGGTCCAGTTTGTAAATAAACGGTTCGTATCCGCTGCAGATGAAGAGATGCCCGTCAGCGAAAGCGATGTCCTGGGGCCGCAAGCACGGCAGCTCCTCGAACGACACTGTCTCGCCGCTGGCGGGGTCGACTTTGAACGCCCTGCCCTCCTTCCAGTCACACACCCAAAGGAACTCTCCGTCCCAGGTTAGCCCAGTGGCGTAGGAGCAGGGAGCGGCCAACTCCTCGCTGACCTCACCCGTATAGGCACAGGCAGACCCTGGAAGGAGAAGAGAGAAGAGAAGCGCGAGCGAGAAGGCCGGCAGGATTCCCGGGAAGAGCCTTTTCATACGTCACCTCCGGAGAACTCAAGACACACTGACCGCCTGGCTGAAACGACGCCAGCACGAACGCCGCTGCATGAGAAGTCTACACGCACAACCGCCGTTAATCAAATCCCAAAAGAAAAAAGCCAATTTGACGCAAAGGTCCTGACGCTGGTAACAGAAGGTCAATCCGGTGCAGGAACATCCAGGAAGCCAAGGGAAAATCGTGCCGAAAGCAGAAGGGGCGGCAGCTGCCGCCCCCGTTGTGACCCGTGCTGGAATCGAACCAGCGACTCCCTGCTTAAAAGGCAGGTGCTCTACCGACTGAGCTAACGGGTCTTGAATACTCAGACTGCGGGTGCGCTTCTGGATGAGAGAGCGCTGTCAATCCAAGAGTATCATTTCTTCTCTTGCCGAGCCAACCGAAATGCCTTTGATTCTGGCTCCGACCAGCTCTCCTATCCTGTGAACGTATTTGAGCGCTTCCCTGGGCAGGTCTTCCTTCTTTCTCGCCTCGTTCACTGAGCACTGCCAGCCGGGCAGAATCTCGTAGGACGGCTCTACTCTGAACATGGCCTCCAGGCTGGCCGGAAAATCGCTGAGATGTTCTCCTTCGTAGCTGTAGCCCGTGCAGATGTTGAGCTCCTCAACGTTGTTAAGCACGTCCAGCTTCGTTATGAAGAGGCCCGAGACGCCGTTTATGCGCACGGAGTGCCTCACGATAACGGCGTCGAACCACCCGCACCTGCGCGGCCGTCCTGTCGTCGCACCGTACTCGGCCCCGGCTTCCCGCAGCGCCGCGGAAGCTTCCGGAGGAAGCTCCGTGGGAAAGGGACCGTTTCCGACTCTCGTCGTGTAGGCCTTGGCCACACCCAACACCTCGTCCATCATCGTGGGACCTACTCCCGTGCCGGTGCAGGCCCCGCCAGCGGTGGCGTTGGACGAAGAGACATAGGGATACGTGCCAAAATCAACGTCCAGAAGCGTTCCCTGCGCGCCTTCAAAGAGCACGTGTTTGCCTTCACCCAGAGCCCGGTTAAGCTCCAGAGAAACGTCTACCGCCATCGGGCGGATTCTCTCTCCAAGGGCAGCGTAGCTCTCCACTATATCCGAGGGCTCGTCCACCCTGAGGTCCTCTCCCTCAGGTCCAGATTCGGGAGCGCCCGGAACACGAGAAGAGCTCTCCGAGGCAAGGCCACCCTCTTCGCTCAAGCGTTCGATGAGCATCCTGGCTTGTTCGGCCAACACGGCAACTTTTTCGCGCAGGACTCTGCGGTCGAACAGGTCGCAGACTCTCACGCCCATGCGGCCGGCCTTGTCCCTGTATGCGGGTCCTATCCCCCTCCCGGCTGTTCCGATTCGTCTGTTTCCCAGAAGTCGTTCCATAACCCGCTCCACCAGCCTGTGGTAGGGCAGTATCACGTGTGCTGAGAGACTCACGAAGAGCCTGCCCTCAACCTGGACGTTCTCCTTTTCCAGGGCCGCAATCTCGTGGAACAGGGCCTCGGGGTCCACGACCACTCCGTTTCCGATGTAGCAGAGCTTCCCGGGTCTAAGGATTCCGCACGGTATGAGATGCAGAATGAGTGTCTTGCCTCCCACCACGACCGTGTGCCCGGCGTTAGCTCCTCCCTGGTAACGCACTATCGCGGAGGCTTCCTCACTCAGAATGTCGATTATCTTCCCCTTCCCCTCGTCTCCCCACTGCGTTCCGACAAGGACCCTGGCAGGCACTGCCCACTCCTTTCGCTCTGAACCGGCCTCGGTTAAATGGGCCGGTTCAATCGGCTCCGCGCGCGCTCGGCCGGCGCGTGCTTCACAAAAAAAGACCGCTGATTCTCTCGCCCAGCGGGCTCGCAATATCTCGGCCGCCCGAACATATCACCATCGGAATTAGGAGTCAAGCGAGGGCTCCACGCCTGAAATTGCCTCGCAGGTCTTACAAGGGCAGGACGCCGAGTGCCGCCAGAAGCACTGATGCTGCGCTGTGGCTGGCGTTCCGCCATGAAGGGAGATCCTGGGGGCGAGCCCGAAGAGCTGGCAGAAGCCGGCAGCCGGAAGTCCGGCAGCGGTGGCTCAATGAGCCGGAAAGAGACCGTCCTGGCGGGCCACTTTGGGAGGATAGAGTTTCTCTCTGTCTATGTCGAGTGCGAGCTGCAGGACTTCGTCCATCGTCTCCACGCCGTTTATGCTCAGGCTGTTCCGGATATCGGACGGCAGCTCCTTCACTTCTCGCTCGTTCACCTTGGGAATCAACACGGTCTCTATACCGGCCCGCTTGGCAGCAACGAGCTTCTCATTGAGACCGCCCACGGGCAGGACGTTGCCCCTCAGGGTTATCTCTCCGGTCATCGCCACGTCCTTGCGCGTCGGAATACCTGTGAGCGCGGAGACCAGGGCCACGGCCATCGTGATACCGGCGGACGGGCCGTCCTTGGGCATCGCGCCCTCGGGCACGTGAACGTGGACGTCCACCTCCTTGTAGAAGTCTTTCTCCAGTCCTAGAAGCTCGGCCCTGGAGCGGGCGTAACTGAGCGCAGCGTGACCGCTTTCCTTCATTATCTCACCAAGCTTCCCGGTGAGGAGTATCTCGCCCTTGCCGGGCAGCACTATCACTTCCACCGTGAGCACGTCACCTCCGGCCTCGGTCCAGGCCAAGCCGGTGGCGATTCCGGTGCGGGCCTTCTGCTCCACGAGACTGTCGATGAACTTGGGCACGCCCAGGTACTCGTGCAGCCGCTTCTTGGTGACGACTATCTTCTTTCTCGTCTTGCCCGCCGCCTTCCGCTTGGCCACCTTCCTGCATACGGAGGCTATCTCTCTCTCCAGATTCCTCACTCCAGCTTCCCGCGTGTACTCGTTTATCAGCGAGCGCAGGGCCTCAGCAGTGAAACGAACGTCCGTGTCGTCCAGGCCGTTCGCCTTTCTCTGCTTCGGGATGAGGAAGTGCTTGGCTATGGCCGCCTTCTCGTATTCCAGGTAGCCGGGCAGCCTCAGGATCTCCATCCTGTCCTGCAAGGCGGGCGGTATGGTATGAAGTACGTTCGCCGTAGTGATGAACATAACCTGCGAGAGGTCGAACTCAACCTCCAGGTAGTGGTCCGTGAACGTGCAGTTCTGCTCCGGGTCCAGGACTTCCAGCAGGGCCGACGCAGGGTCTCCCCTGAAGTCCACGCCCAGCTTGTCCACCTCGTCCAGAAGGAATAGAGGGTTCAGGGAACCGGCTCGTCTCAAGGACTGGATGATGCGCCCCGGCAGGGAGCCGATGTAGGTCCGCCTGTGCCCGCGGATCTCGGCCTCGTCCCTCACACCGCCCAGCGACATCCTGACGAACTTCCTTCCGAGGGCCCTCGCGATGGACTTTCCGAGCGAAGTCTTTCCCACGCCCGGAGGGCCGACGAAACAGACTATGGGACCCTTCAGCGACCCGGTGAGTTTAAGTACCGCGATGTATTCCAGTATGCGTTCCTTCACCTTCTGAAGACCGTAATGGTCCTCGTTTAAAACCTTCTCCACGGCCTTTATGTCGAGATTGTCCTCCGTCCTCTGCGACCACGGAAGAGCCACGAGCCAATCGATGTAGTTGCGCACGACCGTTGCTTCCGGCGACATGAAGGACATCTTGCTCAAGCGGTCCAGTTCCTTCATCGCCTTCTCGTGCACTTCCTTCGGCATCTTGACTTTCTTTACCTGCTGCGCCAGGTCGTCTAGCTCGTTCGAGAACTCGTTCTGGTGACCCAGTTCCTTGCGGATGGCCTTGAGCTGCTCGTTGAGATAGAATTCCTTCTGGTTCTTGTGCACCTGGCTGCGGACCTGCCCCTCTATCTTGCGCTCCAGCTTGAGGATCTCTACCTCGGAGGCCAGAGTCCTGCAGAGCGCCTTGAGCCTCTCCGCCACGTCTTCTATCTCCAGGATCTCCTGCTTGACGCTGACCTTGAGGAAAAGATGAGCGGCCACCGTGTGCGTGAGGCAGGTCGGGTCCGTCATGTTGCTCACGGTCATGAATATCTCGTCCGAAATCCTCTTGCTGAGTCTCACGTACTCGCCGAAGTAGCTCACCACGCTCCTCATGAGGGCTTCCACCTGAGACGAGCTGGGGCTCTCCTCCTTCATGAGCGAGATGTTGACGTAGTAGATGTCCTTGCCTATGTGGAAGCGCCGCACCTTCGCACGGCAGATGCCTTCCACGAGGACCCTCATCGTCCCGTTGGGATGACGCGAGAGTTGAAGCACCCTGACGACCGTCCCAACCCTGTACAGTTCGTCCCGGGTGGGGTCGGTTATTTCGGGCCTCTTCTGGGTGGCCACGAAGATCATCCTGTCGCTGGCCACAGCTTCCTCTATGGCGTTCACGGACGGAACTCTCCCCACCAAAAGAGGGATGGTCATGTAAGGGAAGATGACCACGTCCCGCAGGGGAAGTAAGGGAAGTCTGTCGTCGATCTCGAATACCTCGTCGCCGCGCCTGATGACCAGCATGTCTTACCTCTCAAAAGTCCCTTTCAAATCAGAAGTCCCTGTCAAAGAAACCTTCACGCCTCTTTCTTTCTTCTCTCGCCCCTGAAGGTGAGCAGCGGTTGTGCCTTTTCCAGGATCACCTCTTTGGTGATGGTGCATCCAGCCACGTCGCTGCGAGACGGAAGGTCGTACATGACCTCCAGCATGGCCTCTTCGAGCACGGCCCTCAGCCCCCTGGCCCCGGTACCCCGCTTCATGGCAAGCTGGGCCACGGTATGCAGAGCATCGTCCGAGAACTCCAGCTTTATGCCTTCCATGTCGAAGAACCTCTGGTATTGCTTCACCAGTGCGTTCTTGGGCTTCGTGAGTATCTCTATCAGCGAGTTTTCGTCCAGTTCGTGGAAAGGCGCCAGTATGGGGAGCCTCCCCACCAGCTCCGGAATGAGACCGAACCTCAACAGGTCTTCGGGTTCCAGGAGCGCCAGGATCTCTCCGACCTTCTTCTCGGACTTACCCTTCACGTCTCCACCGAAAC
This sequence comes from Candidatus Eiseniibacteriota bacterium, assembly GCA_020349905.1. Taxonomy (GTDB): domain Bacteria; phylum Eisenbacteria; class RBG-16-71-46; order JAFGJU01; family JAFGJU01. Next base: position 2,228,242 of record CP070702.1, read on the forward strand.
CCATCACTTTCCGTCCAACCCGCTTCTCTATTATCTTCGTGAGCCCCTCGAACGCCCCGCCGCAAATAAAGAGGATGTCCTTCGTGTCCACCTCTATGTATTTCTGCTGCGGGTGTTTCCTTCCCCCCTGGGGAGGAACGTTCGCAACGGTACCCTCGAGGATCTTTAGCAACGCCTGCTGCACCCCTTCCCCGGAGACGTCCCTCGTTATGGAGGGGTTGTCGCTCTTTCTGGATATCTTATCTATCTCGTCTATGTAAACGATCCCGTGCTGGGCGTTCATTAGATTAAAATCGGCAGCCTGGAGCAGCCGCACGAGTATATTCTCGACGTCCTCCCCTACGTAGCCGGCTTCCGTGAGACAGGTGGCGTCAACTATTGCAAACGGGACCTTTAAGAAACCCGCGAGCGTTCTGGCCAGCAGTGTCTTCCCTGTTCCCGTGGGGCCCACCAGCAGGATGTTGCTCTTCTCGAGCTCCACGTCGTGAGAAGCCGACGGATTGAATATGCGTTTGTAGTGATTGTAGACCGCGACCGAAAGGATCTTCTTGGCCAGCTCCTGGCCGATTACGTATTCGTCCAGGACCTTCTTTATCTCGGCCGGCTTGGACAGACTCTCCCGTGTGAGCGGCTTTTCTTCCTCGAGTTCTCCCTCGAGGATGTCACTGCACAGCTTGACACACTCGCTGCAGATGTAGACGGATGGGCCCGAGACAAGTCTCGTGACTTCGTCCTGACCTCTTCCGCAGAACGAACAGCGAATGGGATGCGGAGAAGAGGACCTCTTCTTCATGACGACCTACTTTCGGTTCTTTCTGGCTCTGTGTCTACCCGCGACCCGGCCCGCGCAGATTGGCCAGCCCGCGAGCCCCGGTCGCCGTCGCGCCAGAAGCTCTTCCTCCCGTGTCGCGACAGGTGCTGTTTAGTCTCTATTTTGCTCTCTTCTCAATCACGTCGTCCACGAGGCCGTACTTCTTGGCCTCCTCCGCCGACATGAAGTAATTCCTGTCCGAGTCCTTTCTTATCTTCTCTATGGATTGACCAGTATGCTTGGCCAGAATCTCGTTCACCCTCTCGCGCAGCTCCAGAATCTCCTTGGTGTATATTTCCAGGTCCGAGGCCTGTCCCTGGCTGCCTCCCATGGGCTGGTGAATCATGATCCTGGAATGAGGGAGAGCGGAGCGCTTTCCCTGAGCGCCCGCGGCCAGCAGTACCGCCGCCATGCTGGCGGCCTGCCCCATGCAGATGGTCACCACGTCCGGCTTTATGAACTGCGCCGTGTCGTAGATGGCGAGGCCGGCCGACACGAGACCTCCTGGACTGTGAATGTAAAGATGAATGTCCTTCTCCGGGTCCTCGGCCTCCAGGAACAACATCTGAGCGATAACGAGGTTTGCGATGGTGTCATCGATGGCCGAACCCAGGAAGATGATCCTGTCCTTGAGAAGCCGGGAAAATATGTCGTAGGCTCTTTCCCCTCTGCCGGTCTGCTCGACTACGATCGGTACAAGAGACATGTCATTTGCCCTCCGCTTCCTTCAGTGATCTCTTGACAACCTTGACGGTCGCCTGAGAAACCAGAAAATCGATGACCTTTCTCTCCAGCAGTGCGTCTCGCACTCTCTCCAGGCCACCCTCGGCCTTCAGGCGGTCTTTGGCCTCGTCCGGAGTGACCTTCTCGAACGACGCAATCCGAGAGATCTCATTCTCCACGTCTTCGTCCGTGACTGCAAGCGCTTCCTGGCTCGACACCTGTTCGATGATGAGATGCCTTCTCAGGTACCGCGCGGCCGAGGGCTTCAGGCCCTCGCGGAGCTCTGCCTCGTCTTCGGGCGAGGAGTCGGCGGACTGCCGGCTCACGAAGTAGCCCAGCATGCGCTCCACCATCGACTCCGGCAGCTCGAAGTTGTTGATGGAGATGAGCTCGTCGAAGAGCTTGGTCTCCAGAAGCTCCTGCGAGCGCATCACTGCTTTGCCTTCGAGCTCCAGCCTGATCCTGCTCTTTAGCTCGTCCAGGCCACCGGGTGCACCAACCCTCTTCGCAAACTCGTCGTCGAGAACCGCCTCTTTCTTCTCCCGGATCTCCTTTATGTCGATGCGGAAGTTGGCCGTGGTGCCGGCCAGCTTCTCGTCGGCGTGGTCCTCAGGAAACGTCACGACCACCTTTTTCTGCTCGCCGGCCCTGGCGCCTCTCAGGCTCGTCTCTATGTCTTCGATGATGGAGCGCTCGCCCAGGATGACGGGATAGCGCTCTATCTTGGAACCCTTACCGGAGCCCGGCGGCTTGCCGAGTCTCTCGTAATCTATGATGACCAGGTCGCCGTCGCGGGCCTCCCTGTCAACGGGATTGAACTCCGGGTTTCCCTTCCTCAGTTGCTCGAGAGCGGCGTCCACGTCCTCGTCCGATATGTCGAACTCCACCTTCTCAAGCCCCAGACCTTTGTAGCCGGAGACCTCTATCTTCGGCTTCACCTCCAGGGTGGCCCTGAAACTGAGGGCCTCCCCCCGCTTGAACTTGATGTCCTCGAACGTGGGGTCGCTCACCGGAGAAAGATTGAGCTCCGTGAGGGCTTCCTGATATGCCCTGGGAACCACCCGCTGTAAGAACTCTGCGTCCAGACCGCTGCCCAGCTGTGCCTGAACCAGCCCGAGCGGTGCGTGGCCCTTTCTGAAGCCCGGTATGGCCAGCCGCTTTCTGTACTCCTTCACCACGGCCTCCATCTCGGAGCTCACCTTCTCGGGGGGGATCTCGATGCTGAGGGTCCTCTTCCACTGAGTTCCCTCTTCCACTTGAACCTTCATCAGGCCTCCTCGTCCACACAGATTAACTCGAACACCAGATGCTGGGCACGGACTTGGTGCGAGAGGGGGGATTCGAACCCCCAAGAGTCTCCTCACTGGATCCTAAATCCAGCGCGTCTGCCAGTTCCGCCACTCTCGCGGCGCCTTGCCTCTTCAAAGTATAGCACATCGATTGGGAAAAGCAAGGTGAAGTGGCTCAAGGGACTGTGGCGGTGCGCTTAGCGGGGCCCGGAGCCCCCTGGGACCACGCCCCGGGGCCCGCAGGTGCGCGGGCAAAGCGACAGGCGGGACAGCAGACAGGGCATAGCATGTCGCCCACTGTCCGGTCCCGAAGGTGAGAACCATGCGGCGCAGGACGCCCGGCGAGCACGGAGACGCGAAACAGAAGTTGAGCCCCTAGGCAGGACCTCCCAGCAGAGAGCGCACCTCTCTCTCCATCATCTCGTCCATTTCGGGGGCGTAGCCGAGGTGCTTAAAGACGATGAGACCTTCCCGGTTTATCATGTACGTCGTTGGAGTTCCGCGTATCTTATAGATTTCTCTTCCCACGGACTTGTCGTCAATAAGTACCGGAAAGCTCACGCCCGTCTTTTCCACCATCTTCACGGTCTTCTTCTTCTGGTTAGAGTCGTCTACTGCCAGGACTGCAAACTGTTCGCTCGGAAACTTGGCCGCCAGCTCCTCTAGTCGCGGAAACTCCGCGACGCAAGGTCTTCAGGTGGGGCTCGTGAAGTTGAGCAGCAGCACCTTGCCCTTGTAGTCGGCCAGCGACACCATCGCCCCGTCCAGGGAACGCAGCGAGAACTCCGGAGCCGGGCTCATCCTGCGCTCTCTGCGAACCCGTATCTCTTCCTCCAATCCTTCGGCCGAACCCCTGGTCTCCGTGTAGAGCTCAACCAGCTTGGAGCGTATCTCCCCGTACTCGCCGGTTTCCATCATCACCAGATACGTTTCTATGGCGTCGTCCTGGCGACCCAGTTCCACCTGAGCCTCCCCCAGGTACTTAAGAATCTCAGCGTCGGGGTCCTCGCCCGTGAGCTGATTGGCCTGCTCCAGCGCAGCCACCGCCTCCTCTGCGTTACCGGCCTTAAGATGTGCCATCCCGAGAGTGGCGAGCGAGTATGTCTTGTCGTATTCGTCTTCGGCCAGAGCCAGGGCCTTGTCACAGAGCTTCACGGCCAGCTCCGGATTCTGCTCCGCCTCCACCAGGTCGTACCCCATTCCCAGATACACCCACGGGTCCGTCAGAGAGAGCGCCAGGACCTCGGCGCCCAGGGCCGCTATGCTGTCGGAGTTGGCTGTCTTGACCCAGAAGGCAAACAGCTGGTAGTAGAGCCGCCCCTTCGTATCAACGGGCTCTTCAGAGGCAAGCACGTCGCGCGCGTAAGCCACCGCGTGGGAGGTGTCCTCCAGAAAGCTCACGTACGTGTCAAAGATGTACCCGTAAGCGTAGCCGCGATACTCACCGCGGGGATACTGCTCCAGGAACGCCTGCAGCTTCTCCATTCTCACTCCACCCTCGGTCTGGTCGCGGGCTTCCCTGAGAGCCTCAAGCTCCTTCTCCCGGCCCGTCTCGGAAATCCGAGGGACGTACTTGACCGCAAAAAGCGCGATGAGAACTGCAAGGGCCAGTATCAAGACTATGTTTCTCTTAGACATCCTGTCACTCCTTTCGCACAGGGCGGGGCGGACACTATGCGTGCACGTCGCGCAACGTCGTAGAATCGTTCACGTCGTCGGTGTTCTGTTGCATCTTAACGATACAGCACCGGCCGGGAAAAAGCCACATTCTTTGGGGCCACACGCTCCCCTTTGCTACCTGACCTTCCGCACGCGACTCCACCGGAGCAAGAGCTAGGTCTCGGGAAGTCCCCTCGACAATTGCCGTATGAGGAGCACGATGGCCATGAGAGCCAGGCCCACAAACGTAAGCGTGGTGGCCTTATCGAGATTCTCCGCAACGAGGCCCACGAGAACGCTGGAAATCAGAAACCCGCCGTTAAGCAGGCTGTCCCTGGCGCTGAAGACGCGTCCACGGAACTGGTCCGGCACGGATTTCTGTAGCAGCGCGTCCAGGCATATGAGAACCGGCGCAAGCGAAATCCCAGCCACGCACGCCAGCAGGTTCATGAATACAAGATTCTTCATCTGCGCAAAGACGATGACAACGATTCCAAACGCCGTCAGCCCACCCAGTATGAGACGCCTCTGAGTGATGGCGTGGCCGAATCTCCCAACCAGGAGCGAGCCCAGGATCATCCCGATTCCCAGGGAGCCTATGAGCGTACCCAGACCCTCCATTCCCTTCCCGAGCTCTTCTTTCACAAGGACTATGACCAGAACGTAGAGACTACCTCCCGCGAGAGCCAGGGCGATTGCGCTCGCAAACGCGAACACCGTGGCCTTGTGCGTGAACGCGAACCTCAACCCCTCCCACACCTCCCGGAATATCTTCTTAGACTCCCTCAACGTGGCCTGCATCCCTTTCTGCTGCTGAGACGGAGGTGCCACCTCTATGTCCTGTGCCCCGCGCACGGCGGGCCTGTACGTTACTAGCAGAAGCATGCCTGCCGAGAAGACATACGTGAGGGCATCCAGAACGAAGCTGATGCGCCAGCCCAGGTATCCAACTATCATGCCGCCCGCCACCGCCCCGATGACGGTGGAGGCCCTCGCACCGAAGCTGGCGACCGAACCCGCCATCAGGAGCTTCCTTCGCGCTATCACGTTCGGAATGAGCGCCAGTTTAGCCGGTGAATAGAAAAGACCCGCCGAGAAGACCAGGAACACGACGGCGAACACGACGTGAGAAGCGGTCGAGGGAGACATGAAGCGCGAGATGTAGGGAGAGAAGAACAGAGGAATGAGCAACACCAGAGAGGCCCTCATCATGTCGCAGAAGATGAGGACCTTCTTCTTGTTCAGCCTGTCGACGAAAACGCCCGAAATGGGCCCGAAGATGAGGCCCGGGACGGTAACGAAAATCATCAGCTTGGAAAACTTAAACGTGGAGCCGGGCATCATATCGGAGACCAGCGCGATGAGGGCCATGTGGTTCAGGCGATCGCCGAACTGGGATATGGTCTGCCCGATGCTTAGAGCGAGGAAACTCCTGACTCGCAGTACGCTGCCTACGCTGACTCGTCTCTGCGCTCCCAAGGCTATCTGTACCCCCAGAGTCCGCCCTCGCCTCCGGCCCAGCCGCTGGGGGAACCCTCGATGGCATCGACACAGAGGAGCGCTTGCGGGGTCTCCTCGAACAGATACCACGACAGGCCGCCGTCCGTGCTTCTCAACACGCAGCCGGTAGAACCGTACTCGCCCCCCACAGCCCATCCGTCGACGCTGCTCCAAAATGCTAGAGAGCGGAGCGAGGCATTGGTGGCGCCGGCCACTTGGCCCCAGCTGAGGCCGCCGTCCGTGGAGCGGATGACAAACCCGTCGTCGCCCACGCAGAGCCCGATATTGGAGGTGCGAAAGAGAACGTCTCTCAGGCAGGAGGCGGAGACCACGGGACGCTTCACCCAGCTCGCGCCTCCGTTGGTGGTCCTGAGGATGACCTGCCCTTCTCCGGGAACGAATCCTCCGACGGCCCACCCGAGCGTGGTGTTAAAGAAATAGACCGCAGAAAGACCCTGGGTCACGCCGCTCTGCTGAGGATTCCAGCTGAGGCCGCCGTCAGTCGTGCGAAGAATCTTCCCCGCCTCTCCGACCGCCCAGCCGTTGGAGACGTCCACGAAGAAAACGTCGTAAAGGTCCGTAGCCACTCCACTGGGGAGCGGAGTCCAGCTCTGACCGAAGTCGGTCGTCCGAAGGATGATCCCTCCGGTGCCGCACGCCCACCCGTTTGACGGCGAGGCGAAGCTCACCGAAAGCAAGGTCTCGATGGTTCCGCTCACGACTTCGTTCCAGTTGACGCCGGCGTCGGCGGTCCTAAATACTCGCCCGTTCTGGCCAACTGCGCAGCCGTAGTTCAGAGAGGCGAAGTTGACGTCGAAGATGGTGGCGCTCACCTGCGGTATCTGGACCCATCTCAAAGTCCCCTCAAGAGCCTGCATGTGCACGTTCACCGATATCGTATCGTCTCCCGAGATGGAAAACGCGAGAGTCGTGTCGCGGTATCCGTCTAGGGTAAGAGTCAGGGTGTAATCGCCCGTCCTCAGAGAGAGGGTGTCAGGAGTCAGCTTGCCCGTGCTCACGGCGTCAATGTGGATGAGAGCCCTCCCGGGCAGCGAACTCACAAAGAGGAGCCCGCCCGGCGGGGGCGTGGTGGACTTTCCTCCGCAGCCTGCGAGGAGTAGGCCCGCGAACGCGCACGTTGCGGCGCAGAGTGCGGGAATCCAGAAGGAGGAGCTGTTTCTTCTTTTCATTTGCCGTTAACCCCCGGCTTAAGATGGGCGGAATCCGGCGGCCGAAGACCTATGATTCAGACACCATGGGTCAGGCTTACCTAGCCAGCCGCCCCTTTCAGCACGGCCGGCCCTCGGCTCTCCGACAGGTCTCTCGCCCTATTTTCCTGTGAACTTAGGCTCTCGTTTCTCCAGAAAAGCGCCCACTCCTTCCTTCATGTCCTCGGTGGAGAAACAGAGGCCGAACATGTTGGCTTCGATGTAACTCCCTTCATCAGTGGAGACCTGGGAACCCTCATCTATGGCCTCCATCGCGTAGCGAACCGCAAGAGGCGGCTTGGAGAGAAAGACCTCGACCATCTCCTGGCACGTCGTAAGAAGCTCGCCCGGAGGAGTCACCTTGTTCACGAGACCGATCTGGAGGGCCTCCTGGGCGTCCACGAACCTGCCAGAGAGGATAAGTTCCATCGCTTTTCCCTTCCCCACCAGCCGCGTGAGTCTCTGAGTCCCGGCGTAGCCGGGTATGAGCCCCAGGTTGAGCTCCGGCTGGCCCAGCTTCGCCTTCTCTGAGGCCACCCTGATGGTACAGGCCATGGCCAGTTCACACCCGCCTCCGAGGGCAAATCCGTTTATGGCAGCTACGGAGGGCTAGCCCAGCTTCTCCAGCAGGCGGAAGACGTGCTGCCCCGAAAGCGAGAAGTGCCGCGCGGCCTCAGGGCTTAGGCCCACGAACTCCTTTATGTCCGCGCCTGCCACGAACGCCTTCTCACCGCTTCCCGTGACTATGACCGCGCCCACTTCGTCGTCGCGACGTATGTCCAGCAGAACTCGCCTCAGCTCGTCCATGGTGGCCACGTTGAGAGCGTTCAGTACCTTGGGCCTGTTCAGAGTGATGGTGCCTATCCGGTCCTTCTTCTCAAAGAGAATGTTCTCGTAAGCCATTTGCTCCTCCTCCGTACCGTAATCTGACGTTCGACCTCAGCATGTCAGATGAAGCGCCGCCACGACGCGCTTCGTCTTGCACAGTTCGTTGTACTTTCGGCAGGCCTTCGTGGTGTTGAGCACCAGAAGCTCGATTCCCTCAGACTCCAGGAGGTGCTTCGTCTTCACTGGAACCTGGAGAAAACCCGAATACCCCGCGCCCACTATCACCACTTCGGGTTTCGCCGCCACAATGTCCTTTACGTCCTCCGCGGAAAGCTTGTGCCCCTCCCTCCGCCACCAGTCGCTCACGACTCTGTCGGGGAAAAGAATGACGTCGGAGGTGTACGTCTTGCCATCAACGATGATCTCTCCGAATTCGTACGAGTCAACCATCGCAATGCCTCCCGCCGCTTCGTCCCGTGCGCTCAGAAGATGCTCATTTGCTCCGTCGCCGGGACGCCGTCTGTCTCCTGGTCCGGCAGAATGCTTATCTTGCCGAAAACCCCGTCGTGACCAGGCTCTATATTCACCTTTCCCTCTCTCACCGCCCCGATCCGGCTAACAATATCCTTCGGTACGTGACGAGAGAGTTCCTCCAGCGAGTGGGTGAGAAGTACGTCAAACTCGCTGCCACAGGACTGGACGATTCTCAGGTACTCCCGGCGCACGGAGGTGGCGCTCGGAGCCACGCCGCGCACCTCTCCGATTATCTCCTCCAGAGGGATGAGGTTGCGAGCGGGAATCGCTCCCTGGGGCACGACGCCGGGCTCTCTGTCGGCCAGCTCCTCTACCCTGTGGTAGACGCCTATCGTCAGAACTTTCTTGCACACCGGGCACACTTTGGAATACCGTATGCTCTCAGCGGGAGAGAACACGACGCCACATTTCCTGTGGCCGTCGTAGTGATACTTCCCTTCTTCCGGAAAGAACTCCACTGTGAAGAGAAACCTTTTCGGGTCCTTCTTCCTCAGAACGTCGCAGATTCCAGAATACGAGAGCTCGCAGTCGAACACGTTGGCCTCGCGTCCGATGCGGGAGGGCGAGTGAGCGTCGGAGTTGGAGACGAGGGTGATTTTGTCCAGCGTTGAGAGCCTCCAGTTCATAGGCGGGTCAGATGACAGCCCCGTCTCTATTGCGAAGATCTTGTCGGTTTCCTCTTCGAAGCACTCCTCCAAGGAGTCGAAGCCGGAATTGGCCCCGAACACGCTGAACCATGGCGTCCACGCGTGAGCAGGGATGAGTACGAACGAAGGGGAAACCTCGAGCACCATCTTCACCAGGTCCTTGACAGGAAAAGTGAAGATGGGTCGCCCGTCGCTCGAGAGCTTTCCGAAACGCTGAAGCTTGGAGTTCAGTCTCTCTATGTCCCGGATGTCTCGCGCCAGAATCAGCGTGTGTATCTTCCTGAGCTTTCCACCTTGGTGGAAGATGTTACAGACCTCGCCGGTGAGCATGAAGCGAGTGGAACGCTCCCCTCTCTTCACGCGGAACAGTCCCTCTTCGGCTGGCTCCAGTCGGGCGCTCAGCTCGGCGAAATAGGTGGGGTGGGTGAAGTCTCCGGTTCCGAGCAGCGTGATGCCTTTCAGCTTGGCCCAGCGCGCCAGGGTCTCGACTTCCATGTCCTTGCTTGTGGCGCGGCTGTAGCGCGAATGGACGTGGAGATCGGCAATGAAAGGCAACGTAAGGCTCCCGCGTTCGGCGTGTTCCTGTAGCTCGGCTGTCCACGTTTCCCGCCATGCTACCAGAAAGAAAAGTTAAGTCAAGCGCAAGGGATTAGGGGGTCGGGAGATTGGCAGAGCGCAAGTTAGGGGGTTCGGGGCCGGGCTCGTGTCGGGCTCGAGCCACCCACTTGAACGGCTGGTGTATTGCAGGTGATTGGCGGCCCGGCTCCGAGCAGGCGGTTCGAGTCCTATCCGGGGAAACGAGCTAGGGTTGCAGACCTGCCAGCGAAAGCAAGGGGACCGGCGGCTGGCCGGCCCCTGACTGCATTGAGGTTCCCTTTGTTGGCGATTACCTCAGCAATACCATCTTCTTCGTCTCATTGTGCCCAGACGCTTCCAGCCGGTACAGATACACACCCGACGCAACAGCCCGTCCCGCATCGTCACGACCGTCCCAGGCAACCTCGTAACGCTGAGGTTTCCGCCAACCTTCAACAAGCGTGCGGATGGCGCGGCCCTCAATGTCAAGAATGCTTAGCACGACCCTCCCCGGCTCGGGCAATGAGAATCGAATCGTTGTTAGCGGATTGAATGGGTTCGGGCAGTTCTGTTCCAGCGCTGATACTGCGGCCGGCCGCTGGACTGTCTCCCCGACACCCACAAAACTCCCATCAGCTTCAATACGCTGTGCATAGACGTTGTATGGATTGGCCCCTCGAGTATCCCGCCAAACGATCATAGCTCCTCCCGCTCCATCGGAGGTCAACCTCGGCTCCTCCTGCTGTCCCGCCGCAGTGCAGATGGCCTGGCCGTTTACTTCCCACAGTCGGACCCCTGACGCGTCCCTGCGCTGGGCGTAAATGTCCGAATTGTCCCCGCTGCGGTAGTCCTGCCACGTGATTATCGCACCCCCCTCACTGTCCCGGATGATTCTAGGAAGGTTCTGCGAGACCGGGGCTGCAGAGATCACCACACCTCCGGGCGTCCACAGGTGTGATCCCGCCGCATCAACTCGTTGAGCGTAGATGTTCAACTCATCCGTGGGGCCCGTGTAATACGATACCCATGTGACAAATGCACCACCTGAGCCGTCAGGGACGAGCCTTGGTTCGAAAAGTCTGCAGCATGCTGAAGCTATAGGGATTCCGCTGGGACCCCACGTGGTATCGCCTGACGCATCTACATGCTGACCGTGTATGGCGGTACTCGAGTAACCGGTCTCCTGTTTCCACACGATTATCGCGCCGCCAGCACCGTCCGATGCAATTCTGGGACTCCAGTTGTCGTCCGCGAGATTCGAAAGATAAACGCCGTTAGGGATCCAGAGGAGGTTTCCGTCCCCGTCCACGCGCTGGGTGTAGGCGTGAAAGTTCCCGCCGTTACGCATATCTTCCCAGGTAATGACAGCGCCGCCAAAGTCATCCGGGGCAATATCGATGCACTGTTGGTCAAACGCCGCGTTACAGATTACCACGCCATTTGTGGTCCACAGCGGAGTGCCGGAGCCGTTCACTCGCTGAGCGTAAACGTCTTCGTCGCTACCGCGCCCGTCACCCCACACAATGATTGCGCCGCCCGCATCATCCGAGACTAGCTGCGGAGAGAACTGATTCCCCGGGGCCATGCATACAGCCACACCGTCCACACCCCACAACAGATTCGCTGAGCCGTCTATTCGCTGGGCATGTATGTCACCCGGCCTTTCCCACACCACGATCGCACCACCCGAGCCGTCCGACACAATTTCGAGTCCACCGAGGCCCCATATATCAACAGATCCGGAGATCTTGACTCCGCACGATGCCCACAACTCGTTCCCGTCCGCATCCACGCGTTGTGCATAGACCTTGGTCCCACTTCGCTCATCCTTCCAGGCAATGATCGCGCCGCCAGCACCATCAAACGCGATGACGGGAGCGTACTGCCAGCCGCCTGCTATACAGATGGGATTTCCGCTGTCTTGCCAGATGGCGATCGCAGAGGCAGGGAACGTCAGCGCGAGAGCAAAAAGCAACATTGCAGTTCCCTTGTAAGTCTTGACTCTCTCCACAATCTCACCCCTTGGCATTCGGTCTCCCTGTCATCAACCTTCAGATACGCTCGTCGCTATGAGACCACTAAGGACATTGAGATCATTCATGATACCATAGAATCGCCACAATATCAAGGAAAGAAGGGAGTTACGACAGGCAGGTCAAATCGAGGTCATCCCCTGTTCGTTCACACAAAAAGTTCTAACATCGTCCAGCGCGGGAGATGGCCTGGGGGCTCAGTGAGACGCGCTATGGACGTTGCCGTGGCTGGCAAGAGCAGAGGGGCCAGCGGTTGGCCGGCCCCTTGATTGTATTGAGGTCCTTTGTCAGCACTACTTCAGCAAGACCATCTTCTTTGATTCTTTGTAGCCAGGCCCCTCAAGCTGATAGAAGTACACGCCTGAAGCGACTGCTTTGCCGGAGTCGTCCCGACCGTCCCATGCAACGTCGTAGTGTTGAGCCTCCCGCCAGCCCTCCAACAACGTGCGAACTGGTCTACCAAAAACATCATATACCCGTAGCTCAACTAAACCAGGCACGGCAACAGAGAATGTGATATGTGTCAGAGGATTGAACGGATTAGGATAGTTCTGCTTCAGCGCGAATGGCGCGGACATCGGACCTTGCTCGTCAACCGCAATTACCATGCCAGGGAAGAACTCCACACTCAAGCTGGCATAGTTACTGGCGATCCCACTACCTGCCGTCTCCACATAGTTCTCGCAAACCCCATAGAACGTATGAGACCCGGCCGCGATGTTATAAGCCTGCGTATGCGAGAAGGAGTTGAATTCCAGATCCGCGCTCACGGCTTCCACTCCGACGTTGCCGTCGTTGGATTCCCAGTCTCTCTTGTCGCTGGCGGCCACGATGATTCGGTCGCCCACATCAGAGACACATAGGCCTTCATATCTGACGATTGCCGTCCCCAGCTCCGTTGGACTGATTATCAGGGAGTCCATGACTACCGGCGCACCTCTCACGTAAACATTCGTCTGCGATACTCCGGTATGTTGTACGAAGGCGTCACCTGCCGACGTTGGAAAGAACTCCACGGTCAGGCTCCCGTAAAACGACGCAATACCGTCCCCGTCCGTCTCCACGATGTTCTCAGCAACGGCGTAGAAGTCATGCGAACCAGGCCCGATCGAATACATGCGCGAGTGGGAGAACGGCGTAGTGTCGAGATCGCTGTCGATGGCCTCGACCGCGGTGCAGCCATCGTTGCCGCTCCAGCTGGTTGTGTTGCTGGCGGCGAGAATGATGCGGTCACCCGGAGTTGACACGCACACCCCGTCGAACCGCACGAGAGCGTTACCGGAGACACCGACCGTTATGTTCCTCTGGGCGATCAGGGTGCTCGCCCCACGGACATCTTCGTAATCGACAACGATCCCCGTATGGGATACGAGAGGTACGTCCACCCCGTCCGGGAAGAACTTGACTACCAGGCTTCCATAGACGGAGGCAATACCTGACCCAGCCGTCTCTACAAAGTTCTCCCCGACAGCGTAGAAAGTGTGAGTCCCGGCGCTTACCGGATATACCCGGGTGTGTGAAAAGGACCTGATGTTTATATCGCTGTCATATGCCTCCATTTCAGTGTGGCCGTCGTTTGAGTACCAAAGGGGCGTTTTGCTAGCGGCGAGAATAATACGATCGCCGGGAGAGGACCAGCACTGGCCATCAAACTGGACGACGACGTTGCCGGCCTCAGCAACAGTTATGATCTGCTGGGCTAATACAACCGGAGCCCCGCGCATGTTGACATTATCTCGTATGACTCTGCGATGCCAGACTCCGACGTCAGCAGAACAGGGTGCGTATGCGACGAGGCATACAAACAGGCACGCGATGCCTATCACTGCGGTTCTCATGTGACCCCCTTTTACCAGTCGTGGCCGATGGTGGACTGATGGTACTCATCAGGTTATTGAAAACTGAGAGACAGCGGGACAATCCTCTGTCAAAGCCGCCCAGACTATCTAGCGACTCGCAACGTCAATCGTCCACTTATTGCGGCCACAGAAAGTACCACATGTTCACGGTAATGTCAAGCGCGATTTGCAGTTAAGAGTCTGTGATGTACGACCGTATTCGCATGAACCTCCACACAAAAATAGTTCTAACAGCGTCCAGCGATGGGAGCCAAGGCAGACTCGAACAGAACCGGCCGCCGTGACAGACGATGCTCTGCAGCGAGAGGGCTGGGTTCATCCACTCCTCACGAACGATGCGGCGCTTAAATGACCTTCTCCGACACGACCAACCTTGTCTTGCACTGCTCATCGTCCCGCAGTAGAATCCCATCACAGGCTCATCCTTGCGAATTTGAGTCTCACAACTGCTCTGACTCGCAGACAGCCAGCGTGGATTCCCCATGATCGGAAAGACCATCTCCCACTACAAGATCCTCGAGAAGCTCGGCGAAGGCGGTATGGGAGTCGTCTACAAGGCCCAGGACACGAAGCTTAGACGCATCGTGGCCTTGAAGTTCCTCCCACCGCAGGCCCTGGGTACGGAGGACGAGAAGACTCGCTTTGTCCACGAGGCTCAGGCTGCAGCTGCACTGACTCACCCCAACATCTGCACGGTCTATGAGATTGATGAGGCCGATGGGCAGACCTTCATTTCGATGGAGTGTGTGGAAGGTCAGAACCTCAAGCAGAAGATTAGCTCTGCTCCGCTGAAACTGGAAGAGGCACTGGGCGTTGCCGTTCAGATCGCCGAGGGTCTACAAGAAGCCCACGAGAGAGGGATGGTCCATCGCGACATAAAGAGTGCCAACATCATGTTGACGCCGAAGGGCCAGGTTAAGGTCATGGATTTTGGCCTGGCAAAGCTCTACGGGGCGACCAAGGTAACAAAGACAGGGACGACCGTGGGCACTGCTGCCTACATGTCCCCTGAGCAGGCTCGGGGCGAGACAGTGGATCATCGTTCAGACATCTGGTCGTTCGGCGTGGTTCTCTACGAGATGCTGACCGGCCAACTGCCCTTCAAGGGTGACTACGGCGAGGCTATCATTTATTCCATCCTCAATCAGTCGCCGGAGCCTATCACTGCTCTGCGCACGGGTGTTCCGATGGAGCTCGAGCGGATAATTGGCAAGGCGCTGGCAAAGAGCCCAGGCGAACGCTATCAACACGTAGACGAGATGCTCGTGGACCTGAGGACCCTCCAGAAGGAGCTGGAGTCTGGGCGAGCCATGACGCCGGCTTCCAGGACAGAGCCTCGACGAAGGAGAAGAATCCTCTGGTACGGCGGCGGCGCGGTCATCCTAATTCTGCTAGTTGCAGCCGCACTCCGCTTCTTTCCAAGAGACAGAGAAACCATCGATTCCATCGCGGTGCTTCCGCTGGAGAACCTCTCAGGCGACCCCGAGCAGGAGTATTTCGTTGATGGCATGACCGAGGCGCTCATCACCGAGCTGTCTAAGATCGGTGCACTCAGAGTCATCTCACGGACTTCGGTCATGCGCTACAAGGAAACCGATAAGCCGCTGGCGGAGATTGCGAGCGAGCTGGGGGTTGATGCGGTGGTGGAGGGTTCGGTACTGCGTGTGGGAGACCGAGTGAGGATAACGGCGCAGTTGATTGGTGCGGTGCCGGAACGTCACCTCTGGGCAGAGAGTTATGACCGCGACGTTGGTGACGTTTTGATTCTATCGAGTGAGGTTGCACAGACCATTGCGCGCGAGATCCGGGTCAGGCTCACGCAACAGGAGCAGGAACGCCTCGCGAGTGAACGTCCCGTGGACCCCGAGGCCTACGAGCTCTATCTCAAGGGCCAACATAGACTCTACGATGGATGGTCGCCGAAGGCAGCAGAAGAGGCCATCGAGTACTTCCGTGGGGCTGTCCAGAAGGAGCCAGATTTCGCAGAGGCGTACGCTGCGTTGGCAGACTGCTACATTTGGCTCGGGTGGAGTGGAGCGTTACCGCTTAAAGAGGCCTCATCAAAAGCCACCAACTTTGTCGAAAGGGCTTTGGACATTGATGACTCTCTCTCGGAGGCCCACTACTCACTGGGGGGCATAAAGTTCTATCTGGAATGGGACTGGCAGGGGGGAGCGGAGGAATACAAACGAGCCATGGCACTAAATCCAAACAACGCGTTTGCTCACGGTGAATATGCCTGGACTTTAGCAGCGAGAGGTCGATTTGAGGAGGCGATTGTTGAAGCCAAGCGCATGTTCCAGCTCAATCCCGTCGCGTATGCAGCAAACATGAGTATGGTGTGGTTACACTACCTCGCGCGCCAGTACGATGAGGCACTAGCATATTGCTCACAATGGGCCGAGCTGGAGCCGAATGATTACAGACCATACAGCGACATGACCACGGTATACGCGCAGATGGGGAGGTATGAGGACGCAGTGAGAGCTCAAAAGAGGTCCATGACCCTCCGGGGAGCCCCGCCAGAGAGGATAGCCGCACTGGATAGCGCCTACAGTGAATCAGGGCCAAAGGGTTACTGGAAGTGGCGTTTGGAGCGTCTGGGAAGATTGGAGGGCGGCTATGACCGCTACCCGGCTTACACTGCCATGTACTACGGCCAGCTGGGCGAAAAGGATAAGGCGTTCGCCTGGCTGGAAAGGGCCTACGAGAAACATGATGCGGCGATGTTCAGACTGAAAGTCGACCCCCCCTGGGACCCGCTACGGGACGACCCCCGCTTTCAAGATATGCTTCACCGGATGAACTTCCCGGAAGACTAAACCTGGAAGAGAGACCGAGAGAGATGGCTTGAGCAGCTCGCTGGAAAGCCAAGTCCGATCATCCAGCACTCGTTGACCTCGGCTCCCAAGCCGGGAGAGAGCCAACGCTCTACCAGCCAAGGACAGAAGCGCCAACGCTTGCAGGGCAAGATGAAGACAGCATCGAAGCAGGACGTATGTTTCCTCACGAGTAGCTTCCCGTCACAGCGCTTGCCTTCCCCGGACGAGCTCTTACCTGCACGCTCTGCGAAGCCTGTGGGCGAGCCCTATGAGGCGCCTTGCGAAATCGTACGGTCCCCGGTTCCCGTTTGTCACGATGGCCACCGTGATTCCAGTTTCGTAATCCCCGAAAGCAACCGAACAGTAACCTCCGGCGTGCCCAAAACACCTCTGCGTATTCCACCATCCGTAGATTGAAGGCAGGCGTGTTCCAAGCACGAAGCCCCTACCCACTGTCAAGAACGTCCGGTTGCTCCTGTCCCATCCACGGATTCCGCGGGTCGTGTATTTCTGTATCGCCCCTTTCGAAATCAGCTGCTTGCCAGAACGTGCCACTCCCCTGTCGACGAGAAACTCGTAGAACGCCGCCAGGCTGGCTGCGTCGGTTACCAGGCTGACGGCCGGGTTCCTGGAATTAAACATCTCTGCGGAATTGTTCGTTTTCTCAAAGCTCTCGGCAACGTTGACGCCGGCAACCATGGCCTTCGGCTTGCCCAGCCAATAGGAGAACGCCAGTGAATTCAAATCGCGCCCCGCAAGTCCGTATTGGAGAGCAGGTAGTCCCAGCGGAGCAGAGATTTCTTCTCTGACGAAATCCGGCAAAGTGCGTCCGTCCACCTTCAACATGATTTCTGAGAGTATCCATCCGTATTCCCAGGGCATGTAGGCGAAGATGCCGCGCCTATAAGAAGGTTCTGACTCCTTGAGGCTGCTCAGTACGGCGTGTCTGTCCCCCCACAGGTGCGGATTCTTGGCCAAATCCGGCAGCAGGATGCCAGCCCTGTGAGTAAGGACGTCCAGCGTCGAAATCTCTTCTTTCCCGCGGGTTTCGAATTCCGGAAGCACTCTGGATACGGGAGCCGCTACGTCAAGCAGCCCGCGGTCTTCGAGCATGGCGATGGCGATTGCAGCCAACGGTTTTCCTGCTGACAGTACAGGAAACGGAGTTTGCGGCTGCACTTTGAACGGCGGGACAGGTTCATTTGACCGTAGCCCCCGCGCAATGCCGAACACTCTGTTGAGCACTAACGTGCCGTGTCGCCTCAAGATAAGCTGGCCTCCCGGGCACGCTCCCGATAGCTGCTGCCTTTCAAAAAAGCTGACGGCCTTCTCGAGCGCGACCCGGTTCATACCAGTAGCCGCAGGGTCGATTTCATCTTCGTACGGAAAAGTCGCCATTGCCGTAATCCCTGTATGCTCTCTTCACGCGGTTGCGAACCCGGTACGACTTCATGAGAATCGAAGGAATCTCTCTAGGCGGGAATTTCCTCAAGAACGCCATCGCATCCCCGAAGGAGAACGCCCTGCTCAGGAGCTGATAGAACTCGTAATAGAATTCCCTAAGCGGAAGCTCAGTCGGAAGCAGAGTGTGAATGAGGTCGAAGTAATCGTGGTTGTGGGTTATCAATCGGTTCCTCACCTCTTCGTAGAGGTCGGTGCCGGGAAAAGGCGTCAGCACTGCGAACGAGCCGAAGCCCAGCCTCAACTTGCGGCAGTAGCGCCTGAGTGCTCTGAAATCCTCTCTACTGAATTCGGGTCGCAGGATGAAGGAGGCGTACGTTTCAACTCCAAGATCGCGCAGTATCTTCACTGCCTTCTCGTTATCGTCTGTCGTCGATCCTTTACCTATGTAGTTTAGGTCCTCATCCCTGAAGAACTCGAGTCCCACAAACACTCTCTCGAGGCCGATTTTTCTCCACATCTCGAGAAGCTCAGGATTTCTCGCAATCGTGTCACTTCTGCCGTATACGAAGTACTGCTTCCGTATCCCCGCCTTCTCTATCAACGCCGCGAGAGTCTTCATTCTTGCTGCATCCACGAGTGATTCGTCGTCTGCGAAGAAGACGAACTCTTCTTCAATACCCGCCAATTCTTCGACCACTCTCTCTGGCTTTCTCCCGAGGTAGCGCCCCCTTGTCAGTTTCCAGAGAGTACAGAAATTGCACCTGTATGGGCATCCCTTTGAAGTACGAATGGAAGCCATCGGCTTCATCCATTCTGAGTAGTAGTGCCTTCTATACCTTGCAGTCAGTTTCCTGTCTGGAAGCGGAAAGCCATCCAAATCCTCCAGGGGCGAACAGGCAGTCCTCGCCAAACCGTCTCCTTTCGCGAACGCTATTCCTGGGATTCCGTCGAACCCACTTCCCTTCTCAAATCTTCTCACTACTTCTCTAAACGCAAAGACCCCTTCCCCCATTACCACGAGGTCAACGACGGGCGAAAGGAAATCCTCCGGCACGACCGTGGCGTGATGTCCTCCCACGACGGTGAGAACCTGTGAATTCCATATCTTTATCTCCTGTAGGACGGACTTGACAGTATTGACGTGCACTGTGTAGGCGGTTATGCCAACGATCTGGGGGGAGAACTCTCTCAAGACCCCATGCAGGTCGTGCTCCAGCCGCATGTCAAGGATTTTCACGTCGTGGTGACCTTCGACTCCCGCGGCAACGTACTCGAGGGCCAGTGATTCAAAAATGAAGACGTCCTCTCCGCCTATCGTCAAGGGCGCCTTGGCCGGTTCGATAAGGAGTATCTTCATCGAGTCCTGCTCCGCGATCCCCTCTTCGCGATTAAACCGTCAAACACCTTCATCCGATGAGAAACTACCGGACTTCTACCTCTCCTGCTGATTCACGGGAACGCATTAGTCCAAGGCGGCAGCAACCCCGGATGACAATTCGTCCGATATCATTCCTCACCATGTACAGGCTGGGCACCAGAATCAGGGTTATGGGAGTCGCAAACAGCAGGCCGTACGCCAGCGCAAGTGCCATCGGAGCCATGTACGGGTCGCTTCCACCAATGCCGTAGGCCAGCGGCAACAGAGCTGAAGTGGTCGTGAGGGTAGTGACCACAACGGGCCTGAAGCGGTGCGATGTTCCTTCTGCCACGAGCTCCCGCATATCCACGTCGGTCTGCTCTCGAGTGAGCCTGTTGATGTGATTTACGAGCACAAGAGAGTCATTGACTACGACTCCGGCAAGACCTATGACACCCAGCATGGCCACGAAGCCGAGCGGTTCGCCGTGAAGGGCGAACGCCAGGATGACGCCCATGATGCCAAACGGGATGGCTGCCATTACCATTAGCGGCTGCGTCGGAGAATTGAACAGTAGTATCAGAAGGAAGTAGATGCCGATAGCAGCCAGCATAAACGCCCTGAAGAGACTTCTCATGGACTCCTGCGTTTCCTCAGCTTCACCACCCACTGCGAAGCGCATACCCGTCCAGTCGCTGTCCAAATCGAAATGATTCAGCGTCGCCTCTGTCGCTTCCAGCGGTGTGGTCTCCCCTTTGGTGATGTCGGCCGTGATGGTAATGGCACGTTCCTTGTTGAAGTGATAGAAATTGGATGGGCCTGGTCCTGTCTCAAAGCGGGCAGCTTCGCCCAGCGGAATGAGGCGTCCCCGTCTGTTGGGAATAGTAAGCTCGGACAGAAACTTCAATTGTCTCCGGGCCTTCTCCTGAAGCATCACCCGAAAGTCTATGTCCTCGTCACCGTATCGGACGCTGGTTACGACCTCTCCGTCGTAGGCTATCCGAACACCCTGCGCCACGTCGGCCACCGTGAGACCCAGCCGAGACAGCTTGTCGTAGTCGACCTTGATCTCAACCTGGTCCTTTCCGAGCTTGTCGTCGCGGTCAATGTCCTTAACGCCCTCCAGGGTTCCGAGGAAAGCCTCAACGGAATCTGCAAGCTGAGCCCTGAGCATGTCGTTCGAGCCCACTACCCGAATCGTAATGGGCTTTCCGACAGGAGGGCCTCCTCCTTCGATGGAATAGGTGACCTTCTCGTACCCCTCGAATCCATCGGTCTTCTGGCGAAGCTCTTCAACAATCTGGTCGGCGCTCCTTTCTCTTTGTGCGAAGGGAGTGAGGCTGACCGAGATTATGGCCCAATTCTCGTTCTCTCCGGCGGCAAATCCTTCGAGACTACCGATACGGGTTACGAACGAACCCAATTCGTCCTCGGGCAGCTCTAACACAATCTGCTCAACTTCCCTCACCCTGTCCGAAGTTGCCTCGAGGGAGGTTCCCGTAGGAAGTTCAATCAGAACGTAGAACTCGTCTGCCATGCTGGAGGGAAAGAGAGTGAAGCTCATAAACGTGGCCGCATACCAGAGAGAGACCACCAGAAGAACGATGAACAGTCCGAGAAAGGCGTATCGAAATCGAAGGAGCCGGAATATAACTCGACCACACGGTTTCTCCAGTCGTCCGAACCAGTTCTGGCGTGGAGGCACTGCCGTGCCCTCTCGGCTGCGGCGGAATCCGCGTATTAGATGGGCCGGCAGGGCCACTGTTGCCTCAAACAGCGAGACGAAGAGAGCGAGGCTGATGACCAGGGGAATGACGTAGACAAAGTCCCCCAACATGCCGGTCATAAGAAACAGGGGGGCGAAGGCCAGGAAGGTCGTGAGAATGGTAGTCACGACGGGTGCGTAGACCTCTCGGATTCCCTCCACGGCGGCGACCAGAGGCGGGTCCCCCTTCTCTCTGTGTCGCTGGATGTTCTCAGATATGATGATTGCATCATCAACGATGATCCCAAGGACTATGATCATCGCCGCCAGAGAAATGCCGTCAAGATAGACGTCGAACTGAGGCATCAGGAAAATGGTCCCGAGAAGGGAGACCGGGATACCCAGTGCCACCCAGAACGCATTCCGGAAGCTCAGAAAGAGAGAAAGCACAATCAGCACGAGTATCCCGCCGATCAGTCCGTTAGCACCCACGATGTTGAACCTATTGCGGACGTACCGAGAGAAATCGCGTGAATAGAGAATCTCTACGCCGTCAGGGAGATTCGCACTTTCCTTCTCTGCAAGCTCCTTGACAGCATCGACGGTTCGAATTGCGTCGGCAGTGGCCTTCTTGTTGACGGTGAAGGAGATCGCCTGCTGGCCGTTCATGCGCGAGAGGACCCGCTCGTCTTCGAAATCGTCCTTCACTATGGCCAGGTCCTTCACCTTGATGACAGGCCCCTCGAAGGTCGAACGTACGATTACCTCTCGCACCTCCAGGGGGTCCCGGAACTGAGCGAGGGTCACCAGGTCCTTTTCACTGGTGTAGGATTCAAACGAGCCGCCTGTGGCACGGATGTTCCGAGCTCGAATCGCCGAGATGATCTCTCGCAATGGAATCTGATACTCTTGAATCGCTTCGGGAGAGACCTCGACCTTGACCTCCCTGGCACGATAGCCAAACCTCTCCACGCTCGAGACGCCCGGGAGGGCTTCTAGTTTCTTCTCGAACCGCCGTGCGATTTCGCGAAGCTCTCCGTAAGGCAGGTCTCCCGTGATTCCCACCTCGATGACCGGAAAGATAGAGGTCTTTATCTCGGTGACCGTGGGAGATTCGGTCACCTCAACAGGAAAGTCGGTTACTCTGTTCACGGCCTCTCTGACTTCATTTTGAACCTCTTCCTGGTCCTTCGCATCCGGGTCAATGACGACATTGACAACAGATATGTTCTCCATGGAGACAGAAGTCATTCGCTCTATGCCGGTCACTCCCTTTAGCTCTTCCTCGATCTTGTTCGTGACGTTAAGCTCCACGTCTTCGGGAGACGCACCGGGGTAGCGAGTCGTAATTATCATTACACCCAGGTCAACCTCGGGCCATATATCGCGCTTGATTTGCGTCAGAGTGCTTACGCCAAGCAAGATGGTCATGAGCGTGATGAGATGAGCAAGAAGGTGACGCTCGGCAAAGAACTTGAAGAAGGATCGCATCGCCTTTTCCTCCACACAGGATGGATCTGATAGCAGCCTATGAAGTACTACTTGCTTGTTCGGTTCGTGGCGTCCGCTGTCAAGGGATACAGTTCATCCATCAAGGCGCGATAATGCAGGACCAGCTGCTGATAGGTGGCAGCATTCTGTGCATACCTCAGTTTGGCACTTTCCTCGTTATCGCGACTCTGGATAACGAAGGTCAGCTCTCCCCTCCCCTGATTGTAGAGTCGCTCTTCTTCCTCGGTCTTCTTCCGGGCTGATTCGATCTGTTCAAGGTTGAGGGCCAGGACGGCCCGAAGCTCTTCAATCTGAATCAGCAGGCTGCTCACCCCTGCTTCCAGGTCCAAGGCCACCTGCCCCATCTCCAACTCCAGTCGCTCCAGCTGGAGGTCTGACACCTGGATATCTGTACGGGCCGTGCGATTGCCGAGTGGGACCCGCAGCTCGGCCCCGACCAGAAGGTCCGGCTTGTCGAGCAAGAGCGATTCGCCGAACTCATCCTCCCCTCCCTGGAGACCCGCTCCGACATTGAGGAACAGCTGTGGACGAGCCGCCTCCACTAAGCCAGCGCGCTGGTGCAAAAGCTGCTCCCGCAGAGTGGCCAGGGTACGAAGAAGTCTCGAGCGCACGGTGAGAACACTCACTGCCTGTTCAGGTGAAGGCAAATCCGCGAGTTCGTACAGGTCATACTCTGGGGCAGCGTAATAGATCTCCTGCCAGACAGCAAGCACTGCCAGCTCCGCCTGCTTCGACTTCCACTGCGACTCTATGAGCATGGTGCTCTGCCTCGCAATCCTGACAGCATCTTCAGCCCGCAGGACGTCTACCTCGTCTATTAGGTTCGCCCTTCTCCTTCTCTCGGTTTGCTGGAGCTGCTCTTCTGCCAGACGCAGACGGTCGGCTGCAATCCGGCTCTGCTCAGACAGGAGCGTCCACTCCAGAAACCTCGCGCCCAAATCCAGGAGAAATCCCTCCTGTTCTTCCAGCGACTGGATTGCGCTGAGGTCCACCGCATACTCCGCCAGCTCGTATTCCAGGCGGTCAAGCTTGCCACGGTAGTTCTGCAGGAGCGGATGGGAGTATATGGCGTATATCCTGTGCTGATAGAACCGTTCAGGTCCCAGCGGGATTGAGAAGCCAGGAAGTTCGATTTCGGGAAATCTCTGGTCTGCGACGTCTGACGAGACAGAGACAGACAGCCGGCCGCCGGTACGCCAGAATGCTCTCTCGGCTCCCGCGTTGAGGCTCAGCAAGTCAACGCGCTCCGAAGCGAACGCGCTGGAGCCGACTGGCTTCTGGTGGAGAAAGTACGGAGACGAAGTGATGACCCAGTCCTCCGCCCCCAGGTATCGCTGACGTCGGGTTTCTTCGATCTCCACCGACATCGCTTCTTTGGCGAAGAGAGGATGGTTCTTACTGGCAGCCTCAAGGAAAGCCTCGAGAGTCACTGCCTGTACAACGGCGGTAAGCATCAAGAGCGCAAAGAGAGCCATTCCAAGTACTCTTCCCAGTGTCCTACGATTCATGACAACTCCCCGTGTTAGGATACCTTGAACTACCTTCCCGTCCTCCGAACCGACCCTCTTGGTCCGGGCCCAGAGCTGGTATCTCCCGGCCCTCAAGGTTGTGGCCGGTCAGGATTCTTATTTGAAGGCCTTCCCAACTCAAACATATATGCTTGTACAGGTCAATAGGGCCGAGATTATCGTGTCGAGTTCCGCTCACGGGTTAGCTGCCCCACGCCATGAATCGGTCAAGAGCGTTCACAGTATGCCCTCACATGCCGCATCCCATTGTTGCCAGGGTCGCTCTGTGATAGAGTATCGGGGTGCGTTGGGGGGACGGGGATGATGGAGATACGGTATTAGTCTCCGCGACCCGACGAATTGTGCCGGAATCCTGCAGCCTCATGAACAGTGTTGGGATTCAACAGTGCTTTTCTGTCCGCACTGAGTGAGGTGGGACGGTGAAGAGGATTCTCATCGTGTGTCTGCTCTTGACAGCAGGCACGACCTTGCAGAATGCCTACGCTCAGGACGAGACTCTCATAAAGACGGTCACTGCCGGAAGTGGGCAGGCCCGGGGCGGCATAGAAATCTGGCGCCTCGGATTTCGAACGACTCCACATCTATTGTTCCACAGCGAGTCAGCGCATCTTACGTTTGGCTACGAAGCTTCTGTGAGTCACCTGGTACACGGAGACGAAGGCGCTGCCGGGATTGCGCTCTCACCAGTGTTCGTGTGCTACCTCGGCCCTAAGTCGAACAGCGTTCGCCCGTATCTGGAGGCGGGTTTGGGAGTGGCAGCCATCTCAGACACTGAGATTGCCAATCGCGATTTGTCCTCGAGCTTCCATTTCGAAAACCGGGTGGGCATCGGCATCAGAGGAAGAGGATACGATTTGAACCTCAGGTACCTGCACTACTCAAATTCGGGCTTGAAGGAGCCCAACGAGGGCCTTGACATACTCATGGTCTCGTTCGGGCACGGTTTCGTTCCGTGAGATCGAAGGCGTTGGCCTGAGATGTGAGGCGCAGGAAGACGCCTTCGGTCGCTCTGAGGTCTGCCGCGTCGTGTGAGATTCTCGAACCTGCGCGGGGCGCGGCGATCAGCTCTAATCCAGCGGTTCCCGCCTCACGAGCTTCATGACCCTTTCAGCAAGGTATGGAGCGTCAGCGTCGTCCGGATTGATCGCGAGTGCTTTCTCATACTCCCCGAGCTCCTCGCGCAGCCGCCCGGTGATGTGAAAGAGATGACCCGCCATCACGTGGGTCGTGGCCCTGTAGTAGCGCTCGAGACTCTCCCTGGTTGCGGCCTGCTCCTCCGGCGATGCGCCCAGGTTGACGACCAGGCCCTCGGGGAACCGTCTCGCCCTTGCTATCTCCGAGAGGTTCATCCACTCGCCGCGCTCCCGGATCATGTTCCGCGGCGCCCTGAACTCGACCAGCGGTCTGTCCTCTGTGTTCAGCAACCCCTCACCCACCATATCCTCGATGCCGCTGCCGTGGACGGCCAGGCAGTCCGCGATTGCCAGAGGATCGTTCATCCTGACCGAAGCCAGATCAGCGTTCAGTCCCTCGTTCTCCAGCGCAAGACGTACTCTCTCAAGGTCGAGGCGAATGGGCTTCATACTGCCCATCGCCACGCTGTATGCCTCGACCGTGTTGTTCATGTACCAGATGATCACGTGCGGAAATGCCGCTTCCAGCGTCCTCACGATCATCTTGTATTCCTCATCCGACAGGAAATACGTGGGCAACCAGAACGAGAGGATGCCGTCCTCGGTGAGCCGGCTCTTGCAGAGCTCGAAGTACTCCTTGGTATAGAGGCTACCGTTCCCTACGTAGCGCGGGTGAATCGAGTCTGAGAGGATGATGTCGTATCGCTCGTCAGTCGCCATGACGAAGTTCCTGGCATCCTCGATGACCAGGGAGACTCTCGGATCGCTGAGAACGTTTTGATTCATGTCCTGAAAGTACAGCGTCGCTGCCCTGATTACCGAGGGAGAGATTTCGACGCAATCGATGCGCTCGATGCTGGGATGGAGACTGATGGACCAGCAGGTCCCTCCGCTTCCGAAGCCGATCTGCATAACCTTCTTCGGGTCCGGATGCGAAAGAAGCGGAAAGTGAGCCTGCATCTTCTGTGTCACCAGGAAGCCGAACTTTGTTCCCGCCACGTTTAATCCGTTTATGTCCAGTACCCTGTGACCGCTTTGCGCCTGGTGCACGGTCACGGTCCCGCTGGCACTTTCGTTCACGTATATGAGTGCCATCCTCTTCTCGGCCGTGGCGTACATGTCGACGAAGACTTCCCGAGGGATGAGAGCGAAGGCGATGAGGACGGAGGCTGTGCCAGCAATTAGGGAACCAAGCTTCAGAGTCGCGCCCAGGTCACGGCCTTCCACAGACCTTGCCGTCTTGCCGGCCCGTACCGCCTTGCCCCCCCGTTTCCCGTGGCCCTTCCGTTTGGGCTTACTCCTTACGGTGCCTGCGGCGCCGTCGGGAGACGGGACGGGCGCGAACCACAAAATTACGATTCCGACCGCCACGCTTACTGAACCTGTCGAGATGGCGGAAATCCTAACGCCCAGCGCCTCGACCAGGATGAAACTCGCGAGAAATGAACCTGCGATCGCACCGAGCGTGTTGATGCCGTAAACGTCACCCACACCGCGCCCCACGCGCGCCATGGCCCTCGAGTAAATCTTGGCAGCCAGCGGAAAGCTCGCCCCCATGAGAAAAGTGGGAACCAGAAGTATCACGAACGCAGCGCCCATCTTCCACATCGTGAATTGCCACCACGGGTCCGGCGTGTCGAGCGAAGTGCCGACTCCGCTCAGACTGCGCAGGAAAGATTCCCTGAACCCTATCAGCGGGGCAAAGAGAGGAATCAGAATGAGGACAACGATGCCGATGGAAAACTGAAACAGGCCGAAGAGACGAAGCCCGACACCCGGTCGGTCAAGGTATCTAGAGATGATGGCACTTCCGAGGGTGATTCCGAAAAGGAAACTCATCAGCACGAGGCTAAACGAGTGAACGAAGTTTCCGAGCACGTACACCATGATGCGCGTCCAGAGTACCTCGTTCGAGAGAGCCGCGAGCCCAGCCACTCCGGCACCCAGGAGGATGAGACGGGCCTCTCCGGGTAACGCTGCACCTGGGACCTGTACGGCCTTCTCTGCCGCTCCGACTTCCGATTCGCTACGCTGTGACCCGCTGCCCTTGCTGGAGCCTTGCACGGACGCAGGTGCGGAGGCAGGTGCGGCGACCCTTTCGCCTTCGACAGTCGCAGGTTCGATGGCCGCAATCCGCATTCCAACGGCTATTGCAATGAGCCCTACCACTGTATTTATGAGGGCCGCAATGATGGAGGTCGTACGCATCCCCAGGAGTTCGATGAGGAAGAAGCCTGCCGCAAATGTACCCACCACCGCCCCGAAAGTATTCACAGCGTAAAGAGAGCCAACGGCTGACCCAAGACGCGGGAGCTTCCGCACGGCGAACTTCACGACCACAGGAAGAGTGGCTCCCATGAGCGTCGTGGGCAGAATGAGCGCCATCGTACAGAGGGCGAACCTGAGGAGCGTGAACGTGAAGAAGGAGGCCGAGAACTTCTGGAACGCAACAACGTGGACGGCGGTGACACCCTGCAAGATGGTCGGAAAGAAGACCGCGAAGAGCCCTATCACCAATTCCAGAACACCGTAGAGAACGAGAGGTGACATCCTACCGCGGTCCACGTATCGTCCGAAGAGGAAGCTTCCGAGCGCAAGCCCGGCCATGAAGGCAGTCACGACGGCACCCATGGCGTAGACCGTGGCTCCGAACGTGGCGACAAGCATCCTCGTCCAGACCACCTGGTAGACGAGCGCGCTAGCGCCCGAGAAAAAGAGAAGAACAAGAAGAAGCCAGCGTCTGGACCAGTCGGAGCGACCGGCGCCACCCTTTGGGTTACTCCGGCCAGCGGGTTTGCGGGAGTCTGTATTCATGTTTGGACCGTCTCCTGTCTGACTCTTCGAACGATGGCCGATTCTAACTAACGCCAATCCTCCCAACCCTACCCCGAGATGCCCGTTCAGTCCGAGTCACCCATCTTGGGAGACACGTCGCCCGTTCTGCCGAGTTGCCGATTTTAGGAGAAACGTCGCCCGTTCTGCCGAGCCCCCCATTCTGAGAGACGCCTCGCCGCAGGGCAAGCCCTCCATGTCACAAGTGCTTGATTTTCCAGCCACTATAGTGTATAATAAAGGGGTGGTCAGTGCAACCCGCCTCGAATAGCGCCAATATGACAAAAAAATCGTGACGCTATCCAAAGAGCGCCTTCGGATGGACTGGACTAGCGGTTGGTCCGTCTATTGTATTTCGCACCCCGAGTAACTACAGCGGAGGGAGGCGATCTCCGTGAAGTATTTGCGAACGTTGGCTCTGTGTCTCGCCGTCACGTGTGTGGCGACCGCTCCTCTCCTTCTCTCCTCCCTGACCGAGGCCCGCACACCCATCAGAAACGCCTTCTTCAACGTCTACCCTTCTGCCGAAGGCACCCGCCTGGACGACCTGGCCAGCAGCCCGACTCACTGCGGGGTGTGCCACTTCGACTTCGACGGAGGCGGGCCCAGGAACCCGTATGGGATTGCAGTGGAGGTGGCTCGCAACTCCGGAATGTACTCCACGGACGAAGAGGTCATTGCCGCCATAGAAGGCGAGGACTCTGACAACGACGGTTTCTCCAGCCTGATAGAGATTACCGACACCGTCAACTTCGACAACACCCCCACCTTTCCAGGACTGAATCAGAACAACATTAGCAGCGTCGTTAATGTGAGCGTTATCGAGATAAATACTCATCTCACACCTACTGGCGGCGTTGACACGACCCCTCCCGCAGTTGTAGTGCTCTCTCCGAACGGCGCGGAAAGCTTCGATGCAAGCACCGTCAGAAACGTCACCTGGTCTGCGTCCGACGCGAGTGGCATCTCCCACGTGAACATCTACCTTTCTGATGACAACGGCCTCACCTACATGCCGATAGCCAAGGGTAGGCCCAACGACCAGCCTTTTAGCTGGCACGTGCATAACCTGCCCGGTACGCAGAACCTGATTCGCGTCGTGGCAAAGGACAACGCGGGCAACAGCGGCTTCGACGATAGTGACAGTCCTTTCACCATCATCCGCTATCCATTCGGCAGGGTGCCATCGACGCTGCGAGACGTAAGACTTTCCGGGACCCAGCCCTTAGAAGGCGGAATACTTGAAGACCCGGACGTGAGCTGCATAACCTGCCACGGCAACTACGACGTCGTTGCTGAACCCTGGCACAGCTGGAGAGGCAGCCCGATGGGCCAGGCAGCAAGGGACCCTCTGTTTCTGGCGTGCCTGGTGACTGCCGAGCAGGCCGCTCCCTCTGTGGGAGACCAGTGCCTTCGCTGTCACACCCCGGGAGGATGGCAGGAGGGACGCGCCGTCGACACGTTCGGGAACATGATAAACGCCAAGGATCGCCAGGGCGTGCAGTGCGACTTCTGCCACCGTGCCGTGGACCCTGACTACAAGCTAGGCATAAGTCCCCTGGAGGACGTCGCCGTACTCGACTCCCTGGACGCCATCCCCATGGACTACGCGAACGGCCAGTTCGTCACGGACCCCAATCCGTTCAGACGCGGGCCCTTCTTTGACGCAGAGTCCAGCCACGGCTTCCTGGAGTCTCCGTTCCATCGCAAGTCAGAGATGTGCGGCACGTGCCACGACGTCAGTAATCCCGTGTACGTGAGGGGTGCGACGCCTGACGAATACGTTCCGAACGCTTTCGATTCTCCGCACCCGGACGGGGATCAAGCCAACATGTTCCCGCTTGAACGTACGTTCAGCGAATGGTCCATGAGCGAATATGCTTCCACGGGCGTTTTTGCACCTCAGTTTGCTGGGAACAAGCCGGACGGCATAGTGTCTACCTGCCAGGACTGCCACATGTCGGACGTTAACGCAAGGGGAGCCAGTGTACCGGGTACTCCGACGCGTCCGGACCTGCCGCTTCACGACTTCACGGGAGGCAACTACTTCATCGCCGACATCCTGCCCAGCTTCTACCCCGGAGAGGTCGATTCGCTGAGACTGCTCGACGCCAAACTGAGAGCTATCGCCATGCTTCAGAAGGCCGCGAGCATTTCGCTCATAGCGGGAGACGAGCCTCCTCATCTCAAGTTGACCGTGGTCGTGGTGAACGAGACGGGCCACAAGCTGCCCACCGGCTATCCGGAAGGCAGGCGCATGTGGCTGAATGTTAAGGTCTACGACGACGAATCTAATCTAGTCTACGAATCTGGTGCCTACGACGAGGAAACTGCTCTTCTGGGGGACGACCCGGATATCAAGGTCTATCAGATAAAGCCGGGTATTTCTCGCCGGATATCCCCTGTTGTCAGCATCCCGTTCGGGCCGTCGTTCAATTTTGTCATGAACG
This sequence comes from Candidatus Eiseniibacteriota bacterium, assembly GCA_020349905.1. GTDB lineage: Bacteria > Eisenbacteria > RBG-16-71-46 > JAFGJU01 > JAFGJU01. The sequence continues at coordinate 2,258,653 of CP070702.1, forward strand.
ACACGCTATTCTCGGACAACCGGATTCCGCCGAGAGGTTTCACCAACGCCAACTTCGAGGCCATACAGTCCCAGCCTATCGCATACAGCTATGCAGACGGCCAATTCTCGGACACGACGACGTACCTGGTGCCTCCCACTGCGGTCTTCGCCGAGGTGAAGTTGTACTATCAGACAACGACCAGGGAATACATCGAGTGGCTGAGAGACCACAACGCCACAAACAGCATGGGACAGGACCTGTTGGACGCCTGGGCCAGGGAGGGAAAGTGCGCTCCGGTAGCAATGGCGACCGACACGATAAGCCTGCAGCTTCCGGTAGATGTTCCGATCAGAGAGGCCCCCGGCTTCCGCAACGCGCTGTTCCAGAACACACCCAACCCGTTTAATCCACTTACGAACATCGCCTATTCTCTTGAGTCGGCGGGACGAGTCAGCATCAGGGTCTACGACGTGAGGGGAAGTCTCGTCCGCACTCTGGTGGACGCTGTGAAGCAGGCAGGGATGCACGAGGCCCTCTGGGATGGCCGCAGCGACGCGGGTGGGGCCGTCTCATCAGGCGTCTACGTGGTCAGGATGAACGTGAACGGCTACGAAGCGGTCCGCAAGGCCGTGCTCCTCAAGTGATTCCAGAAGACGGGCAGCCTGCCCTGACAGCGTTCTGAGGCGGCTGCCCTCACCCCCCCGAGAAACCTCTGCGGTGGCGTTACCCCCTCCGAGAGTAGCAGATCAGGCCCGGTCCAGCTGGTGCCCGCGGCCCAATTGACGGCCTGCGCTGCCTCGCACCCTACGGCCCTCTTGCGCGGACGTGACATGCTCCTGGGGCGGGCGCACCCGTCTCGCTCACGCAACACCATGGGAAGATTCTACTTGACGCGATGGGCGGTTTGTGATATAATAAACCGGTAATTTCTATAGAAAGATCACCTTCATAACATACCAGACGACAGTTGCACTACCCGAGAGGGGAGCCCGCGATTCCCCGGACTCCTCGCCCTATTACTATCCCTTCGAGGGTGAGAAAGGGGGTGATTTGGTATGAAGAAGGCTATGGGAATTCTCCTCGGCCTGATGTGCGTTGCGTTCCTCGTGAGCCTCCTCGTTACACCTCAACCCAGGATTCAGCACAGAGGCTCTTCCGCCTTCGACGTGGCCCTAGAGCGGGCCGTTGACAGATTGGAAGGCACCGGCAGGTTCGTCCTTGCCGGAACGGCCACCCCTGTCGACGCACAGCTGCAGCCCACGTTCGATGGCAGATACACCTGCGATACGTATGAGGCGGCGATGACCACGTGTGACCCGGCGCAGCCAGGATGCCTAACACACACAGCCGACCCAATGGGTCACACATGCGTGGCGGGTGAGTACACGTGCCAGGTGGCAACGTGCGACACCTACGACAGGCAGCAGTATACGTGCGATCCCGCCAACGCAGACTGTCCCACTGCTACTCACACGTCTGAACCGTCGCCCTACAATCACACTTGCGAAGGCCACACCTGTGACGGTGCCTTCACCTGTGATTTTACGGTTGACCCGCGTGCTTGGACCTGCGATGCGGCTGACGTCGACTGCCAGGACGTGACGTTTAATGCGTTTATCTCAACGTGTGACCCGATGAAACCGGAGTGCCGCGAGAGCAATCCAGACCACTGTACCGCAGAAGGTTACTTCACGTGTATCGTGACAGAGGTAACCTGCGACCCGCTCGATCCCAACTGTCCGACCATCGATCCGAGACCGGGTTGCGCCACTGCGACAGAGCACACGACCTGGGGACAGCTCAAGACCCTACACATGAGGGAGTAGGACTCCCCGGGCAACGGCCAGAATTCGGGGGAGAAACCCCAGCTGTTTCTTCCCCGGATTTTTTTATTCCTGCCGCACGCATGAAGGGGTGTGGTAATATCGAAGCGCTCGTCTGGAGAGCGCGTCGCTGTTCGCTCAAGGTGACCAATGAGAATGTGGACCCGAAACATCTCGTTTCTCTTTCTCGTCGGCGCCTCAACGAGGTCTCTCGGTCTACTGAGTGGTGACCTCTACGAGATACTCTCTTTCTTAGGCTTCCTGGTCTTCGCCTCCACGTTTCGCCTGGGCCTGCTGAACGCCGGCGACGGGGGTCTCTTCCGGCTCATCTCAGCATTTTTTCTCGCAGGGGCAGGCATAGCCCTGTTCAGGTGGGGGGAGACAGGACTCCTTCCGCTGTATGTTTTTCTGTCAATATCGCTTCTGCTGCTTTTTTGGCGGAGAGAGTCTGAGGACGTCAGGCACCTGGAAAGCTACGTCCTGGCTCTGGCGTGCGTTGCGTTCCTAGGCGGGTTGGTGCGACTGCTTCCGGTTCTCTGGCACGCAGAGACAGACCTGGCTTCTCTCTTATCGTGGACGGCGGAGAAGCTTGCCGAGGAAGACCGGGCCCTGGGGGCCACGACCATGGCGATGCCTCTTCTGGCGGCACTCTTGTTCCTCCTGTTCGTGCGGGAGGCGGCAGCTGAGAGCCGCCGCCATTCCCGGTGGATAGCCGGGGCCTTGGTTCTGGTGGCCGTCCACGTCTTCTACCTGGTCTTCCTGAAATACTACGCCCGCTGGATAACCTCTCACCGCCCGACTTGGGACTGGTTGATTCTCAATTCCCAGCACCTGTTTCTGATTCTGGGGAGCGTCGCCTTCACACTCATTGACAGAGGCAGGACAGTACGCTCCTTGATGCCCGCGTACTTCTGGCGAGCCGGCTACGTCTCAGCGGCCTTGTTTGTGGTGGCAGTGGTTGTTGCGCTGGCGCTGGCCTGGGCTCCGGCCCCCACGCACCGGCCGTACTGTGTGATGGTGTACGACGCCGGGTATCTCAACTGGAAGATTCCCGTCCACGGCACGTACGGAGAGCGTAGCGCGGGCATGTTCGGGATGTTTCCGTCGGCGCTGGAGGCCGCAGGTCTGGACGTCATCGCCTCGAATGACCTGACGCTTCTGGATTCACCGGCGGCGCCGGACTGCGTCGTAATGATAAACATCCAGGAGTATCTCGAGGAGGAGGAGAGGGAGAGGATCTGGAAGTTTGTCTCCGAGGGCGGGGGCCTGCTCTGCCTGGGTGACCACACCGGTGTGGCGGGCATCAGGGGTCCGTTTAACGACCTGCTCGAACCGGTGGGCATCCGGTTTCGATTCGACAGCTCCACGTTCTTCGGACAGGGGTGGAACGAGGCTCTGGACTTCCGCCCGCACCCGCTCAACCGGGGCGTAGAGACGGCCGAAGATTTCCAGATATGGGTCGGCGCAACGCTAGACCTGGACATTGCTGCACGTCCCGTCGTAATCGGCCGCTACGGGTATTCCGACATAGGCGACGCCGCCAACATCGAGCGCTCCTATCTCGGCGACCGCAGGTACAATCCCAACGAGCTTCTGGGTGACGTGGTGCTCGTGGCCGACGCTCGCTTCGGCAAGGGCAAGGTCCTGGTGTTCGGGGACACATCGGGCTACCAGAATCTCTCCCTTGTGCGCACTCTGGATTCGGTCGTCCGGTCGCTGGACTACTTGAGCGCCGGCGAGAGGTTCGGCCCCGGCGCTCTTGCGCAGGTCGGCTTACTTGTGTTGCTCCTTCTTCTCGTCACCGCTGGAGCCGCGTACGTCAAGAACCCCCTGCCCATCATCGCGGCGGCCCTGGGGGTGATTGTAGGGTCGGCGCTGTGTCAACTTGCTACACCCACGCCCAAACAGCTGACTCCGGCCTTCCTGGATGAGAGCCCCGAGTTCTCCTTCTCTCCAACGCCCCACGTCAAGAGGGAACTCGCCGTGATGGACGTTTCTCACGGTGGTCACCACACGTTGCGGGGCTGGAAGGACAAGAGCATAGGCGGGCTTCAATTGAACCTGGCGCGGAACGGATACTTCCCGTTGCTCAGGCCCGAGTTTCCTTACCAGGACCTCGAACGCGGGGCGGCTCTGCTTGTCATCATGGCTCCGACCCGCGTTTACAGCGAGAGAGAGATAGATGCAATCGAGAAGTTTCTGAGAAGCGGCGGAAGGGTGATAATAAGTGTGGGCTTCGAGGAGCTTCGCGCCTCCGAAGGACTTCTCAACCGTTTCGGCCTCAGCGTGGCGAACGTGCCGCTGGGGCGACTCGAGGTCGCCTCCGAGGGCGACAGTCCCGGGATTCTGTTCCGGGAGGGATGGCCGGTTCTCTTCGACAGCGGCGCTCCGGTGGAGGTCATGGTGTCTGAGTGGAACTACCCGCTCGTCGTGAGGAAGCCTGTCGGGGCGGGCAACATAATTCTCATCGGGGACAGCTCCTTTTTCCACGACGCGAATCTTGAAACGCGTGAACACTATTTCGAGGGGAACGTGGCGTTCTTCAGGCGACTCATCGAGCTTGGAAAAACGAAATGACCGCAGTCTGGATTGGCATACTCGTTCTGGCGTTCTCGTGGCTCAAAGCGCTTCCTCTATTTGAAGACGCCGGCGGCTCTTTGCCGTGGTTTCTGGTCGGAGTGCTCCTGGTAGTCTTCGGGCTTCGCAATCAGAACTTCTGGCAAGACGGACCGCGAAAGGGTCCTGCGGTGGCCGTTCTCGTTTCCTCCATGGTGGCGATTGCCTGGCTGGGTGATCCTTTCCGGACGGGATTCCTTCTGCTGGCACTGGCTGCCCTTCTCACGCTGCTTCCTGTGCCGCGCGCAGCTGCACGGTGGGCCCTGCCGGGATTATGGTTCTCCGGAATGGTGTGCGTACTGCAGGCGGCGTGCGTCCCTCTTCTTTACTCGTTCTGCGCCCGTTATCACCAGACCGCCGAGCTGCCGTTCCTGCACGACCTGGTGTCCGGATTTCCGTCCTTCCCGTGGCTGGCGACATTGCTCTACGTCCCCCTCAAGATACTGAATCCCGACACGGCCCTTGGCGGGGCTACTCTGTATATGCCCGCCAGCGTGGACGTGATAGCGTTGACTCCCACCTGGGAGAAGCTGGGCCTCATCCCGGCCGTTCTCTTTGGGGCCGGCGCCGCTCCGCTCCTGCTCCTTCGCCCCGACTGGCGCAGGCGGTTGGGTGGGCTGCTGTTCTGGACGGCCCTCTTCCTGTACGTACGTCTTGTGCTCCTCTTCCTGCTGGTCGCCCACACGAGAAACGAGCGCGCCTTCTGGCTCTTTGACTTCGTCTTCCTGAGCTTCTTTCCGCTCGCCCTTTTGCTCGCGGCCTGGTGGCATCGGGGCTCTTCGGCTCCTGAGTCGCCTGAGCCCTCGGAGGTCGGGCCTCTCAGGTCGGGCAGGAAACGCTTCCTGGCCTGGCTGGCGGGTCCCGAGGAGAGCGAGAGTCATTTTGACGCGAGGCTCAGAACGGCACGTGTGCTCGTCGCGACGTTTCTCTTCGCAGGCGGGCTCACTGCGTTCTGGGGATTTCACGACGCGGGGATTCCGAAGGCCGGCCGCATTCTCATCGACGAAGGCCACAGCGACTGGGAGTGGACGACCGAACCCTTCGACACTCTCACGTACGGGGGAAAGTCTGGCTACAACTACTACTGTCTTGCCGATTACTGGAATCACTTCTACAGCGTGGAGACCCGAAGAGACAGCTTGACGTCCGAACTTCTGGCAGGTTGGGACGTCCTAGTCATAAAGACGCCCACGTCGGCTTTCTCGAAACAAGAAGTAGACGCCATCGAGGGTTTTGTCCGGCAGGGGGGCGGACTCTTTCTCATAGGTGACCACACCAACGTATTCGGAACCAGTACGTATCTCAATGCTATCGCCGAACGGTTCGGAATGTACTTCAGATACGACGCCACCTACACCCTGGCCTCGCTCGGCCTCAGTCTCTTCGAGCGCCCGCATCGGTTTGCTCATCCGGTGATTCGTTTCATGCCCGATTACCTGTTTGCCACCTCGTGCACGATGTATTCCCCTCCCCTGTCGGAGAACGTCATCCTTGGATACGGGCTTCGGGCCATGTACCTGGACTACTCGGAGGTGAGCTACTTTCCGACCAAGCAAGAGAAGTGGGACTACGATTTCGGGCTCTTCGTCCAGGCCGGAGGCGTGAGATTCGGCAAGGGCAGAGTCCTGGGTTTCACCGACAGCACCTGTTTTTCGAACTTCTTCATGTTCATGCCGGGAAAGCCAGAGCTGGCTCTGGCGTCCCTGGAATGGCTGAACAGAACGAACAGATGGTCGTGGCGCTACAGAATTTTCCTCCTCACTTCACTTATCGGACTCGTGCTGCTCGTCATCGAGGCGCGTCGCAACACGGGCCTGTCCTTCTGGCAGGGAGTGATCGTATCGGGTACGTTGACGGTCGTAGTCCTTGGAGCCATCACCGAATCGCAGGTCGCCCGTTCCTACGCTCTGCCGCAGCCGCACCGTCCCCCGATCTACATCACCTTTGACCACGAACACGGGAACTACCTGATCCCCGCCGAGACTCTGCCCGTCTCCAACTGGCAGAACTTCCAGACGTTCTACGTCTGGACCCAGCGCATGGGACTCGTTCCCAGAGACGAGAGCTCCCTGGAGGGAGCGGTCCGGAACAGCCGCGCTCTCGTGGAGATTCACCCCTACCGTTCCTTCTCCATCGAGGAGATAGACCTTGTCGTAGATTTCGTGCGGCGGGGAGGAACGCTCGTCGTGCTGGATTCCCCCGACAACTTCCGCAGTTCTGCGAAAACGCTCCTGGGGCCCTTCAGCGTATACTTTGACGGGGAGGTGGCTGATTCCCTGGCCGTGCTCGACGCTCAGGGCGACACCCTGGGAGTGCCGCGACGGGCCGTCGGTGTTAGAGGCGTGGCTCCCCTTCTTACGCTGGGTGACGGCCGGACTGTCATGGGCTACCGGCCCTTCGGAAAAGGTAGGGTCGTCGCGTGTGGGGCGTCGTACCTCTTCTGCTCGGAGTCCATGGGAAACACAGCCGTCGTACCGAACGCCCGGCAGAGGCGCGTCTTCAGGGCAGAGTACGACGTCTTTGAGAAGGTGGCCGGCCTGCGTGTGCGGGGACGTTACTACCTTCCTGACGAATAGCGGAGAGAGATGCCGCAGGGTTACACAGACACGAGGGGATGGTTCGGATGCCACCTGGAACAAAGACACGCAGGGGTGCTCGGATGCCCCCAGGACACGGACACGCAGGGGTGCTCGGACGCCCCCAGGACACGGACACGCAGGGGTGACCAGATGTTGCGTATGAAACTGATGGCGAGCATTCTCGCAACGCTCGTGGCTCTTGCGGGCGCCCCGGGCGATGGGAGGACCGGCCGCGTTGGTGAAACTCCGTCTGCTGCGGCCGCGGGTACCGATTCGGGGCGCGTGAACTACAGCCCGCCGTTCGACCCGAAGGATTTCGTTGAGCACGTCGACAATCCCTACTTTCCCCTCACGCCAGGAACGACGCGCCTGTATGCCTTGAGGACCGAAGAAGACCTCGGGGCAGTTGAGGAGTTTGTCACCTTTGACACGAAGACCATCCTGGGCGTCAAGACCACAGTGGTGCTCAGCAAAGAGATGATGGGAGGGGCTCTCGTCGAACAGACCTCGGACTGGTATGCACAGGACAAGCACGGCAACGTATGGTACTTCGGCGAGTACTCCGAGCATTACAGGGACGGAGAATTTCTTGGCACTCGCGGCTCATGGGAGGCGGGCAAGGACGACGTGCAACCCGGAATCATCATGCCCGCCAATCCCAGAATACGAATGACCTACAGGCAGGAATGCCGCATCGGCGAGGCAGAAGACTTTGCAGAGGTGCTGAGTCGTTCGAAGCGGGTCTCCGTGCCGTACGGGACCTTCGAGAAGTGCCTTCAGACGGCTGAGTGGACCCCGCTAGAACCCGGAGGCAGGGAGTTCAAGTACTACGCGCCCGGCGTAGGACTCGTCCTGGAAGTCGAACCCGGGGACAACGAAACCCGCCTCGAGCTGGCGGCCGTGTCGCCCCCGGGTGGAATGATCGAGGTCGACAGCTTGACGAAGAAAGCCCGCTAGACACCCGCAACAACGACGTCCGCAAAGACCAGGCTGGGCGTACGTCGCGAGGAGTATACCCACGGGTCGTTTGCCACTTCTATGAGCCGGGGCCAGAACTTGAGCTGGTTGTCTGCGATGTTCATCTCGGCCACTGCCTGAGTGGGCTTGCCGTCCTCGAAGAGGTGGCCGAAGATTCCAATCGAAGCATCCCCGGTCGTTGAGTTGGAATTCCCTCCTATGAATCCCGTGATGTATATCCCTCTTCCCAGGTCCTTCATTATCTCCGCCACGGATCTCTTTCCGGGAGGGATGATGAGGTTCGAAGAACCCCCGGTCGTGGGTTCGCAGTCCAGCTTGCGGCTGTAGTACCAGTCGACATAGAAATCCTTGAGCACGCCCGATTCGATCATGACTCGCTTCTTCGCCGCGAAACCGTCCCCGTCGAATAACCGGCTGCCCAAACCTCCGACAAGTAGCGGATCATCGATCAGCGTAAGATGCTCGCTCGCGACCTTCTGACCCTTCTTGTCTGCTAGGAAGGACCGCTTCTGGTGGATGTTCCAACCGCTCATCGCTTCCAGCAACGCGCCCAGCAGTGTGGGAACGTTTCGATTCTCCACAATGATGGGTAGCGTCTCAGTCTTGAGCTTCTTGGCGCCCAGAAGGCTCAGGGTCCGCCTGGCGGCGACGGCTCCGATTTCTCCGGGCGAGGGCATCTTCCTCCGGGCCACAGAAGCCACGAAATTGTAGCCGGCGGGCCTGCGATCTCCCTCGTCCTGTGCGGTGACGCGGGCTCCGGCCCAGTAGGAGGTGCCGTTTGCGTAGCCCTCGAAACCGTTACTGGTAAGAACTACCCTCTCCTCGTGGGTATCCTGGGCCATGGCGGTCACGGTGATGATCTTCTCGCCCCCCTCTGTGAGGCAGGCCTCTTCGATGGTCTTCACCGAGTCGTGCCGGTCACCAGCGGTGAGCTGAGGGTAGTCCGGGTCGATTATTTTCAAGTCCACATCCGCCCTGCCTTCGTAGTACTTGGGGTCTGGCAGAGCGCGATACGGGTCCTCGGCCAGAAGTCCTGTCGTGGCCACGGCCTTGGCGATGAAGTCCGTGAGGGCGTTCCGTCGCAAATCGGACGTGCTCTGGGCCGAATAGCGACCCTTCGCGAAGATTTCGACGACAAGCTCCCTGGTCGAGGCCTCCTTTATGTTCTCGGGCTTGCGTTCCCTGTAGCTCATCTGAACGAATCGCTCTCCGGAAATCCCGACGCGACAATTGTCGGCACCGGACGACAGAGCTGTCTTGACCGACCATCCGGCCAGGTCATGAAGTTCCTTGTTCATCCTCTCTCTCCTTTATCCTTTCACACCGCCGACAGTCATGGACTTGACCAGGATAGTAGGCTGACCGAAGCTGGCCGGTATCGACTGGCCGCCCTTTCCACACGAGCCAGCGCCACTTTTCGCCAGCTCCATGTCGTTCGCCACCATGATGACGTTTTGCAGCATCTTCGGCCCGTTGCCCATTATGTTGATGTCCTTTATCGGGGCCCCGAGTTTGCCGTTCTCTATCATCCTTCCCTGTGAGACGTAGAACGCAAAGTCCCCCTCCCCTATTCTCACTTCCCCGTTGCTCACGTCCTGGACGTAGATGCCTCTATCGACGCTTCGTATGACGTCGTCGGGTGTGGCAGGGCCGGGGAGCATGTATGTGTTGCGCATTCGCGGCTGAACGAAGTGTTGATAGCTCTCGCGGCGACCGTTGCCGGTCGAGGCAACGTTGTAGTGCTTGGCTGAGATATTGTCGTGCATGTAGCTCGTGAGAATCCCGTCCTGCACCAGCACGGTTCTCTCAGATGGAGTCCCCTCATCATCGACGTTGATGGAGCCCAGTTGACCGGGAATCGTGCCGTCGTCGATTATCGTCACGAAGGGCTCCGCCACCTTTTTCCCTATCATGGTGGAGTAAGTGGACATCTTCTTTCGATTGAAGTCGGCCTCCATCCCGTGTCCGATGGCCTCGTGAAGCAGCACACCCGTGACTCCAGGCCCCAGAACCACTGGCATCTCACCTGCCGGGGGCTGGATGGCGTCGAAGAGGGTAACAGCGCGCTGGACCGAAGTTTCTGCAACCTCTTCGACCACAGCATCTGTGTAGAAGGAAAAGTCCCTTCGGCCACCCAGGTTCCACCATGCGCTCTCCCTCCTGCCGTCCTTCTCCGCAACCACGGAGGCGTACAGGTAATTCCTGGGCTGGAGATCCTCGACCTTCGAACCATCGCTCGTCAGAATCAGTACCCGCTTCTGCTGGTCGTGAAATCCAGCGTTCACCTTGACCACGTGGGGCGAGGAGGCGAAGCAGCGGTCGTTGACAGACTGGACGAGCGGCAGCTTGGACTCCAGTGGGACTATCGTGAGCAGCGTCTCAAGCGGGTAGTAGTCCTTGAGCTTCAGCTCCTTGAACTCCTCCCGCAGCTGGCGGGGGCCGGAGTCTGCTATCGAAGCGGCTGTGGAAGCGGCGTTCAGCATGGACTTCTCCGCCAGCTCTTGCGTGAAGCCGTAGCCGACCTGGTCGCCCTTCACAGTACGAATACCAACGCCCAGTGCCACGTCACAATACGCCCGGTTGACCTGGCCGTCCTCCAGCAGGACCCAGTTCCCGATGGTGTGCTCGAAGTATAAGTCGGCGTAGTCGCCTCCCTTTGAAAGGGCCTCGGCAAGCACCCTCCTGCAAAGGGCGTCCGTGATGCCGAACTCGCGTTCGAAGTAGCCGGACGCGTCCGTGCTTCCGAGGCCGAACAGACTTCTGGGAAAAGAGGCGGCTATGGCGGCGGTCACTGCCACGGCGGACGTCTTGAGAAAACAGCGTCTACTCATTGATTCCATGTGTCCCTCCTCTTGCTCATATGAAGTATGAACGCGCAGGAAAAGCCTACGCTCATTACTACGCACTTGCCACAGTTTTTGGTTCCCCTGTTGATCGCCTCCCCCCAGGATTCCTTCCGCCCGCCATTTCGGCCTGAAAGTGCGCCATTTGCGCTCCCAAAGCAGGCCGGAGGACGACCATCTTTCCCTTGCAACCGCGGGCCTTTTTGGCTACGGTGCAAGTGCACTGACGACCCTCTCGTGACATCGAGCGGCTGCGCGCCGTATCGAGAACGGTCGAAGCTGCTGCTCCTCGCAGTGCTTGTGCCCGGTCGGGAGTGGGCTTCATCGGGCGAGCACTCGCAGTGAGCGGAAAGGTAACTCTGTCAATATGGCCTCTTCTCCGAAAACCATCGTCGTGATGCCGGCCTACAACGCCGAGACCACCCTGGAACAGACTCTGGCCGACATGCCGGACGGTGCCGCGGACGAGATCATTCTGGTCGACGATTGCAGCACGGACGGAAGCGCTGAGCTGGCACGAAAGCTGGGTCTCACGGTGATACAGCATGAGAAGAACATGGGATACGGGGCCAATCAGAAGACCTGCTATCGTGAGGCGCTCAAACGAGACGCGGACGTCATAGTAATGATTCACCCCGATTACCAGTACGATTCCAGCCTGCTGTCAATAATGGCGGAACTTCTCATGAAGGAGCACTGCGACGTGCTGCTCGGAAACAGGATAAGGACACGCAAGGAGGCCCTGGACGGAGGCATGCCGTTCTACAAGTACATCGCCAACCGGGGTCTCACCATGATAGAGAACATCTGGCTGGGACAGAACCTGGGCGAGTTCCATTCTGGGATGCGGGGCTACCGCAGGGTAGTGCTGGAGACGATCCCCTGGGAGAGCAATAGCGACGATTTCGTGTTCGACAGCCAGTTTCTAGTGCAGGCCGTGCACTTCGGCTTTCGCCTCGGCGACATCCCCGTGCCCGTGCGGTACATGAAGGAGGCGAGCAGCATCAACTTCCGGCGAAGCACGACGTACGGACTCGAGACTCTCCGGACTCTTCTGTCCTTCTCGTTACACCGCGCCGGGCTGGCACGGAGTCCCCTCTTTCTGGGCCGAGAGACCAGTAGCCAAGATGAAGCTCAGGGACAGCGCGACTGAATTGCCGTTTGAGACCTCGAAACGGACCGGCACGATTCTGAGTGTAATCGTGCTGCTGGTTGGCGTGCTCTATCGACTGTACGGTCTCACGGGTGACATCACGTTTGACTCCGCGGTCTACGCACAGAACGCGTACAACCTCCTTAACGGCACCTTCCGACTCGATACCTACTCCTGGTACGACCACCGGCTGACGGTGTTCGTGCCGGTCGCTGCATCGTACGCTCTCCTCGGCGTGGGGGCTCTTTCGACTCACCTGTGGCCCCTGATTCTCTCCGTTTCTCAGATCGGTGCGGTCCTGTGGCTGGGATCCCGCTGGCTGGGGCGGGAAATCGCCTTGCTGGCTGCGTTCTTCCTGGCGCTTCTCCCGTTGGACGTCAAGTATGCCGGCGTGCTCAGCCCGGACATCGTCATAGCGGCCCTCTTGACGCTCTCGGCTGTCTGCTGGATTGGTGCTTTTCAAAGGGAGGAGAGACCGCCTTCCGGAACCCTGCTCTTCCTGGGGGGGCTCTTCCTGGGCCTGTCCATCCTCACGCGTCCGTACGCGGCCGTGATGCTGCCCTTCTTCGTAGTCTACGCGGCGTGGAAACGCTCGTTCTTGCGGGCTTCGCTCTGGTGGTGCCTGGGTGTTGTCTCGGTAGGGGTTCCTGTTGTGCTTCTGTACGCATTCCTCACGGGTGACCCGCTCTTCCGCTTGCACGCCATATCCAGCTTCTACGGAGCGCCGCCGGTACCGGAGGGACCCAGGTGGCTGGCCTACCCGGCACTCATCTGGAACCTGGGAAATGCCACGGGCCTCTTTGCTCCGCTGTTCGCCGCAACTGCCCTCCTGGCCCTTGTGCGGCCGACTCGGGAGCGGCTGGTGCTGCTTCTCTGGATTGCTCCCATGCTGCTCTACCTTCAGTTCGGCTCCATGAGCCTGGATTCGTACGTGCCCGTCTTCAAGAGAGTCCGCTTCCTCACGCCCCTGCTCGCTCCTGGAGCTCTTCTCGCGGCCACGGTGGTCGTCGAGGAGTTGCCCCGGACAGTGAAAGGAATCGGAAGTTGGCTTAAGTTCTCTCCGAGCGAGCGGGTGTCCAGGATTCTCCTGGCTCTCTTGATACTCGTTCTCTGCCTCAGTTCGCTGGTGTTCATGCGAGGGCATCGCAACACGCACGTCCCCGTGGCCAGGAGTTTCAGAAGCGTCGTGGAAATACTCGGACGTCAGGAGGAGCTTCCCATACTCACGGACCATTGGCGTACGGCCATCCGCCTGAGTTACTACATGGGCTTCCGGGAGGGCTCTCATTTCTACGTGGGGGCGGATGAATCCAAGAGGATGGAGAGGACCGAGGCGCTAAAGAACTCAAGGCTAGGGTATCTGAAGTGGTACGAAGACGCGCAGGAGGTGCCCGAAGCTTTCGTGGTGTTGGAGGACGAAATACTGGCGCTGGCTGAGAAGGCGGCCGTTTCGGACCCGAGCCGCTCGACCTATCCGGCGAAGGACATTCCGGCGTATTGCCACAATCCGCCCGATTCGTGGCAGCTCGTGAGGCGCTCCGGTTCACTCCGGGTCTTCCGGAGCAATGGAGCCGGTCTTCGCTGACGCGAAGGGCGGATTTCACTGGCTCACAACAGGCAGCCCACCTTTACCTGTATTTGAGCAGGGTCGCCTTTACCTCCTTGGTTTCCTCGGTCGTGGTCTTCGTCACGGCGGTTGTGGTTTCTTCGGTCTTGTCGTCCTCGACGCTCGTCTCCGTGGTCTCCGTGTACTTGGACGATTCGCCGGAGATGTAGCGCTCAAACCCCAGGATCACGATGGCGTCGGCCCCCTTCTGGCGGGCCTTCTCCAGCATCTGCTCCTGCATCTTCTCCGCGCTGACCATGGCGTTTCCAGTGGCGATGACGTGCCCCATGACCTCGTAGTCACGTGACACCTCGTCGAGCGAGAAGTAGATATCGACGTGTGACGTCGGTGGATACTCTCGCCCCACGTAGTCTATGGTTGCGCAACCTGCAAGGCACAGCACGGAAATGAGCAGAACCGGTACGACTCTCATGTCACCCTCACTTTTCTGTCTGCCTTCTTCTCACAGGGGCGGTCCTTCCTAGTCTCTCTTGCCCGACCCGGTTTTGTCAACGACCACTTTCCCGTCCTTCATGACCCAGCGTACGCCGTGGATGGCCGCGTCGATGTCCACCAGAGGGTTGCCTTCAACGGCCACGATGTCCGCGTAACACCCGGGCGCCACCCTACCCAACTCATTCTCCATCCCCAGAAGGACCGCGCCGTTCACGGTCGCAGTGACCAGCGCCTCCTCGGGCGTCATTCCCGCCTTTACGAACCAGCCCAGCTCACGCGTGTTCTCTCCGAACATGGTGAAGAGCGCATCGGACCCCATCGCAAGAGGTACACCTGCCTTGTGCGCCCGGCGCGCCGTCTCCAGATTACGTTCCACGAACGCCCTGAGCTGCTTCTCGATTTCCTCAGAGTAACCGTAGTCTTCCCTGTTATCGGCGTAGTAACGATTGTGGTCGATGGTCGGCACGTAGAATATCCTGCGCCTGGCCATCTCGGCAATTGTCTCGTCGTCCATCCCCGTGGCGTGCTCTATGGAATTGGCGCCCGCCCTCACGGCGTCGCGGGCCGCATCGGGCCCGTAGGAATGGACCGCGATGTGTTTTCCTCTCGCGTGCGCTATGTCCACGGCGGCCTTGATCTCCTCAAAAGTGAACGTCTGATAGCCGGTGAGATCACTGGCGCTTCCGGTGGAGGCGAACATCTTTATGCAGTCGGCCCCGGCCGCTATCTGCTCTCTCACGACTCGAGTCACATCAGCCACGCCGTCGGCCCTTCCCCAGCTCGGAGAGACCTGGCCAGGATACGAGGGCGCGAACGTGGGCAAAAGCCCGTAGCCGCACACGAACATTCTGGGCCCCACCATGGCTCCCCTGTTGATGAGGTCGCGCATCGCAATGTCCATGTGCACGCAGGAATTCGGATCGAAGGCACCCAAGTCCCGCACGGTCGTGACACCTGCTTCCAGAGTCTTGAGCGCGTTCTCCTGGGCAAGAAACACGGTCATCGCGGGTGACATGCTTTCCGCCTGAGACCACGGGGTCGTGCCCGGAGTCCTGTCCCAGTAGTAGGTCATGTGCGTGTGAACATCGATGAGGCCTGGCAGTCCTGTGTAGCCGGTAAGGTCTATCACCTCGGCACCTTCTGGAATTGCCGAGGCCTCGGCGGTCACATCGACGACCCGGTTCCCTTCCACCACGACCAGGGCGCCGGAGAGAAGCGGCCCCTTGCCGTCCCAGAGCTTTCCGAACCGAAGGACCCTAGTGTCAGACGAACAGGGCGCCGGGCACGGCAGGAAGATTGTGAGGCACACGGCCAGGACTGCCGCGGCTAACACCACAGAGGAAAGGGACGTTTCTGCGGACCCGGCCGTCGCGGAATTGGGCTTCATCATGGCCACCTCCCTGGGGACAGGTTGAATCGCGCGAACGGAGGTTCTGTCATGAACACTCAACCTCGAAGCAGCATAAGGCAGCGGAAACTGCGGGTCAAGCCCATCGCCCGTTTCTGCAACGTGGCTTTGGCACCCCGCCCGGGGCTTTGGCTTTGCCCCTGCAGGTGCCGTTGTGGCTTGGGCACCGGACCTTGACAAGACGGCTTCGGCCCCGCCACCGGAAATCATCACTTTGCCACCACAAATCGCCCGGGAGCCGTCTTGACACGCTGAACCCGATGGTGCTATGTTTTATTGTTTGTATCTGCGTTCGGCCTCTTTGAGGAGGAAAGCATGCAGGTCAGGAGGAAAGCATGCACGCCGTCGTATGTATCAAGCAGGTTCCGGAAAGCCCCAACGTGGGGATCGACCCTTCAACTAACACTTTAATCCGTGAAGGTATCCCTAGTATTGTCAATCCGTTCGACACGTATGCCATAGAGGAGGCACTGCTGCTGAAGGACAAGTTCGGCGGCAAGGTGACGGTCATGACCATGGGACCTGCCCAGGCCGCAGAGGCCCTTCGGGAAGCCCTGGCCATGGGCGCAGACGAGGCCATGCTTCTCAGTGACAGGGCGTTCGCCGGCGCCGACACGTGGGCGACTTCGTACACGTTGGCCAAGGCTGTGGAGAAGGTCGGCGATTACGACATCGTATTCTGCGGCAAGCAGGCCATAGACGGAGACACTGCACAGGTGGGGCCGGGAATCGCCAGGCGCCTGGGAATCCCCCAGCTCACGTACGTGAGCAAGATAAGAGAAATCGACATCGACGCCAAGAGGATAGTCGTGGAGCGAATGCTGGAAGCCGGCAAGGAAGTTGTGGAGTCCAAGCTCCCCGCTCTGGTGACGGTCGTGAAGGACATAAACCAGCCCCGCTTCAGGACGCTCATAGGAATCAGAAAGGCGTCTCAGGCGGAAATCCCGGTTCTCGGGCCGGCGGACCTCGGATGCGAGGCAGAGAACATAGGCCTAGCGGGCTCGCCGACAGAGGTCATCAAGATTTTCACGCCTGAACCCCGCAAGGGCGGACAGGTGCTGGAGGGGGAACCCGAAGAGACCTGCGTGCTTCTCATCGAGAAGATCATGGACGCCAAGATACTTTAGGTCGAGAGAGAGACGATGCACAACCTGAGACTCAACGAAGAAGCCTGTACCGGATGCGGCGCGTGTGTAGAGACCTGCCCGTTCGGGGCACTCATTCTGGAGGGCGACATCGTTCGCGTCGGAGAGAACTGCAACGACTGCGGAGCGTGCCTGAGTTCGTGCCCCACGGAGGCCCTGATCCTTGAGAGGCCGGAGCCCACGGTGAGCGTGGACCTGTCCGCCTACAAGGACGTGTGGGTGGTCGTAGAATACGGCAGGGCGGGCATCTCACACGTGGCGCTAGAACTCCTCGGAAAGGGAAGGCAGTTGGCCGACACGCTCAAGTGCCGCCTCTGCGCCCTGATTCTGGGCGACGGTGTCTCCCGGCTCTCGGAAGAGGCCTTCGCGCATGGCGCTGATGTTGTCTACCTCGTGGAGAGCCCCGTGCTCCGCAAATATCGAACGGACCCTTACGTGGAAGCGGCCTCCGTCCTGGTCAGGAAGTACAAGCCGGAGATAGTGCTGCTCGGTGCGACCACTACTGGGAGAGATTTCGCCGGTGCCCTTGCCACGGAAATCGGCACGGGTCTCACGGCCGACTGCACCGGGCTCGAGATAGAGCCGGAGGGAAGAAACCTCGTTCAGACCAGACCCGCATTCGGCGGCAACATAATGGCGCAGATTCTCTGCCGCAGGCACCGGCCGCAGATGGCAACCGTGCGACCCAAGGTGATGGAACTGCCCGAGCGCGTCGACGGGAAGAAGGGAGAGGTCATCACCGAGCCCGTGGACCTGGACGAAGAGAAATTCCTGACGAGGGTACTGGAGTTCGTCAAGGAAGAAGGGTCCACGGTCAATCTTGCCGACGCCAACGTCATCGTCTCCGGGGGAAGAGGACTTGCAGATCCCAAGCACTTCGCTGTGATAGAGGAGCTCGCCAAGACTCTGGGCGGGGCCGTGGGCGCATCCCGCGCGGCGGTCGACGCGGGATGGATTCCCTATCCTCATCAGGTGGGCCAGACCGGAAAGACCGTGAGGCCCAAGCTCTATATCGCCTGCGGAATTTCGGGCGCCATACAGCACCTGGCCGGAATGCAGACCTCGGATATCATCGTGGCAATAAACAAGGATCCCGACGCTCCCATCTTCAAGGTGGCCACCTACGGAATAGTTGGCGACCTCTTCAAGATAGTCCCTCTGCTCACAGAGAAGTTCGCGAAGCGTCTCGGAAAGTAGTGCTCTCGTGTCTGAACGGATCCGGTGCGCCTGACGGGCAGGTCGTACATCGTGCGGCTTTAACGGGGCTTCTGCCGGAGCGAGGCAGCGGCGCCCTGCGACCGGCTCAGATTCGCTTCATGGCCTGCCGGAGGTCGTAGATGAGGTCGTCCACGTCCTCCAGACCGACCGAGAGCCGGACCAGTCCCTCGGTGATGCCTACCTCTTCCAGCTCTTCCGGAGTGTACCCGCAGTGCGTCATCGTGGCGGGGTGCTGAATGAGGGTGTCCACGTCTCCCAGGCTCACCGCCAGTACGCAGACCTCCACACTGTTCATCAGCTTCCGTCCGGCCTCCCTCCCCCCCTTGAGCTCGAAGGCTATCATCCCCCCGGGGCCTCTCATCTGCCTCTTCGCAAGCTCGTACTGCGGGTGAGTACGCAGCCAGGGGAACCACACCCTGCTGACCTTGGGATGGAACGAGAGGAACTGAGCTATCTCCATGGCGTTCTCTGAGTGTTTCTCCATGCGGACCGGAAGCGTCTTAAGTCCCCTCAGAAGCAGCCAGGCGTTGAAGGGGCTGATTACCCCACCCAGGTCTCTCAGAAACTCCTTCTTCAACTGCTTGATTCCGTCGGCAGGCCCCACGATGATGCCCGCTACCGTGTCGCCGTGCCCGCCGATGTACTTCGTGGCGCTGTGCAGCGAATAGTCTGCGCCCAGCTCCAGTGGGTTCTGATAGTACGGAGTGCAAAAGGTATTGTCCACCACCAGGGCCACTCCCTGCTTCCTGGTTATGGATGCCACTGCCTCGATGTCCACGAGCTTGAGAGTGGGGTTGGCCGGTGTCTCGATGAAGACCAGCCTCGTTCTCTCGTCTATGGCCCTTTCTATGTTCTGGGGGTCGGAGGCGTCTACCTCCTGTACCTCGATGTTGAGGCGGGGAAACGTATTCACGAATAGTTGATGAGTGCCTCCGTAGAGAGTGTCTGACGCAACGACCTTCTCGCCGCTCCGCGCGAGACTGATGATGAGCGTCGCCGTGGCGGCCATCCCGGAGGCCGTTGCCAGGCCCGCCTCCCCACCTTCCAAGAAGGCCATCTCGTTTTCCAGGGCGGTCTGCGTGGGGTTTCCGAGTCTGGTGTAGTAGTAACCTTCCTGCTCGCCGGCAAAGATGGCGGCTCCCTGTTCCGCACTTTCAAAGGCGAAGGTCGAACTCTGGAAGATCGGGGTGGAAAGAGCACGGATGGGAATCTGCGTCTCGTGTTTGTCCAGGCGCTTCTTCCCGTGCACCGCTATCGTTGCGAAACCCAGCTTCCTCTCTTTCATGCCTCTGGAGCCCTCTTCTATACTGCCTTCGTCAAGCCGTTCTATATCGTCTTCGGAATGCCCTCTTATGTCGCCTTCCTCAGGTCATCGACACGGTCGCAGACTTCCCAGGTGAACCCTTCCTCCAGCCTGCCGAAATGACCGAACGCAGCCGTGGCCTCGTAAATGGGACGCCGGAGGTCCAGGGTCTCGATGATGCCCGCCGGCGTCAGGTCGAACTGCTCCCTGATGAGCTTCTCGAGTTTACGGTCATCCACCTTTCCGGTGCCGAAGGTGTCGACCGTCAGCGAGACGGGCTCCTCCATCCCGATGGCGTAGGCCAACTGAAGCTCGCACCTGTCAGCCAGCCCGGCCGCGACGATGTTCTTGGCGACGTATCTCGCCGCGTAGGAACCCGAGCGGTCTGTCTTTGTCGGGTCCTTTCCCGAGAACGCGGCTCCTCCGTGCCTGGCGGAAATCCCGTAGGAGTCCACAGCCAGTTTCCTCCCGGTGAGGCCCACGTCCACTCTCGGGCCGGCCGAGA
This sequence comes from Candidatus Eiseniibacteriota bacterium, assembly GCA_020349905.1. Lineage (GTDB taxonomy): Bacteria > Eisenbacteria > RBG-16-71-46 > JAFGJU01 > JAFGJU01. The sequence goes on from CP070702.1 coordinate 2,278,268, forward strand.
TGAACTTGCCCGCCGGATTTATGAGCAGCTGTGCATCGTTGGAGCCCAATCCGGTCGGAGCCATGACCTTGTCGATGACCTCCTTCTTGAGATCGCGCCTCAACTGCTCAAGCTCTATCTCGGGGGAATGCTGTGCAGAAAGCACGAGCGTGCTCAACGAAACTGGTTTTCCGGAATCGTACTCCACGGTGACCTGCGCCTTCCCGTCAGGGCGCAGGTAGGGGAGCACGCCGGATAGCCGCACGTCCCTCAACTTCCTCGTCAGCCCGTGGGCCAGAAAAATCGGAACAGGCATGTATTCCGAGGAAAACCCCGCCGCCTCCGCCTCGTTGCTGGCGTAGCCCACCATCATCCCCTGGTCGCCGGCCCCCTTGCGATCCACTGCCAGCCCGATGTCAGGACACTGCTCGTCTATCATGACGATGACCGCGCAGGTCTGATAGTCGAATCCGGAGCAGACGTCACAGTAGCCCACCTTCTTGAGCTTCTCCCGCACTATTCCAGTGATGTCCACGTAACACTTGGTCGTGATCTCGCCGGTCACGACGACGAGGCCCGTAGTAATCAGGGCCTCGCAGGCCACGCGCGCGTACGCGTCCTCCCGGAGGATGGCATCGAGAATCGAGTCCGATATTTGGTCGCAGACCTTGTCAGGATGGGCCTCACTTACCGATTCAGAAGTGGCAAGATACCTGGACACGTGTGACTCCTTTCACTGGGGACGCCATCAAAACCCTTAAGTTTCTCACAAACGCTCTTGCACTGTCAAATGCATTCACCGATGATGTCTTGACCCGCAAACTGCAGGCGTGATATCGTGCCGCAGAATGGCGTGGTCGCCAGGCCGGGCCACTCACTCGGCCGGCAGGCGAAAGTATCCGGCGAGAGCCGCGGGTCCCCAAAGACCGCGGTGTCACAAGGTACGCACCCGGCGGGTGTTCTGAATGACCCAGGAAGACACGTCTTCTAGATATCCTCCCTCCGAGGTCCGATTCCCGCATTGGGCCGCGGTGGCCACCCTGCTGGCCCTGGCCGCCACCCTGAGGCTCTATCGTCTTTCCGCTCAGAGCATCTGGGTCGACGAGATGCTGACCCTTTCTTCGAGCGGCATCACTGCCACGCTCAACCCCATCGACATCTTCGACAACCTGCACGGTCCCCTGCATTCGCTCATCCTTTTTCTCTGGACACAAGTCGCGGGCGAGAGCGAGTTCGTCTTGAGACTCCCTTCCGTTTTTTTCAGCGTCCTCTCTCTGGTGGTGATTTACAGGTTGATTCTTAGACTCTTTGACGCTCGGACAGCGCTCGTGGCCCTGGCGCTCCTGGCGATCTCCCCTCTTCACGTCTGGTACGGGCAGGAGGCACGGAACTACAGCCTTCTTCTCTTCTTCTCCGCGCTTTCTTTCGACAGCTATCTCTCTCTGCTTTCGGAACCCGGCAGGGCCAACTTCGGGAAATACGTGCTCTTCACCTTCAGCGCTCTTCTCTGCAACATGAGCGCGGCGTTTCTCGTCATCGTCCAGGACGTCTTCTTCTTCTTCTCTCCCCGGAAGCTCTCGTTCCGCGACCTTCTTCTGGTACACGTCCTGCTCGCCCTTTTGCTCTTGCCCTGGCTCAAGGGGATGTTCGAGAGGGTGGAGTTTCACCGTCTGGTCAGGACCGAACCCTATCCGGAGTCTCAATTCCTGAGGGGAGAGACAACGTTCTCGCCTTTGGCAATTCCGTACACGTTCTACGTGTTCTCGGTCGGTTACTCACTCGGGCCGGGCCTCAGGGAGCTTCACGAGTCGGTGGGGCTGGCCGGTATCTCCGGACATCTCCGGACCGTCGTCCCTGCGGCGGCCTGTTTCTCTCTGGCGTTTCTACTGGGCGTGTTTTCGCTCAGAGACAGGAAGAGACTGCTCTTTCTCTTGCTTCTCTGGTTGGCCGTGCCGCTAGTGCTGGTCTCCCTTTTCGCCGTCAAGAACTTCAAGCCATTCAATCCCCGCTACGCCCTCGTGGCCCTGCCTGCCTACATAATGATAGTCGTAGAGGGGGTGCGCCTGCGCGCGCCGGTTGTCCTGAGGGCGCTTCTTCTGGCAGCGCTCCTGGCCTCGATGCTCGTCTCCCTCTGGAACTACTACACCGTGCCGGCGTACTGGAAGGACGACTTTAGAGGGGCGGCGGGCGTCTTAAACGCAGAGGTGACCGCCGGTGACGTAGTCTTCGCAGCAGGCACGTATGAGCCGCTCATCTACTATCGCAGCGAGAGGGTACCTCTGCTGCCATTATTCCCGGAGGTCGTACGCGATCGTGCCGCCCTCGAGTCCTACGTCCTCAAGCAGGCGGCAGGTTCTGAGCGGGTATGGCTCGTCACTTCCAGGATGTGGAACGTGGACCCGGAGGGAGCGGTGAGGGGGTTATTCACGCGCTTATTCAGCGTCGAGAAAGAGCTTCGTTTCGAGGGTGTCGAGGTCATCCTGTTCGTGAGAGAGCGCGAGGCCTCTTCCGGACAGGGCGGCGTAAAGCGCACGCTCGACACTTGACCCGGTGCCTGAGCGAGAGACTGGGCGCCTGACTCAGAGAGCGGAGGGAATCTTGAGACTCCTCATAGTGAACCAGAGGGCTCCGGAATACGCTGCTCTCATCAAGAAGGAGCTTCCCGACCTCGAGATAAGTGTCGCGAAAAACAAGAGCGAAATCCCTCCTTCCATCGAAGACGTGGACATCATACTCGCGTGGCGCGTTCCAAAGGACGTGCTCAAGAAGGCGGTAAACGTCCGGTGGCTTGCTTCGACCGGAGCGGGCGTGGACCACCTGATTCTTCCCTGGCTCGGAAAGGACGTGGTAATAACGAAGGCTCCTCCCATCTTCGGAAGACTCATCGCCGAGTACGTCATGGGTTACGCGCTTCACGTCTCCCTGGGTGTGGAGAATGTGCTTTCAAACAAACAGAAGAAGCTCTGGGCCGTGCCTGAGCGCTCTGCATTGGGCGGAAGGCTGATGGGAATACTGGGAATGGGAAGCATAGGCACCGAAATCGCCCGGGCGGCCAGGTGCATGGGAATGAAGGTGTGGGGAGTCAGAAGAAGCGCTGCCCCGTCGCCGGATGCCGACCGGGTGTTCGGCCCGAAGGAACTTAAGGACTTCCTTCCCCATCCTGACTTCCTTGTCATCGCTCTCCCGCTCACCGAAGAAACCAGGGACCTTATCGGGTCCGATGAGCTCTCCCTCGTCAAGTCAACCGCGTGGATAATAAACGTGGGGAGAGGCAGGGTGCTGGGCGAGGAAGCACTGGTGAGGAAGCTCGGCCAGGGAGGATTGGGTGGCTACGTTGCGGACGTCTTTGCGACGGAGCCGCTCCCGAAGGAGAGCCCCCTGTGGGAGCTCTCCAACGTTATAATCACTCCGCACTACGCGGCACTTACGAGCCCGGAGGAGTTCGTCCCTTCCTTCGTGGACAACGTGCGCAGGTTCGAGGCAGGCCGACCTCTTCTGTTCCAGATAGACAGGCAGAAGGGCTACTGACCAAGGATGGTCTTGGCAAGAAAGCGAAGCGACCTGTCATAGGTCTTCTCCGCCGCCTTTGGAAAGAGGCACGCGGGCGCCTCTCCCGCTCTCTTGTGGTACTGGATGCACTCGCAGCACTTGCCCTTTCTGGAACACGGGTCGTACGTGCACGTGCAGAAGCCCAGGTTCGCCTTGATTGAATCGCATTCAGCCACAGCAGCCTCCTTGCCCTCTTATTCCCATCCCACCCGAATCCAGCATTAACCCGAATGAGACAAAGGGCCCGCGTTTCCCTTGATAGTAGCTATCACGCACACTAGTGCGATGGGAAACGCGGGCTCACCTCTTTTAGTCTTCGGCCCCTCACCGCACCGGTCTAAACCCGCTCTCCCAGCTTGTCCGCGGCACGATGGCTCGCATCCTGGAAAGGGAGAACGGCGGCACCGTGGGGCCATCGAAGTAGAATAGCGTCATGTCTATATCGGTAACGTCGTCAACTACGAAGACAGGAGTGAGCACCGGTTCGCCCTGGCCCGACACCTCACCATAAATCCCGACGGGTTCAGACGGCACCTCCCCCACGAAGTCAAGCTCGCCGTTGCCGTTGAGGTCCATGAAACAGATGATGTAGTAACAGCCGAACGGCAGGGGTGTGCTGACGTACGGGCCTGTTCCGTTCGGCAGGACTGCCATGCCCCAGGGGTCCGCCTCTCCGCCCGCGGTCGGGTCCTCCATGAAGAAGAGCGCATACGTCGTGTCGGACTCGGTCACCTCCGGACGCTTCGAGACGGTTCCGGATATGGTGCAGAGCCGGTATACGAGGTCGAGCGATAAGTCTATGCCCCTCGTGGTCTTTCCAGCAGTAACAACGACCGGGTCCGGCGACCCGTCCTGGCCCGGGTCATACATACCCGCTGGCTCTCCGAGGTCAATGTCCTCGTTACCGTTCACGTCAAGGGCAGCCGCTACGTAGTAAGTGCCAGGGGGGACGGGTTCCACGGTGTAGGGGCCGAGCGCCTCGCTCCAGCCCTGTACGTCTGGCTCGAAAAAGCAGGGCTGTCGAAACAGACCTATGAACACCCCTCCGTACACCTGGGATTCGCCCTGGGCTATGAAGGGAGAGTAGCTGATGGTCCCGGTGACGGTGCCTCCCTCCCCGGTTTCAAAGCTCCATGAGTACTCGGATTCCAGCGGATTCCCTGAGACGTCTGTTGCCCCGGTGCCGACAGAGGCATGGAAGGCGGCGAAGTCCTCAAGAGGGTCAGCTGGCGTGAAGATGGCCCTGGAATTGTTGGCCTCCCAGCTGAAGCTCCCGGGTAGAGAGTAGCCGCCAAAGGGGCCCTCGAGGATTTCGAAGTTACTCTCCACAGAGCCCGTGTTCATCCTTTCGCTGAATTCAATGGTGACGGTAGTAAGCGTATCCACGTCCCACGCTCCGTCCGCCGGAATCGTGCGAGTCACGACAGGCGACGTGGTGTCGGACTGTGTGGAGCCGGAGAACTCTGTGGTCTGGGCGCTCATCGCGTTGCCCGCAAGGTCCTTCACACCGCTTACTTCCAGTATGTAGTCGAACCCTAACTGCGGGTCCGTCTCCAGAAGCACGTTTTCCCCATCTTGAAGCAAGACGCCGCTCACCACCGGCAGAAGACCTGTGGCTTCAGCATGCACAAGCGACGGGGTTATGGTGTAGTTCCCGGCGTCCTCGGCTGAAGTTTCGTCCAGCTTCTCGTTGAACGTGACGTTTAGATGAATCTCGTCGACCGCGGTTGCCGAGACGAGTTCCGGCGGCGTGTTGTCCCTTTCAGGTTTCTGGCTGCTTTTCTCCGAACACCCCCCCAGTGACACCACGAGCAGCACAACGAAAACGAGAGTGGCGACGGAGGTGACCCTTCCCGGAGACATCGCACTCCTCCTTAGTATTGGAAGCCGGCTCATCACATTCGCTTCATCGCCAGGGTGGATACCCGAACGCATTCATAGCACAGTGCCGAAAATCCGTCAATGCGCTCTTGGCCGCGCCGCGCTTGACGCCGTTTTGGGGGCGTGCTAGCATGCCGCCTGGCCCGGGGGGACGAGACCCGGCCCAGGGGCGGCTCGCTTGCGCCTACCCGTTGCAAATCAAGAAGTTACGCGGGGACGGCGGATCTCGGACTTCGATTGCGGCCCGGTCTCAAAGCATCGGCTCAGGCACACGCTCCGGTCTGCGGCGGCCCCTGAGGCCGTCACGAGCGTTGCGGAGGTCAGGATTGAAGATTTGTTTTCTGGGCGACGCGTCCATGAATCACGTGGCCAGATGGGTCAACTATTTTGTTGACAGGGAACACGAGTGCCTCGTCATAAGCCTCGAGAAGGGGCAGAGCTTTAAGTGCGCGTTCAACCACGTCCCCATGCCGGCCCTGCCGCGCTTCATCCGGTACCCTCTGGCCACCTTCTTCATTTCCAGCCTCGTTCGAAGCTTCGGCCCCGACCTGGTGAACGCTCTCTTCATTCCGAACTACGGCCTTATTGCGGCTCTAATGGGCACCAGGCCCCTCGCCGTGACGACCATGGGGTCCGACGTGCTCGTATCCCCCAGGAGGAGCCCGTTCCATCTCTGGAGAACCAAGTACGTGCTCTCCAAGTGCGACCTGGTGACGTCGGACGCATGGATGATGACCGAGAGAATAGTCTCGTTCGGAGCCGGGCACGAGAAGGTGCTCACGGTCCCGATGGGGATAGACAACTCGGTGTTCAACATGAAGGACCGGACGCCTCCCTCCCTGGAGGAACCCGTCATAGCGAGCACGCGGCAGCTCGAGCCTCTCTACAACGTGCACCAGCTCGTAGAGGCAATCCCGGAGATACTTAGAGCCGTTCCGAAAGCCAAGTTCGTGATCGCCGGCACGGGCTCAGAACAGGAGAAGCTCGTGGAAGCCACCAGGCGCAACGCCACCTCGGACGCCGTGAGCTTCGCTGGCTGGCTTAGGCCCACCGAACTTGCAGCGCTCCTCAGGCGCTCAAGCATCTTCGTGTCCACTTCCACCTCCGACAGCACCTCGGTTTCTCTTCTCGAAGCAATGGCCTGCGGAGCCTTTCCCGTCGTGAGCCACATCCCCGGAAACCGGGAATGGGTGGAGAACGGTGTGAACGGACTCCTATTCAGGCTCGGGAGCGCCTCTTCCCTCGCCCAGGCGGTGACGAGCGCCCTGTCGGATAAAAATCTCCTGGCCTCCGCCGTCCAGAAGAATAGCGAAATCGTCCAGAAAAAGGCGCTCTGGAGCGACAACATGTCTGTGGTCGAGAGCGCTTTCGAAGTCCTCAAGCGTTAGGCCGCGATGGCCGCCTTATGGCCTCGACTATGCCGCGGCTGTCAGAGTCCTCAAGGGATAGGGCGCAGTTCGAACGCCTCCTCAGAATATCGCTGAGACGGAGGAAGCCACGAGGCGGGCAAAACCGGACGGAAACACGCCCATGGCCAGAGTGCCCAGGACGCATATCAGCAGCGCCGCTCTTGCAGCGAGAGAAGGAGGGGCCTCTATCCCGACCGTCTCTTCCTTCATGTACATGAGATACACAATCCGCATGTAGAAGTAGACCGAGACGAGGCTGTTGAGAACGCCGATGACAGCCAGGTCGACGTAGCCGGCTCCGACGGCCGCGCTGAACACGTAGAACTTGGCGAAGAATCCTCCTGTCGGGGGAATACCAGCCAGGGAAATCATGAAGAGCGCCATGGCTCCTGAGAGAAGCGGATGGCGCGTCGAGAGACCGCTGTAAGAGGTGAGGTCCAGGGCTTCTTGCTCCTCGCGCCTCAAGAGAGCTATGACTCCAAAGGCACCCAGCGTCATGAAGGCGTAGGCGAGGGCGTAAAAGAGAACACTCGAGTAGCCCGCCCTACCCGCCGCTGTCAGCGCCACCAGCAGGTACCCTGCGTGAGCTATGCTGGAGTAGGCAAGCATGCGCTTGATGTTGGTCTGCGAGATGGCGGCCAGGTTGCCGAGCGTCATCGTTGCAACGGCCAGGACCCAGAGCACCTTGGAGAGCTCTATCTGAACCGGAGCGAGTCCGGTTCCGAATATACGGACGAAGGCAGCGAACACTGCCGCCTTGGATACCACTGACATGTATCCCGTCACCGACGTGGGCGCCCCTTGGTAGACGTCAGGAACCCACATGTGAAACGGGACCGACCCCAGCTTGAAACAGAGCCCCACCATAAGCAACGCGCACGCCGCATACACCAGAAGCGTCGGAGCGTCTCCCCCCGAGGAAAGCATCGCCTGCATCGCGCCGTACTGCGTGCTGCCTGCCGCCCCGTAGAAGAGGGCTATCCCGTAGAGCAGAAAGCCGGAGGCAAACGCCCCCAGCACGAAATACTTGACCGCCGCCTCCACCGAGACGGTCCTGTCGCGGAAGAACCCGCTGAGCACGTAGAGAGAGACGGAGAGTATTTCCAGGCCCAGAAAGAACACGACCATATCCACGGCCGACGCCATTAGCATGGCCCCTGAAGTGGCAAAGAGCAGAAGCGAATAGTACTCTCCCCTCTCTATCCCTTCCCTACGCGCGTAGAAGAAGGAGCTGAGAACCACGAGCGCAGTGCCCAGAAGCAGAAGAAGGTCGAAGAAGGAGGAGAATCTGTCGAGACTGATGGCTCCGCTGAACCCCACGACTTCCCTTCCCCACAAGAAGGTCACCAGGACCGAAGAGGCCAGCAATCCCACGAGCGAGACGAGCGGAAGCACCCACTTTCGTCCGGGGGGCAGAAGGAAGTCGAGGAGGAGCACGACGATGGCGAAGAACACGACCGCGCTGAAGGGAGCGGCAGCCAGAAGTCCCATGTCCGAAACTCCGGAGAAAGAAGTCGCAGCTCCCATCGTCACTCCCCTCCCTCGTCCGCCTGAGTATCCGGTTCCATGGCCGAAGCAACCTCCTGAGAAGCGCCCTGCGAAGCCCCCTCAGAGTCCTCCTCTCCACCGTGCATCAATTGCCGGGTCAATGTGGGAAGCCCCCTGGACGCGGCCTCCTCAACGCTTTCCACGGGCGCAGCGTTGGCGTTTCTTACCGTCTCCAGGAGGGCGTCCACCGAGGCGTGCATTCGGGAGAGGAAGAAGCCAGGCCACACGCCTATCCAGAATATGAGCACCACTATGGGAACCAGAATCCACCTCTCCCTGGCACCGATGTCGAAAAACACCGACCCGTGCTTCTGTGCGGCACTCTGCTCTTCGCCGTCACCGTCTCGAGGTTCTCCGAACATCACCTTCTGGAACATCCACAGCATGTAGACGGCGGAGAGGATGATTCCCACCGCGGCGGCAGCAGCAAAGACCGCGTTCTTCATGAACGCGCCCACCAGTATCAGGAACTCCCCGGCGAAGCCGTTGAGGCCCGGAAGCGCGATGGAGGAGAGCGTGACGATGAGGAAGAAGCCCGCGAACACGGGCATCCGCTTCCAGAGACCTCCGAAGTCCTCCATCATCCTGCTGTGACGCCGGTCGTAGAGCATTCCCACTATGAGAAAGAGAGCGCCGGTGCTTATGCCGTGGTTCACCATCTGAAGGATGCCGCCCTCAACACCCTGCGTGTTCAGGGCAAAGAGTCCCAGCATGACGAACCCGAGATGGCTCACGCTTGAATAGGCCACCAGCTTCTTCACGTCGCGCTGGGCCAAAGCCACCAGAGCTCCGTAGATGATTCCGATGATGGCCAGGATCGCTATTGCCGGAACTGCCTGAAGCGACACGCGCGGGAACAGAGGCAGGCAGAACCTCAGAAATCCGTACGTCCCCATCTTGAGGAGTATCCCCGCAAGCAGCACGCTGCCCGCGGTGGGAGCTTCCACGTGCGCATCGGGGAGCCACGTGTGAAACGGAAACATCGGAACCTTGATGGCGAAGCTTAGGAAGAAGGCCAGGAAGAGCCATAGCTCGACTCCTCCGGGGATGGCTGTGCCGTACAGCTTGAGCAAGTCGAACGTGTATTCGCCGGTGTTCCCGTGATGAATGAAGAACAGAGCCAGTATCGCGACCAGCATCAGGAGGCTTCCGGCCAGGGTGTAAAGAATGAACTTCACCGCGGCGTAGATTCTCTGCGGCCCACCCCACACTCCGATGATGAGGTACATTGGGATGAGCATCGCCTCCCAGAAGATGTAGAAGAGCAGCAGGTCCAGAGAGACGAACACGCCTATCATTCCGGTTTCCAGAATCAACATCGAAACCATGAATCCCTTCACCCTGTGGGTGATGGAAGTCCAGGAGGCCCCGATGGAGAGCACGGTGAGAAAGCTCGTCAGAATCACCAGGAAAAGGCTGATGCCGTCTATGCCCACGTGATAGCTGGACCCTATGGCGTCTATCCACGCATGCTTTTCGACGAACTGGACCGAGGGCGTGGAGACGTCGAAACCCGCGAGCAGGGGCACACAGACGGCGAAGTCTACCAGGGCAGTGACAAGAGCCACGGTTCTGATGAACCTCACTCTGCCGGGGTTCGTGAGGGCAATAAGGAACGCCCCGAGCAGCGGGAGGAAAGTAACGACCGTTATCAAGGGCACCTGTGACATGACCTCACCCGTCACCTGAGTAACCAGAACGCCAGTATCGCTATCGCACCCACGACGATGGAGAGCGCGTAGTTCTGAACGCCTCCTGTTTGCAGCCGCCTGGAGACCTTGCTGGCCGTCTCGACCAGGAAGGCCGAGCCGTTCACTGCACCGTCGATGATGAGGGCGTCGACGTGGCGCCAGAGAGCCGTCGCGAACGACACCAGTGGCCTGACGAACAGAGTGTCGTAGATCTCGTCCACGTAATACTTATTGAAAAGAATCGAGTAGAGCCGCGCGAATCTCTCCTTGAGACGCTGGGGAACATCGGGAGAGATCACGTAAAACCTGTAGGCCAGGACTATTCCGAGCACCGCGATAGAAACCGAAACCACTGCCATGCTGAGTTCGGAGACAACGAAGTGCCCCGCTCCGGCTTCGTGTGTCCCGGCCGCTACGTGGCCATTGACGTGGCGGAAGACGGGGCTCAAGAACTCCTTCACGAAGTGACGTCCGAAGAGAAGGGGTGCTCCGACCAGACCGCCTACCGCCGACAGCACTGCCAGGCAGACGAGGGGGAGCTTTATGGAAAAAGGCGGCGCGTGAACGTGCCCCTCGTGCCTGGCCGTCCCGTGGAAGACAAGGAAGAGAAGCCTGAACATGTAGAAGGCCGTCATGAGCGCGCCCACGGCACCCAGGGCCCAGACCAGAGGGCCTCTCCTCAGAAGCGTTTCCCAGAGTATCTCGTCCTTGCTGAAGAAGCCGGCAAACGGGAACACTCCGGCTATCGCCAGGGCCGCTATCAAGAACGACCAGTACGAGACGGGGAGCTTCGAGCGAAGCCCGCCCATTTTCGTTATGTCCTGCTCGCCGGCCAGAGCGTGTATTACGGCTCCGGCCACCAGGAAGAGCAGCGCCTTGAAGAAGGCGTGCGTCATGAGATGGAATATCCCCACCGCGAAGGCCCCCACCCCACAGGCCAGGAACATGTAGCCGAGCTGGCTGATGGTGGAATATGCGAGCACCCTCTTAAGGTCGTTCTGGACCAGGCCAATCGACGCCGCGTAGACCGCCGTGGCGAGGCCGACGATGGCTACGACTGCCAGGGCCAGGGGGGAGAGCACGAAGAGCGCGCTGCAACGGGCCACCATGTAAACGCCTGCAGTCACCATCGTGGCCGCGTGAATCAGGGCGCTCACGGGCGTGGGACCTTCCATGGCGTCCGGAAGCCACGTGTAGAGGGGAATCTGCGCGGACTTCCCGGTCGCACCCGCGAACAGAAGCAGGGCGATCCCTGTAATGAGGGTCGACCCCGAAGGAAAGAGCCTCTCGGCACCTGAGAAGACCTCACCGAACTCAAGCGTGCCGAAGGTTCTGAAAATGAGCAGGATGCCGAGGGCGAAACCGAAGTCACCGATTCTGTTCACTATGAAGGCCTTCCTGCCCGCGTCGGCAGCGGGTTTCTTCTGAAACCAGAAGCCGATGAGAAGGTACGAGCAGAGCCCCACGGCTTCCCAACCCACGTAGAGCACGAGGAAGTTCCCTCCGAGGACGAGGGTGAGCATGGAAAACGTGAAGAGGTTAAGGTACGTGAAGTACCTTCTGTATCCAGAATCCCCGGCCATGTATCCGGTGGAATAGACGTGTATCAGGAAGGCCACGCCGGAAACCACGAGGGTCATCAGAACCGAAAGCGGGTCCAGCAGGAGCGTTCCCTCTACCTTGAAGCTTCCCGAGAGAAACCACGTAAAGATGTGCCTCTCAAAGTGACGCTGGGCCGGCTGCATCGCCAGAAGCTCGAGGAAGCAGGCCACACTCACGACGAAGGAGAGGCCCACGACGCCGCAGGAGAGCGCGCTCACAAACCGCCGCCCGAGTCTTCCTCCCAGGAATATGTTGCCCGCGACCCCCGCCAGGGGAAGGGCCAGAATCAACCAGGCATGTTCGAGCATCGTCACCTCACGACGATATGTTCACGCGTGCGAAGAACCGCCTGCCTGCGGTCACTCCACACCTACCACTTCATCACGTTCATCTCGTCCACGTCGGTGGTCTCGCGGGCCCTGAAGGCGATCAGCACTATGGCGAGCCCCACCGCGACCTCTGCGGCAGCCACCGTCATCACGAACAGAACGACTATTTGCCCTCCCACTGCCCCGCTCGCCCTGGAGAAAGTCACGAAGGCCAGGTTGGCAGCGTTCAGCATGAGCTCGATGGACATGAGGACCACCAGGATGTTCCTCCTGAGAAGGACCCCCGCCACGCCCACCGCGAATATCACCGCGCTCACTGCAAGATAATGGCTCACGCCTACGGGCATCGGTTCACCTCTTCTTCGTTATCGCTATCGCCCCCACGATGGCCACAAGGAGCAGCACGGAGGCCACCTCGAATTGAAAGAGATAGCGCGTGAAGAGCTCTCGTCCTATGGACTGGACCGTCCCGAAACTTATGCCGCTCGCCGCTATCCACGCCTCTTTGCTGAGCCACCCCACGCCCATGACCGCCACGAAAAGAGCCTCCATCAGAAGCACAATGACCAGGATCACCGCACCCAGCTTCTGTACCGTGGACGAGTGAAGCGTGACCGTCTCCTTCTTGACGTTGAGAAGCATAAGAACAAAGACGAAAAGCACCACTATCGCTCCCGCGTACACGATGACCTGCAGGGCCGCAATGAACTGCGCACCCAGGAGCAGGAATAGGAGCGCCACCGAAAGCAGGCACACTATGAGGAAGAGCACGCTGTGCACAGGGTTCTTCCTGGAGACAACGAGCGCCGCAGAGGCGATGGCCACGAGCGAGCATACGAAGAACAGCAGCGCGGTCATGCCAGCCTCCCTTCCCTCTCCGTCAGGCGATCCCCGTTCTCGAGAAGGCGCGATTTCGTGAAGAAGAAGCTGTCGCGCTCGTAGTCGGCCATCTCGTATCTGGGCGTCATGGAAAGCGCCTCGGTCGGACACGCGTCCACGCAGTAGCCGCAGAAGATGCATCGCCCTATGTCTATCACGTATTCCCTGGCGTACCTTTCTCCCTTGGAGTAGCGTTCTCCGTCTACGTTCTCCGCCGCGTCGACCTCGATTGCGTTTGAAGGACACACCCTGGCACAGAGCCCACACCCCACGCACTTCTCGAAGCCCTCCTCATCTAGAGAGAGAGCCAGAAGCCCGCGAAACCTGGGACTCACTTCCCTCTTTCTTTCGGGATAGAAGACCGTGACGGGCTTCTTGAAGAAGTGGCTGAGCGTCAGCCGGAGTCCCCTCAGTATGGCGAGTGCAGTGTTCATTCTCAATCAATAAGGGCCAGAATCAGGCCGGTCACGATGATGTTTGCCAGCGAAACGGGAAGGAGCACCTTCCACCCGAACTTCATGAGCTGATCGTATCTAAACCTGGGAAGCGTTCCCCTGACCCAGATGAAGAGGAACATGAGCGCCGCCACTTTGCCCAGGAACCAGACCACGGGCGGGAGGAAAGGACCGTGCCATCCTCCCAGGTAGAGAGTGGTCACCATGGCAGAGACAGCGATCATGTTTCCGTACTCTCCCAGGAAAAACATCGCGAACTTCATGCTCCCGTATTCCGTGTGAAAGCCCGCCACCAGCTCGTTCTCCGCCTCGGGCAGATCGAACGGAAGCCTGTTCACCTCTGCGAAGGAGGCGATGAGGAATATGAGAAACCCCACGGGTTGAAGAATCAGAAACCAGAGCCGCGATTGGCTCGCAACAACGTCCGACAAACTCACGGAGCGGGATATCATGAGAACGCCGATGACGGAGAAGACGAGGCAGAGCTCGTAGCTCACCATCTGGGCCGCGGAACGAAGCCCTCCCAGGATGGGATACTTGCTGTTGGAGGCCCACGCCCCCATTATGAGCCCGTAGACTCCCAGGGACGAGATGGCGAAGACGTAGAGCAGCCCTATGTTGATGTCCGCAAGCTGGAGCGCTATCCGCCGGCCGAAGAGTTGTATCTCGTTGCCGAAAGGAATCACCGCGAACGTGGCGAAGGCAGCGGCAAGGGATATTCCGGGAGCCAGGAAGAAGACGGCGCGGTCGGCCTGTGAAGGCACGACGTCCTCCTTGAAGAACAGCTTGATTCCGTCCGCGAAGGGTTGGAACAGTCCCCAGGGACCCACGCGGTTGGGTCCCACCCGCACCTGGAGGTGCGCGATCACGCGTCTTTCCATGAGCGTCGCGTAGGCAATCATGAGGAGCAACGCCAGAAGGATTACCAGGGATTTGATTACGGTAATGAGAACGTACTCAAGCACCTTTCTTCCTCACTCTCACCCTGGTCACCGCCTCGCCACCCGATGTAAGACAATTGAGACGGGTGCGCGCCAGGCCCCGGGGGAGAAAGACAACACCAGGCATGAGACTCTCAGTGGCCACGGCCCTCACTTCCACACTGCCCCTGGGGGATTCTATCTCTACCAGGTCTCCCTCACGTATTTCGAACTCCGCGGCGTCGGAGGCGGAAATCTCTGCGAAGTCTTCTTTGGGGACCAGCTCGTGCTCGGAGAACTCCCGGACCCATCCCCAGCTGGAGACACGAAGAGCCCCGCAGATAAGAACGTAGGGGTACTCGGATCTCTCGGGCGCCCTCTCCTCGAACCTCATCTTCTTCTCGAAATCCCGAAGGGCCATCCAGGCCTCGGAGGGCTCGGCGGCGTTTCCAGTAAGTTCGACGCCGCTTCCCGCGGCCAGGGCTTTCATGTCCTCGGGAGCGCCCCATCCGTGGAGCCGGTTGGCTTCGCGGAAGACGGATGCAGCGCCCTTTACGGATAGCTTCCCGCGCATCGTGCGCCGTATGGATTCAAGCACGTCGAAGAGAAGCGACCGCTTCCCGTACTCGCTCTCCTGTGGGGAGAGGCCACAGAGCCTTCCGTCTAAACTCAGCACGGTCCCTTCCTTCTCGAAAACACTTTGAAGAGGCAGGTAGACGTCCGCGACTGCAGCCGTGGCGTTCAGCGTCTCACTCTGAACCACGAGGAATTCCACTTTTCTCAAAGCTTCCTTGGCCGCCTCCCTGTCGGCGTATTCGGCAATAGGGTCGCTTCCCACAATCAGAAGCGCACGCAGCTTTCCGGCCGAGGCAGCTTCCAGCATCTGAGAGAAGCTCCGACACGCCGTGCCCTCTTGCGTCCTGGAAGACTCGCCTCCCGAGGCGCGCGAAGAAGCGTCACTGCCAGAGGCCCTTTCAGCGTCGTCGCCTCCGCCAGCTTCCCCTCCGGGCGAAGTAATCAGGGCCCCTGGAAACACTCCCAGATCCAGCGCACCCCGCACGTTTCCTTCTCCCAGAAGCGAAAGCAAGACCGTTTCTCCTGCGCCCAGGGCCGCTCTGGCCGCGCAGATCCTCAGCATCGAGGAAAGCACCAGGTAGACGTGTGGGCTCTCAAAGACCTCCGCTCCCACGACGAGCCCCAGCCTCTTTGCCGAGAGAAGCTCCTCCAAGAGAGAACTCAACTCTTCCAGCTTGATTCCGGTGAGCTGGCTCGCCCTGTGCAGGGATAATTGGCCCGCCCCCTCAGCTGCTGCAGCCGAACCAGGCTGGGCGTTCTCACTCCGCGCGGCCCTCGCCGCCAGTTCCGTTGAGACGAAGGCCAGGAGCATCGCGGCGTGCACCGGCGTTGCCGGAATCCAGCCCCTTGAAAGCGGGCGGGGAGTTACACGTCTTGGTCCCACGGACGTTAGCCGGGCCCCAGAATCGGCTGCCCGGCAAACGTGCAGCCCCACGACGGGAGTCTCCTCACACGGGTCACAGCAGAAGAGATGTATCGAGTCGCAACCTGCCAGTTGGCTGATGCGTCCCTGGACCGTACGAGCCGTCGACATCACCTCCGCTTCCTCTGCGCTCACCGCGGCTCCTGTGCGGACTCTGAAGTCCACGTTGGGAGAGCCAAGAACGTTTCGGAACACGTAGTTGACTGCGAAGAACTCTTCGTTGGTGAGAGAGGTCGAGCACAGGACTCCCACGCTGGCAGGACCGCTGTCTTTGGAAATCACTCTGAAGCGACCGGCCACCATGTCCAGAGCCACGTCCCACGGCACGTCCACTTCTCTGCTCTCTTCCCTCAAGAAAGGCTTTCTCCGCCGGGAACCGTCACGCACGTGCCCGAACCTCCCCAGGTCGCATATCCAGGGACTTAGGCCACCCTTCCGGCTCTTGATGCGGACGATGCGCCCCGAATCCAGTTCCAGTTCAGTCAGGCAGCCCACTGGGCAGAGCGGGCAAACGGACGGAATGCTCTCCAGCTCCCATACTCTGGCCTTGAACCTGAAGACCCTGTCCGTGAGTGCCCCCACCGGACAGAGTTGCGTCACGTTTCCCGAGAACGGATTTCGAAGCTCCTTGCCCAGGTAGGTGCCGATGCTGGTCTCGCGTCCCCTGTCGAAGGCGCCCACGTCGTGCGTGAGCGTCACCTCGGAGGCGAAGCGCACGCATCGGGTGCAGTGAATGCACCTGTTCATGTCTCTCACGACGAACGGGCCGATGTCCTCCTTCGAGAACGTCCTCTTCGGGAAGGCGAACCTGCCCTTCCCCCTGCCGTAGGCGAACACGTAGTCCTGAAGCTTGCACTCTCCACCCTTGTCGCACACCGGACAGTCCAGGGGGTGGTTTATGGTCATGAGCTCCAGCACGCCTCTTCGCGCCTCCCGCACGGCCGGGGTGTCAGTCTTGACCTTCATACCTGCGCACACCAGGGTGGAACACGCGGGCTGGAGCTTGGGCGTACCCTCCACCTCCACCAGACAAACGCGACAGGAACCTTGAAGAGATAGCTCCCTGTGGTAGCAGAGATGGGGGATGTAGATGCCCACCTCGGAGGCCGCCTGAAGGACGGTGGTCCCCAGCTCTACTGAGGTTTCCTTGTCATCGATTCTCACGTTGAACGCCATAGTCGGTTCTCTATTTAAGCTTCTGCTAGTGGGGGCCCTGCCCCACGCCAGCACGGCTCCCCGCCAGCGGGCAGCGCTTCTCCCTCAAGTGCAGCTCGTACTCCTCCCGAAACCTGGAAACCGTGCTCTCGACCGGCACGACCGCCGCGTCTCCCATGGGACAGAGCGTCTTGCCGGATATGGAGGAGGAGACCTCTAGAAGTAGCTCGATGTCGCCCGGGCCCGCCTTCCCGGATTCCAGGCCCTCAAGCAGCTGCTCCAGCCAACCCAGTCCTTCGCGGCAGGGCGTGCACTGTCCGCAGGATTCGTGTTTGTAGAATCTCGTCAGTCTGAGCGCCACCTCCACCATGCACGTCGTGTCGTCCATCACTATCACCGCGCCCGAACCGAGCATGGTTCCGGCCGCCGCAAGCGAGTCGAAATCCAGGGCCACGTCCAGGTGCTCGGAAGTGATTACGGGCGTCGAAGACCCTCCGGGCATCACGGCCTTGAGCTTCCTTCCCTGCCTCATCCCACCCGCGTGTTCGAAGAGTAGCTCCCGCAGACTCACGCCCAGGGGCAACTCGTAGACTCCCGGCTTTTCCACGTGCCCACTCACGGCGAACAGCTTCGTGCCCGTGCTGCCCTTCGTACCCAGGGAGGCGAACCATTCCGCGCCTCTCGCCACGATCGCGGGGACGTTGGCCAGGGTTTCCACGTTGTTTATGACGGTCGGTTGTCCGTATAGACCTACGCTCGCGGGAAAGGGCGGCTTAAGTCTGGGGTGCCCTCTCTTACCCTCCAGGGATTCCAGGAGGGCCGTCTCCTCCCCGCAGATGTAGGAGCCGGCGCCCCTGTGCACGTGCAGGTCAAGACTGAACCCGCTTCCCAAGATGTTCCGGCCCAGGTAACCCTTCGATTCGGCTTCGGAGATGGCGGCCGTTAGCTTCTCGGCACCCACGACGAATTCGCCCCTTATGTAGATATAGGCCTTCTCAACTGATAGCGCGTAACAAGATATGGCGATTCCCTCAAGCAACAGATGAGGGTCCTTCTCGATGATTACCCTGTCTTTGAAGGTGCCTGGCTCGCCCTCGTCCGCGTTGCAGCAGAGGTAGCGAGGTCCGGGCACGGCCTTGGGCACGAAGCTCCATTTGAGCCCCGTAGGGAAGCCGGCGCCCCCCCTTCCCCTCAGGCCCGAGGCCTTGACGGCCTTCGTGACCTCCTCCGGCTTCATGGTCTCGAGGGCCTTCTTGAGCGCCGCATATCCCCCCTGGGAGAGGTAGGTGTCTATCCTCTCCGAGCCGGGCCTGTCTATGTTATTAAGTAGAATCTTCTCTGCCATCAGACACCTATCTCGCGAAGCAGGTCATCAAGCTTCTCTCTCGTGACGCCCTCGTGGTACTCGCCGTTGACACTCATCACGGGCGCCGTGCCGCACGAGCCGAGACACTCCACGGTTATAAGAGTGACGAGGCCGTCGGGTGTCGTGGAACCGCGTGGGACCTTGAGCCTCTCTTCCAGGTAGCCGAGCAAGCTGTCCGAGCCCAGGAGCGAGCACGATATGTTCGTGCAGACTTCTATCAGGTACTTCCCCCGAGGCTTTTCGTCGAACATGGTGTAGAAGCTCATGGTCTCCTTCACGCGCAGCGGCTCAACGTCCAGGGTTCGGGCTATGAGCCGCACAGCTTCTTCGTCCACGCAGCCGAACTCCCTCTGAGCTATGTGAAGAAGCGGGAGGATAGCCGAGTCCGTCACAGGGTAGCTGGAAGTCGTGCTCTCGACTTCTTTGAGCGCCGCCTCTGAGAACTTTCTTTTCTCAACTCTCTCTTCCAACGTCTCCCTCTCCGTTAGGTGGCCGTCCGCCGACGATCGTTGCATCCGGCCCCTCCTGTCCAGTCCATCTGCCGACGACCGCCTGATGCACTTCGCGTCCGCGGCACGGCGCTTATGTCGCC
>CP070702.1:2297220-2338294 GCA_020349905.1 Candidatus Eiseniibacteriota bacterium
CCGAGAAACACGGTCTTGGCCGCCATCCTGCTCGAAACCGCAGAGCGCCAGCAGTACGAACCGTTCTTCGTTCTGACCCCTGTCTGAAGTGCGGGCGCTCGAAGCTCACCCAAGTCCACGTCTCTTATGTTGGGACCGGAAAGGGCTGTTTTGAGATTCTCTGCAAACCTAGCGTAGAGTTCGGGATCGTACGAACCTGACAAATTCATCCTCCAGGATTTCGCGGAAGAACCCGCATGGCACTCGAAGACACGCACACCCCGGCAATGATAGCGTCTCCGGAGTGAAGTAACAATAGATTTGCTGCAGACACAGCAGCCGAACCATCTCTCACGCGGGCACTGGCGGATGGCATTTCCGCGTTGCCGCTACACCCTGACATAAATGACCTTGCACCACATCGGCTCTCTCTCGGCGCTTGAAAAGGCAAGAAAAGTGTGATATTATGAGGAAAAGAGCGCCTTCGGGCAAACACAACGCGCGCCTCACATCCCGGGTCGTTTTTGCGATTTCTTCATACACGATCCGTCTTCAAGACAACCGAATGCCCTTCGTGGTTTTCTCCTGAGGGAGGTGTATGCATCGTGTCAAACAGGCCTTCTTGCTTGCTTGGGAACGCCGCCCTAATCCTCCTTGCCGCGTGTGCCCTTCTTCTGGCCGTCACGCAATCGCACGCAATCATGACAAGAGCCACCCTGCCCGAACTCGCGGCCGGGGCGACCGGCATCGTCCGCGGCCAGGTTCTGGATGTTACGTCCAGATGGGACTCGGAAGGAAAGACCATCTTCACTTACGTTACCATCTCGGTGGATGAGTGGCTCAAGGGGGCTGGTCCTGAAACGGTCACGGTTCGGGTCGTGGGCGGAAAGGTGGGAGGCGTCGGACTCTGGGTGGAGGACACTCCCGTCTTCGCAGGGGGCGAGTCCGTCGTGACTTTCCTGGAGCCCTCCGAGGAGGAGTTGGCTCATGACGTAAGGGGTCTCTTCCAGGGAAAGTTCTCCGTGGAGGACGGAAGGGTCATCGAGGCGGGGCTCCCGTTGGGAGACTTTGTCAGTATGGTTCGTTCCATCGTGAAAATGCAGGAAAAAGACCTTCTGGAGGAGTAGGGATGTCTCGAAAAGCCCTTGTTTCGGTATCGTCAGATCCCTTCCCTTTGCCCGCGTGGTCACCGGCGGCCGAGCTTGTTCGCTCTTGAGATCCTGGACCGCCAGGGCCCGCAGAGGTGATACCAATGAGTTCTTGTAGACGAACACCAACAGGACAGCGGTTATCCGGCCTTTTCCTCGTGGTCCTGCTTCTGGTTGTGTGGCCTGGCGTTTGCGATGCGCAGTGCCCGGAGGGCACTTGTCTCACCGCATGTACTTACGACTACTGGCGGGCTCTTGACAACAGGTGGGTTGAAGCAGACCTGCCGGTGGTCTACTACATCAATAAAGACGGTGCGTCAGACTGTACGGGCAATGAGTTCCTGACCGTACAGAGGGCGCTTTCGAACTGGGAGTACCTTAACCAGGCGTTCTGGGCCGCCTGCTACGCGGGAACCACTAGCGCGCGCTCCACGGCTCACAACGTATCCCCTGTGAAGGACGGTTTCAACGTCGTCTCATGGGAGGATATGGGTAGCGGTACCCCCTTGAAACTCGGCAGGGCGCACTGCTGGTACGACGCGAGCGATCACAACTACGAATGTGACATATCGCTTAACGACAACGCTGCTGTTTCGTGGTCCGCTCTGAAACAGGATTCCTGTGTTTCCGGGGAATACGACCTGGAGAGCATCTCAACGCACGAATTCGGCCATTGGATGTCGTTCGACCATTCGTGCGACTCCCTCGCCACGATGCACTGCTGGACCAAGGCCGGGGACACGTTCAGGCGCAGCCCGAACGAGTGCGACATACGCGCAATGAAGTGGTACTACACGCAGATCGCGGGAACCCCAAAGTCTCAACCGGGATGCTGGCCACAGTACATCTCCGGCGGCGTGAACTCGAACCCCGTGCTCGGCGACATAAATAGAGACGGAATTGAGGATATCGTGGTGGCCGGCGACGACGGGCAGGTTCACGTGTTCAGTGGAAGGGGCAAGGAGCTTACTGGTTGGCCGCAGTCAACGGGCGGCATGATAGACGGTTCCCCGGCCCTCGGAGACGTGGATGGTGACGGGTGGCTCGAGGTCGTCGTGGGTTCTTATACCGACAGTGTCTACGTGTTCAACCCCAACGGCTCCCGGGCTGCGAACTGGCCGCAGGGGACCAACTGGTCTGTCCGCAGCACGCCGGCGATTGCGGATCTGGATCAAGATGGCGTCACCGACGTAATCTGCGCCTCTACGGATTCTTGCGTCTACGCCTGGAGTGGCACAAGCGGAACGGCGCTGGCGGGATGGCCCGTGAAACTGGGCGGCAATATGCAGCTCGCGGGACCGGCGCTGGCCGACCTCGACGGGGACGACAGCCTGGAGGTGGTGATTTCAGGGTACGACAACAAGGTCTACGCCCTGAAACCTCACGGAGCGAACCTCTCTGGGTGGCCGGTCTGGTCGGGGCGCAAAGTCTACGATCGTGTGGCAATCGGAGACGTTGATGGAGACAACGAGTTTGAGGTTGTCGCAACTGCAATGTATGACAGCGCTTACGCATGGAATGCGAACGGGAGCAGGTGTTCTGGATGGCCGGTCTACATTGCTGCCTCGACTGGATACTCGGCTCCCAGCCTGGGTGATATCGACGGCGACAATTCTCCTGAGATCGTGTTTGGCTCCGACAACGACACTCTCTACGCCTTCAACGGCGACGCCTCGCTCGTCACAGGGTGGCCCAAGTACGTGGACGGGCAGGTACGAGGTTCCGCTCTCATCGTCGATATTGACGGTGATAACGCGTACGAAGTGATAGCGGCGACGGACAACGGCAAAGTCTATGCGTTCAACGGCAACGGAACCACCGTGAGCGGCTGGCCCATAACGTATGAGCAGTGGTATTACAGAAGCCCGGCCATAGGCGAGACCAACGGCGACAACGAGCTCGATCTCGTGGTGGGCAGCACGGGGAACGACAGTCTCTATGCCTACAGCCTCGGCACAATTCTGAATGACTCGCGCTACGAATGGCGGATGTACGGAAACGACTTCAACCGCACGTCGCGCTACGGATTCGCGCCGGATCCGCCCGAGCCCATACGTTTCTCTGATCCCGTGGCTGACTTTTCGCACTGGGAGCTGTTCGGAAGCGGGGCGTCGGTGAGCCTCTCCACGATGTCATACAGCCCGCCCACGAGCATGGGAGTTACGGGCAGTCCCTCCCCCGGCGATTTCGCCAGCGCCTATTCCGAGTTCATAACGGTGGACTTCTCGAGGCCCTACACCATCAAGTTTGCCTTTGCGTACGACAACTTCTTCTGGTCCACGTGGCTGGTGTTCGGGCACGCGCGCTTCAGGCTCGACAATCCCACTGCTCCTGTCTTGATGGACGTCGCAGGAGATTGGTCCAGTCTGGTCCCGGTGGGGCCGCCGTTTAACAACTACACACCGCCCATGGCCTACGCGGAGTACGAAATACAGGTGGAGCCGACCACGAGGAACGTTCAGCTTCTGGTGAACGGGGTACCGGCCGGGGGGGCCACGTACAGCCCGTCGGTCGTACCCAGCAACCGCATGTGGCTCTCGGACGACGCCGGGCCTTCCGAGTTCCTCACGGGCTGGTACGACGACTTCGAGGTGCGCGGATATCTGCCGGTTGTGAGCGTGAGGCCCGAGAAATCTCCGGAGCCGCCGCTCCTGAACGCGTTGCACCAGAGCTATCCGAACCCCATGAACCCGTCGGCCACCATCAGATACTCAGTCCGGGAGACCGGGAGAGTCTCGATTCGAATCTACGACGTTGCGGGGCGATTGATAAGGGTGCTGGTTGACGAGGAGAAGGCGGCGTCTCACACGCCGTACTCGGTCGTCTGGAACGGGAAGGACGACTCCGGACGGCGCGTCGCCAGCGGGGTGTACTTCTGCCGGATGGAGACGAAGAACTTTGCCTCGGCCAACAAGATCGTCCTCCTGCGCTGATTTGCGTCTCAGATAGGGTCCAAGTAACCAGAAGCCCGGTTGCCGAGTCGTTAAGATTCGGCGGCCGGGCTTCTCAGTGAGGGGCTGGGCGGCCCCCCGTGAGGCCTCTGGCATCTAACAGAGGCGGCGGGCACCGGCTTGGTCCTTCCAAGGCCGCGGTTTTTCCTTTCAACGCACTTGCGCGCCCACATCTTTTGGGCTATCCTGCTGCGCAGTGCTCCCTTTTGCAGGTAAATCCATCCCCAGTTCAGTTCCAGGATTGCCCGAGCGGCAAAACCAGGAGGTTTCCATGGCGCGAGCCCTGTTAGCCGTAGTTCTTCTTGCCCTGGTGTTCGGTCCGGTTGCCCTGGCGGACGAATGCGAGAACTGCCACAAGAAGATAACTCCGGGAATCGTGTCTGACTGGCAACTGAGCAAGCATGGCCAAGGCGGAATCACTTGCGCGGTCTGTCACGGCCGAGAGCACATGTCCGCTCAGGACGTGGCCAACGTGAGAATCCCCACGCCGGAGACCTGCGCGGGTTGCCACGAAACCCAGGTAGAGCAGTTTAAGGGCGGAAAACACGCCTTCGCCTGGGCCGCGATGAACGCCATGCCCACGGCTCACTGGCAGCCAATGGCGCTCATGGGCGGCATGAAGGGTTGCGGGGGCTGCCACAAGATAGGCCTGAAGTCTGAAGAGGAAATTAAGAAGCTCAAGAGCGACATGGGGGGATTCGGCCTAGCCTCGTGCGACGCGTGTCACACCCGCCATCTCTTCTCTGTGAAAGAGGCGAAACAACCTCAGGCTTGCCAGACTTGCCACATGGGTTTCGACCATCCTCAGTGGGAGATGTACTCCTCATCCAAGCACGGGGTCAGGTACCTCTTGAAGCAGAGCGGAGTGCTCCCCGGGGACGCGGCTGCGCCGACGTGCCAGACCTGCCACATGCAGGAAGGCAATCATGCCGTGAGGACCGGTTGGGGTTTTCTGGCCGTACGGCTTCCGATGCCCGAGGATAAGCAGTGGGCCGCCGACAGGGCCACCATCCTCCAGGCCCTCGGCGTCCTGGACCCGGAGGGCAATCCCACCGGGCGCCTCGACGTTGTGAAGGCCGCGGACGTTGCACGGCTCACTCAGGAAGACTGGCAAATGGAGCGCGTCAAGATGCTGAAGACCTGTGCAGGATGTCATTCCAAGCACTTCGCGGAGGGCGAGCTGAAGAAGGGCGACGACATGATACTAGAAACGGATCGCCTCATGGCGGAGGCCATTCACACCGTGGCTGCCCTCTACAAGGACGGCACGCTTAAGAAGCCTGCCGAATACGCGCACGCGTTCCCTGACCTTCTCACGTTCCACGACGCCCCGACTCCGGTCGAACAGAAGCTCTTTGTGATGTTCCTCAAACACAGGATGAGGGCGTTCCAGGGGACGTTCCACGCGAATCCGGACTACGCCTTGTGGTACGGCTGGAGTGAGATGAGGCAAGACCTGGCAGAGATAAAGTTCGCTGCAGAGGAAATGCGCAGGACTCATAAGTAGAAACAGAGCGGAGACTCGCGATTTCTACCGACTCATGTTCAACGCACGGCTTTGCGCGGGGCAGCAGGCGGGTCTGCCACGCAAAGCCGCCGGCCTTTACGCTTCTGAGGTCGTCTTCCGCCTGGCCGTGCAGGCGATCGTACTGAGAGATTTTGACGAGCTAAGAGAAACGCTGGATTCCAATTCGGCGGGCACGGTGAACGTGCTCGAGGCCGTGCGCCTGACTTGAGAAGATCTTTCCCTCCATGAACGTCTCGACCTTTTCCGCATCTGCGGCAGATATCAGATTCCGGCTTCTAGCCGGCGGCTTGGCGCGGCTGTCTGCCTGGCGACTCACTTCCCTGGCTCTCCTGCTTCCCTGCTCGCTTCTTCTGGCCCTCACTCTCCACGGGTGTGACAGGCAGGGACCGGCCGACGAAGAGCGGGTGACACTCGTCTTCAAGCACGGGAAGATTGCCGGTGACGCGGCGGCCTTCACGGAAGTGCTCAAGCAGTTCGAGAGAGAGAATCCAGACATTCGAATCAGAGACGAGACGCTTCCTGCCACGACGGACCAGCAGCATCAGTTCTACGTGATTAACCTGGAGGGCAAGTCGTCGGATTTCGATGTCTTCTCGATGGACGTGATCTGGGTTCCTGAGCTGGCCAGGGCAGGTTGGCTCATGGACCTCACGCACATGCTGCCCCCCGAGGAAAGGAGCAATTTCTTCCCGGGGCCCATGGAAGCCGTGACTTACGAAGGCAGGGTCTATGCCGTCCCCTGGTACATCGACGCCGGGGTCCTCTACTACAGAAGCGACCTGCTGGAAGAATACGGGTTCCAACCCCCCACGACCTGGCAGGAACTGGTGCGGCAGGCCTCGGCCATCGTGCGGGACCGGCCCGACCTCTACGGTTTTATATGGCAGGGAAAGCAATACGAGGGGCTCATCTGTAACGCCCTGGAGTACATGTGGAGCAACGGTGGGGACGTGGTGAGGAACGGGACGGTTCTAATAAACAGCCCGGAGAATCGCGAGGCGTTGAGCTTCATGAGCCGGCTCATCTCCGAAGAGGAAATCACTCCCGCTTTCGTGACCACCGCCATCGAAGAGACGACCCGGCACATCTTCGGAAACGGAAAGGCCGTATTCATGCGCAACTGGCCCTATGCGTGGAACATCTTCGAGAGACCGGGTTCTCAGGTCAGGGGGAAGGTGGGCGTGGCCCTGCTTCCCTCTTTCTCCGGACACGAGCCCGCCTCAACGCTGGGGGGGTGGCAGCTCGGCATCAACAAGTATTCCCGTCATCCGAAGGAGGCGGAGAGGTTCATCGAATTCCTCACTTCGTACGAGACGCAGAAGAGAGTGGCCCTAACCATAGGATACAAACCCACGCGCAAAAGTCTCTACCGGGACGCAGAGCTCATGAGCGCTCAACCGTTCATCGTAAGCCTGTATGACGTCTTCGAACATGCCAGGCCGAGACCGGTGACGCCTTACTATATGATGATATCCCAGATCCTGCAGCCCGAGTTCAGTGCGATACTGTCCAGAATCAAGAAACCGGAGGCCGCCCTGAGGTCGGCAGAGAAGCAAATCCAGCACGTGTTGAGGGCAGAGGAATGACGAGCCCGACGGTGCCCCGAAACAGTATCACCGGAGAGACGCGCTACGCTGGCACGGGAACACTGGGTCCCGGACGCGGGGGACGCTTCGGAGAGAAGTCTCTCTTTCTCGTCCCGGCCCTGTTCGTTCTCTCTGCCGTCACCATCTACCCCATTCTCTACGTGCTCTGGCTCAGCCTGCACAGGCGCCTTCTCATCTTCGACATTTCCAAATTCGTCTCCTTCCAGAACTACGGCTTCCTGCTGGCAGACGAAAGATACTGGAACGCTCTCAGGAACACCGTGTATTTCACTGGAGTCTCCGTCGCGCTTGAACTCGTGCTGGGGATGTCAATCGCACTCCTACTCAACGGGGCTTTCAGGGGCAAGGGCCTGATGCGCTCCATCATTCTCGTGCCCTGGGCGATTCCCACCGTGGTTTCCGCCAAGATGTGGGAGTGGTTGTACAATCCCGACTTCGGGCTTCTCAACTACCTGCTCGGGGTCAAGATAAACTGGCTCGGCAGTCCTTTCTGGGCGCTGAACGCCGCTGTCTTTATGGACGTTTGGAAGACGACGCCGTTCGTGGCCATACTTCTGACCGCGGGTCTGCAGAACATCCCCCAGGAGCTTTATCACGCGGCCAGGGTGGACGGGGCTTCCGGATGGCAGGCGTTCCACCGAGTGACACTGCCCCTGCTCAAGCCCGTGATACTCGTGGTGCTCATCTTCAGAACTCTGGACGCGTTCAGGGTCTTCGACGCCATCTACGTGCTTACGGGCGGAGGTCCCGCCAATTCCACCGAGACGCTCTCGATATACGCTTACAAGGTGCTGTTTCAGACCCTGCAGTTCGGCTACGGCTCAACTATCGCGCTGACCGTGTTCCTGTTCGTGGGAGTCATCACCGTTTTCTACGTGAGGTTGCTTAGAAGGGGAATGGAATGAGACGGAGCGCCCCAACGAGACGGAGTGCCCCGAAGAAACTGGGCTTCTATCTGCTTCTCATACTCGCTGCGGCCTACTGCCTGGGGCCGTTCCTGTGGCAGGCGGTGACGTCGGTTAAGCCCTCGACAGAGCTCACGTCTCTCCCCCCGATTCTCCCGACGAACGCCACGGGGACACATTACGTCTCCGTCTTTGAGGGTCACCCCTTTTTAAGAATCATCGCCAACAGTTTCGTCGTCGCCTCGTGCACGACCGTATTGTCTCTGCTCGTGGGCTCCCTCGCCGCCTTCGCGCTGGCCAAGCTGGGAATAAGAAGGAAGGGGCTCATTCTGGCTTTCATCCTCTCGGCGTCCATGTTTCCCCCGATAGCAACTGTGAGTCCTCTCTACATCATAATCAGGGCCCTGGGCCTGCGCGACACGCTTGCAGCGCTCGTCATGACCTACACGACGTTCTCGCTGCCGCTTACGATATGGGTTCTGACCAACTTTTTCAGAAACATCCCGGACGAACTTTATCTGGCCTCGAGCGTTGACGGCTGTACGCCGTTCCAATCGTTCTACAAGGTCATCCTGCCTCTCTCTGCGCCCGGGCTTTTCGCCACCGCTATTCTGGTCTTCATTTTCTCGTGGAACGAGTTCCTCTTCGCGTTGACGTTCACGTCGACCGTTGCCTCCCGCACCATCCCCGTCGGCATAGCCCTGTTCCCGGGCCTCCACGAAATCCCGTGGGGAGAGATAGCGGCCGCCTCGGTAGTGGTGACGATTCCGCTCGTGGCGCTCGTGTTCGTGTTCCAGAAGAGGATAGTGGAGGGGCTAACCGCCGGCGCCGTAAAAGGCTAGAGCGGGTTAGCCCGTGCCGTCGCCCCGGCCGCGGGGCCATCGCCCCTTTGTGTGCCGCGTCCTGCGCCCGCCGCACGCCGGCGCCATCGCCCCGACCGCGCGGGTTCTGGCCGGTTCTGCGCCGCATGCCGCACCCGCCACCGTGCCATCCGCCCACCGCGGGCCGCGCACCCCGTCCCGCCAGGCCGGCTCCCCTTTTCCAGATTGCCGCAGGACGCCCCTTGTGATAATCTCTTTCCGTTTGCTTCACTATTAACAACAAGAATGATTCTAGAAGGGGGATCCCGAAATGCTTATTCTCTGGATAATCGTTGGCGCTCTTGCAGTCGGTATTGTCCTTCTCTGGGCCCTGAACTACAGGAAAGTCGGCCCCAACGAAGCCCTCATCATCTCCGGCGGAGCAAGGCGTACGGTCGTGCAGCCCGACGGTACGAAGAGGACCGTAGGCTACAGGGTACAGATCGGCGGGGGCACCTTCGTGATGCCCCTGGTCGAGAAAGCTCAGGTCTTGCCCCTGGACATCTTTTCTCTCTCGCTCAAGACGGAGGGAGTCCTCACCGCCCACGGCGTGGTGGTGACTGCAGAGGCGCAGGGCCAGGTCAGGGTCGCCGACGACGAGCACTCCACGCGGCTTGCCGCCCAGCAGTTCCTGGCGACCGGAGCAGAGGGGATAAAGTCGGTCGCGAAGGAGGTCCTGGAGGGGCACTTCAGAGCCATGCTGGGCACGATGTCTGTGGAGGAGACATACCAACAGAGAGAGCGCCTCGCGAGCGAGGTGAAACGCGCCGCGTCAGAGGATTTCGCCCGCATGGGTCTTGCGCTCCTCTCTTGTGCCCTGAAGGACATCACTGACAAGCAGGGTTACATAGAGGCGCTCGGCGCTCCAAAGATCGCACAGGTGAAGAGAGACGCTGCCGTCGCTCAGGCCGAAACCGAGAAAGACGCCGCCATCAAGTCGGCCGTGGCGAGGAAGGACGGTGACATCGCGAGGCTCGCGGCCGAAACGGAAGTGGCCCAGGCGTCCAGAGACTTCGAGGCGAGCCGCGCCGAATTCCAAGCCGCGGTAAACCAGAAGCGAGCGGCGGCCGACATAGCTTACGAGCTGGAGAGAATGAAGGTAACGCAGCAGCTTAGGAAGGAAGAGGCCGCTGTCAAGATGATAGAGAAGGAGAAGGCCATCGAGCTGGAAGCCAGGGAGATAGAGAGAAGAGAGAAGGAGCTCGAGGCGACGGTCAAGAAGCCCGCCGAAGCCATGGCGTTTCAGGCCAAGATAGAGGCTGAAGCCGAGGCCTACAGGAACGAGCTGGAGGCCAAGGGTAAGGCCGCCGGCACGAGGCTGCACGGGGCCGCAGAGGCAGAGGCGCTGGCTGCAAGAGGAGAGGCAGAGGCCCGGGCCATGCTCAAGAAGGCGGAGTCCTGGTCAAGGTACAATCACGCCGCGGTCTACGAGACCATCATGCAGACCATGCCGGAGTTGGCGCGCGCGGTTTCGGAACCTCTGTCCAAGGTGGAGAAGATAGTCCTGGTCGGTGAGGGTGCCGGCGCCTCGAAGATAACCGGACAGGTCGCCAGCGTCGTGGCACAGCTCCCTGCAATCATCGAGTCTATTACAGGAACGGACATAAAGACGTTTCTGGAAGGCCTTCCTCGCTCCAAGGCGGGAGAGGTACGGGAGAAGGGGTCCCGGAAGACGCCGGAGAGCAGGGACAAGGAACCCCTCCTGGATTGAGCGCGGACTGAACGCGAGAAGTAAACAAGCCTGCCGTGAGACTTACGTCAGCTCTCAGGCATACGCAGGCGTGGAACATACGTCCATCCTCTGATACGCGTGGACGCGGAGCATACGTTGATCCTCGAACATAAGTGAACGTGGAGCGCCCGTAGCAAATGCTGTCCGAAAGAGTGAACCGCATAGGTCTCTCACCGACTCTCCGCATAAATGCGACCGCAAAGGCGATGAGCGCCCAGGGAATAGACGTCATAGACCTGAGCGTCGGCGAGCCTGATTTCCCCTCGCCCATAAACGTCAAGGAAGCGGGCAAACGGGCCATAGAAGACGACTTCACGAAGTACACCCCCAACGACGGTATCCCCGAGCTCAAAAAGGCCATCATAGAGAAACTCAGGCTGGATAACTCTGTCCAGTACAGGCCCGAGGAGATACTCGTCTCGCCCGGCGCCAAGTGCAGCCTGTACCACGTCTCCGTGGCACTCTTCGACGAAGGAGAGGACATCATAATCCCGGTTCCCTACTGGGTTTCCTATCCGGACCAGGTGAGATTGGCGAAGGCAAATCCCGTCTTCGTGCGCACGAGAGAGGAAAATGGGTTTCGGCTTACCGCCGAGGACCTGAGGTCGGCCCTCACGTTCAACACCAAGGCGCTGATACTCAACCATCCCTGCAATCCCACCGGTGCCACTTACAGCCGGGAAGATCTCGAGGAAATCGCGGACGTAGTGGTACGCGAAGGCATCATCGTGATAGCGGACGAGGTCTACGAGAAGCTGGTCTACGACGGGTTCAGGTTCGTGAGCATGGCCTCCCTGAACGAGAAGATAAAGAAGCAGTGCCTTCTCATAAACGGCGTCTCAAAGGCCTACTCGATGACCGGGTGGCGCATCGGCTACGCGGCGGGGCCTAAGGAGATAATCGCCGCGATGTCGAAGGTGCAAAGCCACAACACCTCCAACGCCACCTCGATATCGCAGGTGGCAAGCCTGGAGGCGTTGAGGGGTTCTCAACTGGAGATACCCAGAATGGTCTCAGAGTTTGCGCGCCGCAGGAACTACATGGTCCACAGATTGAGGGCCATTCCGGGCATCTCCTGTTTTGAACCCAAGGGCGCCTTCTACCTGTTCCCGAACGTTTCGTATTATTTCGACAGGCAATTCAGGGGTGCGCGGGTTCGCAATTCGTACGGGCTCTCCTACTACCTCCTCAAGGAGGCAAGGGTGGCAGTGGTTCCCGGTGAAGCCTTCGGAGCCGAGGGGTTCATCCGTCTCTCGTACGCCACATCGATGAAGAATCTCGAAGAAGCCGTGAAACGGATAATCAACGCGCTTTCGATGCTGGAGGCTCCCAGAAAGGCCAGGCCTCTCGCCCTCAACAACGTCGGTACCAAGGTGCGTAACTACGTGGAAACCGAAGTGGCCGGGGGGCTGGAGCTTAGAAACGCGCTTGTGGCCGAATCCGAGGCTCATCTCAAGTACCACCATTACTTCGAATGGAACGCCAGCATCTCGGGTGTCGTCATCCAGCTCAGAACCAACAGCCCCCACCTGTCAGACTTCTGGGCCGAGAACTGGTACCCGGCACAGCTGGAGGCCGACATCGAGCCGCACGCCATAATATATGCCGTGAAGGACGTGACCGGCAGGGAGTCCAGGGCGTTTTACAACTCCGAGTCGCACACGGGATTCGTGTTCAACACGGCTTTTTACGGTCAACTGAGGAGTCTGGCCATCGGCATGCTGGCCGACGTCTCCGAGAAGACCTCCGGTATCCACTCGGTGCACGCCGCGGCCCTGGATGTGGAAGGCTCGGGTATGCTTCTCATGGCCCCCCCACGAACGGGTAAGTTCACTCACGTGGCAGGCCTCATGAAGTCCGCTGGAGCGCGACTCGTGGCCACGGACTTCGTCTCTCTCAGATACCTGGACAAGGAGATCCTGGCTGACGCGCCGGAGAGGAAGTTCTACATCAGAACAGACACCGTGGAGGAGCTTCCCCAGCTGGCCGCACTGTTCGACAAGAGCAAGCTGGAAAACGTGGTCACCAGGAGGGACGAGTGCAGCCACGAGTTCTGTCCAGACGTTGAGTCGTGTAAGATTGACAGGGGCGAGGGTTACTGCTACGCGGCCTCTCGCGATTCACGCGCAATGCTCGACCCGTACTGGATGGGGGGCACTTCGGCGCACGTGAAGAGAACTTCTGTGAAATGCCTGGTCATTCTGTGCCGCGACTCCGTCTCGCCCGCGGCCAGGAGGCTGGAACCGGAAGAGGCCCTGAGGCGCCTCGAAGCCGCTGACTTTTCAGCCGGCACGGGGCCACTCAGGGCCAATCCTTTCCTTCATCCTCATCTTCTGATGAGAAGCAGCGACAGACTTCAGTTGCAGCGATTCTTCTTCAGCAGACTTCTTCAGACCGTCCCCTGCTTCGTCGTCAACACTGGAGCGGGTTCGGTCGAGAATGTCAGCGACAAGATTCAAGAGCTGCTTCACGAAACAGTTGTCTGAACGGGCCTCTGCCCCTCATCGGAAGATGGTCTCCCTGCCGAAATCTTCTTGCACAGAGACACTCAATGATGTTCGTGCATTCCCTTCTCGGCTTGCTCCTTCACGGCGACGTACTTGCCGTCCATGACGTGACCGGTCATCTTCCCGCACTTCAGCATCTCGGAGCCGTA
The DNA here is from genome assembly GCA_020349905.1 of Candidatus Eiseniibacteriota bacterium. Classification (GTDB taxonomy): domain Bacteria; phylum Eisenbacteria; class RBG-16-71-46; order JAFGJU01; family JAFGJU01. The sequence goes on from CP070702.1 coordinate 2,310,587, forward strand.
GTAGGGATTCCCGACTTTGTCTGTCTCCTGGAGCCAGCTGTCCTTCGCCATTGGGCAGTAGTAACTGTACGCGACCCTGTCGAATCCGTAGGTCTCCACGTACGCCAGGACGTGGCGTGAAATGGCTCTGAATCCTTCACGGGCGACCTTGAGTCTCTCTGCCTCGGCCTGGGACGCCTTCCCAACTTTCAGTGTGGACGCGGAGTTTTCGATCTCCTTCAGGGCTTTGAGCTGCTCCGAAGACGCCTTCTTCTCGGTCATGGCCTGGCGAAACTTCTTGGTGTCCTTCACGAGGTTCTTTGAAAGCTCGTCCAGACCCTCGACTTCGTCCCCGGCCAGGACGCTTCTCATCTCGAAATAGGACGTCAGGAAACCCCACGAGGCCTCTTCGTGAGAAGCCCCCTTGGCTTTCTCGCCTGAGCACTGGTGCGCTTTCTTGCCGCTGGTCTTGCTGGCGCCTGCCCCACAAGTAGAGCTACATGAGCCGCAAGAGGCGGTCGCCGCAAGCGGTCCGGCCAGGGTCAGTAGAACGGCCAGAACCGCTACGATTGCTGCTAGAGTTAGATTGGACTTACGCATCTTCTTCCTCCTTAACGCTGTGGGCTTTCTTTCACGTGAACGTATACTTGGTCTTCCTTCACTCTGTTGGCCCTCCCGCCGCTGCCAATACGAGGCGGTCGGGAGCCCAGAACCCTAAGCCGGCGCCGGAGATGCTGCAGCGGGTTGCGTCTCCAACACCTCCCCGGGCATGCTCCCCGCAATTCTCGATCCCCTTCTTCTCGAACCATGCCCGAGGTTCCGGCAGCCGGCTTTCTGTCGCGTCACCTACCCTGTTACACCACCTCCTCCGTCACCATAAATGCTCCAACTAATCTCCCAGAAGTCTGAGCCTGCTGAGCTTCGTCTCAAGAAGCCCTTGGCTTCGGACTCTGAACACGTTCCTCCTGGCTCTTTTCAGCCGATACAGAAATCAATTTTCGTGCCACGACGCACGAGGACGTAACATGCTGTCAATAGCTAAATTACGAGGGCGGGGTGCGGCTGGAGACCGGGGCCGGCGAAAAACGCTAGATACTATTCTGCGGCGCTGCGCAATATTGTCCGATTTTGCGGCTCGGCAGCGACTTGCTGGTGTCCTAGCAGCAGGGAGTCGTCGCACACAGACGCGACTGTCGTCTTGGAAATGCGGGCAATAGTAAGTGGGCCAACTAGTTGGAGTGAATTGTCGCGCATCTGTCGTTTACGCGGCGCATGCGCTGTGCCCGCCGCGACGGGGCCGGCATCGGAATGGCGCGATTCTTCCATATCTTCTCCCTTGGCTCTCCTGTCTACCCCGGAGGGCTTGCATTTAGCTTGAGCAGCGACCAGTGGAAGTGTAGAATAATGTACAGCGAACTGAGTGTTTCACGCTATCCCACAGGTATAACCTCCATGAAACCAAACTGGTTGTGGAAAGTGATAGTGCTGGCCGCCATCATCTCGGTGACGCTTGCGACTCACTACGGTTGGCTGGGACACAACATCTGGGGGCACACGCCCCTCATGGAGGCCATCCACGCCCGGCTCTGCTACATACCTATCGTCATCGCCGCAGTCTGGTTCGGTCTTCGTGGCGGCCTTCTGGCCGCGCTGGCCATATCCCTGCTCTTGATTCCCTACGTGGCCTACCGGGCCATTCCCGCCGGCCGCCTGTCCGCGGAGATGACGGAACTGGTTTTCTACTTCGCCATCGGTTTTCTGGCCGGAGCCCTGGTTGAGCGAGAGAGGTCTCAGCGTGCAAAGATGGAGAAGGCAAACGCTAGGCTGGAGCAGGCCCACAGGCTCTCGATGATGGGCGAGATGGCCGCAGGCGTGGCGCACGAGATCAAGAACCCTATCGCGTCCATCAAGGGAGCCACGGAGATACTCGCGCAGGACCTGGAGCAGGGCTCGCCCAAGCGGGAGTTCGCGGACATAGTCCGCAAGGAAATCAGCAGGCTGGACGGTACTGTTCGCAGCTTCCTGGACTTCGCGCGGCCTCAGCCGTTCCGGTTCTCTCTGGAGGCCCCCGGAGAAATCCTCGAGTCCACGCTGAAACAGATGAGGCCCCAGATAGAACGGGCTTCTCTCAAGCTGGAAGCCACGATTCCCGAATTCACGGAGCAAGTACGGACCGACCCCCAGAAGCTGCGTCAGGTCTTCATCAACCTGCTTCTGAACGCGGTCGCCGCCACTCCGCCGGGCGGCAAGATCTCGGTGGAGCTGGGTCAGCGTCGAACGAACCGGGGCAGACGCTGGACAATAGGTTTCTCGGACACGGGCAGCGGCATCGCGCCCGAGAACTTTCGGAGAGTCTTCGAGCCCTTTTTCACAGAGAAATCCAGCGGAAGCGGGCTGGGCCTTGCCATCGTTCGCTCGATAGTGGAAGAACACGGCGGACGGATGGAGGTGACGAGCGAGCCGGGGCAGGGCTCCGCGTTCACCGTAATGCTGCCCGTGGAGGAGAAGTAGGTGCCTTTCAAGATACTTCTTGCCGACGACGACGAGAGCCTGCGACGCGTCATCGAATTCCGGTTGCGACAGGACGGATACGAGGTCCAGGCTGTTCCCGACGGCGCCCGGGCCTGGGAGATGCTGAGCCGGCGGCGTTACGACTTGCTTCTTTCCGACATGAGGATGCCAGGGCTCGACGGCCTCGAACTCTTGACTCGCGCGCTGCAGCTCGACCCTGAGATCAAGGTGATTCTCATCACGGCCTACGCCACAGTGCAACAGGCGGTGGAAGCAGTCAAATCAGGGGCCTTCGACTACATCACGAAACCGTTCGAACAAGAGGAGCTGAGCGTAATAATTCAGAAGGCGCTGGCGTTCAAGCGGCTGGAGGCCGAAAACCAGGAGCTGAAGAGCCGCCTCGACGGAGTCGACTACTTCAGGAGCATCATAGGCACCTCTGCGGCGATCAAAGACGTCTTGAACCTCATCGACAAGGTGGCTCCCACCGACGCCACGGTTCTTCTCACAGGAGAATCCGGTACGGGGAAGGAACTCGTGGCACGCGCCATCCACAAGAAGAGTCTCCGGAATGCCAGGGAGTTCGTGCCGGTCAACTGCGCCGCCGTTCCTAAGGAACTCGTGGAGTCGGAACTCTTCGGCCACGTCAAGGGGGCTTTCACCGGGGCGGTCAGGGACAAGAAGGGGAAATTTCAGATTGCCGACGGCGGGACTCTGTTCCTGGACGAGATAAGTGAGCTGGGACTGGAGCTCCAGGCCAAGATACTCCGGGCTTTGCAGGAGAGAGTCGTGGAGCCGGTCGGTTCCGAGAAGTCAGTTTCGGTGGACGTTCGGATAGTGGCGGCCACGAACAGCGACCTTCGCCAGAAAGTGAGCGGGGGCTCTTTCAGGGACGATCTCTTCTACCGTCTCAACGTCATACCGGTACTCATACCGCCATTGCGGGAACGCAAGGAAGACATACCGCTCTTTCTTAAGTTCTTTTCGGAGAAGTTCGCGCCGGGACAGAACATAGAGTTCTCGCAGGAGCTTCTTCAGAAGCTGACCGCGCACGACTGGCCGGGCAATGTGCGGGAGCTCGAGAACCTGGTGGAGCGGATGGCCGTCTTGCGTCGCTCGTCCAAGTTGGGCGTCAGTGACCTGAGCCCGGATTTCGGTCGGATCAGGGGCGCAAGCCTTCCCGAAGAGGCACAGATGTCGCTCCGCCAGAGCGAGAAGGAGTTGATATTGAAAGCGCTCGAGAAGAGCCGGGGGAACAAGTCGAAAGCAGCAAGAATCCTGGGCGTACCAAGGCACGTGTTACTCTACAGGATGAAGACCCACAAGATACAAACCCGCTGAGGTAGGGGCTCGTTGAGGTAGGGGCCTGCTGAGATAGAGGCCGGCCTAAGGGACAACACTGATCGGGGTACAGCTTGCCGAGCCGCGCCCGCCTGCGTCAGAGTTCGGGCACCTTGAGTTCGTTTCCGGCCATCCAGTCTGCCAGCGCCACCCCCAGCGACCAATGACCCCCCGGTCTGGTATGCTGGTCGGAGAAAACGTGCATGTCTGCCAGGACGAACACGTTGCCCTTAAGAAGGGCAGCCACAGGCCGCTTCTTGTAGTCGTGCGGCCCAGGCCTCATGCTCTGCAGACCCATCCTCGTGCCCGGCACGCCTTCCATTCCCCACGCCGAAGCGGATGCACGAAGGACGGGCCGACCTCCCTCTGCGTCCACCACACCACACCTGAAGGCCTCGCAATCCCGAACGCCGTAGCTCAATACGGGATAGGTGGGGTGCTGACCAAGGATGCGGGACGAGTCCGCTTCGAAGATGACGTAAGGCAGGAAATCAATGCCGAACTGCTTGCACAAGGTTACCACGGGTATCTCTCGGTCTCTGAAGCCCTTCTCTCTGAACCACTCTCCTAGCTGGTTGTGGACCCCGATGAAGGAGAACGGTTCGCCCAGTATGATCCAGTGTAGACCGGGGTCGTTCACGTCCCCCAGGTAGAGGCGCCCGTCGGTTCTGAGCGGATTGACAACGACCACACCGTGAAGTCCACGCAAGTTGACCAATCCCTCTTCCACGCCATAGACCCAGTACCCTTTGTCCCTGAGAATGGCGGCGAATTCGCTCATCCCGTTGACCGGGTCACCCATCTCCGGCCCGTAACCTCTGGTGTCAAAGATGAGCCTCGCTCCGATGCCGCCGCCGGGAGCCGTGAGCAGCAGGACCACCTTCCTTGAACCGTCGCTTCCGGAGAATTCCGCGTAGCCGTCTCTATTGAGCTCCATCTGAAAGACAACCTCGCCCGTTGCGTTCTCAACGAGCTGGGGCTCTATCCTCCCTCCCTGGATGCTCGCGCGCAGGTCGGTCTGCCCCTCCACTCTCACTTTCAACGTCATGCTGAACCCTGTCATGGTCGTGAACTCGGGAACGATGCGCGTCCGGACTCGACGCTCTCTACGTGAGAGCCAGTCGAATATCTTCAGCGCAAACTCCCTGTTCTGCTCGCAGTCGATTCCGATCTGCTTCTTGCCCCCGTTTATCAGAAACTGGCTTTCCGCGATGCAGACCACGCGTCCTTCACCGTACTCTACGGCCCCGCCCGGAAAAGCGTTTGGGGGGAAGCGCGGGCTAAAGTTTTTGGCGGCAACAATGGTGAAGGCGGGCTCTGCCAGCATCAGGTGCCCGCTCACGGGAAGACCTATCCGTTCGACGCCGAAGAAATCAGAACGGCCGAATATCCACTGGTTGGCCGTACCGGCCACGCTGTCGGTCGTGTCCACGACCGTCTGGTTAAGCACGAGCAAGCCGAACTTGGACGCCAGGGGATTCTGGAAATTATCCCCCGCACCGGGATCCGGCTCCGCAAGGATGAGCAACCCACCCCCCCCCTCAACGTACTTGACGATCGCCTCAATCTCTTTCTCACTGTACCACTGGTCTGCTGCCGTCCCCATGACGAGGATGCTCCCCCGGGGTCTGAGGGGCGTAAGCGAAACGGTAACAGGAACGTTGGACTCAGTGACGAGGTAACCTGCCTCGCGGAGTGCGATGCTCAGCTCAGAATAGCCGAAAAATCCCGCGTCGAACGGTGACCAGAATTGCTGCCTGCTGTTGTCGAATATGACGACTCCCTCCGCGGGAACGGTCTCCGCATATTCCTGAGCCGCGGTTGAGGAAGGCAGCAACTGGAGCGCGGTGACTACCGCTACAAGAAGAACGCATCCACACACGACGCCGCGTAACGAGCAAACTTGCCTTAGAAACACATTGTCCTCCATGCTTGCAGGTAAAGGTAAGGCAACGCATTCTCCTCCTCGCGACTGACGCAGGCCGTGGCGTTGCCTACGTCAATGTTATGCCTGACGGGCGGACGTGTCAACCGTCCAGCTGGTCGGGCTATCGTGCGGGAACTACCGCCGCGGCACGGACGCGCGGGTGTACCCCGACGGTCTCGCTCGGCTGTGGCCGCGCGGCGAAAGGGAGGATTGACATGAGAAAGATACTCGTGGCAGACGACGAAATCAGAACCCGCCTCCTGTATGAGGAAATCCTGGCTGACGCCGGCTACAAGGTCATAGCAGCGAAGGACGGCAGAGAGGCGTGCGAGAGGTTCATCTCCGAAAGACCCGACCTCGTCATCCTGGACATAAAGATGGCGGACACCCGACGAACCCGGTGCGCCGGGCACAAAACCAGCCCTTACGTGCAGAACTTTTGAACCACTTTGAACAGCATCATGGTGCCGTTCACCATGTTTCCCACGGAAATCTTCTCGTCTATGCCGTGTACCGTGTCCCAGTCCTCCCACGAGACCAGCGTGGGATCGAAGCCGTAGCAGACCACGCCCTTTTCCCTCAAGAATCCTGAATCTGTTCCGCCCGTGGAGAGGTAAGGCAGGAAGGCAGCTTTGGGTTCCACTTCTTTCAGGCAATCCTCGAGAACGCCCCACAGCTCGGTGTCCATGCTGGATTCGCTGCCTGGTTTTCTCTGCAGGATTTCGTACTCCACGTCAGGCAACCCGACCAGGCCCTTAACAACCTCCAGCATCTCTTCGGGTTCCGTCCCCGGAAGAATCCTGCAATCCACGGAGACCTGCACCTCCATGGGAATCACGTTGACCTTCGTTCCCCCACTCACAAGCGTGGGAGTAGCAGTGTGCCTGAGCCACGCATTTATTCTCTTGCCTATTCTGGACCCGTTCGAGCGATACCCCTTGCCAGAGCCAAAGATGTCTGCCGCCTTCGTTCCTTCGGGGAGCAACCCCAGCTTCTCGGCTCCGGTGAGTAGTTTCTCAGTAATGGGGATCTTCGCGACCGGGAAGGTGTGCTCGGCAATCCGCGAAATCACCTGTCCGGCCAGGATGACGGGGTTGCCGGGCGAGGGAAGAGAGCCGTGCCCCCCCTCTCCCTTGATGGTCATCTTGATCCAGCAGATTCCCTTCTCCGCGCACTGGCAGAAGATAGCCTTGCGCCCGCTCTCAACAATTCCCAGGCCTCCCTCGTTGATGGCGTATTCTGCTTTGATTTCTTCGAAATGGTTATCTATGAGCCATCTTATTCCGTATGTGCCTCCCGCCTCCTCGTCTGCGGTGGCGGCCAGGATGATGTCTCGCTTGAGCTTGAGCCCCTTCCTCTTCGCGAGGATTAAGGCAAGTATCTCCATGGCGCCCATGTTCTTGATGTCCAGCGTTCCCCTACCCCACACGTAACCGTCCTTCAAGACCGCCGAAAACGGGTCCACGCTCCAGCGCTCAACTTCCACCGGCACCACGTCCAGGTGGGAAAGCAGCAACAGCGGCGCCCTGGAGCCATCTCCCTTCAACCTGGCCACCACACTCCCGCGTCCCGGTGTTGACTCGAAGACCCTCGCGGGAATGCCTTCTCGCTCCAGGATTCCCTTCACGTACCGGGCCGCGGCCACCTCGTTTCCTGGCGGGTTGGATGTATCGATTCGTATGAGTCCCCTGAAAACCTCCAGCAGTTCCGCTTCAAAATCTTCTCTCCGGATCATTCACTCCTCCTACGACCTGACAGCCATTTGCCCCTGGCGGCTACCCGCCGCCCATCCTCAGACCTCTCTCTTCACATTCCTTCTCCAGTTCGGCCTTGAAAACATTGAAGGCCCTGGAGCCGTACAGTGCAAACATGACCTTCTTAAGATAGCTGGTGCCTTCCTGTAGGTAATCCAGGACCACGTTGAGCATGATCTTGGCGCAGTCCTCCAGCGTCATCCCTCCGACTCCCGTGCCGATTGCGGGAAAGGCCACGGTCTTGGCCTTCTTGTCTTCCGCGCAGAGAAGAGTGTTGCGGGTCACGGTCTGGAGAACTCCCTTGTTGGTCCTGCGGTCCGGCCCCATGCCTGCAGCGTGAATGACGTACTTCGCCCTCAGCTCTCCGGCACTCGTTGCCGCGGCCTGGCCCAGGCCGATGGGCGCAAGCTTGTTGCACTCTGCCTGAATCACCGGACCGCCCTTGGCCGCTATCGCGCCTGCCACCCCCGCCCCGAGCTCAAGGTCCGTGTTGGCTGCGTTGACTATGGCGTCCACTTCCAACTCGGTAATGTCGCCTTCAATGAGTTCTACGCTGCTCTCCCCCACCTTCACCTGGACGACTTCCATGAGTCTCACCCCCTGCTAGTGGGAACAATGAGGCCGTGCGAGTCCCGTCTTCCTGTTTCAAGAGAGAGAACTCGGAGCATCCTAACCGATACAACGATCGCCCCGAGGCTCGCAAGCTGAAAACCGAGGGTCCACCGCGGGAGCACGCCGAGCCCCGAGTGGTCAGCGACTGCTCCCCCTGCAAGGGTCCCGGCCGCCAGCGAAAAGGCGAAGACGCCCGCCAGGACACCCAGCCCGCCCGCTCTCCTCTTCTCCCCTGCGAGTTCCGAGACGAGCGTGGTGACGCCCACGTGAAAAGCCGGGTACACCGGCAAGCAGAAATAGACGGATATCAGAATCGGGCTCTTCGTGGCCGAGACCAGGGCATAGACTGCAACGTACAGAACCACCGCCAACAGAAACACCCTCACGGGGCCCACCCGGTCGGTGAGCTTGCCGTAGAGCGTGAAGGTAAACATGCCCAGAAGAGTGGACAGGGCCATCGCCCATCCCAGCAGCGTCGTGGATGCGCGGGCGTATTCGGTCAAGAATATCGAGAAGTTACCGAAGAAGAGCCACGTGCCGCTCGCGGAGAGAGCCGTCGCCACGCAAATGGCAACCACGGCCCTGGACCGATAGAGCCAGCCAAGGTCTGCCGTGAGGCCCGCCAGCCAGGAGTGACCTTCCCGCCCTGCTTGCCACTGGGCGGGCATGGGCTTAATCGTGAGCGCCACCATTGCGAGCACGACCGCCCCTAACAGGGAACCCCAGATAAGAATTGTCCTGACCGGAAGACCGGTCTCCGGTTCAAACAGGTATCCGCAGATGGCGCCGCCGATGAACCATCCGAGGCTTTGAAAAGCCATCAGGTTGCCCACGGCGCGTCCTTTCTCGGTCTCACGCAGGAGCGTCACGTAGGACTGGGAAATCGGGCGGACCGCCGCAAAGAACAAGGAGAAGACGGCGGAGGTGAGAATCACCGACGTCGTGCTATCCGACTTGCTGAGAGCTAGCAGGCACCCCGAGTAGCCCGCAAGGCCCACCAGCAGAAAGGGTCTCAGTTTCTTAGTGTAGTCGGCGAGGGCTCCCCAGAAATTACTGGCAACAAACATGGCGATGCCTGGGATGGCGACTATCGAGGCGATCGTGAGGAGGCTGGTGCCGGCGAAGGTACGTCTCACGTACAGTGGAACAAAGAACATCACGACGGTGAGGCAGATTCCCTCACCCACGTTGGCCAGGTAGAGCGGCGCGAAGTATCTGTAGCGAAGGGTCTTTCTGTCTATTTCCACAACATCTGCTCTATCAAACTGCCCCGTGAGGCAAGACGGAAACTCCAAAGGCCCACGGAGACGGAGAGCGGCCCTCGCCTTTGGGTCTCAAGTATGTCATCGGCCCGCATCGTGCCGCGACTGGCTCAAGAGAATAATTCTATTGTCTCGGCCCGCCTTTGTCAACGAGGCCCGCGAGCTTGCGCCATATCACTTTAAACCACACCCGGTATGAGTTATCATCCTTGCGTGAGCCGCCATCGCACACAGATTCCATAGCTTCGAGGACGAGAGGTGCCTGCAAGGAAACCACTGCAAATCAGAAGAGCCCGGCCGTCGGACAAGGAGGCCGTCCTGGAGTTCTGCCGCTTCACGTGGCAGGAACACGGAGACTACATCCAGAAGGTATGGGACGAATGGGTGAAGGATAGGAAGGGCTTCTTTGCCGTCGCCACTCTCGAGGGCGAGCCGATGGCAACGGCAAAGCTCACGGTGCTCGGCCCCGGAGAAATGTGGCTGGAGGGTCTCAGGGTGAATGCCTCCTACAGGGGTATGGGAACGTCGCGAGTGATGACTCGCTTTCTCCTGGGCAAAGCCAGAAAACTGAGAGCGAAGACGGTGCGTTTCGCCACCGGAGAGGAGAATCGTGTCTCGAAGCACGTGGGGAGGGAGCTTGGATTCAAGCTACTCGGGCACTATTCAATCATGTCGGCATCGGCCGACGGTAGGTGTCGCAGCGTGTTCAGCCCCGTGTTCTCCCCGCGCGGAGTCCGTCGCGAAGCAAACACAGATGACATGGTCAGCATTGTGAGTGCCTCCTACTTTGCGCGGGCCATGAGACTGCTGGCTTCGGAGGGGTGGACGTTCGTTCAGGTCGATGGCGATTTCATACTCGATTCTCTCCGGCGCCGCGAACTTTTTGTCGCAAGACGCCCGGGGCCTTCAGCCCCTGCCCGCCTCGGCTTCCTGGTTGCTTCTCGGGGCAGGGCCGGAACACGACTCAATGCTAAGCTATTTGCCGATATCGACAAGGGCGCGCTCTATTCCATGATTCTGGGCACCAGAAGGCTCGCGTACGAACTCGAGTTGCCACGAGTCAGACTCGTTGTCCCCAAGACCAGGAAGCTTCTCGCCACAGCGGAACAGGCCGGCTTTCAGGAAGACGATCCCGGATTTTACCACGGTGTCATGGAGAAGCGCTTGTCAAGTGGGCGCCAAGTCTTGGTGAAGGATTAGATGAACGAAGAGAGGCTCCGCATATGCTACGTTGCCGATCTGGGGAGCTTTCTCGCGCGCAGGTGGATCAGCTATTTCGCCCGTAGGGGACACTCCGTGACCGTCTTCAGCCCGCCTATTCGGTCTGGGCAGGCGCCCACATTCGGACCGGGGACGAAGCCCGGCCGACCCTCTCATCCCTCTGTAGCTGAAGCTGAGCTGCCTGACGTGCGAATCCACACCCTCTTTCGCAGACCCGGAATGCCCAAACTCATACAGCTCGCAAATGTCTTTTCGCTTCATAGAATTCTGCGTGCGTCACGTCCGCATGTGCTCCACGCCCACTACGTTCGCATCTACGGATGGATCGCGGCACTCACTTTCTTCAGGCCGCTTGTCTTGACAGTCTGGGGAGGCGACATACTTGAAGACCAAGGGGCTTTCGCCGATCTTCTAGGCAGAAAGCTGACCCCCTTCTCCCTAAAGAGGGCAGCCCTTGTTACTGGGCACTCCACCTTCTTGAAGCAAAGAGTGATTCAGATAGGAAAGCCAGAAAGTCAGGTACACCTCGTGGGTTGCCCCGGCGTAGATCGTAAGCTGTTCAGGCCTGGTGTCAGGACTGACGCTATACGCCGTGAACTGGGGTTGCAGGGAACCCGGATCGTTCTTTGCACTCGCATCATGGACACAGTCTACAACACGGAGACTATACTCAGAGCAATTCCGTTTGTGCTGAAGGAAGTGCCGGAGGCGAGATTCGTCTTTTCGCAATATCTGGCCCGCCCACCCTACGTGGAACAGATGAAGGATTTGGCCCGAGAGCTATCCATCAAAGACTCTCTGCTGTTCTTGGAAGAGATTCCTTTTGACCGCATGCCACTCTTCCTAAACCTGGCAGAGATCCTTGTGTCAATTCCGGATTCTGACAGCGGAATGCCCCAGACTGTTCTGGAGGCCATGTGTTGTGGAACCGTACCTGTGGTCTCAGACCTACCCCAGTATCAGGATCTGATTATTCCCGAAACGAACGCCCTTGTGGTGTGCCCAAAGGATCCAATGGCCGTCGCAGACGCCATCCTCAAGCTTCTGCGTGACCCCGTGCTGAGAGAGAGACTATCAGAGGCGTGTGTGAACACAACGATGTATTGTGTGGACTACGAGACTGAGATGCAAAAGATGGAGAAGTTCTATTACGAGCTCAGCGGAATCTGAATCGGCGGAGGAAACAATGAGGATTGCCTTCTACCAGACCAGTCCTGTTTATGGCGAGATAGAATATAACGTGCGCGAAGCACTCGAGACGCTCGCCGCTGCGCGTGCGGACCTTTATGTTCTACCCGAGCTCTTCTCGACGGGTTACCTCTTCGGCTCCAGAAAGGAGCTCGGCAGGCTTGTGGAGCGCGTCCCCGAGGGCCCGACGGTCGGTGTGCTACATAAGTTTTGTCGCTCCCGAGGCTGCGCTATCGTAGCCAGCATCGCGGAAGTCGACCGAGGAAATTACTACAACAGCGCCGTACTGATAAGCCCTCGCGGCCTTCTGGGAAAGTACCGAAAGATACATCTGTTTGACCGGGAGAGGCTCTGGTTCCAGCCCGGGAATCTGGATTTCGGTGTCTGGACTTTCAAGCGCGCCAGAATAGGCTTGATGATCTGCTTCGACTGGGTCTTCCCAGAAGCCGCCAGGGTGCTCGCGCTTAAGGGCGCCGACATAATCTGTCATCCCTCGAACCTCATCCTCCACTACTGCCAGGACGCCATGGTAACCCGCTCAATCGAAAACGGTGTCTTCACCGTGACTGCAAACAGAGTCGGTTCCGAGAGGGCGGAGGCCGTTCAGCTCACGTTCTCAGGAAGGAGTCAGATAACCGACCCCAAAGGGCGCGTTCTGGCCCGGGCCCCCAAGGTCGGGCGCAAGTTTCAGGTGGTGGACATCGACCTGTCTTTGACAAAGAAGAAGAAGCTCACGCCGAGGAATCACTTGTTCCACGACAGGCGGGCCAAATACTACAAGGAAATAACGAGACCAACGAGACGCTAGTCGCTGCCTGTAATGGGCGCCGCATCCGGAGCACGCTGGATGAAGCGCCGACCGGCCTTAGCACGAAGCGCTCGAGAAAACGACCCCTCCGCACCGGAACGCAATCTAGGCGCGAGGGGTCGTTCATGAATCGCAACTTGTCTTTCTGTGCCTATCTCTTCCTCAGTAGATTCCTCATCTGCGCCGCTCTGGCCTCGTCCTGAACCGCAGTCAGCATGAAGCGGTCGCTGGTCACCGGATTCGCCAGCAGACTCTCAATCATGCTGTTGGAAAGCACCGGGTCTTTCACGATCTTGCTCAGCAGCTTTTCTGCCGACGCTTCGTCCGCACAGATTGAATCGATGAGACGGTCGACAACGTCGGGGTGCTTCATCATACTGACTATCAGTTGGTCGACTGCCTCGGCATCCATCATGAGTCGATCCATCATCTGCGCACGGTCGCAGCTGACACCGCCGAGCAATAGCACGAGCGCGCAAAGCGCAACGGCAACGTAGGAAATCTTCAACTGACTCACCTCCTCGGTCGTTGTAGATTACGCCACGACATTCCGTCTTTCTCAAGGGTGGGCCTATTCCTCCTCGCCCACAACCACCCTCGCAACGTCTACCACCTTGTCGCCCTTGTCTGGCTGAATCAATCTCACTCCCTGCGTGTTACGCCCCATTACCGACACGCCCTGGATGGGCAAGCGGATTATGACGCCCTTCGCCGTAATTATCATCAGCTCGTCGTCGTCTCCCACCTGCTTCACGCTAACCACGGACCCGTTCCTGGGAGTGTTCTTGATAGTAATGATTCCTTTTCCGCCCCTACCGGTGAGACGGTATTCCGAGATGGGGCTTCTCTTGCCGAATCCGTTCTCGGTGACCACGAGAAGGGTGCCCTCCCCCTTGACCGATATCATCGTTACGACTTCGTCGCCCTTCTCCAGCGAGACGCCTCTGACTCCTCTGGCCGTGCGCCCCATCGGGCGCACGTTCTTCTCGTGGAACCTGATGGCCTTGCCCAGTTTCTTGGCGAGGATTATGTCCTGGGTGCCGTCCGTCACCCACGCATCGATGACGCAGTCGCCCGCGTCAAGCCCTATGGCCACGATGCCCGCCTTCCTGGGGTTTGCGTAGGCGGAGAGAATCGTCTTCTTTATCATACCCTTCCTGGTAGCAATGACCAGGTGATGCTCGTCGTCGAATTCCTTCGTGCGCACGAAAGCCGAAATGCGTTCGTCTCTCGACATCTGAATCATGTTAACTACTGCTTTCCCGCGAGAGATTCGCCCCGCCTGCGGAATCTCGTGGACCTTGAGCCAGTAGCAGCGTCCCTTGTCGGTGAGAAAGAGAATGTAGCTGTGCGTGGAAGCGATGAAGAGGTGCTCGATGAAATCTTCCTCCTTCGTGGACACGCCGGTGATGCCCCTGCCCCCGCGCCTCTGGCGCCTGTACGTGCTGACGGGAAGCCGCTTGATGTAACCGGAGTGAGAAATGGTGATAACCATGTCCTCCTCCGCGATCAGGTCTTCCACGTCGAGCTCGCCGGCCGCCGCAACTATCTCGGTGCGCCTCTCGTCCGCGTGCTTCTTGCTGAGCTCCAGCACCTCGGTCTTTATTATTCCCATTATCTTGCGAGGGCTGGCCAGGATGCTTCGGAGCGTCTCTATCAGCTTGATTACGGCGACGTATTCCTCTTCTACCTTCTTCCTTTCCAGGCCCGTGAGGCGCTGCAACCTCATGTCCAGAATGGCCTGGGCCTGGACCTGAGAGAGCTTAAACTTCTTCATCAGGCCCTCGCGGGCCGCGTCCACGTCCGGGGCCTTTTTGATGAGCGCTATCACTGCGTCGATGTTGTCCAGGGCTATCTTGAGCCCCTCCAGAATGTGAGCCCTCTTCTCCGCCTCCGCCAGGTCAAACTCGGTCCTCCTGCGTACGACCTCCTGGCGGTGCTCGATGAAGAGGTCTATCATCTCACGCAGAGTGAGCACTTTCGGCCGGTTCTTGACCAGCGCCAGCATGTTGGCACCGAAGGTGGTCTGAAGATACGTGTGCTTGAAGAGCTGGTTCAGAGCAACCCGGGCCGGAGCGTCCTTCTTGAGTTCTATGACGATTCTCATGCCGTCGCGGTCGGACTCGTCCCTTATGTCCGATATACCGGTTATCCTTCCCTCGCGCACGAGAGCAGCCGTTTTCTCCAGGATTCCCGCCTTGCTGACCTGGTACGGTATCTCCGTCACGACGATGGACTCGCGTCCGGTCTTTTCGTTGGTCTCGATGCACGCCCTGGCCCTCATCACGATGAGGCCTCGACCCTTCAGGTAACAGTCCGCGATGCCCTGGCGGCCCAAGATAATCCCGCCGGTCGGGAAGTCGGGACCGTGCACAACCTTCAGCAGCTTTTCGGGTTCCGTCTCGGGCTCATCTATGACCAGCGCGATGGCCTCACATATCTCGCCCAGGTTGTGCGGGGGAATATTGGTGGCCATCCCGACCGCGATCCCGGCAGCGCCGTTGACCAGCAGGTTCGGAACCAGGGCCGGTAACACGTTGGGCTCCTGGCGGGTCTCGTCGTAGTTGGGTCTGAAGTTCACGGTGTTCTTCTCTATATCGCGCAGCATCTCTTCCGCCACCACCGTGAGACGAGCCTCAGTGTATCGTTCCGCCGCAGGAGCGTCGCCGTCCACGGAACCGAAATTGCCCTGTCCGTCCACGAGCGCATACCGCATGGAGAAATCCTGGGCCATCCTCACCATGGTGTCGTAGACGGCCACCGTGCCGTGCGGGTGATAGTTACCCGTGACATCACCGGTTATCTTGGCCGACTTCCGGTAAGGCCTGTCGTGCATGAGACCTAAGTCTCTCATCGCTACCAGCACCCGCCTGTGCACGGGCTTGAGCCCGTCGCGAACGTCGGGCAGCGCCCTGGACACGATGACGCTCATGGAGTAGTCGATGTAGGAGCTCTTCATCGCGTCTTCGATGTATACTGACTTGACTCTCTCCGTACGAGTGCTCATCTCTTTCTCCGCTTTGTCCCTGCCTTCTTTCTCTCAGACGTCCAGATTCGTCACGCTGAGCGCGTTTTCTTCGATGAACTTCCGCCGCGGCTCCACGGAGTCGCTCATCAGAATGGTGAAGATCCTATCCGCCTCCACTGCGTCCTCCAGCGTAACCTTAAGAAACACGCGCACTTCGGGGTCCATCGTCGTGTGCCACAGCTGTTCCGGGTTCATCTCGCCCAGACCCTTGTACCGCTGAATTGCCACGCCCTTTTTTCCCATCTTGGCCAGGACCCGGTCCCTCTCCTTGTCGTCGTAGGCGTAGCGCTCCTGTTTGCCCTTCTTGAGCCTGTAGAGGGGCGGCTGCGCGATGTAGATGTAGCCCCTGGTTATGAGCTCGCTCATGTGCCTGTAGAAGAACGTCAGGAGGAGGGTCCGGATGTGCGCCCCGTCCACGTCCGCGTCGGTCATTATGACTATCTTGTGGTAACGTGCCTTGTCCGCGTTGAACTCGCTCTCGCCGATGCCGGTCCCCAGCGCAGTGATTATTGTCCGGATCTCCTCGTTCGACAGTATCTTGTCCAGCCGTGCCTTCTCGACGTTCAGGATCTTCCCCTTGAGCGGCAGTATCGCCTGGAAGCGCCTGTCCCTTCCCTGCTTTGCAGAGCCCCCGGCCGAGTCTCCCTCAACCAGGTAAAGCTCGCATATTGACGGGTCGGTGGCAGAGCAATCGGCCAGCTTCCCAGGTAGGGAACCGCTGTCCAGCACGCTTTTTCTTCTGGCAAGCTCTCTGGCTTTCCGCGCAGCTTCTCGAGCTCGGGAAGCGGCCACGCACTTACCCACTATCCTCTTCGCAACCGTGGGGTTCTCTTCGAAGAACTCGGCAAGCCCATCGCCCACAACGGCCTCCACGATGCCCTTGACCTCGCTGTTTCCGAGCTTGCTCTTGGTCTGTCCTTCGAACTGCGGGTTGTGGAGTTTCACGCTCAGTACCGCGGTCAGGCCCTCCCGCACGTCCTCTCCGGAGAGCGAGGTCTGCATCTTCTTCGCAAGGCCTTCCCTCTGCGAGTAGTTGTTGAGGGTCCTCGTGAGCGCGGCCTTGAAGCCGACCAGATGCGTCCCGCCCTCGAGCGTGTTTATGTTGTTAACAAAAGTGAAGATGCTCTCGATGTAGGAGTCGTTGTACTGGAGAGCTATTTCCACGTCGACGCCCTCGCGCGACTTCTGGAAATACACCGGCCTGGAATGAAGCACGTTCTTATTCTCGTTGAGAAACTTCACGAACGAGGCGATCCCGCCCTCGTACTTGAAAACGTGGCTCCGGTCGCCGCTCTCGTCAGTGAGGTCGATGCGCACGCCCCTGTTTAGGAAGGCCAGCTCCCTCAGTCTCTGAGAGAGACTGTCGAAGCTGAACTCGAGAGTCTCGAATATCTTGCTGTCGGGTTTGAACCTGGTGGTCGTCCCCGTGGTCTTCGCCTTGTCCACCTGTTTGAGCTTGGTGACGGTCTTTCCTCTCTCGTAACGCTGGTGGTAGACCTTCCCGCCCCGAGACACTCTCACTTCCAGCCACTCGGAGAGGGCGTTCACTACAGAGACGCCGACGCCGTGAAGCCCACCGGAGACTTTGTACGACTCGCTGTCGAATTTGCCGCCGGAGTGGAGGGTGGTCATAACGACCTCAACGGCTGGCTTCTTCTGGACCGGGTGCAGGTCCACGGGAATGCCCCTGCCGTTGTCCACGACCGTGACACTCTTGTCCTTGTGGATGGTCACCGATATGGTCGTGCAGAAGCCGGCCAGCACCTCGTCGATGCTGTTGTCCACCACTTCATAGACAAGATGGTGCAACCCCCTCACACCGGTGCTGCCGATGTACATGCTGGGCCGCTTTCGCACACCCTCCAGGCCCTTGAGCACCTGGATCTTCTTAGCGTCGTAGCTGTGTTTCTTCTGCCCCATCTTCACGTCCTCGTCGGTAGCTGTCTTCAAGCTGCGGACCTCCTCTCACCGGGCGAGCGAAAAAACGATGTCTCGGATCACCCTTGCTCCCAATCTCTTATTCATCCTGGTGAGAATCTCCTCTCTCATGTAAGAAAGCTCGTGCAACCACGCAGTGGTCACCACTTGAACGAATAGTTTCGAGTCCCTGTACGCCACCGGTTTAGCGTTCGACGCTATGCGCGGGCCCACAACTTCTTCCCACAGCCCGAGCGCGCTCCAGCCCAGTATCCTCTTGTCAAGTTCCAGCTTCTTCAGAAGGCCTTGCAGGGAACGAGAAATGTGCTCCATGCAGTTCTACTCCGTGAGCCGCAGAGGCATTATCAGGCAGAGCAGGTCCTCGCCCTTCTCCTTCTCCATGGGTTCCACGAGACCTGCCAGGAGCGGGGTGTTGAGGGAAAACGTCACCTCGTCGGAGTCCACGCTCTTCAGGATTTCGAGGACGTAATTGGCGTTGTAGCCGATGTCCATCTCTTCGCCGTCATAGGACGCGGGCACGCTTTCCTTTCCTTCTCCCACATCCGCCGTGCTCACGCTCAAATTGACTTTATCGCTTCGCAAGGAAAACCTGACCTGGTGTGTGACGTTATCTGCAAAGATGGAAACCCTCGTTATCGCGTCTATCAATTCTTCGGTGTTGATGACCAGCTTCTTGCTGGTCTCCTTCGGGATGACCTGTTCGTAGTTAGGAAACGGACCTTCCAGGACTCTCGAGCATATGATGGAGTCGTCCACCTCGAACATGATGTAGTTCTTACTCACGCCCACTTCTATGTTGCACTCTCCCTCGGGAATAAGTCTCACGACCTGTCTCAAGGCCTTAGGAGGAACAATCACTTCCACCTTTTCCTTGACGTAGCTCCCGGAGAAGGAGACTTTGGCGAGCCTGTGACCGTCCGTGGCGACCATCCTGAGCTCGGTGGGAAAAAGCTGAAGGAATATGCCGTTGAGGACCGGCCTGCTCTCGTCCACAGACGCGGCGTAGAGACAACGCCTTTCACCCTTGCGAAGGACCGTCGAGGGCAGAGTAAACCTGAACTCGGACTTAAACTCCGGCATCCGAGGGAAATCCACGGCTTCCATGCCGCTCAGCTCGTACTTACCACGCCCACACTCCACCTTCACCCTGAAATCTTCGACCGCGATCCTGACCTCGTCAGTGGGAAGTTTCTTGGCTATCTCGGCAAAACGCCTGGCCGGAATGCAGACCGAACCCTCTTCGGAAACGTTGCACGCGACGCTCGCGGATATGGACATATCGAGGTCGGTCGACGTCGCCCTGAGGAGGTTCTCTTTGGCCTCTATCAGCACTGTCGACAATACCGGCAGGGTGCTCTTGGGAGGAACCACAGTTATAACCCTGTTCATAAGGATTTCCAGGTCCGGCCTCATGATCGTGAATCTCATGTCATCCCTCCATAAGAACGAGCCTTCAGTGGAAGATACTCAGTACATCTGCAGGCTGGATGTTCACTGAAAAGTTACGAGTAGAGCTGTAAGGGTGGTCTGGCACACTACAAAGCGCCGGTCTTCTAATTTCCAGTATATGTAAGGCACGCCTAGCTTTCAAGCCAAAAAACCACTCCTCTCAGAGTCCAGATAGGAGCCAAATCGTGTCTCTCATACCTCCTTATAGTTACTTACTACAAAAAAGTATATATAAAAATAGTAGAAGTTGTAAGGGTAGTGGAATCTGTGGGTAAGAAACCGGACCCAACATAAACCGCTATATTACATATAGTTACAGGTGAGGCCAGTGTTGATAAGTTGAGGAGAACGATGTTAGGATGCCGGGTGTCTTGCACGCTCGAAGAGAGAGGTGAGAACTCTCCACGCGAAATCCACGGGTAGTGAAGAGAGTTATTCAGACAGTCAAGAAACGGTGACGGCAGGGGAAGAGATGAGAGAGGAGATCCTCTGGACGGAGTCTCTCACGTTCTTGTCCGTCTCGGCCAATTTCTCTATCTTGTCGCAGGCGTAGAGGACGGTGGTGTGATCCCTGTGTCCGAATCTAGCTCCGATCTCTGAAAGCGAGAAGTCCGTCATCCGCCGGCACACGTACATGGCGATCTGCCGCGGCAGCACAATCGAGCTGGTACGCCTCTTTCCCCTGATGGCTTCGACCGGGACCCGGAAAAAGTCCGCAGTGACTTTCTGGACGTCTTCGATACGCAGGCTCCTCTCCGGTGTCTTTATGAGGTCCTTGAGGACGTCTCTGGCAAAGTCACACGTGATTTCAGAGGGGGGCACGGAGACAAGAGACGCAAACGCAAGAAGTCTCACCAGGCAGCCCTCGAGGTCGCGGATGTTGGACTTCACGTGGGTGGCTATCAGCAGGGCCACGTCGTCCGGCAGGCGGACCCGCTCGTCTTCCCCTTTCTTCTGCAGAATAGCGATCCTGGTCTCCAGGTCGGGCGTCTGGATGTCGGTCACAAGGCCTCCGTTGAAGCGGGAAATGAGCCGTTCTTCGAGCATCGGGATCTCCTTTGGGGGCCTGTCGCTCGTCACGACGACTTGCTTCTGTGCGTCGTAGAGGGAATTGAACGTGTGGAAGAACTCTTCCTGGGTGCTCTCCTTTCCGGCCAGAAACTGGACGTCGTCTATGAGGAGAACGTCGGCGCCGCGGTACTTCTTTTTGAACTCCCAGGTGCGCGTGCGTTGGATGGAGTAGATCATCTCGTTCATGAACTTCTCCGAAGAGACGTAGAAGACCTTGCTGGTTGGCTTCTCGTGTTTGATGAAGTGGCCGATGGCCTGCATTATGTGGGTCTTCCCGAGGCCCACCCCACCGTATATGAAAAGAGGATTGTAAACAGCCGCAGGACGCTCCGCAGCGGCCATACACGCAGCGTGGGTGAGCTCGTTGCCCTTTCCCACGATGAAAGACGAGAAGGTGAAGCGAGGATTGAGCTGGCTCTCGTCCAGAGACGCAGAGAGGCGCCTGTGCACGAAGGCCCCGGTGCGTTCCGCCTTTCTGGGAGGCTGGTTCTCCTGTTCGGGAGCTATGCAGAAGGAGACGAGAAGTGGGGAGCCGGCCACGTCAGCCGCGGCGTCCTCTATGAGCCTGAGATAGTGCTGCTCGATCCAGTCCGCGAAGAAGGCGTTAGGCACCTCGAGCAGAAGGCGGCCATCCTCGCAGGGCTTCGGCCGCAAGGGGTTGAGCCACGTCTGGAAACTCTGTTCGTTTATCTTCTTGCGGAGCAGATTGCACATTCCGCTCCACACCTGGTCAAGGCGGGGGGCTTCCACCGGGAGTTTTCCTCAATCAATCCACAGTGCCTTCCACAGCCCTAAGCTGTCGTAACTATTCAGCTGCTAACAAATGCGGAGACGAGGCCGGAGTTTTCCACAACCATCCACAGGTGAAGACCTCCGCATCTGGGCACACTGATAGCTCGCTCCGTACAAAAAGGCCAAAAAACTCTCGACTTGCCAGGTGGGAACCTGAACTCACGCGAAGAAGCAAAATCTGTGCGAGAAACCCGGCATTGTAGAGGAAAGCCGAGAGAAAGAAGAACATCAGGACGCAGAATCAACGTCTCAGCACCTGACGCGCGAGCCATGTTACCACAAGGAAAAGAGCGGTGCAAGAAAAAACTCTCGGCGTCAGAAAAAATTCTGAAGCGCGGCTGAGGCTTGCTCTCCACTCGCGGTCGCGCTTGTGAAGCGGGTGGCGAACAGTTCCAGGGGCGTTTGACAAACGGGCCTGCAGAACGTATGCTTTGAGCGCAGAACGGACGCGAAGTCGATTCTTCTTACACACACAAGTTATACACACAAATGGAGCACGACGGGATGAAGTCGGAACGAGTGCCGAGTTGGAGCAAACGGTTGAGATGCGGGAGTCTCGCGCTCGCCTTCCTGCTGGCCGCGGTTCTCTGTGTGGCAATAGGGCGAGGGTTGCCCCCGCTTTCTGATGCGGCGGAAACAGGAGCATCCTCGCCCAAACGAGCGGTCACCGTTCTTCACGTCACAGATTTCCACGGGTCACTGCTCTCGGAGGACGTGGATCGCGCCAGCGGGAAACCCGTCGGTGGCGCGGCAGTCCTTGCGGCTTTCGTAGAGGCTGAACGAGAGAGCGCGGGAGGAGAGGCGATCCTCCTCGACGGAGGGGACATGATGCAGGGCTCTGCACTCTCCAATCTCACGAGCGGCGCCGCGGTGATAGAGTTCATGAACTCGCTCGGGGTGGACGCTGCAGCCGTGGGCAACCACGAATTCGACTGGGGCGTGAAGGTTCTCAAGGAGCGGATGGCGCAGGCGCGATTTCCGTTCCTGTGCGCGAACGTTTTTCTGGGAGAGGGAAAGCAAAGGCCGGACTGGGCGGCCCCGTTTGTCGTGGTGCAGATAGCAGGGCTGCAAGTAGGAATCATAGGAGTCATTACGGAGGACACCCCGTTTCTGGTGAACCCCAAACTCATCAGGGGTCTCAGATTTGACGAGCCCTCCGCGATTGTAAACGAAATCGCCGCGACGCTCAGAAAGGAGGGTGCGCGGCTGATAATCGTGCTGGCCCACGTGGGCGGAGCACAGGAAGAGGACGGCAGGGTCGTGGGCCCCATCGAGGCCCTTGCATCCGGCCTTCGGGGGGTCGACCTGGTCCTTGGTGGCCACAGCCACACCATCGTCGCCGGAAAGGTGGGCTCTATTCCGGTAATGCTATCCGGTTCCAACGGCCGAAGAATCGGCGTGGTGCGTCTCGAGATGGACGCCGCTTCTGGGCAGAGCGGCGTCGTTGAGCAACGGGTGAGAACGACTTTTGCCGAAGAGGTGAGGCCGCTCGAGAGAATCGAGGCCATCGTGGAGACGTTTAAGAAGGAGTTCTCTGGAGAGATGGAGCGAGTCGTGGTGGTTGCCTCGGAGAGAATCACGCGCAGCCGCCAGGAAAGCGCCCTGGGCAACCTGGTGTGCGATGTCATGCGAGACGCAGTGGGTGCGGACGTGGGTTTTCAAAACTCCGGCGGCATCCGGGCCGACCTGGAAGCGGGACCCGTTACCGTACAGGAAATGTTCAAGATACTTCCCTTCGACAACACCATCGTCACAATGTATCTCACCGGCGAGCAGGTAAAACAGGTGCTTGAACACGGGACGTCAGAGAGCGGTGTGGTGCAGAGCTCCGGGCTCCGCTACTCTTACAGGCCCGAAGCTCCGCCCGGCGAGCGGATAAAGGAGCTGGCGCTTGAGGACGGCAGCGCTCTGGTACCGGGCCAGCTCTATCTCGTGGCCACGAACGACTTCATGGCGAGCGGCGGGGACAGATACAGTATCTTCGCGGAGGGGAAAGACATCGTGAACACGCAAATACTCCTGCGCGAAGCGGTCGTGTCGTGGATGGAGACCCTGCGGGATGGGGGCGGAGAGCTTGCGGCTCCAGAGCTGGGGAGAGCCCGGCGTCTCTCGCAGGCCGAGAGGGCCGTGGAAGAGACCGTGGATTACTAGAAGTACCCGTGGAGGGACGATGAACGAGAAGGCCAAGACCGGAGAGAGAATCAAGATACACGTCAACGGTAAAGCGCTCTGGGTCTCACGGGCTTTTTCAGTGAGGCACGCCCTTCTTGCTTACGACGAGGACAGCCTGGCCGAGGTTGTCTCTGGCGAGGCATACGTCACCGACGCAAAGGGAGACGAGGTGGGGTTAGACGGCGCCCTGTTCGACGGAATGAGTCTCTTCGTTCGAGACGTGGAGATAGAATGAAGAGGGAAGCCGCACCGCCACCGTGCTCATTAAGGGCCTGACTGCCTCATTAAGGGCTTGACTGCGCCCCGGTTTGTTCCATAGAATGGCCGTAGAGACGGTTCTCGCACGGCGTTTGTGGCCGGCGCGCCAGCCGCTCTAAAGCGCTCAGGATCGGCAAATCGGGGGTTTTCTTTTGAAACGCACGTATCAACCACATAACCGACCAAGAAAGAAGACGCACGGCTTCCGCGCGAGGATGAAGACACGACAGGGAAAGAAGGTCCTCAGTAGAAGACGGGCCAAGGGGAGAAAACGGCTCGCCGTCTGACGTTGCGGCCCATGAAGAGAATCGATGAGAGGTTTCCACGAAAGGAACGACTTCAGGGCAAGCGGAACTTCGACAGGGTGTACAAAGACGGCGCCGTTTATCGAACGCAGCACATAGTGCTTTTCTGCCTGAGGGACAACGTTGAAGGCAGAAAGGCCGCATTCGTGACCAGCAAGAGACTGGGAAAGGCCGTCCGCAGAAATCGCATACGCAGAAGACTTCGCGAAGCATACAGAAGGTTCAGGGCAGGGCTACCCGAGAGAGTTCACCTTGTTTTCGTGGCCCGAAGTGGCGTAGCAGAGCTGGAGTGGGAGGGTCTGCTGGGGGAGATGGGTACAGTGCTTCTGAGGGCGGGTCTTAAGAAGTCCTAGCTGCTCCACGTCGCGCAAGCGAATGGAAGAAGACGAAGGGCCATGAAACGGTTTGCACTTCTGCTTCTCAGAGGGTATCAAGTCTGCATCTCGCCGCTGTTTCCTCCCAGTTGCAGGTTCTACCCAAGCTGTTCCGAGTACACCCGTCAAGCCGTGAGCAAGTACGGCATCAGTAGGGGCGTGTGGTTCGGGATGAAGAGGCTTCTGCGGTGTAACCCCTTCAGTCCCGGCGGCGTCGACGAACTGAGCTGAACGCGTAGCCGCGCGGAAACGAGGTCTGACGAATGGACAAAAGAACGCTCCTCGCCCTGGCACTGGCTGCCGCTGCGGTGATGCTCTTTCAGATATTCTACTTCGCTCCGGCAGAAAGGGCGGCCCGCCTGAAGGCGCAGGAAGAAGAGAGGGCGCGTCTTGCGGCCGCCATCGAAGATTCGCTCGCCGCACTAGCCGCCTCCTCTCCGGAGAGAGCCCCTCAAACGGCTGCCCCGTCCGTCCCACCGGCCCCGACAGAGAGCTCGGCCCAACAAGTCCCGGTAGAAAGCGCGGCTCTGGGTATGCCGGCACTCGGCGCCCTCGTAGCTCTGGAGGGTGCCCCGGTCGTGGAAACGGTGGTGGAAACTGACCTCTACGAGGCCACTTTCAGCTCGCGCGGCGGCGTTCTCACCAGCATGAAACTAAAGAAATTCCAGAGCCTCCACGACGAGCCCGTGAACCTGGTGCGCCAGCCGGTGAGGGACGCGGGACGGGGTGAGATGGGCCTGGTGGTACGCTCGCAGCGGGGAGAAATAGACCTCTCCTCGGTCGCGTTCACTGTCAGCGACAGCGTGGACGCTGAAACGGGAATGATCCGCAAGCTGAGCTTCCGTGCAGCTGACCCGGCGTACGGGACAGCGATCGTCAAGACCTTTAGCTTCGCGGAAGACAGCTACGCCATCGGGCTCGACGTGGAGATTCGCGGGATCTCCTCTCAGGCGGAGAAGCTTGACTATCTTCTGGGTTGGACCGGAGGGGTTTCTCTCACGGAGACGAACCAGAAGGAGGAGATTCGCAACGTAGCTTCCGTCTCCCTTCTCGGGACAGAAATGATCCAGGACAATCTCAACTCCTTCAAGAAGGAACCGTTCAAGCAGCACACCGGTAACGTCGTGTGGAGCGCCGTCAGAAGCAGGTACTTCATCGCTGCGTTCGTTCCTCCGGAGGGCGTGGTCTCCGAAGTCGTGAACGCCGGCAGTCCCGAAGAGAGTTTCTCGAGCACGCAGCTTGCGATTCCCGTGTCGGTCAACGGACTCACGAGGACGAGCTTCACGCTCTACGTGGGGCCCATAGACCTGTGGAACCTGAAAAAGCTGGAAGTCGGCCTTGAACGTACGGTCAACCTGGGCTGGAGTTGGATAAGACCGGTGAGCCAGCTTGTTCTTCAGTTCCTGGTGGCGTGCCACAAAGTGTTTCCGAACTACGGGTCGGTCATCATTCTGCTCTCGCTGCTCACGAAGATACTCTTCTATCCCCTTACCAGGAGCAGCATGAAGTCGATGCGCGAGATGCAGAAGCTGCAGCCCGAGATTCAGAAGCTCAAGGAAAAGCTCAAGAAGGAACCCCAGAGGTTGAACAAGGAGGTGATGGGACTTTACAAGAAGCACAAAGTCAACCCGCTTGGGGGATGCCTTCCGTTGTTGCTCCAGATGCCTGTGTTTATAGCCCTCTACAGCGTACTGATGCATTCCATCGAGATGAGAAGAGCGCACTTCGTGTGGTGGATAAACGACCTCTCTTCGCCCGACACGGTAGCGGTGGTGGCCGGATTTGCGATTCACCTTCTGCCGCTTCTCATGGCGGCAAGCATGTTCTGGCAGCAGAAAATGACGCCCACGGACCCGAGACAGGCCGCCATGATGTACTTCATGCCCATTATCATGCTGGTCTTCTTCTACGGTCTGCCTTCCGGGCTCGTTCTTTACTGGACAGCCAATAATCTCATGACCATCGCGCAGCAGTATATTCAGAAGAGGGGCGAGAAACCGGAGCCCGCTGCGGAGCCCGTCGCCCCGGAAAAACGCAAGGCATCGAAGAGTTCTAGAAAATGAGCCCGCACGGGCCAGTAACATCCACATTTGAATCAGACGTATGTCGGCTACGCCTGACAGAAGAATCTAGAGTTGCCGTCAAGGAAAGGAAGTGTGACGTCATGGACGAGCATCGCAGGAACTGCATCGAGACAGAAGGTAAGACAGTCGGAGACGCAGTCGGAAACGCGCTCAAGAGATTGGGTGTGGAAGAGGACGACGTGGAGATAGAGGTGCTCGACGAAGGGAGCCGGGGAGTCTTCAGCATACTCGGTTCCAGGCAGGCCCGCGTTCGCGTGCGGCTAAAGATAGGCCTCGGACCGTCTTCCGAACCCGCGGAACTGGTCCGGGAGCTCCTCTCAGCGATGGGCTTCTCCGCCGAAGTCGAGAGCAAGGACGTCCAGGACGCGACGGAGATAACGATCGGTTCCACCGGCGCGGACGGACTTCTCATCGGTAAGAGAGGCGAGACGCTGGAGTGCTTTCAGCACGTGGTGAGCAAAATGCTGAACCGCAACGCCTCCAGCTGGCGACACGTTATCGTGGACGTGGGCGGTTACAGAAAGCGTAGAGAGGGGCAGCTCATGAAGCTGGCCAGCTCTCTGGCGGAGCGCGCCAGCTCTACCGGGCAGGAAGTCAGCACCGACCCCCTGAAGGCTTCCGAGAGACGAATCATCCACCTTGCGCTCAAAGACCATCCCGGAGTCCGTTCGTTTGCGGTCGGCGAGGGACTCGTGAAGCGCGTGGTCATCGGACCGAAGGACACGGGTCGAAGTTAGACGCCCTCCCCTTGCCTCGTGACCTCAGTCGCAAGAGCCTCCGGGCGGAAGAATCCTGGAACGTATGAAGCTTCGGGCGGTGAACAGGCCTCCTGCCACGCGGCTGACTTCTGTCCCGGGTCGTGTAGAATCTTCCCAGGGAGGAAAGTATCTTGATTGCGGACACCGTTGCCGCAATCTCGACCGCTCCGGGCCGAGGAGCCATCGCAGTCGTGCGGGTGAGCGGTCCGGAGTCCATCGAGATTGCTGACAGGCTGTTCAAGGGAAAGGAGCCGCTTTCTCTTTCCAGGACGCACTCAGTCAGACACGGCAAGCTGACGGACCCGTCAGGTCGCGTGCTGGACGAGGTGCTCGTGTGCGTCATGCGCGCCCCCGAGACTTTCACGGGTGAGGACATAGTGGAGGTGAGCTGCCACGGCGGCCCCGTCACGAGCCAGCTGGTGTTGGAGGCGTTCTTGTCGTGCGGCTGCAGGATGGCGGACCCCGGGGAGTTCACGAAGAGGGCCTTTCTCAACAACAGGATGGACCTTGCGCAGGCCGAAGCCGTGGCGGAGCTGGTTGCGGCAAAGACCAGAGAGGCAGCCGGGAGAGCTCTGAGGCAGCTCGAGGGAGAACTCTCCGAGGAGATATCTAAGGTCAGAGCCTCGGTTGTAAGTGTCCTGAGTGAGGTTGAAGCAGTCATAGACTTCCCGGAGGACGTACCCGACCCCCCTGAAAGCGCCACGCTAGTGCGGACTCTGGAAGAGTGCAGGGACACCCTGGCTGTTCTTGTGTCCGAGAGAAGAGTTGCGGCCGTACTGAAGGCGGGCGCCATGACCCCCATCATAGGCAGGCCTAACGTAGGCAAGTCGAGCCTTCTCAATGCAATAGTCGGTCGCTCAAGGGCCATCGTGGCAG
>CP070702.1:2338394-2407731 GCA_020349905.1 Candidatus Eiseniibacteriota bacterium
GACAAACACGGACATCCAGCTGGCCTTCGAGAGTACGAACACCCTGGAAGGTTTTGAGACGGTGAACGGACTACAGTGCGCGAAGGTCGCCGCAGTCGTAACGGGTACCCTGGAGGGTACGGGCAAAGAGGGAGAGGCAGACCTTACCTTCGAAGGGAAGGTGGACGGCAGCGACACTTGGTACTTCGCCTTCAACGAGGGAAGTTACGTGAAGCTTCTATCTGAGGCTGCCGTGGAAGGCAAGGTTCTGGTTGCGGGTCCCCAGGAGATGACAATACCCACGAACAATTCCATCAAGATCGAGATAAACCTGCTGCAGTAGGTTGAGCCAACTACCCGAAGAGGGCGGACGTAAAACAGTCCTCAGGTCCGGAAAACCACTGAAAGACTTTGAGCCCCGAGCGGAAAATGAAGAGGGAGCGATCCGGCCAACTGATGAGAGACTTCTGGGACGCCAAGGCCCTGGAAAATGCAATGTACTATGTTTCGTCCTATCGGGGCTACGACCAGCGGAGTCCTGAGGAGTTCTGGCAGTGGGGGAGGACTCTTGCGGAGCGATTCTTGAGGGAGTCGGGCATCAGGTTTACGGGGGAGGAGTCGGTCCTGGAAATCGGCTGCGGGATAGGCCGGATGACGGCCTACTTCGCTGAGCGTTTCAGGCAAGTGAGCGCCGTGGACGTATCTCCCCGCATGATAGAGCAAGCAAGAAGCAACCTCGATAGATACTCGAACGTGAGCCTCCTGGTGTGCAACGGGTACGACCTGAATGACTTTGAGGACGCCCGGTTTGATTTTGTCTTCTCCTACATAACTTTTCAGCACATCCCGGATGCCGCCATTACCGCGCGCTATATTGGGGAGGCGGGACGTGTCCTGAGGGACGGGGGGCACTTCTACTTCCAGGTGAACAATTTGCCCCAGGGCGTTAGAGAGCGGTTGCGAGTGCGCTCCAGGTTGAGGGCGTTGTTGGGACGGGTGGGCGATTCGGAAGAGGCGCCTTCCTTCGGACTCTCTCGCGGGCCGACAGACCTGGAGAATCCCGCGTGGCGAGGTTCGAGGGTCTCCGTGGAACGGTTGAAGCGGGCATGCCGGAGGGGCTACCTCGAGATTCTCGGCATGGAAGGTGAGGGGACGCAGTATCTCTGGGTGAAGGCCGCAAGAAAGGCCAGGGGCGACAGAGGTGTTTCATGAAGGGGGTCAAGCGGGGAACCGTTCAAGCGTTCGATGGCGTTCACATCTCCTACGAGATGGAAGGTGAAGGGCCCGCTCTGGTTCTGATTCACGGATGGTCGCTGAATCTGAAGATGTGGGACGACCAGGTACCGGCCTTCAGCCGTCGTTACCAGGTCGTTCGATACGACCGAAGGGGTTTTGGGCTCTCCGGCGGAAAGGAAGGCTCGGGGCACGACGTGGACGACCTTTCCGTATTGCTCTCGTTGCTGGGTATCCAGAGGACTCACGTTCTGGGAATGTCGCAGGGAGCGCTGACCGCGCTCGGCTTCGCGCTCGCCCATCCCGGCAGTCTCAGCGGCCTGGTCCTTCAGGGGCCGCAGCCGCCCAGGGACTTCGGTCTGCGCTGGAACGGAGCGGACAGGTATCCTCTTCAAGAGTACCGTGAGCTTGCCAGAAGGAAAGGACTGCAGGCGTTTCGCCGGGCTTGGCTGGAACACCCGCTCCTCTCTATTCCGGCGCACAGGCCAGAGCTCAAGGCACGTCTTGAGGTTCTCCTGGAGTGCTACTCGGGCGATTCACTGCTGGCTCCGGGCCCCAGGTCTGGAGAGGATGCGCTGCCGAGCATGGGGCGTATCCCGGAGATCCTGGCACCCGCGCTGGTGGTGGTGGGGAACCAGGAGATTCCCTATTTCAGAATAGCCGCCGACGCGCTGGTTTATGCGCTGCCCCATGCAAGTAAGGCAGTAATTGAGGGCGGAGGCCATCTCATCAACCTTATCGAGCCGGAGAAATACAATGAGCTTGTCATGCAATTCCTCGCTGACCTCGATTAGGATCACGTCGTCGGAACTTCAAACTCGCGCCGGCAAGCTGCTGGAACACGTCACAGAGAAGCGGTTGAGCGGTGTTGTCCTGTTTGACAACTACTACATCCTGTACCTGACAGGCTTTGCCTTCATTCCCACTGAGCGGCCCATCGCCTTCCTCATGAACGCGCGGGGAGAGAAGGCCATGTTTGTGCCGCGCCTGGAACGAGAGCACGCGGTATCAGAAACCGGCTTCGAGCGAGTGGTCGACTACGTCGAGTATCCGTGCGACCCTCACCCATTCCAGATACTCAAGAAGACCTTGGACAGCATGGGAATCTCGGGAGACATAGGGGCCGACAACGACGGCTATCCCTGGATCTACGGCTACAGGGGCCCCTCGCTTTCGGAGTTGACGGGGGCGAACGTGATCAAGGTCAGCGCCTTCCTGGAAGACGCGATGATGATCAAGAGCGAGGCGGAAGTCAACCTCATCCGAGAGAGCGTGAAATGGGGAAACCTCGCACACCGGCTGCTCCAGAGATATACAAAGGTCGGGGCGACGGAGACGGAAGTGAGTCTCCGGGCCAGCCACGAGGCTACGCTCGCGATGTTAGACACGCTGGGGCCTCTCTACCGCTCGCAGAGCTTGTTTCACGAAGGGGCATCGGCCGGCTATCGAGGGCAGATAGGTCGAAACGCGGCAATCCCCCACGCGCTGGCGAACAACATCACGTTCCAGGCGGGAGACGTGCTAGTAACAGGTGCAGGGGCCGTGGTGTGGGGTTACACGTCGGAGCTGGAACGGACAATGGTGGTCGGTCGACCCTCTGAGGGACAGCGCGAAATGTTTGCGCACATGAAGAAGGCACAGGAAGTAGCATTCGACGCCCTGCGCCCCGGGGCTCGATGCTCGGACGTGGACCGGGCGGTGCGCCTCTATTACGAAGAGAACTCCCTGCCGGTTGCGAGCCCTGCCCCAGGCGGCCAGCAGCGAAGGGAGAGTGACTCAGATTTCAGAGGGCTCATGCCCTTCTGGAAGCATCATACCGGCCACGCCATCGGGCTTCGCATGCACGAAGGCCCCTTTCTGGACGTGGGTGACCACACCGTGATTCGACCCAGGATGGTCTTCACGGTGGAACCCGGCTTTTACGCTCCGGATATGGGAGGTTTTCGCCATTCGGACACCCTGGTGGTCCTGGATGACGGCATTGAAATCCTGACTTATTATCCGCGTGAACTCGAGAGCCTGATAATCGACTGAGACGGCGGTGCCAATGAGTCACGAGTGCAAGTTCCTTTCCAGGGATTCTCTTCCCCAGTTGTATCGAAGCTTCTGCGAAGCCTTCTCTGACTATGTGCTGGACATGAGCCACGTTACGGAGGAGAAGTTTCTCAGCCGCGTGACGAAGAACGGCATTAGCCTGGAGTCATCAGTGGGTGCGTTCGACGGGAACAAGATGGTCGGATTCACCATGGTAGGTCTGGACGAGTTCGACGGCGTCAGCTCTGCCTTTGACATCGGTACGGGCATCATCAAGGCCTACAGGGGTAGAGGCATAGCGAGGGAGATGTTTGACTTCGCCACTCCACGCCTGAGAGAGCAGGGCGTGCGGAGATTCGTGCTCGAGGTCATCCAGACAAACGAGCCCGCAGTGAGAGCTTACAAGAGGGCAGGCTTCAAGGTGGTCCGTGAATTCGACTGCCTGGAGCTGATGCCGGGAGACGCCCGTTGCGACCGGGGCGGGCGTCCGCCCGTCACGGTTATGCCGGTAGAGAGAGATGAGCTGCCCTCGTTTTCCAGTTTCTTGGACTGGCGGCCTTCGTGGGAGAACAGCTTCTCTTCCATCAGGCGGATTCCGGATGAAGTCTTGCTGCTGGGCGCGGTCCACGAAAGTGAACGCATCGGCCTCGCCGTCCATTACCTGGCTTCGAACTGGATCATGTGCCTTGCGGTGCGCAGGGATTTCCGCAGACGAGGCGTGGCGACAGAACTTCTCCGGCACCTGCTGGACGGGCTCACAGAGACCGCCAGCGCGGTGAAGCTCGTCAACGTCGAGCGTTCGGACGCGGCCATGCTGAGCTTCGCGGAGAAGGTGGGGTTCAAGCTCTTCGCGAGGCAGTTCGAGATGTCGCTGGAGCTATTGCCCTGATTCCCATTTCCTGCCTCTCGGGCGGCGGAGCCACGCGAGAAGCAGGACCCGCCCGGAGCCGCCAGCCAGGGCCGACTTGCCTGGCCCCGACCTTTTGAAATTGCATCAAGCCATGAATTGGCATATAGTTGTCCATATTTCTTCTTGGCGGCCGGGATGGCAGGCTCAGAGAGCAGGCCGGGGCAGGGTTGACGAGAGTAGAACACGGCAGAGCAGCGAGAGAGGAGGACCCATGAGAGCGCTTGTCCTGATACTGGGGACGCTGCTTGTGTGCGCGTCTTCGGCCAGTGCGGATGTCTGCTTGAAGCACCACATCCATACTGACGGCTATTATTTCGGGGGTGAGACGAGCCCGCCGGAGGACTCGGACTACGAGGTTTGGCTTGCCGGCAGCAAGATGTCCGTGGTGCTCGAAACCAGAACCGTTGTGTTTGACCTGGATGCGAATCTGCTCACCTTCATAAACCACGACGACTCTACTTACGCAGAGACCACTCTGCCGCTGGATTGGCGGAATCTCCTTTCTGAAGCCGATGCCGCGAGAGTACTCATGTTCCAGACCGAGGGCACGGTCAAGGATCCCGGCGAGGCCAGAGAGACGCGGAAGGTCGGAGAACGGGAATGCGTCGGACAGGAGATGACCACCTGGATTCCCTACGAGGGAACCAGGTACAACGAGACCGACACGAGAATGTGGCTATCGACTGACATACCCTTTGACCTGGAGACATACGAAGCACTGAAGACGCACAACCTGAGGCTGGTCAACTTGAAGGAGGGATTGCTGGAGGAGCTCAAGGAAGCCAGGGGCTACCCGATGGCCGAGGAGAGCGATAGATACATAAAGGGCTTCAGCATCAGGTCCACGGACGAGGTTGTGGAGATTTCCGAAGAGGAACCGGCCTACGACGTGTATTCTGCGCCAGAAGGGTTCAGCAAGAAGGACAAGCTCTCCTTGCAGGACCTAAGGGGGAGGTAATCTTTTTCGCTCCCAGGGCTTGAACGGCGCGACCCGGATAATCAGCCCGAAAACTTGGAGGAGAAGATGAGGAAGAAGTCGACGGAAGGTAGAAGAAGTTTCTTGAAGAAGGGAGCGTTCGGCCTGGCGGGCCTGGCGGTTCTTCCCTCCGTGCTTACAAGGGACTCCCGTGCTCAAACCGGCGAGGCGTCAGCAGTCACGGATACCACCAGGGTCGCCAAGAAGCACGCCCTGATGACGCGAACCCTCGGCAGGACCGGGCTTACCCTTCCCATTCTCAGCATAGGGGCCATGACGACAGACAATCCAGAGGTGCTGAAAGCCGCTCTGGAGGCAGGTATCGTGCACATCGACACGGCGCACGCCTACCAGAGAGGACGGAACGAAGAGATGATCGGTGAGATCGTCAAGGGTCGGCCGCGGGATTCGTTCGTGATTGCTACGAAGGTCAGTGGACCTGGGGACAGTAGGACGGGCATGTTCACGAAGGACGCCACCTCGGAGATGTTCGCAGAGAGGTTCGAGACCAGCCTCAAGCGGCTGGGGCTGGACTACGTGGATATTCTCTACATACACGACGTCGTCCGCAAAGAAGCAGTGACATACGAGCCGTTTCTTTCTGTATTGGAGAAGCTCAAGAAGGAGGGGAAGACCCGCTTCATAGGTGTCACGACTCACGGCAACGAGCCCGAGGTAATCAGGGCGGCGGTGGAGAGCAAGGTTCACGACGTTGTCCTGACTGCCTACAATTTCCGGCAGCCTCACATCAAGGAGATGGATGAGGCAATGGCGGCCGCCGCAAAGGCGGGCGTAGGGATCGTCGCCATGAAGACCCAGGCTGGGATTTATTGGGACAGGGAGAGGAAGAATCCAATCAACATGAAGGCCGCCCTGAAGTGGGTTCTCCGGAACGAGAACGTTCATACCGCGATCCCAGGCATGACCACGTTCGACCAGCTGGAGACGAACCTATCCGCAGTGGAGGAATTCTCCCTGACGCCCGAAGAGAAGGAGGACCTCAAGCTGGGTCAGAGGATGGGTATGCTGGGCCTGTACTGCCGGCAGTGCGGGACGTGCGTGTCTCAGTGCGGCAGGAATCTTGAGATTCCGACCCTTATGCGAAGTTACATGTACGTGTACGGCTATAGGAATCTGGCCGCCGCGAAGGACGCGATGGAGACCGTTGCCCTGTCCAGGGTGCCTTGCGACAGCTGCAGTACGTGCAGCGTCAACTGCCCGATGGGGTTTGACGTAAAGGGCAGAATACAGGACGTGGCACGAATCCAGAACATCCCATACGATTTCGTCGCCTGAAGTATCGCGACAAGATTTTGCGGGCTGAACGCGTCTGAGCGAGTGAGGACTCAATGGCTGACGTCGGCGCCAAGTCATCGACCAACTTCATAAAGGAGATCATTGACGCGGACCTGAAGGTGGGGAAGAACGAGGGCCGGGTGCACACAAGGTTTCCTCCCGAGCCGAACGGCTATCTCCATCTCGGTCACGCCAAGTCTATCTGCCTCAATTTCGGTCTGGCCATCGAATACGGAGGGCTCTGCAATCTGCGGTTTGATGACACGAACCCCACCAAGGAGGAGCCCGAATATGTCGAATCCATCATCGGGGATATCAAATGGCTGGGGTTCGATTGGGGTGACCGGCTGTTCTACGCATCCAGCTACTTCGACCAGCTCTACGAGTTCGCGGTGAAATTGATTAAGCACGGGAAGGCGTACGTTTGCGACCTTAGCGCGGAGGAGATACGCAAGACAAGGGGCACGTTGACGGCGCCGGGCACGAACAGCCCCTTTCGGGACCGTACCCCGGAGGAGAACCTCGACCTGTTCGAGCGCATGAGAGCCGGGGAGTTCCCGGACGGCTCTCGGGTCCTTCGCGCCAAGATCGACATGGCATCCGGTAACCTGAACATGCGGGACCCGGTCATGTATAGAATCCTCAGGGCCTCGCATCACCGGACCGGGGACAAGTGGTGCATCTATCCAACCTACGACTTCACCCACGGGCAATCTGACTCCATCGAGGGCATAACTCACTCCATCTGCACGCTCGAGTTCGAGGCCCACAGGCCGTTGTACGATTGGTACGTGGAGGCGCTCGGGATACACCATCCGCAGCAGATCGAATTTGCCCCCCTGAATCTCAGCCACACGGTTCTCAGCAAGCGGAAGCTGCTGCGGCTGGTGGCAGAGGGATGCGTTGGTGGATGGGACGACCCACGAATGCCCACGATATCCGGAATGCGTAGACGAGGCTACACGCCGGAGGCAGTTCGCGCGTTCTGTGAACGCATCGGGGTGGCGAAGAGGGAAAGCCTGGTGGACACGGCGCTGCTCGAGCACTGCGTTCGAGAGGACCTGAACAGGCGGGCTCCGCGTGTCATGGCTGTCATCCGCCCACTTCGGGTGGTTATCGACAACTACCCGGAGGGCCAGGTGGAAGAGCTGGAGGCCATCAACAATCCGGAGGACCCGGCGCAGGGCACACGGGAGGTCCCTTTCTCCCGAGTGCTGTACGTCGAACAGGATGACTTTCGCGAGGATCCTCCGGGAAAGTTCTTCCGGTTGTCACCGGGGCGAGAGGTACGTTTGCGGTATGCCTACTACATCACCTGCGTGGATGTTGTTAAGGATGCTGCGACCGGGGACGTGATAGAGCTGCACTGTACGTATGACCCTGAGACGCGGGGAGGTTGGGCCCCCGATGGACGGAAGGTGAAAGGGACGCTTCACTGGGTGTCGGCCGAACACGCCCTGGACGGCGAAGTGAGACTCTACGACCACCTGTTTACGAAGCCTGATCCCGTTGACGTTGAAGGCGCGGACTGGCTTTCCAATCTGAATCCCCGCTCTCTGGAGGTCCTGACTGGCTGCAAGTTTGAACCCAGCCTCGCCGGAGCGAAACCGGGCTATCGGTGTCAGTTTGAAAGACAGGGCTACTTCTGCGCAGACAAAGACTCTTCCGGGAAGAGCCTCGTTTTCAATCGTACCGTGTCACTGCGCGACACGTGGGCAAAGATCGAGAAGACCCAAGCAGGACGTTGATCCTTGAGGGCAGGGAAGACACGAGTCGACCGGATGACTGCCGACCCCACTATAGAAGACATCAGGACGGCATCTGAACGTATTAGATCGTTCATTCACTGCACGCCAGTTCTCACCTGTGAAGCCCTCAACCGGATGAGCGGGGCAAGCCTGTTCTTCAAGTGCGAGAATTTTCAGAAGGCCGGGGTATTCAAGATCAGAGGCGCCGCCAATGCCGTCTTCTCCCTGAGAGAAGAAGACGTCTCGAATGGGGTGGCCACGCACTCTTCGGGCAATCACGCGGCTGCCCTTGCCCTCGCCGCGCACTGGAGAGGCACCAGGGCGTTCGTTGTAATGCCCAGGACCGCGCCTGGGGTGAAGAAAGAGGCGGTTGCAGGGTACGGCGCCGAGATAGTCTTTTGCGAGC
The DNA here is from genome assembly GCA_020349905.1 of Candidatus Eiseniibacteriota bacterium. Taxonomy (GTDB): domain Bacteria; phylum Eisenbacteria; class RBG-16-71-46; order JAFGJU01; family JAFGJU01. The sequence continues at coordinate 2,346,977 of CP070702.1, forward strand.
CCACGCTCAGGTCCAGGGAAGAGACCCTGGGGGAGGTCGTCGCGCGCACGGGAGCCGTGGTCGTGCACCCGTACAACGACCATCGCGTGATCTGTGGGCAGGGAACGGCTGCGCTGGAGCTTTGCCAGGAAGTCAGCGAACTGGATGTTGTCATGACCCCGGTGGGCGGTGGTGGGCTGGTGAGCGGGACTGCCATCGTCGTCTCGTCTCTTTCACCGCGAACCGAGGTCGTGGCCGCGGAGCCCGAGAGGGCCGACGACGCGTATCGGTCGCTTCAGGCCGGGAGGATCCTGCCCTCAGAGAATCCCGATACGATTGCAGACGGTCTTCTCACGTCTCTCGGCGACCTGACGTTTCCGATTATCCAGCGTCACGTCAGAAACATCGTCACGGTCAGCGAGGAGTCAATCGTGGCCGGCATGCGCTGCGTCTGGGAGAGAATGAAGGTCGTGATTGAACCGTCCGCCGCGGTCCCGGTGGGCGCACTGCTTGGCAATCGCGAGCTTTTCGCAGGGAAAAGGGTGGGCGTTATCCTGTCGGGCGGGAACGCTGACCTGACGAACCTGCCCTGGGTTCGCTGAGCCTTACGTTCGACGTAAGTTTTCCGTTCCCTCTCCCGGTAAAAGGAGGTAGCTGCAATGTTCAGAGAAACCGCATCGTTCTCGAGGCGTGCCACGTTCTTTCAAGCCTCGCTGTCACTCGCTGCGGCGTTCGTCTTTCTGCTCTCTGTCATTCCTGCACAGGCTGGGTCTCATTCGGCGCCGGTTACGCGCCAGGACAACGTGGCGGACATTCTACACGACGTCGAAATCGTGGACCCGTATCGCTGGCTGGAAGACCAGGAGAGTCCAGAGACCCGCGCGTGGATCGAGACGCAGAACGCCTACACCCAGTCGTTCATGGAGAACATCCCGGTGCGGGAGGAGCTGAGGGAGCGCTACACCGAGCTACTCAGAACGGAGCGCATCGGCATGCCCATAGAGCGCAACGGGCGCTACTTCTTTGCGAAGAGGGCGGCGGACCAGGATCTGTACCTCATCTACCTGCGTGAGGGGCTCGATGGTGAAGACCAGGTTCTCGTGGATCCCCATCCGATGAGCGACGACGGAACGACAAGCGTTGGCCTTCTGGACGTCTCGCAGGACGGGAAGCTGATGCTGTATCAGGTTCGCGAGGGAGGCGAGGACGAAGTAGTCGTGAAGATGTACGACGTCGACGGCCGAACGCACTTGAAGGACGAGATGCCGAAAGCGCTCTACTTCGGGCTGTCTCTCCTCCCAGACAAGAGCGGCTTCTACTACTCTCGCCACGATACCTCTGGCTCGCGCGTCTACTTCCATACCATCGGGACGGCCATCTCGGAAGACGGATACGTTTTCGGTGAGGGCTACGGACCCGAGATGGGAATCGGCTCCGACGTCTCAGAAGACGGAAAGCACCTCGTCATCACTGTCTTCCACGGATCGGCTGCACTGAAGACGGAGGTCTATTACAAGAATCTGGCCGAGGGGGGCCCCGTCACGACCATCGTGAACGACGTCGACGCAAGGTTTATTCCCCAGGTGGGGGGGGATTGCATCTTTGTTCAGACCTATTGGAACGCTCCCAACGGCCGCATACTGGCAATAGACCTGAATAACCCGTCGCGCGAGAACTGGCGGGAGTTGATTCCGGAAACGAAGGCCGTGATGGAGGAGTTCACCCTCGCCGGCGGGAAGATATTCGTCAACTACCTGGAAAACGTGGCTTCTAAGGTCAAGGTATTCGAGTCTGACGGGAAGTACGTTCGCGACATCGCCTTCCCCACGATTGGCTCCGTGGGGAGCGTCAAGGGAAGGTGGGGGCATGACGAGACCTTCTTCATGTTCTCGTCGTTTCACGTTCCGACTACCATCTTCCGGTACGCCACCAGCACGGGCACGCAGGAAGTCTGGGCACGGTTGGACGTGCGGGTCGATACGGAAAGAGTGAGGGTCGAGCAGGTTTGGTACGAGTCCAATGACGGCACCAAGGTGCCGATGTTTATTGTGCACCGTGATGACCTGAAACTCGACGGAGACAACCCCACCGTGCTTGTGGGATACGGCGGCTTCAATGTCAGTTTCACACCTTTCTTTTCCGCTACGGCGGTGAACTGGGTGGAGCACGGAGGTATATTCGCCCTTGCCAACCTTAGGGGCGGAGGGGAATTCGGTGAAGAGTGGCACCGGGCCGGGATGCTGGAAAAGAAGCAGAACGTTTTCGATGACTTCATCGCGGCCGCCGAGTGGCTGATAGAAAGCAAATACACCAACCCGTCCAGGCTGGCGATACTCGGGGGGAGTAACGGAGGTCTGCTCGTGGGTGCGGCTCTTGTTCAGCGCCCGGAGCTTTTCAAAGCCGTGGTCTGTACGTACCCCTTGTTGGACATGCTCAGGTTCCAGAGGTTTCTACTGGCAAAGCTGTGGGTTTCCGAGTACGGCTCACCCGAAGACCCGGAGCATTTCAAGTTCATCCGCGCGTACTCTCCTTACCACAACGTGAAGAAGGGTACGAAATACCCTGCCACGCTCTTCGTCACTGGCGATTCCGACACGCGCGTGGCCCCTCTCCACGCTCGCAAGATGACCGCGCTGCTTCAGGCATCGACCGGCTCTGACGCTCCGGTGCTCTTGCGATACGAGAGCACTGCTGGCCACTCGGGTGGGGGTTCGGTGACGAGGGACATCGAAGAGGCCACTGACGAAACGACGTTTCTCTGCTGGCAGCTTGGAGTGCAAGAGATTGGTGAGGACTAGTCGTGGACGTGGCGCGCATGGATTGCTTTTTGACAGGTTAGCGCGAGGGAGTGTATGTTGTGAGGCATCGTGGAAAAGGCGAGGGTCCATAACGTCTACGTGGTCGAGCTGGACAAGGATGTGCTGAAGGAGCGGAAGTTCCTGGAGGCGAATTCGGGCCACGACCCGGAGAAAGCATGCCTGTACGTGGGCATGACAGGGTTGAGCCCTGACGAGCGGTTCAAGAATCACAAGGAAGGCCGCAAGGCCAACAAGTATGTCAAAAAGTACGGCCTCTGGCTGAGACGTCGAATCTACACGAAATACAACCCCATGACGTACGAGGAGGCCCAACGGATGGAAGCCTGGCTGGCCCGGCGGCTGCGCGCGAAGGGCCACGCTGTCTGGCAGAATTAGCGGATCTGACTTCTGGTCACGGCGTTTCGCTGCGTCCACTTGCGGCCGCATCGGTTCATTCGCGCGGAGGCAGAGAAAATGAAGATGATCTGGCTGCTCACAAGCTCTTCTTTGCTGACCCTCACCTTCAGCCTCCTACTTTGTTCCTGTATGTCTCAAGAGTCAAATCCCTTCTTCAGCGAGTCTGAGACGCCCTTTGGCGTTCCCCCGTTCGACGTCATCAAGGAACGGCACTATCTGCCGGCGTTCAAAGAAGGGATGGCACAGCAGCAGAGAGAGATTGAAGTCATCGTGAAGAACACTGGGGCTCCCACATTTGAAAACATTGTCGAAGCGCTTGCAGCAAGTGGAGCGCTCCTGACAAAGGTGCGGAGCGTCTTCTACCATATGAATTCCGCCCACACGAATGAACAGATGCAGAAGATCGCCGAGCAGGTGGCGCCGCTGCTTTCCAGGCACGAAGACGACATCCGGCTGAACGTGGAGCTCTTCCGGAGAATAGAAGCCATACACGCTCGAAGGGACTCTCTCGGCCTCACTCCCGAACAGGGGATGCTTCTGGAAAAATACTACAAGGACTTCGTGAGGGGCGGAGTCCAGCTGGATGAGGATAAGAAGGCCCGACTGAGAGAGATAAACAAGGAGCTGTCTCTTCTGACTCTCAAATTCGGCAAGAACATTCTCAAGGAGGACAATGCGTTCGAGCTGGTCATCCAGAACGAGGAGGACCTTACCGGGCTGCCAGAGGCGGTGGTCGAAGCTGCTGCTGAGGCGGCGGCGGAGCGAGGAAAGAAGGGAAAGTGGGTATTCACGCTGCACTACCCAAGCATGACGCCGTTTCTGCGGTACGCAGAGAACAGGGAACTTCGAGAGAAGCTCTTCAGGGCCTACGTGAGTCGGGGCAGCAACCCGAACAAGTTGAATACGAAGGGGCTCGTGGCCGAGATTGCCGCTCTTCGCCTCGAGAAGGCGAATCTGCTGGGCTACAAGACCTACGCCGAGTTTGCCCTGGAAGAGAACATGGCGAAGGATGCCGCCGGCGTCTATAAATTGCTGGACGAGATATGGGAACCGGCCCTCAGGACGGCCCGAAGAGAGGCGGCGGAGCTGCAGGCGCTGATCCAAGAGGAAGGACAGGACTTCGAGCTGCAACCGTGGGATTGGCCGTTCTATGCCGAGAAGCTGCGGAAGGCAAGGTACGATCTGGACGACAGGATGCTGAGGCCGTACTTCGCCCTGGAAAGTGTGCGAGACGGTGCGTTCGCGGTTGCAAACAAGCTGTACGGAATCACGTTCGAAGAACGGACGGACGTTCCAGTATATCAGGAAGACGTGAGGGTGTTCGAAGTAAAGGAAGCAGACGGAACGCATATCGGCATTTTCTACACAGACTATTTCCCGAGGGCCAGTAAGAGGGGTGGAGCCTGGATGGGTTCCTGCAGGAAGCAATCCCGGCAGGGAGGTGTGGAAGTCACTCCCGTCGTTCACAACGTCTGTAACTTCTCCATGCCGACTGCTGACAGCCCTGCGTTGCTGAGTCTCGAGGAAGTCCGCACACTCTTCCACGAATTCGGCCACGCCCTGCACGGGCTACTCTCCAACACCACGTATCGCCGCCTCTCTGGCTCGGAAGTGGCCACGGATTTCGTGGAGCTGCCGTCTCAGATCATGGAGAACTGGGCAGTGGAACCCGAAGTACTCAGGGCGTACGCAAAGCACTACGAGACGGGCGAGGTCATCCCCCAGGAGCTGATAGACAGCATCCACAACGCCCGCTACTTCAACCAGGGTTTTGCCTCGGTCGAGTATCTGGCCGCCTGCTATCTTGACATGGACTGGCACACCATAACGGCGGCCGAGAAGCTGGCGGTCGACGAGTTCGAGGAAAGCTGTATGAGGCGTATCGGCCTCATCCCGCAGATCGTGGTGAGATATCGAAGCCCCTACTTCCGGCACGTCTTCTCCGGTGGCTATTCTGCCGGCTATTACAGCTACGTCTGGGCAGAGGTGCTGGACACGGACGCCTTTCAGGCATTCAAGGAGACCAGCCTGTTCGACCAGACCACGGCCCGCTCCTTCAGGGACAACATCCTGTCCACGGGCGGGACGGAAGAACCGATGACGCTTTACAGGCGCTTCAGGGGAACGGAGCCCAAGGTGGATGCTCTTCTCAAGGAGAAGGGCTTCGACTGAGCCGAGATGTCGCGTTCAGGAGCCGACAGGGTGTTGTTGCTGAGCGGCCTTCCTGGGGTCGGCAAGACCACCGCTGTCCGGAAGGTGGCCGCGGCGCTGGCCCGACACAGGCTGCGCGGTTTCACCACCGAAGAGGTTCGGGTTCGCGGCCGCCGCCAGGGCTTTCGGCTTGAGACCTTAGACGGGCACGTGGCCACGCTCGCCCACACGGACATCAGGTCGTCGTGCAGGGTGGGCAGGTACGGAGTGGACATCGACGCCCTGAACCGGATTGTGGACCTGACGCTGCATCATGACGCGTCTGTGGAACTCTACGTGGTGGATGAAATCGGGAAGATGGAGTGTCTCTCGCAGAAGTTTGTGTGCGCGATGGAGTCGCTCCTGGATTCGGAGGCCAGAATCCTGGCCACGATTCCGGTCAGGGGAACCGAGTTCATAAGACGGGTGAGACGGCATCCCGCGGCCAAACTGTGGGAGATAACGCGCGAGAATCGTGACGAAATCCCCGGTCGAGTCCTGGACTGGGTAGGAAGGTAGTGGCGTCTGCCCCGCTCAAGGTCGGGAACGAGAAGGCCGGCGCGGAGGTTCAACCTCTTTCCGGTTAGCTGTTTGTGGGCAATCCACCTGAGAAGAGAGAGGGAGAAACCAAGTTGAGGGAGAAACCAAGTTGCTGAAGCTGTCTCTCGCGTTCGTCATTCTGGTGGTTCTCACTCTGGTGCCGTGGTGTGCGCCACCTCAAGGGCTCGAAGCGACGGGGCGAACGATGGCCGCGGCGGAGCAGGCGCCCGCCTCTTTCGCCTGGGAGAGGTCGACCCCGGAAGAGCAGGGGATGGACTCTGAGAGGCTGGCGGACATGGTGGAGACTATCAAGAAACACGGCCACAGGATAAGGAGCGTGACCGTCATCCGTAACGGCCTCATGGTGGCGGACGCGACTTTCGCGCCTTTTCAGCCCGACACATGGCACATCGTTCACTCCTGCACAAAGAGCATCATGTCCGCTCTCATCGGCATCGCCATTGAAGAGGGCCACATCGGGAGCGTGGAGACTCCTCTCTTGGATTTCTTCCCCGAGAAGGTTCCGGCCACGCCCGACGAGAGAAAACGGGGCATCACGCTCAAGCATCTCTTGAGCATGTCCGCGGGTCTCAGAACGGAGGACTCCTATCTCTACCGGTGGCGAGGCCTGAGAGAACTTGGTGAGAGCAGCGACTGGATCCAACACATAATCGACCTACCGATGTCCGAGGCACCGGGTACGCGGTTCGAGTACAGCAACTGCGTCGCCTTTCTTCTCGCGGCCATCCTCCAGAAGACAACGGGCTCCAGCGCTCTGTCGTTCGCAAAGGAGCATCTGTTCGGTCCCCTCGGTATTACCGAGGTGGATTGGAGGTTTGGACCGCAGGGGATAAACCTGGGCTGGAGCGGCATCAGTATGAAACCCCACGACATCGCAAAGATCGGGTTGCTTTACCTCAACGAAGGTCGGTGGGGTGGCGAGCAAGTGGTCCCGGAAGAGTGGGTAGAGGAATCCACGAAGAGCCAGATTCACTCCGGCACGCTGTCCGACAAATACGGTTATCAGTGGTGGATCGACGACGCCGGATACTTCATGATGTTGGGGTCAGGAGGCCAGTTCGTCATCGTTCATCCCGGGAAGAACATGGTTGTCGTGTTCTTGAGCGTGCTCGAGTCGGACGATTTCTTCACACCCGAAATGCTGTTCAGGAACTTCGTGGTTCCGGCCGCAGTGTCGTCGGACCCCCTGCCTGCAAACCCGAAAGGCGTGGCCAGGCTCGAGGCCCTGTCCGAAGCCGTTGCGGCTACCGCAGCCGAAGCCGTGGCCCAGCTGCCCGAAGCGGCCGGTCGAGTGTCGGGACGAACGTACGCGTTCGACCCCAACCCGGTTGGTTTTAAAAAGTTCTGTCTGATCTTCGAGCCCGGCAAGAGCGAGGCGCAACTGGCAGTATCCTTTGGGCCCAAGAACGTCCAGGTATCACTCGGGCTGGATAACGTGCATCGAATCACGCGGTCCGAGGGTTTCCTGCGAGCGTACAGAGGATACTGGAAGGACGAGCGCACGTTCATCATCGACTACGAAGTGATAGACTACACGGAGAGGGGGGGAGCCCGACTGACTTTTGGCGGGGACAGCGTTACCGTCATGATCGAGGATGTTATCGAGGGCGAGAGTCACGAGCTCATAGGTAGGCTTCAGGACTGAAGCGTGGAAAGCACGGTGCACTCCTGACGCTTCCAAGTAACTTTGGGAGGTAGAAATGGCCCTGAAGAAAGTAGTGAGGCGAATCGGAGTTTTCTCCTGCGGGAAGATCCTGGCCGCCCTATACGCCGCGTTTGGTCTGTTGGCCGGCGCCATGTTCTCCATCTTCTCCCTCTTCGGAGCCGTGTTGGGCGCGGGGGCGGAGGGCTTTCCTTCTCCGATTCTGGGCATGTTCTTTGGGGTAGGAGCGATTTTGATTCTTCCCGTGATGTACGGAATCATGGGTTTCATAGGCGGCGCGCTCACGGCCCTGATCTACAACGGGGTGGCAGGCATTGCGGGGGGGCTGGAGATCGACTTCGATTGATTTCTTGCGGTCGAAGCACAGCCGAGCCAGTCACATGTGATCGAGCTGGGTGAATTGTGGACGAGCCCGGCGAATTGTAGCCGGGCCGAGCGGGGGAAATGAGATGAATGCAGTCTGGGGCCGTGTCGGAGCCCCCGTTGCCGTGATGCTTCTGCTCGCAATGTTGTCCTCTACCTCTGTTGCTGGAGCGGCGGAGGTCATTGACTTCGAGTCCGATTCCTGGGTCTTGCGGGATGCTGAAGTGGTCGATCACCTGGGCAGAAAGTGTCTTGTGGGCTTCGCCTGCCTGGAGGGCGTTCAGTTCGAGGACGGAGTAATCGAGGTGGACATCGCCGTTGACGGGAGCCGGTCATATCCCGGCCTCGTCTTCAGGATTCAGTCAGAGGAGAACTACGAGCGCTTTTACATACGCCCGCACAGGGCAGGTCTCTATCCCGACGCACTTCAGTACACTCCCGTCTTCAACGGCATCGCCGGCTGGCAGCTCTATAACGGCGACGGTTACACGGCAGGCGCTGAGCTTCCGGCCAACGAGTGGGTGCGCGTGAGATTGGAGGTCCAGGGATCTCGGGCACGCGTCTTCATCGGCGGTTCCGACAGGCCGGCCCTCGTAATCAACGAGCTGAAACACCGCTCCGGAAAGGGAACCATCGGTGTGTTCGGACCTCGCGACGGAACAGCACATTTCTCTGAATTCAGATACAGTACAGATGCGGTCCGGACGTTTGACTCGCCCCCTCCGTCCGAGACTCCACCTGGAATCGTTTCCCAATGGCAACTCTCTCAAGCTTACAAGCTAAGTGATATAGACCGGGAAACGTATCCCGGAGCGGGCAGTCTGCAGGAGATGGAATGGCAAGAGATAAGCAGCGAGCCCTCCGGTCTGGTAGACGTCGCCAGATACGTCAAGAGGGTCGGCAGGGAACCGGACTGCGTGCTGGCGAGGACGGTGATACGTTCCGACGCACACGAGACCAGGAAGTTCCTCTTTGGCTACAGCGATCAAGTCAGCGTCTTCCTCAACGGGAAGCTTCTCTTCTCAGCCAGCAGCCAATATCGCGAGAGAGACCCCTCCTTCCTGGGGATAATCGGACTGCACGATGCTGTCTATCTGCCTCTTGAGGAAGGTGAGAACGAACTCTTGCTCTTGGTGACGGAGGTGTTCGGAGGCTGGGGATTCATGTGTCAGGACGCCAGTGCGGTATTCCTCGGAAAGGGGGTCGAGAGCGCCTGGGAGACGGGGAGCCAGTTTCTCGTTCCGGAATCCGCCGTCTATGATCCCGTCAGCAATGCCCTGTATGTCTCCAATTACGACATGTTCGGAAGGAGCGCGGGGGAAGAGAGGCAATTCATTTCTAAACTTTCCGTTGACGGGACTGTCGAGACCCTGAAGTGGATACAGGGTCTGAACAGGCCGACCGGCATGGCCATGTTTGGCGACAAGCTTTTCGTGGTGGAGAGGGGAAACCTCGTGGAGGTCGAGGCAGCGTCCGGCCAGATACTGCAGAGGTATCCGCTGCCGCAGCCGGTATTCCCAAACGACGTGGCGATTGATGAATCGGGAAACGCCTATGTATCAGACACCGCCAAGAACGTCATCTACAGGTCTTCTGACGGAGCGTTCGAGATTTGGCTGTCTGGCGACGAGATCTCTATGCCCAACGGCCTGCACGTCCAAGACAACAGTCTCATTGTCGGGAACAGTGGTGACGGGTGTCTCAAATCCGTGGACCTGGACAGCAAAGAGATCAGGACTATTGCCAGGCTGGGGTCCGGAATAATCGACGGAATTAGAAGCGATGGGCACGGCAACTACATAGTCTCACACTGGGAGGGGAGGGTGTATCGAATCACTGCCGGCGGTGAAACAACCAAGCTGCTGGACACGAGTGTCCGCGGGTTCAGCTGTGCTGATATTGAATACGTTGTCGAGAAGAAGCTGCTGGTCGTCCCCACGTTTGCGGACAACAGGGTGGCGGCCTACGAATTGCGTGATTAGCGGTCCGGCGCAGGCGTGGCCTCCGATGTGAAAGGTCAGCCCGGCGATTCGGTCCGCGATGAGTGCTGGAAGCCTCATCGGGTCTTCCACTTCCTGGAGTCAATACTCATGTCCGACTTTCAGCCCTTCGTTATGGAACGCACGATGTCCAAATTCGAGCAGACGGTGGAGTACAACCTGTCCGAGAGCGGCGTGCATCCGGTCCCGCTGAGCGAGCTTCTGGCGGACGACCCAGATCATATCAACTGTCTGCTGGCCACGGGCCTGAACTATCCTCACGTAAACGGGCTTCCCGAATTGCGCGACCGCATCGCGGCACTGTACGACGGCGCCAGACCGGAGAACGTCCTGGTGACAGTTGGCGCGGCGGAAGCGAACTACCTGACGGTCCGAACGCTTCTCTCCGCGGGAGACGAAATCGTTGTCATGCTTCCCAACTACATGCAGATCTGGGGAATTGCCAAGAATCACGGACTCGAGGTCAGAACATTTAACCTGAGAGAAGAGATAGGATGGGCGCCGGACTTGAGCGAGCTTTCGGAGGCCGTGACGCCAAAGACCAAGCTCATCGCCGTGTGTAATCCCAACAATCCCACTGGCCGGATTCTGACTGAGGAAGAGATGGACGCCGTGGTTGCGGCTTCAGAGCGGGCGGGTGCGTGGCTCCTGGCAGACGAAGTCTACAGAGGCGCAGAGCGAGTGGCGATTGAGGAAAGTCCCTCTTTCTACGGCCGCTACGAGAAGACGGTGGCCGTGGGAAGTCTCAGCAAGGCCTACGGCCTTCCGGGCCTCCGCATCGGCTGGGTCGTGTGCCCGACCCCGATCGTAGACGAGATCTGGGCAAGGCACGAGTACGTGGCCATCAGTGCGTCTATGTTGTCCAACAAGCTGGCCGAAATCGCGCTCTCGGATGAGGTCCGGCCTCGTCTCATCAAGCGTACGCGCGATTTCATCCGGGGCGGCTATTCCATCCTGGAACGGTGGATGGAGACCCACGGGAACGTGTTGAGCCTGACGCCTCCGCAGGCCGGTGCGATAGCGTTTGTTCGCTACAATCTGGACGTGAGCTCGACCGTCTTTACGGAGCGGCTGCGTAAGGAGAAGAGTGTGCTCATCGTCCCCGGCGAACACTTCGGTATGGACAAGCTCGTGCGTATCAGTTTCGGTCTGCCTCAGGACTATCTGGTTCCCGCTCTGGACAGGATTCACGAGTTGATAACTGCCCTCAAGAGTTAGCCGCTGTTGTTGGCCCCGGGACTTTATCAGAACAGGGGCCGGTAACGGGTGGACTAAGTGGGACTCACCGGGAGAAGGTGCGCAGATGTCTGACGAGAAGAGTTTTCACATGACGCCCGAGCAGTTTCGTCAGTACGGCCGTGCGGTCGTGGACTGGATTGCTGACTACTATGGGAAAATCGAGTCGCTTCCCGTTCTTTCCAGGGTGAAGCCGGGCGAGATCCGAGCGATGCTTCCTGCAGAGCCGCCTGCTCGCGGCGAGACATTCGAGCACATCATGAAGGACATGGAGAAGCTCATTCTCCCGGGCGTAACGCACTGGCAATCTCCGAACTTCTTCGCCTTCTTTCCCTGCAACGCCTCCGCCCCCTCCATACTGGGAGAGCTCTTCTCGGCCGGCCTCGGTGTGCAGGGAATGTTGTGGACGACGAGCCCGGCGTGCACGGAGCTGGAGACGCTCGTGCTGGATTGGCTGGCAGACATGCTGGGCCTGCCCGACAGATTCAAGTCGGGCAGCAAGGGAGGCGGGGTCATCCAGGACACCGCCTCGGGTGCCTCTCTCTGCGCTCTCATCGCGGCACGAGAACTCGCAAGCGGCGGCAGGAGCAACGAGGAGGGCTGCGACGGCCGCCTCGTGGCCTACGCATCAAAAGAAGCTCATTCCTCCATAGAAAAGGCGGTGAAGATAGCCGGCCTGGGGCGCGATAACCTGAGATTGATAGACGTGGACGAGCGGTTGGCCCTTCGTCCCGAGGCGCTGAAGGTGCAAATTGTGCGCGACCGGGCGGCCGGTCTCATTCCCTGCTTCGTATGTGCCACCGTCGGCACGACCTCCTCCAACGCCATCGACCCGCTGCCAGAGATAGGCCGGATATGCCGCCAGGAAAACCTCTGGCTCCACGTTGACGCGGCGATGTCGGGAACCGCTGCCATCTGTCCGGAGTACCGCCACATCCACGAGGGAATGGAACACGCGGACAGCTACTGCTTTAATCCTCACAAGTGGATGTTCACCAACTTCGACTGCGACTGCTTCTACGTTTCGGACCGGGCGGCGCTGATACAGAGCCTGAGCATACTTCCGGAGTACCTGCGAAACAAGGCCACCGAGTCCGGTGCCGTCATAGACTATCGTGATTGGCACATTCCCCTGGGGCGACGCTTTCGCTCGCTCAAACTGTGGTTCGTCATCCGCCATTACGGCGTTGAGGGCCTCAGATACCACATCAAGCGACACGTCGAACTGGCTCAGGAATTCGCAGGGTGGGTGGAGCAAAGCGAGGAGTTCGAGCTTGCGGTGCCTCCGCCGCTCAACCTGGTCTGTTTTCGTCACGTCGCAGGGGACAGCTTCAACGAGCGGTTGCTTGAACGCCTGAACCAGAGCGGGAAACTCTACCTCACGCACACGCTCTTGAAAGGGGCGTACACGCTTCGATTCTGCGTGGGGCAGACTCACACCGATGAGAGACACGTGCGAGAGGCATGGAAGCAGATTCAGTCAGTTGCAGCAGAGATTGAGAGGTAACGCCGGAGCTTATGAACTTCACCGTCGAAAGGATGAGCCCCCGGGACTGGGACGCCGTGAAGGCCATATACCGCGAGGGAATCTCCATGGGCATAGCCACGTTTGAAAAGGACGTTCCTGTCTGGGAAGAATGGGACCGCTCTCACCTGTCCGGGCTCAGGCTCGTTGCGCGGGCTTCTGATAAGGTCGTCGGATGGGCGGCCCTCAGTCCGGTCTCCGGCAGGTGTGTGTGCGCAGGTGTGGCCGAGGTAAGTTTGTACGTAAGTTCATCGGCCCGCGGCAAGGGCGTGGGGAGGGCCCTTCTCCAGGCGCTGGTCCGAGGCTCGGAAGAGTCGGGCATCTGGACGCTGCAGGCAGGCATCTTCCCTGAGAACGTGGCCAGCACCGCCGTTCACGAGTCGTGCGGCTTCCGGAGGGTGGGCGTCAGGGAGAAGCTCGGCCAGCTGGACGGTGTGTGGAAAGACGTCGTTCTGATGGAACGGCGCAGCAGGAGAATCTGATGTCGAGAGGTCTTGCGTCGAAGCTCATGGTTTCAGGCACTCGCCACAGAGTTGCCGCGTTCACGGGTCTTTTTACCTTCTCATCTCTGCTTCTCCTATCCGTTCTCCTTGCGGGTCAGGCTGTGGCAGCCGAGAGCGAGGCCCGTCTCGAGATTTTCTCTCCGGATGAAAGCATCGTCGTGGCGTTCATGCTGAAGCAGGGCGCTCCTTTCTACGAGATAAAGCGCTCCGGCGTTGAAATCATCCGCCCCTCCCGCATGGGCTTCCAGTTCAAGAACGCGGCGCCGCTGGACGGAGACTTTGCGGTTGCTGACAGCCGCGCGAGCAGTTTCGACGAGACCTGGGTCCAACCATGGGGAGAGGTCAAGGAAATCCGGAACCGATACAACGAGCTCAGGGTGGAGCTGGAAGAGACCTCGGCCGCGAGGCGCAGGATGACCGTGGTATTCCGGGTCTACGACTGCGGGGTCGGGTTTCGTTACGAACTGCCCCGGCAAGAGAATCTTAAGGACGTCGAGATAATGGACGAGAAAACCGAGTTCGCTCTGACGGGCCCGCACGACGCGTGGTGGATTCCCGCCTACAGGGACAATCGCTACGAGTATCTGTACACGAAGTCCTCGCTCGCCGAAATGGACACGGTTCACACGCCTCTCACAATGCAGACTGCGGACGGCTTCTTCCTGAGCATTCACGAGGCCGCCCTGACGGACTACGCCAGCATGACCGTCGCAAGCAAGGGGGACAATGTGCTTAAGTGCGACCTGGTTCCCTGGTCCGATGGGGTCAGGGTGAAGGCCTCCACCCCGTTCGTGACTCCCTGGCGCACCTTGCAGATTGCAGAGAACCCCGGAGAGCTTATCACCTGCTACCTCATCCTGAACCTCAACGAACCCTGCGTGCTGGAAGACGTCTCGTGGCTCAGGCCGGGGAAGTACGCCGGCATCTGGTGGGGCATGCACATAGGCAAATACACCTGGGGTTCCGGCGACAGGCACGGGGCCACAACAGCTAACGTAAAGAAATACATAGACTTCGCCGCGGAAAACGGCTTCCTGGGTGTGCTGGTGGAGGGCTGGAATCTGGGTTGGGACAGCGAGTGGTGGTTGGGGGGAAGCGTGTTTGACTTCACCACTCCCTACGACGACTTCGGCATCGAGGAGCTGAGCCGCTACGCCGCGGCAAAGGGGGTCAAAATCATAGGCCACCACGAAACCAGCGCGGCCATCGAGAACTACGAGAGCCAGGTGGACGCGGCCTTCAGTTTTTGCAGACGATACGGCATCGATGTCGTGAAGACCGGCTACGTCGGCACGCGAGTGAGCGAGACGGAGTGGCATCACGGGCAGTACATGGTCCGTCACTGTCGCAAGATCGTGGAGAAGGCCGCGAAGAACAGGATCATGCTGGACGTTCACGAGCCGGTGAAGGACACGGGCATAAGACGCACCTACCCGAACATGATGACTCGAGAGGGCGCCAGAGGCATGGAGTACGACGCGTGGAGTGTTGACGGTGGGAATCCGCCAGACCATTCGACAATTTTGCCCTTCACGAGAATGCTGAGCGGCCCGTTCGATTTCACGCCCGGCATCTTCGACCTGCACTTCGAAGAGCTGCGCCCCGACAACAGGGTGAACACCACTCTGGCCAAACAACTTGCCTACTACCTCGTAATCTACAGCCCCCTTCAAATGGTGGCGGATCTCCCAGAGAATTACGAGAACCAGCCGGCCTTCAAGTTCATCGTGGACGTGCCCGCTGACTGGAGTGAAACGAGGGTCCTGAACGCTCAGATAGGCGACTACGTGACAATTGCCCGGCGGGAGAGAGACGGCCAGGACTGGTACGTGGGGAGCATAACGGACGAGCAGCCTCGCCAGCTGGAAGCACACCTGGATTTTCTGCAAGCGGGCAAGAAATACGTGGCCGAAATCTACGCCGACGCTACGGACGCAGACTGGAACAGCAATCCGTACGCGATGAACATACACAGTGCCCTCGTCGACTCTGATACCGTGATCAGGCTTGCGCTCGCACCGGGGGGCGGCCAGGCCGTGCGCATTCGCCCGGCGTCGGAAGCAGAAGCAGGCGACGTGGCCCCATACAGCCCGTGAGGACGGCCGGCACCAGTTATGGGTATCGGCGGGCGTGGAGCAGAATGGGACCACACGGAGAAGGGGCAAGATGAGAATAAGATACTTCAAGTGAGCAGAACCGACGTGCGAATCGTAGACCTCACAGACGAACACATGCACTTCGTGGCCTCCTGCACTCACGTGGATAAGTTGGACGAGGAGACAGAGAAGGTGGTGGCGGTCAGGGAGGCCTGGCTGAGAAAGGCTCTGGCGAAGGGGCTTAGAATGAAAGTGGCGGTGGAGGGAGGTACGCCTCTTGGATTCGCCCACTGCCTGCCAATAGAGCTCGAAACCTGGGGTATGTCGGGCAAGGATTTGATGACGGTTCCTTGTCTCACGCTGAAGTACGATCGAGTCTACAGAGAGGAGCGGGGAAGCGGTCTGGGAAGAGCTCTCATGAAGAGCGTGGAGCAGGAGGCAAAGAAGAGTAAGAAGGGTGTGGCGGTGCTGGCATACGCACACGACTTCTGGTTCATGCCCGCCTCCTTCTTCTCGAGGCTGAGGTACGAGGAAGTCCTGAGAGAGGGTGACACCGTCATAATGCTCAAGGCGTTTGCGCCTGTAGAGCCGCCGTTTATGCACAGACCGCAGTACCGGCCGAGCCCTGTTGAGGGCAAGGTCACGGTCGAAGCATTCTGGAATCCCATTTGTGCAACGTCCATCGCCGAGATACACCGGGTGCGGGACGTCTGCTCCGAGTTTGGAGAAGAAGTGATTCTGAAGGAGTTCAACACGGGAGACAAAGGGATACTGGACACTTACCAGATCTCCCGGGCTCTCTTCATAGACGGGGCGTCGAGGTGCTGGGGATACGCCGCCCCGCGCGATGAGCTGAGGACCGTTATAGAGCAGGCGCTGGAGGAGAAGCGCCGCGGGAGGAGTCGCACATGAGAATCGCAACATTGCTGGGGAGTCCCAGGAAGAAGGGAAACACAGCCACCGTGCTCGGCCTCTTCGAACAGCTCGTGGCCCAGGACCACGAAGTGGACCGAATGGACATTGCGTTCCAGAATGTTAAAGGATGTCTTGGATGCTATGAGTGTCAGGCTGTGACGGACGAGCCCGGATGTGTTCAGGATGATGACGCCGTCTCGTTGTTCGGGCGGTTGATTCGCTCTGACGCCGTAGTGTATGCGACCCCTCTTTACTGTTGGTGTTTCCCTGCGCAGATGAAGGCCCTCATAGATAGATCCTTATGTCTGGCAACTGGGTACGGCTCCAAGAAGCACAAGTCATTGATGGAAGGAAAGAAGCTGGCGCTTCTGGTCACTTGTGACGGGCCCGTGGAGGACAACGCCGACTTCATCCAGGGGGTCTTCGACAGGGTGTGCGGCTTCTTGAAGGGAGTAGTCGTGGGAAAGTACATCGTTCCCTCGTGCACGACTCCCGGAGCAGTGATAGATACTGGCACGGCCGTGGCAAGACAAATGGCAAAGGACATCGTGGGAGCACCGCTGGGTTGAACGGCCCGCCGCGTCGGGCTTGTGAAAGCGATGTGTCACATCCACTCGAGGGGTGAGCTGATTGAAGATTCGAATACTCTTCTCAGTAGCGCTCGCATTCAGCTTGGGTGCGAGTTTCTTCTGCGTGAACGGTCGTTGCGCTTACAGTCCCGCAGGGATGGTCGGTGGTTTTCCTCAGGTTTCAGGGATACCCAAAGCAGGGGGCTACTCGACGTACGAACCCGAGAATCTCTACAAGTATATAAACGGCGCGGCGGACATCTATCTGGGCTACGGCTTCCAGGAGCTGGCCGTACAGATATACGAGAACGAGGCAGGCCAGTCCTTGACAATCGAAGTGTACCGTCACGTGGATTCGAGGAACGGCTTCGGCATCTACGCGTCCGAGAGACCGGTAGAAGGTGATTTTCTCGACATCGGGGTCCAGGGTTACTACGAGGAGGGCATCCTCAATTTCGTCCGGGGAAGCTACTACGTCAAGCTGAACGCGTTCGACCTCGGTGAAGCGGAAAAGGCGGTGCTGACGGATGTCGCGAACAGCCTGGTGGGGCGGCTGGAGGGGGAACTTCATCTTCCTAGAATCGTGGGCCTCTTTCCTGAGAAGGGGAGAGTTCCCGATTCCGAACGTTTCATTCCCGGCGACTTTATGGGCTATTCGTTTCTTCAGAATGCCTTCACATGCGACTACGAAGTCTCAGGTGCGAAGTTCAAACTCTTTGTGATAGAGGAGAGTGATTCGGCCAGGTGTGACGAGGTGCTCAGAAATTACGCAACAGCGGTGAAGAGCCCGCAGACTCGTGTGGCGCAAGGCCTCCTCACTTTCGAGGATCCTCACCACGGTACGGTGGGTCTTCTCTGGAGAGGCAAGTTCATCTGGGGTGTTCTGGGACTCGATAGGGCCGACCTGCGAACCGAATACCTTGATCGAATCAGGGCAGCGAGCGAGCAGAAACTGACCATCGAGCGCCTCCACAGTGATCCCAACCTCAACGGTCCTCGCCTCCGCGAAGTGAAGTTCTCCCCTGACGGCAGCCGCGTGACGTTTCTCAAGAGCCGACCGGAGGAACAGAAGAGGTACGACCTCTGGGAATACAGCCTGGCGGACAGCGCCCTCCGGCTGCTCGTGGATTCCCGTTCTCTTCTGCCGGGGGACGAGAGACTGTCGGACGAGGAGAGGGCGAGACGCGAGCGGAAGCGCCTGTTCGCGGCCGGCATCGCGGAGTACTCGTGGTCCGATGACGGCCGGATGCTGCTCTTTCCCCTGGGCGGCGAAGTATACACGTATGACCTGAGTTCACCTCCGGAGCGGGCCACCAAACGTCTGACTTCGACTCCCGAATTCGAAACGGACGCACAGTTTTCTCCGCGGGGACGCTACGTCTCCTTCATACGCGAGCAAGACCTCTTCGTTATCGACTTGGGAACCGGCAAGGAGAGGCAGCTCACGCTGGACGGGGAGGGGCCGATAAGGAACGGAATGGCCGAATTCATAGCCCAGGAGGAGATGGGCAGGCACACGGGCTACTGGTGGTCGGAGGACGAAAAGTACGTCGCGTTCACCCGGACTGACGAGACTAAGGTTCAGCTTTCGCGGCGCATGGAGATATACGCCGACACCTTCGAGGTCTTCGACCAGCGGTATCCCAGGACCGGCACGCCCAACGTGCTTATCAAGCTGGGCGTGGTGGAGCTTGCGTCGGGAAAGATACGCTGGATAGGGCTCGGGGAGGAACAGGACATCTACCTTGCCCGGGTGGACTGGCTCCCAGACAACCGCCGCCTTGCAATCCAGCGCCAGTCGCGGGGCCAGAAGTCCCTGGACCTGCTGTTTGCCGACGCGCTGTCCGGAAAGGCCCGAGTCGTGCTGAGCGAGTCCAGCCAGACTTGGATACACCTCCACGACGACCTGAAGTTTCTCAAGACCAGGCCTCAGTTCATCTGGGCCTCGGAACGGGATGGCCACAAGCATCTATATCTCTACGCACTCGACGGAGCACTGCTGCGTGCTCTGACAGCAGGTAACTGGGACGTCGGGGAGCTGCGCGGCGTGGACGAAGAAGCGGGGCTCATCTATTTCGATGGTTCCCTTACCAGTCCTCTCGAGAACCACCTCTACATCACATCCATGACGTCGGAACAAGTGACGCCGCCTGAGCGCCTCACGCTGGCCGAAGGCTGGCACACGCCGGACGTGGAAGAGCACTGCCGGTTCTTCGTGGACCACTTCTCTTCTCCGGACACGCCTCCCCAGGTAAGCCTTAACCGCATGGACGGTTCGCGCATCGTCTACCTGGAGGAAAACGCCCTGGATGAGAACCATCCCTACTATCCGTACCTCGCCGACCACCGCCCTGCAGAGTTCGGTAGCATCCGGGCTGGCAACGGTTTAGTTCTCTATTTCCGGCTCACGAAACCAGCCTCCTTCGACCCGACAAGGAAATATCCGGTGCTCGTTAACGTGTACGGCGGGCCGGGTGGCCAGGTCGTGAGGAAATCCTGGCGCGGTCAGGGAGACCTCTGGAGCCAGTACATGGTTCAGCAGGGATACGTCGTCTTTGCCCTGGACGGGCGGGGGTCTGCCAATCGGGGGAGAGCGTTCGGGGACGTTCTCTACCGTTCCTTCGGCAGCGTGGAAGTGGAAGACCAGGTCAGGGGTGTGGAGTTCCTGAAGAGCTTGCCCTACGTTGACGGCGAGCGGATAGGAATCTACGGTCACAGCTACGGGGGTTACGTTGTGCTGATGGCCATGATGAAGGCTCCGGGCGTCTTTGCTGCAGGAGTCTCTTCCGCCCCTGTCACGGACTGGCTTCTCTATGACACTCACTACACGGAGCGCTACCTCGGCCACCCGGAACACGACCCCGAGGCCTACCGGAAGAGCAGCGTGTTTTCTCACCTGGATGGTCTCGAGGGGGAGCTGCTCGTGATTCATGGCATGGCAGACGACAACGTTCTCTTCACGAACAGCTGCAAGCTGTACAAAGCACTCCAGGACAGGGGAGTCGCCTTCGGGATGATGAACTATCCCGGCAGCAAGCACAGCCTCTGGGGGAAGGAAGTCGCCACGCACGTGGGGAAGACCAAGGCTCGCTTCTTCGACGAGAACCTGCGTGCCGATCGGTGATAACTTTCACAGTGGGTGAGGACGTCCTCTGGTCGCGGCAGTCACGGCTTCCACGGTCGCGCCTTGCTGTTCGGGAGTCCGATTTCTTGCGTTTTCCACCCCCTCCACATGTCGGCTTTCTTGTTGACATTTCGTGACTTTAGTGGTATCATACAGCGGCTTGGAGAGTACCAGGGCCTTTAAGTTTTAGCGAGATTGGACCGGTCTAATAACCGCTCAGATTACTCTTGCTTTTAGTTGTCCTACAAGGAGGTGAGGGGAAGCCCAACTTGGTAAAACGTTCATAGAAAGCTACTTAGGCATGTGCAACCCGAGGTTGAAAGGAGTCTTTGGAGATGAAGGCGAAAGTTTTCTTGCTTGTCTCGGTCGCCCTGCTGCTCTCGGCGTCGGCGGCCTACGCCGTCATCGGCTGGAGCGGAAACGTGTGGCCGTGTAATAACGCGACGTACGCGGAGGATCAGAACATCGACGTCTATATCGAGGTCTGGAAAGAGGGCGTCACAGATGGCGAGGGACAGGGTGCGGGCATTACTGTGAGACTCTTTTACAAGCAGGCCGGCGCCGCTGACTACGACAGCGTTGACATGACGTACAACGTGGACAAGGGGAACAACGACGAGTACAAGGGCACCATCCCGAGTGCTGCTCTGGAGGGCGGCGTTCAGGAGGTGTTTGAGTGCGTGGTCATTGACGACACCGACGGCACCAGGTGCCCGCCGACCAGTCTCTACGGCTGCGGAGGCGACCAGTGCACCAACTCTCCTCCCTTCTATCTCAATATCACCCCTGCCACGAAGATAGAAGTGCTTGTGAAGTTCAGACTGTGTCTTTCGGACACCTTCGAGACGGTGGGTGACGTGTGCGTGACCGGAGGTCCCCCTGAATTGACGGGATGGGGGAGCGGAGTGGTGATGGTCAGGCCCTGTCCGACAGTGAGCCCCAAGTACTACGAGATGGACGTCCTGTTCCCTGCCGGCAGCAATCCTTCCGTTCAGTACAAGTACAGGAAGAACGGCTGCGACGAGTGGGAAGACGGGGCAAACCACTCGTGCACCATCGACGATTCCGGCCCGTTCCAGGTGCTGCCCGTGGACGGATGGGAGTACATTATGCCTGACTGCCCAACGTGCGCGACCGACGTGGAAGACAGTACCTGGGGAAGGATCAAGGTCCTTTACAGGTAGGTGCTGAAGGCGACATCGATACCGCTACGGTAAAGCTAGCGTGAACTAGATAGGCCGGCCTCTTCAGGGCTGGCGCAAGTGGCTGCAGCGAAGGGCCACGCGCCCTTCGCTGCTCCTGTGTGGCTTCCACATCCATGGAGGTGATGGCTGATGAAGGGAAGATTGATGGCTCTTCTCTGTCTCAGCTTTGTTCTCTTCTTCTGCCAGCAGGCCTGGGGGGCTGGATTCGGAACGCCGGTTCTGGACGGAAGTCTCGACGCCTGCTACGGAACGGCGGAAGCAACAGACCAGAGCGGTGACGGGAACGGGAACGCTGTCATGGATCTTCTTGAGCTCTACGTCTGCAACGACGCCAACTACTGGTACTTCTACTTCACCATCAACGGTGACATAGGAACTTCGAACTGGGGAAAGTACGTCATTTACATTGACACCACGAACGACGCCAACGGCGCCACGTCGGACGCGTGGGGTCGCAGCGTCGTGGTGACCGATCCCCATAAGCCGGAGTTCGGTCTCTATACCTGGGTCGACGCTCTCCCCTACGACCCCAGCGACACGCAGGTGCATGCCTGGACGGGCTCGAGCTGGAGCAGCGCCGGCACGCTGGACGGGGTCGGAAGGAGCGCCGGTTCTATTTCTGCCCTGGAGTGGAAGATCGCCAAAA
This sequence comes from Candidatus Eiseniibacteriota bacterium, assembly GCA_020349905.1. Taxonomy (GTDB): domain Bacteria; phylum Eisenbacteria; class RBG-16-71-46; order JAFGJU01; family JAFGJU01. The sequence goes on from CP070702.1 coordinate 2,368,767, forward strand.
CCACTCTGGGTAGTCCCACCCAGATCTGGTGCGAGGTCTGGAGCACCGGGGGTGGAACGTCGGACAACGCTCAGGACACCATAAACGACCCGGCCGAGGACTGGAACGCGACCGATTGGTCGAGCCTGGCCACGCTTCTGAACTCGACGAACGTGCCGGAAACGGCTGGCGGAGACACGGACCCTCCGACAGTGGTGGGGGCCTCCAGTCATCCCGCTCCGCACAACACCATCGAGGTGGAGTTCAACGAGTTCGTGGACCTCACGACATCGCAGGTGGCCGGAAACTACACCGTGAATTCCGGTGCGGTCACGGTCGTCTCTGCTACCAGGGGCGACCCGGACTCCTCCAAGGTCACTCTGACGCTAGGTTCTAACCTTCCGTTCGGAGGGAGCAACGACGTTCTGGTCGTGAACGTCCAGGACATCGCCGGCAATCCCATCGTGAATAACGGCACCACAAACGTGGCGTGCTTCTGCCTCTCCCAGGTGATATTCGAGGTTCACATGAACCTTCACCTGCGCACGCATTCGATACCACCCATCGACACCGTCGCGATTGAGGGAAACGTCTATCCGCTCACGTGGGACCCGACGTGCGACATGTACGCCCGGGACAACGGCGTTCCTCCGGACGTGGCGGCAGGCGACAGCATCTACACCGTTGCTGTCGATTTCTCGCGGCCGTCGGACTGTGCGACTGGAACCGACACCACCTGGGTGGAGTTCGAGTACACTCACCAGTGCAGCGAGTGGGAAGGCGGGCATCACTACTACGCCGACCCGGGGCTGACTTGCGGCACAGGTGTGGACACTTTCTCAGTGTGGTGGGCGGACGTCGCGCCGGACGATTACACCACGAAACCCATCGACGTCATCTTCCACGTGGACATGAGCTCTCTGAGCCCCGGCGCGCTTGATACTGTCGGGCTCAACGGAAGCCAGTATCCGCTGAACTGGAACGTTCCACCTACAACGTTCCTGGCTGACGACGGCGTGTTTCCGGATTCCTTCCCGGCCGACGACCATTTTGCGGTCAGGGTCCGGTTCCCGGTTAATACCTGGAAGTGGGTTGAGTACAAGTACCTGTTCAACAGCGCGTACGAGTGCTCACTGGCCGGTAACAGGGACGTGTTCCTGAACGATGCGGTCTACGACACGGTGGGTGTCAACCCGCTCATCCTGCCGCTCGCCGAGTGGGAGGATTACTGCACGGTCGGGATCATCGAGACCCCGGAAACCAGGGCTTTCAAGCTGGACCAGAACGCTCCGAACCCGTTCAATCCCGTGACAACTTTCAGGTTCACACTTCCCAAGGCCGCCCACACCATGCTCACGGTGTACGATGCCTCCGGTAGAGTGGTGCGAACGCTGGTGGACGAGAGACTCGACCAGGGTCCGCACGAGATGAGCTGGAACGGCACTGGAGAGTACGGCAGTAGAGTCGCGAGCGGGGTCTACTTCTACGAGCTCAAGTCAGAGGGGATGCGAACGACGAGGAAGCTAGTTATAGTCTACTGATTCACAGCCAACGAGTGATACACAACCAACGAGAGGCGGGCTCGAACAGTTTCCCGAGGCCCCCCACGGGACCGGCCATCCAGCCGGTCCCGTCTCTTTGCACTGCCTTCTTGAGTCTCCGCTATTCTTCGGCGAGCAGCACGAGACCGCTCTTGGCTTGCATGACAGGAATCGTAAGTTTCCCGTTCTCGAGAGTGAACGTCTTTCCGCTGAAGTGGTCTCGGAAGGTCTTTCCGTCAGGCACGCCATTGCCGTGCATGAAAAGCATCTGTGAGACGTCAATCTCCGCAGGCTGCTTGGACCGGTCGTTGTTGATGGCGACGACGGCAAGCTCCCCCTCGCACTCCCTGGCGAAGGCATAGACGTTACGATTCCTGTCACAGAGCAGTGTGAAGAAATCTCCGTAGCGCAGGCCGGGGTGATTGTTTCTGAGCGTCACCAATCCCCTGTAGTACTCCAGAAGCTCGGCGTCCTGCCTCTCGGCATCCCACTTGAAGGTCCTCCTGCAGTCAGGGTCCTTGCCTCCCTTGAGGCCTATCTCGTCGCCGTAGTAAATGCACGGAGCACCCGGGTAGGTCATCTGGAAGAGGACCGCCAGTTTGAGCTTGGCGGTGTCGCCGCCACAAAGGGTGAGGAACCGCTCGGTGTCGTGACTGCCCAGGAGGTTGAACATGACCTCGTTGACCGAGTCGCAATAGTCGACCCTGGTGTGTCCGAGGGTTTCGTCGAAGCGCTCGGGGTCCATGGCCTCGGACGCGAAGAAGTCGATGAGGGCACCCCTGAACCTGTAGTTCATCACGGCGTCAAATTCGTCGCCGCCCAGCCAGGCGGCCCCGTTGTCCCATATCTCTCCCAGAAGATACTTCTCTTCCCCGATGGCCTTTACCTTCTTACGGAATTCCTTCCAGAAACCGTGGGGAACCTCGTTCGGCACGTCCAGCCTCCAACCGTCTATGCTCACCTCCCTCGTCCAGAAGTCGGTGACACCGAATATGTACTCTCTCACCCCGGGATTGTCCGTCCGCAGCTTGGGGAGGTCGGCAAACCCCCACCAGCAGTCGTAGTTGGGCTTGGGCTCCTTCACCACGGGAAAACCGTGGATCGTGTACCAATCGACGTAACGCGAGGCCCGGCCGTTCTTCACGATGTCCTGGAAGGCCCAGAACTCGTAGCCAGAGTGGTTGAACACCCCGTCCAGCACGATCCGGATGCCTCGCCTGTGCGCTTCCTCCAGGAGGCTCTTGAAAGTCTCCAGCGTCCCGAAGTGTGGGTCAATTTTCATGTAGTCCGCTGTGTTGTACTTGTGATTGGAGGTGGCTTCGAATATCGGATTGAAGTAGATGCCTCCGATCCCCAGGCTGTCGAGATAGCCCAGACCGTCCAGGACCCCCTGGAGGTCTCCCCCGAAGAAGTTGAAATACGCCGGCGCTGCGTCCCAGAGCTCCACACCCGGAGGGTCGTTCGTCAGGTCACCGTTTCTGAAGCGCTCGGCGAAGATCTGGTAGAAGACACGCCCCTTCACCCAGTCCGGGGTGGGGAAGTACGTGGCCTCGCTGAGGGAGAAGACAAAGGGATTAACGTTCTCGAGGGTCGCCGTGTGTGAGTCGTCGGAGAGGTAGTACAGCAGTTCGGAGCCGTCCCTGGCCTTGAAGACGTATCTCACGGGTGAGGCGGGCGCCGAAACCTGCGCCCTGAAGTACTCGAAGACGCCGTCCTGCGCAAACCACTTCATGGGGATTTCCGTGAACTTTACCTCCTCTGAGCCCGTCGTGGACTCAGTTTCGCCCGGCACCACGACCACGGCGCACCCTTCCACGTCGTTCTTCTTGACCCGCAGCCTCAGAGAGACCGTCACACTGTCCCGCCACTGTGCATACGGTATCTCCGGAACGTGATAGAGCGCCTCGGCCAGTATCTTGCCGTCGCCTCTCCTGGCCGGCTGCTTGAACCTCTCGTAATCACCCACCCTGAGTACGGAGTTGTATCCCCCGAACCCGTCCGGGACCTTGAGCTCCACCTTGGGGTCGTGGAACCATTCTCGGCCGTCCACAACGAACTTGTAGCGGTATTCGCCTTCCAGCAGTTCGATGGACACGGTCCACGCGCCTGCCGCCGGATCAAACTCCATCGGCTGGGCACCGGGGTCCCAGTTGTTGAACGTGCCGGCCAGCGTCACCGTCTTGGCCGGAATGGGCGGGGAAAAGGCAAACGTCACGCGAAACTTTCGCGCCGCCTCCGAGCAGGGGGCGAAGATGGCGAGCGAGAGAGCTAGCGCTCCCAGAATGAGAATTTCACGTGACCGCGTTTTCCTGACTGCTCTCATCTTTCCCTCCTCGTGGATTGCAGAACGGGTCAGCATCGCAGAGGCGTCGGTTCCTCGAGCGAGCGCTCTCTCGTCGTGCAGGGCACGTCGCTGTATCCTGTGTGTTCGTTGCCCCTGCCTTCGAAACTCAACGTCGACCTCACATGCAGGGACCGCGCCCTCTCGAGACATAGTATAGTGTAATCGCAACGAGAATGCGGCGTCAATTTTGCTTGACCCTCCGGGCGTAGTCTGTTGAAATTGCCTGCGTCAGAGACTGTTCTTCGAACGCTTGCAGTCAACCGCTTCACACAGGCCCGAGATCCCAGCCCAGAGGAGGCCGAAATGCTTTCCTTCTTCATATTTCTCGGCTACGTCGCCTGCCTTCTCCCTGTCATCTTCGCCGCCAGGAGGGGGGTGCTTGGTGCCGTTCACGTCATCGTCTCAGGCTTCCTGGCCGGCGCGCTCACCGTGCTCCTTGTGGCTCTGCGCATCTACACCGAGGTCCTTTGGTTTGAAGAGCTGGGCCAGGTGGAGAGATACTGGACGGTGTTCGTCACGAAGCTCTGGCTGTTCGTAGCGGGATTTGTGGCCAGCCTTGCGTTCTTCTACGTGCAGAAGCTCGTGACCACGGTGCGTGCTCCTGCGGACGCGAAGCAAGGGATGAGGCTGCCTCACGCGGTCTACTTTCTCTACGCCATGATAGTCTCCATCATACTTGGGAACACCGCGTCCGGATGGTGGGAGAAGGTGCTCCTCTACATGAACCGCGTGCCCTTCGGGCTGGATGACCCCATATTCGGCAAGGACGCTTCCTTCTACGTCTTCGCGCTGCCGTTCTTCTCCGAGCTGAAGTCTTACATACTGGGCCTCCTCATCCTGTCTACTCTCGGCGTTCTGGGATTGTATGCCGTCCAGCTGGGCCTCAGGCCTGACACGCTTTCCAGAACGGTGGTGTTCGAGAGGGGATTTCCTATCGAACGCCGCCAGACTCTGTTCAGACTGGTCACCCACATGTCTATCCAGGGGATTCTCTTCGTGTGCCTGTTCGTCTTTCAGACGCTCCTTGCCATCTGGGATCTCGTCTACTCGGAAAGGGGCGCAGTTTTTGGGGCCGGCTACACCGACGTGCATGTTCAGGTGGGTGCGTACAAGTTTTTCATGGGAGCTCTCGTTCTGGTGGCGGCGGTCTTTCTTCTGTCTGCCGTGAGCCGCTCTCATCGCCGTACCTTCGGAGCGGCTTCCATCGCCCTGGGCATCCTGCTCCTCACGTGGCTCATCGGAGTCAAGGCGGTGCCGGCTATCGTGCAGCAGTACGTGGTCAGCCCGAACGAGCTGGACAAGGAGAGACCCTACATCGAGTACAACATTGCCTACACGCGAAAGGCCTTCGGCCTGGATAGCGACAGGATCGTGTCGGTAGATTTCCCCGTGAAGGACGGCATCACGCCGCTCAATCTCAGAGAGGACGAGGCCACGCTGCAGAGCATACGGCTCTGGGATTGGAGGGTGCTGGAAGCCACCTACAACCAGAACCAGTCCTTCCGCCTCTACTACAGGTTCCTCGACGTGGACATCGACCGCTACCTCATAGACGGGACTCCGGTCCAGGTGATGCTCTCCGCGAGAGAGCTGGACCAGAGGAGGCTGGCCGAGAAGTCGAAGACGTGGCAGAACCTGCGGCTTGTGTACACGCACGGATACGGAGCCTGCCTGAACCCGGTGAACATCTTCACGCCCGAGGGCCTGCCAGAGTACTGGACCAAGGACATCCCGCCCGCAAGCAAGTTCCCGGAGCTGCGTCTCGACCGTCCCGAGATCTACTACGGGGAGGCGCCGAACCACCACGTGTTCGTTAAGACCAGCCACGCGGAGTTTGACTATCCGCGGGGAGCCGAGAACGTGACCGCGTTCTACGAAGGAAAGGGTGGGGTGGAGTTGGGAGGTGGCCTGAGAAAGCTCGCGTTCGCCCTTCGCTTCGACGGGCTCAGGCTTCTCACTTCCGGAGAGCTGGGGCCTCAGAGCCGCATCATGTTCAGGCGTCCCATTCAGGTCAGGGTTCCGACGCTTGCCCCGTTTCTGGTCTATGACCACGATCCCTACCAGGTCATTGCTGGCGGCAAGCTGTGGTTTATCTGGGACGCGTACACGGTTTCTGACCACTTCCCTTATGCAGAACGTTACTACTACCGGAGAGCCCGGGGAGGCAGGATAAACTACATACGCAATTCAGTGAAGGTGGTCGTGAACGCTTACGACGGAACGGTCGATTTCTACGTCTTCGAGGACTCCGACCCGATCGTCCAGGCCTACGCCAGGGCCTTTCCGACGCTCTTCAAACCGGGCAGCGAGATGCCCGAATTCCTCAGAGTCCATACGCGTTACCCCGAGGACTTCTTGAAGATACAGGCGGACATATATTCCGTGTATCACATGAACGACCCCAACGTCTTCTACAACCGGGAGGACGCCTGGGAGATCGCCTGGGAAACGTACCAGGGCGACACCAGAGAAGTGCTGCCGTACTACGTCGTCATCACGGTGCCCGGAGAGAAACAACAGGAATTCATACAGATGATTCCGTTCACACCTCTCACGACGGACCGCAGCAATCCCAAACACAACATGGTCGCGTGGCTTGCAGGACGATGCGACGGGGAGAAGTACGGAGAGATCCTGGTCTACAACTTCCCAAAGGAAAGACTCGTGTACGGTCCTATGCAAGTAGAGATTCGCATCAACCAGAACGACACTATAAGCAAGGACTTCACCCTCTGGAACCAGCAGGGTTCCCGCGTGATCCAGGGTAACCTGCTTGTGATACCGCTGGCAGACAACAGGCTTCTTTACGTGGAACCCGTCTACCTGCAGGCCACGGTGGGAAAGATGCCGGAGCTCAAGCGCGTCATCACGTCGTCCGGGGACGATCTGACCTACAGCACCTCTTTCGAGACGTCGCTGAGACAGTTGGTGCGGGGTGAGGGAGTGGCTGTCCACGAGGCCACTGGCCTTGTAGAAGCGCTCACGGTGAGCGAACAGGCGCGCCGGGCCGCCGAACACTTCCGAAGATACGAGCAGCTGACCGGGCAGGGGAAGATGGCCGAGGCAGGTGCGGAGCTGGAACGTCTCAGGGAAGCCCTGGAGGCCCTGAAACGCGCCGCAGAATAGGGACGTGAGGCGGAGAGCGCGGGCAGCCACGCTGCGCTGACACTTTCGTGTCAAATCCGCGTTCTTGTGAGAGCGGCGTTTTCTCGCGACAGCGTCAGCCCCCTTGTGTCGAATTGGCCTTCCCGTAGGCGCTCGCACTCCACTTCTTGTTGCTATTTCGCGGGTTATGGGATATAATTGAGCTTGTTATGACAGCCCGCAGTGTTTCGGCAGCTTTGATATTGCTCCTGGCTGGCTTGTGCCTTTCTGCTGTTCCGTCCTTCCCGGCCGTTGTTACCTCCCTGTCAGATGCAGAAGGCGACGACTACGGTCCCGGCACTTACACCTATCCTGGCAACAGCGTCTTCACGGCCGGCTCCTTCGACGTGACCGAGTTTAAGGTGAGCGTGGAGGGCAGCCGCGTGGAATTCGTGGTGGACGTGGCCGCCGAGCTGGAAGACCCCTGGGGTTCTGGAGCCGGCTTCAGCATTCAGAGCATCGACATCTACATCGACACGGATGGAGTCGAAGGCTCGGGAGCGACGTGGACCCTTGACGGAAGAAACGCCCGCATTTCCCCCGTAAACGCCTGGGAAATCGCCCTGTGGTGTGCGCCTCCGTTCGACGATTTCCGGAGCCAGATCGTCTATCCTGGTGGGGGCACGGACACAGTCGGCGTCAGGATCGACGTGGACCAGGCGCAGGGCAGGATCACCCTGTCTGTCCCGAAGGCAACGATAGGCACCCCGTCAGGAAGCTGGCGCTATGTCGTGCTGATGCTGGGGCAGAACGGATACGAAACCGGGAGGATACGACCGGTAAGAAGGGTGGCCAGCGAATGGTACTTCGGAGGAGGTAGCGACGGGAACAGCGACTCGAACATCATCGACGTGGTCACTGTCGCGGGTCTTTCTCAGGAGGGAATGCTGGCCAACTACGACCCCGTCACGTCCCAGGTGTGCGTGCTCTTTGCAGAACCCGACGGCGTCGTCCCGTCCATAATCCACACGCCGGTGAGCGAGGCAGAGGCGAACCTCCCGTTGCGGCTTGATGCGACGGTCGTGGACAGCGTCGTAGTAGAGGTCCAGGCCCGATATCGACAGGCGGGCGAGTCTCAGTTCAACGTGCTTGACCTGGCCCGCACGGGAATCGGGACCTGGGGCGGCGAAATACCCGGAGAAGAGGTGACGGAGGGCACGCTGGAGTACTTTCTGTTCGCCGACGACGGGGCGCTGTCCTCCACGCTACCGTCCGACACTCTGGCCCCCTTCACAGTCAGCGTGGTACCCGACGTCACTTCCCCCGTGATATCCGAGGTGGACGCAAGCCCGTCGACGTTCTACCCTGACGGCGACGGTTTCAAAGATTCCACTGTCATCTCCTGGCGTCTGTCAGAGCCGTGCTTCACGAGCGTGCGCATACAGGACACTCTGGGACAGGTCGTGCGCCTGCTCGTGGACTCCTTACTCCTCAGCTCCGGCACCTCCAGCGCGGAGTGGGACGGTAGGGACGACGGCAGCCAGTTGGCAGGCGACGGAACGTATACTGTGGTGCTCTCGGCCACCGATCTGTCGGGAAAGGACGCGGCACGAGAGAGCACGTTCGTCGCACTCGGCAGCTCTCCGCCCTCCAAGAAGATAGACGCCGTCTTCCTGTTTCACTTCAACCAGAACCTGGTCCCGTACGCAAAGGTGGCTTCCACCGCGTGCTACGTGGGCCTGCTTCAGACTCTTCGCGCGCATCCGACTCTCAAGTTCATGATACACATGTCCGGCTGCCTGCTTCACAGCCTGCTCTGGATGGACAGCAGAGCTGTCGAGCTCACGATGGAGGGAGTCTCGGCAGGGCAGTTCGAGATAGTGGGAAGCACGTACGGACAGAACATAATGTACTCCACTCGCGTCGCTCCGGACGACTTTCAATTCAACGACGAGCAGATAAAGACCCACAGGGAACTCATCCAGAAGACCTTCGGGGTAACGCCGGTGAGCTTCTGGAATCCAGAGAGAACCTGGACTCAGAACTTTGTCCAGCTCCTTGCAGACAACGGGTACGAGAACGTCCAGGTGGAAGACCACATTCTGTTCGACAGCGGGATAACCGGAAGCGAGTACCTCGTGAGGACTACTTCGTACAACGGAAGGACCGTCAACGTGTTCGACGACGACAAGTCGTTCGAGGGGACCGTGAACTACGCCATAGACAGCGGAGATTACCAGGCGGTCATCGACTTCCTGCACGCCCGTTATAGCGAGGACGTGAACGACGAGTTCGCCGTATGCTACCACGAGGACGCCGAGGCCACGGGGCTCTGGGACTACGAGAGCGGAGAGCATCCGTCGGTGGACTGGTCCAACCTGGACGCCCTGTTGACCGCCCTGGAATCCGACACCCTGATAAACGTGACCACGTACTCCGAATACATGGCGGCCCACGGCGCCTCGGGTTCCGTTGGGACCATCGTGGACGGGGCCGCGTCGTGGATGGGAGGCTCTGCCTGGTTCGATGAGAACGCGAGCCCGACCGGCGATGCTTACAGGCAGTTCTTCGACGAGATAAGGGACACGGTGAACGCCGTGAGGCAGGAGCTCGCGTCCGCTGCCGGGGACACCACCTCTGCGTCGAGGCTTCTGGAGCACGCCTGGTTTAATATCGTTGCATACCAGTACGAGTTCCTCGTGCACGGACAGGTGACGCACGTGGGCTACACCGACTGGGAGATGGCTCGAACGGCATACGCTGCAGCCAGGGCTGCACGGGAGGCCATCCTGATGCAGCCGAGAGAATACGTGGAGGACCTGAATCAGGACGGTGTGGATGAGGTCGTGGTAGTGAACGAATCCGAGATGCTGGTGTTTTCCACCATGGGAGGCAAGCTGCTCTACTGGTTCAATCTCACCGAGGGAGTGGAGGAACTGGGTGGGGAGAACTTCATGTACTACAACGAGGCCTTCGTGGACGAGGCTCATTACGTTCCCCGGCTCGCAGGAGGGACGGACGTCTACACGTGGCTTTCCGGAAACAACATACTTCCCGAGGTCTTCGACTGGGAATTCGAGGTCAGAAGGCGGGCCTTCGAGGATTCAGTCCTGGTGGACGGCGTGTACGCCGGTAACCTCAGGGGGAGCATCTTCTCACCGGTCACGGTTGCAGGCGGAGTGGAATTCTCGCTCAACACCGCAAACTTCATCTTGACGAAGTCGTACTCGCTGAGCGGCGGCACGCTTGAGGTTTCGTACGTCTTCTTCAACAAGCAGCCCTACGCCCGGACCTTCAGCCTTCACTCCGAGACCGCTCCCTGCCCGTCCTGCCTGGAGGCCATGGACGGCGGCATAGGGAGCCTCAAGTACTGGACCGGAGCCGACACTCTGTCCTACGTGGCTCCCGGCGTGATAGGAGTGACCAACACGTTGACGGACCACTCGCTTCGCTACGAGTTCGTCTCTGAGCCGGTAGGCCTTTCCGGACAGGAGACTCTTTTCGGGCTGGAGCTCACACCGGAATTCAGCGCCGTGATTCCGGGACTCGGCCAGGCGAGCTTCGACTTCAGCGTGGTGAGAAGTGTGGGGAGCATCGGCGTGCCGACCGAGAGCCCTCCGCCCCCCTCGGTGCTTCTGAAGGGATGTTCACCGAATCCCTTTGCTGGCTCCGTGTCGTTGAGCTTCACGGTCGCGGTAGGGGGCGAAGGCGCCCGCCTCAGCGCCGATGGCGCCGGCCGGGCCAGGCGCGTGTCCTTGAGGGTGTTCGACGTCACGTCCAGATTCGTAAGGACCATCGTGGACGGCGAGCTTCCTCCCGGCAGTTACGAAGTCGAATGGGACGGAAGAAACGAGAGGGGTAGAAAAGTACCTTCAGGGATCTATTTCGTTCGCCTGGAAGCAGACGGAGAGACGGCGGCCGGCAAAGTGGTCAAGATACGGTGAGTCAGAACGGTTTCTGGGTGCTGGCTCAGAGGCCTCAGTATTCCTTCGCCTCTTCCTTTCCGTCCAGGACCCTAAAGGCCCCCTCGGCCAGGGCCTGCAATTCTCTCTCGCCGGGAAATACGTGCACAGGGCCCAGGAAGGCCACGTATTCCGTAATCCAGTCGGTCAACTTGCCTGAATGAGTCATCCCTCCTGTCAGGATGATGCCGTCCACCTGCCCCTTCATGGCCGCTGCCATCGCGCCGATTTCCTTGGCAATCTGATACACCATGGCACCGAAAACAAGTCTCGCCCTCTCGTCCCCTGCTTCGATGCGACGCAGCACCTCTTCCACGTCCGCGGTTCCCAGGTATGCCTTGAGCCCGCTCTCTTTCGACAGGATGTTGAGGAGCTCCTTCTCATCGTACTTGCCCGAGAAACAGAGCTTCACGAGCGGGCCGATGGGGAGTGTGCCGGCCCGGTTGGGCGTGAAGGGCCCCGCTGCTAGCAGGGCGTTGTTGAGGTCCGAGAGCCTGCCCTTTTTCAGTGCACACACCGAGATCCCGCCGCCCAGATGCGCCACGACCAGGTTTAGTTCAGTGAGGGGCCTTCCCAGCTGCTCAGCCAGGGCAGCCGCCGTTGAACGTATGTTGAGAGCGTGGCAGAGACTCGTCCTTTCGATGAGAGGGTGCCCGGAGATACGGGCCTCCGGAATCAGATTGTCCACCGTGACAGGGTCTACTATGAAAGCAGGCACTCCAAATTGCTCGGAGAACCTGTCGGCTATGATGGCGCCGAGATTACTCACGTGATTCGCGTGCCTGCACGTCCTGAGCTCTTCCAGCATCGTCGGGGACACCCTGTAGGTCCCTTCCTCCAGCGGGCGGAGCGGTCCTCCTCTTCCCACCACGCCGACGACTTTCACGGAACCGGGAAGGTTCTCCTTCAAACACTCGGAGATGACTTCCCACCGAAGGTCGAGCTGTTCCGTCACTAGGTCGAATTTCGCCAGCTCCGATGCGTCGTGCTTCACGTTGGTCTCGAAGACGGAACCTTCCCTGGAATAGATGGCGAGCTTTGTGGAAGTTGACCCCGGATTGATGACGAGCACGACTTCTTTCTTCATTCCTATCTCCTGTTATCGAGCCTCTTCGCCCATTCGGGCTTCCCGACCGCATCGACGCGCGTCACAGACCCGCCTGCGGCCTGCCTCGCCACGTGAGGTGGCGGAGGTGAATCTAGCAAAAACACTGCCTTGGGGCAACAGGAAGAGGGCGGAAAGGCAGAAGTTGAGGTCGTCAGCGCACGGCGTTGACGCTGCCGAGGGGCGGTGCTAGGATACTCTGGAGTACCGAAGCGCAGGCTGTTTGGAGTAACCTTGTCAATGTCTGCCACGTAGTTGTATTTGAGGGCCACGAGTTTTAATACGTCACACCTGGCAGTCATGAGGAACCCATAGCGTAATGGTCGCACCCGCGCTACTTTCTACAGTCTTCTTCCTGCTGGGAGCGCTCATCTTCCTCCTGGGCATGATCATCTTCAGGGAGGCGCCGCGCCAGCGAGTGAACCTGGCCGTGTCCATGATGCTCTTCTCCGCGGGTTTCGGTGCTGTGCTGGGTGCTTCCGGGTTGGTCGCGGAGAGCCAGTCTCTTGACAGCAGGGCCTATGGCTACTTCGTGCGTACGTTCGCCTATCTCTGGGAGTTCTTCTTTCCGTTCCTTTTTCTCTTTGCGCTGCTCTATCCTCGAGAGCGTCGAATTCTCTCCAGGGTCCCGGGACTGGAACTGTTGATATTCGTCCCGCACGCATTCCACTTCATTTTCGTCCTCATAACGGCCCAGACCGGAGGGGAGTTCGAGGTGGCGACGGCCGCAGAACGTATTCCCTACTCGCGCTCTATCTTGGAGCTGGGAGCCCTCTTCCTGAGACTCGTCTATCGCTGGCACCTCAGCCTTTTCTCGTTCGTGAACCTGGCCTTCGCCGCGTCGTCGGTGGTGCTGTTGTGGCAGGGCTACTGGAGGGGAAAGAGTCCCGCGCTCAGGCAGCAGATGCTGGTCGTGTTCCTCGGAATCGGGACGTGCGTGGGACTCTACGGAGTGGCTGTTCTCATCCCGCAGGCGTTCGGAAGGACGGTTCCCCTGGGCCTCAGGTCGTCTCTCATGGTCCTCTCGCTCACCATCGGAAGCGCGGCAATTGCTTATTCTGTAGTAAGATACAAGTTCCTGGACACTCGACTCATCGCGCGGCGCAGCGTTCTCTACGGAGTCGTCTCCGTCATCTTCATAGGAGCCTATCTGACGGTCATAAAGCAACTGGACAGAGCGTTTCAAGGATTCACGGGAACCGAGACCGCCGTATTCGAGACGGTCTTTCTGGTTCTGGCTCTCATAATGTTTCAGCCCGTCATAGGGAGGTTGGAGGCGTACCTGGAAGAGTTCCTGATGAGGCATCGGACGGACTACAGAAACGTGCTTCGCAGCCTGAGCAGAGACATTGTCACTGTCCTGGACATCAACGAGCTTTCGGGCAGGTTGCTCGGTTCCCTCCGCGAATCTCTCGTGGCAACCAGCGGGACGCTGGCCGTCGTGGACAAGGACACCCAGATGCTCAGATTGGTCGACTCGTTCGGAATCGACGCTGTTAAGATTAGGCAGGAGAGGCCGGCGGCGATTCTGGGCGACGTGGCCACTCACGTTACGCTGCTTTCCAGAAAAGAAGCCCTCTCCATGATCCCTGACAGGACACAGAGGGAATCCATGCAAGAGTTCCTGACGGCCGCCTCCGCAGAGTGGCTGCTTCCTTTGATGCACCAGGAAGAGATTCTGGGCGCTCTCACGCTGGGCCGAAAGGTGCTGCCGACGCGCTTTCACTCAGAGGACAGGCAGCTTCTGGAGAGCCTTGGAAGCCAGCTCTCTCTGGCTGTAAAGAACTCGTTCCTGTACAAGGAGACGCTGGGAAAGAAGCTCATGGAAGAGGAGCTCCTGTTCGCTCGAAAGATCCAGTCCTCTTTCCTGCCGAGAGAGTTTCCGAGCTTCGAAAAGCTGGACCTCTACGGTAAGAACGTTCCCAGCAGATTCGTCGGAGGAGACTACTTCGACGTCATCCCCCTGGGCAACGGCAGATTCCTCATGGCCATCGGAGACGTCTCGGGCAAGGGAGTGCCCGCTGCCCTCCTCATGTCAATGCTGCAGGCCTCTCTCCGGACACAGAGCATGGACCCAAAGCCCCTTGACCATGCTGTGAGGACGCTGAACTCGCTCGTCGTGGACATGACCGCGCCCGAACAGTTTGCCACCTTCTTCCTGGGGATGATCGATGTCGCGAGTATGACTTTCACCTACTGCAACGCTGGCCACTGTTATCCCATACTGGGCGGCGCCGGCGTCGGCTCTTCGGTTCTCAGCGAGGGGGACCTGGTGTTGGGGGTACTGAAAGATGCCTCCTTCAGCGAGCACAGGGTGAAGCTCTCGGAAGGGCATCTTCTTGTGCTCTACACCGACGGTGTTACAGAGGCCTCGGGGAGCGACAGAGAAGAGTACGGGGAGAAACGTCTCAGAGCCCTCGTTGACTCCCTTCCGCCCTCTCTGGGCGCCAGAGAAGTCGTTCAGACGGTGGAGAAGGCCGTCCTGGAATTCTCGAACAGCAGCGAGCTCTCCGACGACATGACCGTGCTGGCCCTGAGGGTGCTCTCATCTTAGAGGCCGTTCTACCCGGGCCCGCTGTGCCCGGGCGCCTCTAGTCCGGCCCGCCCCCCGAGCCCTGTGTGCCAACCCTGAGCGCCGATCCCACAGGCGCTGGCGCCTGACCCAGCGCGGCTCATGTCCGTTGCAGTTATTGAAGATAGAGTCCAATTTGCTTGACACCTCTCCCGCAAATGGACTAGAATGAGAGTAGAGCCTGTGGCCTTGAGCGGACTTGGCTGTGAGACGGAGTTTGAGCACCCCATGATGTAGTGTAGGGGTTGATGCCGACTGTATCTGGGTCTGCACGAGAAGCTCTCGTTTCGCCGAGGCCCTACGGCCTTGATTTCACCGGGGTTATGGGTGGGGGGTGTAGAGTATGAAATCGGCGGCTTTGTCGTTCCTGGCCCTGGTACTGCTTCTTCTGACCCCGCCGCTTTGTTCTGAGGCTTCCTGGACTCCAGATGCGCGCCTGTCCAGCACTACGGGGCGTTCGGGACTCTCGGAGGGCAACGCGCACTGCGTCGCGCTAGACCCCCTCGGGAACATCCACATGGTGTGGCACGACGACACCGGGGGGAATTACGACGTTCAGTACTACACCTGCGACTCGCTGAGCACGTCGCCGGTTGTGCCAAGGAATCTGACCGGCAATCCGGGGGCGTCGCTCGACCCGTCGATCGCAATAGCGGGAGACAGCATCGTCGTGGTCGTGTGGACGGACGATTCCGGGAGCGTGTCGCCGTCGATTCTGTTCGCGCGGTTCTTCCCGAACGCGGACACGATGCTCGACTACGGCGTCGTGAATACCGGGGCTCGCATGTGCTCGAATCCGTGCGTGGCCGTTGGGCGGGACAGCTCTGTACACGTCGTCTGGTCCGAAAACACTGCCGAGATGTCGGACGTTCTCTACAGAAAGTGGAGGGGTGATTGGCTCGGAGACCCGCTCAACTTGAGCGTGAGCTTGAGTACGTCCGTGAACGCGTCCGTGGTCGTGGACGGGTCCGGGAACGTTCACGTCGCCTGGGCCGATAACGTCCTGGGCTACTACGAGATATTCTACAGGAAGTACACTGACGGTCTGGGCTGGGGCGCTCGCTACCAGGTCAGCACAAGCGGCTCTCTCGCCTGGAGCCCCTCCATGGGAGCCGACGAGCAAGGGAACGCTTACGTCATCTGGTCCGACAGAAGACACGGGAATTTTGAGATATACTTCCGCCGGTTCCTTGCGGGCATCGGGTGGGCAAGCCAGAAGAGGATCACCTACAACCCCGCCATATCGGCGAACCCGTCCCTGGCGGTGGACTGTGCGGGGAACCTGTACATCGTGTGGGAGGACTTCAGGGACGGCAACGACGAGATCTACTATCGAAGAATAACCAACAGCGACGGGCCCGGTTGGGATCCGATCGAGACGAGGCTCACCACGCAGGGGGCGACATCGTGGGACGCCTCGGTCGCGGCCGATTCATCGGGAAACGTGCACGTATTGTGGGCCGACAGCAGGGACGGGAACTTCGAGATATACTACAAGCTCGGTGTAAACCCTATCCCGGTGAACGTCGAGGTTCTCTCATTCCAGGCAGCATGCACGGCCGAAGGTATACTGCTCACCTGGAGCCTGGCCTCGGACGCTCCCGCAGCTTTTGTGGATGTGTTCAGGAGCACGAGCTTTGAAGGAGACCGGGAGAAGCTCACCGAAATCTCGCTGCTTGGAGAGAGTGAGTATATGGACGCCGCAGTTGTAGACGGGGAGGAGTATTTCTACTTCCTGGGCATCTGGGACGGTGCGTCGGATGAGCATGCCTTTTTCGGTCCGCTGGGCGTCAGATTCCAGCGCCCATACGCCCTGGTTTCTCCGGCGATGAGGGTGTGGCCGAACCCGGCTACCGGGGCGTTCAACGTAGAGTTTGCCGCCGAGAAGCGCGGTCTTCCGTACCGGCTTCTGCTGCTCGATGTCGGAGGCAGAGCGATAAGGACGATAGCCTCGGGCTGTACGCCGGAGGGCCTGAGCCACGTTCCGTGCGAAGTTGCGGGCGGTCGCGCCGGGGGGCTTGCTCCTGGGGTGTACGTTGTCTCTTTGGAGGTCGGTTCCACGCGGCTCGAGAAGAAGCTGGTGGTGCTGAAGTAGTATGGAAACGGCCGGAGTCAATTCATTTTTGTGCTCGAGCGGAGAGATGGATAACCGTGGCAGAGTCATAGCCCGGACTGGAGGCCCTTCGGGAGCACGCGGGCTCAGCGTGACGCTTGGCAGCCGGCTATTCTGGGGTGCAGTCGTTGTCCTGACAGCCTTGGTCCTGGCCGCGCCGCCTCTGCAGGGAGTCCCCATTCGTCCCGACCTAGTAGAGCGCCTTCGGGAGGAGGGAAGGCTCGAGGGATTCCTCGAGTCACAGCGCAGGATTAACGACAGCGCCTACGAGCGTGGTCTCAACGTGCCCTCCGAACGGCCTCTCTTCGCGGGGGAAGGCAGGCCGGTCAGCTCCGCCGACACCGTCCGGCTCAGAGCTCTCGTCCTGCTTGTGGACTTCTACGATAACCAAGCTGACAGCTTGAATTTCTCCCGTGACTACTACGAGAACCTGCTGTTCGGTATCGGACAGAGTCCCTGGGGAAGCTTCCGGGAATACTACCTCGAGAATTCCAACGGTAGGCTGGATGTGACCGGCGCGGTTGCTGGCTGGTACAGGATGCCGGAGCTCTACAGCTTCTACGTGGCGGGCAAGAGAGGGTTGGGAGTCTATCCTCGCAATGCACAGAAGATGGCTGAAGACGCCGTGCGGGCAGCTGACTGGGACGTCAACTTCTCGAACTTCGACAACGATGGCCCCGACGGCATACCTGATTCGGGGGACGACGACGGCAACATAGACGCGCTCTTCATAGTCCACGCCGGCCCCGGCTTCGAGGAGTCGCTGGACACCAACGACGTGCATTCACACAGGTGGACCCTGCTGTACCCGCTCAACGTGGACGGAATACTGGTGAGTTCTTACATGATGCAGCCCGAAAACGGCAGGACCGGAGTCTTCTGCCACGAGTTCGGTCACACTCTGGGCCTGGCCGACCTCTATGACAGGGACTACAGCTCGCGCGGACTCGGTGGCTGGTCGCTGATGGCTTACGGTGCCTGGAGCGCCTTCGGTCTCAGGCCGTCTCATCTCGACGCCTGGAGCAAGATAAGAGTGGGGTTCGTTGAACCCCTCGTGCCCTCCCAGAACCTGGAAGGAGTCTCGTTTCCACCCGTCGAACAGGAACCGGTCATATACAAGCTCTGGGACAGCGGAACCGGGGGCTCGGAGTACTTCCTTGTGGAGCGGAGGGAGAAGATCGGATTCGACGATTATTTGCCCGGCGGTGGGCTTCTCATCTACCACGTGGACGAGACCGTGGTCAACAACGACAGGGCATTTCACTACAGGGTCGCGCTCGAGCAGGCAGACGGGCTCTGGAATCTGGAGAGCAACGTCAATGTGGGGGACGCAGGTGACCCGTATCCGGGAACTTCGGACAACACGGTCTTCGGCTACGAGACCGAGCCCAGCAGCATCGGCTACGGCGGGATGGACTCCCGCGTGAGGGTCTTCAACATAGCCCCGATGGGCAGCGAGCTGACTGCGGACATCTGGGTCCAGCAGGGTCCTCAGCTTTCCGTCAGTCGCTTCGAGGTCGTTGACAGCACCGGCAACCTGGACGGGAATCCGGACCCCGGGGAGACGGTTTCGCTCAAGGTCTATCTGAGGAACGACGCCAGCATAGCCGTCGGTGTGAGGGCCATTCTTCTGCCCCACTCATCCTCGGTCACAATGGGAAACGATCTCG
Organism: Candidatus Eiseniibacteriota bacterium; assembly: GCA_020349905.1. GTDB lineage: Bacteria > Eisenbacteria > RBG-16-71-46 > JAFGJU01 > JAFGJU01. The sequence continues at coordinate 2,387,137 of CP070702.1, forward strand.
CCTATTTCGGCACCATTCCGCTGAATGGTGAGCAGTGGTCTTATCCATCCTTCACTTTCACCGTATCTGACACGGTCTCGTCCGATCCCTTCGGTGCCTGGTTCGACCTCAACATCTGGTCTACCTCCGGGTACATGACCACGGACAGCATACTCATAGGTGTGGGGGACGTGTTGGGGTTCGAGGACGACATGGAGAGCCCCAACGGATGGCAGCACTATCCGGTGCGCGTGGGCTGGCTCGACGAGTGGCACGTGAGCGACAGAATGGCCTACGAGGGAAGCTTCAGTTGGGCCTGCGCGAAGTCTGACTCTACCGGCTACTCCCCCCGCAACGCGGCGGCCCTGGAGACTCCTGTCGTGCTCGTCGGGAAGGACGCCAGGCTCATCTTCTATCACTGGATGGACGCACAGGCCGAGACGTCGGCAGCCTCCGACGGAGGGTTCGTCGAGGTTTCGTCCAACGGCTCGCAGTGGGAGGTGCTTGAACCTCTGGGCGGCTATCCCTGCTGGCTCAAGGAACAGGAGGGGCTTCCGGCTGGAAGCACCGGGGTCTACTCCGGCAGCAGCACTGAGTGGGAACGGGCGGAGTTCAGCCTGGACTCGTACGTCAATTCCACCATCAGGCTGAGGTTCAGATTCGTGAGCAACTCCGACTCACTCGGTGGTGAGGGCTGGTACGTCGATTCTCTCTCTGTCGTCACCTCGCCGACTCCAGTTTGGATTGGCTCACTGGCCGCCGAAGAAGTGGACGGATGCGTGGTGCTCTCGTGGCGGGCGGCGAGCGAGCTGGGGAAGGCCCCGTTTTCCGTGTGGAGGTCTCCGGGTCTTGACGGCACTTCTGGAATGCACCTGGTCAGCGACGAACCGATAGTCTCAGACCAGCGCTACGAGTTCAGGGATTGTCGCGTGGCGGCTGGCACGGAGTATCTGTACTGGGTCGGTGTGGAGGGGAGCTCCGTTCTTCTCTCGGGGCCCGTGGCAATTAGAGTCTCCGAACGCACTCGAGCCGCGCCCGGGCTCGAGATGGTTTCGCCCAATCCCGTGACCGGCCTGCTGAAGTTGTTGCTGTGGTTGCCGCCGGGTGGCGCGGAGGGAGACGTTTCGCTCATCGTCTTCGACGTGTCTGGGCGGGCCGTCAGGACGCTCTACAGCAGCAGGGGCGCCCCCGCAGAGGAGCCCGTGCGTGTGGAGTGGGACACGAAGGATTACTCTGGAACGAGGGTCAGCCCCGGAGTATACTTCGTGAGACTACAGTGGCCACGCGGAATTGTCGCGACCAAGGTCGTGGTTCTTGCAACATCGGATGGATACTGACAAGTGGGGTGAAATGAATTGAGGTGATTCGACCCTGCCCGCGTGGATACGCGAAAGGTAGAATTGAAGTAGGACTCAGCTCTTTGGTGTAAGATGGAAACGCAATTGGGGCCGATGTGGACAGAGGGGGAGAGGGACGCTAAGAGCGTCAGTCGTACCGATGACAGCAAAGGGCTTTTTCTTTTGCTTTCATCACTGTCCCTTCTGCTGTTGCTGGCAATGCTCTGGCTTCTGTTCTTCCTCCTTGAGCCTCGCCTATCAAGCCTGGACGGGAGGGTCACGACCGCGGTGGGACTGGCGTTCACGTTGGCCGGGGTCATGGCGGCTGCTCTTGCCGGGTCTGAGCTCCTGTCGGCAGCGTCCGGGGTGATTCTGCTTCCCCGGTTTCTGAGTCGAAACTGCGCCACCCGCTTTCTGCTTCCGCTCTCCGAGAAACTCGGAGGGCTGATGGGCATTTCTGCCGACAGGGTCAAGGGAGCGTTCCTGGAATTCAACAACGCTCTCATAGCGGCCGGGGCCCTTCGCGTGCTCCCTGGGCGCGTGCTGGTTCTCCTGCCTCACTGCCTGCAGAAATCCGATTGCCCGCAGAACCTGGAGGGCGATATCCGCAACTGTGCAGATTGTGGAGCTTGTGCCGTGTCGGAGTTGAAACAGCTTCTCTCGCAGTGCTCGGTTCACAGCCGAATCGTGGGGGGTGGTCGTTTCGCCCTTCAGACGGTCAAGGAATTCAACCCGGATGCGATCGTTGGTGTGGCGTGCGAGAGGGAGCTGGTGGCTGCTGTTAGAGAGATGAAGCGAGTCCCGGTGCTTGCTGTCACTAACTGGAGACCCGAGGGACCCTGCAGAAACACTCGCGTCGTCATAGAGAAGGTTGAAGACGCGCTCCGGATTCTCTTGAAGGATTCGAAATCGGAGTGTACCATGCACTAATCAGGCCGGAAGGAGGTGTGTGACTTGAAGGAAAAGGTTGAAGCGGCACTGAGCAAGATCAGGCCCAATCTCATGCGGGACGGCGGCGACATCGAGCTGGTAGGCATCGAAGGTGGCACCGTCAAGGTGAGACTGAAGGGAGCGTGTGCGGGTTGTCCCGCCTCGATGATGACGCTCAAGATGGTGGTGGAGGAGAACCTCAAACGCGAGGTACCCGGGGTTACGAGCGTCGTGGCGGTCGGATAATCTGCCATCTTGATGCCCACCGAAGTTCCGGCGAAGGAGGTGTCAGGTATGCCGGTTTGCGAAGTAAGCGTTGTTCCGGTCGGAACAGGTAGCCCCAGCGTCAGTGAGTACGTCGTGGAGGCACAGCGCATAATAAAGCAGAGCGGTCTCAAATCGCACCTGAGCCCCATGTGCACGTGCGTTGAGGGTGAACTGCCCCAGATTCTTCAGCTCGTAAGCGACATGCACGAAGCCTGTTTTCGCAAAGGTGCAAAGAGAGTCCTTACGAGTCTCAAGATCGACGACAGGCGGGACAAGCCGCTCACGATGGGCGGGAAGATAAGTTCGGTCGAAAAGAAACTTGGATGAAGCAGGTGAACTTGAGCCATGTCGAGGCGAGTTATGGCCCTGGGCATTCTTTTCGCAATTGCTTTCCTGGGCTTCCTTTCGTGCAAGTCGGGTGACGACGACAAGGACCGAGGTAGGGCGGGAGGCAGGGACGCATTTGAAGCCGAGCGCAGCAGGATGGTGGACGAGCAGATATTCAGGCGCGGCGTCAAAGATGTCCGTGTCCTCGCGGCGATGCGAAAGGTGCCTAGACACGAGTTCGTGCCGGAATCGTATAGGAAGTACGCCTACGCGGACGAACCGCTCCCCATAGGAGAGGGACAGACCATCTCCCAGCCCTACATCGTTGCCCTGATGACCGAGACCCTGAGTATCGGCAAGGACTCCAGGGTCTTGGAGGTCGGAACGGGTTCGGGGTACCAGGCGGCGGTGCTGGCTGAAATAGCAGAGGAAGTGTATTCCATAGAGATCGTGGAGCCGCTCGCGGAGAGAGCGGAGGAGACGCTGAAGAGGCTCGGATACCGGAACGTGCACGTCCGCGTCGGAGACGGCTATCGAGGCTGGCCGGAGAAGGCTCCGTTCGACGCGATAATAGTGACAGCCGCTCCGGACCACATCCCTCAGCCGCTTATTGATCAACTCAAAGTGGGCGGAAGACTCTCGATTCCTGTCGGAGACGTCTATCAGGAGCTCATCCTGGTGACAAAGACAGACAGCGGAATTGTTAAGAAGGACGTTTTACCGGTGAGGTTCGTTCCCATGACGGGTGAGGCGGAGGAAAAGTAGTTCTCCTCAAGAACCGAGAAGAGGCGAGGTGAGACCGTTGGCGAACGAGGGCGATTTGAGATTCGAAAAGCTTGATGATTACAGGTGGATGATTCCCAAGGCCGGAGGCATGCGGGTGCCGGGAATAATCTACGCCGACGAGAAGATGATGGCTCAGATACGGACAGACAAAAGCCCGCAGCAGGTGGCCAACGTGGCGCACCTGCCCGGCATCGTCAAGAACTCGCTGGCCATGCCGGACATACACTGGGGCTACGGTTTTCCCATCGGCGGCGTGGCGGCCACCGACGTTGAAGAAGGAGTCATCTCTCCCGGGGGGGTCGGCTACGACATAAACTGCGGGGTCAGACTGGTGACCACGGGCATGGAGCTGGAGGAGGTGCGTCCCAGGATAAAGGAGCTCGTCGCGGCCCTCTTCCGGAACATCCCCAGCGGGGTGGGCTCGAGGGGCAAGCTCAAGCTCTCCCGGAAGGAGGAGAGAAAGGTGCTGCTCGAAGGCTCCAGGTGGGCGATACAGAACGGGTACGGTCTTCCTGAAGACCTTGAGTCCACCGAGGAAGCCGGTTTCATGGCCGGGGCGAACCCCGAGGTCGTGAGCGACAGGGCCTACGAACGGGGCAAAGACCAGCTGGGCACGTTGGGTTCCGGCAATCATTTCCTCGAGGTCGGTTACGTGGAGAAGATATTCGAGCCCGAGATTGCCGAGCGATTCGGCCTCCGGCTCAACCAGGTAACCGTCATCATTCATTCTGGCTCCAGGGGGTTCGGTTACCAGATCTGTGACGATTTCCTCCACGTGATGACGAAGGAGTACGACAAGCTGGGAATTCAGCTTCCAGACCGGCAGCTGGCGTGCGCCTACATCAACTCGGACCGCGGAAGAGAGTACATGGGCGCCATGGCGTGCGCCGTGAACTACGCGTACACCAACAGACAGGTCCTCCTGCACTGGACAAGGGAGACCTTCGAGAGATTCTTCAACGCTGGCCCAAATGCTCTGGGCATGCGCCTGCTGTACGACCTTGGACACAACGTGGCCAGGAGGGAGAAGCACACGGTGGACGGCAAGCAGATGGCCGTCTGTGTCCACAGGAAGGGAGCCGCCAGAGCCTTCCCTCCCGGCGACGAAAGGGTCCCTGAGAAATACAGGGACGTCGGACAGCCTGTGCTGATTCCTGGGGACATGGGGACCTGCTCGTACCTGCTGGTGGGCACCTCTAGGGCCATGGAAGAGACCTTCGGCAGCACCTGCCACGGTGCGGGTAGACAGATGAGCCGCAAACAGGCGATGCGCAGCGCCAAGGGCCGGTCCATAGCGAAGGACCTGGAAGGAAAGGGCATCTTCGTGATGTCTGCCAGTCGGGCCACACTGGCGGAAGAGATGCCTGAAGCCTACAAGGACGTTTCCGACGTCGTTGGAGTGGTGGACCGCGCAGGGATATCCAAGAAGGTGGCTCGAACCGTGCCCATAGGCGTGGTAAAAGGATGATCGCGGAGCGACGCGGAGCTCGAGTCCTCGGCGGGCACTCCGGATGCTCGCCGGAGGCCGCCGCGCCCAGTCCTGAGGCCTTCCGCTACGTGAAAGGATTGGCGGCATCCCTTCCTCATCAACAGCCCCGTGTTCGGCATTCGCATCGACTTGAACCTCGGGAACGCCATCGGAACGTTCTCGATTTCGCGCGAGGTTCACATTGAAGAAGAAGAGTCCCAAGAGCGGCCGGAGGTTGCCTCTGCCTGAGAAGGCAGGGGGACCCATGGGCACCAAGAGGGGTGCGAAGGGTTACAGGAGACGGGACTCCGGGGTCGAGGACCTCGCTGCTCACGAAATCTCGGCCGATGCACCCGCTTACGAAATCATCGACCACACCGCGGACCTGGGCATAAGAGTGTACGGCGAGAGCCTTGAAAAAGTGTTCGAAAACGCCGGTCTCGCTGTGTTTGACCTCCTGGTCGACTTCAGATGCATCAGACCCACCTCGCAGATGAGCCTCTCGATGGAAGCCGAGGATGTCGAGGCGCTTCTCGTGCAATGGCTGCGCGAGCTTTTGCACCTGTTCTACGGTCAGAAACGGCTCTTCCGCGCTTTCGAGATTATCAGGCTGACGCAGACGTGCCTTTCGGTGACCGGATGGGGGGAGCGCTTTGACCCCAAGAGGCACATCGTTCTTGCCGAAATCAAGGCCGTTACTTATCATGAGCTCGCCGTGAGCAGAACCGAATCGGGATGGGTCGCACAGGTTATTTTCGACGTGTAGGGCCGTCCTGGAGATGTGGGAGACGTGCGGCGGCTCCTGGCACGGGAACACAGAGTGGGGGAGCCAACGCACTGAAGCGGAACCACTGGAACCGAATAGTGCGTTGCCAGTGAAACCTCAGACGGGAAGAGGCAGATGACAGGGCGCAGGAGCGGGCTCAGCAAAGATGCAGCCGCGAGAGAGATCGAGAAGCTCCGAAGAGACGTGAGCTATCATGATCATCGCTACTACGTTCTGGACGATCCGGAGATATCGGACGCAGAGTACGACAGGCTGCGCGAGCGTCTCGTCGAGCTGGAAGAGGAATTTCCCGAGCTGGTGACTCCCTCATCGCCCACTCAGAGAGTAGGCGCTCCTCCCCTGGAAGCGTTCAGAGAAGTCCGTCACTCGATTCCCATGCTCAGCCTCTCCAACGCCTTCGGCGAGGAAGGCATGCTGGAGTTCGATGCGCGCGTGAAGAAGCTCCTGGTAGACGCAGACGGACTGCAATACGTGGCCGAGCCGAAGCTGGACGGAGTGGCCATAGAGCTGGTCTACGAGAAGGGTCGGCTGTCGGTCGGCTCGACTCGAGGCGACGGCACCACGGGAGAGGACGTCACCCAGAACCTGAGGACCGTGCGCTCCATTCCGCTAAAGCTCATCTCGGAGGGGAAGGGGACGATACCCGGGTTGCTCGAAGTGCGCGGCGAGGTCATAATGAGGACTTCGCAGTTTAAGCGACTGAACGAAGAACGACGGCAGCAGGAGGAGCCTCTCTTCGCCAACCCCAGAAACGCGGCGGCCGGGTCGCTCAGGCAGCTTGATTCCTCCGTCACAGCCTCCCGCCCGCTGGAAGTGTACTTCCACGGGATAGGAAGGGTGGAAGGTCTGAGTTTCAGGACGCACCAGGAGCTTCTGAGCTTCCTGCCCAGGGTCGGCTTGAGGGTGAGCCCTCTGGTGAAGCTCTGCGAGGACATCCACGAGGCCGCTGTCTACTACAACGATATGATGAAGATGCGAGACGCGCTGGAGTATGAAATCGATGGAGTGGTGATAAAGGTCAACGAGTTGGCCCAGCAGGAAGCGCTGGGCGCCATTTCAAGGAGCCCGAGGTGGGCCCTTGCCGTCAAGTTCCCGGGAAGGCAGGCCACGACCGAGATACTGGACATAGTGGTGCAGGTCGGAAGGACCGGGGCCCTCACGCCCGTGGCCGTGATGGAGCCGGTCAACCTGGGAGGCGTGACGGTTTCCAGGGCGACCCTGCACAACCAGGACGAGATAGACAGAAAGGACGTCAGAATCGGTGACACGGTCGTCGTTCAGCGGGCAGGGGACGTCATACCTGAAGTCGTGAGCGTGGTGACCTCAAAGAGAAGCGGCTCGGAGAGGAAGTTCTCGCTGCCTGAGAAGTGTCCTGTCTGCGGCGTGGGAGTCGTGAGACTGGAAGGAGAGGTCGCCTCGCGATGCGTGGGCATGGCGTGTGCAGCGAAGTTGAGGCAATCGATCCGGCATTTCGCCTCGAAACGGGCCATGGACATAGAGGGCTTGGGTGGGAAGACCATCGAACAACTCATAGAGAAAGAGCTCGTGGCGAGCGTTGCGGACCTCTACTCTCTCGAGAAGTCTGAGCTCTTGAAGCTGGAGAGGATGGGGGAGAAGCTGGCAGAGAACATCCTGGCCTCGATAGAGAGAAGCAAGAACACGACGCTTCCGAGGCTCATATTCGCTCTGGGCATAAGGCACGTGGGCGAGCACCTGTCCCGACTGCTGGCCGAACACTTCGGGAGGGCGCTCGATGGGTCGGGCGGGCCGGCAGATAGAGGAGAGCAGCGGACACCGAGCCTGGGCGTGCTGGGGCGGCTTGCCTTCGCCGGCCAGGAGGAGCTCGAGCAGGTCGGAGAAGTGGGACCGCAGGTGGCACAGAGTATCAGGAGTTTTTTTGCGCAGAAGGAGAACGTGGACATCATCGCCCGGCTGTTTGCAGCAGGCGTTACGATCGCTGCGGGCGAGCCCCGCGCAGAATCCGGTCTCGCGGGCAAGAGCTTCGTCTTCACGGGGATTCTCGAGAGACACGCCAGAGAAGAGGCGAGAAGAATCGTGGAATCTCTCGGCGGAAGGGTCGCGCATCAGGTGAGCCGGAAGGTGGATTTTGCGGTGGTGGGCAGGGATCCCGGGAGCAAGGTCGACAGGGCCAGAGAGCTGGGCTTGCGAATTCTCACGGAACAGGAGTTCGAAGAGCTGGTACGGGAGGGGTAACAGGGGGAAAGGCCCCCATGCAGGAGGGTGAATGAGGCGGGGATTCGATCTCTTTTCGGTGGCGGGAATAAAGATTTCCGTCAACTACACGTGGTTCATCATTCTGGGCCTGGTAATCTGGAGCCTGGCAGCAAGCCATTTCCCTGAAGTCTATCCAGATTTCGACACGTTCACGACGTGGCTCATAAGCGTAGTGGCCGCCCTGCTGCTCTTTGTTTCCGTTCTGCTTCACGAGCTGTCACATTCGATCGTGGGGAACAGGCTGGGACTGGGCATAAGAGGAATCACGCTCTTTATCTTCGGCGGAATCGCACATCTCGGGAAAGAGCCCGAAGACCCCGCCACCGAGGTCAAAGTGGCGGCGGCTGGACCTGTCTGCAGCCTCCTGCTGGCCGCTCTGTTTCTGGCTCTTTATCTGATTCTCTTCGCCGCACAGGGCGACAGTCCGCTGGTCGCTGTCCTCCAATACCTGTGGTTCATCAATGCGGCGCTCCTGGTCTTCAATCTCGTCCCCGGGTTTCCGCTGGACGGAGGAAGAGTCCTGCGCGCCATTCTCTGGAAGAAAACCGGCGACGTGCGCAGGGCGACGAGAATCGCCTCCAACTTCGGAAAGGGCTTCGCGTTCCTGCTCATACTGCTGGGCCTGCTCCAAGTTTTCATATTCAGGAACTTGGGAGGCATATGGTTCGTTCTCATCGGAATGTTCCTGCAGCAGACAGCGGAAGGAAGCTACAGGCAGGTGCTCGTGAGAAACGTTCTCTCCGGGCTCAAGGTGCGCGAGACAATGACCACTGAGGTGGTGTCAGTTGACTCATCGGTGAGGCTCGACGAGCTTGTGGAATCCTACTTCTTCAAATATAGATTCAATAGCTTCCCGGTCGTTGAGGGAAGCAAGCTCGTGGGCATCGTTGACATTCACCAGGTGAAACAGATACCCAGAGAACAGTGGGCATCCATGACCCCCAAAGATGTGATGCATCCCATATCAGAAGAACTTGTGCTGCGTCCCGACGATGATACCGTGGAAGCCCTGACGAAGATGCTGAAGAGCGGTTGGGGAAAGCTGCCGGTCGTGGCGGGCGACAGGCTCGTGGGGATCCTGACGAGAAGGGACGTCATGGCCTTACTCAAGATCAAGACGGACCTCGGAACCTAGGAGTGTTGCTTGCTTCCCGAATCTGCGGCCGGTAACAGCGTCTCCAAAGCCATCCACGCTATCTGGACCTTCCCCAGCGTGGTCTTCTCCGCGTTCGTGCTGGCCTGGGCGGCAGAGAGCGCCCAGTTTCTGGTCTCTCAGGCCCTGGCTCTGGCCGTGCTGGCCTGGCTGCAGACTCTCCCCGAGTTTGCGGTGGAGGCAGTGATTGCCTGGGAGAGGAACGTCCCGCTCATCACGGCCAACTTCACCGGTTCCCTGCGTCTGCTGGTGGGGGTGGGGTGGCCGCTAATATACCTCGTGGCGGCAATATCTGCCAGGCGGCGCGGGCTCAGTTCTCCCGGCGGCCCTCGGTCTGATTGGGGTGCGTCCGGTTCGGGAAGGGGCTCCGGGCAGGAGGCCGAAGGCCGTTTCTTCAGGACCATCCATCTCGACCGGGAACACGCAATAGAGGTGATGGGTCTGGTTCCCCCTCTGCTTTACTTCTGGGTCATATACTTCAAGGGGACGCTCAACATGATAGACAGCGTCGTCCTCGTGATGATGTACGTGGTCTATCTTCTCATCTTGAGGAACGTGCCTCCTCAGGACCCGGAGACGCTGCACGAAATTTCCAGGATTCCCAGGAACATCCTCTCCATGACGAAAGTGAAGAGGAATCTCGTGATAACGCTGCTGTTCGTCGGCGGGGGCGCGGCTCTTTTCTTCATAGCCCGGCCGTTTCTTCACAGCATGCTCGGCATAGCCGTGAGCCTAGGAGTCTCGCAGTTTGTGTTCGTTCAGTGGGTCGCCCCGTTTCTCTCGGAATTCCCCGAGAAAGTGAGCGCCTTCTATTGGGCCAGGACAGTCAAGAGGGCGCCCATGGGTCTCATGAACATGGTTTCTTCCAACATTAACCAGTGGACACTGCTGGTGGGCATGATACCTATCGTCTACAGCATCAGCTCGGGCGGCTACGCGGCGGTCGTTTTCGACGACCATCAGAAGATGGAAATCCTGCTCACGATGGCGCAGTCCATCCTGGGTTTCCTGCTTCTGGCAAACATGAAGTTCAAGGCCCACGAGGCGCTCGGCCTCTTCGGTCTGTGGTTCATCCAGTTCGTGAGGCCGGGTCTCAGGGAAGAGATAACCGTGGTGTATTTCGGGTGGGCGGTACTTGAATGTTTCCTGGCTCTCTCGGGACGAAAAAGACTGGTTGCTTTCCGGGAATTCCTCAACCTCTGGAGGCGACACTCGCTGGGAAGGGGGCTGCTGCCCAGGCGGGCCAGTGACTGAGCCATACCCGGCCGCCGTTGGCAGTCCTGCAACACTGGATGCTCCCCGTTCCCACGCGCGCCACGTTTATGCGGTCAGTCGATTACCCCGTCAGTCGACGAGCTCGGACTCCGGAACGTCTGCCTTCTTGGTCTCCAGGAGGAACTGGTCGGGACGCGCTCCCACCACCTCGCGGAGCCAGGATTCCGGGTAACCCATCTCCTGCGGCTCACCCGCCTCGTCCTTGACGTAACCGTCGTTGTATTTCGTTATGAGATGCTCACCCAACTGCCGCCATCGTGCCACAACCATCTCCCCTTGAGTCACGGAGTAGTCCGTGAGATAGCGCCTGAGCATCTCGGGATTAGACTTCGCCAGCTCCAGCGCGGTCTTCTCTATTGCGGGCTGCACCTCCAGCAACTTGCCTTCGATGTCGCGCTGCAAGGCCAGGATCTCGGGCAGCATGTATGAGTACTTCAAGTTTGCGAAATTGGCCGCAAAATTGAACACCCACCAGGCGGAGTCCCACGAGAACTTGCCCAGGGTTCCGACCGTGAAGGATTCGGGCACGGAATCGATGCCGCAGTACAGCGGGAAGTAGCACGTGGTGTAGGTATCGTCCACCCCGTACCAGAGCACGCCCCCGACCGGGTCGGGGAGCCAGGACCTGGACTGGGACACGAACGAGAAGCCCGTCTGCTGCGTGGAAATGGGACGCTCCCACGCGTACTCGACGCTGTCCACCATCCAGTGCATGGGCCGCCAGCGATTCGGAGTACCGTACGGGCCTGCGTCTACACCCTTCGTCATGTCGTAGTCCGTCCCCTCGTAGTGGTCGCGCATGAGCGAGAAGACGTCTGCCAGCGACAGCTTCTTGTCCGGCTTGACCCACAGTGGATACGGTTGAGCCCCCGGGACGGCCCGGTGATAGTCGGCAGAGAGCTTAAGGGACGGGGCCGCGCGGTGGAATATGCTCCAGACCCGCGCCTCGGCGTAACGCTGGTTCTTGGGAGTCGCCGGGCAATACGCCTCGCAGAACCTGAACGGTTCACCGGATTTCGGATCGTAGTAGCCCTTCTCGACGGCGAAGGAGACCACGTTTTCGGAGTAGACGCAGTTCTCGGGGTCGTTCATCGGAAACTGGCCTACGCGTGCCTTGTTGGCGTGAGACGAGATGTACCCGTCGGGCACCCTCACTGCCACCCATATCGCCCCGCGTCCGCCGGGACCGGGGCCTATCATCTCCAGTATCCAGGCCTCGCGTGTGTCGGCGATTGAGAAGGATTCGCCGGTCGAGCGATAGCCGTACTCTTCGACCAGGTCTGTCATCACCCTGACGGCCTCTCTGGCCGTCTTGGCCCTCTCCAGAGCCAGCTGCATCATCGTCCAGTAGTGAAGAAGCCCGTCGGGATTGCGAAGCTCCTCCCGGCCCCCGAAGGTGGTCTCGCTGATGGCCAACTGATGCTCGTTTATGAGCCCCACGTGTGAGTAAGTGTGCTCGACCTGCTTGACCTTTCCGAGCAGTTTTCCGCTCCAATCCTTGACTTCCAGCGAATCTCCAGGCTCGTAGGCGGCCGCAGGTGCGCGTCTTAGAATCGGATGGAATTCTCCATCGCAGGTGTAAGTTATCATCACCGAGCCGTCCACGCTGGCTCCTCTGGTGACGAGGAGGTTCGTGCAGGCCGCGGCCTGCGCACCCCAGGGAAGAAGGAAGACAAACAGGCACATCCACTCCGCGAGTAGCAGTCTCTTCATGGCTCCTCCACAGGAATTGCGCCGTCCTGTCGGGTGGCAAACCGCGCCCGGTTCACCGCCCACTTTGGGCACGCCCCACGCGCTTCGACGTCGCGCGCGGCCGGGCTCCCGGCCCCGGGCACGGGAAAGCATACACGAGCGCCCGGCCATTTCAAGGCCAAAGGCGGCAGCCACGGCCGCTGAGCAGGGAACTGGCGGCACGGTAGAGCTGGCGACCGCGGGAGTCGCGGCCGGGCGGTGGCCTCGACGCGCGTACGCCGCTCCCCGCCCCTGAACGCGCGGAGCCGGAGCTCCCAAAAATCGGCAGCAGCGCTACCGAAAAATCTTGACTTTGGGCCACAAATGTGTGAAAAAAGAAGGTTGAGTATACGTGTTCTGTCCTTGCTCAGACCGCCGCTGAGCCCGGGACAGCCAGGGTTCGGTGTTCATTCACGTGTGGGACTTAAAACTGAGGAGGTCTTATGTCCAAACTGCACGCGAAGTTGAAGAAGAAGATCGAGGAATGGCGTCCGAGGACAACCAAGCTCTTGAAGGACCACGCCGACGTCAAGCTGTCCGAGGTGACGATCGGACAGGCCATCGGGGGCGCCAGGGGCGTGAAGTGCCTGGTTACAGACATCTCGTACCTGGACCCAATGGAAGGCATTCGTTTCAGGGGATACACGATTCCTGAGACCCTCAAGGCCCTGCCCAAGGTTCCGGGTAAGGAGATGCCCTACGTTGAAGGGTTCCAGTTCTTGCTTCTGACGGGTGACATCCCGACCGAAGACGAGACGCTCGAGCTGGTCGAGGAGTTCAAGAAGCGCTCGAAGACTCCGAAATACGTCTTTGACCTGCTCAAAGCGCTGCCGAAGGACTCGCATCCCATGGCCATGTTCTCTGCTGCAATAGTTGCCATGCAGAGGGAATCTGCCTTCGTGAAGGCTTACAACGCGGGCATGAGCAAGATGGACTACTGGGAACCGACGCTGGAAGACGCGTTGAACCTGTGGGCCAAGCTTCCCGAGATAGCGGCTTTCATCTACCGCTGGAAATACAAGAACGGCGACATCATCGCCTCTGATCCGAAGCTGGACATGGGCGGCAACTTCGCCCACATGATGGGAATCGGTGCCCCTTACGATGATGTGGCGAGGCTGTATTTCATACTGCACAGCGACCACGAGAGCGGAAACGTCAGCGCCCACACCGGCCATCTGGTGGCGAGCGCTCTTTCCGACATGTACTACGCCATCTCAGCCATGTTGAACGGCCTGGCCGGACCCCTGCACGGGTTGGCGAACGAAGAGGTGCTGCGCTGGATTCAGGGAGTGATGCAGGAGATGGGCGGGAAGGTACCGTCCGAAGAGGAGATGAAGAAGTTCGTTTGGGACACCCTGGAATCCGGAAAGGTGGTCCCGGGATTCGGTCACGCGGTTTTGAGGAAGACCGACCCGCGCTACACCGCGCAGCGTGACTTCTGCCTCAAGCACCTGCCCGAAGACCCCATCTTTAAGTACGTGGACCTACTCTACAAGGTCGTTCCGCCGATTCTAGTGGAGCAGGGCAAGGCCAAGAATCCTTGGCCCAACGTTGACGCTCAGTCGGGCGTCATCCAGTGGTACTACGGGCTTACCGAGTACGAGTTCTACACGGTCCTTTTCGGCATCGGCCGCGCGCTGGGTGTCGGGGCGAACGTCATATGGGACCGTGCCCTAGGCTATCCCATCGAAAGGCCCAAGTCCGTCACCACGGCCATGCTTGAGGAGGCGGTCGGAGGGAAGAAGTAGCAGTTCGTTCTCACGTTTTCCACGCGATGAGGCCAGTCGAGCGCATGCCGGCTGGCCTCACTGTTTCTAACTCCTCAAGGGCCACCGGTCGTCGAGATGCTCCTGGATCGACGCGACGCCCCTGGACCGGCGCTGGCGCTCCCCCACGGGCGATGCCCTAAATGATTGAAACAGCGCGAGAACGTCTCTTCGCAGCGGCAAAATGGGATTGACACTAAGCGCGGTAGGATGTTACGCTTAGCTGTTTTGCGTGGCGCGACATGCTCTTCCTCGAGCTTCGACGAGCCGGAGACACATGACCAGGAAACGGCTGGAAAGAGGAACCGTGCACCTCTTCACGGGCAACGGTAAGGGAAAGACTACCGCTGCCCTGGGAGCGGGCCTCAGAGCGGCAGGGCACGGATATCGCGTCCTAATGGTGCAGTTCATGAAAGGCCGGCGCTACGGGGAACTTGCGGCGGTCAAACACGTGGCCGGTTTCGAAATAGCCCAGTACGGCCTGGACAGCTTTGTTGAGAAGGGGCGGCCTTCCCCCGAAGACCTCAGGTTGGCCCGCGAAGGTTTCCAGAAGGCCTTCGAAGCCGTAAGTTCGGGCCAGTACGACGTCGTCATCCTTGACGAGGTGAACGTGGCCGTTGACTACGGATTGCTCGGCCTGGATGAAGTCCTGAAGCTCGTGCGCACGAAGCCTCAGAACCTGGAGCTGATACTGACCGGCAGGTACGCTCATCAGAAGCTCATCGATTCCGCCGATACCGTGACGGAGATGGTCGAAGTGAAGCATCATCACGGTGCCGGGGTCGAAGCCAGGGAAGGCATCGAGTACTGAACGCAGACGCGGGGCGCAAGCATGCTGTGCCCTGCGAGCAGTCACGTATCGCCCCAAAGTGAGGTCGCCGATACTGGCAGCGCGCACAGCCAGGACGCGGGATAATCGCGGTGGAAGAACGGACGAAAGAGCTTCTCAGAAGGTTTGCAAACGCGGACAGGGTGGCACTCTCCCGGATACTCAGCATGGTCGAGAACGGGCACCCTGATTCGCCGATGATCCTTGACAATCTCTACCCTCGCACAGGGAAAGCGCTGCGGGTCGGACTCACGGGCCCGCCCGGAGCCGGAAAGAGCACGCTCGCTGAGAAACTGGCCTCCGAGATGCGTAAGCGCTCTTTCAAGGTGGGCATAGTGGCAGTTGACCCCACGAGCCCCTTCTCAGGGGGGGCTCTTCTGGGCGACAGGGTCCGCATGAACGCCGTGAGCATGGACGAGGGTGTCTTCATCCGCAGCATGGCTTCCCGCGGGAGCACGGGTGGCGTGGCCTGGAAGACGCTCGAGGTCTGCGAGGTCCTGGACGCCTTCGGGCTGGACAGGATCATGGTCGAGACAGTGGGCGTGGGGCAGAGCGAGCTCGAGGTGGCCGACGCCGCCCACGCCACGGTAGTGGTGCTCGTTCCGGAGTCCGGAGATGGGGTCCAGGCAATGAAGGCCGGTCTGATGGAAATCGGCGACATATTCGTCATAAACAAGTCCGACCGGGAGGGTGCGGAGATAGCCAGGAAGACGGTGGAGTCCGCGCTCGAGCTGAAGCGAGCGGAGAACGGGTGGAGGCCCCCGGTTCTTTGCACGGCGGCGCTCGAGGGAACCGGAGTGAAAGAACTGTACGAGAAGATAGAGGAACGCCTGGAGCTTCTGGTCTCCTCTGGCAGCATCGAGCGCAGGAGAAGAGAATGTGTCAGCTCCAAGATATCCGGTATACTCAAGGCCCGGATACTGGAGAATGAGTGGGAGCGGGCGCAACTGTCCAAGCTGGTGGAGAGGGAAACGGCCCGGGTTCTGAGTGGTAAGACCACGCCGTACAAGGCAGTGGATGGTCTTCTCAAAGACATGAGGTAGGCGAGGAGAACGATGGGAGAACTTGAGAAGATAAGAGAAGCAAGGAAGAAGTGGCAGGAGAAATACGAGAAATCGTGCACCGAAAGAGACGCCCTCTTTCAGAGCATCTCCGGCGTTCCGGTCAAGCCGCTCTATACGCCCGAGGACGCGGAGGGGCTGGACTATCTCAGAGACCTGGGATTGCCGGGTGAGTATCCGTTCACGAGGGGAGTCAGGCAGAACATGTATCGCGGGCGCCTCTGGACCATGAGACTTTTCTCCGGTCTGGGCACGGCGATGGATTCGAACCGGAGATACCACTTTCTTCTGGACCACGGCACGACAGGACTCAGCGTGGCGTTTCACATGCCCACCATAATGGGCGTTGACTCCGACAACCCCAGAGCCAGGGGAGAGGTGGGACGCTGCGGCGTGGCCATCGACTCTCTGGAAGACATGGAGGTCCTTTTCGACGGCATTCCTCTGGAGAAGGTGAGCACCTCCATGACCATAAACGCCCCTGCGGCCATTCTGCTTGCCTTGTACATAGGCGTCGCAGAGAAGCAGGGCGTGGGTCCTGACAAGATCACGGGCACCATCCAGAACGACATCCTGAAGGAATACATAGCCCAGAAGAGCTGGATATTCCCGCCAGAGCCCTCGATGCGCATCATCACCGACATCCTGGCCTTCTGCTCCGAGCACGTGCCCAGGTGGAACACAATCAGCATCAGCGGCTATCACATCAGAGAGGCGGGTTCCACTGCGGCCCAGGAGCTGGCCTTCACTCTGGCTGACGGTCTGGCGTACGTGGAGGCCGGCGTCAAGGCGGGCCTCGACGTGGACGCCTTCGCACCGCGGCTCTCGTTTTTCTTCGACGCCCACCTGGATTTCTTTGAAGAGATTGCTAAGTTCCGCGCGGCCCGAAGAATCTGGGCTCGCGAGATGAAGGAACGGTTCAAGGCCAAAAAGACGGAATCCCTGCTTCTGAGATTTCACACGCAGACCGCCGGCTGCTCTCTCACCGCGCAGCAACCCGAGAACAACATAGTCAGGACCGCCTTCGAGGCGCTCTCTGGAGTGCTGGGAGGAACCCAGTCGCTTCACACGAACTCAATGGACGAGACCCTGGCGCTTCCGAGCGAGAAGGCGGCGCAGATTGCGCTCAGAACGCAGCAGATAATCGCCTTCGAGTCGGGCGCGGCGGACACGATCGACCCGCTGGCCGGCTCCTACTACGTGGAGAGCCTGACCGATCGCCTGGAGAAACAGGCCTACGAGTACTTCGAGAGAATAGAGAAGCTCGGTGGTGTGGTGAAGGCCATAGAGAGAGGCTTCTTCCAGAAAGAGATCTCAGACGCAGCATACAGGTATCAGAAGGAGATAGAGCAGAAGAAGAGAATAATAGTCGGTGTGAACGACTACGTCGTGGAGAACGAGAAGGTCGAGATTCCTGTTCTTGTAATAGACCCCGAAGTGGAACGGATACAGGTGGCGAGGGTCAAGGCCCTGAGGGAGAAGAGGGACAACGACGCCGTGAAGAGACGGCTGGAGGAGCTTAAGAAGGCGGCCGCCGGTTCGGAGAACCTCATGGCTCCCATCCTGGAAGCGTCGCGCGCCTACGCCACACTGGGCGAAATCGTTGACGTTCTCAAGAGCGTGTTCGGAGAGTTCAAGGAGATTCCCGTCTTCTGAAGGGACGGGCTTTCCTTTGTTCGGGGGGAAGACCTCGTTTCTTGGCACAGAGTGGCTCTCTAAGACCGAAAGGCGGACAAAGGCATGGAACGAAAGGTGAGGGTACTGGTGGGGAAACCGGGCCTCGACGGACACGACAGGGGGGCCAAAGTCGTGGCCAGCGCGCTGCGAGATGCTGGCATGGAAGTCATATACACGGGCCTTCACCAGACACCGGAGATGATTGTTGAAGCCGCCGTTCAGGAGGACGTGGACGTGGTGGGGTTGAGCATTCTTTCAGGCGCGCACATGGCCCTCTTCCCCAGGGTGCTGGAGCTTCTCAAAGAGAAAGGCGTGGACGACGTGCTTGTCACGGGCGGGGGAATCATCCCCGAGAGCGACATGGAGAAGTTGGGAAAGCTCGGGGTCGGGAAGCTGTTTGGCCCGGGTGCTCCGACCGGCGAGATTGCAGACTACATACGAGAATGGTTCAAGAGCTCGTCCAGGGCGAAAGGATAGGTCGGCAGTGCGAATGGTGCTTCTTGTTACGCTGGCTCTTATCTTGTTTCTGCCGGCCTCATCTTCGGCAGGCCTTCTCTGGGCTCTTGACGTCTCGATGGGTTATCTCTTCGTGAGCGAGGCCAAGGGCACGCCCTGGTTTTCGAACACGGAGTTTCCTCTGGGGGCTCTGAGCGTTGGAGGAGAGGCGTGGGCGGTGGGGGTTTCCGTGGACTACGCGGAGAATTCTCGAGGTTACGTGGGCCAGATACCCGGGCCCGACAGCGTAGAGGAGCAGATAGAGGAGAAGCTCACTAACACCAGCTTCAGGTTTTTTGCCCGGGTCTTCCCCGGTGGCAGGCAGAGGGCCGTCGCCCCTTACGTGGGTCTGGGAGTGGGGCCCGCAGTCACCGCGCTGGCATACACGGGCGAGACTTCCGGTCGAGAGGAAGAGGACTCGGTAGTCCGTGTGGGCTACGCGGTCTCTGTCGGGAGCAAGGTGAGATTGTGGGAGTCGCCGTTCAGGGCCTTCTTTGAGGGTTCCTTCGGCGGGCTGGGTGCCCTTCCAACGGTTGAAGAGACCGACAGCGTTACGGCTCCCAGGAAGGCACTCAATCTTGTGTGTGTGGCGGTCGGGTTGGGAGTGACTTTTTGACGATGCGAAGTAGCTGGAGTTAACTCGGGTCATCTCGGTGACAGAGTGCGAAGGAGAACGTGATGGAGCTTACGCCCGAGCAGGAAATGGTCAGAAAGACCGTGAGGAAGTTCGCCGAAGAGGTCGTCGAGCCGCGGGCGAAGGAGATCGATGAGACGCAGGAGTTCCCGTGGGACGTTGTGAAGCAGATGGGCCAGATGGGTCTTCTGGGAATCTGCTTTCCCACCGAATACGGTGGCGCTGGACTGGACAACGTCTGCTACGCCATAGCGGTCGAGGAAATCTCCAGGGTCTGCGGGTCGAACGGCATAACCCTTGCCGCGCACGTGTCCCTGGGCACCTATCCGATACAGGTGTTCGGAACCGAGGAGCAGAAGCAGAAGTACGGCGTGCCTCTGGCGCGTGGAGAGAAGATAGGGGCGTTCGCCCTCACCGAGCCCGCGGCAGGTTCCGACGCTGCGGGCACTGAGACGACCGCCGTGAAGGACAAGGACGGTTACGTGCTTAACGGCACGAAGATATTCATAACGAGCGCCGGAGTCGCAGAGGTCTGCGTCGCCACTGCTCTCACCGAGAAAGGGAAGGGTACGAAGGGCATAAGCGCCTTCATCATAGAGAAAGGTACTCCGGGCTTCTCCGTGGGCACGAAGGAGAACAAGCTGGGTCTGAGGGGTTCCGACACGTGCGAGATAGTCTTCGAAGACTGCCGCATCCCCCACGAGAATCTCCTGGGTCGTGAAGGGCAGGGTTTCAGGATATTCATGAACACGCTGGACGGCGGGAGAATAAGCATCGGCGCCATGGCCCTCGGCATCGCGCAGGGTGCCCTCGACGCCAGCATCAAGTACTCCAAGGAGAGAAAGCAGTTCGGCAGGAGCATATGCGAGTTTCAGGCCGTTCAGTGGATGCTGGCCGACATGGCCACCGAAATCGCGGCGGCGCGTCACCTGGTCTACTACGCGGCCAGAAGAAAGGACAGGGGTGAGAAGGTAACTCTGGATTCCGCCATGTGTAAGCTCTACGCGTCGGAAGTGGCGATGAGGGCCACGACCAAGGCCGTCCAGATACACGGCGGATACGGTTACATGAAGGACTATCCGGTGGAAAGGTATTTCAGAGACGCCAAGCTCACCGAGATAGGAGAGGGCACCTCTGAGATACAGAGGCTCGTTATAGCGAGGGAGTTGCTTACCTAGCTCCCTCCCTGGCTCACGCCAGGAAGATGTCAGTTCACATCCGGGTGCGGTCCTGATGCCGCACCGCGCAAGGTTGTCACGGGTTCAGGGTGAATCGTTTCAGATTCGATCCCCTCAGGAGAAGGAGTTGATGTCATGGCGCAAGAGGTCGTAATCGCTAGCGCTGTCAGGACACCGATCGCTCGGTTCCTGGGCAGTTTGTCGGGATTCTCTGCTCCGCAGCTCGGAGCCATCGCCATCAAGGAGGCCGTGAAGAGGGCCGGCATAAAGCCGACCGACGTTAACGAAGTTTTCATGGGAAACGTGGTGTCAGCCGGCATCGGCCAGGCACCGGCGAGGCAGGCTTCCGTTGCCGCCGGACTGCCCAACGAGATTGGTGCGGTCACCGTCAATAAGGTGTGCGCGTCGGGACTCAAGTCCGTCATCTTCGGAGCTCAGGCCATCAAGGTCGGCGACGCCGACGTGGTGGTGGCGGGCGGCATGGAGAGCATGAGCAACTGTCCGTACCTGCTCTCTCGTGCCAGAACCGGCTACAAGCTGGGTCACGGGCCGCTGCTGGACTCCATGGTACTGGACGGACTGTGGGATCCCTACGGCGACTGTCACATGGGGATACTTGCCGAAGGAACGGCCAAGAAGTTCGGGATAACGCGGGAGGACCAGGACCGCTACGCTGC
>CP070702.1:2407831-2491204 GCA_020349905.1 Candidatus Eiseniibacteriota bacterium
CGCCATCCCCCGCTTCGCCAAATACATCGTCATCGCACTCGTCAACGTCGTCTTACCATGATCCACATGCCCTATCGTTCCCACATTCACATGCGGCTTCGTCCGCTCAAAACGAGGCTTAGACATCAGCTCTACCTCCTGGCATCAAGACAGCTGGGACCGCTCCCGGCTGTCGACCCGTGGGCTAGCAACGCTTGATAAACTATAACTTCCTTGTTGAGAGACAGGCTCGCGCCTATACAGCAACTCGCAGCGTATTCAGAGAATGCGAAGCGCTCAATCAAGGATATAAACAGAGTCTGCGCGCTGAAGACACAAAACGGTTGTGCACAGGCAAAGCTGCCAGCTTTCTTGCCGGTGAGCCCACGACCGGAGTCGAACCGGTGACCTTTTGCTTACCATGCAAATGCTCTACCGACTGAGCTACGCGGGCATAGAGGCAAAAAAGCATTCCCCTGCTTATTGCGCGCTGCGGGGAATTGGCCGGTGTGACTATGAGGTTGGTCTGAGGGAAAAGAAAATGAACTTCAC
The DNA here is from genome assembly GCA_020349905.1 of Candidatus Eiseniibacteriota bacterium. Taxonomy (GTDB): domain Bacteria; phylum Eisenbacteria; class RBG-16-71-46; order JAFGJU01; family JAFGJU01. Next base: position 2,408,363 of record CP070702.1, read on the forward strand.
CCTTCGGCTCTCCCCTCCGGAAAGCCACACTCGGAGATATACAAACTTAGACATTGCCACACCTTGGGCAGCATGTCAAGCCATTTTTCTGGCCGGCGCCAGATTTTTATCTCGGGACTACGGTCTTGCCGTAACTCCTTCAAATTAAACGAGTAACGAGGTCCGTTGCGCCGGGCACGAAAGCCCGGATTTCCTGATTTTCTTCACTCTATCTCGAGTTCGCCCTATCTCAAGCTCCCACACGGCCTCAGTACGCCGGGCGACCGCAACCAGACCCGGCACGCCCTTGCGGCACCTCGGGCCGGCGTAGCATCCACCTGACGCTGAGACTGGAGCGGGAAACGGGATTCGAACCCGCGACCCTCAGCTTGGAAGGCTGATGCTCTAGCCGCTGAGCTACTCCCGCTCCACCTAGCGAAGCGCAGAAGCCTAATGGCGGTCCTGGTGCACCCTCTGCACCCTCTTACCCTGCGGCCTGCTCTGCTGCTTTCTGGGCCTTACCCTCTTGCCCCCTCGGGGCGCAACGGAGGGAATCGCCTTGCGGGTGCCTGACTTCCTCTTTGGGCCGGCGTTGTCTCTCTCAGGCAGAATGGTGAACTGCATCGCCTTCTCGAGCTTCACGCCGAAATCCACCAGCCCGTCGTTCCCGGAATCGGTCAGGAAGTAAGAACTACGCCTGCCGTCCGATTCCACTTCGATCCACCCCAGCTCCACGGCGCGTTCGATGAACGCAGCACCGAGGGCAAACGGGTTCACCGGTACCCTACTCAATGGAAATCCCCCTACACGGGCAAAGATGAGGACACGAGGTACTTCTGGACAGAGATGGTGGAGGGGGGAGGATTCGAACCTCCGAAGGCTTCGCCGGCAGATTTACAGTCTGCTCCCTTTGACCACTTGGGAACCCCTCCATGGGGTAATCAGAGTTCCTTGATACTGCCAGAAGATTCGTACCTGTTCAACCCCTACATGATGCCTCGGTTCCTTGGCCCGTACCGGGAACCAAGAGCACCAAGGGCAAACCTGTGGCTTTGGAGCTGGCGAGAGGACTTGAACCCCCAACCCTCTCATTACAAATGAGGAGCTCTACCATTGAGCTACGCCAGCCCGCGCAGAGACATGCACAATTGCTCAAGAAGAATCTGGCAATTGCAGATACTACAGGAGCCTTGTCAGGAATTGCCGGGATAGCAGGAAGGGCAGCGTGCCCGCAGACGGACGCGCAGGCTCGTGCGTACCCCTGATACGAACAAGGGTAGCAATCCCGGAGCCAATAGTCAACTCGAACTTCTCCAATTCACCGCACCCACGTTACGACTTGCCTCTCCGGACGGCGGCGGCTCTGCGTCCTGGGTGCGGCAGGTTTTCCCACCGGGACCATGCCCACGGGCCTTCTCTCATCGGGAAGCCCGAGCACGCTGCTGGCCAGCGATTCGTCGAACGCGCCGACCCAGCACGTACCAAGCCCCAGCGATTCCGCGGCCACAAGCAAGTTCTGGATCGCCGCCGCTGTGTCTTGAATGCAGTAAAGGGTACTGCCCCTCTCACCGTAAGTGCCTGCAGATTCCGAAGGCACCGCGCACACAACTATCACAACCGGGGCCTGAGCCACGAACTCCTGTCCGTAGGCTGCTTCCGCCAGACCTCTCTTCACGCTGCCGTTGGTCACGACATAGAAGTGCCACGGCTGACGGTTCCCTGCGGAAGGAGCCTTTATCATGGCCTTGAGAAGCTTCTCCACGACTTCGTCGTCCACGGGAGCAGGCTGGAATGCTCTGCAGCTCCATCTCTGCTCGATGGCACGAAAGACATCCTGCGACACGTATATTCCTCCCGGGTCAGCCGGTCTTTTTCCTCACGACCGGACCCTTAGGTCTGTCCTCAACAAGAAAGCCCATCTTCTCTATCTTGAGCCTCAGCTCGTCGGCCCTGTCCCACTCCTTGTTCCTGCGCGCGCTCTCCCTCTGTCCCACGAGAGCGGTCACCTCGTCCGGCAGTTCCTCGTCGCCGTGCTCGTCCTTCCAGAAGATTCCCAGGACTGCGCCCAACTCCCTGAGCTTCGCCGCCGCGGCTCTGACCGCCGCCCCTGTGCCGGCAGGAATTCCGGCTTCTATCTGCTTGTTAATGGTCCTCGCCAGGTCGAAAAGGTGTCCGAGTGCCTTGGCGCTGTTGAAATCGTCGTCCATGGCCTCTACGAAGCGTTTCTCTGCTTCGGCTGTGGCCAGGCTCAATTCCTCTCCGGGCGGCACCGGCTCGCCCGGGTCCAGGTTCCCGGTGGCCACCGCGGCGTTCCTCATCGCGTTCTTCAGCCGGCCCAGAGCCGCCTCGGCCTTGTCCATTCTCTCCCGGCTGAACTCGACGGGGCTGCGATAATGGGACGAGAGCAGATAGAACTTGAGAGTCTCGGGGTCCACCTCCGCACAGATGTCCTCGACCGAGAAGAAGTGCTTCGTGGATTTGGACATCTTTTCTCCGGTCAGGTTCACGAGCCCGTTCTCGACCCAGAAGTTAGCGAAGCGCTTGCCCGTGGCTGCCTCGGACTGGGCCATCTCGTTCTCATGGTGAGGGAAGATGAGGTCCTGCCCACCGCCGTGAATGTCAAACGATTCACCCAGGTACTTCATGGACATGGCGGAACACTCGATGTGCCAGCCGGGCCTGCCGTTGCCCCAGGGGCTCTCCCAGTAAGGCTCCCCTTCCTTCGCAGCTTTCCAGAGGGCGAAGTCCAGGGGGTTTTTCTTCTTCTCCCCCGGCTCGACTCTGGCTCCCGCGCGGAGTTCGTCCAGTTTTCTGCCCGAGAAAGAACCGTAGCTGGGCCACTTCTCCACGGCGAAATACACGTCCCCTCCGCTCTCGTAGGCGTATCCCTTGCTCATTATCCTGCCGACGAGCTCGATTATTTCCTGGATGTGCTCGCTGGCCCGGGGATACACCGAGGCGGCCTTTATACCCAGAAGCTGGGCGTACTTGAAGTAGGCGTCGATGTTGCGCTGCGCCACGTCCTTCCAGGAAATGCCCTCGTCGTTGGCCCTCTGGATTATCTTGTCGTCCACGTCGGTGAAATTGTACACGTACCGTACGCCGTAGCCCCTGAACTCCAGGTATCGCCTCATGGTGTCCCCTGCGATGGAGGCATACATGTGGCCTATGTGAGGCTTGTCCTGGACGGTCATCCCGCAGATGTACATTCCCACGTAGTCGCTGTTGACCGGTACGAACTCCTTCTTGCGACGACTCATGTTATCGTAGATACGTATGGACATTTTGCGACCGTTCACTCCTTCTCTATTTCTTCGTCCGGCCGGCGAGTTTTCGACCCCGGCTCCACGTCTTCCCGGGTAGGGGCCTCTTCTTCCGCGGCGTCTCCGGCCGTCCGGGCCGTGGCCTCGTCGCCACCTGCCGACCCCACGGTCGCGCTCTCCCCGGTCTCGCTCTCCCCGCCCGCGGGGCCCTCCTCCGGTTCAGCGGCCTCCTCCTCCGCCCCTTCCTCCAGGAACGACACCTGCAGGTCTCCACCCGTCTTTCGAATGTACTCTTCGATTCGCTTTATTTCCCTGTTCAGGCTCTCCAGTTCCCTCGCGATGGGGTCCGGAACGTGTATGTGGTCCAGCGTCACCGAAGGCACCCTTCTGCCTTCCCTTCTTGCCACCCTCCCCGGAATCCCCACAACGGTCGAGTTTTTGGGCACGTCGCGCAGAACAACGGCGTTGGCCCCCACGTACACGTCGTCCCCCACGGTTATGTCTCCCAGTATCTTTGCACCAGCGCCGACCACGACCCTGTCTCCCAGCGTAGGATGCCTTTTCCCCCGCTCCTTCCCGGTACCTCCGAGCGTGACTCCCTGGAAGAGCGTGACGTCGTCTCCAATTATGGAGGTCTCGCCGATCACGACGCCGGTGCCGTGATCGATGAAGAAACCCCCTCCGATTTCTGCCGCCGGATGAATCTCCACGCCCGTGAAGAAGCGCGACACCTGAGAAATCATCCTGGGCAAGAAGGGGAAACCCCAGTGATACAGTCTGTGGGCCACCCTGTGCCAGAAGACCGCGTGAAAGCCCGAGTACGTGAGTATCACTTCCAGGGCGTTCGTGGCTGCCGGGTCTCTGTCCAGCGTGGCACGAAGGTCGTCAAGAAACACGCTCGTTCTCCTTACTCTACGAACTCCTCTTCTGCTCCTACGACCCTTCTCAGACGAAGCCGGTGAGGCCGTCGCACTGACGCCAAGAGGCCTCAGCGTGTGAGCGCTCTCACTGTCTTGGAGTCCAGCCTCTTGATGACCTCGGTGACGAGTCTCACGAGGGCCTCGAAATCCTTCCGGTCGATTATCGCAGTGTGGCTGTGTATGTATCTCGTCGGTATGCCGAGGGTCAGAGAAGGGACACCCCTGTCGTGGAGATGTATCTTCCCGCAGTCGGTCCCCCCTCTCTCTATGTAGGCAAAGTGGTACGGGATACCTTTGGACTCGGCGATATCAACGACCATGTCCCTGAGCTTGGCGTTGGGTATCATGGAACCGTCGTAGACGACCACGGCCGCGCCCGCTCCCATCTTCTCCTCCCTGCCCTCGGCGCTTCCGGGAGTGTCGTGCGAAATGCTCACGTCCAGGGCAAAGCCGACGTCCGGCTTCACTGCGGCCACGCTCGTCTGAGCGCCCCTCAAGCCCACCTCTTCCTGCACGGTGCCGACGCCGTACACGGCGTTCGGATGTCGGACCTTCTGCAACCTCCGGAAGACCTCGATGATCACGGCGCACCCCATCCTGTCGTCCCACGCCTTTGCCATGTAGAACCGCTTGTTCCCCATTACAGTGAACGGGCTGAACGGAACGATGGGATCTCCAGGTTTGACACCGAGTTTCGTCTTCACGTTGAAGGCGCCCGTGGCCCCCACGTCGATGAACATGTCCTTGAATTCCTGCACCTTTCTCTTCTCTTCCTCCATGAGTTCGTGCGGGGGCTTTGACCCGATGATGCCCACGAAATCTCCCTTGGACGTACGGAGCACAACCCTCTGGGCGAGGGCGACGTGTCCCCACCATCCCCCTATCGGGAGAAACTTGATGAAACCGACCTTCGTAACCTGCTTCACCATGAAACCCACTTCGTCCATGTGGGCAGCCAGCATTATGGAGGGGCCGTTCTCCTTGCCTATCTTCTTGCATATCAAGCTTCCGAGCCTGTCGTGGGAAATCTGCCCGAATCCGGACAGGTGCTTTTCCATCACGCTGGAGACGTCCTCCTCGTGACCCGAAACGCCGACCGCCTCCGTGAGTTCCCTGAGCATCTGTTCCAATTGGTCCATTTGGCTCCTCCAGTTTCCGTGTTCAGTTGACCGGGCTGCGTAATCAGGATTCTACCAGAAGTTGAGTCGAATCCAACCGTTTAAGTGGCGTTCGCCTCCTCCGCGCTCCTGCGCCTGCAGAGGGCCAGCCGGCAGATCTCCTCCAGCAGCTCGGGAAACTCTATGCCCACTGCGCGAGCTCCCATCGGAACCAGGCTGGTTCCCGTCATGCCCGGAATTGTGTTTACCTCCAGGCAATACGGCTCTCCCCCGTGCGAAAGGCGGAAATCCACGCGGCCGAAGTCTTCACATCCCAAGAGCCTGTATGCGTTAATCGCGATGGCCTGGATCTCTTTGGATAGACCTTCAGGCATCTGTGCCGGCACTATGTATTCGCTCTTTCCCTTCGTGTACTTGCGTTCGTAGTCGTAAAAGCCTGTTTCGGGCGCAATCTCTATCACGGGCAGGGGACGCTCTCCCAGGACCGCGACCGTCATTTCCCGTCCCTCGATGTATTTCTCGACCAGGATGTCTTCCGAGTACTTCAGGGCTTCCGCCACGGCCAGGGCCACCTGCTCCTTCTCCAGCACGATGCTCACTCCGATGGTGGAACCCTGGTTCCTCGGTTTGGTGACGACAGGAAACCCTCCCAGGGCCGCGATCGCTTCTGTGACTCCTTCCACGCGCTCGCGCCCCACTGCTCTCCAGGCCGGCGTGGGGATGCCGGCGCGCTCGAACAGCCGCTTCGATTGTATCTTGTCCAGGCACAGGGCCGACGAGAGCATTCCGGAGCCGGTGTAGGGTTTACCCATCACGTCCAGAAGAGCTTGGACGGTCCCGTCCTCCCCCGCCCCTCCGTGCATCGCAATGAAGACCACCTCGGCCGAGGCCACGTCTGGATTCGACACGAAATCCGCCAGACCGTTGTTGGGACCGGAGCGCTCCGCAGACGCGGAAACGTCCAGGGCGTCCTTGAGGTCCACTTCGACGATCTCGTGTCCCCTTGTTCGCAGTCCTTTGGATATCTCCTTGCCCGAGGCGAGAGACACCTCTCGCTCGCTCGAGACTCCTCCCATGAGAACGATTATCTTCATGTCTTTCCTCCAGATGCGTGCTCGAGCCTCATGCGACAATCACGGCTTCCGAGTATCTCTATTATGAGCGGCAGTTCCCGTCCGTGCAGGCTTCCCGTGAGCGCCGCCCTGATCGGCATGAGGAGCTCTCTGCCCTTTCGACCCGTTTCTCGTCCCACTGCATCCAACCACGCCCTGGCCGATTCCTGGGACGAGACGTCGGTCTCTTCCAGCAGGCGGGCCGCCGCGGAAAGAACCTCGGCGGAGGAGGGTTCCTCTAACAGGCGACGCGCATCCGGCTCGTATTCGGGCAGCTTCTCTTCAAACATCGAGACATGGTGAGGCAGATCATCCAGCTTCACCAGCCCCCCCCTGACCACGGAGAGTATTTTCCTCAACTTTCCCTCGTCCGCGTTTCCCAGCGACGTCTTGCGGAAGAACGGAAGACTCGGACGGAGGACGTGGTCTACGTCCAACGTGCGGATGTAGTGACCGTTCATCCAGTCCAGCTTGTCACGGTCAAAGATGGCCCCCGCCCTGGTGGCTCTCTCCAGCGAAAAGGCCTCCACCGTCTCCTGGACGCTCATTAGTTCCCTGTCATCGCCGGGCGACCACCCGAGAAGGGAAAGGTAGTTGACCACGGCTTCGGGGAGGTAGCCCAGCTCTCGGAACTCGGAAACCGACACGGCGCCGTCCCTCTTGCTCAGCTTGGCCCTGTGCCTGTTCAAAATGAGGGAGAGGTGAGCGAACCTGGGAGGCTTCATCTCCAGGCCCTCGTAGAGCATGAGCTGTCTCAGGGTGTTGGGAAGATGCTCCTCGGCTCGCAGGACGTGCGAGATTTCCATGAGGTGGTCGTCGATCACGCACGAGAAGTTGTACGTGGGCATCCCGTCGGGCCGGAGGATTATGAAATCTCCCACCATGCCGCTCGGGAATTGAACCTCGCCTCTGACTATGTCACTGAGCAGGATACCCTTCTCCTCAACGAGGAACCTGAGACTGGGCTTTCTTCCCTCCCGTTCCAGACCGGCGCACTCATCCTGCGAGAGGTTCCGACAGCGCCCGTCGTAGTGGGGTGAACGGCCCAGCGCCAGAAGCTCCTGCCTTCGCCTCTCCAGCTCTTCGGGAAGGCAGTAGCATTTGTACGCTTTCCCTGCGCGTAGCAATCTGAGCCCGAAGTCATCGTAGATTCCCTTCCGCTCGGACTGGCGGTAGGGCCCGTGACTGCCGCCGCGGTCCGGTCCCTCGTCCCACTCGATTCCCAGCCATCTGAGGTCCGAAAGGACCCCGCTCTCCGCCTCCGCAGAGGACCTGGCGACGTCGGTGTCTTCGATTCTCAGTACGAAGCTGCCCCGCTTCTGCCTGGAGAAAAACCAGTTGAATAGAGCGGTTCTGGCGCCTCCCACGTGGAGACTCCCGGTGGGGCTCGGGGCGAAGCGCACGCGCACGCTGTTCACCCGCAGTTTCTCCTTCCGTTCCTTCAATCGCCCGGAGACACGAGGACAACGGCTATCGCAGCCGCGCCCTCTTTCCGTCCGACAAAACCCATGGCCTCGTTTCGAGTCGCCTTGACAGAAACCAGGCGAGGCTCAGTCTTGAGTGCCTTCGCCACGTTCTCCCTCATTTCGTCAAAATGCGGGGAGACGCGCGGTTCCTCTATGGCGAGCACGGCGTCCACGTTCGCCACGCTGACCCCCTTCTCTCGCAGCAGGTCGCCAACCCGGGACAGGATTACCAGACTCGAGACTCCACGGTATTCTGGCTCGGTGTCGGGAAAGAGCTGGCCTATGTCGCCTGCCGAGATGCTGCCTAGAAGTGCGTCAGCGATTGCGTGACAGAGCACGTCCGCGTCCGAGTGCCCCGAAAGACCCCTCGCGGAGAGGACCTTCACCCCGCCCAGAACGAGAGCCCTGTCGTCGGCGAACGGGTGGGCGTCGTAGCCGAGGCCTACCTTGAACCTGTGTTTCATACGGCGATCCTATCCACCTGTCAACTCACTCCCACGGCCTCTTCCTGAAGCGAAGGAGAGATTCCGCAAGTGCCAGGTCCGAGGGAATCGTTATCTTTATGTTGGCCGGATCTCCCTCCACCACAGACACACGCCCGCCGCAAGAGCGCACCACGGACGCGTCATCCGTGGCCGTACGGGCCGAGGGCCAGCGTCTGAAAGCTTCCTCGAGCGTTCTGGTTCTAAACACCTGGGGTGTCTGCGCCAGCCAGAGTCCTTCGCGCGGGATGGTCTTCTGGATGGAGCGGCCCGCCACCTTCTTGACCGTGTCCGTGACGGGAATGGCGGCGATTGCTGCTCCGTTCTTTCGTGCCGCCGCCAGCGTTTTTGCTACGAGTCCCCTGTCCAGAAAGGGCCTGGCGGCGTCGTGCACGAGCACGAACTTCGAGTCACCCACGAAGGCCAGGCCCGCCAGGACAGAATCCTGCCTTCGACGGCCTCCTGCTACGACGGCATCGACCTTCTTGAAACCCGAACGCCTGACAAAGGCCAGGCACTTCTTGAGAGCGTCCTTTCGCACAACCAGGACGACTCTCTCTATCTCGGGTGAAATCTCCAGGGCTTTTAGGCAGTAGAAGAGGAGCGGTTTCCCTCCCAGAAGGCTGAACGGTTTCCCACCCTTCCGCCCGAACCTGCGACCCTCGCCAGCTGCAACCACGATGGCCGCGGCCCTAGCTTTTCTCCCCGCTCCCTGTCTTCTCGAGGGCATGTTGCACTGCGCTCCTGACGTCGTCCACCCCCACGATGTCGATCCTCCCCTTGTGGGAAACGTCGGGGATGCTGCCGGAGGGAATGATTATCCTCTCGAAGCCCAGTTTGGTTGCTTCTTTGACTCTCTGCTCGATCTGGGCCACTCTCCTCACCTCACCGCCCAGGCCGACCTCGCCCGCCACTGCCGTGTGTGGTTTCACGGCTGTGTTCCTGTAGCTGGACGCGACGGCCACGACCAGTCCGAGGTCGCTGCCAGGTTCGTCGAGCCTTATTCCGCCGGCCACGTTCACGAAGACGTCCGCGGCACCGAGCTTCAGCCCTATTCTCTTCTCCAGCACCGCCAGGAGAACCGAGAGTCTTTTGGAGTCGTAACCCGTGGCCGCCCTCTGCGGAAAACTGTACCCGGAACTAGAGACCAGCGCCTGGAGCTCGACCAGCAGCGGTCTCGTACCCTCGATGCTGCTGACCACAACCGAGCCCGGAGCTCTCGAATCCCTTTCGGAGAGAAAGACACGCGAAGGGTCGAGCACTTCAACGAGCCCCATCTCGCGCATCTCGAAGACGCCTATTTCGTTCGTGGACCCGAATCTGTTCTTGGCCGCCCTGAGCACCCTGTAGTTCTGGTAGCGTTCTCCCTCCAGGTAGAGCACGACGTCCACCATGTGCTCCAGGACGCGCGGGCCGGCGACCGCGCCCTCCTTGGTGACGTGGCCCACCAGGAACAGTGCCGTGGAGTGCGCCTTGGCGAAATTGAGGAACCGGAGCCCGCACTCCCTTATCTGGCCGACGCTCCCAGGAGCACCCGCGAGCTCGGGATTGTAGACCGTTTGAATCGAATCTATGACCGCCGCAGAGACCTTGAGCTCAGAGAGCTGATTCAGGATCACGTTCACGTCGGTCTCGCAACTCACGTACAGCTCTCCGGACAGGGTGCCGAGTCTCCCTGCCCTCATCCTTGTTTGTGCCTCGCTCTCTTCCCCGGAGACGTAGAAACCGGCCTTCCCATTCTCGGCAAGCCTGCTCAAGACCTGCAGGAGCAGGGTCGACTTACCGATGCCCGGGTCTCCACCCACCAGGACGAGTTCGCCCGGCACCAGTCCTCCGCCCAGCACCCGGTCGAACTCCCCTATGCCGACCTCGCTTCTCTCAAGCTCGGCGTCCTCGATGTCGCTCAGACGCCTGGGCTGGCGCAGCTCCCTTCTGTCTTCCACCCACCTGTCCGCGGTCTTTCTGCGCTCTTCCTCGACCGCGGAGTTCCATTCCCCGCACGCCGGGCATTTCCCGAACCATTTCCCGCTCTCGTTGCCGCAGCTCTGGCAGACAAAGACTACTTTCTTCTTGACCTTCATACGTCCGATGTTCCCTCAGGCGTCAGAGCGGTTCTTCATACGTCGGGATGAACCGTCACGCACCAGGCGTGGCACTTCATACGCTGGACGCCCTTTAGTACGCCGGGACGGCCCTTCACGCGCCACGATGGCCCTTCATACGTTGGACACCCTTCAAACGCTGGACGCCTTTTCATGCGCCGGATAGGCAGCACGGGAGCTGGTGGCTTGCTTCGCTAGAAGAGACTGAACTTGAGATAGCGTCTTGGATGCTGCTTGATGTCAGCAATCAGCATTCTGGCTTCAAGCAGGGTAGTCTTCATCTCGGCGTAGAGCGTCTCGTCGTTGAGCAGTTTGCCCAACGACCCCTCTCCGCTCTCCAGTTTCTGGAGTACCCTTTCCACGGAATAGCTCACCGCCTCCAGTCGCTCAACTATCAGCTGCGCTCCTTCAGAAGTAGTTGTTATTCTCGAAACGGTACTGTCGATCTCGGGGCCCCTGTTCTCAACAAACCGCCTGAGCTGCGAGCTGCTGTATTGCAAATTTTCGATGGCCATCCGGAGCCCTTCTCTGTTTTCTTCCACCGTGCCCCGCACGTCCTGGCTGAAGCTCCTGAGGTCTCGAAGCGTCCCGCTGATGTCGCCTCCCTCCTCGATCTCCTCCAGCACCCCGCGCACTTTGGTCACAGTCTGTTCGAACTCCTTCAGCGCCACGCCCAGTTCTCCCACGACCTCGGGGACCCCGCTTTCGAACCGCCCGTAGAGCATGGTACCCTGAGGCACCTCTTCCTCCACCTTCCCCAGCTTCACCGCCACGTATTTCTCTCCCATCAGGCCGATGTTCCTTATGATGAACTCCGTGTCGCTGGTTATTCTCACACCCTTGTCCACGGACAGGTCGACGTACACCTGGGCTCTCCCCAGTTCGATCGCCTTGACGAATCCCTTCGTGACTCCGTGCACGGTGACGGGGTCCCCCTCGCTCAACCCACCCACTTCGTCGAACGCCACTCTTACCACGAAGCTCTGCCTCGCAACCTGGAAGCCCTTGATCCAGACGATTCCACCGATGAGTATGACGAGAGCAAGGATAACCGTGATGCCTACCTTGAACTCTGCGCCTCGCCTGTCCATAGGTTCCTCCTGTCGACTTGAGAAAGAGGGACCGCCCGCCCCACCTTCCGCTACGATTGTGTTATAGGCCCCGAAGCGCTGCCCGTGATGAACTGGCAGACTACGGGGTCCTCACAATTGCGCACCTGTTCGGGAGTACCGTGGTAGATTATCTTTCCTCCGTGGAGCATCGCAATTCTGTCACCGATTCTGTACGCGCTCGTCATGTCGTGCGTCACCGCCACCGAAGTGATGGAAAGCCTCTGCTGCAGGTTCCGTATGAGGCTGTTTATGGCGTCGGCCATTATGGGGTCCAGCCCTGTGGTGGGCTCGTCGTAGAGGACGAACTCCGGGTCCATCGCTATGGCACGGGCGAGACCGACGCGCTTCTTCATCCCCCCGCTCAGGCTCGAGGGCCGGGCGTCCTCCACTCCCTCCAGCTCAACGAGCTTGAGCTTTTCCCTCACGCGCGCCTTTATCTCGTCTTCGGAAAGGTCCTTGTGTTCCCTGAGGGGGAGGGCCACGTTCTCTCCCACGCTGAGGGAATCGAAGAGGGCCGCACCCTGAAAGACCATCCCGAACCTGGTCCTGAGCTGGTTGAGTTCCTTCTCCCCCATCGCGGTGAGGTCGTCTCCGTTGATGTAGACGTGCCCGCTGTCCGGCCTCATCAATCCTATGACGTGCTTGAGAAGCACGCTCTTGCCGCATCCGCTCCGGCCGATGACCACGAGCGACTCCCCGTCCTTGATGGTAAGGTCCAGGCCCGTCAGAACGGGTCTACCGTTGAAGCTCTTCTCCAGTTTCTCGATCACTATCATACGAAGATCACACGGAAGAGCAATGAAGCCAGCATATAGTCGAGTATGAGTATCAGCAGACAGGAGGCAACGACGGCGCGCGTGGTGGCCCTACCCACGCCCTCGGCGCCCCCCTCGGCGTTGAAGCCAAAGTAGCAGCCCATCATGGTGATTACAACGCCAAAAAAGAGGCTCTTCACCAGGCCGCCAAAAACGTCCCGCAGATGGAAAAACAACCGCAACCCCTCCATGAAGGTGTTCGTGGCCACGTCCAGCGACAGGAGAGCCACGACGTACGCTCCGCCGATGGCGAGGAAATCGGAGAACACGGTTATGAGCGGGAGCATTATCATTCCCGCCAGAAGTCTGGGAACGGCGAGGAATCTGATGGGACTTATGCCTATGGTCTCCAGGGCGTCTATCTGCTCCGTTACCCTCATCGTGCCCAGCTCGGCCGCGATGGAGGCTCCCACACGTCCTGCAACGACGAGGGCTGTGAGCACCGGGCCCAGCTCGATGACGACGCTCTTGCCGATGACAGAGCCCAGGTACCTCATCGGAACGTAGTCCTGGAACTGGTACGCGGCCTGAACCGCCGCCACGCCACCGGTGAATATGGAGGTCACGAGAACCAGCGGAATGGACTCCACGCCTATGGCCACCATCTGTTCGAACAGTAGGTGGCCCTTCCTCCAGAAGCCCGGGACGGCCCTCAGCACGCGCATGAAGAAAAGGGACACGCTACCGACCTGCTCTATCCCTTCCAACACCCGCTGGCCTATGGTGTGCGCGCCTATCATGGCGTGATTTGCATTCACGTGGAAACCTCGAAGGGGCGTGTTCCGACTAGAAGGGCTCTTCAGGAATCCTGGAGATGCTTTCAAAGCGTGTATACTCGCTTATGAACGCGAGGTCAACGCTGCCGATGGGACCGTTTCTCTGCTTGCCTATGATGAGCTCGGCCTTTCCCTTGTTCTCCTCGGTGCGCTCGTAGACTTCCGGCCGATAGATGAAGATGACCACGTCGGCGTCCTGCTCGATGGCACCAGATTCCCTCAAATCTGAGAGCACGGGCCTTCTCTCTCCACCCCTCGCCTCCACGGCCCGCGAGAGTTGCGAAAGGGCCATGACCGGGACCTCCAGCTCCTTGGCGAGAGCCTTCAGCGCACGGGAAATCTGCGAGATCTCCTGTTGCCTGTTCTCCGCACCCGCGAAGCCCCTCACCAGCTGGAGATAGTCTATGATGATGAGGCCTAGGTCCACTTCGCTCTTGAGCCGTCGCGCCTTCGAACGCATCTCGAGCACGCTCATGGCCGGAGTGTCGTCCACGTAGATGGGGGCCTTCGATAGCTGGCCGGCCGCGGTTGTAAGAAGTGGCCACTCGGCTTCCCGCAGGTAACCCGTCCTGAGCCGGTGGGCGTCCACGCGAGCCTCGGAGCAGAGCATCCTGAGCACTACCTGCTCCCTGGCCATCTCCAGGCTGAAGATGGCCACGGGAATCTTGCACCTGATTGCCAGGTGTTGGGCCACGTTCATGCACAGGCTTGTCTTGCCCATCGAGGGACGGCCGGCGATGACGATGAGGTCGGAGGCCTGAAAACCTGCGGTTTTGGAGTCGAGCTCGATGAACCCGGACTCCACCCCGGTGACGTGTCTCTTCTTGTCGTAGAGTTCCTGGATGACTTCGAAGCTATGCCCGAGGATGTCGCGAAGCGCAACGAACCCGCGCCTCATCTTGGTGTCGGAGATGCTGAATATGAGTTGCTCGGCCCTGTCCAGAATCTCGCCCGACAGGTCCTTTGAATTGTAGGCCTCGGCCGTGATAGTGGTGCCCGCGTCGATGAGCTTGCGCAGTATCGCCCTCTCCAGCACGATTCGGCAGTAGTATTCCACGTTCGCGGCAGTCGCAACCTGTTCCAGAAGTGAGGCCAGATATGAGGCTCCGCCGACCTGCTCCAGCTCTCCTTTCTTCCTAAGCTCCTCGCCGAGGGTGACGAGGTCGACCGGTTCGGCCCTGTCGTGAATGGCCGTCATGGCGCGAAATATCTTCCTGTGGCCCTCGCGGTAGAAGTTGTCCTCCTCCTTGATGAGCTCCAGGCACGTGCCCACGGCTTTCGCATCGATGAGCATTGCGCCGAGCACGCTCTGCTCCGCCTCTATGGACTGCGGCGGAATCCGACCTGCGGCTGCATCAATCTCTGAAGTCTTCATGGTGCCAACTCCACTCTGGACGTTTGTCAGAAGACGAAAGGGCTCAACCGTGTCTCGCCTTTCGCTACGAGCTCTTCAAGAAGTCTCTCAGTTTCTGCATGTCTTCCCACACGGGCCTCTTGAGCGAGGCGTTGCGGAGACAGGCAGCAGGATGATAAGTGGCGAAGACCCTTATGCCCCTGTAAAAGAGGTCTTCTGTTCTGTAACCCGCCATGGACAATTTGAGCCCGCTCAAGGCCTGAGCCGCAAACCTTCCCAGTGCGCAGATGGCCCTCGGTTTCAGGATCTCGAGCTGCTCGATGAGGTACCGAGAACAGAGTTCTATTTCGTGGGGATGGGGGTCCCTGTTTCCTTCGGGCCTGCATTTGATGACGTTCGTTATGTAGACATCGTCCCTGCTGAGCTGGATGGCCTCTATGATGCGGGTCAGAAGTTGTCCGGCCCTGCCGACGAAGGGTTCCCCCTGTATGTCTTCGTCCCGACCGGGCGCCTCGCCGACGAAGACGAGCCCCGTCCGGGCAGTCCCGGTCCCGAACACGACCTTCGTCCTGGACCGGTGAAGAGCGCATCTGGTGCAACTCCTCACTCTCTCTTCAAGCCGCGCCAGCTGTTCGTCGGGCGCCGGGGAGCCTCCACCCCTATCCTCTTCTCTGGGGCCGAGCAACAGAGAGGTCTCCCCGAGAGAGAGACGAGTCTGGAAGTAGTTTCGCGTATCAGAAATTAGCCTGGCGAATTCCTCCAGGTCCTTCACGCCGCTGACCTCACGCCCTATCCTGAGCCTACTTCCTCAGAGTCAGGATCTTCTTCAGAACCTCCCTCGCCACCTCGTACTTCGACAGACGCGGCAGCTTCTCAACGCGACCCCTGCGGTCGATCATCGAGACTATGTTCGTATCCCCCTCGAACGCCGCCCCTTCGAGGAGGGGATTGTTGACAACTATTAGATCCAGGTTCTTCTTCTTAAGCTTCGTCTTCGCCCGGGCGATCTCCTCATCGACCTCCACCGCAAAACCCACCAGGAATCGCTTCCCTTTCTTCTTTCCCAGCTCTCCCAGGATGTCCCTGGTCCCGCGTAGCCTGAGCGTGAGTTCCCCGCTGCCCCGCGGAATCTTGCCCTTCTCCTGGCGCGCGGGCGCGAAGTCGCTCACGGCCGCGGTCATGATGACGACGGCCGCCTTGCGGGCAGCCGCCATGACTTCCTTTCTCATCTCCGCCGCGGTCCTGACGCTTACGAGCTTGACTCCCGAGGGAGGCGGGACGGAGGCGCGACCGCTCACAAGGGTGACGTCCGCACCCATGTCCCTGGCAGCCGAAGCCAGGGCGTAGCCCATCTTGCCGCTCGATCTGTTCGAGACGTACCTGACGTGGTCTATGGGTTCCTCGGTCCTACCGGCGGTAACGAGCACCCTGGTGCCGGAAAACGTGCGCCTGTCGCGGAGAAGCTGCTCGACCTCCGAGACTATCCTCTCAGTGGGGGCCAGGCGGCCTTTTCCCTCTTCTCCACAGGCGAGGGCCCCGGTGTCCGGTTCCACGAAACAGTAACCCAGTGAACGTAGGCGCGATATGTTCTCCTGTACCACCGGGTTTTCCCACATCCGCACGTTCATGGCCGGCGCGAACACGACTTTGCCTTTAGCCGCCATGACGATGGAGCTGAGAAGGTCGTCGGCGATTCCCGAAGCCACCTTTCCTATGATGTTCGCGGTCGCCGGCGCGATGAGGACGACGTCTGCGCCTGCCGACGCCTCGATGTGCTGAACCGAGGATGTCGTTTCCCGCGGGCCGAGACCTGCCGTCTCTTCCGGGGGACTCGCAAAGAGGTCGGTGAGAACGCCGCGACCCGAGAGGACTTCGAACGTGAGAGGCGCAACGAACTCCCTGGCTGCCCGGGTCATGCAGACCGTCACCGTGGCTCCTCTCGAAGTGAGCTCGCGCAACAGCTCTACTCCTTTGTAGGCCGCGATGCTGCCCGTTATCCCGAGCAGCACCCTCTTTCCCTTGAACTCCGAACCGCCGACAGGTGTCATTCGACCGGCCCTTCTTCCTGATGGTACGTGTGTTTCACCTTTCCTTTGCGCACTTTCTCCATGGCGGCCAGCGTCACTTTCCTCTCTTCGTCTTCGCCGGAACGCCTGAGTAATTCGTTCATGCGCCTCGCCTCTCGTGCGGCAATCATGGCAAGCTCGTACTTGTTGGGAAAGGAACCGTTGCTCTCTTCGCGAGGATTTTCCATACAATCACTCTCCTCTCCGGGCACTCTCGTGCTGCGTCACAGGAAGCTCCACAGTATCTTTACCAATCTTTCACACCTGCAAAGAGGCGAGACATGCGGCACTTTTCCGCTTCGATTATGCTCTTGACTTCCCCCAGCGCCTTGCCCAGGTCGTCGTTTATGACAAAGTAGTCGTAATGCTTCCGGTATCGCATCTCCTCCTGGGCGTTCCTGAGCCTGGTCTTCAACACGTCTTCCCCCTCGGTCTTCCTCTCTCTGAGTCTCTTCTCCAGCACCCCGAAGGAAGGAGGGACCACGAACACGAACACGCCGTCGGGGAAGACCTTCTTCATGCTGAGACCGCCCTGTACGTCCAGGTCCATTATGACCGCCTGCCCGCGGGAAAGAAACGGTCTGACCGAGTATACCGGAGTCCCGTAGAGCTCGTCGTGGACCTGCGCCCACTCGAGTAACTCCCCGGCCTGGATCATGGCCTTGAACTTCTCGGTGTCCACGAAGTGATAGTCTCGACCGTCCACCTCCCCCTTTCTCGGGGGTCGCGTAGTGGCCGAGATGGAGTAAACGACCTCCGGGCAGTCTCTAACGACACCCTGGCAAAGTGAGGTCTTCCCTGCTCCGGAGGGGCCGGAGACCACCACGGGAAACGAGACTTTCTTGGCACCTACGTTAATAAGACTACTCTCTCTGCTCACCTGACTCAACCCTCGCTATTGCTCTTCGGGGCGCCGGCGGCTCGACCGGCGCTCTTCTTCAGTGGGCACAAACTCATTCCACGTTCTGCACCTGCTCTCTCAGCTTCTCTAGCTCGTCCTTTATGACCACGACCTCGTTCACGATTTCCACGTCGGCCGCCTTCGACCCGAGAGTGTTAGCCTCGCGATTCATCTCCTGAAGCAGGAAGTTGAGTTTTCTTCCCGACGGTTCAGGAGATCCCAGGAGGTCCATGAACTGCCTCACGTGTGCCCTCAATCTCACGCATTCCTCGGAGCAATCCAACTTGTCTGCCAGGATGACGACCTCGAGCGCAAGGCGTTCCTCCGGAATCTCGGCGCCCTCCAGCAGGCCGGAAAGGCGCGAGCGAAGATTCTCCCTGGCCTCGCTGACGCGCGCCGGCGCTCTCTTCTCGATGACGTCTATGTGTTTCAGCAACCCCTCTACTCGCCCCCTCAGGTCCGCCTCGAGGCTCTCGCCTTCCGCCATTTTCATGGCCAGTACGCTGTCCAGCGCGCCCGTTACGCATTTCTGAATGAGACCCTTGCTCTTCTCCTCCTCGACCGCCACCCTGTCAGGCGTGAAGAGGTCCGGGAAGGCCGCCAGCGTTCCGAGCTCGATTTCCCCGGCCAGGCCGTATCTCTCCTTGAGCTCCTTCAGCATGCGGAAGTACCTGTCGGCAACGTCCGTGTCCAGTTCCAGGATTCCCTCGCCGCTCTCCCCGTTCCACGTTACGGCCACGCTGACCTTGCCCCGCAGTATCCTGGCTTGAACGAGGCTTCGCACTGCCGGCTCAAGATGTACGAGCCATTTTGGAAGTCTCACCGATATCTCGCAGAACCTGTGGTTCACGCTGCGGATTTCTGTCACGAGAAGCGTGCCTTCGTGCTCGACCTCGCTCCTTCCGAAACCTGTCATGCTCCTGACCACTTGAGGTCTCCTGCCCGTTCATTCGGCCGCGACCGACAGAGAGAGGGGCCGTCTCGCCAGATACCACCTGTAATCTGTCATGTGCTGGCAACTCCCTGAACGCATCTGAGTAAAGAGGGTTTCTCGGGGAAAATGGAACGTCTCTTGGCAAGTCACATAACAAAGTGTCCCCTATTACTCTAGGAGAGACGGGCCGCCCTGTCAATTCGAAAGTTGGGCGCAATCCCCGGGTTATTGCAACCCATTTGCCTGGGAATGGCGGAAACGAAGTTGGCGGTCTGGTCACGCGCCCACCTCTCTGCTAGACTGAGGTCGGAGAGGCGATTCTGTAGAATCACTGACGAGGGCAGCAGCATGGAAAATCTGACCCTAGGAAAGCTTATCGAGGAAATCCGGCCCGAGGTTGTCGGGCGCAGGGTGAGCCGAGTGACAGGCTCTCCGCCGCTCAGTTTCCACCTGGAACTGGCTGGGCCCTCTAGGAACGACCCGCTGGCTCTCACCTTCTCGCTGGACCCTCGCTTCCCCTCCCTCCTGAAACTGGACACAGGGTCCCAGGGCGTCTCCACTGATTCGCTTGAAATCCGCTACGAAGGTACTTCGTACTTGCTTCGGGAGGTGCCGGCTGACGTGCTTCCTGAGGGGTTTGTGCGGACGATGTCGAAGCTCCTGGGGGGAACTCTGCTGGCGGGAATCGAGCAATTTGACCGCGACAGGGTGGTGAAGGCTTCCTTCGCAAGGCGAGGAGAGGAGGTTCACGCAGTGCTCTGGGCTGAGCTCTTCGGGAGAAGACCGAGCGCTGTCCTGGTTGCTTCGCCCGCAGATTCCATGCTGGCTTGCAGTCGCGAGGGAGTCTCGTCTGCGGCCGGCTCTCTCCTTAGGCCGGGAGAAAGATACGTGCCTCCTTCAGACGCGGGCAGGACAGACGTGGAATCCCTTTCGTCTGGCGACGTTGCCGCTCTCATCCGGATGCCCGGCGAGGAACCGCTCAGCACAAGGCTCTCCCGCAGGATAAAGGGCTTAAGCCCCCAGGCAGCGGCCGCGATCGTGGAGGAACTGGGTCCCGCCACCTCGCCCGATCCCGAGACGTTGCTCGCCGGGTTGAAGGACCGCCTTCTAGGAGGCGGGCGCCGCTTTCGCACGGCCGTGAGAACGTCGGCGCACGCGCAGACCGGAGGACCGTCGGCCGAACACGCGCCGACCCGGCCTGCGCAGCCGGAAGGGTCGGGCGTGGCCAGTTTCGACGCCGTTCTCCTCCCTCTGGGCGCCGGTTCTTCTTACAAGAAAGAGGGGTTCTCGTCGAAGGAGTTCTCCACGGCCTCGGACGCAGTACGCTTCGTCTACTTTCGTCTCTGCCTGTGGTACAGGACTTCCTCCGCATCCAGGATTCGCAGGTACGCAAGTTCTGTCCTGAAGCGCCTCGAGAAGCTCAGGGCAGCGCTTCTGGATGACATGGTCTCCGCCCAAAATGCGGGGGACTTCCGAAGAACGGGAGAACTCATCTTGGCCAACCTGAGGGCGGTGGAAAAGGGAAGCGCGACACTCGAGGTGTCAGACCTGCATTCCGACGGGAAGACTCAGATAACCGTGAAGCTCGACCCTTCGCTTTCTCCGCAACGCAACGCGGAGCGCTATTTCAAGAGAGCCAGAAAGGCGGAGCGGGCGCTGGAGCGAGTAAGGAAGCGCCTGGCTGCAGTCGAACAGGCTGCAGAATCCGCCGAGGAGTTCGCACGCGCCATCGAGGAGGAGACCTCCCTCTCGGAAGCCGCCCGTCTCACCCGGGAGCTGAACCTCCTCCTGGGTCGATTGCGCGCCCGAAAAACCCTGGACATGCCCCCGCTCGTACCCGTGCCAGCACTGCAGGCTGAAACGGAGAAAGGAACATCGCCCCGCAGAAGAACGGCCGCTTTCCAGGTCGGCATAAGACAGAAACCGTCCCCCCCCGGCAGGAGAGAGCGCCGTCCGGTGCGCAGGCCGACACGCGGACGACGCCCGGGAAAGGGCACTCCCCTCATGGGACGCGATGGCGAGACGACGTTTAGCCCTCGCGTCTTCGAGACCTCGGACGGATTCACGGTGCTCGTGGGAAAAAACAACAGCGAAAACGATTACATCACGCACCGTCTGGCAAAGCCCGACGACCTCTGGTTTCACGCATCTGGCATGCCAGGGTCTCACGTGGTTCTGAGGGCGAAGGGCAAATCTGCACCTTCACGGACAGCCATACGGGAGGCCGCGTCCCTGGCGGCCTATTTCAGTAAAGGCAGAACCTCTTCGGCTGTTCCGGTCATCTACACCAGGAGAAAGTACGTGCGCAAGCCCAAGGGCGCGCGCCCGGGGACGGCCACGTACACCCGCGAGGAATTCATAATGGCCAGGCCCACGAAGCCGGGGTCATCTCCTACACGACCTGTGTCTTAGCCGCGCGCGCGAAGCCGAATTCCTCGGCCCCAAGGCCTGCGTCATAGCCAGGCCCCGGAAACACATTTCCTGCCCAGCACGACCCACGTCCCGACCTGCCCCGGAAGCGGGATTCCTTCCCGGCAAGACTCGCCTCCAAAGGACCCGAACGAGCAACGAATCGTGACCCGCTATCCCGTTGTATCATCATGAGATAGACGACCTCAACACGGCTCTGCGCCGCAGTCATTGACCCTAAATCCTGCCCTTTTTCTGACGATAATAATGGGGAAGGCCCTACGAGCGGCTCCCTGCTGGCAGTGACGGACGCCTCGCCAGAAAACGTGACAGATGAAAGAAAAGAGAATCTCTTACAATCGAACCTTCTGGTGCAAGACGGTGCTGGCCGCCTTGGGGCTCGCCGCCCTGTATTGGCTCATAGAATCTCTGGTGCACGCCTTCGTTCTCGGTGAGGGCAATCTGGCCCAGTCGCTGGCAGGATTGGACGCGCACGACGCATGGACCCACTCCGTGGCCGCAGTGATTCTCTTTGCTGCAAGCGTCGTGTTCCAGGTCATCCTGCACGGCCGCAGGCGCAGCGTGGCGTGGGTCCAGGGTCTCAACGCTCTGAAGGAAGAACTACTCCCAAACGGGGAACTGAACGCCAAACTTGGCAAGATAACGGATGCGGTAGTGGACGTCTTCGGCGCCGACTTCGCCCGCATCTGGATCACTGAAACCGGAGATCTCTGTAGTTCCGGGTGCGTTCACGCGGCCGCTCCAGACGATGCCAACCCCTGTCACCGGGGCCGCTGCCTGCATCTTCTGGCCAGTTCCGGACGCTATACGCACACGGACGGCGAAGTGCACAGACGCGTCCCCCTGGGAAGCTACAAGATCGGACGCATAGCGGCGGGGGAAGACTCAAGGTGCGTGACGAACGACGTCGCACGCGATCCGCGAATTCACGACCGGGCATGGGCGAGGGAGCTCGGGTTGGTCTCGTTCGCCGGCTACAGGCTCGCTTCCCCGGAGGGGACACCCATCGGGGTCCTGGCGCTCTTCAGCAAGCACGCCATCACGCCTCACGAGGATATGCTTCTAGAGTCCGTTGCAAGCACGGCGGCCCAGGTCATACAGACCGCAAGAGCCGAAGAAGCTGTCTTGAGAAAGACCGAACAGCAGGAAGAACTGCTGAGCGTGGCGCGACAGCTCACGGCCACTCTGGATACCGAGGAGGTCCTGACAAGAATCGGCACCGAGGCGAAGTCCATTCTTCGGGCCTATGGGTGCGCCATATATCTGCTCGAACCAGATGGGAGCGACCTCAAGCCGGTTGTGGCTATCGAGCCACCTTACGAAGAACAAATCCTGGGGGCCACGCTGGACATCGAGACCAGCTTCACCGGCCAGGCCGTGAAGGCCGGGCGCGGCCTCATCTTCAACGAAAGCGCCTCTGACTCCAGGGGCTACCATATCCCGGGAACGGAAGAAGTCGAGAACGAGAACGTGATGGTCGCTCCTTTCCTCGTCGACGGAAACGTCGTAGGGGTCATGTGTCTCAGCCGTCTCGGCACGCGCTTTTCGACGGACGACCTCGCGCTGGCCGAGACCTTCGCAGCATACGCGTCCGTTGCACTCAAGAACGCCACGACTCACCAGGAAACGTGCCGACAGGTGGAAAGGACGCGGCTCGCAGAGGAAGCGCTGCGGGAAAGTGAGGAGAGATTCAGGCGAGTGTTTAACCGTGTGTTCGACGCCTGCATCATGGTCGACGAGAAGCACAGGATAGTCCTGACAAACGAGGCCGCTTCCACCATGCTCGGCTACTCGCACGAGGAGTTGCGCGCAATGAGCATGAAGGACATCGTTCCGCAGTGCGAGCTGGAGAGGATGGGAGAGGTTATACAGAAAGTCCGGGAGAGTGGAGCTGAGTACGTTGGAGAGACAGCGGTTCTTACCAGGACCGGTGAGACCGTCCCCGTTGAAGCAGGCGGCGCGACAGTGAATGCGGGCGGCAAGACGTACACCCTGAGCAGTTTCAGGGACGTTAGCCAGAGGAAGCGGGCCGAAGAGGCACTCAAGAAACGAGCTCTCGAGCTTGCTGAAAGAGTGAGGGAACTCAAGTGTCTCTACGAGGTCACCCGCCTAATGAGGGACACGAGCCAGCCGCTGTCCAGGGTCCTGGGCGCAGCAGTGGGAGCGGTGGCTGCGGGCTGGCAGTATCCGGAGGTCGCCTGCTCGAGAATTGAGCTGAACGGGACCGTACGTTCGACCCCGCAATGGAGCCAGACTAATTGGGTACAGCGCGCTGACGTGGAAATAGGTGGGAGGATCATCGGCTCCATCGAAGTCGCCTACCTGGAGGAGAGACCGGAGGCTGACGAGGGCGCGTTCTTGAAGGAAGAGAGAGAGCTCATAGACACGCTCGCGACTCTCTTCGGAGACTTTGTCCGGAGAAAGGAAACAGAGGAAGCACTTCTGCAGCAGGCGTCCTTCGTCATGAACAACCCCGCCCCGGTCTTCCTCGCGGACCACGACTTGCGAATAATGGCCTGCAACACCGCTGCCTCGGATTTCTTCGAGGGCAACCTCAGTCTTGCCCGGGTTCCCGATCTCTTCCCGGGACTTACGGAATCGGTACTGAAGGACATCGAGCCCACGGTGCCGTACCAGGTGGAACAGGAGATCGACAAGAACACCCTTCTGCTCACGGTCAAGAAGGAGCCCTTTACGAGGTCCTTCTACATCTACGCGAGCGACATCAGCGACCGAAAGCTGACCGAGATGGCGCTGGCACAGAAGGCTGAAGAGCTGGCCCGGGCAAACGCCCAGCTGGAGTGCGCCAACTCGGAGCTGCTGGAACTGGACCGCATGAAGTCGGACTTTCTCTCAAACGTCTCCCACGAACTCAGGACTCCTCTCGCCGCGGTCAAAGCTTATGCCGAGACTCTTGTCGACTACAGCTCGATGCCCGAAGAGAAGCGCCATTCCTTCATGAACATAATCATAGAGCAGTCCGAAAGACTCTCCGCTGTCATCGAGGACCTGCTGGACCTCTCCAGGATAGAGGCCGGCAAGGTAAAGCTCTCCCTCGTTCCGCTTCGAGTGAAGAACGTGATGGAGACCGCAATGCTGAGCGTTGCCCCCAGCGCAGAGAAGAAACGCATCGACATCCGTGTCGACCCGGCTTCAGAAGAGATATTCGTGGTGGCTGACGAGCAAAGGTTGGTCCAGATTCTTGTCAACCTGCTCGGTAACGCTGTCAAGTTTACCGGCCCGGGAGGATCGATAGAGCTCTGCTCCACGCCTGCCGCCAGCGCTCAGGGAGAGGACCAGAGTGAAGAGGCAAGACCTGCCTACGCCCGCATAACCGTCTCGGACAACGGCGAGGGAATCCCGTCTGAGGAGCAGGAACGAGTCTTCGACAAGTTCAAGCAGGTGGCAAACAGCATCAAGGGAAAGCCGGGGGGAACCGGGCTGGGCCTGGCTATCTGCAAGGATCTGGTGGAAAACATGGGGGGACGCATCTGGGTGGAGAGCGAAGTCCGGAAGGGCAGCAGGTTCCACTTCACCCTACCCCTGGCACAGGACGCCGGTTCGGAGGACACGCTCGAAGAAGCAGAGAGCAGCCAGCGGGTCAGCTAGCCCTGGTCTGACCGGTCGTGCGCGCTCACCCCTCACACAAGACTGCCGTCCCGCTGGCGCTCACCATGAGCATGGACCCCTTCCCTATGGTCTCGTAGTCGAGGTCGACGCCTATGACCGCGTTCCCGCCCAGAGATTGCGCCTTCAGTTCCATCTCGCTTATGGCGAGTTCTTTCGCGTGCCTGAGCTCACCTTCGTAAGAGGCGGAACGCCCGCCGACGATGTCCGTTATACTCGCAAACACGTCCTTTACGATGTTCGCGCCCAGGATGGCCTCTCCGCTCACGAGTCCGAGATAGCGAGTGATTCTCTTGCCCTCGATGTTGGGAGTGGTTGTAACCAGCATGAGAGTTCCTCCTTTTTCAATCGTTCCTACGGGCCACGACTTCGAAATATAGCCTCTTTCTCATCGGAATGGCAAGCACGTGCACCGGCAGCATCAGGAAGTGAACGAAGAAGGGTCTCGTGAAGGGCCTGTATCTCCTCCATTCATATTCTCCAGCGAAGTTCTTGAGCCTCGCCATATCGAGCCCCGCTTCGGTCAGGGCCTTCTTGAGCGAGCTTCTGGTGAACCCGCTCACGTGGTACGGCGACTTGAAGGGACACAGGCGGGCCGAGAGTTCTCCCGAGCCGGACAGGTGAAAGAGAAGCTGTCTGGCATCATTGTAAAGAGAGTCTTCGTTGGGAACGCCGAAGAAGAGAACGCCTCCCGTGCGCAGAATCCGCTTCACCTCTCGCAAAAGACTCAGCGGGTCGACCACGTGCTCCAGGACAGAATTCATGTATACGGAGTCGAAGAAACCATCCTCAAACGAGGCGTTGAAGAGGTTGCCCTTGATGAAGTTTATTCCCGCGCCTCTTGCCTTCACGGTCCTGTTATCGGAGATGTCCACGCCGTATGCGCTCCAGCCCCTTGATGCGGCCTCCAGGAGGACCTCTCCTCTCCCACAACCAACGTCCAGAAAGCGCAACACCTCACGGTCCGAGTGCACCTGAAGCCAGTCGAGCTGCCACGCTCTATCCCGCCTCTTCTTCTCCGCCCACCAGGGAAGCATCTCCTCGAAGTAATCGTCTCCGTAGAGGCGCTGCCACTCCTGTTGGCTGAGCGATATCCCGGGAGTGACGAAGTAGAATCTGCAGGCCAAGCACATCACGACACGGTAGTCCGAGCGAACGAAGGGAGCGGCTTGAGGAGAAACCTGAGGTTTCCCGACCGCGATTACCTTGCTGCCACCGCAGATGGGGCACTGGTGAGACTGTGGTTCGGTCATGGCGCTGGAACCAGGTGGTGGTTCAAAGTCACAACGAGGAAGCACAATCCGCACAGCTATTCCCGCAGACGGATTAGGGGAAATCATGGATTTCCCCTTTATCCTAAGCCCTATGTGATTTCTCAATTTCTCGAGCGCGACGCCCGGCCACGCGACGGGGCGCGGGCAGCCAGACGGCTCGAGTCAGAAAGCCCTCCTAGTATCTCCTGAACTCTCTCCGCTCCCTGTTGCGAGGAGGACGTGCCTCGTCCACTCTCAGCGTCCGCCCCAGGAACTCGGTCCCGTTCAGGGCCTCCTTGGCTTTCTCGGCTTCCTCGGAACTCGACATCTCGACGAAGCCAAATCCCTTGCCCTCTATCACGTTCACCTGCTTGACTTCACCGTGTGCCGAGAACAAGTCCTGCAACTGTTCGTTAGTGGCAGAATAACTCAGATTTCCAACGTAAAGCTTACTACCTTGCATCCGAAACTCCTTCTTCCTCTTCTCTCAGTCCAATAATGTCTCTCGGAAAGGCAGAAGCAAGATAGCAATCCAGACCTCTCAGGGGGCAACATTATCAAACAGAAGAGAACCATTCGCGAAACCCGGTCAACGAGAGTCAAAAGACTGTCTATACCACCTCCTCGCTTCGACTGTCAGCTATGCACGCCACGATGTTCTTCTTGAGATTCTCAAGGAGATGGGGCCGAGTGAGTAGCACCAGGCAGCAGAACGCGGAAGCGCAGTCGCTATGAGCAGTCGTCATTTGCACGGCGGGAAACTCAACCTGTTCCCTTAAAGCGTTTCGCCAGCTTCTACCCACACGCAGAAGCTCGCGAGCAACCCTCGGTTCGTGGATTCAAGGCCATAATAGCGCATGGGAGTCACTTTGTCAACCGGTAATTGTCAGCCGCGCATGACGTTCCAATCCCGAGTCGGAGCCGCTTACGGGCCGCTCATCGCGGGCCTCTCGGGGACAAGTCCTGGGAGCGCCCCACGACCGGGTGAAGAGCTTCTCAGGAGGCAAGAGGTCCCGCTGCAGCTGGATCTCTTTAAGGAGCCTCCTCCTCCGCCATCAGTCTCACCCTCTCCAGAAGCGTTTCCACCATGTCCGCTTCCCTGACCTTCCCCACGATTCTGCCCCTGCTAAAGAGTAACCCCTCGCCCTTTCCCCCGGCGATGCCGACGTCCGCCTGCCTCGCCTCGCCGGGTCCGTTCACCCCGCAGCCCATGACGGCTATGGCCAGCGGGGTTCTGAGTGAGCGTGTTCGCCTTTCGACCTCTCTCGCTATTCTCTGAACGTCTATCTCACATCTCCCGCACGTGGGGCAGCATATCACCACGGGCCCGGTCTCCCTCAGACCCAACGCCCCCAGGATGAGGAACCCCACTTCGACTTCCTTGACCGGACTGGCAGCCAGGGAAACTCTCACCGCATCGCCTATGCCTTCCGAAAGAAGCACCGCCACTCCGACCGCAGAAACCACGGACCCCCTCAAGAGAGTGCCCGCCTCCGTTATGCCCACGTGAAGGGGATATCTTACGGCGGAGCTCAGCGTCCTGTACGCACGGACAGTAGTGGCCACGTCGGACGACTTGACCGAGATGAGGACGTCGCGGAAGTCGAGCTTCTCCAGAATGGAAACGTGCTCGAGCGCGCTCTCGACCATCGCCTCGTGCACAGCGTTGTCCGCGAAGCGAGCAGCGGCCGTCTTGGACAACGAACCTGCGTTGACGCCGACTCGAATCGAGGCGCGCTTCTCCTGGGCCGAGCGGACCACCGCCTCCACCTTCCTCCTGTCAGCTATGTTGCCGGGATTGAGCCGTATTCCTGCCACGCCTTCCTCAAGCGCAGCGAGCGCCAGCCTGTGGTCGAAGTGGACGTCCGCAACCACGGGGATACGTGAACGCTGCACTACGTGTCCCAGCGCCCTGGCTGCAGCCATGTCAGGAACCGCGATTCTCACGAGCTCGCACCCTGCGCGCTCGAGGGCCCGGACCTGCTTGAGCGTGGCCGCAGCGTCCCTCGTGTCGGTCTTGGTCATGGACTCGACCACAACGGGGGCACCGCCGCCCACGCGCAGCGGGCCGACCATCACGGGGACTGTCTTCCGGCGTCTCCACGGAAGTTCCTGGACTTTGCCTGTGTTTCCTCTAAGCTTCATCAACTCTCCCCGCCACCGACCGGGCCCAGCCCCTATCCCTGCTCCCGGATCTGCTCCCGGATGCCCTTTCCCGAGAGAATCCTGGTGTCTCCCTGCCGTTTGGTGACACCCTTCCTGTCGAAGTGCTCCAGAAGCGGAACTGCGTACTTTCGAGTGCTCTTTATCAGGTTCTTGAAATCCGTGACTTGCATCTTCCCGTTCTTAGAAAGAAAAGACTTAAGAAGCTCCTCTGCCCTCTTTACGTTCGCAGAATGAAAGTACAATTCTGACGTGACCTTCACCACGACCCCTTCTTCCACGAGAATCCCAAGTATGTCGGTCACCTTCTCAATCCCTTCAGAGGAAGCCAATTCCTTGAGAAGGGGGACGCCGAATCCGACCTCCAGCAACTTCTTTTCAATCGCGGCCTTCAGTCCTGCCTCTTCGGGTGTAAGAGCCAGCTCCTGAGAATCCGCTCTGTACCTGTCTTCCTTCTTGAAGAGCTTCCCCTCCTCAACGAGCGAATCCACAGCGGCGGAAAAGAGCTCCCCCGTTACAGCATCAAACCTCTTCCTGAGCTCTCCCCTGGTCATCCCCCACCTCAACCTGTGGAGCCGCTGGTAATCTCTCAAGTGCTGCCCTATCTCGGTCTTGAGGGACGAGAACGTGCCGGCGTGAACGAGCGAGTCTCCCACTTTCAGAATCCGGCCCCGAGCCGTGAGCTCTCCTGCGAGCTTCTCTGCTTGCTTAAGGTCCACGCCTGCTTCCCTCGCGAGAGCTGACAGTCCTACGCCCTTCTTACCACCGGCACAAACAGCGTGTTCAATTCTCTCCAGGGGACTTCCTTCCTCGACAAGAGCCAGGAAATCTATGACACCGCTGTCTTTCTTCCTGTGCTTGGAGGCGTTGGGAACCAGGACGCTGCCCCCTCCGATAGTCACTTGAGGGGAGTAAGAGCGCAGCACGAACCTGTCGCCCTCAACGGAAACCGCAGGAGATTCCAGCCGCAATTGTGCGAACGCACCCTCTCCGGGTTGCAGTTCTTCCCTGTCCAGGAAGTAGATTCGCCCGATGACTTCGCTGGCCCCCAGGTGAAACCGCACCCTGCTCCTGTTCTTGAGAGGTCTGGATGCCTCCTCAAGAAGTTCGAATCTGACGTCGACCATGAAGCCAGGGCTGGTCGCGCCAGGTGTTACAACCCAGTACCCCCTGTCGAGTTCCTCACGAGAGACTCCGTGCAGGGCAAGCGCCACTCTCTGGCCGGGCAAGGCTTCCTTCATGTCGTCTCCGAAGACCTGAACGTTTCTAACCCTTACCTTCTTGCCTGCGGGCAGGATGTCGAGAGAATCTCCGACCGCTATCCGCCCGCTCCACAGAGTCCCCGTGACCACCGTACCGAAACCCTCGACCGTGAAGACCCTGTCCACGGGCAGCCGGGCAAACTGTCCCGTGGGCTTTTCCTTGACGTTCAGCGCTGCTTCGTCGAGGGCCGTGAGGATTTCCCTTCTCCCGCTTCCCGAGACCGAAGAGACTGGGACGATCGGGGCGTTCTGGAGTATCGTTCCTTTCACGAGCGACTTCACGTCTGCACGTACCATGTCGAGCCAGGCTTCGTCCGCGAGATCGCTCTTGGTGAGAGCAATTACTCCTCCGTTTACCTGCAGGATGTTGACGATTTCCAGGTGTTCCGAGGTCTGCGGCATCACGCCCTCGTCGGCGGCTACCACGAACAAGACGACGTCGATGCCGCCGGCTCCCGCCAGCATGGTCTTTACAAAACGCTCGTGGCCCGGCACGTCAACGATTCCAGCATCTATTCCGGAGGGGAGACGAAGATGTGCAAAGCCGAGGTCGATGGAGATTCCCCGTTCTTTCTCCTCCTTCAACCTGTCGGTGTCTACGTCAGTGAGAAGCTTGACAAGAGCGGTCTTTCCGTGGTCGATGTGCCCCGCCGTGCCGATGACCACGTGTCTCCTGGGCATCCTCAGGCCTCCTCGCGCCAGATCTCGGCGCCAAGAGCGGAGAGCTTTTTCTCTATCCTCTCGTAACCGCGGTCTATGTGATATATCCTGGATACCTCTGTTCTTCCGTCTGCGATGAGCCCGGCGAGTATGAGCGCCGCGCTGGCCCGCAGGTCCGTGGCCATGACTTGCGCCGAGCCCAGCGCCGGCATCCCCCTTACCGTCGCGACGTTTCCTTCCACCTTGATGTCTGCGTTCATGCGTCTCAGCTCGGGCACGTGAGTGAAGCGGTCACGGTATATGTTCTCCACGAAGACGCTCGTTCCTTCAGCCACGCACATCAGGGCCATCATCTGCGCCTGCATGTCTGTCGGGAAACCCGGGTAAGGTGCGGTGGTGATGGCCACCGACTCTGGTCTTCTGCTTGCAGACACTATGAGCTCGGAATCGCTCTGCATGACCTGAACACCTGCCTCCGCGAGCTTCGATATCACCGAGACGCAGTGCGCCGGGATGCAGTTCGCGACACGCACGGTCCCGGCCGTTATCGCGGCCGCCACCATGTAGGTTCCGGCTTCGATGCGGTCCGGTATCACGGAGTCCTGCGCCGGCTTGAGTTCTCTCACTCCCTCTATCGCGATGACCGTCGTCCCTGCTCCCGAAATGTTGGCCCCCATCTTGGTCAGAAAAGCGGCGAGGGCCTCTATCTCGGGCTCACACGCCGCGTTTCGAAGAACCGTCCTGCCTTCTGCAAGACAGGCGGCCATCATTGCGTTCCCCGTCGCGCCCACGCTGGATATCTCGAAATGGATCTCTCTGCCCTTCAGCTTCTCCGCGCTCGCCACGATGTATCCGTGCTCAATGTCCACCTCCGCCCCGAGTTCTCTCATGGCGCTCAGGTGCAGGTCCACCGGTCTGGGACCCCAGGCACAACCTCCGGGCAAAGAGACGCGCGCCCTCTTGAAGCGCGCGAGCAACGGCCCCAGTACGTAAACAGAGGCCCTCATCGTTCTGACAAGCTCGTAGGGAGCTTCGAACGAATCGCATCCCGCTGCGTCGATAGTGAGTGTGCCGGCATCGAGAGAGACCGAGGCCCCCAGCGTTTCCAGCATCTGCTTCATCGTGCTGACGTCCCTGAGAGCGGGCACGTTGGCCAGAACGCTTTTCCCCGGTGCCAGGATGGACGCGGCCATAATGGGAAGGGCGGCGTTCTTGGAACCCGCGATTTCCACTTTGCCGGAGAGTCTTCGCCCTCCCTGAATTACGATCTTTTCCACCGCTTCGTCTCCGTGAAAAGGTCCTTGCGAGCGACGCCGAACCCGCCCGGATGTTAGCACAACACCCCGGGTGCCGCAATCTGCGGTACCCGGTCGCACGACGCCAAGGACATTCCGAGCTTGCAGATGCGGGGGACGTCCACGGCCTCCGAGCACATTCCAAACCTTCAGATCCGCAGAACTAGGTAGATGTTCAGCTCTTTCGCGCAACAAGTATGCGCTCGATGCCGGACAGGTCTCTGACCGTTTCTACCGCCTCCAGCCCGGCGGCGACTGCCGCCCGCCTTGCTTCCTGGGCCTGGTTCACTCCGATTTCAAGTACCAGCCAGCCGTCTTTCGCAAGTAGGTGCGGACCCTGCCTTAGAATCTCGCGCACGTACCGGAGACCGTCGTCTCCACCGTCCAGCGCCGCGGTCGGCTCGTGCCGGCTCACTTCGGGCGCGAGGAGGGGAATCTCCGAGGAGCAGACGTAGGGGGGGTTCGAAACCAGGAGGTGCAGGCGTCCGGCGATGCGCCGCGTGTCAAGGGCGGAGAACAGGTCTCCCACGTGAAGTAATACCCTGTCTGACACTTCGTGTGCTGCTGCGTTGAGCCGTGCAATCTCTATCGCCCGCCGAGAGACGTCGTTGGCGTGCACGATGGCCCCTCCACATCTCAGGGCCAGAGTGACTGCCACGACCCCGCTCCCGGTCCCCAGCTCCAGGACCGAAGGGGACCTCACGCCCTCTAGCTTTCTCTCGGCTTCGATTGCCAGAAGCTCGGTTTCCGGCCTTGGGATGAACACTCCCGTCGCTATCGAGAAGTCACGCCCCAGGAATTCCACCTTACCGGTTAGGTACTCAAGTGGAACGCGAGACACTCTTCGTTCCAGGAGTTTCTTGGCTTCTCCCAGTTGCGACCCGGAAAGCTCTTCGCCCCCGGCCAGGAGCAGGCCGGCCCTGTCAACGCCCAGCACGGCGCTCAAGAGAGCCTGCGCCTGCAGCTGCGGATTCTCGATTCCTGCCTGGTTAAGTGTGCGGACGGAGATGGAAAGGAATTCGGATACTGTCAAGTCCCTGTGCCCTCCGCTCTGCGCTCGGCTCTGCGCTCGGCTCTGCGCACGAGCTCCGGCCTAGAGCTTGTCTCTCGCGGCACTCAGGGCTTCCACCAGTTCGTCCAGACCACCCTCCAGAATCGTGTCGAGCCTGTACAGAGTCAGCCCGATCCTGTGGTCTGTGACCCTTCCTTGAGGGAAATTGTAGGTGCGGATCTTGGCGCTTCTGTCTCCGGAGGAGACCTGGGCACGTCTGGTTTCGGCGATTTCGGTTTCCTGTTGCTCCTGCTTAAGCGCCAGCAACCTGGCCCGAAGGACCTTCAGGGCCTTCGCCTTGTTCTTGAGCTGGGAGCGCTCGTCCTGACACTGGACGACAAGACCGGTCGGCAGGTGCTTTATTCGAACCGCAGAATCCGCCGTGTTCACGCTCTGTCCTCCTGGGCCGGAGGAGCGAAACACGTCTATCTCCAGCTCTTTCGGGTCTATCTCGACCTCTACCTCTTCCGCCTCAGGGAGAATGGCCACCGTGACCGCCGAGGTGTGGATTCGCCCGCTGGCCTCGGTGACGGGCACCCTCTGGACTCTGTGCACACCGCTCTCGTAGCGCAGGTGACTGAAGGCGCCGCGGCCCTCGATGAGGAATATTATCTCTTTGAGCCCCCCCACACCCGTCAGGCTGCTGTTCATTATCTCGATCTTCCAGTCCTTTGACTCGGCATACTTCATGTACATCCTGGAGAGGTCGGACGCGAAGAGAGCCGCTTCTTCTCCTCCGGTGCCTGCCCGGATCTCCACTATAACGTTTCGTTCATCGTTGGGGTCCTTCGGCACCAGTAGATGTCTCAGCTCCTCTTCCAGGGAGTCGAGTCTTTCGCGGAGCTCTTCGAGCTCGCCTCTGGCAATCCCCACCAGCTCCTGGTCTTTGGAGCTCTCGATGATCTGCTCGTCCTCCGCGATGTTCTGCGCCACGGAGCTGTATTCTTTCCACTTCTCCACTATGGGCTCGAGTGCGCCTCTCTCTTTGGCCACGTCGCGAAGCTTCTGCGGGTCGGACAGCACCGCGGTATCCGCCAGCTTCTCCGTGAGCTCCTCGTATCTGGCTCTGATCGTCTGGATCTCTTCGAACATGGACATCAGAGAACCTCCCGAAGGGCTCTTAACGCCACCTCGACCTGTTCTCGCGTCGGCTCTCTCGTAGTCATCCTCTGCAGCCACAATCCCGGCTTAATCAGAATCGAGGCCCACGCCTTTTTTGCGTGCTTCCCCGAGAGTTTTGTGAATTCGAACGCGACGCCTGCGATGAAGGGTATGAAGAGAAAGCGTATCCCTCTCTCTCCCCAGCTCTCGGGCTTTCCCAGGGCGATGAATACGAAGAGACTTATTATCACCACCATGAGCAGAAAGCTCGTTCCACACCTGGCGTGTAGCGTGCTGTGCTTCATGGCGTTCTCCACCGTGAGTTCTTCGCGCGCCTCAAAGGCGTGAATAGACTTGTGCTCGGCCCCGTGGTACTGATAGAGCTTTCTCATCTCGCCCCAGAGTCCCACCAGGCGAATATACAGGACGAAGACCGCGAGCCTGACCGCACCGTCCACCACGTTGAACCAGAAGCCGCTCTGCACGCCCATCCTCTCCGCCACGAACAGCGGAAGATAGAAGAACAGAAGAAACGCAATCCCCAGAGATACGATCACGGTTGCGACAAGGCTTGCAGTCGTGGCAGCGCCACCGGGCTTCTTCACGGCCCCGGATTCCTCCGCCGCCGCGGTCCCCTCCTCGTTCAGCGCCTCTTCCGCCGAATACGTGAGGGCACTGAGGCCCAGGGAGAGCGTCTCGATGAGAATCACGGCCCCCCGCAGTACGGGCAGTCCGAGCATCTTCTTCCGCCTCGAAAGGGAGACGAAAGGTCGCTTTCGGACGGTGATGTCGCCTGCGGGCCTGCGCACGGCGGTGGCAACGACTTTGGGGGACCTCATCATGACCCCCTCGATGACCGCCTGGCCACCTACCGACACCTGCTCCGAATTACTGAGAACGCGGAAAAGAAAGGGGAGGGACAACACAAACGGTCCTTTTCAGGCCTGAGCATCTCCGGACTCGGACGCCTTGCTCTTCTCGCCCGACCTGGCACCCCGGGAATACTTCCTTCTGAATCTCTCGACCCTGCCCGCGGTGTCGACGAGCTTCTGCTTCCCCGTGAAGAACGGATGGCAGTTTGAGCAGATCTCGACGTGTATGTCTTTGGCGGTGGAGCGAGTCTCTATCACGTTCCCGCAGACACAGATGATCTTGCTCTCTTGATAGGGTGGGTGGATGTCTTTCTTCATCAATCTTCTCCCTCAGACGCTTTTGCCCCCGGTGGGCCCCAACAGACTCTGAACGCCCACGGGCGACGTGCACTAAGTATTCATTGATTCCAAGAACTTCTTGTTCGTCTTGGTCTGATTCATCTTGTCAACCAGGAACTCCATGGCCTCGACAGAATTGAGCTCGTTCAAGAACTTCCGCAGAATCCACACTTTGTTCAGAACGTCCTGGGGAAGCAGGAGCTCCTCGTGCCTGGTGCTGGATTTGTTGATGTCTATGGCGGGAAATGTCCTTCTGTCGCTCAGCCGCCTGTCCAGAACCAGCTCCATGTTGCCCGTGCCCTTGAATTCTTCGAAAATCACCTCGTCCATCCGGCTTCCGGTCTCGATGAGAGCCGTGGCTATGATGGTCAGGCTTCCTCCCTCTTCTATGTTGCGGGCGGCCCCGAAGAACCTCTTCGGCTTCTGAAGGGCGTTGGCGTCAACACCGCCTGACAGAATCCTTCCGCTGTGCGGAACCACCGTGTTGTGGGCCCTGGCGAGCCTGGTTATGCTGTCCAGAAGTATGACGACGTCTCTTTGATGTTCCACGAGACGTTTTGCCTTTTCCAGGACCATCTCCGCCACCTGTACGTGGCGCTCCGCAGGCTCGTCGAACGTCGAGCTTACGACCTCTCCCTTCACCGAGCGCTCCATGTCGGTGACTTCCTCCGGCCGCTCGTCTATGAGCAGCACGATGAGCACCACTTCCGGATGGTTCTCGGTCATACTGTTTGCCAGCTTCTGAAGGAGTATCGTCTTCCCCGCCTTCGGAGGCGAGACGATGAGTCCCCTCTGCCCCTTCCCGATGGGAGACAGAAGGTCCATTATGCGAGTCGAGATGTCCCGGTCTTTGTTCTCGAGTCTCAGCCGTTCCTGCGGGTACAGGGGTGTCAGGTTGTCGAAAAGTATCTTCTCCTTGGCCAGCTCCGGGCTCTCGAAATTGACGGCCTCGACGCGCAGCAGGGCGAAGTAACGTTCCCCGTCCTTGGGGGGCCTGACCTGCCCGGAGACCGTGTCCCCGGTTCGCAGATCGAACCTTTTTATCTGTGAAGGCGACACGTAGATGTCGTCGGGCCCGGGCAGATAGTTGTAGTCCGGGGACCTGAGGAAACCGTAACCTTCTGAAAGAATCTCGAGCACCCCTTCGGCAAAAATCAGGCCGTTCTTCTGGGTCTGAGCCTCCAGAATCTTGAACATCAGTTCCTGTTTGCGCATCCCGCTGGCCCCGGAGATGTTGAGTTCCTGGGCCACCTGGACGAGCTCAGAGACCGTCTTTCCCTTCATTTCAGCGATTCCCATAGGTCACACTCCTCACTTTCGGACCACACAGAATGGGATCAACACCTTAAGAAGCTCACATAATAAGCCTAAGAAGACAGCTCACGAAGGAAGACGCCTGTACTTGCGAAGGGCGTACTACTACATGAGGATTCACAGAACAAGGGGCTTAACCCTGCACACATGAAGTAAGCAAAAATGATGCCACTCAAGAGAGAACACGACGAGGGCGTCAGACAAGAAGAAGGTCCGACCGGGTGGTCATCAGAACGTCTGGAATAATGCTAGCGCAAGCGTCAAAACCTGTCAAGCCCGATTTTTCTCTCAGGCCGTCGCCGCGCTTCAAAATCGAAAGCGAGGGAGCTCCGAGGCCCCCCGACGGGAACCTCGCTTGAGCGGCCTTCAGGATTTGGTTTTTTCTCTCAGATTGCGACCGACCTCGTGCATCTTGTGGGATTTCCATTCTCCCAGCAGCTTCTTGAGCTTCGGACTCCCTGCCGTGCCCTCCGCCCTCCATTCCTTCACAAACTGTCCCGACCGAATCTCCGCCATGAGCTCCTTCATGGCGCGCTCCGTCTCTTTGCCCGCCACGCGACCACCTCTTGTCAGCATTCCGTGAAGCGCGGGGCTGCTTATACTCTCTGTCAGCCCGTCCAGTCCGGTCGTGCTGATGAGGTCCGCCGCGTCCTTGAGCTGGTTCACGCATTCCATGTAGGCCATCTCGGGGTCGCAACCCGCCCCCACCAGGACTTCGAACGCCCTCAGCAGCAGGTAACCTATTCCCCCGCAGAGCACGGCCTGCTCTCCGAACAGGTCGACTTCCGCCTCGTCCCTGAAGGTCGTCTCGAGTATGCCGGCCCGCGCACACCCCACGACGAGGGCGTACGCCAGGACTTTCCGCAACGAGCTTCCGCTGTAATCCTGCTGAACGGCCACGTAGCAAGGAAGGTGGCTGCCATCCAGATAGCGCTTCCTGAGAAGGCGGCCCGCTCCGAGCGGAGCAACCATCACGACGTCGACGTCCCGGCGCGGCTTAAGGATGCCGAAGTGAACGCTGAGCCCGTGGGCGAGACAGAGGGCGGCGGCTTCTTTCATGCGGGGAGCTATGAACCGGGTGAAGACCTCACCGTGTGATTCGTCGGGAACGAGGAGCGAGACCACGTCGGCCTCCTCCACTGCTTCCTCGACGCTCTTTACGCTCAGTCCTTCGCGGCGGGCCTCGGCGGCAGAAGTACTCCCCTTCCTCAAACCAACGACTACCCTCACCCCACTGTCGCGAAGGTTCAGTGATTGTGCCTGGCCCTGGCTACCGTAACCCACCACCGCAACGGTCTTTCCTTCCAAAAGAGACCTGTCACAGTCGGCCTCTCGGTAGAACCTGGCCACGAGATTACCTTTCCTTGGGCAAGAAGCTCACTCTGTTCTCGGGGGGCGTCTTACCGTTCACGAAATAGACGCCGGTTCCCTTCGCCCAATAGAACCATACTTCCACTATGCTTTCCGATTCCTCGTAGCTGTAGATCTCGTCAGGCTTGCCCAGCTCCGCCAGCAGCTTCATGACGTCACCCTCGTCACCGTATCTGGCCTTCACGGCCTCGAGGGATATCCAGCTGTCGATGTCCGTCATCCGCCTGCCTCTGTCCGGGTTGAGGGCCTTCGATATCACGAGCTCAGTTACGGCCAGCTCCTGCAGCTCAGCCCGCGCGTACGCCCTTCCCAGTATCTTGTGAAACTCTGGGACCCTCGGGTCGATGTCCACCGCACGTCTCAAGAGGTTCATGGCCTCGTCGAGATTATCCAGGGCAAGATTGGCGATGCCCATGTTGAAGATGACGTCGACCTCGTCCGGTTCCTGCTCCAGCACCCTCCCGTATAGTTCGAGGGCGTTCTCGTAGTCGGACCTGGCGAGAGCCTCGGTAGTTTCTGACGAGGCCTTCTGGAAGTAACAGATTCCGAGCTGGAATACGCAGTTGATCCTGTCTGGTTCCAGATTGAGAGCCTTCTGGTAAAACCTGATGGCCTCGGTGTAGTTGCCGGACTTGAAGTGGTTCTTCCCAATGTCTTCGTATATTCCGGCCAAATTCCTCCTGGAGGTCTCGTCCGTGGGCTCGAGCGATGCGGCCTTCTCAAACAATTCCAGAGCCTTCTCGTGATCGCCCATCTGCGTGTAGCAGAAACCCAGGTTGGTGTAGGCACGCACGTCCTCAGGATCCAGGTCTATGGCCTTTTCGAACTCCCTTGCTGCCTCCTCGAAATTCTTGTCCTCCTGCGAGAGGCGCACGCCCTCGTTGAAGTGCTCGACCCAGTAGTGCTTTCTGTTGGAGTCCACGTCCTTCGCCAGCTTCGGGTCCAGCTCGAGAGCTCTGTCGAACTCCGCGCCCGCCTTCTTGGTCTCGCCGATCTCGGCGTATGCCATGGCTAACTTCAGATGTGCCAACCCGTTGTTGGGCTCCTGCTCCACCGCCGTCTCCAGCTCCCGGACGGCCTTCTCGTAGTTCTGCTGGCTGAGATAGAGTATCCCGCCGGCCAGATGAGGGTTCTTGGCACAGCCACTGACGACCAGGGCTCCGACAACCATGACGGCCAGAAGAAACCTTAAAGCTACGCTCATCGCTCCTCCCTCCGGATAGGGGTAAACCGACGCCGACGCCGTGAGGCATCTCTTAACTTGGTATAGATGTGAAGTTAGTTTCAGAGCATCTTGTTTCCGTTAATGATCAGTTCAAACGAACACGAAAGAAAACCGGCCGCTTTCCTGGAGACTATCATGCGGGAGAGAAAGATCTCAAAATACTCCATTACCTGAGAGATCTTCGTGTCGATGGTAACCTCGAGCGAGATCAACTTCTTCTTCTCCAGCACCCTCAGGAACGAGTTCTTCGCCGCGAAGTTGACCCTGTCGTGAATGTCCAGCTGGATCATTCCGGTTCCGCGTACGCGCGTCCTGTGCACGTCACTCTTGTCCGCCAGGATTATCGCCGCGCTTATGTCGCTGACAGATTGTCCCTGTTCCTCATGGTGGTTGCCTATCGCGGCAATGACTTCCGCGACCTCCTCGATGTCCATACCCAGCCCCTTGAGTACGTCGAAGGCTATGATGGCACCTGAATGTGCATGATACTCCCTGTTGACGACGTTTCCTATGTCGTGGAGATATCCCGCGATGGAGGCCAGTTCAGCCATGCGATCCGGACGCCCCAGCCGTTTCAGGATGTTGGATGCGATGCTGGAAACAAGGTTGGCGTGCCTGTCGCCGTGCTCAGTGTATCCGATGACACCGAGCTGCTCGTCGGCCTTCTCTATGAACGCCCTCACAGTGGGGTCTGCTTTCACTTGCTCCAGGGTAACTGATCCTTCCAACCAAAACCTCACCTTTGGGAAAGTGTCGGCCGGGTGCGGAGACGTAGCGCGGGACACATCGTTTTAGCCTACACCGGGGGCGGCTGACTGTCAAGCCTGGAGAACTTCCGGTTATCGTACCAAGGCGACAATGCCAGGGTATAGTGCCAAAGGGAAAACGTCAGGATGTTGCGCCAACGGGGTAATGTACGGGTGTGGCGCCAAATCCAGAGTATCCGCCTCCAAACGGTCTCAGCCTCCCACCGGGTCGACGTCTACACTGATTGTGACACCCGCCACCTCGTGCCTGCCACCGAGTCGCTCGAGCAACTTCCTCGCCGCGTCCATCACTTCGGACCTCTCCTGCCCCCTCAGGCTGGCGTACCACCGAAACCGCCCTCTCGACCTCATTGGGACCGCGGGAGACGGCCCCAGGACCTGTATTCTGCCGCCTCCCTCTGCCACGACACAGGCCGCGCCGGACCTTGCAGTCTCCACGACTCTGATGACTTCGGCCTCTTTCGGGCCGGCGATATGAAACGCAATCAGTGTGGAGAAGGGAGGGTAGCCGAGTTCCTGTCTCTGCTTGAGCTCCACTTCATAGAACAGGCCCGGCTCTCCGGCGCACACCGAGACGACGCTGTGGTGTTCTGGGTTCAGGGTCTGGACAACCAACTCCGCACCTGCGGCCTGAGCGAGCGAAGCGATCTCTGACAGGAGCTGAAACGCTCTCTCTCCTGAACGGAAATCCGGTAAGTTGAGCTGAGACTCGGCGTGAAGCATTCCGGCCACTGCAAACCTACCCAGCTTCAGACCCTTCGTCACGAAGATGGTTCCGATGAGGACGTCGATGTCTCCGCCTGCGAATCGCTCTGCAACCCTCAGGGCCTCGGGCCTGCTGCGCGCGGAATCCAGGTCCACCCTCTCGATGCGGGCCCCCGGAAAGAGTTTCTCCAGGCTGGCCTGCACCTTCTGGACGCCCACCCCGCCGAAACGAAAATCGGTGCCGTGGCATTTCTTGCAGGACGAAGGCGCCCCGGTTCTACTGCCGCAGTGGTGGCAGAGAAGGCTCTTTTCCTGCGAGTGAAACACCAGCGGTAGCTCACAGGTGGAGCAGGTCTCGACCGCGCCGCAGTCCCTGCACTGCACCCACGTGGAGAACCCTCGCCTGTTGAGGAATAGAAGAGCCCTGCTGCGTGTCTGGATGGACCCTCGAATGAGCGATATCAGGGACGAAGAGAACTGGTCAGAATCTTGGGAGCGGTTGTCAACCTTGCGCATGTCCACAACGCTCACCGAAGGCATCGGCATAGGAAAGGGTGCTCCCCCGATAAGATGGAACTCGCCCCGTTTCACGGAAAGAACGCTTTCCACAGACGGCGTGGCGGAGGCCAGAAGAACGGGCACGCCCGCAAGCCTACCCCTCATCCCGGCCACGTCCCGTCCGTTGTAGCGCGGAGTTTCCTCCTGTTTGAAGGGCCTGGCGTGTTCGTCCTCGACCACAATGAGCTTCAGATTGGATACGGGCAGGAAGACCGCGGAGCGGGTTCCCACGAGGACCTTGAGCTCTCCCGCCCGGGCGCGCTCCCAGATTCTCTTTCTCTCGGAGATTCGAAGCCTGCTGTGGAACAGAGCCATCCTGCTGCCGAACCGCCTGCCCAGTACCTCCAGGAGCGAGCCGGAAGTGGAGATTTCCGGCACCAGGAACAACACTCCCCCTCCGTGGTTCAGGACTTCGGCGGCCAGCAGAGGATACATGTCTTCTCTCAGCTCGTCCGGCAGGTGCAGAAGGAAGACCTCTCCCGCGCCCCGCCGGGAGGCACCGAGCAGAAGCTCGAAGTGCTTGAGGAGCTCGGACTCCAGGTGATGGGGGGGCTGATCGCGGCGCACGCCCTCCCCGGGACGGTCGGGAACTCTGGGGACGCTCGCCTGTTCACGCGAAGGTCGCCAAGTCTTCTGGGCGTGTGCAGGATACCCCGCGGCCAGGACTTCTCCCCACGGACACATGTAGTGCTCGGCCACTTCTCTCGTGAGCCGCAGCATCTGCGCGTCGAAGACCGGCTCGGGCCTCACGAGCGACTCCAGCGGCCTAACGCGAGGAAGGTCCTCTCTGGGTTCTGAGCCCACCACGATTCCGGAGAGCTTCCGCCTGCCCAGGAAAGCCGTGACCTGGCAGCCGGACAGCACTCGACCTTGGAGGTACTCCGGTACAACGTAAGTGAAGACATCACGGATGGGGATGGGGAAGGCAACTTGTACGTACTGCCGGTCACTCACTGGACACACTCTGGCCGGGGTTGGTAAGCGTACACGGTGGAAGGGCGTCATTTGGAGTCTATAGTGACGTTCTCTGGATGGCAAGAAGCTTGTTGGAACATCGAGCGCTGGGAGGTAAAGGCCGTGCGAGCCTCCCGGACAGGGCAAAGTACTCGGCTCGCCCCGCGCTGCCTGAGGAGGAGAGTTTGCAGTTACGCTGTTACAAAGTGGGACGGTTTAGACGGAAGAACCCTGGCTGGTTCCCCGGGATGCCGGACAGAGGACTCTATATGGAATCCCTTCGGACCAGAAGTCCCGCGGTCTATGAGAAGTGCTGGGCCGGCTTTTCAGGCCAAACAGCTGCGGTCCCCCGGTGGGATTCGAACGCGTTGTCCCCTGCCCGGCTAACCAGCCGCGCGTTGGGCGCTCGGTTGACCAAGGATGAGCTTGATTCTCTCCACTAGCTTCCTGGGACTGAAGGGCTTCGTGATGTAATCGTCAGCCCCCACCTGGAATCCCATTTGCTGGTCAACGTTCCTTCCCTTCGCCGACAGAAGAATCACCGGTATGTGTTTTACCTCGGGGTCAGATTTCAGTATCCGGCACGTTTCGTATCCGTCCAGCTTGGGCATCATGATGTCCAGGACTATCAGGTCCGGATTCTCGCTCTTCACCTTGGCGAGCGCCTCCTCGCCGTCGAGAGCGGTCACGACCTCGTAGCCCTCCATGCCCAGACTGAAATCCAGGATGTGGACAATATAGACCTCATCGTCCACCACCAGGATCTTCCCCTTCGACATAGTCTGAACCTCCTTTCGTGTAGTCTTTTGTATATCAAATCTTTCTTAGCGAATTACGTTGACGCCCCCTCCCCGCCGGAGAGCAGACTGTTCCAGAGAGTTTCTCGTCCGTAATCGCCTGAACGAGAGTATCCACGACCTCTTCGTCAAACTGCTTCCCGGCGCAGCGTTTCAACTCCTCGATGGCGTCGGCCTCTTCGAGGGGTACTCTGTAGGGTCGTCCGATTCGCATGGACTCGTAGGCGTCCACGACCGCCAGGATGCGAGAACCGAGCGGGATCTGATAGCCCCTCAGCCCCCTCGGATAGCCCGTCCCGTCTACTCTCTCGTGATGACACAGTATGAGCTCGTACACCTGTTCCATGAACTCTATGGGTCTGACGATCTCGATTCCCTCTTCGGGATGCCGCCTGAGGAGCTCCATCTCTTTCTCCCCGAAGCGACACGAACTCTCCACCAGCCGTCTGCCGATCCTCACCATTCCGACGTCGTGGATGCTTGCTACGTACGCCATCACCCCGAGCTCCTCCCGACTCATCCCCATGCGCCTCGCGACTTCCACGGCGTAGTTGACGAACGCCCCAGAACAGAGCTTCAACCGGTTTCGCCGCATGTTTGCTATCAGCGCCCTGAGAGCGTCCTTCGTTCCTTCTGCCACGTTTCTGGTGGCCTTGTAGGATTCCAGATTCCTGCAGACGAGCCCTACCCTCTCGGCGAGGCAGGCGAGCAGAACAGAGTCGTCCGTCGTGAACGGGGCACAGGAGACCTTGTTGTTTATGTTGATAACCCCTATGACCTCGTTGTCCCACATGATGGGAACGCTGAGCAGTGACTTGGTCTCGTACTGCGGATGGTTTACCTTGTCGAACCTTTCGTCCTCTTCGATGTTGCCTATGAGCAGCGGCTTGCCGTGTTTGGCCACCCAGCCCGAGATGCTCTCGCCCACCTTTATGGCCGTGTTCTTCACGACGTGGTCTTCCAGGCCCAGAGCCGCCTTTATGGTGAGCTCCTGAAGTTCGTCGTCCAGGAGCATGAGAGAGGCGGTCTTGGCGTTCATTACCTCGGCTATCATCTCTACGGTGAGCTTGGCGATGCTCTCTATGGTGCGGTCCTCGTTGTGCTCCACGTTCGCCAGGGCTCTTGTCTCCATGGCCTTCTGCGGGAACGTCACTACGAACTTGGAACCCTCCCCTTCCTCGCTCTCCACCTCGATCGTTCCGCCGTGCCATTCCACGATGCTCTTGCATATGGTCAGCCCCAACCCCGCGCCGCCGAACTGCCGCGCAGTGGAATTGTCAACCTGATAGAAGCGGTCGAATATCCTGTCCAGCTGTTCCCTGGGGATACCGACTCCCGTGTCCTCCACCTTCACCTTGACCGCGGGGCCCTGTTGGCAGACGCCCAGAGACACCTGGCCACCCTCGCAGGTGAACTTGACCGCGTTTCCAGCCAGGTTGATGATCACCTGCTTGACGAGGTCCCTGTCGGCCTCCAGCAGCACGGGCCTGGCAGGCAGGTCGACTTCCAGATTGATTTCCCTTCTTTCCGCCACCGAGCGAAGCACGTCCACCGCTTCTCGTATGACCTCGGCAGCGTCGAAGATTTCCTTTCTGATACGGAACGTGCCGGATTCCAGCTGCGAAAGATCCAGTATTGCGTCTATGAGCCGGGCAAGCCGGTCGGTTTCCCCGTCGATGATGTGGAGAAACTCGCGCTGCATGTCCTCGTTTCTGGCTCCCACGCTGTCGAGCAACGTTTCTACGTAGGCCTTGATTGACGTGAGCGGGGTTCTCAGCTCGTGTGACACCGTGGAGACGAAGTTGGTCTTCAGCTCGTTGAGCTCTCTCATTCTCTCCGCGGCCTCTTCAATACGCTTCGTGTGCTCTTCCAGTTCCTTGTAGAGCCTCGCGTTCTCCATTCCCGCGACGGCCTGGGCCCCGAAAATCTCCAGCATCTCGATGGTTTCCAGGGAAGGAATCATCCTGTCCGCCGGGTCGTCGACGGAGAGGTAGGCTATCAACTTATCTTCCCTGGTCACGAGCGGTACGAACAGCACGTCCTCTTCGTGCCATTCCCCTTCCTGCCTCGGCCCCAGGTTGGGCACGTACGAACCCTCGTCGTCCTTCTCGTCCCAGAAGCCATGCGTGTGGCTGATGAAGTAGGAGCGGCTAATTCGAAACTCCGGCTTGAGCCAGCTCCTGAATTCTTCCACGGGAACCGGGTAGTTCTCCAGCTTCCTTCTCGCGTCGACATCGAGGCCGGCGAAAGCCCTGGCGTCCAGGAGTCCTGTCTGCGGGTTGAGCACGCGCAGCAGCACGATCCTGAAGCCAAGGGTTTCCCTGACGGCCGACACCACGCCGTAGAGGACCGTATCCAGGTCGAGGTTCGAGTTTATCGAAGAAGCCACTTCCAGGATCTTCGTGAGCTTCTCTGCCCTCTTCTTGCTTCCCTCGAGCTGCACCTTGTAGAGGTCAGCCATTCTCTCCCGCGCCAGCTCCAGCTCGTCAGCCAGCCCGAGAAGCTTGAGGCACCTCTTCTCCAGGGTAGATTTTGCCCTGGAAAGCACCCCGTTCTTCGCCCGGAGCGCGACCACTCCCGCGGTGAGCACGACCACTGCCGGGACTGCAACCAGCCCGGCCATAGCCAGCCGTTCCAGCGAGGCTCCGTCCGTCACGAGGCCAAACAGGGTCGCTCTGGCCGAGGAAAGTTCCGACACAAGATTGACGGCCGTCTGTACATCCATCCCTTTACCTTCCTAACTTCCGGTCCTGGAGCCCATCGCCCTGTGCTGCGCTGTTCGCCTCTCACACACCACGACGGAACCCGGCAGTGTCTTGCCGT
This sequence comes from Candidatus Eiseniibacteriota bacterium, assembly GCA_020349905.1. Classification (GTDB taxonomy): domain Bacteria; phylum Eisenbacteria; class RBG-16-71-46; order JAFGJU01; family JAFGJU01. The sequence continues at coordinate 2,453,330 of CP070702.1, forward strand.
AACGCTTAAGGTCGGCGGCAATATCTATTACCTGAGCGAAATGTGTTAGGTTGTAGCGCTCGCTTGAGACGACGACGACGGTGATGTGCATAAAGTCGTACCGCTCAAGCACGCGCTGCCGATTTTCTATCTCTATGTAGCCTCTCCTACGGTCCGTCTCGGCGTAGAGGAATCTGACTTTCTGTTCGAACTCCGCGCAGATTCTCTCCCCTATTATCTCGGCGTAGCCGGGGACCGTGATGTAGACAAAGTCGTCGCCCCCGATGTGCCCGACGAAATCCTCTCCGGTGCCGTGTGCTTCGACCGCGTTCAGTATGATGCCCGCGGTCAGCTTGATGGCTTCGTCCCCCCGGCTGTAGCCGTAGTAGTCGTTGAAGGCCTTGAACGTATCCGGGTCGCAGTGACAGTAGGCAAAGGGCGCGCGCGACTCTATCCTGCGATTAGTCTCCGCCTCGATGGAGGTGTTGCCCGGAAGACCGGTGAGCGGGTTGGATTCCCGCTGCGCCCTGCTCCACTGGAGCGCCGACTTGACGCGCGCGAGCAGTTCTTCCAGCCGGTAGGGTTTCGTCAGGTAGTCGTTGGCCCCGTGCTCGAAACCCTCCACCTTCTCACCCAGGGTCGTCTTGGCCGTCAGCATGATGATGGGGACGCGGCTTGTGTGGAAATCCCTCCTCAGCCGGCGGCAGACCTCGTAGCCGTCCATCTTGGGCATCATGATGTCGAGCAGTATGAGGTCCGGCGTCTCGCGCTCCACTTGCTCGAGCGCCTTGATGCCGTCCTCCACGGCCGTTATCTCGTAGCCCGCGTCTTCGAGCTGAAGTCTCAGCACGTTGCGGATGTTTGTGTCGTCCTCGACGACCAGAATCCTTTGAGCCACCAGTGGTTCCTCCAGAGATGGGCACTCTTTGACATAGATGGTCGAATGCCGTAACTTCCGAGAACGCAATAAGCGTGCCAGCCACGGGGCACAGACGGCAACCCGAACACGCGCATAACTGTTTTTACTGGAATGGGTTACGTGCGGCAGGAACCGGGGCAGCAGGAGGCCCCGGCGGGGTCCTGGAGGAAAGCGTTGCAGTATGCAAGCTGCCTTGCACAGTGCATCGGAAGAACCTAAGCCACTTCTATTTCAAGCAGTTCCTCGAGAGTTGAGCAGGCCGGCAGGTCCAGGGAGGACCTTTGCCCGGCCGAGAGCCTGCGGCCGCCGGCGATCGCCACCATGACCGCGTTGTCGGAGCATAAGGCCGACGAGGGAACGAGGAGCCGCACTCCGATCGAGGCACACGCTCTCTCTGTCTCTTCTCTCAGGACGGTGTTGCAGGCGACCCCGCCGGCAAGGACGGCTTGTTTTGCATCCTTTGCCCGGCAGGCCTCTACCAGCTTCTCGACCAGAGCGTCCACCACCGCCTTCTGAAAACAGGCCGCCACGTCCGCCCGGAGCGCATCGCTGAGAGGAGAGGATTGACCCTGGATGAAATACTTCACGGCCGTCTTCAGGCCGCTGAAGCTCATGTCGTACCCCTTCCGCTTGAGGCGAGCCCTGGGGAAGGTCACGCGCGTGCTGTCGCCTTGTCTCGCGAGGGCTTCCAGCTCCGGCCCGCCAGGGAAACCCAGACCCAGCATCTTGGCAACCTTGTCCACCGCCTCGCCCGCAGCGTCGTCCACGGTGGAACCCAGCAGTTGGTAATCGCCGAATTCCCTGACGTACATGAGCTCAGTGTGCCCGCCCGACACGCACAGGCCAACGAAGGGGAAACGCAGCTCGTCCGTTTCTGCGAGAACGGAGAAGAGATGCGCTTCGACGTGGTTGACCCCGATGAAAGGCTTCCCGGTGACGAAGGAGACGGCCTTCGCGAAGCACAACCCGACCAGGAGAGAACCTATCAGGCCCGGGCCCATCGTGACAGCCAGCGCGTCGATCTGGTCGAGAGAGACCCCGGCCTTCTCGAGAGCCGTCCTCACCGCAGGGACGATGAGCCGCACGTGTTGGCGCGAGGCGATTTCGGGCACGACTCCGCCGTAGAGCTGGTGAACGGACTGGGAAGAGACGACGCTGGAGAGCACGCGGTTTTTGTAGGCCACGACCGCGGCCGCGGTGTCGTCACAGGAGGTTTCGATTCCTAGAACAAGCAACTGCAGCTCACACCTTGCAAGCGAGGATACGAGAAAAGAACTACCCGGAGGTCCAGGAATGATAGACCGCCACGCGGTTGAGGGCTCTTGTCAGAGCAGCTTCCGCCCTCGCAATATCGACGTCACCGCGACGGGAGCTAATCCTCTCCAGGGCTCTCTGTTTTGCCTGTTCGGCCCTGGTCAGGTCTATGTCCGCGGCGGACTCGATCGCATCCGCCAGGAGAGTGACGCTGTTGTCCGACACTTCCAGAAATCCTCCGCTCACGGCGTAGACGTTCTCTATGCTGTCTCTTTCTCGTACGAGCAACTTGCCCGGCCGTAGAGCCGCCAGCATGGGGGCATGATGGGCCAGCACGCCGAAATAGCCGTCCGCACCGGGAGCGATGAGGGAGTCGACATCGCCTTCGTAGAAGCTCTCTTCGAGCGTCAGGATTCTCAGTCTGAAAGGATTCATCGCCATCGGCCCTGCCTCAACGCCCCTGCTTCTACGCGGCACCGGACGTAATCTGCTCGGCCTGCTCCAGGGCCCCCTCTATTCCTCCCACCATGTAGAAGGCCTGTTCGGGGACTTCGTCGTGCTCGCCGTTCACTATCTGCTCGAAGCCCTCCACTGTCTCTTCTGTCTTCACGTACCGCCCCTCCCTACCCGTGAACGCCTCGGCAACAAACATCGGCTGCGAAAGGAACCTCTGAATTCTCCTTGCCCGCATGACAGTGACCCGGTCCTCCTCAGAGAGCTCGTCGATTCCCAGAATGGCGATGATGTCCTGAAGGTCCTTGTATCGCTGAAGCACTTTCTGAACGGCGCGGGCCACCTGGTAGTGCCGCTCGCCGACGGTCCTGGGGTCCAGAATGCGCGACGTGGAATCCAGGGGGTCTACGCAAGGATATATGCCGAGTTCCGATATCTTTCTCGACAGCACGATGGTCGCGTCCAGATGAGAAAAGGCCGTTGCAGGAGCAGGGTCCGTAAGGTCGTCGGCGGGCACGTAGATGGCCTGTACAGATGTGATGGAACCTGTCTTCGTGGAGGTGATCCGCTCCTGCAATTCACCCATCTCGGTCCCCAGGGTGGGCTGGTATCCTACGGCAGAGGGCATCCTTCCCAGAAGAGCAGAGACTTCCGAGCCTGCCTGCACGAAGCGAAAGATGTTGTCTATGAAGAGAAGAACGTCCTGATTTTCCTCGTCCCGGAAGTACTCCGCCATGCTCACACCGGTGAGCCCTACTCGCAGCCTGGCGCCCGGGGGTTCGTTCATCTGGCCGAAGACCAGACAAGTCTTTGAGATCACCCCGGATTCCTTCATGTCCAACCACAGATCGTTTCCCTCTCTCGTCCTCTCACCCACGCCGGAGAACACGGAATAGCCACCGTGCTCCGTGGCAATGTTCCTGATAAGCTCCATGAGAATTACGGTTTTGCCCAACCCTGCTCCTCCGAAGAGGCCGATCTTGCCGCCCTTGGAGTACGGGACCAGCAGGTCGATGACTTTTATGCCGGTCTCCAACACCGACGTCGTGGTCTCTTGATTCTCGAACGACGGAGGGGTTCGGTGAATCGGATACCTCTTCTCGGGGTTGGGTACCGGGCCCAGATTGTCTATCGGGTCACCCGTCAGGTTAAAGAGACGCCCCAGCGTTTGCTCGCCCACGGGAACAGTAATCGGCCCGCCAGTGTCGATGGCTTTCATGCCTCTCACCAGGCCGTCCGTCGAGGCCATGGCAACACATCGGACCGTGTTGTCGCCAAGATGAAGGGCCACTTCTACCGTCAGGTCTATCCCTCTTTCCTCGTCGACGACCTTCACCGCGTTGTATATCTCCGGCAATTCCTCGCTGTCGAACTGCACGTCGACAGTGGGGCCGATGACCTGAACGACTTTTCCCAGTTTCTGGTCCTTACCCGCGCTACCTGCAGTGTCTGCCATGAAGCCCTCCATGCGTGCCGAGCGGCGCGAGTCCTCGAGGGACTCGCGTTGTCGTTATCTCAGCACCTCGGCCGTGCCAACGATGTCTGCGATCTCCTTCGTAATTGCACTCTGCCTAGCCCGGTTACGGAGCAAAGTGAGGTCGAATATCATATCGTCCGCGTTCTTCGTTGCGAAGCTCATCGCCACCATACGTGCGCTGTGCTCGGAGGCACACGATTCCGCAATCCGCACGAACACTTTCATCTCGACGTACCTCGGCAGCAGCGTGCCGAGAAGCATATCGGCCGACGGCTCGTAGATGTAACCGTAGTCCTCCGAAGTACCTTCGCCCCCCTCAAGCTCCACGGGAAGGAGCCGTTCCAGGACGACCCGTCTCGAGCCCGAGGAGATGAAGTGCGTGAAATCCATCCAGACCTCCTGGACTTCGCCCTCCAGGTACAGCCGCGTGAGCTCCGCCGTGAGCGCTTTCGTGATAGCCGGCTCGGCAAAAGGACCGAGCTCCGGGAAGCACGGCTTCAAGCCCTTCTCTCTCCTCCCGAAATGCTGAGCCGCTTTCTTTCCCACCGGCACGAAACGGACGTGCACGTCGCCTTGCTGTGCGGCAAACTCTTCGGCCTGCCGTATGACGTTCGCGTTGAAGGCCCCGCAAAGACCCCTGTCTGAAGCGATGACGCACACTGCGACGGCTTCAACGTCCCTCTTCGACACGAACGGGTGGCTCACCCCCTCGCCGGCGGAGCAGACCTTTCTGACCACTCCCTCCATGGACTCGGCGTAGGGCCTGGCAGAGAGGAGCCTGGCCTGTGCACGTTTGAGCCGGGCAGCGGAGACCATCTCCATGGCTCTGGCGATCTGCCTCGTGCTTTCTACGCTGCGTATGCGCCTCCTTATGTCACGAAGCGTCTGCACCGGTCTCGGTCTCCTTCTTCACACTGGCCTTCCCCTCGGGCCGCTTCTCGGTCGTCTCTCTCTCCGGGCCCGCCGTGCTCTTGAACTCTTCTGTGTACGCCACGATCGCTTTCTTCAATTGCTCTTCGGTCTCATCGGTCAGGTCCTTGGTTCTCCCGATGTCATGCATGACGTCAGGAAACTTGTCCTCAAGATATTCCAGGAGTTCCTTCTCGTACTCCTTCACCGACTCGACGGGGATTCCGTCAAAATACCCGTTGACCGCGGCGTAGATGGTCACAACCTGCCTCTCGAGGGGGATCGGTTCGTACTGCGGCTGCTTCAAGGTCTCCACGACCCGTTCCCCCCTTGCGAGACGGGAAACGGTGACCTTGTCCAGATCGGAGCCGAACTGGGCGAAGGCCGCCAGTTCGTAATACTGGGCCAGGTCCAGCCTGAGCCTGCCCGCCACCTTCCTCATGGCGTTGGTCTGCGCTTTCCCGCCGACCCTGGAGACCGATATTCCCACGTTGATGGCCGGTCTGATGCCGGCGTAGAAGAGATCGCCTTCGAGGTATATCTGCCCGTCGGTGATGGAAATGACGTTCGTCGGAATGTAAGCAGACACGTCCCCTGCCTGAGTCTCGATTATCGGAATGGCCGTAAGGGACCCTCCGCCGAGTTCGTCGTTCAGCTTCGCCGAACGTTCCAGGAGTCTCGAGTGCAGATAGAAGATGTCGCCAGGAAAAGCCTCTCGTCCCGGTGGTCTTCTCAGAAGCAGCGAGAGTTGCCTGTATGCCTGTGCATGTTTGGACAGGTCGTCGTATATGACGAGTACGTCTCTGCCGGTGTGAAGGAACTCCTCTCCCATCGCGCAGCCGGAATAGGGGGCGATGTAGAGAAGCGGGGCCGGCTCGCTGGCTGCCGCAACAACAACGGTGGTGTGCTCCATCGCCCCGTGGTCCTCGAGTATCTTCACGACCCGGGCCACGGTGGACTCTTTCTGCCCGATCGAAACGTAGATGCAGTATAGATTCTGGCCCTTCTGGTTGATTATCGTGTCTATTGCGATGGCGCTCTTTCCGGTCTGCCTGTCACCGATTATCAACTCCCTCTGGCCTCGTCCGATAGGAATCATCGAGTCGATGGCCTTTATCCCCGTCTGAACGGGCTGCTGTACCGGCCGTCTCTCCACGACGCCCGGAGCCCTGGCTTCCAGGAGCCGGAACTTGTCGGCGGCTATGGGACCCTTTCCGTCTATCGGCTCGCCGAGCGCATTCACGACTCTCCCAAGAAGCGCGTCTCCGGCAGGCACCCTCGCCACGTTTCCGGTTCTGGAGACTATGTCCCCCTCTTTGATTCGCTCGTTCGACCCGAAGAGAACCACTCCCACCGTATCTACTTCCAGGTTGAGGACCATGCCCATCGTGCCGTCGGGGAACTTGACAAGCTCTCCGGCCATGGCGTCGTCAAGTCCCCAGATGCGGGCGATGCCGTCGCCCACCTGGATGACGGTGCCCACACTCTTCATCTCGAGCTTGCCCTGATATTTCTCGAGCTCTTGCCCGATGACCGTACTTACCTCTTCTGGTCTGAACGCCATGGGTTCTCCTTCTGGACTGCAGAGTTCACTTGCACGGCACGGCCTCACCGCACGGGGGCCCTGCCGGGACCGTCGCATCGTTGCGGCGCGAGCGTCAATTCGCCGGCGTCGCAAGCAACTGATTCCTCAATTCCTCCAGCCGGTTCCGCGCACTTCCGTCGATGACTTTTCCGTTCAAATACACGACGACCCCACCCATGATGGCCGGGTCCACGCGCGTCTCCACCAGGATTTCCTTTCCCGTGATGCGGCGCAGGGCAGAAGTAAGAAGTTTCTCCTCCCCCTTCTCCAGCGAGACGGCAGACACGACCCGGGCTCTTTGAACGCCTCTCTTTTCCTCGTCTATCGCAACGAACTCGGCGAGTATTTCGGGAAGTAGCTCGATTCTCTTGCGTCTCAAGAGCAGCGTAAGGAAGAGCCACGTCGACTGCTTCACCTTCTCCCTGAGCGAATTCTGAAGCAGCTTAAGCTTCTCCTCGTGACCGACGTCAGGAGATTCGAGGAACGAGAGGAGCGTCGGCATGCGACGCAGAAGGCCGACCAGACTCTCCAGGTCCCCGAGTATGGCCCGAGGCCCCTCCGCCTTCTCGGCCAGCTGGAAGAGTGCCTCCGCGTATTTTCTCGGAACGCTGCGACTAGGCATCTACGCTATCCAGGTCTCTGATGAATTCCGCGACCATCTTTCTGTGTCTCGCTGTGTCCATCGATTCCCTCAAGACCTTCTCAGAAGCCCTGAGCGCGATGTCCACGACCTCGTTCCTCAATTGAACGAGCGCTTCGGCGCGGTCCCTCTCAATCTCGTCTCTGGCCCGTCCCAGCATTTCCTTCACGTCGCCACGCGCGTCTTCCTTTATCTCAGAAGCGATCCTCTGAGCGTTCTTGACGGCTTCCTGAAGTCTTGCACGGGCCTCCGCATCGATTTCCCGGAGTTTCTCTTCGTACTCCTGCCGCAGCTTCTGCATGTCCAAACGCTGCTTTTCTGCCTCGCCCAGCTCCGACTTCACGCGCTCGCTCCTCTCCTGCAGGATTCTGAGGAGCGGTTTCCAGGCGAACCTCTTCATGATCCAGAGCACGAGGATGAACCCGAGGATTTGGGTGACTATTTGACCGTAGTCGAGTTCCATGTTCCCCTTCGCGGGCCGAGCCCTAGCTGATCTTTGTCTGCAACACGAACATCGTCACGAGAGCATAAATCGTGAGCGCCTCGATGAAGGCGAAGCCGATGATCATTGCCAACTGAATCTTTGGGGCCGCCTCGGGCTGCCTGCCGATGGCTTCCATTGCCGCGGCGCCCATTTTTCCAAGTCCGAGGGCCGAGGCGAAAGCCGCTATTGAGACAGCCAGGGGAACGGACAGGCCGAGTGCAGTTTGAAACGTCATGTGCCAGACTCCTTTCGCTAGTGTTCCTCGTGCGGGAACATCATGAGAAAGTAGATCGTGCTCAGAGCCGCAAAGACGAGCGCCTGCACCGCGCTCGTAAGCATGGCCAGAAACACGAACGGGAAGTGAATCGGAACCCCCAGAGGCAGGTTCGTGAAAGCCAGAATGCTCACCCCGAGCCCGACGAAGACCGCGATGAGTACGTCTTCGCCCATGATGTTGCCGAAGAGTCGAAGGGACAGGCTCAAAGGCTTGGCAAGCTCGCTTATGATGTGGAGGGGAAACATCAACGGCACCAGCATGATACCCACAAGGTCCCTCGGTCGTCCCGCGAAGTGGTCCAGGTAGCCCAAGACTCCCAGCTTCCGTATGCCTGTGTACTGAACGTAGGCAAAAACCGTGATGGCCAGCGCCGCGGTCGTGTTGATGCTGGAAGATGGTGATTTCATCCCCGGCACGAGCCCGAAGAGGTTCATACAGAGGATGTAGATGAACAGGGTCCCCAGGAAAGGAACGTACTTCTTACCTTCTTCACCGAGTATCCCGCAGACAAAATTGCTGAGTCCCTCCACGATCATCTCCAGGAAGTTCTGCAGGCCCTTCGGGACAAGCTGCGGCTTCCTGGAGGCAAAATGGCACAGCGTTCCCAGAAAGAGGGCGATGAGAAGCGAGAAGAAGACGTTTTCCCAGTGATGCAGGAACTGCGCGAACCCTGCGGAGCTGAATTGGTCATAGATGACCGTGACGATGTTCGGCAGTTCGGGAGGACCTTTCGGGTGCCCCGCCCCCTCCTCCGCTGCGCTAACGAGGTTCACTAGAAACGGGACGCCTCCGGCTTCTGCAGTGTTCACTATGTCGAGAAGGAAGCGCACGGTTCTTTTCTCTTTCTACAAGTTCTGTGGACGGACCATCAGGCGAGGGTTCGCTCTGGTTTCTGCCTCATCCTCTCCACCGTCGCCGCACCCAGGGCCTTGAGAAGAATCACCACAAGCACGAGGGAAAACCCCGTCACGAGGCTTCCCACGGGAAAGACAGCCGAGCGCAGAAGAAGGAATCCCAGACCGTAGAGAACCGGAAACTTCACGGCCGCCAACGCGACTATCCTGCCCCTCACGGCTCTCTCCGCAGCAACCACTGCTCTCACGAGCCAGGCCACCAGGAGGAGATTGAGCGAATTCCAGGTCGCTCCGAGGAGGACGCCCCCTCCCCAGGCAGGTGAGAAGTACGTGGCCACGAAGAGCGCTGTCAATGCGGAGACGATGGCGGTCGTCTTCACGATTCTGGTGACGAACTCAAGTCCCACGCCGGAAGAACCTCATCCTGCAGCAGGGCCTTTTGCATCCGCGGGCGGAGGTCAGACGTGAAGCAGCCGCATTCGGCTCAGCCGGTTCCGCGCCCGGCTCTGACCGTTCCAGCCAGTTCCACCCGTAGGCATTCCCTACTTAGCTTCCCTGCTGATTCTCACGATTATCCTGTAGACCTCTTTAACGCCCGCCACGAATCCCAGCGCAGTGAGCACTATCCACAAAAAAGAGGTGTCTAACCTCTTATCCAGAAAGCGTCCCAGGAAGTAGCCTACCAGGGGAGAGACCAGAAGCAGAAAGGGGATGACCGTGACCAAACCCGCCTGCCTAAGCATGGCGTACTTGTCTTCGGGCTTCTTCCCGCTGGGGGTCGGCATTCCTGCCCCTCGCGCGAAATCTCACGGAAAAGGTGGCAACAGGGGAGGACGGGCCATATCGTCTCAAAGACAAATAGGATACACGCCCGCCGTCGCAAAGTCAACGCGTTTTTGGCACCCCCGTCACGCTGTCGCTTCGGCACCGCACGCGTTTCTCGCCCGACTATATTGCAGGGACCTCATGCAGAAGCAGATCTCCTCGCTCTCCACCAGCCCGTACCCCTTAGCCGCGGCCGCGCCCTGCTCGGCCGCGTATCCGTCCACTCTCACCACGATGTCCGTCTTCACCTTGGCCAGCGGCGACTGAATGTCCGCGCGAATCTGGAATCGCCCCTGATGCAGTCACGATACCCGCGAAGGGCGCCGCTGTCAATTCCACAGCGAGAGCTTCCTTTGGTGCCACGCTCGCGCTCACGGGAATCGGGGGCGTGCGCTCTCCCACTTTCCTGGCACTACCCAGCACGTCCACAGCAAACCACCCTGCCAGAGGAGAGCCTCGCCCCCGCAACCCGCGTGCGCTACGACAGATGGCCGCGACGTCCGCCCGGCGGAACCGTGGCGAGGACTCGTTCGCCCGCTCGCGGCCCCGATGGTTTCTCTTCGCCGCCACCGGCAGCGCGTTCACTCGCAACAAGCGTGCCTCCGCCTGGTCTGCGGGACCTGTTTACCGACTGTCGGGCGGCGTGCATGGCGGAACTGCATGTGTGAGAAGGACAACGCATTGGGGCTTGCGCCGGATCACACACCGTTCCGAGGACGAGCCTCCTTGCCGAGCGCGGTGGAGCTGCTGTGAACGCCGTACACGTCTCAGTTCCTGATGTCGTTCCGGGGCAGCGCGTCGACCGACTCGCGAGAGCTCACGGACGTGGGAGGGAAGGTCGCGTCTCTGGCAACGCACGAGGCGGGAGAGGGAGTTTCGAAGTAGTCCTCACGCGGAAGATGATCGCACGAGACAATGGAAGGTAAATCGAATGAGAACTGGCTGCACGTTGCTGAGAACGCCGATAACACGGGGGCGAGATGACACGGCGGGGAGATGACATGGGGGGGAGATGACACAGGGGGGAGATGACACAGGGGGGAGATGACACAGGGGGGAGCGGGGTCGCAACCGAAGTTTGTCCAGACCGCGACACGGGACCCGGTCGGGCTATCCGATCTTTATGTTGCCGTGCCTGATGAGCCTTGCGAAGGTCTCGGTAACCTTCGGGTCGAACTGGGTGCCGCTCTTCTGTTCCATCTGGGCGATGGCTTCACGGACGGGAAGCGCGTCCCTGTAAGGCCTATCGCTTGTCATGGCGTCGAAGCTGTCCGCCACGCAGACGATGCGAGCGTTCAGAGAGAGTTCATCCCCGTTGAGTGCATCGGGATATCCGCGTCCGTCCAGGCGCTCGTGGTGGTGTCTGACGACGTCTATGGCCTTTTCCAGAAACTTGATTCCGCACAGAATCGACGCGCCGGTCTCTGGATGGCTCTTGACAATCCTCCACTCTTCCTCGTCAAGTGCTGTCGGTTTCCAGAGAATCTGCTCGTAGACACCAAGCTTACCGATGTCGTGGAGCGTGGCCCCGAACCTGATGGTCTCCACCTCCTCAGGAGGAAGCCCCATCCCCTCCCCGATGGCCGTGGCGTACTCGGCGACCCTTTCGGTGTGGCCCCTGGTGTAAGGGTCTTTGGCCTCTATGGTATTGACGAAGGCCTTGATGGTGGCCAGGTACGTCTCCTGGAGCTCGTTGTACAGTCTTGCGTTCTCTATGGCGATCCCGGCGGAGCTCGAGAGGCTCGTGAGCATCTCCATGTCGAGCGGAGTGAAGCCGTTGCCGTGCACGCGCTCTCCTAGAAGCAGGACTCCTATGAATCGGCCTTTGACGTGAATCGAATGGCAGAGTATGAAGCCAGCCGCAGCCACCGCCCTGACGTGCTTCTCCACCTCGGGATAGCTCTCCAGCTCGTCTATATCCAGAGGTCTCTCGTGGGAAGCAAGTGTGGAGCCGAACGCGCTGTCGAACGGTATGTGAAGTTTCTCCACGAGCTCTCTCTTGACACCCTTGGAGACGTATGGAACGAGGACCCTCGAATCCCAGTCCTCGGCCAGAAGGAAACACGCGCTCTCTACCCGCAGCTGCCCTACGACCGTGAGGAGAAACGTGTCCAGCAGCGTTTCGAGTCGCAGGCTGCTGTTCAGTTGCTGGCTGAGACTTATCAGGGTGTCCTTGCTATAAAGGAGGCGCTTGAGTTCGCTGTTGACCCGTTCCAGTTCGAGCTCGCTGCGCTTGATCTGTTCCTCCAGCTTGACGCTCGCCGCGGAGAACCCCCTGCTTTCCTCAAATCCTTTGAGTATCCTCTCTATCTTGGCCAGAAGCTCCCTCGGGGAGAACGGCTTTATCAGGAAGTCGTCCGCCCCCCTTAGAAGTCCCTGGAGTCGCGAAGACGCATCCGCCTGCCCAGAAATCAGAATCACAGGAGGGCACGGCTTGTCCTCGCCCTTCTTGAGCGACTCGCAGACTTCGAACCCGTCCGACTTGGGCATCTTCACGTCCAGAATAACGAGGTCCGGTTTCTGTTTCGTCGCCAGCTCCAACGCTTCCGCGCCATCCGCCGCGCAAAGGACCTCGTACCCGCTGCTTGTCAGGGTAATCTGGAGGAGTTCGACGACCCGGGGGTCGTCGTCCGCTACGAGTATCCTCTTCTTTCGTTCCGTCTTCTCTTGTGGAATGGCTGCACTTTCCATGATGTTCGTGACCGGCGGCTTTCTATGCCACCCGCTTGCTCTCCGATTCCCATCCGAACGGTTCCAGCACCACGACCACCACACCACTGCCCAACACTATGCTTCCCCTCACGGTCGGCGCCTTCGCGATCCACTCCGGCAGTTCCTTGATGCCGGCCTCCTGCTTCCACAGGATTCGATCCGGAACCAAGACCATGCGCCTCTCGCCGTCTTCCAGAAAGACGGCCGGCAGTTCCGTCAAGTCCTCCTGCGGGGGGGGCAGTTGAACGAGCTCCCACAGGTAGACAAGGGGAAACGTGGTCCCTTTCCTCTGAACCTGTGGCGTTGGTGACGAAAGGTCCAGCTCCTGCCGGAGCAGCACCCCAGCCTCCAGTACCAGAGCCCATCTCACCGCGTAAAGCTCACCCTGTGCTTCAACAACCAGAAAAAGAATTTGATCTTCCGTGCTGCTCCGTTTCTCAACGGGGAAGGACCGCGCGTTGTCCACCGTTAGTCTCCTTCCTGCTTCTCTGCTGCATTATCCTCAGCCAGAAAGTCGTTCTCTGATAGCGTTTCGACCTCAGTGGGCTCCGCCTCAACGGACGGGCTCTTCCAGCTCTCACCTTTAACGAGAGCCTTTGTCTGATCGTGTGCCGCAAGCGCTCTCCTGCTCACGCGTTCCGCCTCCCGGGAGGCCTTCTCTGTCAGTTTGGACAGGGCCTGGACTCTGTCCAGCAGTCTCTCTGCTGCGTCTCCCAGTCTTTGCGTCACACGGTCCAGCTCGGCCCGGGCGCCCGCTTGCTCTCCCGCTGTCTCCTCCTCGGGCTCGGGCAATCCCAGGGAGCGCATCCTGAGTCTCACCTCTTCCTGCGAAATGTGAATCGTGCGAACGACCGAATCGACTTTAGTTTCAATGGCCCTGACGAGGGCCGCGTTCTCGTCGCTACACGCTCGCGCGAACTCGGCCAGCTTCCTTATCTCCTCGGAGAGCACGTTCATCCCGGGCATCGAGGCCTTTGCGGCTTCCACTGCCACGTTCAGCGCAAGCACGGAGGCTCTGTTCGCGATCCGCTCTGAGCTCCTGGACAGGGCGCTCGACTTCAGAAGCCCTTCGGTGAGCCCCTCGATTCCCCGCGCCGCTGTCTCGACGACTTTGGTCACCGCGTCTCTGATTTCCTCTCTCGGACGCGTCGCTCTCTCGACTTCCCTCGGCTTTCCTGCGAGCACCTTAAGCTTCTCCCTGGTCTCGCTCGCCAGCTTGCTGACTTCCCGAGCCACCACGAGCGCCTCGGTGGATTCCACAAAACTCTTTTCGGCGTGTGCCGCAAGCTCCTGGCTAGCCGTCTTGCTCTCCTGCAACACGGCTTCCATGCCCCGGATTTCTCTCACCGACGACGTGCGCAGCTCGCAGAATTCCGGTAGCAGCTTGTTCAGCAGAGAGGCGATTCGCCCCGCCGTGCCTTCCTTCTCGGGGAGCGGCACGAATGGGGACCCAACCGAGACTTCTTCGATGGCGTTCGCGACGCGTTCAAGCTCTTCCTCCAATTGAACAAGCCTTTTGGCAGAAGCTGCCTCGCCCTTTGCCCCTCTGCTCAACTGTTCCAATCTCTTTGCCAGCACGCTGAACTCCACATCTTCAGAAAGTGACCTGGGTACCTCTCCCTGTGAGAATCGAGCTGTCTCCGTGACCTTCAGTAGTCCCCTCGTCCCTCCCCCAGCGATGCGAGCCACTCGCATCAGCATGACCAGCTCAACCAAGACGAAAACCGCCGCAACCACCAGTGTCGCCAGGACTATCTGCGTTTCCACACCCGTCGCCACGACCCAAACCGAGAAGGGCGCGTAAGCGAGACTGAGCCAGAGGACAGCGAGCAGAATTACCGTCAGGAGTAACAGGGGCAGGAACGCCGACAGGATCAATCTCTTTCGCAGTGCCGATTCCATCTCACACCCTCCTCGAAGGCTCAGCGTCCGTCTTTCTGTGCCAGGACGGCTTCGCCTTCCGCCCGCGGTCGCGCTCCCCCGACAATCGGGGTGCTGGCGTCCGCGCCGCGTGCGGATCTAGATTTCTCCTCGCTACCTTTCTCTCGGCCGTTCCGTTGGCCGAACCCGCCCTCAACCAGGCGAGACCGGAGCAGGCGCTGCAGATGTCTTCTGTGCACCGTGCAGAGCTTTCCTCGAGGCTTCTCGGGTCTGGCAGTCCCGCTGACCACGCACGGAATCTCGTTGACCTCCAGAGCGAACGTGACTCCGTCGAGAGACAGAACCACAACGAAATTGTCCCCTCTCGCCTTCCGGCGCGAGCGCGCCGGACTGTCGCAAAGGAGAGACAGCACCGGAACGACTCCGCCCTTGAAGGAAACGATGCCCTTCACACCTTCCTGAGAACCTGGGATTCTGCAAAGCTTCGCGACCTCAGTACACCCACATACCGCGTGCGCCCCGAGCGACACGAGAATCCCCCGGTGCCTCCACTCCACCTTTGCATTGTGATGGACGGGAGGACCCTCTACCTGGAGTTCTTCATGGACTGCCTGGCTTGCCATCATAAAGATTTCCTCTCTCCAGTTCTAGCACGTCGGCCGGGCACAATGGGACGAACTGGTGAGTAGCACGTAGCATGCCACTGCCTGCTGCCTGCCACATCAAAGCTAATCCATTAAAATATAGAGAATTGCCCTATCACCCAAAAGAGCTGGAGGCGGGTCTCCCGCCCAGAAGCACCTGGCCGCATTGCACTTCGCAATGCTGCTTGCAAAAGAGATGCCCCAGGCCCTCTGTTCCTCAGACCCTCAAGGGATGCTTGACGTTTCACCGGACATCATGACAGAAGGCCGGTCGGATTCGCTCCGGTTCGTGCGGGCTCGTGCTGCGCGGTTTTTCCAAGCGAATTGACGAATCTGCCCCGTTCTCGCGCCGTCCCGGCCGATCCGGCCCTCCTCACAAAACTTCGGCGCCGTAATCGGCTGCATCACTTCGCGATACGCGCCCGACCCCGTCGGTTCGTGGCACGCTAGTTGCTTTTCTCATTCTTCGGCGGTCGAGAGACCAGCCCCCGGCTCCGCGAGGAGGTTCACGGGACCCAGAGGGTCAGGATGGTTTCAGGACTCGGAGAACTCTGATGGACGCCAGACGCGTAAAGCAGAAAGAAACCCCGACCAGAAGCAGGAGAGTTCAGCCCTCCTACCTGTTCATGATGCACTGTCTGCTCTATTCGCGCGTGCAGACAGGACTTCTTTCTCGTACGGACCCGTACAACGAGGACGTGAATCTATACCTGGCACAGCTTCTCAGTTCGTTCATAAACCCCGAATACGTGGAACAGGCCAAGAAATCGCTTTCCAAGTATGACACAGAAGTGTTCCGACGGCTCTCCACCTCGGCGGACGCCAGGGTGAAGTACACCATCTACAAGACGAACACCGATTTCCTGCTGGTTTCAATCGGTATCTTTGACAACCCCTCCGCCATTCTCAGCAAATCCAAGGCGAAAGGAAAACCGCTGGAAGAGGCCTCTATCGCAAGGGGAAAAGCATACTACCATTTTGCCTACTCGTTCAGCCAGCAGGTCGACAGAAAGAACCCCGCCATCTCTGACGTACTCGAGAAACTCTCGGTGGGGTTCGACAGATACGCAAGGATACTCTCTCACCTGAGAGGAGAGTACGTAGACATCATGAAAAGACTCTACAGGGGAGAGGTCTATCATCTCGAGAGAACCGTTGACGCCGAAGGCAAAAAGGACCTACTGAAGCAGAAGCAGAATCTGCTCCTCGACATCTACTCGGAATGGAAGAAGACAGGGGCACAGCACCTTCAGAGAAGGCTCAACCAGGTAGTGGAGGAGATAAGGACACTGGACCCAAGCTTTAACTTCACCATCACGGACAAGAGTAGCTGACCTCGCGACCCTTCACCCCCGGCCGAGAGGTCCCCCCGCACCCCTTCCTGTGCAGCAATAGGTTCGGCAACAGTGAAAAGGAAGGGGTGCTTCCCTTTTCGGGCTGGGCTCCGCACCGTCCTCGTCTCGGGCTGGGCTTCGGGAGGCACCCATCTTGGACCCGGCTTCGCGCGACGCCCCTCATGTCCCGGACCTGAGCTCGGCAAGATACTTCTCTCTCACCTGACGGAAGAAGCTGCGCGCCGACGTCTCCCTGTAGTCGGGAAACGTCCACTCCAAGAAGGCGAAGTCTCCGGACCTGTAGACCAGCTCGACGTCTGCGTAGATGCCGCGGCTCAGATACACCCTGTGATACGCGTCCTTTGTGGTTGTCAGGACCAGCTTCATTCTGTCCAGGTAACCCGGGTCCACGTTCACCGTTCTACGAAGGGTTCCCTCCACCAGCGTTCTTCTCTCGTGCTCGATGGCTTTCAACTTGAGGTCTACGATCTCTTCCGGGTCCACGAGCCCGGAGAAGGAACAGAACCTCTTGATGAGGCGTTGCCCCATCTCCTCCTCGTAGTAGTCGGAGTGAGCGAACAGGAAGGTGGGGCTCGAAAGGTCGACCGTCCCGTACTCGGGTGAGAGCGCAGCGAGGGCGCTCTCTATCTGCTCTTCGGTGGGGGCCATGAGAGCCGCCACCAGTTTTACGCCGGGAGGTTTCTCGGGGTGAATCGACATGTCCTGTCTCGGGAACCAGCGGTAGTCAGCGTTGCTGCGGGCGCCCTCTGCACGCTTTGACACAGAGCCCGCAGATCATCGAACCGATGTTCTCGGTCCTCTTGAAGACCTTCAGCATCTCCGTGCACTTCTGAAGGTCGAAGTCCCCGGGGCTCGCGCCTATGGCCCCCACAGGGCAGGCTTCGGCGCAGCACTGGCAATCCCCGCAGTCCTCCGGAATGACTGCGCCGGAGGTCTCGAGGGGCATATCTGTGAAGAGGCTGCCGTACCGGACACGCGCTCCGTGTCGTGGAGAGACGAGGAGATTGTTCTTTCCTATCCATCCCAGGCCCGCCTCCTTCCCCACGAAGCGGTGCGAGAGGTGTCCGGTGTTCCGGTCCCAATCCACTATCTGGGACGAAGGCACAGGAAAGGCCCTGAACCCCAGCTCGTGCACCGCGGCCATCAGCCGGAGCAGAGTCTGGTCTATGAGCAGGTTCACCTGGCGGTAGTGGTACTGGTACGTGCGCGTGGGACGGTCAACCAGGCTGTCCATCACCGGGTCGCTGAGCCTGAATCCTACGCACACCGCGTATGGTAGTTCCTTAAGAGAGAAAGGGACCGAGAGCGGGCTCTCGTCTTCGCGCCCGCGGAAGTCGGCCGCTCCGAAGGTACTCATTGAGGAGGAGATCGAGATGTTCCTGAGCAGGTCCGTCGCCTCTTTCTGGCCGCCGTAGTCCATTCTATTTGAGCCCGTAGTTAGGGGCCTCCCGCGTGATGGTTATGTCGTGGGGATGGCTCTCCCGAAGGGAAGCCGGCGTGATGCGTATGAACCTGGCGCCTGACCTCAGCTCTTCGATGGTCTTGGCTCCACAGTAACCCATGCCAGCCCTGAGGCCTCCGACCAGCTGGTAGACTGTATGGCCGAGGGGACCCTTGTACGGGACCCTGCCCTCTATGCCTTCGGCGACCAGCTTGCTTTCCTCTGTCGTGGACTCCTGAGAGTACCTGTCGGCGCTCCCTCTCTTCATGGAAGCCGGGGCGCCCATCCCCCGGTACATCTTGTAGCTTCTGCCTTCGTAGAGAACCGTTTCCCCGGGGCTTTCCTCCGTTCCCGCGAAGAGGCTCCCTATCATGACGGAGCTGGCTCCAGCGCCGAGCGCCTTCACTATGTCTCCCGAGTGCTTTATCCCGCCGTCTGCAATCACGGGCACACCCTTCTTCTCCGCCTCCACCGCACAGTCCATCACCGCCGTGAGCTGGGGAACGCCGACTCCGGCGATGACTCTGGTCGTGCAGATGGCTCCGGGTCCGATGCCCACCTTGACCGCGTCGGCGCCCGCCGATATCAGCTCCCGCACTCCCTCGCCCGTTGCCACATTGCCCAGGACGAGCTCCACGTCCGGCACCAGCTTCTTTATCTTGGCCCCGCCCCTTATCACGTTCTCCGAATGCCCGTGGGCGCTGTCCAGCACAAGGACGTCTACCCCTGCCCGCACGAGCTCCTTCACCCTCTCTTCCAGGTCCCCCGAGACACCCACGGCCGCTCCCACTCTCAAGCGGCCCACGGGGTCCTTACAGGCCCCGGGGTACTTGATGCGTTTCATTATGTCCTTTACCGTAATGAGTCCCACCAGGTTGTGCTCCCTGTCGACTACGGGCAGTTTCTCTATCCTGTGCTCGTGGAGGATGCGCGCCGCCTGTTCCAGCGTGGTCCCCTCCGGCGCCGTGATGAGCCCCTCGCTCGTCATGACCTTTTCCACGGCCGCCTCCACGTCCTCCACGAAACGAAGGTCTCTGTTGGTGAGAATCCCCACCAGCTTCCTGCCCCGGGTAATGGGGACACCGGAAATGCGGAATCTCTCCATCAGTTCAAGGGCGTCCTTCACCGAGGCTTCGGGGGAGAGCGTGAATGGGTCCCTGATCATCCCGCTCTCGCTCCGCTTCACCTTGTCCACCTCACCCGCCTGCTCAGCGATACCCATGTTCTTGTGAATGAAACCCACTCCACCTTCCCTGGCCATTGCGATGGCCAGAGAGGCCTCGGTAACGGTGTCCATGGCGGCACTGACCAGCGGAATGCCCAGCAGGATGTTCCTGGTGAGCAGGCTCCCTGTCTCTACCGCGGCCGGGAGAACAGAAGAACGGGCCGGCACTATCAGCACGTCGTCAAAGGTGAGCCCCTCGGCGCTCAGAAACTTCTTATCCGTTCCCACAGAGACCTCCGGGTGAAAGCGTTTGGCGGGGCGCGACCCCTTCTGCGAAGCGGCCCACCAGTTCATACTCATATATGCATATCCATATATGAGTCATCTGTTTTCCCGCGCGGCGAAAGCCACACGATCCCGCACCACTCCCCTCTGAGTAGGCTTCGCCCCTTGCGTTACCGAATAGTCTGATGTGCATTAGATGGTCTTCGGGGCCCGGGAGAATGCCGGAAGGGATTAGAACCGTTTCTCCTCGGGAGAAAAGTAGTACCTGATGCCCATCCTGAGCACCAGCACCTGCTCGTTGAGTGCGTATCCGGACGGGAAGGCGTCCTTGTCTTCTGAGAGCACGTAGTGGCCTACGGCGTCCCAGCATACAGCTATGGTGGGACGTACGAAGTAGTCAAGCCCTGCAGACATGTAGGCGCCCACGTTGCCGCGTTTGAGTTCTTCCCTGGTGATGGGGTCCTTCATCACCTTTCGGTCATCAAGCACCGACCAGATGTACCAGCCCAGGCCTGCTCCCACTCTCGGCATGTACTTGCCGAAGTGGTGCCGATACTCGGCCCCCACCGTTAACGGGGCGGTCGTGGCCACGCGCAGGTCATCAAAAGAGTAGGCCTGCCAGCCGAAACCGGCACCCACAGTGGCAGCCAGATATGGCTTGAATACGTAGCCAAAACCGACGTCCCCGTAGAGCCTTATCTTCCTCTGGCTGTCTAACGCAGAGCCCGTCATGTAGTCATCGCCGATGAAGATGAGGGTACCTGCCCCTCCGGTCATGAAAGCACGCCCGGTGACATCGGCTGGAAAGCACTGCCCGTACAGGGAGAAGAACAGAAGGCCGGCGATGACAAGAAACCGGACGGATTTCATACTCGAGAACTCCTTTCAGGATTTGCGGGCCCCGGTAGAAAGCAGACGCCAAGAAGGTTGGTTCAGTATACACGCAGGCTGCCAGAGTTGTCAACACCGCTGAGGGCCTCCTGAAAGCCAGTTCGTCCCACGGGCGAAGACTCCGGGAAACACCATCACTTGGCCCCTGGAGGCCGTTTCCTGTTGACTGGCAAGGGGCTTTTTGAGTATGCTTCTGGAGTAGGTTTGCGGTGCAAGAGAATTCATGCCCCCTTCCTAGCTTCAGGAAACACTCTGCTTTCTGTGGTCTTCGGCGGTGTAGCTCAGTTGGTCAGAGCAGGAGAATCATAATCTTCGTGTCCGGGGTTCGAATCCCTGCACCGCCACCACCTTCGTGAATGCAAACCGCCAGGAATTGTCCGTTCTTAATCTCAGGACGAGGCAGAGCGCGGGAAATCGCTGTCCGCGGCGTCTGCGCCTCGCCGGTACAGGCCATGCTTGAAAAAAGGGTGAGAGAACTCATCAGGACTCAGGGGCTCCTCGAACCGGGTGACTCGGTGCTCGCAGGCGTCTCGGGCGGTGCGGATTCGATGGCCCTGCTTCACGTGCTTCATGGATTCAGCAGCGAAATGGGATTCACCCTTGCTGTGGCGCATCTGAACCACGGACTCAGAGAGGGCTCTGGCGAGGAAGACGCTCTGTACGTGAGGAGAGCGTGCGAGGAGCTGGGCCTTGCGTGCCGCCAGGAGAAGGTCGACGTACGAGCTTCTGCGTCCGCTTCACGACGCTCCTTGGAGGAAGCTGGACGCGAGTTGAGACTGCAGTTTCTTCGGAGGGTGGCCGAAGAGGGCGTCCACAACAAGATTGCGCTGGGACACACGATGGACGATCAGGCCGAGACCGTGCTTATGAGGCTGATAAGGGGGGCCGGGGTCCTGGGAGCATCGGCCATGAACCCGGCGTCGGGCGGACTCCTTATCCGCCCCCTTCTCACCACCAGCCGCTCCGAGGTTCTGGAGTTCCTCGGTTCGAGGAACATCGCCTACAGAGAGGACCCTTCGAACCTGGACACGCGCTTCTTGCGCAACAGGATTCGACACGAGCTCATGGCGACTCTCAGGGAGGAGTACAATCCGCGCATCACCGAGGTGCTCTGCTCCCACGCCTCCTTGCTGGGCCAGGTGGAGGACTATCTGCGCCTGGAGGGCCGGAAGGCCTACGAGTCGTGCCTCATCAGGGAAGCCCAAGAAGACATTGAGCTTGAACTGGCGGCGTTACTGTCATATCATACATGTGTCCGGGGCTACATCTTGAGGGAGGCGTACCTCAGACTCCACGGAAGCCTCAGAGACCTTGATTTCTCTCACGTTGCCTCCCTGCTCAGGCTGGCTTCTTCAGGGCAATCAGGTGACTCTGTGGACTTGCCGTCCGGCGTAAGTGCATGGCTGGAGGGCAAGAGTGTTCTGCTCGGGCTCAGGTCCCGGCGCCGGGCGCAGAACGCGACCCCGAAATTTGTTGTACGACTTGAGCCTGGGACCGCGGCCGTGGTGCCGGAGATTTCCCTGAGCATAGAGAGCAAACTGCTCAGGAAAGAGGAGCTGGGTGACGATTTTGCTGAGGGGGGACCCCTGCGCGCCGTGTTCGACTTCGAGGGGCTGGAACCGCCTCTCGAGGTGCGGAATCTCAGTCCCGGGGACAGAATAGCGCCGTTCGGGATGGAGGGCACCAAGAAGGTCCAGGACCTTCTCGTAGACATGAAGGTGCCTCGCTCCCGGAGGGGAACCCTGGCGGCTCTCTGGGATCGCAACCAGATCCTCTGGGTCGTGGGGACGAGGAGGGCACGGGCGGCCCCCGTAACGGACAGGACCCGAACCGTTCTCGAACTGAGGGCCGTGAGCGGACGAAGGGGCTCCGAACACGAAGGAAACGAGTGAGCCGGCGTTGCGATGAGACCGGCTGTGCGGAACCAGTTGCTGAGAGCATGGAGTGAGTTAAGGATGGGCACACTTAAGAGGACGCCTCCCGAACAGGAGGAAAGAGGGAAGAGGCGCTCCTTTCGCGGGCAATCTCCTCCGCCCGGGGGCAGACCCGGCGGTCCCCGGAAGGGCCTGCCCATGGCGCCGCTCAGACCCTTCAGGACCGTTGCGTTCTGGATAATGCTGGTCCTTCTGACGGTCCTGCTCTTCGAGTTCTACTCGACTGCGAGGCCGAAAGAGGTCGAGATCTCCTATTCCAGGTTCTTCAAGGAAATCAACGCCGCCAACATCGGCTCCGTGACCATCTCCGGGCGGGAGGTGAAGGGCGATCTGAAGGCGGAGGCCACGGATGAGTCCAAGGGCAAGAAGGTAACGTTCAAGAATTTTAAGCTGTGGCTCCCGGCCGAGGACGCGGAGCTGTCGGAGAAGATATGGAAGAAGAACCCCGACGCAGAGATCACTTCGGAGCCCGAGGGCATGAACTGGGTCGGAATGCTGATCGCGTGGCTTCCCATAGTGCTCATAGTGGCTTTCTGGCTCTTCATCATCCGTCAGATGCAGGCGGGGGGGAGCGCCGCCCTTAAGTTCGGACGAAGCAAGGCGAAAGTCATCCTGGAGGACAGGCCCAAGGTCACCTTCAGAGACGTGGCCGGAGCAGACGAGGCCAAGCAGGAGCTCGAGGAGATAATTGAGTTTCTGAAGGACCCGAAGAAGTTCCAGCGTCTCGGAGGCAAGATCCCTAAGGGAGCTCTTCTCCTGGGCCCCCCGGGGACCGGAAAGACACTTTTGGCCAGAGCGGTCGCAGGTGAAGCCGGCGTTCCGTTCTACAGCATGAGCGGTTCTGATTTCGTGGAGATGTTCGTGGGAGTGGGAGCGTCCCGGGTCCGAGACCTCTTCGACCAGGGAAAGAAGAACGCGCCCTGCATAATCTTCATCGACGAGATGGACGCCGTCGGAAGGCAGCGAGGTGCCGGACTGGGCGGAGGGCACGACGAGAGGGAACAGACGTTGAATCAACTTCTGGTGGAGATGGACGGTTTCGACGCCAACGAGGGCGTGATACTCCTCGCCGCCACCAACAGGCCCGACGTGCTGGACCCCGCGCTTCTGAGACCCGGCCGTTTCGACAGGCAGATAGTCGTTGACCGGCCCGACGTGCGCGGCCGCGAAGGAATCCTGGGAGTCCACACGAGGTGCATACCTCTTGCCGACGATGTTGACCTCAAGGTGCTGGCCAGGGCGACACCCGGGCTGGCCGGCGCGGATCTTGCCAACCTCGTGAACGAGGCCGCCCTCCTTGCGGCCAGAAGAAACAGGAAGAAAGTCGTGATGGAGGACTTCGAGGAAGCTAAAGACAAGGTGATGATGGGAACCGAGAGGAGAAGTCTCATCATAAACGAAGAAGAGAAACGGACCACCTCCTACCACGAGGCGGGGCACGCCCTCGTCGCGTGGCTGCAGCCCGGTTCGGACCCGATCCACAAGGTAACCATCATCCCCAGGGGCAGAGCTCTGGGGCTCACGCACCTGCTTCCCATAGACGAAAGGTACACTAGAACGCGAGACTATCTCATGATGACGCTCACGACCCTCATGGGTGGCCGGGCCGCGGAGGAGCTCGTCCTGGATCAGATGACGAACGGCGCGGCAAACGACATAAACACCGTAACGGAGATAGCACGTAAGATGGTGTGTGAATGGGGAATGAGCGAGAAGCTGGGACCGATAAGCTTCGGGAAGAAGGAAGAGCTCGTGTTTCTGGGGCGAGAAATCGCACAACACAAGGATTACAGCGAGAAGACGGCAGTCGCCATAGACGCGGAGATAAAGGCCATAGTCGAGGGCGCCCAGGACGGGGCGAGGAAACTCCTGCAGGAGAACGTGGACAAGTTGCACGAGCTGGCCAACACGTTGCTCGAGAGAGAGATTCTGGACGGCGACGAAATAGACCGGGTGCTGAAGGGAGAGAAGCTCGAGCCGCTCACCAGGGCCAAGGCCAAGGATGAGAAGGTCGAGCCAGAAAAGAAGAACGACACTCCGAGAGAAAGGATCGGTACCAGTGAGGGAGGTGCCCAAGACCAAGAAGCAGCAAGCAACTGACCCGGCAAAGATAGAGACTGCGGTGCGCACCATACTGGAGGCGATAGGCGAAGACCCTGAGAGAGAGGGAGTGAAGAACACGCCTCGCCGGGTCGCTGAGCTTTACCGAAGGATCTTTGGCGGCATCGGGAAGGATCCCGCAAAGGATTTGAAGCTCTACACGGTAGAAAACCAGGACGGCTTGATCCTGGTCAAAGATATTCTCTTCCACTCGATGTGTGAACATCACCTGCTCCCCTTTTTCGGAAGGGTCCAGCTCGCCTACCTGCCTGATGAGAACCGCATCACTGGATTGAGCAGTCTCACGAAGGTTGTCGAGACTCTGTCTCGGAAGCCACAGCTCCAGGAACGCCTCACCAACGAAATCGCCGACGTGCTCACCAAAGCCCTCAGGCCCAGGGGTCTCCTCGTGGCCGTCGAGGCCGAGCACCTGTGCATGGCAATGAACGAAACGAATAGGTCTGGCACAAAGACCGTTTCTTATGCTATGAGAGGGGTGATGGCCGAGGAACCGGTGAAGGCAGAGGTTATGTCCTTGCTCGGCGACCCGGACCCTCAGGCCCGGTCGAACACGGTCGCTCGCGACCCCGACCACCTCTGACACGACGACGCACTTTGGCCCCGGGGCTTCGGCCATGCAGAGAGACAGCCAGACGAAGGGCAGGCTGCACCTGGCAGACTCGCGCGCGGGACGCGACCACCTGTTTCGCTTCAGGGGAGGCGAGCTGGACCTATCCGGCAGGACCCACGTGGCCGGCGTTCTTAACGTCACGCCCGATTCGTTTTCGGACGGCGGGAAGTTCTTTGAACGAGACGCCGCCCTCGCGCACGCCGAGCGGATGATTGAGGAGGGTGCCGACATCCTGGACGTGGGCGGGGAAAGCACCCGGCCTTACTCCCAACCGGTCGATGCGTCCGAGGAAGCGGCCAGGGTAGTACCCGTAATATCTCTGTTGTCAAAACGCTCCGATGTGATTATATCAGTTGATACGTCCAAGGCCGCTGTCGCCCGGGCAGCCCTTGACGCAGGTGCGCACATCATAAATGATGTGAGCGCGCTGCGCTTCGACCCTGAACTGGCGGGCATCGCCGCAGAATATGGGGCCGGCCTCGTACTGATGCACATGAAGGGGACTCCCCGCACGATGCAGGAGAGTCCAGAATACGGCGACGTCGTCTACGAGATAACGCGCTTTCTGGATGACGCCATCCAGAGGGCCCGCAAAGACGGTGTGGACTTCGAGTCCATCATCATCGACCCGGGCATCGGCTTTGGAAAGAAACTGGAGCACAACCTGACGATTCTCAAGAGACTATCTGAGTTCAGGGCCTTGAAGCGCCCCATCATGGTGGGGCCGTCCCGAAAATCCTTCATCGGGACGCTCCTGGACAGGCCGGTGCACGAAAGAACGTCCGGCACTCTTGCGGCCGTCGTGGCTTCTGTTATGTCCGGGGCGGCCGTGGTAAGAGTCCACGACGTTAGGCAGGCAAAGGAAGCTGTCGTAATTGCTGACGCCATTCTGAGCAACTAGGAGGCCTCCGGAGAATGACCGGGTTGACAGCCGCTATGGGGCTCCTGAGCGAGCGATGGTACCTGGACCTGATAGATGTCGGCATCGTCGCCTTTCTCTTCTACAAGCTCTTCATGTTTGTCAGGGGAACAAGAGCCGCCCAGATGTTCGCCGGCCTTCTGCTTCTGGTAGTTGCCTCCCTGATAGCCCAGTGGTTCCAGCTCCACGCTCTCAACTGGATAATGGCCAGCTTGAAGACGGTCTGGGTGGTGGCGTTCGTAATAATATTCCAGCCAGAGCTCAGAAGAGCGCTCGCTCTCATCGGCCAGAACAGGGTGTTCGGCCCCTTCATAAGGGTCGAAGACTTCGGCGTTCTGGGTGAGATTCTCAAGGCCGTCGAGATGATGTCGGAGCAGAAGATGGGCTCGCTCATAGCCATCGAGAGAGACGCGAACCTGCGTCACTACGAGGAAACGGGCACTCGCCTCAACGCCAGGATAACGTCTGAGCTCCTTGTCACGCTCTTCACGCCGTACTCTCCGTTGCACGACGGCGCCGTGATCGTGAGAGGGGACGAGGCCGTGGCCGCCGGGTGCATCCTGCCGCTCAGCCAGAATCCCAATCTTCCCCAGGACCTGGGAACGAGACACCTGGCCGCCGTGGGACTGAGCGAGGAGACCGACGCGGTCATCATCGTGGTCTCGGAGGAGACGGGAGCGATCTCGATAGCTTCCTACGGCAAGCTGAAGAGGAGGCTGGACAAGGGTACGTTGAGGAGCGAGCTCAGCACGTTGCTCGTGAGAAAGCCGGCGGAACAGGCCAAGTCGGGTGCGGTGCTTGCCTCTCGCGGCTAGAAGCGGAGTCCAGCGCCGACCCTGAAGCTCCTCGCAGTGTTTTGTCGTCGTCTCTGAGCTTGTCGTCGTCTCTGAGTTGTACCCGCGGCCCGCACCCGCGGCATCGACCCACCCCGGTGAGGACCCCGCCCCCGCCGGTCCCACCAGTTACCCCGCCTTGAACTCCTCTTCGACCAGCTTGAACGGAATGGTGCCGAAACTCAGAAGTCTCTCGTGGAAACTGAAGAGGTCGAAGCGCGCACCCAGTCTCCGCTTTTCCTCGTCGCGAAGACCGAGCACCAGTTCCTTCCCGATGGCGTAGCTTGAAGGCTGAGAGGGCGTGTGGGTATACCGCCTGACCTCTGCAACGGCGTTGGCTCTTTCTATCAGCGCATGTGTCACCAGAAACTCCACGGCTTCATCGAAAATCATTGCTCTCGTGTGAAGACCGACGTCAACCACCACTCGCGAAGCTCTCCAGAGCACGTCCTTCAACTGGAAGAGCTCTATGTCTCCGCTGTCGTAGAAGCCCTCCTCTTTCATCAACTGCTCGCAGTAGAGGGCCCATCCCTCGGCGAAGACCGTGCTGTCGCACGTGTGGCGCAGCCGCGATTTCACCCTGTTCGAGTGAACGAGTTGCAGGTGATGTCCCGGGTACGCCTCGTGCAGTGCACACAGAACCATGCCCGGGTAACTGTGGCCCCTTAGCTGATCGCTCTGAACGTCCTCCGGCGCACTCGTGTCCACGGGGGTCACAAAGAAGAGCCCCTCCTGCTTGGTGTCGAACGGGCCCGGGTTGAGATACGCCGCGTACGGGATGATGGACCTGTAGAAGACCGGCGTGTCGAGGATTCTGAGCTCCTCCCCGGGCGGTATCGAGACCAGTCTCCTCTCTTGGACGAAGCTCTTGGCCTTGGCCATGTGCTCTTCGTATGCCTTTCGCAGACCGGAAGAGTCTGGATGGTATTCTTTGAGCCGTTCTATGACGTCTTTCCACCTCTCGTTCGGATACAGGCGGGCGCTCAGCTGCTCTATCTCGCCCTTCGTCGTCTCCAGCAGCTCGCGGCCCATCTTCTCCAGGGCCCTCGTGTCGATGTCCAGCATGTGCTCCACCTTGAGCTTGGTGTCGAAAACGTCTCGTCCCACCGCGAAATCTCCGCTGGAGCGCGGGAGTAGCTCGTTCTGCACGTATACCTCAAACTCTCTTATCGCCTTCTTGCACATGCTGGATCCGCTCTCCAGCTCGGTACCGGCGTCCGGCACCTTCGCAGCAAAGTACTCGACCGTCTCGTCCACGAACTCGGCGGCCCCCTTGAGCATTCCGAGGGCCGTCGAGGTGAACACGGCCGGGGGATTTTCCAGGTTCTCCCTCGCCTCGGAGAGCACCCGGCGAAACTCCTTCAGCCTGGACGCAAAGTAGCGGGCTCTCGTCTCGATGGGAAGCACGTCCCTCGAGGCCAGGAGAAACAGGCCGTACAGGCTGATATCCATGTACATGGTGGGGTCGGCGTAGGGCTTCATCAGCTTCTCGATCTCGAGCACCTGTATCGCAGAGTTGCTGGCCACCAGCCTGGCATCTATGGATGCAGAGACAGAAAGTCCACCCTCTGAAAGGCACTCCTCTGCCCTCTTCTCGAATTGCCGGAGCTTTCGCAGGCGCGCATCTATGGTCGAGCGCGAGTACGAGCTCAACCTCGCGTCGTGGGTGTGTATTCCGATCGCCGTGGCCAGTTCTGGGTAGGTCTCTGTGAAGAAGTCGAAGTATTCGTCACAAAGCGCCGTGACTTTCTGGTCTCGCTCCACGTGTTCCTCCCGCGCTACGTCTGAATGGTAAATCCTCAGGAATCCTAATCCACGATTTGACCACTGTCAAATAGATTACGGGCATGGACGGGAAAAGTGCCGGGGTGACACCGCGAGGGGCGACCCGCCTCTTAAGAGCGAGGCGAAGGAAAATGTGATCGGGCGATGGCAGACGTAACCGAAGGAGAGTGGGCGAGAACGAGCGATTACAGGCGACGCCTAGCGATAGAGCACCTTGATTGAACCCCAGCTCAAGTCGTCGGTCGAGACGGCGGGCATGCACGTGGGCACCTTGATGTCTCCCGCATCGTAGAGCCCGCTCTTGCCGTCCCCGCCTTTAATGAGCCACTTCCCCCACTCGGGCCCGGCCGAGCTTCGTAGTACTATCGTACAGTACGGGTCCAGAGGGTCATCCGGGTAGGAGATCTCATCGACTTTGGGCCTCAGGAAACCGCCACCCGTTTCTGAGCATTCGTCAAACTTGAAGCCCCAGAAAAACCGGCAGGCGGGGTCGAGCACGGGTTCGGTCATCCCGTTTGTCCCGCCCATCTCGAGAACGGGACAGCCCCCTCCCGTGCAGGTCATGGATATTCCGAACTGACCGTTCAGAACTGACTTCTGAGCCCCCAGCTTGCAGGGAAACCAGAAGGCGATGTGGCTTACGTCCCTGTAGCACGTGAGGCCGTTGTCGATCCGGTAGAGCGTGTAATTATACGTGTAGATACCCGCCTCGTTGGGCCCTTCGACAACGGAAGTGACCTCGAAGTCGAATCCCACTACGTTCTGCGGGACCACCTCTTCCCAACACGGAGCCGCAAGCGAGCACGAGTGCAGCACGCAGATACCGAGCAGAATCACCAGCGTCGTTTTCAAAACCACTTGTGACACCTCCCGCCTTCTTGCCGCTAGCCCCTCTTGAACGTCTGAGGGTCGATTCGACGCCGGAACAGGGCATACAAAAAGGCCGAAAACCGCTTCTCGGAAACCCAACTCGCCGCAAGGCAGATGCAGCAAAGCGCCGGCGGAGGAGAGATTTCCGAAGGTTCTCGACCGTCCTCTAAAGTGCCATCGCACACTAGGTTTTATGTATAACAAGTATATCGCATTCCGGGCCACAAATCAAGAAAAAAGTGGGTGGAGCTGAAGCCGTTTCGTCTAATTTCTTTATTCCCAACGGTATGGCGGCACGCGGTGAAGGCTCATCCGAAACGAACGAAGCAAGAGAGCGACACATCTGTATGCGGTAGGGGAATATAGCGCAGGACCGCGAGAGCCCACGGTAACGCGACCCTCAAAAATGCTGAAAGCCCTTTTCCGGCAGACGACTCTTGCGCCCCTCGGCGTCTACCACGCACATGCCCTGAGCCGGTTCCACCACGTCTCCGATGACGGTCACTGTCGTGCCGCACCTCTCTGCCAAAGCTCGAGCGGTCTTTCTCACGCGCGACGGCGCCATCGCGAAGAGGAGCTCATACTCCTCGCCGCTCGAAACAGCCAGTTCGTACGGCGACACGCGCAGCTTCTTCGCAACGGACCTGCAATGCCTGCAAATGGGGACGTCGTCTTCTCTGAGCAGCATTCCCACCCCGCTCGCCGCAGCGACGCGACCGAGGTCGATGAGCAGTCCGTCGCTGATGTCTATCAACGCAGAGGGGCCGCAGAGGGAAAGCACCTCCGCCTCAGCGACCCTCGGACGTGGCATCAGGTGCTTGGAGACACATGCGTGGCCGTCTCTTCGCATCGAGGCCGGGAGCTTCTCTTTGAAAAAGCGCCTGTCTCTCTCAGACCACGACTTGAGCGCCAAACTCCTGGACCTTCTTCCCGCTTTGAAATGCTTTCTCAGCAGCATGAGGCCCGCGCACGAGGAGCCGAGTGAACCCGTGACGCAGACGGCGTGTCCGGGCCTCGCCCCAGAGCGAAGAAGCGGCGCTCTACCGACCAGCTCGCCCACGGCCGAGACACACACGGTCACGGCCCTGGAGTGGACCGTGTCTCCGCCCAGAAGCTCTCCACCGAAGAGCGAAAGGGCACTGGAGATTCCAGAATAGATTCTGTCCACGGCCCTCACCGGGAGGGAGGAGGGAATTCCGAGCGAGACCACGATTCCGAGAGGCCTGGCACCCATGGCGGCAACATCGCTGAGGTTCGCGGTGACGGCCTTGAAGCCGACCGCATAGGGGCTGGACCACCCAAGAACGAAGTGCGTGCCTTCGACTAGCATGTCCGTGGTCAGCACGAGTCTCTTTCCCCGGACCAGCTCTATCACGGCTCCGTCGTCGCCGGGCCCGGTCACGACACCCTTGCCTCGCGCGCGCGCGAACCGGGACAGGATCCTCTCCACCAGCCGCGTTTCTCCCACCCGACTCACGGGAAGCCCTGGAAGCTCTTTCCCGCGCCCGCCACGTCTTGCCCTGGAACTCTTCATCCAGCCATCCCCGCCATTTCGGCGCGCCAGCCGGCAGACGCACGCCGGCTTCTCCTCACGAGTCCTTCCATCGACATCAACTCTGCCAGCAGCTCGCTCATGGTTATGAGGTCCAGCACGTTGTGATGAAACACCGGAACCAACAGGTACGGGTCGCCCGTGCGCACGTAGGTGTGATAGACGTTGGGAATCTCCGAGCCGGGGATGTCCCCCACGCGCCTCCTTCGACACACGTAGAGCTCGAGCGTCTGGAGCCTGCAATTGGGAAGCGTTCCCCTCCAGTGCCGCCTCGAATGATGAAGCAGGTCGAAGTGAAACATGTGGTTGGAAAACCGGGTGCCGTGATACACGGCCCGGTCCGCCATGAAGGGGAGGTCGTACGATTTCCCGTTGAAAGTGATTACGGCCTCGAATCCTCCGAGCAAATCCGAAACGGCCTCTACGAGACACTTCTCCTCAGAGTAGTCACGGGCGAACAACTGTCTTATGACGAAATCGTCTCCCGAAAGAAACATGATTCCCACCAGGAACGTGGGGCAGTTGAAGAGACCGGTGCTCTCTATGTCCAGGAACACGGCCCTGGAAAACCCGATCCTTCCGAGCTCTTCGAGTTCTCTCGCCTTCCCCTCCAGTTTGGAAGAGAAAGCGCTGAGCTCCGCCTGCCTGTACAGAGAGACGACGCGCGCCGTGTTTTTCTCCACCTCCGACCTGAGCTTCTCGTGGACGTATATCTGCCCGCTCCTGCCGTGCTGTACTCCTCCGGGAAGGTACTCTTCGACCGATACCTTTCCGTCGGCCAAGACTCCCTCCTCCTTCTGAAGGGCCCGGGAAGCGGCCATGAGATTGGAGAGAGCTTCCTTTGTCTTCCGGCTCAGTTTCATTGCACTAAGAACTGCTCGCGGGTCCCCGCGGCGCCTGTCGAGCTCTCTCTACCAGGAGAGCTGAGAGCATTTCCATCGCCGTCTCCTTGCTGGGAATAGGCCAGCCGTGGTACACGTCCGGATCCTGATGTTGTGCCGGCCGCAGAATCGGGAGCCCCACGCACGAAGGACATCCCTCCCTACATTCACATTCCTTGACCAGAGACAGGCAGGCCGAAAGGACTTCGTCGATTAGCTCGTACGCCTTCTCGGCGAACCCGAGGCCTCCATGGAATCTATCGTATATGAAGACGGTGGGTGTACCCGTGTTGCTGCTGTCGATTATGCCACCGATGTCCTGCCTGTCGCACATGGAAAAGAGCGGGATGACGTTTATCATCATGTTACGAATCCCCGCCAGGCCCTCTATCGGATTCTTCCCGCCTCCTCTCACGGCCTTCAAGAACTCAGCCGACGGGATGAGCCACATGCTGCTAGTCTCCAGGTGCTGGAAAGGAAGGTCCAGAGTCTTGTAACCTATGCTCTCCAGGGTGTAGAACCTGATCTTCTTGAAAGCCGTGGTGGCCCAGGTAACGTCTGCCTCGCCAAGGACGACTTTCTGCCCCGCCCAGGTCTTCTCCCTTCCCTGCCCCAACACCCTGAGGCTGGTGTCAAGCACAGGCTGTGTATAGTAATCCACTTCGGACCTCTCCACGTACGCGATTTTCTGCTCCATGTCCAGCTTCCTGGTGAAGTACGTCTCGCCTTCGTGGAGATATATGGCCTCCGGATACACCAGCTCCGGCGCGCTTATCGCGTCCACCGTTCCGATGACCTTGTTGTCCTTCTTCGCGTCCACGATCGTATACGTGTCGTCGGAGATGGTCCTCAGATTCACCGAGGCCGCGGGGAAGTCCGTGCGCGACCAGTACCACTTTTCGTCTATCCCCTTCACGTTCCCTTCCTGCTCGAGCAGGCCCGTGATCTTCTCCGTCAAAGGGCCAAACAGCGCTCTGTCCCGCGGCTCGATGGGGAGCTCGAAGGCGGCTGCACAGAGATGGCCCGCCAGAATGTAAGGATTATCCGGTGCAACCACGGCATTTTCCGGCGATTGCCGGAAGAAGTACTCAGGGTGACGCATCAAATACTGGTCAATGGGGTCGTTGTAGGCGACGAGCACGCTCAGGGCTTCACGGGTCCCCCTTCCGGCCCTTCCGGCCTGCTGCCAGGTGCTCGCGATGGTGCCAGGAAAACCTATCGTCACGGACGCGTCGAGCCCGCCGACGTCGATCCCTAGCTCCAGCGCGTTCGTGCTCACAACACCCATCAGCTCTCCAGAGAAGAGCTGCCGTTCGATCTCCCTTCTTTCTTCCGGAAGGTACCCCGCCCTGTAGGGCCTTATGGAGTCCTTCAGAGCGGCGCTGTGTGCGGCCAGGTCGTCCGACGCGTATCTGTAAATGAGCTCCGCCACCACTCTTGCCTTGGTGAACGCAATTGTCTGTGTTCCGCTCTTGACCAACTCCACGAGAAGCTCCTTGGCTTCCACGATTGAACTTCGTCTCTCCATCCTGGCGTCGTCAAGAAACGGTGGGTTCCAGAAGACGAACAGCTTGGGCCCGCGCGGCGAGCCGTCCCGGGAGATGAGCTCCATCTGGAGGCCAGTCAACTCTTGAGCCAGCTCGCGCGGATTCCTTATCGTGGCGGAACAGAGCACGAACTGGGGATCGGAGCCATAGTGCGAGCAGACTCGCCTGAGCCGTCTAATCACGTTCGCGACGTTAGAACCGAAGATGCCCCTGTAAGCATGAATCTCATAGATGATGACGTATTTGAGGTCCGAGAAAAACCTGCTCCAGCGAGTGTGGTAAGGAAGGATGCCCTGGTGAAGCATGTCGGGGTTCGTGAGTATGACGTTGGCCGTCTCGCGGAGCTTCCTTCTGGTGTGCTGAGCGGTGTCCCCGTCGTAGGTGCCCGAGCGCAGCCTTTCGCCTATGACCTCGTCCTCTCTGGCCATGCGTCCCAGGGCCTTCAGCTGGTCCTGGGCCAGCGCCTTCGTGGGAAAGATGTAGAAGGCGTTGGCGCGTTCCGCCGTGAGGAGTGATTCCAGAACCGGTATGTTGTAGCAGAGGGTCTTTCCGCTGGCGGTTCCGGTGACCACAACGAAGCTCTTACCTGCTCTCGCAAGCTCGATGGCCTCGACCTGATGCGAGTACAGCGGGCCCACGCCCAATTTCTTGAGGGTCTCCGATAGGCCCGGTAACAGCGGCGGGGAAAGCTCCCGGTGGACCGCCTCCCTGGCCGGAAGTCTCTTGACGTACTTGACTCTTTCCCTGAAAGCGGGGGAAGAGAACAGGCTCTCGAGTGTCTCTGTGAGTGATGCAGTGGGGGTCCGCGCCATCTCCACCAACCTGTCACCGGAAGCGCGCTAGGTTTCCAGGGAGAGAAGCCGCTCCATCAGTTTCGCGCTTCTGGCTGCCTGCCCGGCGTGGCAATTGTTGAAAAACAGGTACGTCTTCCTGGCCTTCTCAGCCAGTTCCGCTATCTTGCCCAACCATTCCTCGAGTTCTTTCTCGCTGTAGTCGTAGTCGTAGCGGTCCCCGCCAGAGCGGCCCCACCAGTTCTTCGCGTTTCTCCCGTGGAACCTCACGTATCCTGGTTCCGCAGTGAATTTCACGACGGGAGGCAAGAGCCCCTTGAGGTTGGGTTCGTCCACCGCACAGAAGGATATACGCTCAGCCTCGAGGAAAGAGAACACTTCGTCCTTCATCCAAGAGTCGTTTCTGAATTCCACGACGAGAGGCGTGTCCGCAAAGTTCTCTCTCATGCGCTTGAGATGGTCCAGGTTCTTCTCGCCGTGCTTAAAACCCCATGCGAACTGCGCCAGGATGCCCCTGAACTTGCCCGCCTCTATGAGGGGTCGGCAGGAGTCCATGAACTTCTGGTAGAGTGCACGGTCGGTACTGCCCTCGTGAGTCATGGTCTTGTTTGCCTTCACGAAGAACTCGAAATCCGGTCCGGTCTTCTTCTCCATCTGGTGGAAGACCGCGGGATGGGGGATCCTGTAGTAGCTGGAATTCACCTCCACCACCTTGAATTGCTTTGCGTAGTGGGACAGCATGTCACCCTTACGGATGTTGGAGGGATAGAAGTTGCCCACCCAGTCGTCGAAACTGTAACCGCTCGTGCCTATTCGTATCATACGTCTCACCTTTCGTGGAAAGCCGCACGTCAGTTAGAGGTTACCGCATGGTTCCCGCCCTTACTATCACATTCTCTCCGAACTTGTCCCTGAGAACGTCTATTACCTCGAGCGTCCTGCGCCGTTTCTCGTCCTTCTTGAAGAGAGATTCGGTCAAGCTCGAGCCCCTCTTTGCAAGACCGGAGACGCTCACCCCTATCAACCTGACGGTTTCTCCCTTCCAGTGTTCCTCTAACAATCTTCTGGCTGTCTTGAATATCACCTTGTCTTCGTCCGTGTAGCCGGTCAGCTTTCTCTGTCTCGTTATGGTGACGAACTTGGCGTTTCTCAATTTCAACGTTACCGTGTCACCGACGTAGCCGTCCTGCCTGAGGCGTCTTCCGACCTGGTCCGAAAGACGAAGCAGTGTCCTCTCCAGCTTCTCCAGACTGTCAGTGTCCTCACGCAGGGTGTGCTCGTGCCCCATCGACTTTACCGGAACCCCCTCGTAGTAAGGAATGACCGGAGAGTCGTCCTCTCCTCTTGCCATGTCTACGAGCTTTTCTCCGTTGATTCCAAATTCCGCCCTCAATATGTTGACGGGAAACCTCGCCAGGTCGCCTATCGTATCTATACCCAACCTCTTCAGCGCCGCCGCGGTCTTGGCTCCCACGCCCCACAGCTCGTCTACCTTCCGTTTCCAGAATATCTTCCTGTAATCCTCGCTGTTAATCTGGACGAGCCCGTCGGGTTTCTCCAGGCCCGACGCCATCTTGGCCATGAACTTGTTGGGAGCTATTCCTATCGAGGCGGTGAGATTGAACTCTTCGCGAATCTTCTTCTTTATAAGGATGGCGCCCCTCCTGGCTGCCTCTCCTTCATAGACGGTACCGGTTAGGTCAAGGAAGGCTTCGTCGATGCTCGAAGGTTCCACTATCGGCGTGAACTCCTTGTAAATCTCGAGAAGTTGCAGAGAAACGTGTATGTACTTTCCCGGACCGCCCTCCACATAAATCCCGTGCGGACATCTGTAGCGGGCTTCCTGAAGCGGCATCCCCGGTTTCACTCCGTACTTGCGCGCCTCGTAAGACGCGGTGGACACGACTCCCCTCCTGCTGGGATCGCCACACACGATGAGCGGCTTTCCCTTGTAATGGGGATTGAACACCTGTTCGACCGACGCAAAGAACGCGTCCATGTCGATGTGAGCTATCGTTCGCAACTCAACCTCGCCCTGTGCCCGCGTGTGGCATACCGACCGTACCCGCCGCCCAAACCTCGTGCCCGGTTTGCCACAATCTTCTACACGATGCACGTCTACGAGTTATTCTTCCGGGCCCTACGGATTACCCTTCCGGGTCCCACGAGTCATCCTTCCAGGAACACTCTGCATAGGGTCCAGCGTAGCGTGCGGGAGTCGTAGCAAATCTCGAAGTAGTCGGAGTTCTCTCCCAGGATCGAATAGTAATAAACCTTCGCTTCTCCCTCGTTCTTTATCCATCCTCCGGTGATTCTCTTGACTTTCACCACGTTGCCCTTCCACTTGAAACGAAGGGGCTGCATCTTGCCGTCCGTAAACACGGACACGACCTCTATGGCTTCGTTTATTGTCTCTATCATGACCCGGGCTGACTCAGTACTTCCTTACGGCCCCAACCACCTTGCCCACTACGCTGAACTCGGTTCCTTCCCCCACGACCATGGGTTTGTAGTCCTCGTTTTCCGGTTTGAGCACTATCTTGCCCTTGCTGAGCATGTATCTCTTCACCGTGGCCTCTTCCCCCAGAATGGCGACCACGATGTCACCGGTGTCTGCGTGGGACTGTTGCCTGACAATGGCTATGTCTCCGTCCAGAAGACCCGCGCCCCTCATGCTGTTCCCGCTTACTCTGAGCGCGAAGAGCTTTCCCGGCCTGGCGAGCCTGTTGTCCAGCGTGATGACGTCTTCTATGTTCTCCTCGGCAAAAATTGGGGTCCCGGCGGCCACCCGCCCGACGAGCGGAACCTCGACGAGCTCTATCGCCCTGAGCCTACGCCCCCCGCCCCTGACTCGCTCCGAAGTGAACCTCCAGGACTCCCTTCTCGCGGAATCAATCCACTCTCTCCTTACCTCTATGCCTCTGGACACCCGGCCCTTACGCCTGATGCACCCGGCCCTCTCGAGAGTTTCCAGGTAGTACCTCACCCCGTTGGTAGAGGAAATCCCGAACTCTATGCCTATCTCTCGTATTGTTGGAGGAAAGCCCTTTTCAAGAATCGAATTCACTATGAACTCGAGAATCTCCCTGGCTCTTGTCCCGAGCCCGAACCCCACACCGGGCCTTTTTCTGATTCCGCGCATCTCCAGGCCCAGGCGTTCCTCGTCCACCCATCCACGGACCCGAGGCCGTTTCTTTTTCATGCCCCACCTCCTCTAATCTCAACCGGTTAGCCCGCGCTCCCACGTCACCAGCCACCGCAACCCAGCTCTTTGAGCTCTCCAAGCCGCTGTCCTACATGGGCATCTCTCTATTTTTTGCCGCGTTCCAATATCACAATGTGCGTAGCCGTTTGCCTCTCGGAGATTTCGTCCAAATCTTACTGCACATTTGTGCAGTTGTCAAGAAAAAAACAATCCGGCGGCAAGCCGGGCACGGGGGGAGACACGAGCGGGAGTCACAGTAAAAAACATTTGACAGCCCCACGGAAGGCGGGCAATATTCTCGCCATGAATTGGCTGGATGTGACGATACTAGTCATTCTCGTGGTGGGCATAATCCAGGGTCTGGTAAAGGGATTCGTCCGGCAGGCCTTCTCTCTGCTGGGGCTCATCTTCGCCATTATCATCGCCTTCAGGTACCACGACATCCTGGCACGTTACCTCGGCAGGTGGATCGATCATCCCGTGGCCCTGGTGATACTCTCCTTCGTACTCGTCCTGGTGGTGGTCGTACTCCTGTTCAAGCTCATCGGCCTGGCGGCCCGCGCGGCCATAAGCGCGGTTTCCATCGGGTGGCTGGACCGTCTGGCAGGAGGCGTGTTCGGCCTGCTGAAGGCCGTGGTGATAGTCGCCGTGCTCTTCGGGCTCTTCGTTCTCTGCTCCGACACGCCCACGAAGCCCGTGGCCGAGTCTACCTTGACCCCCGCCATACTGGAGGTCTCGTACGTGATTGCCAGGTTCCTTCCTTCTGAACTGCGAGAGACTTACGATGACAACGAGGA
>CP070702.1:2491304-2503395 GCA_020349905.1 Candidatus Eiseniibacteriota bacterium
CTGAAGACGTCCATGACCCTGGCCGGTGAGCCGCCAGTCTTACCGCTGTGCTCCGTGTCGGCCGGTATCAAGTAGGCGTCCCCGGGCCCCAGGAGGCGCGTCTCCCCGGCAATCGTCAGCTCAAACTGCCCGGACACGATGGTCCCCACCTGCTCATGGGGGTGGCTGTGAGCGGGAACGGCCACGTTGGGCGCGAGGTCCACGATTGCCAGCAGCATCCGGCTGCCCCAAAAAGTGCGCATGAGCACGCCCGGGATGACTTCCTTGGCCTTTCTCTTCTCCAGGTCGCAGAAATGCTCCATCAGAGCCTCCTTTCGCGGGCGCTCGTGATCGCGGAATTCCACGGCCTAGTATACGGCAAGAGCAAGGAGGTGTCACGCGCTCAGGGATGTGCGGGGTGCAATGCCAGGAGGATGAGACGGTGGGCGCTGTGGCGGTCGCTGCCAGAGGCGGTTACTTCCCGCTGTTTGTGTCCTGATGTTCCACGTTCCCGGCCGAGTCAGCAAGCCACGCGAGTGCGACCTCCTCGGACGTGAACGCCCTCAAGTTTCCGCCTCTGTTAGCAACGACCGTCTCCAAGAATCGGTATTCTTCGGTGATGGCGTTCACTATGACTCCAACTCGCCGGAGCTTGGACGCCGATATGCGGTTTCCTACCTCGTACAGGTCCAGAATCCCGAAGAACGATTCCAGCTCTCTATGGTCAAAGAGGACCCTGACGACTCCCCTTTCTTCGCGCAGTGCAAGGATCTCAGCTTCCACTAGGGGGACCTCGGATTTCAGCGCGCGCCCGTATGCTTTGACTCTTATGAAATTCTCCCCTTCTGTGTGCGTTATCTCGTACGACATTTCGCTAGCTCCGTCGTCAGTTTATCTGGAAATCCTCTTCCGGGGGACGCAATGCGATGTCGCCATTCGTCTGCTCCGCCCTTACCCGGGCACCGTTCGGGTCCTGGGTCGCAGTGGACCGGACTTCGGCAACGTACTCCAGACCCTTGACCTCGGTGACTGTTTCGAACGAAACGCGCGGCGACTTGTAAGCCAGGTCCAGGAGGTTCAGCAGTGAGCCGAACGAATTCGACCTCATGTACGCCTCAAGGTCCTCTCGCGTGCTCCATTCGACCCGAAGGAAGAACTGCCTGGGTTCCATGAGCCCCCTGCAGGCTGTACATCTCACGCACCCCGGCGCAGCCGAAGTAGGTCCCACGAGGGCCCTGAAATACCGGGCCACCTGCTCGCACAGCTCTTCGCTCACAACTAGCTCGATCGTCAATCTGACCACTTTCCTGCCTCCATGGCGGGCCCAGCTTGAACTCCCGGCCCGGCAAGAGTTGCCCGGATCGCGCACAGTGCGTCACTTGCTCACTCCACAGTAGGGCACGAATCGTGCCATCCGGTCGACGCGAGCCCCGCGAACGGAACGATTTTCATAACAACAGGTTAGAGGTGAGGACAACTGGGGAGATGAGATGGAGAGAGACGGAGAAACCCCGATATTTCGGGGATGCACGAATTACCGTGTGGAGGCCCGTGCCCTCCGGATGCCGAGCTTCACCATCTTGGACTCGAGAGTAGAGGGCTTAAGCCCCAACAGCTCTGCCGCACCCTGCCGGCCCCGGACCCGCCAGCCTGTCTTCTCGAGGGCTGCAAGGATGTGTCCGCGCTGGCACTCCTCCAGGGTTCTGAGCTCGCGTTCGGACGGTCCGGAAACCACAGGAATCTCCACTCGCAGCGTCGGACCCGTGGCCAAAATCATGGCTCGCTCTATCACGTTCCGCAGCTCTCTGACGTTGCCCGGCCACGAGTACTTCCTGAGTCTGTCCATCGTTCCCTGGGAGATGCTTTCGATTTGCCTGCCCATGAGAACGTTGAACTCGTTGAGGAAATGCCAGACCAGACTGGGAATGTCCTCTGGATGCTGGCGAAGAGGCGGGATCGAAATAGGAAACACGTTCAGGCGGTAGAAGAGGTCCCTGCGAAACCTGCCCTCTTCCACGGCCGCGGACAGATTTCTGTTGGTCGCGGCGATGACCCGCACGTCCACCTTTACCGTCCTGCTGCTCCCAAGACGTTCGAATTGCCCCTCCTCCAGCACCCTCAGCAGCTTGGCCTGGGCTTCGAGGGAGAGGTCTCCGATCTCGTCTAGGAAGATGGTGGAGCCGTCGGCCACCTCAAAGCGGCCGGTCTGCCGCGTCAGGGCCCCCGTGTATGCTCCCTTCTCGCGGCCGAAGAGCTCACTCTCCACGAGAGTCGAAGGCACGGCAGCACAGTTCACGGCCACGAACGCACGCTCCTTGCGAGCGCTCATCTCGTGGATGCCGCGCGCCACCAGCTCCTTGCCCGTGCCCGTTTCACCCAGAAGCAAGACCGTGGAATCCGTGGCGGCCACCTGCTCCATCTGACGCATGACCAATTTCATCGCTGAGCTGACGCCGACGATTCTCTCGTGACCGCGCGCTATCTGAACGTCCTGGCGAAGCAGGACGTTGTCTGCCTCCAGCTGGTCCTTGAGCCGTCTTATCTCGTCAAACGCTTCCTGAAGCTCGGTCTCCGCCCTCCTGCGTTCAGTTATGTCAATTCCGGTGCCGAAGAAGAGCTCCACCTCTCCCTGCTCGTTCTTGAGGGGGCAACCACGCCACTCCACGAGCAGCTCGCGGCCGGCCCTGGTCAGCACGTGATTCTCGTTCAGGGTAGTCTCTCCGCGGCCGACAAGGATATCGAAGATCCGGGAAAGCGGCTCGCGGTCCCGCTCGGGGACGAACCTGGAAAGGTAGTCAACGCCCTCCACCTCGTTCCTGGAATAGCCGAGCGCCCTCAGCATGGACTCGTTCATCATTCTCGTCTTGAAATCTCTATCGATTAACACAAAAAATGCCCGGGAATTGTCCACCAGCCTCTTGCTGAACTCCTGCTCTTTGCGCAGCGCTTCCTCCGCTTTCCTGCGTTCGGTCACGTCGCGGTCTACGCCTCTGAATCCCGACACGTTGCCCTTCTCGTCCAAAATCGGAACGCCGTTGCTTTCCAGAAGACGGTAGGTACCGTCTTTGTGGCGCCACCTGAGCACGAGATTGCTCCAGCCCTCCCTGGCAGCAATCCACTTGGGCAGCTGAGCCTCCACCGTCTTTCGGTCTTCTTCGTGCAGGAAATCCAAACTACAGCGCCCGACCAGCTCACTCGGAGCATATCCCAGTATCGCCTCGATGGCCGGATTGCAGAAGGTATGTATGCCCTCCACATCAATCTCCCATATCCACTCTCGGGTCGTTTCTACAATCGCCTTCATCACGGACTCACGAAACTGAAGGCTTCTCTCAGCCGCCTTGCGCTCCGTGACGTCGACGAGCGTGCCAATGGTCTGTTTGACTGTGCCGTCGGGCGCCCGCCTGAACACCTTGGAGAAGCGATACACCCAGGCACAAGTGCCGTCCTCTCGCCGTATCATCATTTCGGAAGAGAGGATCTCATGGTTGGCTACTGTCTTGAGCATCTCGATCTGCTGGTAAAGCAAAGGCAGGTGATCGGGATGAATCAACGCCTCCAGGACGTGCCCGCCCATGGCCAGAATCTCGTCGGCCGTGTAGCCCGTGAGCTCCAACACGTTCCCACTCACGTGCACAAACGAGCGGCTATCGAGGTCGGCAACGTAGGTCATTCCGGGATTCGAGGCCGCCACTTCGTCCGTGAAACGCCGGCTCTCGGCGAGCTCCTGGGACTGTTTTCGGAGCTCTTCCTCAAGCTCGGCTACTTGCTCACGCAGCTTCTGGATATCCTTGAGATTCTGTTTCGTGGGGTCCATAGGGGTCACCGCTCCCCTTATGGCATAGGACGTCTACTGCTCAGGCGGGCTCAAGATGACTCGTCTCTATATTCAGGCTGATGCCAATTCTACTCCATGCGGCAAACTGTTGCAAGGCTCCTTGAGACACCGTTTCTCCCGGTCAGCGGAGTATCACAATCTTTTTGGCACTCCTGCGGTCCGGCGTCCGGAGCTGATAGAAGAACACTCCGCTCGAGACCCTCTCTCCCGCGTCGTTCTTGCCGTCCCAACTTACACTGTATTCTCCCGCGGCCAGGATTTCGTCTTTGAGTGTGCGTACAACTCGCCCGCTCACGTCGAAGACGCTCAGCTCGACCCGGCCCGGAGTGGCAACGGAGAACCTGATCGTGGCAGAGGGATTCACGGGGTTCGGGAAGGCCTGATGCAGCAGGGTCGCGACGGATGCGCGCCCGGCACCGCGCTCTGGCACGCCGATACTTGACGACCAGCTCAGAACGCACTTCATCCATTCACCCACGTAGGTGTCCGGACCGCACGACGGGATTCCGAGAAGGTTGCTGTCCCGTATAAGACAGAAATCGTATCCCTCCAGAAACGTCCTGTAGTTGGGACCACCCACCACAGAAACCGCGTTGCTCACAGCCGCAGGTGCAGGCGGCGCCTGGGAATCGTATTCGACCTCCGCCACGGCGGAGCAGCCGGGCGAGCCGGAGAGACCCAGCTTGGTCACCTTCCTCGGACAGCAGTTTCCTCGGAGCGTGAACGCTTCAGGATCTCCCAGAACGGGGCACACTATCCTCCCCCCGGCAAGCCCGTCAACCGGGAGGCAATAGGTGTAGTCGGTGTGCAGGCTGCAGTAGACTCCCTGCAACGTGGCGCAAAGCACGCTGTTGAGGAAGTCCTTACCCCAACCGTAGCTGTCAAGCTCCGCGCTGACCTGGTCCCCGCTCACCCAGAGGGACCTCTCCACGGACTCAGTGGAATCCACGAGCCAGGCATCGAGAAGCTCCACGTCGCTCTGGGACATGCTTCCTCTCCTCACGTCTCCTGCGTTAAGAATGCAGTGCTCATAGCTCACCAGCTGCTGAATGGTCGCACCGGGACCGAGTGCGCCCGGCCAGCGTCCCAAGCCGTTCTTCATGTTCTGCGAGGGGGCCAGCTTGTTGTACGTGTCGAAGGCGTAACCCTGCGCCGTCAGGTGCCGCGCAATCCGATCCGAGTTCCTCTCGCCGTCGTTTCCCGTTTGCCCGAAGTGGTCGGCAACCAGCAAAGGAGGCCATTCAACCCCTCCCTCCCCGTCGTTTCTCATCATCGGAAGGACTTCGAACTCCTCCGGACCGGCGACGCCTGCAGGAGGCAGGTTGAACCAGACTC
Organism: Candidatus Eiseniibacteriota bacterium; assembly: GCA_020349905.1. Lineage (GTDB taxonomy): Bacteria > Eisenbacteria > RBG-16-71-46 > JAFGJU01 > JAFGJU01. The sequence continues at coordinate 2,496,457 of CP070702.1, forward strand.
CGGAGCCCACGTATCTCGCCTTCAGGAAATACTGAAATCTGGTTCCGGGCACGAACAGGTTGTTCGGCAGTATCTCGAAGCCTTCCACGCTGAATGAGGGGTCGGCCTCATGAAAGGCCGCCATCCAGCGGCCGCTCACAGGGTGGGTCGATGCCCCGGAGGCATCGGTGTATTCGGCGGTATCCATTCTTGCGCCATACCATCCGCCGCCAGTGATACCGGGGAACCAGGCGGTGAAGAAGGCGTGCGTCGACTCGTCCTGCCCGGGCCCCACCCTGGCCATGCGGAACTCCAGCCACACCTCCATGGGATCGGCGCTGCCAAAGCAGACCAGCGTGTCGCCGAACGCAGGCGGGCTCACCCCTCCGAGATTGTATGCGGTCCGCGTGTCACAGGTGCTCGCGGGGCTCAGCGAGCCGTCCTTCGCGAACTGGTCCTGCCAGTAATCGAACGCCTTCATGGTTATGAAGGGAGCTCCTGCCGGCCCGCCCACACCGAAGCAGACGTTGTCGAAATAGGGTGTCTCGTTGCATACGTAGTCACAGTCGAGCCCGAACTCGTCACAGAGATTTATCACACCCAGGGCTATCTGGACCCTCTCTGCGCTGGGGGGTATCTGTCCTGACACGTCCACGGTCCACCGACTGCAAACCGGTTCGCGCGTGTAATAGAGATAACCGTCCGACAACCAATCACTGACTCCACCAGACTGGCAGACGGGGGCATACCTGGCCCTCCAGTACATGAACACGTAACTGCCGAGGGGACAATCCGCGAACGCCTCGCAGACGATGTACTTGCCCTGCGTGTTGGGATTGGCCGACAGGTCGATCACGGGAGACACAGCATAGTTGTCCTGGCACAAAGGATGCGGATAGCCAGGTTCCAAAGCGTCTCGCAGAAGCAGCACGCTGTCGGCCATCTGGCACCAGCCGGGCACTTCGGCCACGCAGGGGTCCAGGGAGAGCGGGACGGCCAGGTCGGCAAGGAGCTCCACGCTCGAGAAGTCCCCGCACGCCTCCTCCAATTTCATCCAGTTCGTGGGGCGCTCACCCGGCGCCGGGCCCTCGAAGGTCTGATAATCCACTATGTCACCCGTAAGCGAGTAATTGTCGAACGCGCACGCCCCGCACATGGTGGGATACAGCCCGTCTTCGTCGGACGCTCCGGAGTCGCTCTTGAAACGGAACTTGATACGGAAGTCCACGCCCATTCCCAGGGGTGAAAGAAGTGGATCCAGACGTATGCTCTCGCTGCCGCTCATCACGCCGTCATAAGTGGCCAGCGTCTCCAAGTCTTCCCACCTCCCCTCTACCGTGTCGAAGATTTCCAGTATGACGTACATGAAGTCGTGCCCCGGTTCGGTGTGGCTTGCATAGTCGTACGCAAGCCTGACCGTGTCGCCCGGCACGTACGAGTATGTCTCTGTCACGACTATCTGGTCCCACAGGTTGCCGTACCCGGTACCGGAGAGGTCTTCGTAGCACTGGTCGGCGCATTCTGCGTTCGTCTTTCCACAGAACAGAGACTTGTCCCCGTCAATCACACATGCGCCTATCTCGATCGTACTCTGCACCTTGAAGTGATCCGCCGCGTCCACGTTCGCATCGACCCCACTCCATCCGTCCATGTTTTCTCCACTGTGCGGGGTGCCACCGAACCCGCTGGCGCTCCACGTCCACATCTTCCGGTTCACCCAGCCCGCTGCAGGGGGAGCGGCTGCCTCCCATCGCCCGTCGCCGGCGTCCCAGATGGTCCCCCCGTAGTAGAAGACGGGTGGCAGAGGCGAGGCATCAGGGTAGTCGGGCACCATGACGTCCCGGCCAATCTCCACGGCCCACGCAGAGAGGGCGAATGCCAGGCAGAAAGCGAAGAGAAGAGGAAAGAACAAAGGGAGCCTACTCATCTTGGAACCTCCGCGCGTTCTGATAGGAAATGCTTGCGAATCCGCCAGGTAGCGTCCGTCTTCACGTCGTCCTCGCTGCCATCCTGCAGGGTCGAGTGGGCGCAAGGTCAAAAAGGGCCTCGACCAGAATAGTCGAGGCCCAGAGGATCTTCGTCACACACCTGCAGTTGTCACGCTCCAATAAGGCACTATCCTTCCGACAACCGCGCTCAAAGTTCTGTGAGACGACATCAAGCTCACTCACGCGCCACAACCTAGCATAATATCACATAATTGACTGAAAATCAAGGCAAAAGCCGGTGTGGTTCAAGCGGCGATGGAACAAACCTCGCGCTCAGAAGTGAGTCAGTTCGACACGAAAACCCCGACGCTTCCGCCAGCGCGCGGCGGGGAACGGTGCTCTGCCTCTGCCACGGCGGAGCAGCGGCCAGACGGACAGACCTATCTTGGTCACCTCTCCGGCGCACCACAGTCGTCAGTGACGGAGTTGACCCCACAGCGCGACTCATATATAGTTTTCTCTTCGAACGAATCTGTGGCTTGCGAAGCAGGCTGACATATCGCGAGACGTCTCCGCGTTCTCGAAGGATTGAGAGCCGGCCCTGGGCCCGGCTCCGGACCCCCTCCAGATGAAGACAAGGACTCACACGCTGCTCAAGCGGCTCGAGAAACTCAGGAACGCCTACGGTGGGGACAGTGCTGCTCAAAAGCTGGACCTGTTGGGCCGGCTTGAGCACACGCGGCTGGCAAACGCCGACGAGGTTAGGCGGCTGCACGAATTCCTGGCTTTCACTCAGGCCTATCCCGACGACAAGCCCGTCTTGAATCAGGTGGAGCGCATGCTGGCCGGCTTCGAGAGGCGAGCCGACCTTCGGCGTCATCGCAAAGAACTCGCCGACACCGGCATCGCCGGTACTGACACCTACTACCGTTTCTTCTGGCCCACAGCGCTGTGGCTGGCAAAGAGACATCCTGACCGGCTCACGATCGATTGGCCCGAGTTCGAGGCCAAGAGGAAGATGGCAGAGCTCTTGTTCGTCCTCATGACGTACTCTGAGTCGCCGGCACTGGAGGCGTTGGACTATTCGCCGAGGGAATGGCTGGAACGTCTGAAAGGAAGAGGCGAGACGGATGCTACGTTTCTCATCCGTCGCTACTCGGCGCTCAAAGCGACCACTTTCGCCCGGGAGAAGTTCTACGAGGATCTCGATATCCCGCTTCGGCTCGCCCCGGGACCCCGCACCCCCACCCGTACGCGCGCCAAGCTGAAGGGGATGCCCGTGGTCTTCCAGACGCGCCCCCTGTCGAAGACGCGGCCGGACATGAGGCTTGAGAGCAAGAGGCCTCCTCTTAGCGTGCGCTCACTATCGCCCGGAGAAGGGCAGCGTCTCATCGACGCGGCGCTCGGCGCTATGGTTACGCGTTCCCGGGACCTGGACGCGTTTGATTTTGCCGACAGAAACGATGTCCGCCTCGTGAATTGTGGCGGAGGTCTCCAGTTTGCCTGCATCGGCCAGACACCTGAGCGTCGACTGCTGTTGGAGGCGGTCTACGGGTTTCTGACCATCAAGAACGGGGTGCCCATAGGTTACGTGCTCTCCAGCTCTCTTTTCTCCTCGTCGGAGATCGCTTACAACGTGTTCGAGACTTACCGGGGAGGCGAATCCGTCCAGATTCTGGGCCGGGTGCTGGGCATGGTGCGTCACCTGTTCGGCTCCTCCACCTTTTCCATAGACCCATATCAGCTCGGATACGGAAACCCTGAAGGGCTCAAGTCCGGGGCCTGGTGGTTCTACTACAAGCTGGGGTTTCGTCCGGAGGATCGTGACGTGCGCCGTCTACTGCGCAGGGAACTGAAGCTCATGCGCAAGAACCCCGCGCATCGGTCCAGCCAGGCCGTCCTAGAAGAGCTCTCTTCGCAGCCACTATTCCTTTACCTCGACCGCAAGAAGAGAAGCGTCCTCGCCAAGATTCCTGTCGGGGAGCTCGGGCTCAAGATATCGCGGCTCCTGGCTGAACGCTTCGGTGCCGACCGCGAGAGAGGAATTCGGACCCTCTCGCGCGAGGCGGAGAGACTCCTGCGGGTGAGCTCGAGGCAGAATTGGTCTCCCGGTGAGCAGTTGGCCTGGGACCGCTGGAGTCCACTGCTTCTCCTACTCCCAGGAGTCTCACGGTGGAAATCTGAGGACGGGCGCGCACTGGTGCGGATTGTCAGGGCAAAAGGAGGCCGCAGGGAATCTGACTTCGTGAATCTCTTCAACGGAAATCGCCACCTGCAACGAGCCCTGCTGCGCTTGGCAGAGAACGCCACCTCGCATTAGACTTGCACAGAGGCAGTCAGGCGTTCACATGTGACAGGCGACGCCCGCCCGGATGGTCTCGACTTCAAATACGCGCCGCCACCCGGCAGAAGGCGCGGCCAATTGCTCAAAGCGCAATGCTCACCCCAATCCTGTGGACGCTTCCGAGTGCTTCTATGTCCTGCCACGCGTAATCAACTGTGAAGTTGCTGACTCTGACCCCTGCCCCGAAGCGGAACTCCATGTACCGGTCGAGGGCATCGTCGTCCGGAGCGATCGGATCTTCGATGTCACTCTCGTCCATGTCCATGAAGAATCCTCCCCTGACGAAGAACATCTCGTTGTAGGCCACCTCCGTGCCCACGTGAATTCTCTCAGCGAGGTCGTTGGGGTGACTGAAATCGATGGCTCCGGTGACTCGGACTTCCTCGGACATAAAAAGGTCATCCGCGACTCCCACCTGGAGAGATATCGGAAGCGGATAGAATCCATACTCCTCCGCCGTCCTGACCTGCCAGATCCCGCTTATGTAAGTGTTGTTGTACTTACCGCGGAACTTCATGTCTGGACCAAAGTTCGTGGCCGACATGCCGAGTCTCAGGTTTCTAAATCCGGTTCTGTAGATCGTGCCAATGTCGAAGGCCACAGTCTGACTATAGTAGTCCGCCACGTCAGTGCGCACGTACTTCATCCCCACTCCCACGGAGAACTTGTCCGTGAAATGGCGCGCGTAGGTCGCACCGATAGCCAACTCGTTCCAGCTGAACTCCTGGTCTGTCAGGACACCGTCTATGTCGCGAGCCGTGGTCATCTTCATGTCACCGGAGAGAAATCCGGTGTAGTGAATGGCGGCTCGTCCCCCGATCTCTCTCGGCATCGGGAAGGAAAAACCACCGGCGATGGCCCGCATGTCAACCAGGTACTCCATCTCAGAGACAAAGAGCTGATACCCTTCGACATTCACGATCGACACGGGGTTCAGGAACACGCCGGTGACGTCGTCAGAAACGGCCACGTAGGTATTGCCCATGCCGGCCGCTCTGGGACTCATGCCCAGCTTCAAGAACAGGGCTCCCGCACTTCCTGCTCTGTCGCTTGTCTGAGCCTGAACGAGGCTTGCCAGGACAACGAGCAGAAGCATCGTACTTATGAATATCCGTTTCATGGTATTCCCTCCACCTGGCGTTTTGAGATTATCTCTGCCCCTTTAGCACGGCGAATTTCCCAACCTTCTCTCTTCCCCGCTCAGTCGTGATCCTGTAGATGTACAGCCCAGACGAAATCGACTCCCCGGACCTCGTCGTCATGTCCCAGAATTCCGACCCGGTCGGAGAATCGTGGTGTATCAGGTCCACGAGATTGCCGAGGAGGTTGTAAATGTATATCGTGCACTTCTCCGGCAAGTGATGAAAGCCGATGAGCGTGTCGTACTCATCCAGTTCCGCCTCGTTTGAGCCCACGTAAGGGTTCGGCGCGACCGAGACCCTGCTGAGGTTGTCCTCTGCTGCGGTATTCCCAATCACGCTCACGATGGTCTCGTAGTTGGCTCTCAAAATGCCGCTTTCGTCGCTTTCATAAAGGCGGCTTGACAAGGCGTAAGGATTACTGCCGATGTCACCGGCCACGTTGTATGCCTGCACCCAGACGTACGTGTAAAATCCGGGGATTAGCTTTACGACCGTCTGAGTGACTGAGTTGTCGAAGGCGTCATACCTGGTCCAGGGGCCGAGACGACTGATGGCGCTGGTGTAGACTACGAAACTGTCAGCCACGGTGCCCCCGGCGATGCTGTTGTAAGGGGCCCAGTGAACGGTCAATTCGTCTGCCGCGACGTCCGCTGCCAGGTTCGGATTCAGGTCCGGTGCCTGCGGGGGGATTGCCGACGAAGGTATGACCATGCCGCCATCGTAGAAGTCGTGGGCGTCCTGAACGTGGCTGATCAGAGTCCCCAGCCCGAACGTGGCGTGTTCACTCTCGTCGTAGCCCTCCCCGACAACATAAGCCATCCAGAAATGTGCGGTATCACCAGCCAAAACCTGGTACGGGCCGACTCCATTCAGAATCCTGTAGTCAAACGCGTCCTCAGGCGGGAACGGATTCTCCCAGGTCCCCGTAATCCGGTCATAAGTATTCTGGACGGAAGATACGTCGTTGTTCCAATCCCAGTAGTTCTTCGATACCCACCTCTGGGTGTTGTCAGGAGAGGCTGTGACGGGGCCTCCCACTGGAGGGGCAGCCAGTAGAATCTGCGCGATAGCTCCGGGAGAAAGCCACAGGCTGTCTGCAGTAAACTGCCGCTCGGGTTGTCCGGGAAGCGGATCGTAGTCCCAATCCCTCATGTAGGCGAACTTGTAGGTGTCGTCCCATCCTGCGAAGTCGTCAAAGTAGACGTCGGGCACGTGAACGTCACCCATGTCGCAGTCGCTCATCCAGCCCCAGTAGAAATCTTCGATGTCTTTGCTGAACGCAACGGTGACATGTACGAAGACCCAGTGGTCGAAGTCAGCTACCCCCCACTGGTGCCACTCGTATTTGACATCCATGCCCATGTCTCCGTCCACCGTGTCGGCACCACTGACGAGAAACGGTTTGGTCGCAGTGTTGACGTGCATAGTCAGGCGTCGATACGGAAACGTGTAGCCCACATCTGCCTCAGTCTCCACGACTGCCTGTTCATCCCGGGTATCGTACTGGGCGGGATCCGCATCGCTCCCGTCCGACCCCATATAGCGC
>CP070702.1:2503495-2539396 GCA_020349905.1 Candidatus Eiseniibacteriota bacterium
TGGTGAGCCACGCGCAGCAAGCCCCCTGCTCCCGACTCTGGAACGTCGAGGAGACGTCTACGTTGCCAGTGAGATACAGGTGGAGGGCGAGAGGCTCTCTCTGCCCTTCTCTGTCCTGCTGGAGGAGCGTCTCGCAAAGAGGACTCCCGCCACGTTTTCTGACCCGTTTCGTGCGGCGCTCTGGACGATACCCGGCGTTACACCGAGAGACGAGCTCTTCGTGCGCCCGAGTCTCCACGGTGGCCTGCCAGATTGGGTCTCGGTCTACTACGGCGACTTTCCTGACTGCTATCCGTACATGCTCTACGGCGCCCTCTCTGTGGCCAATTCCCGGTTCGACGAGCTGCGGCTGCTCAAGGGCGCGTTCCCCGTGGAGTACGGCGACGCGCTTGCGGGAGTCGTGGTGATAGAGCCGCGTCGCCTCGCGGCGACGGGTTCTTCGGCCGGGCTGGCGTTGGACCTCCTGAGAAGCAGCTTCCACGTCAGCGGACCCTTCAAAGAATGGAACTACGGGCTTTCCTGTGAGACGTCGTTCTACGACAAAATCCTCGGCGCCTTCAGCCGCGAGGGCTACCCCAACTCATCCTCCGTGCTGTCCAGCCTCTCCAGGAGGTTCGGCTCCAGGCAGCTGCTCTCGAGGGCCTTCTACGGCTCGGGCGGCGCCGATACGAGGCTTGACCCCACGGCCGACACGTACACCAGCGCGGACGCGGCCAGCCGGACGCTCAAGAGGCGATTTGAGCTCACGGTCCAGGAAACCGGAGCCAGAACGCTTCACAACACGTCTGTCGGGTTCTTCTCGGACGTGGAGAGCTTTGATGCCACGGACGGATTCATGGGAAGGAACAAGGACGTTCTCAATGTATTCTCTGCCGACGTGGTCCTGAAGGCAAGGAGCTTCGGACTTTCCCACAAGAGCACTCTCTACTCTTCGGGCGGCCGTGCGGTCGACGTCGGAGGTTCAATAAGGCACGAGAGGGCAAGCCAGTACGCCAGGACCCAGGGCTGGGACTTCGTGCCGTTGTTCAACACAGGAAGAGACGACGTCTCCGACCCCTCTCTCTCCAAAGTGGACGAGACTCTGCGGTTCTGGAGATACGCCCTCTACGTTCAGCATCGCCAGATCCTGGCCGGGTGGCGTCTGACGGTGGGCGCGCGCTGCGACGCACTCGACAACAGTGCGAAACCGGCCGCCAGAGTGTCTGTCGAGAAGCGACTGAACAACTTCGCCCTGAGGATGGCCGGTGGCCAGTATCATAGGTTTCCCGTGAGCGGTACGTTCAGGGAAGGAAAGCTTGCAGGTCTGACCGAGTCCTACAGGGAGCCCGAATCTGCGATTCACGCCCTTCTGGGTCTCGATGCCGACTTGGGACCGGGAACCGTGACCCTGGAGTTTCACAGGCAGAGGTACTGCGATCTCGTGCTGGTGAGTCCGGAAGGGTCGGAGTCCAGAGGAGGGACCGGAGAGCTGAGAAGCGTCGACCTCACGCTATCGAGCCCAAGGAGCAACAAGACCCTATGGGCATACGCCACCGTGTCGCTGGGCAGAGGCGAAGTGATGGGAATCCCCACGGACTGGGACCGGCGCGTGGTCGGAAAGACGGTCTGCTTCGCGAAGCTCTCAAGGACGTTCGACCTCACCTCGAGGGTCTTCTACGGGAGCGGGCTGGCTTACACTCCCCTCGTGGGAAGAAGACCCATGATGAACGGGTTAGAGGAGCCGCTGACAGACCTTGGGGGCAACACGGTCTACGAAGCCATGTGGGGAGCAGAGAACTCTGCGAGGCTTCCCTATCAATTCAGACTGGACCTCAGACTCACGATGCACCTGGCTCCGTTCGGCAAGAGGACCCGCTTCTACATCGAAGGATTCAATCTTACGGACCACGACAACGTCTCTGGCGTGGACTACTTCGATTACTACTCGCGCACCGTGTACCGCACGAATCTGCCCCGCTCAGCAAACCTGGGCCTAGAATTCGACTTCTAGCCCGGGCAGCTTCCGGGTTCAGGCCACGGCGACCGCTTCTTTTTGCCTTTCCGATACCATCGAGAGGACTGAGCCGGATATTAGAGTGCAGAAGAGTTGAAGCGTTCTCTTGTGGTGGTTGACGAAGACGCCTGGCTCAGGGTGCCCCATGGTTATGACGCCCACGGAGCGTGCGCCCGCTATGATGGGCACAGCCAGAAAGGACCCCAGTGGCGGCAGTCCTTCCTTCTCGGGCCTGGTAAGCTCCCTCACCAGGACGGACCTCCTCTCTCTTGCCGCCCAGGCAGAAAGTCCCTGCCCCAGATCGAACTGAACACGCTCGATCAGGTCCTGCGGATATCCGAGCGTGGCCTCCAGCTCCAGCTTGCCCGTTTCCTCTTTCAGAACGAAGATGGCGCCGTTCTGGAAGGGGACCAGGTCGCGAAGCAGCTCCAGGCACTTCTCCAGGGCACGCTCCTGCCTCGTGCTGGAGGAAGCTATCCGCGAGACGGCCTCGAGCGACTTCATCTCCCTGTGAAGCTTGTCGCGTTCGCTGAGGGAGTTGCTGGAGATCACCTTGGACACTCTTTCGCACAGGTTCGACGAGAAGGCCAGGGGGAAACCCTCGGGCTTTCTCGCGACACTCTTCTCGAGAGAACTCTGCAGCGCCTGCGCCGATTTGAGCGAGACGAATCCCTTCTCGTGCAGGACGTCCAGCAGAGTGGAACCGGACCGCAAGAACTTCGCCCTCGCCTTGGACAGTCGGAGTCCGGCGGCAGGGGTGCGGGACCGGGACGCCCTACCCTTCTCCCGGAAGGTCGTGGCCTCTGCGGAGTTCCGTCGAGAGGAACTCCGCACGCCACGATTCCGTCCGGCTTTCTTCTGACGGAGCGTGCTCTTCATACCAGGACCTTGTTCACCCGTGTCTTCAGTCTGGAGATCGCCTTCGTGTGAACCTGCGAGGCTCGCGACTCGGAGATACCGAGCACCTGCCCTATCTGCTTGAGCGTCAGTTCCTCGTAGTAGTAGAGGGCAATGACCAGCCTCTCCTGCTCCGGAAGCCTGTTTATACACGACAGCATGATCTCCCTCGACTCTTCCTGTTCCACGATCTCTAGCATGTCCACCACCTGCGTGTCTTCTATCACTTCGGAAAGCTCCACGCGCCCGGCCTCCCCGTCCAGGTGGACGGGCTGGTCGATGGAGAGAAAGACCCTCCCGCGCATGGCTTCCCCTACTCTAGACATGTCTCTCGAGCTAAGGCTGAGGCTCTCCGCCACCTCCCCGTCGCTGACTCTCCTGCCGAGCTTCTGCTCCAGGGTACGCATGTGTCTCTGCACGTCCCTGGCCTTTCTGCGCGTACTGCGGGATGCCCAGTCCAGCGCCCGCAACTCGTCCAGTATGGCTCCCTTGATGCGCCACATGGCGTAGGTCTCGAACTTGGTGTTCTTTTCGGAGTCGTACTTCCTCAAGGCCTCTATCAGACCGATGACCGCAGCGTTTGTGAGGTCGCCCTCCTCGATCGACTTCGGAAGCTTGAACTTGATGCGGTCCACTGCCGACTTGACGAGTGGGAGGTACTTCTCAACAAGCTCGACCTCGTTCTTCTTGCGGCCGGAGCCGTTTCGCTTGCGGGTGGGCTGACCCAGAAGAGCGGATTTCACGTAACCCATGAACTAATACCCCTTACAGCCGGTCCTCTCCACGGACCTGGAAACAGTGCGCCTTACGGCCGTCAACGCGCCTTTTCGAGCCCTCGCGCGACCCCGCGGAGGCTTCTTGAGAGCGCGCTTCAGACACTCTTTGACTTCTTTGATGTTGAACGGCTTGGAGAAACAACCGACCGCACCGGCCCTCTTGGCCCTGGCTATGACGTCGGGGGATCCGTAGGCGGTGATGAGTATGGAAGGCAGGGGCCGCTTCTTCCTGACCCTCGACATGAGCTCGATGCCGTTCATTCCAGGGAGCCTGAGGTCAGTGATGAGCACATCGCAGTCCTCTGCACCCAGCTCCAAAGCCTCCTCCGAGCTCCCGGCCGTGATGGCGTCGTAGCCGTCCTCTCTCAAGCTCTCGGCCAGAGCCCAAGCGGTGGCCTTCTGGTCTTCCACGATGATGACTCGCTTAGGCGAGCGTTTTGGCTGCATCCTGTTCCTTTCGCCGATGTCCGACAAAAACGACTATCATCTGGCAAAGCAACTTGCGTGCCATCAGCTGTGAATCTACTGTATTTTCAATAGGTTACAGCGATTTGCCTCCTCTTGGAGCCCCCTCTGGAGGCCCGAGGGCTGACAGCGGGGCCAAAACCGCCCCTCTTGGCCTTCGAGAGTGGGAAAGATTTGGCTGCCTTGCGGTTTGGCTGGCGCAACTTTGGTCACCCCTGCCCCGGGGAGGCCGGCCCCGCTGACGGGCCGGCCGTCCCTAGCGCCATGGCAGGCGCTCTTCGGAGAGCTCAGGGGGCCGCTCCTGCTGCCCTGCTGGTGGCACATTTCGTGCACCTTTCCGCCTTAGAACGGGCCCTCTTTCGAGGAGCGTCGAACGAGACAGTAGAAGGAAACAGCTGAGAACGGGCTACGGCCCTCGCAAGAGGAAGAGCGAACGAACGGCGACAGGAAGAAAGGACGGATGGAACGTGAGAACCTCAATACTGGTCGCTGAAAGCGACCCGGCGCTGGCAGGGACATTCGTGGAGACGTTCACCTCTGACGAGTACGAAGTGAAGGCCGTCTCAGGGCTTCGAGAGGCGCTGGATGAGATCCAGAAGGAGAGGCCGGACGTGGTGCTAGTCTCCGACCGGCTCTCCGACGGGCAGGGACTCGAGCTCTGCCGGAGAATACTGGAAAGGTGGGGGCAGGACGAGACGTGCGCGGTCGTGCTTCTCACCGGTGACTCGAAGCGTCAGGAGCTTCACGGCGGGTCGCTGCGGCTGGACGCCTGCCTGCCCAGACCCGTGGACCCGGTGCTTCTCAAGTCCGTGGTTGAAAGCCTGATTTCAAGAAGAAGAAGGACAGTGCCCTGTAACCCCCTGACCAAACTCCCCAACGCTGCGGCTCTCTCGCAGGAACTCCAGAGGCGGAAGTCGGACGGAGAGCGGTTCGCTACCTGCCTGTTCACTTTGGGCGCCGAGGAGGCCGCTGCATACAGGTCCAAATACGGGGAGCTCAAGTTCACGGGGGTGATAAAGCTCGCAGCCCGCACAGTTGCAGCCTGTGCGCTCGCTCATGGAGGGAAACAGGCCTTCGTGGCCCACCGAGGGACCCTGGATGGGCCGGAGTTCATCGTTCTCATGGAGGCAGAGAAGGCCGCCGAACTGGAGAGGGCAGTCTGCCAGGAGTTCGATGCGGGCGCTGAACTTCTGTACAACAGCGAGGACCGAGAGGCCGGCTGTCTGCTGGCCGCGGACGAGACCGGGAAGAAGAAGGCGACGCCTTTCGTGTCGCTCAGTATGAAGATGGAACGTGAGGAAAAGGTGGGGGTTGCACGGGCCCATTGGAAGGTGTAACGCCCACGCACAGACGCCACTCACCGCCACGTCTGACTTCCGGAAGGATCCCCGGTTCGGGGAGACTCAGCTCTCCTTGCTCTACGGTTCCGCCTCTCCAGCGTCAGAAGCCTCGCTCGAATCCGAGCGCTCCTTGGCATACTCCTTGAGCTTCGTCCGCAGGGTCTGCCTCGAGATGCCCAGAAGTTGGGCCGCCTTGGTCTTGTTGTTGTTGCTCAACTTCAGGGCCTTCAGTATGTACCGTCTCTCCGCCTCGGCCAGGCTGCAGACTTCGCTTTCCGTCCCTTCGTGCGGTGCCTGCGAGGAGGCGTATTGAGCGCCCTCCTCCCCTTCGGACTCCTGCGCCCGGACCCCTCTTCTCACCGGCTCCAGAACCAGATGGTGAGGAAGCACGAGATCGTCCGTCTCCAGCAACATGGCCCTCTCCATCACGTTCCTCAGCTCCCTCACGTTGCCGGGCCAGTCGTACGTGAGAAGCCTCTGCATCGCGTCCGGCGAACAGCCCCTCACGCTCTTGCCGAGCTCCTTGTTGAAATGGGCCACGAAATGGTCCATCAGGGGCCCGATGTCCTCTCGCCTTTCCCTGAGGGGAGGGACCTCCAACGGGACAACCGACAGCCGGTAGAAGAGGTCCAGCCTGAAACGACCCTCCTGGGCCTCTATGCGCAGGCGCTTGTTCGTGGCCGCGATTATCCGCGTGTTCACGCTTATGTCCTGGGTGCCGCCCACGCGCCTGAAGCTCTTGGACTCTATGGCCCTCAGCAGCTTGGCCTGAAGCCTCAAATGCATGTCCGCTATCTCGTCCAGAAAGAGAGTGCCCCGGTCGGCCACCTCAAAGAGGCCCTTCTTGAGCATCCTGGCGTCCGTGAAGGCTCCTTTCTCGTAGCCGAACAGCTCACTTTCCAGCAGGTTCTCGGGAAGCGCGCTGCAGTTGAGCGCCACGAACGGGCCCTCGCTGTTCGGGCTCTTGTCGTGGATGAAGCGAGCCAGCAGTTCCTTGCCGACTCCCGTCTCTCCCATGATGAGCACGGTCGAGCTGGGGCTCTCCGCCACCCGCTGTGCCTTCTTCATGAGTTCGAGCATCCCCTCACTGCGGCCCACGATCTCCTCGGTGTCGTAAAACCGCCTCAGCTCCTGTTTGTGCAACCTGTCCCGACGCCTGGAGAGTGAGCTTTCTATCGCATTCCCTACCGTGGCAAAGAAAGTCTGCGACTCCCTGTGCGCGGTCTTGGTGATGAAATTGAAAGCCCCGCTTCGCATGCACTCCACGGCCTGCGGAATGTCACCGTACGCGGTTATCATGATGACGGCGACTTCGGGGAAGTCCTTCCTGATCCTCTTGAGCACGCTGACCCCGTCCTCGGCGCCCAGCTTGAGGTCCAGCAGCACGACATCGATCGGGGTTTCAGAGATCTTGGACATGCACTCCCTGGAACTGCTGGAAGCAAGAGCGTTGTATCCGGCGTCCTTGAGTGCCTCGCAGAGACTCCAACTGAAACTCTTGTCGTCGTCGACGATGAGAACGGTCCCTTTGCCCAACTCCTGAAGTTTACCTACGTTCGCCATGTCTCTTCTCCACTGGGATGTCTATGGTGACCTTCGTGCCGCGCCCTTCCCTACTCGAAACGGAAATGCTGCCACCGTGCTCTCGCACGATGGCCTGTGATATGGAAAGCCCCAGCCCGGTGCCCCCGGACCTGGTCGTGAAAAACGGCGTGAAGAGCTTCGAGAGGTTCTGCTTCGGAATTCCATGCCCGGTGTCGGACACCGCGACCCTCACGAACTTCACCGCACGGGCCGGACCCGCAGGCTTGACGTCTGTCTTGCGTCGCCCCCCGCTGGCAGGCATCCTCTTGCGCACTACTTTCAATTCCAGAGCCAGCTTGCCGCCAGAAGGCATGGCGTGGAGCGCGTTGAGAATCAGATTCAGAAGCACCTGGGACATCTGGCCGGGGTCCACGTACACCTCCGGCAGCTCATCCTCGGAGCGGTTCTGCACCTTAACCTCTTGCTTCTCTGCCTGCTCTCTGACGAGATTGAGAGTTCTCTCCACGGAATCGCGCATGTCGTGCTTGACGAGCTGAGGCTGCTTGGGCCTCGCAAAGAGCAGCAGATTCTCTATGATCTTCTCGAGCCTGTCCACCTCGTCAAGAATCACGTCCGCGAACTTCACACGCTCGTCGTCCTTCGCAAAGCGCGACCGCAGAACCTGGGCGCTCGTGCCTATACCGGCCAGAGGATTTCTTATCTCGTGCGCGACTCCCGCTGCCAGCTCTCCGATTGACGCCAGGCGGTCTATCCTCCTGTGCTGCTCCGCGCGTCGCGCCGCCGTGGGTTTGAGAAAGGCCACCGCGTCGAGACCAGGACAGGAGACCCTGGCCATGCGAACCAGGACAGGGATCCTGGATTTGGACCTGGAGACGACCACCGCCTCCTTCTCGACGGCCTTGACTCTGGCCGGAAAAGAGACCACGTCCTCCGACTCGCTCCCTGGCAGAAAGAGACGGGAGGAGTGAAGTTCTCCGGAGGAATCGAAACCCAGCAGTTTCTCAGCGGCCCTGTTCATGTACGTCACGTAGCCGCGCCTGTCGAAGGCGACGGCGGCCTCGGGAAGCTTCTCCATTATCTGGGAAGCCATCTTTGACGCCTGAGGATCTTTCATAGGGCCTTTGAAGGGACGTCGCGGCGTCCAGGAAGGTGTTGCTGTCGAACCGGTGGTCTCCGGGACCGGCCAGCCGGCGCCGGCTGGGCCCGGCCGGGCGTGAGAAAGCTAGCACCGGTATTCGGGAGTGTCAATAGAAAAGCCCCGCAGGGGCGGGGCTGGAGGAAAGGGTCCCCCTTCGTGGCGTCCGCTCTCGCGAGTGTGCGGCGCGAGAGGCGTCGCAGATGAACCCTCTTGAGATCTGGCTTCGAAACCTTGTGCGCTTATCAGCGCGCAGCGAACGTCGCGCCTGTGAGTGCCTCTGAAGGCCACGTCAAGGTTCGGCTTCGTCACCCTCACTTCTCTGGATGACGCGTTCGGAGACCCGCTCGGCAATGGTCATGCGGACCTCCTTTCTATTGTAGTAGCCCTGGGCTATTCTCTTCTTGATTGTCCTGAGTCGTTTCTCGTCAAGCAGCGTCATGTTCCTGCGGCGACGGAGACGTTTCCCACCAGTTGCTTTCGTCGATACCATCAGAAATGGCCTCCTAGGTTTGGTATCGGCTCAAAGTCACGAAACATTAGTCCCAAGTGCACCAGAACCCTCCATTCACTCACTACACGCCACGTTACGGGCACGGGGCCGAGCCCGCCCCGCGGCACCCGCTGGCCCTGCGCGATGCCCTGAGGGCCTCCTGCCCGGCTCCCCCGGGTCCAGACGTCCCCGTCTCGCGGCCCTCTCAGCCCCGGGCCTCTGCCAAACATTCGTAACTTCTTGTATTATAAACTGTTAGCGTAGCGAGAGGGCCAGGCCGAGCGCGCCAACGCACAGGCAGTAGTAGCCGAAGTACTCCAGCTTGCCCCGCCTTACGACTCGAAGAAGCGCCCCGGCTGCCACCACCGCAGATACGAGGGCCGCGACCGAGCCGACGGCGAGCGCCCCCGCGCCGGCCGACGACGCGGAGCTCAGCCCCCTGGAGAGCTCCAGCGCGGTCCCCCCGACTATAGCAGGAAGAGACAGCAGAAAAGAGAACTTCACCGCCTCGTCCTTCCTCACGCCCAGAAGAAGGGCGGCAGCGATCGTGAATCCGGACCTGGAAATCCCCGGCAGAATGGCCACCGCCTGCGCTGCACCGATCAGAAGGGCCAGGCGCGGATTCAGAATTCGCCCGTCTCCAGGCGCCCATCTGGTGGCGACCAGCAGCGCGCCGGTCACGGGAAGCATCGCAAACGTCAGGACAGGATCGTGAAACACTGCCCGGAGCGGCTCGGAGGCCAGAAGACCGACAGCCACGGCAGGCAACGTGGCCACGAAGACGTTCAAGATGAGAGAACGACCCTGTACCCTCTCCCCCTCGGAGAGTCCTGAAGGAACCACGGAACGAAACATCATCCGCAGCTCTTTCCCGAGAACAAGACACAGCCCCAGGGCAGTGGCGACGTGCACGCTTACCTCGAACGACAGGTCGCTCAGCTCCAGGCCCAGCGCCTTCTCCACGAGAACCAGGTGTCCTGAGCTGCTCACGGGAAGGAGCTCGGTCAGCCCCTGGACCATTCCCAATGCGAGCGCACTCAACCAATCCAAACCGTTACCTCACACGGCCGAGAGGGCCGGCGACACTTGCGCCGGCGCGCACGACCCTCACCCTACAGTCGGCCCAACCCCACGGCAGCCAGTCCGACCAACATCGTGAACTTCAGAATCCTCACCGCCCGCTCCAACTTTTGCCCAGAAGCGCCCATCCAGAGAGTTGCCGCCAGCCAGAGGAGAAGAGCGTCCAGAACCAACACGACGGCGAAATAGTAGTGATTGTAGTAGGCGACCACGTAGGGCACAAGGGCCACCGCCGCAAGCACGACTATCAGGAGCGACGCCACCTTCACGGCCGTCTCCGGCTCCAGGGCGGACGCAATGCTTCGCCCGCCCACCAACACATCCCCCTCCACGTCCTGAACGTCCTTGAGAACCTCTCTCGGCAGGTGCACCAGAAACGCTAGCAACGCAGGAAACGCGGCGTGCTTCACGTGACCCGCCGAGAGCGCCCCGAAGACAAGCGTGAACCCGGCCAGGAGGCTCACGAGGAGGTTTCCCCAGAAACCCGTGCGCTTTATGCGGACGCTGTAAAGCCACACGACCAGGCAAAGCACCACCACAGTCCAACGAAGCAGAAGGGGAAGAGCCAGCGTGAGCAGCAGCGTCACGCCCAAACAGAACAGCGAAACCGCCAGCACGCCACGCCTGGAAAGAGCTCCGGAGGGAATCGGCCTGTGGGACCTGGTCACCCTGTCGGCTGCGGCGTCGTAGTAGTCGTTCAGTGCATAGCCGAAGGCGGCTCCGAAGGACATGGAAGCAGCGGCGACGAAGACGGTGGAAAGCTGCCCGCCGCCAGCGAGGAGGCCTCCAACAAAGGTGGCGGCGAAGACGGCGAAGGAGTTGAGGACCCTGACTGCACTGAGAACCGAAGCAAGCCTGTTAGTGAAAGGGGCCAGTTTCGAAACCGTAACAGCTCCCCCCGCAGCCCCTCGCGCGACGTAGAGACAGACGGCTCGAATCACAAGAACGCGCCTACTTCAGGAGCTTGTCAGCCGTCATGTAAGCGTCTCTGGCCCTCGAGGAGAGGCCCTTCTTGTCGTAGGCAACGCCAAGGTAGTAGTAGGCCTTGCAGTCGCCCGGCATGAGTCTCGTGACAGTTTCGAACGCGGCGATGGCGTCGTCCACGGCATCTATCTTGTTGCAAGCCAGACCCAGGAAGTAGTGAGCTCTTGCGTCCTTCGGATTGTAAGCGATACACCGCCGGAAGTTGTCAATTGCCAGATCGTAAATCCCCTTGCGACTGTAAACCTGCCCCAGATAGTAAGAGGTTCTTGGATCGCGGGGATTCAATTGAAACGACCGTTTGAACTCCTGAAGCGATTCGTCCAGCTTTCCGCCGTCGAGATACGCCACGCCCAGATTGAAGTGGGCCTCGGGCGAGTTAGGATCTATCGAAATGGCCGCTCTGAACTCTGCTATGGCCTCGTCGTAGAGGCCCTTGTCTCCGTAAACGGCGCCCAGATTGTAGTGCCCTTCTGCGCTCTCGGGGTCCAGTTCCAGAGCTCGCTTGAAGGCTTCTATTGCTTCGTCGTGGTTTCCCATCTTGTCCAGGACGAATCCCAGATTTGTGTGGGCACGCGCGTGCAGAGGGTCGAGCTCGATAGTCGTCTCATATTCCTTGAGGGCCTCGTCAAACATCTCGGCGTTTGCGTAGGTCACCCCAAGCCTGAAGTGAGCTTCGGCGTTTCTCGGGTCAAGTTCGATGGCCGTCTTCTGCTCACGAACAGCGTCGTCGAATCTGCCCAGAAGTGCCAGAACCTGACCCAGGCTGTATCTGACCGCCACAGAGGAATTGAAGACGGTGCGGGCCTTGCTGAGCAGCGAGAGGGCCTCCTCCAGCTCTCCCAGCGTTCGGCGACAGCTGGCCGCAAGCAGAAAGACTCCCTCGGTGGCCTTTCCGTCGGCGATAACCTTTGTGAGAACTTCCAGGGCCTCCGCGTACTCGCCGTCCGACTCAAGCAATCTCCCCAGGTCGACGGCCACCTGAGAATCGTAGGGATTATCGCGGTGCGACTTGCGCAGCCTCTGAATTTCCTTTTTTGGAGAGAATCGAGTGTGCCGCATCAGTCCAGAAGGAATGAACCCCTCCTCAGTGAGTAGAGCGAACAGGGGAATACACCTGGCTGCTCGGAATCCCCCTGTACATGAACTGGAACAAGACGCTGTCACTGGGCCTGTATTGCAGAGAGAAATTCTCGAGGAAGAGATTGTCCGCCTGAAAACCTCTGGCAGCGGAGCGGCTGAGCGAGGTCCCGATGGACAGGTCAAGCTTCAAAGGTCCGGACACCGGATAACTGAACGTGGTCAACCAGAGTCCCCCCATCCCGTCTCTCCCCGAAGAGCTCAACCCGTATGAGAAGACGAGCTCGTGAGAGACATCCAGCTTGGAGAGGTCCAGCAACGACAGGCGGCTGGAAGTGGGCGCGAGGCTCGACCACGGATTCGCGGAGCTCTGCACCAAAGATTCCGACTCAGTGCACGCAGCGCTAGATGCAAACACGAGAAGAGACAAGAAGATGCCGGGCACAAGGAGCCAGGCATGTCTCGTGATTCCGGCTCTCTCTCTCATTTGGTCCTCCTTCCGAACTCACACCACCCCCCGGCTCTCTGGCCGCCAGGACACACACGTCCACAATAGCTGGAAAATAGAGTAGGTTCGGCGCGTAGTCAAGAGAAAACAGCCGGCAGTAAAAGCTTACCCCACAAAAGAAGAAGCCGCCGGTCAGCCCTGGCTGACCGGCGGCAGGCGGCACTGGAGCGCGGGGTGAATTTGGTACTTCGGGGGCGGCCCTACAGGCACCCCCTGGCTATCTCGAGATTCCGTCAAGCAAAAACTCGTCCGACCGCTCCTGTTCCTGACGCGATTTCCTCTTGAGTTTGAGCTTGAGAGTTAAGACTATCTCTTTCTCTTCCTCGTCCGGTGCCATGTCCACGGGCACCTCTATGACGTGCTCGGAGCCCTGCTCGGCCGCGGCCTCCCAGGCTGCAGCGGCAGCCGGCTTCGGGCGCTCGTCGCGACTCTCTTGTCTCTTGAAGACTCCCACGTCGTTTCGCCTGATGATGCCGAGGAAAGAAGCTTCTTCTTCGTCAGAGGCTTCCCCCTGTTCCTCTTCTTTCAGCACCATCTCTTCGACTGTCTCCTCCGGCTCCGGCTCCTGCTGCGCCTCGACCGGCGGTTCGGGGGCCCACGTTTCTGATTCGGGCTCAGAATCGGGCTGTTCGGACAACTGGATTTCGTCTCGACGGATGGCTTGTTCCAGCGGGGGATGTTCTTCGGCCCCGGAGAAAAAGCTTCTTACTTCCTCTCTCTCGCGCTCTATGATGGGTTGACTTTGTTCTTTCGCCTCGGCCCTAGCCTGGACCACCGGCTCCTCCAACTGCCCCGTCATCTCCTCTGCAGTCTGCTGCGCCGTCTCTTCTGCCGCTTCCTCTTCGCGCTCGGCCTGCTCGGACACGATGTCCTCAGCGGCACGGCCCTCCCTGCTCTCCGCGTGCGCAACCACGTCCTCACCTGTCGCGGCCCTTCTCTCGGTCCAGTCAGCGGGCGTTTCGGCCTCCGGCGCGGTACCGTCCTCGAGCCCTTCTTCGCCCGCAGGCTCTGCCGGGCCCTCCCAGCTCTCTCCCACCTCATCGCCTGGAGCACTCGATGCGGCAACTTCGAGAGTCTCCACTTCCGACGGAGTTTCCTGCATTGGCTGGGTGGTTATCTCGGGAACCCCTGTCGGTTGTTCCTGCTCTCCATCCTGCCCCCGCTTCTGACCGAAGTGCCGCCCGATGACCATGCGCTGGCCGATCTCCTCGGAGAGCTTCTCGAGCAGAAGTCTGGAGAGTCCTCTAAACGTCTCAAACACGCCGACCCCCTCCGTGGCTATTGCCTCAAAGTGAGGCACGTTTCTGGGATTGAGTTCCTTGTTAAGCTCTTCGACCGTGTATATGTCAGGCAAGTCTCTCTTGTTGTACTGGATGACCCAGGGGACACTGTCCAGGGACAGGTCGTAGTCCGCAAGATTCTCTTCCAGATTCGCCAGGCTCTCCTTGTTCTCTTCCATCTTTCCGCGTTGCGAGTCAGCTATGAATGCGACCGCATCCGCTCCCCTCAGCACAAGCTTTCTCGTCGCGTTGTAGAAGACCTGGCCGGGAACCGTGTACAGCAGGAACCTCGTCTTGAAACCGCCCAGTTCGCCAAGGTCCAATGGCAGGAAGTCGAAGAAGAGCGTTCTGTCTGTCTGGGTCTTCATGGAAACCATTTTTCCACGGCTCGATGCGGGGACGCTGTCGTAGATGAACTCCAGGTTGGTGGTCTTCCCCCCAAGCCCGGGACCGTAGTAAACGATTTTCCCATTGGCTTCCTTACCTGAATAACTTATGACCACCATCAGCGTTCTCCTTTGGTCCTGCCGTGGCCGCCCTTGTTCGTATCGAGGAACTTGGGCAGAGCCCTTATCGAGCTCGAGCTGTTCTATCGTTTCGCTTGCCTGCTCCGCCAACCTCGTCGGTCTAGGCCCGTCAGGCAAGTGGCGGCCAGTGGCAGGCATTCCTGGGTCTTATCTCAGATAATGCCTTGGGGCGTTCTAGCGCCTCTGATGCAGTGTTTTGACCTAGCACGTTTCGTGCCACGAACCGTGGGCGAGGCGATAGTCGAGTCAAGTATTGGTGTTTGCCGGCAAAGAGGTTAGGCGGGAATGCGGGGGAAGCAACGCGCGAGATTCACCGAAAGCGCAGGAGGCGGAATGCACAATGCAATGCGGAGTGCAAAAGGCAAGGGGCGTCTATAACTTCACTTGCCGTTGCGCTTTATCCAGATGCCCGGTCTCTCCTTCATCTGGGGCCTCAGTCCAGGTTCATTGTCGTCAATCCTGTAATGCTTCAGGAAGATGCGCTTGACTTCATCGTATCGCTCAGAGGGAAAGTAGCGGCTCACCTTCCCGAACATACCGTCTCTCTCCGAGAAGATGAACAGCGTTAACTCTGTGACCTTCTCGTACTGCTCGTCCGAATAGGCAAGCTCGGGTGACTCCTCGATGTCGATCCACAGGGAAGCCTGAGGCTCCGACACGTCGAAGTTGTGCTTGGACTCCATCAGATACTCCCACAGGCCGTATATTTCCATGGGAACGTAGCGCACGGTGGACTGTCCGGGAACGCCCTCTCTCGACACCTCACACCTGACAAGCTTCTGACTTGGCATCTCTCAGTCTCCTTCCATGATGACGTTGGCTGGCATGCTAATTGCTCCGAGCAGAGTAGCGTCACATCATGAGGCTTCCACAAGGAGGAAGGATGAGACTCAACCCGCTGCCGAGGAGGCCGCTCAAACGCAGGAGGAAGGTGTCGACGTACTGCAGGATGGCAAACCGAGTCTACGCGTCCTGCCCACTCGAACACGACCCCAGTAAGTGCCCGTTCGCGGCGGAATGTACGGGTTTGAGGGCAAGTAACCTCAGACAGAGGATCTGACGCTACCGCGGCCATGTTAACCAAGCTTGCACTACCTGTCAAGTCGTATCTGGCCTCCGCGTCCCCCGCAACTTCAAACGCCGCATAGGAAAAAGCCACACGCCCCCCTCTGCTCCCGCCAGCATTCAGAGCTTGGAATGTCCTTGACAACGGGCACCTGTTCATCTAGGTTTCTTTGGCGGACTGGGTGACAGAATTCCTTGCGAGGAGTCTGACTCTGCTATGTTTTCCCTTCTCTTCTTCAACATATTGAAGCTCGGCGTCTCGGCAATGCCGCCGCGTGTGGGTTATTTCCTTGCAAGAAGATTGGTCGCCGTGCACTACTACACTTACCCCGGAAGACGCGCGGCGGTGGTCTCGAACGTGAGGCACATCCTGGGCAACTCCCCTTCTCCCAGGTTCAGAGAGCTGGGGGAGAAGCGCGTGGCGAAACTCATCTTCAGAAGCTTCAACGAATTTCTCTACGAATTCTTCAAAATTCCCCATCTGGACCGCTCGAGAGTCAAGGAAGTCTTCACGCTGGAGGGTCTGGAGAATCTGGACGAAGCACTCGCCCGAAGGAAGGGGGCCATAATCGCCACCGCCCACATAGGAAACTGGGAAGCGGCCGGAATCGCCCTGGCACTTCTGGGCTACAGACTTCACGTTGTGGCCGGTGTGCAGTTCAGCACTTCCATGTCGGAGCACGTGAAGAACATCAAGCGGAGGCTCAACATGAGCGTGGTTTCGCCGGAGGAGAGTTTCCGGGCTCTCTTCCGCGCCCTTCGCAACAACGAGACCGTGGTGCTGCTGGTGGACGGAGACGTCTTCGTGAACGGGCTGCCGACTGAGTTCTTCTCCAAGCCCGCGAAGATACCGTCCGGTGCAGCGACGCTCTCACTGAAGACCGGGGCTCCCATCGTTCCCGGCTACATAAAGCGGCTGGGGCCTTTTCGATTCAAGGTGCACATCGACGACCCGATATTCCCTGAGCCCACCGGAAACAAGGCCGCCGATATCGAGAAGCTGACCAGGAAGGTGCTCTCCAGAATAGAATCGTACATAGAAGAAAACCTGGACCAGTGGTGCATATTCAGAGATGTCTGGGCCCCGGTTTCCAGGCCTCGCACCGCTGCCAGGGCCCAACGGACTGTAGGCCATGTCCACCAAAACCCGCCGACGAACAGCTGAGGCAGCGATTCCCAACACAACCGTAGCGGTGTCCCGGCCTCGAGCCGACCGCGGCAGGCACATCAGCCTGGAAACACAGCCTTCAGAGAGCCGGGGCGACGGCAGGCGTTCTCTGAACGTGGCCATCGTCACTCACGCCTACTATCCTCAATTCGGGGGAGTGACTGAGCACGTCCACCACGTGGCGGTCGAGCTCCGCAAGAGGGGGCATCGGGTCACCATCATCACCTGCGGCCACAGGAACTCAAAGCCGGCGAACGAGGCCGACGTGGTCCGCCTGGGAAGCAACGTCCTCATAAAACACAACGGCGCGTACGCCAACCTGACGGTTGGCTGGAACATCTACGGCAAGATGAAACGAGTGCTCAGAGAAGGCCGCTTCGACGTCGTCCACGTCCATTGTCCTCTGGTACCCGTCCTGCCTCTGGCAGCCACCAGAACCTCCAGAGATGCTGTGCTGCTCGGTACCTTCCACGCGTCGGCAAAGTCCAACGCCGGCTATTTCCTCTTCAGGCCGCTTCTGCAGAAGTTTCACCGGAGAATCCACGGGAAGGTCGCCGTGAGCCTTCCCGCGAGAGATTTCGTGCACAGGTACTTCGGTGGAGACTACCGGATAATTCCCAACGGAGTGGATCCAGAGAGGTTCAGCCCCGAGGTCCCGCCGCTTGAGGAACTGATGGACGGGACCCACAACATACTTTTTGTCGGCAGGCCGGACCCCCGCAAGGGGCTCGAACATTTGATACGGGCCATGGAAGTCATCCACGCCAAGAGTCCCTCACCCGTTAGACTAGTAGTGATAGGGGACGGTCCCGGAAGGCCGACGTACGAGGCCGCTGTGGCCGACCACATCAGGGACTCGGTGCGGTTCGTAGGCAGCGTGACCAGTGAGCTTCTACCCCGCTACTTTGCGAGCGCGCACGTCTTCTGCTCACCGGCAACCAGGAACGAAAGCTTCGGTATAGTCTTGCTGGAGGCAATGGCCTCAGGCGTTCCCGTTGTAGCATCCGACATACCGGGCTACAGGAGCGTGGTTTCGCACAAACAGGACGGTTTGCTCACCGAAGCCTCGAATCACGAGGCGCTGGCCGAGACGATCCTGGAATTGCTGCGTGACAAAGAGCTCAGAGAGAAGCTGGGAGCCAGGGGGAGACAGAAGGCGTTTCAGTACTCGTGGGCCAGCGTGGCGCGGCAGACCGAAGACTATTACTTCGAACTCATGGACGCGAAGGTGGGCGCTCGAGCCCGCGACTGAGAGCCATCCTAGAGAACCTTATTGCCCTCGCCGAGGATCTCGTTTACGGCTTCCCTGAAGTGTTCAGTTTCAATGGCGGTCTCTATTCCGACCCTCTCCTTGTATATCTCCCAGGAGCGGGCAATTTCTTTTCCGAGAAAGGCAAGAATCTTGTCTTGCGCGAGCCCCTCGTCCCGTTCCTTCCTGTTGTAGAACAGGATGTCTGACACGAGGGCCCTGGCAAGAGTCCTCGGGTCCTCCTCAGCAACCCCGGCTTCCTTCTCCTTGAACGTCTCTTCGGGTTCGGGACGGGCTTCGCCAGGCGCGTCAGACGGGTGGTCCGCGGCCACGGCCGGCGCCTCGTCGGGCCCTTTCGACTCCTCCTCGATGCCAGGCGCTGCACCCTCTCCCATCGACACTCCTGTCTCCCCTCCAGGCAACCTGACCGGCCACATGGATTGCCCCACGACGGCCTTGCCGAAGAGCTTTTCCCCCAGCGTCTCCTCCCTTTCCTCCACTTCCCTCTTGACCTCGAAGATTGCCTTGCACTTCGGGCACTTTACCTTGACTCCGGAGGTCGGGACCCGCTCCTCAGAAATCTTGTATCTTGTGTGACAACTGCCGCATTCGACTATCATGGCTCCGCCTCCGCTTCGGGGTGTGGCTGCGCATCATCTGTCACGCAGCAAGAATTGAGCCAACGCTCCACGCCACTGGCCGGGCTCCGGCCCCAGTGAAAAGTCGTGTCCCGTGCGGGACGTCCTGCCTGGCCGGGAAGTCGTGCCGGACCAGGAGGTCGTTCCTGACCGGCGACGCGTGCATCCAGGAACCAGGAGGGTTGCGCCCGTGACCCGTCGGGGAGAGAGGCATCTCAGGACGGGGGCAATTCTGAAGAGAGCCGTTTCAACTCATTCAGGGTGCGCCTGGCAGGGGCGTTGTCAGGGTGCGAGAGTTCGGGGTCGCTCTCCAGGAGAAGGAACGCTTCGCGCCTGGCCTGGGAAAGCAGCGGGCCGTCTCGAAGAATCTCGGCGATCTTGAAGTCGGGCAGGCCGTGCTGCCGGGTTCCGAGAAACTCGCCCGGACCTCTGATGGCGAGGTCGGCCTCGGCTATCTTGAAGCCGTCGTCACAGTTGACGAGTATTCCGAGCCTTCTGGATGCGTCTTCGCCGATTTCCCTCTCCTTAATCAGAATGCAGTGGGACTCGTGGCGACCTCGTCCCACTCGCCCTCTGAGCTGGTGAAGCTGCGAGAGACCGTATCTGTCAGGGTGTTCCACTATCATGATGGAGGCGTTCGAAACATCTATCCCCACTTCTACCACTGTCGTACTCACGAGCACGTCTATCTCTCCCGCCTTGAAGCTCCTCATCGTCCGCTCTTTCTCATCGTTCTTCATCTTCCCGTGCAGCAGGCCCACCCTTACCCCCCGAAGCGCTGGGTGCTTGGACAGCTCTCCGGCCATCTCGGTGGCCGCCATGAGCTGTTCCATCTTCTCGGATTCTTCGACGAGCGGGTAAACCACGAACGCCTGCCTTCCTTCCTGCACCTGTTTCGCAAGAAACTCGTACGTCTTCCCCCGCTCCGCTTCCGTGACAGCTTTCGTCGTCACCTTCCGCCTGCCAGGCGGCATCTCATCGATGACGGAGACGTCCAGGTCCCCGAAGACCGTCATGGCCAGGGACCGCGGAATGGGCGTCGCGGTCATCACCAGTACGTGTGGGAAGACGCCCTTTCCGATGAGAGCTGCCCGCTGCAGCACGCCGAATCGATGCTGTTCGTCGACGATTATGAGTCCCAGCCCGGCAAACTCGACGTGCTCCTGTATCAAGGCGTGCGTGCCTATGAGAAGATGTATTTTCCCTACTGCAGTGTCCTTCAGTATCTGCTCCCTCTTCTTGTGGCGAGTCTTTCCGAGCAGGCAGTCCACGTTGACGTTCAGATCCCTCAGCAACTCCGTGGCCGTTGCGAAGTGCTGCTCGGCCAGGATCTCCGTGGGGGCCATGAATGCCACCTGGCAACCGCTGTCTGCGGCGATGAGAGACGCTGCGATCGCCACCACCGTCTTGCCACAGCCCACGTCCCCTTCCAGAAGCCTGTTCATCACCTTCCTGGAACTGAGGTCCGCCTTTATCTCTTCCAGCACTCTTCTCTGTGCCTCGGTGAGCGGGAAGGGCAGCGACTTCACGAATTGTGAGAAGAGAGGACCGTTCGTGGAAAAGGCCAGAGCGCGCGAAGGATCCTGAGCGCGCTGCTTCCGCCTGGCAAGCATGAGCTGAAAGAAGAACAGCTCCTCGAACGCCAGGCGTTCCCTGGCCTGCTGCTGTCGCTGCCAGTCGTCCGGAAAGTGAATCTGCTGAAGCGCCTCGCGGAGTTCCAGAAGTCCTCTTCGCTTTCTCACGTGCCGCGGAAGGCTCTCACGAACCAGAGGCAGGCACCCGTCCAGAGTTCTCTTGACGCTTCTGCGCAGCACCTTCTGGCTGAGCTCCGCGGTAAGCCTGTAGGAAGGCACGATCCTCCCGGTGTGAATCAGTTCCTGGTCTTCCCGGGAGAGTATCTCGTAGACAGGGTTCTTGAGTTGCTTGCTTCGATAGAAACCCACTTCCCCACTCACTACGACAGTCTGGCCGCCCTTAAAGACTTTCTGAAGGAACGGTTGGTTGAACCAGATACACTCCATGTGACCGGTCTCGTCCGACAGGACCAGGATGAAGTCTCTCCGGCCGTCTCGGGTGGGCCTTACCTGTGAGCCTTGAACGACTCCCATCACTGTGCAGTTCTGGCCGGGAGAGACGGAAGAGATGCGGCTCAGTGTGGTTCTGTCAATGTAGTGGCGGGGGTAGTGACGAAGCAGGTCCATGACCGTGGAGATGCCGAGCTTCAGAAACAGCTGTGCCCTCGCAGGGCCCACACCCTTCAGATACTGTACGGACGAGGATGGCTTCAGCATGGCATTCCCGCAACGCCGAGGAGATTTTCTGCTTGCAGGCCCGCTTCCCATCTGGTAAATTGTAACCTGCGGTTTTTGTGTTCATCAAGGAGTATATCAGTTATGGCTAAAAGATGCGATATTTGCGGAAAGGGCAACCTTTTCGGGGCTTCGGTGAGTCACGCCCACAACGTTACCAAACGACGCTGGCAGCCGAACCTGCAGCGCGTACGGGTGGTGATAGACGGCGTTCCCAGAAAGCTCTACGTTTGCACGCGTTGCCTTAGATCTGACGCAGTGCAGAAGGGCATCCGTGCTTCAAGAAAGACCCCGTCTCACGAAGCGGCTGGTGAATCCTAGCATCCAGCCGGCTACCCTGGTCCTCCTCCGAAGGCTTTCTCGTATTCCTTCCTGAGTCTCTCTCTGGACGGGACCACGTCCAGGTGGTCCCACGCGAGTGCGGCGCCCAGTTCCCTGGCCGAGAAGACCTCCGAATCGAATTCGAGTCCCGCTCTCTTCCAGGCGGTCCTGGCACTGAGGCCTTCGAAGACCATCGCGTGAAGAGCCAGCCCGGTCTTCCAGCTACCCCGGGAGAGCGCCGCCTGCAAGAAGGAGCTCCTGAGACCCTGCGGTTTGAATCTCACTCCCTTCAGCCTTGAGAGCTGCCTCGAGAGGGTCTGCATCTTGGTCCGGAGGGCACCGCGCTCGTCCATCGGACACCATTGAAAAGGAGTCCAGGCCTTGGGCACGAACGGCGAGACGCTCACCGTGACGTGACGCGCCTTCTTGCCTGCTCTGAAGCGCGAGCTCACCGATTCCACGAGAGACACGATCGCCATCACGTCCTCGAGTTTTTCGCCCGGCAGTCCGACCATGAAATAAAGTCTCAAGGAAGCGAGGCCGCTGTCCCTGGCAGCGGCCACGGTCTCCTCAAGACTGTCCTCCGCAAGCTCCTTGTTAACCAGCTTCCGCATCTCGCGGGTCCCTGCTTCCGGGGCGATCGTGACGGTCCTGGTTCCGCTCCGCGCCAACAATTCCAGAATTTCAGAAGCCCCTATGTCCGCGCGTAGCGAGGATACGGAGACTCGAATTCCACGTTCCACTAGGGCTCTTGCCACGGGCACCAGATCCGGGTGCTCAGACACGCAGGCTCCCACCAGCCCCACTGTCCTCACAGAGGAACCAGCCTGCCAGACCCTCGCCAGCAGCGAATCCGCCGGCACGTACCGAAGGGGAGCGTAGATGCAGGTGGCGGCACAAAACCTGCATTTCCTGGAGCAACCCCTCACGGCCTCTGCCAGGAACATGCCTCCGAGGTGACTGCGAGGACTAGATACTGCGGTGCTGCAGAAGGTCGTGGAGGGGTCGCGCACAACCCTGCGCCTCACCGTTCCGGCGACGTCCCTTCCCTCCCCGAGAAAAGGCGATTGGATGGACGGCACGTAGACGCCCTCCACCAGAGCCAGCGACTTAAGCACGGGTTGTCTCCCTCGTTCTTCCAGCTCCGAGCAACGGCCCACTATCTCCTGGATTGCCTCGTCTGCCTCGCCAAGGAATATGGCATCCATGAAGGGGGTCATGGGTTCGGGGTTGATGGTCGTGGCCGCACCGCCCGCCAGGAGCAGAGGGGACCGCTCGTCACGGTTGGAGGCCAGTGGCTCGATGGCCGAGTCCTTCAGCATCCTCAGCACGTTGATGTAGTCGTTCTCGAACGAGATGGAGAACGCAACGACGTCGAACTCGTTCAGCCGCAGGTGGCTCTCGAGGGAAATGCACCTGCGGTCCCTCTCGTAGAAAACTCTCTCACAGTGAACGGAGGTGCTGGAGGCCAGAAGTCTGAAGACACCCTGAAAGCCCAGATTGTCCATTCCCACGGCATAGGAGTTGGGGTAGACGAGCGCGACGCGCAGCCGGACCCCTCCCTCTTTTGCGCGAGGTGGAGGACTGAAGTGATAGGTTTCCAAGTCTTCAGATAAGGCTCTTGCCACCGGAGGGATTTGTAGATCGCAGTATGTCGTCGTCCAGATAGGAACGAGCCAGAGAATTCTGCGGCTCGATCTTGAGCACGTGCAGGAAGTGCTCTCGGGCCTCTTCGAAGCGCGACTGCCTCTGCAGGAGCAGTGCCAGTCCCAGTCTCGCCGCGACGAAGTTCCTGTTTATCCCTATCGCCGCCGAGAAGCTGCCTTCGGCCTCCTTCTCACGCTCCGCAGCCCCCAAGGCCTTGCCGAGCCAGTGATGGATGTCAGCGTGGTCCGGACAGATTGAGGCGGCCGTCTTCAGATGCGAATTGGCCTCCTCTATCTTGTTCTCGCGGAGCATGAGTCGCCCGAGCGCATAGTGCGCCATCGCATACTCGGGATTAAGCTCGATGGCTCTCACGAACTGCTCCCTGGCCTGCTCGTATCTCTTGGACCTCATGTAGGACAGACCCAGGTTAAGCCTCAGATCTGGGAAATCGGGATGGTACCCGATGGCTATCTCGAACTCGGTCGCCGCCTTGTCGTGGTCCCCCCGCGACAGATAAACTCGGCCCAGCTCGGCCCTGGCAATACCCGCGTCCGGTGCCTGCTCCAGCGCGTTCTTGAGCTCCTTCACCGCGTTGTCCGTGTCGTCGATGCTGTGATAACAGAGAGCCAGATAGTAGTGGGCTCTCCAGAAGCTGCTGTTGGCGTCCAGTGCCATCCGGAACTCTTCCACGGCCAGCTGGGGGAAACCTCCCTTATACAGCGCCAGGCCCGCAAGAAAATGCACGTCGGCGTAAGTGGGAGCCAGGTCGGCGGCGTGGGAAAGCAGTTTCGCGGCCTCTCCGTAGCGGCCTTCGGCCATGTATGTGAGCCCGAGGTGCACGTGCGCCTCGACGTAGTTGGGATTTATGGAGATGGCTTCTCTCAACTGTCGGGCCGCCTCAGAGGTCTCGCCAGTTTCTCTGAGTATTATCCCCAGCTTGCAGCGAAGGTCGGCATATCTGGGCTGCAACTCCACCGCTCTCTTCAGCTCGGCGATGGCCTGTTTCTTCAGCCCTCTGTTGTAACATCCCACGGCGTTGTCCACGTGAGTGAAATACTCGGACTTCTTTCTGGCCACCTGCTTCAGCTCGGTGATGGCCTCTTCAGGAATGTGGGTGTTGGCCTGGAGGCTGAGGGACAGAGGGAGGTCGTACCCCGCTCGCTGCACTTCCTGCAGCTGCGCCTTCGCCGCCTTCACGTCCCCCACGGCGTGCAGACAGACCGCCAGATAGCAGCGTGCCTCTGCGTAGTGAGGGTTGATAGCGAGGGCTTCCTCCAGCTCCTCTATGGCTTCCTGGTGCCTGCCGGATTTCTCGTAGATTACGCCGAGGTAGAAGCGAAGGTCGGGATAGTTGGGGCTCTCCGTGAGGGCCTTCTTGAACTCCTCCTCGGCCTTCTCCAGCCGGCCGCTCTTGAAGTGCGCAAGACCGAGATGCGCCCTGGCCTCTGCAGCGTAGAAGAGTCCGAGGTTGTAGTAAGGGTCCTTCTTGCTAGAGATGGTCTCTATGGCGAGCTCGAACTCGGCAACGGCGTTCTCGTACTCGCCTTCGTTGAAGAAGGCGATGCCCTTGTTATAGTGTTCGTTTCCTTGTCTGTGAAGTATCTTCCCGAGAAGTGTCATTTCGACCTGTCTCTGATAGGTCTCCTCTTCGCCACCGGTTTAGCGAAGACGTGGCGCCGGATTCAGAAACTGAACCGCACTCCTAGAGATTTTTGACAAGCCAGCTGCCGCATCGTCTCCTCGAAGAAACTTCCAAAGCGCCAGGACCGGTGCGGATTGGGACGCACGGTTCGCTCTGTCCTGGCCCTGTTTCTCCGATGCCTGCCCTCACGAAGAGGAATCTCGGCCGCTAATCCAGCTGCTTTCTCAGGAAGGCAGGAACTTCGAGGTTGTCCCTCGAAAAGGCCCTCCCCCACCTGCGCGCGTGAGAGACGACCGATGACTCTTCCTTTCGCAGAAACGCGGGCCTCTTCAGACCCTCTTCGTCGTAGTCCGTGAGCTCTATCTGCCTCTTCTCCACGGATTCGCTCTTGACGGGCGCCTTCTTCCCGAAACCCGTGGCTATCACCGTCACCCGAACCTCGCTCTCCAGCTTCGGGTCCATGACTGCACCGAAGATCACGTTGGAATCGCCGCCGGCCGCCTCCAGGATCACCGTGGCAGCGTCGCTGGCCTCGTGGAGGCTCAGCGTCGGGCCACCGGTGATGTTGACCAGGAGTGCTCGGGCCCCGGATATGGACACGTCCTCCAGCAAGGGGCTCGAGACGGCGAGCTGGGCCGCTTCGACCGCCCTGTTCTCCCCCGAGGCGACGCCGGTTCCCATGAGAGCGTTTCCGCGAGACGACATCACGGCCTTAACGTCGGCGAAATCCAGATTGATGATGCCGGGAACCGTTATGAGGTCCGAGATTCCCTTGGTGGCCTGGAGCAGGACCTCGTCCGCAGTCCTGAAGGCCTCCACGATCGGGGTGGTCCGCTCCACAACCGAGAGCAACCTGTCGTTCGGAATCACGATGAGGGTGTCGACGGAATCCCTGAGCTCACCGAGGCCGTCTTCGGCCACTTCGGACCTGTGTTTGCCCTCAAAAAGGAAGGGCTTCGTCACGACCGCAACGGTGAGGCAATCGTTCTCCCTCGCCAGCGACGCCACGTACGGCGCGGCTCCCGTGCCTGTCCCCCCTCCCATTCCGCAAGTGATGAAGACCATGTCGCTTCCGCGCAGAAGATCACCCAGCTCGTCAGAATTCTCCTCCGCGGCCCTTCTACCTATGGACGGGTCTCCACCTGAACCTAACCCCCTGGTCAGCTCCGCCCCTATCTGGACCTTGTGGGGGGCAAGAGACTGGTTCAGCACCTGGCTGTCCGTGTTGGCGGCGATGAACTCCACCCCACAGAGCCCCGAAGAGATCATCCTGTTCACTGCATTTCCGCCCGCACCGCCGAGCCCGATCACGCGGAGGTTGGCACACTTGCTGTCGTCAGGTTCGAATTGAAGAAGCATCACAATACCTCCATGTCGCAGGACAGAGACCCTGGAAACTAGAAGAAACTTTCTACAAACTTCTTGATGCCCGAAGACAACTTCGAAAGAGGACCTCCCGCGAAGTCGGCGTCCATGTCCTCGTTTCGAAAGGCATGGAGTATGAGGCCCACTCCCGTGGAGAACCGCGGGTCGCTGACCGAATCAACGAGTCCCGACACGCCGGTGGGGATGCCGATTCGCACCTGAGTGTCGAAGACCTGTTCGGCGATCTCGGTCATGCCCTCCATTATGGACGTCCCTCCGGTGATGACGACCCCCGCACCGAGCAAGTCGGCGAAGTGGTTCTTCTTCACCTCCTTGAGAGCCATCGTGAGGATTTCCTGCACCCTCGGCTCTATCATGGCGCTCAGCACGTACCTGGATAGTTCCCTGGTGGGACGTCCGCCCACGCCGGGCACCGAAATCTTCTCGTCCTCGGAAACCATCGAGCTCAACGCACACCCATGCTCTACCTTAAGAGGCTCCGCCTTGTCAATAGGTGTTCTGAGCCCGATCGCAATATCGTTGGTGATGCTGGACCCCCCCAGCCCGATGATGGCCGTGTGACGGATGCTCCCCTCGTAGAAGACCGCCACGTCGGTCGTGCCCCCGCCGATGTCCAGGAGCACCACACCCAGGTCCCTCTCGTCTGGACCCAGAACGGCGTGGCTGGAGGCCAGGGGCTCCAGGACCAGGTCGTCCACCCTGAGCCCCGCCCTCTCAATGCTCTTGCATATGTTCTTGGCCGACGTGACGGCACCGGTGATGATGTGAACCTCCGCCTCCAGCCTGATCCCGCTCATTCCTATGGGATCCTTGATGCCGTCCTGGTCGTCCACTATGAACTCCTGCGGAATGACGTGGATTATCTCCCTGTCGGCCGGTATGGCGACCGCCTTGGCAGCGTCGACGACCCTCGCCACGTCTGCCGGACCTATCTCGTTGTCCTTGCGGGAGACGGCTATCACGCCCCTGCTGTTTATGCTCCGTATGTGGTCCCCGGCGATTCCGGCGTGGACCGACTTGATCTCCACGCCGGCCATTCTCTCCGCCTTCTCGATCGCTCTGGAGATGGAATGCACGGTCTTTTCCAGGTTTATCACGATACCCCTTCTGAGACCCTCGGAAGGCACGGTGCCGACCCCCACGATGTTCACCTGGTTGCACTCGTCCACCTCAGCCACGATGGCGCTTATCTTGGTGGTGCCGATGTCCAGTCCTGCAAGTAGCTTTCCCGATGCCATTGTCGCACCAGCCTTTCCGCTCTAGAAGAGCGCGACCCTTCCGGCGTCCGCGCCCGGGTCAGCGAGCGCGTCGGCGGAAGATTGTTCGGCCCCCCTGACGACTATCTGATTCTTGAACCTGAGGTCGAGCGAACCAGGTTTCACTTCCCTGCGCTGCATGTCGGCGAGTGCCACTCTGAGCGCTCTCAGTTTCTTCGTGGTCACGGTCTCGCTTCCCACAAGCACCGGTGTTCCTGAGTGTATCGAGACGAGATAGAGCGCTCCGTGCCTGTCCACGTGAACCTCCGAAATCTGGTCGTAGAGGTTCACCTCCGGGTCCCGGAGCTTCCTCAGCAGCAGGAGGACCCGCTCTATTTCGTCGCCTCCCACCCTGTCCCCGGGAGACAATTTCCCGCACGACAGCCCGGTGATGACGGGCAGGTCCGGAACGAGAGTGGGACGGACGGGCTCAAAGACAACGCCTTCGTCGTCGATCTCCAGCAGCCGTACGTTCTCGAGCAGCGCCACCGGCGAACGCTCCTCCACGGAGATGTAGAGCTTCTTCCAGAGAAACCTCTTCACGGTGGCCGACCTTATCCTGGGATGCTCCAGGAGCCGCGAGCGAATCTCGTCGACGTCGAGCCCTAACCCGCACGCTCCCTCTTCTATCCCGGCCGTGCTCATAATCTGGGGATTCATGAGGTATCTGTTCCCCTTCAGCGTGACGGCGTCCAGCCTGAACAGGCTCGAACTGAGCATCCTGGCCTTCGCGTCCGGAAACTTCATCACTGCGAGCAGAACCACGAGGCCAAAGACCGTGAGCCTGAGAGCGAAATCCAGGGAGACTCGCTTCTTGGAAATCGCTTTCCCGCAGTAGAGCTTCGTCCTGGTCTTCTTCCCTGCCCTTCTCACTGCACCACCTTGACCTCGAGTTCGAGAGACACCGAGAACTTCCTGTGCACCGCTTCTCTGACGACTTCGATGAGAGAGAGCACGTCGTCCGAGGACGCCCCTCCCTTGTTCACGATGAAGTTGGCGTGCTTGGCCGAAACCTCGGCCCCACCTACCGTCCGCCCCTTCAGGCCCGCTTTCTCGATGAGCCTGGCGGCCTTCATCTCCGGCGGGTTCTTGAATATCGAGCCGGCACAGGGCAGCTCGTAGGGCTGACTCTCCTTCCTCTTTCTCACGATCTCGTCCATCCTGTCAAGCATCGCCTCCCTCCGCCCCTCCTCCAGCGACAGCAGTATCTCCGTAAGCACCAGAGCAGCACCGAAGTCGGCGCGCCTGTAGCCGAAGTCCATCTGGTTCGAGCCGAGACTTCGGGCCGCCCCTTCGGCATCGTAGCCCGTGAGCGAGTCGACTTTCTCGCCGACGGTCGTGCCGAAGGCGCCCGCGTTTCCGGCAACGGCGCCCCCCAGCGAGCCCGGGATCCCGGCCAGCGCTTCGAGGCCGGAGAGGGAGTTCCCGGCGCAGAAGCACACGACGTCTGAAAGCGATGCCGCTGCTCCGGCGCGCACCTTGAGACCCTCTCTCTCCAACCGCCCGAACCCAGGACCCAGCTTCAGCACCACACCGTCAAAACCTTCGTCGCGAAAAATTACGTTTGTGCCTGCGCCCAGCACGAACAACCTCACCCCCGCGTCCGAAACGAGGCGCAGTACCGACCGCAAGCCCGAGGCGTCTTCCGCGATCGCCAGCACGGCAGCGGGCCCGCCGACGCGGAAGGAGGTCAGTGACGAAAGGAGCGCTTCCTTCTCACACGTGACGCCGTCGACACTCTTGAGTGAACCGTAGAGACTATTCGCACCTGACACTTTCCTTACCCGCCCGAATCCTGTCGAGCAATCTCTCACCGAATCCGGTGATGTCGCCGGCACCCAGCGTCACCACAATGTCCCCGGGCCTCAAAAAAGCACTCAGCTCCTCCAGGAGGGACTCCCAGTCCGGCTCGTATTCGGCCTCGGCCTTTCCCCTCTTTCGGATCTCAACGGCCACGTGCTCCGAGCTCACACCCTCCACGGGCTCTTCACCCGCCGCGTAGATGTCCGTGAGATAGACGCGCTCGCAAGCGTCGAACGCCTTTCCGAATTCCGAGAGCAGCAGTGCCGTTCTGGTGTACCTGTGCGGCTGGAACACGGCGACCACGCGCCGTCTCCAGATATCCCTAGCGGTCTCCAGCACGGCCCGTATTTCCGTGGGGTGGTGCCCGTAGTCGTCCAGGACTGTTATCCCGCCCGCTTCTCCCTTCATCTCGAACCGCCTCTCGACCCCCTGGAACTCGGCCAGGGCCGATTTTATCGCTTCAAACTCCACTCGAAGTTCCAGCCCTACTGCCAACGCTGCTAAGGAATTATAGACATTATGTCTTCCGGGCATGTTGAGTTCCATCTCGCCCAGGAGCTCGCCTTTGAGAAACGCCTTGTAGCACACCCTCATTCCGGTCTGAGTCACAGCCAGGGCCGAGACGTCGGTCTCTCCGTCCAGCCCGTAGGTGAGGACCCTCCGCGTGATGCGGGGTATTATGGAACGCACGTGTTCGTCGTCGGCGCAGACCACGGCCGCCCCGTAGAAGGGGATCTTGTTTGCGAACTCGACGAACGCGTCCTTTATCTCCTCGATGTCCTTGTAGTGGTCCAGATGCTCTTCGTCGATGGTCGTTATGACGGCGATCGTGGGCGAGAGCTTGAGAAACGACCCGTCGCTCTCGTCCGCCTCAGCCACAAAGAACTGGCCCGTGCCCAACTTCGCGTTGCGGTTGGAGGACCTCAACCTTCCCCCTATGACGATTGTCGGGGCAAGATAGCCCTGGGTGAGCACCGAGGCGATCATGGAAGTCGTCGTGGTCTTGCCGTGCGCGCCGGCAATCGCGATGCCGTATTTCTGGCGCATGAGCTCGGCAAGCATCTCCGCGCGCGAGATGACCGGTATGTTCTGTTCCCGGGCCGCCACAAGCTCGGGGTTGTCCGCCCGTATGGCCGAGGATATGACCACGACCTGCGCGTTCTGGACGTTGCGGGCGTTGTGGCTGTAGAACACCCTGCCTCCAAGCCGCTCCAGCGTCTCGGTGACCTCAGTGTGCTTTATGTCCGAGCCCGAGACGTCGTAGCCCTGGTTCAACAGCACCTCTGCGATGCCGCTCATCCCAGTTCCGCCAATGCCGATGAGATGTATCCGCCTAATCGTCGTGTACATTCCGCTTGCTCCTTCGTGCCTCGCTGCCGAACTCTAGAAGCGACTTCGCAATCCTCTCCGCGGTGTCGTGCCTGGCGAAACTGCGCGCGCTCATCGACATTCGCTTCAATCGAGCCGGGTCGTCCACCAGTCTTTCTATCGTCGTCGCAAGAATATCCGCATTGAGTTCGCTGTCAAGTATCATCTCCGCGGCTCCGCGGTCCACAAGGTTCCTAGCGTTCTGGACCTGGTGGCCGTACACGGCGTGCGGATAGGGAACGAAAACCGCCGGGATCCCGCAGGTGGCTATTTCGGATACTGTCATCGCACCCGCTCTGCAGACGACAAGATCTGAACAGCTGTATGCATCCCCGATGGCGGTGAAGTAAGGGAGCACGTGTACCCTGGCTCCATAGAAGGCCAGGGAGTGTCGCACCCACTCGTAGTCCTGCTCCCCTGTCTGGATTATGAACTGCAAGTCCTTTCTCTGGCTCAGCCTGTTCAGAGTTCCTATCACTGCCAGGTTCAGACTGTGTGCCCCCCTCGTGCCGCCCAGGATCAACACCGTCTTTCGGTCGAGGCTGAGCCCGAACTTTCGGAGCGCCACCTCGGCGTCGCCCCTGGCGATCTCCTTGCGCACCGGGTTGCCCGTCAGTCGAAGGTGGTCCTTTCTCTTGAAATACTTCCTGGATTCCGCGAACGTCAGGTGCACTTCCTCGGCGAAGGTGGACAGCACCCGGTTCGTCAATCCGGGTATGCTGTTCTGTTCGTGAATGACGGACGGAACCTTGAGCAACGACGCCACCAGAATCACGGGCCCGCTGACGTATCCTCCTGTACCGAGTATCACGTCCGGCCTCCAGCGCAAAAGAACGACGAGGGTTTCAAAGAACGACACCGCGGTGCAGACGAGGAAGCTCAGATATCCTAAACCGGGGCGCCTCGGCATCCCTTTTGCCGAGATCGCCTCCAGCTTGAAGCCGTACCGCTCCACGATCTCCCGTTCCAGTTTCTTACGGCTTCCCACGAATCGAATCTCTGTGTTCTTTCTCCGCCTTCTCAGCTCCTGTGCTACCGCGATGGCTGGGTAGAGGTGACCGCCGGTCCCGCCTCCGGCCATCAGTATTCGCATCGGCATTACTCCATCAGATGAGCCATACTGTTCCTCCACCGGGTCTTTCCGGACGGTATTATTCTCCGCGCCCTGTGCCCCGAAATGTTAAGGAGAATCCCCACTGAGATTGCGTTAATCAGCAGGGCGGAGCCTCCGTAGCTTATGAAAGGCAGCGGAAGACCCGTCGTCGGAAGAAGTCCGGTGACCACACCTATGTTAAGAGCGAAGAACACTCCGATGCTGGCCGTCAACCCGGTCGCCAGCAGAAAGCCAAACCTGTCCGGAGCGTCTCTCGCGATCTTAAGCCCCCTGAGTATCAAGTACGTGAAGAGCGATATGAGTATCAACGTTCCGATGAATCCGGTTTCTTCCCCGTAGATGGAGAACACGAAATCGGTATGAGGGTCCGGGAGAAACAGGTACTTCTGCATGCTTCCTCCGAGACCCTTACCTATGAGCCCCCCGGTGCCCAGGGCCAGAAGACTCTGCTTAACCTGGTAGCGCGCCCCTTGACCGATGAAGCCCAGTATTCGTTCCAGCTGATACGGGTTCTTCAGGATGCACACAAGTGCGGCAAGGGCACCCGCCCCGAGGACGGACCCCAGGTGAAGTAGCTGGGTCCCGGCGACATAGAGAACTACTAGTCCCACCATGATGAGCGCGCCCGCGCTCCCCAGGCTGGGTTGAAGCAGGGTCAACGAGGCCGCTCCCATTACCACCATCGCACACGGCAGGAATCCCCGCGTGAACGATTTGATTTCCCCCCTCTTTGCCAGGAACACGCTCAGATAGAGAACGACGGCGAACCTACCCAGCTCGCTGGGCTGAACCGGGATCACTCCCCACCTCGTGGCTCCCCTGACCTGCTTCCCGACCCCGGGCAGGATGACTGCCAGCAGGATGGCAAACGCTGCCAGGACCAGGAACGGGGCGATTTTTCGCAGCCGGCGGTAATCCACGTGCATGGCCGTAAGCATTCCCACGAAGGCGATGAGCATGCGCACCGACTGGTTCTTGAAGTAATGATGCAGGTCACCCTCGTATCTGGCAGCACCCAGGCCAGCGCTGGACGTGTAGACCATCAGGAGCCCTATGGCCATTAGCAGCACGGTCACGGCCAGGAGGCGCATGTCCTTTCTTCCCTGCAACGTCTCAAGCATCAGGGTGTCCTCTCGGCGGTGCGCCCGTGGACGAGCGACAGCACCGCCGCCTTGAAAACGTTTCCCCTGTCCTCGTAGTCCTTGAACATGTCAAAGCTCGCGCAGCCGGGAGCCAGCAGAACTGTCTCGCGCGGCCTGGCAACCTTGAACGCCGTCTCGACCGCCTTCTCCATCGAGTCGGCCACGTGGGCCGGCGTCCCGGGCCAAGCGGCCTGCATTTTGCCGGCCGCCTCTCCTATCAGCACCAGCTCCCTCACCCTTTCTTCCACGAGCTGCCTGAGCGAGGCGAAATCGCCGTTCTTGTCCCTCCCTCCGGCCACCAGGACAACGGGGTCGCTGAAAGACAGAAGGGCGTATTTCAACGCGTCCACGTTCGTGGCCTTGGAGTCGTTAACGAAGCTGACCCCGTCGATTTCGGCCACTTCCTCGAGCCTGTGTTCCAGACCCTTGAAGCGGGCTATTGGACCCGTCATCTGTTTCGCCGTAACTCCCATGACGGCGGACGCGCAGATGCAGGCGAGTATGTTCCAGGCGTTGTGTGGCCCCTTGAGTCTCACTTCCGTTTCCTTTATCACTTCGGACTCGCTACCCGACCTCCTCAGCCAGAAGACCCCTCCCCGGATGAAGGCGCCGCTCTCCACCTTCCTCTCCCTGAACGAGAAGTTGAACCGGCGGGCAGCAGACGGAGCAACGAGCTGCATAACCAGCGGGTCGTCTGCGTTGACGACGGCGAAGTCGGAGGAGGTGAGGTTGGAGAATATCCTTGCCTTGGCCGCCGCGTAGCTGTCCATCCCGTCGTACCTGTCAAGGTGGTCGTGAGTGATGTTGAGAAGAACGGCGACCCTCGGGTGAAATCTCAGAATGCTCTCGAGCTGAAAGCTGCTCACTTCCACAATGATGACGCCGTCGGGAGGAACGTCCTCCACGACCGCTGAGAGAGGAAGCCCGATGTTGCCGGCGACCGCTGTCTCAAACCCGGCGTCCGCGAAGATCTTTCCCAGGAGTGTCACGACCGTGCTCTTTCCGTTCGTTCCGGTCACGGCCACGAGCGGGGAGCGCGCCAGCTCAGAGGCCACCTCTATCTCGCTCAGCACCGGAATCTTCCTCTTCAGGGCTTCCTGTATGAGTTCAAGGCTCCGGGGCACGCCCGGGCTCAATACGACCAGCTCCTTGCTGTCGAGTAGGGACACGTCGTGCCCGCCCAGAGCCAACTTCACCCCCTGCTCCTCGAGACTTGCGGTCTCGCGGGGAAGCTCGGTGGACTTCCTGTTGTCCGTTGCGGTCACGTTGCAGCCGTACTTTCGCAGAACGGCGCACACGCCCATTCCACTTCTGCCCACTCCCACCACGAGCACTTTCTTCTCAGCGAACGACGGAGAAATGTTTTCTCGTTTCATTGCAGCTTCAGCGTTGTTATGGTTATCACTGCCAGAAGCGCCGCCACGATCCAGAACCTCACAACAACTCGCGATTCGGGCCACCCAGAGAGCTCGAAGTGGTGGTGAAGAGGCGCCATCTTGAAGACCCTTCGCCCCCTCATCTTGAACGAAAAGACCTGAATCATCACGGACAGGGCCTCCACAACGAACAGCCCTCCCACGATGACAAGAAGTAGCTCACGCTTTATTAGCACTGCTATGGTGCCGAGGGCTCCCCCCAGTGACAGGGCGCCCGTGTCCCCCATGAACACGTCCGCTGGGTGACAGTTGAACCACAAGAAGCCCATCGCTGCACCCATGACGGCCCCGCAATAGACGGAGAGCTCCCCGGACCCCTCGATGTAGTAGATGTTGAGGTACTCGGCGAACTTAACGTGCCCCGTCACGTAGCTGATGACGCCGAACGCAAGAGCGGCGAACGCGACCATGCCTATGGCCAGCCCGTCCAGGCCGTCGGAGAGGTTGACGGCGTTGGAGCTTCCCGTGACCACCAGCACCACAAAGAGGACGTAGAACGGGCCGAAGTACAAGATGACGTTTTTCAGAAACGGAACGTTGGTCCAGCCGGCCATCTCCTGCTGCGACGGATGGAAGTAGAGAATCAGACCTATCAGAAGGCCGAGTGACATCTGCGCAGCCAGCTTGTACCTGCCCCGCACGCCCTTGGGATGCTTCTTGGCTATCCTCAGGTAGTCGTCCAGAAACCCCAGAAGCCCCAGCCACACCGTCGACAGCAGCACTATCCACACGAATCTGTTCGTCAGGTCCGCCCACAGGAGCGTCGGGATGACCACAGCCAGAAGGATGAGCACGCCGCCCATGGTCGGAGTCCCCTCCTTTGCGAGGTGCGTGCCGGGTCCGTCCTCTCTTATGGTCTGCCTCATCCTGATGGTCTGGAGCCACCTGATGAGCTTTGGGCCAAGAATGAGACTCAGCAGGAGCGCGGTGACCGCCGCGTAGGCCGCTCTGAAAGTGATGTACCTAAACACGTTCAGAACTGAGACGTATTCGTGAAGCGGGTACAGCAAATGATAGAACACTCTACTGCTCCTTACGCGAGGTCGGGGCGCGCGGGCCGGAGGTCTCGCCCGCGCGCCTCTCGAGATCAGCGAGCACCTGCTCCATGGCCATGCCCCTGGAGCCCTTTACGAGGAACAAGTCTCCTTGCCTCCAGATCGAGGCGATCTCCTGTGCCAGCTCGTCGTGGGTGGCGAATATCCTCACTGCGGCCCCGTTCATGCCTCCCCTTTCCGCCCCCCTGCGAACGGCGGTGGCGAAATCGCCGTAGAGGAGAACCGCGTCAGCACCGGCTGCCACCCGTCCTATCTCTTCGTGCCAGCTCTCGCTCGACTCCCCCAGCTCGAGCATGTCTCCCAGGACCGCTATTCTCCTGTCAAAATCTCCCAAGGAAAACAAAGTTTCAAGTGCCATTTTCATCGAAACCGGGTTGGCGTTGTAGGAATCGTCTATGAACGTGGCCGGGCCGATGGTCTTCATCTGCAGGCGACCCGCGGGAGAGCGCACCGTTCCCAGCGCCCTCACGGTTTCCTCCGGGGTGACGCCCAGGACCCTGGACACGGCCAGCGTGGCCAGGGCGTTGAGAACGTTCTGCTTTCCCAGCAGCGCCAACCTCACGGGGGGAAAGCCCTTCACTGCCAGCTCCCATTCTCCCGTCTCCGCCCACCGGGTCTCGCTCGGAAATACGTCCGCCCTTTCCGACAGACCGAAGCTGACTACGCGGCAGCGCCTGGAGCGGTTCATGCTGTAGAGTTCCTCCGAGTCCCTGTGGATTATGAGCCAGTCGTCCTTACCCAGGTCCTCCGCCAGTTCGCTCTTGGCCTTGGCCACGTCCCAGACTGTTCCCGTGCCTTCCAAATGGGCCGGAGCCACGTTGGTGATCACGCCCACGGAAGGCATGCACAGCTCTGCGAGACGACGTATCTCCCCTGGATGATTCATACCCAGCTCCACCACCGCCACTTCGGTTCCCGGCTCAAGCTTAAACAGCGTGATCGGTACGCCGAACTGGTTGTTGAAATTGCCTTCCGTCTTGGCCGTTCGATACCTGGTGGAAGACACGGTGGCTATCATGTCCTTGGTGGTGGTCTTCCCGTTGCTTCCGGTCACTGCAACAACCCGGGGATTGACTCGAATCCGGTTGTATTTTCCCAGCTCCTGGAAGGCAACAAGAGTGTCTCTCACCGTGAAAAGAGAACCCCTGCTTCTCTTCCCTTCTTCCGTGGTCAGCCAGTCGCTGCGAACCAGGGCCAGCGAA
>CP070702.1:2539496-2572786 GCA_020349905.1 Candidatus Eiseniibacteriota bacterium
AACTCACGAGCCGGCCCTCCACGGTGCTGAGAGAGAGCCCGGCGACTTCCTCGGCCATCAAGCGCACCCAGCCCGCCATCGAGCCGAGCATTCGCATTGCCAGGGTGATGCTTCTCTTGAGCTCTTCCAGAAACCTGCCCCTCGGGAAGAAGATGAGCTGTGAGTCTTCTATCGCGTCTGCAGATGCCGGACAGGTTTGATGCTCAAAGAAAATGCAGGCCTCGGCGAAGCTGAAGCCTGCCTCAATTATGTGGAGGATGTGTTCCTTGCCGTCCGGGGAGACCTTGTAGACCTTCACCCTCCCGCGCTCTACCAGGTAGAAACCGAGGGCCTCGTCTCCTTCAACGAGGATGTTCTGGCCCTTGGGAACTTCCTGACGCACGGCTATCGCGGCCAGCCCGGTAAGCTCCGGATTTCCGAGGTCTCTGAACATGGCGAAGCCGGCAAGTGACTTCTCCATCTCTTTTGTCGACTGCTTGGATGACGGCATGAGCACAACTCCCGTGGAGGCTCATTGTACCTCAGACGGCACCCGCGCGCCAGTCATTTGGGGGGTTGCCCACACGAGGTCTGCCGGCCGCGGTCTTCGACTCGCTCCGGGCCCTCGTAGCGTTCCGGAGCTCGTGGAGCGTAGACGCCACCGCACCTCAAGGGCTGGCGGGACCGGGAGTGCGACGTGTGGCCGACGCGTGAAGAGACATGCCGGGTTTCAAGGGCTGGCAGGACCCCGGACGCTGTCGTCCGGCGCGGTAACTGCGCCCACGGGTATCTCTGCCCCGGGCCTGTCCACGCCCGCGGGGAGCCTGTTCCCCAG
Organism: Candidatus Eiseniibacteriota bacterium; assembly: GCA_020349905.1. GTDB lineage: Bacteria > Eisenbacteria > RBG-16-71-46 > JAFGJU01 > JAFGJU01. The sequence continues at coordinate 2,540,311 of CP070702.1, forward strand.
AAGTAGGAAGCCGAGGGAGGCAGCGAGGCCGACCAGACCTATGAGGCCCCACACTATGAGTCTGTTTCCTGCACTCACGTCCATGACGAGGCCGCCCATAAAAGGCCCGATGGAGAATCCGAGCGAGCTGAAAAGCCCGAACACTCCCATGTACCGACCGTACCGTGTGGCCGGCGCCAGGTTCGCCACCAGGGCGATGGAGGCGGGGCCGGTCAGAATCTCGCCCAACGTCACAATCACGATGGCCGCAAGCAGGGAGTGGAAGCCACCCGCCAGCGAGGCGGAAAAGTATCCGACGGCATAAAGCAGGCTTCCCAGAGCCATCACTCTAGTCATGCGAAGTCGCTCCACCAGCTTCACGCACGGAAACTGAAGGAACACGACAATGAGCCCGTTTGCCGTGTAGAGATATCCCAGGCTGACCTTGGTTATCCCGACCCACTCCACAGCGTACACTGAGAAGACCATGATGAGCTGCGATGCGACCACGAAGAGCAGGACGGAAATGAGGTTGTAGGAAAGGAAGAGCCTGTCGCGCGCGACCGAGACGAGGTCGCGAAGTCCCACCCTCTCCGCGCCAGTCCCGCGTTCGGGCTCCTTCATGGCCACGAGAAGTATCAGGCCCCCCAGCGCGGTCACGATCCCGGAGACGGAGAAAAGAAAGGCGTACGAGAAAGACGCCAGGAAGCCTCCCATTGCCGGCCCTATGGCCCAGCCGAGGTTTATGCCGATGCGCAGGAAGGCGTACGCCTCCTGTCGTTTTTCGGGCGTGGTCACGTCCGACACCATCGCAAGGGCAGCGGGCTCGAACAGGCCGCGAGAGAAGGAGCTGGCCACGACGAGTCCGGCGATGGGCAGAAATCCCATCTCTCTCAGGACGGCCGCACTTATGAGGAAGAACGTGCCGGCTCTCGCGCCGAGGGCAAGGAGCATGACGACCTTTCTGCCGAATCTATCCGCCAGCTCACCGCCCAGTAGCTCCGCCACCGCCCCAGCCAGGATGGCCGTGAGGAAGACGGTCCCGACTGTGGTCATGGGAACCTTCAACACGTTGTGGAAGTAGATGCTGAGGAACGGAAAGACGACCGAGAAGCCGAGCGCAGTTATGCCTCTGCAGAGAACGAGGATGTGCACGCGCCTGTCGTGCCTCTGGAAGATGCCTCGTGGGAAGAGGTCGTGCAAGAATCTGCGGAGAGCAAGAGTGTCAAACATTGCAGATAATGCTACTACTGCAAGTGTGGGCCGGCAAGCGGGTTCTGAAGACGCGGCTTGGTTCACCTAGCGTCGTACGCAGGCGGGCAATCAGATTCAGGCGACGAGGTAGTTAAGGGCCGGGGCACGGGGAGTGTTTGACCTTCCCGTTCGGTCCGTTATAATTGTGACTGTTGCCCGACAATTATCCCTGGCGACCCCCTTCAAAGTCCTATAGACCCGCGGGGCAGAAGGGATCATGGGGGTCGGCGCTACGCGCAGAACGCTACTCAGTGGGACACCACGTGCAGATTCGAAAGACCAGGATGCTCTCCGAGCAGGACGAAGAGAGTCTGTTCGGCTGGGGAAAAGACATCTTCGGCATGGAGTCTTTGAAGCTCGAGTGGAGACAGAAGGTGCTTCACTTCACTCTCTACATCGAGGGCCGTGCCGCGAGCCACGTGGGCACGCTGTCTGACACCGTGACCGTTGGCTCACAAAAAATCAGCATCTGTGGAATCGGAGCCGTCGTGACGAGGGGGGATGCCCAGAAGAGGGGGCTCGCCCGCAAGTTGCTCGCTCAAGTCATCAACTGGGCGAAAGAATCCACGGAGGCCGAGTTTGGCTTTCTTTTCTGCCGACCACCGCTCGTGCCGTTTTACGAATCCATGGGGTGGCAGCTTCTCAAGGACCCCGTTCTCATAGAACAGTCGTCGGGCCGCATGGAATCTCCCATTCCCGCCATGGTTCTTCCTCTCACCGAAGCAAAGTGGCCGCCGGGCGAGGTGATACTGGGAGGGCTTCCGTGGTGAGAGCAAGGGGTTCGGACACTGCAGGCCTAGCGCAAGCCCTAGTCAGCTCGCCCCGTCTTCCTCTATTCTCCGACGATCTCCCGGATCGCCGCAACGATGATCTCGGGCTTATCCAAAGCACGTGATGACCCGCATCCTCTGCCAGGATGAATCTGCCCCGTTCAGATATGGAAGCCAGTCGCCGGTTAGAGGCAATCCAGAACTGTTGGAACGTGGCAGCTGAATTTCCAAATGCAGGATTGGGTTTGGCGGAGCTAATCACGACGAGCGGCACATTTCCCAAGTCCTCTATCACTGCAAGCTGCTCTGCGCTCCTCGAAAACATCATCCCGTGCTCGAACGCTATCGTCTCAAAGAACGCGGCCCGGCTCACTTCTCCACGGTCCCGATGCTCCGCACCAAGCCGCCTGTATTGTTCTGTCATCTCCCCTGCCATCGCCCTCAAATCCGAAAACCTCTCACCCGTGAGAAACCCAATCGGAGGGGGATCTACGACCACGACTCCCGCCGTGAGCTCTGGGTATTGAGCGGCAAACAAGAGACAGTGGACTGCGCCCAGCGAATGCGCTACCAGAAGAAGTGAAGAATCGACTCCCGTAGCCTCCAGTAGAGAACGAAGCTATGCAGCAACCTGTGCAGTGGTGCGTGGAAAGGGTCCAGGTTCACTCTCTCCGTACCCGGCCCTGTCGTACACTAAGACCCGAGTCTGGCCCGTGAGTTCATCGATAACGTTCTGCCACGTACGATAAGTCTCTGTAATCCCGGTATCAAGAAGAACCACTGGCGACCCCTTCCCGGCACATCGAAAATGCAGCCTGTGCTCTCCGATGCTAACTGAGCGGTACTGCCATTCTGTGGCTTGCTTGCTCAGCCGACTACCTTCACACTGCCAAGCCGCCAAGCATACGAAGAGATCGCGAGTGCGAAAGACACCTTGCCTACTACGTCGTTCTCTTTGGCTAACACTATGCCTCTCCTTATTCGTCCTGGGCGTTCACTGACGCAACCTCAGCCCAGAAGCCGGTCAATCCTGAAGCCCACGTCAAATGAGGCGATCACCAACCCTACGTTCACCAGTACGTTGACGGGGACCGGCCACCTGTCTTGCCTGAGTGTCGAATCCAAGTACCGACTCAACACCGTCAGCACCCCAAAACACGCGAATGCTCCGATAACGGAATAGGACCATCGCCTGAAGAACGGGGCAACAATCAGCGTGTGTATCAGCCCGCAGAGAACGAAGGACGCAACTGTCGGCAGGGCCCAGCGTCTCCTTCCGCCCAAACGGATATACAGTCGATACACAAAGTAAGCTATCCCGGGATTCCAGAGATGCCAGAATCTGTGAAATCCGGGCTGGGCCCAACATTCAAGAAAGCTCCTGCGCACGTAGGGCCAGTCGTTGAGTTCAGTCTTGAAGCCCCGCATCCTGGCGTAGCGAGTGTAGTCCTCAACGTATCGTTTGTAGCGCTCTCCCATCCACTTTCGCACGCCTGTCATTTCCAGCCCGTCACTTTCCTTCCATCAGCTTCAGGTACTCGGGCTCGTCGCGCAAGTTCTCGAGATCGGCATCTCGCTTGATCCACTCATACAGTTCATACCCAGCGGCAATGGATTCTTTCAGCCGCCGTATCGCAAGCGCCACCTCTCCGATTCGCGCATAGAAACAAGCAACATTGTAGAGCATGAGAGGGTCCGTCGGATTCAACCGAATGGCTTCCTCCGCGTGCTTCTTGCCCTCGTCGAGTCGCCCCGCTTCCGCCAGGCGCACGGCAAAGTGTATGTGGGCTCTTCCGTCTGCTGGATGTTGCGCGAGATATCTCGGATAAGCCTCAAGCGAGACATGAAGCATTTCCAGGTAGCCCTCTTTGTCCCCGAGTCTCTGATAGCTGAGAAGCAGATCGTTATAGACAGAGAAGAAGTCGGGGTTCAGCTCGAGGACCTTCTTGTACTGCTCAATAGCTTCTGCGTCCCGATCTGAAAGATAGTAAATCCTTCCCAGAATCCAGTGGGCCGCGTGATCAGACGGGTCCAACTCGATCGCCTTCCTGCTTGCCTCTAAGGCTTCGTCCAGAGAACCCTTGTTGAAATAGCAGAGGCCAAGCGCAGAGTAGGCTTGAGACAGGGAGGAGTCATACATCAGGGCCTTCAGGCCGGCCTCCATTGATTTTTCGAGCCATACGTCCTTGGTCTCAAAGAGCTGATACAGCGTCCCGTACGCTTCGGCCAATCCTGCATAAGCGTTGGCGTAGCGTGGATCGAGCTGGATGGCTCTCTCAAAGAGCCCTATGGCGATGTTCAGCTTGCTCTTGCTCCTCTGGTAGAGAAAACCCCGGGCTCTCTGGTTGAGGTCATACGCGTCCATATTGACAGTCGGACGTTTCGTGAGAACAATCTTTTCCGTGGGGCTAAGCCTCAACATCAATGCGTCCACAATCTGCCCTGACACTTTCTCCTGTATGTCAAACACGTCCGCAATGTGCCCGCTGAAGTTTTCCGCCCAGAGCTGTGTATCGCTCCTTACGTCCACAAGCTCTGCTGTTATGCGCAGGTCGTCCCGAAATCTCCGCACGCTGCCCTCCAGAATGTATCCCGCATTTAGCTCTCGCCCAATCATCTTGATGCTCTTCGTGGTGTTCTTATACAGCATGGAGGTCGTCCTGGAGATTACGTGCATATCCCTCAGCCGGGACAGGCTCATGATTAGTTCCTCGGTAAGGCCATCGCTGAAATAGTCACCCTCCTTCTCGGGGCTGATGTTCTTGAACGGAAGAACAGCTATGACTTTGGCTGCCGCGGCACTTTCCGAGCTGTCTTGTCTTTGACGGAAATCCTCGAGGTCTCCCGTGAGTTCCTCGACGCTTGCGTATCGACGCTCAGGGTCCTTCTCCAGCATCTTCATAGCAATGGAATACAGCTCAGAAGGAATGTTGCTGCCCAGTTCGTCCGGTTCAAGCGGGTCCTCGTTTGTTATGCAGTAGATGAGAGCCGCATCGTTGTCTGATCTGAACGGCAACTCGCCGGTCAGCATCTCGTAGAAGACCACGCCCAGCGCCCAGATGTCGGAACGGTTGTCCACTTTTGCCCCGCGCACCTGTTCCGGAGACATGTAGGCGATCGTTCCGACGGCCGCTCCCGTTTTGGTGATGGCCGTTCCACCTTTAATCTTTGCGAGCCCGAAATCCATGATTTTCGCCCTGCCGTCCGGTGTCACCATGATATTGTTGCTCTTAATGTCCCTGTGAATGATTCCCTTGGAATGGGCCGCCTTGAGGCCGTCAGAAACCCCCTCGATAAGGTCAAGGGTAACATCCAGCTTGAGCGTTCCGCTCCGGATTGCTTCGCTCAGGTTCTGACCTTCTACGTATTCCATCACAATGAACAGCTGGTCATCGGTCTCTTCAAAGGCGTAAACGCCAGCAATGTTAGGATGACTCAGGGCAGCCGCAGACCTTGCCTCTTTCCTCAGACGTTCCCTCTGCTCGCTTCGTCCTGCCAGTCGCTCCGGCAGAAACTTTATGGCCACGTCCCTGTTGAGCCTGGTGTCCCTGGCCCTGTAGACTACACCCATCCCGCCCTCACCTAGCTTCTCCAAGATCTCGTAATGGGAAATGGTCTTGCTCATCATGGGCGATCCCTCCGCCGTGTCTGGGGGCTTGGCCTATTCCGCTCAATCAGCTTCACTTAGGATAGCTGGGGGCTCTCCGCATGTCAACCAACGCGGCAGTAACCGTGCACCAGTCCGAACGACCTTCGTCTCGGTCAAGACACAGCCGCAGGCCGACGAACAGGGCCAGCTTCAAGCCGATGAAAATCTGCTGACAATCTTTTCCCGCGGGAGTATTCTCAGGGGCGGTTGAATTGACGCAGCTCTAAGGTGATGTGAACCTGGAGTGATGTAACTCTGAGGTAAGGATGGAAAACCCGCTCAAACAATTGCCGCTACTGGCGATGGTCATACTCGTGGCGGCCATGATTCTGATTACCGGCACACTGGTGTCGATCGGTAGGGGCCACTTTAACTTCCAGAATTATGTGTACGGGCTCACGTACACGGTTGCCTGCGCGTTCTGGGTCGGCCTCATTCTAGCAGTGTCCTACAATTTCATAGCCAGGCTGCGAAGAGCCCACTACTATCTGTTCTTCACTGGGCTGATTCTCGTCGGTACCGCACTCGGCACGCAGACCGCCAGCCTCATCATCCACAAGAGACTCTATGCAGGACCCCGAATCACGGCCTTCTCCGTCGTGGTTTCGCTGGGTTTGGCCATCCTCGCAATCGCCAACGAGCATCTGAGGGAAAGCCTGTCCAAGAGGGTCGCTGGTCTGAAAGAGTCGGAAATCGAGCGCAAGATTTTGGAGCGATCTGAAGCTGAAGCCAGAACTAGCAGTCTGCACACTCGACTCGACCCACAGTTTCTGGTGAATACCCTCGATAACGTCGCCGCACTTATGCGCCAGGCCCCCGAGCGAGCCGAGCAGAACATAACGAAACTCTCGAACCTCTACGAGCGAGCGCTTTCCATGAACAACCAGAGCTTGCTCTCTTTGGGGGACGAACTAGCGCTACTCGAGGACTACTTTCAACTGGAAGCGCAGCGCCTGGGAGAGAGATTTCGCTTTGTCATCGACTGCCCGGCCGAACTCAGGGAGGCACGAGTTCCCGCGTTCCTCCTGGAACCGCTTGTCGAGAACTCGATAAAGCATGGAAGCTCAGGCGGGACGCTAAACGTCGGCGTGAAGGTGTGGAGGGAGGAAAAACATCTTTTCGTCAGAGTCGCTGATGATGGTCGCGGCTTCGACCAGAAGAGGACTCCCTTCGGGCTGGGGCTCTTCGGGATTCAGCAGCGGCTCGATCTCATCTACAAGGACGCGTACAGGTTCGAGATAGAGTCCGAGGTGGGGAAAGGCACCAGCGTCACGTTGAGGCTGCCGGTGGATTCCTAGGCCTCATGGAGGAGTTCCAAAGTCGCAAAGGGACATTCCACCGCCGGCACTAACTTAGAAAGTGGTACAATGAATGGGGGCAGGTCAGTCGCGTTTAGCGTCTGGCATCCAGCGTCTAGCAGCATCAGCGCCGGAAAAGTGAAACGTCGGCCGGGCCAGACAGCAATCCTCTCTAGATCCGAGACCAGACTTTAGCGGCTAGCGTGCGGCATCTGGCGGCGATTTCCTCTTCGTCCAGAGAGAGAACCTGCTTGTTCCGCATGAGGATTCTGCCTGCGACGATGGTAGTGTCGACGACCGCGTCCACCATGCCAAAGATGAAGTGCCCCAGGAAATTGTCGGCGTCCAAGGTCGTCGGCGGAATGTAATCCAGGACGGCGAGGTCTGCGGCGGCTCCCCTCTCGATGACGCCGAGCCTCACAGGGAAGAACTTCGCAGCTATTTCGGCATTGTTCCAGAGCAGCAGCTGTGGTGCCTCGCAGAAGGCGACGCGCGGGTCACGGTTTTCGAGCCGGTGCAAGAGATAGGCGCAGCGCATTTGAGCCGGCATGTCCGACGCCATGCCGTCGGTTCCCAGGCCGACAAGGATTCCCCTGCCCATCATCCCGAGCACATTCGCTACCCCCACGGCGTTGTTCATGTTTGATTCCGGATTGTGCACCGCCGTCGTTCCGGTCTCCTTGATGAGCTCCGTTTCTCTATCGTCCAGGTGGATACAGTGGACGTAGAGCGAGCTCTTCCCGCATATGCCGCGACTCACCAAGCGCTCCACGGTCCGGACTCCGTACTTGACCAGAGAATCCGAGTGGTCCTCGCTCCCTTCGGCCACGTGTATGTGGTATCCGACTCCGTAGCGCTCTGCCACTGCTCGACACTTCTCGAGAGTCTCGTCCGATAGAGTCATGGAAGCGTGCAGCCCCATCATCCCGGTAAGAAAGGGCGATTTCTCCGCAGCCATACGCTTGAGAAATCGTTCGTTCTCAGCAAGGCCGCCTGTCGGCACGTTTCGGTCCGACACCTCGTAGCAGAGCGAGGCGCGAATGCCGCTCTCCAGGACGGCTCTCGCGAGCACGTCGAGGGAACCCTCACGGTACGAAGGGCTGGCGTGGTGGTCGAAGATGGCCGTGGTGCCGTTGCGGATGCATTCGATGAGCGGAACGAGTGCGCTCACGTAAACGTCATCTTCTAGAAGCGCCTTGTCCAACTTCCACCAGAGGCGCTCCAGAATCTCGCCGAAGCAGCTCGCAGGCTCGCCGGGCGGTGCAAATCCACGCGCCATCGTGCTGTAGAGATGATGGTGGGCGCAGATGAAACCGGGCATGACCACCTTGTTACGAGCGTCCACCTTGACTTGGCAGTCGTGCCGTTCCTTGAGCTCCTTCGCCTTGCCCACGTCGGCGATCAGGCCGTCTTTGACGTAAACCGCACCGTCGTGGATGACCTGATTGTTCTTGCCCAGGGTTATGACGATGCCCCCGGCAATCAGGTAGTCGTTCACTCATGGCCTCCTTGGTAACCATTCACCGGCGTCACAGCGCCAGAGTGCTGTAGACCGGATTGAACACGCGGGCGATACACCTGCCCACGGTTCCAGACGACCGAAAGGGGAATCACTTCTCACTAAGCGCCCGCGCTTCTTCAGGAGTCCTGTCCCGCATACTCAAAGCCAGTGCGAAACAGAGGAAATTACACATCCTGCAGCCCACGCACTTCTCCGCGTCAGTCACCGGATAGCCTTGGTCATCGTAACTGATGGCCAGGTAGGGACAACGCTTGCAGTTTCCGCATTGCAGGCACAGCTCGCGGTCCGCCTCCGAGATACGCTTGACCGCGGAAAGTTCCATGAAGTCGGTGATGGGCTCGGGCAGGGCGAGCCCGACGAGCTGTCCAACAGAGCGAAGGTCGCGCTGCGCCATGAGGTGGCTCAGCCCAGAATTGAGCTCGTTGATAATGCCGTAGCCGCTCTTAGTCACGAGCGAGCAGAATTGAACGGTCTTGCAGCCGAGTGCGAGAAAGTCGGCGGCATGCTTGTAGTTTACGGGTCCCCCGTTGCCCGATATTTCAACGCCCAGCGGCGCCGCTTTCGCCAGGGAGAGGTAGCTGATGTTCAACACACCTTCTCCCCCCATCCCTACGACCACACCTTCTCCCCATTCCCTCTTCTTTCCAGGCCGAAAGACCATGGTCGGAAACGTGTTGGCCAGCGTGATGCCTGCTTTCTTGTCTCTATGGCGGTCGAAAACCTGCTTGATGGCGGAAACGATGGCCACGATAGACGTGACCGCGCCAGTGAGTTTGAACAACTTGGGCACAGAACCGTCGCCTCTCTCCAGCACCCAGTCGATGATCTTGGCAGACAGCTCGGCGTTCTGAGACACGATGTCGCCCTCGGTGCCGTCACCGCCCTGCGGGCAGGAGAGACTGTACTCGATGGCCATCGCACCAGCGTTCTCCAGCTTCTGAGTGTTGCTCTGCCAGGCGCTCCTGTCGCTTTCGTCGTCACCCGTGACCGGACCGCCCGTAGACGCCATGGTGAGCCGGTCGGGATACAGTTTCCTCAATTCTTCCACTTCACGGCACACCCGCTCCAGCGGATGACCGGAGACGTTGTCGCAGTTTGCGAAGGTGGCGTCGCCGAAGGCAAACATGTACTCCGACGGGATGTGGACGGGCACGTTGTCGAAGGAGGTCTTCATGATGCCACCGGGCCAGCCTGCTTCGTATGCCTTTTTCATCTGTTCCAATCCGTCGGTCGTCGGTGCTGCTGAGAGCAAGAAGGGAGACGCGATGGTCTTCCCGAAGAAATCGGCGTCGAGCGACACTGGCCTGAAGTTGTAGCCGGGTATCTGAACCGTGCTCTTGACAAAACCCTCGGCATTCAGCTCGAACCGAGGAATTTCTGCTCTCCGGACGTAAGCGTCCGCCTGTTCCGCCACGTTCTTCCCGGAAGCTGAAGCTTCTACCACTGTAGACGGACCCGTTGCGCAATCACCTGCGTAGAATAGGCCGGGATGCTCCGTCCTGGGCAACGTGCAGCGCCCGCCTATGGCGATGATGACTGTCTGGAAATCGGGGCGGATGGCTTCGGTGCCGCCAATCGGCTTCACCGAGTCGGGGTGAAACGCCGCGTCACCCGGCAGTCTAACTTTCTGCGTCGCGATAGCGCTCACGGTGCCGCCCTCGCAGAGGATCTGGGTTACACGGATTCTGCCGTTGACGTCGATGCCGCTCCTGGCCAGCTCGTCCATCTCCCGCTGGCTGAGCGGCATTTCGCTCAAGTTTTCCAGCGCGAACATTTCAACCCTATCGGCGTTCCGCTCCAGCGCTGTCATTGCGCAGTCCAGGGCAGTGGCACCTCCACCGATAACCGCCACGTTACCGTGCACTTCGTATGCTTCGGGGTCTTTGAGAAACGGAATCCCCTTGATGGCTTTCTCTTCGTTCGGAATGCCGAGGGAAATCGACGACCACAATCCCACAGCAACGATCACCGCGTCAAAGCCGGCACCCAGGAGCTTGGCCGGCTCAGTGACCTCCTTGTTGAGCTGGATGCGAATGTCGCCCAGCCCGAGGCTCCAATCGATGTCGGTCTTAAGGACCTGCTTGTCCAGGCGGGAGTCGCGGATGAGATTGCACATGCCCCCGGGGCAGGAATCTTTCTCGAGGACGGTCACCGAATAACCTTTGCGCCCCAGCACCACCGCAGCAGCCAGACCCGCAGGCCCCGCGCCGATGACAGCAGCTCTCCTGCCGTTTGGTTTCACCGCTGCCATCCCCGGCATGACGCCCGCCTGTTTGGCCTTCTCAACAATCCTGGCCTGCACAGCCGGGATGTCCACGGCGCCGTCCAGCTTCTTGTGGACGCAAGCCGCCATGCAGTACTTGTCAGGACATACCTGCCCGCATACGCCGCCCAGAGGGTTCTTCCCCATTATCAGGGCAGCGGCCCTCCTCATGTCCGACGGTGAACCCACCTCAGAGGCCAGGATAAAGTCCGCCGGCGAGCAGTCGCAGGGACAGGCATCTGTGCAGGGCTTGTCCTCGCAGTATTCGCACTTCTCCAGCTCTGCCAGAAACTGAGCTTCTGTCATGCGCGCACCTCGCACTGCCTCTCTCGAGCGTTCGCGGAGTACTACTTCCGCGCCGCCTTTAGTTTCGCATCAATGTCGCCGACCAGTTGCTGGTGCTTCGCCCACCACTCCTGGCTCAGCTGCGCGTCGAGTTCTTCGACCGTCTTGCCCTGTTGCTCCACCCAGGTGTAGTACTTGAGATTGTGCCACTGGCGGCGCATCTCGGTAGTACCCTCATGAATCCAATCCGTTGTCTTGTCGCGGAAGATCTGGACGCGCGCCGCCGCTTCGGCCTCGTCCATCTTCCCGAACGTCCTTGTCATGTCGCTCATGACCGAGCGATAGCGGTCTATGGCGTCCGTACAAATTGTCACGATGACGTCGTCCTTGCCGTAACCGTAGAACTTCGCCGTCTTGATCGCGCCGAATACGTTACAGACGCTGCTGATTCCGAAGATCTCCGCCATCTTCTCCACCGAGGCCCGCGGCACGCCGAATCGCTTCGTCAGCGTGGTCCAGCCCGCTTCTTCGGTGAGCAGCTGAAGCCCCTTCTTGCATTCGATATCGTCCAAGCACATGATGGCGTCCATGTTGATCACGTTGTGGATCCACGTAACGTGCTTGTCGCCAATCCCCTGAATGTCGTGTGAGCCGTAGCCGTTGTTGTACAGCGTGGGGCACTGGATGGGTTCGAGCCCGACGATCTTGTGGTCCGGCCAGACCTGCTTCAATCTATCTCCCGCCGCGATGGTGCCACCGCTCCCCATGGCGGAGCAGAATGCCGCCACATTCCCGTTGCCCACCCCTTGCTGCTCGAGCAGGCCCGCGAGCTCCACAATGGTGTTGCCCGTGACGTGGTAGTGAAAGCGGTAGTTTCCCATCACCTCGAATTGATTGAGGATGCGCACCTTCGGGTCCCGGCGCAGGCGGTGTGTTTCGTCATAGATTTCCTTCACGTTCGATTCTGACCCGGGCGTCTTGATAATGCGCGCCCCGTACGATTCGATCTGCTGGAAACGCTCCTTGCTCATACCCTCCGGCAAGACCACGATGCTGTCAAAGTTCATCCGACAACCCACGTACGCGCCACCGATGCCGTAGTTGCCGGTCGATGGCCACACGAGCGTGTGGACGCTCGGGTCTATTTCGCCGAACAGTTGCTTTTCAATAAGCACCGCGTATGCGGCGCCGACTTTGTGCGAACCGCTCGGAAAATTATTCCCGTAGAGGACGACTATGTTGGCCTCGACGCCCGTCAGCTCTTTTGGAATGACATGGTAGTAGATGTCGTTGTTGCCGTCGCGCCACGTAATGTTAAACAGATTGATGGGATCCAACGGGTCCTCTGCCCTCATCTTGAGAGCGCGCTTGCGGATGTCCGGAGCGATCTTCTCCGGGTGGAGCATTTCTTCGAACGTGGGACCCAGGATTAGTTTTGACATTCAAGACTCCTTGAGCTCATTCCAGATTCAATCGCTTGACGGCCTCGAGGGTCGGCTCGATGACCGTGCCCTCACCCGCGGCCTTCATGGCGCTCGCAATATCCTTAAGGCCGTTACCTGTCACCATGCACACGACGGTTTCGTCCGACTTGACGAGGCCGTCCCTGACTGCTGTCTTAAGTCCGGCATAAGCAGCGGCGGCCGCAGGCTCGGAGAAGATCGCTTCACCGCGCCCGAGTTCTGGAATGGCGGCGAGGATTTCTTCGTCCGTCACGATTAGATATGCGCCGCCCGTCTCGCGCACCGCCCGCACGGCACGCACGCCATCTCGCGGCAGGTCCGCGCTTATCGAATCGGCGAGCGTTGTCGCATTGACGCGCTCGATATTCTCCCTCCCCGCTCTCCAGGCGTTGTAGCATGCGGCCGAGCCTTCGGCTTGAACGCCCATCAGTTTCGGCATCTTCTCAATCCAACCCAGCGCGAGCAAGTCCCGCAGACCTTTCCACAACCCGCTGACGATGTTACCGTCTCCCACTGGCACGAAGATGCGATCGGGCACCCTCCATCCTCCGGGCCGGGCCTTTCCTGCCGCGGCAGTGAGTTGGGTCAACTGCTCGCAGATTTCGAACGACGCCGTCTTCTTGCCTTCCACGGTGTAAGGGTTATACGCGGTGTTCCGGCAATACCAGCCGAACGATCTGGACGCTTCCAGGCACAGGTCGAACGCTTCATCGTATGTGCCCTTGACAAGGATGACTCGCCCGCCGAACACCAGCAGCTGCGCGATCTTGGCCTGCGGGGCCGTTTGCGGAACGAAAATCACGGCGGGCAGCTTTGCTGCCGCGGCAAGCGCAGCTAGGGCCGCACCTGCGTTGCCCGTACTTGCCGTCGTTATGATCCGGACGCCAAGCTCGCGCGCCTTGGCCACCAGCACCGCACTCGCGCGGTCTTTGAAGGACGCGCTGGGGTTGCGGCCGTCGTCCTTGAAATAGAGGTTGCTCAAACCCAGTCCCGTGCCCAGCCTCACCGAGCGATAGAGCGGCGTCCAGCCTACCTGAAGCGACGGAGCGGACCGACGTGGGTCCTCGAGCGGCAAGAGTGCTGCGTAGCGCCAGATAGAAAAATCGCGCGAATTAGAGATCTTGAGCGGGGAGAGTTTCTCGGCGAGTTTCGCGTAGTCGGGAATGGTATCCAGGATGCCCTCGTCGCCGTGCTTGGGGCAGACGTACCGCACGGCATCGCGGTCGTACTCTTCACCACAGAGTGTACACTTGAGATGATAGTCCATCCTTACCCCGACCCAGGGTTGCCGACTGGAAGGAACCACGTGCGATTCACGTCACAACAGAACGCCCACCGGTGTCTGCGCCAGCTCATGTTGAGACAACGTGCGTCCCGGTCTCCCCGCGCAGCGCCCGTCCGATATTCTCAGGGGTCGTTATGATGGCGTGCTTTCCGCCTGCCTCCAGAAACCCGACGACGGCCTGAATCTTCGGCTCCATTGAACCGTCCGCAAAGTGTGTACCTTCTGCCAGATAATGCTTCGCTTCCTCGAGCGTCATCTTGTCGACCCATCGCTGGTCCGGCCTGCCGAAGTTGAGCGCAACTTTCTCGATGGACGTCGCGATGAGGAATAAATCGGCTTTGACCTCGCGCGCGAGCAGACTTGAAGCGAAATCCTTATCTATGACCGCCGCGGTTCCACGAAGTTCATGCCCTCCCATGTCAACAACGGGAATGCCGCCACCGCCCACGGCGATGACGACGACTCCGCGCCTGAGCACCGCTTCAATGGTCTCCAGCTCAACGATTTCCTGCGGCAGCGGCGACGGCACGACACGGCGCCAGCCTCGCCCCGCGTCCTCAACAACGCTCCACCCCATCGCCCTCTTGCGGCGCATGGCCTCCGTCTTGTCCATAAATCCGCCTATGGGCTTGGATGGATTCTTGAATGCTGGGTCCTTGCGGTCAACCAGCACCTGGGTGATGATGGTAACGCAACGCTTATCTATGCCTCGGTGGTATAATTCGTTCTGCAGTGCTTGCTGCAACTCATAGCCGATGGCACCTTGCGTGTCCGCGCCGCAGACGTCGAGCGGCACTTCGTGCATACCTTCCACTTTCGCCGCGATTTCTGAACGGCGCAGGATGAACCCCACCTGCGGGCCGTTCCCGTGTCCGATCGCCACGTCCCAACCTTCGGCTATCATGTCAGCGATGTGGTGGGCTGTCTCGCGCAGGGCCTCATGTTGGTCCTCGACCGTCTGATGCTCCGCGTCCTTGATGAGGGAGTTGCCCCCGATGGCGACGACGGCGAGCTTGCGTTTGGTCGTTCGTTTAACGCTCTTCTTTGTCTCAGGTTTTCTGTTCGTGCCCACTTTCTTCTTTGCTGGCATGTCATTCCTTCTGTGCACAAACACAATAGGGCATTAGACTGATAGTCGCGCCCGGGAATCAACGCACCCGCACGATTCTTCCACCGGCAAGCTAACTCATTGTGAGCGCCATGACCGCCTTTTGCGCGTGCAGACGGTTCTCGGCTTCGTCGTAAACGGCCGACTGAGGGCCGTCCATCACGTCGTCCGTCACCTCGATGTTGCGATCCGCCGGGAGAGGATGCATGTAGATGGCGTCCGGCTTTGCCAGTTTCATACGCCGCTCGTCCGTTATCCAGGACGAATACTTGCCTATGATTTTCGCCCCCTCCTTTTCGTCCTGCGTGTGGACCATCGCGCCCCAGGATTTGGCGTACACGATATCGGCTCCCTTGAACGCCGCATCCATGTCGTCCACGACCTCGAACCCCGAGCCCGACTTCTTCGCCTGTTCCCGTGCCTGTTCCATAATCTCGGGCATGAGCTTGAATTCCGGCGGGTGCGCTAGTACAACGTCCAGCCCGAACCGTGGCATTTGAAGTATCAGCGACTGCGGCACCGACATCGGCTTCTGGTAAGAGGCAGCATAGGCCCACGACACCACCATCTTCTTTCGACGCAAGTCGCGCCCCTTCTTCTCGATGACGGTCATCAGGTCTGCCAGGCACTGAAACGGGTGATAGATGTCGCACTGCATATTGAGCACCGGCACGTCCGACGCCTCGGCGACCGCACTGATGTAGGCGTTGCCAGTGCCCCAGTCCACCTGGCGAATCGCAATCCCGTCGAAGTATCGTCCGAAGATCACGCCGATCTCTTTCGGGGTGTCGCCGTGAGCGATCTGCGTTGTGCGCGATTCTATGAACGCAGCGTGCCCGCCGAGCTGCGCCATGCCGGCCTCGAACGAGCCGCGGGTGCGGGTACTGGAGAAGAAAAACAGCATCGCCAGGACCTTGTCGCGCAGAATCGGGTGCGACTGACCCTGAGCCCGCTGCCGCTTCAAATCTAACGCGAAGTCGAGAACCTTTTGAACCTCTTCCTTCGAGAAGTCCAGGTCGCCGACGAGGTCGCGACCCCGTAGGAAAGTCTCCATTCTGCCATCTCCCTCTATGCCTGTCCCTGTGCCTACTATTTCACCGCTCCCAAAACGAGCGCGATCAGCGCCATCCGGATCACCACGCCGTTGAACGCTTCCTCCCAGTACCGAGCCCAAGGCGTGTCGTCGACGTCCAGCGGAATCTCATCCATCCGCGGAAGCGAGTGGAGCACGATAGCGTCGCTCTTGGCTTTCTGTGTAAGCAGCTCGCGGGTGATTTTGTAATTCGCGGGCGTCAGCGACTTATCCGTGCTCGCCTCCTGCCGCGCCTGTGTGTAGTCCGGCTGCACGACCGGCTCGACCAGGATGACGTCCGCCTCTCCTATCACCTTCTCAACGTGGTCGGCTTCACTAAAGTCCAGCGAGGCCTGCCTGAAATCAGACTTGTACTCCTCGGGCATGCGCATGTCCGGCGAGTTGGGGAAGAGCCCGCCCGGGCCCGGGGAGATGAACGTGACCGGGCAGCCGAATTCTGAGAGTGCGTATCCGAGCGAGTGCATGGTGCGCATTCTCATGTCCCCGACCGCGACCCACCTCAACCCGTCAATGTGCCCTTTGTCACGCAGGACAGTGTACAGGTCGCTCAATATCTGGGTCGGATGTTCACCCCAGCCGTCACCGCCGTTGATGATGGGCACGCTCGCCCAGTCCGCGGCTTCGTGCGGCGCCCCTTTCTGAAAATGGCGCATCACGATCACGTCGCCGTAGAACTCCAGCATCTTGACCGTATCCTTGATGGATTCCTGATACCAGTCCCCTGCGCGCGTCATCTTGAAGTCCGCGAAACCCGTCACGTGCCCGCCGAGGCGGTGCATGGCGGCTTCGTGTGCGAGACGCGTGCGCGTGCTGGCTTGAAAGAACGCCGCGACGAGGGTCTTTTCCTTCAGCATGTCAACGTTCTTGCGCTCACGCGCTATGACTTCCATCTTCTTCGCGACGTCGAACACGTGAAGGTACTCGTCGCGTTGGAACCCCTTGAGCGACAGGATGTCGCGACCTGCAAAACTCGGCACGGGAAATCCTCCTTGTCTGACTTGTAGATGCGGCCCCTGGCCCAGACTTACGCCGGCACGCCCGCGGTCCGAGAAGAGAGTAAGGTTCAAGCGGGCGCTGCCGAACACCTCTTGTCTTCACAATCGCAGAAGATTATAGACCCTTGCGCTCGTCCTGCCAACCTTTCTGAGTGCTTGTTGCACCGGCCCGCTTCCTACGACGTGGCTCCTGCTTGCCCGTGCAACCGCTGTCAAAGCAGCACCCACTGCAACCGGCGGGCGTTACTCTTCGTCTTTCCGAACGCCACCCGGTCCCACCACCAGGACCAACCCCTTGAGCGAGCTCACCGTGACCTCGTCGCCGGGCTTAAGCTCCTCCGAGAACTCCGCGTCCCAGTTCTCGCCTCTCACCTGCACCTTGCCCGTCCTGCCCGAGGAGCTGAGCACCACGCCCTTCTGGCCGGTCAGTCCCTCTATGCCGGTGCTGGGGCGGGTTCTAACGAGCCGATACACGACGAGGGCGAGTAGCAGGTTCAGTCCGACCACGAGCGTACCGATGCCCAGCCACGTGGCGGTGGAGAAGTCAGGGATGCCTATCCTGGAGAAGAGAACGATGAGAAGCACTTCGTCGAAGACGAAGAAAACGAGCAGCCCGAATATTATGAGGGCCTTCTTGAAGGCGCTATTGAAGTCCAATCTTCTCAAGTCTTTTGCTTCTTCTTCTCCGCTGCCGGGAAGAGAATGTTGTTGAGTATCAATCTGTAGCCGGGCGAATTCTTGTGCAGGGACAGGTCCGTCGGAGGGTCTCCCACGTTGTGTCTAAAGTCCTCCGGGTCGTGCCCTCCGTAGAAAGTGAACGTTCCCCTTCCGTAGTTGCCGTGGACGTACTTGACCTCCCCCACACCTGTCACCTCCGCGAGTACCGCGACCGAGCTCTTCACTTTCTCGGCCTTGAAGCCCGTTGTCTGGCCCATGAAGTCCGGTATGGCCGCCGCGTGGTTCTGCGTCAGCATAGTCGGAACTGGGTCGTGTTTGGCAGAGAACTCAAAGAGCACGAAATGGCTGTTCGGCCCGCGCGGCAGGGCCGCTTCGCTCACGTCCAGGTCAGAGAATTCGTACACCAGTGGATTCATGGTGAGATAGAAATTCTCGAACGCCAGAGTCTTCGAGAAATCCAGGCGTTTCTCAGCGTCGGGCTCGGGAGGGTCGCCGTCGTACGGCTCCCAGAGGAAATCGATGCCGTCCGCAGCCAGGGCGATGTCAAACGTGTCCGTAGCCGAGCACATGGCAAACATGAACCCTCCCCGGGCGATGTATTCCTTGATTTTTCGAACCACGGCCAGCTTGTGCTGCGACACCTTCACGAAACCGGCCCTCTTGGCCGCCTCCTCGTACCTGGTCTGCTGCGCCTTGTACCAGACAGCGTTTCTGTACGCGCCGTAGAACTTGCCGTACTGGCCCGTGAAATCCTCGTGGTGAAGGTGAAGCCAGTCGAATTCGTCAAGGGCACCTGCCAGGATCTCCTCGTCCCACACCTTTGTGTAGGGAATCTGTGCATACTCCAGTGCAAGAGTCACGGCGTCGTCCCAGGGAAGGGCCGTCGGAGGAATGTAAACCGCGATCTTGGGGGCCTTCTCGAGCACTATGATTTCCATGTTGTTCTCTTCTATCTCGCCGTGGATGACCGCTACGTCTGCCCCGCTCACGACCTCGAAAGAGACTCCCATCAGGTTCGCCTTGGTGGCGACATCCTCAGAGCCGTGTACAAGAAAGGACCCGCCCCGATAGTTGAGAAGCCAGTCGACCCTGGTCCCCTGTTCGAGACACCAGTAAGCCAGACCGTAGGCCCTGAGGTGGTCTCGCTGTTTCAGGTCCATGTTCACGAGTAACTCCGCAGAAGCGGGTCTGACGACTGCCAAGCTCACAAGCAACACGGCTGCCGCGACCAGCAGCATGTGCCCAATGCCGAGCACTTTGAGGTGGCTTACCAAATACGATGGTTGCTTCACCATCAGAAAACCCCGCTACTACTTTCTCAACTCCTGAAGCAGCCGGCGCGCCTTCACGGCAAAAGAGGTCTCCGGAAACTCGGTTATGACCTCTTCGTACCTCGAGGCGGCCTTATCTCTATCCTTGAGCTGCCTTGCGTACACGTAGGCCGCTTTCAGCTGGCAGACAGGCACGAGATGGCTCTCTGGAAAGCGCGTCTTCAGAGAATCGTACTCGGCTATCGCTCCCACGAAGTCTTCCCGGGCCCTGAGGATGTCGCCTTTGGTTGAGAGGGCATCGTCTGCGATGAGGGCGTGTGGGAAGCTCGCGAGCAGCACATCGAGCACGCTGAGCGCGCTGTCCGGCATGTCAGCAAACCAAAGAAACTGGGCATAGGAGAACGCTCTGAGCGGCACGCGGTCACGATCGCTGTTTTCGTCCATGAGCAACAGGCGGGCAATCACGTCGTTAACGCGCGGGCTCTCAGGATTTACTTCAACGAAGGTCATGTACTCCTCCAGTGCTTCGTCTATACGTCCCGAGAAGTAGAGAATCTCCCCCTTCAGGAAACTGATGCGCTCGAGCCCCTGCACGTCCGAGAGTTTCTGCGTGGCCAGAACTGCCACGCTCTCGGCGGCCAGTACGTTTCCCTCCCTCAACCTGCTCTCGCAGAGATACACCAGGACATCTCTCATCTGTAGATAAGTCAAGTTGCGGCCGAGTAGCTCGCTGAAAAGAGCGGAAGCTTTGGTGAAGTTTCCCGACAGGAACTCCTTGGTGGCCTCGCGCATGAGCGCCGAAGTAGAGGCAGACGGCGCGGCCGAGTAAACGGCCGAGTGGGCCACCGAATCCACAGAGAGGCCAGGAAGCATAAAACTCGACACCATAACTACGACATACAGTACCGCGACTATGCGAACCACAACATGATGTATGCTCAGCGTCTTCACTTCGCGTTCTCCGAAAGGGCCCGGAGGTATTGCTCCACCAGCTCCCGGTATGCCTCGGGATAGCTGGCTGCCCTCTCTCTCAGTATGTCCAGCTGGAGCTTTTCTCTCTCGCCGAGAAGCTCCCTGGAGAGTTCGGGCGGCGACTCTCGCTCCGGAAAGTCCCTTCCCGGTCTCGAGAACCTCTTGCCTGTGTAGTCCCGCTGCTGGACGGACTTCTGTGCGTCCAGAAGCCTGCTCATGATGCGATGCTGCTTGCGGACCGTATCCTGGTCCAGCTGCATGGATTCCATGCGCGTCTGGACGTCTCTCATCTCCTCCACGATTTCCTCAAGCCGGCCCAGCACGTCCCGCCTGTCGCCGAGCGCCCTGGACACCTCCTCCATGCCCCGACGCACCATCTCCTGTTGAGCCGCAAGCCGGCCGAGGGTCTCCTCCTCAGAGTGACTCAACCTTCCCTGCTTGTCCAGCTGGGAATAGAGAGCCTCGGTCGTTCTGTTGATGGAAAGCTGAAGACCTGACAGGGACCTCATTCGTCTGAGCCCCTGCCCCATGCCCATTCCGCCCTGAGCTGCACACATGGACTGCTCCGCGATGAGGAGGGCCCTCAACACGTTGTTAAGCCCCTGGTACGCGATGCGACTTGCCTGTACCCCCTCGCCGAGGCGCCCGCTCTCGAAGCTTCTCAGGGCATCGCCCATTTCCTTGAGAGCCAGGCCGAGCTCCGCAGCTGTCCTGTGCGTCATGAAGAACGTCTGCTTGCTTGTCTCAAACAGCTTGTCCGCCACCACCGACGTCCCTTCGTGAATCGTGTGCTGCCGAACGGCAAGCTCCTCTGGTTTCTCTTGCCCGGTGCACATCGCGAGTTCCTCCTGCGCCTCCGACAACTCCAGTAGCTCGTGCATGGAGCGTCGCACCTCTTCCGTGACGTCGGCCAACCGCTCCGAAGCAGAACACGACTGGGCCTGCGAGAGCTGGTCGGCAAGTTCCAGCAGTCCGCCTTCTATGTTTCGAACGAGCCGTCTCAGGGCGGGCGTCCGCTGAGAGCACATCATGCTGGATGCCTGCGAGATCATGTCCAGAAGTCCACCTTTACCGATGGATTTCGACATGTTCTGCAGCATCTCCGAAAGCTGCTCCTGGTTCGCCTCCTTCGCCTCCGCAGCCAGCTTGTCCAGCTCGTTCTTCAGTTGCTCCAGGGCCTCACCCGCGCCCAGCTGCTGCTGGGCCAGATCGGAGAGATTCGCGTCTTCACTGTCCAGCGCGTCGCCTATCTCGGCCTCTCTCTCAGCCAGGTCTGCCGCCTCTTCCACGGCGGCCTGTAGTTTCTCGTCGAAACGTATCTGCCTGAGCAGTTCTATCGCCCTGTCCAGTCCCTTGAGGAGCTCTTCTTGCGAGACGTTGTAGTCTGCCAGGGCGCTTTCGATGTCGGGGATGTCAAACTCCGCCAGGGCCTCCTGGAGTCTCTCGATGGCTCTTCTTAAGTCCGGATCCTGCAATTCGTCCAGAAGCTCCCGCACCTCCTGGATCTTCTCGGCCAGCTCCCAGCTCAGGGGGTCGTAACTCTCTAGCTGCCGAACGCTTTCCTCCAGTGCGCGGCTCACACCGTCGATGCCTTCGGACATTCTTTCGTAGGTCGTCCAGAAGCCCTCCATCTGTTTCTTCCGCTCCCACGAGAGCTGGCTGTCCTGCTTTATCTCCCTGGAAACCGTCTCCAGTTCAGCTCTGAGGGTCTCAGCTTCCCGGAGTATGTCCTCCAATTTCAGTATTTCCTCCGCGTGACCCTCTTCCATCTCTGCGTAGAGCTCTGCGATGGTGGGGAAGCGCACGGTCATGAGAGGCGTGCGCGCTGCCTTGGGGCCGGAAACTGCATCGTTGTCAAAGACCTCCAGGAAGTAAGTCACAACTTCCCCCGGCAGAAGCTGAAGTGGGTTCAGGTCCCAGAAGTGAGTGAGCACGGCCTCCTTGGTCCTGTGTTCAAACGTCCTGATGTTCTCCGAGCGCACGTCCTGCGGGCTGGCGTAATAGTGAACCAGGAGTGAGGAAAGCCCGTAATCGTCCGCACATATCACCTCCAGGGGAAGCTCCATGTCCTCGGGCAGGTCCGCCTCGGGCAAGGGTGAGACGAGCTTGAGGAAGGGAGTCAGATCCTCCCGGCATCGAATCACGTAGGACGGCGAGAGATGTTCCTTTCCGACCGCGTCCGTGGCAGAGACCACGTAAGTGCCGTCCCCCCTGAGCACGAATGAGCCGGAGAGCTTCCTGTCCCCTCGCTTAACGAGAGGCGTAGCGCCCCCGTCGTCAAAACGCAATCCGGCAGACGAGACGTCACGGGTGAACGTGACCTCAAGCCAGACCCTCGTTCCCTTGAGCGCCGAGAGGTCACCCACGACCGTTCCCACCACTCGCTTCTCCAGGCCGGAATAGTCGGGATACTCGTAGGATATCAGGAACTCCGAAATCTGCGGAGGTGTCCTGACGGAGACCGTGTAGGAAGGACTCTGTACTCTTCCCAGCTCCGCCATGTAATCGGTCTGCGCCACCAGGCTCTCCAAGACCGCCACAAAAGAACCTGTGGTATCGGCTGGTTCCATTTCCAGGTAGTAGGGCGGCCTCGAGCCCGAACTCACGCGAAGCCTCGGCTCAGAAAGGCTCCCCTTCACCGACACTGTCACGCTCACGTCTTCCCCCGAGTCAATCGCCACGTCCCCGGGGACGACAGCAAGAGACACTCTTTCCGCGAACGGAGAGGTGACCAGAGAAGAAAACGAGGGCTCCAGTGCCCCGGGCACGAGGAAAAGAAACGCCGCGAGTGCCGTGGCGGTGACGAGGAGGCCCACGCTCCAGAAACGTAACTTCCGCGCCGGCAGGAGCCCCCTGAACTCCAGGGTCTGGCTCAGGGCAGCTCCGTCGCTCACGACCGCGTCAATGACCGCTCTGGAATAGAAGGAGGAAAGTTCGTCGGCCCGTTCCCCGAGTTGAAGAGAAGAGATGACGGCGTTCTCTCTGCCGGGCAGCAGGCGGTCGGTCATAACCGCAACGGTCTCGAGAGAGGGGACACGGAGAAGGGCATAGGCGACGGCCGCGACGACCAGCAGGGGAAGACCGAAGACAGCCAGAGCACCGAGGACCGACGTCAGCGCAGATTCGGCGCCGGCCACGAGGACCACTGCAGTCGACAGGAGCAACGCCAACGCCGCCAGGCTGCAGGCCCTGAGGAGCCACAGCCCGACGCTGCTCCTCGCCAGCACGCGTCGTGCAAAAGAGAGGTTTCCCTTCAGAATCCTGTGAGCGTCGGGTGCCATCTGATGTCCTTCGAGGGCGGACTGAGTTTAAGACCGCTGTCTAGTTGGTGAGGGAGTAGAGGACTACGTTAATCGCCATTTTCATGGCTTCCTCCCTCTTCTCGGGAGGGTCGCCGTGGATCTCGGGGTCTTCCAGCCCGTCGCCAACGTCCGCCTCATGTGTATAGAATACCACAACCCTCCCTTCGTGGACAATCGCGTAGCCCCTGGGCGGCAGGCCGTCGTGCTCGTGCACTTTCGGTGGACCGTCGGGAAGCTCGTAGAAGCTGTGATAGATGGGATGCGTGAAGGGAAGCTCCACTAGCTCCTTGTCCGGAAAGACCTGCTTCATCTGCTGTCTGAAAGACTTGTCCATGCCGTAATCGTCGTCCGCGAAGAGGAAGCCACCGCTCGTTAGGTGTTCTCTAAGCCTCTCGGCTTCCTTCCTGGTGAACCTCACGTTTCCGTGCCCCGAGAGCCAGAGGAAGGGGAAGTTGAAGAACTCCTTTTCCATTATCTCGACCGCTTCCTCTCTGTCGGAGGCCACCTTCACCGTGGTCCTCTCGCTCAGGGCACGAAGGAGGTTTCTGAGCGACGTCTTGTTGCCGTACCAGTCCCCACCTCCTCCGTATTTAAGCCTGGCCACCACGAACCCGTCGCGAACCGGCCGTTCGATTACCGGTCGTGCGGGAGAGCTGGAAGAAGAAAGAAGGACGAGAAAGGAAACTGCGAGGAGAATGATAACGGTGAGACCGATGACTGAATGTGGTGACGTTTTTCTCATCTGTGGACCACGCTTGCTATCATGGACGCCGCATCAGGGGCGCCGCCCGCGTGTGAGAAACAGGGTGGTGCCGCTATGATTTGATACTATATCATGCCCGCGGAGTTCCAGGTAGGGGCGCGGACGAAGCACGTAAGGGGCGGAGGGAGTTCGAACCGACCGATAAGCACCCAACGCCGGGGAGGATGAGCGCGCACAAGGCGGAGTAGGCGCGCGCAAGGCGGCAGTCCGGCCGCTGGAAGGATTGGCGCAAACAAAGACAGCGTCCGGTTGCGGGCGGGCACGAGAGGCATTGCAGGTGCCCAAAGAAAGGGGGTGCTTTCAGTGAACTACCTCTCGCCCGCCCCACACCGAACGCTTAGCTTTGTCTCTGCCGCTCCGACTACCTCAGGCGGTAGCGAAGCACGAGACTCAGACCCTGATTCCACACACCGTCCTCATCGCCGTATTTGGAATGGGCGAAGGTGAACGTGGCGGCCACCTCCCACAGGTTAGCGATGTAGTAACGGAACGTGCTGGAAAGGTTGTTGCCGATGAGGTCGTCCAGCCCCTCGGCGGTCGGATGCATGTAGCTCAGGTTCCAGGTGTTGTACCAGTCTATCCGGTTCGACAGCTCGTAGGTATAAGCCAGGGTGTTCGTGACGTTGTGAGTCGGATCGTCCTCGAACACCGTGGCGTACTGCAACTTGTCGGAGAACTGGAAACGGATCCCCAGCGGACGAGTGTACTCACCGGTCGCCTGCAGGTACGGGTCGCCGGCCTCTCCGTCGTAGTCAGACGCCACGACACCCACGCCTGCCCTCACGACCCAACCGTGCTCTCGAGCGCTCATGGGCTCTTTGGCCGGATCAAGTATCTCCTCGATGCGGATAACGCCCATCGGTGGGAGTTCGTCCTGCATCAAGACCCCTGCGTCTTTCAGTACCTTCACGACTTCGTCGTAGTAGTACTTCTTGTACTCCACCGGGCCGTACTTGGACCTGAACTCGCTCTCCCTCTCGATGACCTGGGCCATTTCGATGAGAGCGTCGTCAGGGATGTTCGTCTGTATGATGTTGTACTTCATCAGGTCTTCATTGATGCGGATTGCCCTGGCCAGCACAGTCGCGTCTATGACACGCCCGTACCCAACACCCCCCAGGATTTCAACGCGCGGGTCGTCGGCCTCATCCATGGCCATGAGCTTCCTGTAGTGTCCGGAGACCTCCCCGAAACCGAAGAGCTTATCGTCGGCCATACCCTGCAGGTATTTCTTTCCGATGATGTTCATGTACAGGTCGTGGGCCGATTCGGCGTCCTCGCCTTCGACGGCACCTCGCTCAAAGTTGACGGCACCGTACCCGGTGATTGCGTACTCGAAGGGCAGGGAGCGGTAGACGACCCTTCCGTCTATTCGTGCCAGACCGCTGTAGCTCATTTGAACGCTGTCGCCCGAAGAGTTACCCTGATTCAGCGCCGCGTCCAGGTACAACTCCTGGTAGGACGACTCCGGAAACTGGTAGTCCGTCAACGAAATTCCCAGAACCAGGCTCGGGAAAAGACAGACTACCAAACTCGCCAAGAACACTGCTTTTCTCATCGCTCTCTTCCTCCGTTTCCCCTTAGGATACTCACGCTACGACGAATCAAACAAACCATGAAGAACCGTACGTGCTTGTCTTGGATTTGTCTCTCACCCCCTCGTTCTCATTTCTCAGACCGTCTTTCTCTAAGCTCTTCAAGATATCTGGCGGCAGTCTCTTTGCCGCCCAATCCAAAGGCCAGGGCCAGAGCAAGGCAAACGGCACCAAAGAAGATGTTGAACGTGGACGTCACCAGAAGCGGTGCAATGCCGAGCTCTCTCAGAGAGATGGTTATCGTGAATATCACGATTGCCCAATGGGTTATCCCGCCCAGCAGCTCGGGCTTGGGCAGGTTCGCGTTGCTGGCCGCGGTGCGCACTATCCCGGAGACGAAGTTGGCCAGGAACATACCGAGAACCAGGACGAACACGGCCGCGATCACGTTGGGTACGTATGCCAGCAGGCCTTCCAGAAGCTGGGATGACACGGTGAGTCCCAGGGCGTTCACCACCATTATGAGCACCATGATCATTACCAGCCAGTAGGCCAGCGCACTCAGCAGCTCGCGCGCAGTAAGCTTCACTCCTCCCTTGGTGAGTATGTCGGGTATCCCCGCCTTCTCGACCAGCTTGTCGAACTGCAAGAGCTTGAGGCCGCGGCTAACCAGCCCCTTGATGATCTTGGCCACAATCCACCCGACTATCAGGATGATCAGAGCCCCCACCAACGTAGGGATGTAGCCGAGTACCTTGGCCAACATCTCTTTGATGGGTTCAACGACGAGCTCGCTCCAAACCAACATTCCTGGGCCCCCCTTTCCGGAAACCGAGCGTCCTTCACCGGACCAGTTTCACCACAATTTGGCCGGCACGAGCCACTCCAGTGCAGTCTCCTACTTCAGGATGACGATCCCACGGTGCTTGCCCTTTTCCCTCCTGATATAGCCCTTTCTCTGAAGTTGCTCCAGCTTGTATGCCACCGACTTGGTGGACTTATTTCCGAGGGCCTCCTGCATCTCCCTGATGAGAGGGGGGCGATTGTTCCTCGCTGCAAAAGACCTCAAGAAGACAAAGAGTTCGTATTGCTTCGGGGTCAAGTCCGACGGCTTCTGCTCCGAGGCCGCCTTCAGCCAGACCCCCCCGGCCAGGAGGGCCTTTCCTACCTCAGCGCTCGCCAGGCCGAAAGAGAGGAAGACCGCCAAGCTGGCCCCTCCGATTAGACTTACGAAGATGGAGGCAACCAATCCCCTGGCGATCCCGAGTTGATACAGTGCCATGGACATGGTTGCAAAAATTATCATTCCCTGCACGACAGCGATTGCCGACCGGGGCAGGAATCGACCCTGTCCGGCCTGAAGCCTTCTTTCCAGGAAGCTCCTGACTTTTCGGGAGAAGTAGCTGCCAGCGACAACGACCGCGAAGGCCACGGCCAGATTGGGGAGATAGCGGAGTAGTTGCCCTGACAGTGTGCTCGCCACCTTGAGCCCCAGAATCTCCAGCACAACGACCGCAACTGCGCAGAAAGCAATCAAGAAGAACAGGTTCCCCACCAGTAGGCAGGGGTCCTGGTCAGGCCGGAGCTTCTTCAGAAAGCCCGTCACCCCGGCAGTGGAATAGAGCGCCTCCAGCCTGCATCTGCTCTGTTCGCGAACCAGAAGCCTCCTGGCTAACCTGGCCAGGACCACCCCGACAACCAGCGCGAGGGTGGCGGCCAGAGCCGTGGGCAGGTAGGCGACCATTCTGGCCAGAAGCTCTCTGGTGCTGTCCCCTATGAAGTCGTTCCAGACCATTTCCGTCCCGGCCTCCCGTCGACGGTTAGTCGTTTAGTCGCAAACAATTAGACATTTTTTCCATCAAGTTTTACGCTGGTGGCTCGTTGTGGCGCCCCCTAATTACAGGAGGGACCGGGTCCTGTCAAGCAAAAAAGCGTCGGTTTTGAGGGGCCCTGGGTAGGAATAGGAATCGATGTCCAAGCGGGGAGGCGAAATGCAAGCTTTCTGCAGCGGGGTGACGGCCAGCGGAAGCCGAGGGGCTTGCCTTTTGAGCGCGCCCCATGGCAGAGCGCTTGCGGAAAGCAGGGTCCGTTGGGAAACACCAGCGGCAGACGAACTTGGGGGGACAGAGAGTCCAGGGGCAGCGGGAAGTGGACGGCCCTCAGTCCAGGATTCTCAGCTCGGAGATGAGCCAGCGGCCCTTCTCCTTTCTGAGGGTCACGTGCACCTTATTGGTGGTCTTCTCGGCCTGCGGCTCTCTCCTGTACGACCACTCCGCGTTGCCTGAAGGGCCGGCGCCTTCGTCCTTATCGTACGTAAAGTCAAGAAATTGAAAGGACTCGGTGACGGTGTAGCGGAAGGCGTCTTTCAACATGTAGGCCGCCTGCTGGCGTGAGAAGGAGGTCTCCTCCGGGACGTTTGCCTCCAAGCGAAGGACAATTTTCTCCTCGGGAAAGAGCGCGACTATAGAGTCCGCGCGCCCGGCGTTCCAGGCCTCTTCGATTGCAGCGAGCGTCAGGAGTGGAGTGAGGGGACGTTGCCTCTTGACCTCCGTCGGGGGCAAGGAGTCCGGTTGAGAGGGAGGGACCGAGCTTGTGGCTGTCCCGCTGGCTGAGCTTGTGGCAGCAGACGTTGAGCCGGTGGAGGGGTCAGGACTGGCATCGGAGGCCAAACCGGCATCGGGAGCCGAACCGGCGGCGTCCGTGACGTACGTGGCGGCTGACTTCGTGGTGGTCGGGCCTGAGCCGGCGGCCTCCACCGGAGCCAAGAGGCCCAGAACTGCTGCAGCGAACGCCGCACACACGAGTGGCACGAGGCTTCTGCGGGCAGCCAGAAGAAGGAGGGTTTGAGGCGGGCGCCTCTTCATCTCCGGGTCTTCCTCTTCTCGGGGCCGTGAATGTCGAGCGCCAGGGCGCTCGCCACGTAGATGGAAGAATAGGTGCCGGCAATGACTCCCACGAACACCGTGAGGGCAAAATCGTGTATCACCTCGCCCCCCAAAATGAGGAGCGAGAACACGGCGAACAGGGTCGTCAAAGACATGAGCACCGTACGGCTGAGCACTCGGTTGACACTTATGTTTATTATCTTCTCAAACTGTTCTCGCCTCAGGAGGCGGTTTTGCTCGCGAATCCTGTCAAAGAGAACAATGGTGTCGTTTATTGAGTATCCGCCGATCGTGAGAAGAGCGGCCACAACCGGCAAGGAAATCTCGATGTTCGTGAAGGAGAGAAACCCCAGCGTGACAAAGACGTCGTGGAAAAGGGCCACCACAGCGCCCAGCGCAAAAGTGAGCTCGTAGCGCCATCCCACGTAGACCAGAATGCCGGCCAGGACCCAGAGCACCGCCCACACGGCCTTTCCCCTGAGTTCGCGGCCTATTTTGGGGCCCACCGTCTCTTCCCGTCTCAGCTCCACCTCGGCGCCCGGAACCTCTTCCTGTATGGCGCCCTTGAGCACCGTGAACGCGTCGCCTTCGGTCTCTCCCTCCTTGAGCCGAAACAGGTAGCCGCCCTCCTCACCGATACTCTGCATCTCGGCCTTCGCGAGCCCGGCCCGGGCCAGGGCGCTTCTTACAACGTCGGCTGATTGCCTCGGGGTAATCAACACCTGTATAACTGTTCCGCCAGCGAAGTCTATGCCCAGTCTGGGGCCGCCGTGAACGACCAGAGAAATCACCGAGGCCACGATGAGGACGCCCGAAATGATGTAGGCGTACTTCCTGGACCCCATGAAGTTGATGCTTGTTTCACCGAAAAGGCGGAACATTCTCTCACTCCTCGTCTATATGCTCAAGCGTTCCAGTCTGCGCCTGGAAACGATTCCGTCGAAGATGAGCCTGGTAACGAAAACGGCCGTGAACACGTTTGCGATTATCCCGATGCTGAGGGTCACCGCGAATCCCTTTATGGGACCTGTCCCGAACTGGAAGAGAACGACCGCCGCAATCAGGGTCGTGAGGTTCGAGTCGAAAATGGTGCGAAAAGCCCGCTGATAGCCGCTTTCTATCGAACGTGTCACGGTCTTCCCCGTACTCAACTCTTCCCGGATGCGTTCGAAAATGAGAACGTTGGCGTCCACGGACATCCCGATAGTGAGAACGATGCCCGCGATGCCGGGCAGGGTAAGAGTGGCGTGAAAGGCCGAGAGCACGGCCAAGATGATCCAGACGTTAAGGAACAGGGCCAGGGCAGCTATGAAACCGGAGCCCCTGTAGTAGATGAGCATGAAAAGAATGACGAGGGCAGAGCCCACCAGCACCGCCTTCACTCCCTTCTCGATGGAGTCCCTACCCAGGGAGGGGCCCACGGTCCTCTCTTCTATGATTACCAGCGGGGCGGGAAGTGCACCGGCTCTACAGACAATGGCGAGGTCCCGGGCTTCCCTGTCCGTGAAATTGCCGGTTATGGAGGCCTCGCCGCTCGGAATCTTCTGACGTATGACGGGAGGAGAGAAGACCTTTCCGTCCAGCACTATGGCGAGCTGCCTTCCCACGTTGGCTCCCGTGACCCTTGAGAAGACTGTCGCGCCCCCTCTCGTCAAGGAGAGGAGCACTCCGGGAGCGTCGGGCCTGTCGGGGTCCAGGTCCATGGCGACCCTGGCGGTCGCGACCTCAGCCCCTGTCAAGTCGGCCTTCTTGTTCAGGAAATACAGCACCTTTCCCGGCCTGCCCTGGAATTGCTCCTCCTCGGCGCTCCAGGACAACCGGGCGTCCAGCGGCAACAGCGTGTCTGCTCCTGCTTGCTCGATGAAGCTCTGCACGTCCTGGACTTCTCGCTCGGAGAAGAACACGCCGCCGAACTCGATAGTGAGCATGCGAGAGGATATCGGCTTCAGTGGGTCGAAGTACGGATACTGGGCGGTGTCCCGCGCCGCGGCTACTCTGCCCGCCACGAAGGAGTCGAGTCTATCCAGAAGCTCCCTCGTTTCATCGGGCGTCTTGACGATGACAAATTCCAAGAGGGCGGTCTGGCCTATCAGCGATTTGGCTCTTTCCGGGTCCAGAAGGCCGGGGAGCTGGACGACTATTCTGTTCTCGCCCTGACGCTGGATGATGGGCTCCGCAACGCCGAACTGGTCCACCCGGTTGCGTACGATCTCGATGGCCCTGTCCACCGCGTCGTGGGCCTCTTTGTCTTCGAGGCCGCTCTTGTCAACCTCCAGAACCAGGTGCATACCGCCCTGAAGGTCAAGGCCCAGCTTGAGCGCCTTGTCCTTTAAGCTTTCCAGTTCCTCGGAGGGTACGGCGTCGCGTTCCTCGTCGCCCATGCGGTAGATTTTCAGGGTGGGAAGGATATACCAGACAGAGAAGGCAAAAACCACCAGTACCAGGAGGGCTTTCCATTTCTGAGCTCTATACATCTAGATTCCTCTGATTGCGGTTCAAAAGAAAACGCGCGTGCGCGTCTACTAATCCAATGAGAATACCGGTAAGTGGGCGCGATGTCAACGCGAAAGAAGGCGCAGCATCTCCCTCACCGCCTCCGCCATACCCACAAAGAGAGAGCGGGCCACAATCGAATGGCCTATGCTAACTTCCTGAATCTCTTTTCCCTTGTCCACGAGCTTGCCTATGTTCTGGTAGTTGAGGCCGTGCCCTCCGTGTACCCGCATTCCCAGCTTCGCGGCAAGGGAGGCCGCGTTGATGATCCTGTCCATCTCAAGCTCTTCCTGCAGAGACCTGAAGGCCTCGGCGTACCGGCCGGTGTGGATTTCCACACAGTTGGCCCTGACCCTGGCGCTGGCCTGAACCTGAGAGAGGTCGGGGTCGATGAAGAGACTCACTACGATTCCTGCTTCCTGGAGCGTTGAGATGGCCTTCTGAAGAGCTTCCTCCTGGCCCACGATGTTCAGGCCGCCCTCGGTGGTGAGCTCCGCTCTCTTCTCCGGCACGAGGGTCACGAGGTCGGGCCTGATGGCTATGGCTATCGATATCATCTCTTCTGTGGCCGCCATCTCCATGTTCAGTTTTGTCTTCACCATCTCCCTCAGGACCCTGAGGTCGCGGTCCTGTATGTGGCGCCGGTCTTCCCTGAGATGCACGGTGATACCGCTTGCCCCTGCCACTTCCGCCTCTATGGCGGCAGCCACGGGGTCGGGCTCGAGGCCCTTGCGCGCCTCCCTGACCGTGGCCACATGATCCACGTTGACAGAAAGCTCTATCATCGCTTCCCCCTTGAAGGCTCACTTGTTCGAAGTCGTCCGCTCGGAACGAGCGCGCGTTTCCCCGGCGCCGCCTCTCCGGCTCAGCTACGGCGCCCCCGAAATCATAGCACATCGTCTTCTATGTGGGCAAAGTATGAGACGGGAACGACTTTTATCCCCTTTCCCTCAAGCTCCGGCAGCCTCTGCTTGAGCACGTTGAGGGTTCCCTTGTAGAGATGCCCTATCACGATGGCCCGTCCCCTTGAAAGTGCGATTTTCTCGGCTCTTTCGAACATCTTTCTCACGTTTGCCTCGTCGTTCTTGAGCCTGTCCAGGAACAGGTCGTTCGATAGACACGCCACGCCAACTTCCGAGGCCACCTTATCACACACGGAGGAGGGGGTCGTCTTGCTGTCCAGAAAGAACAGTCCGCGCTCCCTGGTTTCCTCCAGCACGGCTCTCATGACCTCCGGGTCCTGCGTGGCGAGCGAGCCCATGTGGTTGCTGATTCCCACGACCGCCGGAAGACCACCGAGGTGTTTGCCCACACGGGCCCTTATTTCCCCGCCGGAGAGATCCACCAGAATGGGGTCCTTGCCCGGCTTTATGCCGGGATACCCGTGCGGCTCCATCGGGAGATGAAGGAGCAACTCCTTACCGCTCCCGAGTACCTCCTCTGCCATGCGTTTTGATTTTCGGTACCCGGGGAGAACGGAAAACGTCACGGGATGATTGAGCGCGAGGAATTCTTCGACGAGACTCTGGTTCCCGTAGCCCAGATCGTCTATGACTACCGCGAGAAAGGCGCGAAGCACAGGGGCTCCTTCTTGAGACTTCTTAAAGATAACC
>CP070702.1:2572886-2582098 GCA_020349905.1 Candidatus Eiseniibacteriota bacterium
GATTACGGAAGCGATGATACAGGTCGAAGGCGAGGGTATGCGTGACGTAACCTGGGTCGTCATAGAGGAAGTCAAGCCAGGAGATTGGGCAATCGGCGGTAAGATCCCCAAGCCCAAGCCGAAACCCAGTGGCTCGTAGGTGTTAGGAATCGAGCCGGTAGGGAGTCCGTGCGCGCACGCTTCAAGGGCCTCCATATCTTGCGGAGTAACACAGAAGGTCTGTGGAAGATAGCCCTTGAAATATGGAACACTGATCCGACACCCTGCACAAAGGGGTAGCACCACGAACGCAGTCGGTTCCGTTCTGTCGGGGGGAAGAGTGGACAGAGCACAACTCCTGAGGCGCTTGGAGGAAAGCTGGAACGCTCTGAAGGCCTCGTACACCGGCCTGTCGCACTCACTGATGACGGAGCCCTGCGTGACCGGCACGTGGTCGGTCAAAGACATCATCGCACACGTGACCTCCTGGGAGGAGGAATCTCTGGCGCATCTGCCAATCATCCTGGCGGGCGAAAGGCCGCCGCGCTACTCCGTCACGTACGGCGGTATAGATGCCTTCAACGCCCGGACGACGGGGCAGAGGCGCAGCCTGTCGCTCTCCTGGGTGCTGCGGCAGCGTGACGAAGTGCACCGCCGGCTTGTCGACTTCATTGAGAGTGTGCCGGAAGAACAGTTCACCCGGGAGACCCGCTTCCGCCGTCGGTTGCGACTTGATACGCACGGCCATTACTTGAAGCACGCCGAGGCCATACGACAGTGGCGCCGGCATCGCGCGTAGCCGTTGCTGAACTCTGGGCGAGACCCGGCGAGGAGAGCAGGAGGAACGGTAATGGGCTTGCTGAACACGAGAAGCCTCGCCCGCACGCTTGACGCGGTCAACGAGGCGCTTTTCTTTGGACGCCGCATCCCCGTGGCAGAGACGCGCCGCGTGGCTGCGTGGCTGGCGGACAGGCAGGGCCTGCCCGGCTCCTACGCCGGGATGTTTGCGCCGACAGGCGGGGACTATGCCCACGGCATCAGGCTGTTCACCGGTGAGCCAATTGCCACCGGTGCGGCGACCGGCCACATCCTTGGAGAGGAGGCCTGCCGGGCATTGCTTCTGCTCGACGCTGACGTGAAGAAGGCCAGAGAGGCGCTGGCTAGGGCGACTCGTTCCATGGACAGGCGACTGGCAGCGTCCGGGTTGGAGCGAGGGCGTCCGGGTTTCTTCTGATGTGGGGCCTGCACGGCGTCGGTCTGGCGCCACCTGACCGCAGGCGGTCTGTCCAAGAGGAGAGAGCGTCTTGCCGCGGGTATGAGTTCTTTAAGAAAGCATCGAGACGGAAGTGGAAGCTGGAGGCGTTTTCCGTTCTATTACACGCTTCTGGCACTGACTGAGGTACGCGGGACAGCTGCGCTTCGGGAAAAGCAATACGCTGCCCCCAGGCTCGAGCGCGTGTTGAAACGGTGCGCGCGCGGCGGACGGTTCGACCGGCGGCGTCGAGCCGTGGCAGAACGCATACTGGCCGAGGTCTGATCGCACGGCTCGTATCTCGTATTCCCAGGCGACAGGTTGCTCCGTTGAGCAGGGGATTGCGCTGGCGGCAGGGAGCTCTAAGGGGGCCAGATGGCTCGGCATAGGTCCGAGTGGCCTTTCCTGAAGAAGAGGAGGGGACTATGGGACTATTCGGCAGGAAGGACCCGGAACGCGTTCAGGTGGCAGGTACGACCCTGCATTGCGAAATCTGCAAGAACGAGCTATTCTGGAAGAAGGAAGCCCAATTGAACACAGCCGTGGCCACGTTCTTCAGCCTGGACTGGGTGGATCCCGCGGCCACTTGTTACGTGTGTGACAGATGCGGGTACATTCACTGGTTCTTGCCGAAGAAGTGAGCACCCGTCCTGCAAACGGCTGAGGACGCGCGTCAGCAATGCTCGCCACTGTGGGGAGCTAGCGGGCTGCATGCTTTCTGGAGCTTAGACGGAGCTGTTTTGGGGCTGAGACTTGCACAGAAAGTACTTCTCATCGCGCTGGCCGTAGTTTTCACCATTGGTCTCACGTTTGCGTCGCTCGAATTGCCAGGATTGCTCGATGCCTTCCTTCAGAGATCATTCGCGTTCCCGGGGTTCGACCATGGACTGTCGGAACTGAATCTCAGCAAGACCGAACTCTACGTCCAACAATTTCACATCCGCTTCATTGGGTACCTGTGCCTACTCCTCGTCGTTGGACTGATTGTCCTTGGCTTCGTCACTCAGAGAACTGCCCTGTCAACCGTTGGTGCCGTAGCGCTGTTTCTCCCGGCGTTCGGTAGTTTTGCCCTCAGTATGTTCTTCCTCGCCGGACTAGGGTTCCTGCGGCTTCTGTGGATACCGTTCACGGACGTTTCTCCTTCAGTGATGGAGCTGGGAGGCATAATTTGTGTCCCGCATGATCTGGCCATGTATGTCGGTTCTTTGTTCGGCAAGTACCCTCGCCATGAATTCATGGCCGTATGTATCGGCACGGGATTGTTCCTGTTTTTGTCTGGCACGATAGCGTGGTTCTACACGCGATTTCGCAAGCACAACGTTGCGGATTTCTTCGTGTACCGCATTTGCAGGCACCCTCAGTATCTGGGCTGGATCGTCTGGAGCTATGGTATCTTTCTATTCCGAAACGAGCATTTCAAGAAGACATGGACATATCCGGATAGTCTCCCGTGGCTGCTCTCAGCGATGGTCATCATTGGTGTTTCAATGATGGAAGAGCTGGGAATGAAGAAGAGATTCCGTGATGAGTATGAGGCATTCGCGCGGCGGACTCACTTCATGTTCCCGCTGCCCGGTCTGCTTAAGAGAATAGCCAGGCTACCGGCCAG
The DNA here is from genome assembly GCA_020349905.1 of Candidatus Eiseniibacteriota bacterium. Taxonomy (GTDB): domain Bacteria; phylum Eisenbacteria; class RBG-16-71-46; order JAFGJU01; family JAFGJU01. The sequence goes on from CP070702.1 coordinate 2,575,727, forward strand.
GTTTATCCTCAGAATCGAGAGTGTGGAAAAAAGGCGACATCAGTCTTTCGTCTTCATCAGGTGAGGAGAGGGTGGAGCAACTCGTCGGCATTCTGAAGTTCGCGGACAGTAGAAGGTGGAAATCCAGGGCATCGATGGATCTGGTCAAATACGGGGAATTGGCTGTTGATTCGCTCATCAGGCTCACTGCGGATACTGACCCTGTAGTGAGAGATTTCTCGATACAGGCATTGGGCAGGCTCAAATCAGAGAGGGCAGTGCCTTCGTTCATGGCTGCTTTGGATGACGATGACAGCAGCGTGCGGCATGACGCGGCGTCTGCGTTGGGGGAATTGAGAGCAGCTGAGGCCGTCGGCGAACTCGTTCTGCTGCTACGTGACCAAAGCAGTTCGGTCAGAGGAAGCGCTGCAATGGCCATGGCAAGAATCGGAGCGCGAGAAGCCATCGACCCAATAATTGCAGCCTAGAGGGGGAAGAGAAATACGCGCTCTGCTCTAAGATGGACGCTTTGGGAAGGCTCAAGGCAGAGTCGGCAGTGCCCCGGCTGTTGGTTCTTCTGTCGGACGACGATGCGATGGTTCGCCAGGCGGCGGCCGTGGCGCTGGCCAATATTAGATCTCCCGTAGCAGCAGATGCACTAAAAGAGGCGCTGAATGATCAGGATTGGCAAGTCAGAATATATGCAGCTGAAGCCCTGAAGATGATCAGGAAGGGAGGAGACTAGGCATGGTTCCTGTGTACATCGGCTCCGCCATCATCTTTGTGTGGGGAGTGGGACATCTTGTTGCCACGCGCTCCGTCGTTGCCGGCTACGGCGAGCTCACGGTTGACAACCGCCGCATTCTGACGATGGAGTGGGTGGCGGAGGGACTCACCCTTTGCTTTCTTGGAGTGTTGCCGTCTCTCGTCGCGGGTTCCGGAGGGCTTGCGCTTCCACCTGGACGCGCGGCAGTGTATGCTGCTGCAGCCATGCTGTTCGTACTTGCGGGACTGAGCGCGGCCACGGGTGCCAAGACTTCTGTGGTTCCGATGAAAGCCTGCCCCATCGTCAAGACGGTGACCGCGGCCCTGTACGTTGCGGGCGTCGGGTTGGCCGGCCCATGACGCCCGCTTCCCGGCTCCGACCACAGAACTGAACCGTCGGGAGAAAGCCATGAGACGCAGGAAGACTTTCAGAGAGAAGCTCGAAGAGGTAAAGGATCTTCCACGCATCGTGCCGATACCCGAGGGCATGAGCCGGACGTGGGGAAAGGGCACCATGGTGCTCTCTGCCGCGGCGGAGGTTGCACACTTCATGAGGGTAGCCCCCAAGGGTAGGCTCGTGACCATCAACCAGATAAGGGAGACTCTTGCCAGCAGGCACGGGGCGACGTATGCATGTCCCATAGTGACAGGCCTCATGGCGCGGATTGTGGCCGGTGCTGCTGGCGAGGACGAGGCAGAGGGGAAGAAGCGCGTGACGCCGTATTGGCGGACCTTGAAGACAGGCGGGGAGCTGAATGCGAAGTACCCGGGCGGGCTCAAGGGACAGCGAAAACGCCTCGAATCAGAGGGGCACAGGGTTGAGGCCAAAGGCAAGAGACTGTTTGTCCGTGATTATGAGCGCTCGCTCGTCAGGACGCCGCAATAGGGTGAAAGGTCTGGGGCACCACGACCAGTCCGATGTAATAGGGTAAGACAGTCTGGTACAGGACGACTAATCCGATGAGACTTGTGCTGTTCGTGGTTCTCTCCGGTATTGCAGTCGCGGCTTCTGTACACGCCTTCCGCACTCGGCTGGCCTACGGCTTCTATCGTTTCATCGCTTTCGAGACCCTGGCCTTGCTCGTCGTGTGGAACACGAACCGCTGGTTCCGTGAGCCCCTTTCAGTTCATCAATTGGTCTCGTGGGTGCTGCTTGCGGGGTCCACTGCGCTGGCTGCCCACGGCATGCACTTGCTGAGAGTGGTCGGGAAAGCGAAGAAGCGCTTCATAGAAGACACCGAGTCTCTTGTGCGGGTCGGCGTCTACCGCTACATACGTCATCCTCTGTACGCTTCTCTTGCGTTCTTCGGTTGGGGCGTGTTCTTGAAGGGCCTCGACGCGGTGAGCTGCATTCTGGCTGCTGTGGCGACCGCGTTCCTGGTGGCGACTTCCCTTTCTGAAGAGAGCTTCGATGTGGATCGTCTTGGTGTCGCGTATTCCGAGTACAAGAAGCAAACGAAGATGTTTATCCCGTACGTGATTTAGAGTAAGATTGACCTGCATTCGGCTATTGAGCTGGATTCGGCTCGCTCGACCGGACTGGCTGACGCCAGTGTTGGCCTGCGGAAGAGAACCTGTCAGTATCACGGGCGTAACGGCCGTGGTGAACGTCTGCGCGGCCTCAAGTGATAAGCGAAACGGCATGAAGCAGGAACCCACCATCCGTCCGGCCAGACAAGAAGACATCCCGCATCTTCCGGCCGTCGAGCTGGCAGCCTCCAGCTTGTATGCAGATCGGCTCGAAGAGCTCGGTCTCGGTCCGTTGACCCTGGAATCGATGACTCAGACTGACGCGTTTGAGCTTGCCCTGAGGATGAGGATGTTGTGGGTCGCAGTGGATTCCGACGACCGGCCGATCGGCTTTGCTCTGGCCCGCGAGGTCGACGGCGCGGCACACCTGGAAGAGCTGGACGTGCTTCCTTCACACGGGCGCAAGGGCCTGGGTTCGGCCCTCCTGGCCAGGGTGTGCGTCTGGGCCCGGGAGAACGGGTACGGCGCCGTGACGCTTTCGACGTTCCGGGACGTACCGTGGAACGAACCGTTCTACGCTCGGCGTGGCTTCCGAACCTTGCGCCGAGAGGAACTGTCCGCCGGTCTTGTCCACCTCCTCGACATTGAGCGGGCCAGGGGCCTGCGCATGGACCGCAGGGTCCTGATGCGCTTCGAGACGGGCGCCGACCGACTGGGGACATGAGAGGTGACTGTGGTGACTGTGAAACCCAAACTGGCTCTCCCGGCGGGTGTCCTAGTCTTCGTGGCGTGCCTGGCCATGGCAGCATGTTTGAGTTCGGCCACGCAGCCAGCCCGATGCGAAACCACTGGAGACGAAGAGTCGCAACCGGAGGAGGTTGCTCCACCAGTAGGGACGGTCAGCGAGGACATCTTCTTTGCCGCCGGCGATCTCTCTGTGACCGGTGTCATCAAGAAACCGGAGGGCGCCGGTCCCCATCCGGCAATCATCTTCGTTCATGACGGCGGCGCTGTAGGCTCCGAAGCGAACGGAGAGGCCGGACGATACGCAGCCATCTGGGAGCGTTTTCTCCGTCAGGGCTACGCTTGCGTTGCCTGGGACGCCCCCGGCTGTGGTGCCTCGAAAGGAAGCTACGACTCAGAGCGGCTGTTTCACCACAGAGCCGATGAGGTCGTCGCTGGAATCGGTTTTCTCAAGAAGAGAAGTGATATCGACGGCAGCCGGATCGGCCTGTGGGGTGCTGGCCAGGCGGGCTACGTGATGCTCATTGTGGCGGCCCGGAAAGTTGACATTGAGTTTGTCATCGCTGTTGGATGTCCTGGCGAGCACAGTGTGCTGCAGGGTGCCTATCTCATCGAGAGTCAATTGCTGCGCGAGGGACTATCGGGAGAAGAAAGCTCGTACTATTATGACTGCTACGTAGGCAGGGAGTACGCACAGACGTACGAGGAGTACTTGAAGTACGCGGAGCCCTTGAGCAAGCAACCATTTGTCCGGGACGTGTTGAAATGGGGGAACGTGCTTCCTCGTGAGAAATTCAAGCCCAGGCAACCTGCCTCTCCAGCTCTTCTTGACCCGGCTGAATACCTGGAAAAGATTACATGCCCCGTTCTTGTCATCTTCGGAGAGAAGGACACGAATCTGGATGTGAAACAGGGAGTCGAGACCTATTACCGGTTCTTGACACGGGCACGAAACAAGGACTTTGACATCGTGGTGATAGCGGGCGGAGACCATTCACTCTTTCAAACCGAAACCGGTAGTATCAGGGAGCAAATGGCGAAAATCCAGGCGGGTGAGCAGAAATATGTGCCCGAGTATCTTGACGTCATGGAGGACTGGGTGAGAAGGTTCAACGTCGAGATGAAGAAGTGACGGTTCATTTGCGCACCGGGCTTTGAAGAGCACGACGTACAGGTCGGTGAGGGAGGAGTTGAAATGTCCAGCGGAATCTTGAATCGCGACCTGCTTTCGTCGAACACCTGCTACGGATGCGGTCACGAGAATCCGAGCGGCCTGAAGATCGAAATCAGACGCGACCCCCAGGGAGGGGAGCGGTTGGTGGGTTCCTTCCAACCTCCCGAACACATGGTCGGATTCCCTGGGATCACACACGGCGGAGCCCTCTACACCGCCATGGATTGTCTCTCCGCGTGGACCCCAATGGTGTTGCGCAGGGCCGCGAAGGCTATCTGGATCCTCCGGGAAGGCTCGATCAAGTACCTGAGGCCCGCCCTCCAGGGTGAAGAACTGGCGTTGTCGGCGGTCATCGAAGCCGAAGGGGGGCAGTGGGAGCCTCTCCTCGTTCGAACCGAGGCCAGGGACCGCGAGGGGAATCTGCTTGCGACCGGAACGTTCAAGGTGGTGCCCCTCTCGGCAGACAAGTTCAAGAAGGTGGCCGGTCTCTCCAGTCTTCCTGCCAACTGGAGTGAGTTTCTCGGAGTGCAGCGGTAGTGCGTGTCTGTTCTTTCGCCGCAGATACCGTCAGTCTAACCACAGGCGTTTCAGGGAAATGGCTTCGAACGTCGAGATAAAGGCCAGAGCGAAAGATTTCACACGCCAGCGTGAGCTGGCGGAGGCAATGAGTGATACTGCAGCCGAGCACATGTTTCAGGAGGACGTTTTTTTCAACGTCCCCGATGGCAGGCTGAAGCTCCGCTCAAGCGGGGACTCGGCGGGAGAGCTGATCTACTACGAAAGGGGCGACGTAAGCGGGCCCAGGATGTCCCGCTATTTCATAGGCAGAACGGAGGACCGGTCGTCGCTCAAGCGGGTTCTTTCGTCTTCGCTCGGCGTATATGGGCTCGTGAGAAAATACCGCACACTTTTCAGGGTCGGGGACATCCGTGTCCACCTGGACCGCGTGGAGGACCTCGGGGATTTCATAGAACTGGAATACGTGATGCGGGATGACACGGTTGAGGGCGACGCCGTCAGAGCCGTTAGGGACCTGATGACACGTCTCTGCATCAGGGAGAGGGATCTGATCGACGTGGCCTACATAGATTTGGTGCTTGCCGGACGGCCGGGAACCCCGCGCTGAAAACGAGGGCCGGCGGATGGCTCGGTGACTTGTCGTCAGCCAAGCCGGAACAGGGGGGAGCATGGAAAGCAGCCCGAGAGACAAGCCGATTTACGCGGGAGTCGGTGTCAGATTCCTGGCTCTGCTCGTTGACCTCGCGGTATTCTGTGCCGTGTTCTTTCCCGTCACCCGTGTAGTGAAGGGGGTTTGGGTCATGAGTCCGCGTGACCACGAATGGACCCACGGATGGTTCATCACTGACCCTCTGTGCGTCGCGTTCTTCCTTGTGATGGCGGCGTACTACGTGCTTCTTGAAGGGCTCTCGGGCGCGACCATCGGCAAGCGGGCGCTGGGCATACGCGTCGTCAGCACTGACGGTCGGCGTCCGGGCATCGTGAGAGGTTTCTTAAGGAACTTGCTCAGGCTTGTGGATGGACTTCCGGCACTCAACATTCTGGGTGTGATTGCGATAGTCCGCTCGCCGGAGCGAGCCCGGATCGGTGACGCCGTGGCAAAGACCCGCGTCGTCTTCAGGGAACCGCCCCAGCGAGACTCGAGGGAGAACTCCCGGGGCCGGATGGAGAGTGTTTGAAGACTTCAGAGGTTCGGCTTCCCAGGCGTGAGCGGATGAGGCAACTCCGGCGCCGGATCACGCACTCCGACTGGTTTGTCGGAGGACTTGCCCTTCTGGCGACCGGGCTCATCTGGCTCTATGCCCGCACACTACGCATCGAGTGGGAAATAGATCCTGAGTTCGAGGCGTGCGATTCCACCAAGGTGCTTTTCGGCCTCTGGCACGGCCGACAGTTTCTGCTCGTGCCGACGTGCGGGAAGTTCCGGCCGGCCATCATGACCGACCTGAGCTGGGCCGGTGCCATTCAGGCCAGGATCCTCCGGCGCTTCGGCTTTCCCGTGGTGCGCGGTTCCAGCACGCGTGAGGGGACTAGGGCCTTGCTGAGCATGAAGAGGTGCATGGAGACGGCCGGCGTGCCCGGGGCCTTCGCCCTCGACGGACCCAGAGGTCCCATATACCGCTCCAAACCGGGCATCCAGCTCTTATCGAACAAGCTGGGATATCCCATAGTCTCCGCAATGACCAGCGCCAGGCGGGCCTGGCTTCTGCGCTCCACGTGGT
>CP070702.1:2582198-2610841 GCA_020349905.1 Candidatus Eiseniibacteriota bacterium
CGTGGGAAGTCCCGAGAACGAGGACGACATCCGTTCGGTGATGCAGAGTTGTTCTCGGGCGCTGGAGGACTTCATACGGAGCGAGCCGAGCCAGTGGATTTGGATGTACGAAAGGTGGAGACGTACCCCCTCTCACTTGGAGTGTGAGGAAGCGGGAGTTGTGAGCGCCCCATGAGAAATACCCCATTCTATGCCGCCCGTCTGGTGCTCGCTGCGATGCTCTGCTCGCTCGTCCTGTTAGTGGCGCCTGGATGTCAGAGGGATTCGGGTTCGCGCCTCGAGAGTACCGCCGCGGAAACTCCCGACCAGGAGGTGGGGGATTTTTCCCTGACCGAGAGCGTCGAAGGTACGAAGAAATGGACGCTCTGGGCAGATTGGGCCGCCATTTTCAACGAAAAGTCGAAAGTCCACGCCAAAATCGTCCGAATAGATTTCTTTAGAGAGGACGGAACCAGGTTCTCCGAGCTCAAGGCCGACTCTGGCGTACTGAGCCAGGACACCAACGACATGGAAGCGCTGGGCAGCGTCGTTGTGGTGACGGAAGACGGGATTCGCCTCGAGACGGAATCCTTGCGATGGCTGAACGTAGCTCAGCAGATAGTCTCTGAAGACTTCGTGAAGATTACGAAGGGTCGAGACGTACTGACAGGGGTCGGGCTGGTGAGTGATCCGAGCCTCAACGAGTTTGAGATCAAGAGCCACGTCCAGGCCTTTGTGATAGACGAGGAGGGGAAGCTGATCCCTCAGGATTAGCGCCGAGGAAGCGATGAAGGTGCTCAAGGCCGAAGGGCTGGTCAAGACATACGGCAGGTGGACGGTGGTGGACCAGGTGAGCCTGGAAGTGAGGCAGGGAGAAGTTGTGGGGCTGCTTGGACCCAACGGGGCCGGAAAGACGACGACGTTCTACATGATAGTCGGTTTGCTCAGACCGGATATCGGACGGATCATGATCGATTCCACAGACGTCACAAACGTTCCGGTCTTTCGAAGGGCGCGGATGGGCCTCGGTTATCTCTCTCAGGAGACCTCCATCTTCAGAAAGCTCACAGTGCGAGAGAACGTGCTTTCCATCCTGGAGACGTTGGACTTGAGTGCGTCGGAGCGTTCCAGACGGTTGGACAGATTGCTCGAAGAACTGGGGATCTCGCATCTTGCAGACCGCAAGGCGTACAACCTCTCGGGAGGGGAGAGGCGGCGCGTGGAGATCAGCAGGGCGCTGGTGACGAATCCCAGCTTCATGCTTCTGGACGAGCCCTTTGTCGGAATCGACCCCATCGCGGTGGGTGAAATACAGGAGATCGTGTCTGGATTGAGAGAGAGGGGAATCGGGGTGCTCATCACTGACCACAGCGTTCGAGAAACCCTGTCCGCCACCGATAGAGCATACGTGATGTTTGAGGGACGGATACTCCTCTCGGGCAACGGTGAGCAGCTGGCCAACGATCCTCTTGCCAGAAAGATATACCTGGGGGAGAAGTTTAGGCTATAGCAGCAGACAGGACGCGACATGGAACTTAAACACACTCTGCAACTGACTCAGAAGCCGACCCTGATAATGACCCAGAGGTTGCAGCAGGCCCTGAAGCTTCTGCAGGTCCCCACGCTTGAGCTCCAGCAGATCTTGAAGCAAGAGCTTCTGCAGAACCCGCTGCTGGAGGAGATCGACGACATCGAGGAATCGCAGGAGACCTCCAGTTCAGAGGAAGAACAGCAGGACATGGAGGAACCCGAGCCGGTAGACAACGAGGACCAGCTCGAGTGGGCGGAGTACTATCAGGAAGGCTACGAACCGTCACCCGGACGGCCGGACACCTCCGCAGAGTTCCCGGACAAGGTGCCGGTGACGGTCTCCACCCTCGAAGAACACCTCCTGAGCCAGCTGAGACTGTCCACGGACGACCCGGAACTCGTCGAGATAGGGGAGTTCCTGATAGGATCCATCGAGGAGAAGGGTTTTCTCACGATCTCGGTCGAGGAGGTGGCCGCAATCCTCGGGAAACCCGTCGAGCGAGTCGAAGAGGCCCTGAAGCTTATTCAGACCTTCGACCCGCCAGGAATCGGCGCCAGGGACCTGAGGGAGTGTCTCCTGATACAGCTCGAACAGAACGACATGGCAGACAGCCTGGCGGCGCGTATCGTCAGAGACCATTTCGATTCCCTGAAAGAGCGCAAGTTCGCTGAAATAGCCAAGAAGGCGCGAGTACCGGTCACTCAGGTTCAGGCCGCCGGGGACATTATCTCGAAGCTGAATCCTAGACCGGGACACGTTATATCACACGAGGAGCCGAAGTACGTGGTCCCGGACCTGATTGTCGAGAAGGTGGAGGACAAGTACGTCGTGTTTCTGAACGATCGCCACGTGCCCCGGCTCAGGATACACCCCTCGTACAGAGACATGCTCAGGGAGCAGAAGGCGAAGAAGGACAAGACGAGAGAATACATCATAGGCAAGCTCAACTCTGCGAAATGGCTCATCCAGACCATCGAGCAGCGACGCAAGACCATGGTCAAGGTCATGAAGTGCATCGTGGAGTGCCAGATGGAGTTCTTCGACAGAGGAATCGCCTTCCTCAGGCCCCTCACTCTACAGCAGGTCGCCAATCAGATCGGAATGCACGAGTCCACCGTAAGCAGGGTGACCAACAATAAGTACGTTCAGACTCCGAGGGGAGTGTTTGAGCTCAAGTTCTTCTTCTCCAGCAAGCTTCAGACTGACGACGGCGAAGAGATGAGCGCAAAGAGCGCCAAGGAAATCATCGCTCAGCTGATAGACGAAGAGGACAAGGCGGACCCGCTGAGCGACCAGCGGATCGCCGACATCCTCAAGGACAGGGGGCTCAAGATCGCCCGGCGTACTGTGGCGAAATACAGGGAGCAACTGAGACTGCTTCCTGCTCGTTACAGGAAGAGACACTAGGACGGTTCTTCCTTATCTTCGCACCTTCCCGCAGGGGTACAACTGCGATGGCGTTTGCCAGGCTTCCCCTTTGGGTGAAGAAACCTCTCACTGAGAACAGCACTACACGAGACGTCCGCCGCCTCCTCGGGGCTCTGGAGCTGAACACGGTCTGCCAGAGCGCCGGATGCCCCAACAGGTGGGAATGCTATTCCTCCCTGTCAGTCACGTTCATGATCCTTGGAACGAATTGCACGAGGTACTGCCGGTTCTGCGGGGTGTCCAAGGGACCGCCCCAGGAGGTCGATTCCGGAGAGCCTTCGCGCCTCTCCGCGGCAGCAGGCCGGATGGGCCTGGACTTCGTGGTCATCACCTCTGTGACCAGGGACGACCTTCCCGACGGCGGGGCCTCACATTTCGCGAGGTGCATCCAGGAGCTCCGAAAGCTGCAACCGAAGCCAGGAGTGGAGGTTCTGGTGCCAGACTTTGGAGGTCGGTCCGAGCTCTGTTCTCTTGTGCTGGAAGCGTCTCCTGATGTATTCTCGCATAACGTGGAGACGGTACCCCGGCTCTATCCAGCTGTCAGGCCGGGTGCCGACTATGTGACTTCTCTGAAGATACTAGAGACGGCGGCCCGCCACCCTTCCGGGAGCGTCGTCAAGTCGGGGTTCATGTTGGGTCTCGGAGAGACAGAGGAGGAGGTGACAAGCGTCCTCAGGGACCTGAACGACGCGGGTTGTCAGGCAGTGACCGTAGGTCAATACCTGAGGCCTTCATTGGACTGCTTGCCGGTCGCGGAATACGTGCCCCCGGCGCGATTTCGATCCTACGAGGAAGCAGGGAAACGGTTGGGTCTTTGCGCGCTGTATGCCGGACCGTTGGTCAGGAGCTCATACAGGGCCTTTGAGATGTGGAGGAGAGTCAATGGAGATCACTACTCGAAGCAAGAACTTCACAGTGAGCCCGGCTGTCAGGGACTACACTGAAGAGAAGCTTCAGAAGCTCGAGAAATACTCGAGAAAGATCATTGAGGCGCGCGTGATGTTCTCCCTCGAAAGGTACAGGCACATTGCCGAGATCGTGTTGAGACTTAACGGCGGTGACATCACCGGACGCGCAGAAAGCAGCGACATGTTTTCCTCCGTTGATACAGTTGTTGACAAGCTCGAGCGAATGCTGAGCAAGAGAAAGGGCAAGGTTACCCGCAGACGGCAGAAGAAGTCAGTGAGAGACCCGAAGGTGCACCTGGAGCGGCTGGAGAAGGTGGCGAGCCCCAAGCCCAGGGAGGTGGTACCGCAAGAGATGACCGTGGACGAAGCGATGGAAGAGCTGGAAGCGACCGGAGAGGAAATCCTCATCTTCTTGAACACGGAGACCTCCAGGACCACGGTGCTGCACAGGCGGAAGAACGGTAGCTTCGCCCTGATGGAGCCGGTGAACTGATATGCGAAGCATCACTATTTCAAAGCTTTACGAGGACAGGCACGAGGACTTCCAGCTCGAAGTCCTGTCCGACTCTCTCGAGAGCAAGAGGGAGATAACCGTTAGCGACATAAACCGACCTGGACTGGCTTTAGCCGGTTTCGTGGAGAACTTCCTGGACGAGAGGATCCAGATCCTGGGACAGACCGAGGTGCTCTACCTCAAAACGCTCTCGGCGAAGGGGAAGAGGGAGTCCATAGGCAGGATATTCCAGTTTACCTTGCCCTGCATAATCGTGGCCAAGGGACTGGAGCCGCCGGGCGAGCTGCTCGAGCTGGCCAGGGAGCACACGGTCCCGGTGCTGCGCACGCCTCTTTCGACCACGCCGTTCATCCATGAATTGACTGCCTATCTTGACGTTGTGTTTGCCCCTCAGACAGTCGTCCACGGTTCGCTTGTGGACGTATACGGAGTTGGCCTACTCTTCACGGGACGCAGCTCCGTCGGCAAGAGCGAGTGTGCACTGGACCTCGTCGAACGCGGGCATAGGTTGGTGGCGGACGATGTGGTGAACGTAACGAGACGACACGAGAAGTTCCTCATCGGTACTTCGTCGGAGATTCTGAGGCACCGCATCGAGATCAGAGGACTGGGCATAATCGACGTGAAGAGCATCTTCGGCATCCGTTCTGTGAGACTCCAGAAGAGAGTCGAGGTAGAAGTGAAACTCCAGGATTGGAGCGAGACCGAGGACTGTGACCGTATCGGCCTGGAGGACAGGATGACGGAGATTCTGGGCGTGGAGATTCCCATTGTCATCGTACCCATCATACCTGGCAAGAACATCACGGTGATTGCGGAGGTCATCGCTCTCAATCACCTCGTGAAGGCTTACGGCTATCACCCGGCCAGGGAGTTCGACGAGAAACTGATGCAGGCCATCCACCGCAAGCGGCTGCAGGACCGCCTGGTTAGGGACGACTGGGAATGACCGAAGCGAGCGGCGTCGGTACCGGGGAAGACTGCCAGACCGGGACCACCCGGTTTGTCATAATCACGGGGGTCTCCGGGGCGGGTAAGAGCTATGCCATCAAGTGCCTGGAGGACATGGAGTTCTTCTGTGTGGACAACTTGCCCGCAACCCTCATCCCCGTGTTTGCCGACGTCTGTCTTCGTTCCGGCGGGAGGATTTCCAACGTCGCACTGGTCGCTGACGTGCGCGAGCGGGATTTCTTCGACAACATAGTGGAGAGTCTTTCGGAACTGCGGGGCAAGGGAATAGAGTACGAAGTTCTCTTCCTGGATGCAGCCGACGAGGCGCTCCTGCGAAGGTTCAGCGAGACGCGGAGAAAGCATCCGCTGGGCGAAAAGGTAGGCCTGCTGGAGGGAATACGTGAGGAAAGAAGCAGGCTTGCCTCCCTGAGAGACCTGGCAAGAAGGGTCATAGACACCTCCACGATGACCCCCGGAGAGCTCAAGGAGACACTCTTCTCGTTGTTCGGCTCCGCGGAGAAAAGGGCCGGGCTTCTTACTACCGTCGTATCTTTCGGCTACAAGTACGGGATTCCGCTTGATTCCGACGTGGTCTTTGATGTACGTTTCCTGCCCAATCCTCACTACATTCACGAGCTGAGGACATACACGGGGAATGATAGAAAGGTGATGGACTTCCTGAAATCGAGTGAAGCGACGAACAGTCTGTTCGAGCACCTCGGCAGGTTCCTGGAGTTTCTACTCCCTAGATTCGAACAGGAAGGCAAGGCCTACCTCACCATAGCCATAGGTTGCACCGGGGGTAGGCATCGCTCCGTCTACGTAGTGAATAGAGTTGCGGAAATGCTCCAGGGGCAGGGCCTCGACGTACGGGTGCAACACCGGGATGTGAACCGGTAGAGGGTCCGCAGCAGGTGCTATGAACGTGCGGCTGCGCCGATTTCGTGTGCCGGCATTAAAGGCCCGCGACCGGTTTCTATTAGCTCCTTGGCCATGTCGTTTATGGCCACTGGCATTCTGAGCGCAGGAAAAGGTGTGTGCAATGACGCGTATGCTCCTTGTCACTCACGGAGATCTGGGAAGCGAACTCGTGAGCACGGCCCAACTCATTGTAGGTCCCCAGGAAGGAGTCAAGGTCTTGTCGAATAAGGAGCTCTCCTCCGAAAGCCTCTCCGACGCGCTTCAAACGGAACTTCTCTCCTACGGCGAGGACGAAACCGTCGTGTTCGTGGACGTCGCCGGAGGCAGTTGTCTGAGCGCGTGCAGGGTGGCCCAGAGCAGCCCCACGGTAGTGAGGGTCATCTCGGGGGTCAATCTCCCCATGGTCCTGGAGTTCTTTCACTACAGGGGAAGGCTGCCCTTCGACGAGCTCGTGGAACGCGTTCTGACAAAGGGCAGAGTCGGCATCCAGGCCATGTAGGTATCCGGTGGACCTTGTTCTCGTAAGGATTGACGACAGGTTGCTCCACGCCCAGGTTGCCCTGGGATGGGTCAATTTTCTCTCCCCCGACCTTATTCTCGTTGCCGATGAGAAGACGGCCGCAGATCCGGGCCTCACGCAGCTCCTTCGGATGGGCCTGACGTCCTCCGTGGAGCTGGCCGTCGCAGACATAGAAAACGCTGCCGGTATCGTGAAGAAGGGCGCTTCAGACACTAGAAAGTGCATTCTGCTCGTGAGGAGCCCTCGTCATGCCCTTCGGCTGCTGGATGCCGGCGTTAGGACGGAGTCCATCAACGTTGGGGGGATGCACTTCGCAGAGGGCAAGAGAAAGCTACTCCCTTACGTATACGTGGGCAGAGATGATGTCGAGGTCTTGGAGCAGATCGCCTCAAGGGGCGTGAAGCTCACGGCCATCGACGTGCCAGGAAATCCGTCGTACGATTTGCTCAAGCTGCTCAGGAAGGGTCAACTTGAAGACGATTAGCTTCATATTCTGCGTGCACAATCACCAGCCGGTTGGGAACTTCGACTCGGTCATCGAGAGCGGATACCGAAGCGGCTACCTTCCTTTTCTTCGCGTTCTGGCCAGGCATCCCGGGGTCAAGGTCGCTCTCCACGTGAGCGGGGCCCTCCTGGAGTGGATGGAAGGTCGTCATCCCGAGTACCTGGAGGAGATCCGGGCACTTGTGGCACGAGGACAGCTCGAGCTTATGACGGGCGGTTTCTACGAGCCCATTCTGCCCGCGATTCCAGACGAGGACAAGATAGGCCAGACCACGAAGTTGAGCGCTTTTCTGAAAGAGAGATTGGGCTTCCAGCCGAAGGGCCTGTGGCTTGCCGAAAGAGTCTGGGAACCGTCCCTGGCCAGTTCTCTCGCCCGTGCTGGTGTGGAGTACACGGTCGTGGACGATTCCCATTTCAAGAGCGCCGGCCTCACCGAGGGCGAGCTGCTCGGCTGCTATCTCACCGAGGACCAGGGTTCCGCTGTCAAGGTCTTCTCTGGCAGTAAGCGCCTGCGGTATCTGATCCCGTTTGCAGGTCCCGAGGAGACCATGGAGCTTCTGAGGGAGAATGCGTCGGAGGAACCGGGGAGGCTGCTGGTTTTCGCGGACGACGGCGAGAAATTCGGAATCTGGCCGGGCACGGAGAGACTCTGCTACCAAGAAGGATGGCTGGAGAGTTTCTTCGAGACCCTTGAGAAGAACAGTGAGTGGGTCAAATCGGTCACGTTCTCTGAATACACCTCTGAACACAGACCCCTGGGGTGGGTGTTCCTTCCGACGGCCTCGTACGCGGAGATGATGGAGTGGTGCCTCCCGGTCGGCGCACAGCTCAAGTACAAGGAGTTTCTGAATTCCCTCGAGCAAAGAGGCGAACTGGCCGAGTATGAGAGCTTCGTGAAGGGAGGATTCTGGCGCAATTTCTTCAGCCGGTATCCCGAGAGCAATTGGATGTACAAGCGGATGCTGTTCGCCCGGCGAAGGGTCTCCGCCAGCGGCTCTCAAGGTTCCTCTGCGGAGGCCGCGAAGGAGGCGCTGAACGAGATCTGGAGGGCTCAGTGCAATTGCGCATACTGGCACGGGGTCTTCGGAGGTCTCTACCTCCCGCATCTGAGAGAGGCCATTTACAGGCACATCATTCGAGCCGAGAGGAAGGTGAAGGAAGCGGGGGCGGGCGGCCAGGTCTCTCTGTCAATAGAACGGACCGACGTCAACGGGGACGGCGCGAACGAGGTGGTGCTGTCCTCGGACAAGATGGCCTGCTTCGTGAGCCCTCTCGAGGGCGGTGCCCTCGTGGAAATGGACCATCTAGGGCTTGAGGTGAATCTCGTGAACACGCTGGCCCGGCGCGAGGAGGCCTACCACGCTCAGCTCAAGCACGTTGGAAACCCCGGCAGCTCGAGTGACAGGGTGGTCAGCATTCACGACGCCGTCACCTCGAAGGAGGAGAAGCTGGAGGAGCTGCTTTTCTATGACAGGCTAAAGAGAGTCTGCCTATTGGACCATCTTCTTCCTCCCTCGACTTCTCTGGAGCAGATGCAACGCGCACAGTTCGACGAGCTGGGAGGTTTCGTGCAGGCCCCGTACAATGAGAGACTGGACGAAGGCGGCGTGGTCCTGAGTTGTTCCGGACCCGTTCGGTTCAGACCCGGGCCGGTGGCGTTGACAATCGAAAAGAGCCTGTCGCTTTCCAGGGCCGACGCATCTCTCTTGGTCACGTACTCGCTGGCCTTCGAAGAGAGCATTCCATCGGCGCTCCTGTTTGCCCCCGAGCTCAATTTCCTGTTTCCCTCGGGCAGCCGTCTGGAGGGCACCGTGAAACGCGGTTCAGGCGGGAAGAGCGTGCTCAAGCTGGCCTCCGCTGCAGAGTTCTCAGAGCCCGGCGAGCTGAGGGTCCAGGACGATCACTTTAAGTTCGCGATGGTCGTATCGGCCGAGAACGCCACGAAGCTGTGGCATTACCCGGTCGAAACCGTTTCCCTGTCTGAAGCGGGACTGGAGAGAATCCACCAGGGCACCTGCATGATTCCTGTCTGGTCGCTCTCTTCAGGCTCACAGAAGCTGCGCTTCACGATCCTCATCAGATTGGCAGACGCCGCACCAACCTAGCACGAAGTCCATGCCAACAATGAGAAGGGAAGACATGGGATGCTGAGGGAGATTCTCGTTCTCTGTTTCGCTGCAGGCGTTTGTGCACTTGACACTACAGCGGCCTGGCAGCTCATGCTGAGCCAGCCCCTGGTCAGCGGCACAATAGCCGGCTTCATCGTCGGCTCGCCCGAGACGGGCGTCTTTGTGGGAGTTCTGCTCCAGCTGCTCTGGTCGGGCTCGATGCCTCTGGGTTCTCGTCCGATGCCTGACGCACCCGTAGGTACCGCGACAGGGGTGTGGTTTGCCGCGGCCCTGGTCGAGACGGGCGGGGTGTCGCTCTCCTTCTCCAACTTGGCCGGTCTGCTGGTCGCGCTGTGCGTGGCTCTCGCGGGGCGAAGCACCATCGTATGGGAGCGGGAGCTGAATTGCCGGTTGATGAGGAGACTCAGGATGCGTCTTAGCAGCGGGCGAAACGTGAACGTCGAGCTCACGCAGGCCCTGAGTATGACGATGGCCTTCTTCAGGGGATTCTTGCTGTGCGTTCTGGCGGTAGGAGTGCTCTCCGTGCTGGTGCCCGTTTTGGGCGGTGCCGGAGGTGTGGTGGGGCGTGACTACAAGCTGGTTCTCCTCCTGGTGCAGGGTCTGGGTATCGGTGTTCTCGTTTCGGTCTTTGCCAGAGGGGTCAGGGGGCGGCTGCCGGCTTTCGCCGGAGGTGTGGCGCTGGCACTCCTCATCAGGAATCTGGCGGGCTGAGGGGGCGTGGTATGGCACGAAAGCGAACAGAGAGGCGGCATTTACTGGGTCTCATCGCGCGTTCCTTCTACCTTCAGACTGCCTGGAACTACGAATTCCTTCAGGCCCTCGGGTTCGCGTACGTGATGTCCTCTGTCGGACGGAGAGTCGCCTCCGGAGGAAGAGCGACCCGGGAGTTCCTCGAGAGACACACCGGTCTCTTCAACACGAACCCTGTCCTGGCCTCCTACATCATCGGGGGTACTGCCAGGCTGGAAGAGAGACACTCGCGGGGTGAGACGAGCGGGGCGGAGATAGTGGCCCTCAAGAGCGCCCTTGCTGTCCCCCTGGCAGCAGTGGGTGACCGGTTCTTCTGGGCCGGCCTGCGGCCCCTGTCCGGCCTGCTGGGAATCCTGGCCGCGGGGTGGTTGGGTGCAGGCGGAGCCCTGGTTCTTCTGGCGGTTTACAACGTGTTCCATCTTTACTACAGGGTAAAAGGGGTGCTGCGTGGATACGCTCTCGGCGCGGGGCTCGTCTCAGAAATCTCGCGTCTCAGGCTGCCCCGGCTGACCGTGCACGTGGGTTGGATCGGTGCTTTCGCACTGGGTGTGTTGATGGTCACCGCGGTTCACGGCTGGCAGGCCGCGTGGAAGCGCGAGGCGGTCTTCGTGCTTCCGTCTGTTGCGCTGGCCGCCGGCTTCCTGCCCCAGTTTCTCCGCACGAGAGTCACCGAGGTGGCGCTGGCCCTGGGTGCGCTGGGGCTGCTTTTGACAGCAGGGGGGCTTTTGGGTTAGTATTACGTGCCGTTTCATGCGGATAGGGACGATGATAGAGAGAACCATCACCATCACCAGCGACCCGGGCATTCACCTCAGGGCTGCGGCGATATTCGTGAAAGAAGCCGGCCGTTTCAGGTCCACCATATGGGTGATGAAAGACGGGATAGAGGTGAACGGCAAGAGCATCCTGGGACTGGTTTCCCTCGTAGCGGAGAAGGGGTCCTCCATAACAATAAAGGCCGACGGAGAGGACCAGGACGAGGCGCTCACAAGCCTGAGCAGCCTTGTGGAGAACCGCTTCGGTGAATAGAGGCGGCAGTTACAGATCATGAGAACTCCCGAATCCATAGTAATCAGTGGCGTTCCGGCTTCCCCCGGCATAGCGATAGGCAGTGTGCACCTCTTCGAGCAGGAAGAGCTTCACATCGGAGACCGCGACATATCTGCCGACCTGGTGGAACAGGAAGTGGAGAGGTTCAAGGCCGGTCTGGTCAGCACGCGAGAGGAGATTGAACAGATAAGAGAGACCATCAGGGCGGAGCTGGGCGACGAGCAGGCCAAGATATTCGACGCGCACCTCATGATACTTGACGACGTGACGGCCCTCGAAGAGACAATGCGGGCGATCAGAGAGGAGCTCAAGACAGCAGAATTCGCCTACAGGAGGACGCTGTCGAGAGTCGCAGAAGAGTTCGACGTGGCAGAGGACGAGCACTTCAGAAACACGGCCGCCGATGTTCGCGATGTGAAACGAAGAGTGATAAGGCACCTTCTGGGCAAGCCCAGGCCGAGCCTCGGAAACATAGAGGGGCAGATCGTCCTGGTCGCCCACGATCTCACGCCCAGCGAGGCGGCCATGCTCAGCAAGGACGTCGTGCTCGGTATCGCAACCGATTCAGGAGGAAGGACGTCCCACGCCGCCATCATGGCGCGTTCCAGAGGCATCCCCGCTGTGGTGGGGCTGAAGTACGCCACCCTTCACATCCGGCAGGGCGACACGGTCGTGGTGGACGGGAACAGAGGTAAGCTGGACGTCAATCCCTCCCCGGATGACCTGGACGAGTACGCCCGCAGACAGAAGCAGTTCCTGGCTCTCGAAAACAGCCTGCTGGTGGACAGGGAACTCCCGGCGGTCACTCCGGACGGCCGGCAGCTGGAGCTGTCGGCAAACATAGAGATGCCCGAGGAAGCAGAGCTGGCCCTGGCGCGCGGGGCAAGAGGGATCGGCCTTTACAGGACAGAATTCTTCTACATGAGGAGCGCGCGGCTCCCCGAAGAGGACGAACAGTACGAAGCTTACCGCAAGGTGGCCGAACTCGTCTCTCCGCATCCCGCCATCATCCGGACCGTAGACGTCGGGGGCGACAAGTTCGCCTCCTACCTCGGCACCCGGAGAGAGAACAATCCCTTCTTGGGCTGGAGGGGGATACGTTTCTCCTTGGAAAGGGAGGAGATCTTCAAGGTTCAGCTCAGGGCCATCTTCAGGGCCGGGGTGTCAGGGAACGTGAAGCTGATGTTTCCGATGATCTCCAGTCTGGACGAGCTGAGGCAAGCCAACGCTCTGTGCAAGCAGGCACGGGAGGAACTCAGAAGCAGCGGGGTGCCGTTCGGTGAGAACTGCGAAATCGGCATCATGGTGGAGACGCCCGCGGCCGTGTTGATAGCCGATTCCCTGGCGAGGGAAGCCGATTTCTTCAGCATCGGCACCAACGACCTCATTCAATACACTCTGGCGGTCGACAGGGGTAACGAGAAGATCGCCCATCTCTACGACCCGTTTCACCCCGCCATCTTGAGATCCATAAAGACGCTGGTTGACGCGGGGCACAGGCAAGACATCTGGGTCGGTGTGTGTGGTGAGATGTGCGGCGATCCGGTGAGCGCAGTCATTCTGCTGGGCCTGGGATTGGATGAGTTCAGCACGAGTCCGTACTTGCTTCCTGAGATAAAGACGGTCATTCGCTCCGTGAGCTTTGCCGAGGCAAAGGCGCTCGCGGAGAAGGCTCTTCGTCTCTCCACGGCCGCAGACGTCAGGAGTTTCGTGGAGGAGAGAATCGTCAGGAAGTTCCCTCACGTCCTGTTCCCCTGAGAAGCCCCGGGAATGCCGAACACCGTTCACCAGGAGAAGAGACAATGATCCTTGACGCTCCGGCGGAAATGAGAAGACGCGACCCCTCCGGTATGCTTCGGCTCGTGCGCGAATTGCCCGAGCAGATCGAGAACGCGCTCGAGGTGTGCTCCTCCAGTTCCGTGCCTGTCTCCAAATCGAAGCTGACGAACGTCGTGGTCGGGGGGCTGGGAGGTTCTGCAATAGCGGGCGACATCCTCAGGGGGCTCATGGAGGAGAGGGGGAGTGTTCCTTGCTTCGTCGTTCGTGAGTACAGGCCGCCGGGCTACGTCGGGCCGGGCAGCCTGGTCTTCTGCTCCAGCTACTCCGGAAACACCGAGGAAACTCTCTCGCTCTACGATGCGGCCAAGGAGAAGGGGGCAGAGCTTGTCTGTCTGGGTTCGGGCGGAGAGTTGCAGAGACGTGCCGCGGCTGACGGGATTCCGTTTCTGAAGATGGAGGAGGGGTTTCCCCCGAGGGCGGCCATAGGATACTCGGTCTTCATGATATATGACGTACTCAGGCGAGCGTCCTTCGTGTCGGAGGCCCCCGGCGAGCTAGAAGAGATGCTCTCGCTGCTGAGGGGAAAGTCTGAGGACTACGGCGAAGAGAAACCAACGTCCGAGAATCCTGCCAAGAGCCTGGCGGCCGCGTTGCACGAGAAGCTCATCGTCGTGTACGGGACGAGGCTTTTCGCGAGCGTGGCAATGAGATGGAAGTGCCAGTTCAACGAGAACAGTAAGGCGCTGGCTTTCGCCAACGTCTTCCCCGAGCTGAATCACAACGAGATAGAGGGCTGGCTCGGTTTGAGGTCCTTGCACGCGCCGGCGCAGATAGTCACGCTGCGTGACAGCTCGGAGCACCCGCGGGTCTCGAAACGAATAGGAATCACTCTCGAGCTGATACGAACAGACGGGTGCGGGACCCTGGAGGTGTGGAGCGAGGGAGAGAGCCTCCTAGCTAGAATCTTTTCATTGATTTACCTGGGCGATTTCGCTAGCATCTACCTTGCGTTTCTCCGCGGAGAAGACCCCACACCGGTCGCAAGGATCCAGGAACTCAAGAGGCGACTTTCGGAGGGCACCGGCCGATGAAAACCAAAGCCATAATTCCGGTTGCCGGCGTGGGCACGCGGCTCAGGCCGCACACGCACACGGTCCCGAAGGCCCTGATGAACGTTGCCGGAAAGCCGATTCTGGCTCACATCCTCGACCAGCTCCCCGAGCTGGGCATCAGGGACGTCGTGATGGTGGTGGGTTACATGGGCGGCCGGATAAAGGACTACGTGAAGAAAAACTACAAGCTGAAGGTGACGTACGTCGAACAGCGAGAGAGAAGAGGGTTGGGTCACGCCGTCCACCTAACGGCGCCCCACATCAAGAACTCGCCCGTTCTCGTCGTGCTGGGAGACACCATCTTCAAGGCGGATTTCTCAAAGGTCGTGGGAGGGAAGAAGACCTACATCGGTGTGAAGGAGGTGTCTGACCCCGAGCATTTCGGGGTCGTGCAGATTGCGGGTGGGCGCGTGAAGCGATTGGTCGAGAAGCCGGAGATCGCCCCGAGCAATCTTGCAATAGTCGGTGTGTATTACATCTCTGAGACCGAGCTTCTGTTTCAATGCATCAGGGAGATAATGCGTAAGAGAATCAAGACAAAGGGGGAATATCAACTCACGGACGCGCTCCAGCTGATGCTCAACCGTGGCGCGGAGATGCGCACGTTCCCGGTCCGCGGCTGGTATGATTGCGGAAAGACCGACACCCTTCTCAGCGCGAACCGGGACTTGCTGGATCTCGGCAGCCCGGCACCCAAGATCCCGGGTAGCGTTGTGGTCGCGCCCGTGGCAATCGACCGCACCGCACGCGTAGAGAACTGCGTCATTGGGCCGCACGTCTCGATAGCCGCCGGCGCTTCGGTCTCGAACTCGGTAGTGCGCAATTGCATCATTAACGACAACGCGTCAGTGCAGGACATTCTTCTCGACGCCTCGGTCGTGGGCGAAAACGCGGTCGTGAGGGCCGGATTCAAGAAGGTGAACGTGGGGGATTCCTCGGAGGTCCAGCTGACTTAGCAGGTGGAGGTTTGATGTATGGGTAATCGTCATCTATTCACGTCCGAATCTGTAACGGAAGGACATCCTGACAAGATAGCGGATCAGATCTCGGACGGCATATTGGATGCGATACTGGAGCAAGATCCGCAGTGCAGGGTGGCGTGTGAGACTCTCGTGACGACGGGGCTGGTGTTTGTTGCCGGAGAGATAACTACCTCGTGCTACGTCGAGATTCCCGAGCTGGTGCGCTCGATAGTGCGCGAGATCGGATATACCGACGCCAACTACGGTTTCGACTACGAGACGTGTGCAGTGCTCACCTCGATCGACAATCAATCCGAGGACATAGCTCTGGGTGTGGACAGGCTGGGGGCCGGAGATCAGGGCCTCATGTTCGGTTACGCCACGACAGAGACTCCGGAACTCATGCCGTTGCCCATCATGCTGGCGCACCGGCTGGCCAAGAGACTTAGCGACGTCAGGAAGGGGGGAATTCTCCCCTACCTGAGGCCGGACGGCAAGACACAGGTCACCGTGCGT
The DNA here is from genome assembly GCA_020349905.1 of Candidatus Eiseniibacteriota bacterium. Taxonomy (GTDB): domain Bacteria; phylum Eisenbacteria; class RBG-16-71-46; order JAFGJU01; family JAFGJU01. The sequence continues at coordinate 2,597,753 of CP070702.1, forward strand.
TACGACGGCGGGAAGCCGGCCGCAGTGGACACCGTGATCGTCTCTGCGCAGCATCACCCCGACATTTCGCACTCCAAGATGGAGAAAGACATAGTCGACAAGGTGATAAAGTCCGTCATCCCGAAGGAACTGCTCGCCGGCGAAGTACGGTACTTCGTCAATCCCACGGGACGCTTCGTGAAGGGCGGGCCCCTGGCCGACGCAGGACTTACGGGGCGCAAGATAATCGTGGACACTTACGGCGGCGTGGGCAGCCACGGCGGCGGCTGCTTCTCCGGAAAGGACCCTTCCAAGGTGGACAGGTCGGGGTCTTACGCCTGCAGGCACGTCACGAAGAACGTGGTGGCGGCGGGCCTGGCGCAGAAGTGTGAGATACAGGTCGCCTACGCCATAGGGATCGCGGAGCCCGTATCGGTCACCATCGACACCTTCGGGACCGGGCAGATCCCCGATGACGAGATCGTGAAGCTCGTGAGGAGGCACTTCGACCTCACGCCGCAGGGCATAATAGAACGGCTCAAGCTGAGGCGTCCGGTTTACAGGAAGACATCCGCCTACGGTCACTTCGGAAGAGAGGACCAGGGATTCACCTGGGAGATCTGCGACATGGCAGACCTCCTCAAGAAGGGGGTCTGAACGCCTAAAGGAGGGTCGATGACGATCGATGTAAAGGACCTGACACTGAACGTCGCGGGCAGGGCCAAGATAGAGTGGGCCGATAGGAACATGCCGGTGCTGGCGGCGATACGTAAGAGATTCGCAGCTGAAAAGCCATTGAAAGACACGAGAATATCGGCTTGTCTTCATGTAACAAGTGAGACCGCCAACCTGGTTCGCACCCTCATGGAGGGCGGGGCCGAAGTGGCGCTGTGCGCGTCGAATCCTCTCAGCACCCAGGACGACGTTGCCGCCTCCCTGGTCTCGGATTTCGGTGCCTCGGTCTTTGCCGTCAAAGGAGAAGACAAGGACCTCTATTACGAGCACATCAGGGCCGCCCTCGAGATCAAGCCGCACATCACGATGGACGACGGCGCGGACCTCGTCTCCGAGCTTCACACCCGAAGGAAGGATCTCATACCGGGAGTGATCGGTGGTACCGAGGAGACGACCACAGGCGTGACGCGTCTCCGCAGCCTGGAGACGAACAGGGTTCTTGCTTACCCTATCATCGCCGTCAACGACGCGAACACCAAGCATCTCTTCGACAACCGCTACGGCACGGGTCAGAGCACCATCGATGGAATCCTGAGGTGCACGAACATCCTTCTGGCGGGTCTTTCGTTTGTCGTGTGCGGCTACGGGTGGTGCGGTCGGGGGGTCGCCATGAGGGCGAAGGGCCTCGGCGCAAACGTTATCGTGACCGAGGTCGATCCTCTCCGTGCCCTGGAAGCGGTGATGGATGGATACCGCGTGATGCCGATCGCCGAGGCCGCTGTGCTGGGCGACGTCTTCGTTACCCTGACCGGGGACGTGAACGTCATCAGCACGGAGCATTTTCAGGCCATGAAAGACGGGGCGATCGTGGCCAACTCGGGTCACTTCAACGTGGAGTTGAACCTGACGGGGCTCGAGAAGATGAGCACTTCGAAGCGTAAGCTGCGCGACATGGTCGTGGAATACACGCTGGACGGCGGAAAAAAGATATGCGTTCTGGGCGACGGCCGCCTAATCAACCTCGCGGCCGGCGAGGGACACCCGGCGGTGGTCATGGACATGAGCTTCGCCAACCAGTCCCTGTGTGTTGAATTCCTCGTCAAGAACGCCGGCAAGCTGGATAAGAAGGTCTATCCCGTGCCGTCCGACATCGACGAGCGTATCGCCAAGCTGAAGCTGGACGCCATGGGTATCCGCATAGACACCCTGACAGAAGAGCAAAGGAAGTATCTTTCTTCGTGGGAGCTCGGCACGGCTTAGAGCGGCCTTCTGAATAGGTCAGAGCAGCCTTGCGCATAGAAAGGAGAGTGCGAGCCCATGAGCAAGAAGACCTCCGCCACCTATTCCTTCTTGACTGGGACCATCTTGCTCGTGCTCGGGGTGATGCTGCTCTCCAGCCTCTTCAGCTTCCACGAGGAGGACATCGGTCTGCTCAGGCAGCGTGAAGGGAACGTGGCGAACGCCTTCGGCTCCCTGGGCGCCCGGGTGGCTCATTGGTCCTTCTCCAATTTCGGGGTCGTTTTCCCCTGGCCCCTGGGGTTTCTCCTGCTGGGTTGGTCGTGGAACCGCTACGCCCGACGGCCCGCGTGGAGATTCGGACTTCAGACCCTCTATTGCGTGGCCTTCCTCTGCGTGCTCGCTGTGAGCCTGGCCCTTCTGCCGGGTCTCTCACGCGGCGGCGCCAGGTATCTCGCGGGTAGCTTCGGCCTGGACCTGGCCGACAGAGGCCGTTCCATACTGGGTTCCTTTGGAGCCACCACCATCTCCTGGGGCCTGCTCGTCATCCTGGCGCTCATAGCAGTGGAGACGGGACTCGTGCCCGGCCTGAGATACGTCGGTCACTTTCGTAAGTTGGGCGTTTTGGTTGACTGGTTGAGGGAGCTGAACGAGCGACGAGCTCGCTCGGTGAAGATTCACCGTTCCGTTGAGAAGCGTGCCCAGAGGCGGGAAGCGGTAGAGGAAGAGAAGCCGACGAAGCCGAAGGTTTCGCCTGCCCCCAGGGTGACGGCTCCGGTGCGCGAAGCCTCGACTCCCGGGCCTGCCCCCGTGGTCAGGAAACTTGGCCCGGCTCCCAAACCTGCTCGGGCCCAGGAAGAGGTCCCCTTCGAGAGCAAGCGTCCCGCGGCCGACGCGGCGGGGACAACGTTTTCCCTGCCCACTCTCTCTCTTCTGGACGAACCGTCGGGCCCGGAAACCTACATGTCGAAGGACGAGCTCCTTCAGTCCTCCAAGATGATCGAAGAGAGGCTTGCGAATTTCGGGGTGACCGGTCGGGTGGTCGAAGTGCATCCCGGTCCCGTCATCACGCGATTCGATTTCGAGCCGGGTGCCGGAATCACGGTGAACCAGATTGCCAGCCGAGCAGAGGACCTCGCGCTGGGTCTTAAGGTCTCCAGAATAAGGCTTCTGACGCCCGTTCCCGGTAAGGCCGCGGTGGGTATCGAGGTTCCCAACAGGGAACCTTCGGTGGTCTACATTAGAGAGCTGCTTTCCTCCAAGGACTTTGCCCGTGAGCGGGGCAACCTCGTGTTGGCGCTGGGCAAGGACACGATGGGAGGTTGTTTCTATACCGAGCTGTCCAGGATGCCGCACCTGTTGATAGCGGGTGCCACGGGCTCGGGAAAGAGCGTGTGCATAAACAGCATAATCCTGAGCCTCTTGTTCAGGCTCTCGCCGCGCGAACTGAACCTGCTCATGATCGACCCCAAGAAGCTGGAGCTTACGGCCTACAACGGAACGCCTCATCTTGTGGCTCCGGTGGTCAGCGACGCCAGGGAGGCCAGCAGGAGCCTCAAGTGGGTCGTTAAAGAGATGGAGCGAAGATACGTGGTCCTTGCCTCCAAGGGTGTGAGGAACGTAGAGAGCTTCAACCAGCGAGCTCGTGAAGAGAGCGCAGAAGAGCTGCCTTATCTGGTCGTAATAATCGACGAGCTGGCCGACCTCATGTGCATGCTTCCGACGGAGATAGAAGAGCCCATCTCCAGGCTGGCCCAGATGGCGAGGGCGGTGGGGATACACATGATTCTGGCAACTCAGAGGCCGAGCGTCGACGTCATAACGGGTGTCATAAAGGCGAACTTCCCGACGCGCGTAGCGTTTCAGGTGGCCTCGAAAGTGGACTCCAGGACAATTCTTGACATGAACGGGGCGGAGACCCTGCTGGGAAGCGGAGACATGCTGTTCCTGCCGGCGGGCCGGGCGGAGCCGCAGAGGGTTCACGGCGCGTACGTGTCTGAACGGGAGGTGGAGAGGATCGTATCCTATCTAAGAGAGTTCAGCTGGATGGGAAAGCCGCCCCTGGACCTCCGAGAAGTGACCCTTACCGGCGAAGGCGACGAAGGAGAGGAGGACGACCTGCTGGAGGAGGCGGCGCGGGTGGTGGTGAACCATCGCCACGGCTCGGTATCCCTTCTTCAGCGAAGGCTCAAGGTCGGCTACTCCAGAGCGGCCAGGCTCATGGACAGGATGGAGGAACTTGGAATAGTGGGACCGGCGGACGGCAGCAAGCCTCGGGACGTGCTGGTCGAGGAATCTTTTCTCGAAGAAGGGGGGCTCTTTGAGAAGAAATCCCAGAGCTGATGCGCCCTCCTCCAAGGTGAAGCCCTCGGTGGCGCTCATCTCCCTCGGCTGTTCCAAGAACCTGGTAGACTCGGAACTGATGCTCGCCAGCCTGGCGGAGTCAGGTTTCGTGCCGCACGGCTCGGCCGGCCAGGCCGACGTGGTGGTCGTCAACACGTGCTCCTTCCTCCGGTCCGCAAGACAGGAGGCCGCAGAGTGCATCGAAGACGTCGTGCGTCTCAAGAGGAGCGGGAAGCTGAGAGGCGTGGTGGTTGCCGGGTGCCTTCCGGCTCTCAAAGGTGAGTCGCTCTTCGAAGAGTTTCCCGAAATAGGCGCCATAGTGGGTCCCAGGGACAGGCGGAAGGTGGTCGATGCTTGCAGGGCCGCGTTGAACGGCCAGGAGCGCAGGCGCAGTTTTCTGGCCTGCAGCGATTCCCTGGTGCGGGGCGTGTATCCGAGGGCGATTTCCACCGGGAGCCACACGTCCTACCTCAAGATAGCCGAGGGGTGCGACAACGGATGTTCGTACTGCCTCATACCTTCCATAAGAGGCCGGATGGTGAGCCGCACCGTGGGCAGCATTCTCAGGGAAGCCGCCCTGCTGGCAGAAACCGGAATCTCGGAACTTTGCCTGATAGCCCAGGATACTACAAGTTATGGACGGGACCTTTATGGCCGGACCGAACTGGGCAAGCTGCTCCGGCGTCTCTCGCGGATCGACGGGCCGCGATGGATAAGACTGCTTTACACTCATCCGGCACACTGGTCCGACGAGCTGTTGAAAGTGATTGCTCAGAGTCCCAAGGTCTGCAGGTACGTTGACGTGCCGATACAGCACGCCTCGGACAGGATTCTCAGACTCATGAAGAGGGGCACGTCGCAGACGAAGCTGGCTTCGCTCTTCTGCAAGTTCCGCAGAGCCGTGCCGGGGATTTCTCTGCGGACCACCGTTATCGTGGGTTTTCCTGGGGAGCGGGAGAGCGACTTCTCTGAGCTCCTGGAGTTCGTCAGGCATTTTCAGTTTGACCATCTCGGGACTTTCGTTTATTCCAAGGAGACGGGGACGCGGGCGGCGCGGTGCAGGGGACACGTTCCGGAGGAAGTCAAGGAAGACCGTCTGCGCAGAATCATGGAGGCGCAGAGAGAGATATCGGCGGCGCGTAACCGCGCGGCTGTGGGGAAAGAGGTGACGGTACTTCTGGAGAGCGTTCATGACGATGGGAACCGGGCGGTCGGCAGGACCGAGGGTCAGGCGCCCGAAGTTGACGGCGTTGTGCGCGTGAGGGGGGAGCGTCTTTCGACGGGCCGCTTTGTCCGGGTCCGAATAACGGACGCCACCGCGTACGACCTCGCCGGCGAGGTGCGTTCCTCGATCGGAAATGGCCACGACTAACACGAAGGAGAGACGAGTGAAAAAACCGTGCCTGTTTCAATGGTCGGCTGTCGCGAGTCTGGTAGTTCTTGTCACGCTCGCAGCGGCCGCACTCGCCGGGGACGCGGGGCGTCCCCAGCCGATCACCAACATCGGACTTCTTGAGAAGGCAACCTCTTTGGCCGTCGACTCCCTGGTCAGCGGAATACCCTCGTCTTTTGAGGCACAGATCTATCTGAGGCCGGCGGTCCAGCACGGGGCCGCATGGATGATAGAGGACCGGCTCGGCGCCGAGCTCAGAGAGAAGGGGATTCAGGTGATCGTCTCGAAGGTCGCCTCCCCGGCCGCCGCTTCGGCCGGCTCTCCTGCGGACACGTCTGTCCTGACAGACACACTGCAGACGGCGCCGGTGAAGGCCGAGGTCGTCCCCATGACGCCCGAAAGCACGGGCAAGACGATGACTCTGGAATACAGAATCACCGAGCTGGGCGTCAACTATACGCGCGCATGGAGAGGTCTCGTCATCGGACGAAAGAAAGTGGAACGTCTGGCCTCGGTGGCGCTCCACGGGAGACTCGTAGAAGACTCTTCCGGCGCCCTCGTCTGGTCCGGGGACGGGAGCGCGTCGGCCCGGGACGTCGTTCCGGCTTCCGAGCTTTCTCGTCTCGAGGGCAAGGGTGAGACCTGGCAGAAGGGCACCCTGCCTGCCGGAAAACTCGGCGGCGTCGTGGAACCGCTCGTTGTGGCTGCCATAGTTGCCGGCCTGGTCTATCTGTTCTATTCGAACAAAGAGTGAGAATTCCGGCAAAGAGTGAGAATTCAGGCTTCTGCCTCTTTTTCGTGAGAGAGGAGGACCCAAGACCGAAATGCAGAGACAGATTTTCCTGACGGCGCGCTCGGCGTGCCTTCTGACTGCGATAGCGGCTGCAACTCTCGTGATCTCTTGCGGGGGAAGCAAAGAGATGCTCTCCGAAACGGCGCAGTCCAAATTCGAAAAGGCAAAGAGACGGTATGATGCGGGCAGGTATCTTGAAGCCACCGAACAATTCAAGAATCTCTTGGCCCTCTTTCCAGGGAGCAAGTTCGCTGAGCCCGCCACGTTCTTCCTGGGCAAGAGCCGCTTTGAGGAGAAGGAGTACCTTCTGGCCGAAGTGGACTTTCATAGGATCGTCAGAGACTTCCCCCGAGGCACGTACGCAGAGGAAGCCACTTTCATGCTGGGGATGTGTGTTTTCAAGCAGCGAAGACCGTTTCAGTTCGACCAATCGGCCACGGAACGGGCCATCCTGCTTTTCGGGGCATATCTGAGCACGTATCCGGCGGGTAAGTTCGTGGAGGATGCTCAGGAGAGACTTGCCGAGTGTCGTTCCGTCCTGGCAGAGAAGCTCCATGCAAACGGCCTCCTGTACCTGAAGCTGAGCAAGCCTAAGGCCGCACGTCTGAGCTTTGAAGAGGTGCTCGAGAAATACGACGACCTTCCCTGGGCGGACCGGGCGCTGGTGGGAATCGCCAGGTCCTACGAACAGGAGCGGAACTGGGCAAAGGCCGCGGAGCTGTACGAGGGCGTTGTCGAGAAGGGGGGGGACGAGGAAGCACTGGCCACGGCCAGGGACAGGTTGCGGAAGATCAAAGGGAAGACCGGCGAGTCCGGAGACGCCGGGTGATCCCCGGACGCCTCTTGTTTCTGCGCTCCGACGGAGAACGAAGAAATGAGAATAGGCCTTTTCGGGGGCACGTTCGATCCCATCCACGTGGGTCACCTCATCATCGCCGAACAGGCGAGGGAGAGCCTGGGGCTCTCGAAAGTCATATTCGTTCCCTCCGGTGTCCCTCCTCACAAGCATCACAGAAGGATTTCCGACGCGGCCTCCAGGCTCGAGATGACCAGGCTGGCCATAGAGGGCAACGAGCATTTCGAGCTTTCTGACTTCGAGGTCGGACACGAGGCGGCTTCCTTCACGGTGGAAACCGTGCACCACTTCAAGCGGACGCTCGGTCAACAGGTGGAACTCTTCCTCATCCTCGGCGCAGACAGCATTCTGGAGATCTCGACCTGGAAAGAGCCTGAAAAGCTGCTCTCTCAATGCCGGCCGGTTGTGGCGGGCCGCCCCGGATACGACCTGGGCAAGCTGGAGCCAGAACTGCGGAAACGGGTCAGGATACTCGAGGGAGTGCTTGTCGATGTCTCTTCCACCGACATACGGAGCAGGGTGGCTTCCGGGCGTTCCATCCGATACCTGGTCCCTGCCTCAGTCGCTTCATTCATCTCGGAGCGCAAGCTGTACTCCGGTGCCAGCTCCACCTGAATCGCCGACTCTGGAGAACGTGGATGAAACCGCGCGTGTTCCTGATTGACGGTTCTGCCCTCGCTTACAGGTCCTTTTTCGCCTTCATCAGGCGTCCGCTCATAAACTCGAAGGGAGAGGACACCAGCGCCGCGTACGGCGTGGCCAACACGCTGCTCAAGTTGATGAAGGAGGAGAAGCCTGACTACGTCGCCGTGGTCTTCGACTCTCGGGTCCCCACCTTCAGGCACGAGCGGTTCCCAGAGTACAAGGCCAACCGGGAGAAGATGCCCGAAGAGATGCGGAGTCAGTTCCCGCGCATACTAGAGCTCGTCGAGGCCATGGGGCTCAGGAGGGTCGAGGTGGAGGGTTTCGAGGCCGACGACGTGATGGGAACGCTGGCCAACCGCTTCGTGGACCAGGGTGCCGAAGTGGTGCTCGTCTCCGGCGACAAGGACTTCTGCCAGCTGGTGCGTGACGGCATCCGCATCATGAATCCCAGGAAGGCTGGAGAGGAGCCCAGCTGGGTCGACAGCGAGCAGGTCGAACAGCGTTTCGGCGTCGGCCCTGACAAGGTGGTGGACGTGTTCGCGCTGATGGGGGACTCGTCCGACAACATACCCGGTGTCCCGGGCATAGGAGAGAAGACCGCCTCCAGGCTGGTGTCCAAGTACGGCGGGCTGGATGACATCCTGGAGAGACTTCCCCTGAAGGACGAAAGGCGCTTCTCCGAGAAGCTCGCCCGGCACGCCGAGCAGGCGCGCCTCTCCCGCGAGCTGGCCACCATACGTCTTGACGTGCCGGTTCCTATGGAGCTCGAGGACCTGCGGCCCGGAGGGCAGAGGAACGAACGGCTGAAGGCCCTCATGGAAGAGCTCGAGTTCAAGAGATTGGTGGCCCTCGTCTTCGAGAGCGAGGGGCCGGAGTTCGACTGGAAACTCGTCGAAACGCGGGACGACCTGAAGGAAGCAAAGAGGACCTTGAGCTCCTGCGAAAGGTTGGGTATCGCCGTCTTTCCTGCGCGCGACCGCTCTTCGCGTCCGCTCGGGATAGCGCTGGCTCCGTCCGGCGGAAGAAGCTGGTTCGTCATGTTTCCTCGGGGGGACGCCGACTTCCTTCCGGCAGCGGAAGTGCTCGACGCCCTGCGAGAAGTGCTCTCCGACTGGAAGATGCTCAAGTGCACGCACGACGTGAAGTCCACGCTCCACTGCCTCTCTGCAGCCGGGCTATCTCTGGAGGGGCCGGCGTTTGATTCCATGCTGGCGGCATACCTCATCGACCCGTCGGTCTCCAACGACCTGCCGTCGGTTGCGAAGCGATTGCTGGGAATCGAATGGGAAGACATGAGCTCCTTCGTGGGGAGGTCCAGGGGCAGGGTTCGCGCCGAGCAGATTCCTCCGGAGAAGCTGGCAGAGTTCGGCTGCGGTTGCGCCGCGGTCGTGTTGAGGCTTGAGGGGGTCGTGCCCGGCTTGCTGGCCGAGAAGGGGATGACTTCGCTCTGGGAGGACGTGGAACTGCCTCTGGCGCGCGTTCTCTTCGAGATGGAGAGGGTCGGGGTGGCGCTGGACGTTACATTTCTGGAGGAGATGTCGGACACGCTCGCTGTCGATGTGGCCGCTGCCGAGACTCGGATAATCCAGCTGGCAGGCTGCAGCTTCAACCTCAATTCCCCCGCTCAGCTCTCTAGGGTCCTGTTCGAGGACATGGGTCTTCCCCCGGTGAAGAAGACGAAAGAGAAGAAGGCCTTTTCCACGGACGAGGAAGTGCTCGAGGAGCTGGCCGTCCAGCACGAGATCGCCAGGGAGATCCTGAGGTATCGACAACTGTCCAAGCTGAGAAGCACGTACGTGGACGTCTTTCCGAGGATGCTGAACGCTTCCACGGGGCGGCTGCACGCCACGTTCAACCAGACCGTAACGGCCACAGGGCGCCTATCGATGAGTGACCCCAACCTGCAGAACATACCTGCCAGAAGCGAGAGGGGAAGAGAAATCAGGAAGGCGTTCGTCCCGGGGAGCGAAGGGAACGTCTTGCTCTCCGCGGACTACTCCCAGGTGGAGCTCAGGCTGATGGCGCACTACTCGGGGGACGAGAGACTCGCCGAGGCCTTCAGGCAGGGTGTGGACATACATTCGAGCACCGCCTCCCTGCTCTTCGGAGTTCCTCCCGAGGACGTCCCTGTCGAATTGAGGGCCAAGGCCAAGGTCGTCAATTTCGGCATCATATACGGAATGAGCCCGTTCGGGCTCTCACGCCAGCTGGGTATCTCGGTCTCGGAGGCGAAGCAGTTCATAGAGCATTACAACAGCGTCTATCCCGGCGTCGCCGGCTACGTGGCCAGGTCCATCCAGGAGGCGCGCCGGAAGGGATACGCCGAGACACTGCTGGGACGGCGTCGCCCGCTTCAGGGGCTGAGGAGCACGAATTCGAGGGCCAGGGCCGAAGCCGAGAGGATGGCCATCAACACGCCGATCCAGGGTTCTGCGGCCGACATGATAAAGGTGGCCATGGTTTCCATATGGAAGAAGCTTGTGCACAGCGCTATGAAAGCCAAGCTCATCCTCCAGGTCCACGACGAGTTGCTGTTCGAGCTGCCGCGGGAGGAGACAGACGAGCTGAGTGCGCTCGTGCGCGGAGAAATGGAGGGAGCCATTCGGCTCAACGTGCCCGTGGAGGTGGACATCGGAGTGGGGAGGTCCTGGTTTGAGACCCATTGACGACCGAATACTGACCGTCGGGGTGACGGGCGGCATCGCCTCGGGAAAGAGCTCGGTCTGCCGCGTGTTCGAACGGCTCGGGGCCAGGGTCATCGACGCGGACGGTATCGGGCGGGACATCGTCGAGCAGCGAGACGGAGTCCTCTCCTCCCTCGTGAGCACGTTCGGTGAGGGAATCCTGGACCCGGGTGGACGGCTGGATAGAAGAAAGCTGGCCGGAATCGTGTTCTCGAACGCCGAGAGCCTGGAGAGGCTCAACCGGATAGTCCATCCGTTTCTCATCGAGGAGATACGGTCCGGAATAGAGAAGGCATCAAGGGAGGGTTTCAGGGGCGTGGTCGCAGTGGATGCGGCCTTGATATTCGAATGGAATCTCGTTGAAATGTTTGACGCTATTGTGGTAGTCTCCTGCAACGAGAGGACGCAGGTTGCTAGGATGCACCAGAGGGATTTGCTCAAAGCTGACGAGGCGCTGTCCAGAATACGTTCTCAGATTTCCCAGGCAGACAAGATTGTGAGGGCCGACTTTCACATAGTCAACGAGGGTGGGCTCGAGGAACTTGAAGAACAGGCAGGCCGTGTTTGGAGGGAGTTGGAGAGGATACTCCGAGACAGAGAAGGGGGTCGGATCTGAATGTGGGACGAAATCAGGGCGCGGATCGAGTCCTGCGAAAAATCTCTTCGTGAATTGAGTGATTATCTTTGACGTCGCCGTGAAGAGAGAAGAGGTCGCTCGCATAGAACAAGAAATGTCCAAGCCCGGCTTCTGGGACAGGGAGGATTCCCAGAAGGTGGTCCAGGAGCTGGGTCCGCCGAAGAGAATACTGGAGGAATGGACCTCTCTCTCGAACAGGGTCAGGGATCTCAGGGTCCTTCTCGAGCTGGCCGAGGAGGAACAGGACGAGACCGCTCTGCAAGAAGCTGCCACGGAATGTGGCGAGGTAGAGACTCTTCTCAGCGATTTTCGTTTGAGGAGTCTTCTGAACGGCGAGCACGACAGAGCGGGCGCGATAGTGAGCATCCATCCCGGGGCCGGGGGTACGGAATCCCAGGACTGGGCAGAGATTCTCACCCGCATGTACCTGAGATGGCTCGAATCTAGGGGTTTCCGCTACAGCATTCTGGATTATCAAGCGGGTGAAGAGGCCGGCATAAAGGACGCCACGATTCAGGTAGACGGTGAGTACGCCTACGGCTATCTGAAGGGAGAGAGCGGCGTTCACCGGCTGGTCCGCATATCCCCGTTCGACGCGGCGCAGAGACGGCACACCTCTTTCGCATCCGTGTTCGTGTTTCCCCAGCTGGACGAAGCGATCGAAGTGGCTATAGCGGACAGCGACCTGCGGGTCGATACCTTCCGGGCCAGCGGGGCCGGAGGGCAGCACGTCAACAAGACCGATTCCGCGGTGCGAATCACTCACATCCCCACCGGAATCGTGGTCCAGTGCCAGAGCGAGAGGTCCCAGCATCGAAACCGGGACAACGCCCTGAAGGTTCTGAGGGCCAGGCTGTACATGCACTACCAGGAGCAGCAGAGGAAGGCGCTCGACAAGCTTCACGACGACAAGAAGGAGATCGCCTGGGGCAGCCAGATAAGGTCGTACGTCTTCCAGCCCTACACGTTGGTCAAGGACCACAGGACGGGACACGAAACGGCTGACGTCGGCAAGGTCCTGGACGGGCGCATAGACGACTTCATCAACGCCTTCCTGGCGGCAAAGGGAAGGCCCTGATCTTTGGCTCTTCTTTGAGACGGGGAGAACGAAGAAGCACAAGAAGCCGAAATGCGCTGAGCGAACCTTCGACCCTCGTTTCCCGGGGAGGAGGCAATCGAGGAGCGGAGCAAAATGGAGATAAGCTCGTACATCTTTCGCGAATACGACATACGCGGCCTCGTCGAGAAGGAGCTCACCTCCCGGGTGGCCGGGGCAGTGGGCAGGGCGTTCGGGACGTATCTGGGAGGGGCGGCCCGGGTGACCGTCGGAAGGGACGTGAGGTTGAGTTCGCCTCGCCTCAACGCAGATTTCTCGGCCGGCCTCCGCGACAGCGGATGCGACGTGGTGGAGCTGGGTGTCGTGCCCACTCCCCTTGTCTACTACTCCGTGAGCAAGCTGGGGGCTGATGCGTCCGCCGTCGTGACGGGCAGTCACAATCCGGTAGAGTACAACGGATTTAAACTCTCGAAGGGACAGCTCTCTCTCTTCGGCCCGGAGATCCAGGAGATACGGAAGATAATAGACTCTTCCCGTTATGCGTCGGGGAAGGGCGGAACGAGCGAGGAGCTCATCGTCCCCTCCTACGTGGAAGAAGTCTCGGGGAAGGTCAAGCTGGGGCGAAAGATGAAGATTGCCGTGGACGCGGGAAATGGGACCGCCGGTCCTCTTGTTCTGGAACTCATGCAGAAGATGGGTGTGGAAGTTCTCCCCCTCTACTGCGAGCCGGACGGCAGTTTCCCGAACCACCTGCCGGACCCCACTGTTCCCGAGTACGTTGAGGACCTGAG
>CP070702.1:2610941-2640038 GCA_020349905.1 Candidatus Eiseniibacteriota bacterium
CAAAGATCATTTCGAAAACAGCGATCTCGCCCGTGATGTCCAAATAATGGGTGCCGCTTTGGATACAAGCTTCCAACATGGGAGCAGCTGTCTTTGAAAAAGGACCGGCACAGTGCATAGACGGAATTGAGACTGTCAGGGAGAGTAGTGTCGTCCGGTTGCACGTACTCGCTCCAGAGCTTCCCGGCGACGTCCCTGTGCGAGCCACTGAAGTACCTGGAAAGTCTCAGGTTGTGATAGGTGGACTTGCTGATGGTGTGTTTCCAGGAGGCGGAGAAGCTGTTGCGGTCATCCGTGATTGTGTAGTAGTGGTCGAGTCTCTTGCTCCATGACCACGGGTAGTTGGTCACGTTCTTCGCCACGTCTCCGATGTCGTGCTCGGCGAAACCTTGATTTATCCCTATCCACTTCGTCATCGAGAAACCTATCTTGTGCTTGGGCCCGAGCTTCCACACCAGCTTCCCCAGGCCTCGCCAGTTGTTGTCGCTCCTGGGCGAGAAGAAGGAGCCGTAGGTGAACTCGCGTCCGAAGAAGCTGTCCTTGTAGCTGGAAATGAGCCTCGGATTGCCCGGCTCGGTCTCTTTCAGATCGCCGATGTCGGGCAGATACGTGTCGGACACTTCACCCGACACGTCCATGAAGAAGGTGATCTTTCCTGGAAGCTCGACCCCTATCTTGGGTAGCAGGAAGGAGCTCAGGGGCTCGGGGCCGCCCACCTGGAAGTCTACGTAGTCGTAGTTGAAATAGTCAAATATCAAAGCTCTGTCGGTGGAGTAGGCGAAGTACCCGTGGTAGTCGGAACTCCCCTCCCGCACCTTGACGTCGATCACTCCCGAGAGGGCCTGGCCGTACTTGGCGCTGAACCCTCCCGTTATGACGCTCATCTCGGCCACGGAGCGGGCGCTCAGGTGTTCTCCCGTAGAACTCCCCGAGAGGGCATCTTTCATCTTCACGCCGTCTACGATGTACACGACTTCGTCCGTCCTCCCGCCCCGGATGTGTATTTCGTCCTTGGAGCCCACGATTCCCGCCTGGATGGCCAGCACGTCCTGAAGCGTTTCGCCGACGGGCAGCACCTTGAGCTCCTCGCTGCCGAGCGTTCTCACCGTGGAGGCCACGTCCACCTCGACCATGGGCCTCGTGGACGTGACTACTATCTCTTCTGTCTCACCAACGACGGTCTCCTTGAGCTCGAAGTTCACCCTGGCGGTCTGGTTTGCCGCAACCTCGACGTCGGTCCTGGTAACGGTCGTGTATCCCATAAACGTGGCCCGAAGGGAGTAGACGCCCGGCGGAACGCCGACGATGATGTACTCCCCGTCGCCCGTGGTCATGGCGCCGTACTGCGTGCCGAGCAGAACCACGTTTGCGAAGGCCAGCGGCTCGCCGGTCGCCTCTATCTGCACCTTGCCGATTATTCGGCCCACGTTAGAGGCGAGCGCACAGGAACCAATAACCAGGACAACGAGAGAAACCAAAAGGCTGAGGCAGGTCTTTGTACGCGGCTTCTTGAAGGAGACAGCCAGGTTCAACGGACGTTCCCTCCTTGACAGAGGCTTCCAGCGACGGAAGAAGCTGGGCAAGGACGATGGGGGCCGTGCGGGACGCGACGAGCGCTCGCAGCGAGAACTCCTGTCATCCTCCATCGTGAATGCTGGGCTTTAGACAGTAACAGAGAACCTCTCCGTGCGTCAACAATTTTCGGGGACGGGAAGGTCTCCAACGTGCGCTCGAAGCCCGTGCAGCCGGATTGGGGACGGGGAGACGTCCTACGTGGCCTCGAAGCCTGTGCCGTCTGACTGGAGTCTCGGGCGAGATGTTCCAGAGGTTCCCTACGTGCGCTCTGAGTCTGTTATCTTCTGGACCCTTCGGGCGTGCCTTCCACCCTCGAAGGAAGCAGCCAGCCACTCCCTAACGATCCTGCGTGCGTGCCCCACGTTCACCACTCTGGAGCCGAGCGCCAGGACGTTGGCGTCGTTGTGAGCCCTGCTGTTCCTCGCAGTGGCCACGTCGTGGCAGAGTGCGGCCCTGACCCCCTTGACCTTGTTGGCCGCTATGGAGGAGCCGATGCCCATGGTGTCGATCACGATTCCCCTCCCGACCTCACCGGACGCCACCGCTCTCGCCACGGCAAGGGCAAAATCGGGATAGTCCACCGACTCTTCGCTTTGAGTTCCCAAGTCACTCACGGTCATCGAGAGCTCCTCCTCCAAGTAGCGCTTGAGAGACTCTTTCAGCTGGAATCCTCCGTGGTCAGCTCCGATGGCGACGACGAGCGAGGCGGGGCCCGAGGTCGCCCTAGGCGCGGGCTGCTGGGCGGGTTCCGAAGTGACTTCCCCCAGAACCTGTGCCACGACTTCCTTGATTCTCTCTGGAGTTATCCTCTCCTTTGACATGATCTCCTCTCAGCTCCGGAGTTCACTGACATCGCGCCAGTAGTTTCGCCAGCTCTTCCGAGCTTTTCGCCAGCAGTCTCTCCTCGTCCGTGAACACGAGTCGTCCTTCTTCCAGCAGGACTCGTCCGTTCACAACGACCGTCTGCACGTCGGAGCCCCGGGCAGAGAAGACGAGCCTGGAGCTGGGTTCGCAGTCTTCCCCGCACAGCGTGTGAGGAGAGGACAGGTCGACTGTAATGATGTCGGCACGCTTCCCCGGCTCTATGCTACCTATCTCCTGGCTCTTTCCCAGCGCCTCTGCTCCGCGGATCGTGGCCGCTTCCAAGAACAGGCTGGCCCACGGGAAGTCGTCCCTGTTCAGGTACGATTGCAGGAGGGAGGCCAACCTCATCTCGAGCAGCATGTCCAGATTGTTGTTGCAGGCAGCGCCGTCGCAACCGAGCGATATCTTCACGCCCGCTCGCACAATCCCACCGATGTCTGCAATGCCCGAGGATAGTTTGAGATTGGAGGACGGGCAGTGGGAGACTTTGGTGCCAGTCTCACTCAGGATGCGCAGGTCGTCGAGCTCGAGGTGCACGCAGTGTGCGAGCACCACGTTTCCTGCTGCCAGGCCCACGGAGTTGAGATAGGCCGGAGGGGTAAGCCCTCGCTGGGCCTTGCAGGCGGCCACCTCGTCCCTGGTCTCCGAAGAGTGCGAATGTACCAGGAGGTCCAGCTCGCCCGCGTTCTCAGACACCCGCCGCAAGAGTTCCTCGGAACAGCTCTCCATGAATCTCGGGGCCAGCGCGTAGCCTATCCTTCCCTCACCCGCCCCGTGCCATTGCGAGTGTAGCCTGAGACTCTCTTCCAGCGATTCCCGGGTGGACTCTCTTAGCCCCGCGGGAACGGCGTCGCCTGAATCCATCATCGCCTTCCCGCCGATCGCCCTGATTCCGGATTCCAGAAGCGCCCTGAACACTTCGTCCGTATGATGAACGCTACCCATGTCGAGCACGCACGTGGTTCCACTGCGCAGAAGCTCGCAACACCCAACCATCGCAGAGCAGTACATGGAACGTTCATCGTGCGCTGCCTCGAGTTTCCAGATCCTGTCCAGCCACTTACCGAGCCCCACGTCTTCGACGACGCCCCTGAAGAGAGTCTGGCAAAGATGCACGTGCGTCTGAACGAATCCCGGCAGCACACAGCACCCCTCGGCGTTTATCACCCTCTCCGCCTGGCCCCCGGGTGCCTCGAGATTCCTGCCCACGGCCGCTATCGCGCCGTCCCTGACCAGAACGTCCCCCTTCAGGACTTCTCGCTTCCGGTTCATGGTGAGGACGGTGCCGCCCTTCAGCAACAAAGAGCTGTCCAAGCGTTCCTCCCGAATCGCAGGACCCTCGAGCCGGACGCAGAATGTATCCCGCGGGCTCGCGGATTCCGGCCGCACACCGAGTTACCTGTTGACACAGAGATGCTCCCGGGGTAGACTGCCGGGAAGCATAGAGACGGCCAGGAGAGCCTGTCCACACAGGAACTCTCCCTCGATGCAAACCCAGACTATACATAAGCGTTTCGGAACGGTCAAGCAGGCTCTGGACCCGCTGCGGCTCACCGGCTGGGACCTTCCGTAGACGTTGTCCTTCCTTCTCTGCTGTTCTTCATGAGGGGTCGATGGAACTTCTGCTCTCGGAAGAAGAAATCCAGAAACGTGTGAAGGACCTGGCCCTCGAAATATCGAAGGACTACAAGGGAGTCTCTCCCGTTCTCATCGGCATCCTGCGTGGAAGCTTCGTCTTCCTCTCCGACCTGATAAGGCATCTAACGATACTGCCCGAGATCGACTTCATGTCCGTTTCCAGCTACAACACGCTCACCAAGAGCTCGGGAGTCGTCAGGATCCTGAAAGACTTGGAACGGGACATCGGCGGCGAGAACGTGATCGTAGTCGAGGACATTGTCGACACCGGTCTTACGTTGACTTATATCAGCCGGTTGCTCATGGCCAGGCTGCCGCGGTCGCTCAAGATCTGCGCGCTTCTGGACAAGAGAGAGAGAAGAGAGGTCGACATCCAGATTGACTACGTCGGCTTCGTCATCCCGAACAAGTTCGTGATTGGCTACGGCCTGGATCTAGCCGAGAAGTACAGGAACCTTCCCTACGTGGCTACGCTCGAGGAATCAGAAATCGGGGAGCCTGAGGAGAACACGCCGTGAGACACAAGAATTTCTTTCTCGGGATTGCGGGTAACATCGGGGCCGGCAAGACACTTCTCACCACGGAGCTCAGCGAGCGCACGGGCTGGCACGCCTACTTCGAGCCCGTCATAGACAACCCTTACCTCGACGATTTCTACGCAGACATGAAACGGTGGAGCTTCCACCTGCAGATATTCTTTCTGTCCAAGAGATTCCAGGCCCAGAAGAAGATGCTGGAGGCAGAGGTCTCGTTCATCCAGGACAGGACGATTTACGAAGACGCAGAGGTGTTCGCATGGACACTGAACCGCCTGGGACATCTGGGCGACAGGGACTACGCTAACTACAAGGCTCTTTTCGATACGATGCTCGAGTTTATCAGGCCACCCGACCTCATAATATTCCTCAAGGCCAAGCCCGAAAGCCTTCTCGAGCGCATCAAGCACAGGGGGAGGGAGAGCGAAAAGGCCATAACGCTGGACTATCTCAAGATACTTGACG
This sequence comes from Candidatus Eiseniibacteriota bacterium, assembly GCA_020349905.1. GTDB lineage: Bacteria > Eisenbacteria > RBG-16-71-46 > JAFGJU01 > JAFGJU01. The sequence continues at coordinate 2,616,020 of CP070702.1, forward strand.
AGGCCTACGCCGAGTGGCTGGTGAGGGCTCAGAAGCTCACCGAGGTTCACCCGATCGACACCGACAAGGTGAATCTTCTGACCGAAAGCCACAAGATCGACGAGATCGTTGAGTTCGTTAGGCGGCACGATTGCGTCTCGGCCGAGACGTTGGTGGGTTGCGAAGATGTTCCTGGCACGCGTCGTGGGGAAGATAGCAGCGACGATAAAGCATGACGATCTTCGCGGTAAGAAGATTCTCCTCGTGCGACCGCTGGACCTGTCCCTTTCCCCCACCGGAAAATCCGTTATTGCTATCGATTCGGTCGACGCGGGGGCCGGAGACATGGTGCTCGTGGCCGACGAGGGAAACGCGGCGGCGCAGGTGCTCGGAATGGAGCGGGGTCCGATAAGAACGGTGATCGTGGGAGTGATTGACACGGTGGACATCCCGGAACGGGAATAACGAGGCGACTCGACGAGGAAAGCCCTTCGTGGATCGAGGTATTTTGATAGGAATCGCCGGCGGCTCGGGGTCGGGCAAGACCCTGGTCGCAGATACTATATACACGGAGCTGGGCTCAGAGAAGGTCATCATCATAAAGCAGGATTCCTACTACAAGAACCTGAACCATCTACCCTACGAGGAACGCTGCAAACAGAACTTCGACCACCCCGACGCCTTCGACCTTCCGCTTCTCAAGGAACATCTGGAGCGGCTCCTCCGCGGGGAGGAGGTGGAACAGCCGCTGTACGACTTCACGAAGCACTGCCGAAGAAGGGAAACAAAGCGGCTCGGCCCGCACCTGGTCGTGGTACTGGAGGGTATTCTCATCCTGGAAGACGCCGGCTTGCGGGAGATGATGGACATCAAGGTCTTCATCGACACAGACTCGGACGTGCGCCTGATAAGACGTCTCAGGCGCGACATCACGGAGAGGAAGCGGAGTCTCGAGTCGGTGATCGAGCAGTACGAGAGCAGCGTTCGTCCGATGCACCTTCAGTTCGTGGAACCCTCGAAGAGATACGCCGACATCATAATCACCGAGGGGGGCCACAACGTCGTGGCCATCGACCTCCTCAAGACTAAGATTCGTTCGCTGCTGTAGCGACCCCGCGCAGGTGTGGAAACCGCGGCGGATGCATCCGTCTCATCCGAGACAGCGACTGGAAAGGCGAGACATGAGCGAGAACATCGTGCCGAAGAACGTGGGATGGATAGAGGTAATCTGCGGGAGCATGTTTAGCGGGAAGACCGAAGAGCTGATTCGCAGGCTTCGGAGGGCCCAGATAGCTAAACAGAAGGTGGCCATCTTCAAGCCCAAGATCGACAAGAGATACGGCGCCGAGTACATCGTCTCGCACAACCTCCAGCGTATACCGTCGCAGGAGATAAACGACTGCCGGGAGATACTGAAGAAGGCAAGGAACGCAGACGCGGTGGGTATAGACGAAGTGCAGTTCTTCGGGCTCGAGCTCGTTGACGTTTGCCAGCAGCTGGCAGACAGCGGCAAGAGGGTCATAGTGGCCGGGCTGGACCAGGACTACACGGGACAGCCGTTCGAACCCATGCCGCAGCTTCTGGCAATCGCTGAATACATAACAAAGACACTGGCCATCTGCGTGGTGTGTGGCAATCCCGCCAACAGAACTCAGCGCAAAGTGGCCAGCGCCGAGAGAATAGTCGTCGGCGCTTTCGACGTTTACGAGGCCAGATGCCGGAATTGCTTCGAGCCGCCGGAGAAGGAACGTGACGCGCCGAAGACGGGGACACGACGAAGCGAGGCGTCTCGCCAAAACAAGGCGTCTCGACCCGGGAAGGAAACGGCCGGGCGGAAGACGGGCCGGAAGCAAACTCCTGCGAGGGGACGGTGAAACGCGAGTCCGAGAGAATCAGACACACCCGGACACCTGTGCCGGCCTCATTCTTGCCCTCGACGAGCAAGGTGCTGGTGGCGCTCCTGTGCCTTTTGTTTGCCCTGTCCATCTCCTGCGGCAAGAAGAAGGAGGACGCTGCGAGGGAGTCTGCCGCAAAAGCTGAGCGTTCCGGGGCCGACCTCAAGGTGGGCCTGGTGTTCGACGTGGGAGGCAGGGGGGATAAGTCTTTCAACGACTCTGCATACCGTGGCCTCGAGAGGGCCCGGGACGAGCTGGGTGTTTCGTTCGAGTACATCGAGCCGGGCGAAGGCTCGGACAGAGAATCTGCCCTGAGACTTCTGGCCAGCGGGGAAGCGGGCATCATTTTCGGGATAGGCTTCCTTTTCACAGACGACATCAATGCAATAGCCAGAGACTTTCCGCACAAGAAGTTCGCGTGCGTGGACTACTCGGTCACGCCCGGACAAGAGATCCCTCCCAACCTGCTGGCTCTCAAGTTCAGAGAGGAAGAGGCGTCTTTTCTCGTGGGTGCGATTGCAGCCCTCAAGAGCAAGACCGGCAAGATAGGGTTCGTCGGCGGCATGAAGATACCTCTGATAAAGAAGTTCGAGGCCGGCTACGTGGAGGGCGCCAAGTACGTCAGGCCGGACATAGACGTCCTCGTGGCTTACGCTGGCGTGACGGCCAACGCTTTCAAGAATCCCAGCAAGGGAAAAGAGCTCGCCCTGAGCCAGTACTCCAAGGGAGCCAGCGTCATATTCCACGCTTCCGGTTCAACGGGGCTCGGCGTGTTTGAGGCCGCGAGAGAGAGGAACGGTCTGGCCATCGGCGTCGATTCCGACCAGTACGAAGAAGCTCCCGGCCACGTCCTCACCAGCATGATAAAGGACGTGGACGTGGCCGTATACGAGGCCATCAAATCCGTGCTGGACGGCACCTTCAGCGGCGGGGTGAGAACCCTGGGCCTGGCTGAGGGGGCGGTCAGCTTCGTCTACGATGACAACAACAGGACTCTGATCGACGACGAGATACTCGACAGAGTTCAACAGCTCAGGGAGAAGATAATTTCCGGAGAGATTATTGTCCCCTCCACCTAAGAGCGGCACAGACTCCCCCTCCATTCCCTTCCTCAAGATGGAGGGTATTTCCAAACAATTCGCCCTCGTCAAAGCCAACGACTGCGCCAATCTGGATGTGAACAGGGGAGAGATTCACGCTCTGGTCGGGGAGAACGGCGCCGGCAAATCGACCCTCATGCGCATCCTCTACGGTCTCTACAGGGCAGACTCCGGCAGGATGTACCTGGACGGAGACCCGGTGGAGCTCAGAAGCCCCGCCGACGCCATCTCGCTGGGGATAGGCATGGTGCACCAGCACTTCATGCTGGTCCCGCCTCTTTCCGTGACGGAGAACGTGGTTCTGGGTTCAGAGCCGCTCAGGGCGGGAGTCGTGCTCGACCTGAAAGGGGCTGCCGAACGCGTCAAAGAACTCTCCGAGACGTTTGCCCTGGCCGTCGACCCTGACGCTCGAGTTGAAGAGCTCTCGGTGGGCGCGCAGCAGAGGGTGGAAATCGTCAAGATCCTCTTTCGGGGTGCGCGGCTTCTCATCCTGGACGAGCCGACGGCAGTCCTTACACCCCAGGAGACTGAATCTCTCTTCGTCATATTGAGAAGACTGAAGGAACAGGGCAAGACCATCATCTTCATCACGCACAAGCTGAGCGAGGTGATGGAAATCTCTGACAGCGTCACCGTGATGCGCCACGGGAAAGTGGTGGGCGACCTGAAAACGGCCGAGACCAACACCGAGGAGCTCGCAACGTTGATGGTCGGAAGAAAGGTGCTGCTCGAAGTGGAGAAAGGAGCGCCCGCCAGAGGAGAGACGGTCCTCGAGCTCAAGGACGTACACGCCCTCGGAGCCTCGAAGGTACCGACCCTGAGGGGAATTTCCCTTCGTGTCTGCTCCGGGGAGATACTGGGCGTAGCGGGCGTTCAAGGTAACGGCCAGACCGAGCTCGTGGAGGTGATAACCGGCCTGAGGAAGCCCTCTTCCGGTTCGCTCAGGCTTCTGGAGAGAGACATCACCGGCCTCTCACCACGAGAGATGTTGAAGTTGGGCGTGGCGCACATACCGGAGGACAGGCTCAAGAGAGGTCTGGTCCCCGCGTTCACCGTCTCGGAGAACCTGATTCTGGGCTCTCACTTCCGCCCACCCTTCGCGGGCAGACTCTGGCTGCGGAGGGAGGACATCTTCGAGAATGCCCGAAGCGTGCTGCGACGGTTCGACGTAAGGCCGCAGGCTCCGGCCCTGCCGGCCCGTTCACTCTCCGGCGGCAACCAGCAGAAGCTCATAGTGGGCAGGGAACTTTCCAGGGACCCGAAGCTTCTCGTGGCTTCCCAGCCCACCAGAGGCGTCGACATCGGCGCCATAGAGTTCATACACCGAAACCTCATCGCCCAGAGGGACAGGGGATGCGCCGTTCTTCTCGTCTCGGCGGACCTCTCAGAGATCTTGAGTCTGAGCGACAGGATAGCCGTCATCTACGAAGGCCGCATAGTGGGCACGGTGGACTCGACCCAGGCCGACGAGAAGAAGCTCGGCATGATGATGATGACCGGTGTCCTCGCCAAAGAGGACGGCAACGGCGCGGGCGAATCGTAATCTGACGGCCGCCGGGGCCGGCTCACGTGGAGGTGACGACTCTTCCAATGTCCTCCGCCTCGGAGCAGAGCAGACGTTTCCAGGCCGCAAGGAAGCTGGCAGGCGTGATAGGTGTGCCCGCGGTGGCCATAGCGGCCGCCTTCGCAGCGGGTGCCGTGTTCATCCTCGCCATCGGAGAGAGCCCGGTCTCGGTGTACGGCAGGCTTTTCAGCGGAACGTTCGGAAACTTCTACGGGCTCGGCCAGGTGCTGTTCAAGGCGACGCCGCTCATCTTCACCGGACTTTCGGTGGCGCTGGCGTTCAAGGCGGGCCTTTTCAATATCGGGGCGGAGGGTCAGCTTTACATAGGAACGTTCGCTGTGGCGTGGGTCGGGTTTACGCTTTCCGGACTTCCGGGCGTGCTGCTCGTGCCTCTCTGCGTACTCGCGGGAGCCGCCGGAGGAGCTCTCTGGGGAGCCGTTCCCGGCTACCTCAAATCCAGATTTGGGGCGCACGAGGTGATAAACACGATAATGCTCAACTTCGTGGCCATCGCGCTCACGGGATACTTCGTGACACACGTCTATTTTGTCCCCGAAACCGTTCACACCCAGAGAATCGCGGCACAGGCACAGATCCCGCGGCTCGAGCAGTTCTGGCCCGTTTTCAAGGGATCTCCCGTAAACGTGAGTCTCTTCCTGGCCCTGGGTATAGCGGTGGCGGTCTACTTCTTTCTCTGGAGAACCAGGTTCGGCTTCGAGCTCAGAGCGCTGGGCCTCAATCCCGCGGCGGCGGAGTACGGTGGAATAAGCGTGGGCGCAGGGACAGTGCTGGCCATGACGCTGAGCGGAGCCCTGGCCGGCTTGGTGGGAGTGGACTTCGTGATGGGCTACAAGTACTACTACGAGGGCGGCTTTTCCTCGGGTCTGGGATTCATGGGAATAGCCGTCGCACTTCTTGGTCGCAATCACCCTCTGGGTGTGGTGCTCGCGGCCTTTCTTTTTGGAGCCCTCAGCTACGGAGGCCTGGTCATAAACGCCGTAGTCCCGAAGGAGCTCGTGGAAATTCTCCAGGGCATCGTGATCCTGGTCGTGATAGCCGGCACGAACGTATTTGGCCAGCTCGCCGCATCCTTCAAGCGGGGGCGGCCTGGCTGACGACGTTCCGGGGCCTGACGGTGAGCCCGAATCGATGCGAAGATTTGGATCGTGACTAGAGAACCGCACGATGTGACTGCAAGAGGCCGAGCATGGACTGGATGATAGTACTGGCCTTCATCTCACAGATGGTGCGAATCTCCGTGCCCTATACCCTGGCCGCAATCGGAGGCACGTTTTCTGAGCGGGGAGGCGTAGTCAACATCGCCCTCGAGGGCATTCTGCTCAACGGCGCCTTCACGTGCGTCCTGGCCACCCACTACACGGGCAATCCGTGGGTGGGCGTGCTCGCGGCAGTGGCGGGCGGCGTGGCCACGGCGTCTGTCCACGCAGTGGTGTCCATAACCTTCAAGGCGGAGCAGATCGTTAGCGGTCTGGCTATAAACCTTCTCGCGATGGGTGCGACGCGCTTCTTCCTTCGCATCATCTTCGGCAGCTCGAGTAACTCCGAGAGAATAGCCGGGCTGCCCGAGTGGGACGTGCCCGTCCTGGGGGACATCCCGGTATTGTCAACGATCTTCTCTTCGCCTCTCATCCTGGCGACCATAGTTATCATATTCGCGTCGCAGTTCGTGCTCTTCAAAACCTCCTTCGGCCTTCGCCTGCGCTCGGTGGGTGAGCACCCCGAGGCGGCCGACAGTCTCGGCGTGAACGTGTCCCGCGTGCGGTACGCAGGTGTGCTTCTTAGCGGAGCCCTGGCCGGCCTCGGCGGGGCATGGCTGGCGATGGACCAACACAGCTTTACCGACGGCATGTCGAGCGGCAGGGGTTACATCGCGCTTGCGGCCATGATAGTCGGCAAGTGGAATCCCCTTGGTGCCGCCGGGGCGTGTCTCATGTTTGGAGCCGCAGAGAGCCTTCAGATGCAGCTCCAGGGACAGGATGTGCCCACCCAATTCATACAGATGATTCCCTACGTGGCGACCGTGGTCGTCCTCGCGGGATTCATAGGACGCTCGATTCCCCCGGCCGCGGACGGCGTTCCGTACGAAAAGGAAAGGCAATAAGGGCAGATGTTTGCTATGATTCCCCGTGTGGTAAGGGGGACCCATGCAGAGTTGGAACGAAAGAGAAGAGGCACTGACGGAATCTGTGATCCGCATTCGCAGGGAGTGCTGCGCCACGCCATCCGTGGGAATCATTCTGGGTTCCGGCTTCGCCCCTCTGGTGGAAGAGGTGGACAGGGGATGCACCATTCCCTACGCGAGCATCCCGCACTTCACGGCTCCGACTGTCGAGGGACACGCCGGTTTTCTTGTTCTGGGGAGCTTCGGCGGTATCACGGTTGCGTTGCTTCAGGGAAGGAGTCACCTTTACGAAGGTCACTCCCCTGAACAGGTGACGTTCCCAGTACGCGTTCTGCCCAAGCTCGGCGTGCGCTCTCTCATTGTCACCAACGCGAGCGGCTCCTTCGACGAGAAGATGCGACCGGGTGACCTGATGCTGGTGGAGGACCACATCGACCTCACTTTTCGCTCTCCCTTGCGCGGGCAATGCGGCTGGAAGAGCGAGCCGGTGGTGAGACGAGCTGCCTCCCTATACGACAGACATTACATGGAAGTGGCGGAGCGCGCCGCCAAAGAGATGGGCGTCACCCTTCGGAAGGGTGTCCTGGGCACTTCCACCGGCCCGAGTTACGAGACGGCGGCGGAATCTAGTTTCATGCGCCAGATAGGCGCTCACACCGCCTGCATGTCCACCTCACACGAGGTCCTGGTGGCCCAGACGCTCGGGTTGCGGGTCCTCGGCTTCTCCTGCATATCTAACCTGGCGACCGGTTTCGGAAGCGGCGAGCTGAGTCACGAAGAGGTGGGTGAAGTCGTGGGCAAGACAGCGAAGCGGATAGGTCCCTTCTTCAAGCGCCTGGTCAGAGAAATCGATGAGTTGAGAAGGAAGGGTATAAACAGAACATAAGGATGAGACAGGATGTGAGGTGAGAACGGATGATATTCGAACAGGTCAAGACCGGCGGGGACAGGAACTTCGCGTACCTCGTGGCAGACGAGAACGCCAAGGTTGGGTTGGTCGTCGATCCCTCTTTCGACTGCGAGGAGCTTCTGGAAAGGGTCAGGGCGCACGGGCTCAGAATCAAGTACATCGTCAATACTCACTCGCACGTGGATCACGTGGCGGGGAACGCGACCGTGAAGGGAAAGACAGGCGCCCAGGTAGTCATGCACTCGCTCGCGGGTGCCAAACACGACGTGTCGGTGGACGACGGAGACGTGCTGGAGCTGGGCTCTCTCCGCGCCACCGTCCTTCACACTCCAGGACACACCGTGGATTCTATCTGTGTGCTTGTCGATGGAAAGCTCGTGACCGGCGACACTCTCTTCGTGGGCAAGGTGGGAGGTACTGACTTCGGGGAAGAAGCAAAGAGGGAACACGAGAGTCTTTGGGGCAAGCTCATGAATCTTCCCGACGACACGGAGGTCTGGCCGGGTCACGACTACGGTACGAGACATCGTTCCACCATCGGAGAGGAAAAGAGGACCAACCCTTTCATCCTCAGAAGGGACTTCAAGGAGTTCCTTGAGCTCAAGAAGAACTGGCTGGAGTACAAAAGGATTCACGGAATAAAGTAGCTGCGTCTTACGGGTCCCCCTTGACCCTGCCACGTGTGGAGTCCCCCAAGTAACAGGGATTGGAGCTTGACCTCTCCGTCACACAGAGCGACCTCCGGGAGAGCCCGGCGTCTACACAGGTCTCCCGGGTACGCCACCGACCTGAGGTGCTGGAAGGCAATGACTCGAAAGCATTTGACATTGGCCCCCCTGTAGTGTATAATCATCGTAGCTAAGTGTGTGTCTTTAATGCCTCTTTGGATGGCGGAGGTCCTGGTCAGAGCTTCTCGTTCCGGCCTGGTTCCACGGCTCGCACGCCGGCTCTACCTGGGTTAACTGCGTGCAGGCGGTGAGGTAAGCCGGCCCGAGCTTCCGCGCAGAGTGACGCCTGCCCAGATTCTGACCAGCGGAGTGAGACCTCATCGCTCAGGAGGCATCTGCTTACGGTCTGTTCCGGTCGGGAAGCGCCGGCCAGGATTCAGGCCGCGGTAATCGTCATCACATTTGCGCGTCGAAACGGAGGTGATGCCTGACCAGAGTTGGCTACTGTTCAAGTCAGCTGGAAGCTGTGACTGGTAGGTTCGCGTTCAAATAGAAGGGAGGAAAGATGAAGAAGATTGTTCCTCTGTTGGCTCTCGCAGTTCTTCTCGCCACGTGCGCGTCGGCCGAGCCCGTAGTGACTACGATCTACAACATAAGGGCCGGTCTCCACAACCAGGGAGACACGGTCACTGTTGAGAATTGTGTGGTCACCGGCATCGACCTGGCTCCCACGACGTACGGGTTCTGGATGCAGGAGCTGGCCGGAGGACCGCAGGGTGGTATTCTGGTCTACTCGGGCAACATACATCCGGGCGGCCTCAGGAGAGGCCACATAGTCGACGTGACCGGCATATACGAAGAATACCCGGGTCCCGACACCTGCAGCTCGTGCAGCGAGATTACGTATTCGCCCCTGTCCTGGGAAATTGTGGACAGCATGGTGGTCCCCGACCCTGTCCTGCTGTCTGCGGGAGACATGGGTCTCGTCGCTGCTGATTGCCCTACCGCCGAGCCATGGGAAGGTCTTTTCACCAGGCTCGACACGGTGGTTGTCGCGCGGCATCTGGATTACACCAACTTCCTCCTGGTCGAGGCCCACAGCCACCTGCCCGCAACCCCTGGGGACAGCGTGTTCTGTCGCCCTGACAAGATGCGCAGCCCCGGCCCCAGCAGACCCGCTGTCGGGGACACGCTGGCGTCCTTGACGGGCGTCTTGTCGTTTGAAAACGGTAATTACAGGTTCTATCCCAGGGACGTGGACGACTTTGTCTACATGGGATTGGATCCTGCCCCGAACCTGGTGCTGGCCTACGCCACGTCCAGCACCGGCGTCAGGGCCATATTCGACAGAGGGGTCGACAGCACGTCAGCCGTGAACACCGGCAATTACTTCCTCGGAACCGGCACACCCATAACGCTTGCCACGATTGAGAGCGAAGGAGCCATGGTCGTTGACCTCACGACCGGCGAGCAGCTCCCGTGCGATGCCGAAGGCCTCACGGTCTGCTGTGTGAAGAACGAAGACGACGTTCCGATGTCTGAGGCTCAGACCGAGTACTTCAGAGGAGGCATATGCCCCATCACCCAGCTACAGACTCCGGTGGGTGCCGGAAACGATAGCTCGCAGTATGCGGGAGAGCAGGTCACGACGAGCGGGATTGTCACGGCAGACAAGAGCGTCTTCACGACTCACTTCTACATGGAAGACGTTGCCGGCGGTCCGTGGAGCGGCATTCAGGTCTACGGAGGCATCCCCACTCCCGTGACAGAGGGTGACAACGTCGTCGTTTCCGGATTCTTGAGCGAATACTTCTTCAAGACGGAGATCACCGGCGTCGACTACGTGAACGTCCTGAGCAGCGGAAACCCGCTTCCGGGGCCGGATGTCGTTGACCCCAGCGCCATCCGCACAGGTTCACCGACTGCGGAGGAGTACGAAGGTGTGTTCGTGCGGTGTGAGCGAGTGGCGGTCGTAGACACGGCCGGCTTCGACCTGTTCGGAGGGTGGTCCGTGGCGGACCTGACGCCCGACACAGTGGGTATCGCTCACAATGCAAGCTACACCTACGTTCCCACCATCGGTGAGTGGATGCACATCCAGGGTCCCATGGACTACGCGTACGATGAGTTCAGGATGGAACCCAGGTACGACGCAGACATAGACCTGACCCTGAGCACTCCGGGAGGCGAGCCGAGACCCCTCGTCTTCGCTCTGGAGCAGAACTTCCCGAATCCGTTCAACCCGGTTACGACTATCTTCTTCAGCGTTCCGGGGCGAGATAAGGTGGAGCTCTGCATCTACGACGTCTCCGGCAGGCTTGTGAAGACTCTCATTGACGGCGTTCCCATGGAACCCGGCAGACACCGTTCCGTCTGGGACGGCACAAACGATGCGGGTCGCTTCGTGTCATCCGGGGTCTACTTCACGAAGCTCTCTGCCGGTGACAAGGTCGCCGATGGGAAGATGGTACTTCTGAAATAGCTGATAGCGACGACTGATTGGAGTGTGTCCAATCTCAGGCCGGGGGGCATCTGGAGCTCCAGAATGCCCTCCGGTTTTCAGTACACAGGGTTTTCGATACGTCCCGGATGATTCCTTCGTGAGAAAGGGTGGATTGAAGGTGAATCCCAGTGTGAACAGGCGGACCGTGGGGCTCTCCTTACGGCGGCCCCTGCAACTATTGCTCGTCGTTCTACAGCTTCTCTTCCTCTCGACGGTCCCGACCCTGCCCTCCTGGGCGCTCGACTGGGGACAGGAGTGCTACGACGACGGCTCGTGGCCTTCCGGTAACGCTGAGCTGGGCTATGGAGATGGCGACGAGGCCACCCTGGTCACCCCGGGACGCATCACGTACTACTTTCGGGCTTCCTTCCTGGTGAACGACCTGGAGGACGCCAGCTCGATGTATCTCAAGGTCAACTACGACGACGCGTTCGTGGCCTACATAAACGGGTTCGAAGTCGCCCGTTCGGCCAACATGCCCGGCGGAACGCCCACCTATTCCACTCTCGCCCTCTCGGAGCACGAAGGCGGAAGCTTCGAGATGTTCAACATAACCTGGTTCGCCATCGGAGAGTACCTTCCGTACACGACCGACTATGAGCTCAATCTCTCCGTTGAGGTTCACCAAGTAGCCGCAGGTGACGACGACTGCAGCTTCGACGCGGAGGTCTTGGTGAGCGGGGTCTCTGTTCTCCCCCCGGGCTCGATGACTCGCTACTTCGACTCCGGTACCGAGCCGCCTGTGTTCAGAAGCGACCCCATCAGTACGATCCAGCGGCCGTTGCCAAACATCCCGGCCATAGTGCCGCGCGGGGACACTCTGGACATCATCTGCGGGGCATCCTCTTCCACGACCGGTTGGACCGCCTTTCTGGTGACCGACTTCTGCACCGAGATGCTCTCGGTTTCGTCCGCCACTTACGATACCCCTACGAAGAGGTGGTTTCTCAGGGCTCCCATTCCGCCGGAATGTGCGATGGAGCTCTACGACCTCGTGGTTCTGGCAGACGGGCTTACGCCGGACACGACCTGGAATTCCGTGAAGATAATCGACGCCTTCAAACAGACCTTCTACTTCCTGCACGTGACGGACTCGCACGTGCCGGAGCACTTCGGAACCAACCACACTGCGGACGAATTCCAGGAGATCCTGAACGAAGCGGCAATAATGAACCCCGAGTTCATCATTCACACCGGAGACTACATAAACCGCAGCCACGCGGACCAGACAGAGATGGGCCAGATAGTCCTCAAGAACACCGAAGTACCCTTCTACCTGACGACCGGAAACCACGACATAGGGGACGGCATGGCCCACTGGTGGAACTACATGGGATGGAACTACCTGTATCCTTACAGCGCGGATAATTTCGGGGTCTACACGCCTGACTACAGTTTCGACTACGGCGACTGTCATTTCACCCTCCCGGCCGCTTACCGGAACTACAGTTACTTCATCTACGAGGTCTACGGCTGGCAGAGCTTCATAGCCAGCCAGATGAGCTGGATCAACTCAGACTTAAGCGCGGCCAGTGGGGCTGCGCTGAAGGTCATGGCCTATCACTACGACTTCCAGAGCCAGCTGCCTTCCATATTCTCCACGTACGGAATCGACCTGGCCCTTTTGGGACACTCCCACATGAACTCAACCCAGTACGTGGGAAGCACGCTGTCTATCCTTACCAACAGGTCGTACAACGAGGGCTCGCCGGGGAACGCACGTCTCATAAGGGTGACGGACAACGCGGTTACGGCCTACCCGCTCATCTACAACTTCCAGAACATCGGTGTCGCTTACGAGAACCCCAACGACGGCACCTCTTCGACCAACACCGCCACCATTACCAGCAACCACAGCGAAGGTTTCGATAACGCCCTGGTCAAGCTGCTCGTTCTGGACTACGGTGGCGACTACACCGTGACTGGCGGAACCGTGTCCCAGGTGATTGACGCCGGAGCGTTTCTGGTCCACTACGTGAACACCAACGTCCCTGGCTACGGGAACGTGGAGATCACCATAGAGCCTGCTTCCACCTCCGTCTCCGAGGGGCCCTCTCCCATAGCGCGAGTGGCTCTATCCGGGGCTCACCCGAATCCTTTCAATCCGTGGACCACGATTCACTACGAGCTCTTTCCCCGAACCTCTCACGGTGCCTCGCCCGAGAATAGCGTCGACGTACTCCTCAGGGTGTTCGATGCAACGGGCAGGATGGTGAGAGAGCTCGTGCACCTCACACAGGGGCCGGGAAGCTACTACGTCTCCTGGGACGGCAAGGACGAGAACGGAAGCCAATGCTCCTCCGGAGTGTACCTGGCCGTGCTCGAGGCAGCCGGACAGACAGGAAACGCTAAGCTCGTTCTTCTCAGATGACGCCCTCTGTGCACCACGGTCGACTCCGGTCGCACACCGTTGAGCCTCCCCCTCACAACTCGTTAGGCTTTTCCCCTTGACCCCTTTCTCGGGGCTGTGTTAGGTTGCGACCCGGTGCCTAGAAGCCTTGGGGAGCTTAAACCTTTCCGGGAGGAGAAATTGAAGACTAAAGTGTCCCTTCTAGCTTGGGTATTTACTGCTGGACTGCTCGCCTGGGGTCTTGTCGTCTGTCCTCCGATCTACGCTTCCTTTGACGCCCGACGCATAGCCATGGGGGGCGTAATGCTCTCCGAGTATCGAGAAGCGCAGAACAGAAACGTCGCTCTCAGAGCCGTACCCGCAAGCAGAAGCCAATGGAGCATTCCGATTCCTTTGGGAATAATCCAGTTCCTTTCTGATTTGCCCGAGTTCGATCCCGAAGATCCGGATTTCAACGCCTTCGAAATAGCCGAGCTTGCCACCAACTTCCCCGTCTTTCTCAGAATAGTGGAGCCAGAGACCATAAGCGACGACATCGTAATAGACATCGCAAGGGACAGACTGGCCATCGACCTCGGAGACGTTGCCGAGGTGGTGCCCGAGGAGCCGTTCAAGCTCGGTGGAATCATGGACCAGCCCAGCTTCAGCTACGGCGCAAGGGGGTTCTTCGGGGGCGTCTCCGGCCTCCTGGTAGGCGAAAGCGATTTCTCCCTGAGCCCTTCGTTGAGCCGTGCCCTTCGCGGAGACCGCGCCTTTCTTCCGAACACGTCATACAATCTCAAGGAAACCGCTGAGGTTCAGGCCGCGGCAGTCCTGGGATTCGGCTACGCCAGGCGCGTGAATTCGATTCTGGGTGGGGGCGACGACCCCAGGCGCTCGGACGAGCTGGCAGTCTACGCCGGCGGCAGGGTCAAGTATCTTATCGGACTCGCCTACGCAAAGGTGGATCCCGTCGTCTCTTTCACGACCGGTGACGTCATCTTTGCCGACGAACCGCTGGACATGGACTTTCGAAGCACGGTCACGACCGCCCTGCCCGCAGGATCCGGGACCGGGCTGGATCTGGGCGTCTGCATGTTCAAGGGCGGCTACGAGGTGGGCGCAGGCGTCGTGAACATCGCCACCAAGATCCACTGGAAGGCGGACAGGGAGTTGCACGTACTGGAGGACTCTACGAACGAGATAGTCGAATACACTCTCGCCGAGGATGCCGATTACACGAGCACCGTCCCGTCAATCGTCGTGCTCAACACGGCCAGGCGGTGGGGGCCAAACACTTTAGCGTTTGATATAGAGAAGGGAATCACGAGGACCACGTTCCATCTCGGCTTCGAAACCATCCGTGGGAACGTGGCGCTGAGAACTGGAACGTGGCTGGACGCAAACGGTAAGCTGCAGTTCGCCGGTGGAACGGGTTTCAAGCTCGGCGTCGTGAACCTCGACATGGCCCTCATGACCAGCAGCAGCGTGCTGACGAGTGAAAGAGCCGTGGACCTGGCTCTCTCGCTTTCGATGTAATGCGACTATGCAGCGCATTGCCCTATTGGAGGAAAGGAAAAGAAAGTGAAGAAGCCCATGCAAAAACTGCTGCCTTTGATTGCCGTGCTCTTGCTCGCCTGGCTGGCGCTATTTCCTGGCTGCGGGGACAAAAGTCTTACGCTGCACGTGGACATATTGAGTTTTCTTGATTCGACAGTGGTCACGCAGACCTACGGAGACGACCCCCCTATCCCGCCAAGCCCGATACCGGTCATCATCGACGCGGACCCGCAGCGAGTCAATCTGTCCGAGGGTATCGGTGACATCACCGACATAGAGAGCGTGAGCCTTCGCATCAGCTCAGAGTTCGTGAACGATACCGGAACCGCCGACGTGGAGTTTCAGGTCTTCATCACAGACACGCTGTCGAATCCCTACGACGCCACCCCTTACATAAGCGAGTCCATACACCTGGAGCCAGCGACGACCGACACGATCCACGCGGACATCGTGGGAGACGAGACCCTGGGAGAGCTCTTCACGTCCGAAGCTGTCCAGGTGGGATTGAGGTTGAGGTTCGATGCAAGCTCCAGCGCGGAAAACGTAACGGGAACCGAGAATCTCATTCGTTTCAACGCCACAGTCGTGGCCAAACACCACATACGTTGACCTCTTCGATGTAGCGGAAGCATCCCGCTAATAACACACGAAGGCGTGCGGGTGTTTCAGTTGGATAGATTTCTCTCCGGTCTCAAGGATTATATAGCGCACCTCAAGCTCTTCTCCTCCAACGCCAGGGCCTTCCTCCTGGGGAGCCTGATCATCTGGATCGGCGCCTCCATGTTCATGCTTCTCCTCAATCTCTACTTCAAGGAGCTGGGTTTTTCGGAAAGCTACATCGGTACGGTGCTCTCCAGGACCGCCCTGGGCTCGGTGCTCTTTGCGGTTCCCGTTGGGCTGATACTGGGAAGGTTTACGTTCAGGTTTGTGCTGACTCTCTCGGCCGTCATAATCGCCGTTGGCTATGTGGTGCAAGTCGTAACCGAGAGTTCTCACACGATTCTCGTGGCCGCGTTCGTGGCTGGAATAGGCTTCACGGTGTTCCGAAGTGCCTCTGCGCCGTTCTTCATGCGTCACACCACAGAGAAGGAGCGAACTTATCTCTTCAGCATGAACTTCGCCGTGAGCACCTTTGGAGCGCTGGCCGGAAGCCTCATCGGAGGGTACTTGCCGAGGCTCTTCTCCCTGGTCACCGATATTGGGTACGAGCAACATAGATACGCGCTTGTAGTCGCGAGTCTCATAATCGTAGCCTCCTCCATCCCCTTTCTCTCAATCAGGGAAGAGACTCCCGACCGGAAGGCGACGTCTCAGTTTCTCAAGAATCTCAAGGGCACCAACTGGAAGCTCATAGGAAAGCTCTCCGTACCTGCATTCATAATCGGCACCGGCGCGGGCCTCATCATTCCCTTCATGAACCTGTACTTCAAGGACCTCTTCGATTCTTCCGCAGACACGATAGGCATCCTTTTCGCACTGCTTCAATGCTTCATGACCGCCGGCACGCTCATGGGTCCCGTGCTCGGCAGAAAGATGGGGCTCGTGAGAAGCGTGGTGGCCTCGCAGATAGCCTCGATTCCCTTCATGCTCGTTCTCTGTTTCTCAAGATACTTCCCCGTGGTCGTGGTTTCGTTTCTTCTCAGGGGCGCCCTCATGAACATGAACCAGCCTCTCTCGGCCAACTTCGCGATGGAATCGGTCAGAAAAGAGGAGCACGCCGTGACCAACAGCATGCTGATGCTCGCCTGGATGGGGTCCTGGGCAATAAGCGTGCAAATAGGTGGCGTTCTGATCGAGCACTACTCGTACGTTCCGTCCTTTCTCGCGGCCATCAGCCTGTATGTCGTAGCGAGCGTGTTATACTACTTGTTCTTCAAGGACGCAGAAGCTGCTAGACTATTGAGACATCAAATCGAGGTAAAGGAGGTATGATAGAGAGGGTCTGCTCTGGGATTCCCTCTCATCCGACACCTCTGACCATCGATACTGCTGGGTTTGCGGCACGAAGGGTATCAGCCGATGAGTGATTCAAAGGAACGCTGCGAAAGACTCCCTTGGGATGAATACTTCATGAAGATCGCCTTCCTCGTTGCGGAGCGCTCGACTTGCCGCCGGCATCACGTTGGAGCAGTTGTCGTGAGGACCAGAAGGATCCTGACGACCGGATATAACGGAGCTCCGTCGGGAGTCGCAGATTGTCTCGAGCTCGGCTGTCTGAGAGACGAGAGAGGTATTGCCTCCGGCGAGAGACACGAGGTGTGCAGGGCAATCCATGCCGAACAGAACGCTGTGATTCAGGCGGGGCTGCACGGGATTAGCATTCAGGGGGGCACCCTGTACTGCACCCATACTCCCTGCATACTCTGCGCGAAGATCCTGGTGAACGCACGGATACATGGGCTCGTGGCCTGCGGCGCCTACCCGGACGAAGACGCGCTGTGCCTCCTGAAGGAGGCAGGCGTGCAATTCGAACTCCTGCAAAGGCCCGGCCTTACAATTAGCACCCTGGACTAGAGCCCCCCTCCCGACGGCAATCAGAGTTTTTCTTTGGCCATGCGCCGGTGCCGCAGTATAATCGGAAGGAGGGCCTTCTCTCCACAATTCGGGGAACAATCCTTTCCCTCGGGGGTCAATACCATTGAAAGCGCATGCGTTTCGCCTTGCAGTTGCCGCGCTTACAGTTGGAGTGGGGGTCATCGTCGCCTGTTCGGACTCCGAAACATATGGCAGATCCGAAAAGGAGGTGGGCAACGTGAGAAAACCGGCGGTTGCTGGAGCTTTTTATCCTGGACAGCCTGCCGAACTCAGGAAGGTCGTGGACGGATTCCTAGCCGGGGCTGGGCCCACGGAAGTGGAAGGCAGAGTGATCGGTATCGTCAGTCCCCACGCCGGCTACGTCTTTTCAGGCCAGGTGGCCGCCCACGCTTACTCGGCCGTGAAGGATGGGGACTATGAACTGGTGGTGCTTATTGGACCCTCGCACAGGGTGTTCGTGGCCGGGGCCGCGGTGTATTCTTCGGGGAGTTTCGAGACCCCCCTGGGGCGAGTCGAGATCGACCAGAAGACCGCGCAGGCAATTATCGATTCCCATCCCGTGTTCACGGACGACATTGCCTCGCACGCACCGGAGCACTCTCTGGAAGTTCAACTTCCGTTTCTGCAGAGAATCCTGCGCAACTTCAAAATCGTTCCAATAGTCACGAGAGACCTGTCCGCCTCTCAGTGTGAAGAGCTAGGCAAGGCCCTCGCCAAGTGCGTGGAGGACAGGAAGGTCCTCCTGGTGGCAAGCTCCGACCTCTCGCACTATCCTTCTTACGAAGACGCCAACACGGCAGACACCGAGACTCTCGAATCCTGGAAGAGCATGGATCTCAGACAGATCGCCTCCAAAGAGGAGGAGATATTGCGCAAGCGAACGCGAAACCTGTCCTGCACGATGTGCGGGGGGACCGCCGTGATGACCGTGATGGCCGCCTCGAAAGCACTGGGGGCGGACAAGATCACGGTCGTCAAGTACGCCAACTCGGGTGATATCACCGGCGACAGGAGCGGTGTCGTCGGTTACGGCGCTGCGGTGTTTACGAAGAGCGCTGATGGGCACAAGAAGGCGAAGGCGGAGTCTAAGCAGGAGGAAGAGGCTCTCCTCTCTGAGGCCGAGAGGAAGAAGCTCATTTCCATCGCCAGGCGTTCGATCGACGCCGTCCTCAGAGACAAACCCATCCCGGATTTTGACGTAGACGAACCGGCGCTCAAGGCACCCATGGGAGCATTCGTGACGCTCCGCAACCGGGGTAATCTGCGCGGCTGCATCGGCAGGCTGGTGGCCGACAAACCTCTCCATGAGGTGGTATCCGGAATGGCAGTAGCGGCCGCCACTCAGGACCACAGGTTCTCTTCGGTCTCACTGTCCGAGCTGGACCGAATAGACATAGAGATTTCGGTCCTTTCGCCCATGAAGAAGATGTCGAGCATAGACGAACTTACGCTGGGTAAGCACGGAATCCTCATTAACAAGGGAATGAGGAGCGGCTGCTATCTTCCGCAGGTAGCGGACGAGACTGGCTGGTCAAAGGAGGAGTTCCTGAGGCATTGCTGTACGGACAAGGCGGGGATAGAGCCAGACGCGTGGAAGAAGGACGCTGAGGTGTTCCTTTTCACCGCTGAAGTGTTTGCGGAAAGAGAATAGCAACCAGGACGAACAACCTCTCGGCTCTGACGGTCGCAGACGGTGCTTCAGAAACGGGTGAAGGTGGATGGGAGAAGACCGCCGAAAGAAATCTCCTCGAGGCTTTCCCAGACGGGAATTCCTCAGAACATCTCTGGCCCTGTTGGGCGCTCTGGCCACCTCGGCCGCCACATCTGCGACAGGCGGCATCTCCTACGTCTACGGCCAGCTACTGGGGCGCAGCCGCGTACCCCCTCCCCAGGTTTCTACGCCCCCGCTCGTCGTTTCCTCGGGCTCACGGGGGATGAGGGGGGCGCCCCGTGCCATGGTCGTCGTGGCAAGAAAGAAGCGCGGGTCCGACGCCTCCGTCAGCTTCTACGCCGACCTTCTCCAAGCGTCCCTTAAACGGCTCACCGGAGCGGGCAAAGCCGAAGACGCCTGGGCGCGGTTCTTCGCGCCGGACGACATCGTTGCCGTCAAGGTCAACTCCATCACTGGCCGACGGCTCTCCACGTCCCCCGCCCTCGTGACCGCGATAGCGAGGGGGCTGAGGTCGTGCGGAGTCCCGGAGCACAATATAATCGTTTGGGACCGGATGACCTGGGAACTCGAGAAGGCGGGCTTTGCCGTGAACTTTGCCAGAGAGGCTCCGCTGTGTTTCGGAACCGATGCTCCTTCGGTGGGATACGAGTCTTCGCCGACGGAGCTGGGGGCGGTGGGCTCGTGTTTCTCCAGAATAGTAACGCAGCACGCCACGGCACTTATAAACGTGCCGGTCTTGAGGGAACACGCCCTGGCGGGCGTTTCAATTGCGCTCAAGAACTACTACGGCGCCATACACAATCCAAACAAGTACCACAGCGACGGATGCTCGCCGTTTGTGGCGGACGTCAGCACGCATCCGGACATAAGGGGCAAAACCAGGCTGAACATCTGCGACGCCGTGAAAGTTCAATTTCACGGAGGACCCGGCTACAAGCCGAAGCGGGTGTCCCATTTCGGTGGCATCCTGGTAAGCACAGACCCCGTCGCCCTCGATACGGTGGGCACGCACGAGATAGATAAACTGCGAAAGTCGAACGGTTTGCGCACGCTTCGCGAGGAAGGACGATACCCGGCGTACCTGTCGATCGCGTCGGACGAGAGGCATGCCCTGGGGGTTTCAGACCGTTCGCGAATAGACGTAATCAACATGGAGCTGGCCTGAGAAGCGTGCGCGGGGCTTGTATCGGCGAAGGTAGATGAAGGTGTGAGTGAGATGAAGGCTTACGATGCGCCATGCAAGAGGCGAGATTTCCTGAAGAAGTTGGGGCTCCTCTCCGGCATCGCGGCAGGTTCTGTGGCTGTGCCGGGCCTGCCCGGATTCGGCCCGCCCGGGCCCGGGCCGTCCGGGTCTGCGCTTGCGCAGGCCGGCTCTGAAGGGAGCTTTCGTCCCCAGGACGCGGCTCTCAAGGAGGCGCTGTTCTACAAGAAGCATGCAGAAATGGAGGTCGAGTGCGAGTTGTGTCCCAAGAACTGCAAGGTGGGAGACATCGAGAGAGGATACTGCGGGGTCAGGGAGAACAGGTCCGGGGTTTACTACTCGCTCGTCTACGCACGCCCATGCGCGGTCCACGTGGACCCCATAGAGAAAAAGCCGCTGTTTCACTTCCTGCCTGGAACGAGTGCGTTTTCCATCGGGACCGCCGGCTGCAACATGGACTGCAAGTTTTGCCAGAACTGGGAGATGTCGCAGGCGAGACCGGAGCAGACGCGTAATTACCTGCTCGAACCGAGGGAGCTGGTTCAGAACGCGAGGCAGACCAACTCCGCTTCCATCGCCTTCACCTACTCCGAGCCGGCGGTCGTCGCGTTCGAGTACATGCTGGACTCGGCCCGGGAAGGGAACAAGGAAAACGTTAGGACAGTCATGATATCGAACGGCTACATAAACCGCGAGCCCATGCTGGAGGCCTTGAAGCACCTTGGGGCCGTGAAGATCGATTTGAAGGCGTTTACAGAGAAGTACTACAAGGAGATATGCGACGCCACTCTTAAGCCCGTACTGGACGTGCTGCTGCTCCTGGCCAAGAGCGGAGTCTGGTACGAAATAGTCTATCTGGTACTGCCCACGCTGAACGACAGCGACTCCGAGTTGACCTCGATGAGCAGATGGGTCAAGCGCGAACTTGGCCCTGACGTGCCCCTACACTTTTCCCGTTTCTACCCCACCTACAAGATGAAGAGACTTCCTCAGACGCCCAACTCAACGCTGGAGCGGGCGCGCAACATCGCGAGGAGCGCCGGGCTCAACTACGTCTACATCGGAAACGTGCCGGGCCACGAGGGAGAAAGCACCTACTGTCCCGCGTGCGACAGGCCGGTGATAAGACGGGCCGGATACTCGATTCTGGAGAGGAACATCTCCAACGGCAAGTGCGTTCAGTGCGGCCAGAAGATTCCTGGAATCTGGCGTTAGTGAGCAGATTGCAGAACAGACGTGATCTGTGACTGAAGAGGCTTGCCCGGTACGTGGGCGTTATGGGTTCGGGTCTTTCCGCTCCCCCTGGGCGCGTTCGTAGGAATCAACGTACGTCCTGTATACAAGGCAGAGGTCACAGGTGCTGGGGGCATCGAGCAGCTTGTTACACAGCGTATCTTTATGCATCCAGCAGGGCCGGGAACGGTCGAGAAACGCAGGACACCTGCAGCAGAGATTCGATGAGCACTCTCTCATTTCCCAGCAGGGCTTCTTTCCTTCCCAGAAGTCGATTTCGGTCGCCAAGTTATCTCCTCGTCTTCAGAGGGTCATTTCTTCACGGCGTGCTCGCCGCTCCCGCGCTCAACCGCACCTCTCTCCTTATCTTCCCCGATTTCTTCCCGTTCCTCAAGCTGTTTATCGGTGATTCGTCCGGTGATCCAGGACCAGTTCATGGGATATGAGTCCGGTTCGAAGATGGTCCAGTAGAAGTGCCAGACCACTATGGCGAGACTGGCCAGGATTGCTTCGTATAGATGCACGACCGTGGCTAATTCAGAGACCCACAGCGGGAAGTACTTGAGCGTGAAGTTCTCAAAGACGAGCAGGAGACCCGAGAGCACCATGATGACGGAACCCCATATCAGCGCCCAGTACTCGCTCTTCTCGATGTAGTTAAACCTGCGGAACGTAGGCCGCTCCCTGGAAAAGCCGAGATTGAAACGAAGCAGGGCCCACAGGTCCTTGAAGTCCCGGACCCGGGGCGCCAGCTCACGCAGTTGCTCTCTGTCCCGCCTCGTCAACATGATGAACCAGGCGTGGTAAACGCAGAGCCCTATGAATATCCATGCCGCAATCCTGTGAATTAGGCGGCGGACGCCGTCGGGTTCGCTGAAGAGCCTGAAGGGTGTGGCCCACCAGGCTTCTGGAAACTTGATGGCAAACCCCGTATAGGCGAGGGTGATGAAAGTGATGGCCAAGAGTATGTGCTGCAGCCTCTCCACGAACACGAACCTGAACACCCTCTCCCGCTCTTTGGTCTCCCGAAAATGGACGAGCAGTTTCTTCATGAAATCCAGAAGATTGTGAAAGAACATCCCGCCCACTATGAGACATATGAGTACGATGTAGATGACGGCGACGTAATGAACGATGGGCGTCTTACTCCTGAGAGCGGTGGAGTGAACGTATCCTTCCGCCAGCCCGGCCCCAGCTCCCACGTGACACTTCCCACACGTGCGGGGCAGGTTCGCCTTGTGCACCGTGGAGGCAGGATCGCTCGAGGGGAGAATGTCGTGGTAGCCGTGACAGGACGCGCAATTGGCCACTGTTATCGAACCGTACCTTCCGGCGAGGCCGTGGTAGCTCTCCTGGTATGTACTGATGCGGTCCCCGGGAATCCTGAACTTGGTGCTGATTCTCTCGGCCTCGTGACACGCACCGCATGTCTTCACTATCGAGGTGGGATAGACGCTTGACGCGGGCTCCTCGTGTGACCTGATGCGGTGCTCTCCGTGACAGTCCGTACAGACGGGCGAGTCCTCGATTCCGGCCGCCAGAGCCACTCCGTGCACGCTCTGTTCGAGCGTGGCGGCAATATCACTGTGACACTGGCCGCAGGTTTCAGGTACGTGCAGTCTGAAGATTCTGGAATTGGGGTCGGAGGACGGCAGAAGAGAATGTGCCCCATGACAGTCCGTGCATATCGGAGCACTCTCGACGCCTTCCTCGTGGGCACGCCCGTGCACACTCTCCAAATAAGACACGTACGGCTCTGCCTCGGTGAGCATGGCGCTCTTCATCCGTTCCGGATCGTCGTGGCAGCGCGCACAGAGCTGCGGGATGACTGCACGGTACGCAGGTGAGGACGGGTCCGACGTGGGAAGCACGGCGTGAGGTTGGCCGTGACAGTCCCCGCAGATTTCGGCCTCAGGCCTGTCCCCGCCCACTTTCTTTCCGTGCCTTCCCGAGAGGTATTGCCTGGCCGTTGACCCGTGACAGGACTGGCAGCGGACCGGACTCAACTCCTCGGGATGGGGAAGCTCCGCAGCGTCCGAGTGACAGGATGCGCAGTCAACGTGCTCGTGAGCCGACCCCCGGAGTGGAGCTACGTCGACCACGCTTGCGCCCCCTTCTTCCGAGTGACACATGAAGCAGTCCTCGTTGCTCTGTGAAGCAGCGTCGCGCACAAGGGGAGCGGAGACGAGGAGAACGGCCGGCAGGACAATGAGCCAGAAGACGGTCGATGCCCGGGACATTCGTTCCTCCGTTCAGAGATTGAGAAGTACGTGTGCCTTGGTGGGAAACCGGGGAGGCCAGTCATATATTTTAGGGGGCTGTAGGCGGATTGACAAGAGTTTTTCTGCGCGGAGCGATGGCCTAGCGAAGCGGCCCATCCTGAGCTACGTCAACGGCCAAAGGGCTCTGCTGACATCCGCAGTTCCAACGAATCGACGCGGGAAGTGGCCGAGCTGGGGATCGGGGCCGAGTTTGGAGCCGGAGGCCCGCCGGACCGGAGTGGCCGGGAGCCCTGGGTTCCCTCATATTCCGGCGCCGTCCTGGAGCCGGCCCTGACCGGCCTGTGCCTGGGAGATGCGGCTGCCGGGCGGCACACTGTGGGTTAGCCAGACGTTTCCGCCTATGACTGAACCTTTCCCTATGAAGACCCGTCCGAGAATGGTGGCGCCGGAGTAGATGATGACGTCGTCCTCCACAACAGGATGTCTGTCCACGCCCTTGATGGGT
>CP070702.1:2640138-2655594 GCA_020349905.1 Candidatus Eiseniibacteriota bacterium
CTTATTCATCCAGAATCCCATACGCGCGCGGGAGTGACGGGGTTCAACCGGGCCGCCCCGCGCGCAGAAACCTAACCTATCTGCACCAGTGACCCGGAAAGCTCCAGGGACGTCTGGGCCGCTTCCAGTACTCTGACAACTGCCACGCCCTCTTCCGCGTCGGTCAGCGGCTTCGTCCCCTTCTCTATGCACTCGACGAAATGCTCGCATTCTATCCTGAGGGGTTCCCGCATCTTCACCTGCGGAATCAGGATGTCCCCCGCGCGTAGGCTGACCGCGTCTTCGTAGGATCTGTAGCCGGGAGAGAAGTCCACCCCCTTGTCGTAGATGCGAATCTTCTCGGACGCCTCCATGTCGTCGAAGACGGCCATCTTCTTGTTTCCGACGATCGTGAGCTTGCGGATCTTGTGGGGATCCAGCCAGCTGACGTGAGCGTGGGCCATGCGCTTGTGCTCGAAAAGAATCGTGACGAAGACCACGTCTTCGACTCCCTCCCTGAGATAGGACTGACCGACTGCAGAAACGGCGGTCGGCCTCGACTCCATGAGGTGCAGGATGAGCGCCACGTCGTGGGGGGCAAAGCTCCAGAGGGCGTTCTCGTCCTGCCTGACCTTGCCCAGGTTCACGCGAGTCGAATAGACGTAGAGAATCTCTCCCAGTTCACCGCGGTCCACGTATCCCTTTAGCAGCGCCACGGCAGGATGGTACCTGAGTAGATGGCCTACCATAAGGATCTTCTTCATTTCCCTGCTCATGGAAAGCAACGTCTCGGCATCGCTGGCCCTGAGCGCCAGGGGCTTTTCCACGAAAACGTGCTTTCCCTTCCGAAGGGCCTCCCTGGCCAGTTCGAAATGAGTCGTGGGCTGGGTGGCGATGACCACGGCATCCACCTCGGCGGAATTCAGGACGACACCGTAGTCGGACGTGAACTCCACCTCCGGAAAGGAGGGCCCAAGCCTGTCCAGGGCCGCCTTGTCCTGGTCGCAGATAAAACGCAGACAACTGTCTCCTATACCGTGGAAGTTCCTTATGAGATTAGGTCCCCAGTAACCTGCCCCGACTACTGCAACCTTGACCATGCTTGCCTCCTTAGGAATCTCTGAAAACGGCTGCTTCCTCTGTCGTCTTTCCCTCGATGAACAGTGAGTGCCACAATTCCACGTTGAGCATCCTCCAGATGAGTGGGCTGTGGTCCCTTTTGCCACGCACGTGCTGTTTCACTATCTCCACGGCCCTCGCCCTGTCCAACAATCCCCTTCTTTCCACGTCGGGCGAATCGAAGAAGTTCAGGAGGGCCGCGCCCCTGCGGGAGAACCAGACGTCTATGGGGGTGGGAAACCCCATTTTGTCGCGCCTGGCCAGTATTGACGCGGGCACCCTGCCCTCTGCGGCCCGTCGCAACAGATACTTGGTCACCCCGTTGCGCATTTTATGTTTGTACGGCATGGAGGCCGCCATCTCGACGATCCGATGATCCAGTATCGGGACCCTCGATTCTATGGAAGCTGCCATGCTCGTCCTGTCCTCAACGTGCAGCAGACCCTGCAAGTATTCCTTGAGGTCCACGTAGAGCATCCGGGCGAACTTCCCGAGGCCCTGCGGAACGGAGCGGGACGGAAGGCGCGCCGCGACCTGCCGGAGCTCCGCCGAAAGCACCTGCTCGGGGGAGGGGGCGGAAAGCCTGCGAAAGAAGAGCGGTATGTCGGTGCTCCCCCTGTTGACGAGAAACTTCAAAAAGTCGGTAACCAGGGTCAGCGGGGCCCCCGAATCGAAGCGAAGTCTCACACAGTCAGCCACCCTGTCCGCGAAGTAGGGCCTGTAGTATCTCGTGTAGCCTGCAAAGAGCTCATCTCCGCCCTGCCCGCCGAGCACTACCTTGACGTGCTTTCCGGCGAGCGCAGAAACAACGTACTGCGGAAACACCCCCGCTCCGACGACGGGCTCGTCCAGATACCACACCAGCCGTGATATCGTCCCGAAGAACTCTTCCATCGTGGGCACCACTTCGTGATGTTCGGTGTTGCACGCCCGGGCCACGACCCTGATGTGTTGTCGCTCGTCGTAGCGGGGCCCCTCGTCGAATGCTCCCGAGAATGTCTTCAGCCGCTCGTCTAACAGCTTGCTTGCCGTACAGACCACGGTGCTGGAATCTATTCCACCGCTCAAGTGGGCCCCCAGCGGCACGTCACTTCTTAGCCGGAGTCTCAACGAATCTGAGATCAGCCACGCCAGTCGTTCCACGTAGTGGGCCTCACCCCGGTCCTCTTCCTGGGCGAAGGTGACGTCCCAATACTGCGACTCCTTCAGCGCCCCGCCCTCCAAGGTGAGAACGTGTCCCGGCAAGAGCTTCCTGACGCCGGACAGGAAGGTCTTCCGTCCTGCCACGTAGGAGCGCTCCATGTACTCCGCCACCGATGCCCTGTCCACCTCACGAGGACAGCTCCTGCTCTCCAGCAACGCCTTTATCTCGGAAGCGAAGAGGAATCGATCCCCTTCCTGTACGAAGTAGAGCGGCTTTATGCCCACCCGGTCTCTAGCCAGCACGAGCTTCTTGCGGGGCTTGTCCCAGAGAGCGAAGGCAAACATGCCGTTGAAATGCTGAACGAACTGCGTTCCGTATTCCTCGTAGCTGTGAAGAATCACTTCAGTATCGGACCTGGTGCGAAAGGTGTGGCCCTTTGCCAGCAGTTCATCACGCAGCTCGACGTAGTTGTATACTTCTCCGTTGTAGACGATCCAGAGACTTTCGTCCTCGTTCGACATGGGCTGGCAACCCGTTTCCACGTCTATGATGCTGAGACGCGCGTGGCCGAAACCCACCTGGTCATCGCAGTAGAATCCCTCGTCGTCCGGACCACGGTGCCTCATGACCTGGACCATCCGCTTGAGGGTGGCCAGCGTCTCGGGGCTCTTCCCGTTGTCGCCTGCTATTCCACAGATCCCACACATGCGCCTGCCCACTGATGACTCAAATCAACGCTCAACGGCCCAGACTGGCTCCGATGACGGACATCCGCTCCCTGGCCGTCTTCCAGGAGAACTTCCTCTCCGCAAACTTCCTGCCGTTCAGGCCGATGTGCGTCCGCAGCGCCGCGTCCCGCAGAAGCTCAGTGACCCTCAGGGCAAAATCCAGCGGCTCGGACGCCAGGACTATCTCCTCGTCCGCCTCCGCCTGCAGTCCCTCGTTCACACACGGCGTGGCCACGACGGGCACCCCGGCGGCCATGGCTTCCAACACCTTGTTCTGAAGACCCGCACAGTAGCGCAAAGGAGCCACGAACACGGCCGAGCGGTTGAGGGAAGCATTCAGGTCTTCAACGAATCCGGTCATGAGAACACGTCTGTCACTCTCCAGGCGCCGCAACGAACGGTGCGCGGAGGGACCTATGATGCAAAAACGGCAGTCGGGCCGCTCCCTCAGCACCTCCGGAAATATGTGGTCGTAGAAATGAAGGACGGCGTCGATGTTGTGCGGCACGCCCAGATGCCCGACGAAGCTGACGATGTTACCCGGCTGAGTTTCCAAGGGTCGGAACCTGTCCAGGTCCACGCCGTTGGGTATGACGTGGACGTTGGCGGACGGGCAGAGCTCGCGAAGAACCTCCGCCTCGGCGTCAGAGACGACCCAGCATTCGTTGAAAGTCCGGGCCACGGAGATCTCGAAGGCCCTTATCCTCGGAAGTTCTGACGCGTACAGAAGCCGGTCGAGGCCCCGCCTGTATGACATCGACATGTCTATCTCACGAGAGATGACGTCCGTGAAATCAACGACTTTGTACTCCGGCCTCCCATCCGAAATGTACGCCGCCATTCGAAAGAGATGCACGTACACCAGGTCTATCTGTTCACGGTCCAGCAACTGGTCGACCGTGGCGGCCATCTTCGAGCTGGTATAGTAGGCCACCTGAAGCGGCACTCTCTTTGCAACGGCGCCCGCGCAAGAAAGCCAGGAAGCCCCGGGGCTGCGGTGAACCAGGTGAACGGTCCTGCAGTACGCGCCCAGCGGACCGGCCCCCTGCCGCTCTCTCTCGCTGGCGATGAATGATGCCAGGTGGATCTCATGACCGTCCGAAGAGAGGCTTCTTATGATGTTGAAGGCCCGGAGTCGATCCCCCCTGTCGGGGGGGAAAGGAAGACGGGAAGTAAGGAAGAGAATTCTCATGAAAGCCCGAGCCTTCTCAGAAGGGCGACCGCGCGTTTGCCGAGACTAAAGACCCTGTCGTTGAGAAGAATGCGATAGGTGAAGAAGGGGTATCTGGTCAGAAAGTTCATGGCCCTGACGGAGTATTCGAGCCTTGCAGGCTCCAGGCTCAGATTCCCGTCCGCGTTGCCGCAGAGAGAGATTTCACCTTCCGCCAAGCTGCCGAGTCCCTTCTCCGCTGCAAGCAGGAGGTGCTTGGCCCGCCCCGGATCCAGGCCCACGAGCCTTATCGCCGCGGCGTCCAGCGCCACCGGGTCCCGACTCCCGAGCAGAATGCCCAGCTTGGTCCTCGTACCGTTCACGGGCCCCCTTCCTCCCATCGCGACCACTCCGTCCATGATGGAGAAGGTCGGCTTTAACAAGGAGTTGAGTTCCACAATCAGTCTATCGAGATGCCTGTGCAGAAGGATTCTGTCGTATCTGGGAATGCAGCCCCACTGGTTCTTCAGGGCACCCGTGAAATACGTGAGCCCGTGGGTCTTGAGCTTAGGGAGTGTGATGAACACGTCGCACTCCAGCAGGTCCACCGGAAGCTCAAAGCCCGAGAGCAAGGGGTGCTCGACGGCTCTCGAGGGGGCTTTGGAGAAATTGATCCACCGCACTCCGTGCTCTCTCAATACCTCCGCGTACCCTGAGGAGCGAAAGCACTCGTCCACGGAGAAGCGTGTGCCGTCGGACTCGCCCACCGCTATTCGGTTCGTGCGTTCAAGCAGAACCCTGATGACCGCGTCCAGTACTTCGGCGGAAGTGTTCGCGTACTCAGCCTTGTCCCGGCCCGGCCAGGAGAGATTCGGCTTCAACATCACCGACGCGCCCCACCCGACGCGCTCCTTCCAGTCCAGCTCCTCGAAAATCGCCTTCACGCACTCGTAAACCGAGCCGGAATGCGTCGAGAAGACAGCCACTTTACTCCCCACGTGTGCTCTCCTCCAGAATGGAAGAATACAGAGAAATCACCTGCCTAACAAGCTCATTCCAATCGTACCCCCGCACCCGCCTCAGCCCCTCAGACGCCAGTCTCTGTCTCAATCCGGAACTCGCTGCGAGCCGTTCTATTTCCCGGGCCAGGGCAAGGCTGTCCCTCGGCGGCACAAGCAGCGCGTTAACACCGTGTTCCAGCATCCCGCACACGCCGGGGATGTCGGTGGCCACCACCGGCAGTCCGGACGCCGCGGCCTCCAGGAAGACGATGCCCTGACCCTCCCAGAGAGAAGGTAGCACGAAGATGTCGGAGCGTCTGAACTCATCCCTCAGCGCTTCCCTGCCCACGCGCCCCGTAAACGTGACCCGCTCGGCGACCCCCAGCCTGTGCGAGAGTCTCTTCAGGCGCGCCAAATGAGGTCCGTCCCCCACGATGGTGAAGCGCACGTCCCCTCTCGGGAGGTTCCTCACGGCTTCCAGGAGATAGTCGAGTCCCTTCCGGGCCTGCATGAACGCCACGGTGAGACAGCGAATCTCCCTCTCTCCGGAGGGCGACGGGGAGATTTCCAGAGGAAACTCGGCGAGCCGGATGCCGTTCGGAACGACTACCGTTTTTCCCAGCAGTCCCCTTCCGTATCGCGAGACCTCCTGTCTGGCCATCTCGCTGACGGCGATGATGCGGGCGCATTTCCTGTAGCACAGAAGGTCCAGCGCCGCCAGCACGGGATAAAGAGAGAACTTGCCCAGAATCTCCCTGGGCAGCAATCGCCTGAGAGGCCTTAGGGCAAGAAGCTCTCCCAGGTGCGTGCCGTGTGCGGTCTCGATGAGAGGCGAAGACTCGAGCGTTCGCCTACTCAAGAAGGCGCCCGGGCCGAAGTGGGAATGTATGAGGTCGGGAGGGAAGCTCTCACTCAGGCGCTCGATAGCGCCCGGGACTTTGAGAGCGAACGACAGGAGTTTTCCGCCAGGACGCCTGCCAATGGGGACCGTGAAGTGCCTGATCCCGTCCTCGTCTATCTCGCCTTCACCCGGCCCGGGTGAGAGGACTCCGACCTCTATCCCCCTCTCGGCCAGCGCCGTGGAAAGGTGAAGCACGTGCGAGCCCACTCCGCCGAAGCTGTAAGGAGGGTATTCTAGAGAAACAAGCAAGACTCTCATCGCAGCTAACGCTTGCGTCCTTTGGTTCACGGGAGAGGCGCGATTCTTCCGGAGAGCACCTCCCTGTAGACTTCCGCCGTCTCTCTCGCCATCCTATCTGCAGAGAAGCAGGTTTCCAGTCTGGCCCTTCCCGAGCTTCCCAGTCTCGAGGCCAACTCGGGGTCTCTCAGTATTCTCACGATTGCGCGCGCCAGCGCCCGCGCGTCCGAGGGGGGTACAACGATGCCCGTCTGGTCGTCAGTCACGACGTGAGCGCACACGCTCGTCGTGACCACGGGCTTTGCGGCCAGCATTGCTTCCAGAAGGGAATACGGTAGGCCTTCCCAGAGACTCGGAAGCACAAACAGCTCCGAGGCCGAGACGAGACGCACGGCGTCCTTTCTGTGCCCGGTGAACCTGACGTGCGGGGTCAGATTGAGCTCCCCGCAGAGTTCCTTCAGCTGCCGCTCCAGCTTCCCGGTACCGACCACGAGAAGCACGGCGTCCGGGAAGTGTGCCACAACCTCGACCATCGCCCTCAGCAGGAACTCCATCCCTTTCTGGACGGTAAGCCTGGCAGTCGTGCAGATGAGGCGGGCCTCGGGGCTGAGCCCGAGTTCGCGCGAGACGCCCTCCTTCTCGGGCGACGGAACCGGTCCCACGCGGATGCCGTTCGCGATGAACTTCGTCTTTCCCGGCTGGCGTCCGAACTTGCCCACGAGGGCGTCCCTGTCTGCCTCGGAAACCGCTATGGTGAAATCTACGGCCAGCGTCCTGAGACGTTCCGTCAGGACCCAGAGCCGACCGGGTTCAACTGACGCGGACGGCTCTGACCCTAGCAGATGGTAAGTCATCAGCACCGCCGGCACACCTGCCAGCTTGGCTCCCAGGCAAACGAGGCGCTCCGGATGCCCGTGCACTATGTCGAACGCGTGCCGTCTGAAGAAGCGCACCAGGCGGAGCAACAGCAGGGGGTCGTACCTCAGCCGCTTCTTTAGGACGTGGACGCGGATTCCCTGCGACCTGAGCTCCTGGACAAGCTCCCCCTCGGAAAGCACCAGGACGGAGATCTGGATTTCCAGGGACTCCAGGGCGCGGGCCAGCTCCAGGACGTGTCGCTCGGTTCCAGCCATCCTTCCCTTCCCGACCGCCAGAAGCACCCGAAGGGGCCGCGGCAGTTCAGGCGGCGCGGGTGACTTGCGGTCTGTCTCCGGGCCGCCGCACTCTTCGGTCCTGGCAGGATGACTTCCTCTGCCTGTGTCTGTCTCCTGGCCGAGACTTGCGTTGAGAAGAGTCTCGTAAAGAGCCTGGACCCGCCTCGCTGTCTCGTCAAACGTGAACTGTGCCACGACCCTCTGTCTGCCGGCCGCGCCAATCTCGGCGGCAAGCGTCTTGTCCGACAGCAACCTGCTCACAGCGCTGGCCAGTTCGTCACTGTTCTGACTCTCGAAAAGAAGACCGTCCACGCCGTCGCGTACCAGTTCCCCAACCCCTCCCACATCAGGGGCGACGACGGGAGTCCCGGCAGCCATGGCCTCCATGAGCACCGTGGGGACTCCTTCCGACCTGGACGAGCAGACCACGACCGAGGAGCTGCCGAGAATCCCCTGAAGGGTCCCCGTCTCTCCTGCGAATCTGACGGCCCCGCCGAGCCCGAGCTCGTCGGCCAGAGAGTCCAGCTCCGAGCGCATGGGCCCGTCTCCCACGACCAGGAACCTGGCCCCCGGGTTGTGGCGCAGCACAGTAGCCGCGGCCCGCAGGAACACGTCCGGACCCTTGACGTGAAGAAGCCGCCCGACCCACAAGACGACCGGAGCCGCTTCGAAGAAGTCGGTCTCGCTGGCGGGTAGTTCTCCTTCACCTGCTGCCGCCATCTCGTCGCCGGAGAGTCCTATGTGTATGACCGAGACGCTTTCCGGCGCCAATCCGGTCAGAAGCTGTCTCTGTCTTCTGCACGCCTCGCAGTTGGCGATGACGTGCCGCACCTTGAGCCGTGACGCTCTCAACAGGAATCGTGAAAGACGGCCGCCGGGCACCATCACGTCGTGCTGGCTGCCAATCACAACAGGCACTCTTGCCATCGCGGCCGCAAACGCGCCCAGGATTTCAGGCCTGTAGAAGAAGGTCTGGAGCAGTTGAACCCGCTCCTCCCTCAGGAGACGCGCCAGTCGGCCTACCACCCGCAGCGTCGAACCCAGAGACCCCAGCTGCCAGCCGAGGGGCTCAACCCGTACTCCCTTCCCCTCTATCCGGGGTGCGAGGCTTCCCTTCTCCAGAAGACAGCAGACCAGAGGGTCGA
The DNA here is from genome assembly GCA_020349905.1 of Candidatus Eiseniibacteriota bacterium. GTDB lineage: Bacteria > Eisenbacteria > RBG-16-71-46 > JAFGJU01 > JAFGJU01. The sequence goes on from CP070702.1 coordinate 2,648,697, forward strand.
ACTTCTCCGTGTCCAGCTGATCCAGGAGTTTTTGCAGGAATATCTCCGAGCCACCGAAGTGAAGTGACTCTATCAGGAAGAGAGTTTTGTACGTCGCCATGTCACTGCAATAATTCCCGCTCTATCCCGGCCCGGGGTGTCCCTGCGACGGCCGATTGCCTCCGGGCCGCCTGAAGTAAAAACACGGAAGCCGCGGCCAAGAACCAGAAGCTCTGGTTGAAATGGATGCTTGTGAAGAGCCCGCTGAAAAGGTAGGCCACGTAAGACGCCTGATAACCCCGGGCCAGATAGAAGAGCGGAGAGCCGCTCCGTGCCGTCTTCTCGGCGAGTCTTATGTTACGCAGAACGCTTCCCACCAGGAACAGCATGGCGCCAAGGCCCAGGATCCCGTTTTCGACCAGCACGTGCAGGAACATGTTGTGGGCCACGAGCGGAAATATGATGTCGCCGTACTGGGTGGACTTGCCCAGATACGTACCCAGACCGACGCCCGTGATCGGATTCTCTGCGAACATCCGAACCCCGGCCCTCATGGCCCCGCTCCGCACGAGCGAGGAGTAATCGCCGCCGAAGAAACTTCCTCCGGCCAGCCTGAGCCAGAATTCAGGCGGGATAAGGATAGGAAGAATCAGAACGAAGAGAAGAACGCCTATCTTCACCCAGCGGCTTCGCCTCTCACGAACCGCAATGACGAGGAAGACGATCAACATTCCCATGAGGCCCGTGCGGGCCAGGGTCACGATGGTCGCCGCCACCAGGACCACTATGGCCGCAAAGAAACAGGCCCTCACGAGTCTCCCTCGCACCACACCCATCATGTATGCAGAGATGGGGATGGCCGTGATCATCACGATGGCCAGTTCGTTGGGGTTGCTGGCGAGACCTGACGCCCGGAAGACGGACCCCAGGCGAACGAGCAGGCGTTCCTGCGAGAACCCCCATAGCCCGACGACTCCGCTCGCCAAGGCACCCAGCAGGACAAACGCACTCACTTTCACTACCAGGCTCTCGCTCCTGACGATGTTCACCATCAGCACGTAGAAGACGAGCCACCTGGCCATCAGCAGGAGGTGAGGTCCGCCCTCCTCGGGTGTGCGGGAGAACACCATCGAGATAAGAAGCGTCGACACGTAGAGGAGTAGCGCAAGGTCCACGCGCGTGGCTGATATGGTGGACTCGGAGTTCAGAAGGACGCGTATCAACCAGGCCAGGAAAGCGGCTCCCAACAAGGCAGAGAAGACTCCGGGCAGAAAGGCCGCAGAGAAGTGCCCGTATGCCAGAAACGCCAGCACACACACGGCCGCCGCTGGTTGAAGCACGAGCAGGATCACCACTCCCGCACCGGCAGCCGCCAGCAGGAGAACGAGGAGAGGCCTCACTTTGAGACTTGCCAGCAAAAGGGCCGTTGTGGCCAGCACCAGAACAGTGAGCCACCTTTCCGCTCGAGGGTTCCTCACGTATTCCGGTTTGAAGGTCCCTTCCATCAGCCGCGTTCCCTCCCGTGCAGCCTGGACTTCACCATTTCCAGTGCGGCCCTGGCCTCTTCCGGGCTTACGGAGAACCGCGCCCACACGGCAACCAGTACCAATCCCCCCAGAGACAGGAGCACGTTTCCTGAAGGAACCAGGCCGCAGACTATGACGAGCCCCAGTGAGGTGGCCAGCAGTCGCCTCAGCGGGCCGCCGAGAGAGAAGCCGAGGCCTCTGCGTGCGTAACCGTAGGTCAGGCCGCAATGCAGCAGGTACGCCAGGCAGTGAGCAAGCGGGGCCGCCATCAGGGCCAACGAATCAAGGTGGGCCATCCGCCCCAGAAAGAAGAAGAACGCGCCGAACAGGACCGTGTTCGTCAAGACGTCCAGGCCCACCCACACCTTCAACCTGCCCTGCGGGAGCAGCCAGATTCCCAGCATCCAGGCCGTGGCTTTCAGCCAATCACCCACGAACTGAACGGGAAGCAATCTCTCGGCCTCCAGGAAGTCTCCGGTGAAAAGCAACGGAACCAGCCAGTGCCTCACAAGCAGAAGCACCGAGGCACAGCCGGTCACAAGCAGCACGGTGAGCCTGAGGGCTCCCCTGACTTCATTCTCGATGGAACGGCTCTCTTTGAGCTCACTCAGCCTGGGAAAGCAATACGTGGAGACCGAGTTGATGATGAGCATCAGGTACTGGAAGGAAATCCCTACCGCCACCTGATACAGACCGTTGGCATCTGCTCCCAGCCTGTGTACGATGATACTTCTAATGGCCAGGAGGTTGACCCAGTAGAGCGCACCGACGGCCAGGCTGCTTACCCCGTAGGCCAGAAGCTCCCTCAGAAGCCTGTTGTCGACCCGGGCGTAGGCGCGCTTGAAGTATTCGCGCAGAAGCCCTCTCGAGACGATTCGGACGACGATGAAGCTGAGCGTGCCCGCAGCCACCAGATGGAGAACGGCGCCGTTCCACTTGAAGAAGTACACGAGCGGCACCAGAACCGCGAGACCGGCCGCGGCCCCCACCGCTGTGGCCGCCGCGTAGTGACGCATGCGCTTGAGACCCTGGAGTATGGCCAGATGGAAAGTGGTCTGCACCAGCACCGGGACGGCCAGGGCGGAGACGACCACGGCCCAGGCCAGCCCGGGGTCCTTGAAAAGCAGCACGGCTATCTTCCGGCTGAAGAGCCACGCCAGCGCCACCGCCACAATACTGGCGATCCACGTCGGCCCTGTCCCGCTCCGCTTCAACCTGGCCAGGCTCTGGTAGTCACCCTCGGAGGAGAACTCGGCGACGTACTTCGCCATCCCGATTCCTATTCCCAGAGAGGCCAGCGCGCTGACGACGTTGAGGAAGTTGCCGATCTGTGCAAGCAGCCCGAGCCCTGCGGTGCCCACAAACACGGCCAGAAGCTTAGTTCTGACCAGTGCCATGAGGACCCCGAAGAACGAGGAAGTCCCGACCAGTGCAGTTGATGTAACAAGTTTCTTCATGGGCAAGGAAGTGCGGCCCTGCGTCCCCCGCTTCGCCTAGTGCCAGATTGCTTTCTTTAATGACCTGGCGCCGAGCACCGTTCGCCGGCCCAGGCAGGCCAGCGCGTAGAACGGAACGACGTCCAACCTGAACGGCCAGCTGCCCAGGGCCTCGGAGAAGAGACGCCGCGCGTCACCGGTCTGTCCGGAGAAAAGACGATTGCGACCCAACATTGCCAGCATTTTTGCCCTGCCTCTTCTGACCTGAGGCCGGTACTTGCGGAATTCCTCTGGAAGTTCACTCTCCAGATAGCGGATGGCCTGGAGCGCCTCTTCAAAAAGAAACATTTTGTCGCCCGTCAGAGCGCACGCCAGAACACGCATCGTGCACAACACATCGCGCACCAGACCCACCTCTCCCCTGGCAGCTACTTTGACCCAGAGGTGCCAATCCTCTGCCATCGTGAGCCGTTCGTCGAACCGCCGCACGTCTTCCAGTACTTCTCTCCTCACGACCACCGTCGAGAACGGGATGAAGTTCCCCTGCAAAAGGTCCCCGCAGATGTTTCCGCTCTTCAGCTTCTCCCGGCGGCTCTGCCTGCCGAGCGATTTTCCGCTGTGGTTCAGAAAATCGGCGTCGCTGTAACACATGACAAACGATGGGTTCTGGTCCAGCAGCCGGACCTGCGTCTCCAGTTTGCCAGGCGCCCAGAGGTCGTCGGAGTCCAGAAAGGCCAGCAATCTGCCTGTCGCAGCAGCGATGGCCGCATTCCTGACAACGGACGGCCGTCCCGTGTGTTCAAGGCTCAGGACCTTGACCCCGTTCCCGTACCTTGACAGCCGCTCGAGAGTGTCGTCCGTTGAGCCGTCGTCGGCCACGATGATTTCGCGGTCCTTGTATGTCTGGGACGCCGCGCTGCGGATGGCTTCTTCCAGAAACGCGCCCCTGTTGAAAGTCGCGATGATAACGCTTACCTCGGGCATGAAACCGCCTGTCTCCAGTCGAAGGACGCCTGTGGCACGCCGCTTTCAGGTCCAGATTTCTCCGCCGCCGGCCGGGCCGCTGGCAGAGTGGCGAAGACGCTCTGCGTTCTCACCGGCCGGCCTCAGCGCCCTCTGCGGAAAAGGTCTCGTGTTCTGTGCCAGAAGCGCGCAACGTCGTCGCGCACGTGCGACGTGCCGTCCTTCAGTGTCTGCCAGTCGCGGGGTCTGGTCTCTTTGAGCTGTTCAAGATGTTCCGCCGCAGAGGCGTAGAGCATGCTGAAGACAAGGCTCAGCCCGGCTGCGATGGCAAGTATGATGAGGCGTTTGGGTCTGCTTTTCTTCTCGGGCGGCTTGGCCACATCCAGAATCTGGATTGTGGGAGTGTCTCTTGCTTCTTGAATCTTGGCTTGCTCGTATTGTTCAGTCAGCAGGCCGAAGAGAGTCTCTTGTATCTTCACGTTTCGCAGAAGTCTGCCGAACTCCAACCCGAGCTTCGGTACTTCGGCGAAGGGGAGCGCAACGGTGCCGTAGTCGTCTGAACCGGGCTCACCGAGATTCAGCGTGCCGATCTTCCGCTTCACCTCCGCGATTTCCATCTGCTTGCGGACTATCTCCGGATGCCCTGCTCTGAGCGTGCTGCGAAGAAGCCCCAACTCGATTTCCGCCATCGCTAGCCGTCCCTCGAGCTCGGCAACGTTACGAATCTGTGCCTCCATCTGCGCGTCAAGAGAGATGGCCCGGTTCGTCTCCTGAAAACTGCGCAGACTATCCTCTGCCCCTTGCAGATTCTCAAGCGACTCCTCCAATCTCTCGCCCAGGAAGACCCTGGTGCTGCGAGCCCTCGAGCTGCTGACTTCCATGTTGATCTCGTTCAGAAGCTCGACGAAGCTGTTGGCGATCTGTGCTGCGCGCATCCTGTCCTTGTCCTCAAAGCTCAAAGTCACGAAACCCTCGGGCCCGACCTTGATGCTGGTGTGGGACAGGCATTCCCGCATGGCCTCTTCGACTGTGTCGCATTTGTATGTTCTCTTCAGATCGTATTCTTGAACGATGGACTCGACCACGGTGCGACTCTTTAGAATCGAAGCGTATACGTGAGACGGCGTGGCGAACGCGGGGAGGATCATCTCCTGTCCCCCCAGAAGACTCACACCCTGAAGAAGTGAGGAGGCGAGCCCCATGAAGGAGGTCTCTCTCTCGGGGGGAAGTATCGAAGTTGTTGCAGTATACCAGTTAGGCAGAAGCAGCAGGACGACGACCGTGAACGCACACACCAGAAGCGTCGTCCTGACTATGAATCTTCTCCATTTGGTGACGACGAATACGAGGCGGTAGAAATCCAGTCTTCCTGATTCCAAAAGCTTCACCTCAGGGGGTCCACGCCGGCAGCAGAAGTCTGCGAATGCTACCATGCAGGGCCAGGGGTGTCAAGAAACGGCCACTGCTCCCTCCGAGAGCTGCTTCCGGGAGAGCCGGACGCCGGCCGGGGGGGGCGACACGCCGGAGCGTCCGCATATGGTGGGCCCCAAGCCCCTCACTCCGAGAGAGCCTGGTCAACTATAAGGTATATGGTAGCTATCTGTGCCGCGACCGCGATCACGTCCTTAACAAGCGCCCAGCTCGCGCCTTCGACCTTGGCGGGGACGAATATTGTGTCGTTCGCCAGAATCCTTCCTGCTTCTCTGGGAGAGAGGGACTGGCCTGTGGAGAATCTCTTCACGACGGTCTTGCTCCGAGCCGCCTTCCGGGTCGTCCCTCCGGCCTGCCGCAGAAAGAAGCTCGCCTTCTTCCCGGGCACGTAGCGCACGTAACCTGGTCTTCGGACCTCGCCCTCCACACGCACGTACTCCACCCTCTTGGGGATCTCTATGATGTCTCCGGGCTCCAGCGCGATGTCCTGCCTCGAGTCCCCGTCCGTGAAGAGCTTCACCATGTCCAGCTCCACCCTTCCCGCTCCCCCACCCGCCAGAGAAAGGGGACGCAGCACTCGCCCGGCGCTGAGATCCGCCTCCGGTGTGAACCCACCTGCACGCGTGATGACGTCCGACAGCTTGTCCTCGCGGGGGTTTATTGCGTACCAACCGGGAAAGGTCACCTCTCCCCCGACCAAGACCTGGTAGAGCTCCAGGTAGTGTGCGGGAGTGCGGACATAAATCCTGTCTCCGTCTCTTACATCCAGATCCGCTTCTCCGCGAAGCACCGATCCAACGTCAAAGAATATCGATTCGCTCTTCTCCGTGCCTTCGAAGCGACGCACTTCTCCCTTCTCCAGCAACGCGTTTGGAGTCAGGCCTCCCACGAGCCGGAAAACCTCTGACAGTTTCTCTTCCTCCACCAATTCGTAGGTGCCGGGAAACATGACCGCACCGCTCACCGCGAAGAAGCGCAGGGCCTTGGGCACGTATATGACGTCTCCGTCTCTCAGAAGCGGATTCTGTGAAAGGTCGCCCGCCACGTAGAAAAGTGAGAGGTCCACCCTTTCGGTGTCCCCGTTGCGCCGCCTGACCTCTATGTTCCTGAGGGAAGAAGTCTCCCGCAGGCTGGGCTTCAGAGTGTCACGTCCACCTGAGACCAGAATCTCGAAAACCCGCGTGACCGCGGAGGCGGTGTACGAGCCGGGGAGGTCGACCTCTCCGGAAACATGGACCTTGAATTCCCTCAAGGAGACGAGCCTGGTTTCGATGCTCCCCTCGCGAAGGGCCGAGCGAATCATCGAATCTATCATGTCCCGGGCGCGAGAGAGAGACTCCCCGGCAAGAAGCAGGGTTCCGCAGTCGGGAATGAATATCTTGCCCTCAGCATCTATCTCCAACCGGTGCTTCAGGCTCACCTTTCCCCAGACGACGATCTCCAGGACGTCTCCCGGTCCCAGCACGTAGTCCTTGGGGTTCACCGGACCTTCCTGAAGCAGTCTCTCCTCCTCGACCAGACCCCTCTGTGCGAGGAGCTGCTGACGTAGACTCTGCGCGCCGG
>CP070702.1:2655694-2690529 GCA_020349905.1 Candidatus Eiseniibacteriota bacterium
CGATGTTGACGACCGTGACGCCCGCGGCACAACTGTTGAGCATGCCCAGGAGCGCGGCCAGGCCTCCGAAGCTGGCCCCGTAGCCCACGCTCGTCGGAACGGCCACGACCGGCCTGTCAGTCATGCCGGCGATGACGCTCGCCAGGGCTCCCTCCATCCCGGCCACGGCCACTATGGCGTCCGCCTCCCACAATCTTTCTCTGTGCGAGATTATCCTGTGGATTCCGGCCACGCCGACGTCGAAGACACGCTCCACGCTACAACCCATGGCTTCGGCGGTCACGCACGCCTCTTCCGCAACCGGGATGTCAGACGTACCGGCACACACGACGAGCACCAGGCCCTCTGGAGTCCGGGGGCTGCCTCCCGGGATGAAGATTGCGCGCGCCTGGACGTTGTGTCTCGCCTCGGGAAACTTTCTTGCGAGACGCTCGGCCACCTCGGGTTCGATGCGAGTGGCAAGGACGGGCTCCTTCTTCTCGCGCATCCTCTCCACTATCGACACTATCTGGCTCTCGCTCTTGCCTCCGCAGAACACGACTTCGGGAAACCCGCATCTAAGGCCCCTGTGATGGTCGATGGTGGCTTCGTCCAGCGATTCGAAGGGAAGATGACGGAGTCGGTTCAAGGCCTCCTCCACGCTCAGCTCGCCCGAGCGGACCTTCTCTATTATCTCCCTGATTCTCTCAGGCTGCATCGCCCACTCCCTTCAGTCTCTCCGCTTCCCCGAGTGAGTCAGCGAAATCCATTACGAGCTGACGCATCTGGCTCCACGATACTGCACGATTCGCCTTCTGCCTCAGCTTGCTGCTTCCCGGGAGACCTTTCGTGTACCAGCCAACGTGTTTTCTCATCGCCACCACCAGGTGCTCCGAGTCGCTCTTCTGCCGCACCAGTGCCATGTGCCTCAGCAACTGCTCGAGCCGCTCCGAGGTCGAGGGAAGGGGAAGCAGCTCGCCCGTGGAAAGGAAATGTCTGCTCCGCGAGAAGACCCAGGGATTCCCCAGGGCACCCCGTCCGATCATGACTGCGTCGCAGCCCGTCTCCTCGAGCATCCTGGCAGCGTCTTCCGGCCCGGTTACGTCGCCGTTCCCTATAACCGGAATGTCCACCGAACTCTTGACGCGGGCTATCACTCCCCAGTCCGCCCTGCCTCCGAACTTCTCCGCCCTCGACCTGGCGTGCACCGCCACCGCCTTCACACCGCAGTCCTGGAGCATCTGTGATACCCTGCCAGCGTTCACTGACCTAGGGTCCCAGCCGCTCCTTATCTTGGCGGTGACGGGAACGCTCACGGACGAGACCACCGCGGACGCGATTTGCCTCAGAAGGGCCAGATTGTTGAGAAGAGCGCAGCCTGCCTGTCTTCCCACGACCTTCCTGGCCGGGCAGCCGAAATTGAGGTCTATGAGGTCCGGAGATAGAGCCGCCGCTCTCTTGGCTGCCGCTGCCATGGTGCGGGGGTCCGAACCGAAAAGCTGAACGGCCAGAGGTCTCTCCGCCTCCGAAAACGAAAGCAGGGCCATCGTGCGGTCGTTTCCTCTCACCAAGCCGTCGGCGCTCACCATCTCGGTGTAGGCCAGCGAGGCGCCCTTCTCCTTGCAGATAAGTCTGAAGCTGCTGTCGGCGATGCCGGCCATGGGGGCGAGCACGAGCTTGGAGTCCAGAAGCACTCCACCCATGCTCGGGCCGCTGCTCCCAGGACCGAGCCCCGGGAAGCTCTCCTTTGAGAAGTCTCCTCTCGCGCGGGATTCCAAAACAACACCTTCGGGCCGGCCTGCGTCAGGCCAGCTCCTCTTGAAGCCGTTCCCTCACGTCCCGGAAGTCATCGACCTCCACGCACGGGGCGCGCAGGGACTTACAGAGCGCCGCAAGTCCCTTCTTGGCCAGGACGAGGTCGGCGTCCTCCAGGGCGCACCTGTCCGAGTAGCCGTCACCCACAAAGACGACTCTGCCGAACAACCTCTTATACTCCAGTACGTGGTATCCCTTACAGTTTCCACAGCTTCCACATCCGTGCTCGAAATAGGGAAACTCAGGTTCTATCCCTCCGTCAATGAACCTCAGACGATTCGCATAGACGGGCAGCCTCGCCAGGCCGAATTTCTTCAGGAACTGCCGGATGTAGAAATCGAGGCCGTCGCTCACAACCGCCAGCGGGATTCTGTTCTCTTCACACCAGCTCACGAAGCCGGGAAAGTGCTCGTCTATTTCGAAGCCGCCGGCGAGCGAGACGACCTCTTCCCGGGATACGCGTGTCATCCGGCACTCGCTGACCAGGCAATCCCGGGAACCTATGTCCCCCCTCTTCCAGGCCTCTATCAATTCTTCCCACTCCGGCCCGCCGGCGTAGGTCCTGAAGAGGGTGCTGCCGACGTCGGCCTTCGATATGGTTCCGTCGAAGTCGCACAGCACGGCGAAGGGTACGTTGTCTCTGATTCGTCTGAAACGATCAGGAATCTGGTAGGACACCTGTGGGCCTGCCTCCCAACACACCGGCTCTAACCGGTATCACTGCTTGGCCGGTGCCTCGGCACGAGAGGGCGGCGCGGAGGAACTTTCCGTTGAAGCGGACATCGCCTCTGCCACCTGGAAGAGCTCCTGCTTCGAGCGGGACTGGCGCAGCATGTCCAGCGCCGCCTGCACCTGCGGGTCGCCCTGGATGTAGACCTTGAACTGGGCCTCGTCGCCGGCCAGCTCCCCGACGACTTCCCGCTTTATTGCCCGTTCGATGTACTCCAGGTCGTCCCGGAACTCCGCCTCGCCGTAGGCGAAATCCTGCTCCGCGAGGAAGTCGGCGAAATCGTCCACGACTGCCGGGAAGACCTCGAACCCGTCTGCCGTCAGTTGGCCGTCACCCTCGATGAAATCCACGGCAAACTTGTAGAACAGCAGACCCCGCTCCAATCTCTCTGCGATGGCCGAGAGCGTAGGATACTTGATCTCGACGTCGGGCGTTACTCCGCCTCCCCCGTAGACTATCCTGCCTCCGGAGGTTCTGAATTCGGGCCTCTCCTCCTCTTCCTCTTCGGGCGGCCCTATCTTTATGTCTGCCGAGCTGCGAACACGCCGTCTCTGGGACTCCGCATGTATGCAGCGCCCACTCGGTGTGTAGTACGTTGCGGTGGTGAGTTTGAGAGCGGCTCCGTTTCTCAGGGGAAACACGCTCTGAACTGACCCCTTGCCGAAAGTCCTCTCTCCCACAAGCACGCCCAGGTCCAAGTCCTGTATGGCCCCGGCCACGATTTCCGAGGCACTGGCACTTCCACCGTCGATGAGTACTACGATGGGATAATCGTCGTGCACCCTGACCGATTTAGAGTAGTAATTGGCGTTCTGCATGCGGACGCGGCCCCTGGTGTAGACGACCAGCGAGTCCTTCGGGACGAAGCTCTCCGCGACCGACACCGCCTCTCCCAGAAGCCCGCCGGGGTTGCGCCTAAGGTCCACTATCAACCCGCGTATTCCCTGTCTCTCCAGCTCGACCAGGACGTTCTCCAAACTCACCGGCGTCGTCTCGGAAAAGCGGGACACCCTCACGAATCCGATGCTGTCCGCGGTCGCGAACGAATACGGGATGCTCTTTACTTCGATGACCTCTCGCGTGAGGTCGAATTCCAGGGGTTTCTCGATTCCCTCTCTGAGAACCGTCAGCACCACGTTGGTACCTTCGGGCCCGCGCATCTTCGACACGGCCTCGTCGAGAGTCATCCCATCAGTGGATTCGCCGTCTATCTCCACGACCCTGTCTAGGCTTCTGAGCCCCATCCTGCTCGCGGGCGTTCCCTCCATCGGAGAGACTACCGTGAGAAAACCGTCTCTGACGCCGATGACTATGCCAAGCCCACCGTAGCTTCCATGCGTGTCGATCTTGAGGCTGGTGTAGTCTGCGCTGGACAGGTATTGAGAGTGAGGGTCAAGGTCACGCAGCATGCCCCTTATGGCATCCTCTATGAGATTGTCGACGTTGACTTCCTCGACGTAGTTGTCCCTGACCTTGGCAACCACGTCCATGAACTGGCTGAAAAGTCGATACGCGTTGTCCCCGGTGGCCTGGACCCTCCCGGCAAACCAGCCTGCGGCCACGAGCACTATCACAAGCACTATCACCAAAGAATGTCTGCTACCCCTGGCCATGGGATCCCCTCGCTTTCAATATGTGAAATCCGCTCAACAGATGGCTCCCGCACCGGATACCGTATCCACAAAGAAATACACCGGCAGGGTCAGTTTTCTCCTCGCAGAGCGCCGCACGGCGCACAGCCGCAATCTGCAACACTGAAACCGGCACCCCGTGTCGCCGCGCCCGGCTCCGTTTCACCGAGACTTCCCGCTTCTCTCTTCGAGCATGCGCGTGATGCGTCCCGATATCTCCGTTGCCAGCTCGGCAGCGGCGCGGGTCCCGTCAAAGACTTCCACCCTCTCGGGAAACTCCTGTGCCAGGGAGAGGTATCCCTCTCTCACCCTGGAGTGAAAGTCCAGTTCTTCCCGTTCTATCCTGTCGCGTTCAGCGGCCCCGGCTGCCCCCGCTGACTTCCTCTCCATCCCGACCTCTACGGGAACGTCCAGCAGAACCGTGTAGTCCGGCTGTGTCCCGAAGGTCGCGATGCGATTCAGTTCCTCTACCCGCGAGGGACCGATCTCTCTGCCGCTTCCCTGGTAGGCAAGACTGGCGTCGGCGAATCTGTCGCATATAACTATAGCACCTTCGCGCAGCGCCGGGCGAATCAATTCTTGAACGTTCTGGGCTCGCGCCGCCAGGTAGAGGAAGAGTTCCGTGAGAGGTTCCATAGCTCCCAGGTCGCGGTCCAGCAGAATCTGCCTTATCCTCTCGCCTATCTCGGTGCCCCCGGGTTCTCGCGTCATCACCACGCGGTGACCGTGCTTCTTCAGTTCATCTCTGAGCAGCTCGGCCTGGGTGGTCTTTCCGCATCCCTCCACACCCTCGAAGGTCACGAGGAATCCTGGCATGAACGCCTCCCTGCTGCGGGGCTTGCGTGAAACTCTTACGTATGAGGAGCGCGTGTTTTGCTCGCGGGGAAACAGGAGAACTGCCGGCGGCCCCGCCCCACGAGGCCTAACCTTTGCGCGTGGCCCTGCCCCTTCGGGTCTTGTGGCTGCGTGTGGCTCCGGTCCGGCGCGCAGTTCTGCTGCTGCTTTTTGCGCGGGCTCTGCGTGCATGTCCGCTACCCGGCGCGGCTTTGGCACTGCGTGCGGCTTGAGCTCTATGTCTGGGGCTCTTCTTCCCGTATTTCAATATGAAATCCTCTACCAGCTTGCGAGCCTCTTCGTCGGTGAACTGGACCGGGGGAGATTTCTTGAAATAGGCGGACGGTCCGACGAGAGCTCCAGACAGGCCGGCGTTCATGGCCAGCTTGCAGCAACGCACCGCATCGATGATGACACCGGCGGAATTGGGGGAATCCCAGACTTCGAGTTTCAGCTCTATGTTGAGCGGCACGTCCCCGAACGTTCTCCCTTCCAGCCGTATGTGCGCCCACTTTCTGTCGTCGAGCCACTCCACGTAGTCGCTGGGTCCCACGTGGACGTTCCGGGAACCTATGTCGTAGTCCAGCATCGAGGTCACCGCCGTGGTCTTGGAGACCTTCTTGGATTCGAGCCTGGAGCGCTCGAGCATGTTCAGGAAGTCGGTGTTGCCGCCCACGTTTAGCTGCATTGTCTTCTCAAGCTTCACGCCGCGGTCCGCAAAGAGCCTGGCGAGTACCCGATGCACTATGGTGGCACCCACCTGAGATTTTATGTCGTCCCCGATAACGGGAAGATCCCTCATCTCGAAGCGCTTCTGCCAGTAGCGCTCCCTCGCAATGAACACGGGTATCGCGTTCACGAAGCCGCAGCCGGCTTCTAGAACCTGTTCCACGTACCACTTGGTGGCCTCTTCGCTGCCGACCGGAAGGTAGTTGACCACGACGTCGGTCCCCGTGTCCTTCAGGAGTCCCACGATGTCTGCGGTGGAACCCGGAGCTTTCTGGATTATCCTGGAGAGGTATTCGCCGAGCCCGTCGTGGGTCATCCCCCTCGCCACGGTCACGCCCGAGCGCGGGACGCTGCAGAACTTGAACGTGTTGTTGGGCCAGACGAAGATGGCCTCGCTTAGGTCTTTTCCTACTTTGTTCCTGTCGATGTCGATTGCGGCGCTGAACTCTATGTCCCTGACGTGGTAACCGCCGAGGTTGACGTGCATGAGCCCGGGAACAAACTCGTTTTCCTTCGCCTTCCTGTAATAGTGAACACCCTGGACAAACGAAGAAGCACAATTGCCAACTCCTATGATGGCGACTCTCACTTTGGACATCTGGGCCTCCGTTAGGTCAGCTGCTATTCTGCTTCTCCCACACCTGGCTTGTCCTCGGAGCCAGAGAGTCGCTCAGGGTCCGGGTCCTTGAGGACTTTCATCGCGAACCTGATCCTCTGGAGCGCCGTGAGATGTGAGAGGATAGCTATCAGCCAGAGGGCAATGTTGAGACCGATTTCTCCCACAACACCGCCGACGGCCAGTACGATAACACGATCCTGTCTCTCGAGCAAACCCACTCGGCATTCTCGTCCCAGCCCCTCCAGCCTGGCTCGCATGTAACTTACGAGGAAGGCCCCGCTCATCGCGACGAACACGAGGAGGGCGAGGGAATGGGACTCCGAGCGAAGGTAATGCACCAAAAGACCCAAAAATATAACAGCTTCGCAGTACCTGTCAACTGCGGAGTCTATGAACGCGCCTGCCCGGCTCACCCGGCCAGCCAGCCTGGCCACCGTACCGTCTGCGCTGTCGAGTATTCCGGACACGAGCACCGCGATGGCAGCAAGCCGGAGGTGACCCAAAGCAAAGAGGGCGCCGGCTCCGGCAGCAGTCAGAAGACCCAGCAGCGTCAGGGTCTCAGCAGTCGCCCCCAGTCTCATGAGCCCCCTGGCCAGGGGCACCACCAGAATCTTCCCCTTTTCCTTGAGAAGTGAGTTCATAGAGAAACCAGTTCACGCTCCCGGTTCGGAGAGGTGTTGTTTCCTGTCGTTGCCGCGTCCTCAAGAGCTCTTTCCCTCGACGACCAGAACGAACTCGCCCTGCATCTTCTTGTCAGCCAGCAGCCCGGTTGCCTCGGAGAGCCTGGTTCGAATGATCTCCTCGAAGCGCTTGGTAAGTTCCCGGCAGATGGTTATCCTCCTGTCGCCTAAGCACTCCAGCATGGCGGAAATCGTCGAACCCACTCTGTGAGGCGACTCGAAGAAGACCATCGTGCGTTCCTCAAGCGCAAGCGCGCGAAGCCGGGCCGACCTCTTTCCCTTCTTCCTGGAGAGGAAGCCTTCGAACGCGAAGGAGTGCGTCGGAAGTCCGGAGGTCTGAAGCGCACAGATGACTGACGAGGGGCCCGGAATCGGGATCACGTCTATGTCCTCTTCTATCGCGAGCTTGACGAGTAGAAACCCGGGGTCAGAAATCCCCGGGCTGCCCGCGTCGGAAACGAGAGCCGCGCTCTCTCCGGATGCGATTCGCCTGACAATCGCCGGACCCGCTCTCAGCTTGTTGTGGTCGTGGTAGCTTACGAGGGGCCGGTGTATCTCGTATCTCGTGAGGAGCTTTCGGGTTCTCCTCGTGTCCTCGGCAGCGATGAAGTCCACTTCTTCCAGAGTGCGCAGGGCTCTGACAGTTATGTCCTCCATGTTGCCTATGGGAGTCGCCACGAGAAACAGTCTGCCCTTTGCCTGGGCCATGCAGGGAACCTCCGGTTCCGCTCAGGGTAGAGCAGGCGGAGACGCGTGTCAAGAAGCAGACCCGCCGCTCACTCGTTGCCAGCGGAAAGCCGCTTCGCGGGCCTTCGCGCCGGGCTGTCCGCGCACGCGGTCTCCAGTTCTTGACACGTACCGGGGGCGTTGCTAGATTTGTGGACGCTCCGCGACCTCGCACATCCAGTGGAAAGGAGTTTTGAGAATGCTGTTCTGGGACCCCACGTTCGTTCTTCTCATACCTGCGCTGGCCCTGGCGTTCTACGCTCAGTACAAGGTCCGTTCCACTTACCAGCAATTCCTCCGCGTGCCTTCTTCCTCCGGCAGAAAGGGACGGGAAGTTGCCAGCGCAATCTTGAGAAGGAACAATCTGGGCGACATAAAGATAGAGAGGTCGGAGCGGACCCTCTCGGACCATTACGATCCGCGCGCGAAGGTCCTGAGGCTTTCTCCGGAAGTCTACGAGGGCAGCTCCGTGGCCGCCCTCGGGATAGCGGCTCACGAGGCCGGGCACGCGATTCAGGACGGCGCGAGCTACGCGCCGCTGAGGATCAGGCACGGGCTCTTTCCAGTTGCCAACGTCGGCACGGTGCTGGCCTTTCCGCTTTTCTTGCTGGGTTTCCTCTTCCAGTTCAGAGTACTGATGGACATAGGGATACTCTTCTTTGCGGGCGCGGTTCTGTTCCAGGTGGTGACACTGCCTGTGGAATTCAACGCTAGCAAGCGTGCCCTCAGCCAGCTGGAGGGCACGGGACTGGTTGACGAAAAAGATCTGGCGGGGGGAAGAAAGGTACTGAACGCCGCAGCGCTTACGTACGTTGCGGCCGCGGCGGTGGCCGCAACGCACCTCATAAGGCTTCTGGTTCTAAGGGGTAGCAGAGAATAGGGCAGCTGCCGTGCCAGCGGAGCTGCCAGCATAGCACCGCGGCCCATCAGGATATCGCGAGCTTGCTCCTGCGCGTTCGGGGCGCTCGACCCGAGCTACCCCTGAGCGACCATGTCCTTCAATTCCTTGGAGACCTTGAAGACCGGCACCTTCCTGGGAGGAACTGGCACCGATTCGCCGGTTCTGGGATTGCGGGCGATTCGGGCCTTCCTGTCTTTCACCTTGAAGGTCCCGAATCCACGAATCTCAATGTGCTTGCCACCGGCCAGCGCCCTCGACACGGCGTTCAGAAACTCGTCCACCGTGTCGGCCACGTCCTTCTTCGTAAGACCTGTCCTTTCAGCTATTTCGTCGACAAGCTCCGCCTTTGTCATCTTCTAACCTCCTTCCAGAGAGAATGTCGCCTGCCAAAAGAAATCCCGGCGGGCTGCCTGAGCGGCTCAGGCAGAGATTCCGCGCGTGTGCCTCGGCGTGCGTAAGTTATCCATGTGGCAACTTGTTGTCAAGCTTTTTTTTGCAGGGAAACAGGACCGGCGGTGTGACCCCCTCCTCCGACCGCAGACCCCGTATCGGATTCTGCAACTTCAAGGTATGCAACTCGCCACGGGAAGACCGCCCCTGAACGCCAGCCAGCCGCGGGACGGCTGTCGCTAAGCATAAGATGTTTAACTGCAAAGTGTTAGTTGTCCGCAAGAAGCCGGGGCGACCGGCCCTTGCTGGCACGTCCCTTGCGTTTGCATTCCTGCGGAGAGCGTCGCGGAGTGCTCTCCGAACAGAGGTTGACGGGAAGAGGGGGGTTGACTACAGCGCAGCGGATGACAAAGTGCCATCGTCCACACCCTAGGAACTCACTCCAGTCGTTGGGCCGCCCCCTCTTCCCCTTTCAGGCCAGGAGCCCCGGCCGGTAGCCGGGGTTCCGACTTTTCCCCCGTTGGATGAACTCCGTCGGCGTGACGCTCGGCCGTCTGCGTGAAGCCTAACCGCCGGCAAGGGTCCCAGCTTTAGCTTGACAACCGCGAAGCAGCACAATAGCATGCGGGGCATGAACTCCGCCGGAATCTGATGAAGACGATTTAGATGGACGTGATTCAGGAGCCGGCTCTCTGAGCGGCAGGACGGCAGCTCTCAGAGGAGCCGACTATCTGAACGGAAGGATGCTGGCTCTCAATAGACACTGACAATTGGAAAAGGGAGGCTCGCCGTGAAGCGGAATTTGTTGCTCGTCGCCATAGCGGTTCTTCTCATCTTGCAGGCCGGGTCCCTCTATGCGGCCACAGCCACCAGGGCCCCGAGCTGGTACTTCACTGTTCCCAAGGCGGACGCGGTGAATGAGAAGAGCTTTATCGTAGGGTTTCCATACATAGAGTACTCCCCGACCCAGGGTCTCGAGTTGGGGCTCCACGGCATCAAGTACGCGTTTCAGCGCTCCTCGTCCTATCCGCTTGCGGTCGGCATAGACCCTATCCTCGGGACAACCTACGCCTACGCGGTCTGGGGCCTGCCCACGAGCGGTAACAGCGACCTCACTGTGGGAGTGAAGGTCTTCCCGTTCTTCCTATTGCTGGGCTTCGAGACGCAGATTGACGAGAACGTCAGTTTTCTCCTGGAGGCCAACGACGGCGTCATGGCCGGCCTGAGGGTCGTGGTGGACCCTCACTGGTTCGTGGAATTCGGCGCGGGACTGACGGCTTACGGAACCTGGCGACTGGATCGCAGGGGCATTCACGACTACGATTTCGACGACGTGGACTTCGAGCCAGCGTTGTGGCTTGGCTTCGGTTACTCGGACTACGCGAGCAGACTGAGCAGCTACTAGCAGAGCCCCATTCTTTACTTGCTTATCATCACGTCGAGCGCTCTGGCGATGTTGAACAGGTCATACTCCATCATGACCAGCTTGCATCTCTTCTCGGCCTCGTGATAGCAGGCACAGAGCACCCGCATCTTCTCCCCTTCTCCGGAGTTCGCCTCCACCCAGCCTTCGTCACACAACCCCCCGTAAAAGGGACACCAAAGAATCTTCTCTCTCTGCATCAATTCACCCCCCGGCAAAACTCGCACGTTCTAGTCCAGAAACACCGCCGCCGCGACGACGGTCGACCAATGCTTGGAGATTATGGTGGATTGAGAAGTGTGAGACGTTTTCACTATCACGTCACTGATCCTGAACACCTCTTTCTTCTCGTCCCAGTTCTTGTCCTCATCGAATTCGATGCCCAGCGTCGAAGCCAGCATCGACGCTGCCAGGTCTTCCGCGTAGTCACCCGCCACTTCGTCTGTCTGCCCGAACCCGTGATGCTCGCTCAGGTAACCGTAAGCGTTCTTGTCCGCTGGCACAGCGCAGCCGATAGAGGCAGCGATCAACCTGTGGGGCTCGTTGCTGCTGGCCGTGCTCATGACGCAGTAGGCGATCATGCCCGGAAGGATCTCTCTGAGGCCTTCGTTTCTGGAGATCACCCTGCATCCCGGAGGAAGAATACTGGAGACACGCACCAGGTTGAGCTTCTCGATCCCCGCGTCCCTGAGGGCCAGCTCAAAAGACTGGAGCTCTTCACGGTGGTTGCCGACGCCCTTCGTGAAAAAGACTCTGGTCGGAATGATCATGCCGCTTGCGCTCTTCGCCCGAGCATCACTGCTCTTGGATTCCATTGCCGGACCTGTGGGAGATTCTTCCGTCACGGTCTTGTTCCACTCGCTGTTCCCCGAAGTGGACTTTTCGTTCTTGTCCCTCCATGCCATTTCAGCTCACCCGCCTTTCAGAATACGGCTAAACCCAACCTGAACGGGCCCGCGCATCACGCGGGCGTTGACGAAGAGTTTCGCAACGTGTTATAATTAATACGAGAGGAGCGGAGTCAGGCCCCTACCCCCTTCGTTTCACTTCCTCTCCTCACGCTCAGCCTTGTCCGCACGGAGCGTGCCGGTAAAAGGGCAGAGGCAGAAGGAAGAACGATTTGAGGTGGGGCTCCTCTCATTTTTATTGCGCCCACGTTTCTGCCAGTTCCTGCCCCGGCGCTTCGCAATCCGCCCTCACCTGCGGCTGGACTCCGAACCTTCCCCGGCCAGAGCCACGAACACCTCCACGACCTCGACGTCGCAAGAGAAAGAGCCGCCCGCCGCGTCAAGTCTCGTCCTCGTCGAGAAGGACTGTCTCTTTCCGGAGAGGTCGATCGGCTCCGTGTACACGGAATCGACTTTCGACACTGCGCTCGCGGCGCCGGTAACCACCACGGTGGCCGGGTACACAGTCGGAGCTTCGGTCAAGCCGAAGAATTGCGGCAGCTCTCCGACCAGCACGGGAGCGACCGGAACCGCCCTGGATATCTTCCTCTCTATGAGTATGTCGATGCGGCTCGGGCCGCCGAAGTGGCTCACCGACACGTCTGACTCCTCGGGGAAGGGAACGTCGCCCGCAGAGAGGGTTCGCTGGAACCGACCGGGCACCGCCTGCGTGAGGTCCACGGGTATGCGTAAGGAACCGAGCCGCAGTTTGATGAGGTTCTTAAGCTTTCCGCGGAGGGTAACCGACACAGAACCAGGCGCCGCGCCGCCCCACGCAAGGGAATCAGGAATCCCCGTCAGTTCCACGGGCACCTGGAAGGCGACCTCCCCCTGGCGTTCCGTCCTGACGTGGAAAAGCACGAGAATCGACAAAGCCAGGGCAGCGAGCTTTATTCCCAGATTCTCTCGGAAGATGCTCCCAGCCAGACTCATGGTTCACCCAGAACGACTGCGTTCCCGACTGAAGATGCCCGCTTCGCCTGACTGCGCCCGGCGAAGGAGGCAAACAAAGCCAACCCGACCACAATATATCACTGGGGCGAGTGAATTGAAAGCCCGCGAACGGCATCCGCCGCTTCCATCATTGCCTCGGAGAGCGTGGGATGAGCGTGAATCGTCTCTCCCAGCTCGGACGCGGTCAGCCGATGCGCGACCGCGACCGCACCCTCGTGAATCAGTTCGGACGCGTGGGCTCCCACAACGTGCACTCCCAGAATCCTGTCGTCCTTTGCGTCCGCCACGAACTTGACCATCCCGCTTATCTCATCGAGCACGTGCGCCTTGCCGAGCGAGCGGAAGCTGAACACCCCGGTCCTCACATCTAATCCCTTTTGCTGCGCGTCCCGCTCTGTCATGCCGACGCTCGCAACCTCCGGACTCGTGAAGATACACGAAGGCACCGCGGAATAGTCCATCTCCTTCTTCTGTCCCAGCGCGTTTGAAACGGCCACGATCGCCTCCCGCGATGCAGAATGGGCGTACATTTTCTTTCCCACCACGTCACCTGCCGCGTACACACCGGGCACGTTGGTCTCCATCGTTCCACTGACGAGAATCTCTTCCCTTGCTCCTCGCTCGACACCGATGTCTTCCAGTCCCAACTCCGCCGTGTTGAGCCGCCGTCCAACCGAGACCAGGACTTTCGCGGCTTCTACCTGCCGTCCACTATCGAGCGAACACTTCACACCCGAGCCCACCCTTTCGCAGGAAGCCACACCGTCTCCTACCATGACCTTCACTTTGCGTTTTTTGAGCTCTCTCTCCATCAGCGCCGAGACGTCGTGGTCCTCAGTCGGAAGGATTCTGTCCAGTATCTCGACAACGGTCACCTCCGCCCCGAGACCGCTGAGAATGAAGGCGAATTCGCATCCGATCGACCCGCCTCCTACTATCAGAACGCTGGCGGGCACTTCGTCGAGCTCGAGCGCCTCGTCGCTGGAGATGACCCCGGAACCGTCGAAGGAAAGGGCGGGCAACTCCGCCGGCCTAGAACCGGTGGCAACGAGAAATTTTCTGGCCGTGACTGTCTTTGACCCGCCGGAAGAGCTCACCTCCAGAGTCTTCTCCTTAACGAAGCGCGCCTCCCCGCTCTCCAGGGTCACGCCGCGCTTTCCCAGGAGGTGTGTTATACCCTTCACCATCGTGGCGACCACTTCCCGCTTTCTGTTCATCGCGGCCCCCAGGTCAGCGGTTACCTCACCCTCTATCCGTATACCGTACTTCCTGGCGAGCTTCACTTTCTCGAGGAGAGCGACGAAACTGGTGAGTGTCTTTGTTGGAATGCAGCCCCTGTTCAGACACACACCTCCCACCTCTGCTCTCTCGATCAGGCACACTCGCGCGCCCAGCTGCGCGGCGCGGATTGCACCCACGTATCCTGCCGGACCGGCACCGATGATGGAGAGGTCGAAGTCGTTCATGTGAGTCCGAAAAAGAAATCCAGGCTGTTCCGGCCTCGTGTGGCAAGAAGCAAGCCCGAACTCACTGTTCTGCGTCTGGATGCCGTTATGATATGAGAAGTCGAAGATTCGCGCGAGTATACGAACGCGTAAGGACGGGTGTCAAGATTTTTCCTTACGGAAGGCCCTCTCCGGCTCCCTCCGGATGCCAGTCGGAAGCCGGCGTCCCGGCCGACAGCCGGGGTTCGTTGACGCTCTTCAGGAGCTAAGCGTTCTTCACGAAGATCTCTCTGGCTATCTCCTCGTCGAGGGCCACCGTGGTCTCCCCCACCTGGATCACGAAAGAGGGTCTCTTCTGGTGGACTCTCAAGGTCCGGCCCGGGACCACGCCGAACCCTCCGAGACGGTCCAGGGTCTCGTGCTGGACAGGCGCTATGAAGACTATGCTGACTTCTGCACCCAAGTCCATGTCCGTGAGACGGCTGACCAGCGGCCTCATCTGAGTCTCGGCGCGAAGGCAGCAGGGCCCCCGGGGAATCGGCTTCCCGTGGGGACAGACCGGAGGGTGCCCCAGGAACGTACAGATGCTCTCCGTCACCCTGGAGCTTAAGACGTGCTCGAACTTGCAGGCCGTGTCTCTGACGTCCCTGTCCTCCAGGTCCAGGACCTGTGCCAGAAGTGTCTCGGCCAGTCTGCAACGACGCACTATCTCTCTCGCCCGTTTCTCCGCCGCTGACGAGAGGGAAACCTTGCCGTCTCGCACCGTCGCCAGGTCCTGGCTCACGAGGGCGTCGAAGACCTCTTTCGGGGCTTCATCCTCGCTCTTCTCCAGGGCCGCCTCGAGCGAGTCCTGCCCGGCCTCCTTCAGGGTCCACAGCAGCTCCAGCATCTCCTCTATTCTTTCGTTCTCCATGGCTCCCCCGTAGTCAAAACGTCAGACACGTTCTAGAGCACTTTCAAGCGCCTCAAGACGAAGTTCAAGACTCCCCCGACCAGGAAAGAGAACGGAACGATGAAGACCACCATCCACGCCGCCACCTTGACTCCCCGCTCCTTGATAATCATGAGCAGGTTGGCGAAGCAGGGAATGAAAAGCGTGATGGTCACCAGACTCACCACTATCTGCACAGGATCCATCGCCCCTCGCCTTGCCAGCATGAAGAGCCCGGCCGCCCCGTAGTCCCTTCTCAGAAACCCCACGATGAAGGCCTCGGTGGCTTCGGACGGGAGAGAGAGAAGCCGCACTACCACGGGCGCGGCCGCCCGTTCTATCAACCCGAGCGCCCCGGCTCTGTCCAGCAGAAAAAGAACGAGGGTCCCAAGGACGAAAATCCACAGGGCTTCCCGCAGGTACCATTCGATCCTCGCCCCGGTCTTGGCCAGCAGGTTTCCCACCTGCGGCACACGGAGAGGCGGAATCTCCAGCAGGAAGTCTGAAGAGCGACCAGGA
The DNA here is from genome assembly GCA_020349905.1 of Candidatus Eiseniibacteriota bacterium. Classification (GTDB taxonomy): domain Bacteria; phylum Eisenbacteria; class RBG-16-71-46; order JAFGJU01; family JAFGJU01. The sequence continues at coordinate 2,670,948 of CP070702.1, forward strand.
ATCACTCGCGCCGCAAGCGCACCCGCAAGAAACATGACTCCCAGTATGACCGCAAACCATATGAGCGCCGCAACCGGAGAGAGCCCTCCAAGCATTCCCATTATCACGCCTAGCTGCGCCGAGCACGGAACTGCGAGTGCCAGCAGAAGCGTGACGATGATTCTTTCCTTCAGAGTCGGCATCACGCGGGCAGTGAGCGTGGCCATCGTGGCGCACCCCAGCCCCAGAACAATCGGGAGGATCGCCTTTCCGCTCAGCCCCATGCTCTTGAAGAGCCTGTTACTCATTATTGCCAGCCGGGGCAGGTAGCCCGAGTCCTCCAGGATTCCGAACGCAAAGAAGAAGGTGGCCACGATCGGAAGCACTATGCCGATGGCGTAGGTGAGCCCCATTGTCACCACGCCGTAGTGACCGACCAGCAGGTCTCTGACAAATTCCCAGGGGACGGTTTTCTCAACGACCTGAGCAAGAAACGTGTTTATGTATTCTCCGAAGAGGGTGCCTTCGAAGAAGTCCACCAGCACGCCGGCCCCGAACCTGCCCACCAGCTGGTACATGAGCCAGACTATCCCGGCGGCAAACGGCAACCCCCAGACACCGTGCATGGTCAACATACCCAACCTCCCCGCCCAACCCCGAGAGGTCCCCTCCCGTTTCACCATGACCTGGCTCAATGCCCTCTCGATGACGGAAATCCGTCTCCGGTTGATGAGGTACCCGACGGGTTCACCGTAGCTGCTCTGAAGACGGTTCGCTATCCCGACTATCCTGGCCCTGCTCTCTGCACCCAGTCCGGCCACCTGCCCGAGGACGCTGCTGTCACCCGAGAGAACCGTGAGCGCGATGTATCTTTTGGAGATGAGGGTCTCCGGGAGCAACGCAAAAATGTCTTCCGATGCTCTTTCGATGCTGTCGGCGTAGCTCACACTGAAGCCCGGGACCCCCGGAGATGCAGCGGCCCTGGCGAGTTTTTCTATTCCCCTCTTCTGTGTGGCAACGGTCGTCACGACTTCCACACCCAAGAACTCCGAGAGCCCCTTCGCGTCTATCGAGACGCCCCGGCTTTTGGCCTCGTCGTGCATGTTCAGCGCAAGAACGACGGGCAGCCCCATTTCGGCAAGCTGGAGCGTCACCACGAGAGCCCGTTGCAGGTTTTTGGCGTCGGCTATCTGAATGACCGCCCGCAGGCGCGGGTTGAAGAGGATGTCGCGCGTCACCTTCTCGTCTTCGGACATAGGCACGAGGGTGTTAACGCCGGGGGTGTCGATGAGGACGTTTTTCTCTTTCCCGAAAGTGGCGTGTCCGGTGGCCACCTCCACCGTCGTGCCCGGGTAGTTCGAGACGACCACGTACCGGCCCGTGAGAAGCCCGAAGATGACGCTCTTGCCGACGTTCGGGTTTCCCACGAGCACGGACAGAGGTTGCCTACTACTCTCCCTGTCCGTCAGAAGCTGAACCGAATGAGCGTCCATGCACTCCTTCTTCTCTGTTGTTGTGGTATAAGGCAGGCGGGGAGGAAGCCGGGGACCCTTTGAGACGTGCAGAGGCCCTGCTCTCGACACGAGCCGGAGCGTTCTACTTCTTGATGGGCTCCCTCTGCAGGCCGATTCGCTCGAACATCAGAAGCATCGCTTTCTTCTTCGCCCTGCTCTTGTGCGGTGTGCCCTTCTTGATGAGGATGCCTTCTCCTTGTTTCAGCGAAACCGTGCCGTCGGGAGTCTCTATTTCCATCTCTCCGTCGAGGCAGAGAAACAGTTCGTCTCCCGGATGCTTGTGCGTAACGTACTCGCCCTTGAACAGGCAGAGATAGGCATGATGGCCGTCCACCTTGGCCACTTCCTGCGGTGTCCACGGCTCGGTTATCTTCTTCCCTATGTCCTTAAGACGAAGTTTCATCTGCGCCCCCATTGTTCTGGCCAGCGACGGTTGCCACCGGCTCCATGAGCTTCAGGATGTCCCGCTCGAAGACCGCCTTCTCTCTGTACCCGACGTACTTGCGAAATATGTTGCCCTGCTTGTCGATGACAAAGGTCGTGGGAATTCCGCGGATGCCCCCGTAGTTCTGAACCACCTCGCTCGTGCCTATGACGATAGTGTAAGGAATCTTCCATTCCTCCACAAAGGCCACGAGCTCCCTAACGCCGGTTCTGTCCAGCGACACGCCGATGATCTCGAGGTCGTGCTGCCCGTAGTCCTTGTAGAGCTCGATGAAGTGAGGCAGTTCAAGCTTGCAGGGTTTACACCACGTGGCCCAGAAGTCCAGTATCACTACCTTGCCGCGATGGTCCGACAGCCGCACTTCCCGCCCGTCGAGTGCGGTGAGAGTGAAATCGGGTGCCAGGTTCCCTTGCTTCGTGACCTCGCCCGAAGAACAGGAAAGCGATAGAGCAAACAGAATCAGGAGAATCAGAGGCGGCACACTCGCGGATGTCTTGATTCCCGAAGACGTCCCGCATCTGAAGGATGTCCCAAGTCTGAAGAAGAAACGCCGTCTCACCTCGCCTCGACTCTCTCTCCGTTACTGCCCGAAAGGCAACATAAAACCCAGCCTCTGCAGGCTGTTGGTCAGAATCAATATCCCCACAGCCACGAGCAGAAGCCCGCTTACTATTTCGACCGTCCTGAAATGGGCCTTTATGCTTTTAGAGATGCCCAGGAACGAGTTCATCGCAAGCCCGGTCGCGAAGAACGGAAGCCCCAGCCCCAGGGAATACGCCGACAAGAGGTATATTCCCTCCTTCACGGTCTCCTGGGTGCTGGCAAAAGCCAGGATGGCCCCCAGAATCGGTCCAATGCAGGGCGTCCAGCCGAAGGCGAACGCCAATCCCACCAGGAAAGAACCCAGCAGTCCAAGAGGCTTGCTGCGAGCATGGAACCGTCTCTCGTACTGAAGAAACCGTATCCTGAAGACCCCCATGACGTGAAGGCCGAATACTATCACCACGACTCCTGCTATCTTCGAAAGGATGGACAGCTTGTCCACGAGAAACTGACCCAGGAACGTAGCCGAAGCTCCCAAAGCCACGAAGACAACAGAGAAGCCCAGTATAAAGAGCAAGGAGTTGGGAACGATTTTGGAGAGTGAACCTGACCCGGTACGGCCCTCGCCGCTCTCCTCTCGCATGGCTTCGAGCGAAACGCCCGATATGAAGGATATGTAGCCGGGCACAAGAGGAAGCACGCAAGGAGATATGAAGGACAGGAAGCCGGCCCCGAACGCGGCAAGCAGACTGACCTCTTCCAAGACTCGCCCTCCCAGGACAGCAGAAACGGCCGAAGAACAAGAGCCGGACACTCTTTCCTGTGGATACTGGCCTCGGCTCGGCAAGTTCCAGCGTAACCGGCTAGTTTACCAGCTTGAGAGGCCAACCGCAAGAGAAAGCAGAAACGGCAGGGCCGACTCTATTGGACGACCACGCCAGCTCGATTCCACCGACTTCCGGTGCTTCCGGAAATCACCCGGAAGCGATGTCCACCAAACGCCAGCTGCTTCCGAAAATCACCTCGAAGTGACATCCTGACAGGGTTTCCTTCCGGAAGCAGGTTCCAGACGCAGAGCCCGCCTGGACAGTGCAGCCGCCGAGAAGCCGATGAGGAGCCCCAGTGCCGCTCCTCCGATTACGTCGAGGGGGTAGTGAACTCCGACGTACACCCTGGAGTAGGCCACGAGCGTCGCGACCAAGTAGAGAGCCAGTTTCGTCCTGGGATAGAAGCTGGATACGAATGAAGCCACGGCCAACCCGTTGGCGGCGTGCGCGGAGGGGAAGGAGAACGAACGCGTCGTGTCCACGAGAAGCCGCACGCCTTCCAGTGCGTACGGCGGCCGCTCCCTGGAGAAAATCGATTTTAGAACGTGAGCCGACATCTGGTCGCTTATTGCGATGACGACGAGAGTGAGGAAGGCAACAATCCTGCCCCGGCGTCCCGCCTTCCAGAAAAGCACGAGCCAGAGTAGAACCAGAGGAATGATGAAGTGAGCTTTCTCGGTGATGAACGGCATCACAGCGTCGAAAAGGGGGTTCGCCGTCGTCTCGTTCACCAGGCGAAAGAGCCATCTGTCAAATGCCAGCAGACTTTCCAGGATAACCTCATGAGGGATGGAGAAAGGGCCCGAAGAAGCCTACTCCAATGCCGACGTCGCCGGGGGACCCAGTGAAGCGTAAGTGGTGCAGTAGTCTTCGAGGGAGTGCGACAGCAACCCCGCCACCTCGTCGTGAAAGCGCTCCGATCTCAGAAGAGCCGCCTCAACCGGATTGGAGATGAAGGCAAACTCTATCAGAATGGACGGGAAATCCGCGGACTTAAGCACCGTGAATCGCGCCTGCTTGACCCCCCTCGTCACCAGCTTTCCATGACGCCCGAGCGAATCGATGGTCTTCTCAGCCAGCTCCGAACTTCTGGCCAGAGCGTTGGAATGTTTGAGGTCCATGAGTATGGAGACGATGTCGTCCTCGGTCTCCGGCGGAACGCCACCCACCAGGTCGGCCGCGTTCTCCAGTCGGGCCACCTCTCTGGCGGCCTCGTCCGAGGCGCCTGTCATGGAGAGGAAGTACACTTCGGTCCCGAACGCCCTCTTGCTGCGGGAGGCGTTGGCGTGAAGGCTCACGAAGATGTCGGCTCCGAGCTCTTTGGCTATTTGGGTCCTCTTTCTCAAGGGGACGAAGTAGTCCCCTGTTCTGGTGAGGAACGCCTTCATGCCGTCCATTCCGTCTATCTTCTCCTTGAGCTTCTTCGCTATATTCAGGCAGACGTCCTTCTCCTTGAGCGAACGCGGGCCCACGGCCCCGGGGTCCTCGCCCCCGTGCCCCGGGTCTATCACCACGATGCGCACGTCCTTCTGCTTGAGCTTCCGCACCCTCTCCTGGGCCTGCACAGCAGCGTCCGGGGCGCGCGGCCTCTTCACGTCTATCACTATGCGGTGGGGCTTGCCCGCGTATTTCTTGAGGTAGAAGACGCGGAACTCGCTTTTCTTCGTGAGGTCCAGCACTACCTGTGCGACCGGCCCGGACAGGCTATTCACTCTCACCCTCTCGACCAGCCCGTCGGAGACTGCGAACATCTGGACCGAGGGGTCAAACCTGGCCTCGGCCACGTCGATGGCTATCCTGGCCGGATCGGAAAGCTCCCTGTGTCTGTACGTCGGCGCGCTGGAAAGGTCGACGACGATGCGCGTGTGGTCCGGGGCGGTCCAGTGCCTTATGCTGGTGACAGTGAGAGCGCACTCTGCCGGGGAGACAGAGAGTAGTACAAAGAGAGACACGAGGGCAACGGTCCACGGCACTCTGCTCATCGGACTGCCTGTCGACACCTCAAATACCTCCCTCGTTATCTCTGTCCTGGAACATGCACCCGCTGCAACTCATGGTCTAGTTACGACGCTAATACCGTTCTCTTTGAGAAGAGAAGCCAGCACGCCGTCTCCGGCCACCAATCTTCCGCGAAGAACTATCCTCCCGCATCCGCAGGATGGACTCTCGGCCTTCAAGATGGCCTCCTTCACTCCCGCGAGCTGGGCGAGCCGAAGCACCTCGTGGGCTCCCTTCACGAAGTAACTCGTAACATCCTTACCCTGGCTGTCAAGCACTTTAGCCCTGCCTCGGAGCACTTCGGTCCCGTCTCCCCCCTGAATCTCAGCAGGCTCCCTGGGAGTGGGAAGCCCGCCGAGTTGCTCCGGGCAGAGAGGTAATGCCTGATGCGCCTGCACGATGGAGAGCACCTCCTCATCCGGACAGCTCTTCCCGTCGTATCTGCAGCTCAGGCCAGCCAGACACGCGCTCACTATTACCATCACGTCTCCACTTCCGTTCGGCCGGATTCAGGTGACCACAAAAACGGCTTCCCCGGAAAGGGAAGCCGAGTCCTGCGAAACGGGGTCCTGAGCGTCTGCGTCAATCTACAACCACGTTCCCCGGCAGCACGTACTGAGAAGGATTCACGGCAGCTGAGTTCTTGCGCACTTCGTAGTGCACGTGCGGAGCGGTAGCGCGTCCAGAGGTCCCTACGCTGCCTATGACCTGCCCCCTCTTCACCCTGGTTCCTCTGTCCACGTTCAGCGTACCCACGTGGGCATACCAGGTCACGATTCCCCGGCCGTGGTCGATACATATCGTCCTGCCGTATCCGGCGCGCCTTCCTGCAAAAGTCACGACACCGTTCGCGCTGGCCAGAACCGGGGTTCCTCTCGGCGCGCAGATGTCGATGCCCTCGTGAAACGAGTTCGAGCCCGTGAAGGGGTCGGTCCTCTGGCCGAACCTGCTGCTCACGAACCCGCCTGGGACCGGGTTGATGGAAGGCGTGTGGTCCCATATCTCGCGTCTTTCCTCGAGCTTCGTGACGACTTCCGTCAGGCTCTCCCTCTGAAGCTGGCTCTGCCTGACGAGCTCATCGATTTCTATCTCCGTTCGCCTGACTGCGCTGGCGAACGTCGGGTCAAAAACTGCAAGCGGGTCATCCAGGATTGGTTCAGGCCCTCCCACTCCCATGAGTCGAACGTCTTCGTCTATGGGATCCAGCTCGGCAAGCACGCGAGCCTTTCTCTCGAAATCGAAGTTCCTCATCAGCAACTGCCTGAGCTCCAGCAAGTCACCCGATATCCTCTCCAACCTCGCCCTGAGTGCGAGATTCTCCTCCTTCAGAGCAGAGAGCGGGCTCTTGCTGAACAACGAGCCCATCGAGTCGCCCAGGAAGAAGAGGCCGAAGAAGATGATCGCGGGCAGCATCCCAGCCAGGACCTTGACAGTAGCGACGGGAATTCTGATGCTTCTTATCTTGGAACGTCCGTCGGGCACGATAACAACAGTTAGGTGCCTTTTCTTCAAAACATCCCTCCTCGGTGGCGCGGGTCGGACATCTCAATGAGGCACGCCCCGCGCTGACTCGGCGCGCCTCGCACGTTGACGACCACCACACACGCAAGCGCGCAGACACTCACGTCGCGCGTCGCGCCGGAGAATCGCGCACAGGCTCAGTCGTCCTCCGCCTTGGTCGTCTTCTTGCTCCGCGCGGCCTTCTTTATCTTCTCTATTTCGCCTTCCTTCTCCTTGAGGAAGCTTTCCAACCTCTTTATCGACTTGACGTGCTGCTTGACCTCAGAGTCTTCCGCCACGCCCTTGTCCTTCTCCTCCACCAGCATGTGGTAGACGCGCCCCCCCAGCTCAGCCATCTCGTGCCCGATGTTCCGCCGTATTCCGACGATGTCGAACTTCCTTACCCCGACCTTCGCCAGCTCGTCCGTCTTCTCTGCGGCCGAGGCGTAGAACTCTGAAACGCCCTTCTTTATGTTTTCCCACAGGGAATTCATGTCTTACCCTCCTTCTATGAAAATCGGCCAAAGTATCTGGGTAGCTTAGAGACTTTCCGGGTGGATGTCAAGCTCTGGTTGAAGGGCGTGGTGCTAACGCTATGATGTCAGGGCGCTGCGGGGTCGAGCCGGAATCTGGTGCTGGTCGCGCGACGGGGAATTCCCTTCTCTAGCCTTCAGTTGCCCTCATGGCCTTAAGGATTCTCTCCGGAGTTATGGGAAGCTCTTTCACCCAGACTCCGGTGGCGTTTGCGATGGCGTGAGCCACGGCCGCAAGGACAGGGAGCGTGGCTCCTTCTCCCACCTCTTTGGCCCCGTAGGGCCCCTCCGGTTCGTAGGAGTCTACCACGCCGCTCATTATCTCGGGAGCGTCTTTCATGGTCATTATGAGGTAGTGATGGAGGTCCGGGTTGAGGATGTTTCCCTTCTCGTCGTAAACGACCTCCTCCATTATCGTTTCACCCGCCCCCATGACCACCGCACCCTCCACCTGGCCGTGGACGGCCTGCGGATTGACGGGCGTGCCGCAATCGTGGTAGTCCGTAAACCTCTCTATTCTCACCTTCCCGGTCTCCAGGTCCACGCTGCATTCGCACACAGAGCTTCCGAAGGAGAACGCCGGGCTGGTTCCCACGGCCGCCCCTTTATAGTCTCCTCCGAGGCCCTCAGGCGGTTTATACCACCCGGTGCCCACCAGAGGTCCGTTGTCGTTAAAATATTTTCGGGCCGCCTCCGCCCACGCCATCGCTCTGCCCTCACCACCCTTCTCCACTATCTGTTCATCCTTGACCTCCAGTGCCTCGGGGCTACAGCCCCAGAGCTCGGACACGGAGCCAAGGAGCTTCTTGAGCACGTCTTTAGCGGCTCGCACGACCGCGTTTCCACCCATGAGCGTGGTCCTGGACGAATACGCGCCTAAATCTAGAGGGCATATGTCCGAATCCTCCGTGCGGATTCGGACTCTCTTCAAGCTCACGCCGAGGGCTTCGGCGCAGAGTTGGGAAAGGACCGTGGACGAACCCTGTCCGATTTCAGCGGCCAGGATGAGGAGCACGACCGCGGTTCCGTCTTCGCTCACTTTGACGATGGCGTTGGCGTGAGGAAAGACCGCCCTCTTGACAAAAGGATGGGGCGTCTTCTCGGAGCTTCGCTGGACCTGCCCCCTGTAAATGGCGTATCCTGCTCCGGAAACGAAGCCGCCGCAACCTATTCCTATTCCGTGCCCCGGCGGAAGCTTTCCGTATTTCTCCTTCCAGCGGGTCTCCCGAGCCACCTCTGTCAGGGTGGCCTTGAACTCGCAGCTTCTCACGTCCAATTCATTCCGCGTGCGCGTGTTAGCGTCTATGGCGTTCAGCAGCCGGATCTCCACCGGGTCTATCCCCAGCTCGTCCGCCATCATGTTCAGCAGGCACTCGAACGCGAAACGAGGTTGAGGAGCCCCGTGCCCTCGCATGGCACCGCAGGCAGGCTTGTTCGTCATTACCCTGAAACCCTCGTACCGGTAATTGGGGATGTAGTAGAGGGTCGGTATCATGCTTCCCGCGTAGTAGGCGGTGATGACGCCGAAAGAGGTGTATGCCCCGCCGTCCAGGAAGATGCGGCTTTGAACAGCAGTAATCCTACCCTCCTTCGTGAGGCCTATCCTAAAGCGCATGTGTTGCTTGTGCCTGCCCCTTCCGTACAGGTACATCTCCTTGCGGGTATAGACCATCTTCACCGGCCTGCCCAGCTTCTGCGAGGCCAGAGCCGTCAGGAGGTCGAGCGGTGTGGTGGCCGCCTTCACTCCGAATCCTCCTCCAACCGGAGGGCGCATGACGCGGATTCTTCCGAGCGGGATGTCCAGGACGCGCGCAACCATGTAGTGGACGTAGTGCGGGACCTGCGTGGAGGAGTAGAGAACCAGCGTGTGGCCGTCGTCTTCCCAGTGAGCGATGGAGGCGTGAGGCTCGATGGGGCTCTGGTATACGTGGTTTCCCACGAACTCCTCCTCCCACACAAGGTCTGCCTCAGCGAAGCCCTTGTCAACGTCTCCGAAGTGATGGTCCACCACGGTGTTTATGTTGTTCTTGGATTTCTCGTGAATAACAGGGGCGCCCTCTTTTGTGGCCTCCACCGGGTCAAACACTGCCGGAAGCTCTTCGTATTCGACGTCGATGAGGTCGAGGGCCCTTTCTGCCGTCACCTCGTCAACGGCGAAAACGGCCGCCACTTCGTCCCCCACGTGCCGCACCTTCTCCTTGGCCAGCACGTGTTCGTCGTAGCGGGCCGGAGAGACGCCGTAAGTGATGTCGGGGACGTCTTTTCCTGTGAGAACCAGCTTCACTCCAGGCAGGGCCTCGGCAGCGGAAGTATCAATCTTTTTGATAACGCCGTGGGGGATGGGCGAATGCAGGATCTTACCGTGGAGCAAATTCTGTAAGTATAAATCAGCCGCATACTTAGCCCGACCGGTCACCTTCTCGACCGCGTCCACTCGAGGCACGCTCCTGCCTACAACGTCGTGTTTCTTGAGGTCGCCTCTGTGCTCAGGAGGCTGGTCAGCTGACTCGTATCTCTTCCAGTTCTTCACGGCCTCCACGATGCGCCCGTATCCCGTGCACCTGCAAAGGTTACCGGACAGCGCTTCTCTTATCTCAGCTGCGGTGGGATCCGGATTCCGCTCTACGAGGGCAACTGCGCTCATGACCATTCCGGATGTGCAGAAGCCGCACTGGATTGCTCCGTGATTCACGAACGCTCGCTGGACAGGATGGAGGCCCCCGTCTTTCCCTATGCCCTCTATGGTCGTTATTTCCTTCCCTTCACACGCGGCAGCCAGAATGAGACAACTGTTCCTGGGTTCACCGTCCAAGAGAACCGTACAGGCCCCACACGCACCCAGGTCGCAGCCCTTCTTCGTTCCCGTAAGTCGCAGCTTGTCCCTCAGAACATCCAGCAGAGTGTCGCCGTCCCTGACGGCCAGAGGATAACTCTCCCCGTTTACCTTCAGCACGATGAGGCGATGGAAGTCTCTCGGTATCTCGACAGGACTCACTCCGCCACCTCCGCTTTCCCAAGAGCACGCTCGAGGGCTTCGGCCAGAGCCCTCTGCGTCAACACGTGTACTAGCTCCTTCCGGTGCCAGACACAGCCCCTGATGTCTGAAATAGGCTTGGCCTCTTCCTTAGCGTGAGAGGCAGCTTCACGGAAAAGCTCCGCAGAGGGATTCTTACCCAACAGCGATCTTGAAGCCTTGTTGGCGAGGATCGGAGTCGGAGCCACCGCCCCGAGGACCACTGTGGCACGGTCCACGACTCCACTCTTGAGGGTGATTCTGCACGCGACGGAGGCCACCGCCAGTGCACTGGCTTCCCGAAGCGTAAACCTGAAATAAGATATCCCTGTGTTCGGAGGAGGAAGCGGTATGACGACGGACCTCAAGAGTTCCGTTGCCAGGCAGACGGTCTCCCTCGGGCCTGTGAAGAACTCGAGGAGGGACATTCGGCGTGCGGACCTGGAACTCTCCAGTTCGACCCCGGCGTCAGCAGCGATGAGGGGAGGAGGCAGGTCTGCAGAGGGAACGGCACTGGAGATGTTTCCACCTATCGTGGCGATGGAGCGGATCTGCTCAGATGCCATGGAGCGTGCGGCATCTGCGAGGGCGGGAATATGCTTGGCAACTGCAGCGTTGGACGCAAGCTCACGCACGGTAACGAGCGCACCGATCCTGAGACGGTCGCCTTCGTCTTCTATGCCCTTGAGCTCCGCGATTCTGTGAAGAGAGACTATGTCTCTTACTTCTCTCAGGCCTTGCTTTATGTCAACGAGTAGGTCGGTCCCGCCGGCCATGACGCGGGCGTCCTTAAGACCTTCCAAGAGCGCGAGGGCTTCTTCAAGACCTCTCGGAGCGTGAAATCTCACGTCAACGAGTTTCATGAGCGAGTTTCGTTTCTCCGTACACTCCAGAGCGAAGCCGGACAAGGCAGAGCAGCTGAGCAGGAGTCCGGCCAGCCGGACGGGATGTTGTCCGGAAAAGCATTAAGCATGGGACCGGCCGTAAATGTGCTCGTAAGTCTTGGGCCTCTTAAGTCTGGCAAGCGCAATCGACTCCGCCACGGAGTTAGTCGATCTTCCTTCCTTGAGCGCTGTGGTCAGAATCTCCAGGGCCACGTCGTAGATCTTCTTCACGTCGGCCGCGTTGTCCCTCTTGTCCTTAAGATAGAAGTTGGCGCCCTGGATTAGCGCTCCAGAGTTTATAACAAAATCCGGGACGTAAATCAATCCTCGCTGAGCCAGAGCGTCTCCCAGGGACTCGTCTGCGAGAATGTTATTCGCACAGCCGGCAATCACTTTCGCCCTTATCGTGTTGACCGTCTCGCTGTTAATAACTCCACCCAGGGCGCACGGAGCCAGAACGTCGCACTTGACTCCCATGATTTCCTCCGGCTTCACCAAAGAGACGCCGGAAATCCTCGAAATCCTCTCTCTTCTCTCCGGGTCCGGTTCGGCCACGAGAACTTTTGCCCTCTCAGAGGTCAGCATCTCCGTCAAGACCGCCCCAACTGCCCCCGCACCCTGCACGGCCACTGTCAACCCGGCCAGAGAATCTTTCTTTAGCCCCACGGCCGCCCCCGCCCTTATTCCCTGAAGGGTCCCCAGGGCCGTGTAGAAGTTGAGGTCACCCAGGTTGGGATTGGACTCGTCTGTGGCCCATCGAGTCTCTTTTCTCAGAACCGCAATGTCTTCGGTGGTTGTGCCCACGTCCCTGGCAGTGAAGAACCTTCCCCCGAGCGACTCCACGTACTTACCCAGGGCCCGAAAGGCGGCCTCGCGCTTGAGCGAAGGAGAGTCCATCACGACCGCCTTCCCTCCTCCGCAGTCGAGCCCCGCCACCGACGCCTTGAGAGTCATAGCTTGCGCAAGGCGCATCACATCGCCCAAGGCCTCTTCCTCTGAGCCGTATCGCCAGAGGCGCGTCCCGCCCAGTGCAGGCCCGAGGGTCGTGTCGTGTATAGCGATAAAACCCTTGAGCCCCGAGCTGTTGTTGTTAAGTACGACGATCTCTTCGAAATCGTCTGCCGACATTCTATCGAGGACGTCCATATTGTCATCCCCCTCGTGGAGGCCGTCTGTTGGCGCACTATCTTTCGAGGTGGCCTGCGTCGTCACAGGTTCTTTCCGCAAACTGAATCAAGCGAGGGCACGGTCGTGACATCTGATTCTAGCAAAGACCGGTCTGGTGTCAAAGCCAACCGGAGGGTTGCGGAAGGTGGGGCCGTGTTCGGGACCGCGCCTATTCCAAGGCTCCTCGCGACTTGCCTTGTCCCTGGGGGGCTCGCTATTGTAACGAAAAGAGGGCACAAGCCGCGACTTTTCGTTAAAATAGCGAACTGAGAGCAGGAGGTGCAGGCAAGATGCCGCGGAAGACCCCTTCAGCATCCGGGGTGGAGAAGCTGGCCCGCATTCTGGAGCGCCACTCCACTTTTGCGCTACTTGCCGCGGCGGCAATCGCCGTCGGTGTTCGCATCGCTTATCTGACGACCCTGCAGCAGAACCCCTTCTTCCACGATCCCATACTGGACTCACGTGTCTACGACGCGTGGGGGCTCAGCATCGCCTCGGGCAACTGGCTCGGTCAGGACGCCTTCTTCATGGGTCCACTCTATCCCTATTTCTTGGGAGTGGTGTACGGCGTTCTCGGGCACAATGCGCTGGGGGCGGTAGCCGTTCAGCTACTCCTGGGTTCTCTGAGTTGCGTCTTGGTGTTCTTCATCGCCAAGAAAGTGGCCAATACTCTCGTTGGCCTGACCGCGGTCCTGATGCTCTCGTTCTACGGCCCTCTGCTTTTCTTCGAAGGACTGCTGCTACCGGGGTTCCTGGGGATTCTGACGAGTCTGACATGGTTGTATCTGCTCACAAGAAGCGGGACCGAGTCGGGACCGAGCACGTTTTTGCTCGCAGGAATCGCCATGGGTCTTTCTGCCCTGACACGAGCGAGCGCCCTCCTCTTTGTGCCCGCTGTTGTCTTGTGGATTGCCCTGGCCCGAGGCCTGAAGCTCGGGAGACTCGCCGTTCTCTCTGGAGCGCTGGCGCTTGGAGTTTGTGTCGTGGTCTCGCCTGTAACGCTGCGAAACTACCTCGTTGCGAAGGACCTGGTGTTCATAACCTCAAACGGTGGACTCAACCTGTACATCGGAAACAACGAGCGGGCGGACGGGATGTACCAGACTGTCGAAGGTCTTCACATGGTAGGCGCAGACCCGGCCAGCGACCTTACCGGAAGGGGCCAGGCGGAACGAGCTCTGGGCCGAAAGCTCCTCCCTTCCGAGGTGTCGGCGTACTGGCGTGGAGAGAGTCTCAAGTTCATGCGGCAGAACCCTGAGAGATTCATCATTCTGTTCTTTCGAAAGGTCGCCCTATTCTGGAACGACTACGAAATCCCGCAGGTCGAGGATTACTACATCTGGAAGGATTCTTCACCGCCGCCAGTACCGCTTCTTCCGTTCGCCTTTCTGGTGCCCCTGGGAATCGTGGGAATGGCTATGACCGCCAGAAAGGGAGAGAGGTTCCTCTTGCTCAACATGTTTGTCATCGTCTACACCGTTTCGATATGCCTATTCTTCGTGACGGCAAGATACAGGGTGCAGGTGATACCTGTTGTCTCCGTTTTCTCCGCCTACGCCCTGTGGGGTCTCATCGATCACCTCTACCGCGGAAGCTACGCCCGTGTGGCGATTGTGCTCGCAGTCCTGCCCCTGCTTCTTGCCGCCACAGGCAGGCCAATGTTAGGGGCGCTGGGCATCAAGCCGCAGACTGAAACCTGGCGTTGGCATCTCTACAGGGGTACCAAACTGCTGAGCGATTCCGAGACTCTAGACGAGGCGATCCGAGAACTGACTCTTGCAACTGAGAAGAACCCCGGAAATCCGGAGACGTTCAACAACCTCGGCTCCGCGTACGAGAAGAAGGGCATGCCTGACGAGGCGATGGCCGCATTTCAGCGTGCCATCCAGGTAGACTCCGCTTGCGTGGAGGCGTGGTACAACCTTGCCCTCTTGCGACAAAGGCAGGGAGAGTTCGCTCTTGCAGTCCGGCTCTACGGCAGGGCGCTGGATTTGCAGCCCTATCTTCCCCGCGCCCACCTCAACCTGGCCATCTGCTACTTTCGGCTGGCGGCCCCAGCCAAGGCCGCCGAACACTTGAGAATCGTACTTGAGTCCGAACCTCGAAACGCTGAAGCCCACAATCAGCTCGGCATAGTACTGGCAGAGCAGGGAGACCTGGACGGAGCCGTTCTCGAGTTCAGGGCGGCGCTTGCAGTGAGGCCGGACTACACTGCGGCCAGGAGAAATCTTGACGCTGCCATGCGCCTCAAGTCCGAAGCCGATGGAAATTGACTTAGACGTCTCGTTGGCCTAGACTCTTGGGTTCAAGGAAGCGTTGCGGCAATCTACATTTGCCGGCTGGGTGCGCCACGTCTATGGGGGACTCGCTTTGCCCATTGAGGGGTGCCGGCCCAACTGGAGACTAGACAGCTTCGATGAAAGTGATCGATTTTCACGTGCACGTCGGGCTCAAGGAACACTGGCACTCCTGGGTGCAGGAGTTTCAGCAGAGCGTGGGCTCCGACTACTACAAGAGATACGAGGAGCTGAGCAAGCCGGAGGGATTCGCCGAGTACATAAAGCAGCACGGCATCGAGAAGGCCATCATTCTGGCGGAGTACTCCCCGGTCACGACCGGCGTTGTCACGAACGACTACGTTCTGGAGTTCTGTGAGGGCAGGGACTGCTTCGTGCCGTTGGCCTCCATCAACCACTTCCTGACTTCCGACCCGGCGGGCGAGCTGAGGAGTCTCTTCAGCAGGGGGTTTAAGGGAGTTAAGCTCTACCCCTCTTACCATTACTTCTATCCCAACGACCGCGAGGTCTATCCCATTTACGGTGTGGCGGCCGAACATGGATTCCCCGTGATGGTTCACACGGGTTCCTCTGTATTCAGGGGAGCTAGGCTCAAGTACGCCGACCCCATTCACTTAGACGACGTGGCCAGGGACTTTCCCGGGCTCAAGATACTTCTCGTTCACGGCGGAAGGGGCATCTGGTACGACACCGCCTTCCTGCTCTCGCGCATTCACGAGAACGTCTACCTGGAAGTGTCCGGTCTGCCTCCGCAGAATCTCCTCAAGTACTTTCCGGACATGGAAAAGAACAGCAGCAAGATAGTGTACGGCTCCGATTGGCCCGGGGTAGTCACCATCGGAGAGAACATAGAGAGACTGAAGAGGCTTCCGATATCCGAGGAGGCTTTGACACAGATCCTTTACAGTAACGCGAAGAGAATACTGGGACCTTAACGAGGAGGAGAATTCGGTGCCGAGAATAGCAGTCGTACCCGGCGACGGGATAGGAATCGACGTGACAAGGGAAGCCGTGAAGGTCCTGGAGAAACTGTCCGAGATTTCGAAGCTCAAGCTGGAACTCGTTCATTTCGACTACGGCGCGGACAAGTATCTCAAGACCGGAATAAGTCTTCCCGACGAGGCGATAGAGGATTTTGGAAAGAACTACGACGCCATCTTCATGGGGGCGCTGGGAGACCCTCGCATTCCGGACATGGCGCACGCCAAGGACATCCTTCTGGGTGCACGCTTTAAGCTAGACCTCTACGTCAATTTCCGGCCCGTCCGGCTCCTGGACGAGCGTTTGAGTCCCCTGAGGGGCAAGGGCGTAAAGGAGATCGATTTCGTGGTCTTCAGGGAGAACACCGAGGGAATATACGCCGGCATCGGAGGTAACATAAAGAAGGGTACTCCGGACGAGGTGGCCATTCAGGAGAGTCTGAATACCAGGAAGGGAGTAGAGAGGATAATCAGATACGCATTCGAGCACGCCAAGAAGTTCAACCTTCCAAAACTCACCATGAGCGACAAGGGAAACGCGATGCAGTTCGAAGGTGACCTCTGGCTGCGCACTTTCGAGGAAGTGGGCGAGGAGTACCCGGACATCGAGAAGGAACACATGTACATCGACGCGCTCGTCATGCAGCTGGTGAAGAACCCCGAGCGTTTCAACGCCATCGTCACGTGCAACATGTTCGGCGACATAGTGACCGACTTGGGCGGGATACTGCAAGGAGGGTTGGGAATAGCGGCCTCCGGAAACATAAACCCGGAAGGGGTGTCCATGTTCGAGCCCGTGCACGGCTCGGCTCCCAAGTATGCCGGGACCAACACGGCCAATCCCATCGCCGCCATTCTTACGGCCCAGATGATGCTGGACCACCTAGGATACGCCCGCGAGGCGGAGCTCGTCATGAAGGCGGTGACCAAGGCAATAAGAACCGACAATTCCACCAGGGACCTCGGCGGCAAACTGGGGACCAGGGAAGTGGGGGATTACATCTGCTCGGAGCTGGAAAGGACGGCCGGCTGACGTGGGAAGGACGATAACAGAGAAGATATTTGCCGCTCACGCTGGCAAGAACGAGACCCGCGCCGGCGAGATGGTGTTCGCCTGCGTCGATCTCATTCTTGGAACCGACATAACCACGGCACTGTCCGCCGAAGTCTTCGACACGATGGGCGTCGGAAAGGTTTTCGACCCGTCCAAGATAGCTTTAGTGAACGACCACTTCGTCCCCGCCAAGGACATAAAGGCCGCGGAGCTCTCAAAGGCCATGCGGGAGTTTGCAAAGAAGCACGGGGTGGAGAACTACTTCGAGGTCGGGCGCTCCGGCATCTGCCACGTCATTCTTCCGGAGAAAGGGCTCGTGGTTCCGGGCGACCTCGTAGTGGGGGCGGATTCTCACACGTGCACCTACGGGGCACTGGGTGCGTTCGCCACCGGGATAGGCAGCACGGACATGGCCACCGCCTGGGCGCTGGGCGAGACCTGGTTTAAGGTCCCCGAGTCAATAAAGATAGTCTATCGAGGAAAGATTCCGGAGTGGGTGGACGGCAAAGACATCATCCTGCACACCATCGCCGACCTGGGTGTGGAGGGTGCGGTTTACAAGGCGCTGGAGTTCGGGGGAGAGTCGCTCAAAAAGCTCTCCATGGCGGACAGGTTCACCATCTGCAACATGGCCATCGAGGCAGGGGCGAAGGCGGGCCTCATGGAGGTCGACGAGACCACCGAGAAATATCTCAAGGGAAGAGCCCGGCGCAAGTACACGGCGCAGGGGTCGGACCCCGACGCCCGATACTCTGAGGTGAGAGAGTACGACCTCAGTTCCCTCGAACCGACGGTGGCCCTTCCCTACCTTCCAGGCAACGTCAAGCGCGTCTCCGAGATAGAAGAGACCCGGATAGACCAGGTGGTCATCGGCTCGTGCACTAACGGCCGCATCGAAGATCTAAGGATCGCCGGAAAGCTCCTGGCTTCAAGAAAAGTTCATCCAGACGTGCGACTGCTCATCATTCCCGGAAGCCAGGAGGTTTTTCTGGACATGTTGAAAGAGGGCCTCGCCGCGGTCTTCACAGAGGCCGGAGGAATGATATGCCCCCCGAGCTGCGGGCCGTGCATAGGAGGCCACCTGGGTGTGCTGGGTGCGGAGGAGGTGGGTCTTTACACCACCAACAGGAACTTCGTGGGCAGAAACGGACACCCCACCAGCAAGGTCTATCTCTGCGGCCCGGCAGTGGCAGCCGCCTCAGCGGTCAAGGGCGTCATCACGCATCCTGGGAAGGTTTGAGGGGCGGTCACTGTTACCACAGCTCGTCTAGCACGTGCGGGTCCCCGACACACAGAATGGCTTCCGACGGTCCCGGCGGTAACGCAGCCTCGTGCTTAACATAGCGACGCCAGCCCGGCTGAAATTTGTCGAGTATCTCCGCCAGGGCAGAGCTCACCCAGATTCTGGTCCCTGCCAGTTCCATCGCAGAGGAGGCCAACGCAAAAGCCCCGAAAGGACCACCTGCCTCCCGAAAGGCAATCTGCCAGGACTTGAGCATCCGAGCCAAGTCCCCTCTGTCCACTTCCTCTCGCGGAATCAGGCATCGGACATAGAGCAACGTCTTAGAATCCTTCAATCCTATCCAACCTCCCTACCTGGCTCGGAGGTCTCGCAGGGGCGGACTCCTCCGTCCCACTAAATGTGGCTGCTTGTGGATGAGCTGCGTTTTACAGTGACCTCGTTTTGTATGCCGAGGCCACCCTATCCGCTGGGCCTGTCGTTGTCAAGCAAGTATCATCGTCCCAGACAGAAAGGCAAAGGCCACCCTCACGGATGGCCTCGTTCTAGCCGGGCCGGGGCCTTTTCCCTCCCGTCACAACCCTTAGGGCCACCTTCCCTTGGCCCCTCTTCGGTCATACTCCCAAATGGCGTGATCCACCTCTTGCACGGGCCAGTTCAACTCTCTGGCCAGCGGGTGCATGGCCCGCATGTATCTCTTGTAGTCGGCGACCGAAAACACGTACTTAAGTTGCCCGAACAGCTGCCTCCATAAGCGGTAATCAATGACAGCGTACTTCTCAGGAAATACAAGAGCCAGTATCGCCGACGCTACCGGCACTGCCACGCCACGCAACGTGCAAAGAATACCGGTGCGAAGCTCCAGTTCGTAATCCTGGTCGGGATGAGTGATGGTCAGAGCTAGGCCCGTGACCTTGCGGATGGTTTCGTCTGTGTTCGCAGAGCGTCTCTCGCGCTGGCGGTTGATCTGCCGACCGAGCTTCCATTTCAGGATTTCCTCAAACTCTGATGATGTCAAATAGAACGGCTGGCGTCGTCTCTGCAGTTTGGCAAGCTTCGCTTTCAGCCGCTCTGTCTCGTCGTAGTCAATCTGTTGTCCGCGAAGGTGCGCGATTCGCTGTGCGCGCAACATGCTTCACCACTTAGTTACGTGCCTTTGTCGGCCCACCTGGGGGCCAGAGGCTGGCCGCACGGTCGCCTGGTCCATTCGTACTCTCGATTTACTGTCGCAGTCTCGTTTCCCCGCAACCGCCGCGCAGCCTCGAGCTTGCCTGTTGGCCCTTAACGGACCGGAGTGAGGATAGCGTTGGCTCGCATGCGTGTCAATCTGCATGCCATAACGGAATCGGCGCCGAACAGCATAAATCAGCGCCCTCCACGGTCGCCCTGCCAGGTCACCCACCAGCGAATCTACTGTGCCTGCAGCTAAAGGTTCTTAGGTTGCCAACTGATTAAATGACAATGCAATAGGGCAACTCGTCCCCTCTCAGGCTCCGGCCCCTCATGCCTCCACCGACCCGAGAGAAGCCCCGCCGAAAGCCCTTGACAAATTATTCTGTATGCTTATTATTTGTATGGCAAATATGGGTATGCGAAACATTCTCGCGC